>CAWCMR010000001.1:0-157052 GCA_963796685.1 uncultured delta proteobacterium
ACGACAAAACCTGCGAGCCTTTTACCTGCACCTCGGGGACTTGCAAGAATAGTTGCACGCCGGCAACCCAGGCACAGGATTGCTCCGGGGTCAACATTTGCACGAACAACACCTGTGGCCTGAGAGGCAATGGCGTTGCGTGCACCGCAGCCAACCAATGCCAGAGCGGGTTCTGTACCGAAGGACTCTGCTGTGACAGTGCCTGCTCCGACGCTGCTTCGGGCGGTCTGTGCAAGACGTGCAAAGGGACCTCGACGGCACCGGCTGGAACTTGTTCCAACGTGGCCAGTGGCGGCTCGGATCCGAAGTCCCGTTGTAGCAATGCAAAGAGCAATCCCCTGGCCGCCGACTGCTCGAACGCCGGAACCTGCAACGGAAACGGGGCTTGCGCCCCCTGGCCGAGTACCACCGCCTGCCGAGCCCAGACTTGTCCAACCAACGGGAGCACGTTGACCCCTCAAATCTTCTGCGATGGCAAGGGTGGGTGTCCGACAACCCCGCCCAACGGGACGCAAAGCTGCGCTCCCTACATGTGCGGATCGAATTCGGCCTGCTTGACTGCACCATGCCACCAGAACGCCGATTGCGCGGACGGCGTCGCCTGCAACCTGACCCTAAGCACACCCACCTGTGGAACGACACAAGCTGACGGAGCCACGTGCACGGACAACACCAATTGTCTGCATGGACATTGCGTCGGGGGTATCTGCTGTGACAGCGCCTGTGCCGGGAGCTGCCAGAGTTGCAGGCTGTCGGCTAGCCTGGGAAAGTGCACGTCCTTCACTTGCGCTGCCCCGGATCAGTGCCACCAGGCCGGCACTTGCAACAGTGACGGGACATGCACGTATGCAAACAAGCCAAGCGGTACGGTCTGCGACGACGGGAATGCGTGTACTGGACCGGACACGTGCCAATCGGGGACCTGCGTAGCAGGCGCCGCGGTGGTGTGCACGGCCAGTGACCAGTGCCACACGGCAGGGACGTGCAACCCAGCGACGGGATGCCCGACTCCTACGCCGAAGGCTGATAATACTCAGTGCAACGACGGGAATGCGTGTACGCAGACGGACACCTGCCAGGCGGGCGTATGCACGGGAAGCAACCCCGTGACGTGCACCGCTGACCAGTGCCACACGGCAGGGACGTGCAACCCAGCGACGGGATGCCCGACTGCTACGCCGAAGGCTGACAATACTCCGTGCAACGACGGGAATGCGTGTACGCAGACAGACACCTGCCAGGCGGGCTTATGCACGGGAAGCAGCCCCGTGACGTGCACCGCCGACCAGTGCCACACCGCGGGGACGTGCAACCCAACGACGGGGTGCCCGACTCCTACGCCGAAGGCTGACAATACTCCGTGCAACGACGGAAATGCGTGTACGCAGACAGACGCCTGCCAGGCGGGCGTATGCACGGGAAGCAGCCTCGTGACGTGCACCGCCGACCAGTGCCACACCGCGGGGACGTGCAACCCAACGACGGGATGCCCGACTCCTGCGCCCAAGGCTGACAATACTCAATGCGACGACGGGAATGCGTGTACGCAGACAGACGCCTGCCAGGCGGGCGTATGCACGGGAAGCAGCCCCGTGACATACACCGCCGACCAGTGCCACACCGCAGGGACGTGCAACCCAACGACGGGATGCCCGACTCCTACGCCCAAGGCTGACAATACTCAATGCGACGACGGGAATGCGTGTACGCAGACAGACACCTGCCAGGCGGGCGTATGCACGGGAAGCAGCCCCGTGACGTGCACCGCCGACCAGTGCCACACCGCGGGGACGTGCAACCCAACGACGGGATGCCCGACTCCTACGCCGAAGGCTGACGATACTCCGTGCAACGACGGAAATGCGTGTACGCAGACGGACACCTGCCAGGCGGGCGTATGCACGGGAAATAACCCCGTGACGTGCACCGCCGACCAGTGCCACCCTGGCACGTGCGATCAGACGACGGGAAGCTGCCTTGCCACCCCAGATGGTACTCCGTGCAACAACGGGGGCGGCATCGCGAGCGGATGTTGCACGAGCGGGGTCTGTGGGAGTTCCCCCTGTCCGACCGGAAACTGAGCCCCACGAGTGACGCAAGGGTGGCGACCTACCGCCAGCAACGGCCGCAAAGTCGTCCCTGACGCGTACCCAGGTCTGACCCACTGACGCAGCGATCGAATGGACATCGACGACGTCGACGACGCTCGATAGCAAAAATCCAAAGATTCGCATATTCTGGCCCCCTTGTCGGAGGGCGGCACCTGGGTCGGCACCACGTTCATAACCACAACCGGAGGTCACCGTGATGAGTCGTTTCCGCGCAACACGGGTTGGCGGTCGGGCACTCCTGCTTGGCACGCTTTTCACATCGCTGTCGGCGGGGCAAGCCTGGGCCCAGGACAAAGACCCGAGCCAGTCGCCCCCGCAGGAACGGGCTCCAGAGTACCGTTTCGACTTCGGCATCTTCGGCGGCGGTCACTTCTTCACCCAGGACCATGCCCTAGGACGTGCCAAGGGCGATTCGACCGGGATGTCGCCCAAGAGCTCCGGGATGTTCGGCGGGGAATTCGGGTTCCACCTCAATCGCTGGATCGGCTTCGAGGCCGAATTCGCCGCCATTCCGACCAGGACCCGCAACGACGATCCCAACGAGCCTGACCACGGCACGAAGCTGCTGGTGGTCGCCTACCGCGGCAGCTTCGTTCTCAATCTGAACGATTTCTATATGTTCCAGCCCTTCTTGCTGGCCGGGTATGGCGGCCTGACCTCCCTCGTGAGCGACTCGAGCAAGGCCAACGGAGGCACCGAGTCCTTCGTGCACGCGGGCCTTGGTTTCAAGATCGGAATCACGCCGCGGGTAGGCTTCCGTTTCGATGGGCGCATCTCCGTGCCGTGGACTGCGCTGCCGCTCATCCCCATCGGCGATCGCATCGGCTACACCGGTCCCGACTTCGAAGTCTTTGGCGGCATGTATCTCAACTTCGCCGAAGTCGAGAAGGTACATTACTACGAGAAGGTCATCGAGAAGAGTCGGCCCGACAAGGACGGCGACGGCATCCCCGACGACGTCGACAAGTGCCCCAACAATCCCGAGGACAAGGACGGCTTCCAGGATGCCGATGGCTGCCCGGATCCCGATAACGACGGCGACGGCATCCCCGACGCGCTCGACAAGTGCCCCAACAATCCCGAGGACAAGGACGGTTTCGAGGACCAAGATGGCTGCCCCGATCTCGACAACGACCATGACGGCATCCCCGACGCCCTCGACAAGTGCCCCAACGAGCCCGAGGACAAGGATGGCTTCCAGGACCAGGACGGCTGCCCCGATCCGGACAACGACGGTGACGGAATTCCCGACGCCGTCGACAAGTGCCCCAACCAGCCCGAGACCTTCAACCACTACAAGGACGAGGACGGCTGCCCGGACGAGGTTCCACCCGAGGTCAAGAAGTTCACGGGCGTGATCGAGGGCATCAACTTCAAGACCGGCTCGGCGGAAATCTTACCCGGATCGTGGGCCATTCTCGACCGCGCGCTCAAGGTCCTGCAGGACTTCCCCGACGTGAATCTGGAGATCTCGGGCCACACCGACAGCAAGGGCCGCGCGTCCTACAACCTCTCCCTATCCCAGCGTCGCGCCGACGCCGTGAAGCTCTACTTCGTCTCGCGCGGGATTGCCTCTTCGCGACTCGTGTCCATCGGCTACGGCAAGGATCGGCCCATCGCGGACAACTCGACCGCCTCGGGCCGCGCCACCAACCGCCGCACGGAATTCAAGCTGATCGACGCCGGCGGCACGAAGTAGCGCCAGCCAGGGCAAGCGTCACCGCGGCCGGGCTTGGACCCCGGCAGCGGTGACGCATAATGGCAACGCCGAATCAGTGCGCATGCGCTGCCGCCATGAGTGCCTACTCCGCTGGCGGCACCTCCGCACCCGTCAGCGCGATGGCGAACTTGGCTCCTTCGCCAGCTATGCCCCCCGCCAGCTCAAGAGTACCGCCGAAGCTCTCCACGATCGATCGGCACACGGGCAATCCCAGTCCCGTGCCTTGGCCGACGGGCTTGGTGGTGAAGAAGGGGTCGAAGACCTTGCGGCGGTTCTCCTTGGGAACCCCCGGCCCTTCGTCGGCAACGGTCAGGATCACCCTGCGGGCCTCCTGCTGACAGGTCACCACGATCGTCCCCTTGCCCTCCATCGCGTCCGCGGCGTTGAGCATGAGATTCACCAACACCTGCACCAGCCGGCTCGGCGCCACCATCACCAGAGGCCAGGTGTCGTTCGCCGGCAGGGTCACCACGCGCACCTCGCGAAAGCGGCTTTGCGGCGCCAGCAGGGCCTGTGCGGACTGCAGGGTGCGCAGGGGATCGGTGGGCTCCGGGTCTTCGCGGCTGGGACGCGAGAATTCGAGCAGCTCGCGGATGATGCGATGGATACGCTGGGTTTCGGCCTTCACCCGGTCGAGGGCGTCCAGGCGGTCGGCCTGGGGCAGATCGCCTCGGCCGGCGAGATCGGAACGCAGGATGTCCACGTAGCCCAAGATCGCGGCCAACGGATTGCCGATCTCGTGTGCCACGCCCGCCGCGAGTTGGCCCACCGAGGCCAGTTTCTCGGAACGGATGATCTGCTCGCGCTGCACCGACAGCGACGCGGTCATCTGGTTGAAGGCCGAGGCCAGCGCGGCGAATTCCTTCGGTCCCTCCTCGGGGATGCGCGGCTCCCAATCACCGGCCGTCATCAAGGCGGTGGCTCGCCGAAGTTGCCCGAGAGGCCTGACCACGAGTTGGGTGAGCACGAAAAGCCCCAACCCCAGCACCAGCAGCGCGTCGGCGATGGCAAGCAAGACCAGGAGAAGCCCGGAACGTCGCAGGACCGACTTGGTCGGCTCGCTGGCAGCAATCGCCACCCGCACGCCCCCCACCACACGCCCTTCAACCTCGATGGGGGCGTAGGCCAAGAGTCCTCGTCTCCACCCTGCACCGCACGGTAGTGGATGACCGGTGGCCCCCCCGCCAAGGCGGTGCTGATGACGGAGGCATCGCTGTCGTCGGCGCGGCGCAACGGCCACGAGGCGATCTCCCGGCGGTCGAGACCGATGACGGACAGGCCCAGGGCGTCCGTGGTTTCGGCCAGCGGTCTCAGCAGGGCGCGCAGGTCTGCTCGCCGCTCGGCCAAGGTGGCCTGTGGGTGCATCGCCCATTCCGCCGCCACCGACCGCGCGATGGCCGCGGACAGGGCCGCGGTCATGGATTCGCGCTGCATCCGCAGGCTATCCCCCGAAGCCCACAACGCGATATCCCCGGTGGTCAGAATCGCCACCAGCGTGACCGCCGTCATACCGAGCATGATCTGCGCGCGCAGGCCCGGCCGGCCTCGCGTCCGCGGTCTTTCCGGGATCGTCGTCGCGCTAGCCCGCATTCTTCACCACGGTCGGATTGCCGACGGCCATGATCGAACAGACTATCTCGAATTCACGAAAGATGGCGCGCCAGCGCGTTCTGGCCCGCGACGATGGCACCGCGGACCGAAAAAAGATGCGAATCGTCGCGCAACCCAGCATCTCGTGTCAGAAGCATTGCCCGCGAGACCGCAAGGCTTGCTACAATCCCAAACGCATGGCGACCACCTCCGCACCCGACCCGAGCGTCCCCGCACGCTTCGACGACATCCTGGCGCGCTTGCGCTCTCTCGTCGAGCGCTTGGAAAGCGGCAACCTGGCCCTCGAGGACAGCCTGCGCTTCTTCGAAGAAGGGATGGACCTGTGCCGTCAGGGCGCCACGGTCCTCGACAAGGCCGAGAAGCGGGTCGAGGTCTTGCTGGCAGGCGCCGGCGAAAACGCGACCATCGCGCCCCTCGACGAGCCGCAGGACGACGAGGAGAGCCGGTGAGCCCGTTCGACCCCGAATCCTGGCTCGAGGGCCAGCGCGCGGAGGTGAATGCGCTCCTCGACACGCGCCTGCCCCAGACCGGCGACGATCCCGGACGATTGGTCGAGGCCATGCGCTATTCGCTGTTGGCGCCCGGAAAACGTCTGCGCCCCATCCTGGCCCTGGCCGCGGCCGAGGCCGTGGGAGCGCGCCTGGACGAGCCCTTGCGCATCGCCGCCGGTTCGGTGGAGCTGGTGCACTGCTACTCGCTCATCCATGACGATTTGCCCGCCATGGATGACGACGACGTCCGCCGCGGGCGCCCAACCAGCCACAAGGCCTTCGGTGAGGCCACGGCCATTCTGGCGGGGGACGCGCTCTTGACCTTGGCCTTCGAGTGGCTGGCCGATGCGGCCAAGCTGGCGAATGCGCCGGGGCGCTACCTGCCCGCCATCGCCGCCCTGGCGCGCGGGGCTGGCGTCTCGGGCATGGTGCGGGGACAGGCGCGCGACACCCTGGACACGCCCCCCGCCACGCTGGAGGCCGTCGAGCGGCTGCACGTGGAAAAGACGGGAGCACTGTTTCGCGCCGCCCTGGAGATCGGCGGGGCCGCAGCCGGCGCCACCCCCGCCCAGATGACGGCACTGGGACAATTTGGCGACTCTTACGGCATCGCCTTTCAACACGCCGACGATCGCGACGATCGCGAGCATGCGACCTTCGCGCAGCAGGCACGGGGACGGATCCACGAGCTCGTGACCCGGGCCGCGGCGATCTTGGACGATTTCGGTGACAGGGCCGCGCCTCTGCGTGCCTTGGCTTGGAAGTTGGACGCTAGCGCTGGGGCTGGCCGGTGATACGATCGGATATGACGTGACCATCAGCTGGGACGACATCACGCGGGTCCAGGACAGTCCACCTGGCACAACCGCGACGCCCACAAGCCGCGACCAAGCCTACCTGATCGTCCTCGCGGGCAGCGCCATGGGCGAGATGTTCAAGATTACCCGCCCCCAGACCATCATCGGCCGCGGCCAGACCGCGCACGTCCGCATGATGGACGATGGTATTTCGCGCGAGCACTGCGAGATCCAGATCGAAGGGGACAGCATGATCCTGCACGATCTGGGGTCGACCAACGGAACCTTCTGCCGCGGTTTGCGCGTCGATCGGCACGTGCTCGAAGACGGCGACAAGATCCTGGTCGGGTCGAGCACGGTGCTGAAATTCACCTACCACGACAGCCTGGATGAGGTCTTCCAGCGCCAGATGTACGAATCCGCGCTACGCGACGACCTGACCAAGACCTTCAACAAGAAATACTTCACCGATCGTCTGGAGAGCGAATTCGCCTTCGCCATGCGGACCAAGGCGGACCTGTCCCTGGTGGCCTTCGATCTGGACCACTTCAAGACCATCAACGACACCTACGGCCACCCCACCGGCGATCAGGTTCTCTCGGACATGGCCCAGGCCGTGGCAGCCTTGATTCGGGCAGAGGACGTTTTCGCCCGGGTGGGGGGCGAGGAATTCGCGGTCATCTGCCGTGGCGCGGACAGCGTCCAGGGCCGCGCCGTGGCGGAGCGCGTGCGCCAGGCCGTGGCGGGCCAGGCGTTTAACGTCGACGGCAAAGCCATTCCCGTCACGGTCAGCGCGGGCGTGGCGTCCATCCCCGACGTGCGCATCACCGACTCGCAGGCGCTCATCGCGGCCGCGGATCAGGCACTCTACGAAGCCAAGCGCGCAGGCCGCAACTGCGTGTGCGCGTGGCAGCCGAAATGACGAACGTGCGCCGCTGCCGCAGGAAAGGAATGGCCCCGTGGGACTGCTGAAGAATTTTCTCGACGGTCAGGTCATCGTCTACACGGTCCTGGCCCTGATCCCCAACCTGCTGCTCATCTTGTGGGCCATGGCGCGTCTGTCGCGCGAGGTTCGACTGCTCAGATCCAAAATGGCCATGGTGGAAAACGATATCAATTTGCTCGATCAGAGCATCAGCGGCCTCTCCAACGAATTCCAGGCCATCCGCAAGGCGGAGAATCAAGGCGACAGCGCACGCGTGGCCGGACGCAAGGAATAGTCGCGACAAGGACGGCTTTCTTGCGCTACGAAGCGGTTCAATATTCTCGACGGTAACATGAGGCCGCCTGCACACCCTGCCCTGCTTGCCTTGCCCGCGCTCCTCGCCCTAGCCGGGCTCTCGCACGCCGGCGAAACCGGAACCTCCGACGAGGATGACGAGCCAGGCGCGCCCGCCGAGAGCGCGCCGAGCCCCAAGTCGGCGCCTGTCGCGTTCGACAAGAGATGGCTCGAACCCTACTTCGCGGCAGGTCCGGCCGGTCGGGCCGCCGCCCACTTCCGCGCCGGCGATTTTGCCAACGCCAGCAAGGAGCTGGCCCGCGTTCTCGCCGATCTTCCTGCCAAGGCTCCGCAACGCAATCCCTTGCGCTTCTTGCAGGCGCTCGCGCTCATGAATCAGTCCCCGCCCTCTTGGCAAGCCGCGGGCGACATCTTCGAGGAGCTGTGGACGACCTACCCGCTGCTCGCGCCGTACCACGCCTACAACGCGGCCCGCTGCCGGCTGCGGCGGGGCGACAGCGAGGGTGCCTTCGCGTGGCTTTCCCGCGTGCCCTCGGGCAGCGTGCCCGAGGCCGAGGCCGTGATGGTCAAGGTGGACGCCTTCGTCGCCGCCAAACGCTGGGCCGAGGTGGAAACGGAGACGACCACTTTTCTGGCCCGTTTTCCCAAGGGAGCGCGCCACGTGGAGGCCATGTTCCAGCGCGCCGAGGCCCTGCGCGAGCTCGGCCGCCCGTTGCAAGAGGTCGCGGCGGCCTATCGCAAAGTGTGGGCCGAGTCGCCCATCGAAAACTGGGTCACGCGCGCCGACGACCGCCTGCAAGACCTGGCCAAGACAGCACCCGCGCCCGAGGCCGGCACCATCGCCGCCCGAAGCATCGACGAATGGCTTTCGCGCGGGATGATCCTTTTCGACGCCAATCAAAACACGCAGGCCGAGACCGCCTTCAACACCGCACTGGCCATGCCCGGCCTCGACAAAGCGGTCCGGTGCAAACTGCGCTTCTACGCCGCCCAGTCGGTGTGGAAACAGCGACAACGGCAGCGCGCGGCCCCCATGTTCGATCAAGCCATCGCCGACTGCCGCGAGGCAGGCGATGGCGATCTGCTGGCACGATCGCTTTACCAGGGGGCGCGTTCCTATGCCTCCGCTGGCGACAAGGACAAAGCCATCGCTCTTTACGGCCAAATCGAAAAGGACCATCCCGGCCACCGCCTGGCCGACGACGCCCGCTTGCGCGCGGCCGAGGTCTTGAGCGACGACAACAAGGATGCCGAGGCCGAGAAGCTGCTCTCCAACCTCGCCGACCTCTACCCCAAGGGCGATATGGCGCCCGAGGCCCTGTGGCGCCTCGCCCTCGATCGCCTGCGCGATCACGACTACGACAAGGCCCTGTTTTGGCTCGACCAGGTGCTGCGGCGCTATCCGCGCGAGGACATTTTCTATGCCGAGGGGCGCGCGCTCTATTGGAAAGCGCGTATCCTCGAGAAAAAGGGCCAGCGCAGGCAGGCACGCGAAGGCTACGAGCGTGCCGCGCGCGAGTATCCGCTGTCGGTGTACACGCTGTTCTCGCTCGAACGCCTGCGCAAGCTCGCCCCCGAGGCCAGAACCACGCTGATCCGTGAGCTGCGCAAGCACATGGGCGACATCGACAAGAAATCGCCGTGGGAATTCGGCAAACACGCCGTGTTCGGCGAGCCGGGGTTCCTGCGCGCGGTCGAGTTCGCGCGCATGGGGCTCGGCAGCGAAGCGCGCCGCGAGCTCGCCAAGCTGGGACTGCGCGTGGGCGGCAGAGGTGATACCCAGGTCGACGGGACGCGCGAGGACGTCCTCTGGATCACGGCGATCCTTCTCGATCGTGGCGGGCAATGGAGCGCTTCCTATTCCGTCCCTCGTTATGCCCTGCCTTCGTTCCGGCGCACCTACCCGAGCGGCGGGCGGCACGAAGCCGAATGGCGCCTCGGTTATCCCAAGGCGTTCGCCGACGTGGTGCAAAAGCACTGCCGCGCCAACCATGTGCCCGAGGCGTTGCAGTGGGCCATCATGCGCGAGGAGAGCTCGTTCTATCCGCGCGCCGAATCCTTCGCCAACGCGCTTGGCCTGACGCAAATGATGATCAGGACTGCCCAGCGTTTCGCCAAGTGGCCGGTCACGCGCGAGGCGCTCTTCGACCCGGACAAGAACGTGGAGGTGGGCTCGAAGTTTCTCGCTTTCCTCCTCGATCACTACGGTGGTGCGGTTCCCCTCGTGATCAGCGGCTACAACGCTGGCGAGGGCGGCGTGGATCGCTGGCTACGCGACCGCGGCAACCTCGAGCTCGACGAGTTCATCGAGACCATCCCCTACGACGAGACCCGCGGCTACACCAAGCGCGTGCTCTCAAGTTACCTGACCTACACCTGGCTCTACCAGCCAAGCAAGCCCGTGCCGCAGATCAGCTTCACGCTGAAGAAGCCCGACGGAAAGCAAGACAAGAAGAAGCCGGCCGTCGCCACCGCGAAACCGAGCCGCAAGGCGAAGAAGAAATAGCCTTCGCTTGCGGGCGAAGCCCGCGCCCTGGTGCGCTTCGGCTATTTGCGCTTCTTGCGCCAGAAGCTGCCACGCTCGCTGGGCGGCTCGACCAGGTCGCCGCCCGCGCTGGCGAAGGCGCGCAGAGACTGCTCCTGCTCGGCCGTCAGCGTCTTCGGCACGACCAACTTGAGGTGCACGACGAGGTCGCCGGTGCCTCGGCCGTGCAGGCGGGGCAGGCCCTTACCGCGCAAGGTCACCGTGTCGCCAGGCTGGGTTCCCGCGGGCACCGCCACCTCGCTGTCGCCGTCGAGCGATGGCGCCTTGATGGCCGCGCCCAGCGCCGCTTGCGGAAAGGAAAGCAGGATCTGGGTGTGCAGATCGGCGCCGTCACGCTCGAAGCGCTGATCGCTCGCCACGTGCAGGCCGACGTAGAGGTTGCCCGGCTGCCCGCCGCCCGGCGCGGCTTCGCCCCGCCCCGACAGACGCAGGGTCGAGCCGTCTTCCACACCGGCGGGAATGGCGACCTGCAAGTTCTCCTCGGCCAAGGTCAGGCCGCTGCCCCGACAGGTCTGGCAGGGCTTGCGCACGATGGTGCCCTCGCCGCGACAGATGGGGCAGGTGGTCTGGATCATCAGGAATCCCTGCTGGTGCATGACCTGGCCACGTCCGCCGCATTGCTGGCAGCGCTCGCGCCCGCTGCCCGCCGCAGCGCCGGTCCCCGAACAATCGGCACATGCCACCCGGCGACGAATCTTGACCTCCTTGGTGACCCCCTCGGCGACCTCGGACAGGGTCAGCTCGATGGGGATTTCGAGAATCGGCCCCGCGCGCGGACGCACGCGTGGAGCCTCCGCCGAAGCCGCCGAACATGTCGCCGAAGATGTCGCCAAAGGCGGAGAAGATGTCGCCCATGTTCGAGAAGCCGCCGAAGCCGCCACCGCGCGGGCCCTCGTGGCCGAAACGATCGTAGAGCCCCCGCTTCTCCGCGTCCGACAGCACCTGGTAGGCCTCGGAGGCTTCCTTGAAGCGGGCCTCGGCCTCCTTGTCGTCCGGGTTGCGGTCGGGGTGCAGCTCGAGTGCGAGCTTGCGGTAGGCGCGCTTCAGCTCGGCCACATCGGCGTCGCGGCTTACACCCAGGACTTCATAGTAATCACGTTTTTCACTCACGGCAGCAGCCCCGTAGGGTACTCCAAATTATGCCAGCTTCCAGTTGCCTTGCAGGGGTCATCACGATCCTGAATACTGCGCGGGTGCCCGTCAAACTACCCGATGATCCCCTACCCTGGGAGTGTTTCGACCAACAGTATCTTTTTCGGCGTCCGCCCTGGCTGGTGCTGCGTCAACAGCGCTTCCGCCTGCCTTCGGGGCGCGAGATCGCGAACTACTGGATCTCCGAGTATCCACCCTGGGTGAACGTGGTGGCCGTGACCCCGGACGACGAATTCGTGTTCGTGCGCCAGTTCCGGCCCGGCATCGGCGCCGTTCACTACGAGCTTCCTGCCGGCGTGGTGGAGCAAGGCGAATCGGCCGAAGCCGCCGCCAGGCGAGAGTTGCTGGAGGAAACCGGCTTTGCGGGAGGGCACTGGACCCTGCTTGCGAAGCTGTCGGCCAACCCGGCGTTGCAGGACAACCTGACCACGACCTACCTGGCCGAGGGCGTGGTGAGCACCAGCCCGCCCGCGCCCGAACAGACCGAGGACCTGCGCGTCCACCTGGTCAAGGCCCGGGACGCCGTCTCGCTCATCGACAGCGGCGACATGATCCAAGCCCTGCACGCCGCCCCGCTCCTGCGGTACGTTCTTCGGCAAAAGGGGATCTAGAGAGAGCCCAAATCCCGTCCTTCATTGGCTCTGTGTCCTTTGTGTTCTCTGTGTTGAACCTCAGATTTTCGGCGCGTCGAAGCGTACGAGATCGGCGAACGCGGCGATGCGCTCGCGAACGGCGGCGGCATCCAAGGTACGGAAGCGGTCGAGGCTGAAGTCCTCGACGCAGAACGAGGCCAGCACCGTCCCCGCCACCAGGGCCGAGCGAACCCCGGTCGGTGAGGTGTCACCCGTGCGCGCGAGGGTGCCCATGAATCCGCCTGCAAACGAGTCGCCCGCGCCCGTCGGGTCGACCACGTTGTCGAGCGGAAAGGCGGGCGCCGCGAAGACGTCGTCACCTTGGAACAGGAGCGCACCGGCGTCGCCGCGCTTGATCACCACGGCTTTCGGCCCGAGCGCGGAGATAGCCTTGGCCGCGGCCGGCAGGCTGGAGCGACCGGAGAGTTGGCGCGCCTCCTCGTCGTTGAGCAGCAGCATGTCCACGCGTTCGAGCACGCGCAGAAGCTCGGCGCGCTTGCCGGAGATCCAGAAGTTCATGGTGTCGCAGGCCGAAAATCGCGGCCGCTTGACCTGGGTCAGGACTTGGAGCTGAAGCACGGGATCGATGTTGGCCAAGAACACGAACGGCGTTTCGGACCACGCGGGCGGAAGCCTCGGCTTGAAGGTCTCGAAGACGTTGAGCTGGGTGTCGAGCGTGGTGCGCGTGTTGAAATCCGCGGCGTAACGGCCTGCCCAACGGAAGGTTCGGCCTGGAGCACGCTCCAGTCCGGCGAGGTCGATGCCGTGCGCACGCAAGAAGTCCTCGTGTGCCGTCGGGAAATCCGTTCCCACCACCCCCACCAGACGCGCGGGCGTGAAGAACGAGGCGGCGTAGCACGAAAAGCTGGCCGCTCCGCCCAAAATGTCGTTGCGCTTGCCTTGGCTGGTCTCGACCGTGTCGAGGGCGACGGAGCCCACCACGAGCAAGGGACTGGACGAATGGTTTCCGGCGTCGGCTTGGATCATGGCTTTTGCTACCACGAATCGCGTGGGCGAGGCTACTGCGCCCAACCCGCGAAGATCTGGGTGAAATACAGGGACACCAAGCCCCCCTCCTCGCGGCCGACGGCGACTCCCACGCCCACGTGCGTGATGGCGCGGTTGAGGATGTTGTCGCGGTGTCCGGGGCTGGCCATGAACCCGCGCTCGGCGTCGACGGCGGATTGGGCGCTGCCCACGTTCTCCGCGATGAGCGTGGGCGTGGGCGAGACCCGCGCGGCCAACACGCGGTCCACGACGCTGCCGGTGCGACGAGAGAAGTGCGCCACCTCGCCAGTCTCGGCCATCTCCTGGCTGTAGCGCCGGGCAATGCGTGCCAAGCGCGGGTCGTGCACGAGCGCTGGCAGGCCTGCCGCCGCGCGATCGCGATCCACCTGGACGAGGAGCTCCGCCTCGGCCTCGGCGGGATCGTCGGTGCGTAGTTCCTGCGGCTGCGGGGCGGCGAATCGAGCCGGGGGGGCGACACCGCAGTACACGGGAAAATTGGCCAAAACCTTGGGTCCACGCGCGTCCGTGGCGCTGATTTCGATCTGGTAGGCGCCATCGCCGTGACAGGCGAAGTGTGCCGCGAAGGTGCCGTGCTGGGTGCTCGTGGCAAGGCGCTCCACGCTGCCGCGTGGCGAGGTGAATAGAACCTCCGGCGAATGAAAGAGTGGCCGAATGCGGCCCGCGACCGTGACCTCCCCCCCCGACGCCAGTCGGCGCGGAATGGGATCCATATCGAGGTTCTTCTCCTGGAACACGAGCACGGCGCTCCACTTGCCGGCAGCGCGCTGGACACCTATGCCGACCCGGCGCCACGCCGCGGCCGTTGCGTTTGCCAGCGGCCCGCGCAGACGGGCCGCAGCCGAGGACTCGGCGCCGTCGTCCCCATGCATAAGAAAGAGGTTGGGCTCCGGCTCGATCAGGCCATAGTGCGTAAGTAGAAAGGCCACCGTCGCGGGAGGCGGCGAGCGAACCGCATCGGCCAGAAGCGCCAGATCGGCCGCGACACGATCGAGGCGCCCGTCACGAACGAGGGTGGCCTGCCCCCGCTCTTTCCGGCTCTCGTCCACCTCGGCGGCAAGACGGCCAGCGAACGCATCGGTCGTCGTACGCGCGGTGCTCTCGGTAGAGTAGAGCTCGGCGCCCGGTCCCGAAGGCATCG
Organism: uncultured delta proteobacterium; assembly: GCA_963796685.1. Taxonomy (GTDB): domain Bacteria; phylum Myxococcota_A; class Polyangia; order Fen-1088; family Fen-1088; genus Fen-1118. The sequence continues at coordinate 14,467 of CAWCMR010000001.1, forward strand.
CCTCCATGGCCGGCGTCGCGACGGATGCGCCGCTACCAGCGCTGGACGAGGGGGCGACTGTGCCTGCGCAGCCTGCGCAGACAAAGGTCAGAAAAGTAGTCCGGATCCAGAGATCCGACAACCCATCCCTTTCCGAGCTCTGTGCCCTCTGTGCTCTCTGTGGTGAATCTCCGAATCACTCTTCTCATCGTAGCCTACGCCAATGAAGAAGGCCGCCCGGCGACTGCCCGGCGGCCTTTCAAGCTCAGGGCGTGCGACTACTTGGCCGCCTCGTCCTTCTTGCTTTCCTCTTTCTTGCCGGACGCGGCTTTCTTCTCGGCTTTGGCCTTGTCGACTTTGCCGGCTTTCTCGCCTTTCTCGGCCTTGCCGGCCTTTTCGCCTTTCTCGGCCTTGTCGCCCTTGCCGGCCTTTTCCCCTTTCTTGGCCTTCTCGACCTTCTCGTCCTTCTCGTCCTTGCCGGCCTTGGCCACCTCCGCCTTGGGAGCCGGGACTTCGCCCTTCTCGTCACCGAACACGATCTCGCCAAAGCGGTCGAGCTTGTGGAAGTCGCCGACGAGGGGCGGGCTCCAGCCAACAGCGACCTGCGGCTTGTCCTTGGGCGAATCCAGACGGAACATGTTCAGGCGCCAAACATCGCCCACCGCCGGCGGGACCTTCACGCCCGGCTTGTCGAGCCCGTTGGCATCGGCGAGCGGCAAGGCCATCTCGACGGTCCAGCCTTTGTCCACATCGTCGCGCTTGTTGAGCGTGCCATCCACGACCACCTTGGCCTTCAGCTTGGAATTCCAGTCGTACATCTTGCGCTTGGGATCGAGGCTGTCCTCGTACTTGCGATAGGTCGGCAAGTAGGAATCGAAGATGGTGCCATTGGGAGCGACTTGCAGCTCGATGTACGTCTTGCCGTTGCCGTCGGCGTCGAGCATGACCTCGACCGCTTCTTGCGTCCACAGCTTGTCGTCGCGAGCGGTCAGCGTAGACCACACGTCGGGGTCCGCGTTCTCGAAGGCGAAGTAAAGGTTCTGGTTGTCCCAAAGCAGCTTGGCCTGGGTCAAAATGCTCGCGGGGTTGCCTGTCATGGTGTCCACGAAGGGACCGGTCGAGGGAGCGTTCTTCCACACCGCCTCGTCGAGCTTGCCGTCGATCTTGATGGGCTTGGCGATCTTGGTGACGACGTAGCGCTTGAGCGGAGCGGGCGCCTTCGACTTCATCGGGATGCTGCCGCAGAACACGCGGTTCTCGTCCCGGGGCCCCGACCTGACCGGCATGCGCTCGTTGCCCTTGAACAACCCGGTGTACACCTCCATGTGGTCGTAGTTCCAGCTGGCCGGAGGACGGAAGGTGTGCTGATCGCGGATGATTTCGCCGGCCTTCCAGCGCGACACCGGGTACTTACCGCTGACCGGGGTGTGGTCCACGTTGGCGAAGCCCTGCTTGTTCGGGCCGCCGATATGGGTGAACAGCTTCCACCCCTCGCCCGGCGCAGCGATGACCTTCCAGTAATGGGTCAGCTTGACGTCCTTGCCTGCCTCGACCGGGTTCGGGCTCACGTCCATCCCAAGGTAGATCAACTTGCCGTCGAGATCCGCGTTGACCACGAATTCGGGATGCGGGGGCGTGGAGAGAATGTTCTTCTTGACGAACTCCTCGTCCTCCTTGGTGAGCTTCTCCTCGGATTGCTCCACGCAACCGAGGGCGAGGCCGGTAAGCGCTACGAGGTAGAGCCACCTGAATGGACGTTTGTTCGAACTCCTACATGCGACTCGTGACATCGGTGATTTCCCTTTCCCGGCCAGCCCGCTCTGATGCTGCCGGCAGCCAGCGACGGCGTTTCTACTCAAGGCTAGAGGGATTTGCAAACGCTAGCCCTGGGCTAGCCAGATTTTCATGGAAACCACGGGAGGATCTCCGGGGCGACCCCGGCGCTTGGCTGTGCGCGCAGGCACACGCTTCAAGGCGCCGAGCGGCGCGCCTGGGCGACCACGCGTACCCTGGGAGGCTCGCCGATTTCGTTGATGAGGACGGGCGCACCATCGCTCAGCTCGCCGTCTCCAAATGCGAGCGCGGCTGCCTTGAGGGCAAGGTCCAGGGACGTGTGTACCCCGACCAGCCTGCGCCCGCACACGACGGCGAACTTGCCGCTGTGCTCGTCGAGAAGGGCTTGCTTGCAACTATTGAAAAAGGCGGTTTCCTCGGTTGCGGGAAGCATGCCCTAGGGTCGGCCATGCACACCAGCCCGTCAACAAAACGAGTCACGCAGGGCGCCACCAGCCCTCAAGCTACAGTTTCCCAAGGCCGGCGAGCGGATCGTTATCCAGCTTCTTCTTCTTTGCGATGTTGGGAATGTCACCGGACTTCGGAGCGGCGGGTTCGGCAGAAACCCGACGACTCGGGTGCGTCGAGGTCCGGTGGCTTGCTGCCCGAGAGGCGACCCTGGACACCGGCTTCTGCGCCTTCTTCTCGATCACCGGAGTGCTCGCAGCAGGCGTGGCAGTCGGTGCGGGCGCGACGGCCGCCAGACTGGACTTGACCTTGTCCTCGCATTGCCGAAGGCTCGTCTTCGCCTGTTGGTCAGCCTTGGCGGCGAGCTCGACCGCCTGGTTGCGGGACTCCTCTGCCTGTCTGATGGACGCATCCTTGGCGGCGAGGGTGGCCTGCATGTCGTTCTGCACCTTCACATAGCCCGCGGCCCCGCCACCGATGAGCAACACGGACATGACCACGGCCGCGGTGTACGAAGTCTTGGTCCGGACGATCGGGGGAGCTTGAATGGGATAGGGGTCGTAGCCGGGAGCCTGCGGTGCGAACCCAGCGTGGGGTGCTGCGGCCACCGCGAAGCCCGAGCCCTGCCGCGCCGAATGCGCGTACTGCCCCCCCACCAGGGAAAGCCCCGACACCTGCATGGGTGGCGGGGTCAGTTGGTCGGAGGCCGGGTCTTCGGCCAGGGCCACCGCACGCCCGGCGCCAACAACGGTGCGCGGCTGCGTTTGCCTGGTGATTCGCTCGTGCTTGAGCTTCCGCAGTTCATTCAGCGAAGTGACTACGGAATCCTCGTTGTCGATCATGCACATTCCTCCATCGCGCGAGGTCTTTCGAGTTGGGACGTTTGCGAGGTCTTACTTCTAAGCTCTTGACCTGGGCTCGCCGGGTGTCCACAAGTAAGACCCAGGCCGAGACGGGCGTGCGTATACAGACACCTTACCATCGAATACCGCAGACTCCAGCCAGGAAAAAGACATCGAACACGCGAAGTGGGAGGCTCAGCCGGGCTTTCCCGCTCCCACCCGCAAACCTGTCCACAACCCCAACCAGGTCGGCAGACTCAACAAGATGAATGGCCAGTTGTCCTGGTTCAGTCCGGGCAGGGCCTTGCACAGAATCCCGAACGCGGAAAAGATCACGGCTGAGAGCGCCAACCTTCGTCCCCAGCGCGTTGCCCCGGGCCTGCCAAACATGACGCCGATTCCGCACCCCAACAGAATGACGGCCCAGGGCGCGAATTGCAGGATGTTGGCGTTGGCATAGGCGACCTTGTGATTGGTGAAGACCCAGAAAAAGACCAAGATCAGGCCGAGCAATCCCCAAACGCCTCCGAGGATGGCAGTTAGGGCCCCAAGCGCGATGCGCGCGCTGGCTCGGCGCCGGCTCGCGCGGCCAAGAAGAGCGGCCATGCCGCCCAGGGCCAGTCCCACCGCAAGGAAATACACCGCCCAATGGGGCGGCTGCGCGGGTTTGGCGGGCCGGGTGGATCGGTAGATCACCCTTTCCGACTTGACCAGGTTCCGCTCTCCCGCGCCATCGCCGATGCGCACCGTGCGCAAGAGATCGGCCAAGCTCTCGGGCAGGAAGGACTCTGTCCAACGATCGATGGGCCGGTCGGTGGCCCGGCTGAGGCCGAGGTACAGCCCGATATACTCCGGCAGGAAATCCGCCACCGAGCGCAACGCATCGTCGCGCAGGGTCCTCGTCGCGGGAGCCCTTCCCGCGACACGAATCTGTCCGTTCACCACGCGATCGATCGCGTCGCGAACGCGCGTCGAGCAATTGTCGAAGAAGTAGTCGTAGAGGTAGTCACGATTCTCGGGCCGAGCATTGTCGCGCAAGGCTTGCCAGAGGGCCCATTTCTGCGCGGCCGAAAGGGCCAACTCCTGGGAAAGGATGGTGCGGTCTTCCGCCTGGTAGGCCTCCAAGGTGGGCTGCGCGCCCCCGACCGATAGCCAGTACTTGAATCGGCCACGCAGAAATTTCGTGAGCAGGTCCGGGTCGTTGAAGTCGAAGGTGCCGAAGTTGAACACCCACCCCGGTCCAGCCTGGGGTTGAACGAGGATGGCGTCGTGCCCGAACTTGAGGAATGGGTGCTCGCCTGGCCCAAACGTGAGGACCGAGACGGTCAGATCGTCGCCCGGCTCGGCATGGACGCGCGACGACGAACCAGCGACGGCAAGCAAGGCGGCCATCGCGAAAAACCAGCGCAAAATCATGATCGGTCGCTTCATCGTTCGCGTCATCGATCGCTTCATTGGTCGCTTCATCGGTCGCTTCATCGGCCACCCTTCAAATCGGAAACCAGCTCGACCTCGTAGAGGTGCGGCCACAGCTTGCCCGTAACCAACAAGTGTCCAGCGCGCGGCATTTCGGCGATGCCGTTGAGGACATCCGCCCCGGCGGCCTCGGACGGATCGAGGAGTCCTGACGCGTCGATCCAGGCGGTGACCTCGCCCGACTTGGCGTCGATGCGGGCGATGTGGTTGTCCCGCCAGACGTTGGCATAGACCTCGTTGCCGGTGCATTCGAGCTCGTTCAGGTTGCTCAGGGGCCGCCCCGCCAAACGCACGCGGATCTCGCCTTCCTTGGCGAAACTGGTGGCATTCCTGAAGGTCAGCTTATCGCTGCCGTCGCTCATGACCAGGCGCCGGCCGTCGAAGCAGAGTCCCCAGCCCTCTCCTTCGTAGGAGAATTCCGACTCCTTCTTCAGGGTGGCGAGATCCCAAACCAAGGCCTTGTGGCTCTTCCACGTCAGCCTGTATCAGCCGCTGTCCGACGCGCGCCAGTCCCTCCCCGAAAAATTCCAGGGCAAGCCTAGATTCCTGCTCGACCTGGCCGCTTGTCAAATCCACCCGACGAACCGTGGAACGCCCGTTGAGCCCGGTGCTCTCGTAGACCACGCCGTCCACGAGCAGCAACCCTTGTGTGAAGGCGCGGGGGTCATGGGGATACACGCGAACGACCTTGAGGTGAAAGGCCGGCGTGGCTGGCGCATGCGCGGCCGGCTTCGCGCACACGCTGGCCGCGGCCATGACTGCGGCGATGATAGCCACGTGCACGAAGCCTGGGAATGCCCGTCTGGATCGTGCTGCCGTAGGCTGCTTCATCATCGCCGAGGATGGCAGCATGCTCAGAAGGTCACCTTCAGGGCAAGTGCCGAGCGCAAACGACGAAGGAACTCGACGCGGGATATCTCGCGAGCGCCCAGGCTGGCCAGGTGCGGGTTCATGACCTGGGCATCGAGCAACCCGAAGCCGCGGGTGCGCAAGTGCGCGACCAACTGGCCTAGAGCAGCCTTGGACGCGTTAGAACGTCGCGTAAACATGGATTCTCCGCCAAAAAATCCACCCATGGCGACCCCGTACAGGCCTCCCACTGGGGCGTTGCCCTCGTAGACCTCAATGCTGTGCGCCATTCCGCGTCGATGGAGCTCGCAATACGAGGTCACGAAGTCCTCCGAGATCCAGGTGGTTGGACGATCGGCAGTGCTTTCAGCGCACCGCCTCATCGTGCCCTCGAAATCGCGATCCACATGAAAAGTCCAACCGGACTGGCGGATCGCTTTGCGCACACTGCGCGGAACCCGAAAAGACTCGAGCTCGAAGATGGCGCGTGGGTCGGGACACCACCAGGTCACGGCGGGATGCGAGGACCAGGGAAAAATCCCCATGCGATACGCCCTTTCCAAGACGTCCGGGTCCAAGGTGCCCCCAACGGCGACCAGACCATCCTCGTCTGTCTCGATCTCGAGACGCGACTCGTTAGCGGTCGGGTTTGGGGGTTGGGGCATTCGAAAAGACTTCCTTCCCTGGGTGGATCACCGTAGCTTGGCGCGAAGATCCATAGGGACCTAGCGGCAAATCAATCAAGAAAATGTTTTACTTTTGTAACAATCTGAGTAGTATGCCGCGCCAAAGCGATTCGGCAGAGAACAAACCAGGAGAGAAGGCTATGATGAGGAAGCTTGCAGTAACAGTATTCGCACTTTCGCTATCCGCATTCGGCTGCGGCAGCGACAGCGGCGGCAACAAACCAGACACCGCAGTCGGCGTGGACAGCGGGAAGACGACGGACACGATCGTCACCGATGCCCCGATCGCCGACACGCCCCTGACCCCCGATACTCAGGTTGGAATGGACGGTCCGGTGGTCGATGCCCCAGTTGTCGACGTGGCACAACATGAGGACGTAATGCCAAGCGTTGACACGCCTGCAGTTGATGTCCAGGAGGGCGTGGACGGCCAGGCGATCGACTCGGTCAAGCCGGTCCTTGACGGCGGTGCACACGATTCCGGCCCCGCGGTTGACGCGGAAGGTATGGACAGCGGCTCGAAGGGTTAGCTCTTCCAGTTTCGAGTCATCGTAAAGCGGATCCCTGACGGGATCCGCTTTCTTCGTTTCCGACGGATTTTGTCATCGCTGGGCACTATTTTCCCGACCAGGACAAAATCCGTCGCGTGAGCCCGACCCAGCGTGGGCGCACGAGGAAGACTTTCCAGTGTCGATTCGGGAGATTTCGCGCCTTCGGCCTCCCGTCCAATAGGGCACGCATATTGCATGGTAACAAGTCAGAGGCAGCATGCGGCGACGAAAATCCACTGGTTTTACGTTGGTTGAATTGATGATTGTGGTTGCCATCATCGGCATTCTGGCCGCAATCGCCATTCCCGCTTTCACGCGATACGTAAGAAAGTCCCGCACTACGGAGGCCGTTGGGCATCTCAACAAGATGTGGTCTGGCTCGGTCACTTATTACATGAGCGACTTCACGACCATAGGACCGGACAACACGGCTCTCGCGCTGCCCAAGCAGTTCCCGGGTCCTGCTGCGTTCTTCGAGCAAGGCGCAAAGATGTGCTGCACTCTCACCGGTGGGCGCTGTCCTGGAGGGGATGAGGTCTGGGCGAGCGACAAAGTGTGGGTCGCGCTGAAATTCGCACTCGCCGACCCGCACAACTATTTGCCCGGCTATACAGGCTCGGGCACAGGATCGGCTTCCAAGTTCACCGCGGCGGCGTTCGGAGACCTGGACTGCGATGGCACGTTGGCCGAGTTCAGACGTGATGGATTTGTAACATCGGGTGGCGATGTGGCGGGTCAAACCCAGCCCCTCGTGATCAACGAGCTGGAATAGCCGGCCACGGCATCGGACGGTCGGCGACAGCCATTCACGGTCTTGCTTGCGTTACCCTGGCAACCGGGCTATCTGAGGCAGGCGACGGGCGAGAAGCATGGCAACTGACCCAGCGGTGACCGCAACCCTGCTCGTGAACTGCCGCGACCGAACCGGCCTCGTGGCGGCACTCTCGAGCTTCGTGTTCACCCATGGTGGAAACATCCTGGATGCGGACCAACATGCCGAGCTCGACAGCGGCGAGTTCTTCATGCGCCTGGTTTGGGATCTGGCCGGCTTCGATATCGAACGCCAGCAGATCCAGTCCGAGATCGCGACACTGGCACGGCGTTTCGACCTGAAGTGGGAGCTGACCTTCTCGGACCACGTTCCACGCGTGGCCGTGTTCGCTACCAAAGCCTCGCACTGCCTCTACGACCTGCTGCTCTGCCAGCAGATCGGGGATCTGGGCGGAAAGATCGTGGCCGTCATCTCCAACCACGGGGTCTTGGCCGAGGTGTGCAAACACTTCGAGGTTCCCTTCACGCACATCGCGGTCGACCCGCTCGACAAGCGCAAGGCCGAGCAGGCGCAGATCGAGCTGCTCGATTCGCTCCAGCTCGACGTGGTGGTGCTGGCTCGCTACATGCAGATCCTGTCCGCCGAATTCGTGGCGCGGTGGCCGAACAGAATCATCAACATTCACCACTCGTTCCTCCCGGCCTTCGCGGGCGCCCGGCCATACCATCAAGCGAAGGAGCGGGGCGTAAAGATCATCGGTGCAACCGCCCACTACGTCACCGCCGAGCTGGATCAGGGGCCGATCATCGAACAGAACGTCCGTCGTGTCTCCCACCGGGATGAGGTCGAGGATCTCATGCGAGCAGGGCGCGACCTGGAACGCGAGGTCCTGACGCGAGCCGTACGCTTGCACCTGCAACGGAGGGTGCTCGTCTCGGGCAATCGGACCATCGTATTCGGATAGTTCGGCGCGCGGCGAGTGTGCTGTTGACTGCCGCACGATGGCGTCCGAGAATGCGGGGCATTGAAGTTGTAGCTGACTGCCTGCCTGGTGGAAGGAGACGACGATGAAGATTCTATTGGCCCCACTCGCACTGCTCGTTGCCATGAATGCCGCGCCCGCATTCGCCAAGGGCGATTCGGGTGGCAAGGCGGCCAAGAAGGGGGCGGCAGCGAAGGCCGCCGACCCAAACACCGCGGTCGCGAAGGCCCTTGGGGGAAAGGTGTGGATCCTTCCTTCGTCGCCGCCCAACGCCGAGGGTGAAGAGCTTGCCAAGTGGTTGTCCAGCCATCCCTCGGTGGCCGAGGTGAGCAAGAAGCCGAACGAGGAGCGTTGGCCCATCAACTATCTGGCCGTGTTCAAAAAGCCGCCGGCCAAGGGGCCGTTGACCATCGAGTTCACGGACAAAAAGGAGCCGGGGACCTTGGTCGATCAATATTCGACCCAAACCCAAGGTGGAGATTTCGTGTTCCAGGAGCCCTACGACCTGGACACCAACAATGGCTTCAACAAAGGCCATACGTACATCATCAAGGTCGGCCAGATCATCAAAAACAAGTTCGTCAGCTATGCGAACGGCGAAGTGACGCTGAAGTAGGCTCGCATCCAAGCTTGTATGCGGGGCCTTCGCGTGTTCCCGCTGTGTTCTTCGGGCTCGGTGTGGTTAACTTTTCCGGTCTTGGCTTCACCGACAACCAGCGGCACGCGTCCTCGTCCTGGCGATGAGCTGGTCGCGACCGTCGACCGCCTTACCTACGGCGGCGAAGGCGTGGCCCGCGTCGGTGGCTTGGCGGTGTTCGTGACCGGCGTGGCTGCGGGCGAAGTCGTGCGCGCCAGGGTGCGCAAGGTGCATCGCCGCCATGTCGAGGCCGACCTGGTCGGCGTCGAAAACGCTTCGCCGGATCGCGTGGCGCCACGCTGCCGGCACTTCGCCGAAGGGTGCGGCGGCTGCTGCTGGCAGCACGTGGCCTACCCGGCGCAGCTTGCCGCCAAGGCGTCCGCGGTGCGCGACAGCCTGGAGCGCCTGGGCGGGTTCAGGGATCTTGCCATCCGGCCCATCATCCCGGCCCCTGCCGCCTACGACTACAGGAACAAGATGGAGTTTGCCTTTCATCCGAACGGCATCCTCGGGCTGCACCCGCGCGGAGCCTGGTACGACATCATCCGTTTGCGCGAGTGCTTTCTGCAATCGCCCGAGGCAGTGGCCATCGTCAAGGCGGCCCAGGCGTTCGTCGAGAGTCACGGTATTTCGTGCTACCACCCACGCTCCGGGCAGGGACTTCTGCGCGAGCTCTGCGTTCGCCAAAGTCGCGGCACGGGCGAGATTCTGCTCGGCATCGTGACCAGTCCCGGCGACTTTCCCGAGGGCGAGGCCATGGCCGCCCATCTGGCCCAGGCCGCCCCCAACGTGGCCGGAGTCGTGCGCGCCATTCGCGACACCCCCGACGGGGCCGCCCCGCCGGTCGCAACCACGTCCCTCTTTGGCCGGGACCACATCACGGAGCTCTGCGCCTCGCTGCGCTTCCGCATTCGCCTGGAGACCTTCTTCCAGACCAACTCGGCGCAGGCGGAGCGACTGGTCGAAGCGGTCAAGGAGCTTGCCGGCGACGTGGAGGGTGCCCAGGTGGTGGATGTCTATTGCGGCGTGGGCCTTTTCAGCTTGGCCCTGGCCGCCGTCGGCGCACGCGTCGTGGGTGTCGAAATCGTCGAGGCCGCCATCGAAGCGGCGCGCCGAAACGCGGCCGAGAACGGGCTGACATCGCTCTCCTTTCACGCTGGCGATGCGCGCAAGGTGCTGGCCGACGTTCTGCCCGCCGGGCTTTCGCCCAAGGTCCTGGTCCTCGATCCACCGCGCGCCGGCGCCGGTGGCAAGGTCATGCGCAGGATCGCCCGCGCCCTGCCCGAACGCATCGTCTACGTTTCCTGCAACCCCACCACGTTGGCCCGCGACCTCGTCGAATTGCGCCCCTTCGGCTACACCGTGACGGCCGTCCAGCCGCTCGACCTGTTTCCACAGACCTACCACGTCGAGACGGTGGTGGCCCTGACTCGAAGTTGAACCATCATCCCGCGATGGCCGCTGAAGGTCGTGGTCGTGGCCGTGGTCGTGGCCGTGGTCGTGGCCGTGGCCGGTTGTCATTGCCGTCGGCCACGGCCAAGGCCACGGTAAGCCGTCCACGTCTACGACCACCCTTCATCGCACCGATTGGGTGCGTGCATCCGTCGTGGAAAGGTGTCTCTTTCCGGTAGCTTCCGCGCTATCGCTCTTCTTGTCGCGGGATTAGGTTGAACCCCGGCGTGCTCGCCCGCAATCGCCATTCACTCTCTGGCCGGTTCGTGTAACCTTCGCGTCTAGCCTTTTCTTCCAAGGAGAGCCCATGCCGCACGAACTAGCCGGAAAGCCCGCCCCTGCCGAGATCTTGGTGGATGTCGACCACCTGGTGGATGCCTATTTCACCAAGCAGCCGGACGTGGAGGACACGGAGCAGTTGGTCAGCTTCGGAACCAGCGGTCATCGCGGCTCGTCCCTGCTGGGCTCGTTCAATGAAGCGCACATCCTGGCCGTGACCCAGGCCATCTGCGAGTACCGTCGGCAGGAGGGCATCAGCGGACCGATTTTCCTCGGCAAGGACACGCACGCGCTGTCGCGGCCCGCCGAGCGCACGGCCTTGGAGGTGCTCGCAGCGAACTCGGTGCTGACCATCATGCAACGCGGAGACGGCTACACGCCGACGCCGGTGCTCTCCCGCCTGATCTTGGTGGCCAATCGCGGAAAACGCACCGCCCTCGCCGACGGCATCGTCGTCACGCCGTCGCACAACCCGCCCGGCGACGGCGGTTTCAAATACAACCCGCCGAGCGGTGGCCCGGCCGACACCAACGTCACGGCGTGGATTCAAGATCGCGCCAACGAGCTTCTGCGCGCGGGCAACCGCGGGGTCCGCCGCGTGCCCATCGAGACGGCGCTCAAGGCCTCGACCACGCGCCTGGATGACTTCGTCGCGCCCTACGTCGAGGATCTGGCCAATGTCGTCGACATGGAAGCGATCCGAAAAGCCGACATCAAGTGCGGCGTCGATCCCTTGGGCGGCGCCTCGCTCGCTTACTGGCAGGCCATCGTCGAACGCTGGAAGCTGAACCTGGAGGTCGTCAACCCCATCGTCGATCCGCGATTCGCGTTCATGACGGTGGATCACGACGGCAAGATCCGCATGGACTGCTCCAGTCCCTTCGCCATGGCAAACCTGGTAAAGCTGCGCGGCAGCTACCAGGTGGCGTTCGGCAACGACCCCGATTCGGATCGCCACGGCATCGTGGTGCCTGGGACGGGCCTTCTCAATCCCAACCACTATCTGGCCGTCGCCATTCGCTACCTCTTCACCCACCGATCGGGCTGGCCCAAGAATGCGGCCGTCGGCAAGACCCTGGTGTCGAGCGCCATCATCGATCGCGTGGCAACCGCGCTCGGACGCGACCTGCGCGAGGTGCCGGTCGGCTTCAAGTGGTTCGTGGAGGGTCTGCTGGACGGCAGCTTGGGATTCGGCGGGGAAGAAAGCGCGGGCGCAAGCTTTCTGCGCTTCGACGGGAAGGTGTGGACCACGGACAAGGATGGCATCATTTTGGCGCTGCTCGCGGCCGAGATCACCGCCACCACGGGCAAGGATCCCGGCGAGCACTACGCGGAGCTCACGGCAATGCACGGCGCGCCGGTCTACACGCGTGTGGATCAGGCAGCCACGCCCGCGGAAAAGGCGAAGCTCAAGCAACTCTCGCCGGCGCAGGTGAAGAGCTCGGCGCTGGCCGGCGAACCCATCCGCGCCATCTTGACCAAGGCGCCCAGCAACGGCGCCGCCATCGGAGGCCTCAAGGTCGTGGCGGAAAGCGGCTGGTTCGCGGCGCGCCCGTCGGGGACCGAGAACGTATACAAGGTCTACGCCGAAAGCTTCCACGGCGACGCCCACCTGGCGCAGATCCTGGCCGAGGCGCGCGGCATCGTACAAGCCGCGCTGGCGGAACCGCGCACGTCATAATCGCGAGCAAAATCAGGCCCTACCAGGCGGACCACCGCGCGCAGCTATCGATACTTTGCACGCCTGGGGTTTGAGGCATAAGGTTTCCCCTGATACGTCGATGAAATCCGCTTTTCTCGTTTGTACTGTTCTTGCCGTGGCCGGCAATGTCGGTTGCCACGCCGGGACCCAGGCACCTCCCTCCACCGCGCCCACCCAGAGCCTGGCGCCACCGACCACGTCGGCCAAGCTCACCCCCGTGGCGGCCGCGCCCCAGACCGCGGCCGCGCCGACGCCTGCGGTCGCAACCGAGCCCGAGCACGGCGATAACCAAGCCTTCGTCGTTCACGACGGCAAGGAAAGTTGGGTCGACGCGGACGCCGCCGCCCGCTCGGGCTACACCATCATCGATTTCAGCAACGACTGGACCCCCTTCATCTTCGCCGAGCAGCGCGGCGCCGACGGAACCGTGATGCACAACCGCTACCGCCGCGTCTTCATCGGTCTGGCCAACGACACCTTGGATGAGGACGGCGAGCCGCTTCCCGCGGGCGCGAAGAACTACCTCGAGCTTTACGGGGTGCCCCCCTCCCTCGGCGTGCTGCGCGAGCGCTTCATGGCCAACGAACAGCAGACCTGCCACGCGACCATCGATCAGGAAAAACTGGAAGAGGTCGAAACCATCGCCTACGTCGCGCCGGGAAAGATGCGGGCGGAGGAGCAGCGCACGGCCCGCTTGCGTCGCGAGCTCGAAGATGCCCGTCGCAAGTCCAAGGCGGCAACCCTGGACGATTTGGCCCTGAAAGATCCGACCCTCGCGGCCAAGGTGAAGGCCTACGAGCACCGCGTGGCCGAAAAAGTGGCCATGACCGAGGTGGAAAAACGTCTGACTTGCGAGGGCATGTTCAAGCACGGGCTTCGCCACGCCACGGGTGTCTACGACGATGCCATGCGTTTGGCGGTCCGGCGCTTCCAGCAAAAGAACATGATCTACGAGGCCAACTACCTGCGCTCGAAGACCATGGATGCCTTGGACCTTCCTCCGCTGACCAACGATTACCACGCCTTTATGCGCGCGCTGCGCGAGCGCGTGGTGTCCGCGGCAGGCGTGGTCGAGGACGGCAGCGTCGAGGGCAAGGCCGGCGCGCCGACCTATACCGGTCAGTCAGGCAAGCCCGTGGCGGTGCGCAACCTCGTCGACGAGCTGACCCAGGCGGCGGCCGAGCAACTGGGACTTTCGACCCAGGCAGGCGCGCTGGCGTTCTTCAAGCGCCACCCCGCCGCCGATTTTCGTCATCTGCGCGCGGCCGTCAGGCTGCCTTCGCTGCCCGAATACTACGGGCCGAGCATGGATCTCTCCATCGTCATCGATCGCGGCGACGTGTGGTACGACCTGCCCTGGGATGCCCAGGGCGTGCACCACGCGCAGCCACGCAAGCACTATCCAAGCTTCCACCTCTACGTGAAGTACAACAACCAGCGCATCTTGCTCGCCCGCTGGCGCACCACCGTCGGTGGTTGGCGCGCCGAACAAGCCTCCGACGGCTACGAGTACTTCCGCTACAAGGGATCGGACGTGGGGCCGCGCGTGATTCGCAACGTGGTGGCGGGCCCGGTGTGGATCGCGCCGGAATCGACGCCCATCCGCTCGCTGCTCAAGATGAAGGACGTGGGCGGCTCCTGGCAGCGCGTGGTGAACTACGACGAGCTCGGCCCGGGCTATTTGTCGGCCTACGGCCTGGTGGCCGGCTACTTCGTCCAACCGGGAAAGAATGGCCGCCCCGATTGGGACAACGGCATTCGCGCGCACGGTTCGTCGGACTACCTATCCATCTACAGCTCCGAGGGCTATTCGCACGGTTGTCACCGCCTGCCCAACCACCTGGCCCTTCGCCTCTACTCGTTCATCCTGCGCCACCGGCCCATGCGCGTGCTTGGCGATCAGGGTATGGGTTTCGCGCGCCAGTTTCTGGCCGGTGACGATGTCTACGAGATCAGACTGCCCTCGCGCGGCTACTCCTACCAACTGGATCCTCCCCTGCCCGTGGATGTGCTCGAGGGCGACATCAAGGGCACGCTCAAGACACCGGTGCTGACCTACGTGCCCAAGCCCGGCATCAAGTATCCAGGGCCGCCACCGCCCGTGCGCAGCTCCGATGAAGGTCGAGCCGCGGGCGCGAAACCGGAGGGTGACGAATGAGAATGCGCAAGAGCTCCGCGGAGGCGCGGCGCCGGCTCGCGCACGAGCGCGCACTCGCGTTTGGCGCCGCGGTTATCATCCTGGCCGGATCGATGGCGGTCTGGGCAGCAGGCAAGAAGGGCAAGGCGGTCGTCGGCGCGTCGAGCGACGAGGCGGGCCACACGGTGGACACCGCAAACCCGTCGGCGAAACCGGACACGGTGCACATCATCATTCAGACCGTTCCACCGCGCAAGGCGCAGGTCAGGTGGGGAAGGAAGACTCTCGGCACCATCCCTGTACCTCGACCGCTGGTGGTCGAGCGACCGCGTGACAGCGGTCCCTTGGATCTGGTCATTCGAGCCAGCGGCTTTCTGCCGGTTCACACGCGGGCCTACACCTTTTCCGATTCACGCGTCGCCGTGAAGCTGACGCCACCGGAGGACAAGAACAAGCTGTTCGGTTACCGCGAGGAGCCCGCGCCCAATCCCGACGGTGGCCTGCCGGCCGCCTCCGCTCCCGTCCCGCCTGCGCCGCCAACGCCGTAAGGCCCCATGATTCCGATCAGCGACGACAACCCGACGTTGCGTTTTCCCGTCGTGACCGTCTTGCTGCTCGCGGCCATGGGTCTGGTGTGGCTCTTCGTACAGGGCGCGGGGTTCGATGCCGCTCGGCTGTCCGAGACCGTGTGCAACTTCGGGCTGGTACCAGGGGAGATCACCCATCGCGCCAGGGTCGGGACCGCCGTCCCGCTCGGCATGGGGCTGTACTGCGTCGTGGATCGCGACCCGATCAACATCTGGACGCCAGTCCTCTCCATGTTCCTGCATGGAGGATGGGCGCACCTGCTCGGCAATGGGCTGTTTCTGTGGGTCTTTGGCAACAACGTGGAAGACAGCATGGGCCGGGTCCGCTTCCTCGCCTTCTACCTGCTGTGCGGCCTGGCGGCCGCCTTCGCCCAGATTGCCATCGATCCCGCCTCGCCCGTGCCCATGGTCGGGGCCTCGGGGGCCATTTCGGGCGTGCTCGGTGCGTACCTGATCCTCTACCCCCGTGTCCGCGTACACGTGTTCGTGTTTTTCTTCCTGCTGTCCTTGCCGGCCTACTTCGTCCTGCTGATCTGGATCGGATTGCAGTTGTTTTCCGGACTGCCGCAGATCACGTCTGTCCACCCTGCGGCTTCAACCGGAGTCGCGGTCTGGGCCCACATCGGGGGTTTCTTTGCCGGCGTGCTGCTGGTGAAGTTCTTCGAGAACCCGGAGTTGGTCAGCGCGCGTACCTTCATCAGGCGACGCAACTACCCGACCCATTGGTGAAGGAGACTCTTTGGTAGGCGCAAGTTTTCGCATCGCTTTCACGTCCGCCGCATTCCTTGCCCTGACCCAGGGCGCGGCGCGCGCCGACCAACGCGCCTGCAGCGAATCCGGCGACACCCGCATTTGGTGGTCGCCGATTGCACCTGCCGCGGGCAGCCCGCTTCGTATCCTGGCGGTCAGCGAGGATGTGCGCGAAGGCGAAATCCAGCTCGTGCGGTCGGGGCGCGCCGCGGAGAAGCTGGCGACCTCCAGGCGCGGCGGTCCGCCTTTCAGCTTCGCCGCCGAGCTGCGCTCGGCCAGCGCGGGCAACTGGCGCATCGAGCTCGTCAAGAACGGCGAAACGGTCGCCTGCCACCGCATCTCCGTGGCGACCAAGGGCCACCAAGCCACGCCAGCGCGCCCGGACAGTCCGGGCGCCTGGAAGGCGACGCAAGAGTGGAGCCGCACCACCGAGAGCTTCTTCTCGGCCTGGATCGAGCGCCTGTTCGATGCGCCGGCCGAGGCCAACCTGGGATTTCCCTCGCTCGCGCCGGTGCTGCACGACCCGGCCCGCAATTTTCTGTGGGGGTATCTCGGGCTGCGCGAAGACGATCCCAAGAATCGCGACATCCCGCGCGCCGTCCCCGATTGCGCCGACCTGCCCTACTACCTGCGCGCGTACTTCGCCTGGAAGCTGGGCTTGCCCTTCGCGCTCCGCGACTGTGACCGCGGCAAGAGCGACCGCCCGCCGAGGTGCGGCCCCATCCTGCACAACGAGCAAGCCGACGAGAACATCCACGGCAGCGGCGCGCTCGAGCGCTTTCGCAGCTTCCTGCGCGTCTTGGCCAACCGGGTTCATTCGGGCAGCGCGCGCACCGCCCTCGACGACGAGCAAACCGATTTCTATCCCGTGGCGCTCGCGCGAACGGCCCTGCGGCCGGGCACCATCTACGCCGACCCCTACGGCCACGTGCTCATGATCTCCGCCTGGGTCGAGCAGACCCCCGACCACGGCGGCTTGCTCTTCGCCGTCGACGGTCAACCCGACAACACGGTTGGCCGCAAACGCTTCTGGGAAGGGAACTTCCTGTTCGACAGCGACGTCAAGAGCGCCGGTCCCGGCTTCAAGGCCTTTCGCCCCATCGTGCGCGGCCCGGACCGGGCCCTCGCGCCTCTGCCGAACGGCGCGCTGGTCGCCGATCGCCGTTTTGCCCCGTTTTCCGCAGAGCAGGCCGGGATGAACCGCGAGACCTTCTACGCCCGCATGGCCAAGGTCATCAACCCGGCCGGGCTCGACGCACGCGGGGCCTATGCCGAGACCATGAACGCGCTGGTCGAGCAACTCACCACGCGCGTGGGCTCGGTGGACAACGGCGAACGCTTCATGCGCGAGAAGAACAATCCCATCGTGCCCATGCCCGTGGGCCCCAAGATCTTCGAGACCGTGGGAGCGTGGGAAGACTACGCCACCCCGTCGCGTGACATGCGCCTGCTCATGGCCCTGCGCGTGCTCACGGGATTGCCCGCACGCATTTCCGAGCACCCCGAGCTGTTCAAGCTGGGCGGGCGCAAGCCGGCGGAGGTGCGCGCCGAGATCGAGGCCCTGCATGAAAAGCAGATTCGCGAGCGCGCGGTGGAATACCGCCGCAGCGACGGCTCCGTGTTCCGTCTGACCGTCGCCGATATCCTGGCACGCCGCCCGGCCCTGGAAATGGCCTACAACCCGAACGACTGTGTCGAGCTCCGCTGGGGCGCCAGCGAAGGAACCGCCGACTTCGCGACCTGCAAGCGCCACGCGCCCGAGGAGCAGCGCGCGCGCATGCAAGCATACCGCACCTGGTTTCACGAGGCCAAACGCCCGAGTCGTTGAAATGGGAACCCTGGGAGGGTTCCCATACCCTCCCGCGCTCTGGCTTCGGCGGGCGTAGCCCGCCTTCGCCTACGCGTTTGATGGAAACCCTGGGAGGGTTTGCTCTGCACTCGGCACCCGCCAGCCCGTGCTCCTTCGCCTTTGGGGGCGAGCGTAGCCCAGCTTTGCTGGGCGAAGCGAGGGGGGACCGGGGGACTGCGAGAGCGAGCCAGTCCCCCGTAAGATACAAGGGGCTGTCACGTTTCATGCCTGAAGGATCCGGGGCATCGGCCAAGCGGCGGTACTGGGAGAGTTTCCGTACTCATGGAGAAATGGCCTACGTTGTGAGCCTGTGCTCACCTATGCCCACGCACCAGTTTGCGCCCGGTGAAATGTTTTCCTAGTGCTGTCGATGTATGTCCTATGATCGCGATGGAAACGCACATGATCTCGGCTGGCCGAACGATTGCATGCAAATGGAGTGGGGAAGAATGGTAACCGTCCGAAAACGCGATGCAGGTTTCACCCTCACGGAGCTGATGGTGGTGGTGGTGATCCTCTCGCTGCTTGCCGCGCTCTCGACACCGCTATTCACGCGTGACAACAACGCGCGCAGGGGGCGCGACTGGACCAAGATGGTCGCCCAACTCCTGCAGCGTGCCCGCTTCCAAGCCATGGGCGACAGGTCCAACATCCACGTTCTGCTCTACCGCACCCGCGTCGACATCTACCGCGAAGAGCCGCCTGGAGCAGCGACACCCTTTACGCTGCTGAGCTCGACCCAAGGGCCTGCCGCCGACGGTGACAAGACGGTGGCGATCTGGGATGCGAGAACGGACGTCACCCTCCCCTCCGCCCAAAACAGCACGCTGGTCGGCGCGCCCGCTGCGCCAACCTCGCCCACGCCCAACAACGACATCGTCTTTACCTCCCTCGGTAGCACGGCGAACACGACCAGTTGGCGCGTGTACCTGCGCAACGAGCTACTGGCATCGGTCCACCCCGATGCCTCCTTCGTCATCAATATCGGCGGCCTGACTGGTTTCATCTCGACCAACGACAAGGTGACCTTGCCGTGACACGAGAGGCGGGTTTCACGCTCGTCGAAGTCATGGTTTCCATGCTCATCGGTACGATCGGGCTGATGGGCACGATTGCGGTTCAGCAGTCCATCATCAGTACTTCCCGAAGCGCCAACGACGCGGCCGTGGCCATGCGTCTGGCAAGCCAGAAGCTGGAAGAGCTGTCCAGCCGCAACACGGACAGCCAGCCCGCAGATATGGCCATCGGCTTGTTTCCGCTGGCCACGGCTCCCAACGCAACACCCGAATGGCGGCCGAAGGACGCAACGGGGCAAGCGGTGCCTGAATACCTCGACGCCGAGGGCCTCTGCGTTCGCGGCAGCGACGGCTTGCCCGTCGCGCCTCAGCCCGGGCAGCTGGGCCGCTATCGATGGCGCCGACAGTGGCGGGTGGTCGACACGGGAACCGGCTTGCCCTACGTGATCTCGGTCATCGTCACCTACGACGGTGATTCCGGTACCCCCAAGACCGTCCGCCTCGATCTCGAAAGGAGGAAGTCCTGGAATTGAGGTATGGACGAAGGCCCAGCGCCGGCATGACCCTCGTCGAGATCATGATCACCCTGGTCATCTCCTCGATCATCGCGGCCTCGACTTTCATGTTCTTCGCGGGTCAGCAACGCATTTACGATACCCAAACCAAGCTGCTCAACATCCAGCAGAACCTCTGGGCGTCCATGGAGGTGATGGCTCGCTACACGCGCGCCTCTGGAAGTGGCATGTACGAGTGCGTACGCCCAGCGAGCTACTACAATGCGACCGCCGACAACGGCTCGCGGGTCCTCAGCACGACGCCCAGCGCAGGCCCGCTGACCGCCAGCTTGACGGACAGGCCCCCCACCGGCATTCGCGCCTACAGTGCTGCCACCGGCGACATGCAGTGGATCCCGCCGCTGTGGATTGTCGACAACGACACCAGCGACACCACGGCTGGAGTCATCGAGAACACGGATGTGATCAGCGTGGCCTTCGGGAATCGCACCTCGGGCGCGGACATCGATGCCCCGCTCTCGCTCGATTTCGCCAGCACCACGCCCGCAGCAGTCATCAACCTGGCCGGCGTCGGCACGGGAGGCATGTTCCGCCTCGGGGAATTCGTTCTTCTGCTCACCACGCCGGACTGGACCTACGGCGGCGATCCCAACGTCGATCGCGGATGCACCATGTTCCAGATCACCTCCGATCCGATCGGGTCCAACACCCTGGCCCACCCCGCAACCGCCATTGGCGCCGGGGGTATCGTTTGGAATCCGAGCGGCGATATCCCCGGCATGCTCCCCATCGGGGGCTACACCGGTGGTTCGGCCGGAGTGCGCAATTTCGGGCAGCTCACCTGGGTGACCTTCTTCGTACAGACCGGGAGCAATGGCATTCCCAATCTGATGATGCAAGAGCGGCATCTCGGCGGAACCTCCGGTACGGCGCAGGTCCTGGCCGAGGGAATCGAGGATCTCCAGGTGTCGTTCGCCTGCGATACGGGAAGCCTGGCCAACAGCAACCTGACCCAACTCAATGGCCAGCTCGACGAAGGCACCGACGACGCCACCAAGATGGACGACGAGTGGTGGAACAACGTGCCCAACGACCACTTACCCCTGATCGGCACCGCGGGGTTCTGCAACATGCCCACCGCTGTGCGCCTGACCCTGGTCGTACGCACCCTGACACCCGACGATTTCATCGACACCTCCATCACCAACAACGGTCCCATGGACGTCGAAGACCATCACTACCCGGCAGACTCGACCCGGCCCAGGGATCAATTCCGACGCCGCGTGCTCACAACGACCGTCTATCCCCGCAACAACAAGCCCCTATAGTCCATAGTCCGTCTACCTCCACGACCATCCGTCACCGTGACCGATCCGGCGTGTCGCTTCGCCGTTCGCTCGAACACCGCAAACTCCCGGCGGAGGGGGGTGGAACCGTGATTGCCCATGGTTGGCGCCGGCGGGGCAGCAGGGGGCGAGGGGGCAGTGTGTGGCGCCGGTGGGAGACCCGCGGGCGCCGGGGGCACAGGAGGGGGTGCTGGTGGGGAAGGCGGCGCCGGTGGCGGTGCCGGTGCCGGCGGAGGTGTCTGATCCTGTATCGGCAGCGGCGCGATGGCGGGCGCGGGCGGCGGCGCGGGGACCGGGGCCGGAATAGGTGGCGGGGCCATTCGTGGGTGGGGTGGCAGCGGCGGAGGAAGGGCGACCGCGGCCCGGGCCGGCGGAGTTGGCCTCGTGGGAGGCGTGAGGCTGACGAAAGGCGAGGTCTTTTGCCACGTCACGCTGCTCATGTTGCGAAACGTGCCGGTGGCGCGAAACCCGATGAATCCGTCGGGCCGCTTGCCCATCTGGGCGGTCAAATCCATGATGGTGCGCAGCTTTTCCGAGCTGCGCAACAGGCTGTCGCTCAGCTTGAAGCGAACGTAGAGATCCACGTGCGATGCGGCGAGGGGCTGGGCAAGGTGGATTTCGCCTTCGACGCTGACCTCGAGATCCTGCGACTTGAGCTGAATGTTTTGCAGGCGTCCCACGCCTTTGTCCATGACGACCTTGCCCGAGAAGTCACCCAGCCGAATCTTGGGCAAACCCAACCCCTCCGCGAGCAGGGGATTGCTCGCAATGGTCAGCTTGGCCTTGCCGTCGCCCACGGCGCAGGCCGTACACGTCCAGGCCAGCGTTCCCTTCGTTTCGGACGGGCGCTGCTTCGGCATCTCCACGTCCATCTTGAGATCGAGTTTCCCTGCCAGGGGAAGATTGATGGCGCTCTTCACCCAAGGGATCTCGGCCAGATCGATCTCGTCCGCGCGCGTTCGGACGGTCGTGTCGCTCTTGCCGACCTTCGCTTTGACATCGAGATCGCCGCCGAAAACCTTCGCAGAGACACTGTACGCGTTGGTTCCGAACAAGTAAGAGAGGAACGACCAACTCAGGGTGGCCTTGTCGATCAGGATGCGTGTCGGTTTCTCGGTTCCACTCGCCGGCGATACCAGCGTGACTTCCCTGAGCGTCATGCCCCCACCGAGCGAAGGACCCGCGTGCTTCGCTTCCATGTCGTAGCCCATGCCCGCCACCTTGCTCGCCAGCAGGTCCTTGAAGCGCCCATAGGGTAGCGACACGTAAAAGACGATGGCGAAGACAAGAAAGCCGAAAACCGTGATGGCGCCAATCTTGCCGAACCGGCGCAGCTTCTCGCTGGGCATGGTCTAGCCCTTGCCCTTTCCGGCCGCGGCGCCACCCTTGAGCAAAGGCTTCTTGCCACCACTCTTGATTCTCTCGTACGTGGTCGCGGTCAAATCCACGTCGACCGTGGTGCCATCGCCGCCGAAGCTGCGCCGGATCTGCAGACGCGTGACGAGCACCAGGCTGCGGCCGGTTTCCACCTTGCTGAGAAAGTTGGCGAGCGATTTCAGGTCGACCTTGCGCAGCTTGACGTCCAGGCTGTGCTCGATATAGCGCTTGCCCGCGGGCGCGTCGGGACGGTCGGCGGTCTCCGGGATCTGGATGCCGGCTTCTTTGGCCGCAGCTTCCAAATCGGCGGCGAGCTGCGGGGGCTCGCTGCCGATGCGCAGCGCTTGCGCCGCCGCGCGCGCCTTGGCATCGCGGAACTCGTCGCTGTGCTTGGCGATGGCGTCGAGAGCGTCGCGCATGTCCCGGTTGTCCTGGGACATGGTCTGCATGGCATCGAAGACCAGGTACCCGATGACCAGGACGGCACAGCCCGCGAACGCGCCGCCCAGGATCGAAATCAGGCGTCGCTCGCGCGCCGACATGCGATTCCATTCGACGGCGGCATAGGCGCCCGGACGCCCGACCAGGGTTCGGAGTTTGGCGAATAGACGCATCAAGAATCTCATGGGTTCATCATCCTCAAGGGCACTTGGACGCGATGGTTAGGGTGAACTGCTTGGCACCTCCCGAAACCTCGGTGATGGGGCCCTTGCTGATGTCCTCGAAACACTCGACGCCCTTCAACTTGGCGACGATCTCGTCGACCGCGGCAGCGGAGTCGATGGTGCCCTTGATGGTGGTCTTCTTCGGCTTGATGTCGAGATCCTCGATGTCGATCTTGACCTTGTCGGCGGATGGGATGTGGCTGGAAATGTCGTCCAACAAATCGTAGGCCGTGGCCTTGGGCAAGGGCGCCATCTCGTCACGGAAGCTGCGCTTGAGCGCCGCGGTTACGTCGGTCGCCTCCATGCGGGTCTCGCCGAAGAGCTCCTTGGTGGCGGTTTGAAGCTGCGCCTTGAGCACGCGCTGCTCGGCCGATAACCGGCGCAAGGTCATGGTGGCGTGGATGCCGCCACAGACAAGCAAGGACGCGGCCAGGAAGACGAGGTGCGAGGCCCGTTGGCGCAGGATGGAGAAGCTCGCCCGGTACTGGAACTCCCCGCGCCGAAGATCCAACTGTTTGTGTCCACGCACGGCGATTTCGGCGATGGTGCTGGCCAGCACGAAGCGGTCGGCCTCCGGCTCCCGCGCTTCGATCTCGACGGGAAGCCCGTCCGGTCCCTCCTTGGCCTCGGGTGGTGCGAGCAGAGGGCGCACGGGGATGGCCAGCTCGTCCTCGAGAAAGCCCGCCAGACCCGCGAGCCGCGAGCCGCCGCCGGTCAGCAGGATTTCCTCCACGGGCGCCTTGTCCTTGGCCGCGAAGCTGGTCAAGGTCTGGCGCAGATCGCGCAGAAGGGGCTGCAGCGCCTCGCGCACGATGGTATCGACGTTGACCTCCACGTTGGTCGCGGCGGGCCGGCGGCTGCTGGCCACGAATCCGACCTGCGCCTTGCCCTGCTCGGCCTGCTCCCAGGTCCAGGTGCCCTTCGACGCGCGCACAAGGCCCTTGGTGATGGCCTCGCCCCCGTCGAGCAGCGTGCGCGCGAACACGGCCTCGTCCCCGACGACGAAGCACAGGTTGGTGCGACGGTGTCCGATGTCCGCGATCACGCGGCACCCTGGTGGACTGTCGTCGAGGACGACCGCGGGGCTTCGTGGCCGGTACAGCAAAGGCGCCACATAGAGCGACCGCGCATCCACATTGCAACCCTTCATCGCCTCGAGGAAGGTGCGCACCGCCTCGATGCGGGCGGCCACCACCAAAGCGCGACACCCGGCGTCGCCCTCGTCGACTTGCCCGCGCGCCGACAGCACGACGTGGTCCAGAATCACGTCGTTGAGCTCGTGAATGATCTGGCCTTCCATCTCGTAGCCCACGACCTGATCGATCTTGCGCGCATCCGCGAAGGGCAGCTCCAGCACGCGCAGGGTCAGCATGTCCCCCGGCAAGGCCAGGTAGGCGGTGGTTCCGCCCGGCAGGCGCAAGGCACCTTGGCGCAAGGCTTCGTACTGCCGTTCGATGAAGGGCCGCTCGTCGACGGCGACGCGCTCTTCGAACATCGAGGCGACCCGGGTGTGGCGGAATCCCACGTCGAGAACGGTGAACTTCACCGCCCAGGAGCCAAGGTCGATTCCGGTGATGGTATGGGCCATGGTGCTGCTATTCCTCCCGCCAATACTGGAAAACCCCGGCAGCCTTCTCGCTGGCGGCGTCGTTCGTGACCGGGTTGTCGAGGCTGCGCGCGGTGTCCAGGATCGCAGTGATCCGCTTCTTCACCTTGCCGGACTCGCCGGTGGTCACGACCCGGTACACGCGCGGTGGCCCGACATAGGCCACTTGCGACAGTTGCTGCTCGGTGATGGTGATGCCGGTCAGGTTCTGCATCATCTGGAAGCGCGGATCGTCCTTGGACAACGAACCCGCCGGATTGGTCAGCACGCCGATGACGGTCTTGAGGCTGTCGAAGCCGACCGCGGCGCTGCGCTCGCACAGCACGCTGGCCAGGGGGTAGATGCGGTTGTCGTCCAAGACGGACGGATCCGTGGGCGGCACCGTCGGATCGGGAATCAGCGCCGCGCGCACCAGCCCGACGATGAGGGGCGTGCAGTCGCCCTTGACCGAGGCCAGGTTGACCTTGCAGTTCTCGTCGCTGGCGTAGGTGGTGAGGTAGGGCTTGAAGGCCTCGGAAAAATCCGCGTTCATGCCGCGCACGAGCGCGGTCTCGCCGACGGTGTCGTAGTAGTTGTTGTTGGCGAGGTACGGATCCGCACGCTGGTCGTAGCGGTAGTCCTCCGGCCCGGCGTTGTTGGCGTCGATACTGAACATCTGCTCGTCGCCGTCGGCCCAGTCGATGAGCGCACGCGCCAGATCCGTGCGATCGACGAACATGCCGTCGGCGTCGGGCGTGGAGAACAGCAGGTCGTAGCGCGGGGACATGGTGAGCGCCGTGAGCAGCCGGAAGACCGTGATCTGCCGGCTGCGCACGGGGGCGGGACCGCCGCCGCAGTTGATGTCGATCTTGCCATCCTCGTTGGAGATCTCGGCATCCATGTGACCTGGCACGGCGGAAAGGCCCTTGGCCTGGCTGGTGTCGATGCCGACCATGCCGCCAAGCATGGCGACATCGGTCTTGTTGCCGCCGAAGAAGCCGAGCAGCATGGGCGCGTAGTCGGTGACGCGCAAGCTGATGCCGAGATCCTGGCCGTTGTTCATCTGGGCGAGCATCGCTTGCGCCTGGCTCATGATGGGCTCGACGAACTTGAGCTGGATCTTGATGAGCATGCGCGACAGCTCCATGGCCGAGCGCGCGAGGTAGTGGGCGCGCAGCTCGTCGCGCGCATTGGCGGCCTGCGCGGCGTCCACGGTCGTGCCGTAGGAGAATTGCGACACCAACGCAATCAGCAGGGAAAGCGCGGAGATCGTCACCAGCAAGGCCACGCCGCTCTGCCGGTCGCGGCTGCGGCGCGCGCGGAATCGCCCCACGAGCGCCGCGCGCATTCCGACGCGGGCTCGTTTCGCTGTCGTGGTCTTCTTGGACGTGAGCATGGGTCTCAGGATTTTCCGGGCCGGTAGCTGACCTTCTCGAGGACGTGAAGGCGCGCGATGCTGGTGAAGGTGATGGGGGCGCCCCGCTCGTCGAGCACGGTGAGCGAGATGCGGACCTGCGTGGGTAGGTACTGTTGCCCGTCGGCCGTGGTGGTGTCCCACTCCTCGCGCCAGTCTTTCTGTTTGTAGTCGTAGTAAGCGAATTTGAGGCGCGAGACGTTCGGACAGAGCATGTAGGTTTCGCCCGGGATGAGCTTCGGATCCTTGGCCTCGAGGCGCCGCGTCTCGCGACGCATGAGGTTGGTGATGGTCGAGTCGTCGGGGTCGGGCTCGGGGAAGTAGCTGACCAGCGCGGTGTCGCCCTCCGGCGCGTCCAGGCGCAGACGCTGGTGGCCAAACCACGAGAAGCGCAATTCGTCGAAGTCGCTGTGCGAGGTTCCCGAGAACATGGTGCGCCGGTCTTGCGTGCCCGAGGTCTCGTCGTCCATGAAGGCCAATTCAATCTCGCGGGTCATACGCATCAGCGCCACGCGCACGGTGTGGGTGCGATCCTGCTCCTGCTCGATGTGCTTTTTGACCTTCGCGGTCTGGGCGATGGTTCCCCACAAAAGCGAGGTCAAGAAGGCCATGAGCGCGAGCGCCAACATGACCTCGATGAGCGTGAAGCCGTGCTCTGTTGGTTTGGTGGAAGAACGCATGGTCATGGCTTCGCCGCCGAGGTCGCGCTGACCGAGGAGGTCTTGACGCCGCCGCTCGTGCCGGTGCTCGTGCTCGTGCCGGTGGCCGTGCCCGTGGCGCCTGTCGCCGCCATCTGGACCGCCATTTCGAGCCGCGAGGGATCGGTCAAGAACGACACCACCTCGAAGGATTGTTCGCGCTTGCCGGCCTCGTTCCAACTGACCCTCACGGTGAGCTTGCGCACGGACTCTTGCAAACCGAGGCGAATCGGATCCATGAGCGTGGACATGAACCCGCCCATGAAGCCGCTCAGCATCTCCATGGGATTGGTCGACTGGGTCGCCTTGGTGGACGCTTCCTGCACCTTCTGCGTGGAGTCCTCCGGCAGCTCGATGCGTTCGACGTTGGTGTACCAGCGGAAGCTCGGGAACCCTTCCTCGGCGAAGTCACCGTTGTCCTCACCGTCCATTTCGGAGAACCCGTATTCGAGCAGGCTCTGCTCCATCATGGAGATGCGCGTGCGCGCCAGAAAGGTGGCGGCGGTGGTGAGGCGCGAGTGGTTGGCGGCGACGACATTGGTCGTCACCACGCGCGACAGGATGACCAAGGACATGGCCAGGATGGCGAGCGACACCATGACCTCGAGCAGGGAAAAGCCCGCCTCGCACCCGCGCGATTCCCCGCGTGCGGCGATCGGCGCGCGCCTCATGGCGCAACCACCTTTCCCGAGTCGTCCACCTGCTCTTGGGTGTTGGCTTCGACGAACGAATTCTTCACGGTCACGCGGCCGGTGAGAGGGTGGACGATCAGCGTGTAGAAGGCGTCCTTGCCGTCCGAGAGATGGATGACGGCCGCCTCGGTCATGCCCATGGGGAAGAAGTAGATGTACCCCTTGCCCTCGGACAGGGGCTTGAGCAGGCGCGGGGTGTAGAGGTCGGCCACGACCACACCGGACTTCAAGGTGATGGGTCTGACCGCCGTCTCGCGGAAGGCCTCGAACTTGGCCCGCTTGGGGATGAAGGGCTTGGGAAGGTACTTCGACGGGATTGAGGAGCCGAAGAACGATTCCTGCTCGGCCGCCCGGCGCTTGGATTCCTCCTCCTTGGCGATCTTTTCGGCCTCCTTCTTGCGGCTCTCTTCCGTTTCCTTGCCCGCACCGAAGACGAAGTTGTCGTCCGATTCCTCGGCCCAGTATTTGCCGTTGTCGAAATCGAGAACCAGCCGGTGTACGCGCCCGGTGGTCGAGGCGCGGTCGAAGAGGTAGCGGATGGTGCCCGCCATGCGCGCCGCCGTCGCGCGCAGATCGGTCTTGAACAGGCTACGCAGCCCCACCACGGTCATCACCGTGACGAGCGCGACGATGACCAGCACGATCATCACTTCGATGAGCGTGAAGCCTCGCGCGGATGGTCTGCGTTGTCCGGCCACGTTCCCCTCTGGCTACTGCTCGACGGCCGTGATGTCGTCGTCCGTGCCTTCCTTGCCGTCCGGCCCCACCGACACCACGTCGATACCGTCGACATTGACCGTGCCCGGGCAGCGCAGGATGAAGTCGTGGTTCCAGGGGTCCTTCTGCTTCTTCGGCATGTACTTCTGCGCCACCAGGTCGTCGACGGTCTTGGGGCACTCGTTGTTGTTGTCGGTCATGTACTGCACGGTCTTCTGCGCAATTTCATTGACCGCCACCTGGGCAATCCTCTTCTGGGCCTTTTTGTACGAGGAATAGACGCCCACCCCGACGACCGACATGACGAGGCCGATGATGGCGAGCACGATCATGATTTCCAACATGGTCATGCCGGCGTCCCCGGCCCGCCTTGCCCGGCGGGCAACCTGCGTGTGGTGATAGTTCGCTGCTTTCATTGGGGTTCTCCTTTGTCTGTCCGTCCTATTGAACCATCTGGCCCATCTCGATGATGGGCATGAGAATCGAGAAAACGATGAAGCCCACGCCGACCGCCATGACGACGATCATGATGGGGGCGAGGATCGACGTCAGCTTGTTCACCTCGGTGGAGACGTCGCGCTCGTAGGCGCCGGCGACGTTTTCCAGCATGGCTTCGAGCTGGCCCGAACGCTCGCCCACGGCGACCATGTGACACATCATGGAAGGAAACTCGCCCGACTTCTTGAGCGTGACGGCGATGGATTCGCCCTCGCGAATGGCCACGCGCGCGTCCTCGACGACCTTCTCCAGCACGGTGTTGTTGAGCACGCGCTTGACGATGTCGAGCGCGGTCAGCACGGGCACGCCCGAGGCCAACATGGTGGCCAAGGTGCGCGAAAAGCGCGCCACAGCGATGAAGCGGACCAGCTTGCCGACCAGCCACAAACGCAATTTGAGGCGATCGACGAAGGCGCGGCCCTTGGGCCTGCGTACCCAGCGGCGCACGAGAAGCGCCGTCAGCACCAGGACCGGCAACACCACCCACCAGTAGCCGCCCGCGATGGCGGCGATGAACACCAACAACTGGGTGTTCCAGGGCAGCGCCTTGCCCGAATCGGCGAAGATGCCCGCGATGGGGGGAACCACGACCGTCATCAGGAAGCCGAGCACCAGGCTGCCCACGATGGTCATCAGGATGGGGTAGGCCATGGCGCTCGACACCTTGGAGCGCAGCTCGATCTGCGCGTCGAGAAAATCCGCCAGGCGCGCCAGCACGGCATCGAGGTTGCCCGCGGTTTCGCCCGAGCGAACCATGTTGGTATAGAGCTCGGGAAAGACCTTGGGGTGCAGGGTCATGGCGTCCGCGAACGAGCCGCCCTCGTTCACCTTCTGCCGGATGCCGGCCAGGATCATCTGGAGCTTCTTGTTGTCCGACTGTTCCGAGAGCGCGCCCATGGCCTCGGCCAGGGGAATTCCCGCGTGCAGAAGGGTCGCCATCTGGCGCGTGAACACGGACACATCGCGGGGTTTCACCCGTTCGAAGATGCCCTTGAAGTCGACCTCGCGGCGCAGCCCCGAGGCGCCGCTGCCGCCGGCCGAAAGCGCCTGCCTGTTCTGCTTGCCCCCCACCACCTCGCGCACCTCGCTGATGAAGATGCCCTCCTTGCGCAGGGTTTGGCGCAACGCCTTGGGCCCGTCGGAGTCGCGCGTCCCGGTGGCCGGCTTGCCGGCGGCGTTGAGTCCTTTCCATGCGTAGACCGGCATCGCCTATCCCCTACTCGCTGTCTCCGGTGGTGATCATCATGACCTCCGCGGCGCTGGTCATGCCGGCCAGGACCTTCTGCGCCCCATCCTCGCGCAAGGTGCGCATGCCCGCCTCCACGGCGGCGCGCTTGATGGTGCCCGCGTCCGCGTTCTTGATGGCCAGCTGCCGGATACGGTCGTCGATCATGAGCAATTCGTAGATGGCGGTCCGCCCCTTGTAACCCGCGTTGAGGCACGCATTGCAACCGCCTTCGCGCGCCCGATAGAGCATGCCTGGCGGCGGAGGATCGCCCGCGCCCTTGAAGAAGATGTGGCGAATGCCGTTGGCGAAGAACGCGGCCGGATCGAGGCCCAGGCTGGCAATGTCGACCTCGGTGGGACGATAGGTTTCGCGGCACTCGCGGCACAGGCGCCGCACCAGGCGCTGGGCCAAGAGAGCCATCAGCGACGAGGCCACGAGGAACGGTTGGACCCCGAGATCCACGAGGCGCGTGATGGCGCCGGCGGCATCGTTGGTGTGGATGGTGGAAAGCACCAGGTGTCCGGTGAGCGAGGCCTGAATGGCGATTTCCGAGGTGGGCAGATCGCGGATTTCGCCGACCATGATGACGTCGGGATCGTGGCGCAAGAACGAACGCAAGCCGGTGGCGAA
Source organism: uncultured delta proteobacterium (assembly GCA_963796685.1). Taxonomy (GTDB): domain Bacteria; phylum Myxococcota_A; class Polyangia; order Fen-1088; family Fen-1088; genus Fen-1118. Next base: position 44,619 of record CAWCMR010000001.1, read on the forward strand.
GGTGAGATCGATCTTCTCGTTGACCGCCACTTGCGAAATTCCGTCGAGCTGGTACTCGACCGGATCCTCGATGGTCAGGATGTTGAGGTCGGGCGAATTGATCTTGGCCAGGCACGCGTAGAGCGTCGTCGTCTTGCCCGAGCCGGTGGGCCCGGTGACGAGCAGAATGCCGTGCGGCCGGGTGATGAGATCGTTCATTTGCGTGAGGTGGTCTTCGCCGAAGCCGATATCGGCCAGATCGTGAAGCACGGTCTCGCGGTCGAGCAGACGGATGGTGATGCGCTCGCCGCCCTTGACCGTGGGCGCGGTGGCGACGCGCATGTCGATGTCCTTGCCGGCGATCTTGCGCCGGATGCGGCCGTCCTGCGGCAGGCGCTTCTCGGCGATGTTGAGACCGGCCATGATCTTCACGCGCGAGATGATGGACGGAACGAACTGGCGGGCCGCCCGCCGCGTCTCGTAGAGAACGCCGTCGATGCGGTAGCGGACGATGACGTCCTTTTCGCCGGGCTCGATATGAATATCGCTGGCGCGCTCCTTGACCGCGTTGAACATGAGGGCGTTGACCCAGCGGATGATGGGCGCCTCGTCGTTGACGTCGAGGATGTCCACCAACTCTTCGGCCTTGCCCATGTCGTCTTCGTTTTCGCCCTCGCCCAGGTTGCCGGCGTCCTGCTTGCGGCCGTACACATGGTTGACGGCCTCCAGCAGCTTGGCCGAGGGAAAGAGCACGGGCTGGACCTCGGTGGCCAGCATGCTGCGCACGTCGTCGAGCGCGCCGATGTCGAGGGCATCGGCCATGGCCACCAGCACCACGTCCCCTTCCCGTCGCAGCGGCATCACCCGGTGCTGCTTGGCGAAGCCGATCGGCACCTTGGCGGCGAGCTCGCCATCCATGTCGGCCACGGGAAAATCGGCCAGGAAGGGAATCCCCAGCTGTACGCCCAGGGCCTTGAGCACGTCTTCCTCGTTGCAGGCATGGGCCTTTTGCAAGAGCTCGCCCACGAGCCCGCCCTCGCTCTGCTGCTGGGCTAGCGCCTGCTCGACCGCCGCGGGCTTGACCGCGCCGGCGGCGACCAGGATTTCACCGATACGTTTGCGTGCCACGGCTGCCTACTCGTCCGACTTCGGCGGGGCCGATTCGCCGTCGGGCGCCGCCGACATGGGCTTGGGGGAAACGTCCTCGATGCTCGGGCCCTCGGCCGAGGGCTTGCGCGGACTTGCACCGTCCTTGTTGCTGTCCGGCGGGGGATTCCGTTCTGGCTCGATGGGCGTGGACTCGTCGCGCTGGTCCCGCTCTTGAATGGCCCGAAGCTGCCGCTCGTCCTCCTCCATCTCGCGCACGCTGCGGTTGATCTCCTCGAGCATGCCGCGCTTGCGATGGGTGTCGATCTCCGTCTGGTCCAGCTTCGAGGTGTCTTCCAGCGAGCTGTAGCGCTCGATGAACTCACGCCGTTCGCGCAACTTCTTCTCCGCCACCCGACGCAGGTCGGAGAGATCCGACACCACGTAGGGCGTGATGGCGATGATGATGTTGGACTTCTTCACGGTCTTGGTCGTGTTGCGGAAGAAGAAGCCGATGACGGGAATGTCGCCCAGGATGGGGATCTTGGTCACGTTCTCGGAGACTCGGTCGGCCATGAGGCCGCCGATCACGACGGTTTGTTGATCGCGCGCGACCACGGTGGTCTTGATCGACCGCTTGGAGGTGGCCGGCCCCATCCCGTTGTAGTTCTGAGACTCGACGTCCGAAATTTCCTGATCCACGTCCAGGCGAATGATGTCGTGCTCGTTCACGCTGGGGGTCAGCTTGAGCTTGAGCTCGACGGGCTGGCGCTGCACCGAGGTGAAGGGCATGAAGCTGGCGCCGCCGGTGGCCGTGGCCCCCATGGCCGCCGTGGTCGTTCCCGGGAAGGGCAGCACCTCGCCGACCGAGATCTCGCCTTCCTGGTTGTTCATGATCAAGATATGGGGATTGGACAGGATATTGACGTCGTTGTTGGTCTGCAGGAGCTGCAGGAACACGCCGAACGACGGGATGTTGATGGGCAGGCCCTTGAACAAGGTGCTGTTGCCGAGGTCGCCCGTGGTGGGGCCGAACAAGGCGGCGCTGAGCCCGCCCAGGTTGTTGACCAGGGCGGTCGGGTTCATGGTGTTGTTGGCGTTGAAGCCGCCCATGAGCAGCGACTGTTGTCCCGCCACGGTTTCGCCCGTACCGGCATGGTAGGAAACGCCCACGGTGCGGGTCTTGTCGAGCAGGACCTCCATGATGGTGGCGTCGATGAAGATCTGCTTGCGCGGAGAGTCTAGCTGCTCGATGACCTTGCGCAGCGACTGGTAGTCCTTGAAGGTGGACATGATGAGCAGCGAATTGGTGGGCGCGTCGAAGGAAATACGGATGTCGCTCTCGAAAAGCAGGGAGGCGGGGTTGACCTGGCCGGGGGCAACCGCCGGAGCCGACGGGGCGGCGGACTTCCCGCCACGGCGACCGGTCGCGAGGGAGCCGGAGATCTGGACCCCGGTGATGGCGCTGAGCGTGGCCGCCAATTCGTCGCAGTTGGCGTTCGCGCAGTAATAGACATGGAATCGCCCCTCGCTGCCGCGGCCGGCCTCTTCCAGCGGCACATCGAGCTTGTGCACCAGGGCCACCAGCCAATCGTGCGCGGGCTTGTTGGCCACCACGATGAGGCTGTTGGTTCGCTCGTCCGGGATCAACTTGCTCATGGTCATCTCGGTGAGCAACTCTCCCGACGGACCCGGCGCAACCTTGGGCTGGGGCGGGGCCGAGCCACCACCCGGACGGCGCTGCCCGGTACCGACGAAATGCACTGGCATGATCTCGGCGATGCGAGAAGCCATGTCCTGCACCGACATGTTCTTCACGCGGATAACCCAGATCTGGTCGCGCACCCCGAGGGGTTCGTCGAACTGCTTGATGATCTTGACCATGCGGTCGATGCTCTCCGACTGGTCGGTGATGATGAGCGAGTTCCTGTAGGCAATGATGTCGCCGGTCTCGGACTTGATCCGGTTGAGCACGTTGTTGGTCAGATCGAGGGCGTCGAGGTAGGTCAGGCGCACCAGCTTGGTGACGAAACGGCGATAACCGGGCATGCGCTGGCCGGGCTCCACCAGGGACAGCGGTGCGAAGCGCGCCTTGGAGTTCTCGATCACGCGCAGGAACTTGCCCGTGGGCTCGACGGTGAGGCCCACCGAATCCAGGGCCGCAAAGAACAAACGGTACGCCTCCTCGGGCGTGATGAGCTGGGGCGAGACGATGGTCAGCTTCTTGCCCTGCAGCGGAACCGCGACGATGAACTGCGCGCAGGTGATGCTGGAGATCCAGCCGATGAGATCCATCACCTCGGTATCGGGCTTCAGATTGAGACGAACGATGCGTTTGCCGGCGGGCAGCTTCTTGCAGGAATTGAACTCCTTTTCGCCCGGGATCTCCACGATGCCGGCAGCAGAGGCTGGTTCCCCGGGCCCTGTGGGGGCAGCCTTGACGGCGGGGCCGGACCTGGCCGGGGCCGGCGGCGGGGCCGGCGGCTTGACCGCGGTCGGCTGTTGCAGCCTGGCCGCACGCAAGGCGCCGAACGGGCCAGCTCTTCTCGCGGCTGGCCGCGTGCCGGGTGCCGGTGGCACAGGTGGAACCGGGGTCTGAGCCAGCGCGAGGGATCCCTCGGCCAGCGAGACCACCAGGTACGAAACCATAGCTGTTGAAAGAAGGCTCTTCATCGGATGTTGTATTCCTTCGTGACTTTCTGGCCGTTGCGCTCCATGCCCAGGGAGAGATGGCTGGCGGATTTGAGCTTGGCGTAGACTTCCAGGGCCTTTTCCGGACTCGTGATTTCGAGCCCATTGATCGAGGAAATGATGTCGCCGTTCTGCATGCCGATCATGGCGAAAGGGCCGTCGGGCCGGACCGCGAACAAGCGGAACCCGGCGGCCTTGCCGTCCTTCATTTCGGGCACGATGCGCGCCGAGCGCGACAGCAACGCCATGTTGCCCAGCACGGATTCGAGCGTGCTGCGTTGAAGCTCGTACTTGTGCTCGCTGAGCTTCTTGATACCGTTGGCAAGATCCTTGGCGAGTGCGTCGTCCTTGTTCGGAACCGGGTTGGCGGCCGCCACCGCTTGCGGCGGTGGCGCGGGCTCTTCGAACAGATCGATGTATTCCGGTTTCCCCGCGTTGTCGAGGTAAACGCGGGTTTCCAGGATGCCGGTGACCGTGGCGCCGTGAATCTTGCCGCCGACCGGGTAGGCACCCATGATCTTGGCCTCGGTGTCGCGCAAAACTGCGATGGACCACTTGATACCGTTCGGCGGTGGTGCGTACATGATGGCCAGAAGAGCCAGCGGCAACGTTGTCTTGGTGTCCTGCTCCGGCGGATTTTCCGGGTTGTCGGGTGCGTCCTCGTCGAAGATGGGCGGGCAGGTCGAACAGAACATGTTCCGCTTGAGGACAGCGGTGGGATCCTTGTTGAAGGCCGGCTTGCTGTCCGATTTGTGTGGCTTGGCCGGCGCGACGCGAGGAGGCACCGAACTACTGGCAAGCTTCGATTCCACGGCGCCGGACGCCGCCATGCCCAGAAACATCGCGCACAAAGCGACAACAGCCAGGTCGATGGCCCAAAGATATTTTCGCAGCAGGGTTTCCACGGTCTGCTCTTCGCAAGAGCAACACCGGGGCCAGATCGACCTGGCGTCAAACTTAATAGTTTCAACGGCTTATAAACGCAGAAGCCGTGAAGCTCCTGCCAATTTGGCAAGGAGAGAGGGCAGAGGGGGAAGAGGGCGCAGAGGGCGGAGCAAGTCAGGGGAATGGGTCAACGAGACGAGAGTCCCTTCAGAGAGCACCGAACGGTTCGAATGCTGTGCAGAATGGAGAGCATGCGAGGCACTCGGAAGATTCACCTCGCCCCGCGAAGCGCGTCGGGTGACGGTTGGGCCCATGCGAGAGAGTGCGCTGGCCCCTCACCCTAGCCCTCTCCCCGCTGCGCGGGGCGAGGGGATTGGAGCGCGCACGTTCGGTGCCCGGGGGGTCGCGCCCCAGGGTTGGGCCCCCCCTCCCCAGGGTTGGGCCTACCCGGGGTCGTCGGGCGAGGCGACCTCTTCCGTATGGCCGTCCCGGTCTTCCTCGAGACGGCGGTAAATGGTCCGGGTCGCGATGCCGAGCAGCTGCGCACACAGCCGTTTGTCGCCGCTGACGTGGTTCAAGGTGGAATGGATCACGCGACGTTCGATCTCGACCAGCGGCGTGCCGATGGCGAAGGTGATGCTCTTGGCGTCCGTGCCACTGCCGGTACCGGTACGGACATCGACGGGAAGATCCTCGATTTCGACGGCGGCGCCGCGCGACAGGACCACCGCCCGCTCGATGGTGTTTTCCAGCTCGCGCACGTTGCCCGGCCACTCGTAGCGCATGAGCGCCTCGGCCGCAGGGCGGGTGAACCCGGTGAGCTGGCGGCCGTTGCGCTCGCAATAGAGGCGGAGAAAATGCTCGGCCAACAGGGGGATGTCGTCGCGCCGTTCGCGCAGCGGCGGAACCCGCAAGGCGATGACGTTGAGCCGATAGTAGAGATCCTCGCGAAATCGCCCCTCCTTCACCGCCAGGCGCAGATCCTGATTGGTGGCAGACACCAGGCGCAGGCTGACCTTGGTGGTGCGGCCTCCCAGGCGCTCGACCTCGCCCTCCTGCAGAACGCGCAGCAGCTTGACCTGGACGTGCGTCGGAATCTCGCCGATCTCGTCGAGAAACAAGGTGCCGCCGTCGGCCTGCAAGAAACGGCCGTCGTGACGCTGAACCGCGCCCGTGAAGGCGCCACGCTCGTAGCCGAAGAGCTCGGCCTCGAGGATGGTCTCGGGTAGCGCCGCGCAGTTGACGGGAACGAAGGGGCCCGACGGGCGCTGCGAGGAACGATGAATCGCGCGCGCGATCAGCTCCTTGCCGGTGCCGGACTCGCCGAGGAGCAGCACGGTGGCCATGGACGGCGCGGCCTGCATGACGGTTTCCATCAAGCGACGCCAGGGCAGCGATTCGCCGATCACGGCCTTGTGCCGCTCGGCCTCGAGCTGCGCGCGCAGCGAGCGGTTTTCCTGGACCAGATTGCGTTTCTCCAAGGCCTTGGTCACGGCCCGCACCACGTGGGCGCGCTTGAGCGGCTTGGTCACGAAGTCGTAGGCCCCGTGCCTCATGGCATCGACGGCGTTCTCGACGGTGCCGTAGGCGGTCATCAGGATGGTTTCCGTTTCCGGAGAAACGCTGCGACTGGCCTTGAGCAGGTCGAGCCCGGACATGCCTGGCATCACCAGATCGGTCAGAAGGACAGAGACGGGTTCGCGCCGCAGGATCTCGAGCGCCTCGGTGCCGCCGGCAGCGGTGAGCACGCGCAGCGATTCCTTCTCGAAGATCTTGGCCAAGGGCTCGACGATGCCCGGCTCGTCGTCCACAACCAGAACCGTGGGCATGACTCGCCCCGCGGCCTCGGCCGCTTGTCTGTTCTCGCCTGGTGGATCTTTGCTCACGTCGTCAAATCCAGATTCGCCTCGGGTAGTTCAACCTTGGTGCCATCCCGTCCCAGTCCGCCTGCCTCTGTAACAAGTTGTAATCGTTGAATCCGAGTCGAAGGCATAAACACCGTTCAGGTGCAGATGCTGTCATCTTGTCACAAAATGCGACCGAATGCCCTAGCCTGTGCCACTTTGGCAATTGAAGTTCCGAATGACACGAACGACACTTCGCTCCAGATCCTTGACACGTGACAGATGTTCCGTACCATACGTATGTTCAGTAACTGACCATAGGAGCAGGCATGGGCCATCTGACCATCGTGCGCGACGAAGAGCCGGCGGGCGGTTTGACCGAGCGCCAGCGCGAGGTGCTGGACTTCATCAGCAGTTCGATCCGCAAGCGCGGCTATCCGCCCACGCTACGCGAGATCGGCAGCCACTTCGGCATTCGCTCCACCAACGGCGTGAACGATCACCTTCGCGCCCTCGAAAAGAAGGGTTTTTTGCACCGCGAGGATCTCAAGTCGCGCGCCCTGCGGCCGCTCTTCACCGAGGATGCCTTCGTCGACGTTCCCGTGCTCGGCAAGGTGGCCGCGGGTCAGCCCCTGCTGGCCGTTCAGAACTACGAGGACACGGTCAAGGTCGACCGCTTCTTCATCGGACAAAACCGCGAGGTCTTCGCCCTGCGGGTGAAGGGCGATTCCATGATCGAGGCCGGCATCTTCGACGGCGACTACGTGTTCATTCGCAAGCAACTGCAGGCCTCGTCGGGCGAGATCGTGGTGGCCATGATCGGGGACGAAGCCACGGTCAAGCGCTACTACCCAGAGGGCGACAACATCCGTTTCCAGCCCGCCAATGCCGCCATGAGCCCCATCATCGTGCGCAAGCGGGACTTTCGCAGCGTGAACCTGCTCGGCGTGGTCATCGGCGTCTATCGCAAGATGATGTAACGCACCGGGCTCACCCGTAGTTCGAGTCCACGTTCGGCTCGCCCGCGACCTTGGCCTCGGCCATGTGGAAGTGACGGTGGAAGAGCGCGTGTCCCAAATAGATGAGCGGCGTGAGCAGGACTGCCATGATCAGCTTGCCCACGTAGTTGTCGGCAGCGTTGACCACGATGAAATGCAAGGAACGCCTGCCCACCAGGAACACGAAGCTGACCGAGAGACTGTCGATGGCTTGCGAGATGACCGTCGAGCCCGTCGAGCGCAGCCACAGCAAGCGCTGCCCCGTCAAGCGACGTAGAATCCCGAAGATGGAGATATCGAGGAGCTGGCCGATCATGTAGGCGGTGAGCGAGGCGAAGTAGAGGCGCGCGGAGGTGCCAAAGGCGCTGCGAAAGACCGCGTCGGGGATGGGCGAATCGGGGACAGTCGGCAAGAGCAGGGCCAGGTTGATGGTCCCCCACACGAACAAGGCGGCCACCAACCCCGCATAGGTGAGCCGGCGCGCCCCTTCCTTGCCGTAGAACTCGTTCACCACGTCGGTCAGGACGAAGGTCAGGGGGAAGGGGATGATGCCGGCCGAGAAGGTGTATCCGGCAAAGGCGAAGAAGTTGCCGCCGATGAAGTCGCCCACGACCAAGGCCGCCACGAAGAGGGCCGTGAGAAAGACGAAGGCGCGTTGCTTGCGGTCCAAGGGAATTTCCGAAGAGCCAAGAACGCCCCGGCGCCCAAGACCAGCGGTACCGCCCAACATCCTTGACGCGATAACCTTGTCTCGAAAATCGGACTCGCGCCAGCCGCTTTCGCGCGCCAACGCGATCAGGGCTCGACCAGGGCCGCGTACTCTTCGGAGACCATGAAGGCCACCAGCTCGCGCATGGCCTGGGAGGCACGCATCTGCTCCTGCCTGTGCAGGACGGACGCGGGTTCCTCGCCGCCGCTGCCGTCCTTGAGCAGCCCGGCCAGGGCGCGTAGGGCGGCCAAGGGATGGCCGCACAGGAGCAGCCCCACCCGATCCGCGGTGTAACGGCAGCCGCGGATGTAGTCGTCGAGATCGGGCGGATTGGCCAGGGCGTGGCTCGCGTCGGCGATGAGCGCATCCTTGTGCTCGTCGACGGGAATGAGCGCCGCGATCTCCGGTTTGCGCAGACGCGTGAGCCAGAGCGCGGTGGCTTCGTCGGCGGTCTCCTCCGCGATCTCGAACGGCGTTCCCGGTGCGCCTGCCACGCGAAGCACGGCCCGCAACATCCCGCGCAGGTTGTCCGGCGACATGCGCAGAACGGCCAACGTCCCGGCGCGCGCTTGTTCCAGGGCGCGCGCGACGAAGAAACGCAGATCCGGGGCGTTCAGGGTTTCGGCCTTTCGCCCGATGAGAATGCTCAAGGGTTGGGCGGCGGTGAAGGTCACGTCCACGCCATGCCCCTGGGCCACGATGGGAATCGGGGGTGCGCCCAGTCGGCCGCGCAGGTCCTCGCAAAGAGCGACCGTCTCGGGCAGAAGCGGCACCGCCGGCTCGTCGTACGAGGCAGGCCCGGCGCTGGCCAAGGCGCGCGCCAGGTGGTGCAGGATCTTGCGCAGAGGTCCCCGGCAAAGCGTGTGCACGGCGCTGTCGGGCGCGGCTGCCTCCGGCCGTGGTGTCGTCGCCTCGCCCAGCTCCGCCAGGCGCTTGTCCGCGCCGAGACCCGGGTCGATGAAATGGACCAGGCAGTAGGCGCATCGAGCGGGGCCCGCGTGGCCTCGGACTTCGAGAATACGCCCCAGCACCATGGCCATTCCAACGTCGCCGGGATCGTTGGCGAGACCGCGCTCGGCAGCGGCCACCAGCTCGGCCTCGAAGCCGGCCGGCATGGCCCCGCGCAAGAGCGTCAGCACGGCGTCGAGTGCGCCGAGATCGCCGCGCACGACCCTGGATACGAGCTCGCCCAGGCGCTTGATCGCCAGCTCGGCGTGAAGGGGTGCGCCCAGAAGCGCGGAGCCGAGGGCCGCCTGCGCCAGCTCCTCGTCGTGGCGCGCGAGCAAAGCCGCGATGGCGACGAGCAAGCCGAGATCGTCCTGCTCGGCCTTGGGAATGGGCGCCGCCTGGACCAGATCCGCGCCCACATCGGCCAGATTGGGCAGCTCCGCGCGCGCCCAGTAGTAGGTCACCAGGCGCCCCAGGGTGGGCGCGTAGGTCGGGTCGAGATCGGAGGCGCGCAGATAGGCCTCGTTGGCGCCCTCCACGTCGACCAGGGCGGTGCGCAGGATCTCGCCCTTGCGGAACAGCGCCTCGGCCTTCTTCGCAGGATCGGTCTGGACGCGCGACAGACGCTCGCACATCGCCGCGGCATCGCGGTGCAACCCGAGCCGCCCGAACGTGGTGGCCATGAGCTCGAGGGTCGAAGCGCGATCCGGCTCGCTGGCCAGGGCAAGCGCGAGGTTCTGTCGCGCCGCCTGCAGATCGCCGAGCCCCAGATAGACTTGGCCAAGACGCTGGCGAATCTGCGTGAGTCTGTCGATGGACTCCTTGGGCACGAGCCGCACGACCTCTTGCAGGTGCAAGGCCGCCTCGGCCAGATCCCCGCGCAGAAGCGCGAATCCCGCCAGCGCCTCGCGCGCACCATCGTGCTGCGGATCGAGCGCCACGACCTCACGGTAGGCCGCCTCGGCCTCGACGTGGTCGCCGAACATCTCGGCCAACTCGGCCCGTCGATAGCACAGGGTGTGCGCCGACAACGCGGCCTCGGCCCCCGGAATCTGCGCCAGCCGCGTGTAGGCCTGGCGTGCGCGATCCCACTCCTGCGCTCGGTAGGCCAGGTCGGCCACGAGCGCCAGCGCGGAGGCGGAACCGGGATTCATCGACAGGGCTTCCTCCAGCTCGCTCTGCGCCTGCAGGATCTCCCCGCGCGCGAGCAGCAGGCGTGCATGGACCACCAGCTGATCCACGCGCGAGCGCGGCGATCGATCGAGCTCGGCGGCCTTGTCCAGCAGCTGCTCGGCCGCTTGCAGGTCGCCCTCGCGCTCGGCGGCTTCGGACAGCGCCACCTGCAGGCGTGCGCGGTACACATCCGGCAGCGCCGGAACCTCGGCCAGCAAGGCCTGCCGGGCACGGTTGCGCGCCGCCACGTCGTTGAGCCGTCCATAGGCCTCGAAGAGGGCCTTGGCCACGATGAGGTTGTCGGGGACTTCCGTCCGAAGCTCTTCGAGAACGGTGATGGCGGCGTCCTTGGCGGCCGCAGGCTGCGACACCACCTCGGTCAGCCGCTTGATCAGCGCCGGACGAGTTTCGTCCGTGGCTCGCCTGCGCAGATGTTGCAGGCACAGCACCGCATCGACAATCTCCCCCGCCTTCTCGGCGAGCTCTGCGCGCAGGCTCAAGGCCTCGTCATCCAAGCTCTCGACCGCCTGGGTTTGCAGCATGGCCAGGGCCGGCCGCGAGCCGTCGAGCTGGGCCAGGCACGAACGGGCGCAAGCGAGAAGCAAGGAGGAGGCCTCTGCCTCGGCGGTCACGGCCAGCCGCTGCGCCAGGATCGTGGCCGCACCCGTGAAGTCCCCCTGCTCGATGAGCAGGGCATGCAACGCGTCCAGCAACACCGGCGCGGTGGGTGCCCTGTCGAGCAGCCGGCGCAAGATGGCCTCGGCTCGAGCCCGGCCCCCGGGCGCACGCGCGAGCAGGGCCGCCAGATCCATCCCCACTGCCACGACATCGACAGCGCCGCGCCCGGGGAATCCTTCCCGCTCCACCACGGCCCACAGCCTTTCGAGCCACTGCAGAAGCTCGTCCTTGCGCGATTGCCGCTTGCAGAGGGAGGCCATGCGGTCGAGCAGCTCGACATCGTCCGGCGCGTCCGCGAGAAGGTCGCGATAAATCGCCTCGGCCTCCGCCAGATCGCCCTTGCGCTCGGCAGCCACGGCCAGGGAGCGTCTGACCAAGCGGCGATCTTGCTGGCCGGTCAGACGCGACTCCCGCGCCAACAGCAGCTCGTGCAGCTTTTCCTCGAGACCGAGGGCGTGCAGGGTTTCGACCAGAACTTCGATGCGCGCGCCCAGGGGCTCGTGCGCGAGGCCTTGCGCCAAGTGCTGCTCGGCCTCTTCCCGCGCCCCTTCGGCGAATGCCAACTCGGCCGTGCGCAGGTGGGCCTCGGCCAACCTGGACACCGACAGGGTCTTGGCCGAGGTCGAGCTTCGGTAGCCCATGCCGGCCTCCACGCGCTCGCCGGCGTCCCAACCGATGCGTGCCAGGTGGAAGACCGCCTCCTCGTCCGAGGGCGAGAGATCGAGCAGGACGTTGCACGCTTCCTTCGCGTCCGCCCGCAAATGGGGAACCTCAATCAGCAGCCGGACCAGCGCGCGCAAGACCGGCTTGCCCTGGTCGGGCCTCGTCTCGCACAGGCGCCTGCGCAGGACCTCGATGGCTCCCTCGAGATAGCCCGTCTCGCCGGCCAGGCGCTCGAAGCTCGGCCAAGACGTCCTCGCTGGCGGGCGCCAGCCCCAGCGCGGTTTCTAGGAGGGATGCCGCCTGGGCCGGCGCGTGCAGGTCCTGCCAAGTGATCTGCGCCGCGGCGACCAAGTGGTGAATCTTCTCGGCCGCGCTCTCGGGAACGCGCGCGTCCCCGGCCCATCCCGCCAGGGCCTGGGCCACGCCCGCGGGGTGGCCGCGCCGATGCAGCAACTCCACCAGGGCCTGCCAGGCGGCGGCAGCCGTGGTGCCGCTGGCATCGCCTTCGATGCAGGCCGCAAACCAGCGCGAGGCCGACGCGTCGTCGCCCAGGCTCAGGCGCACGAGCCCCATCTGGTAGGCCGCCTCGGCCCGCGACAGCACAGTCTCGGGCCACGCGTCGCGCAGAAGAATGGATTCCAGCGACGCGGCGGCCTGAGCCACCAGCGACGTATCCTTGGCCAGCCCGCCCTGACGAACGAGCTCCATCACCTGAGCCACCTCGTCGAGGACATCCGGCTCGGCAAGCGAGGACTCTTCGCCGATGCTGGTCAGGATTTCCTGCCAGCGCCCCTCCACCGCCTGCTTCATGACCTTGGCTCGGGCCACGGGACGCAGGGACGAACGGGCGACCAGGCCGCGTTCGAGCGTGGCCAAGGCCCGCTGCGATTGTCCGGAGGCGGCCCACTGGCGAGCCGCCGCGACGAGCGCGCAGCTCTCGTCTTCGCCTCTACCCTTGGCCGCCGAAAGTTGCGCCACCTGCTCGAACAGCGCCGCGGCCGCGTCCGGCTGATTCCGCGTCGAAGCCACCACCGCCAGCGCCAGCAGACCCGGGACGAATTCGGGCCAACGCGAAAGCGCCGCCTGCGCGAGCTCTGCCGCCTGGGCGACGGTGTTTTGACCGGCGAGCAGAAGTTGCAGCAGACGGGCCGTGCCAACCCGGTCGTCCGAGTCGAGCGGCGCCAGCGCAAGCAGCTGTTCGAGCGCGGTCGCGATGTCCCCGCGAGCGAGGGCGTTTTCGACGGGCGCGCAGCGGGCGGCAAACTCCCGCATCGGGTAGGCGTCGGGACTGGCATCCTCGCCCAGCAACAGATCCGCGGGGGCATCCGGATCGGCCAGCGAAAACACCAGCGGTACGTGCGTGGCCTTGGCGGCGCCTCCCGCGACACGAATTTGTACGTGGGCCCGCTCGGGAAGCCGCCACCCGTGCATGGGCAGGATGGCGAGCATGGCCAGCTCGCACACGTCGATGCGAATGTCCGAAGCGCTGCGAATGTGCAAGAGCGGCGGCAAGACCGGGTCGGGGTCGAGATTGGCGGGCGATTCGGCGCCAAGGGCGGAAAAGAGCGCGGTCACGACCAAGGGCGCGGGGATGGGGAGAAATCCGTAGCAGCAAACGTCGTAGACGCAAAGCCCGGCGCCGCGCGGCGGCTGCGGCGACACCAGGGCGGTGGCGGTAATTTCGCTCTCGTGCCCCCCGAGCACGACGCGCGCGCACACGGTCAGCCGGGAGCCCGATACGGTCACGTGGGGATCGTGGATGCCGAACTCCGCCAGGGGCGCCCGGGCCAGAAAGCCGGTCAGCTCGCGGCTGCCCACGAAGAGCGCCAGCTCGCGCAGGCGCAGCCGACGATTCTTGAAGCGGGCCACCCCGCCCGACAGATCGAAGGGAAAGCGAAGATTCGGGATCTCGAGCTCGAGAGAATCGACCCGGCCCAGCCCCTCGAAGTCGCGCCCGGCCAGGCTCAGGAGTCCACGCCCTTGCACGAATGTGAGTCGAAACGCGCCTTCGCTTTCAACCATGGTCTGCCTGCCTGGGCTGATTGTAGAACAACCGCGCGCGGCGGCCACGGAAGTATGCGAGGAGCAGGATGCTGAACACCAGGCCGATGCCGGTGACGACTAGGGGCACGCCGACGAGAAACAGCTGCACCTGCTCCCCGACCGAGAGGACCGCCGGCACCGCGCGTCCGGCACGGGCGGCATCCTGCGCGAAGGCCTCGGTCAGGGTGGGCAAAAGCCAAGGCAGCATCGGGCGCACCACCAGCAGGACGAACACGGCATTGCCAAGGCAAACCATGATACCGGCCCAGGCGGCCAGCGAGGACACGCGCCGACCACGAGGGTCGCCCGAGAAGACGGCCGCAACCGCGAACAAGTAGAGGAGCCCAAGCGCGAGCCGAGCCATCGCGTGAATCGCCAGGGAGATGGGCCGGTGGCGAGCTAGGGCGTTGCCGAGCACGATCTGCCCGCGCAGCAGCGCCTCCTGCTGGGCATCGAGGCCGCTGTCCAGGCGCAGAACCTCCGGCTTGCCGCTGACCAGCCGGTGGAGATCGGTCACGCTGCTGAAGAACATGCGCCCGCCCAGGAGCAACATGATCACGGTCAGGAACGTCATCATGCGCGGCCGACGCCGCCGACCCTCCGGCACGTCCCGTTCGTCACGGCCGAAGGTCATGGACGCTTAGAACATCTGAGGGGGCGAGCACGGCACGTATTGGACCGCGCCTTCCGGGCCACCCTCGTAGCGTAGGAGGTCCACGTTCACCTCGATCTGCTTGGCGTCGCGCGCCTCGCGGCAGCGCTCCAGCGACCACTCCATGACGACCGCGCCTGACTTGCGCTTGGCCGCGTCCTCGATGAGGCCGACCTTGTTCTTGTCGAACTCGGACACGTCGGGCTCCTTGCGTTCCTTCAGCTTCACGATCATGAAACTGCCCAGCTCCTCGACGGGGCCGGCAACCGGGGCTTCCTTGGTGAGCGCGAAGATGGCCTTGGCCAAAATCGGCGCCTTGCCGATGGCCGCGACGGTCGAGCCATGGCGCGAAAATAGCCCGGTTTCCTCGGCTGCCACCTTGTTCTTGGCGACGCTGGACGATCCACCCTCGCCGCCTTCGCCACCTTCGCCCTCCTCCGGGGCCGGGAAGAGCTCCTTCAAGCTCTTGTCGGGCGAGGCCTTGATCTTGGCCAGGGCGGCGTCCGCCTCGGCCTTGGCCATGGCCCTGCTCTTCTCCTCGCGCAGCATGCTCTCGGCGAGCTCCAGCTTGGCCGCATCGAAAGAGATGGTGCCCTCGCGCGTGCCTTGGACGAGCACCAGGACGAAGCCGCTGGCGGTCTTCACCGGTCCCACCACTTCGCCGTCCTTGGCCGCCGTCACCTTGGCGTCCACGTCGGGATCGAGCATGGTGCCGCCCACGCGCTGCCAGCCGAGATCCCCGCCGCGCGCCTTGGTACGTTCGTCCTCGGACGCGGCCTTGGCGACCTTGGCGAACGGCTCGCCTTTGCGAATGCGCGCGGCCAGCGCACTCGCCTTCGCTTGCGCGGCCGTCCACTCGGCCGGCGTGGCGTCGGCCTTGACCTTGATCAGAATCTGACGCAGGTGGCGTTGCTTTGGTTGATTCTCATACAGCGCGGCCTTGCGCTCGTCGTAGAGCTTCTTGAGCGCGTCCAGGTTGGCCGCCGCGTATTTCGCCACGTCATCGGGCTTCAACTCGATCTCGGTTTCGTAGCGACGAATCGGGAACCGCAGGTACTCCACGTTCACCTGATCCGCCTGCTCCATCCAATCCTCCTTGACCTCGACGGGCGACACCGCGACCCCGGCGCGCAAGCTGTCGCGCATGAGGTTTGCCAGCATCTCGCGGCGCTGCTGCTCGATGAACGCGCGCGGGGTCATGCCGAGCTGGAATTGCACGAACTTGCGAAAAGCATCGTGCGAGAAGACGCCGTCCTGCTCGAAAACCGGCGCATTCTGCACGCGACCGAGGCCGATCAACTTGGACTCGGCGATGAAGTCCTCGACCTGCTCGTCGGTGACACGGAATCCGGCACGCTGGGCCGCGATGGCCATGAGCTCGCGGTCGATGAGCATGTCCATGATCGTCTCATGCAGGCGCATCATCTTCGCCCGCTGCGGAGGGATGTTCTGCGCGCCGACCATCATCATCGCGTACAGGTAGTCCTGCCGGGTCAAAAGATGCCCCTCCACGCGCGCACCCTCGATGTTGCTCTGGGTGCCCCGACCGCGATTGCATCCACCCGGAGACTGGGGGCCGAAGTTGATGATGAAGACTGCGATTACGATGCCAAACAGCACGTAGATTAGCAGCGACCGTGACTGTTGACGCATCTGCTCGAGCATGGAACAAGGCCCTCCGTTTGCGGTTCTTTCCTAAAGGTGCGGCAATCTAGCACGGACTTCCCGGGAAGCGGAGCGGGGAAAAAGGCAGGGCCTTACCGCGCCGCCAGCAGCGCGCGCACCACCTCGGCGAAGCCGAGCGCGGACTCGGACCGGGTGACGAAGGCGGGGCGATCCTCGCCCAGCTCGGCCAAGAAGCGATGGACGTTGCGCACGCCCACGCTGGTGCGGCGAAGGCGGGCGAACAGGGAGCGATCGTTGCTGCTGTCGCCGACGAAAAGGATACTCTCGTCAGGCGTGGCGCAGGCCTGGGCGTCGATGGGCAAGAGCGCGGCCATCAGCCCTTCGGCCTTGCCCCAGCCCGACGGGCGCACGTGAATGTGGATCGAGCTGGCCATCACCTCGAAGCCCGGATCGACCAGCATCTGGCTGGCCGCGAGCGCCGTGGCGTCGAAGCTCGCCGGCCGCAAAAAGGCGCGCTCGAACAGACGGAAGGCATCGTCGGGCGTGACGTCGAGAGCATGGGCCGTGCGCACGCACGCGGCATTTTCGGCCAACCGGGCGAAAAAGTCCTGCCCCCGCTCCGGCCCCAGATCCCTTCGCAGACCGCCCCCCTCGAAGGCCACCAAACCATTCTCCGCCACGGCGACGGCCACGCCGGGCAGGTATCCGGCCAAAGCCTGCGCCCATCCCGCCGGACGTCCCGTGACCAGGGCGATCACGATGCCGGCTTTCTCCAGCGCTTCGAAACCCGCGACCGTGCTCGCCGGGATCTTTCCCGCTGTCGTGATGGTGTCATCCACGTCGGCGGCCAGCACGCGAACGCCGGCCAACGTGGAGTTGGTCAGGTTCGAAAAGGGCTGCATGCCGGAATCTCTGCGCACACGTGTACCTTGCCAAGAAGGCGTGATGGACAGCCAGGCCGGGATCGGCTGATGGCGCTACAGCTCGAAGCCGTAGGGCTTCTTGGCGTCTTTGTCTTTCTTCTTCGGCTTGCTCCCGTCATGCTGTTTCTTGGCCCGTTTTCTTCGGCAATCGGTACCGTGCGAAGACGCTTGAACCGTTCCAGCTTCGGCAGCCTCGGAGACCGAGAAGGCGAGCGGGACGAGAAATGAAAGAACGAGAGTGAGGAGTACTACGATTCGGCGCATGTGTGGATTTCAGTCTAGCCGAAAAAGCGGAGGCGCCTAGGCCAAAAGAGGACGGTAGACGCCCCTCCTTCTGCACGCCCTCCAAGGGCCAGCAGGCTATTTTTCTGGGGCGCCGGGCGGCCCCATCATGCCCTGTACGACCTTGGCCACGTTCTCCAAGCTGCCAATGGGGATGCGGAGCTCACCCACGAGCGAGCCCCCGCCGCGTATCGCGAAGACGAAAGGCGCGGTCATGTCGGCGACGCCGGGCAGCGCACCCGCCACCATCGCCATCTCCTTGCCCGGCAGACCCTTGCCCTGCCCAAGCACGCGCAGCATGAACGAGATCACGTCCACCGAGGCCATCATCTCGTCGCCCTCGGTGCGCTCCAAGGTCGCGGCCAGCAGGGGAGCGCCGGTAGGAGAGCCACCTTTCCCGTAACGGGCGATCGCCTTCCGCGCGTCGCGCCCCGTGACCATCAAGAGCCGACCATCCTTGACCGTGAGGGCATAGTTGAGGATGTCCCCACCGGCCACAGCCTTGGCCAGGGCCCGAGCCATGGGCTCCTTGTTCTCGATCTTCTTTTCGATTTCGACGAGGTCGCGCGCGCGCTTGATCTTGAGCGGGCTCGCCTTGCGACCATCGAGCTCCGCCTCCCAGGCCTGCTGCGCGTTGACCATGGCGACCGCCGCATCGAGTGCGGCCTTGTTGCTCGTGCCCGGCTTGAGCGCCGAGCTGCACAAGGAGGACAGGCCGGCCTCGTCGAAGTCCATCACACATGACCACCCGGACGTCACGTCGAGCATCTTGCTCGTGCTCTTCGACATGGCCCTGCCGGCCGGCCCGGTGGCCTCGAGCACCTTGGCCAGCAAGGGCATCCACGAACCCCATTCCCCGGTCGAGAAAACCGCGGTGCCGTCGTTCTTCACCGGCAATCGGGTATCGAACGCATAGGGCGTCCTGTGCGCCATGCGCGCGGCAAAGTCGGTCCCCGCCAGGGGAACGAGCTCGGCCTGGATCGTCAGCCCGGTGCCCGGGCCGACATCGAAGATGAGATTCGCTGCCGAGGATTCCATCACGAGCTTGGTGGCCGCCTCGGTCATGGCGACGATCATGCGCTGAACCGCGGGTGCGGTCTTGCCCGGAGCGGCCTGCACCTCGCTGGCAATCATGGACGCCACGTGGGTCACGAGGGCGTCGGGCGTCTTGCCGATGGCCGCCGCGAGGGCCTGCGGCAGCACGGTCAAGACCGCCTGCCCCTTGGCGGGCGGCACCTGCGCGGACTCGGCCAAGGCACCGGCGAACAAGAGCGCCTCGGCGGAATCCGGAGACAAACAGCGTACGGCCCCTGATGCCGCCCCAAATCTTGTCGCCGCTTCCCGAGATGTGCTCCGCGATACCGCCTTGCTGCTGGCCGAGCGTGCCCATCTCGTCGAGCGTCCGCTTGGCCGAGGCGCGATCCCGGAAGGTGATCGCCGCGCAGTACCCCTTGGCCTCGGACTTGGGCGGAAGAACCCACACCACGGCGATGGGCGCGACGGGATCCACGCGATCCCAGAGCTGACGGAAATGGGCATTGTCCCCCGCGATACCCAAGCTACCGAGGGACGAGAGCATCTCGTGCCCGAGCCGCATGGGCAGGTTCAGCCGTCGCGACAGCGCATCGAGATCGCCGACCAACCGATCCGGCGCTACCGTCACCAGGCTGCCGACCATCGCGGACTTCGCCACGACGGGAGCCGAGAACTGGGGCTCGACTTCGATCGCGGCGGCGGGCGGGGCCGCGACGGGCTGCGCTGGCGTGGCCAGGGTCGCGGCCGGGACGGCCGGGGCCGCCGTTCGGCACCCCCCCAAGGTGACAAGGACAAGGCCGAGGGCGGCAGCCGGGGCCAGTTGAGCCAGAGGGTGACGGGTCGGGGTTCGCATGGTCATGGTTGGACGAGCACGATACGACCGATCGCGCCCGCTTCCAAGCGCGCAGGTTCCTCGACCGCGACGCGAGCAAACGGGCTATACTGCCGGGCACTCGTGATCGGTCGCAGCATCGGCAACTACAAGATCGTCCGCGTGTTGGGGGAAGGTGGCATGGGGACGGTCTATCTGGCGGAACACCCCATGATTGGCAAGCGGGTGGCGGTGAAGATGTTGCGCCCGGACCTCGGCGCCGATCCTGGGTTGGTCTCGCGTTTCTTCCAGGAAGCCAAGGCGGTCAACGAGATTCGACATCCCAACATCGTCGATATCTCCGATTTCGGGCACACCCAGGACGGCATCGTCTACTTCGTGATGGAGCTGATGGAGGGCCAGAGCCTGCGCGACCGGCTGTCGGCATCGGGGCCGGTGCCCATCGACCTGGCCGTCACCTTCGCCCGCCAAGTGATAGACGCGCTCGCGGCCGCGCACCGTGTCGGCATCGTTCACCGCGACCTCAAGCCGGACAACATCTTCCTGGTGACCGATTCGCAGGTTCCGGGCGGCTTCCGCGCCAAGCTGTTCGACTTCGGCGTGGCCAAGCTGCTCGGCGACAAGCAGAGCCAGGTCGGCCACAAGACCATCGACGGCGCCGTGGTGGGAACGCCTTTCTACATGTCGCCCGAGCAGGCCTTGTGTCACGACGTGGGAACCGCGGCCGATATCTACGCCATGGGCGTCGTGATGTACGAGATGGTCACGGGCGCGGTGCCCTTTCGCTCCGAGCAGCTGGTGCTCTTGCTCAATGCCATCTTGAAACAGCCCGCACCTCCGCCCAGCCGGCTCCGACCCGAGACACCGCCCTGGCTTGACCGCCTGGTGCTGCGCTGCCTGGAGAAAGATCCGGAAGCGCGGCCACGCAGCATGGAAGAAATCGGCGCCGTCTTGGCCGCCGGGAGCGCCGAGAGCAAGGGCGGCGAAGTGGCCCTGGGCGCGACCATGATGGCGCCCGTGGGCCTGACCCCGCCGCCCGTGGCCGTGGGGCAAGTGCCCTCGGCGCGCACGTCCGTCGCACGTCAGCCGACCGTGGCCGGGCAAGCCGCCGTCGCCAGCGGGGCCCCGCCAGGCAGGGCCCCGTCCGCCAGCGCGTTGCCCAAGCAGACGCAGGTGCGAGGCGGAGCCGCCCGGCCGAGCCAGCCCATGGGGCTGGTCGCGCAGGTCCGCACCTACCTCGACACCCGGCGGGTGCAGCGGGTAGCCATTCCGCTCATCGTGATCGTGGCCGTCGGCATCGTGGCCAGCATCTTCGTGTCCGCCGCCGCCAAGCGACCCATCACCGAGATCGCGCCCGAGGTCGCCCCGCCATCGCCCGCGCCGCCATCGCACGCCTCCATTCACATCAACTCCGAACCGCCGGGCGCGGAGGTGCTCCGGCTCAACGACAACCGCGTGCTCGGAACCACCCCCCTGGTGGACATCCGCCCGGCGGACGGGCGCCAGCTCAACTACCGCTTTCGCCTGGCCGGGCACACCGATGTGCAGATGCAGTTGCAAGCCGCGACCCCGGGGAAATACGAGCTCACCGCGACGCTTTCGCCCGTCGAGCGCAGGTCGGATTCGGGCAATCGCGCGGCGGGCGGCTCGGGCCATCGCTCGAGCCACGCGCATGAAAAGAAGCACGAGGCACCTGCGGCCCCGGTCGCCCTGCCCGCGCCGCGCGCCGCTGCCATCGCGCCGCCGACGCGCGACAGCTACTCGCCGACCGGGCTGCCACCGCTCGGCGACCGCAACCCGGTCAAACGCCTGGGTCATTGAGCGCCCTTGAGTGAACTATAATCCAGCGATGGCCGCAGAAGGTCGTGGCCGTGGTCGTGGCCGTCGCCGTGGCCGGTTGCAATTGCCCTCGGCAACGGCCATGGCCACGGTAAGCCGTCTACGCCGTCGTGGAAAACCAGGCCGTGGATGACCTGCTTGACGCTGCGCTGGTAGCGCGGTAGGAAGCCTCGCTCCGCTTGCCGCCCTAGCTCAGTGGTAGAGCATCGCTTTCGTAAAGCGAGGGTCCCCGGTTCAATCCCGGGGGGCGGCTCCGGGTTTGGTTCGTCTACGGTTGCCCTGCGACGGCCCGCGCTACCGCCGTCGCCGAGACGCCAGCGATACGGAGGGTCTTCTTGCGTCCGGTCTGGCCGCGCACGATGGTCACCGCGGAGCGCGCGACCCCGAAGGTTTCAGCGAGAACGCGCACCACTGCCTCGTTGGCCTTGCCGTCGACCGGTGGCGCGTTCACCGCCACACACAACCGGTCACCCTGAATCGGCCCGACGCCTTCGCGCGACGAGCGCGGCTTCACGGCGATGTCGACGGTAACCGCCCCGTCCTTTTCGGACATGCGCAGCGTGGACATGGCCGATCAGCCGACGACGATGTTCACGATTCTGCCGGGCACGACGATCACCTTGCGCACGGTCTTGCCTTCGAGGTGCTTGGCGACGTTCGGCACGGCGAGCGCCTGCTTGCGAATCTCGTCCTCGGCCGCGCCGCGCGCGACCTCGAGATTGCCGCGCATCTTGCCGTTGACCTGGATCGCCAGCGTGACCACCGCGTCGATGGTCAGGGCGGGATCGAAGGCAGGCCAAGGCGCGTCGATCAGGAACCCCTTCTCGCCCAGCTTGTCCCACGCCTCGTCGCCCAGGTGGGGCGCGAAGGGGCCGACCAGCTTGACCAGCGCGAGCAGGTCTTCGCGGCTCGCGCCCTTGGCGGTCAACTCGTTGACGAATTCCATCATGGCGGCGATGGCGGTATTGAAGGCCATGCGCTCCAAATCGCCGGTGACCTTCTTGATGGTCTTGTGGCGCAGGCGCAGGTGTTGGTCGTCGGCGGGCGCCTTGTCGGCCGTCCATTCTTCCACCAGCCTCCACACGCGCCTGAGGAAACGCGCGCTGCCCTCGATGGCGCGCGGATCCCAGGGCTTGGGCAGCTCGAACTCGCCCATGAACATCTCGTACAGGCGCAAGACGTCCGCGCCGTACTGAGCGACCACGTCGTCGGGATTGATGCCGTTGAGCATGGATTTCGCCATCTTCTCGACGGAGACCTTCAGCTTTTCGCCGGTGGCCTTCACGAATGCCTCGTCGCCGCGCAGCTCGACGGTCGCGGGCTCGTGGTAGCGGCCCAGGCCGTCCTGGTACGAGAACGCGAGCACCGTGCCCTGGTGGCGCAGCTTCTTGAATGGCTCGGGCGTGGACACAAGGCCCAGATCGAAGAGCACCTTGTGCCAGAAACGCGCGTAGAGCAGGTGCAAGACCGCGTGCTCGGCCCCGCCGACATAGAGATCGACGGGCTGCCATTGCTTTTCGACCTCGGGCGACCACGCGGCCTGGTCGTTGTGCGCGTCGAGGTAGCGCAGGTAGTACCAGCACGAGCCGGCCCACTGGGGCATGGTGTTGGTCTCGCGCTTGGCCGGGGCGCCGCAGGTCGGACAGGTGGTGTTGACCCAGGATTCGATCCCGGCCAGCGGCGATTCGCCCGTGCCTGTCGGCTCGTAGCGCTCGACCTCGGGCAACTTCACCGGCAGCTCGGACTCGAGCACCGGAACCACGCCGTGGGTCTGGCAGTGCACGACGGGAATCGGCTCGCCCCAGTAGCGCTGGCGCGAAAACACCCAGTCGCGCAGGCGGTAGCTGACCGTGGCGCGGCCGAGGCTCTTGGCTTCGAGGTAGGCGCAGATCTTCTTCTTCGCCTCCACGGTCGTGAGGCCGTCGAGCATTCCGGAATCGACGTTGATGCCCTCGTCGCAGAAAGCCTTGCCGGTCTCGGGCGTGCTGCCGTCAGATGGCCGCACCACCTGTTTGATGGGCAGACCGAACTTGGTCGCGAACTCGTAGTCGCGTTGGTCGTGCGCGGGCACGGCCATGATGGCGCCGGTGCCGTAGGTCGCGAGCACGTAGTCCGCGATCCAAATGGGCGTGCGTTCTCCGTTCACGGGATTGAGCGCAAAGGCGCCGGTAAACGCGCCCGTCTTGTCCTTGCCGAGGTCGGTGCGCTCGAGATCGCTCTTCTTGCGCGCGCTGTCTTGGTAGGCACGCACCACCTCACGCTGCTCGGCCGTGGTGATGCGTTCCACCAGCGGGTGCTCGGGCGAAAGCACGACGTAGGTCGCGCCGAACAGGGTGTCGGGGCGCGTGGTGAAGACCTTGATCTCCTCGCCGGCCCAACCGTCCTTGCCGCTGACGCGGAAGACGGCCTCGGCGCCCTCGGAGCGTCCGATCCAGTTGCGCTGCATGGCCAGCGTCGACTCCGGCCAATCGACCAGCGCCAAGTCCTCGAGCAGCCGGTCCGCGTAGCGCGTGATGCGCAGGAGCCACTGGCGCATGTCCTTGCGCTCGACGCCGTGACCGCAACGTTCGCAGCGCCCCTGCGTGACTTCTTCGTTGGCAAGTCCGGTCTTGCACGACGGGCACCAGTTGATGGGGATGGTGCCCTCGTAGGCCAACCCTCGCTTGTAGAGCTGCAGAAAGATCCACTGCGTCCACTTCACGTAGCCCGCATCGGTGGTGTTGACCTCGCGCTCCCAGTCGTAGGCGAAGCCCACCGAATCGATCTGGCGGCGGAAATTGGCGATGGCCTTTTCCGTGGTCGCGCGCGGATGGATGCCGGTCTTGATGGCGTAGTTTTCCGCCGGCAGACCGAAGGCGTCCCAGCCCATGGGGTGCAAGACATTGAACCCCTGCATGCGCTTCCAGCGCGTGATGATGTCGGTCGCGGTGTAGCCCTCGCAGTGCCCGACGTGCAGGCCCGAGCCCGACGGATAGGGGAACATGTCGAGGGCGTAGAACTTCGGCCGCTTCGGATCGAACGTCGTGCGATGCAGCTTGGACTCGCGCCAACGCGCCTGCCACTTGGGTTCTGTGATGCGGTGTTCGTAAGGCATGAAGCCGCGGGAGTTTACAACACTCCGTAGCGGATCGAAGGCGCATTTGGGTGCCATCGAGTTGCCCGCGGCCCCCTCACCCGCCTCGCTGCGCTCGGCGACCTCTCCCCGCTGCGCGGGGCGAGGTGGTCTACGGGCCGCTGCTCTCGTCCTCGCTATCCCCGTAGTCTACCCCCGGCTTGGGCACGAAGGTCTCGATGGGGTGCTTGAGCTTGCCCATGATGCGACCTTCGGTGACCAGCACGGGAACGGGCTGCTTGAGCTCGTAGTAGTAGCCGCGGGTATCGAGCAGGTACTCGTACTCTTTGTCCTCGTAGGTGAAGCGCTTGCGCAGGTTGAGCGGCAGGTTGCCCACGCGTTCGAACGGTCGCCGGCGCAGGATGAAGTCGAACAGGCGCACGGCGCGGCTGTTCACCAGACGGTGGCAGCCGTGGGAAAAGCGCCGCGCGATGGAGGTGTAGTCGTCCGAGCCGTGGGTGCGGATCTGGTTGTCGAAGAGCTTGCCGCCCGACTTGCGGTGATGAATCGCCAGCACCAGGCCGTAGGCCGACTGGAAGCCGGGGCCCATCACGTCGGTGTTCACGACCGTCACCGGGCCCACGTCGCGATCCAGCGTCTTGCGCGTGAGCAGCTCCTTGGCCGGCGTGCTGTCGGGCGGTATCCACACCGGGCTGGCCACGATCTCTGGCCAGATGCGTGGCCCCACGTCCGAGTTCTTGTACTTGTAGTACACCTTGCCGTTCGGGTGGGTTTCGCTGCGCCACGAGCCGATGGTCGTGCGCCAGCGCACGAGCGGAATCTTCTGGCTCTGCCAGTCGACGAACAAGGTCAGGGTGGGGAAATTCACGCGCGGCTGCGCGATGGGCTTGCCGTCTTCGTCGAAGGGAAAATCGTACCAGACGTCGCCGCGGTCGATCTCGACGGACAATTCCATGTGCGGACCGTAGTAGGGCGGCAAGGGCGCCGGACGATACGCCACGTGCAAGGTCGCCAGTCCTTCGCGCCCCACCCGGTGCAAAAAGGCGGCGACGTCGTCGGGCGTGCGAATCTTCAACTCGGTCATCAGCGCCTCGGCATCGTCGCCGACCAGGTTCGGTACCGGCTGCTCCTTCCCGGCAGCGTCCTTGTAGACCGCGGGCGTTCTGCCCCCGGCGGCCGAGCCGTCCTCGACGATGCCTGCCGCGTCCGCGATGCGCTCCATCAGGATGCGGCGGAAGGTCTCGAGGTGCAGGTCCATCGGTGGCTGCTGCAGCGCCGCCAGGGTTTCGCCGCCGAGAAAACCCCAGCCGAAGATGTCGTTCTTGCGCTCCCAAGCCGCCAGGGCCTGATTGGTCGCCAGATCGAAGAGACCGTGCACGTACTTGGTTCTGGGGCTGAGCAAGCCCTCGCAGATGAGGCGAGCCTGCACGGCGCGCACGGCCCGCAAGCGCGCCTGGCCCCGCCGGTAACGCTCGATGCGCGCGGCCTGTCTGCGGTCCTCGTGGGCGATGCGCGCCAGCAGGGCATCGCGCTCGTCGTCCGCATGCGATCTGTCGCCTTTGGGCGCCATCTGCACCTTGCCGGTGGTCGCATCCGCCGCCGACTTGTCGCCATCCAGGATCTTTTCCACCCACGCAGCGTCGGAGAGCGCCTCGCCGTATTCGCGCTTGGACTGCTCGCGGCTCTGGTAGGTCACCAGGCCGGCGAAGGTCGCAAGCCCGGGCAAGTCCACCTGATCGTAGCAGCGCTTGCCCCGATCTTCCTCGAAGCGCGCCAGCAGCACCGACAGCGTCGGCGGGATTCCATACGCTTCGAGATAATTGCGATCGCGCTGCACCCGCACCGCGCGCTTGGCCTCGGCGATGGCGCGCTTGCCCTCGCTGCTCTCGGCAGCGCCCTGCTCGAGGGGAATGCCCGCCGCGGACAGCGCCGCGAGCGCACCCTGCGGGGTTTCCATCAGCAGCTCCTCCGGGCTCCTGCGGTCGTTGGCCAAGGCGATGAAGGTACGACGGTAGCTGTTCGGTTTGGCGGGACGTCCCGGCCCATCGGATTCGCTGAAGATGAAGGGCGCCCAT
Source organism: uncultured delta proteobacterium (assembly GCA_963796685.1). GTDB lineage: Bacteria > Myxococcota_A > Polyangia > Fen-1088 > Fen-1088 > Fen-1118. The sequence continues at coordinate 70,653 of CAWCMR010000001.1, forward strand.
TCATCCGAGAGATCCACGTCGAGCAGGCCCTGCGCGCGCGCCTCGGCCATGGGCCCGCGGCGAACGCCGGCAGCGCCGAGCACGTAGGTTTCGCCCGCAGCCAGCGGACCGTGCGCATCCCAGGGCTCGACCGGCGCTGCGGCTTCAACGGCAGGTACACGCGCGGCATCGAGGCGGCCAGCCTGATCCGCGGCAGGAGCCGACACCGGCTTGTGCTCGCACGCCACGGCCAGCGTCGCAAGCAAGGCGACGATGGGTACGAGGGTCGAGTTGCGGTCTCGGATGATGTAGCCTCTAGCCGATTCGAACATCCAAGGCAAGGGAGCGCGACCAAACATGCCATCCATCGCCATCCTCGGCGCGTCGAACGACCGGGAAAAATTCGGCAACCGCGCCGTGCGCGCGTATGTCACGCAGGGCTGGACCGTGTACCCGGTCAACCCCAAGGAAGCCCAGATCGAAGGGCTGCCCTGCTACCGCGGCGTCGCCGAGCTTCCCGGGCCCGTCGACCGCGCCTCGCTTTACGTGCCGCCCGCCGTCGGTATCCAGCTGCTCGACGCCATCCGCGCCCGCGGCGCCAAGGAGCTTTGGGTCAACCCCGGCTCGGGCAGCCCCGAGCTGCTGGCCCGCGCCGAAGAGCTCGGCCTCACCGCCGTCGAGGCCTGCAGCATCATCGCCGCCAGCGAGGATCCCGAGTCGTGCGCCGTCGAACCGTGAGAACGGCCACTTCGGGGCGAATCCCCCGGCACGCAGCAACTGGTTGACACCCGCTGCCCATGCGGGTAGATCGTTGCGGCTCGAAACGTTGACCATCTACGTTTCGGCATGGGGTGGTAGTTAAGTTGGTTATAACGCCGGCCTGTCACGCCGGAGGCCGCGGGTTCAAGTCCCGTCCACCCCGCAACGCCCCTTGGGAGAAATCCCAAGGGGTTTTGCTTATTGGGGGCATGCTCTGACTCTCACCGTCACGAACTGTCACAGCAACTCTCACAGTTCGCCCGTCCTGTGCCGAAAGTGGATCTGATGAAATCGTCGTGATATCGAGCGGTTCTCCTCGGTCCGCCCCAGCTCAAGATCGGTGAGGACCAGGGGTTTTGGTACCCTGATGGCCACGAGAAAGACTTCCCTGAACTTGCCGTTGCCGCTCCAGTTTCTAGCGGCGTGGCTCGCGGTGTGGCTCGGCCGGGTTCTCCAAGAGCAAGTCGACTATCTAAAGGCTGAGAATCTGCTCCTACGAGTAAAGCTCGGCACGAAGCGGTTGAGTCTTACCGACGCGGAGCACTGTCGGCTGGCGATGCTGCGAAGACAGGGGCGGCCGAAGACCGCGGCTGACATCGCGGCCCTCATCGTCAGGATGGCGAGCGAGAACAGCTGGGGCTACACACGCATCAAGGGCGCGCTCAAAAACCTGGGCCACAAGGTCACAAGTTGGTAACCATCGCTCGCAGGAAAGCCTGCAAGACACACCGCAAAGATTCCGGTTTTCTCTGGCGAACGCGTGCCCGGCTCCGGCTCAGGAGGAAGACGGTGCTGACTCTGGTGGCTCCAACGGCGCCCACTCGCGAAGTCTCGCCTGCCAATAGCCAAAGGGTATGCCGCTGCCAAGGTAATCCGGAATCGACTTTAGCTTCGCGGCCGCTCGGACCCAAACCGGCCCTGTGTCGAGCACGAAAGTCTCGGTCAGTGCGGACAAATACTCATACCCGAGAGCGACCACACGTGCGCGTAGCTCGTCGAGCACGATGGCCTGGATCTCCGTTTGATTCTTGACCGCAGGTACGATGGCCATGGCCTGCAGATAGAACGTGTTGCCTTCTCCGTGGTGCGGATCCGAGTGCACGCCTGCCTCATCGTAATTCTCGAGCGGACTCCCCAGCGCATAGGCAATGATGCGGCCCGAGACCGAGTCGCGCAAAGCGACCCCTATCCCTCGCGCCGCGGTCATCGAGATCTCGAGAGCGCTCGCCGGATATTGCAGCAAGGGCCTTCGGCCCGAGCGCAAAGTCTCTTCGGGGTACTGTGCGATGGTGCCGTACCTAGCGATCTCTACCGCCATGATTTGTTCAAGCAGGGGCTCGAACGCCGCTGCATTCAAGTCGACAACTTGGACTCCGGCACGCGGGACGTCGAGCGCCCCCACGCGGAGTCGGCCCATTAGGAGGCCCCGCCTGGGCATGTCCGGAGCGGACATCGTCGATGGCACTCTTTAACAGGCTCACTGCTTCTTCCAGGGCCCTCGGGTGCATGTCGAATCGGGGATAGAATCGCAGGGTACGTTCCCCAGCAGGCAATAGAATGAGCCCTCGCCGGAAGGAACGGTCCCGAAGGGCATCGCGCAAGTCGGGGCGCGCGACGTCGAAGGCGAGCATGCAACCCGCTCCACGGATGTGATGGATGAGGTCACGGTACTCGAGCTCCAACGCTTTGAGCTGGGAGCGCGCGAGAGCCCCGGTGCGACGAACCTGTTCGAGGTCTACCTTCTCAAGCGTGGTCAAGAGGCGGATCATGCCGACCGAATCGCCCTCCCACGTGGTGTTGAACTTCTTTTCTTCTTGGAAGAACGCCGCGAGCTCTTCGCTTACGAAAAGGATCCCGTTCTGCGCCTTCTTCGCCCACATGACAGCGTCCGGAGGCAGCGGGAGGTCGAAGGCTTGGTGCGCCCAAAACGAGCCCGTTAGCCCGCCCCCGGTCTGCACTTCGTCGAACATGAGCGGAACGCCGTACAGAGCAGTAAGCAAGCGAAGCCGTCGAAAGAATTCTGGACGAGCGATTCGGACGCCGCCTTCACCCTGGATGGGTTCCACCAGCACGGCCGCCGCCCGAAGCGCCCTGCTCAGGATTTCCTTGGGAATCGCCGCGCGAGCGCCATCGAGTCGATGCAATAGTTCGTCGTTAGGCGCCCGCAAGAGCAGTTCGATGAGCTCCATGTCATGTTTGAATCCATCCTTGCTCCGAAGCTCCGTCGCTCTTCGCCCGGTGAGCAGCTCCCAAACCCGACGCAGGCTACGTTCCTCTCGACGGCTCGTATCCTGGGGAGAATCCGGATCTTCGAAGGGGAATGGGACATGGGGCCAGTCGAAGGTGGGGAATCCGGCACGTGCCTTCTTTCGTTGCGTGACCGCCAGACATCCCAGCGTACGCCCGTGGAACGCGCCGTCGAACGAGATCACGAACAGGGCGGATGTGGATACGTCGGTCATGCGTACGCGATGGAGCAGGACGGCCTTCATGCCATTTTCGACTGTCTCCGCGCCCGTGTTGACCACGAAATGGCGAGGTGTTCCGGACGGCGCAATGGCATCGAGCCGGCTCTTCAAGCGAAGCGACAGGGCGGTCTGATACTCGCAATGAGCATAGCGAGAAACGAGGTTCGCCGGTGACGAGAGTACGGCAGCCACCATGTCAGGATCGTTTTCGCCGAACGGTTGGGTCGCGATCTGGGCGCCCAAGTCCAAAAATCGGTAACGCGCGCCGGAAGCATCGGAGTCGACGGTGGCGAGGTAGGGACCCACGCTTTCCGATGCGTCGAAGGCCACAGGAAGCGAAAAGAACAGGCCGCGAGAGGCAGCCTCCAAGGCTCGGTGCGAGGCCGGCAGGAACGCCGCTACGACCTCGTCCAAGGGACGAGCGTGATCGAGCCACGCATCTGGCACATGAACACGGAACTCGCCTGCCCGATACTGGGCGTCGAGCTCTCGGACCCGTTGCACGAACGCCGCAACCGCTTGCACCGGAGCTTCGAGATCGATCATGGCAAATCCAGCATACCCTGCCGGTGTCGGTCGCGCCGTCGACACGCGCTGGGCGAACAGACCTGCAATTCGATGGAGGCTATTTCTTCGCGGGCTATTTCTTCGCGCTCGAGCCAGGCGCGGACGATCCTTGGTGCCGCACCGGCTGCACCGGTGCCCCGTCTTCCGGGGTCTCGCCAATGTTGAGTGCCACGGTCTCGCCGGCGTGAACGCCTTCCAGCACGGAGGTCAACGAGGATGGCGAACATCGCGTCGATCATGCGGGGACCACCAAGGTCAGGCAATGCCGCCTTCGTCCATCCATTTGCGGTCGTCACCGACGGCAAATCCGCTCCTCGGATGGCAACCTGGCGAAGGACAACCACGATCCCGCTAGCTGGTCCAGGGCCACCGAGCCCGTCTATCCTCGCGGAATACCTCGGGATGCGGAAGGCAGCCAGCACGGTGGTCGCCTGTCGCGAGCGGCTCGGCGGATTACTCAAGTTCTACCATCGGGAAGCCGCCTGAACGGCTCGGTCGAATATTGGCACCAGACGCGTTGTCAATCTCGTTAGGACGAAGACGCACGATTCGCGCCAGGCTGCGATCGGCTCTCCTGGGTTACGCGCTCGCGGTACTTCTGAAGGCGCTCGACGTACTCTCGGGTGCTCTTGGCAAATCGGTGTGTGTGCTCGCGGCACCCATCGCACCTCAATGTAGCGCCGATCACTGGCAGCGCAGCCGGCGCAATGGGGATGCGCGAAATGTTTACGTGGATGCAATATCACAGAAGCAAAGGCGTGCACCCGGGTGGCAGGCATGGGGACAAGCGCCCTGGCAGCGCTCAGTCTGGCGACGATCGAGCAGAAGAGCGGCATTTCAGCCGCGCTGAGCGCGATCGCCCTATGTCGCCAAAACCAATGAGATCAGGCGCTTGGACCCAGATGGCGCCGCGCTCGACCAGATCGCCAACTGGCGCTTCTCGAAGATCGCCTACATCGTTGAAGGACAGCCGGTGATGTGCATCGGTCTGTTCAAACTCGCATTGTCACGTTGATGGATAGTCCCATCACCGAGATTGTCGCCGAGGACGTCCACCCGAATCGTAGCGGTGGTTACCTTGCTGACGCCGAGATAGACAAAGACCATCACGCCCAGTGCCGCCAACGCCAGGAGGGCAAGCGGCGATGACAGCAGGACGAGCCCCAGCCGGATGTCGGGCGGCCGCGCGCATGGAGAAATCAGGGCCAAAGCCGGCACCACGTAGAGGAGGCAGGCGAGCGCCATCCACTGGTAGGCGCTGAGCCGGCCCTTGCCTCGGTAGTCGGCGCGCAGGAATTCGCTGAAGAAGCGCCACGAGAAGGCCACGCAAAGCGACAGGGTGCCGGCGGCGCGGAAATCCCCGCCGAGAAACAGTGTCCCGCTCGCCAGGCTTGCCGCAGAAAGCACCACCGCCGACATGGCGGGGATGGGCAGCAAGGGAATGCCCTCGCAATGGCCCGCGTACGCTGCCTTGCGCGTGCCCCCGAGAACCACCGTCGGCCACCATCCGAAAAGCGCCTTCACGCCGGGACCGCAATCGTCCAACCGGCGCCCGTAACAGCAGCCGAAGCTGATGCAGGCAAGTCTGCCGATGCCCTCGCCAAGCGGGTAAGCCACGGCGATGGCGCTGATGAGGGGAACGGCGTCGTCCCGGCCGAGGAGAACGTCCACCCCAAGGGCGGTCCAGGGCAGAAACAGGGCGGCCACGAACACGGCACCCCCGACGGTGTAGGTTCCGCGTCTGCGCTCGACCAAGCGGGCGACCAGCCCCGCGGCCGGCAGGGCCACGGCCAGCATCGCGCCGAGCACGAGAACCAAGGCGTGCGCGGGCACGCCGGCTGCACCGGCAAGCACCAACGCGAGGGCAACGGCCAGCACCATCCCGGTCATTTGCATGACCCCGTACCAGGTCAAATTCACGCCTCGCCACAGGTTCCCGTCGATACGCCGCAAAGGAACCGTGGCCAGGATCTGCATGTTCTCGCGGGGGAGCACGCGCAGCCCCCAGGTGAGTATGGCGGATACCAGGCCGCCCTGCCCCAGCACGAAGAGGGTCTCCGCACTCATGCCACGGGCTCCGCGACGCCCAGTCGCTGGGCGATGGACGAGCGCACGCGCACCTCGGTTTCGGCCAGAGGCGCGCGGAAGGCGAGAGAAAATCGGCTGGCCACGTCGGAGCGTTGCTGGGCGCGCACGAGATCGGGGCTCATGCGCACGCGGCCGCGCTCGAAGAGCAGGACATCGGTGCTGCCGCCCGGCCGGTATCGACTCTTGGGTGCCCCCCGGCGCAGGAACAGTCCCCGCGTCATGGGCTTGGGCGAAGCGTATTTCTCCTCGCTGTAGCACTGGACGATGTCGCCGATCATCAGGGCCGCGACCTCCACCATGGCCACCAAGCCCACCTGACTGCCGCCCTGCACGTCGGTGTCGATGAGGGTCACGTGGCGGCGATTCTTGGAATAAGGCGTGACCACCTCGACCACCGCCGCGGGATTGCAGGCATGGCAGGCACCGTCGAGCGCGAAGAAATCCTTCACCACGCCGGCCACCGGCGCATGGTTGTAGTGATACTTGTCGAGGGTCAGTCGAAAAACGGCCCAGTCGCCGTCGGCGAAACGCCGCCACCAAGCGTGCCCACCCAGCAGCTCCTTCAGGTCGAAGAACTTGCCCTTGATGAAGAGCGGGCTGCCGTCCGCAAACGATCCGCACACCAGGCGCGAGTCGGCGGGGGCGACCACGGCGTGCTCGTCCTTGCTCATGGGCCGCCGCTCCCAATAGCGAATCTTGCGCTCGAAGACCTGGGCCAGCGAGCGCAGACTGTCGGGGTCGTCGAGACATTCCGTCCAGTCCATGCCACACGAGAGCATGAAGCGCCGGCCGCCGGCGAAGCAGCGGCCCACGAATGAGTCGTAGTTGAGGAAGCCGAGGAACGACGACATGCGCGGGCTGGTCATGGCCGCGAACAGGCGCGGGGCCTTCTCGCGCACGGGCGAGTAGAGGAAGCGAATGGCGCTGTCCCAGTACAGCCGTTCGTCGCGCACGCCGCCCGATACGCGGTCGATGTACTGGTGGACGCCGTCACGCATCGCCGCCCTCGCCCACCACGGTCACCGCCAGGATCAGGCTGATGAGACGCAAGATCTCCTCCGTGTTCAGCCGATCGTCGAGGAGCTCGCCGTGCACGGCCGCGAGATAGGCATCGGGGTTGGCGAGCAATCCGAGATCGCCCCACTGCACGCCCCACAGGCGCGCGGCGGCCGAGGAAAGCTCCTCCCGCAAAAGCAACAGGGCCTCGTCGATCTGCGCGCGACGCAAGCGCCCGCGGTAATAGCGCTCGGCCGCCAGGTTGAAGGTGCGCGCCTCGACCTTCATGGGATCGCGTGCCCCGGTCTCGCCCAGGATGCCCTGAAGAAGCCGGTGGGACGCCCGCGCCGTGGGATCCGCGAGACGGTGATCCAGCTCGTCGAGGACTTCGCCCATGCCGAGCGTTTCGATGAGATCGGGGGCCTCCTGGCGCAACAGGCGCAACAGCCCTCGGCGGTACTCATCGGTGCGAACCCTGTTGTAACCGGGGTAGCGCCGGCTGGGCCGAATCTCGTGGGTGTGTGAAAGAACGGCTTTGAGAAACCGATTGGTGGTGGCCTCGTGGACGAAGAAGGTCGGCAGACCGATGGCGCAGTCGAACACCACCTGCCGGCGCTCGCTCTCGATGGTGGGATCGTCGGGAATGTGGGCGTGCGTGAAACGGCCGGTGGCCATGCAGCGGTAAGCAAAAGCGCACAGTAGGCGCTGCAACCCGACCGCGTGTCCCATGTCCTCGCCGAAACGCTCGAACAGGCTGTATTGCCGGGCCTCGAAGCCCGAGAACCCCATGACCGCCTGCTCGCGCAATTTGACCAGCAGGTAAAGCGACATGCGCGTGTCGAACACGCCCAGACTGGCCAAGTCGCGCTTGAGCCGGTCCGAGTTGCCAAGCACGCCGGAAAGCGACGGGCTGGTATTCGTGCTGAGCAGGAACACGAGATAATCGATGAGCCTGAAGTCAGGCACCCAGTCCCCGCGCAGACCGAAGACCGAGCTCAGCGCGCGGTCGATCCACGCGGGCCCGCAGGGCGTGAAGGTGATGCCCAGGGCGCGCAGATTGGCCTTGCCCTTCCAGCGCCGCCACAACATACGCAGGTGGGTGAAGTCGAGCTCGTGGGGCAAAAAGCCGAGAGCGCTCTCAGGATGAAAGTCCTGAAACCCCAAACGGTAGGGCGCGGCGCTGTACGTGCCCACGAACAGCGGCAAGAAATGCTCCATGATCTTGATGGCCAGATCGCCGAAATACTTCTCGTCGCGCGCGCCGAATCCGGAATCGCCGGTGGCAAGGAGGCCGGTCAGGCGCTTGCTGCCGATGCTGACATGCACGCCGTTGTTGGCCAGGCTGAGATTCGACGTGTTCGGCATCACGACCAGGTTGTTGACGATGATGCCGGCGTCGCGCAGCTTCTTCACGCCGTTGAGCTGGCTGCGCGAAACCACCTCGTGGCAAAGCCCCATGTAGGCGCTCTTGTCTTCCCCACGATCCCAGCCCGACAGGCACGGGTTCATGAACAGCTCGCGATAGAAGGAGTCCGAAATGAGTCTGTTCAGCTCGCGCTGCCGGACGGGCGGCGTGGGGGCGTGACAGGCGGCCGCCTTTTGCCCGGTGGCCTCCAGCTCGTAGCGCCGGTTGGCGTAGGCGAGAAGAAGCTGCGTGAGCAGAAAGCGTCGCCCGGACTCCCGGGCCAGCGTGCGTCCGCCGCCAGCTTCGGGCGCGAGATTGACGACATTGAACGAGCAGGTCTCGGGCGAGGTGTTGTCGCTCATGAAATGGGCGAAGAGGCGCCGCCCGGTCTTGCGCACGGCCTCGGGCCGTTCGGGCAGGGCCGACACCGCGTCGGCCAGCGCCAGCTTGAGGAGATAGCTGATGGGAACGCGCGCGTACTCGATGCCCCGCTCCACCGCGATGAACTTATCCGCATCGCCGCGCAGGCGGTTCGATCCATCGGACTTGTCGGCGCACAAGTCGCCTGCGAAGACCTCGGCAGCCGCCGCTCCGAGCAACCGGCGCGGGAAGCGCACCCAGTCGTTGTCCCAGACCTGGTCGGGGTTGGCATCGAGGAAGCGCTCGAGGGCGTGCGCTTGCCTGGGAGCGGTGTCGCCCACGGCTGCCCGGCGCAGGATGTTGGCCAGGAAGTCCGAGCCCGCGATCGCCAAGGGCAGATCCACCGTGGAACGGCTGCCCTGCACGGACGCCTGTAGCTCGGCCTCGGCGCCGCCGGTTGCATCGGCGCCCACGAAGGGTAAGCGCCCGACGTCCTGCGCGGAAGCCATCCCCAGCGCCGAGCGCAATCGCTCGATGCTTGGCGCGGCGCCAAGCGCCGCCGCGACCCCTTGCGAAGAAGGGGCGACCCCGGCCTGCCGGCTCATGACCGGCTCCGGGGGCGAAATCGTGGATGGACTGCAGTTTCCACGGAATTCGATTGTCCGCCTTCCATGTGTCGAAACGCGCACGTTTTGCCGAACTTTCTGTGAGCAATGCCGCTGGCAACGCATGACGCATAACAGGCCTATTCCCGAGGACAGCACAGGTTTGTAACCAACCCATCTGCAGAGATGCGGCGCCGTGTCCACACAACGAGAGTGACGATCGCACGACGTCTTTGAGACAGGGGGGTGAATTCGACGCGAGGCCCTCCGCTTGTCATTGTATTCCACCTCCGAACCGGGCCAGTCTCGGCGGCGGAAGACGAGGCATGACATCCTACGCGGGCAGATCTGGTAGGCGGACGACCAAGCGGGAGCGCATTCGGCCGTGAACGATCCCACCTACTTCATGGAAAGCGAGGACGAATCCCTGCGCCTGGACATCAAGACCGACCCCGGCGCGGTGGAGGAGCAAGCACGCTGGGCTGGCGTCGGTCCGGGTATGCGGGTGGTCGACCTGGGCTGTGGCGCCGGCAGGACGACCCACATCTTGCACCGGCTGGTCCAGCCGGGCGGTGAGGTGGTCGGGATCGACGGCTCGCCGCAACGGATCGCGTACGCCAAGGAGAATTTTTCCGAAAGCGGAATCGCCTACTTGCAGAGAAACGTTCGCGACCCGCTCGTCGAGGTGGGTATGTTCGACCTGGTATGGAGCCGGTTTTTGCTCGAGTACTTCGCCGACGAATCGTTCGCCATCGTCAAGAGCGCTTACCAAGCCCTCGCACCGGGAGGAACCATCTGCCTGATCGATCTCGACCAGAACTGTCTGGGACACTTCGGTGCGCCCGCACGGCTTGAAAAGACCTTATGCAACGTCGTGCTTGCCATGGCGAGACAATACGGTTTCGACCCTTTTGTCGGCAGAAAACTCTACGCCTACCTTTACGACCTGGGATGCGCGGATATCGAGGTGCGGATGTCGGCTCACCACCTCATCTACGGAGAGCTGTCCGAGACCGATCGCTTCAACTGGTTGTCCAAGGCCGAGGCGACCCGGAATGCTGCGGGGCTCTTCGCCGACAGCTACCCCGGCGGGTACGAGGAATTCCGACGCGAGTTGGTCGCCTACCTCGAGCACCCCAGGCGGTTCATCTACACGCCCCTCATCATGTGCAAGGGGAAGAAGCCAGCCGCTGGGGGATGACCCAGCTCAAGCAATCTTCAGCGCAACCGGCGTCTTGGGCGCAGGAGTCTCCTCGGGCAGCGGAGTCTCCTCGGGCGGTCGCGCCGACACCGGGGCCCCAAGCTCGAGCTGGGCGGGATAGGCCTGCTCGAAGTAGCGAAGAAAGGCATCCACCAGGCGGGGCTCGAAGCTCTTGCCAGCCTCTCGCTTCAGAAGCGCGATGGCCTCTTCTCTGCGCATGGGCTCGCGGTAGTGCCGCTTGGCGGTGATGGCCTCGAAGAAGTCGGCCACGCCTATGATCCGCGCTCCCAGCGGTATCTGCTCTCCCCCGAGCCCCCGGGGGTACCCGCTGCCGTCCATCTTTTCGTGGTGCGCGCCAGCGATGGCCGGGACCTGCCGGTAGATGCCCTCGAAGCTGATCTGGCGCAAAATCTTCTCGGTTTGCTCCGCGTGAATCTTGACCAGCTCGTACTCGCGGGCGTTCAGCCGTCCAGGCTTGCGTAGGATCGCGTCCGGCACCGCGAGCTTGCCGTAGTCGTGCAAGAGCGCCGCCGTCGAAATTACCTCGCGCTGCTCTTGCGAAAGCCCGAGCTCGTCGCAGATTCCCACCGCGTACTCCGTGACCTTGTCCGAGTGACCCCGGGTGAGCGGATCGCGCGCGTCGATGCTGGCGGCCAGCCCGCGTAAGATCGAACGGAATTGACGATCCTTGGATTTCAGAAGCTCTTCGTTGCGCAAACTGATGCCGACCACTGCGGCCACACCGATGAGCAGGCTGCGGTCGGTCTCGACCAGCGGTCGCTTGGTCTTGACATTGTCAACCGCCAGAACGCCGATCGATTCCCCGTTGCTAACGATGGGGCAGCAGATGAAGGACTCCGCACCCAGCTCTTCGGCATAGGACATGCTCTTGAGAGAGAGATCTTCTTCAATTGCCTCCAGGTTGCTCACCAGAAACGACCTCTGTTGCTTGAAACAGAGCACGAAGACGCCCCGCGATCCCGGCCTGTCCAGGTGAAAGGAGGTTCGCCGCAAGAGCTTGATCTGACGGTCGTCGTGGCCGTATCCGGCGCCGAAAACGAGGTGCTTGCTGCCGCGGTCCGCCAGCAGGATCATGCAGCGGTCGTAGTCGAGCCACTTCTTGCAAGCTTTCACCACGCTGGAAAGCACATCTACCGAGCCGGAACGCCTGCTGATGGACTGGCCGATCTCGCTGGTCAAGACCGCGTTGTTGTGGTTCACCTCGATCTGGTGGACGAGTTGATGGGTCGAGTCGAACAGGCTGTGCAGGCTCGCGGCCATGTCCTTCTTTTCGAGCGAAAGGTAGAGCGCGGTGAGGAGCGCCAGGATCGCGAGCGCCCCCGGCAAGACCTGGGTCACGCCGAAAAGGGGCGCACGGATGGCGGACCAGACAACCAGCGGGAGGAGGAATGCGGCCGCATGGTTCCGCGCCCGCTTGAACAGGTCCGCTCTGGATACGTTCCAGGAAATGATGTACCGGCAGGTTTGTCCCCCTCGGAAGAGGCACTCCGGATGTTCGACCTCCGGCGTCCCACGCGCGAACAAGAGGGTAACTGCTTCGAAAAAGCCCATGCGATTCTCGCATTGATAGGGCTTCTCCTGCACACCCGGCTCGAAGGTGGTGGTGACTTCCACCCGGTTCGAGCTGAGGCTCCGCGATGCAAGGGTCGAGGAACGGGTCAATCTGCGCGCGCCTCTTCCAATCAGCTCGTAGGCTCTGCCAGGCCCGACTGCGCCTAGAATGAGGAGCTGCATGGCTCCCATGGCATCCGGAGACGCGGCATAGCGGCCGGCCTCGCGCGCGATCGACGCGTTGCTGGTCAAGAAGGATAGCCTCTCGTAAAAACGGTCGGTCTGGTCCTGGGTGAACCAGTGCCCTTCGTCGGCCACCTCGTGGGCGGTCATACCGGCGTACTCCAGCAGACTCGAAACCCGGACCTGCGGATATTTCCTCTCGATGAGTCGTATGTAATTGTCGATGATTCGACTGTTATACAGGCGGCGACCGTCGCTTGTCATCGGAGCTCCCATTCCTTCGACCCGCTCGAAGAATCAAATTCATCGATCGATAAAAGCTATCGGAAGAAGAATGAGGCATCAGAGACCACATCACGTAGCGTTTCTCGACCGGTATATTCAAGCTTTTCGCAGCAGCTTCGGGATAGATAAGGACGGGCAGTTGTTCCTGACCCAAGCTCTTCATTAGAACGGATAGGGCATCGTAAACGACTTCAATTCTCAACTCTTCTTGATCCAGCACGAACAGGGTGACGGAGTTGGTCAGATCGGAAAGGTTCAGTCCAATATCGGCGAGATTGACCATGACGACGGCATGGAGGCGGTCATTTCGCTTGAGTGCGTAGAGGTGGCGCTCTCGCTTCAATCCCAACTTGTGGAACTGCTCGCCCAGATCGCTGGTTTGGGAACCCTGGGAGTGTTCCCCAACCCTGCCGCGCTCAGGCTCCGCTGGGCAAAGCCCGGCTCCGCCTACGCGGCTATGATCGACATCGCCTGGTTCGAGGTCGAGCGCGCCGATCATCAACCCCCCACCCGATTCGTGCTGGCAAAAACTGGATAGCTCGCGCAGGTCGTCGTCGTCGGTCGGGCTCAAGCAGTACCCGTGAAGGCTGCCTTCGACATTGTGGTCGCACTGCAGATGAAAATAGGCGAAGAGCGCCTCGGAACAGATCCGCGGATCGTCGATACCGCGGCATAGACCGCCGAATACGCTCCGGGGGAAACGGTTCTCCGGCCGATAGAAGCAGATCAAGTACTCCATGTGCATGAAGGAGAAACGACACGATTCGTTGATGAAGCGAGTGATGTGATCGAGCACATTCAGGCCGGCCCTGTACGTGTAGTTGGTGCGCGCCGCGTGGTGGTGAATCAGCCAGGTGCTGTCATAAAAGCGCACCATGGCCATGTGGCCGAGGATCTTGCCCTGGTCCTGATGGATGAAATGGCGGGCGATGCTGGGGCTACGAGCATAGAGCTTCTCGTAGGTCTGCTTGATCTGTTCCCGGTTCTTCTGGATAAAATCGTACTTCTGCGGGTAGATGAAACCAGTCTCGAAGAAGAAGCTCCACAGATCGTCCATGTCGACTTGGTTGCAGACATAGGAGAGACGGTCATCGGCGTGGTGCAGAAGCCCCACCAGCTGAACATGGTCTGCGACATCCATGTCGAGCAATGCCAGCCCGTACTTGAGGCAGGAGTCTTCGGACCCGTGCTCCAGTACCTGGCGGTGGACGACCTGCGCTCGACAAGAAAACCTGAAGTTGTTGGCAAGGCATAGATCAAGTCGGGGGATCATCAGACCTGGCATCAGAACTGCGTTGCGCGCGTACTCTTCCACCGCCAGACCAGAGGCGGAGAGGTCCAGCACCTTGAGCGATACCAGCCGTCCGGTGAGCGGGTGCTCGAAGACGATCGTCGGCGCGGGAAGAAGCTGCTGGCGAAGGCTGCGGTGCTGCTGGCGTTCGAACCGCTGGATGTGGTCCTGGGTCGGCTCGAACACGTACTCCCGGCAACTCCGTCCGCCGGTCTGGCTGACAATCCGGCAGTCGCCCGAGAAGAGGATTTCGCGGTCGTTCGAGATGACCACCATCACTGGAGTGCCAGCGGTGAGCCAGCCAAAGGTTTGCGGCGGCGAGGCGTGAACGCGCGCGCGGAACGAGAGGGCGCTGAAATCGACCAGCGTGCCCTCGAAACGCGAGCCGCTCTTGAAGAGCTGTACCTGAATGCCGCTGCAGGGGCTCCTCACCACCCGGCGGGAGTACACCTCGGTGCAGACCTCGGGAAGCTCGATGACGATCCCCTCCCCATCGATCGATCTTACTTGACCAATGCCCTGCAGCAGCTTCTGTTCGTCCGGGACGAACAGCGATGAAAAGAGGTAGTATCTAGAGAGAGCCCGGGCGGCGTGCGGGTCGACCCAGGTGCAGCGAAGCCGGTTCTCCTGGCACGGCTGCGGCCTGGCTTCCACGCGTAGCGTGTGTCCATACCTCACGTGCTCGAATTCGAGCAGGACGGTCTTGTTCTGGAAGTTGAGGTAGTTGAGCTTGTTGATCAGACGTTCGCGTCTGACCGGTCGCGGCGCAGCGGCGAGAGAGGTGGCATGGATCGCGCCCGGGATTTTCGACGACTCGGCCATCGCTTCGCCGTCTCCGGGCACACTGCGCTCGCCGACACTGAAGTGCTGTTGAGCCTGGTCCATGACTTTGATCCAAATCTCGAAGATGTTTGTGTGGAGGTGGGAGATCGAATACGTGAGGGGAGAGCATTGTAATCAGGAATTGGCGAGCTCTACTAGACCGGAACGAGAACAGTCGTGTGACAAAGAGAACAACCATGTGACTCCGATGTGTGCCTTATGCGACACCCGGGCACATTGAGGTTTTCCATTCTGTCGCAGTTACGTTGCATCGCGGGGCGTACCATGAGGCACTTTGGACTGGCTGGAACATACTGCGGCAGAGGAGCCGGTTCGGGGACGAGACCACTGGCGGGAGGAAGAGGAAGCGCTGCGCACAATCATCGACACGCGCCAGATCACCTCTGACTTTCAGCCTATCGTAGATTTGCACCATGGCACCGCGCTGGCCTGGGAGGTCTTGTCGCGTGGTCCGGAGTTGCTTGTTTCGCCGGCTGAAATCTTCGCCAAGGCGAAAGCCCTCGGCAAGCTACCAGAGTTGGAGGAGGTCTGCCGCGACGTGGCTTTGTGCTCGATTGCGCGGCTCCCTCCATCCGCGCGGTCACGATCGTTCTTCATCAACGTCAGCCCGAACGTGATCGGCGATCCGCAACCGATGAATGGACACCTGCGGGCAGAGCTCGCCGACCTGGGACTCGATCGGCGAAACTTCGTCATCGAGATCATCGGGCGCGAATCGAGCGAAGGCCACGCCTCCCTCGAGCAGCAGATGCATTACTACGTCGAACAAGGATTCAGGATCGCCCTCGATGATATCGGCGCTTGCGGCGCGGACCTCGTCAAGCTCGTGACGTGCTCGCCGCATTTCATGAAGCTCGACATGACACTCTCGCGCGAGATCCACCGCCACGCTCACAAGCAGCGCCTCGTAAAGTCGCTGATGGCCTTCGCGGCCAGCGTGGATAGCGCCCTGATCGCCGAGGGAGTGGAAACCTGGGAAGAGTTGGAAACTCTGACACGCCTAGGGGTGCGCTACGCCCAGGGGTTCTTGTTCGCCCGGCCAGCCAAGATACCCTCGGATGTGCCAGAGGAAACCCGTCTCGAGCTGCGACGGATCATGCGCCAGTTCACCTACCGCGAGTCCGACCTCAACGAAACGGTCGGTCCGCTTGCGATTCGCTGCGAGACCATTCGCGAGAAGGAAAAGCGGGGCGAGGACGTGAACCGCATTTTCCAATGCCAACCCTCGCTCGATCATCTGACCATCCTACGTGAAGAGCGACCTGTCGGTCTGATCACGCGCCAGCACTACTACAACATGACGGGTGGCCCGGTTGGCTACCACCTCTTTCAGTGGAAGCCAGCCGAAGAGCTGGCCCGCCCGACGCCCCTCATCGTGGAGAAGCTCGATCAACGTGACGGCACTCGCAAAGCTAGCGATGGAGCGACCACCTGACGAGCTTTACGATCCCGTGATCGTGGTGGACACATCCGGGAACCTGGTCGGCACCGTCACCATCCGGCAACTCATCATACGCTCGACCGCTCTGGAGGTTCAATCTGCCAAGGGAGCGAGTCCCCTGACCGGATTGCCTGGGAACCGAAGCATCGAGAGCTGGATCCTGAACGCATTCAATCAGACAGATGCTCACGTCCTCTACGCGGATCTCGATCGTTTCAAGGAGTACAATGACTGTTACGGATTTTTGCGCGGCGACGAAATGATCCGATGTCTTGCAGGAGTGCTGTCGCGTATCCTGATGGCACTGTCACCGGAAGCCAAGCTGGGACACATCGGCGGCGATGACTTCGTCATCGTCTCGCCAGCGACCGTTGGCCCCGAGAGCGTCGAAGCCCTTTGCCGTCAATTCGACCAAGCAAGGATCGATCTATTCGATCCGACGGATGTTGAGCGCGGCTACTTTCGCGCCACCGACCGACGAGGCCAAGAGGTCGAAGTGCCTCTTGTCACCTTGAGCGTGGCGGTTGTCCCGTGCGAAGCCGTGCGAAACGTCGAACACCCCGGAGCGCTCGCCCAAATGGCCGCTTCGCTCAAACGTAAGGTCAAGGAAATAACCACGACCAGCCGAAAGAGCGAGTTCCTGTTCGAGCGCCGGAAACTGCGGCCCACGATCTAGGAAATGGGCTCAACCGACTGCGCAGCCATCGCGCGTTACGCGTGGATCTGGACTTGGGATCCTCGATTTCGGCCGCGCCGAGCACGAGCACCCTGTGTCGCCAAAACTGATGAGATCAGACGCTTGGACCCAGGCCGACCGCCTCCTCGCCTGCCGGGACGAGTCTGAGGGCTCGGGGTAGGGAAGGCATGCGTCGACGATGAAAATCCGCCTGCCAGGACGCGTCTTCAAGGTGCGATGCGTCCGAGTCGATAGTAGCGACAGACTTCTCTACGGAAGAAGGCACCGACCCGATACAGAAAGACGCCAACATGAAATTCAACGACCTTCGCATGAGAGCGAAGCTGATGATTCTTGTCGGGTCGGCCTTGGCCGGGTTGATTGCCTATTTTCTTTTCGGCCACTTGACCATGCAAAGGGTGACCGTGAACGGGCCCTTGTATCAAGAGATCATAGCCAATAAGGATCTCGTGGCCGATGTGCTGCCTCCTCCCGAGTACATCATCGAAGCCTTTCTGGTTACCAAGCAGCTCCAGGGTGAAGCCACCGGCTCTCAGCGGAAGGCGCTTGCCGCACAGCTCACAAAGCTCGAAAAGGACTACGAAGAGCGCCACTCGTATTGGACAGGGCACCTTCCAGCGGGAACCTTGCGTGATCAACTCACCAAGGACTCCTACGAGCCGGCGCGGCTATTCTTTCGCATTGCTACCGAGGAATTCCTTCCCGCGCTGATGAGGAACGACCTGGAGAAAACGAGAGCCAACGCAGCCCGGCTCAACGAGGCCTACGAGCAACATCGGGCTGCCATCGATAGGGTTGTGTCCGACGCGAATCAAGAAGCGGCGGCGCTAGAAAAGAACGCCGACGCCGTTCTCTATTCGACCAATGTGGGGACCATCGTCGCCTTCATGGTCCTGGCCGCGATGATCGCCCTCTTGGGTATTCGCACCGCTCGCAGTATTACTATTCCCATCAACGCCGGCGTGCAGTTGCTCGACCTTGCCAGCAAAGGGGACTTTAGCAGCGAGATTCCCCGCGAGCTTCGCGACAGAAAGGACGAGGCGGGCGATCTGTGTAGATCCCTCGACGGTATGAGCAAGAACCTGCGAAAATTGGTGTTTGAGGTGGCCGAAGGGGTCCATACATTGGCCGCCTCCGCCACCGAGCTTTCCGCCATTGCGTCCCAGACTTCCTCGGGAACGCGAACTATGGCCGAAAAGGCAAGTACCGTGGCGGCGGCCGCAGAGGAGTCCAGCACCAACACGGTCTCGGTCGCGGCCCGCATGGAGCAGGCCGCAACCAATCTCGTTTCGGTCGCCGGCGCGACGGAGGAGATGAGTGCGACCGTGGGAGATATAGCAGCGAAGGTCGCCAAGGCTCACGCCATCAGCGAGGATGCCTCGGCGAAGGCCCAGGCCATCTCCTCCCTCATGCGCCAACTAGGGCAAGCGGCGCAGCAGATCGGGCAGGTCACCGAAGTCATCACGAAT
This sequence comes from uncultured delta proteobacterium, assembly GCA_963796685.1. Taxonomy (GTDB): domain Bacteria; phylum Myxococcota_A; class Polyangia; order Fen-1088; family Fen-1088; genus Fen-1118. Next base: position 88,862 of record CAWCMR010000001.1, read on the forward strand.
ATCTCCTCGCAAACAAACCTGCTGGCCCTCAACGCAACGATCGAAGCCGCCCGGGCCGGTGCGGCTGGAAAGGGTTTCACGGTGGTGGCCAATGAAATCAAGGAGCTTGCCGGGCAGACGGCACATGCCACCGAAGACATCAAGTCCAAGATCAGTGGCGTGCAGACGTCCACCGCCGAGGCCGTCGCCGATATCGGCAAGATCTTCGATGTCATCAAGGAGGTCGGCAGCATCGTGGGCGATATCGCGGGCTCCATTGAAGAGCAGGCGACGGTGACCAGAGATGTGGCCGGCAATATCGCCGAGGCCACAAGTGGCGTGAAGGATTCGAACGAGCGCATTGCCCAAACCGCAGGCGTTTCGAAATCGATCGCGCAGGACATCGCAGGTGTCAACGCAACGCTTGGCTATATCCGTCAGGGCGGCGAACACGTACAAGCGAGCGCCGCGGAATTGTCACGGCTGGCGGAACATTTGACGGCCCTGGTGGGCCAGTTTCGTGTTTGACTCCGCAGCCTCGGGTGTGGAGACGATCGAGCAGAAGAGCGGTATTTCGGCCGCGCCGAGCGCGATCGCCCTATGTCAAAGATCGCCTACACCTCAAACGATTGGTTCCCCTGGGAGGGAGACATTTGCGATTGGCCATCGCCGAATACATGAGATACGCCTTGGCGATCTCGAGAAGTGCGGGCGCCACCGCGATCGACTCCCGCGCACTCCCCGCGATCGTCTCCATTAGGGATCGAGCACGAGCTCCCCAGCGTGTTCGCCCATGCCCCAGCTCCCGCAAGCCCGCATGCCGTCGTATGCCACTTCGCAGCGGCTTACCGAGAAGCGAAGATGCCTTCCGGTTTTTGCGGTCTTCGAGCCGATCTTGCCGAGTGGAATGGTCAGCTCGACCACCGCCACAATGGTGTTTCGCGGCCGAAATCGCATCCTGAAGCACCATCGGGCGCTCGCCCTCGGGCCACGTGTCCCGCATTCCTTCTAGCGCTGTGCCACGAGGCGCACGATGAACAACACGACACCGCCGATGGCAATCATGGCGCTGATCAACTTGACGCCACGATCGGCGAACCAACGTGAGCGTCGCGCGGCCAGGATCAGCGGAAGCACGACGGCGAGGACGGCGAATTGACCCGCTTCCACGCCCAGGTTGAACGAGACCAGCGCGATCGGGATCTGTCCTCGGGGCAAAGCGATCTCGCGTAGGGCACCCGCGAAACCGAACCCGTGGATGAGCCCGAACGGGAAGGTGATGCGCCAGCGTTTGCTCGCGTCCTTGACGAAGAAGTTCTCGACGCCCACGTAGGCGATGGACAACGCGATGGCCGGCTCGACCAGGCGCGGGCTGGGCGTCAGCACGGATAGCGACGCGAGCGCCAGCGTGATCGAGTGCGCGAGCGTGAAGGCGGTCACCACACCCACCAGCGAGCGCAGTCTCCCGCCAACGAGGATGAGGCCCAGCAAGAACACCAGGTGATCGGCGCCGGTGAGGATGTGCTCGACTCCCAGCTTCAGCATCGACCAAGCCATGCGGGCAGTGCCCGCGGGCGGGCTTGCCTCGTCCAAGGTCCAGGTGGCATGGGCTCGATCGAGCACCCTGACATTCGCCTTGCCCGCACGAAAAACGCGCGCCAAGTGCCGGTGTCCGGGGGCCAGCCCATCGAGAAGCGGGAGGGCCAGCATGAGCCGACCGGGAACCTCGGGACAGGTGTAGCGCACCTGGAAGACGACGCCGCCCTCGGCCTCCAGCACCCACGTGCGGTCTAGCGAGCCGAGGCAGGCTCTTCCGTCGGCCTCCACGGTCACCCCGCCCACGAGAGCGCGCGCGACAGCCTCGCGACCCGCAGTCAGCTCCTCGGCGTCGATTGAGCCGTCGTGGTTCGTGTCGATCATGGGGAGCAAACGGGCCAGCTCTCGACCGGCCATACCGATGTCGCCGTAGAGCACTTTGCCGTCCAAGCGGTACTCGCCGCTGGAGATGCCCACGGCATGGGCAAAGGCGAGGCGTTCGGGCGCCAACCCAGCGAGGCCGATGGCGACAGCGGTGATGGTAGCGACGCGCCCGATCCTTCTCCCATGGAGACTCGTCATGCTGCCAGCTCAACGCGCGGGCGACTGTGGGACGGGCGCACCGCCCGCCTCGCGCACTGCCGCCGCCACGTAGGGCGCGTCGGTCAGCGTCCCCAAGAAGGCCACGACGGCATCTATTTCGTCATCGGTCATGGGCGGAGGGGATCCCTCCCGTTTGTTGTAAATGGGGGAGTAGATGTTGACGTTGCCACGGTACCTCGGCGGCACGTCGTCGAACTTCTGCCCCGGCGGGTAGACCAGGCCTGGCGATACCGCGCGCCGGGCGTAGAACACCACGACTTCGCGCAGGGTCTTGAACACGCCGTTGTGCCCAAAGCTGCTCTGAACAGCGACGTTGCGCAGCGACGGCGTGCGAAAGCTCGAGCACCACCTTTCGTCGTCCGAAGGAGTCGCCCTGTTTTTCCGTTCGCACAGGCCGAGATCGAAGGACGCGGCATTTCGATTGCCGGGCAAATCGTGGTTGCGGGGAACGGCGACCGCATCGTACCCATAATCGGTGAACATCGACTCCGCCGGATTGGTTGACGTCTCGGCCATGCGGTGGCAACCAGAGCAGGCGCCCCGGCGTGGGTCCTTGAAGATCTCCAGACCGAGCCGCTCTTTCTCCGTCAGGGTCGCCTGGCCGCGTACGTAGGCATCGTACTTCGAAGTCGCCGGCGTCATCGCGTCGCTCTTCAAGAAGGCTTCGAGAGCCACGCCGACACCGCGCAAGACCACTCCTGGCGCCGAGGACGGACCCATCGCACTGCGGAACTCCTTCGCGTAAGGTCCGCGCACGATCTTGGCGGCGAGGCGAGGCGGGGTTCCGGCGTTCATCTCGTCGGGGCTGAAGAGCGGCTGGCGCACGAGCTCCGCGACGCTGTCGGAGCGTCCGTCCCAGAAGAAACCGCCGCGCGGTTCAGGCACCGGGGCTTCGTCGTCCTCGAAGTAATGGAACTCGGGTACGTACCTCATGTACAGGACGGACGGCGTCGAACGACGAGCGAAGTGCCCAGGGCGGCTTCCGAGGGCCACTCCGATGCTGGAGCCATGTCGTCCCGAGAAGGCACGCGCCGGATCGTGGCAGCTCGCGCAGCTCGTTCCAGGCGGCTCCGACAAGCGTTCGTCGAAGAAGATCTTCTTGCCCAGAGCCACGAGCACCGGATTGTCCGGTGGTCCCTGGCGGGGAGGCACAGGAAGGACATGGGTGCGGCGGGCCGGTATCACCGGCGTACCGGACAGCCTGGGTACCTTCGCCGCGGCCCACGCCTCCGCGATGGTCGGCTTCGGCGCGGGCGAAGGTGCACCTTTCCCACAGGCCCCCAGCGCCCACACCAACGCGGCGCCCGTTGCCAGGCGCCGTCGGGATCGTGCTTCCATTCTCAGGTTTGCGCGATTGGCACGGATCAACTCGGCCGTGCTCTCGGTTACGGGATGTTCTCGTAGGTACCGACGGTGCTGCCGCTGGCATCCGTGCAGGTGATCTGGCTGCCCGGAGTGCTATCGCACACTCCACTGCAGGCGATGGGCGCCGCCATGCTACACACCGCGATGACCGTGCCATTCGTGCGATAAGCCGTGAACTTCCAGTTCTTCTGGCCAACGGTGCCCACGCGGTCCATCACCATGAAGCCAAACCCGTTCGAGAAGGCAAACGTGTTGACCATGGTATTCGCGGCCGGCAAGTCGGAGTTGGGGTCGAACACGGCAGGCAGCGCGGCATCCAGGTTGTCGCCGCTATTGCCGGCAACGAAAGTCGCTGGGTGGTTGCTGGAGAAGTTCAAGGCCTGGAAGTCGTGCACGTGGCCATGGAGGGCGATGGCGATGTTGGGCGGGTAGTAGTTGCCGGGGTAAGCCGCGTTCATGACGGACTGCAGACCGGGGTTGCCCACCGTTGGCGGACTGCCCGCGGAGTAGCCAAGGACCGGGTGGTGGACGGCGAACAGGTTCAACATGTTCGGGGTCGCCAAGCTGGCCGCCTCGGCGAGCTCGGTCGTGTAGGGCATGAAGGCCGGAGGCGAGTAGACGCTCTTCGAGGTGTTCGACGAGTCGAATACGATGAACTGCGTGTCGCCGAACGCGACGGCCCACGGATCGTTGTAGTTTCCCACGTTATCGTTGGCCGGAACGTCGCAGGTCTTGACGTCGGTGCTGTCGAACGGGTTCGGATCGAGATAGCGATACCAGCCCTGCCCGGCGCGGTTGCAGACCTCGTGGTTGCCGCGGACCATGACCCACGGGGCAGCCGCGAGCAGGGGCGCCGCCGGCGTGAAGAAGTCCGCCGCCCAGGCGTCAGAACCGTAGCCCCAGGGCTGTCCAGCGCAGGCTGTGTTGCCTGGAGGGCAGGGATTATCGCGATACTCATAGTCGCCCACGTGCAGGACGAGATCCGGCTGCATGGCCGCGGCCGCCGACGAGATGACGGAGAAGGGCCACTGCGTGGGATCGGCGCAGGCCTGGTAGACGTTTCCGATCGAGATTCGGCACCCGGTGTCACCCAGGATCACGACGCGGTTGACGACCGGCTTAGGCAGCGGCAGCTTGATGCCGGTCACAGTGGCCATAGTCGCCCCCGCGGGGAGAAGGAATTCGCAGGTCGTCGTCGTGAAGATGGAGGGCTTGGAGTTGCCCGACGTTGTCGCCGCGGCGAGCGTCGTATCTGTGCTCGTGGTGCGGATCGGAAGGCTGGCCGGCAGCGCACGGACCGTCATGGCGCTCGCGACCCCGTCGACGGTGATCGAGGGGCACACGGTGTACGGCGTGATGAGCCGTGCGATGGCCCGGCTGTTGGCGCCGATTTCGACCCACGCCTGTGCGCCGACAGCCGAGTCCGCAGGGCAAGTCAGCAGGAGGTTGAAGGTGTCGGTGCAACCCGGATCCCCGTCGCTGACTGTGAGGGTGAGCGAGGCATTTCCCGGCCCGCTGCATGCGAAGATCGGGTTCGCGACCGTCGTGCTGCTGAGCGTTCCGCCGCTGGCGGTCCACAGATAGGAGATCGGCCCCGGACCGCTGTCGGGGTCGGTGGCCGTGCTGAAGAGCGCGATGGTGTTGCCCACGGGCGCATTCGCGCTGATGCTGGCGACGCTCGCGCAAACGTTGATTTGCCCGCTCACCGAGATGCTTCCGGTGTTGTGCGCTTGTTTGCAGTCGAGATGCACCGCGACGGCAGTCGTCATCGACGCCGCCACGGCAAAGGGCGCCGAGGTCCCCGTGCAGGTCGTGGTTCCATCGGTGGACGTTCCCGTGAGCGTCAGGGTGTAGGGCGAGCCCGCCGCGATGTTGCCGATCACCACGCTGATGGTCGCGGAGTGCGAGACATCCACGGTGCCCGAGTAGGAATGCGGGCCAGTGGTCGAATAGGCCACGGTATTCAAGAAGACGCCCGGCCCAGCTTGAAGCTGAAGCTCTACGCGGCCGAGGGCACCGCTGCCATTGTCGCCACTGCTCGGTCCCCCGCTGTTGCAGGCTGCGACACTGGCGCACACGAAAACGAAGAGCAGACTTGCGTTGAGCTTGATCACGCTGGGCCTCCGATGGGGAATGGAATCCGAGTCGACGGTTTCGGTTCTTCGATTCCGCGCCTCGTGAAAGGGTTTGCAACAAAAGTGTTTCAGTCCGTGCCTCAGAGTACTTGCCCAATGCACAAGCCTGCGCTTGCGTGGACAAGGATTCGGGCAAACAGCCGGCCGCAAAGTGCAAGCGGGCCTGCGGCGGCTGCCGCAACGAGACGGCTCATCGGCTACGCCTGTGCAAGAAGATCGGCGAAGCTCCTCACGCTTGAACAATCAAGGAGTCGGAAAGCAGCCCGCATACCCTCGTCCACACCCTGGATCTGTGCGCCCCGCACGTGCTCACCGGGTCGTGAGGCGGCGATCTGACTTGTCCAGCGCTCGTCGATCAGGCGCCATACGCGCGCGAACGGCATGCAAGCACGGGGCGTCAAGCGTGCGGTCTTCGGGCCTGCCAGCTGATGCCTTCCATCCATTGATGACATGCGGGCAGCTCCTTGGCCCGACCGCAGGATCGATTGAAGAGAGCCATGAATGATTCGACGGAACCAGGAATCGGCAACCGCTTCGGAAAGATGTCCCGACCGGGGGCAACGTGCGTCCGCTACGCAGCCCGATAAGCCATCAGGCCGCCGCAGACCACTGGCGCCGCGCGTGCTCCAGGAGCAACCCTTCGCGGAGCGCGGCCCGACAGACGCGCGCTCGAGGACGTCGACGACGTCGAGCACCGAGGCCAGAATGACGGCTCCATGGATGATTTGATCCGCGCGGTCGGGGTTCAAGCCAGGAACACGGCGGCGCGCCGCCAGCGGCAGCGCGGCCAGCTGCTCGATAAGCAGGTGCAGCGTGTCTCGGCTCAGGTAATGGGAGCTTTCGCCCGACGCCGGCACCAGGCGCAGCGCGCGGGCCACGGAGCGCAGAGCTCGTGCGGTTCCCGCGCAAAGCACGACCTCGCCGAGGTCGCGCCTTTGCAGCGGGCGCAGCAGCGCGGCCACGCGACTGAACGCCCAGCGCTTGAGGGCGCGCAGGTCAAGTGGCGAAGGGGGATCCGACGACGGCTGCTCCGCCATCGCGCGCAGCACGCCGATGGGCGCCGAGGCGGTGTGAAGGATTCGACTCCCATCGCCCACCACGACCTCGAGCGATCCGCCGCCGAGATCGAAGAGCGTGGCACGACCAAGACTGCCGTCCAGCTGTGCGCGTGCGCCCACATAGGCGAGACGCGCCTCCTCGTCGCCCGAGATGACCTGGACGTCGATACCGAAGCGCGCACGAACCTTGGCCACGAACGCCTGCCCATTGCGTGCCTCGCGGACGGCGCTGGTCGCCACCGCGAGCACGGCCTGCGGTTCGTTCCGCTCAATGACCGGGACCAGCTCACCCACGGCGTGCAGAGCGCTTTCGAGCGTCGCGCCCGAGAAACCGCCGGTTCGAAAGATGGCCTCGCCAATCCTGGGCATGCGCTTGGCGCGCTCGATGACCGCCAAGCTCTCGCCACGCTCGACGTCCGCAATCAGCGCATGGAAGGAGTTGGAACCGAGATCAAGGGCCGCAAGTCGCACACTATGAGTGTAAGCGGGCGCGAATACGCGGTTATTTCCATTTTGGTAACAACTTATCAACAACCCGGAAACGGCTTGGAGGGTGCAGAAGGCCTGACCGTCGATCTTCGATCTTCCTTCGATCTTCATACCGCATTGCGGCTCCGAATACGGTCTGAATCAGCTTAGCTCGGGTCATCCAGTGCCCGTCCCTGTCGAATCAACAATCGCCAGACCGGGCTGGGCTTCATCCTGAATCGGCTGCGGTTCCATCGCCGCCACCGGGGGCATGCTTTGTCGCTTTCCGCCTTTCTTGACCGCCTTCTCGACGGCTTTCTTGACCGCTTTCCTGATCGCCTTCCTAAATGCCTTGTTGACCGCCTTGTCGATCACCTTCTTGACGGCCCGCTTGGTGAGGGCCTTTGTCTTTTCGAGAGTCTTCTTGGATTTGATCGGTTTCTTGGCTTTGGTTGCTCTCTTGGCTTTGGTTGGCATGGCGTAAATGTTGCCGCTGTGTGGGCCTGCGCGCAAGCTCGCTGAGTCCTATCCAAGCGTGCCAGCGGCGATTCTGAGTCCCCTGCCCTACGCGCTGGAAATGGACGTACTCTCCCTCTTGGCGCGTCTTGCGGCCTCGGTGCCACCGCCGAAGCTGCATCTGATTCGCTACTGCGGGGTGCTCGCACCCGCCTCTCCGTGGCGACCACTGGTCATGCCGCCCCTGCCTGAGCCAGCACCCACGCAGACACCTTCCGCCCCGCAGGCGCACACCAAGCCGCCAGCCAAGCCAGCACGCACCGGACCGCGCTGCCGATACTGACCGTGGGCCGAGTTGATGCGCCTGACCCTGGGGCGAGCTGTTCGAGTAGGCCGAGCGCCCCGCCGCGAGTACGCTCACCCCATTCGAATGAGCTAGGCTCCGGCGCAGAATCCGACTAAATTTTCCACATGGTCGGTACTCCCGATGTCCGAGGGCGCCAACGCTTCCAGAGCTTCCGCAAGGCATTTACTTCTCGCTTCGCCTATCATGCTGGCCGCTGGCGTCGCCCGCGGCCCTTCAGGCCGGCGTCTTCCTGCTGGCCGCCGTCGCCTACTTCCTCGCGTATGAGATTCTACGCGCCCTCATCTGCCGGACGACACTCTCGCTCGGATCGGCATCGGCCGCCTCGGCGCTTTCGCCGCCTGCAGGCCCACCACCGCCACCACCACCGTCTGGGGCGGATGACACATGCCAATTTCAACGTTACCTTCCCGCTGATGGACTTTCTGTTGGGCACCATGGAAAGGAAGAGCCAGGCAACATGGACGTAGCGAAGGGTCTCGTCCATGCGCATGTGCCCGAGCCAGGTCATCAGCCTCCACGGGTTCACGCCGAAGAACGCGGCGTGAGTCCCGAATGCACTCCGTGGGTTGCGGGGTATTCCCGCCACAGCCCCAACCGGCGCAAAGCACGGAAAGCACGGCCGCCTTCGATCGTATCCTGGTCGTCATGATGGCCTGACGAGTTTTCTCGGACACCCTACCCCCCCGCGTGAACAATCAACGGAAAAGAGAACTGCGATTCCCCGCTTACGTATGGGAAGTGCCAGTGTCGGACTACGTTCTTGATGCAGGAAGAAACCGATTCAAGGGCCACCGGAGCTTCAACGAAAACCGCCCGTACAGTACCTGAGGCGGCGATGGTTGCAGTGACGTTCAGTCTTCCATTGGGCAAGAAGCCACCGCGCCTCTGCACACGATCGTAGCAAGCTCGCAGAGCCGCCGCGTTGTCTCTATCCTTGACGACCGACATCAGGTCGGGCCCTCCAGGTGCGCTCGCTTTGGCCACCGTCGTTTCTGTGAAAGAGGATGCCACCCCCGCGGGGCGCTTTTCTCCTCCCACGCTGGCGCCGGGTGGCGCCGCGCGTCGTGCGTCGTCCGCGAAGGGGGCGGGCTCCAGGGACAGAGGAGTGTCCTGCCTGGATAGCAGAACGGTTCGCGGTTCGATCTGGGCCGGCTTCGCCGGCGAGAGCGTCGCGATGCTCTCCACATTTTCTCTTGCGATTTGCTTGCCGGAGCTCCTTCCAGCGGTCCTTTGCTGCAGTTGCAAGACAATGGCCTCCAACTCGTTGACGAGCCGGGGCAAAGGAACGCTGGTTGCGCCGGATCGGGAACTGGCTTGCAGGAACGCGCTGCAAGCGTGCAGAGCCAGCTCGGGCCTGTTTGCAAGCCGGTAGGCTCGGGCCAGCAGATAGTAGAGCACGAGGGGATCCTGATCCACGGCCAAAGCGGCTTGGAAATCCGCTATCGCTTCATCGTAATGGCCGAGATCGAGCGCGATGATGCCGCTGGTGCGCAAGGTGTTGGAACGGTGCTGCTCGCGGGCACCCGACAAACGCCCCGGAAGGCTCACGATGGCGACGCATATAGTCGCGATACTGATAATGCGAAGAAGCCTTCTTCCAGCCATGGAATCACCGCACTCTCCTCGCGCTGCCCAGGCCGAGCAAGCGAGATGGCGACCGTTAGCACAACTGTCTCAATTCCGTTGCACGAGTGTCAGAGCAACCGCCGTGCTGACGACCCATCGCGTCCTTTGTTGCAGACACCGTCCTCCCCGCAAGCGCACACCAAGCCCCCAGCCAAGCCGGCCCCCACCAGATCGCGCTGCCGATACTGGCCCTGGGCCGAGTTGATGCGCTTGACCGTAGGCTTGTCCGCCGACACCCTACTCTTGGGCCTAGCCGCCCGGTCCCTACCCCACGCTGCTTCGCCGCGCCCGTCTCCCACTGCGGGGGACGCATGAAGCTACGTGCCTGGTCCGGGAGCGCGAGAGCATCGAGCGCTTCCTCCGCCACCAAGGCCTGCGGACCAAGCCCCTCGGCCTTGCCGAAGCTCGCCCGCCACCCTACTTTCGCTCCGTCACCCCTCTCAGGCCGAGCCCCCAGGTCGAGCTGTTCGAGTAGAGTAGGCAGAGTCCTCAAGCCGAAGGGCCGTGGTCCGACCATCGGCAACTGATTGTCGGGACGCTTACGGTCCTGGCGCGAGCGTTCGTCGTCGTGGGTCGCCGTTCCCATTTGGCCATCGCCTTCGTCCGATCCCTACCCTTTCCGCACACGACACCCGCTGTGCTCGCAGCGGGGCGCCGAAAATGAGTCGGGCCGGCGCTCCGGGGAAAAGCGCCGGCCCGAGCAGAGCAAGGAACGCTTACGGAACCTGCGTGATACGGCCGTCGGTGGCCGCGCTCACCGGAGCCGGCTGCGCTTTCAAGTACGCCACAAGCGCGTCGAGGTCGATGGGCCCAGGAACCAAATTGGTGCCGCTCTTGAAAGCAGTAAAGCCATCACCGCCGCCCGTCAGGTAGTTGTTCATGGCCACCACGAAGGTGTCGGTCGGGAGGATGGGCGTACCGTCCTTCTTTTTGAGGGAGCCCGGAACGACGATCGGACTGCTATTCGTCGCCAGCGCCGCCGCCGACCACTGGTAGGTAAAGCCCGAGATTTGAAGGATCTTATTGTATCCGGTTCCGAAGGGCGGCGCCGCGTTGCTGCCGGTCCACTGCTGCTCGAGCGCGGCGGCGAGCTGCGCGCCGGTCAGGGTTATCATCATGACCTGGTTCCCGAACGGCTGCGTGGTGAAGCAGTCGTTCCAGGTGACGGTGCAGGGCGAGCCGCTACACGACTGCGGCAGATCCGCTCGCATGCCGCCTGGGTTGGTGATGCCGAAGTCGGCGTTCATGGCCACCCGGTGCGCCTCCGCGATCAGGTCGCCAAGCGGCGCCTCGCCGGCGGAGGTCTGCGTCTTGCTGAAGATCCCCGTCGCGGTGGTGACCGGCGCGTTGGCGATGGGCCCCACCATGGCCTCGGCCGCAGCGGTGAGGGCTGCCATGGCCGCATCCGGCGTAAGGCCGGCGCCGGAATCGGCGTAGGTCGTGGGAACGCTCGCGGTCTTGGTCAGGATGTCGTCGGTCTGGCGATCGATCGTGACATCGATGTCGTCGTACGCGGTGCTAGCCGAGTACGCCTGAACGACCAAGGTGTCCTTGTTGCCGGCGTTCTTGACGTAGGCGTTGGTGAAGACATGGGTGTGGGCGGTGATGACCACGTCCACGTCAGCGTCGAGACGATTCACGAAGGCGGTCGTGTCGCTGGGCGCCGTGACGGTCGTCTTGGTGGCGCCGGCGTAGCCCGACATCGAGCCGCCGCCCCAGTGCCCTTTCGAGGTTCGCGGTCCAATTGACCGTGCGACGATAGAGCGTCGTGAAAGAAGCCTGCGCTACGTTTGCGTTAGAGAATTGCAAGCAAATCGCAGACAAGGGGAGCAGATGGAGGTCTGGCTCGGTGGCGTGCACGACGGCGGGGGTGTGCGCCGTCTCCCGCTCTTCCCCATGTCAGACCTCGCACGGGCTCGATGAGCGACAACCTTATGCCCTTACGCACCAAGGATTGTGTCACCATTGCGTGACAGGCGTGTTCCAGCGTTGCACCTGTTCAGATGGACGGCGTCGGACGAACGCAATCGTAACGGGACCCTGGCGGCCTCGCCGTGGGACAATGGCGCACGCATCGGTCAGGAGCACTGCGAACGCACCATGAATCTCACCATTACCACTTTCAACTTGGAAAACCTGTTTACACGCTACGCAACAATCGACGACCCCATCGTCCCCCGCAATCCGCGCGTCGTCATGACGGGTGTGACGTCGATCAACTACCAAGGAAATCCCCTGTCCAGCGCCACCACCGCGCTCCAACGCAACAACACGGCGGCGGCCATTCTCGAGTGCCAGCCGGACGTTCTCGCGGTTCAAGAGGTGGAGAATCTGTGGACACTGCGACTGTTCAACGATCAGTATCTGTCGGGCTATTTTGGCCCGCTCATCCTCATCGAAGGCAATGACGGCCGAGGCATCGACGTGGGGCTCTGCCTTCGCAAAGGCCTGGCCGCTACGATTGCCGGCATCCGCACGCACGTCGATGACCTGGATCCCAATCGCAAGAACAAGGACGCATCGACGGTCGCGCGCTACTACAACGAATCGACGAACGAGCTGACCGTGACCGGCGCGCTATTTTCTCGCGACTGTCTCGAGGTCGACGTCGATGTCGGCTCGTCCACGGCGGTGCCGCTCACGTTTTTGATCAATCACTTCAAATCCCAGAACGATGCCCAGAAAGCCGACGACATCCTGCGCGCAAATCAAGCCGCGAAGGTCGCGGAGTACGTCAAGGCCGTCCGGGCGCGATCACGCAAGGTGGTCGTGCTCGGCGACTTGAACGAGGACTTCACCCGAAAGCCGTCGAACCTGCAGCCGCTCCAGGACCTCATCGCCGCCGGGATGCTCGCCGATCCGTTCGGCGACGATCCGGATACCGCTCGCTGGACACATTACTACGAAGTCGGAGACGAGGTCAGCCGCCTGGACTACCTTCTCGTCGACCCATCGCTCGCTATCGCCTCCAAGTCCGTGCTCCGAAAAGGGATCACCCAGAAGTGTCGGGTTGCGGGAACCCGGTACCCGACGGTCGGCTACGTCGCATCCGAGGCCAGCGATCACTGCCCGGTTTCCGTTACGCTGGCTCTCGGATAACACTCAACTATTCGACGCTGCCGGGACGAGCGGTCGGATAGGGACGATTCCCCATGATACCCCGCCAGAGGGCTCGGTTGAATCGAGGCGTGTCGAGGGCGTCCTCGCGGTCGAAGTTCTGTCCGCGCATGACCCGTTCCCAGTAGGCAGCTCCGTGGCGATGGTGCTTGGCCAACATGGCCATCGATAGTGGGTGGGCCACGGTGTTGCTGGCGGTGGCGGCCGGCACGGGCAACGACGTGGAGCGCAGGATCTCGGGGACCTTGGCCGTATACTTGAAAGTCCTCGGTGATAGCGACCTATCGAAGACCTCCGACATGGGTGTGGCCAGCGCATCGTTGAGGCCGAGGGGTTCGAGGCCCAAGACCTCCTCTATCGTCTTCACCATCGAGACCGTGTTGTACGGCACCGACACGACCGCCCCCTGCTTGACATAGGGTCCGAGCACGAAGGCGATGCTGCGATGGGCGCTCACGTGATCGGGTCCGTCCTGGGCATCGTCCTCGACGACGAAGATGAGGGTATCGTCGCGATAGCGGCTGCCCGCCACCTTCTCGACCAACTGGCCGACCGCATAGTCGTTGTCGGCCATCTGGAGCTCGGGCGTGTTCACGCCGTCGATAGCGTCGGAGAAAGTGCCGAAATGATCGTGGGGAAATCGCACCAGCTCGAGCGCAGGTAGATCGCCGTTCGCGGCGAACTGGTCGAACTCGCGCTCCCATTCCTTCAAGCGCCAATAGTCCGGGTACTTGTTGTCGAAGCCGCGAAAATAGAGATCCGACGTGGTTTGCAGCGCCGCCTTGGCGGGATAGAATTGGCGCACGGCTGCAGCGTAGGGGTGACGTTCGAGCGGAATGAAGACGGGGTAGTCGAGCGGGACCGACGAGCGTGTGAGGTCGCCGAAGCAGCCGTAGTTGCGAATGGTCAGCCCCTTACGCAAGGCCGCATCCCACAAGTACGATTCACCGGCGGCCTCGCTCTCGGCAGGATCGCCCGACGCTACGTCGGAGGTTCCCGGGAGCAAGTCGGGATCGGCGGGCGTGATGGGGTTGAGCGAAAGACGTTCGGCCAGGGTCGCCACGCCGACGTTGATGTTGCGGTTGGTTCCCTCCCAGTCGTAGTTGAGGCCGCGGCCGGCGTAATTCGGAGGCTGTGTCTTCTCCACCGAATCGGTGGTTCGTGCCGACACCGTCCAGTTCCAACCCACACCGCTGGTCTCTCCCGAGTCCTGGAAAGCGTCAAGGGTGACGTACTGGCTGGCCAAACCGTGATGGTTGGGGGTCGTGGCCTCCGGGAACAGCGTCAGCATTGGATCGCCGTTGCCGCGCGGCAAGTCGCCCAGCACCTGGTCGTAGGTTCGATTCTCCTTGATGATGTAGATGACGTGCCTGATGTGCGAACGCAGGAATGCCATCAGGCGGCGCAGTTCGTGGTCCTCGTCGCCAGTCGGGAAGTTGTTGTTGGCAGCGACCTGCTTGGTCAGACGCCCGAGGGTGGCGCCGCTTGGAATTGGCGCCGTGAGGAAGCCGGCCTTCTCCAATTGCCACACGTACTCGTTCCCGTTCCAGCACGAGGTGTAGTTGGTGTTGCTGGCGACATCGACGCACCCAGGACCCGAAAGACCCTTGCCGTTCACCACGAACAACCTCCGGCTGTCGGCGCTCAAAGTCACGGATTCTGGATACCAGCCGGTGGGGATCAGCCCCACCACCTGGCTTTGCTCGGAATCGTCCCGATTGCCATCGTCGTTGCGACCATCGGATTTCTGCAGACCCCGATGCCCAAGCTGCACGACCGCGACCGCGTTGAGACCACCATTGGTGACGTAGAGCGTGCGGCCATCGGCCGACAGAGCTAGGCTGTTCGGGTTCGCGCCGGTGAGTCCACGTGGATTCGGTAGCACGGCGCTGGGCGCCGCGACTCGGAATTCGTCGACCACCCGGTCCGATCGGGTGTCCATGACCGAGACCGTGTCGGCCCCCCCGTTGGCGACGTAGAGGAGGCCTTCATCGCTGGAAAGGAGCATCTTGTTCGGTTGCCCGCCAACAGCAATGCGTCCGCGCACTTTGGCCTTGGCGACGTCCACGACGACCACTTCGCGGTCGCGTTGGCAGGTCACGTAGGCCTTCTTGCCCTTGACAGTTACCCAGTAGGGATACGAGCCACCCGGGTGCCCCGATTGCGACGCATCGACTTTACCCGGACGCAAGTCGATTTCCGTGGTCGCCGATGTGGCAAGATCGATGATGCTGACCGAATCGTTTTCATAGTTCGCCACCACCACGTGCTGGCCATCGTCGTCCGTCGCCAGGCCGGCCGCAGTGGGAGGTACGGCGAGCCCCAGACCGGCGGAGTGGCCCAGGGCAATGGCCGGCATGACTTCGGCGAACGAGGGACCGGAACGCCGGAAAGTGTGTACGTTGTCGTCGACGCCACCGCTCACGTAGAACTCGCGACCGTTCGGATTCCACGCCATGCCCACGAAAGTGTTCGGGACTTGCAAGACTTGGCGCTTGGCGGGCGGCACTTGGGTGACGTCGTAGACGAAGACGTATTCGTTCGACAGCTCGGGAACGAAATTGCCGCTGCCATCCGCTGCAGTCACACCGTTGTATCCGCTGGTAAGGATGAGCAGCGTCTTCCCGTTCGGGCTTAGCGCCGTGGTGACGGCATGGTCAGCCAGTTGATTCGGCAGCGTAGGAAGGTCCGGATTTAGCCCCTGAAACACCGAGCCAGGCGTCGCATCGGGAGTAATGCGGACGCCGGTAGGCAAGAGCTGGCCCGCGGAGAGGGAGCGCGAGTCCGATGTGGACATGTTCTTGGCCGAGGCAATCGGTATCGCCGGCAATGTGTTGGACGCGGGATCGCTGGCCGAGGCCTGATTACAAGCAACCGTCAGGAGCGAAGTTCCCAATGCAAACAGCGTGGATTCGACATGGGTACGCATGGCTTTCCTCATTGAAGCTTTCAGGTTCACGTATTCCAAACAACACTCAGAAGCCGGCCGCGAAGCCACCCAGAACCAGGACGCCCGTGTGCAGTCGGTCGACCTTTTGCCCACTGATTCCCGCTTCGCTCACGAGCGAGAAACCGCCCATCGAGTAGGCGAGCAGCGGACCTGCATTGAATTCGAAGATTGGATTCGAGTGCTCCGCCCGATGTGGATCGCTGGAGCCAAGAGAAGTCCGGACTCGGCTATCAAGCCCGACGTGCAGTCGCGTGCCGAAGTCGCGCAATCCGACCAAGCGAAGCTCGCCCTCTCGGTCATCGCCCTCGCCATCCTGCGCGTAGACGAGATTCGCAAGCGCCAGCGTGGCCCCAAAACGCCGGCTGAGCAGGGCCGACCACTCCAGCATCCCTTCCTCGTTGGCGAAGCGATCTTGGCGATAGAGGAATCCCGCGGCCGCATTCACGCCAAAGCGTTTCTGATCGAGCAACATCACGCGAACGCCCCCTTGGGCCCGCAACCGAACTTCTCCAGGTTGGGTGGTGGAGCCGAAGCCGGCCATGAGGCCCAGCCGCGGCACGACCCAGGCTTCGGCGGTCGCGCTGGCGACGGGATTTTTCGTGGCACCGTCGTATCCAGCCCATCCTGCCCCCACGGCCGTGGTCGTCGAATCCATTTCGGCGTCGAGTGCGCCGGGCAAGAAATGAGCAGGCCGAGCCTGCATCTCGCTGGTCACGTTCTCTCGTGACAGTTCAAGCTCCTGTTCCGCCTTCGCCGGTGTTCCCCAAAGAACCAGCGAACCGGCGGCGAAGGAATATAGACAAATACGGCGTGCGAAAAGTCGTGGAATTGCGCGCATTGTATCTCCCTTTCCGGGCAAAAGCGCCCCGAGATCTCACTGACCCGCAATGCTATGGATCAGATGCTGGCAGCGACCATGACAACTGACCGAACCTTTCGTGACGACTTCGAGTACACCGCTGACGCGTGCGCTTGGCAGTCAGCGGTGGCGAATCCCAGTCCGTCAATCCTTTCCGGGACGCGGTCCGGCCACGCCGGCCTCGGAAAGGCGGCCGTGCGTGGAAACGCTTAGCCATAAATATTCGGCACGTACAGTTGTTCGGGCAGGGTTCGACGTTCGTAGTTCGGGTTGAAGACGCGCTCGGGGAGTGCAATCGGTTCGTGGGGAACCTCGGTATAGGGAATCTGCTTGAGCAGGTGATCGATGCAATTGAGCCGGGCTCGTCGCTTGTCGTTCCCTTCGACGATGTACCAACGCGCCTCAGGGGTGTGGGTGCGATCGAGCATCTCTTGCTTGGCTTGCGTGTAGGCTTCCCAGCGAACACGCGACTCGAGATCCATCGGACTGAGCTTCCACTGCTTCATCGGATCGTGAATACGCATGAGAAAGCGCAGCTGCTGTTCTTCGTCCGATATGGAGAACCAGTACTTCAGAAGTACGATGCCAGAGCGCACGAGCATTCTCTCGAACTCAGGTACGTCCATGAAGAACTGCTCGACCTGATCCGTCGTCGCAAACCCCATCACGCGCTCGACTCCCACACGATTGTACCAAGAGCGGTCGAACAGGACGATCTCGCCCGCCGCCGGTAGGTGCGCGACGTAACGCTGAAAGTACCATTGCGTCTGTTCCCGGAGGGAGGGTGCGGGCAACGCAACCACGCGACAGACGCGCGGGTTCAAACGCTGGGTGATGCGTTTGATCGCACCTCCCTTTCCCGCCGCATCCCGGCCCTCGAACAACACCACGATTTTGGCGCCACAATGCGCGACCCAAGTCTGTAGCTTGATCAGCTCGGACTGCAACCTCAAGAGGTGGCGCAGGTACTCCTTGCTCGCGAGGGCTTCAGGATGCTTCTTGTGGTAGATCCGGCCGATTTCGGTGTAAAGCGAAGAATCGGAGATCTCGAGCTCATATTCCTCTGCCAGGTTATCCTCAATCTCGGCCTCAAGCCAGTCCTTGGCCCCGTCTTCGATCGACTCCATGGTCCGCGCTCCCTTCTTCGGTGGTTCGGATAGCGAACGTAGGTGGGAGATCGGAGCAGTCAAGTGACAGGCCGGTGACAGATGCCGTCCTGTCCCGAGAATGGATCGGTACCAATCGCTGTGATATCGAGCGGCTGCCCGCCGCGCAGAACCAGTGATGAGAAGCCGACGCGTTTGATTTTGGCACACCCATGAGTCTCACCGACGCAGAGCGCAGACGACTAGCCGGAACTCGCAAGCCTACCCACTGACTGGGACTGCTACACGGCCGCCGCGACCGCGAATGCGCGGACCCTTCGGACCAGTAAAGCCTTCGTAGTTCCTTGTGATGAGGTGTGACTCGATCTGCTGAACGGTGTCGAGCGCGACGCCAACGACGATCATCAAGCCCGTGCCGCCGAAGCGGAAGGGAACGCCAAGGTTGTCGGAGAGCAGGTTGGGAAGAACGCAGATGACCGACACGTAGAGCGCGCCACCTGCGGTGATTCTGCTGAGTCCCTTGTCGATGTAGGAAGCGGTGGCCTTGCCCGAGCGAATGCCAGGGATGAAGCCGCCGTACTTGCGCATATTGTCGGCGACGTCGACGGGATTGAACGTCACCGCCGTATAGAAGTAGCAGAAGAAGACGATGAGCGCGATGTAAAGGACGTTGTAGCGCCAATCGCCTGGATGAAGTGCGTCGGAGATCACCCGCGCGTAGGAGTTGCTCAGGAACGAAGCGATCTGCTGTGGGAACATCAAGATCGACGAGGCGAAGATGGGGGGGATGACGCCAGCCGTGTTCACCTTGAGCGGCAGGTGCGTCGACTGACCGCCGAACATTTTGCGCCCAACAACGCGCTTTGCGTATTGCACCGGGATGCGGCGCTGGCCGCGCTCGAAGAAGATGATCGTGGCAATGACGGCCACCACGATAAGCCCCATCAAGGCGAGCGAGAACGCCGTGATGTTGCCCTCGCGAGCGCGCGTGGCGAGGCGAACGAGAGCGCTTGGGATGTCGGTGACGATGCCGGCGAAGATGATGAGCGAAATGCCATTCCCGACGCCACGCTCGGTGATCTGCTCGCCCAACCACATGATGAACGCAGTTCCCGTGGTCAGCGAGATCATGGTGAGGAGATAGAAAGTCCATCCCGGATCGGGAACCACCTCTCCCAGGTGGCCGTAGGTCGAGTTGTTGGAAATCAACCAACGCGCGATGAAGTACGATTGAATGAGCGACAGAATTACGCAGCCGTAGCGCGTGTACTGGTTGATCCGCCGCCGCCCAGCCTCGCCTTCCTTTTGAATCTGTTCCAGCTTGGGAATGACCACGGTCAGGAGCTGGATGATGATCGACGAGCTGATGTATGGCATGATGCCGAGCGCGAAGATTGACATCTTCTCGAGCGCGCCGCCCGAGAACATGTTGAACAGGCCCAGGAAGGTCCCGCTCGACTGACTGACGATCTTGCTCATCACCGCGGCATTGACGCCTGGAGTGGTCACGAACACGCCGATGCGATAGACCGCCAGAAGCGCCAGCGTATAGAGTAACCGCCGGCGCAATTCCGGGATCTTGGTCATAGTTTGGAAGCCAGAGGCCATCTAGTCCCTCCTGCCCTTGTGTGGCTTTGCAGGCTCCTCAGTTACGCTGGAGCGGATGCTGCCATTGAAACAAAAGCGCGACAACATGCAGGACCGTGCGCCGCGGCGGGATGCCCAGCGCACGCTTTCTGGCGTGCTGCGAGCGTGGCTAGCCAGTCGGAAGCTCGGCGCGGGCCGCCCCTTTTCTCGCTCTCTTCCTTGAAAGGCATCCCGGCAAGCGCCTCGGCATTGGCGAGCGAAAAGGTTTCGCGGCTGCCCGGATGTGGAGCTCGGCCCCGGTCGCCCCGTGGAAAGGTCGCCGTGTCCACGCCAAGCCCAACCCACCGCCCAGGCCCGATGCCCCGCGATTCCAGGGCATGACGCATGGTCTGCGAAGCAACCAGCGTGCTGTGGTAGCCTCGGTGGCGTGCCTTGTTGCGGTAGTAGGTTTTGATCCCGCCGCAGGTATCGGAGAAGAAGCTGGTAACGTCGACCAAGCGCATCGTCACCCAGGACTTCCCACCCCTCCTTTGAATCGAAGCTGGTCGAGAAGCGAGGTGTACGCCGCAAAGGTTCCTTCCAGAGCCGATTCCATCGTGTAGCGCCGAGCGAAAGCGTGGGCCGCCCTTCCCATTCGCTGGCGCAGCTCGGGCTGTTCGAGCAGGTGCTGCAAGGCAGCCGCAAGCTCTTCCGGTCGGTCGGCATCCACGAGAATTCCGGTCTCGCCCGGAATGACGTTTTCGCACGCTGCCCCTCGGTTAGCGACCACGACGGGAATGCCCGCGGCCTGCGCCTCGACAACGGTATTGCCTAATGTCTCGGTCTCGCTCGGGCACACGAACACGTCTGCAGAAGCGTAGAGCTTCGCCAGCTTTCCGCCTGTTTGTTCGCCGGTGAAAATGATGCGCGGATCGCCACCGGCCTGACGCCGCAGGTGATGAGCATGCGGCCCGTCACCGACCAGCAGAAGGCGCGCACCGGGTAGCTTCTCGGCCGTCTGGCGGAATCCGGTGACCAGCGCGTCCAAGCCCTTTTCCCGTGACAAACGACCGACGTAGAGCACCTTCGGCTCGCCATTGAGACCGAACTCGGCGAAGGCCTCGGGCTCGCGCTTGTCGGGTCGGAAAAGCGAATGGTCGATGCCGCGGGGAATGAGCCGAATCTTGTCCTCGGCAACGCCCAGCGCCAACAAGCGCTCGACCACGGCGCGTGAGGGTGCGAGCACCTGGTCGAGCTTGCCGTAGAACCACCCCACGAAGCTTGAGGCCATGGTGGCCATGAATCGATCGCGCGTAAGGCGTTCCACGTACTCGGGCAGATCGGTGTAGTATTGGCCGATCACGGGAATGCCCGCCATGCGCGCGACCGCAAGACCCACCAGTCCCATGGGTCCTGGAGTCGAACACTGAACCAAGTCGATGCGTTCGGTAACAAGGTAGTGCATCAGCGACGTCAGGCTGGGAACGCCGAACGCAATGGACTCGTAGTCCTTGAGCCTGTGCCATAAGACGCAGGGAATGCGCACAACGCCTTCGTCGTCGGCGACGGTCTGTTCGCCATCGCCCAAGCCGACCAAGCGCAGGTCGCGACCTTCCAGCTTGGCCTGCGCGATCAATCGGCGCAGCCCCAGCGAAACACCATGCACGTCGTCGAGCGTATCGCAAAGGATGGCAACGCGTGGCAAGGACGGCTCTGGCAAGGAAGCGTCTAGCTGGCGGCAGAAGCCACGGGCATTTCCCGTGTCACGGCGGAAGATGGCAACGCTCGACAGGTAGGGGATTGAAAGGGCAAGAGCCTTGGCCAGATCCGGTAGCGCATCCGTGGCGGCTGCCAGTTGCCCGCCGGCTACGGCTTCCGCCAGGGTCTTGAGCGCATCACGATTGGCTCGCACCAGAATGCGGTCGATGATTTGGTGGAGTGCTTCGTGCGTAGAGTCTTCGTGACCCTTCAGGATGGCGTCTTCGAAATCGAATTGTCGGTCAGCCTCGTCGAGATAGCTCGCGTAGCGGGTGATGGTCTGGCCCAGCGACGACGAGGACCCTTCGCCCAAACCCAACGACAGCTGTCCGGAATGGAGGAGCACGCCCGCCACCACACCGTAGACGTTGTGACAAAGCAAATCGGGAGTGGCGGTCAAACCGCCGGCGTCGGTGGCGTAGTTCCGGATGGCCTCGCGCAAGCCAGCAACCGTGGCCGGCCCTCGAAACACGGTATGGGCGCGCGCGATGGAGAGGCCGGCATGGTCGTCCGATCCGCCAAACCAAGCGTAACGTCCATCCTGGTTCAGAAACGGGACCTGCGGATAAAGGTTCGCCCACCTGGCCAGTCGTTCGACAGACAATCCCGCCACCACGTTGCGCAGCCCCTGTTCGTGCGCTGCATCGCGAGCGCCGTTACGTAGCTCGAGACCGCGGTACATGAGCAGACAACGTTGGATGTGACTGCGATCGAGGCGCAGGTTCACCGGGGAAAGCAAATGGCAGGCGAAGAAGGGGATGCCATGCTCGTCGAGGTACTCGACAAGCTCATAGATATTCCGGCGCAACCGTTGGATCTCCACATGCTGGGCCTCGGAGATGTCGAGCACCAGCGTGTGGACGATGCAACCGTCCTCCGGGAAGGCAGCCGACACTTCTTCGCTGATGAAGGTGTCGTCAGGGTGCGACGCCCGCAGCTCGATCACCGCCTCGATCGTGTCGTGGTCGGAGATGGTAACGAGATCCATGCCTCGCTGTTTGCACAGCTCATAGAGTTGGTCCGGCTGGGTGTAGCTCTCGGACGCACCCACAGAATCCATGAGCCAATTGTTCGGAGCACGCGAGGCGTAGGAATGGACATGGGTATCCACGCGTACTTCGTTGTCTTTGATGGACTTGTCTATAACGTGGTTCACAACGTGGCGTAGAGTACTCCGCGCCATGTGTAGATTGAGTTTAGAATCTGCAACGATTGCGTGCAGACGGGGTGACGGAATTGAGGCAGCAGCGAATCCGAAACATTTCTCGTGACAAGATGTTGCACAATTGAAGGAGTCATCACTTCACAGACGAGATTCGGTGGCGATTGCACGGCTGTTGCAGTCGGATGTGGGAAGCTCAAGAACACTCCGGCGCGCGGCTGGTGTCGAGCTGCGTGTGCGCAGCCTCCGCGCAATGACGCCGGAAGCGTAACCCGACAGCAGACCCATGACGATATCGGGTACCCAATGGTGGCGCAGGTAGACAGTAGCAAGACATTGCGATACCGCGATGGGGGCAAAGATGGTGAAGAACAGCCGGGGCCTCCTCGGAAATGCCAGGTTGCCGAAACGTCGTGCGTATCCGAACGTGAAGACCGCCAGCGAACAGTGCAGCGAGGGAAATGACGACCGCGCACGTACAGGATCCGCCAAATCGAACAGGCGCTGTTGGATCTCGTAGATGCCCAGGAACGAGTGCAACCGTGGTGGTGTGAACGCACTCTGCAGAGGCGCGAAGAAGCGCGGCGGCCCGGCCGGGAGACACAGGCAGACGAAGAATCCCACTCCGAGTTGGAGGATGAGGGCCGAAGACATCTCTCGGAAGTCTTCTCGACGTCCGTGCCAAGCCAGGATGCCCGCAAGGGCCAAAGGCGCAACGAGGTAAAGGCTGTAGGTCAACGCCATCCAATCGGTTAGCAGGGGATGAAACAGGTGTCCCACCCAGACCGTCGGCTCCACCCCCAACCAGTCCATATCCAATCGGTAAAGGGCGCCTTCGACACTGCTCTTGCGCACGACCGCAGTATAGGTCTCGAGGGATTGAAACGCCCAGATGAGGATCATCACAGGTGCCCAGTCGCGAGCAGTTGCGCCGGCACGGGTCCAAAGTAGGCGGCTTGCGTCAGCACGGGTCGTCAGGGCCGCAGGAAGGTGGCGCAACATCGAGAGCAATACGAGGCCCGCCATGACGCCACAACAGACGATGGCAGGTCCTCGGGCCCATTGAAAGGCACCGCCGCTAGCCCATACCAGGGTCGCGAGCGCCATGATCACGAAAATGGCCAGCGCCATGTCTGCGTCGAATATTGCCCAGCGAAAGACCGAAGGAGGATCTACCGGTTCCGAGAAGGTTCCGATCATGTCAAGGTCCCTGTTCTCGCCGTCCGACGGCGCCATTGCGAGCCAAGATAGCTTGGAAGCCAAGACGACGCCCCCTGTGTGTGCGCAATTTGGCACATTCGACACACAATGGTTGCAACAGTGGCAATGACAGGGTTGGAATCTCGCGCCTTCGGCGGTCAAGGAGCTGGGCTCGGTGACGACCCCGCACCCGGATCGGGGCTGCGGCTGAAGGGGCGGAAAGCGAAAGCCTGTTGCCGAAAGTAGCCCGAGGGGAAATGGCCTTGCGCCGCAAGCCCGTAGGACATGGGCTTGCCGGCCGGAAGATGAGCCGTGCCGAACAGCCAATCCCAGATAGCGAGCTTGGTGGAGAAGTTGATGTCGATGATTTCCACGGCGTGATGCCAGCGGTGCATTTCAGGTCCATTGACCAGGCGTTGCAGGAAACCCGAACGCACATCGAGGTTGCAATGGATGTACATGCCCCACATGGCGTCCACCACGCCTTTCCAAAGCACCACCTCGGGCGCGCCACCGAGAAGAACGATGGGCATGAACTCGATGCTCTGATTGATGAAGATTTCGAGGGCGTGAGAGCGCGAGCCACTTAGCCAATCCACGTCCTGGGTGGAATGATGGGCCTCGTGTAGCCGCCACAAGATGGGATTGCGATGTTGCCAGCGATGAAACCAGTAGATGTAGAAATCGTGGGTGACCACGAAGAAGAGAAGCTGCACTGGCACTGGCCACGCCGAGATTATGTGCCATCGGCCGTGGTGTCCAGGACCGTCGATGGCTTCGATGAGTGCCTTGATGACAAGCCCCAGCACGCAACTCTGCACCAAGGTGTACATCACCAGGTCGGTGAGAAATCCGTTCCGCCATAGGCGCTGCTTGGGGGCGTACGGAAATCGACGTTCAAGGGCGATGAAGAGGAACGCGCCGACAAGAATGGTGGCCGCGGAGATCGCGGGCGTCATGCTTGCGTCACCGCGCGGGTCAGGCCAGACCTCGAGTAGCATCGGCGCTGGACACGCGCCGCAGTTTCTGACGCTGGGCCATCTCGGTGGCGTGGAGCCGCTTCACGCCGTCTCCGAGCGACCGCTCGATGTCCCGGATGTTGCTCACCAAACGCATGAGGCCACCGATTTCGACCGATGCGGCATGATCCGACCCCCACATCGCTCGATCGAGGGTCACGTGCCTCTCGACGAACGTGGCCCCGAGAGTGACCGCTGCCCAGGTGGGTGAGAGCCCCGTCTCATGCCCCGAATAGCCAATGGGGCAGACGGGAAAGAGATCGCCCAGGGTCTGAATCATGCGCAGGTTGAGAGCCTCGAGTGGACAGGGATAGGCCGACGTGGAGTGCGCGATAAGAAGGCGATCCGTGCCAAGCAATTCAACTGCGCTGCGAATCTCCTCCATGGTCGACATTCCCGTGGAAACCATCAGGGGGCGCCCCGTGGCGCGCAACTTGCGCAACAGGGTTTGATCGGTCAGTGAGGCCGAAGCGACCTTGTAGACCGGTGGGTCGAACACTTCCATGAAGTCGACGGCGTCTTCGTCCCAACACGAGGCGAACCAAAGCATGCCGCGGTCGCGGCAGTGGCGATCGATTTCGGCGTAGTCCGTGGCACCGAGCTCCACGCGATGCCTGTATTCCAAATAGGTCATGCGGCCCCACGGAGTGTCGCGCAGAACCTCCCGCTGTGTCGGGGGGACGCATTTGTCAGGCGTGCGCTTTTGGAATTTCACCGCATCGGCGCCCGCCACGACCGCGCCGTCGATGAGGCGCTTGGCCAGGTCGACGGAACCGTTGTGGTTGACGCCGATCTCGGCAATCACGAACACGGGGTGGCCGGGGCCCACCCACTTGTTGCCAACACGTATGGAATTGGCCGTGGTTTCTTTCATGGCGACCTCCTTCTCGAGAGCTCGTCGCACGAGCTATCCTCAAAACGCAGGAAACGGATCCACTCGGCAATCTGGCGGAACGCGCCTTCGCCGCCACGCCGGGTGCAGCGGACGTGAACGCGATCGAGCACCGCGGGCTCGGCGTCTGCGGGCGCGCATATCAACCCCTCGCTCGCGAGGGCTTCCATCACGCCCAGATCGTTGACGTCGTCGCCGATGTAGGCGACTTGGGCAGAGGTCACGCGGTGCTCGACCAGAATGGACGCCAGGGCGGCGCGTTTGTCGTGCACCCCGCCCCACAAGCGGACCGCCAGCTTCTGAGCGCGGCGGACGACGATGGCCGAGTCCTCCCGTGTCACGATAGCCGTCGCGACGCCGATCTCGCGCAGTCGTTCGCACCCCATGCCGTCGCGCAAGGAAAAGCGCTTCATTTCCTCGCCGCGCTCCGAGTAGTAGACGGTCGCGTCGGTGAGCACGCCGTCGCAGTCGGTAAGCACGAGCTTCAACCGACGCACGCGACGCTCGGCCTCGATGGGATCGAGGGTGAGAACGGGAGACTCTTCACTCATCACCATGTCGTCCATCCTCCGTCCACCACCAGGTCTGCCCCGGTCATATAGCTGGAGGCGTCGCTGGCCAGGAACACCACGGCCCCGCGCAATTCGCTCGGCTCGGCCATTCGACCAAGGGGCGTGCGGTCGGAGTACTGCTTTACGAAATGCTCATCCTGCGCTTGGGCCACGCCGCCCGGGCAAAGCGTGTTGCAGCGAACCCGCTCGCTGGCCCAGTACGTGGCGATGAACCGACTCAGCGCCGACACTGCGCCCTTGCTCGCCGAGTACACAGGAGACTTCCAGAACCTCTGGTCCCCGTCGGGACGACGATAAATGCGCTGGTCCGGCGCCACCAACCCGTAGGTCGAACCGATATTGATGATGGAACCTCCGCGCTGGCCTGCCACGATCTCGGCGCCGAGGATCTGACACGCCAGAAACGTGCCGGTGAGATTGACATCGAGAAACCTTTGCCACGCGTGCAGGGGATAGCGTTCGAAACGGGTGGTCTGCTCGGTCTCGTTTTCCTCGAAACGGTCGTTGATGGCCGCGCTGTTCACCAGCACGTCCAAGCGACCCAGGCGTTCGCGCACGGCTGCGCGCAAGGCTTCCACCGACTCCGGTTTGGTCACATCGAGCGGCAGGCCAAGCGCCTGCTCGCCTCCCGCCGCCGCGAGGTCTTCGGCCTGCCGCTTGCAGGCGAACGGGTCGATGTCGGCGATGACGACCGTCGCGCCTGCCGCATGCAAGGCAAGGGCAAACTCCCGCCCCAGAAGTCCAAGCCCGCCGGTGACCACGGCCACCTTGCCGGCAAGCGAGAATGGATCAGCCACGGCCATGCGCCACCTCGCTGGTTGCGTGCCTTCCAACGCGCGGACGGGTGTTGAAGCCGGCCACCCTGCGGAAGACGGGCTCCATAGGTGCGCCCCGCAAATAGCTCGCCGGTGCTCCGCTCGCCAAGGCCTGCTTGAGCACGGTCAAGGTCTCGCCGTAGGCGTCCATCAACTGATCGATGTCGGCCTCGCTGTGCGAAAAACAGAGATTGTGGAAGCCCTGCCACAGCACGCCCCGGCGGAGTAGCTCCTGCTGCACGAGCGACTTCATGATCAGCGGGTCGACGCCAGCTGCGCGGCCTGTGGCAGCGAAGGTCACCAGGGTACGGCAGCCCATGCCCACACAATGGGTGAATTCGAGATCGAGACCTGCGGCCAAACCCGCGTAGCGATCACGCAAATGCGACCCCAGGGTGTCGAGACGGCCGGCCACGTCGCGCGTCTTCATCACCTCGAGGGTGGCCTGCGCGGCCGCTAGCGATAGCGCCTCGCCGCCGAAGGTGGTGAAGAAGAAGACCTCTCTTTCGCACAGGCGCATCATCTCCGCGCGCCCGGTTAGTACCGAGAGCGGCATGCCGTTGGCGATGGCCTTGGAGAAACACGCCAGATCGGCGGTGACGCCGAAGCGCTGTTGCGCGCCTCCGAGCGCCGCGCGAAATCCCGTCCACATCTCGTCGAAGATGAGTAGGCTGCCATTTTCGCGGCAGGCGCGCGCCACCTCGGCCAGGAATCCATCCTTGGGCCATTCGAAGACCATGGGCTCGAGGATCACGCACGCCACGTCGTCGGCCAGGGCGGCACGCAGAGAGTCGGGGTCGTTGTATGCGAAGGTGTACGACAACTTGGCGACGTCTTCCGGGATACCTCGGCTGCGGTCGGTGACCGAGACGTACCAGTCATGCCAGCCGTGATAGCCGCAGCAGATCACCTTGCCGCGGCCGGTGAAGGCGCGCGCTAGGCGAACCGCGGCGCTGGTGACGTCGCAGCCGGTCTTCGAGAAGCGCACCATCTCGGCGCCGGGCACGAGAGCGGTCACGGTCTCGGCGACCAGGACCTCCAGCGGGTGGGGCAGCGAGAAGGTGATGCCGTCTTCGAGTTGCGCACGGATCGCGGCGTCCACCTCCGGGAAGGCGTAGCCGAGCGAAAGCGGACCCACGCCCATGCTGAAATCGATGTACTCGTTGCCATCGACGTCCCAAACGTGGCTGCCGCGACCGCGCGTCAGATACTTCGGCGCGACGCCGTTTACGAACTGTCCCACGCCCTTGGCAAGCGTCTGGGTGCCTGCCGGGATGAGCGGGCGGGCCCGTTCATAGAGCGCGTTCGAGGCGTCGATGCACGGGAAGGTGGGATCGAGAGTGATGGACTTAGGCATGGAGTCTCCTCGTTGCAAGGGCGTGGCGCACGCGCGCGGCAATGGCGGGTCCCGTGAAACCCTCGGTGTGCAGCACATCCGGCAAGAGGGCCGGCTTGAACCAACGGTCGAGCGCGAGCGGTAGCACGAGTGGGGATAGACGCTCGCGCAAACAGAGCTCGGCGAGGATACTGAAAAGACCGCCGACCTTGAAATGGTCTTCCACGGTCACCAGCACGCGGGCGCCTGCCGCGTGCTCGAGCAGCGCGGCCTCGTCGAGCGGCACCAGGGTGCGCAGGTTGAGCACCCCCGCATCGATGCCGGCCGCGCGCAACTCTTGCGCCGCGGCCACCAGCTCGGGCACGAGCAAGCCGTAGCCGAGCAGCATCACGGCCTTGCCGTCGAGGAGAAGCTCCGATTGGCCGAGGGCAAAAGGTGTGTGATGCTCCACCCGGCAGGGCGAGGCATTGAATCGCACGTAGGTCGGGTGCGGGCTGGCGAGCACGGTCGGCATCGCTTCCACAAGCTCGCGCTCGTCGCTCGGACACACGATGTGCATGCCGGGGATTCCGCGCATGAGCGCCACGTCTTCGATGGCCTGGTGGGTCGGCCCGTTGCCATCGGACAGAAATCCGGGTACGGCGCCCACCAGCTTCACCGGCAGGCCGGAGATCCCGACGTCGGTCCGGATGAACTCGAAGGCGCGCATGACCAAGAACGTGGCCAGCGCGTGCACCACGGGGATGCGTCCACGCAAGGCCAGGCCTGTGGCCGCGCCGATCATGGTTTGTTCGCAGATCCCGACATCGATGAAGCGTTCCCCGAGCAGGGCCGGCACGCCGCGGATAGCGGCGCGGTTTTCGGCGGTCATCACGACGATGCGCGGGTCGCGCTCTGCCGCGGCCAGGAGCACGTCTTGGTAAGTCGCCGCGCTCATCGCACCACCAGGGTTTCGGACGTGAGCTGTGCCTGCGCGCTGCCAGCCAGCTCGGCGAGCAAGGCGTTCACTTCTTCGTCGGAAAAGCGCGCGAACCAGCGATCCGCGCGGCGCTCGATGCTGGGCAGCCCCTTGCCACGCACGGTGTGCGCGAGGACGGCGGTGGGGCGGCCGTCCACAAGCGGCAGCGTAGCAAAGCCGCGTTCGAGATCGATGAAGTCGTGGCCGTCCACCTCGACCACACCGAACCCGAAGGCACGCCACTTGTCGGACAGGGGTTCGAGTGGGATGAGAGATTCGGTCTCGACGTTGGCCTGGAATTCGTTGCGGTCGATGATGACCACCAGGTTCTGCACCCGATGGGCGGCTGCAACGAGCGCGCCTTCCCAGACGCTGCCTTCGTCGAGCTCGCCGTCGCCCAGCAAGACGAAGACCCGGCCGGGCCCGCCATCGAGGCGAATCCCCATGGCAACCCCGATAGCCACCGACAAAAGATGTCCGAGCGATCCCGAATGGAATTCCACGCCCGGGATGGCCCGGTTGGGATGCCAGTAGATGTCGTCGCGAGGATCCAGATGATGCCGCAATCGTTCGCGCTCGATGTAGCCGTGCTCGGCCAAGGTTCCGTAGAGAGCGGGAACGTCGTGGCCCTTGGAAAGAAAGAAGTAGTCGCGATCCCGACTCGTCACCGTGCTGGGACTGATGGCCAACACGCGTTCGTAGAGGAACACGACGAGATCCGTGCACGAGAGCGAAGCGCCGATGAAGCAGCCGCCGCCTCCCGACATGCGCACGATGTGCTGGCGCACGCGAAAGGCGCGGTCTTCCATGCGGTGAAGATCCTCCGGGGTGATCGGAATGCGGGGCGGATCTCTCATGGCGACTCCAGCCGGACCGTGTCCTTGGCGCTGACGGTCCGCAGCTCGTGGAGGTGGTTGCGATACCAGTTCACGCCTGCCAGATGGCTGTTCAAGCGGAACACATCGGGGCGCCCTTCCAGAAAGGTCAGAATGTCTGCTAGAGAAAAGGGCTTGGCTTCGGGCTGGTGCAAGCCTTCGAATACCGCTGTCACGAAGGCGAGATCGTCGGGGTAGTCGATGGTGAAACGGTGGCTCATGGAGTAGTCGAGACCCGTCTCCCAGGTCACGTTGTGAATGCGGAAACGCTCTGGGTTTTCCCAAAGAAAGGGGGTGGTATGCTCGCGTTCGAAAGATCGAGTGGCTGCAATCCAAGCCTGCTCGAGCGCGTGCATCGGTATGACCTCAACGTCGTTGCCGTCGGGATAGGTGGCTGGGTGGAGATTGCTCACGAAGTCGAAGTCTTCTGGATGGGCGCGATAGACCTCGATAACGCGATCGATGATGCCGGGATCGATGAGCGGGCAATCCGAGGGAATTTTCACCACCGCCGTGGCGTCCGTGGCTCGCCCTGCGCGCAGGTGGCGATCGAGGAGATCCGTGGCGTGGCCGCGAAAGCATAAGAACCCGTGCTCTTCCGCCATGTCCGCGATGGCGTCATCCGCCACAGCCGTGGTCGTGGCCACGACGATCTCATCCAGCGTGCGGGAAGCGCGCACGCGTTCCAGCATCCACAGAATGAGCGGCCTGCCGAGCACCGGCTTTAGGACCTTGCCCGGCAGACGCGACGAGCCCATCCGAGCCTGAATGACCCCGACGACTCTCACCGTGTACCTCCGCCGCTGACGGTTGCTATCGCCGGGCTTGAGCTATCCGCGCTGGTCGACATGTGCTTCTCTCGTTGTACAAGAGAGAAGCAAAAGTCCTGTGACGATCCAAAGACACTCCTTCGTCCGTTTCGTTACAAATAGAGCAGCGCCCGCGGTTGCCGCATGCGTCGTCCCGGCAGCATGCGCAAGAACCACCTCGGCCGCGTCTTGAATGCCGAGTCCAGCTGGAAGAAAGAGTGCCGCGGATCGCAGGAACGAGCTCAATGCCTCGAAGCGCCACGCGGTCATGAACGGCACGTGGACCCCGCACAGGGATGCAATGACATAGGTATCAAGCGCCTCGAAGAACCACTGCGCAAGGTAAAGACAGAAGCCCACGACCAGGATGCCCTTGGTACCCGTCAAAATCCGTCGCGCCGAATCATCGATACGGGCAAATGCCTCCACACGCACGACAGCCCAGCGGGCAAGCCGGCGAAGGGGCAGCCTGGCCAGCAGCCGACGAAGCCGTCCGGCCATGGCTCCCCCCCTCAGCGCCAGCAACACAAAGCCGCCAGTCGTTGCATTGAAGACGATGCCCGTGACCAGCCCCCATCGCAGAAACCATGCCAGCAGCGACGATGCCGTCGACGAATCCGCCCCAGGCGCGGGTAGCGGCAGAGCACCGCCCAGCAGACCCACCGCCATATAGACCGCATCGCTCGTGACGATGATGCCCTTTCGCACCGCCACGCTGGCCGCACCCTCTGGAAAAGGCACGCCGCAATGCCGGCGCAATAGAATTGCGCTCGTAACGTCGGCGACGACGGAACCACCGGGAAGGGCCAGGAGCAGCGCTTCCGTGGCCAGCCGCACGTGCAGCAAACGCCAGAACTTCACGGGTTGGCCGGTCTGCCGCAGAAGCAGGCCCCACGCCAGAGTATCCGCCACCATCGAACCCAGGTAAGGCAATGGCGCCAAGGCGAGACGCGGTCCCGCTTGGGCCAGGATGAACCAGAGTCGCGGGAGGTCCGCGCGTGCAAGCAGCCCAATCACGATGACGAGGGCGGCGACCAACGGCAGGGTCTGCAGGACCCGTACGAGGTTCACTCTAGCTGGGATCGCGGTCAGCAAGTTGTCTTCCGCAGCCCTTCTTCCCGGGAAGACAGGTCCCGGGTCCCGCGGCTCTGGGCGAGCAGGGCGCGGCAGACCTCGGCGATGCGACGTGCGCTGGTACCCCCATTTTGAATCGGACACAGGCGCCGAAGCTCCTCGACGTCGAAGTAGGAATGGACCTCCTTGTCGAGGGCCAGACCGACGTATGCCGTCGACGAAAACTGTGTCACCAAAACGTCACAGTTGGCGATCATTTCTTCGGCGCTCCCCGAATCGTAGACCTGTGCGCTGGGGGCGAGCCTGGCCAGCTCGGCCCGAGCCCGGGCGGCGTTTTCATTCGGGTGGAGCTTCCAAAGAATCTGGCGGCCCCTGGCGATGCGTACTACCTCGCGTATCAGTTTGGGGCGGTTCTCCCAACGGGCAGTCTCTCGGACGTCCGAGCTGCAGACGAGCACATAGCCGCGGTGGGGGAAGTCGTTGCGCCTGAATCGCTCGCAGTTGTCGAAGTTTGGGATGCCGGTGACGACGATCTTCTCCGAGAGGATCCCCTTGCGAACGAACAGATCACGGTACCCGGCGCTGGCCACGCAGAAGCGATCGTAGGCATGGCTTAGCCCAGTGGCCGAAGAGGTGGCAGTGATCCAGGGGGGCAGTTTCAACGTCTTGACGAGCCAGAAGATCACATCCTCCGGGTCGGTCATCCCTTCCTGTACGAGCAGGATCGGCCGTCCTCGCAGGTTGCGGGGGACGGCCAGGTCGGAACATGTCACCGCCAGATCGTAGTCGCCGACTTTTCCGCCGAGATCGAGTGGAAGGTAGCGTTCTTGCAGATAGGCGATACAACGCGCCCGCAGCTTGCTTCCGAGCGCGGTCGTCTCGAGAATCCGCAGACGTCGGACAGCCTCGAGGAGGCCGTCACAGTAATACCAAGTGAAGGCGTGGTCGCAATCCGGCAGCTCGGCGGCGATCTGCTCGACCTGTTTGGTCTGGTTGATGGTGCCACCGATGAACAGGATGCGCGGACGGCTCCGAGCGGGCGATGCCGAACGGGGCGCTGGCGGAAATGTCCGCCGCAGCAGACGCGCGGTGACGCTCGGAACCAGCCCAAACGCAATCACCAGCAGGCGTCCGATGAAGGACCCGACGGCCAGCACGCCGCTGACGGCGAGGAGCCAGAGAGTCGCGAGCCAAGCCATGCGCCCGGATTGTAGTCCACGGCCGACGCTTGTGTCAGTGTTCCGGTGGGTTCCCCTCACAAATGCGGCAAGGTGCGCGCCGCGGCACATCCGTCGGCCTCGCTCAGGTCACGCGCCGCAACTTCCAGCGCTCGAACAGAAACTCGCTCTATGGACTGGCGCTGGTCATTGGCCATCTGAGCGAAAGCGCCTGCATGTTCGATCTTGCGCTTCTCGTAGGGCAAAGACTACGTCGGTGGACCTCGAGCCGCTCGCACTCATCGCACGTTTTGCAACCCTCGTCCCTCCTCCCAAGCGGCATACCGTCAGATATTTTGGCGTACTTTCGTCGCACGCCACAGCGCGCCCACCGCCCCAGAAGGTGGGTGGCGGCGATGACTGGCTCAACTGAACGCGACCTCGACGGGGCCCGGGGCTGCGATGGGGTAGGCTACGCCTTGTGGTCGAGACAGGCTCTTCGGCATGCGATTCGCGCGTAGCTCACGGTAGACGGTAGATTGCTGCTCCTCGCGGGGAGCGGGGCAGAGCCCCGCATTGGTTACGGCCGTAGGCCGCGGCAGTGTTATAAAGCGCCCTTCTTCCTTCACCGAATCGCGTCTTCATTCACATGTCCTATAAGAAGTATGCGTCATCTACAGAGGAACACCCGCACCATACCCGGGGGGAGTGCGTGGTCAGTCTTGTGCTCTTATGTAGACGTCAACTCCTCCGTTGACTATTCCTGGCACGGCTAGTTGGAAGATCTGCGGCACCAGGCACATCTGGGGAACTACAGCGTTGCTGATGCGCGGTGTTCTTCCAGCGAGTTGTCCCGAGCTGTTGAGCACCCACAGTCTCGAATAGACTTCCGCCTCCTGATAATAATTATTGTATGAGAAGCTGTCGATGCCATAGCTAAGAACCAAGTCGCCCGTAGCTGGGCTGATCAGCTCGACGCCACGATTTCCGGACGCGCAACCGCTAAATTCCAGAGCAAAGCCAAAGTCGATTTCCCATTCTCCGTCTGCAACCTGCGCGACACTCAAGTGCAAGAGATCGTAGGGCGAAGTGCTCCAAAACCAGGAGCTTGGCGAAGACACCACAGGAATTCCCGAAGACACGTCGATGTAGACTGGTATGCCTGTTGGGCTTGGCATGGTCCCGTCTACGCACGTCGTCGTAGCGATGGAGCAGGTGCCTGCCGCGCAAGTCTTGCCGGAAGAACACACGTTGCCGCAGGCACCGCAGTCGTTCGGGCTGGTCTGCAGATTCACACAAACGTTGCCACAAGAGGTCATGCCAGCCGGGCATACCGAGGTACAAACACCGCTCACGCACGTCGCGCCGGTCTGGCAGGCGGCCCCGCAGGCTCCGCAGTTGTTGGCATCGCTGTTCGTGTCGACACAAACCGACCCGCAGGCGGTCAGGTTGGTAGCCTCGCATGTGCTCGGAATAGAACCGCTCGAACCACCGGCCGCACCACCTGTTGCAGCAGAGCTACCGTCAAGCGGCGTTCCTCCCGCAGCGCCCGAGCCACCAGTTCCCCCAGTGCCACCGTCAGGCGTCGCGTCGCTTTCCGAACCACCCGTGCCTCCAAGGGCAAGGGCAAAGTCGACCTCTGCAATCGCGCCGATAGTAACGGTCGCCGTCTGTGGGTTGAGTGTAGCGGTTTCGCCCGTCGGTGGGCGGATGCGGAGTTGGTAGCTACCTGCGGACACCTGGTTTATCAAGTAGGTTCCAGTGGTGTCAGTAAGCGTGCTCGCAAACGTCGCGCCGGTGCTGTCCAGCGCGTCGACTTCTACGCCAGCTACTGCCCCAAAAGGGTCGGTGATATGCCCGGAAATAGTGCCCATATCGGTTTGTAAAGTTCCGACTACGATGGCTCGCGTCGCAGCGTTGTTTGAGGTGACCTGGTCCGTGAAGGTCAGGCTCGGATCGATGTCGACCTCGACAATGTAGATTCCCTCGCCCTGGCTTTTCCAGGACGCGTACACGACGCGTGAGCCGTAGTCCGGGCTTCCGACGGACAAGCTCGCAATCGTCGTTTTGCCGATCCATACCTTGCTCGTCGAACCCGCCGCGGTCACATAGATGTTGATTGGCACGTCGGTTGCAGCACTCGTCGGGGCCGATGACCAGAAGTGAATCTGAGCCGCAATCGTAATCTCCTCATTCTCGGCTGGGTTGTTCTTGGAGAAGGCGATGTCATCCGAAACCACGCGAAGATCGCTCAGCGGAACCGTCGCGGGCGGCACCGCAGGCTGACCGCCGGCCCACGACCACGTCCAGCTCCCGCCGCCAGAACCACCGGGCGATGGGACGTAGTTCCATTGGCCTGGCCCCCACTCCGCCGGTGGGGAACCTGGCGGTGGCGGCGCGGGCGGCAGCGGGATGACGTTGAACACCAGTTGGCGCGTTCCACTCAGCGTCTGGTCGGAGACGCTCATCCTCATCTGATGGGCGCCGACCAAGGCAGGGGCGAGCAAGGTCTGGGAGAAATTCCCGTTGGTGTCCGTGTAGACGGTTCCAAAAATCGAGGAGGTACCATCAGGAGCCACGAGCGTGATATCAACCAGCCCGCCTTTCACCGGGTAGCTGGTGTTTCTGACTCCGCCGACCAGCACATCGTAGATGGCTTGCCCGCTGAGAGTGAAGAAGGATGATGAGTAAATGCTCGACGGAAGACTGCCTGTGACCAGGATGTTGGCGAGCGTGGTCGGGGTCGAGATACGAAGGATGGTCGAGGCATCGTTGTCGGTCTTGTCGCTCTCCGTAACAAGCCCGGCGGGGTCGACCACGGCCTCGATCACATGGTCTCCGCCTCCCGTTGTGGAGAAGGTGAAGGACACACTACCAACTCCATTGGGAGGCAACGCCGTAAGCGTCGTCTGACCGACTGGATTACCGAAATCGAGCAACTGCACTATCGCCTGCGGAGACGCTACGACTCCGAGATTGTGGACGTTCACCGTCACCGTCGCCGATGAGCTCGTGCTCGCGGCGAGACTGATGTCGTTGGCGCTGATAGCCAGGTCCGGCAAGGGGGCGGTCCCTGGAACCTGAATGGTAACGTCGATGGTCGAGTAAAGCACGTTGCCATCGTCGGTCGAGATCTGAAGTAACACATTATCGTAAGTACCAACAGAGGCTTGGGTAGCGTCCACAGTAACGGCAGCCGCCGCGGTCGCACCAGGCGGGGTGGCGAGGGCACCCGTCGGCGAGACAAAGAAAGCAACACCCGCAGGCGGATTCACGACGGCGAGAGTTGCCGAGTGAGGAGCCGTTCCGGTGTTCGTCAAGTAGACGGAGATGGTTTGTTGCGTTCCCTGCTGGACGGTGAATGCGTAGCTACATGATGTCTGAATCGCGGTTCCGCAAAGACTACCTGCCGAAGTGTAAACGACGCTGATATCGAAGTCGAACCGGGTGTTTAGCCCCAAGGCGTCCGTGACTGTCGCCGACACTGTGAAGGTAATGGCTCCGCTCGCCGGTGCGGTCCATGTGACCTGCGAGCCTCCCGTGGTGTCACTCTGCCCAGAAAGAGTGCCGCCCGACGCCAGCCAGGCGAAGGTCATGGCATTGGCCTGAGGATCGGTCGCCGTGACAACAAACGTTGCGCTAGCTCCGGCATTCACGCTATCCGCCGATTGCACGCTGGCGGTGATTGCCGGCGCTTCTAGCAGTGGTGGCTTGCCGACTGGCAAGACCGTTTGGCCGCTTGTCGTTCCGCCGCGGCCATCGCTGACTGCGACATCGAATTCACAGCTCGTGTCAGTGTCGGAAGCCGATAACGTAAAAGTGGTCGCCGAGGCATTGGCGGCGCTGAACACCCCAGAGACGCAGGTGCTTGTCCAAGCGTAGGTCAATGGATCGTTGTCGACATCGCTGGCGACCACCATTAGCGAGACCGGCTGACCGAGCGCCACGTACCCGGGCGCTGCCACCATGTCCGTGACGACCGGCCACGTGTTGAGGCTGACGGCGACAGCAGCCTGCCCGGTGCCATTGGCGTTCGAGACATGCACACGCACAGACGCCGAGGTCGTCGCACCGGAGTCGTCCGTGAGAGTCACGGTCATCGTAACGTCGCCCTCAGTGCCAGGCGCGGTCCACGTGGTAGTCGCTGCTGTGGAAGCCGAGAAACTGCCAACGGGCGGATTTGTCGACCACGCAAAGCCGATGGTGTCGCCGGCATTCGGGTCGTGCCCTGTCACCTTCGCAGTCACGGTTGCGCCAGGAACGATTGCGGTCGAAGAGACCAGCAGAGAATCTATAATGGGCGGGGAGTTCTTGAAGGGCGTCGGAGCGGTGGTCTGTTGGGCCGTGATCAGCACGGCGGTCACCTGGTCCTTTAGAATGGCTACGCTGGTTGCGACGCCGGCATAGATTGGCTGGTTGTTGACGTCGTTCGCACTGACTGTGAAAACATAGTTACTGCCCACCGGTAGCGATCCGACGAGAGCGCCCCAGTTCTTGTCGTCGCGAGAACTAAGGGCGACACTTCGTGGTGCCAGAAGGGGCGGCCCAGAAATCGTCGCCGTCACGGAAATCACGTCCTTAGCATCGAGGGCGTGAACGGTAATATCTGCGCCACCGGTTGTGCTGGAGCTGGCGTGGCAGCCGGCTACGCCCAAGCCCACAAGAGCTACCAGTGACAACCGCAAGCCGGATCGACCGTGAAATTCGGAAGGCGACATGGATGGCTCCTTGTTTTACCGGCAAGTACCCTAATACCGGGCTGCGTTTTCGAAGGTCACGGTTGTGGAACAGTTCGATTTGCGATGCGCGGTCGCCGTCCGCCAAGTCCGCACCGCCAGCATGCGAGTGTCCGGACTGTTCGGCGATGTCATGGATACGCAGTTCCAGCCTAGCGCGTACATGGGAATCTGGCAGGCAGGCGATGAGCCCTTCACGCTCAGGCGACCATTCCGTACTCGTGATGAAGCCCTCCGAGCACCGGTCGCCTACGAACATGGCACGCTGGCGTTGGCCGCACAGGTGGAAGCCAACGTGCGCCGATCGGTGCCTGCATCCGGAGCCCGCGATGAGGGCGGGCGTGGTAGTAGCCACGCCTAGTCGCGCGGGACGCGCTCGACATGGCGGTCGTTGAGCACGATGACGTTGTTGGGGCTTTTGACCCGCCAGGGTGCCGAGAGCCCTCGGGCCCCAGCTTGAGCTTGCGGTTCTTGGGCGCAGCCTCGCCCGCGCCGCGGAGGCGCACCTCTTCACTCCAGCCCGCGCGGCTGCGTGAGCGACGCCGCCATCTTGTTGCACGCCTCGGCTTCCTGGCGGGCTCCGACCTCACCGTCGGCGAGCTGCTTGTGAATCCCGACGAACCGGTCTTCGCATCGGACGAAGGAGTCCACGACTGCGGGATCGAAGTGTGTTCCGCTCTCCTTCAAGATGATGGGTTTGGCGATGTCATGTCCGAAGGCTTGCTTGTAGACGCGTTTCGAGGTGAGCGCATCGTACACGTCGGCCACCGCCACGATTCTCGCGCACAAGGGGATTGCCGAGCCCTCCAAGCCGGCCGGATACCCCGAACCATTCCACCATTCGTGGTGACCAGCAGCGATGTCACGTGCCATCCGAAGGAATTTGGCTTCGGGATATCGAGCGAGCGCCGCAGCCAGCGTCTGGGTCCCGATCACCGTGTGCGCCTTCATGATCTCGAATTCACGATCGGTCAGCTTGCCTGCTTTGAGCAAGACCGCATCTGGGATGCCCACCTTTCCGATATCGTGCAAGGGAGCCGTCGCATACACCAGGCGCACGAACTCTTCGTCGATCTGGTCGGCGTAGGGAGGCCTACCCTTCAGATCGGTGGCGAGTGTCCGCGCGTATCGTTGCACGCGCTCGAGGTGCAGTCCTGTCTCTGGATCTCGCGACTCCGCGAGCTTCGCCATGGCGAATATGGCCACATCGCGTGTCTCGAGCCCCACGATTCTCTCGCCGGCGCGCACGCGAACCAGCAACTCCGCCGGATCGAAGGGCTTGGTGATGAAGTCGTCCGCTCCCGCGGACAATCCCGCCAGCTTCGATTCTCGCGAGTCATGCCCGGTCAGCAGAATCATGTACACATAGCTGCCGAGCCAATCCGCGGCTCGCACTGCCCTGCATAGATCAAGGCCGGTCAATCCGGGCATCTCCCAATCGGCGATGACCAGGCGACAGTCGCGCGACCGGATGCACTCCAGTGCCTCGGCGCCATTGGACGCGGTTAGAACTTCGTGACCGGCTTCCCCGAGCACGTCCTCCAACAGCACGAGGGCAATGTCATCGTCGTCTGCAATCAATATGCGCATGAGTGGCTCCTATCGGACTTCATCGGCCGTTTCCCTCGCGAAGGTTCGCCCTCGTCGACGGGATCTCGGTAAGCAAGGTCTGAATCTCTCTCTCGAGTTGGACGACCATGGGTCTGACGTTTTCCATGTCTCCGTTCGCGCCAAGTGTCTCCGCACTGCATGCCAGACGCGACAAAGGATCGGCACCCATGTGGGCCGAGGCGCTCTTGAGCCCGTGCGCGAGCCGCGCCAGCAAGGCCGCATCGCCGCTTGCAGCGGACGCCTGGAGCTGTTCCAAATCCTTCGGCAAGCGCTGCTCGAATTTGCCCAGAAGAGTCAAGGCAAGGTTGGCTTTACCGCGACATTGCGCAAGCAACGCCTCCACGTCGATGCACGGTTGCGCGAGCTGGGCCGGCCCTTCTCCCGCCGCGGCGGGCGTGGCATCGATCCAAGCTCGGATCGCAGCCTCCAGCGCCTCGGGATCGATGGGCTTGGTGACACAGTCGTCCATGCCGGCGGCCAGGCATCGCTCTCGATCGCCCTTCACGGCGTTGGCGGTCAGCGCGACAACCGGCAGTCGTTTGCCGCGCGCGCAGAAGCTGCGACCTTGCCGTTCGTGCTCGCGAATCCGTCGAGTCGCCTCGTATCCATCCATTTCGGGCATCTGGCAATCCATCAGCACCAAGTCGAACGGGGCTGCCTCCAAAGTCGCCAGTGCTTCCTTCCCGTTGTTGACGATGTGGCACGCCCAACCCTTGTCCGCCAGCAAGTCCCGCACGACTTCCTGGTTCACTTCATGATCCTCTACGACCAGGATCTTCTCCGTCTTGCGGCCGGACGCCGTCGCCGCGAGACCAGAAGCCCGGGTACTGTGCCCCGGATCGAGGACCGCAGCTTCGGGCAAGCGCCGTTCAACTGCCCGAGGGTTTGCGCGAGCCAACAGGGCAACGATGGCGTCCAGCAGCCTGGATTTGCCAACGGGTTTGATCAGCACTGTCTCTATGTCGAGTCGGTGCAACGCCGCTTTCTCCTCATCCAGATCGACCGAGCTGAGGATGAGGATGGCAGGCTGCTTCCAAGCCCCTTCTCGAAGAACCCTGGCCAACTCCAGTCCGGTCATGTCCGGCATCTGCATGTCGATGATGAGCAGATCGAAGGGCGCATGATCCGCGGTCGCCCGCGACATGGCCCGCAATGCCTGCGCGCAGTCTGGCGCTGTCTGAACTACCATCCCACTACCGCTCAGCTCTTCCACCAGGATTTCGCGATTGGTGGAATTGTCGTCGACGGCGAGGACGCGCAGGCCTGCCAGATTGGGTGGCATCGACGGAGCCGCTTGCCTAGGTGCTGCGATGGTCTCTACACCGATGGTGAACCAGAAGGTCGCCCCCTTGCCCGCCGCGCTTTGGACACCGATCTGTCCGCCCATCAGCTCGGTCAGCCGCTTGCAGATGGCCAGCCCCAGGCCCGTGCCCCCGAACCTGCGCGTCGTCGAGGCGTCGCCTTGTGAGAAGTCCTGGAAGAGCAGATGCATCTGTTCCTCGGCGATGCCGATACCCGTGTCGCGGACCTCCACGCGAAGCACGTTCTCGGCGGCCATTCCGACCTCCACGACAACCTCTCCCTGGAGGGTGAACTTGAGCGCGTTGCTCACGAGATTGAGGAGAATCTGGCGGAACCGGTCGCGATCCGTACGAACGAAGCGCGGCACACCTGGAAGAACGTGACAGACCAGCTCGAGGTTCTTTTCCGCCGCGCGCGGGCCGAAGGTCTCGACGGTCGCCTCAGTGCATGCAGGCAGATCGAAGCACGAGGCATCGAGCTGCAGCTTGCCGGCTTCGATCTTGGAGAAATCCAAAATGTCGTTGAGCAGAGACAGCAGCGCCTCGGCCGAGCTTCGTGCGGTCTCGGCGTAGCGGGCCTGGTTGGCGCTCAGTTGCGTCCTCGTCAACAGATGGAGCATCCCGAGGATACCGTTGAGCGGAGTGCGGATCTCGTGGCTCATGTTGGCAACGAAGGCGCTCTTGGCCTGATTCGCGACCTCGGCCTGTTCCTTGGCGATGCGAAGATCCAGTTCCTGTGCGCGCCGCAGGGTCACGTCACTGGCCAGGGCAACGTAGTTGCGGACCAATCCGTCTTCGCCCTTGATTGGCTGCCCGCTGGTGGCGACCCATACTTCGCGGCCGTCCTTTGCGACGACCGTCAATTCCTCTGAGAAGCTATCCCCACTGGCCATTCGCTCCTGGATGCGTAACCAAACTGTTCTTTCGGCAGAGGGAGCAGCCAGGAAGCTCGAAGGGCGACGGCCGATCGACGCTTCGGCTTGGTAGCCGGTGATGCGCGTGAAGCTCTCGTTGACCCACTCGATGCACCCGTCGACGGTGAGAAGCAGAGCGGCGACATCGGACTGGGCAACGATCGAGGCCAGCTTGTGACTCTCTTCCTCGCTCTTGCGATATGCGGTGGTCATCTCGCGGGCCAGGGCGATGGCTCGGCCGCGCG
This sequence comes from uncultured delta proteobacterium, assembly GCA_963796685.1. Taxonomy (GTDB): domain Bacteria; phylum Myxococcota_A; class Polyangia; order Fen-1088; family Fen-1088; genus Fen-1118. The sequence continues at coordinate 130,487 of CAWCMR010000001.1, forward strand.
TCCGGCTGAGCACCCATAGCACACTCGACAGCAAGATGGTGATCACGAGGCCGGAGAGCAGGACGACGGTGGAGGTCTGGATGCCAGGAGATGCCGTCAGGACAGAGGTCGGCTGGATCCGCAGTGTCCACGTGCGGCCCGCGAAGTCCATGCTCACGAGCTTTGCCATGCTGGGTATGCTGGCGCGCACGGCCGCCTTGTCTGGCGGCAGGCCAAGACGATGCTCGTCCGTGAGGTCGCTGCCGTCGAAGATCTCCAGCCTGAGCAGTTCGTTCCCGCCGCCACTGACGTCCAGAGCCAACTCGTTGACATCCACCAGAGCGACAACCCATCCTTGAACTGACTTCCGGCGGTCTTCGACCAGGAAGCTGCCTTGAAGAGCGCTTGAGTAGACCGGAAGACAAAGCAGCACGACGGACTCGCTGCCTCGGTCGCCGACGGCGATACGGTCAGACACCGATGGCATATCGGTGTCGGCGGAGTATTCGAGGGCGGCTCGCACAGAAGGCCAGGTCGCCGCGTCCGCGCCGACGATGCCGTGGAAACGGGCTTCCGGGTGGAACCGCAGAATTGGATAGGCAGCCTTGCGTTGGAGGAGCCGATTGGATTCGTCTTCGCCGCCGCGTTCGATTCGCTGTACGTAGCCCATGCCTCGGATGGCGGGGAAGTTGCGGTCCAGGCCGAGACTGCTCACGAACTTCCCCCATTCGTCGCGTTCGACTTCCTTGGAGGCCACGAATAGGCCGGCGCTCGCGCGGAGCAGCCACTCGTAGCCAACCAGCCGGTCGCTTATCGCAAGGGCGTATTGGGCAGCGGCGTTTTCAAATTGATATTGCGTGCGCGCGCGGCTTTGCTGGTCGACTTGCCATGAGGCAAAGACGGTGACGATCAACAGGACCACGACGGATGCAATCGGGACGGTCCTTCGCATCGACGTTGCTTCCTTGCCGCCTTTGTATACGGACGCCAGACTCTCTATGTTTCTATCGGATCGCCCGCACGCATCAGCGGGTCTCCGACGTGAGGAGCTTCTCCATGGGCATGTTGACCTCGATGCCATTGAAGACGCTGCCGGTCTTGCCGGTGGCGAATCGCTGCTGAACCAGCGCATACACGTCCTGCGGCAGCGGTATGTAGCCAGCTCGCTCGGTGAACCTTTGCGCGCCGGCTAGGTAGAAGTCGACAAAGGCCGCCACCTCGCGCCGTTTCGCCGAGGCTGCGTTGACGTAGATGAAAAGTGGTCGCGACAAGGGACGGTATTGACCGTTGCGGACGGTTTCGGGAGAAGGCATCACAGGCGGAAAGCCACCTTCATGAACCGCGATGGCCTTGAGCCCGTCCTGATATTTCAGGTACCAGGCATAGCCGAAGAACCCAAGGCTGCCGGGATGTTCGGCCACGTAGGGGGCCAGGACGTGCTCGTCTGGATGGGAGAAGTAGTCGCCTCGGATGGCTTTCTCCTTGCCGCAGATCGCCTTGGTGAAGTAGTCGAACGTGCCGTCCTCGGGAGTGGGGCCCGCGGGGAGGATAGGCCGCGCCGGCCAGCCGGGACGAATGTCCCGCCACTTCTGGATGACACTGCCTGGCGCCCAGATGGCCTTCAACTCTGCCGTAGTCAGCTCGTCTGCCCACGTGGTCTCGCGGCTGGTGACCACCGTCAGGCCGTCAAAGGCGACAGGAAGCTCGATGACGTCGATGCTCCTGCCCTGCGCTTCTGCGACCTCGTTGGGCTCGATCGGGCGCGAGGCATCGGCAATGTCAATCTCTCCCTGGCATAACCGCTTGAGACCCCGGCCGGAGCCTGACAGGTCCACGCGAATGCCGACACGCGGCTGGCGGTTGCGAAACTCCCGCGCCACCAGGTCCGTGATGGGATAGACAGTGCTCGATCCGTCTATCGTGATGCGCCCAGAGACTTGCCCGCCCGGGGATCTCGTTGGCGCTGCCTTTGGGGGATCTTTGCAGCCGCAATGCCAGGCCATAGCCGTGGCCAGACAGATCCTGGTAATCACAACGGTAGTTCTCATGCTTCAACTTCTCGGACGCGGAAGAGGCATCCATGCAATCGGCAAGCAGGCCGGAAAGGTTTAGCGGCGCTTTGCAACAGTTCTGCAACAGGTCATCACAGAGCAATTCGCCATGTTCCGAGCCGCCAGATTGTAGCGGCAACGGCAATGCCCTCCCGTGAGCGTCCCGCTATGCGAAGACGGTCTCCCGGCTTCCGCGAATCACCTCGACGGAGCAAGGGGCTCTTGTTAGCACGGACGACGCTAGGTCACCGCCAACCAGGAAACGCCGCAGGCGGGTGACTGTCGGCGAGCCAATCACGACCAGCTCGGCGGACCATTCCCGCGCCTCTTTCAGAATCTCCATTTGCGGATGGCCAACTCGGACCTTGCCCTCAACTACCAACCCGCCGGTCTTCAGCGCTTCGACCGCGAGTTGAACCAGAATTCTGGCGTGACCAGCATCATCCCGTCGGCCTCGCAAGTCAGCGCGGAGAACCATTAGCATAGGTGGCGGCGGTGGCGGAATGCGATGCCGGGGCGCAACGGCGAGAACGAGAACCTTCGCACCGGCCGGCCAGTGCCGCTGCCGAACCTCCTCGACTGCACGCGTGGAATCTTCGGAGTCATCGACGATCAAGAGGACTCTCATTGCTGCTCCTCCTGGGAGGCCTTTCATCCCAGCCTCACGATGCCCCTCAATGCACAATCGTCAACATGGTCCACCGTATTGTTACACGAATGTCACGCTCGTTGAGTTTGCCTCAGAGCACTCATAGGGGGAGACTGATGTCATGAGTGATCCAATCAAGGTATTGTTTGTCTGCATCCACAACGCCGCGCGGAGCCGGATGGCGGAAGCGTTGCTGCGCAGTCTTGGTGGGCCGAGATTCGAGGTCACAAGCGCCGGCTACGAGCCCCACGAGGTCAACCCGCTCGTCGTCGAAGCGTTGCATCTCACCGGGCTTTCTGTCGCCCACCCCGGTCCGCAGCCTTCGGTTTTCGATTTGTTCAAGGCGGGCAAGATGTTCGCGTACGTCATCTCCGTTTGCGATGACGAGCACGACCAAAAGTGTCCGATCTTCGCTGGCGTCACTCAACGAATCTCATGGACTTTTCCGGATCCAAGCACCTTTGCAGGCAGTCATAGAGAGCGCCTCGCGCGCGTGGTCGAGGTTCGGGAGGCGATCCGCGAGCGCGTCGAGACATGGCTTAGGACCCTCGACATCACCCCGACCCCGACGATGTGAGCGGACCCCAATAGGGATTCGACCAACATGCAGACACGAGCTCTTGCGGGCAAATCATAGACGGCGTCAGGCTCCGTTCACAGCCGCCAAACCCGCGCGCCAGACCCATCTCGGCGCCATGCGGGCCGGCTCAAATCGATTCCGGACATCCATCTACCCGAGCACCAATGGCTACTGGCAGGACCAACTGTACCCGGGGAGGGGATCGGCGCTGCATGTGCGTCCGTTTGGACAGCTGCCAAAGCATGAGAACACCGGCGCGGGATCGCTGGGCGAGGGAAGCCCAGCGACTGTCTCTCCACACAACTTGCCAACGCAAGCCTGGTCGGGCATGCAGGCCATCATCCACCTTCCATCCGAGGGTCTGGAGTAGTTGGAGCATGGCAGCTCACCATATCCAGCGTCCGCGTGGGGCACCTGCCCCGGCACGATTGTCCGCAACCGTTGAGCTCGCCGCAGGTGTCGGTCGGGCACGTCGGATCGCACTCGCAGGCATAGCCCCACGAATGGCGGACGCACTGATTTCCTGTCGGGCAAGTCTCGCAGGTGGCGCCGCAACCGTCGTCTGCACCGCATTTGTTGTCAGCGCAGCTCGGAATGCAGGCTGTGTCCACTGCCCCGCCCGCGTCCCGGTTGGCCGGCGCGTTCAACGGCGTCTGGCACGCGGTGATCGCCGCGCACCATGCGACCGCGAATAGGGTTCCGTGGGAGAACCTACCGGGCATGTCGACCTCGCCTTCTCAAGACGCGTCGACGATGGGCTGAAAATGAGACGTGACCTGGCGCGTGTCGATGATCGCGCGGACAGCTTCCTCCCGCCAGTCCTCTCGACCCCGAGCCGGCACCTCTTCAGCGATGTCTTCCGTCCAGTCCAAATCGATTCATGGTACGCCTCACGACGTGACGCAAGTGCGACGGAATGGAAAACCTCGCGGTGCCCCCCGGGAGGCTCGAAAGAGGTGCAGCGGTGCGTGGCGACCGCGGGCGGCAACATCATAGATATGTAGCTTGCGAATAATCCCGGCTCCTCGCTATTTGGAATGGATTGAATTGGGAAATGCACAGGGAAGTCTGAAGTCCAGTTTTGACAGCAGCAGATAAATCACAGTCTTCATTTTGCGCGCGGAGCGAAAGCCACGCGCCCGCGCCTTGGCCGCCTGGATGAGGCTGTTGAGTCCTTCCAAGAGACCATTCGTCAGGCCTGACATGAACCATCTCATCACGCCTGCCTGGTGCGCCTTGAGGGTCTTGGCGGCCCTGATGACGGGTTCCAATCGGCTATGGGTGGCCCAGAAATACCAGCGCTGAAACCACGCCTCCGCTTCATCCGCACTCAGGCTATACAACTCCTGTAGCATGAGCTTGATGTGGTAGGCCCGCGCAGTGGCCAATTTGGAGGAGCGCAAGACCGCGAAGTGCTCCCTGTTCTCGGATTTGATGTTGGCCTCGTTCCTCAGCCAGTCGTGGCGCGTGCCCTTCAACTCCGGAGAGGACTTCTGCTCCTGCCTTCGCACCTCATCGATTGCGTCGTTCATGAGTTGGATGACATGGAACCTGTCGAAGGTTAGGTGCGCCGCCGGAAACGTCTCCAAGATGCCCTTGATGAATGCCTGCGACATGTCGAGACTGAAGTCCGTCACCTTCTTCACGTCTCCACCGTGAGCGAGCAGATCGTCCTTGAAACAAGCCACCGTGCCGTGATTTTTCCCCTCCGTGACGAACAAGACTTTCGCCGCAACCATGTCGGCAAAGACCGTGACATAGACGTGGTTCTTCTGCCGCGAAGTCTCGTCGACGCCAACCTCGGCGACCTGGCTGTAGTCGGCTCGCTCACGGGCCTCGTCCACGTAGTGTTCCAGGATGCGCCACAGGAGCGTGTCATGCTCGCCGACGATGCGACCGACCGCCGCCACCGTGAGGCCGTTGCGTGCCAGTTCCACCACCATCGCCTCGAAGAGAAGGGTGAAGTTCGACCCGCCACGAGCCCATGGCACATCGACCGTCAAGACGCCGTGCTTGTCACACTTGGTTCGAGGTTGTCTTGCCTCGACATAGGTGAGGTACTGGAAGAAGTTCAGGTGTCGCCATGTCTGCGGCGAGGCATCGTGTACCTTGCAAGCATCGCCACACGTAGGGCAAGGGAAGGTGCTCCCCGGCTTGAAGTCGACTTTGATGTCGAGGCGCTTCTTCTCGGCGTCAAGGTTCAGCTCTACGACCTCCCATGGATTGACCATGCCGAGAGCCACTGTAAAAAGCGCATTGACGTCAAGACCAGAACTTGGATTTTGCACCACGGAAGATTAGCGGAACAACCAACCTCGCGTCCATTTTAGACAGCGAGGAGCCATAATCCCCCGCGGCCAGAGACTCCGCGCGCATTCAAGGTCAGTCAGACAGAGGAGGTTGCTATGCCAGGAATCACGAGTGTCGCGCAGGAGTTTGCTGACTTTGCCGCGTGGCTCGGTGAGAAGTCACCAGAGAAGATTCAGCGCATCGGGATGCTGAACAACGGATTCGAGGGGTGGCTGAAGCTCGAGTTCTTCTTCTGGCTCACGAGTCATCGACAGGAAATGCTCCGGTCGGCTGGTTCCGATGACGATACTGATGTCGGGCTTGAATACAACCTCCGTCTTGACCAGCGACACGCCGAGATGGCCCGTGAGACCAAGCGATGCGATCTGTGGATACGCGACTCCTCGGGTGCAAATTTTCACTACGTCGAGCTGAAGGCGCCATTCGCCAACCTGAATGAGGGCAAGGTTTTGGCGTCCCTCGGAAAGGACTTCTGGTACATGGCGCGAATCCGGAAAGCGTCGGAGCAGGCTGCAACTGGAAACGCGATCGTCTTCGGAGTTGGCTTCGACGAAAAACGCTGGCGCGATGGCACCAACCGCATCCGCCACTACGCAGATCTTCCCGTCGACACGGTTGTATCGGGAGAAGGCGTACTCGGTCATGAAGGCGTGGTACGGTGGTGCGTCTTGACGAAGACGTATTGCGGTGACGGCGAAGAGTGAATTGGTGCGAAGACTTTCGGGACGCCTCTCTGGAAGGTCTAGGCCACCGTCGCCAATGGCCAAGCGAGCTCCATGTGGCTCGCTCCCATATCTTGCATTCCAAGGCGAGAAGGAGACGTCGGGTTGCGTCAGCTGCGCCGGCACGAAGTACTGAGCTCGGCGCGGCGTTGGCAGCGGCGATGTCGGTGGGCGTGGCGTTGGGGGCGATGGTGCTGGCGTTGGGGCCGGAGGTGGGGTCGGTGGTGGAGGTAGCAAAGGCAGGACTGCAAGCGAAAGCACATGAACACTCGGACGTGGGACCACCACTTGTGCAGCCGGTGAACCGGGCGGCGATTGTGGTCTTCGTCTGGCGGCTTCTCGCCTACGCGTCACGCAGGCTCGATGCGCCAGAGCCCCTGCGAAAATAGATGCCTCCTTACAGCGCCCATCGCACCTGCGAAAGCGGATGCCCAACGTCCGTTTTCACGACATCGTCACCACACTGTTCATGAACAGTTCCTTGGCACCGCGGTTTCGCGTGGCATGCACCTCGGCGGTGGAAAAGGGGCGTAGGTGCGCCTCCTTCCCCGCATCTCATCAACCCTCGGAGGTACCATGCGCCACACGAAAGCAATCGTCGTACTTTCGCTTTTCCTAGCCACACTGCCCGCCAAGCTCTATGCAAACGGGTCATCCGACCACGACGGCTCGGACGACCACGACCGCAAGTCTTGCCGTCTCGGCTCGGAACACGGCGATATTCGGCACGTCATCTACATCCAGTTCGACAATTTGCACCTGACGCGGGACAACCCGAACGTTCCATCCGATCTGGAACAGCTGCCGCATCTCTATAACTTTCTCAAGGGCGACGGCACGCTTCTGGGGAAGCACTACACCGTGTTGATCTCGCACACCGCGGGCGGTATCACGAGCTCGCTCACGGGACTCTATCCTGACCGGATGGGAATCACCGTGTCCAACTCTTACGACTACTACGACCCTGCGACGGGGATCCCGACCTATACCTCGGCATTCAAATACTGGACTTCGCCGGTCTCTTCTCCGGTCGATACCAACCCCAACATGATCACGACTGGCGGTAAGAACGCGCCCGCCCCGTGGGTAACCTACACCCGCGCCGGTTGCGATGTCGGCAACGTCTCGGTCGCAAACACCGTGCTCGAGAATGCGATTGCCGGCGCCTTCAAGGCCGGGCCGAGCGACCTCTACTACGCCACCGCTATCGGCGACACGAAGATCGATCCCTACAGCACCAGCGGCTTCCACGCCGGTGACACAATCCTCATCGACCAGGGCGCGAACCAGGAGGGCGCAACCATCGATCACATCTCTGGCTATTACATGTACCTGACCGCGCCCCTCACCAAGGCGCACGCCCAGGGTGTGGAGGTCTGGGAACCTGCCAGCGATCCGGTGGCCCACACCGGTGACTTGACGACCATCTTCGGCGCAGGCTCGCCCGAGTGGCAGGAAGGCTTGGCCTCGCAAACCGCGCCGTATGGCTCGTCGGCGGCGAACCTCGCCACGACGGACTTCGTCGGGATCGCGGTTCACTGTGCGCAAGGTCGAGCGAGCGTCTGCGCGAGCAACACCAACGCAAAGCCGGATCTGCTCCCCCAGGAGCCAGGTGGCTACAACGGCTACCAAGCGCTGTTCGGTGCAAAGTACGTCAATCCGTCGATCGCGAGCGGTTCACCGGCCGTAAGCGACGTCTACCGTACGACGCAGATTGCCGACTCCTTCGGACAGCCGGGCTTCCCAGGATTCGACGGGATGTCCGCCGCGACCACACTCGGCTATGTGGCCCAGATGCAGGAAGCCGGCATTCCGGTGACGTATGCCTATATCTCCGACGTTCACGACAACCACACCGGCGGCGGTGCGTACGGCCCCGGCGAAGCGGGCTACGTTGCGGCGCTAAAGAGCTACGATGACGCTTTCGCGGCGTTCTTCCAGCGTCTGGCCGCAGACGGTATCGACAAGAGCAACACGCTGTTCGTTGTCACGGCAGACGAGAACGATCACTACGCCGGTCAGCAGGCGCAAAGCTGCGATGGCGTCAACACGCCATGCCAGTACAACACAGTCGCAACCAAGCCCTACCACGGCCAATACGACCTGACGAACGCTGGTCAAAGCGTCTCGACCTGGACCGGACCTTCGGTCTGGCCGCCCGCGGGCACGAATGGGCCGCTCGTTGGCGAGGTCGGCTACAATCTGTCCTGGCTGCTCGGCAGCAAGATCGACAACACCAGCTACGACATCTCGTTCGATTCGGCGCCAAGCTTCTACGTCGACGGGCAGCCGCAGGCCGTGGACGCGAGCGGCAACGTCGTCGTGAATCCGGTGCTACGCGACTTCGAGCACGCCGCCGCCAACTTGAAAGCGTTCGACCCGTACCTGGATTCGACGCAGCTCACACCGGTCGCACGTTACCTGGTGGACGCCCCGACGCTGAAAGCCCTGCACATGATCGACGCCGATCAGCAGCGGACGATGTCGTTCACGATGTTCTCGCAACCGGACTATTACTTCCAGACCTACAGCCCGTGTTCGGGCAAGAGTCAGGGCTGTCTCAATGATAGCTACGCTTGGATCCATGGCGACTACGCGAACGATGTCGGGCAAACCTGGCTGGGCATGGTCGGCCCAGGCGTCAAGGACGGTGGGATCAACGACTCGGTCTGGACAGACCATACGGACATCGTCCCCACCGTGAACACGCTGCTCGGTCTGACGCCGGACTATCAGCCTGACGGCCGCGTCGTCACGCAGATCCTGAAGCCATCGGTGGCGGAGGACGGCAATAGCGAGTCGCTCACGGAGCTGGGCGACCTCTACAAGCAGTTGAACGCACCTTACGGTGACTTCGCGCACTCGTTGATCGTCGCCTCGACGAACGCCATCAAGAGCGACGATGGACCGTACTTATCGATGGAGCAGCAAATCCAGCAACTGGCGTATCAGCGCGACGCACTCGTCCAGCGGATGAAGGACATACTCGACGGCTCTCACCGCGGAAACCGCGAGCAGCCAATGCGGCAGGGCCGCGAGCTGCTCAAGGCGGCACGGGCGTTGGCCAACTTGTAAGCATCAGCTCGACAGCGCGAGGACAGCCGAACAGGGCCAGGGCAACACTGGCCCTGCGGGTGCTGACCGTAGAGCCGAGCCGAACCGCCGTGATACCTGTGACGGAGTTTCAGCCAAAATCCGCGTCGCACCAAGACGCCCAACTCGGCTTGTCACGCCGGAGGCCGCGGGTTCAAGTCCCGTCCACCCCGCTGAGGCCCCTTCGGAGAAATCCGGAGGGGTTTCGCCTATTTAGGCCGTAGTTCCCGACTGGGAAGCGTCGGCGCGATCCGCCGTTTTGGCGCGGCCTTGCCGACGACCCGCTCGATCGCGGCGTCAGACGAAATAGGTGAAAGCATCGCCCGCCGAGGCGATGAGCAACTCCACGCCTCCCTCCGTGTACATGCGGAAGCAACCGGGCTTGGACACCAGTTGCATGGCACGGCGGCAGCCGAGCTGGCCAAGGAACTTTCTCCAGTGCCGAAGAGGTTCGGTGTCGCTGAGCTTCGCCTCGACCGGCAGCCACGGCTTGCCATCGCGAACGATCAAGAAGTCGATCTCCTCCTTCTCCTTGTTGCGGAGATATCGGAGATCGAATGTCCCTTCGCCGCTGTCAGTCCAGAAGTCGCACGCCTTGCGCAGGTGAACTGCCACCAAATTCTCGAAGCGCGCCCCCGGATCCTGCACCTCGCTCCAATCCCACAGGTAGAGCTTGCTCTCGCGTTTCAGGCTGCGGGACACCGAGCGCGTGTAGGGCTTGAGCTCGAAGGTGTAGTAGAGCTCTGCCAAGAGGCCGAGCCAGCGTGTGACCGAGTCGAAGCTCACCTCAAGATCCTCGCGCAACGAAGCACGCGAGAGCGGCGAGCCAACCCGCTCCGGCAATAGAGAGGCCAGCATCTCGACCCGGCTCAATTCCGGGATGCGAGACAGGTCGCGCAGATCTTCGCGAAGCACTTTCTCGATCCGACTTCGCTGCCATACCCGTGCTTTGCGCTCGTTGGCGGACAGGAACGGTTCGGGAAATCCGCCGTAGCGCAGGAGGGGCGCGATCGGATCTTCCTTCGCCGGGGTCGTCGCGTGGGCGAAGAGCGCGCCGATCCGTTCATCGGGCTCGCTGGGCAGCGATACAGCCGCCAACTCCGCAACCGAGAGCGGATGCAGATGGAAGTGGAGCGCCCGACCGAGCAGGCTGTCACCGCCCTTCTTGTACACGTTGAGACGCGCACTGCCCGTTACGATCAAATCGAACGGCTCTTCGCGCGTGTCGTACATGCCCTTCAGCGTCCGCTTCCATCCTCGGGCTTTATGAATCTCGTCGAGCACGACCAGGGGAACCACGGACGATGTGGTGAGGCCGGCCGTAACCGCCGCGGGCTCCTTGGTCCACACGCGACGGAAGCCGACATCATCCCAGTTGTGGTAGGCGCCAACCTTCCGCTCGGAAAGTAGCATCTTTCCAAGCGTGGTCTTGCCGCATTGACGTGGCCCTGACACCAGCGCCATCTTGTAGTCCGAGAAGGCCAACTCTCTGATGGGTACTGCCAGGCGGCGTTCCATGGCAGACCATACTACGATCTGATCGGAGTTTGGTCGAGACGGTATCTCGGCCAAACTTCGACATGATCGACGTTTGGTCAGGTCGTGCCCGGCAACGCCTCCCCGCCGATAGCCACGAACGACAAGCTCGGCTGCAAGGACCTGGATTCCGGGACTGCTCACAGGCACTCGGCGCTGTTGGCACGCATTTGTCACAACTGCAGGGAACCCGGTGGAACGAGAGGTGACGCGCTGGACAGAGAGGGGAGTCGCGTCGAGCCTCGGACCAAAATCCTGAGGAAACTCGGCGGAGCCGGCTCGAATTCGAGTAGGAAAGGCATCCTTCTCGACGGCACCCTGGAACACTCCCGCATCATTCGGCGGTTGACCACCGGATGTACATGGTCATTATGATCATAACGATCGCCATTGAGGACCCCATGATCACCGAAACCAACGCTGTAACCTTTCGCCAAAACCTTGGCGAGATGATCAACCAGGTGCAGTTTCGCCGGGACACCATCGTCATCAAAAAGGACGGCAAGGCGGTGGCGGCACTTGTCGATGCCCGGCTGTTCGAACGTATCCGCCAGATGCGAGAACGCTTTGATAGCCTGGCCGGGCGGCTTGCCCATGCCTACACGAATGTGCCTGAACAGGAGGGATTGGCGGAGATCGATCGCGTCGTTGCTAAGGTCCGAGGCGAGGCGCCTTCCAAGCCTGCCCGCTCAAAGAAGGGCTGACCCCTGCCAAGCCTGCGCATCGTTCTGGACACCAATGTTTTGGTGTCAGGTTTGGCGTACCCTGGCAGCATTCCTGGTCGCATCGTCGGGGCGTGGCGGCAGGGGGCCCTTGAGGTAGTCCTGTCGCGCTACATTCTCGACGAGCTTTCGCACGTGCTCCCGCGTCTCAACCATCGGCTGAATTGGCAGCCTGCCGACCTTTCCGACCTGATAGACATACTGGCCCTGGAGGGAGAACTGGTCGAGCCACTGGCCCCGGGCAAGAAGCTCCCTCGGGACGTGAAGGATGTGCCCGTACTCGGTACACTGCTTGCCGCAAAAGCCGACTACCTGGTTACAGGCGACAAGGATCTGCTTGTCCTTGCCGCGCGCTACCCCATCGTTACCCCCGCCGATTTCTGGCAACGCCACGGCGGTTGATGGCCCGCCTCAAGGTGCCGGGACGCACAGGAAGCCTCGGCGAAGCACGACTCGTGGCGAGCAGCGGATGCCTGCCCGTGTAGGTCGAGGGCGATGGCCTCATGAGAATCACCGGGCAGCGCTCTCCCCAAAGACATCGCCTCAGACTCTGGCACGAATCGTGAGGATGAGTATCTTGAAGCGACTAGAAAGCAACACGCCTGATTCAGTCGAGCTCGAGCTGCCACCGTCAGACGTACGGGCGACCGCTGGTTGTCTTGAGCTCGAGATGCCTGGAAGAAGATGCCCGTGGCCGACCACCACGTGGTTCGCGTGCAGGCCGCCGACGGCCGGGTGCTGGAGCTGAGCCCTGGACACCCCACCGCCGGCGGCCGCACGTTCGGCGACCTACGACCTGGCACCCGGCTCGATGGCGCCGCCATCGTATCGGTCGACCTTGCCGCGACTCGGGAGGAAGCACGGGCACGGATTTCTGAGAGGCACTATTCCTTCGCGCCGTGCTCCGTGCCGTTCGTGCTCGGGGCCATGACGGCACACATGTTGCTAAATAGGTCGACCATGAAATCCTCACGGCGCACTCTGCCCGTTGTGGCTCTGACGGTCAGCGGTTTTGCCATCTTCACCCTCGCGTGTGGGTCGAAGTCGGGGCTTGGAGGCAGCGGAGGCCAGCCGGGGACAGGCGGCGCTGCCGGCGCGGGACAAGGCGGCAGCCCAGCGCAGGGTGGTGTTTCCGGAACTGGTGGCGCGGCAACCGGCGGCACGCTCGGGACGGGCGGCAGTACGGCCAAGGGTGGCGCATCCGGCGCGGGCGGCATTGTGGGGGCCGGCGGTGGCCCGGGCACGGGCGGTGCCGCAGCGGACGCTGGCCTCGCGTGCACCGACGACGCCGGGGCCGCCTTGCCCGGCGCTGCCCGTCGCTGTGCCCAGGACTCGGACTGTACCGTGGCGGTCGCCCAGCGATGCTGCGGGCCCGATCAAGCCATCGGCGAGGCAACATCACAGTCCGGCACCTACGCGGCCTGCCTCGCGCTGCCGCCCGGTGCGTGCCAGGGCCTCGGTTGCGCCAAGTTTCTCGGCTACTCGACGGACACCGGCAAGACGACCCCGGTGGAAGGCTCGTCGGCTAACCCGCTCGATTGGGTGACCGTGCACTGCCTGAATCAGATTTGCACCACCGACGTGCTCGCCACCCAGGATGGCGGCCGAGATGCTCAGACAGCCGACGCGCCGGTCGATTCCGGTGTCACGCCCCCCGGCGATGGCGGCAGCTCGGTCTGCGGCAGCGGCGTTTGCACCGCGACCCAACTTTGCATTCGTCCCTCCTGCGCCGGTGGAACTGCCCCGCCTTGCGTAGCCGTCGGCGATGCCGGCTCGTGCCCCACGGGCTACACTTTCTCGTCATTGTGCCAATACGCGACCGGCGGAGGTACGGGGCCAGGGTGCGTGCCACCAGCCTGTGTGAACCCTCCACCGTTCTGCCTCGACACCCCCACAGCTTGCAGCACCAAGTTGACCTGCGGATGTCTGCCTTCCAATGTCTGCGGAACCGGCGGTGGTAGTTGCATGATGATCAGCTCGTCCGTCGTGCAATGTGGCGCGGCGTGAACGGCCGCGGATCCGCGCCCCGTCAACCTTCGCCACCTGCTAGAATTCAGACCAGGAGGGTCCGATGCCCGAGACGATCAAGCGGCTGCGCGGGATCATCCTGACACTCACCGAGCGCTGCAATCTACGTTGCGACTATTGCTACGTGCCGGTCGAGCAAGGGCGGACCATGACCCCGGAAGTGGCGGCTCGCGCAGTCGATTGGTTCGCGGCCAACGCGGCCGAAGACGGCGCGCTGGGGCTTTCCTTCTTCGGCGGCGAGCCGTTCTTGGCCGCCGAGCAAATGCGTCGAGTGACCGGACACCTGCGGGACCGCGTGCCTGCCCACCGGCGCGTGCGCGTGGTGACGCCGACCAATGCCCTCGCCATGTCTGAAGCAGACGTCGCCTGGTGCCGACAGCAGGACGTCGAGCTGGCCATCGGCATCGACGGCGGCGCTGATTCGTGTGGACGCAAGCGCGCGGACGGCAGCGAGTGCACGAATGCCCTTGCGCGGGCCGTGCCCGAGATCCTGCGCAAGCTGCCGCCGGGATCCGCCCTGGCACGCATGACCGTGACACCGGTCAACGTGGGGTCGCTGTGCGCGAACATCCGCGCGCTTGGACGCATGGGCTTCGAGCGGATCGTCTACCTGCCGGACTACGATGCTCGCTGGGACGAAGCCGCGCTTGCGTCGTGGCGGCGCGAGCACCAGCGGCTCGCCACCTGGATGATCGGCGCTCGCTCGGTCGGCAAATCCGTGCCCGAGCTGCCGGCCTGGAAGGCGATCGAAGCGCGCCTCGTGCGCAGGGTGCCCCGTCGTCGCTGCGGCGCCGGCATCGACCAGGTCACGGTCGCCCCCGACGGAGAAGTGTTCCCGTGCTATCGCTTCACCTACGCGCAGGATGCCCAGGTCTGGCGACTCGGCGACGTGCGCGACGGCATCTTGGATTCGGAAAAGGTCGCGCGGCTCGAACAGGCCGACGTCGCTCGGCTGCGTCCCGAGCGCCGTGCGTGCGCATCCTGCACGGCTGCCGATGGCTGTACCCATCACTGCCCGGCCGTGGGATTCCTCGTCACCGGAGATGTGGACCGGGTACCCGACATCGTCTGCCGTCTGATGGAGGCGCAGGTCGCGGCCGTGCGCGAGCTGTGCGCGGCCTTCCAGGGTACGGCCCGGTCCAAGCCGGTGGCCCGACCGTGGGCAAGGGCGGCGGCCGTGGCTGCCGCGGTCGCGGGCATGGCAGCGTGCGAAAGCAACAGTCCGGCCAAGCCACGGCCCGACGCCAGTGATGCCAAGCAGGTCCAGGACCTTGGTGTGGGGAAACCGGACGCCGCGCCTCCCGTCGATGCCACGGGCGTCGACAGCGAGGCCATCGATGGCGGCCAAGTGATCGATTGGGATGCCTACACCTATGTCGGCGGGGTGTGCATGCTCCCCTGATTGCGCCCTGGCCCCCACTCTGTCTGGAGGTTCACGATGTCCGAGAGCACCAAGAACACGACCCGAGAAATTGTCCTAACCGTCACGCCCACCAATGTCGCCACGTTGTGCGCGGATATCCGAGCGCTGGCGCGGGAGGGTGCTCCGTGCATCGACTACGTGGCTGATCCCGACGCGGCTTGGGACGAGACGGCCGTCGAGCTGTGGCAGCGAGAGCACGAGCGGCTCGCCACTTGGATGGTCGGCGCGCGCTCGGCCGGGCAAAGATTGCCCGAGCTGCCGGCGTGGCAGGCCATCGAAGCTCAGCGGCAAGGGGCGAGCCCAATCAGCCGACCGGCGCGGGTGCTGCCCACCGCCAACCCATTGGTCAAGGCGGCCATGCTCGCCGCCGCGGTCGCGGGCATGGCCGCGTGTCAGTCCAATGGACCCATGAACGTGAAGACGGATGCCGGCCAGGACACCAACCAGACGCGCGACGTGGGGATAGGAGGCGGCATCTGCGCTATCCAAATCGACCGCGATGCCTTGGCGCCCACTGATTTGCTGCCGGCCACGGACAACGCCTCCGGCGGTGGCTCGGCGATCGACGGCGACCAGGCCGACACCGCGGACGCCTATGTGGAGCCTATCGGCGGCATCTGCTAAGCCTACCGTCGGCGCGCGACCCAGACCTGACGAACCGACTTGCTCCATTCGAGCGGCTCGTTGCGTAGGCCACCGTAGGCTTGGTCGATGTCGAATCCACAGTTGCGCAGGAGCGCGGCCAGCTCGTGAGGCGGGTACATGCGCACCGAGGTCTCTGGCAGATCGACGCGCGTGCCGTCCGCACGAAACAGGGTGCGCCGAGAGATGGCGCGACCGGAGAGGGCGTCATACTCGGTGGCTTCGAGCTTCGTTCCGTGGCGGTCTTCGCGCCAGGTGCGCTGCGGCCAGCCGCGCATGAGCGCCAGGGGATTCGACACGTCGAGCATGAAGGCACCGCCCGGCCGCAAGACCTCGCGCACCTGCTCCAGCACCACGCGGTTTTCGTCGTCGGAGAAGAAGCCGAACGCGGTGTAGAGACAGATGCAGGCGTCGAACGGTCCGAGGCCGCGCAGGTCGCGCATATCCCGTCGCTGCCAGTCGATTGCCGCTTGCGCAGCCTGCTCCGAAGCGGCCAGCTCGTGTGCCAGCTTGAGCATCGGCTCGGACAAATCCAACCCGGTCAGGCGGTACCCGTGTCGGGCGAGAGCAATGGCGTGGCGACCGAAGCCGCAGCCCAGGTCGAGCACGCGGGCCTCGGACGCCAGCGCGAGGGCGCGATCCACGAACCTCGCGTCCTCCTCGGCCAGGGCCGGATCGAGCAGGCCCCGGTAGAACTCCAGGTACCGCCCGTCGAACAGCTCGGCAAACCATTCGGCCATGTCAGGGACGCCCGCAGTAAATCGTTTGACCGGTACGGATGCAGCCTGCGCCGCTGCCGGGACCGCCGCACAAGCAGGTGCAGGGATCTCCCGACGAGCACGAGGCCGGCAAGGACTGGCAGGATGTCCAGGAGTTGATCTCCAGGCAGCCGCCGTCGAGGCTGGGCGCCATGCCACAGCCTTCCTGCGTGCCGGGCGGACAGACGCCCCCGTCGAGATGTGAAAGGCAGCGTGGAGCCGGACCACCGCTGGCGGTGAAGCAAAACTGATCGCTTGGGCAGCTTGCGTCTCCGCACCGGAAGCTCGCATCCGCTGGTGCGCTATCGATGATCGCGTTGGCAACATCCGAGGCGGCATCTTGCGAGCCCAGGTCGCACGGTGCGCAGATGCCAGCATTGGGGGGCAGGCACATGCCACAGCAGGGCGTGGTGTTGGGAGGACAACCGGCGTCCGGGGCGGCATCGGCAGCCGCGTCGGTCACGTCGACCCCGCTCGCCATGTCCGCGACCTCGTCGGCCACGGAGTCGGTGCTCCCCTTTCGATCGACCGCACCGTCCTTTGCGGTGGAGCGCAGGGCGGCGCCCCCGCAGCCGGAGAGGACAGCGACGACGAATAGCATTCGGGCGAACGTCATGGTCGAGAGGATTCTGCAAGCATGAGGCCAACGTCGCAACTCAGCCGGGCTCGGCGCACAGAAGGCCCGAGGTGGCGGAGTAGCTCCCGCACTGAGCGGATGGGGAGACCGTCTTGCACAGCGTTCCGGCGCAAGAACACGATGGCGTTGCAGAGCCACAGGGATTCGGTACGCAGCCGCATTGCTGCAGGCCTAGGGCGGGACTGACGAGCTTGAGTAGCAGCTCGCTGGCGCTGCATTGTGGAAGGGGCGTGCAAGTCGTGAGGGTCGAGCCATCGATGCCACCGTCGGTGCCGCTTGCCCCGCCAGTGGCCAGCCCCCCCGAGCCGCCGGTCGACGATCCGCCGGAGCCCCCCGTCGCCATACCGCCGGTGCCACCCGTCCCGTTTCCGCCCGAACCTCCTGCCGCGGCGTCGCTGCTGCCGCCCGCGCCGCCGGTCGACGTGCCACCGCTGCCGCCCGATTCCGTGCCTCCACCGCCGCTCGCACCTCCGGTCTTCACGCCGCCTGCGCCGCCCAACGCTGCGTCGCTGCTTTCTTGT
The DNA here is from genome assembly GCA_963796685.1 of uncultured delta proteobacterium. Taxonomy (GTDB): domain Bacteria; phylum Myxococcota_A; class Polyangia; order Fen-1088; family Fen-1088; genus Fen-1118. Next base: position 148,138 of record CAWCMR010000001.1, read on the forward strand.
CCGGCCCCGCCCCCGGTGGCCCGGCCGCCTGCACCCGCTCCCGCCAATCCGCCGGCTCCGGCGCCTCCGGTGACGGTCACCAAGCCACCCGTGCCTCCGACCGTGCCCGCGCCGCCTGTCCCTGTCAGCACACCGCCGGACCCGCCCTTGCCCGCAGAGCTGCCCCCTAGACCACTGGCACTGCCTCCCGAACCGACGCCACCGGAGCCTGTCTTGGTGCCGGTCCCGCTGCTCGAGCATGAATTCTGAGATGAAACGGCGAGCAGGAGGATGAGAAGGGAGGCCACAGGTATCTTTGGGCCCAGACCGAACGAGGGAAGACTTCGCCTTTCCATGCTTGCTGCTCCTCTTGTCGAATTCTACAAGATCGTCTCTTCGGCGTCGACGACAGTCATCCGTCGAGCGATGACGGCCTCAGGCGGCACGGGCGTCGCGCGAGGCACGCTTTCTGCTCCGCCGGATTTCGCCGAGGGTGTAAGGCAGCAAGCCGGCCACAACGATGGCCAGCGCTAGCTCGAACGGGCGATTCGCCTCGCGGTAGCCCGCGACCGCGAGCTGCAGGTGTTCCTCGGGACGGGCAAGGGTTACGGCGTCGACAACGCGGGAGCGGAACACGCCCGTTACGAAGATGCCAAGGCCCAGGGTCAGCACGAGACAGAGGCAGAGCTGCAGGAAGGAATTCCGGCTGGCGAGGAAAAGGTGAAGCAGCCCAGAGACCGCAACCAGTGGCGCCAAACCAAAGAGAAGCAGGTACATGACGATCCCACCGGACTCGAGCCATGCCGCAAGCTGCAACATCACCGGGATGTCTCCTTGACCGCTTCGAATACAAACGGATAGACCACATCGACGGGGCCGCCCGAAGGTGTGGGAAAGCGCCACCGCCTGACGAGCCCCTTGATACACGAAGATACTTCAGAGTCGCCCACGCTGTCCTCCTCGATTTCGACGGCGGACACCGTGCCCGCCGTGGTGATGGTCCAGCGGACTTTCACTTTGCCGAAGAGTTTCGAATTTCGTTTGAGAGCGCGCTCGTAGCAGGCCTTGATGGCGCCGATGCGGGTGCGAACCTCTTTCGCAACCAGCGACGGATCGAGCGGGCCGTCGACAAAGGGAGCGTCGCTCTTCACTACGCCGGTTACGCGCTTTGCTGGCGGTTCCTCGCGAGTCGCACTGGCTGAAGCGTATTCGGCCTCCTGCTCGGCCGAACGTCGTTTGGCCTCTTCCGCCTGTTGCCGCCACCGTTCGAATTCCCGATCCACTGCATCCGACTCAGCACACGCCACGAGACCGGCGTTGCGAGCAAGCCCGCGCAGGACATCCCCACCGCCCGGCTCAGTTCCTTGTGGCAGCTTTGCGAGTCGGTTAAAGCGCCACATCGAATGCTCCAGCCAGGCAATCTTGCAGTCGTTGCTAACGATCGAGCTGTCTAGCGACGGGCAGCCAGAGAGCGCCCCTACGTTGCAGACCTTCTCCGCATCGGTGACAAGCGGACGCTTGCTCCACACGAAGGCCCCCGCGACTGCGAGCACGAGAAGAACAACGAGTCGGATGGACCAGGGCATGGGCGGCCGATGGGCGGAGCTCATTGGGGCGCAGGCGCAGGCGATACGGCCGGAGCATGGCCGTCGACGTAGAAGTAGACGCCGGCCTGTACTGTGTTGCCCGCGGGAGTCTTGCGTCTCATCCAGGCGTGGTAGAGGTTTTCATTGCAACCGTCCTCGTAGGCCAGGGCGAGCCCGTCCTTTGTGTTCTCCCAGCCGGGGTAGGGCTTGTTCCCGCCGCAGTAGCCCCGAGCGTCTCGTTGGCGGCCTCGGGGATCGAAATAGTGCTGCAGGTAGCAACTGTGGGTAAAGTCGCCCTTCGCCTGCTCCTTCGCCTCGCAATACACCTCGATGTCTCGGACTTCGGTCGCCCCAACAAGAGGCGAAGCCGGCAGCTTCACTTCCGGCCCGGCTTCAGGATGCGGGAGACCGTCAGGCTCTAGAGGACACTTTGGCAATGCCAGCACCCGATCGCAGATCGGTCCGGCCGCCTGAGCTAGGTCCTCGACCGCCGGCCATCGAGGTGCAACGACCGACGGCATGTTCTTCTTGCATGCAGGGAACAGGGCCAGCCAGACCAGCGAAATTGTGATTGCGAGCTTGTTCATTTAGGCCTCGGTGAGAGTAAGAACGTGTCTGCCGTTCATGGTCACGTCGACCCGTCGGCGATGAGGATTCCTGTACGGCTCGTAGCCTTTGCTCTTGGCTTCCTCGGCCTCCTTTTTTCCCATGGGATTCTCCACGAGCAGCCTGTCAGGAATCCTCAGGCGGTCGGCGAGGATGTCCTTAAGTGCCTGCTTCACGTTGGTCGCGCGGTAGACGGCGAGCTGCATGTTGCGGGGATCGTCGGTTTTCGCCTCGTCACCAGAAGCCACAAGGCTATTCGGCGCCGCTAGAGCGCATGAGCTCTTGCGAAAACGTACCAGATCGCAGTGAGCGGTCAGAACGACCTGTGTGTCATCCCGCAGGAACCACGGCAACTCGGCCGCGCACAGACGGCGTAGCGCTTGGCGCCCGTCCTGCGTCAGGGTCGCCGAGCCCAGATCGAAATGGGCGCGGGCTGTGCCTTGAGCGGCGATCTGCATTTCGCGAAGACCGAGCGCACGAGTGTCGTCGACGCTTACTAGGTCGTCTGGCATTCGGATCCAGCCAAAGGAGCAGAAGAAGCTGGCCCCGACGGCGGTTCCAACCTTCTTGGCAGCTTGAAATGACACGATCTGAGGCTCGTGGTTGCCGGCCCCATTGAGCATCAGTGCAACGTCCCGTACTCCCGCGCGCAGGACCTGTTGGGCACCACCGGGCAATCGTTCGATGGCCTTGTCCACCTGATCGTCGATCTTGCTCCAGTCGCGCTTGCTCTTGCCCTTGGTCACGACCTTGGCCACATCGGAAGGGCGCGGTGCAAACCAAGCTCCGCCGTCCAGGATCTTGAAGGTGCCAACAAAATCGCGTGGGAACCAGAGTTCGTTGGTTACGAACGTGCCCTTGCCAGAGAGATCTGACTGATCGCCCAACCCCAGCGCGAAGCCGAACCCGCCAGCAAAGATGCTGTATTTCCGGTTCCAGTTGTCCTTCGGGGAACGTTTGCTCTTCATCGATACGGTCAGCTCCCCTAGCGAGCCTCCCAACTTCATCCCCGTTGGCAGCTTGTCGAGCAACTTCTGCGCGGCCTTCGTGACGCCTTTCGCAACCTTCGCCACGATGGGATCATCGTCCTTCTCGGGCGGGTGCATGCTCAGCTCAAGCTCGTAGGTGTAGTCACCCTCCATGATCTTTTCGTCTTCGCCCTCACGCGGCTGCGCACCGACGCCGTTCCTAATGCCAAGATCGCTCGCCAAGTTCGGCAAGTCGTACCGAAACACGTGATCAGGGTTGGTTCGCACGCTCGCCGCAAGATTCTCGATCCACTGCAACTGCGAGCGCGTGTTGCCGTTGATGACAGATCTGTTGAGGCCGAGAATGGTACGCGCCAAAGCTCGAATCAACGGTAGGTCTTCTCGATGCCAGTGGCCCGGCGACTCGGTCGTTACGGCGCCGTGGATCAGGTCCTCGAACCGCTCGGCAGTCGTCCGGGGCCGGCTGCCTTGCTCCAAGGTCGAGCTGTACCAGTGATTCGTGTCGTAGCACCACACGAGGAGCTTGCCGACAAAATCCGGATCCAGCAGCCGCTGCAATTTCCTCACTTGCCAACTATGCAGCGGCATCGTCTCGGCGCGGGTCATGACGACCTTGGTTTCGGCATCGATCGTCCCTTTGCCTTTGAGCACGTCATCGAGCGCCAGCCCGAAGAAGGATGCGCGCTTGCCGTCCGGCATGAGAACGAAGCGCTGGCCTTCAGGTACGCCGAGCATCCGGAAGTCCACGATCAGATCGGCCCCGTCGGTATGGATAGTACCGTAGTTTGTATCAACGACGGGCGCGAGCGTGATCTGGAAGCTCTTGCCGGACGCCCCAGCTTCACCACAGATGGGGTAAGCTTTCCGTGACGCCTTGGTGCGCGCATCCAGGACTTCGACGAGCCGCCCCTCGATCCAGGTCGAGGACTGGTTGACGATGAGAATCCACGAGACCTTTGGGGGATCGTGCGGATCGTCGATCACGGATTCCCAGCGCCCCGTGATGTTCGGCTTCTGTGGCTCGGGATGGGGCGAATCCATGCGAAATCCGTTGGCAAGGCGAAGTCTTACTGGCCCCTTCTCGCCGGGGGCAATCTTGTGAAGGGGAGCGTCGCTGTCCATGGATCCCCTCCTCAAGCCTTCTGTTCTTTTTCAAGCTGCTTGAGCGTTGCCGGACCCAGCAGATCCTCTTCCTCTATCTTGTGCTGGGCCCGGAAGCGCTTCAGGGCCGCGCGGGTGCGTGGCCCGAGCTCGCCTTCCTCGTCGCCGCAGTGGAAGCCCAGGTTCTCGAGCCGCGCCTGGACGCCGGACAAGTCTTCGATTGGGTCCAGGTGGCCCATGCCCAGGTCGAGAATCAGGCAGTCGGTTTTGCCTTTGGAGTCCTTGGGCCAAACGATTAGGCGCAGCTCCGTCGCTGTTAGCGGGAGCTTTTCATCCAGCAACCCGTCTCCGCCGGTTGTGCCCTTGCGGCGGTGGATCTTTCGACCGTCACGGAAAGTCAGTTCATAGCGGGCGTTGGCTGCTGGTTCATCGACGTCCAATTCGATGGTCAGATGAAGCCGCTGGGTGGGGCGCTTTGCCGTGATCTTGGTTTCCTGGTCTGCCGCCAGCTTGAACACCGCTGCCTTGTGGGGCGGGATGGCGACCTTGTCCCCGGGCCTGAGGACGTCAGGGTTCGGCCGCGCCTTGGCCAGCTCTCGATTGTCGGAGTGGTGCCATACGGTGCCAACGTCGGAGAAACCGTACTTCCACGCAATTCGCGCTGCCGTCTCCCCCTGGCGCACGACGTGGACGCGAGCTTCGCCATGTTCGTCGCCAGCCTTGGCACCTTCGAAGGAAGCGGCGTCGAAGTCGACGAAGGTCAGCTCCACTTGGCCCTTTGACAACCCGCGCAGCTCGACCGTGCCGCCAGGCGGGGTCCTACCCTCTGCGATGCGGCCGTCGGGCAGCTTGGCCGCATACTTGACCCACGCCACTGGAAGCCCTTCCTTGTCCTTGACCACAAACCTCACCCAGGACTTCTTGTCCTTCCTGCCCTTCGACATGTCCTTGGTGGCCGTCTGGGGCGCCATCGCGGGCACGCTCATGGCGCCCATGAGGGGCGCCGGTGGCGTGTTGGGCGGCATCTTCGCCCCTGGCATGTGATTGGCGGTCCACAGGTCGAGAACGCGCAGCGCGGGCGAGCTCTCGATGAACACGTCGAACGAGCCCATGACCGGGTAGGCCGCGCCCTCGACCGCGTGCGAGAGCACGCCGCCGCCGGTCGGGCGGGAAACGGCGTTCCCGGTCGACTGCTTGATGTAGGAGTTCATGTTGCCCACCGGGTTGCCTTCGATGGTCACGGTGGACGCTACTAGAGCACCGAACGGTTTGAAAGTGCCGGGAATTCAAGAAGTTGCTACGCACGTGCGCGCTCCGATCCCCTCGCCCCGCGCAGCGGGGAGAGGGCTAGGGTGAGGGGTCAGCGCACTCTCTCGCATGGCCGAACCCCTCACCCGACGCGCTTCGCGCGTCGACCTCTCCCCGCTTCGCGGGGCGAGGTGAACCTTCCGAGTACTTCGCAAGCTCTCGATTCTGCACAGCATTCAACCCGTTCGGTGCTCTAGGACACCGCGCCAGCGTCAACCTCGCTCGCTGGAAGCGACTCGCGGGATTCCCGTTCCCGTCGAGCAGCACGGCGAGTAACATCTTCACCGGCCGTGGCAGACGTATCGAAACGTAGCGTTCTCTCGGTCCTGATCAAGGGACGGTTGGAAGATCTCGGGCGAAACTTTGGCGTTTCTGTCCCAACCACGGGGACAAAGGATGCCCAGGTGGCCGTCCTGGCGGATTCGCCACTGGACTTGCCGAGCATCCTTGGGCGGCTAAGGCGGGATGAGTTGCGGTCGGCCTGTCGTGCGCACGGGCTGGATGCCACGGGGCGTGGACGCGGCGACCTGATGGCGCGATTGGCCGGACCGGGACTGGCCACGGGAGCGCGCGAAGGTGAGCCAGCGTGGCAGCGCTTGCACCAGGCTGACGGCCTGCCGCGCGAGGGCCAGATCGTGCAAGTCCGGCACCGGCAGTATTTGGTCACCGGGGTCACCACACCAGAGCTCGGCGAAGACAGGTCAGGACAAACCCTGGTCAGCCTGGTCTGTCTCGACGACGATGCAGCCGGGCGGCGGCTCGAAGTCCTGTGGGAGCGGGAGCTGGGCGCGCGAGTATTCACGCCCGAGGAACGTGGGCTTGGCGACCGGCTCGATCCGCCACGCCAGTTCGCCGCCTACCTGCATGCCTTGAAGTGGGGCTGCGTGACCGCCACGGATGCGCGGCTTTTTCAGGCGCCGTTTCGCGCGGGGGTGAAGGTTCTCGACCACCAGATGGTACCGCTTCGTAAGGCGCTGGAATTGCCGCGCGTGAATCTCTTCCTGGCCGACGACGTCGGCTTGGGCAAGACCATCGAGGCGGGGCTCATCTTGCAGGAGCTGATTCTGCGTCAGCGCGTGGATCAGGCGTTGATCATCTGCCCGGCAGCCTTGGCCTTGCAGTGGCGAGCCGAGATGGAGAAGCGGTTCGGCATCCGTTTCGAGATCTACAACCGCGACTTCGTGGTGCGCCGCCGCGAGGAGCGCGGCTTCGGCGTGAATCCCTGGACCACTTTTCCACGCTTCATCATCTCGTACCAGACCCTGCGCCGGCCCGAGTATCGAGAGCCCCTCCTGCGCCACTTGGATCAGCGCGCGCCCAAGAGCCTGCTCATCATGGACGAGGCGCACACGGCGGCGCCCGCGTCGGCATCGAAGTACGCGGTCGATTCTAACGTCACCCATGTCGTGCGCGAGGTGGCGCCCAAGTTCGAGCATCGCCTATTCCTCTCGGCCACCCCGCACAACGGCCACTCGAACAGTTTCTCGTCGCTCCTGGAAATCCTCGATCCGCAGCGATTCACTCGCGGCGTGCCTGTCTCCGGTCCCAAGCAACTCGAACCGGTGATGGTCCGGCGCCTGAAGGGCGAGTTGCGCGAGCTGGGCATCGAGGGCTATCCGTTGCGGCGGGTGATTCAGATAGACCTCACGCACGGGCCGGGTGGCTGGCAGCAACGCCACATTGTCGACGGCCGCGGGACAGCGCCGGGTGCGGTCGGAGAGGGCTCCGACGCCGAGATCGAGCTTTCCGCTCTCCTAGCCCAGTATTCATCCCTGCTAAAACAGAAGAACCGCCGCAGCAGGTTGGTGATCGCCAATCTGCAAAAGCGGTTGCTCTCCAGCATCGAGGCTTTCGCCCGCACCCTGGCCGTTCACGCCAAGAGCGTTGGCACCCGCGCGGACAAGGCAACCGCGACCGGCCCTACGCCAGACGACAGCGAATACGGTGAGGACGAGGCGACCTCGGACGAGCGCTTCGACGCGCAGATGTTCATGTTCTCCGGCGCCCTCGCGGCCCCTAGCACCGACGCGCGCGCCTTGCTGGAACGCATGACCGGCCTGGCGGAACAGAACCGCCGCGCGCCCGGCCCCAAGGTGCTGGCCCTGCTCGACTGGATTCGCCGCAACCAGTGTCCGGCAGTCCAGCTTGGTGGAGCGGCTCGCGCTCGCGTGCCAGCGCCGTGGACCGACCGGCGGGTCATCGTCTTCACCGAGTATGCGGACACCAAACGCTATCTCGCCACCATCCTGCGCGCTGCTTTCGACGGCACGGCCGACGGCGATCTGCGCCTGATGGAATTCCACGGCGGCATGTCCGACCGCCAGCGCGAAGAGGTCCAGCGCGCGTTCAACGGGCCGCCGGAGCAGTATCCCGTGCGAATCCTGCTCGCCACCGACGCAGCTCGCGAGGGCGTGAACCTGCAGGGTTACTGCGCGGACATCTTCCACTTCGATGTGCCTTGGAACCCCGCCCGGCTTGAACAGCGCAACGGCCGCGTGGATCGAACCCTGCAACGGGAGAAGGAAGTTCGCTGCCACTACTTCGTCTACCCGCAGCGAGCTGAGGACCACGTGCTGCAAGTCCTGATCGAAAAGGTCGAGCGCATCCGCCGCGACCTGGGCACCCTGGGCGAGGTCGTCGCCGAACGCCTGGCCGAGGTGCTGGAAGAGGGCATCGGCCCCAACACGGAAGCCCGCCTGGACGAGGCCGAGCGCATCGACAATCTGAAGACCAGCGCAACCCGCGACCTTGAATCCGTACACGCCGTCCAGAAGGCCCGCGAGGACATCGACCTCGTGGCCAACATCCTGAACGACTCGCGCAAGGTCATGGACTACGAGCCCGGTCTCCTTCGCGAGGCCATCGACGTGGGTCTCGGCCTCGGCGGCGGGGCCTCGCTCATTCCCACCGCGACGCCGCACACCTTCAACCTGCCCGAGCTCGGCGACACCTGGCAAACCACCTTGGACGCCTTCCGCCCGCCGCGCGAGCGTGACGAGAGCTTCGATGAATGGCGCAAGCACCCGCTGCGGCCGGTGACCTTCGTTTCGCCCGAGCACCTGACCGATGAGGTCGTGCAACTTCACCTGCAACATCCCTTCGTCCAGCGCGTGCTGTCGCGTTTCCGCGCGCAGGGTTGGGCGGCGCACGACCTCGGCCGCGTGACCGTTCTGCGCAACCAGAGGGACTCCCTCGTTCGCGTCATCGGCATTGGCCGACTATCGCTGTTCGGCCCGGGCGCCACCAGGCTGCACGAAGAAATGATCCTGGTCGCCGCCCACTGGCTCGACAATCGGGCCGACGGCCGCCTCAAACCGTTCGCCGAGGAGGCCGACCGGGCGATTCA
>CAWCMR010000002.1:0-22434 GCA_963796685.1 uncultured delta proteobacterium
CGCCACCGGCACCCACAGCCTGCGCCGCAGCATGCGGTGACTCTGCGTGGCCCGGGTCCATGGCGCCCAATATCGACATCGCGCTTCCGTACGGGGCGTGCGCGCTGATACCCCCGCATGCTCGACACTCGCAAGCGTCCCTTGTGTCTGTGGACCCGGTAGCGGGCCAACGGACGCTTTCAACTGTAGCTGCGAGGGTGGCACCTGGATCTGTCGCATTCGCTCTCTGGGAACAGCGCTCTGCATGCCGTGTCCCGACGCCAACGTGAGCCAGATAGACCAGTCACCCGTCAGTGACGGCCCACAAAACGCAGAGGTTGCGAATCAGTGACCGTTTCCGACGTCGAACAAGGCGTTGCACCTGACGGTCGGCCGCGGACGGCCGCCCGCAGGTGAACGCCATAGCGTTGGGCAGGCATGAATGCAAAAGGAACCCTCGCTGGAGTCTCTCAGACCGCAGACTCCTCGCGATCAGAACGGATCCGCCTCAAAAGGAGCGTCCATCAATGCGAGCAATTCGACGTGTGGTACTTCTTGTGTTCGTCGTGGCATCTGCGGGTTGCGGCAGTGGCTCGCAGGTAGACAGTGGCCTTCCTGCCGCCGCTAGGGACGCCAGCTCAGGGGCAGACAATTCAGGCTCTCCTGACATCTTCGTAAGGGGAAATATCGTAGGTGCGACGCACGTCGCCGACGGAGATGTGGGCGGCATGAGTTTCGGGTGAGGTGGAGACGAAGTGCGCACGGGCACCTGGGGTATCGTGTGGCTTGTCTAGAACCCACAAGCCCAGGAGCCCATGCGCGCAACCACCCTATTCCGAAACCTACTCCAATTTCCACATACCCGTGTCCTGGCGGTCGAATTCGATCTGCTTGGCATATTGGTGCACGTGGCGCCAACGACGACCGTTCCCTACTGCTCAGGCTGCGGATGTCGGGTCCATGACGTGTTCGATGCTCGGGCTCGGAACTGGCGGCATCTGGACGCGTGCGGGATGGAGGTTCTTCTGCGCTACACCCTGCGCAGGGTTGACTGTCCTCGGTGCGGCGTGGTCATCGAGATGGTCCCTTGGGCCGAGCCGAAGGTCGGCTTCACGCGTGACTTCGAGGACCACGTGGCCTATCTGGCCCAACAAGCAAGCCAGACGATGGTGGCCGAAACCATGCGCATCGCGTGGCGCACCGTCGGCGCCATCATCCAGCGGGTGGTGCCGCGGCACCGAATCCTAGCCTTCTCCTCGAGGACCTCGAACACATCGGCGTCGACGAGTTGTCGTACCGGCGGCACCATGAGTACGTCACCGTCGTTGTCGACCACGTCTCGCAGCGGGTCGTCTGGGCCCACGAGGGCAAGAACGCTGCGACGCTCGGCTGCTTCTTCGACGCTCTCGGCCCGGAACGAACCAGCAAGCTCAAGACCGTCACCATCGACATGTCCGCGGCCTACATCGACGCGGTCACCTCGCGAGCGCCACAAGCGCAGATCGTCTTCGACCGCTTCCACGTTCAGAGACTCGTGCAGGAAGCACTCGACGAGCTCCGGCGTGCGGAGGTCCGACTCCTGGAGGACACCGACGAACGCGGGCAACTGAAGAAGACCAAGTACCTTCTGCTCAAGAATCCGTGGAACCTATCCAGGGCCGAGTCTGAGAGGCTGTCGACCCTCCCGAAGACCAATGCCCGACTCTATCGCGGCTACCTGCTCAAGATCGCCATCTGCGACATCCTCGGTCGTCGCCAGGTCAACGTCGTCAAACAGAAGCTCGAAGAATGGATCAGTTGGGCCAGGCGATCCAGACTACCTTCCTTCAAGAAGGTCGCCGCGACCATCAAGAAATACCTGGACGGCATCGTGGCCATTGTCGCCACAGGGCTCAATAACGGAAGAACCGAGGGCCTTAATGGCAAGATCAGGGTCATCACCCGCAGGGCCTATGGCTTCCACAACGCTCAAGCCCTCATTGGCTTCATCTTCCTCTGCTGCTCAGGCGTTGTCCTTCATCCCGTCTTCAAGGTGCCCGCGCTTCCATGAAGATGTCAGGAGAGCCACAATTCAGGCTCTCCTGACATCTTCGTAAGGGGAGATCTCGTAGGTGCGACGCACGTCGTCGACGGAGATGTGGGCGGCATGAGTTTCGGGTGAGGTGGAGACGAAGTGCGCACGGGCACCTGGGGTATCGTGTGGCTTGTCTAGAACCCACAAGCCCAGGAGCCCATGCGCGCAACCACCCTATTCCGAAACCTACTCCAATTTCCACATACCCGTGTCCTGGCGGTCGAATTCGATCTGCTTGGCATATTGGTGTACGTGGCGCCAACGACGACCGTTCCCTACTGCTCAGGCTGCGGATGTCGGGTCCATGACGTGTTCGATGCTCGGGCTCGGAACTGGCGGCATCTGGACGCGTGCGGGATGGAGGTTCTTCTGCGCTACACCCTGCGCAGGGTTGACTGTCCTCGGTGCGGCGTGGTCATCGAGATGGTCCCTTGGGCCGAGCCGAAGGTCGGCTTCACGCGTGACTTCGAGGACCATGTGGCCTATCTGGCCCAACAAGCAAGCCAGACGATGGTGGCCGAAACCATGCGCATCGCGTGGCGCACCGTCGGCGCCATCATCCAGCGGGTGGTGCCGCGGCACCGAGATCCTAGCCTTCTCCTCGAGGACCTCGAACACATCGGCGTCGACGAGTTGTCGTACCGGCGGCACCATGAGTACGTCACCGTCGTTGTCGACCACGTCTCGCAGCGGGTCGTCTGGGCCCACGAGGGCAAGAACGCTGCGACGCTCGGCTGCTTCTTCGACGCTCTCGGCCCGGAACGAACCAGCAAGCTCAAGACCGTCACCATCGACATGTCCGCGGCCTACATCGACGCGGTCACCTCGCGAGCGCCACAAGCGCAGATCGTCTTCGACCGCTTCCACGTTCAGAGACTCGTGCAGGAAGCACTCGACGAGTCCGGCATGCGGAGGTCCGACTCCTGGAGGACACCGACGAACGCGGGCAACTGAAGAAGACCAAGTACCTTCTGCTCAAGAATCCGTGGAACCTATCCAGGGCCGAGTCTGAGAGGCTTTCGACCCTCCCGAAGACCAATGCCCGACTCTATCGCGGCTACCTGCTCAAGATCGCCATCTGCGACATCCTCGGTCGTCGCCAGGTCAACGTCGTCAAACAGAAGCTCGAAGAATGGATCAGTTGGGCCAGGCGATCCAGACTACCTTCCTTCAAGAAGGTCGCCGCGACCATCAAGAAATACCTGGACGGCATCGTGGCCATTGTCGCCACAGGGCTCAATAACGGAAGAACCGAGGGCCTTAATGGCAAAATCAGGGTCATCACCCGCAGGGCCTATGGCTTCCACAACGCTCAAGCCCTCATTGGCTTCATCTTCCTCTGCTGCTCAGGCGTTGTCCTTCATCCCGTCTTCAAGGTGCCCGCGCTTCCATGAAGATGTCAGGAGAGCCACAATTCAGGCGGCTCGGCCGACGCAGTCTTCGCGTCCGATGAAGCTGTCTACGACATCGACAGCCGAGCCGGTGGTCAGTCCAAGACCGACGCACCGCTGTCGCATGGCTGCGCCGATCCTGAGTCGCTTGCACGCCACGCGGCTTGTGTGTTGGCCCAGGATGAGCCGTCCTGCTTCGACAGCGGTGGATACTGGATTTGGCTGGGCTGCATGGACTGTGGTGGCACATGCGAATGTCGTACCTTTGATGATTCTGACTGCGTCTGTACGCAAGCGAGCGACTGCTTCAACTATTGCCTGTGGAGTCCGGCCGATCCGCTGCTGACGCTGGATCTTGCAGCTTGCACAAAAATTGCCCAAGGCAGGTGCGATGCGTGGCCGGACGTGAACGGGTGGATTATGATCGACACGCCGGGCACCTGCGTGGCCAGTCCGGTCCGAGACCACTAGATTCGAGGTAGCTGCCCAACAAGCCGTTGCAGCGGACGCAGTCGCCGCAGGGAAATTGGAGTAACATCAACGAACCGCTCGTGCGGCGCCCGCGCCGCTGAACGGCAAGGCGTTCGGCGGACAAAGTTCGGAGACTACACGACGGTCTGGTCAGAGGTTCGGCCTATGGCCCGATATCCGGAACGAGCGTGCACCCAAGGCAATAGGAGAGAGCCCAGGTCAGCGGCCGCACTGCGCATGGTGGAATGCTGATGTCGCCCGAATAGTTATCGCCGCAGTCGCACTCCTCCTGTCCGTTGAGGATGCCATCGCCACAGCGATTGACTCTGCATCGGGTGCTGCATCCGCCGTAGTTCGTGTCGCTGTTCGCGGTACCGTTGTCACACTCCTCAGCGCCGGAGATGATGCCGTCGCCGCAGTAGGGGGCTATGTTCGCGTTGTCTCCACCGCTATCGATGGAAGCCTCTTGGAGGTTGGCATCGGAGATCGGATCCGAGGCTGCGATAAAGTCCAGCACCCCGGTCGCATCGGGCGGCAGCTCTGGGGCTGAGAAGAGGTCAGGGTTCCTAGCCTCATCCCTAGGCGTGGCTCATAGGTAGGATCTTAATTCCTCAATGAAATCGATCACTTACTGAACGGATGTTCAAGGTAGTTGCAGAAGACACAGGAATCCTCCTACACATTCGTTTGCGAAGACAAACGCGAGGAGGTTCCCTGTGCCCAAGAGAGACATTGCCACAATCGAGGCGGAGACACTCAGCCAAAAGCTACAGCAGGTTCTCAGCGATGCCGAGGTGGAGAAGGTGGCTCGCCGGTGTGGCTTTCTTCGACGGCGCCGTGAAATCGCCCCGGCCGCGCTTCTTATAGCCTGCATCTCGGCATTGGGGGCAGGCACGGCTGCGTGGCTCGCGGACATCCTGCGCGCCTTCAACGCGTTCACCGGCAAGGCTGTTCGCTACAAGCCTTTCCACAACCAACTGAGCAAACGGCGATTCCCCATCTTCATGCACGCCATTCTCGAACAGGCGCTCGCGAAGCTGACGGCACCTGTGCTTGAGAGTTTGCCCAAGGGCAAGCTGGCTCAGTTCTCGGAGATCCTGTGCCATGACGGCACCTCGTTTGCGCTCAAAGACACTCTGGCCAGAAAGTGGCCCGGCCGCTTCACGAAGGTGACCCCAGCGGCAGTGGAGCTCCACGTAACCATGAGCGTCTTGAGGGACAATCCCGTCGCCATTACGCTGGCCCCTGACAAGGAAAGCGAACGCCCATTCGCCCCCAAAGCGGCGTCTCTCAAAAATCGCCTGGTCCTCGAGGACCGTGGATTCGAGGATCGCGTTGTCTTTGCAGACACTCTCGACGCCGGAGGATTCTTCATCGTTCGCGGCAAAAAGAACAGCCGACCAATCATCCGAAGTGCTCGCGACAAGAATGGCAGGCGTATCCCTCGTCTCGAGGGCAAGCGACTCAAGTGGCGTGTACTGCCTCGTCATACGGTCGACCTAGAAATCGAGTGGAAGATCAACGCCCGCAGGACCTACTGTGGTCGTCTCGTTGCCATCTACATCGAAGGAAAACGCAACAAGAAGGGCTACACCTATCTGCACACGAATCTGTCGAGAGCGACCTTCACCGCTCACGAAGTAGGCAGAGTCTACAGACTCAGATGGCAGATTGAGCTCCTCTTCAAGGAATGGAAGTCCTACGCAAATCTCCACAAATTCGACACGGCCAAGTCACCCATCGCCGAGGGCCTGATCTGGGCAAGCCTGCTTGCCGCGACCATCAAACGAGCGCTCACCCACGCCGCAGAACACGCATGCGGTATTCCACTGTCCACCCAGCGCGCAGCCTGCTCTGCCAAGCATTTCCTCGACGCGATCCTGCTATCCATCCTCGAATCTGCCGCGCAGCTCCTGTCGCATATCCGTTCTGCCTTCACTTTCCTCGCGGAAAACGCACCTCGTGCGCATCCCAAACGCGATCAGGGAATGGGGCGCCTTGCGATGGGATTACGCCATTCCGCCACCGCTTAAGTACCTACCTATGTACTTCGATTACCTGCCAACCATCGATTTGATTCCGGACAGTTTCAAGTCACATGCATTCCAGATGGTGTTGCGGACTTGTCTGGACCGTATTGGGCGACACGATTGGTCGAGTTCGTCTCATCCGTTTCATGGAGCAGCCCTGGCCGGCTTTGGCGAAATTCCCTCGGCTTGCAAGTACGACTTCTCCCCGCGCACGACCGCGTCTGCCCTTCGGAATGGTGATGAGCACGAGGATCACAGTGACGGCGCCTAACAAGCCGTTGCAGCTGACAATCCCGCCGCAGGGACATCGGTGTAGAATCGAGACGCCGACGCGGCGGCGGGCTTGCTGCTGAACGGCAAGGCGTTCGACGGACGACGCCAGGTAGGGCGCTAATGACACGGCGATACGCAAGGGGACCTTGAAATTTCTACGCATCTACGGCACACCACTTGCTACGTTGGCTTACTTATGACAAAGACCCTAGTCTTCTGCGAAAAAGCGCACTCCAAACGCGACATTGCGATCACGGTTTCGTTTGCGTCGGCGCTCTTTTTGTCGGCCTGTGGATCGTCGGGGGGAATTCGGACGGCGGCCCATGTCCAGCTGGGCAGGTCCTTCGCTATGAATCGCCGGGTTGTGGTGCTGCCGCAACACCAGTCTGTGGATCAAGTGAGCAGGACGCTTGCTATCGAGCTGTGTGCGGTTGCCAGGGACAAACCATTTCTCGCTGTGATTACGCCCCTGAGCCGTTCTCTGCTTTCGGTGCATGTCCGATGCCCGACGCCGGCGTGGATCTGGCAGTGGACCGGGCCAATGACATCGGCATCGACGAGCAAGACGTTGGGGTCGACGGACCGATCGTATGTCGAGGACCGTCACCCTACTATGGGCCGACGTCCGTCTTTTCAGTCCTTCCCAATGATACGCCACCGGCACCCACAGCCTGCGCCGCAGCATGCGGTGACTCTGCGTGGCCCGGGTCCATGGCGCCCAATATCGACATCGCGCTTCCGTACGGGGCGTGCGCAGCTGATACCCCCGCATGCTCGACACTCGCAAGCGTCCCTTGTGTCTGTGGACCCGGTAGCGGGCCAACGGACGCTTTCAACTGTAGCTGCGAGGGTGGCACCTGGATCTGTCGCATTCGCTCTCTGGGAACAGCGCTCTGCATGCCGTGTCCCGACGCCAACGTGAGCCAGATAGACCAGTCACCCGTCAGTGACGGCCCACAAAACGCAGAGGTTGCGAATCAGTGACCGTTTCCGACGTCGAACAAGGCGTTGCACCTGACGGTCGGCCGCGGACGGCCGCCCGCAGGTGAACGCCATAGCGTTCGGCAGACTCGACCACCATTTCAGGAGGATTCGATGGGATTCTTTTCGCGACTCTTCGGGAAGGCAGAGAATCCGCAGACTGATGTGGCCTGGGTTCCAGTGGTCACATCGAGCTCCGATGTACAGACCTACTTCGGGCTTCTCGATCGGATTCGCAGCAGGCAGTCTGCGCACGACTACCTTCGGATGTTGGAGTGCTGCGCACAAAGCCTTCCGTTCTTGCCTTCGCTCGTGTCCGACACCAAGAAACAGTTCGGTGAGTTTGACATCTGCTCCATCCCCGCGATCGAAGTCGGGTGTAGGTACTGGGCTGCCCTGCAAGACGGCGCGAAACTGCGACAAGTAGCTGAGGTTGTGAAGCGCGTTCCTGCCCTGAAGGAGGGCTGGGGCGACATCGTCGACGACGCCTTCGCTGACATGGCGCTCGCAGCGCAGATAGAGACCTGCATCGCGCAGAACCCTGGTCTGCTCCAGACGAAGCTGGGTAAGGCTGTCGGCGCGCCCGGCAGGGACACGTCACGCATCGTTGCCACCCTCGAGAATCTCGGCCGCCTCGTGCGAAGGCGCGCGGGAAAGACCTCCGAGCTTCGAGTCGCAAGCAGCGAAGCCCAGTCGGGTTCCGTATCGCCCGGGCCCAGCGAAGGAGCTGCCCAACAAGGCGTTGCACCTGACGGTCGGTCGCCTGCGGCTCCCGCCCGCAGGTGAACGCCAAACCGTTCGACAATCATCCTGCCGTAGTTTGAGGAAACTGAGTGCTGGCGGTGAAGTGGCAGCGGCTCTTGGCAGTGGTGTCAGTTCACGGCGTGCTGGCGTTGGCGGCGAAGTTCACGTCAACAGCGGCGACTGCGCTGGCGCCGACTTGCCGCTGGCGGAAATCGTCGCGGCTTTGGTTGGACCATCTGCGCTCGGTTGGTTGATCTCACGGGCGGGCCACCGGGAGGTGCGAGGTTCATCTCTTGGCCGGCGGAAATTTGCAACCATCCGAGGCCGTTCGAGCACGACCATCGTCTCGTCGGCCGCGAAAGCACGGTGACCGAGATCGTCTTGCTGGCCGAGGGCAGCGAAGGCTTCGCAAGGCGGCTTGATGTTGTCGAACATGCCGATGAAGCTGACGAAGGCCTGTCAACTCTTCTGCGGCGATCGCGTAGCCGGGGCCGCGCGGCTTTTGAGATGAACGAAAAGCCGGTGGACCAGTAACAATGCAGCAGCACTGTATGAATACTCTCGGACAGCTCCCACAAGGCATGCCCCCCCAACAGCTTGCAGGGCTAGTTTTCGAGTACAACCCGAGAAACCTCCCGCCCCTGGATCTCTCGAAGATAACGCGCGATGCGCAAGGGAATGTCGAGCTTCCGAAGGACTGCTATCAGCCTCTTCCCATTCGAATCGATGGGGAGACGTACTTCGTCGAGATGCTCGCGCTTGATGCGGATGACACGGAGGAAGATCCAGACATTGACGTCGACGAACTACTCAGCGAGTGACTACTATCCGGCGATGCGGCCTAACAAGCCGTTGAAGCCGACCTCTCCCGCTCAAATGCAAGGCTCCTTCACGCTGCTCTCGTCTTCATCGTCGATAACTTCAATTTCCCAAAGGTCGTTTTCGACAAGCGTGCGAACCACGTATTCATGGCCAGGTTTCCCTCGGAAGCAGATCGTAAGCGGATCGTAGCTGACGGAAGGCCTCGCACCTCCGGCGGCGGTTCCAGCCGCCCCGGCTGCAGCGCCAATGATCGCGCCACCGAGCAATCCCACCCCGAAAGGAACAGGAATAAACATCATTTGAGACTTTTCCTTGGCTTTACTTTCAACCTTCACGCTGTGGCGTCCTGGGAGGATCTCGTATCGACCATCGCTGACCTTGCTGCCATCGATCTGAATGATCTTCGTTCTACAATACGTGGGACTTGGCCCGTCGCTGGCGCTCAGGAGCGCTACCTCGTTGGAAGCCCGCCTTGGCCCGCTGTACATGACCGCTGCGCAGGAGATGTTCCAGAATGAAAGGCAGATTCCCCAATACATCAAGCTTCGCGGTCGAGAGATTCGTCGCATTTGTGCTCGAATCTAGACGCGATGCTCACGGGGCGCAAGAGTTTTGATGGGGCAGGTGATTGACAACGACGTCCTTGGCGAGGCAGATCCTACGAGCAACGAGGCTGTCCAACAAGCCGTTGCAGCTGTCAATCCCGCCGCAGGGAGATCGTGTAGAATCGAGGCGCCGACTCGGCGGCGGGCTTGCTGCTGAACGGCAAGGCGCTCGACCGACCGGCGATGGCTCGTCTAAGCTTGACAGCGGCAACCAGGCTCGTCGATGCTCGGGCTGAAACCATTTCAGGAGTTTGGAGGAACAATGGTCAAAAAGACTTCTACTGCAAGACCGGCGATCTCAATTCGTAGCTTTCCAGGCGCTGGTACCAAGGTCTCCGCGGCGGCTGTGTGCCTGGCGGTCTTTGTTGGATGCGCGCCTACGATTGGGCAGCACTTCAGGGAACGTGCCCTCGAGAGAGTGGCGTTTGAGACAAAATGCCCGAAGGACCAGATCGAGTTGGTGCCGCTTGACTTGCCCCTCGATCATCCGATGCGCTCTGGCGTGCACTTGGGCGTGAAGGCTTGTAGCCAGCAAGCCGTATACGTCTTCACGAATCAATTGGGTTGGGTCATGAACACGGACAGCTCGGCACCCAATCCGCCCAAGAACTGAGCTTGCATTCATCGTGTCGTGTCTACCGCGGCCCAACCAATAGGCGTTTGAGCCGTCCGCGGAAATAGCTGCGCCATGGTCTTGCAGAGTCGGCGCAGCGGACAGCCCAAACGACGTGTTGAACAAAACCGCGGGTTCGAGAGGTGATCGCCTGTCCCGACGACATCAATCAGCGTCGCCGACGCGTCTTCTTGCTCCTCCGTTTTGCGGGCGAACACCCGAATGCTGGCCGCGCGTGTGGTAGACTCTACGCATCGTGCGGACATCTAGCATCCGGCATTCCTCGAGAAAGCCTCCAGTTCGGCTGGGGGGTGACTGGTGTTGCCTGAGCTGGGCTCTCCTTCTCATGCCAGCTTCCATTGCCGTGGGCGCTCCGTGCGAGAATATCTCACTCGTGTTTTACGACAACATGCCTGCGAGAGCGCTCTTCGTGCAGCCCGCCGAGACACCACAGCGAGTCTCCGCTCAAATGCAGATGTCGATAGATGGCACCAGATCGATGCAAAGTCCTCATTGGGGGCTTGGCTACCGCGTTCTGCCTTCAAGCTCAGACTCCCGCAATATCACCGGCGAAGTCTACTGGCCTGTCGGGGCTGATTCACCCTCGCTGGAGAGCGATTTCCGGCGTGACTCCTGGGGGCGGATCTCCAGAGAAATCTTGCGCAGCCTCCCGTCTCGCAACTCAGCCTCGCTGGAAACCGCGCGCAAGATCCTTGGATGGTATGAGTACGTTCGCAACGATGACGGTCGGCTCTACGAGATCGTGTACCATTCTTCCGCCGGGCCCGATGGCGTGTGGCTGACCGACGATGACACCGTACTGAGCCGAGTGGACATCGACTACGGGTTGGACAGCGCGAGCCCGCAAGGCGCGACAATCCTATATACGCTTGGCGAGCGCGTTGCTGTCCATTTCGACTACGACACCGGTGGTCGACTGCTCGGCGGATCCCGAGAGGGGGTCTCCGCAAGCGCCTTCGCTCTCACCAGTGGTCCGTGTGCAACAGTGCCTGAACGGCTATTCGTCTTGCTTCTAGGTCCACATGGAGGCCCGTGGCATCCCATCAATGCAGGCCGCGGCGGTGTTCGGCCAGCCAGTCCACGGTGACCAGCCCGTTCCTACCGGAACGGTTCGGCCATGCGAGAGAGTGCGCTGGCCCCTCACCCTAGCCCTCTCCCCGCTGCGCGGGGCGAGGGGATCGGAGCGCGCACGTGCGTAGCGACTTCTTGAATTCTCGGCACTTTCAACCCGTTCGGTGCTCTAGAGCACACGCTGCCCGCGGCTTCGCCGCGGCTCCCTCCGCCAAGCCACGTCGCAGCCGCGTGGCTCCACGCCACGAACCGCACGCAACCGTGTCGGTGCTAGCTCGGCATGCGACCTTGGTCCAGCGCGCCGAAAGTGGAAATTCCCTGGCCTTTGTGCTCGGGCTGGCTTCTACTGCACGCGTGCGCTTGGGCCCCCACTGCTACGCTCTTGCTGGATTTGCCTACCTGCCTCCGTGGTCGGTCAACGCAGGCTTTGTCTGCGGCGAGCGGCTGACTTTGATTGTCGATACCGGTCCCACGGCACACGCGGCAGCTACCATTCTCGGTTACGCGCAAGCGGCACGGCCGGGCAATACCGTGCTGGCGGTCAACACCGAGCTGCACCTCGATCATCTGGCCGGCAATTCCCTTCTGCGCGACCAAGGCATCGATGTGTATGGGCATCCTTCCATCGCGCGTACCGACGCCGATCTTCTGGCAGACGTGACCGAGTACGCGGAAAGCGTGGTCGACCGAGATAGGCGCGATGAAGCTCGATTGCCCTTTCTGGGCACGCGCATCGCGAACCCGAACAAGGTTGTGGATCGCGACCAGTCTTTGGACCTCGAAGGCGTGACCGCGGAGCTATTGTCGGTTCCCGGCCATACCACGGCGAATCTGGCGGTGTGGGTTGCTCAGGATCGTGTCCTCTACGCGGGCGATACGGTGGTCAGCGACTATCGCCCCAACCTGGCGTCGGGTACGCCGCCCGACTGGCATCGTTGGCTAGAGTCGCTGCACCGCCTCGAGTCTCTGCATGCCGAGGTCTTGGTCCCGGGTCACGGTCGGCTCCTGCGAGGACCAGAGGTCACCGCCGAGATCGCACGTATTCGGGCCAGTCTGCTGCGAGCGCTGTCGGACACCGAGACGACGCTTCGGTGACACTTCTCGCGTGGTCTTGACAGTGCTCGATTAGCCTACGTGGAGCTTTAGCCCTCCTCCGGCGCCACGTCGACGGAGACTTCCAGATCGTGTCGGCCGCCGCCCAGGACCACCCCGCGCAAGGGGGTTACGTCGCCGAAATCGCGTCCCACGGCCAGGGTGATGTGCTGGTCGCCCACGAAGATGTTGTTGGTGGGATCCACGTCGACGAAACCGAAGCGCGGCGAGAAGACCGAGAGCCAGGCGTGCGAGGCATCGGCGCCGACGAGGCGAGGTTTGCCAGGCGGTGGCGTGGTGACGAGGTAGCCGCTGACATAGCGGGCGGCCAGACCCAGGCTGCGCAGGCACGCGATCATCAGATGCGAGAAGTCCTGGCACACGCCCCGACGATTGTCGAACACTTCGTCGAGCGGGGTGGCGATGGTCGTGGCCTTGACGTCGTAGGTGAAATCGTCGTACACGCGCGCCATGAGGGAGAGACAACCGGCGAGCACCGGTTGCCCGGCGGGGAAGGCTTGCAGCGCGTAGGTGCGCAGGTGGTTCCACGGAACGATGTACGGCGAGGGGAAGGTCATTTCCAACACCCGCGGGTGGTTGCGGTCATGCGTGATTTCCTCGACCGCCGATTCCCAAGGCACATCCTGTTCGGGCAGGCCGACCGCCGGCACCGTGACCTCCACGCGACTGTGGGCCACGACCGACAGCTCCGCGTGGGGGGACGCAAGCACCATGTGGGTCGCCCGATTGCCGAAGTAGTCCTTGCGCTCTTCGCACACGCTGGGCGCCGGCCTTGTCTCCAGCTCCGACCACAGACAGCGCTGGTGGGGCAGGTCGCGCGGCAGGAGGTGCAGGTCGTGCTGCGAGCTCGTCACCGACTCGCTGTAGCGATAGCGGGTGAGATGACGGATGCGATATCTCACACCGGACCTTTCGCGGGCAGGGCGCTGGCCAGGGGCCGAGCCAAGAGCGCGTGGTTGAGGTAGCCGCTGCACAACTGCTCGGAGAGCAGCGACAGATCGCTCTCGATCTCGCCCAGGATCCCGTGCAACGCGGGACGCTCGCCTTCGGAGGGCGGCAGACAGGCGGGAACCAGGTCCAGCAGTTGCAGTCGGGCCAGCGCTCCCAAGGCCAGCCGCTCTTCCGGCCGCAGTCGGGCCTGGCTGGCGTCGCGCGGAAGGTGCAGCAAGTGCTCGCGCAAGGCCACGATTTGAAAGAGCACCGAGCGTGGGTTGCTGTCGTCCACCAGCAGAAGATCCGCCACCGCGGCCGGGTGCAGGCCGGCCAGGTAGCGGCGCCGGTAGGTGATGCTGCTGTCGGCGACGGCGAGCAGGGTTTCCAGCAGCGCGCCCTCGTGCTCGGCGCCCGAGGCGAAGGCCGCGCGCAACAGCGACACCAACTGCAGGGCGCGTTCGAGGCGCCGGCCCATGTCGAGAAAGCGCCAGCCGTGGCCGCGGGTCATGCTCTCCATGGCCAAGCCCGAGAGCGCGGACAAGCTGGTGATCACCCGATCGAGGAGGGCCGTGAAGGTACCGATGGATTGGGACGTGGCCAGTCTCTCCGCGCGCATGGCCTCGTCACCCAATCCGCCGAGCACGCGAAAGGTGTCGGCGGACAGGCGATCGCGAACCGAGGCCGCGGCCCGCAGCGCCGCACGGATGGTGTTGTGCAAGGAGCCTGCCGGATCCGACGAGCAGAGCGCACGCACCAACCAAGGAACAGGCTGCGTCTGCCCCAGCGGTTCGCTCTCGGTCTCGGTGGCCAGGACCGCGAACAAGATGGGCAAAGCGGGCGAGGTGAAAAGACGCGCGTCCCGCTCTTCGGCCAGGCGCCCGAGCAGGTGGCGGGAAAGGCGGGCCAAGAATTCGGCACGCTCGGCATAGCGGCCGAGCCAAAACAGGTTGTCGGCGCTGCGGCTGGGCAGGTCGGCCCCCTCGCGCGATAGCTCGACCGGCCGGGTGGCGGGCGGCAGCAGACTGAAATTCACGACCGGACGCTCGCTGCGCACCCACAGGTCCTTGGCCAGGGCTCCCGCCGCGATGGCGATGAAGGGATCCTTGTCGCTGGACGAGACCAGGGACAGTCCGCCCGGCATGACCTGGTAGTCGTCCCCGAAAAGCACGGCATAGCCCCGCAGCAGGGAGGCGCGCGAGGAAAGCTCCACACCGGAAAGCACGGGGGCGTGGGCGGGTTCGACCTTCTCCTGGGCCACGAACTGCTCGGGATGGGCGTGCAAATCGCGCAGAAAGGTTTCCCGGCTCTCGCCCGTCAGCTCTTCGCCGACGACCAGCCCCGAGCCTGCGCCCGACCAGGCGGGCCTGACGACCATCTTGTCGAGACTGGCTTCCACGTGCGCAAGGGACGCGGCGTCGCCACACCAAAACGAGGGGGGGCTGTCGAGCAGAAGCTCTTCGCCGAAGAAGGTGCGCGCCAGGGCCGGCAGGAACGCCAGGAACGCGGGCGACTGCGCCAGCCCCGTGCCGAGCGCGTTGGCCACCGCCACCTGACCGGCGCGCACGGCCTCGACCAGGCCGGGCACGCCCAGGCGGGAATCGGGACGCAGCTCGAGCGGATCGCAGTAGTCGTCTTCGGGATGGCGGAAGATCACGTCGACGGGAAAGAGCCCGCCCAGGGTCTTCAGGAACACGCGACGATCGCGGACGGTCAGGTCTCCACCCTCGACCAGGGGATAGCCGAGGTACTGCGCCAAAAAGGCTTGCTCGAAATAGGTCGGGCTCCATGCGCCCGAGCTCTGCAAGACCACGCGCGGATGCTCGCGGGGCATGGGTGCAAGAGATGCTAGGGTCTCGCGCAAGGTGCGAAAGAACGGCGCCAGCCGGTGCACGTTGCTTTGCCGGAACGGCTCCTCGAATACCTGGGACATGACCAGGCGGTTTTCCAGCGCATAGCCCGCGCCGGTGGGCGCCTGCGTGCGATCGCGCAAAACACAGAATCCGCCCGAGGATGTGCGCACGACATCCGCGGCGTACAGGTGCAGACGGTGGCGAAGGTCGAGACCATGGCAGGGCCGCAGAAAGCCCGGGTTGCCCAGCACCAGCCGCGTGGGCAGAAATCCGTCGCGCAGAAGTTGCTGGGGACCGTAGAGATCGGCCAGCACCTTGTCGAGCAGCCGCGCGCGCTGGGCCAGGCCCGCTTCGAGCTTCGCGAATTCTTCGGGCGCCAGCAGCGAGGGGATCGCATCCAGGCACCAGGGACGCTCGCCCGCCTGCGCGTCGCCGGGCACGCTGTAGGTGACGCCGTGGTCGCGCACGAGCTGGCGTACCTGTTCGGCCCGTTGGCGAAGGCCGGAGGCGCCGAGGCCGTCCAGGAACGTGGTCAAGGGCCCCACCGCTGCGCGCGGCCTGCCGGCCTGGTCCACGAATTCGTCCCACGGGCCAAGGGCGGGCCGATAGCGCTGTTCGAAGCTGGGAAGTGGCGACGGCGTGGTTTCTTGCATGGAGGCTGAGAGAGACTAGCTCATCGGCGCAGATCCAAGGTCAGGGGAAACAGTGGATGGGGACTCTCCTCTTTTACGCTGCCCGGCCCCGGCCTGTGACCGAAGGGCTGAAAGCGCGCCTTGCGCCGGCTCTCGGCCACCAGGGCGTTGCTCGGTCGCGTGTCGAACGACAGGCCGCCGGGGTGCGACACGTGGTAGGTGCATCCACCCACGGCGCGTCCGCTCCAGGTGTCGAAGACGTCGAACACCAGCGGCGCGTGCACGCCGATGTTGGGATGCAGGCACTCGGGGGGCTGCCAGGCGCGGAAGCGCACACCGGCGACGAATTCGCCCGGCGTCCCCGTCGAGGTCATGGGCAAGGGTCGCCCGTTGCACAGGATCACGTGGCGGCCGTCGGTCAGGTTGCGCGCTTGCACCTGCAATCGCTCCAGCGAGGAATCCACGTAGCGCGCGGTGCCGCCGGCCGCGCCCTGCTCGCCCAGGACGTGCCACGGTTCGAGCGCGCGGCGCAGCTCGACCTCGATCGAGCGCACCTGGACCCTACCGATGAAGGGGAAACGAAACTCGAAGTGCGGCCGAAACCAGTCTTCCTCGAAGCCGAAACCGGCGGTCACGAGATCCGCGACGACGTCGTGCAGATCTTCGCGCACGAAGTGCGGCAGCATGAAACGGTCGTGCAAGGCGGTTCCCCAGCGCACCAGACGATGTCGGTAGGGCGTCCGCCAAACCATGGCCACCAGGGCGCGCACCAAGAGCTGTTGCGCCAGGCTCATGCGCGCGTGCGGCGGCATCTCGAAATTGCGCAGTTCCAGGATCCCCTGGCGCCCGGACGCCACCTCGGGGTTGTACAGCTTGTCGATGCAGAATTCGGCGCGGTGGGTGTTGCCGGTTACGTCGATGAGCAGGTGGCGAAACAGGCGATCCACCAACCACGGGGCGCAGGCCTTGCCGGGCTCGACTTGCCGAAACGCCAGCTCCAGCTCGGCCAGGGCGTCCTGGCGGGCTTCGTCCACGCGCGGGGCCTGGCTGGTCGGGCCGATGAACGCGCTCGAGAACAGATAGGACAGCGACGGGTGATTGTTCCAGTACCCGAGCAGGCTGCGCAACAGATCCGGCCGCCGCAACAGCGGGCTGTCCGCCGGCGTGCGCCCACCGAGGGTGATGTGATTGCCCCCGCCGGTCCCGCTGTGGCGACCGTCGAGGTCGAATTTCTCCGTCGCCAGCCCCACCTGCCGCGCGTGCTCGTACAGCACCGTGGTGAGCTCGCCGAGCGACCGCCACGAGGTCGTGGGTTGGACGTTCACTTCCAGCACGCCCGGGTCGGGCGTCAGCTCGAATTTCATCAGGCGCGGGTCGGAAAGCGGCGGGTAACCTTCCAGGCGAACCGGCTGCGCCAGGGCCTCGGCCGTGCCCTCCACCGCGCTCACCAGCTCGAGGTAGGCTTCGAGCGTCGTCAAGGGCGGCAAGAACACGTTCAGCACGCCTTGGCGAGGCTCCACACAAAGCGCCGTGCGCGCCAACCCGGTCGCGGAGGCGCCCTTGTCCGGGGGAACCTCGCCGCCCTTTTCCAGCGTCGACGGCGCCGCCTGCAGCAGAACCCGCGCCGGCAACGTCGGGCGCTCGGCCAGCGGATCCGGATCGGCAACGACCTCGCGCTCGTCCGGCGCCACCCAGGGCAACGAATCGAGCGGCAGGCGGAGGCCCATGGGCGAATCGCCGGGCAGCAGGAACAGGTGCTCCCGCCGCAGGTGCCAGGGGCCGCTGCGCCAACCCGCCTCGGCGTCGCGCACGAGCGGCAAGGCATACCCCACCACCGCACCGAGGCCGCGTTCGAAGAGCCGGGCCAGACGCTTGCGCTCGAGCTCGCTTTCCAAGCGCGAATCGCGGGGGTCGACATTCACCGGTAACGTTCGCTCGCGCCACAGGTAGTAGAAGACGTCTTCGTGGCCGGGAAGGAGATGCTTGGTCTCCACGCCCAGCCGCTTGGCCAGCTCGGCGACGAAGACCTCGGCCTCGTGCCCCCCCAGCGGCTGGTGCTGGCCGCTCTCGGGCGTCAGCAAGTCCGCGTTGTCCCAAATGGGAACGCCGTCGGTTCGGTAATAGCAACCGATGGACCAGCGGGGCAGCACCTCGCCGGGATACCATTTGCCCTGACCATGATGAAGCACGCCGCCCGGCGCGAACTGGTAGCGCAGGCGGCGCGCCAAGGTGTCCGCCAAGCGGAACTTCGAACCGCCGACCGCGGCCGTGTTCCACTCGGACGCGTCCGGCTCGTCGCTGGAGACGAAGGTCGGCTCTCCGCCCATGGACAAACGCACATCCTCGGCCTCGAGCACGCGGTCCACGTCGTGGCCGACTCCGTCGATCTTCGACCAGACCTCCTCGCTGTAGGGCTTGGTGCTGCGCGGGGCCTCGGCCACACGCGCCACCGACATGGTGAAGGAAAACGTTTCTTCCACCTTGTCGTCGTCACTCCGCTTTTGCCAAGAGTAGGAACCGGTGACGGGCGCCGCCGAGCCGGGCTCGGGCGTGCAGGCCAGCGGGATGTGCCCCTCGCCTGCCATCAGACCGCTGGTGGCGTCGAGCCCAATCCAGCCCGCGCCGGGCAGGAAGACCTCGGTCCAGGCGTGCAGATCGGCCACGTCCTGGGCGACGCCGGCGGGCCCTTGCACCGGCTTCTCGTCGGGCTTGAGCTGAATCGAATAGCCGGAGGCGAAGCGGGTGGCGAAGCCCAGGTGCCGGAGCACCTGGCACTGCAGCCAAGCAAAGTCACGGCACGAGCCATGGCCGAGGGTCAGGGTCTTCTCGGGCGAAAAGACCCCCGGCTCCATGCGGATGTCGTACTTGAGCAGGCGCTGGATGTGCTGGTTGATGTCCACCAGGACGTCCATGGTGCGCCGGCCGTCGCGGGCATAGCTCGTGCGACACAGCTCGACCAGATTCGCCAGCCGCGCTTCCACCGGCACAGGGTCGAGGTACGGCCGCAGCTCGCGGTGCAGATCGGGCTCGTAGCGCAGCGGGAGTCTTTCGGCCGATTCCTCGAGGAAGAAATCGAATGGGTTGATGGCGACGAGATCCGCGACCAGATCCACGGTGATGTCGATGCGGGTGGCGGGCTCGGTGAACACCAGTCGTGCCTGGAAATTGCCGAACGGATCTTGCTGCCAGTTCAGGAAATGGCTGTCGGGCGCCACCAGCAAGGAGTACGACTCGATGAAGGTCCGGGTGTGGGGAGCCGGTCGCAAGCGCACCACGTGCGGAGAAAGAGAAACCGGCCGGTCGTAGCCATAGTGGGTGGAGTGGTGCAGGGAGACGCGCACAGTCCCAAGCTAACCTCGCCTTGGTTTCCGGACTGTTTCCAGCGGGTATGTTCGCGCCACAACTGCACGAAAGCCGTCACGCGCCAGATCGGGGATGGAACCGGGAAGTAACGATTTACCGATTCTTCGCTGTGGCGAAACACCCGCGCAATGTACGCGCGCTAGGATAATCAGGAGCCATTAGGTCTAAATTCAATGACGACGCCCTTTCTGGATGAGATGTACGGCCCCTGCTCGCTGGAAGACTTCGACCAGCAACGCGAAAAGGGCCACGTGCGCGCCCCCTACCGGCCTATCGACGAATGGTTGCGCTCGACCGACAGGGCCGTGTTCGCCAGCAAGCGCGAGGAGGCGGATCTCATCTTCCGCCGCGTGGGCATCACTTTCAACGTCTACGGCGATCAGGCCGGCACGGAAAGGCTGATTCCCTTCGACATCATTCCCCGCGTGCTCTCCGCCCTCGAGTGGGAGCGCCTGGCCGCGGGTCTCGTGCAGCGGGTGAAGGCGCTGAACATGTTCCTGCACGATATCTACCACGGGCAAGAGGTGGTTCGCGCGGGCGTGGTTCCCGAGGCGCATCTTTTGCGCAATTCGCTGTTCCGGCCCGAAATGAAGGGCGTGGACCTTCCCGGCGGCGTCTACGTGCACATCGCCGGCATCGATATCGTGCGCGTCGAGGAAGGCACCTTCTACGTGCTGGAGGACAACCTGCGCACGCCGTCCGGGGTTTCGTACATGCTGCAGAACCGGGCGGTGATGATGCGGCTGTTCCCCCAAGTCTTCGCCAAGGCCCACGTCGCGCCGGTGGATCACTATTCGCAAGAGTTGCTGCGCAGTCTCCGCTCGGTGGCGCCGGCCACCACCGAGGGCGAGCCCACCGTGGTGGTCATGACACCGGGGCCCCACAACAGCGCCTATTTCGAGCACACCTTCCTGGCCGAGCAGATGGGCGTGGAGCTGGCCGAGGGCCAGGACCTCTTCGTGCGCGACAACGCGGTCTACATGCGAACCACCCAGGGGCCGCGCCGGGTGGACGTCATCTATCGCCGCATCGACGACGATAGCCTGGATCCCCTCGCCTTCCGCCCCGACAGCATGCTGGGCGTGCCGGGTCTGCTCAGCGTGTACCGCAACGGCGGCGTCACCCTGGCCAACGCCATCGGAACCGGCGTGGCCGACGACAAGTCGAGCTATCCCTACGTGCCCGACCTGATCCAATTCTACCTGGGCGAGACGCCGATTCTCGGCAATGTCCCCACCTATCGCTGCTCCCTCGACAGCGATCGCGCCTATGTCCTGGAACACCTTCCCGAGCTAGTCATCAAGCAGACCCAGGGCTCGGGCGGCTACGGCATGCTCATCGGGCCGCGCAGCACGCGCGAGGAGCAGGCCAAGTTCCGCGAGCTCATCTCTGCCCATCCCGAGGGCTACATCGCCCAGCCGACGCTGGCGCTTTCGTCGTGCCCGACCTTCGTGGACGAAGGCATCGCCCCGCGACACATCGATTTGCGGCCCTTCATCTTGACCGGCCTGCACGGCAGCGTGGTGGTGCCGGGCGGGCTGACCCGCGTGGCCCTGACCCGCGGGTCGCTGGTGGTCAACTCTTCGCAAGGTGGTGGAACGAAGGACACCTGGGTGCTGCGCACCTGAACGGGAAACGAACATGGTCATGCTCAGTCGAACCGCCGAAAACTTGTACTGGACAGGACGCTACATCGAACGCGCCGAGAACCTGGCCCGCGTGCTCGACGTCAGCCACCGCAATGCCCTGCTCGACCTGCCCGGCTCGTCCGCCGAATCCGAGTGGAAGGACGCCCTGGCCAGCCTCGGCAGCCCGCCCCAGTTCGCCGAGCACGAGCACAAGCTGGATGAGGCCCACGTCACGCGCTTTTTCACCGTCGACACCGATAGCCCGTGCAGCATCAAGTTCTGCGTACGCGCTGCCCGGGAAAACGCACGCGCTTTGCGCACGGTGATCTCGACCGAGATGTGGGAGAGCATCAACACCACGTGGTTGGCGGTGCGCGACTTGGACGAAGCGGGTCTGCGCACCCGCGGTCTGCGCGAGTTTTTGGATTGGGTCAAGGATCGCTCGCACCTGTTCCGGGGCATTTCGCACAGCACGACCTTGCACAACGACGCCTTTCACTTTCTGCGCCTGGGGACCTTCCTCGAACGCGCGGACAGCACGGCAAGGCTGCTCGACACCAAGTACCAATCGCTGGCCGGCATGGACGCCGAGGCATCCGGGACGATCTACTACGCGTGGGGGGCGGTCTTGCGCCAGGCCAGCGCCTTTCGCGCCTACCACCAGACCTACCACGATGTCATCACGCCCCCGCGGGTCGCGGAGCTGCTGATCATGCGGCTGGAAATGCCGCGCAGTCTGCGCTTCTGTGCTAGCCAGGTGGTCGAGCACCTGGACGCGCTGGCCGGCACCCGCGATTTGGAAGCCCAGCGGCTGGCCGGCGAGCTGCACGCGCGGCTGCGCTTTGCCCGCATCGATCGCGTGCTCAGCCGCGGCATCCACGATTTTCTCGCCGAAATCATCCGACGTCTCGCCGAGCTGTCGGCGCAAATGGCCCAAGACTTCCTCATGACGGTTTGAAGGGGGTTCTCTCATGCGACTATCCATCATCCACGAAACCAAGTACCGCTACACCAGCCCGGCCAACTACACGATCCAGTATCTGCGCCTATCGCCGCAATCGACGCTTCAGCAAAAGGTTCTCAGTTGGCGCCTGGACTTGCCCGGACCCGCCCGGCCCTTCGTCGACGGCTTCGGCAACGCCGCCCACGTCCTGGTCATCGACAAGCCCCATCAAGAAATACGCATTCGCGCACGAGGCGAGGTCGAGGTGGCCGACGCGCCCTTGACCCTACCCGACAGTGGCCCGCACCGGCCGGACCTGTACATGCGTTCCACCGAGCTGACCGCCCAAGACCAGGCGCTGCTCGAGTTCACCGAGGCCTTCCGCCGTCAGACCGCGAACAGCGGCACAGCCGCCCTCGAGTCGCTCATGCTGGCCGTGCGCGAAAGGGTCGACTACCAACCGGGCGTGACCCACGTGAAGACGTCCGCCGCCCAGGCCTTCGCCCGCGGCGCCGGCGTTTGCCAGGATCACGCCCATGTCTTCGTTTCCTGTTGCCGACAACTGAGCATCCCCGCCCGCTACGTCAGCGGCTATCTGGCCCCCGAGGGCGTGCCGACCAACGGAAACGGAACGGAGTCCGAGATGGCCAGCCATGCCTGGGCCGAGGCGTGGATCGACGGCCTGGGTTGGCAGGGTTTCGACGTGGCCAATCGGGTGCGCGCGCACGGGCGGCACGTGCGCCTGGCGGTCGGCCTCGACTACCTGGACGCGTGTCCCGTGCGCGGGTTCCACCGCGGGGGCAGCGGAGAATCCCTGGGCGTGGAGGTTCACGTCGACGAAACCCTCTACCGACAAAAGGACAACGCGGGCTCCGACGACGGCGCCGCTCAGCAGTA
>CAWCMR010000003.1:0-95758 GCA_963796685.1 uncultured delta proteobacterium
CCTAGGCCATGGCACTTCTCGGAAGCGATACCTTTGTGAATGGACCCTTTCCCAAGGGAGTGCTGCTGCTCGAGTCCTTGACGGGGACCGAGGCGCTGGGGGGGCCGTACGAATTCGACCTCGTTCTCCTGTCCAAGGACCCCAACCTCGATGCCGATGATGCGCTGGGAAGGCCGATGGCGGTGCAGATCCGCATGAACAATCTCGAAAGCCGCTACTTCCACGGCATCGTCACCAGCTTCCGCAAAGGCGGCGCCACCCAGCTCCACACCCGCTACGCTGCGACCCTGCGGCCGCAGCTCAGCCTGTTCGAGGACACCTTCGACTGCCGCGTGTTCAACGATCCTTCGCAGGACGCCCTCAGCATCGTGACCGACGTGTTGGCGAAACGTGGGTTGACCGACGTCGAATCGGGTTCGATCACGGACCACGCCTTTCGCGCACGCGAATACTGCGTGCAGTTTCGCGAGAGCGACCTGAATTTCGTGCAGCGCCTGCTCGAGGAGGAGGGCATCTACTATTTCTTCGAGCACGAGGAAGCCAAGCACACCCTGGTGCTTGCGGATTCCATCACCGGGCACGAGACGGTGGATGGCTACGAAGCGGTTCTCTATGCCCAGAAAGAGCGAAAGGTCGCGGGCTCCGAGGAGCATTTCTGGGGCATGAAGGTGCGCAGGGGGCTCTATCCCGGGCGTCACACGATCTTGAGCGGCTACGACCCCACGCAGCTTCGGCCGAAGCAGCCTCAGCTCGGTCACGGGACGTCGGAGGATCTGGTGACAGCGTACCCGTACGAGCACTACGACTATCCCGGCGGGCTCTTCGATCCCGAGGAAGCGCAGCGCGAGGCGGACGTGCGCACGCAGATCGGCGGCGTGGAGCACACCCTCATCGAGGTGGAGGGCAACACCGTGGGGCTCGGGGTCGGCAATCTGGTTTCGCTGCGCAAGAGCCTGGAAGACTTCGACGAGATCCTCCCGTTCTGGAGCGAAGAGGATTTCCTTTCGCAGTATCTGATTGTCGGCGCGACCTATACGATCAGCATCAACCAGGCCGAGACCGGCGAGGTGGCGGGCAGCGACGAGCCCTTCAAGGCGCGATACTGGCTGCTCAACAGCCAGACGCAGTTTCGTCCTTCGCGCACGACGCGCAAACCGGTCATGTCCGGCGCGCAGACCGCGCTGGTGGTCGGCCCGGCGGGCGAGGAGATTTGGACGGACGAGCTCGGCCGCGTGCGGGTGCAGTTCGATTGGGACCGCCTGGGCGAGCGCAACGAGAAGTCGTCGTGCTGGGTGCGCGTGTCGCAGATGTGGGCAGGGGCGAAGTGGGGGGCGATCCACATTCCGCGCATCGGGCAGGAGGTGATCGTGGATTTCCTCGATGGAGATCCCGATCGGCCCATCATCACGGGACGGGTGTACGACGCCGACAACATGCCGCCCTACGATCTGCCGGCCAACCAGACGCAAAGCGGGATCAAGAGCCGCAGCAGCAAGGGCGGCACGGCCAGCAACTTCAACGAGCTCCGCTTCGAGGACAAGAAGGGCCAGGAAGAGCTGCACCTGCAGGCCGAAAAGGACATGTCCACCCTGGTCAAGCACGACCAGACCCTGAGCGTGGGCGTGGATCGCAGCATCGTGGTGGGCAACGACGAGGACACGCACATCAAGCACAACCGCCAGACCACGGTGGACGTCAATGACGACGTCATCATCGGCGGCTCGCACGACAAGACGGTGACCGGCGCGGTGACGCAGATCTACGGCGACGACCACATGCGCAAGGTGGACGGCGATCAGCTGCTGGTGGCGGAGAAGAACAAGACCGAGCACGTGAAGCTGGCCTACACCCTGACCACGGACGAGATGTTCCAGCTCAACCAGGACGCGACCAGCATGACCTTCGAGGGCACCAACGTGACCCTCGATTCGGCGGGCAAGATTACGATGATGGCCGGCGGCGCGACGGTGATGGTCGATCAGGCGGGCATGGTCACGGTGATGTCGCCCACGGGCATCAACCTCTTGTGTGGGGGCAGCGGCTTGTCCATCTTGCCCGGCGGCATTGCCGTCGCCGCCGCCGCGGTCACGGCCGCGGCCGGGGGAGCCAGCAAGATGGAGATGGGCGAGAAGAACGTGACCATGAAGAGCAAGACCGTCACCATCGAGGCTGAGACCACCTGCAGCATCAAAGGCAAGAGCGTGCTCAAGCTGAACACGACGTAGTCTCGTCACTCAAGCGTGAGGGCCGATCTGCCGTTGAGGGTGCGAACATGTCCACCGGCCAGGGACGTCGTGGCCTCGACGGAATGAATGCGTGACAGAGAGCGAAATCCCCGCAGACCAGCGGCGCTGGGTCAGCCCGTGAGCGAACAGAGCGGGCTTCGCCGCGACGTGCTCGACCGCATCGGCGCCGGGGTTGCCATCGTGGATCCTCGCACTCGCGTCATCGAGTGGGTTAATCCCACGGCGGCCGAGCTCCTTGGCGCGCCAGCGGAACAGATCGCGGGGCAGAAGTGTCACCGTCTTCTTTGTTCCGCCGAGGAGGAAGAGTGCCCCGTCCTCGATCGAGATAAGGAGGTGGACAACGCGGAGCGCACGCTCTTGCGGCGCGATGGCCGCGATTTGACCGTCGTAAAGTCGGTCAAACGCGTTTGCATCGATGGCGAGGAGAAGCTCCTCGAGACCTTCATCGACATCAGCGAGCGCAAGCGCGTCGAGCAGAATCGGCGCGAGAGCGAGGATCGGTACCGCGCGCTCTTCGAGACCTCCAGCGATGCCATGATGGTCCTCGCGCCCCCCGACTGGAGCTTCATCTCCGCCAACGCGGCAACGCTGGAGCTGTTCGGGGTGAAAGACGAGGAGACGTTCAAGGCTTTCGCCCCTTGGCAGGTTTCCCCGGCCACCCAACCCGATGGCCGGCCTTCTTCGGACAAGGCGCGGGAAATGATCGCCATCGCCATGCGCCAGGGCTCGCACAGCTTCGAGTGGAGGCACCAGCGGAGGGATGGTCGAGAGATCCCCGCCTCGGTGCTGCTCACCCGGTTGGTGCTCGGCGGCCAGACGCTGCTGCAGGCGACGGTGCGGGATCTGAGACCGATCGAGCTGGCCCTGTCTGCGTTGCGCGACAGCGAGGAACGGTTGCGACTCGCCGTCGAGGCCACGGGCATGGGCACCTACCTTTTGGACCACGCCACGGGCAAGGCGAATCATTCGCCGGAGCTCTTGTCCCTTTACGATGTGCCGCCGGACGGCACCTTGCCTTTGGGGCCGGATCTTGTTCCCCTTGCGGTCCTGGACGAGGACCGTCAAGTCTTCCGCGCGGCCGTAGCCGCCAGCAACGAGCCTTCGGGCGACGGTGTGCTGAAGGTCGAGTTTCGCGTGCGCAGACCCGACGGCTCGATCCGCTGGCTGATGGCGCGAGGACGTACGGAATTCGAGGACGTGCCCGGTGAGCGCCGCCCTTCCAGGGCCGCCGGGATCATCATGGACATCACCGAGCGCAGGCAGGCCGAGGAGATGCTGCGCCGATACGAGCTGCTGGCCGCGCACAGCCGGGATATGGTGCTCTTCGTGCGGCGCGATGACGGGTGCATCCTCAACGCCAATGCTTCGGCCCTCGCGACCTACGGCTACACGCGCGACGAAATGCTCTCGCTGTCGATTCAGCACCTTCGTGCCCCCGAGGCACGGCTGCTGACCGAGGAGCAGATGGCGCTTGCGGACTCTGTCGGGGTGCGATTCGAAACGGTCCATCAGCGCAGGGACCGCGGCGCCTTTCCAGTCGAGGTCAGCTCGGTGGGGGCAACGATCGGCGGCGTCCGCACGCTGATGAGCGTGGTGCGCGACATCAGCGAGCGCAGGCAGGCCGAGGCGGCGTTGCGCGAGAGCGAGGAAAGATTTCGGGCCTCCTTCATGACCGGGCTGGATGCCGTCTTCTGGGCAAGCTTGCATGATGGGCGGATCCTGGAGGTCAATCGGGTCTTCGAGGGTCTCTACGGCTACTTCCGCGACGAGGCTATCGGCAGGACCGCGGAACAGCTTGGCCTGTATTGCAACCCCGACGATCGTTCGAGAATGCTTTCCGAGCTCGAGGAAAAGGGCTTCGTCAGGGACTTGGAAATGAAGGCGAGACGAAAGGACGGTCAGCTCATCACCGTGTCCTTTTCCGCCAGCCTGGTGCGCAGCTCCAACCAGCAGTTCTTCCTGGGGATAGTCCGCGATATCACCGAACGTAAGCGCGCCGAGGAGGAAACGGCGAAGCTCACGTTGCAACTTCAGCAGGCGCAGAAGATGGAATCCGTCGGCCGCTTGGCCGGCGGCGTGGCCCACGACTTCAACAACATGCTGGGGGTCATCCTCGGGTACTCGGAATTGGCGTTGGAGAAGATCGGCGCGTCCGACCCGCTTCACGACGACCTGACGAACATTCGGACAGCCGCGCAGCGGTCGGCGGCTCTCACCAACCAGCTTCTGGCCTTCGCGCGCAAGCAGACGGTTGCGCCCAGAGTGCTGAATCTGAACCATACGGTCTCGGGCCTGCTCAAGATGGTGAGACGGCTCATTGGCGAGGACATCGAGCTTCGGTGGCGGCCGGGGGAGAACGTGTGGCCGGTCAAGGTCGATCCGACCCAGCTCGATCAGATTCTGGCCAACCTGTGTGTCAATGCTCGCGACGCCATTGCCAATGTCGGCACGATCGTCATCGAGACGGGCAGCAAAGTCATCCCGGCCCACGCTGCCACCACCTCGAATGGCACCTTGCCGGGAGACTACGTTTGGCTGACCGTGAGCGACGACGGCTGCGGCATGGCGCCGAGCACGCTGGCGCACGCCTTCGAGCCCTTTTTCACCACGAAGGACGCCGGCAAGGGGACTGGCCTGGGCCTGTCCACCGTGTACGGCATCGTCAAGCAGAACGGCGGTTTCATCGAGCTGCGCAGCGAGCTCGCGCAAGGTACGGCGGTCACCCTCTACCTGCCCCGGCATGTGGGCAAGGAGGTTGACGACGGGACACACGCGACGGCGGGAATCGTTCAGCCCGGCCAGGAGACCATCCTGCTGGTGGAAGATGAAGCGCCTCTATTGGAGGTCACGCAAAGGATGCTGGAGAAACGTGGCTACCGGGTGCTGCCAGCAGGCACGCCTGAGCGGGCCATCCAGCTTGCGCGCGAGCATGGGGGAGACATCGATTTGCTCGTCACCGACGTGGTCATGCCCAAGATGAACGGCCGCGACCTGGCCAAGAGCTTCTCGTCGCTGCATCCCCGGGCCAAGCGTCTGTTCATGTCGGGTCACACCGCCGAGGTCATCGCTCAGGGCATCCTGGATCGGGGCGTGTTCTTCATCCAGAAGCCGTTTTCGGCCAAGGATCTGGCGGCCATGGTCCGTCGCGTACTGGACGCCGGGAGCGCGGACGCGGCCTAAGCCGAGCCCTATCCGGCAACGACGGATTGCCGGCCTTGTCGCAGGTGCAATCAGTTGCCGACCACCGGCCCGCAGGTGGGGCAACCGCAGGGCAGGGCGCTTGGCAGGACTCCGCCGG
Organism: uncultured delta proteobacterium; assembly: GCA_963796685.1. Classification (GTDB taxonomy): domain Bacteria; phylum Myxococcota_A; class Polyangia; order Fen-1088; family Fen-1088; genus Fen-1118. Next base: position 5,545 of record CAWCMR010000003.1, read on the forward strand.
CCGGGCAAGCAATGGCCGGGCACACGATGTCCAGGCAGATGATGGGGCCGTCCGTGGCCCCAGCGTCAGCCGGCGCGCAGGTGGGACAACCGCACGGTGTGGGGCTTGCCTGGTAACCGTTCAGGCAGGCAATCATCGGGCACGCGACGAGTGGACAGGTGGTCGGACCATCGGCCCCGCCGTCATCCGCTGAACCGGCGTCGATGGGCGCACAGATGGGGCAACTGCAAGGCGGCGGACCTTTCACGGTGCCGTTCGGGCAGTCGGGTTGCGCGCAGGCGGCGTTGCAAATCAAGGGGCCGTCGGCGGGGCGAGCATCCTTGTTGGTCGCGGCGTCGGAAGTGCTGCCGGCGTCGCCACCATCAGGCGGAGGCGCGCAGGTGGGGCAGCCGCACGGGGACGGCCCTGGCACGACACCGTATGGGCATTTGTCGGGCAGTACGCACGCGATGGCGGGGCAAATTGTCGTTCCGCCCGCGCCGCCGGCCGCGCCACCGGTACCGCCGGCTTTTCCGCCCGCGCCAGGCGCACCGCCGGTGCCGCCGGTTTTTCCGCCGGTGCCGCCAGCCATTCCGCCCACGCCCATTGTCATGCCACCGTCACCCATCATCCCTCCCACGCCGCTGGTGGCGCCACCGCTGCCGCTCTTTGTTCCACCGGTGCCGGTTCCGCCTCCGCCCTTTCCCCCAAGTCCGCTGAGCCCGAGGCCGGAGTTGTCCGTGCAGGCAACCATGAAGAAACAGCCCGACAGGAGGCTGACCAGAACCGTCGACGTGTTGCGCATTGATCCCTCCGTCATACTTCGAGGCCGCTTTTACGCAACCTTCGTGCCGTCCTTCGTGGCGGGCAAGCGGCCCGAAAACCCAGCGTTGTCCGCCAAGGCGCCGTGCCATCGCCTCAGAATCCTGAGAATGGCGCCCAATAGTCGAGCAGGCGCTGGCGCGATGGGGACCGGGACTCAGGGGGTCAGGATGGTGGTCGAGCGAGGCTAACGGTGGCCACCGCCACCATGGAAACCACCGCCAAAGCCGCCGCCGTGGAAGCCTCCGCCGTGGAAGCCTCCGAACCTGGGTCCGCCGCCGTGGAAGCCTCCGCCGTGGAAGCCTCCGAACCTGGGTCCGCCGCCGTGGAAACCTCCGAACCTGGGTCCGCCGCCGTAGAAGCCACCGCGGTATCCGATGAATGGCCTAGCACCCCACCAACCCATTCCCCAATACCAGTCGGGTCCCCACAAGTACCAGTCGGGTCCCCACCACCAGCCTGGAGCGTAGTCCAGAACGACTCCGGCTTCCTCGGTGGGCTCGTAGTAGATCTCGCCGGTAACGGGGCCGTTCAACATGTCGAAGCGGGTGCTGAAGGTTTCGGTTTGGCTGCCGCGATGAACCTGCCATAGAAGGTCGACGAACATCGGTCGCGCTTCCGGCCCAATGGGGAAGAAGAGGTCGACCTTGCCGCGCTTCCCCGGCGGAACTTCCAGCAAGGTGCCCGCGGGCTCGCTGCTCGAGTAGGCCGGGTACAGGTTGCTGGAGCCATCTAAGGCCAACTTCATATCGCGCGGATCGAGTGTCCAGGCGACCGTGTCCGCATCATTCTGGACCGCTATGCGGATGTGCAAGAGCCTTTCAGGGGGGGCGCCTGGCGCGGCGCGATCTTCCACTCCCAGGGACATGACGAAGGCCTTGCCCTTGGGCGCCACGGCCGGGATTGCGTACTGCGAAACTGGCGGCCCGGGCGGCTCGGGCTGGACGTAGTCCTGCGGGGAATAATCCTCTTCCGTGGCCACGTACCCGTACCCGCAGCCCGCCAGCAGCGTCGGTGCGGCGAGCAGTGCCACCAGGAGACCTGTCCTCTTGTCCCTCATGATGAAATGTGGAATGCACAGCCAGTGCCAAGCGGCCACCGCGGTTCATATCGACAGCTCGTGCCGCCTCGTGACCTGCTCCGTGGCAATCCGCCTCGCGTGGCAGTTCGCCCCATGGCACAGCGAGGAGCCCGGAAGGCGTGGCTGGCTCAGGGGTATCGACCTTGACCAGTTCAAACAATCAGGAAGATACCGAGGATCACCCCGGTCAAGGCCAACGACTTGCGCAGACGATTGCGTTCGCCGAAGAGCAAGGAGCCGAGCGCGAAGCTCAGCACCACGTTGGTCCGGCGCACGATCGAGATCACGCTGATCAAGGCGCCGGGCATGGCCAGGGCGTGGAAGTAGAGCGCATCGGAGAGCAGCAACAGCGCGCCGACGGCGGCGATGGTCCAGCGCCAGCGGAAGGGCGTGTTGCCAGCGCGGCGGGGCCACCACAAGAAGACGACGATCAGCCCTTGAATGAGGGCGTTGTAGACGGTGAACCAGAGCTGCATGGCAAGGGCGGGCAGGTGCGCGCTTTGCAAGAGATGCTTGTCGTAAAGTCCGCTGGCGGCGCCCACCAGCGTGCCGAGAAAGAGCGACCACACCCAGGCGTTGCGCGAGAAGTGGATGCCCTCGCTGCGGCCGATGAGCGAGAAGATCCAGTAGGCGGACAGGATGACCGCCATGCCCAGCCCCTGGCGCAGGCTGGGGCTCTCGCCGAATAGAACGACCGCGCCCAGCAACGTGAAAAGCGGGGCGCTGGCCCGTACGGGCGAGGCGAGAGAAATGGGCAGGTGCTTGAGCGCGAAGAAGGTCAATACCCAGGAAAGCGTGACCAGGGCCGCCTTGGCCAGCACCAAGGCGTGCTCGTGCCAGGAAAGCGCGTGGATGAAGACGCCATGGGCGCGTGCCCAGGTTGGTGCGGCCAGCGAGAGGGCGCCCAGGGGCAACATGAGCGCCAGTCCTGTGGCGCTGCTCGCGAAGAGGACGACCAGCACGGCGTTGTCTCGCACCGAGGCCTTCTTGGCCACATCGTAAACGCCGAGAAAGATGGCCGAAAAGACAGCGAAGAGCGCCCAGGAAAGCCCGGGCGTGGAAAATGGAGCGTGCATGGAGCACGCGCCTTATAGCGTTTCTGCCGCCAGAAGCGCGGCAAGAAGTCGGAGGGCGTGCCGCGAGCCCGAGGCCCGCAACCTTACCTGCACGTGTTGAGAAACGTCCGGATGCTGATCTGGTTCGCCACGACGAGGTCGAGGCGGCCATCGCCATTGACGTCCCCCGCGACTGCGGTCGTATAGTCGGGCTGGATGGGATGATCGTTAGGTAGGGTGCTATCGAGATCCCCGAGCTTGAAAGCCCGTCTGTGAGCCCGGCCGCTGTTTCGTAGGGGCCGCGCAGCGGCCTATCGCCTCGCCCCGCGGCGCCCCTACCGCAGCGTCCCGGTTACGCCCATGATGAACGGCGCCGAGCCGGGCGCGCCGGGATCTTGCGGTAGTGCGCCCACCATGGGCGACCAGCTGGCGACGTCGAACAGGTTGCGCAGCTCGTGCAGGGCGTTTCTCACCAGCGAGGGCTTCGCGTCGGCGAGCACGTCGGCGGAGGTGAGCTCGGCGCCGTCATTGCCAGGGGCAGAGTCGCCGAGGTGGGCCGAGAAGCCGGCGATCCTGCGGCTCGGAATCCACGCCGCGTGACCTTCGTTCGAGGAAGGGGAGGAAGAGGGCGAGCGCAGACGCGGCACCAGCACCGCTGCCGTGGCGATGCCCAAAAGCGGGCCAGCGGCCACACCGGCCAGGATGGGTCGCGCATCGTCCTTGCTCGACAGGGCCGCGCCCACGCCGCCGCCGAGCGCGGCGCCCACCGCGCCGCCCAAGCTCAGCCAGCCGAAGTCGCGCGGATCGACGAGGTCGGTCTTGACCAGGCCGTAACCAAGCAGCGCTCCCAGGTTCGCCCCGCCGAGGCCGCCCAGGGTGACCTCGTGGGAATCGCGGCTGGCGAGCGCACCCGCGAACGCGCCCGTCCACGCGCCCCAGGCCGCGAAGCCGGTGCTGGTCAGGCCTTTGCTGGTCCCGAGATCGGTGCTGGTTGCGGCAGCGACGCCGAGTCCCGCCCCGAGCCCGGCGCCGATCAAGCCGGCGCCCGCGTAGTCGCTTGCACCGCTGCTTCGTCCGGCCCATGCGAACACCAGACCTTCCGCCGCGCCGAGCGTGCTGCCGGCCACAACATTGCCGACGCCGCGACCTTGCATGTCGATGGAGGGACCGACAATCGCGCCGAGGCCGAGGCCGAGCGCGGTCCCTCCCAGCGTCAGGCCGTAGCCGCGTTGGTCGTGCAAGTTGCCGGCGAGCAGGACGGTGCCGCCCGCGAGCTCGGCGCCCATCACGCTGCCCAGGGTCGACTTGGCCAAACGCTCGCCCGATGGATCGAGAAGGCGGCTGGTCAGGATCGCCGCGCCAGTCGCGCCCAATCCACCGGCGGCCAGTCCGGCGACGATCTGGCGGTCGCTAACCTCTGCCGCCGGGCGCAGCACGTAGGGCAGAACGCCGCCGAACCACAATCCCTCGGCGCCCGCGAAGGTCAGGTACGGGACGTCGTCTTCGGAGAGGTCTATGTGATGGTGGAGCACGCCGCCGAGGACCAGGCCCGCCCCGCCCGCGGCCAGCATGCCGATCACCGGCGCATCGTCGCGCGCGCTGGCCAGGATGCCCACGCCCGCGCCTGCGCCGGTCCAGATGCCGTCGAGAGCGAGAGCGTTCAAGGTCAGATCGGGATCCACCTCGAGCCGGGTGGCCAGCGAGGCCGCCAGCAACGAGCCCGCGCCCGCGCCGGCCAGGATGCCGCCTTCGGTGGCCCTGGGGCTGACGTCGCCGCTGCTTGCGTGTCCCAGGCGAGGAAGGAGCGCGCCGTCGAAGCCACCGACCGCGAGCGCCGCCGATAGGAAGGGCAGGGTGCCGTCGTGGAAGTCGGAGCGCGCCCATAGGCCCGCGCCCAAGCCCAATCCCGCGCCGAGTCCCGCCACCAGGCCGATGCGCAGGCCGCGGCTTTGGTCCGTCCCGTCGATCATCATACCGAGGCCGAGGCCGGTCAGGGCTCCGTCGAGGCTGCCGAGACCACACGCTGTTACGGCGCCGGGGGTTGCGTCGACCGCGTGGGCCAGCGTGACCGCGGCGACCGAACCCGCGCCCACACCCAGGAGCAATCCGCCCTCGGTGTCACGCTGCCAACCTGGCCAGGTCGCTTCACCAAGGGTCGGTGCCAGCGCGCCCAGCAAACCACCCAGGCCGGCGCCGAAGGGCAACGCCGTCGCATCGCCCGGACCGAGGGGTGCATCGTGCGCTACCAGCGCGCCGGCGCCGAGCCCGGCCAGCGATCCCGCCATGGTGGCCGTGCTGTCCGGCCGGCTGGTGGCCGGATTCGGCGAGCGCCAACATGATGAGGCCGCGGCCCATGAACGCGCCGGCCACGCTGGTTCCGGTCGCGGTTGCGATGCCTTCGAAGCCTGGATCGTAGCGCTTGGACAAGAGCAGCCCCGAGGCCACTCCCAGCGAGGCGCCGAGCAGGGCGCCGCCCTTTTGCGCGCGGGCGTTTTCGCTCTCGTCGCCCGGCGTGGGATAGAGCACGTCGGTCAGGAACGCACCGTTTACCGCGCCGGTCAGTCCGCCCAGGACGGCCATGGCAGGCGCGGACGTGCCGAGCCCGTCGCTCAAGCGAAGCCGCCGATCGAGGAGCGTGGCGCCCGCGATGCCGCCGAGTGAGCCGGCCACCACGCCGATGCGCTCGGGCTGGGTGTCGGCGTGGGCCCACAAAAGGCCCGCCCCTGCGCCCATGCCGGTGCCGAGCAAACCGCCCGCGGCGGTGACGAGGACATTGGCTCCACTGGCGCTCGTCAGGTGCGCGATTCCTGCGCCGGCGGCCGTGCCCAGGGAGAGCCCGAGCCAGGTGGCGCCGGTGGTGTTGCGCGAGCCCTCCCAGTTGCCGAGCTCCAGGCTGGGAACCAGCTGGCCGAGCAGGATGCCTTGGGCCGCGCCCAGGGCCGCGCCGCCGAGGTCGGGGGCTTGCAAGCGTGTCTTGTGCGCCAGCAGCGCGCCCGCGGCGAGGCCGCCGACCGAGCCACCGAGCACACCCGCGAGCTCGCCATTGCCTCGTGTCTCTGTGGCCAACGTGCCCACGCCCATTCCCGCGCTCATGCCGAGCGCGGTGGCTGCCGCGGCGGTTGCGTAGTCGGCCTCGTCGGGATCGAAGCGGGCCGAGGCCAGCGTGCCCACGATGCCCGCCGCTGGGGCGAAGGCCAGCAGGCCCCCCGCGAGGCGCGCATCGGCCGGGCGACCCGCGGCGAGGTTGGCCAGGCCCCAGGTGCCGGCGCCGTAGAGGAGTCCCGCTGCGCCCATGCCCGCGGCCTGCGGACCCACGCGCAGGTAGGGCGCGGCGACAGCTCCGGCAGCCAGCAGCCCCACGCCGCCGAGGCCCGCGCCCAGCGTCCACTTCTCGCTGTTGTCGGGCGAGACGAGCATGTGCGTGCCAAGGCCCATGCTGTTGCCGACCAGCATGGCACCCGCGCCCGCCATGGCCTGCGAGCCCGAAACCTCGACGAAGGGCGAGGCCGCGATGGCCGCCAGGTATCCCGCCGACAGGCCCAGCATCATCCCGCCCTGGCCCACGTGACCGCCAAAGGGCTCGCTGCCATCGACGCCCGAGGCGATGAGCCCTGCCGTCCAGGCCGAGCCGGCAGCGGCCACGCCGGCCAATTGCACATCGTTCTTCGAGACATCGAGGTAGCGGCTCGCCACCGCGGCGGCGATCATGGCCGGTGCCGTGCCGTAGCCGACGAAGGCAGGGACGTCGAGGCTCGTCGAATCCCGCGCCACGCGCTCGACGCCCATGCCGCCGAGGCCGGCCGCCAGCACCAAGCTATCGGCCAGCGCGACTTGCGAGGCCGTCCACGGCCAGCGCCGCGCTCCGTACACGCCCGCGGCCATGCCGCCCAGCTCGCCGCCCACGAGCAGCCCGTACTTGAGCTTGGCGTTGTCGGAGCCGCTGCCCGCCCAGACCAGGAGCCCGGCCAGCACTCCCCAGGCGGTGGTGTTGGTGTAGAAGAGCGCTTGCTCGGGCGTGGGCGTCTTGCCGAAGTGAACCAGACCGAGGGCGGTCCCGCCGCCGATGATGGCACCCGCCGAACCGGCCAAGGTGATGAAGCCGACGCTGTCCTGCAAGGCCAGCTTGGACAGGCCGGCGCCCCACAGGCCGCCGGCCAAGGTCGAGGTCGTGATGGCCAAGGCCGCGCCGTCGGAGGGCTTGGGTGGCGGGGACGTCGGCTGCGGAACCGGCGCCGGAGTCGAAGCCGGCACCGGAATGGGTTCCGGATCCCGGGCCGGTGCTCTGCGTTCGGACTGGACGATGGTCGTGTAGCTTGTCGCCGGGGTCGCGGGCCGTAAGCGCAATCGGTCGCGCTGGCCGGCATCGTCGAGCAGATTCTGCAAGGGTTCGGTTCGTCCGAGGGTGGCAAGCGCGTCCATGCTGGCCCTGCGAACCGATTCGTCTTCATCGTGGGCTGACGCGGCGGCCAGCGCGCCCTTGCTGCGTTCGATCTTGCAGGCGGCGAGCGATGCCGCGGCAGCGGCGCGCGTGGCGGGCGGCGCCGGAGGAAACAGATCCATCATCCACGCGGCGACCTCGACGCTGGGGCACCCCTTGGTTGGCGTGGCCTGGACCGCCGGTTGCGCAGGCAGCGGCGCGGCGGCTTCCAGGCCAAGCACGAGCAGGACCTTCCCCTGCTCGCCGCGCAGGGTGAGGCTGACCTTGCGCCCGCCGCTTGCCCACACCACCTCGCACGAGAACGTGCCCACGCGCAACCACCCCAGCTTGGCATCGTCGTCGAGGCTGGCAATCCAGACGGGCTCGTGTCCGGTCACGCGCGCGGAAACGTCGCCGAGAAAGGCTTGTATGCGGGCCTCGCGATCCTTGAAGAGCGCGACCAGCGCCGGATAGTTGGCCAGTCCGAGCGAGGCCATGTCGCCCACCTGGTAGATGCGCGAGAGCCGGCCGTTTACGATCCAATAGGTCGTCGACGTTCCGGCCAGGTTGGCGAGCGACGTCAGGCCGGCGGGGCAGATCATGGCCCCTTGCCGGGCGACCCGGCAGGCGATGCTCCGCGCCTGCATGAGGGCGGCGAGGTCGTCCCCGCTGGTCCCGAGGTCCACGCCGAAAACCAGCGGAACGGCTGTGCTCTCCCCACGGGCCGCGGTCCCGTTCACCATCGCCAGCAGGGCCAGCGTACCCGCGATCGCTTTGAGCTTTGGCATCGGTGCCAGCGACTGCAACGCGTATTCCAGGGCGATTGGCCGAGGATTCACGAAAGAAAGGTCCGGAAACCCGATCACGGAAAGGCGGATTTCAAACGGTTCTGGTGAAGACCTGACAGCGTCCGCCCGAGCCATGGGAGCTCGGACGACGCGCCGGCAGGCAGGAAGAGTCGGCCGGGAGTTTGTGCTTTTCCGGTTGCGGACCCAGCGCAGACCGCGAATTTCTGCCAGAATGGTGGGGCTTGCGTCTCCGCTCCCCCACGACCCGATTTCTGAACCGTGCGCGCCTCGTCTTCACGCTGACGGCGCTCGTTCCCACGATTCTGATCACCACCGTCGGGATCATCCTGCTGGCCATAGGCGGGTCGAAGTCCATGGCGGTCATTGGCGGTATCCTCTTGCTGTCCTTTTGCGCGGTCGCGCTGGCGGGGTACATCATCGGGACCACCTTCGTCACGCGCGGCGCGAGCCTGGCGGCGGTGCAGAACGAGTTCCTGGCCCAGGTCTCGCACGAGCTGCGCACGCCCCTCACGTCGATTCGCATGTTCATCGACACGCTCCGCGAGGAACGCGTGCACGACGAAGAGGAAAGACGTCGCTGTCTCAGTATCATCAATCAGGAGCTGGGGCGGCTCGACGGACTGGTGGGCCGGCTCATCGATCTGTCCAAGATCGAGCACCGGCACGCGGTCTTCGACCGTCGCAACGTGACCGTTACCGACATCGTGGCCGACGCGCTGGCCTCGTTCGACGCGGTCAAGGTGGGCAGCGAAGTCGAGCTTCACGTTGACGTGCAGCCGAACCTGGTGGTTTTCGGCGACCGGTCCGCGCTGGCCCAGGCCGTGGGCAACCTGCTTGGCAACGCCTGGAAGTACACGCCGTCGCAAGGCAAGAAGATCGACATCGTGGCCGCCGCGGACGCAAAGCACGTCACCATCACGGTGGGCGACAACGGCGAGGGCATCAAGGGCGCGGAGGCGGACAGGATTTTCGAGAAGTTCAGTCGCGGCTCCTCGGCCAAGGAGCGCGGAATCCCTGGCTCGGGGCTGGGACTGGCCATCGTGCAGGCCGTGGTCGAGGCTCACCAGGGCAGGGTCGACGTCAGGTCGATCGAAGGCCACGGGGCGCGCTTTCGCATCGTGCTTCCCCGTCGAAAAGAGGCGGCATGAGCGAGAGCACGGCCGGTCCTTTGGTTGCCATCGTCGAGGACGACGAGGCCATCGCGGAAGGGCTGTCGCTGAATCTCAAGCTGCAAGGCTACCGGACCGAGGTCATGGGCGATGGCGAGACCGCGCGCAAGCGCATCGAAACCGGCTCGCCGGATCTGGTCTTGCTGGATATCTCGCTGCCCAAGCAGAGCGGTTTGTGGGTGCTCGAGCGCCTGCGCGAGGCCGAGGATCAGGTGCCGGTCATCGTTCTTTCGGCGCGCCAGGATGAATACGACAAGGTGGCTGCGCTGCAACTGGGAGCGGACGACTACGTCACCAAGCCTTTTGCCCTGGCCGAGCTACTGGCGCGCATCTCGGCCGTGCTCCGCCGCACGCGCATGGGGACCAGGCCCGCGCCGGAAGGAGTGGTCGAAACGAAGCCCGCTGACCCGGTCGAGACCCCGCTGCCGGACTCGGGGCCGATCCTGAGCTTCGGAGATGTGGTCGTGGATCTGGACACGCGCTCGGTGAGCCGTTCGGGCAAGCCGGTGCGGCTGACCCACCTGGAATTCGAGCTGCTCAGCTTCTTCTGCCGCAGCTCGCGTCGGGTCTATTCGCGCGAGCACCTTCTGCGCGAGGTATGGGGACTGCGGCAGGCCGGCCAGGCGCGCACCGTGGACAACTTCATGGCCCAGCTGCGCTCGAAGCTCGAGGTCGATCCCGAGAGGCCGCGCCACCTCTTGACCGTTCGAGGCAGCGGTTACCGCTTCGTGCCGGATTGACCAGCGCGTGAATCAGACCGCGGCCTGTGCCCGATCATCCAGCGCATCGACCAGGGGCAGATGCCTGAGCGCGTGGACGGCGTGTGTCTTGTTGGCCTTTCTGGCGGCCTCGGCATCCTCTTGGCGAACCTCTTCGATGGCATCCGCAAGCCGGGGCAAAACCGCTTCCTCGGTGTAGCGAATCATGTGTTCTCCCGCGACGGCCAGCGCGATGGCGCGGGCGAGGCGACCGGGCGCGTAGCGCAAGGCCTGCCCCAGGAAGCGCCAGTAAGCCTTGCGATACTTGCCGCGCACGCCCTGGCGCCACATCGAGCTGACCACGCAACGAAGGGCATAGCTCCAAGGCAAGCTGAAGTGAGCGTCGCTGCGCGGGTACAGGCGCAGGGCGCGCAGGCAGCGCGCGAAGTACTCCTCGGGGGAGTAAATCTGTTTCAAGGTGGCGCGATAGGTTTCGAGCAGGGTCGACTCGGGCACCTTGGTCTTGAAATTGGCGCGTCCGAAGGTCTCGCCGCTCGCGCGTTCGATGAGTCGTCCCTCGCGCGTCAGCCTGCGTTCGAGTTGCGTGCCCGGCAAGGCCGTCAGGATACCGATCATGGCTTGCGGGATCGGCGAACGCAGGACCCATTCGCGTTGCCGATCGAGAGCGGCCCCATCGTCGGCGTCGAAGCCCATGATGAAGCCCGCGGTCACGTCGAGGCCGGAGCGAATCAGGGTTTCGATGGCCGCGTTGAGATCCACCTTGAGATTCTGCCCCTTGTGGGTTTCGCGCAGGGCCTCCCGCGAGGGTGTCTCGATGCCGACGAACACGCAATCGAAGCCGGCCGCCACCATGCCGGCCATGAGGTCCGGGCACCCGGCCAGATCCACGCTGGCCTCGGTGAAGAACTGAAAGGGGAACTTGTGCGCGCGCATCCACGTGGTGAGCGGCGCCAACAATCCCAAGGTCTCTTTGCGATTGCCGACGAAATTGTCGTCGACCACGAAGACCGAGCCGCGAAACCCCGTGGCCAGAATGGCGTCGAGCTCGCGACAGAATTGCGTCGGCCGCTTGGTGCGCGGTCGCCGGCCGAAAAGCTCGACGATGTCGCAGAACTCGCAACTGAACGGGCAGCCGCGACCCCATTGCACGCCGATGGCGTGGTAGGCCTTGATGTCGAGCAAATCGTAGCGCGGCGGAGGGAGTTGCTTGAGGTCGGGCCGTCCGGAGCTCACGAAACGTGCTGGCAGCGCCGAGCGATCGCCGAGCAGTGCCTCGCACAAGGGAGCGATGAGGTCCTCCGCTTCGCCCATGACGATGGAATCCACGTAGGGGGCGAGCGCGTCGGGCGTGGCCGTGGCATGTGGGCCGCCCGCGATGACGGTCTTGCCCATGGCACGGGCTCGCGCGGCCACCTCCAGCATGGACGGCCGTTGAACCAACATTCCCGACAGGAAGACGACATCGGCCCAGGTCAGATCCCGGTCTTCGAGCGACCGCACGTTCATGTCGCAGAGTCGAACTTCCCAGTCGCGCGGCAGCATGGCCGCCACCGTGAGCAGGCCGAGCGGGGGAAGAATCGAGCGCTTGCCGATGAACTGGAGCGTTCGCTCATGGCCCCAGTAGGTCTCCGGAAACACTGGCGAGATGCACAAGACCTTCATGTCAGCATTAGCTCACGTCCCCTGTCAGGGTTGTGTCACGGACGCGTCATTTTCGATGGGAGGCCTCGGCATCCGCCACCCGCCCTGCCACTCCCGCGCTGAGCGCGGCCTCGCCAAACCCTCGGCGACGGATGCACGCACCCAATCGGAGCGATGAGGGGTGGTCGTGGACGTAGACCCATCAGCGTCCACGAGCCTCTGCGGCTCTCGCGGGATGATGGCGCCGGGCGAAGCCTGGCTATGCCAACGCGATAAGTCTACTCACTTCTCTCGAGTTGCTCGACCGAGCCGGCAGCTTCGCCTTCGGGAGCACTTTCTGGAACGCCTTCTATGGGCTGAGGCCCGGGCACGATACCGGCGAGGTCAGGATCCTCGTCAGGATCGAGTGGACCATGATCCTGACGATCCGAATGCCGCTGGAGGCGGCGCTCGGCCTTTTCCTTTTGTCGCTTCTGCCGAAGAACTTCCTTCTTCCGTTTTTCGGCTGCGTTTTTCGTGCCCGGTCTCACGCCTGGTCTACCAACGCTGCTTGCGTCCGCCGCCGAATCCACCACGATCGCCGCCGCCGCCGCCGCCGCCACCGCCGAATCCACCGCGACCGCCGCCGCCACCGCCGCCGAATCCGCCGCGACCGCCACCACCACCCGTGCGCTCGCGCGCTTCACTGACCGCGATGGAACGGCCCTGCAGATCCTTGCCGTTCAGGTTTTCGATCGCGTTCTGTGCGCCGGCATCGGTCGCCATCTCGACGAATGCAAAGCCACGTGGACGCCCGGTGTCTCGGTCGAGCACCAGCTTGACCTCGGCCACTTCATGTCCGGTCGCTACGAATGCGTCGCGCAGATCCGCCTCGGTCGTCGAGTAGGACAAATTGCCAACATACAGTCTCTTTCCCATCGGAATCTCCTTCGTTCTCTGCCAGGTTTCATTTTCCGTCGACTACCCAGCAGCGGCCTTGGAGGAGCCTCAGACGGGAGACGATCAGCCGATTTAACTCAACAAGATTGGAATCGCTCGGACCGCGATCCGCTACGAGTCGCTTTGTTGTTTCTTATCGTCGTGGCCGAAGCCCGACGCGTCGTCACCCCTCGCGCTACATACGAACCGGTTCCAAGGTCAGGTCGACCCTGGTGAGTTAAGTCTATGGGCAAGAGGATGGGGCTGCCCTGGGAAAAAGTCCAGGGGGTTGTGGAAGATTCTCTTGCGAAAGACGCATTGGGATATGAGTTGTCTGCAGAAGCCGACTGAAGGTGATCTCGGGGATTTGGGCGCGTCACACGATGTTCTATTGCGTCGTTCGATTCTCGAAGTTTTCTTGTAACCAAAGTGATGATGCGACGCCTCGACAGTGGACAAGTGACCGTGCTTCCGGGTACCGTGCGCTTGAATTTCTCGCCGTGGCTACCGTGAAGACGTTCAAGGAGCAGCAAGGCCGGCCGAGCAGGAACGATCGAGTTTCCAGCCGCCGGACTGAAGCTTTGCGTGGGGCGGATGTCCGCGAACGGCAGCCTGAAAGGGACGCCAGCAATGAGTAACATCGGAGCCGCAACCGCTCCGTCGAACCCAGGGGAGGGTCGCCAGCCGGCGGGAGGGCCAGCGGAACGCGTCGTCGTCGCGTTCGTTTGCGAGAACTGCTCGCGGGCCGGGCTGCTGCCGACTTCGGGATTCCGGCGTCGTCCGACCACGCCCGATTTCGCATGGCCTTTCCCGGTCAGCGAGGTGATCGCGCCGTGCGCTGGACGCTTGCAGCCCGAGCATCTCCTCAAGGCCTTCGAGGACGGCGTGGACGCGGTTGGCGTCATCTGCTGCGAGGAAGGCAACTGCCACCACCTCGAAGGCAACCTGCGCTGCGGTCGCCGCCTCGACTATGTGGGCGGGCTCCTCGATCAGATTGGCCTGGGGGCCAATCGCCTGATGGTCTTCCACCTGCCAGGATCGGCGAAGGAAGACATGGCCCTTGGCGTCGGCGCGACCGCGACCGTCGATCCAAACATTCCGGAGATGAATCGCAAGGTCGCGTCCGTGCGCGACGCGTTTGTCGCCCGCCTAGCAACCCTGACAGCCAACCCCGTGCGCAAGGGCGCCTTGCTCGACGAATCCCCCTACGAAGTGGACAGCGAAGATGAAAGCGACGAATAAACTGGCCGAGAAATTGGGCAGCGGAAAGCTGGCGCTGACCGCCGCCTGCCTGCCCCCCCACGATGCCGACGCGGCGTCGGTGAAGAAGCTGGCGGGCTACTTTCCGGCCGCGCTCGACGGCGTGGTGGTTGCCGACAACCCGGGCAAGGTGCGTGGGTCGGCGCTGGCGTGTGCGGCGCTGTTGGCGGCGGAAAAGGTAGAGCCCATGCTCTCGCTCATCACGCGCGATCGCAATCGCATTGCGCTCGAATCGGACGTCCTTGGCGGCGCCGCTCTCGGCATCAAGAACTTCCTGTGCCTCACCGGCGCGCACCAGACGCTCGGCGCGGGCGCGCAGGCGGCGGGGGCCTTCGACATCGACTCGACCCAGCTTTGCCAAGCCCTGTCCAGGATGACCTCGCAAGGGGTCGACTTCGACGGCAACAAGCTTTCCTCTTCCCCGAATTTCGGTATTGCGGTTGCCGTACACCCGTATCTGCGGCCCATCGAGCTGTCCGTTCTGCAGCTCAAGAAGAAGATCGCGGCCGGGGCCCAGGTGCTCTTGACCGATCCCATCTTCGACGTGGCAGGCTTCGAGCAGTGGATGCAGGCCGTGCGCGCTGCCGGGCTCGACAAGAAGGCCGCCATCATCGCCAGCGTGATGCCCTTGCAGAGCGTCGCCCAGGCCGAATTCCTTGCGGCGCGTTCGGGCTTTGCTCCGATTGGCGACGAGGTCATCGGCCGGCTGAAGGGTGCCAGCGACCCTATTCAGGCCGGCATCGCCATCGTGGCCGAGATTGCGGGCAAAGTGAAAGCCATCGCGGGCGTGCGTGGCGTTCACATCCTCAGCGACGGTTGCGAGCAGTCGGTGGCCAAGATCATCCAGGAGGCGCGCCTGGCGTAAGCCGGGCGGAGCTGCACATGCCCGACAAGTATCATGTCAAACCCGTGGCAACGCCCGGACGCTTCCGGCGCGTGGGCAAGTTCGGCAGCGTCGATTGGCGCGAAGACTGCTCGCGCTGCACGAACTGCGTGAAGCCGCGCTGCGTGTACGACACCTATAAGAAGGAGGCGGCCTACAATCGCGATCCTTCGACCTCGGTGGTGCCGCTTTACGAATGCCGGGGGTGTCTTTCGTGCGTGCAGGGGTGCACCAAGGGCCTCTTGGCCATCGCGCTCAATCCGGAATACCTGGCGCTGGGGGACGAGTACTGGAAGCCCGACATCCTGGCCACCACCTGGAACCAGGCCGACAGCGGTCGCATCCCGGTGTCCGGCGCGGGGTATCGCGGCCGCTACCACGGCCCGGGCTTCGACGGCATCTGGACCGACATGTCCGAGATCGTCCGGCCCACCCGGGACGGCATCCACGGCCGCGAGTACATCAGCACCAGCGTGGACATCGGGCCGAAGCCCATGCGCCTGACCTTCACTCCCGACGGCAAGATGCTCAGCGAGCCGAGCGCGCTCATCGACCTGCCCATCCCGCTGATTCTGGACGTCCCGCCCTGGACCATCGGCGGACAGGCCCTGACCAAGGCGCGGCTGGCGGCAGCCAAGGCGCTCAAAGCCCTGACCGTGGCCTCGGCCGCCGAGGTCGCGGGCGTCCCAGCCGATCAGTTGCCCCACCTGGTGCCGCTCTTGGGCGGCGAAGGACTGGGCGCCGCGGAGCCGATCCTGCGCCAGGTGCGCATGGCCGAATTCGTGGACGGGGCGCAGGCGCTGGACCTGGTCAAGAAGGCCAAGGGAATCCATCCCGGCCTGATCTGCGCCCTGCGCTTGCCCATGCAGACCTATGCCGCGGACCGGATTTTGGCGGCGAGCAAGGCCGGCGTGAAGGTGTTTCATCTGTGCGCGGATCAGCACGGCCAGGAGATCGGCGCGGAGAAGCCCCGCCACATCAAGGACGCCTTGCGCGAGATCCACACCCGCCTGGTCAAGGAAGGCATGCGCGACGAGGTCACCCTGATCGTGTCGGGAGGCATCGCCCTGGCCGAGCACATGGCCAAGGCCATCATCTGCGGCGCGGATTTGGTGGCGGTCGACACGTCGTTGCTGGTGGCGCTGGGGTGTCGCGTGTGCCGCGGAGCCTCGGGGACGACGCATGTCGAGCAATGCGCGGCCGAGGCGGGCGATCTGGATCCGGTGTACGCGGCCCAGCGCATGGTCAACTTGATGGCCGCCTGGCACTCGCAGCTCATCGAGGTGCTGGGCGCCATGGGCATCCGCGAGGTGCGGCGTCTGCGCGGCGAAGTCGGGCGCGCCATTTTCATGGAAGATATCGAACGGGAGGCTTTCGGTGACCTTGCCTGCAAGTAGTGTTCAACCAGCGACGGGCGCGGGAAAGGCCGGTGCAGGGCAACCCGTGATTTCGGCGGGCGGCGAGCCCCAGGTGACCGTGGAGCGCACGGTGCGGCCCATGCCCGACCGCTACCGCAACGCCCTCGGCAAATACAAGATTGGACGCTCGGCCGACTGCGTGGGCTGCGGCGACTGCGTCAAGCTGTGTCCCGAGGGCGTGCACGTCAAGCCCGACGGCTACACCTTTTCGCTGCGTCCGCGCGACCACCTCTGTATCGGGCCGGATTGCGCCAAGACCGAGCATTACTGCGTCGCCAAGTGCACCAAGAAGGCGCTGTCTATAGCGCGCAACCCGACGGTGGACGCCATGGGCGATCCGCGCTGGACCTCGGATCTGATTCTCTCCACCTGGCACATGGCCGAAACCGGGCACGCGCCGAAAGCGGGACTCGAGCACCGGGTGGGTGCCTCGGGCGGCGGGTTCGACCGCATCGGGTTCGACTTCCCTGCGGCGCCGCCCAAAGTCGATCCGGCGAAAGTCGACACCGGGCTCGATCTCAATCGGCGCAACGATGGCCGACCGCAGGTTCACATCGATCTGCCGGTGTACGGCGGTGGCATGTCATTCGGCTCGGTCAGCATCCACACCATCCTGGCCAAGGCGCGCACCGCCGCCGCGTGGAACATCTTCACCTGCACCGGCGAGGGCGGCTACCACGACCGCTTGAAGCCCTACGACGACCACGTCATCACCCAGGTCGCCACCGGCCTGTTCGGCGTGCGCGAGGACACCATCCAGCGCGTGCGCATGGTCGAGTTCAAGTACGCCCAGGGCGCCAAGCCCGGCCTCGGCGGCCACTTGCTCGGCGACAAGAACACCCCGGCGGTGGCGCGCATGCGCGAGGCCGTGGCGGGCAACGCCCTGTTCTCGCCCTTTCCGTTCCACAGCGTGTACAGCGTCGAGGATCACAAGAAGCACCTCGATTGGATCAAGGAGGTCAATCCCCGCGCCCTGGTCTCGGTGAAGGTGTCCACCCCGACGGACGTGGACATGGTCGCCGTGGGCAGCTACTACGCCGGCGCGCACATCATTCACCTCGACGGCAGCTATGGCGGCACAGGCGCCGCGCCCGACATCGCCAAGAAGAACATCGCCATGCCGCTCGAATACGCCATCGCCAAGGTGCACAAGTTCCTGGTCGCGGAAGGCATTCGCGATGGCGTCACCTTGATCGTCAGCGGCGGCGCGCGCACGGCCTGGGACGTGATGAAGGCCATCGCGCTCGGCGCCGACGGCGTGGTCATCGGTACCGCGGAAATGGTCGCCCTCGGTTGCGTGCGCTGCGCGTGCTGCGAGAGCGGTCGCGGCTGTCCGCGCGGCATCGCCAGCACCGACCCCGAACTGATGATGCTGATGAGCCTCGACTGGGCCACGCAACGCTTGATCAACCTCATGTCGGCCTGGCGCGAGCAGATGGTCGAGATCCTGGTGAAGCTCGGTATCCCGAGCACGCGCGAGCTGCGTGGCCGCAGCGACGTCCTCACCTACGCCAAGGAGGCCGAGTGATGCGCGACCTGCCGGAACAGGTTCTAGCGACTCGCAGCCAGGTGTATGAGGAGGGCGATCGCGTTGGCGGAGCCGGGCTTTGCCCGGCGGAGCCAGAGCGCGGGAGGGCACGGGAACCCTCCGAGGGTTCCCGTGTAGATCGCGTTGGCGGAGCCGGGCTTTGCCCGGCGGAGCCAGAGCGCGGGAGGGCACGGGAACCCTCCGAGGGTTCCCGTGTAGATCGCGTTGGCGGAGCCGGGCTTTGCCCGGCGGAGCCAGAGCGCGGGAGGGCACGGGAACCCTCCGAGGGTTCCCGTGTAGAGGAGGGTGGCTGCGGCGTCACGGGGTTTGCTTGCAACATTCCCGTGCGCGGCAAGTTCATCCACGAGCCGTCCATTCAAATGCAGAACCGCGGCAACGGCAAGGGTGGCGGTATCGCGGCGGCGGGCCTGGTGCCCGAGCAGGTCGGGGTCTCGCGCGACGTGCTCGACTCGCACTACCTGCTGCAGATCGCGCTGTTGGATCCGTCGGCGGACAACGAGGTCGAGCAAAAGTTCGTGCTGCCGCATTTCGATGTCGCCCTGTCGACCAAGCAGGAGCACCTCGACGATCACCGCGACATTCCCGGCCTCGACGTGCGACCGCCCGACATTCACCGCTACGTCGTACGGGTCAAGCCCGCGGTGCTGAAGGCTTTCGGCGAATCGAATGGCCTCGGCAAGCTGTCTCCGCGCGACCTGGAAGACGAATTCGTGTGGCGTAATTCGTACCGCTTGAACGACACCCTGTACGCCTCGCTCGGCGAGAAGCGAGCCTTCGTGCTGTCGCACGGCCGCGACCAACTGGTGTTCAAGCTGGTCGGCTACGCCGAGCAGAACGTCGAGTACTACAAGCTCGAGGATTTCAAGGCCCACGTCTGGATCGCCCACCAGCGCTATCCGACGAAGGGGCGCGTGTGGCACCCCGGCGGTGCGCACCCGTTCGTGGGGATCAACGAGGCTCTGGTCCACAATGGCGACTTCGCCAACTACCACTCGGTCTGCGAATACCTGCGCCAACGCAACATCAAGCAGCAGTTCCTGACCGACACCGAGGTGTCGGCGCAGCTCTTCGATCTGTGGGATCGCGTCTACAAGTACCCGCTGGAATACATCATCGAGGCCCTGGCGCCCACCACCGAGCTGGACTTCGACCAGCTGCCCAAGGACAAGCAGCGCATCTACCGCGAGATCCAGGCCACCCACATCCACGCCTCGCCCGACGGGCCGTGGTTCTTCATCATCGCGCGCAACCATCCCGATCTCCATCGCATGCAGCTCCTTGGCATCACGGACACGGCCATGCTGCGGCCGCAGGTGTTCGCGCTCTCGGACAGTGGCGACGTGCAGATCGGCCTTATTTGCTCGGAGAAGCAGGCCATCGACGCTACCTTGCGCGGACTGTCGCGCGAGGATCCGCGCTTCTCGCCCGTGGCCGATCGCTACTGGAACGCGCGCGGCGGCAGCAGCAGCGACGGAGGCGCCTTCATCTTCACGGTGACGGGAGACGAGGGAAAGAAGAAGCTGACTTGCGCCGACAAGTTCGGCCGGCAGGTCAAGCTCGACATCGGCAAGGTCCGTTGCGATCAGCCGAAATCGGCGCCGCTGGTGGAGATCGTCTCGGCCGGCATCCGCAAGGCGATCGCCGAGTCGCTCAAGCAGGGCAGGGCGCACGATCTCTACACCCACGTGGTGCGGAGCCTCCCGGGATGGCCCGCCGCCGGTCTGCGCGAGCTGTGCGAGCAGATCGTCGCAGCGGCCGATAACGGCCGCGCCAAGGCCACCGCCATCGAGGCGCTGACCTTGCTCTACGACCGCCGCTACGACACCGGCGACAAGCGCCGCGCCACCGTCCTGCCCGTGCTCGAAGAGACGCTGATGCGCCTGTTCGACGCCACGCCACTCATCGGTGAGCCCGGAGAAGGCACGTTCCGACGGTTCCATTGGGACAGTCGGAACAACATCGAAGCGCCCAAGCCTGGCGAAGAGATCCTGGTCATCGACGCGGAGAAGTTTCCGCCCGAGGGTGACGACTGCGATGCCGTGTACCTGCGCAAGGCCTATGAGGCCGGTTGGAAGCGCTTCATCGTGTACCGCCTGCGCGGTCAGCGCTTCACCGGCGTCGGCCTTGGCCCGAGCACCCACGGCGTGCGCATCGACACCTACGGGTCGAGCGGCGACTACCTGGCGAGTGGCATGGACGGCGAGGAGATCTATGTCCACGGCAATGCCCAGGATCAGGTCGGCCAGATCGCCAAGCAGGGCAAGCTGGTCATCTACGGCGACGTGGGTCAGACCTTCATGTACGGCGCCAAGGGCGGCGACGTCTTCATCATGGGCAATGGCGCGGGCCGGCCGCTCATCAATGCCGTCGGTCGTCCGCGCGTGGTCATCAACGGCACCTGCCTCGACTTTCTTGCCGAGTCGTTCATGGCCGGCGATCCGCTCAATGGCGGCGGATTCGTCATCCTGAACGGGGTGGAATTCGACGGCCACGCCAAGCTGGTGCCGCTGGCCTCGCCCTACCCGGGCAGCAACCTGTTCTCGCTCGCCTCGGGCGGCGCCATCTATGTGCGCGACCCGGACAAGAAGGTGGTCGAACAGCAATTGAACGGCGGCGTGTTCGCGGCCTTCACGGGCGCCGACTGGCGCCTGATTCGAGCCTACTTGGAAGAGAACGAGCGCTTGTTCGGCATCAACGTGCAGGACCTACTGACCGTGAACGGCAAGTTGTGCGAGCCCGAGCAGGTGTATCGCAAAGTCAGCGCGCAGGCGCTGGCGGTGCTGGCGGCCGCGACCAAGGAGTCGAAGAAATGACCATGACCCTGGCAGCAGGCGAAATGTCCGGGGACTTCGCTGCGCAAGTCGAAGCTGAAAGCCACGCCAATTTGATGGCGTGCCTGCAGTGCAAGAAGTGCACTTCGGGTTGCCCGGTGGCCGCGGTTGCCGACGTCAAGCCGCACGAAATGGTGCGCATGGTGCAGTTCGGTCAGCGCGACGAAGTGCTGACGAGCAAGATGCTCTGGCAGTGTACCTCGTGCCAGACCTGCGCCACCCGCTGCCCGCAGAAGGTCAGCGTGGCCGCGCTCAACGACGGCCTGCGCCGCATGAGCGCCCGGGCCAAGGCGCGCAGCAAGGGCGCGGTCCCGACCTTCAACAGGATCTTCATGAAGGCGGTGCGCGAGCGCGGGCGCATGAACGAAGCGGGCCTCATGGCCTCGTTCAAGCTGCGCACCGGTCGGCTGTTCGAGGACATGGGCAAGCTGCCCATGATGCTCCTCAAGGGCAAGATGCCGCTGTGGCAGGCGGCGTCGCCGGGCCGCGGCGAGCGCGAGGCGATGTTCGACCGCGCGGCCAAAGCGAAGGGCAGCAAGTCATGACCGCCCGGAGTTTTTTCACCACAGAGGGCACAGAGAGCACAGAGACGGACCGGAGGGAAAGAAATGGTCGAATCCGGATCCGGATCCGGAGAACCCATCCCCTTCCGGCCTCTGTTGACCTGTCCATGAATTGGACAGGTCGACGGAAGCCGAGCCAAAGGCTCGGCCGCAGGTGGGGTGAAGTCCGCGAATTCACTTCGCGGACGAGGGGCGGGCCGCGGCCCGCCCCTTTGAAATCTTCAAGACGGGTCCATTTATGGACACGTCTTGTGTCCTCTGTGCTCTCTGTGGTTCATCATCCGGATCGCACCACGAAAGGCGGTGCTTCGTGAGCTACGCGTTCTTCCCGGGTTGTAGTATGGAAGGCACGGCGCACGACTATCAGAAGTCGACGGTGGCGGTGAGCAAGGTGCTGGGGCTGGAATTGCCCGAGATTCCCGGGTGGACTTGTTGCGGCTCGACCTCGGCACACCAGACGGACCACCTGTTGTCGCTGGCTCTGCCGGCCAAGAACCTGGTCGCCGCCGAGGGCAAGCCCGTGGCCGTGGGGTGCGCCGCCTGTTACAGCCGCCTGAAGACCGCCAACTACGAAATCGCCAACGACGAGCAAACGCGCAAGTCCGTGGCCGGCGTCGTCGGCAAGGACTACGACGGCAAGACCGAGATCCTGCACCTGCTCGAGATCCTGGCCCGCGACGTCGGCATGAAGAAGATTGCCGAGGCGACGAAGAAGCCGCTCAAGGGACTCAAGCTGGTCACCTACTACGGCTGCCTGCTCTCGCGACCGCCCGAGGTTACCAAGTTCGACGACCCGGAAAACCCGACGCTGATGGATCAGGTGCTGGAGGCCGCGGGCGCGACCATCCTCGAATGGCCGCACAAGACCGAGTGCTGCGGCGCCGGGTATTCGATCACCGACGTCACCATCGTCAAGAAGCTCACGCGCGAAATCCTGGCCATGGCCAAGGCCGCCGGTGCCGACTGCATCGCGACGGCGTGTCCGCTGTGCCAGCTCAATCTCGATTTGCGCCAGAAGGATACGGAAGAGGCATCCGGCGAACGGTTCAACCTGCCGGTGTTCTATTTCACGCAGTTGCTGGGCCTGGCCTTCGGCCTTTCCCGCAAAGAATTGGGCCTGCGCAGCCTGGTGGTCAGCCCCAAGAAGCTCTTGGCCGACCGTGGAATTGGTGTTTGAGGCAAGACGATGAGCGAACAGGGCAAACCCACGAATGGTAATTCCACCAAAGCCCCCGAGGCGGTCGGCGCGGTCATGGTGTGTGGCGCCGGCATCACCGGCATTCAGGCGTCGCTCGATTTGGCCGAATCCGGGTTCAAGGTCTATCTCGTCGAACAGTCGGCGGCCATCGGTGGCCGCATGGCCCAGCTCGACAAGACCTTTCCCACCGGCGACTGCGCCATGTGCATTCTCTCGCCCAAATTGGTCGAGTGCGCGCGCAACAAGAACATCGACATCATCACCCTGGCCGACATCGAAGGCATCAGCGGCGAGGTCGGCAACTTCGAGGTGAAGCTGCGCCAGCGCCCCCGTTACATCGACCTGAGCAAGTGCAACGCCTGTGGCGATTGCGCCATCGCGTGTCCGGTGTCGCTTCCGAACGAATTTGACCGCGCCCTCGGCACGCGCAAGGCCGTGTTCCGTCCCTACGCGCAGGCCATTCCCAACGTCTTCGGCATTTCCAAGGCCGAAGGCATGGCCCCGTGCAAAGCGGCCTGCCCGGCCGGCGTCAACGCCCAGGGCTACGTCGCCTTGATCGCGGCCGGCAAGTTCGAGGAGGCCTACGAGCTGGTCAAAGAGCGCTGCCCGCTGCCGGCGGTGTGCGGCCGCATCTGCCAGCACCCGTGCGAAGGCCAGTGCAACCGCAAGGATCTCGACGAGCCCGTGGCCGTGCGCGACCTCAAGCGCTTCGCCGCCGATTTCGTCTACGCCAAGCGCGACAAGAAGACGCGTGCCCCTTTCCAGCCGGTCAAAATCCAGAAGGAGAAGGTCGCTGTCATTGGCGGTGGTCCGGCCGGTCTCACCGCCGCGCAGGATCTGACCAAACAGGGCTACCCGGTGACCCTGTTCGAATCGCGTCCATTCTTGGGCGGCATGCTTCGTCTGGGCGTGCCCGCGTACCGTCTGCCGCGCGACGTGCTCGACTACGAGATCGAGCAGATCCTCAACGAGCGGGTCGAGGTGAAGCTCGGCGCGAAGCTGGGCAACGGGCCGAAAGACATCACCATCGAGGGGCTCAAGAGGGACGGCTTCTCGGCCATCTTCGTGGCCACGGGCGCGCACAAGAGCCAGAAGATGGGTCTGCCCGGCGACGACGTGACCGGCGTGATGTACGGCCTCGACTTCCTCGTGGGCGTGAACCTGGGCGAGAAGGGGTCGCGTGGGGAGCGGCGAGCTTTGCTCGACGCGGACCATCGCGGGAGGGTTGGGGAACCCTCCCAGGGGTCCCCTGTTGAGATCGGCAAGAAGACCGTCGTCGTGGGCGGCGGCAACGTGGCCATGGATGCCGCGCGCGCGGCCCTGCGCATGGGCGCCAAGGAAGTCACGGTGGTCTACCGCCGCAGCCGCGTGGAAATGCCGGCTTTGCCCGAAGAGATCGTGCAAGCGGAAGAAGAGGGCGTGAAGCTCGAGCTGTTGACCAATCCCATCAAGGTGATTGCCAGCAATGGCCGGGCAATCGGGCTCGAGTGCTTGCGCATGAAGCTGGGCGAGCCCGATGCCTCGGGGCGCCGCCGTCCGGTTCCCGTCGAGGGCTCCAATTTCACCGTCGCCGCCGACAACGTCATCATCGCCATCGGCCAGACCGCCGATATCGAAGGCGTGCCGCTGGAAAGCGGGAAGATCGCCGCCGACGGATCCCTGGCCACCAAGGTTCCCGGCGTGTTCGCCGGCGGCGATGTGGTGCTCGGCCCTGCCTCCTTGGTCGAGGCCATGGCCCATGGCCACCACGCGGCCGCCGCGATTCACGCCTTCCTGCGCGGCCAGCCCATGCCGGTGCTCGAAACCGCGACGAAAGCCACCGCACCCAACCCCAACCCGGCGGCCGAGTCGGTCGCCAAGCAGGCCATGAAGAAGATCGTGGTCGAGGACCGCACGCGCGACTTCCGCGAGATCGAGCTCGGCTACACTGCCGAGGAAGCCATGGCCGAGGCCAAGCGCTGCCTCGCTTGCGGTCTGTGCAGCGAGTGCGGGCTGTGCGTGAAGGCCTGCGGCCCCGGCGCCATCGTGCACGACATGCAGCCCAAGTCGGAATCCATCCGCGTGGGCTCGGTCATCCTTACCCCCGGCTACGAGGAGTTCCAGGCTAGCCTGCGCGGCGAGTTCGGGCACGGCCGCTACGCCAATGTGCTTTCCAGCGTGCAGTTCGAGCGCATGCTGAGCGCGTCCGGTCCCACGGAAGGCCACGTGCAGCGGCCGTCCGACGGCAAGCCGGTGAAGAAGATCGCCTTCATCCAGTGCGTAGGCTCGCGCGACAGCGCCCGCGGCAACGGCTACTGCTCGTCCATCTGTTGCATGTCCGCGACCAAGGAGGCCATGGTCGCGCTCGAGCACGTGCAAGGGCTCGATATCTCCATCTTCTGCATGGACGTGCGCGCCTTCGGCAAGGAGTTCGACGGCTACGTCAACCGCGCTCGCGACGAGCACGGCGTGAAGTACATCCGCGCCATGCCCTCGCGCGTGGTGGAAATGCCTGGCAGCAAGAACGCCCGGGTGCGCTTCTTCGACGAGAAGGGCGACGAGCACCAGGACGAATACGACCTGGTCGTTCTGTCGGTCGGCCTGCGCCCGAGCGCTTCGGTCAAAGACACCGCAGCCAAGCTCGGCCTGGATCTGAATTCATTCGGGTTCTGCCAGACCGATCGTCTGGCGCCCATGGCGGCGTCCAAGCCCGGCATCTACGTGGCCGGCGCCTTCCAAGAGCCGAAGGACATTCCCGAATCGGTGGCGCAAGCCTCGGGCGCCGCCGCCTGCGCGATGGAGAAGCTATCTCTCGCGCGCGGCACCCTGATCAAACGCCACGAGTACCCGTGGGAGCGTGACGTCACCGACGAGAAGGCACGCATCGGCATCTTCATCTGCCACTGCGGCCACAACATCGCCTCGGTCGTCGACGTGAAGAAGGTGGCCGAAGCCGCCGGCAAGATGCCGGGCATCGCGCACGCCGAAACCAACCTGTACGCGTGCTCGGACACCAGCCAGCAGCACATCAAGGACGTGATCCGCGAAAAGCGGCTCAACCGCCTGGTGGTTGCGTCGTGCTCGCCGCGCACCCACGAGGTGCTTTTCCAAGAGACCCTGCGCGAGTCGGGCCTCAACCAATATCTCTTCGCCATGACCAACATCCGCGACCAGTGCTCGTGGGTGCACAAGAACGATCCCGAGGCCGCGACCGAGAAGGCCACGGACCTCATGCGCATGGCCGTGGCGCGCGCGCGCAACCTCAAGGCGCTGGGCACGGGCAAGCTGCCGGTGGTGCAATCGGCGCTGGTGCTGGGGGGCGGCCTGGCCGGCATGACCACCGCGCTGGCGCTCGGCGACCAAGGCTTCGCCGTGCACCTGTGCGAAAAGGAAGCGGTGCTGGGCGGGCAACTGCGCAATATTCGCTATACGCTCGAAGGCTCGGACGTCGCCGGCTTCTTGACCGAGCTCATCGCGCGGGTCGAGAAGCACCCCAAGATCACGCTGCACTTGCGGACCAAGCCGGTCCAAATCACGGGCCACGTGGGCAACTTCAAGACCCGCCTGGACGAGGCCGGCAAAGAGCAGACCATCAGCCACGGCGTCATCGTGCTGGCGGTCGGCGGTCAGGAACGCCAGACGGATTTGTATCTCAACGGCAAACACCCCGGCGTCATGACCCAGCGCCAGCTCGAAGAGAAGTTGGCCCCAAAGACCTTGGCTGGCTCCGAGTCTCCGTCCATCGTTATGATCCAGTGCGTGGACAGCCGCAACGACGCGCACCCGTATTGCAGCCGCGTGTGCTGCTCGGCGGCCATCAAGAACGCACTCGAGCTGAAGAAGCAAAAGCCCAAGGCCAAGGTGATCGTCCTGTACAAGGACATCCGCACCTACGGTTTCCGCGAGTTGGCCTACCAGCAGGCGCGCGAGGCGGGTGTGCTCTTCATTCGCTACGACGACAAACAGGATCCCGTGGTCAGCGACAAGGGGGGGCTGGCGGTCGACGTCGTCGACGCCAGCAACGGTCGAGAAATCACCTTCAAGCCCGACCTGGTGGTTCTGTCGACCGGCATCGCACCGGCCGCCGACAATCCGGTCATCTCGGGTCTTCTGCGCAGCGCCTTGACCGCCGATGGCTTCTTCCTGGAAGCCCATCCCAAGCTGCGCCCGGTGGATCTGGCGAACGAAGGCGAGTTCATCGCCGGGCTCTGCCACTCGCCGCGCTTCATCGACGAGACCATCGCACAGGCCAAGGCCGTGGCCGGGCGCGCAGCCACGGTCTTGTCGCGCGCTTTCCTCGATATCGCCGGCCAGGTGGCCAAGGTCGACCCCACCGACTGCGTGGCCTGCGCCACCTGCGTGAAGGTGTGTCCGTACGGCGCACCCATGATCAACGACTTGCACAAGGCCGAAATCCAAGTTGCCAAGTGCATGGGCTGCGGCTCGTGCACGGCGGCCTGCCCGGCCCATACCATCACCCTGCAACACCAGGAATGCACCCAAGTGACCGCCATGCTCGACGAATTGCTCGTCGGTGAAGGAGCCGCGCAATGAGCGAGCTTGTCCCCCAGACGACGACCAGGCCCAAATCGGCCGGCAACGACCAATGGGAGCCGGAGATCATCGCCTTCTGCTGCAACTTCTGCGCCTACGCAGCCGCCGACCTGGCCGGCTCGCGCCGCATGCAATACCCGTCCAACGTGCGCGTGATGCACGTGCCTTGCACCGGCAAGATCGAAATGGAGCACATCCTGTCGGCCTTCGAAAAGGGCATCGACGGAGTGCTCATCGCCGGGTGCCTGGAAGGCGGTTGCCACTTTCTGGAAGGTAATCTGCGCGCCAAGAAGCGCAGCGAGTATTTGCGCGAGATGCTGGACCAGATCGGCGTGGGCCGCGAGCGCCTGCGCATGGTCAACCTGTCGGCCGCCGAGGCGCCGACCTTCGTCAAGCGCGTGAAGGAAATCGTCGAGACCGTGAAAGGCCTGGGTCCGAATCCCCTGAGAAAGAGTGGAACGCCATGATCGTCGCCAGCCCCAAACCCGTCACCGAGCTGAAACAACTCATCGACCGGCACAAGAAGGTGCTGTTCGTCGGCTGCGGCACCTGCGTGACCGTGTGCCTGGCCGGCGGCGAGCGTGAAGTCGGCATCGCCGGCTACGCCACGCGCATGGCGCGCAAACTCTCCGGCCAACCCATCGAGCTGGAGCAAGTCACCATCGAGCGCCAGTGCGAAAACGAGTTCATCAAGGATCTGGCCGACCCCATCGCGCGCGCCGAGGCCGTGGTCTCGTTCGGCTGCGGGGCCGGGGTGCAAGCCATCGCCGAGCGCTTCCCCAACAAACCCGTCTACGCCGGCCTCAACACCAACTTCCTCGGCATCCTGGAAGAGCAAGCCGTGTGGACGGAGAAGTGCATGGCCTGCGGCGACTGCATGCTGGCCGAATTCGGCGGCATCTGCCCCGTCACCCGCTGCGCGAAGCACATGCTCAACGGCCCGTGCGGCGGCAGCACGACCGATAGGTGCGAGGTCGCGGAAGATCGTCCGTGCGCGTGGCAGCTCATCTACAAGCGCCTGAGCGCCATCGGCCAGCTCGACCGCCTGGAAAAGATCCAGCCGCCCAAGAACTGGAGCCTGGCGTGGTTCGGCGGGGCGCGCAAGCTGGTGCGGAACGAGCACCGGGTTTAGGACAACCTCAACCATTCAGATGCGCAAGGCGAATTCGCAGAAGAACTTCGCTGCGTGGCTACTGCATTGCGAACGACGCAGTGGTATGTCGAGATACGTTTTTTCGTGGCTCTTGCAGGTTTTTCGGTAAGACTCCCCAAAATGCCGCGAACCAGGACTCCGACTTGGGCGACCTCGCGTCACCCGACAAGCCCGAAGGGATGGCTCGGTATCGTGTTGGCCGCTGCGCTGCCGGTCGTGATGGCCACCCCGGCCCAGGCCGCGTGGGGCGTGCCTTGCCCGCTTCCGAAAGTCCTCTCGGCGCCTCCGGATCAGTCTTGGTTGAGGGATGTCCCGGAGAAACCTGGAGATCACCTGCGGGGCAGGGTCGCGGTCTTCGTCTTCAAGGGGGACGATGTCTTCGAGCCCGTGCGAGCCGCCGTGGTGCGGGCGCTTCGCAAGCAACACCTGAACGTGAACGCGGGGTTGCGGCCGGCCGACACTCCCGCCCAGTACCGCGAGATGTCCTATGCGTCGCACCTGGCGGTGTTCATCGATGGCGAGGTCATCGGTCAAGGCGCCCGGCAAACCGTCATCCTACGGCTGCGTAGCGGCGTGACCGGCCAGTACTTTACCTCGGCCAAATTCTCGGGGACTACGCCGTCGCTTGTCGGCGCCATCGGGGGCACGCTGTGGGCGCGGGTCGGCTCGGCCATCATCCGTTCCTGCTCGAGCGCCGCCAAGCCACGCCGACGTGGAGCCGAGCCGACGTACATCGACGCTAGCTCGTCGTCGGATAGCCCTCTCGTAGGTTTGTAGCCGCCTACTTCGTGCAGGTGTCCTCGGCCATGGGCTGGTAGCCCTTGCCCTGTTCAATCTCGACTTTGTGATAGATCTGCCCCGGCCCCCTCTTGGCCAAGGTCTCCCGAATCTTGACCTTCACCCCCTTGAGGAAGCCTTCTTCGGCAAAGGTGACCGAATCACCGGAGATGGCGCCCGCGCCCATCATGGCCGAGCCTACGCTGTCGTAGCTGAGGAAGGTCGCTTGTTTGGTGCCGGTGGCGTAGCTGATTTGGAACACGCCGCTGGTCGCGGAGGTGATCGTCGTCTTGGCCAGCTTGAATTCGCCGTGCCAGGAAAACCCGCCGGGCTCTTTCCTGATGGTCATGTCGGTTCTTGCGTTCGGCGGTTGCGAGCCAGGACCCATGGATCCCGCGGCGAACTTCGTGTCGCACTTCCAGCGGCCTTCGAGCCCCTTCATGAAGGTCGCGAGCTCTTTGGATGGAAGGTGCGGCGCGGCAGGCGCAGCCAGGACGGCGGCGGGTGTGGAGGCTGCCGACCTTGCTGGCACGGACACCTGCGCCCCGGGCTTCGCGGGGGTTGGGGATTCCTCGAAGGGATCTGCTGAAGACTCGGCCCTCGCGGCAAATGCGGGCGCGGAATGATGCGCCGCCCTCGCGGTGGGCGGCCCCGCCATCGCGATGGATCCGTTTGAAGACACGGCCAAAACAAAGAACAGGGATGGAAGGGCGCCTCTCGTTGTCATCAGAGCTCCTGTTGCTGGTCCGCTCGACCATGGTCCGGCGCGCATCCATAGTCCATCCTGAACATCGGTCAGGCTTTCAGCTCGGCGCTCCGCGGCATCGCTGTGCTTGCCGGGGATCACAGTGGGAGGTGAGGTCTATGCGCCAAGTGGCATTGGGGCTATTCTGAGAGCGGACCACTTGAAGGGACGCTCTATGACCTATGGCCGACGGCTTGCGCTCGCACTGCTCATGTTTCCGGCATGCGATGGCGGGGGAACCGACACCAGCGGGCCGCCCATGCCCCTGCTCACCGCCCAAGGCACGGCCTCGGTGGCGGGGCAACCCGTCGCGCTCGCCTATGGTGCCTCCAAGGTGTTTGCCACCTCGGGCACCGTCCTGGTGGCGATGAGCGACATCGAGATGAACTGCACGACCTTCGCGGTCACCCGTCCCCCCAACCACGGGACCTTCGTCTCGGTCGAGGTCCCCAGCGCGGACAAGGGGGTCGCCAGCGAGAGCTTCGTGAGCTTCGATGTCTTCGTCAACGGCGACTATGCCGACGTCGGCGGCGGCTCGAATACGGGAACCGTCGAGGTGCTGGACTCCAGCGACAATACCATCACGCTGCGGGTAGCCTACCGCGACACCATCCAGAACGCCGAGCTCGTGCTCAACGGCGATTACGGCGTCACCCGCTGCCCGTAGGACTACAAGCTCCACTTTCCCGAGCCAAAGTCGATTCCGGAGCTTCCGAGTTGCTCGAGCTTCAATTGCGCCAATGCCTTTTCACGGCGTTGGCGAACGAACTCGGCAATACCCAGCACTTGAAGGCCGCTGACGGCGCTAGAACCCGAGGCGTCCAATTGCTGATCCGAGATCGCGTGACGATAGACTTCGTCATTCGTCCAAGGCCGCGCGGTGTCGGGTGGACCGAACGGCGATTGCGATTCGAGGTACACCGTCTGCTCGAGACGCTTCCAAAGTGCGCCGCGTTTCTGCGCGAACCAATCAGGGGTAAATCGCTCTTCGAGGAACCAAGCGATGAAGTCGCAATAGTAAGCACGAAAGTCGGGGTTCTCCAGGACTCGCTTCGCGAGCACGATATTCCCCAATTCCGTGCCTCTGAACAGGATGTCCTTCTCTTGCCAATTGCGCTTCTGGCCTGGCCAACTCAGTCCCAGGACGCTATCCATGTCGTAGGCGCAGAACGATACAAACGGCGTATGGGCCCCAGGGGTTGCGTCCGATAGTGCGATGTGTAGGATGTAATTCTGAGCATTGAGATAGTAGTTGTCCCAAGCACCCAACAGGTTGATGGTGGCCATCGTCCGCAAAAAGGTCGCGACATCGAAGATCTTCAGCAGGCTATTGGCGAAGGCGCTGCTCTTGGGATCGCCACTGTTGTGCAGCACGTCGATGAATTGGGCCAACACGTCGTATTGCGTGTCAGGCGTGTCCAGGCGTGGCTCATAGGTTCGCGACGACGGTCTCGTACCAGCAGTGAAATAGGCGGTTCCGCTCGGGCCGCGGTTTGCAAGGGTGGCGCCACCGGCAATTTCGCCATATTGGCCGCGAAATACGGCACGCTCACTGACGCCAGGAAAGAGCCCGCTGAAGAAGTACTCGTCCGGAGGCGGCATGGCAACGTAGGTTCCGTGGTAGACGCCGTCGAGGGTCATCTCCGCATAGGCGCTCGGCTCTGCCGGACACCTGGCTTCGGCCATCAACGCCCAGGCGAGACGAACCCGTTCGTATGCGGGGTTACGGATGCAGTTCAACAGGTTGACCTGCTTGGGGAAGCCGGATGCAGCGTCACCGTCGAGCGCCACGCACAGATTGATCTTGCGATCCCAGCGGCTTGTGTTGCCGCGGCGCTTGACCGACACCTTGTCGCCCTTCAGAGACTGAAACGTCCCGTTGGTATCGTCGGGCCGCTTGTCCGCGTGTTGACCCAGCGCTGTTTCGAAGAACGTGAGCGTCGCCGTGGGGTCTCCTTTGACCACGGCAGGGTCATGCTTGGCGTCGTCTTTCCAAAGCGCATCGACATCGATACCCGTGATTTGAACCACGAGGATGGTGGGTCCATTGGCGCCGACTTCGTCGAACAAGGTCGCGCGATTGGCCTGCGCCTTCTTCCAGTCCGCAACGACCTCGCCGGCCCGAGATGCCTGACCCTTGCCATTTTTCAGTAGGAGTTTCCCGTTTGCGCTCGAGCCGGGAAGGGCCAAGAGAGCCTGATACGCCCGCTCGAAGGCGTCTTTCCCGCGGAGATACGAGCTCCCCGCGCCCGCGGACTGCTCCGCGATTTGCCGCGATTGCGATCCAGCCTCGAGGCCCAGAAGAAAGACGGATTGTACGTCGGCCCGAAGGTCTTTGGGTGCAGTGGCTTGGTTTGGCATAGGTTCCCCCTCAATCACGATCTCCGTAGAGCAACTTCTGATGGTACCGTTTCAGGGACGCCGAGCTCGGGAACCCGTCGATTTGCCAGATTCGGTCGAACACATCGTCCTCCCAGTGGTCGGGCGCGTCGTGTACCCCCAGAGCGCGTGCGAACTGTGGAATCGTGCCGTGATGCCAGCAAATCACGATCCGCGCGTCTCGATAGGTTGGGCTCTCCGCCAGGATTTTGGCCCAGTGCTTGTAATCGGTATCCTCGAAGCGCGTGTCAATGGCGAGCCCAAGGCTTTCACTGAGCGGCTTGAGCGTGAGCGCGGGTCGATTGCTCTCGCGGCTGGCTTTCGTCGCGATCAGCTGGTCCGGTCGCCCAAAGTGATCGGGCAAGAAGACAGCGAGCGCGGCCGCTCGAATCCGACCTTTCAACGACAGATCCGCGCGATCGTTGTCGTCAGGCTTTTCCGCGTGCCGTAACAACACTATTTGAGCCGGCATGGCAGCCCCCTTTTCCGTTCGTCATTGGCACATCGTCCTATCTTGACCCGTGGCGCCGCCTCCGCACTTTCCGATGCCGCAGAGGCAGTTCGGTTACAGCCGAAGACCAAATGGTAGTTGTGCCCATGTCCTGTGCGGAGCAGTGCTGGTGTCATCCCCCCACGGCGAAGCCATCGCGCGATTTCCCGCGCAAAAGAAAAGACGTGCCTCGCGCCGATCCTCGGACATTATATCGTTCCACGATATGATGACCTCAGACGAGCATCAAGCCCTGGCCGAGTTTCGCTACCAGATCCGCCGCTTCCTCGGGTTCAGCGAACGCGAGGCGCGGGCCGCCGGAATCGAGCCTCGGCAGCACCAACTCTTGCTTGCCATCAAGGGTCTCCCCGGTGGGCAGCGGCCCACCATCGGGACGCTCGCCGAACGATTGCAGATCCGGCATCACAGCGCGGTGGAATTGGCGAACCGCCTGGTCGAAAAGCGACTTGTAACGCGGCGCCGTAACGACGTCGATGGGCGCGAGGTCCTGATCCAGGTGACCGCACAGGGCGAACGGCTGCTTGCGCGCCTTTCCCTGGCGCACGGGAACGAGCTGCGCAGCGTAGGGCCTAGTCTGGTGCGAGCTTTGGAGGCAATCGTCGGCGAGCCAAGCGCGACCGGCAAGGGCGTCCGCGCGGAAAGGCGCCCGTGAGCTCGCCGATGGGCAAGAAATTGCCCGCCGACCTCAGCGACTTCACAGCCACCCGGCGGTTGATTCCCGTCACGCTGATGGCCATGGCCATCGGCGCCCTCGGCGCGTGGGTCGCGCTCGCGCTCCTCAGGCTCATCGGCCTTTTCACCAACCTCTTCTTCTTTCAAAGGTGGGGAATCTCGCTTCTCTCTCCCGCCGCGAACACCCTCGGAGCGATCGAGATTCTGGTTCCGGTGGCTGGGGCGATCGTGGTGGGTCTCCTGGCTCGCTACGGCTCGGAACGAATCAGGGGTCACGGCATTCCCGAGGCCTTGGAAGCCATCCTGCTCCAGGGCAGCCGGGTTCAGCCGCGCGTCGCCTTGCTGAAACCCATCTCGGCCGCCATCTCCATCGGCTCGGGCGGCCCGTTCGGCGCCGAGGGGCCGATCATCATGACGGGAGGGGCCTTCGGCTCGTTGATTGGCCAGATGTTCCGCCTGACCAGCGCCGAGCGAAAGACCTTGCTCGTCGCGGGTGCCGCCGCGGGGATGGCCGCCACCTTCGCCGCGCCGATTGCGTCCGTCTTCCTCGCGGTGGAGCTTCTGCTTTTCGAGCTCAAGCCAAGGAGCCTTATCCCGGTGTCGCTTGCCAGCGCGACCGCGATGGTGATGCGCCAACATCTGCTCGGTCCCGGGCCGATCTTTCCCGTTCCGGCCCACGCCGCGCTCACGGACCCCAAGGCTCTCGCCGGGTGCGTCCTGGTTGGGCTCCTGGCCGGGATGGTGTCGGCGCTCATGACCCTGTCGGTGTACGCGGCGGAGGATCTCTTCAAGAAATTGCCTATCCACTGGATGTGGTGGCCGGCCATCGGCGGCCTGGCCGTAGGGCTCGGCGGCTTCATCTGCCCGCGAGCGCTCGGGGTCGGCTACGAGACCATCGACGGTCTCCTGCGAGGGGCTCTGCCCGTGCGGGAGATCGTCACCCTGATGGTCGTGAAGTGGGTCATCTGGTCCATCGCCCTGGGTTCGGGAACATCCGGCGGGGTGCTGGCGCCCCTGCTCATGATCGGAAGTGCGTTGGGCAGCCTGGCTGGCCTCGTCCTGCCCAGCGCAGGTGTCGGATGCTGGTCGCTCGTATGCATGGGCGCCATCTTGGGCGGTATGATGCGATCGCCGCTTACCGGTGTGGTCTTCGCCGTCGAGCTGACCGGCGATCATGGGATGTTTCTTCCGCTCCTGATTGCCGCCTCCGTGGCCCACGGTTTTTCCGTGCTGACCATGAAACGATCGATCCTGACCGAAAAAGTAGCCCGTCGTGGTCACCACCTGACCCGAGAGTATTGTGTCGACCCTCTCGAAGTCGCCTTCGTCCGCGATGTCATGGATACGGACGTGCTCGGGCTGTCCGCTGAATCGTCGCCCGCCGATGTCGTCGGCCTGCTCGAGGACGCGGGCGAGGCGAGAGACACGTTGTACCCGGTCGTGGAGCCGGATGGCCGTCTCGCTGGCGTGGTGACCCGCCGACGGCTGGAAGACTGGGCCCGAGCGGAGGCCACGGGGCAAGGCCTGCACACGGCGAGAGAGATTGCAACGCTGGCACCCGTGACGGTCCATCCTGACCAGCCGCTGCACATCGTCGTCCGACGCATGTCCGAGACCGGAAAGACCTGCATGCCCGTCGTGACGCGCGATCAGCCTGGGCTTGTGGTCGGGATGATCGCTCTTGCCCACACGCTCAAGGCGAAGCGTCGACACCTGGAGGAAGAACATCGGCGGGAGCGCGTCTTGCCCATCGCCTTTCTGCTGCCGCCCGCGCTGCGTCCGCCTTGGACGAGGCGCGCGACCCGTGCCCGTGATGGAAAAGCATAAACCGCCTGCAACGGAGGTGGACCGTGAATAGCAATCCCAATGTACGTCCTGCATCGCCCGATTCGGCACCGCTTTCTCCCTGGTGGCGCCAGACCGCGATTTTGGTCATGGCCTTCGGCTTCACCCTGCTGACGGTGGTGACGGTCAAGACCTACAAGGGGGCGCCGCCCATCCCGGCACGCGTGGTGAGCTCCGAGGGGCAGATTCTGTTCACCGCGGACGATGTCCACAAAGGCCAGGATGTCTTCCTCAAGTTCGGCCTCATGGAG
Source organism: uncultured delta proteobacterium (assembly GCA_963796685.1). Classification (GTDB taxonomy): domain Bacteria; phylum Myxococcota_A; class Polyangia; order Fen-1088; family Fen-1088; genus Fen-1118. The sequence continues at coordinate 40,723 of CAWCMR010000003.1, forward strand.
CACGGCACGCTGTGGGGACACGGCGCCTACCTCGGACCCGATTACACCGCCGAATACCTGCACCGCCTGACCGAGATCGCGCGCGACACCGAGGCCACATCTCGATATAGGAAGCCCTGGGCCGAGCTCGCGCAGGAACAGGCGCATTCCGTCGCCGAATCGGTCAAGCAGACGCTCAAGCAGAACCGCTACGACGAAGGCACACAGACCCTGGTCTTCACGCCGGGTGAGGAGGCGTCCTTTCGCATCCAGCAAGGCGAGTGGAAGAATTACTTCGCCGGCCACAAGCCGGCGCCGGGACTTCCGTCTCGTTTCATCAACCGCGACGGCGACCTCGCTTCCCTGAACGCGTATTTTGCTTGGGCGACTTGGGCCACCGTGGCCCCGCGGCCGGGAACGCAGGACTCGTACACCAACAATTGGCCGTTCGAACCGTCGGCGGGAAACACGCCTACCTCGTCGACCTACTTGTGGAGCGCGCTGAGCCTGGTTTGCCTCTTGGGCGGGCTTGGCGTGGTGCTCTTCGTCTTCGGACGATTCGACTACCTTGGCTGGGGCGGGTCTTCGGGTCACGTACACGTATCCGAGGGGCCCATTCACCGCTGGAAGGTCACGCCAAGCCAGAAGGCGTTGGGTCTGTTCTTCGCGGTCGTCGCCGTTCTGTTCGTCCTGCAAGCGGCGATGGGTGGCGTGCTCGCCCACTATCGCGTCGAGCCCGGCGCATTCTATGGTTTCGATCTGGCTCGATTCCTGCCCTACAACCTGGCCCGCACCTGGCACCTGCAACTGGCCATCTTTTGGATCGCCACCTCGTGGGTTGCCGGCGGCCTGTTTCTTGCGCCGCTGGTCGGCGGCGCGGAGCCGAAAGGTCAGAGAGCCGGCGTGCTGGTGCTTCTCGGTGCCTTGGCGGTGGTCGTCTTCGGCAGCCTGGGCGGCGAGGCGCTCGGGATCAACGACAAGCTTGGGACGCTGTGGTTCTGGCTCGGCCATCAGGGCAGCGAGTACCTCGACTTGGGCCGTTTCTGGCAACTGCTGCTGGCCGGCGGGCTGGTATTTTGGCTGTTCCTGATGTTCCGCGCCTTGCGACCCGCCATGAAGTCCGGCGAGAAGGGCGAGCTGTCTTCGCTATTTCTCTACGCGGCCGTGGCCATCCCGGTCTTCTACTTGCCCGCCCTGTTCTATGGATCCCACACCAACTTTGCCATCATCGACAACTGGCGTTTCTGGATCATCCACCTCTGGGTCGAGGGTTTCTTCGAGCTCTTCGCCACGGTGCTGGTGGCCGTCATGTTCGTCCAAATGGGACTGGTGACGACCAAGACAGCGACCCGCCTGATCTATCTGGATGCGATCCTCTATCTTGTCGGCGGCATCGTGGGCACCGGCCACCACTGGTACTTCACGGGGCAAGGCACGCTGAACATGGGACTGGCCTCGTGCTTCAGCGCGTTGGAGGTGATTCCGTTGACGCTTCTGACCCTCGATGCGTGGGATTTCATTCGCCTCAAGGATCAGAATTGCGAAGACTGTCACCGGCCGCTTGCCGCCCACCAGAAATGGGCCATCTATTTTCTCATCGCCGTGGGCGTCTGGAACTTCGTGGGTGCCGGCATCTTCGGATTCCTCATCAATCTGCCCATCGTCTCGTACTTCGAGATCGGCACCAGCCTGACCGCGAACCATGGCCATGCCGCCATGTTCGGGGTGTTCGGCATGTTGGCTCTCGGGGTCGTCTTCTTCTGTCTGCGCGCCATTCGCGACGATGAGACTTGGAATCGGGCCGAACGATGGGTTCGCATCGGGTTCTGGGGTGTCAATGGCGGGCTAGGCCTGATGGTCGTGCTCGACCTGTTTCCCGGCGGCGTGTTGCAACTCTGGGACGCCATCCAGAACGGCTACTGGCATGCGCGTCGCCTCACGTTTCTGATGGGCGGCCTCTTCCACACGCTCGAATGGATCCGCATCGTCGCGGATCTGACCTTCCTGCTCGTGGGGGCCGTGCCGCTGGCGTTGGCCGTGTTGATCCTCGTCTTCGGCGAGCGGGCGCCCGAGCTCGGCGGCCTCTAGCCGCATCGGTTACGAGTCGTGCCAGGCGGAACGCGCTCGGAGCGTCAACTCGCCTACTTCCGCACGCGTCCGCCGAGGGAGGCCACCCCGCTGCCGTGGGCGGCGATGAACAGGAACAGGAAGCAGTAGATCACCGCTAGCTCGCCCTTGTTGATGCCCGGTAGCCACATGCCGCCCGCCAGGGCGAGCTTCCAGTGGAACTGGAAGTAGGCGACCGCCATCTCGCCGGAAGCCAGGAACGCGGCGGGGCGCGTGAGCAACCCGAGCGCGATCAACGTCCCGCTCACCAACTCGATGATTCCGGCGAACCAGATCTGCGAGCCCGCCGGGGGCATGAACTGGCTGTGCCAGCCGAGGATCTTTTGTGCGCCATGAAAAGCGAACAGCGCGCCTGCGACGATGCGCAGGGCTACATAGAGATACGGCTCTGCTCGAAGCGCGAGCTCCCTGACTTTCGTAGTGAACATGCTGTTCTCCTTGAAGGTTGTCGAAGGTCACGCGACAACGCCGGCCAGACGGCGCTCGTTGGAATTGAAAGCTGTGAACGGACCCTCGCTAGGAAGATGTCCGAGCGTTGCCGAACGTTACATGGCAAGTCATGATACGGCACGAGACTCTCAACCCGTGCTTGGTTGGGGAATGCGCACTACCTACCTTCCGGAAGCTGCGGGCCCGCGCCGATCTTGAATTTTCCCATGAAATAGCGCTTTCGGATGACCTTGCTCTCGGCCGCCCAAGCCTCGATGCCGCGGTTCTTGATCGCGGTGAGGTTGTAGACCTTGAGGTTGTGTGGGTACTTCTCCGCGCCTTCGGCCAGCGGCTGCAACTTCTGGCACGGGAAGTCCTTGCACTCGTAGCAGAAGTCCACGCCCTCTCGTTTCGCGCATTCGAGGGTGTCGCACTGGCCGCCGATGGTCGTGCAGCCGCCGTTGCGGCAACCGTTGCAGCGGAGCTTTTCGATGGTCATGCCGCGCGCCTCGAAGACGCGTCTGCGTTCCGGGGGAATCGAGGCGAAGAACCCGTCGATGTTGCTGTGAAAGAACTCGCAGTTGAAGCAGTCGATTCCGCACAGGGCGGTGAGGTTCTTGAGCTCGCTTAAGTCCATGGGCCTCTCCTTGATGTTGGCCGGTCCATCCTACCGATTGACGGGCAGGCGCGATCCCAAATCGCACGGGAGCCTCATGCGATTTGCTTTCCCCCGGCCGGCACGGCACCTTGGTTGGCATGATCTCCCATTTGCACTCCGTCATCGAAAAGGCATGCGCGCGGCCCGAGACTCGGTTGGGACTGGATTTCTATCGCGAGCATGTCCTCGTGGTCGAGCGCTTCGTGTGCCGATTGGCGCCAATCCTTGGCGCCAGTCTGGACATCGTGCTACCCGCCGCCCTCTTGCACGACATCGCGGCCGTCGAGGATTTCTCGCGTGTTGCCGATCACCATGAGCTGGGCGCGGTGAGAGCGATGTCGATTCTCCGCGACCAAGGCCTTGCCGAGGACCGCGTCACGGCCGTAGGCGCCTGCATTCGCCGGCACGTGCTGCCGGTCGCGCAGGGTGAAGGAACGGCGGAGGAGGTGTGTCTCTCGAATGCGGATGCCCTGGCGCAGATGGCCAACCCGTCCTACTGGCTGCACTATGCGCACTGGGCGCGTGCCCTGGAGTTCCCCGCCGGACGGGATTGGTATCTTTCTCTCGTCAAGGACCGGTGGCCGAGGCTTCACCCTGCCGCGCTCGACCTCGGCCGCCCGCACTACCTTCGCGCAGTCGGGGCTTGTTCGGACGATTGGACCGACTCCAATCGGTGATGACGAGACATCCCGGTGTGGACAACCGCGGTCGCGCGTAGTACACCCCGGCACCTCTCGTGGTTCGCCTCGACAACATCAGCAAGCAGCACGGCCCGCAAATCCTATTTGTAGATGCCAGCGCCGCGCTCTTGCGTGGCGAGAAGGTGGGCCTCGTGGGACCGAACGGCGCGGGCAAGTCGACCGTCTTTCGCCTGATCATGGGCGAAGAATCGGTCGACGACGGGCAGATCTCCATCGACCGCAACGTGACCATCGGGCACTTCAGCCAGGACGTCGGCGAGATGAAGGGCATGTCCGCCCTGGCCGCCACCATGGACGGCGCCGGTCCGGTATCGGCCCTGGCCGGCGAGCTGCACGAGCTCGAGCATGCCATGGCGGATCCGGCGCGCGCCGATGAGCTAGACAAGTTAATCGATCGCTTCGGCCACGTGCAGGCCCGCTTCGACGAGCTGGGCGGGTACGCCCTGGAGGCGCGGGCGCGCGAGATCATGGCCGGCCTCGGGTTTTCGCAAGAGCAGATGGACGGTGATGTGGGCAACCTCTCGGGCGGGTGGAAGATGCGCGTGGCCCTGGCGCGTATCCTGCTGATGCGCCCCAACGTCATGCTGCTCGACGAGCCGTCGAACCACCTCGACATCGAGTCCATCATCTGGCTCGAGGGTTTTCTCAAGGACTTCGACGGCGCCCTGCTGATGACCACCCACGACCGCGAGTTCATGAACCGCGTGGTCAGCAAGATCGTCGAGATCGACGGGGGTGTGCTGACCAGCTACTCGGGCAATTACGATTTCTACGAAAAGCAGCGCGCGCTGCACGCCGTCCAGGCCGAGGCCGCGTATGCGCGCCAGCAGGCCATGCTGGCCAAGGAGATCCGCTTCATCGAGCGCTTCAAGGCGCAGGCTTCGCACGCGGCGCAGGTGCAGTCGCGCGTGAAGAAGTTGGACAAGATCGAGAAGCTGGAACCGCCACGCCGCCGGCGCACCATTACCTTCGAGTTCCCGGAATCGCCACGTTCGGGCGAGGACGTGGTCAAGATCGAGGGACTGTGCAAGCGGTACGGCGACCACGTCATCTACGACGACTTCAGCTTGATGATCCGGCGCAAGGAGCGCTGGAGCGTAATGGGCGTGAACGGCGCGGGCAAGTCGACGCTGCTCAAGCTGGTGGCGGGCGAGATCGCCGCCGATGGCGGGTCAGTCACGCTGGGCGCGGGCGTACGCATGGGCTACTTCGCCCAACACGCGATGGAGCTTCTCGATCCGCAGAAGACCGTCTACGAGACCCTGGAGGAGGCCTTTCCCCTGGCCTCGGTGGGCACGCTGAAATCGCTGGGCGGTTGCTTCGGCTTTTCGGGCAGCGACATCGACAAGGTGTGCCGCGTGCTTTCGGGCGGCGAGAAGGCCCGCGTGGTCATGGCCCGCTTGCTCTACGATAGGCCCAACCTGCTGGTCCTCGACGAACCCACCAACCACCTCGATCTGGCCACCAAGGAAATGCTCTTGTCCGCGCTACACGATTTCGAAGGCACCATGCTCTTCGTGTCGCACGACCGGCGCTTCCTGGCCGCGCTGTCCAACCGCGTGCTCGAGCTGGATGGCGGCACCACCACCACCTACGGCGGTGGCTACCTGGAGTACGTCGCCCGTAGCGGACATGAGGCGCCCGGTCTGCGCGCCAAATAGTTGACGGTCCTCGTTCCGGGGTGCGCGACCGCCCGCCCGAAGACCGTGCGCGTTGGTGCACCCCGGGCATCGCCTGCGTGGCCGGGGCTTGCCAGCAACGAAGGTGCACAGGGGCACTGTCCTTCCAGAAGATTGCGACGTATCCAGCAAGCTTCGAAAACAGCTCCTACCTGGGCGCGGACATGAACCGCGATGGACGGCTCGATCTGCTCGAATACGGCGCCGGGCTCACCATCTGGCTCGGGCAAGACGACGGTACCTTCGTCGCCAGCGCCACCTATCCCACGACAGGGACAGGCTCCACCTGGAACCTGACGGGCTACGCCGCGGTCGGGGACTTCAACGAGGATGGGTTGGCCGACCTGGTTGTGACCAAGCCTGATGGCAGCGACGTGCAGATCCTCCCCGGACTGCCGGGGGGCGGATTGGGGGCTCTTCCGGGAGCTCCACTCTTTCGTCTCCTGATGGGCGATTTGGACGGTGACGGGCATCTCGACGTCGTCTTCACGCCAGTCGGCGCCGACAGCAGCGGTGTGGGTCGGGTTCTGATCCGGCGAGGCAGTGGCCATGGGACCTTTGTCGGCCCGAGCTCCTACACGATTCCGAACGACAATCTCTCCGCGGCGGCGCTTGTGGACTGGGATGGAAACGGCACTCTCGACATCGTCATCAGGGGGATGAGCGGATTGCACATTCTCTACGGCGGCTCGACCTCCTTGTCGCGAACCAGAGCAGCATCATCGTGTTCCTCAACACGTGTCTGTAGAGCGTGGCGCGTGGCTCGAATAGCCACATACACAATTCTACTCTGTTGTTGTTCGCGAAGTGGGCATAGTCTGATCGTCCTTCCTCGGACGAGGTGCCCATGGATGGCGTCAAAGGCCAACCGAAAGAACCTGGATGCGCTCTCGATGTCGTTCGACTGATCGCCGAATTCGACAGCGAGACCTCGCACCTGACCTTCAGCGAAATCGCCAAGGGCGCGCTCAGGTTCATGACCGAACGGTTGCACATCGACCGTGCCTCATTGGCCCTCTTGAGCGATGACGGTCAGGCATTCCGGATGTTCGATGCCACCATCGAGGTGCGGGGGATCGAATCGGGCAAGATCATCCCGTTTGGATCCGCCTCGCTTGGCGAAACGGTCGAGGCGCAAAGCCCGATTTACCGCGCGGACATTCGCGACTGGCCGAACAAGAACCCCGTCGACCAGGCCCTCGTGGCGGGCGGTCTTCTCTGCACCTTCAGCGTTCCGCTTTTGTCCGGCGGGCGTTGCTCTGGAACCCTGAATGCCGCCGTGAAGAGCGTCGGCGGTATCGATGCGGAGATACGCACCGTCATTGAGCTCGTGGCACCGAGGCTGGCCTATGCGCTGGCCATGGGCATCGCGCTCGACGCCTTGGCCGAGAGCGAAGCGCGATTTCGCGATGTATTCGATACCGTGGGCGATGGCATTGCGGTGGCCGATGTTTCGAATCGAAGGTTGCTGATGGCCAATGGGGCCATCGGCACCATGCTCGGGTATTCCGTGGGCGAGTTGACGACCCTGAGCGTGAACGACCTTCACCCGCGGGACCGGGTCGAAGACATCGTCCAGATCTTCGACTCCATGGCTCGTGGCGAGCTCGACCGCGCCATGGAAATCCCGATGCAACACAAGAGCGGCGGCATCTTGCTTGCCGACGTCAGCGCAAGAAAGACCGTCATTGCCAACAAGCATTGTGTCGTTGGCGTCTTTCGGGACGCAACCGAGCGTCGGCGACGCGAGGACGAGCAGTTGCAGGTGCAAAAGCTGGAATCGATTCGCACGCTGGCGGCCGGTATCGCCCACGACTTCAACAACCTGCTGACCGGCCTCGTCGGGAACATCAGCTTGGCGCAGATGCAGCTCGACAAGGGGCAGCAAGCCTGGGATCTGCTCGACGAGGCCCAGCGTGCCGCGGCCCGAGGCACGGCGCTTACGCGGCAGCTTCTCACCTTCGCGAAGGGCGGAGCGCCCGTGCGCACGCAACTCGACCTGGTACGGATCGTGCGCGACTCGGCCAATCTCGCGGCAAGCGGCAGCAACGTCCAGTGCCAGCTCGATCTGCCCGGCGAGGGCTGCACGGTGATGGGCGACGAGGGGCAGCTTGCGCAGGTCTTTCAAAACCTCGTGCGCAACGCGATCGAGGCCACGCCAGACGGCGGAACGGTGCAAGTTCGGGCGTGGCGCCAGAAGGCCCATTCTGGCGAGGAGGTTTGTGTCGAGGTCGCCGACCACGGCGCCGGCATCGCGCCCGAGACGATCGAGAAGATCTTCACGCCGTTCTTCACCACCAAGGACAAGGGTAGCGGGCTCGGTCTGGCGGTGGCGTACTCTGTCGTACGGAACCACGGCGGACGCATCGATGTGTCGTCGAAGCCCGGAGCGGGGAGCGCCTTTCGCGTCAGCCTTCCCGCGTGCACGGGGCGCGAATCGGTGCCGTCACCCTCGCCGGCAAGTCGTCCCGGTATCGGAACCATCATGGTCATGGACGACGATGCCATGGTCGTGCGCGTGGCCGAGCGGGTTCTGCGCAACGCAGGCTTTCGTACCCATGGCACCGCGAACGGCAAGGACGCGGTGACTGCTTACCGGGCGGCGTTGAGCCAAGGCCAGCGCTTCGATTTGGTGATTCTCGATCTCACGGTCCCGGGCGGAATGGGCGGGCGGGAAGCCGCCGAGCGGATCTTGGCCCTCGATGCGACAGCGCGCCTGATGGTGTCGAGTGGCTACTCGGAGGACTCGCTCATGGCCGAATTCCGCAGCCATGGCTTTTGCGCCGTCTTGCCCAAGCCCTACAACGCGAAACAACTGTGCGAGGCTGTCCAGGCCGCGCTGCAGGCGGATCCGGAAGACGAATTGCCTTAGAGCTTCTTGGCATCGTCAAGGGCGCGCGCGAAGGCGGGTAGCGAACGCTCGATGGTGTCCATGGGCACGGTCATGGAAAGCCGGATGTGGCCGCCACGGCCGAACCCGGTGCCGGGCACCGAGAGCACGCCGCGCGCGAGCAGAAGCTGCACGAAAGCCACGTCGTCGGGAATGGGCGTCTTCAAGAACACGTAGTACCCGCCCTCGGGCTTGCGCACGTCGTAGCCCGCGGCCGCCAACCCGTCGCACAGGACGTCGCGCTTGTGCTGGTAGGCGGCCACGTCCACGCACGCGTCCGCGGCCTCGGCCATGACCCATTGCCAGATGGCTGGCGCATTCACGAAGCCGAGGGTGCGATTGGCGAAGGCGCACGCCGCGAACAGCTGGGCCAAGTCGGGCAGGCGCGGGGAGAGGGCAAGAAAACCGATACGCTCGCCGGCCAGGGCCTGGGCCTTGGACCACGAGTAGCAGATGGCCGTGTTGGTGATGTGGGCCGCCACGTCGCTCTGCTTGCCGCCGTCATAGACCAGTTGCTTGTAGGGCTCGTCGCTGATGACCAGCGGTGGACTGGGCAGGCGCGACAACATCGATTCCAGCTTGCGCAGCACCGCGGTCGGGTAGACGCGGCCCGAGGGATTGTTGGGCGTGTTGAGGATGATGGCGCGTGTGCGCTTGGTGATGACCGCGAGGATATTGTCCACGCTCGGAAGACAATCCGCGTCCGTCTCGACCACGATGGTCCGGCCACCATGATTACCGACGTAGAACGGGTACTCGGCGAAGTAGGGCGCAAGCAGAATGACCTCGTCGCCCGGATCGAGGATGGCCTTCAGGATGACGTTGCAGGCGGCAGCGGCGCCCGTGGTCATGCAGATGTGCTCGGCTCTGAAATCGAGGCCGCTGTCGCGGGCAAGCCGTCCGGCCATGACCGCGCGGACCTCGAGAAAGCCGGGATTCGGCATGTACCCGTGGCGGCCGGGGAGGTCGCGATTCACCACCTGGCGCAAGGCCGCCATCGTCTGCGCGGGCGGCTCGACCTCGGGGTTGCCGAGCGTGAAGTCGAAGATGTTCGCTTCGCCGCGTTCCTTCTTGAGGCGCGCCCCTTCCTCGAACATGCGCCGGATCCACGACGCGCGTTCGAGCTGCTGGGCGATGGTGCGCGCGACCGGCATCAACCCTCGAGGAGCACGTCGGCGGCCAGCACGGGCACGCCCTTGGCCTGCAGAACCGTGATGGCCGCGTCGGGATCGGCGAAGCGGAAGATCAGCACCGCCTTGCCTTCGTGCCCGAAGGGAAAGGCGTACATGTACTCGATGTTGACCGGCGAGCCTTCGAGCGCCGTGAGCACGCCTGCCAGGCCGCCGGGCTCGTCCGCCACCTCCACCGCCAGCACCTCGGTGGTCTTGACCACGTGGCCGGCATCCTCGAGCAGCTTGGTGGCCTTGGCTGCATCAGTCACGATGAGGCGCAGGATGCCGAAGCGCTGGGTGTCGGCCACGGACAGTGCCCGGATGTCCACGCCTTGCTCGGCCAGCAGGCGGCAGGGGGCGGCCAGATGTCCGGGCTTGTTTTCCGCGAAGATGGAGAGTTGCTGGATTTTCATGATTGCCCTCGCTTGTCGATGACCCGCTTGGCCTTGCCCTCGCTGCGCTGGATGGTGTGCGGCTCGACCAGGGTGACCTTGATGCGAATGCCGACCACGCGCTCGATGGTGTCCATGACCTTTTCGGCCAGCGCTTCCAGGGCGCCGACCTTGTCGCTGAAGATTTCGGGCGTGACCTCGACCTGCACCTCGATCTGGTCCAGGCCGTGCTCGCGCGTGAGGATGATCTGGTAGTGGGGCAGGGTGCCTTCCACCTCCAGCAGCGCCGCCTCGATCTGCGACGGGAACACGTTCACCCCGCGCACGATCAGCATGTCGTCGCTGCGCCGGCCGATGCGCCGCATGCGCCGCAGGGTGCGCCCGCACGGGCAGGCGCCGGGCAGAAGCGCGGTGATGTCGCGCGTGCGGTAGCGGATCATGGGCATGGCCCGCTTCGTCAGGGTGGTGAGCACCAATTCGCCTTCTTGGCCGTCGGGCAGCACCTGGCCGGTCTCGGGGTCGATGATCTCGGGGTAGAAGTGGTCCTCGAAGATGTGCAGGCCGTCGTGGTGCGGGCATTCGATGGCCACGCCCGGGCCGATAATCTCCGACAGGCCGTAGATGTCGAAGGCGCGCGATGTTGGCTCACGCTCTCGATGTGCCGGCGCATCGACTGCGGTCCACGGCTCGGCGCCGAACACGCCGGCACGCAAGCGGCAGGGATTTCGAAGTCGACGCCGAGCTGGCCCGCGCGATCGATGAGGTGCAGGAAGTAGCTGGGCGTGCAGCAGATGGCGGTGACGCCGAAATCCTTCATCACCATGATCTGGCGGTCGGTGTTGCCGCCCGAGATGGGGATGACCGTGGCGCCGAGCGCCTCGGCGCCGTAGTGCGCGCCGAGGCCGCCGGTGAACAGGCCGTAGCCGTAGGCGTTCTGCACGATGTCGCCGTCGTGCAGACCGCAGGCGGCGAAGCTGCGCACCATGACCTGGGTCCAGACCTCGACGTCGTCCTTGGTGTAGGCCACCACGATGGGCTTGCCGGTGGTGCCGCTGGAGGCGTGCAGCCGCACCACCTCCTCGAGCGGGCTGGCGAACAGGCCGAAGGGGTAGGTGTCGCGCAGATCGGCTTTGGACGGTGAACGGCAGCTCGGCCAGGTCGCCCGGCGACTGGAGGTCCGCGGGTGCGATCTTGCGACCCTGCAGGCGCTCGCGGAAAAGGCAACCCGCTCGTAGGCGTGGCCCACGATGGCTTGCAGCCGATCGAGTTGCAGCTTGCGCAGCAGGGCCACGGGCACGAAGTCGGGCGCGCTCGCGGGATGGAAGGTGGGCTTGGCCTCTGTCGCTGATGGAATCGCCGTCATGATGTCTTCCTATGCGCCTTTCTGGGACGTCCTGCCGATGGCAAAAGCCTGCAAGTTGGCCGCGTGGAGCTTCTCGGGAAGTGCGGCTTGGATGGCCGCGTGCCACAGATTGTCGGCAAGATCGAGGTGGCGCGCAAGGGCTCCGAGCAGGGCCACGTTCAGGCTCTTCTTGTTGGCGAGGCTTGCCTCGTCGATCAGGCCGGGCTCGATCAGCACGCCCCCCGATTTCAGCATGGGGCGTGCGACCTCGATTTGGCTCTGCGACAGCACCACCAGACAGTCGGCCTCGCCTGGCGGCACCATGGGCGAAAAGACCTTCCTGCCGAAGCGCACGTCGCTCGACACCGAGCCGCCGCGTTGGCTCATGCCGTGGATTTCGCTCTTCTTGACGTCGAAGCCGGCGCGGAACACGGCGCTGGCCAGGATGTCCGAGGCCTTGAGCACGCCCTGGCCACCCAGGCCGGCGATGACGATGTTGGTGATGTGGTTGCTCATGTCACTTGGGGGCATTGGATTTCTCCCGAACCCTTATTGCGCCGGCTGCCAGCAGGCATGGGCGGCGGGCGATGATGAGGGTGAGCTCGTCCTTGTCCAGGGCCTCGCGCAGCACGCGCGCGATGCCGGCCGAGTCGAGGATGGGATCCACGACTTGAACGTTCTCGATGCCGAGGGCGCGGGCCAGCTCCTCGAAGCTCAGCTTGCCTGTCGCCTCGTGGTTGAGTCGGCGGCCCGTGCCCGGGTGCTCCTGCAGGCCGGTCATGGCCGTGGTGCCGTTATCCAGGATGACCAGCACGTGGCCGGTGAGGGGCGGGTTGTAGATCATCTCGACCAGACCCGTGATACCGCTGTGGACGAAGGTCGAGTCGCCGATCACGCTGACCACCCGACGCGCCTGCTCGGGCGGCAGGGCGTGGCGCAGGCCCAGGCCCACGCCGATGGAAGCACCCATGCACACGCAGGTGTCCATGGCGGAGAACGGCGGCAGGACGCCGAGGGTGTAGCAGCCGATGTCGCCGGACACGATGCAGTCGAGGTCGTGCAAGACCTCGAAGACATTGCGGTGCGGGCAGCCCGGGCAAAGCTCGGGCGGTTTGCCGGGCGCCGGCGCGGCCTCGGTCGAGGTGTCGCCCGCGACGATGCGACGGACGCGCGCGACGTTCAGCTCGCCGAAGCGGTACATCTCGGGCTTGTTCTCGGCGGCGATGCCGGCCGTGCGCGCGGCCTCGTAGAGGAAAGGATCGCCTTCTTCCACGACCAGGCAACGCTCGACGGAGGCGGCGAAGCGTCGCATGGTCTCGACGGGCAGCGGGTAGGTGAGGCCGATCTTGAGCACGCGCGCCTCGGGTGCGGCCTCGCGCACGTGCTGAAAGGAAATGCCGGAGGTGATGATGCCCAAGGTGCCCCCGCCCTCGACGATCTGGCTTGGTCCCTCGCTGTCGTTCCAGGCCGCCAGCTCGGCCAGCTTCGCCCGCAGCCGCTTGTGCGCCGGCCGCGCGTAGGCGGGAATCATCACGCGGCCGGGAATGTCGCGCACGAAACCGACCGGTTTGGCCGGCGGTACGGGATAGCCCGGCGTTTGCAGCGCCGTGGCCGAGTGGCACACCCGCGTGGTCATGCGTAGCAGGACCGGCACGTGCCAGCGTTCGGACAGCGCGAACGCGCGCAGGGTGAAATCGTAGGCTTCCTGCGAATCCGCCGGCTCCAGCATGGGCAGGCCCGCGGCGACCGCGAAGCGCCGGTTGTCCTGCTCGTTCTGGCTGGAGGCCATGCCGGGATCGTCGGCCGACACGATCACGAGGCCCCCCGACACGCCCGTGTAGGCCACCGTGAAGAGCGGATCCGCCGCCACGTTGAGGCCCACGTGCTTCATGGTGACGAGCGCCCGCGCACCCGCGAAGGCCGCGCCGATGCCCACCTCCAGCGCCACCTTCTCGTTGGGCGCCCACTGGGCGGGTCCCCCTAATCCGTCGAAGAATTCCAGGATTTCCGTCGACGGTGTGCCAGGGTAGCCCGTACCGAGCTTGACCCCCGCCTGCATCGCGGCCAGGGCCACCGCCTCGTTGCCGCTCGCCAACCGACGGCCTACTTCGTGTTGCTGTGACATGGAATGCTACCTCGAACGCCGGACCTTGGCCCAATCGAATCGAGGAGACAAGAGCCTTCCAACGGATTACGTTCCGTCGAAACCGTGGCCTTGCGCGCACAGAGTGTGCCCGTGGCCACGGGACGCTGTTCGTGGCAAACACGACCTTTCGGCCATCCGTACGGCCTGCTCGCGACCTGATGGATGTCGTGCTCGCAGTCGCGAGCTTACTCCTGCCGAGCCGGCCTCGTCACGGCTTGCCGACAAATGTCGTAACGGATTGTGCGGCGAGGGAGGCGCTAAACCGTCCGGCCGTCACCGCGATGTCGGTCCCTGCAGCCAGCTTGGAGCTCGATGTGGTGACGTATGGGGTCACGGACGCCGGCCACGCCGTGCCCGCGACGAAGAAGGAAACCTGCTGAGCCGAACCCCCGTTCACCACCACGATGGCCGTCGTCCCGTCCGGCGGGTTCGAGAATGCCACCACCAGAGGCACGGTTCCGGATGCTTTGGCGGCGCCGCTGACGTCGACGCGGTAGTAGCCGGGGCGTACGAACTTGCTGAAGTTTCCGAGCGCGTAGTACTGGGCGGGCGGACTGCTTGCATTCGGGATGAACGCCTGGGTCCACCAATAGTGCCATCCGTTCACACCGCCGGTCGAGAACGCCGCGTAAACCATCGTCGCGATGGTGATCGGCCCCGTGTCACCCGGCGTGCACTCCGTCTCCCAGACATGGTGCGTGTTGTTCGCAGGGGGCGCCGGACGTCCATACGTCCCCGCGCTGGTGTTTCCGTAGTCGTGCGTCGCGATCGGTCCGACGTAGGAGTCGGCCTTCGAGTCGGCAATGATGGCAGGGCCGTAATTGTCGCCGCCCCAGATGTTGCCCCAGTTGTCGGGCTCGGCCGCCAGCACCTTGACGGGCGGGTTGAGCGCCGCTAGCAACGGCCCAAGCACATCGATGAAGTTCACCATCTGGGTCTTGTCGAAAAGGCACGACTGGTAACTCGCCGTGAAATCAGGCTCGTTCTGAGCCGAGAGGGCGTAGAGGTCCACGCCACCGTTCTGCTTGTAGAAGGCAGGGAACGCCGCGAGGATCGCTGCCCACGAGGCGTAGGCGGACGTATTCAAATGCCCGCCGTTGTTGACGTTATTGTTGTCCTTGTCTCCCGCGGGCGGCGACCAGGGAGCTGCCCACACCTTGCACGCACAGCCGGCAAACTTGACGCAGGCCTGACCGTCGGCATACCCCGCAGCTCCCATGATATTGGGCTTGCCGCTCGTACCGTCGATGCCAACGCGGAGCAGGGTCAGCCCAATCCCGTTGACCGGATCCCACAAGAGCGTTTGCATGGCCGTCGAAGATGAGCCTTGCCAGACGTCGGCGAGCCCAAAGCCATCCACGATCTGATGCTGCTTCGTCGGATCGACCGTAATGTCGCTTGTCTGGGCCGTCCCGGCCGTCTTCGTTCCAACATATACCGCGGTGCTTCCGCAGGTAACTGGCTCGGTGGTCCCGCCGGTGCCCGGCCCGGATCCGCCCGACCCGTTGCGACCGCCGGTGCCCGGCCGTCCGTCTGGGCTGGTGGCGACGTCGGTGACGCTGGCGTCGCCCGGGCCGCTGCGACCGCCGGTTGCGAGCTCGCCGCCGGTTCCCGACTGGCCGCCTGAGCTGGTCGCCCCGCCAGAGCCACTGCGACCACCGGTTCCCGGCTGGCCGCCCGAGCTGGTTGCCCCGCCAGAGGCGCTGCCACCCGAGCCACTACGACCACCCGTTCCCGACTCCCCGCCCGAGCTGGTCGTACCGCCCGTGTTTCCCGGCTCGCCGCCCGACCCGTGGACGCCCCCGCTGCCATTTGTCACTGATGTGCCCGAAGAACAAGCAGCGCCCGCAATCGCGAGTGCAGCAACCGTTGTGCGCAAGAAGCGGTTTGATGTCATGCGTTCCTCTCATTTCGGATTTCGACGGTCGGCGTCTGTCCACAGGGACAACGAGGATGCACCTCAATCGCAAAGACCGTCCTAATCAGCAGTGGGAGAGGCGCCTGAATTCCGTCTCGTAATTCGGATCGAAAGACAAATCCGGCTAGTCCTTCGCCGCGCCCTTTCTGCTCACATCTGCCCCTGTGTGCTCACAGGTGCGACCTCGCGGGAAGACAGGTTCTTCCTTCGCTCGGCGATGTAAGCGACCCGTCGCCGCGCACAGCTCGCGCCACCACACCGCGTTTCCGAACAGAACGCCCAGGTGTACACGCAGCGTGCGGTCGGCTTCGGCGTGTCACCTGGAAGGGAGGCCTGCAGAGCGCTGCTGCGCCTGCAACAGTTTCTCCAGCTGGGCGCTGATGTCTTGGATGAGCTTAGGGTTGTCTTGCGCTGTTGCGATCGCAAGTGCCTGGCGTTCGGACTGGAGGGCTTCCGGAAGCCGGTCCAGGTCGGCGTAGACGTGGCCAAGAAGGTGCAGGATCAATGGATTCTTGCCGCCCGATAGTCTGACCGCCTGCTCCAGGTGGAGGCTCGCCTCGTCGAAGCGGCCCTTTCCTGCCAGCGCCTGAGCGAGGTTGATGCGGGCATCGACTGCATCCGGTTTCGCCTCCACCACCCTTTTCAGCTGGAAGATGGCCTTGTTCGTCTGCCCCGCATGGGCCAGCACGATCCCGAGGTTCGTGCGGGCGACAGCGTAAGCCGGGTCCAGCTCGACGGCTGCTTCGAATTGGGCGATCGCCTCCTTGACCGCACCTTTGCCGGCCAGTGCCTCGCCGAGGTTGTTGTGCGCCTCCGAATACTGCGGGTTCAGCGCCAACGCTTTTTGAGATCCAGCTCGACCCATACGCGACGTGGCACTTGCGGTGGCAGCTTCGGTTTCAGCGCAAGTCGAAATTGTCGAAGTAGAACCAGCCCGACCAGCCGGCGGGAAGTGAAACAACAAGTCCGAAGTAGGTGCCCTGGGAACCGCCGGCATCTATCGCAAGGTTCGAGACCACATTCGCAATGCCGCCGTAGTTGATGTTGGCGGCAGGCCCCCCAATGACCCAGGTGGACTCGGTGTAGGCGTACATCATGCCGTCCGATGGATCCGGATACGCTGGATCCGACACCGCCCAGAACTGGAAGTTCAGCTTCAGGCCGTTGACACTAGCGGTCCCGTTGCTCGGACAGTACGGTACCTGAATCCGGAAGCCAGGGGTACTGCCTTGGGCATGGATCGCCATCATACGGCTACTGTTGTAGCTCACGTTGCTGAGAGTCGACGTCGTGGAGGAAGCGGGATCCCACGCCCAGCCTTCGAGACCTGCCGATTCGAAATTCCAGCTGCCACAACTGTTGGAAGTGCTGCAAGACAGTGTTGTGCCAACGCAAACACAGTTGCCCGAGCCATTGCATTTCTGGTTTGCGGAACAGTGGTTGCCGCACACACCGCAATTCGCGACGTCACTGCCATAGACATTGATGCAACCGCTGCTGCCACAGTCGGTCAGCGAGCCGGGGCAGACGCAGGTGCCGGTCGAGCAGCTTCTTCCACTCGGGCAAACATTGTCGCATGTGCCGCAGTTGGAGTTGCTCGTGTTTGTGCTGACACAAACGCCGCCACACAGAGTCTGGGCGGCGGGGCAGGCGCATTGACCAGTCTGGCACGTCTTGCCGCCAGTGCAGGAGCCGCAGGCCGCCCCGGCCGTGCCGCACGAGGCATCCGTCTGGCCTGCATACCCCGTACACACCTTTCCGCTGCAGCAGCCGCTGGGACACGAGACCACGTCGCACACGCAGTTGCCCGCCGAGCAATGCTGCCCGGCCGCACAGGCAACTCCGCAGGTGCCGCAATTGCCGATGTCGTTTTGCAGATTTACACAGGTTCCGCTGCACGCTGTCTGCCCGTTGGGACAGGCCGTGCCGCCCGTGCCAGTCAAGCCCCCCATCCCCGCAATACCACCGGTCCCAGAAGTACCGCCCACCCCGTAAGCACCACCGGTGCTCGTTCCGCCGTCAGCGCCTCCGGTCGTGTTCGGCGCATCGGGATTGGACGTCATCCCTCCGGTTGCGGGCGGCGCGTCTGCGACCGTGGTACCTCCCGAGCCGCCAGCCGCATCCATGGGGACAATGCCCCCTGAGCCTGAGCCGCCCGTCCCTCCCGTCGTGCCGGGTGCGTCGGGATTGGATGTCCTTCCTCCGGTTGCGAGCGGCACGTCCGCGACCGCGCTGTCTCCCGAGCCGCCGGCCCCGTCCAGCAGCCCAGTCAGTGCGTCGGCATGCGCCAAATCGTGTGGCGAGACCTCGCCCGCTTGTGAGTCTCCATCCAACGTGGGTGGATGTTTGAGGTCCGAATAGCAGCCCAGGGGGCCAAACCAAGCAGCCAACAGCGTGCTCTTTGCAAGGATGGTCAAGCTTCGATGCAATCGCATGATCTAGAATTCTCCTTCCAAGGTGAGGCCTGCCCCACCGCGGGGCGAGAAAGGCGCGAGGGCAACACTTCCGCTTCCTGTTCTGGTGCGCTTGTGACCGACCAGGTAGAGCACAATGCCAGTGACCAGCGCTGCGCCTCCCGCGCCGTAGCAAACCATGGATGACGTTTTGTAGGAGTGGAGACTCGATTCCAGGCCCGAGTCTGCGGCCTGGTTGGCTTTGAGATTTAGAACGAAGCCCGTTGCAACTCCGGCCAACCCGATGCTGCCAACCACGATGCCAATCGTTGGCAGGACCGAGCCACCGCTTTCTCCTGGAGGCGGTGGTGCGGGCACCACAGGGAGAGTCTCCAGGGGTGGCTGAGGTTGCGGTAGCAACGAAGGTGGCGAAGGCGACGCTACCGCCGTGGGAGGTGCGGCCTGCCTCTCCTCCTCCGCCTGGAAGGCCCTGCAGTCGGCGATGTGCTTCTCCGTGTCCGTGGCATCCTCGGCATTCATCCTCGGGGTCTTTCGCAAATACTCACGGAAGCGGTCGATCGCGCTAGTCCATTGATGGTTCTGCTCGTAGCAACGGCCCTGGTTGTAAATCCAGTTGGCGTCGTTTGTTTCGACGTAGAGCACGGCAAGGATCTCTACCCCTTTGCGAAAATCGCCGGCTGCGCAGGCAATCTTGGCCGCTTTGGCCCGGGCATTCGCGGAGCTGCCCTTGGGATTGCTCGCCCGAGCCAGTGGCAACCAGGCAAGCGATAGCAGGAGCGCCGAGAGCAAGATAGGAGTTCGCATCGGAAGGGATATACCTTAACACGGAGGCCCCCAAAGGCGCAGGCGAATCCGGGAAGTCTGGAATGCGCGCCATGTCTCTAGGCGGCGTCGGAAACCGACTGGTTGCCAGGCTGATGGCTCATCGAGGAGATTGGGTGCTGATGTCGGGCAGTGAATAGTGGCGTGCGGCGGCGAACGAAGACGTTCCCGACCTTGGCAGTGCAAGTTGTTCGCTTCTCCCGGGCGTGCCCTCTCGTCGGCGAGCACAGGCCTGGTGCTCAATGAGCACGTTGCGCCTCCGCGGCACGCAGCATTTCCGCCGCAGCCGAGTAGTCCGGTCGCAGCTCCAGGGCTTTCTGAAACTGCGCAATGGCTTCGTCGACCCGTCCCAGCGAGAGCAGGGCGGTCCCCAGGTTGTTGCGAGCCACGACATACTCCGGAACCAGGGCCACGGCCCTCTCGAAATGCGGGAGGGCCTCGGCGGTCTGGCCGAGATACATCAGGGCCAGGCCGAGGTTGTTGTGAGCGAAGGCGTAATTGGGATCCACGTCCAAAGCCTTTCGGCATTGCTCAATACCCTCCGCAATGCGCCCCTGGCTGAGCAAAGCCAGGCCCAGATTGTTCATGGCCTTGGCGAAATCCGGCTTGATGTCGAGCGCCTTGCGGTACTCCATCATCCCTTCGTCTATCCGGAGCTGGTTCACCAGGACGAAGCCGAGGTTGTTGTGGACCTCCGGGATGTCCGGCTTGAGCGCCAGCACGTGGCGGAACAAGGTCTCGGAATCGTGCCATAGCTTGGACTGGCGCCAGCTCAGGCCGGCGAGCAAGAGCAGGACCGCGGCCAGCTCCGCGGCCAGCAGACGGCGTTGCTGTGTCCCCAGCCGGCGCAGCCCGGCCAGTGCCGCGGCCCCAACCAGCAAGGCCCAGGCCATCCCGGGCAAATAGGTGTAGCGGTCGGCCACGAGCAGGATGCTAATCGAGACCAGCCCGAGCACAGGCAGCAGGCTGACGACGTAATGGGCCCACGCGACCACTCCGCCCGGCCAGCGTCGCCGCCGGTAGAGCAGAACGGCGGTGAGCGCCAGTACGAGCCCCGCGCTGGCGAGGACGGCCGTGGCGGGGAGCCGGCGATCCAGAGGGATGGCGTAAAAGGGCATGAGCCCGACCGGGGCCACCGTCTTGCCGAGATAGAATCCAAGGCCATACAAGGCCTGCTGGATTCGGAAGCCCAGGCCGAGGGGCTCGAGCACGGTGGTCTGATGCCGCGCCACGAAGCTGACCGATCCAGCCGCCACGGCCACGGACAGCAGCGGAAGCTTCTCCAGCCAGACCCGCCGGTGCTGCGGGTCCAGCCACTGCTTCCGATCCGCGGGAAGTCGGCGCAGCGGATAGAAGTCCAGCAGCAACAGGGTGATGGGCAGGGTGATGCCGTTGGTCTTGGACAGCATGGAAGCCGCGAAGAGCACGGTGCAGATCGCGAGCCAGCGTCGCCGCCTCGCCTGGTCGGAGCAGGTCCGCAGGTAGCAGAGGATGGCCAGCAGGTAGAACGTGGCGCCCTGCAGGTCGTGCTGGCCACTTAGCCAGGCCACGGACTCGACCCGCAAGGGGTGCAAAGCGAAGAAGAGCGCGGCGAAGGCTGCGGCAGCCGGCAGGGACGCGTCGTCGTGGGGCAAAGGCGCGGCCAGACGCAGCAGCCGCACGGCCACGAAGTAGAACAGGATGGCATTGAGCATGTGGAAGGCGAGGCTGCTGGCGTGATAACCGAGGGGCGCCATGCCCCAGAGCGAGTGGCCCAGGCAGGAGAAGAGCCAGCTCAGGGGCTGGTAGTTGCTCATGTAAAGAGTGGTGAGCATCCAGCGCAAATTTCGCCAGTCCAGCCCGCGAAAATGGGGGTTGTTGAGGAAATTGGCGTCGTCGTCCCACGTGATGAAACCGGCCTGCAGCGTGGGCCAGAATGCCACCAGGACAGCCAACGAGATCAGCACCAGGAGGAGGAGTCGCCTCGAGCCGTCGCCTGCGATCGGAGAGCCGGAGGTCTTCATGACGTGTTGCCGCCACTATACAACTATCGTGGGGTCTTCTTTGCTGAACGGCGGGCGCTGGGGCTCGCGGTGGTGAAGCCACGCGTGCGCAGTTGCGGGCCACCGCGGACCAGACGGTGCTTTCCCTACGGGTGCGGGCGGCGGGCGATCAGGACCAGCGCCCCGGTCAGGGCGTAGCCGCCGGCGCCCAGCAGGATGACGGCCGAGAAGCCCAGGTTGGTGATGGCGCTCATGGCCCACGCCGAGCCCCACACCGACGCCAGCGTGGACATGGCGTAGGTAGCGGGCACGGCGGCGCGGCGCCCGGTCTTCACCACGCGCTCGACGCCGAACGGGTAGAACATCCCGAGGAAGGTCCCGGCGGGCACCACTGCCAGTGCCACGCAGAGGATCTTGAGCGGCAAGGGCAGGGAGAGCAGGCGCGTGTTGCACAGGTGGGTGGCGAGAATGCCCCACGCGATGGCCGCGATGGTTGCAGCAATGCCCGGCAGCACGCGCGTCGCAGGGACCCGGAACACGCGCAGGCGGTCCTGCAGGTATGCGCCCAGGCCGCTTCCCGCCAGGAACAGCGCCAGGATCACGGCCACGGCGTAGAGCGGGCTACCGAGGAAAAGCTCGGTCCTGGCGATGAGGCCGATCTCCACGCACATGTACGAGACGCCGGCCACGAAGAAGTACAGCACCCACGGCCAAGGCACGCGCCGCTCGCGACCGCGCCGCAAGCCCAGGCCGAGGAAGACCACGACCGCGACAGCCCCGAAGAGCAGGATGGTGAAGACCTTGATCCAGCTCGAGGCGTAGAGCTGGTCCCTGAAGCGCGCCTGCGCGGGCAGGAGCTCGAAGTCGCGCCAGCTCACCTCGTGCACGAACGGGCGATCGTCCGTGACGAGTGGCCCGTGGGTACGCCCGCGGACGACATCCAGGTAGGTCGCCAGGCCCGCACCCGACGGCGAATAGAGCACCTGCCGCGGGTACGGCCACGACGACACCTTGCGGTCGATGGCCGCGATCTCGTCCGGCGTGAGGCCGCTTGGCTTGACCACCATGCTGTCTTGCCCCCGGGTCACCGGCGCGCCGAACGCGAAGACCGCCTGCCCGAAGTCGCCGAGGCCGCGCTCGGCGAAGAGGCGCCGTAGGCTCTCGGCCTTGTGGAGCACGGGCTGGTTCATGAACACCATCATCGAGCCCGGACCCGGGGCCAGGTGGTCGAGGTACGACGCCATGGCCTCGTAGGTGTCGAGGTACTTGCGGGTGTGGCCGGTGCGCCCGGTGTTGGTCGCTCCATTCGTGGCCACGAACACGAGGTCGTAGCGCCCGCGGTCGTGGTCGAGGAAGTCGCGACCCTCGCGCACCACGAGGTGCATGTTGGGCCGCGCGAGGAAGGCGCGCAGGTTCATGCCCGCGAGCAGCGGATCGCGGATGAGGTCGACCACGGCGCGGTTCAGCTCCACGCCCGTGATGTCCGCCCGGCCCTCGGCCATGCAGTCGAGCTCGACCATGTCGCGTCCCACGCCAGCGAAGAGCACGAGCACGCGCTTCGGCTCGTGGCCCATGAGAAAGGGCAACGCGTGGTGCAAGGTGTAGGGCAAAAGGTCGGCGGGCTTCGCCGCCGGATCCCAGCGCGCGACCTTCACGTTGCTGAGCCCATCGTCCTGCACGATGCCCCACGCCTTCTCGCCCGTCCCCGGGCCGCCGTCGGCCCGCACCAAGCTCGTGCGCGCGAGGTCGTTCCAGCGCACGCGCATCTCCTGCACGTTGTCGGCCGCGTAGCCGGGCAGCACGTAGCGCGACAGGCGCACGACGTCCGGGTGCTCCTGGAACACGCTTCCGTGGTACGCCAGGAACGCGAGCACGCAAAACCCCGCCGCGCCGACGCCCACCGCGAGACGCCGACGGCTGAGCGGCGTGGCGGCGAGGAGCGCGAGCGCGCCCAAGAGCACTGTCATGATGGCCGGTGGCAGACCCGCCCAGGTCAGCACGAGAGGTGCGAGCAGGCAGCCCACCGCCGCGCCCGCGAGGTCGAAGCAGTAAAGCCGGCCGATGCTCGGCGCGCCCTCGTCGAAATACAGGGCCAGGAGCGCGCCGAAGATCGCGTACGGCGGCAGGAAGATGCCCGAGTACGCCAGCATGCGCCCTGCGTCCCCGTACGGGTTCTCGAGCGAAACGTGAATGGCCGGGAAGAACGCATTCGCGACGGCGAAGAAGCCAATGAACGCGGCGGCCAGGACCGGCAGCGTGAGCGCTTGCAGAAGCGCGATCAGGCGGCGCGCGTCGGCCTTGCGCTCGCGGTGCACGAGCAGCGAGCCGAGCGAAAGACCCAAGAGCGCCACCGGAATGGCGAGGAAGCTCGAGATGCTGCCGAGGAAGAACGCCAGCATGCGCGTCTGCAGGAGCTCCACCATCAGGCACAAGAGCCCGACGAGGAAGAGCCCAAGCTCGACCGCCCGCTTCGGGCGTCCGGGAGGCGTTCCTTCGGCATTCTGCGACATGGGTCTAGCTTATCGCACGGCGCCCCGGCCCCGCCGGGTGGTTTCCTAGGCGCCGCCAGCTCCCCAATGGAACAGGGGCATCCACGCCATCACATCTCTCTGCCCTCCCGGCGTACTTGTCTCCCCCCGCAGCACTGGCCCTCTGTCATGCGTTTTGATCCGGTTACACTTCACCCGATGCTTGGGCTGAAAAGGCACGCCGGGCATCACCGTGTGGGCCCTAGTTCCTTCGCGTCAGGCAGAGCGCTATTGTCTTGCCAGAGAGGGCGTTCCACACCAAAATTCGCCGCCATGAGCTATCGCGCGAAACACCTGTTTCTAGTCGTGCTTTCCGTTTCCGCGCTGCTACAAGTCCAGCCCGCGCTTGCCGCCAGTCGCCAGGCGCGGGAACGGGAAGCGCGAAAGGCCTGTCTTACAGGCGACTACTCCACCGGGGTCTCCATCCTGGCGGACCTATTCCTCGACACCAAGGACGCCACTTACATCTTCAACCAGGGGCGGTGCCTCGAGCAGAACCGTAAGTACGAAGACGCGATCGCTCGATTCGAGGAGTATCTGGTCACGACTGGCGCCGTGTTGAAGCGAGAGGATCGGGAAGCCGCCCAGAAGCACATCGCCGCTTGCAGAGAGAACATCGCCTTGGAGCGCGGAAGCTCGTCCGCGGCTGCGTCCACGCCCCCGCCGCCAGCTCAGGCGTCGAACCCGGCCACAACCCCAGAGCCGTCGCAGCCAATCGTGGTTCAGCCTGCGCAAGAGCCACAGACTCTATCTACCCGCGGCAATCCAGGCTTGAGAACCGCCGGGATTGTCACCGCTTCGGTCGGCGTGGCGGCCGTGGTTGCTGCCGTCGTGCTGAATATCAAGGCAAACAGCGTGGTCAACGACATGGAGTCCACGAGTAACGGGTATTCGCCAGGCAAGGTCGATGACCGCAAGACCTATGAGACTCTTTCGTGGGTGGGCTACGGACTCGGTGCCGCTTGCGTGGCAACCGGGGCTGTCTTGTTCGGGATCGGCCTCAAATCCGGCGGAAGCGGGTCGACGAGCGTCGCTCTCTTGCCCGCAGTGGGCCCCGGTCAGGCAGGCGTGTCGTTGACAGGAGGATTCTGATGAACGCTCGATGGGGGCGGCCAGCGCAGTTCCGAAGCGGCACACTCTGGGCCATAGCCTTGCTGTCCCTGAGCAGCGCGGCCTGCTTTCGGACTCTAGACGTTTCGAAGCTCCACTGTCGCGACAACAGCGGTTGTCCGAGCAACCACTACTGTGCCAATGGAAGTTGTGTAGCCGGGCAGACACCAGTGGATGGTAGCAACGCCGACTTGCCCGTGTCGCCCGGCCTGGATGGCCAGGCTGGTGTCGACGGAACGCAATCGAAGGGAGGGGCCGGAGGGAGCACCGTCGATGGCGCCCTTGGCGGGGCAGGTGGCGGTACCGTCGATGGAGCCCTTGGCGGGGCTGGCGGCTCGAGCACCGGCGGGACCTCGGGGGGCACCGGTGGAACGGGGCCACAAGACGCACCGGGCGGCTCCGGAGGCACCACATTCGTGCCTGACGCCTTCATCGCGCCGGATGGGAGAGACGCTCCGGCGGACCTCGCCATCGGGATAAACCCGGGCAGCGTCTGTTCGAGCGCGACTGCAAGCGAGTGCAGCAGCGGATTCTGCGTCGATAGCCACTGTTGCAACGTGGCGTCCTGTGGAACATGCCAGTCCTGCACCGGCCCTGGCGGCACCTGCGTTGCGGTGACCAATGCAGAGGATCCCGATACTTGTACCGGATCGAGCACCTGTGACACCAGCGGCGTGTGCAAGAAGAAGACCGGACAGGCGTGCAGCACTGGCACGGAGTGCATGGGCGGCAATTGCGCCGACGGTGTTTGCTGCAACAGCGCCTGCAACGGGTCATGTGAGTATTGCAACGGCGGCACGCCCGGAACCTGTGGCTATATCAGCGGCGCGCCGAAAGTGGGTCACCCTGCCTGCGCTGGGACGGGCGCCTGCCAGGGCACCTGCAACGCCACAAAGGCAAGCTGCACCTTCCCGGGCGCAGAAACGAACTGCCGTCAGCCGAGCTGCAACGCCGCGTCAGGGGTGGCGACCAATCCAGCCGTCTGTGACGGTCAGGGCAACTGCCCGGCGCTCTCGACCACCAATTGTACCCCGTACATCTGCGGCACGACCTCGTGCCTGACGACTTGCTCGAGCGTCAGCCAGTGTCTCTCGGGATTGGCCTGCGTGAACTCCGCGTGCCAGTCGTGCACGAGTGGCCAGACTATCTGCGGTAACGCGTGTGTGAACCTCCAGGGATCAGATAGGAACAACTGCGGCGCCTGTGGCAGGTCCTGTCCGTGCGTGAACGGTGTATGCATGGAGTGTACGACGCTCTCCGACTGTGCAACCGGCTACCAGAATTGCACTTCCAATAAATGCCTCTGTCGGCCGCAGAGCCTGACAAATTCTGTGCCAGACGCGGGTTTTGATACCGCGGCAAATTTCAGCGCCATCTGGCATCCAGACTATTATGTCACGTGGTCCAGCGTTGACGCGGATGGCTGCCCAGGTTCGGGATCGTTGGAGATTCCTCCTACCGATGGCGGCGGCGGGCCTGTATTTTCGCTAGCTTGTATGGGAGTGGGAGCGGCGAATTACACATTCGGTTTCAAGTACAATCAGAGCTACCCTCAAGCTGTCTATTGCTTTGTAGATACCTTTTCCGATGGCAGTTGCACGACTGCAACCTACTCAGGCTTTCCCCCAGAAATTTACACTGGGGATGTGACGAATAGTTGGGCAAGTACCTATATGTCGATCCCGACCGGAACGTATTCCATCAGCGTTTCTTGTTTCCTGCTGTCGCCCCAAGTAACCGTGTACCTGGACGAGTTCTATCTAAATTCGGGCAGTAATACCTATTGAACGCATCAAGGGAGAAAGGGCGGTCCCGGCTCCACAAGACGACGGCAGTCACACAATCTCAGAACTGGCTGAAGAAGTTCCGGGCGTTTTGATATTCCGAGCTCATCGACGAGCCCGGATCCGTCGGATTGGTGTCTACGCAGAAGGTCTTTTCGATCAGAGCCACGACGGCGTCGGCAGCACGAGGATAGCTCCGTGTCATCCCCGCGTGGCGGGCAGACGCCGCCTGCCTTCGTGGCGATCCCGGCGAGCCTGCTCTCTCAGAACTGGCTCAGGAAACTCCAGGCTTCTCCAGGTCCCCAGCTCTTGCCGTCGTTCGGCGCCTGGTTATCCGGCCACGGAGTGTGGTCCCCGTTGAACGAGCAGAACTCCACCGGATACCCTTCCTTGCAGCCCGCCATCTTCGTGCAGGTGTGATTGCCGCTCGTGACCTTCGCCGGAGTCTGCCAGGTGCAGCCATCGGCGGTGGCCCAGTTTTGAGCCAAGCCCACCCCACCGACTCCCCCAACCGAACATCCGGTGCTCGTGCTGTCGTAGCACAGCACTGAGTCGTGGGTTCCGTGCGAGGCGTAGTAAGCGACCGGATTGGTGGTGCTGGGCTTGCAGCTACCGCTCATCTGGGCAGCCGAGTAGACTGCGACGGCCCGGACCCCCCAGGTTGCAGTTGCGGTCGGCCCGCCAAGTGGCCTCTCGCACGCGACTTCGTAGGACATGCTCGCCCCGTAGCTCCAACCCGTCGCAAAGATGCGATTCGTGTCGACGCAAAAGTTGTCCGTGACCTGCTTCACGACGGCATCCATGAGTTGCATGTTGTTGTTCCCCGATGGCCATCCGCACCCGTGCTCCCCACTCCCAGTGCCCGAGCAGGGCGCGTTGCTACTATTGACCCCATTGGGGGCCGCGAAGATCGTGGTGTCTTTGGACAGCGGGAGCAGCCCATAATAGTTCTCCTTGTACATCTCGATATCATTTCCATCGAGCTGATGGATGGCGAGGACGAGCTTGTACGGCTTGGTATTATCGTAGTTGGTCGGTATTTGGAGGATGTACCGACGTTGCGAGCCGTTCACCGTAATCGAGATGGGGTTGCCGTTATTGTACTGGCTGCTCGTGATGGTAGAGGTCTTGCCGCAGCCAGCGCTCTGACCCGACGGAGAAGTTCCGCCAGCGTCGACAGCCGTGCCGCCACCAGCGCCGCCCGTCGCAGGGCCACCGTCCCGGCCTGCATTGCCACCAACTGCCCCACCCGAGCCGGGCTGGCTGGTCGTTCCGCCCGAAGCACTGCCGCCGGTGCCGGGCTTGCTGGTTGATCCGCCCGAAGCGCTGCTGCCACCGGTGCCAGGATGGCCGCCGCTTCCGCCGGCGCCGCCCGCCTGCGTACCGCCGGCCGAGCCAGACGTGCCACCGGCCGTGGTGGCCCCGCCGGTGCCGGGCTTGCTGGTTGTACCGCCCGAAGCGCTGCTGCCACCGCTCCCCACAGCTCCTCCCGTCGCGCCGCTCGACCCGCCAGCCGAGCTCCCGCCTTGCGCGGGCGCGTGTCCGCCACTCCCGCCCAGGCCCTTGCCCCCACTTCCTCCCTGTGGTGACGTGGTGCTCGAGCACGATGTCATCGCCGCGAAGAGCCCCAAGACTGGGACTACCAATAGAGTGTTTTTCAGAGCGTTCTTCATGCGTGTGTCTCCTTGGAATCGCGGTCGGAAGCGTGGGGCGCTGCGACCAATAAGCCTTCCTAGTGGCACAGTTCTGAGCTTTCCGTATTTTGGCTCAAATATTTTCTGTCCGGACAGAAGCGTCGCGTCAACGCCAGGGTTGGCCAGTGCGCCGGCGCCGAAGGCGAAGGACAAGAAGCGCGGAAACGACAAGCCAGAGTGTTGGCGCTGGTCCGCTGTCACCGTGCTTCGCGCCCACTCGACACGAGCATGAGCCACTGGTTGAGCTCGATGGCCCGGCCTTGCCAGCCTGGCCGCCGCTCCCCGACCCGGAGCCGGCAACCGTCGTTCCGCCCACGCCCGACGAGCCGCCGCTGCCCGAGAGCGCGCCTCCGTTGTTGTTGGTGCTGCCGCCGCTCCCCGAGCCCCGCCCTCCGACGCCTCCAGTCGCACGGCCGCCACTACCCGAGGGCATGCCTCCACTGTTGCCGGTGCTGCCACCACTGCCCGAGCTCATGCCCCCGGTATTGTCGGAGTTGCCGCCGCTGCCCGAGCTCATGCCTCCGGCTCCCCCGGTACGACCGCCGCTGCCGAAGGCCCCGCCAGCGCCTCCGACGACGTTTCCAGCATCGCCGGTGCGGCCGCCCGTACTTGGGCCGGGGCCCGCATCCGTGCCAGCGCTGCCACCTGCACCACCCACGCCGCCGGTGCCTCCGTCGTCGCCGCGACCCGGCATGGTCGGCCCGGTGAACTTCCACCAGTTGAATTTGAAGAGGTCGCCGCTGCCACCGGTGAACTTCAGGAACAGGTCGTGTTTCCCGCTGCCCCCGCTGACCGCACACGTCTTCGTGGTCCAGCTCGACGCGCCCGAGACGTCACAGGTTCCGAGCAGCGTGCCGGTCTGGCTGTCGAGGTGCAGCTCGATCTTTGCATTGCTGCCCGAGGACGATACCCGCGCATCGAAGGACGTGACGCCATCCAGGAAGTCGACGTTCTTCACCTTGATGTAGTCGCCGTTGTTGATGGACGTGACGTCCATTCCAGCGCCGGTGTCGGTGCAAACCTCGGTCTTGAGCCCGGACGAGAACGCGATGGTTTCAGCCTCGACTTGTTGGAAGGGATCCAAGGCGGCGATGGCGTCTGGTCCCTTCGTGCTCCCGGTGACCTTCGGGATGCTGCCGTCGCTGCCATAGGTGAACTCCTCGACGCATACCGAGCGCTTGTAGCTTCCGCCGCCCGGCAGTGCGCCGTTGTGATAGAAAAAATACGAATGCCCCTTGTAGTCGGCGACGCCGGGGTGATTGGTGCCGATCGAGGGGTTGCCCATGACGTCGCCCTTGTAAGTCCAGGGACCTGACGGGGCATTGCTGGTCGCATAGCTGATCTTTTCGCCGCTCCCGGCATAAACGAGGTAGTAGAGCGACCCCCGCTTATTGAACCACGGCCCCTCGGTGAATCCGTCCATCGCTATGTTGGATGTAACGCTTCCCGAAGTGCTGATCATGTCGGAGCTCAACTTCACCATGCGGAGGTTGCCGTTGCCCCAGAACAAGTAGGCCTGCCCGTCATCGTCGATGAACACCGTCGGGTCGATGGCCATGCTTCCGCTCTGGGCCAGCTCCTTGCCGATCGCGTCCTTGAACGGGCCTGCCGGATTGTCCGAGACGGCCACGCCGATCTTCGCGCCGGTGTTGTTGTTGATCGGCACGTACAAGTAAAACTTGCCGTTTCTGGCGACCGCCTGCGGAGCCCACGCACTGTCGGTGCTCCAGTTGAATGTCTTCAAACTGGCGGGAGTGCCGTGATCGGTCCAATTCACCATATCGACGGTGGAGTACAAGTGCCAGTCGTTCATGGTGTAGAAGTTGCTGACGGTCACGTCCTCGTCGTGTGAGGTGTAAAGGTACAACCTGCCGTCGTACACCATGGGAGCGGGGTCGGCCGTGTAGCTGGTCTGCACGATCGGGTTGTCCGCCCGGGACGACGAAGGAAGTAGGGTAACGATCCCCAGCGACAACGCCGAGAGGGCAAACTTTCGCTGGTTCCACATTGCGTTCATGCGCATGTTATTTCCTTTCGAGCCTGGAGCCGATGGTCGCAGCGCGCTGAATCATTTCGATGTCTATCAGCCACCACTTCGAGGTGTTGCTGCGTAATTTAGGTAAACGCGTGCTGGTTTGCAGTGGCAGCAGCCTTCGATTTCTGTGTTGGTTGGGAGGATCACGGATCGCGGCAACAAAATACGCTTGACACCCGGAGTTTCTGTGAATATATTCACAACATCGTGAGCGTGCCGGCTGAAACCCCTGAAACCGCTCCCCAGATCGGGGACGCAAGCAGGAAAAGCGAGCGCCACGTCTCGGTTTCCACGGTGGAGCGGCTCTCCGTCTACCGCAAGCTCCTTGAAGAGCTGCACTATGACGGCGTGGAATACGTCTACTCGCAGCAATTGGCCGAGATGGTCGGGGTGACACCTGCCCAGCTGCGTCGCGACCTGGCCAGCTTCGGCTCTTTCGGCAACATTAGCCGCGGCTACAACGTGTACCAGCTCACCCGCACCATCAGCCACATCCTGGGCACCGACTCGCCTCAGACCGTGGCCCTGTTCGGCGCCGGCGATTTGGGCCGCTCGCTGCTTGCCTACCGCGGCTTCGAGGAGCGCGGTTTCCACATCGGCCTGATTTTCGATCTGGACGCCGAGAAGGCAGGCAAGGTCTTCGCCGGCCGTCGCTGCTACGCCGTCGAGGACATGGAGAAGGTCCTGCCCGAGCTCGACGTCCGCATCGCGGTCCTGGCCTGCCGGCCGCCCGGCCTGCAACAGCTCGTGGACCGTCTGGCCAAGCTCGGAATCTTGTCCATTCTCAACTTCGTCCCCAAGCGCGTCACGCCCGCACCAGGAGGCTATGTCGAGAGTATCGACATCGCCGCCAAGCTCGAAAAGCTCTCGTTTCTCAGCCAGCAGAAGTAGGCGGGATGGTCAAGACGCGGACCCAAGTAGTGCCACCCCATGTTAAAACTGTGAAACGTTTCACTGTGAACTAGATAACCGACAACTACCTGTTACGCAATACACCGCAGGCCCAGGACCAAGGAGAAAAGCCATGAAGAAGCGCGTTTTGCTCGTCGACGATGACAAGGATCTCGTGGGGTCGCTCAAGGTCGTGCTCGAAGCCAACGGCTTCGAGGTCGTGACCGCCCACAACGGAGCCGACGGGTTGGCGCAGGTAGCCGCGCAGCGTCCGGACGCCATCGTCCTCGACGTCATGATGGACACCGACACGGAGGGATTTGGTGTGGCTTACAAGCTTGAAAACGATCCCGCCACGCGCCGCATTCCCATCGTGCTTCTGACTGGCTTCATGGACCACATGAAAGAGAAGCGCGAGTCCTTCGACTTCATCACCGGGCGCGATTGGCCGGCGGCGAAGCTGATGCAGAAACCCGTGGTTGCCGCCGAGCTCGTGGCCACCGTTCGCCAGCTTCTCGCCGAGGCAAAGGCCGTCGCCAGCGCAGTCGCCTAGTTTGTTCCCCCACTCATCACCAGCAGCATCGCAGCACCCCGAGGTAAGTCGTATGTGTCACGTGGACCAGATCATCGCGGGCCATGAGGAGCTCGGCAAAGAGCACCTCATCCCGCTTCTGCAAGAGATTCAGGCCAAGGAAGGGTACCTGTCCCACGCCGCCATGAACAAGGTTGCGGACGCCGTCGGCGTTCCGCAGAGCCGCGTGTTCGGCGTCGCGACCTTCTACAACCAGTTCCGCTTCGCCCCCAAAGGCGCGCACGTCATCGAGGTGTGCCGGGGCACGGCCTGCCACGTCAAGCAGAGCCTGAAGCTGGCGCAGCACCTTTCGCGCAAGCTGAATCTCAAGCCGAACGGCAACTCGCCGGACAACCGGTTCACCGTCATCACGGTGGCTTGCCTCGGGGCGTGCTCCATCGCGCCGGTGATGAAGCTGGATGGGGAATTCTACGGCCATCTCGACGTCGAGAAGCTCGACCGCCTGCTCGACGAGGCCGCGCAAGGGGACAGCCATGCGAGCAAGTAATCTGATTGCCGCGTGCTGCGAGCGCTGCACCCACCGGCCCGGCAACCCGTGCCGCGATTTGATCCGCTGCCTCGCCGAGGGGCCGATCTGCCACAGCGACGACGCCTGCGCGAAAACACGTCGGGAGCGCATGGAGGGTGCCAGGCGAGGCGGGCAGGGGACGCTCATCTTCGTGGGTGCCGGCACCTGCGGACGCGCCAACGGCTCCACCAAGGTCATCGCCAGAATCGCCACGTTCTTGCAAGAGCACGAGATCGCGGCCGAGCTGGTCGAAGTCGGCTGCGTCGGCTACTGCCAGCGCGAGCTGTTCGTCGATGTGCAAAAGCCGGGCGAGCCCAGGCTGGCCTACGCGGATATCAACCTCGGCAACATCGAGCAGTTGCTCGAAGCCGTGTTCTTGCGCAAGGAGATGCGCAACGGCTTTCTCTACGGGCGGCACGGCGATGGCGGTCCGGCATGGGCCGACGTCCCGGAGATCAACAGCACCGATTTCTTCAAGAAACAGGTAAAGGTGGTGCTGCGCAACTCGGGCATCATCGACCCAAGCATTCTCGATGCAGCGCTGGCGGCCGGGGCTTTCAAAGCCGCGGCCAAGGCGGTTTGCACCATGACGCCGGAGGAAGTCTGCAACGAGGTGTTGGCCGCCGGCCTGCGCGGGCGCGGCGGTGCCGGTTTCCCGACCGGGCAGAAGTGGAACATCGCTCGCCAGACCCCGCGCGCGCAGAAGTACCTCATCTGCAACGCCGACGAGGGCGATCCCGGCGCGTTCATGGACCGCGCCGTGCTCGAAAGCGATCCCTTCTTCGTCATCGAGGGCATGCTCATCGCGGCCTACGCCATCGGCGCCAGCAAGGGTTACATCTACTGCCGCGCCGAGTATCCCCTGGCCGTCGAGCGCTTGACCTCCGCCATCGCCCAATGCCGGCGCGTGGGATTGCTCGGCAACAATATCCTCGGCAGCCTGTTTTCGTTCGACATCACCATCAAGCAGGGCGCCGGCGCCTTCGTGTGCGGCGAGGAGACCGCCATCCTGGCCAGCATCGAAGGTGGCCGCGGCATGCCCCGGCCACGCCCGCCGTATCCCGCGGTCAGCGGCCTCTTCGGCAAGCCCACGGTGCTCAACAACGTCGAGACCCTGGCCAACGTGCCGGTCATCATCAATCGCGGCGCCGAGTATTTCCAGAATCTCGGACTCGGCAAGGCGGCGGGTACCAAGGTGTTCGCCCTGTCCGGCGCCATTCGCAACACCGGCCTGGTCGAGGTTCCGGTAGGCATCAAGCTGCGGACGATCATCCAGGAGATCGGCGGCGGCGCGCTGCCCGGCCATCGCTTCAAGGCGGTGCAGATCGGCGGACCCTCGGGCGGCTGCATTCCCGAGCAGCACCTCGACACCGTGACCGACTACGCGGCCCTCATCGAGCTCGGCGCCATGATGGGGTCGGGCGGTATGGTGGTGATGGACGAACGTACCTGCATGGTCGATGTCGCCCGCTACTTCATGGAGTTCATCCGCAACGAATCGTGCGGCAAGTGTACCCCGTGTCGGGAAGGCACCACGCGCATGCTCGAGATTCTGACCTCCATCACCGAACGCCCGGTGGGAGACGAAGAGCGCCGCCTGGAGCGGTTCCGCGGCGTGCTTCACCTGCAAGAGCTGGCCAGCACGGTCAAGGAAGCCTCGCTGTGCGGGCTCGGTCAATCGGCGGGCAACCCGGTGCTGTCCACCCTGCGCTTCTTCCGCGACGAGTACGAGCGTCACGTCATCGATCAGCGCTGTCCCTCGGGCGAGTGCCAGGGCCTGGCGGTGTACGAGGTCGACAATGCCACCTGTCTCGGTTGCCTTCTGTGCAAGAAGGCCTGCTCCTCCGGCGCCATCGTGGGCGAGCGCAAGCAGGCGCACTACATCCTGGTCGACAAATGCGTCGGTTGCGGCTCGTGCGTGACCGCTTGTCCAAAACACTCCATTCACCTTGTTAGCGAAGAGAGGGCCTGCGTATGAGCCTCGTCAACTCACTGTCCATAGACGGAAGAGAAGTTCAATTCAGCTCCGGCGAGACGGTGCTCTCGGCGGCCTTGCGCGCGGGCATCGAGATCCCGCACCTGTGCTCGATGGATTGGGCGTGCAAGCCCGAGGCGGCCTGTCGCGTTTGTCTGGTCGAGCTCGAAGGCGTGCCGCGCCTGCAGACGAGCTGCACCCTGGAGGCGAAAGACGGCCAGAAGGTGCGTACCCGCTCGCCACGCGTGCAAGCCGTTCGTCGCAACATCGTCGAGCTGCTCATCGCCAACCACCCGGGTGACTGCCTGACCTGCGCGCGCAACCAGAACTGCGAGCTGGCCCACGTGGCCAGCGAGCTCGGCGTGCGCGAGCGGCGTTACCGCGGCCTCAAGAAGAACCACGCCCTCGATCTGTCCTCGCCGGCTCTCGTGCGCGACCCCAACAAGTGCATCCTGTGCGGGCGCTGCGTGGCCGTGTGCCACCAGGTGCAGGGCGTGGGCGCCATCGACTTCATCGACCGCGGCTTCAAGACGCACGTCGGGCCGGGCTTCCACGACGGTATCAACGTGTCCAATTGCATCTTCTGCGGGCAGTGCACGCGGGTGTGTCCGACCGCGGCCCTGATGGAGAAGAGCCAGGTCGACGCTGTCGTCGCGGCGCTGGCCGATCCCAATGCCATCGTCGTCGCGCAGGTCGCGCCGGCGGTCCCGGCCACGCTGATGGAGAACGCGCAGGCCAGCTCGGTGCGCACCATGCTGCTGCGGCTGGCGGCGGCGCTCAAGCGCGTCGGCTTCGGCGCCGTGTTCGATACCGGCTTCGCCGCCGATCTGACCATCATGGAGGAAGTCTCCGAGCTGATCCGGCGGGTGCAGACGGGCGGCCCCCTGCCCATGTTCACGAGTTGCTCGCCGGGGTGGATCCAGTATGTCGAGAAGTACCGCCCCGACCTCATTCCGCACCTGTCCACCTGCAAGTCGCCGCAGCAGATGGCGGGGGCGCTGATCAAGGACGTGTATCCCAAGCATCGCGACCTCGGGGGCAAGCGCCTGGTGTGCGTGTCGCTCATGCCGTGCACGGCGAAGAAGGTCGAGGCCAGCGAGCTTGGCGACGTCGACTTCGTCCTGACCACGCGCGAGATCGACGAGCTGCTGGCCCGCTTCGGCATCGACCTCGACAAGGTGACCGAGCTGGGCTCGCTCGATGCGCCATTCTCTTCGGCCAGCGGCGCGGGACGACTCTTCGGCGGCACCGGTGGCGTCATGGAGGCGGCCATTCGTACCGCGCACAAGATGCTCACGGGCAGCGAGCTCAAAGGCGGCTTCAAGGTCGAGGAGGCGCGCGGGCTCGAAGGCATCAAGTGCTTCTCGCTCGACGTGGGCGGAACCACGCTCAACTTCGGCATCGTCAACGGCCTCGGCCGGCTCAAGCCCATCCTCGATCCGCTGGCCAAGGGCGCGTCCAATCTGCACTTCATCGAGGTCATGACCTGCCCCGGCGGTTGTATCGGCGGCGGCGGCCAACCCTACGACTCGGATCCCGAAGCCATTCGCGTGCGCCTCGAACGCCTCTACGACGCCGACCGGCGCTCGACGCTCAAGACCTCGCACGACAATGACGAGGTTCAAGGGCTGTATGCGGAGATGCTGGGCAAACCCCTTGGCGAGCTGAGCCACCACCTGCTTCATCGCAGCTACATCGATCGACGCGTGGAGGAGAGATAGAGAATTCGGCCATGGGCGTGATTCAGACCATCCTGCAGAACTGCCGCCGCTGTTACTCGTGCGTGCGCGAGTGCCCGGCCAAGGCGATCAAGATCGTCGGGGGCCAAGCCTCGGTGGTCAAAGAGCGCTGCATCGCGTGCGGCAACTGCACCGTGGTCTGTTCGCAAAACGCCAAGGCCTATGCCAGCGGCATCGAGCGGGTTTGCGAGCTTCTGGCCGGCGGCGGTCCGGTGGTGGCCATGGTGGCGCCGTCCTTTCCCGCGGACGACTGTGGCCAGGATCCGGGGCGTCTCGTCGGGGCGCTGCGCGCGCTCGGCTTTTCCCACGTGGTCGAGGTCGCCTACGGGGCGGATCTCACCAACAAGGCCTACCGCGCGTACATCAAGGAGCACCCCACGGGCACGCGCCTGGCCACGGCGTGCCCGGCGCTGGTCGAGTACGTGCGCAAATACGCGCCCCATCTGGTGGACTGCCTGATTCCCATCGTGTCGCCCATGATCGCGACGGCGATGGCGGTCAAGGCGCTCTATGGCCAGTCGCACGCCTGCGTCTTCCTTGGGCCGTGTGTCGCCAAGAAGCTCGAAATGCAAGATCCCGCGGTGCCGGCCGTGGTCGATGGCGTACTGACCTTCGACGAGCTCCGGCGCCTGTTCACCGAGCGAGGCGTACGCGTCGCCGAAGCGGTGCCGGCCGAGTTCGATCCGCCGCACGCCGGCTCCGGGCGGCTCTATCCTCTGGTCGGCGGGCTGCTCAAGGGTGCCGGTCTCGAGCGCAGCTCGCTCAACGCCGAGGTCATGGTGCTCTCGGGCGCGCCCGAGATCCTCGATGTCCTGGCCGACCTGCGCCCAGACGACCCGCAGCCGCTCTTTATCGAGCCGCTCATGTGCCGTGGTTGTTACAGCGGTCCCGCCACGCGCGGGGACAAGCGGCGCCCGCAGCGCAAGCGGCGCGTGGCCGACTACGTGAAGTCGCGCATGGACGAGGCCGCCGAGGCGTCGATGGAATTGCCGGCGCTCGATCTCGGGCGCACCTTCACCGTCGACGATCAACGTCTGAAAGAGCCGAGCGAGCAGGAAATCAGGGTCATTCTCGCCCGCACCAACAAGTTCGCCACCGAGGACGAGCTGAACTGCGGGGCGTGCGGCTACGAATCCTGCCGGGCCAAGGCCGTGGCCGTGTACCGCGGGCTGGCCGAGGAGGCCATGTGCCTGCCCTTCATGATCGAGCAGGCCGAGCGCGTGTGCCACGAGCTGAACGTCCCCTGGCCCAACCTCAAGGACATCCACCGCCACCTCATCAACACCGAGAAGCTGGCCTCCATGGGGCAGATGGCGGCCGGCGTTGCGCACGAGCTGAACAACCCCCTCGGCACCATCCTGCTCTATACCAACCTGCTCGCGCGTAAGCTCAAGGATCGGCCCGAGCTCGATCACGACCTCAAGCTGCTGGTCGACGAGTCCAACCGCTGCAAGAAGATCATCGGCAACCTGCTCGACTTTGCCCGGCAGAACCGGGTGCAGCTCGAGCGCACGAACGTCGCGGAGCTGTTTCAGCGCGTGGTCGAGGACTCGCTCTTCACCTTGCGCGACACGGGGTCCGGTTTGCGCATCACGTGCGAGGCACCGCCGGATTTGCACGTCGATCTCGACAAGGATCAGATTGGCCAGGTGCTCATCAACCTGGTCAAGAACGGAATCGAGGCCATGGAAGGCAAGGACGGTACCGTGCGCCTGGTGGCCGTGGACGAGCCGGCGACCGGCCGCGTGCGCATGGCGGTCAGCGACGAGGGCCGGGGCATCGCGCCCGAGGCGCGCGACAAGGTCTTTCAGCCTTTCTTCACCACCAAGAGCCTCGGTCGCGGTACCGGGCTCGGCCTGCCCATCGCTTACGGCATCGTCAAGATGCACGGCGGCCGGATCTGGTTCGATTCGGATCCCGTGTGCGGAACCACGTTCACCCTGGAATTGCCCAAAACCCAGTCGCTGCGAAGGAGTCACCTGTATGGCGAAAAGCCCCAAGATCCTGTTTGTCGATGACGATCGAGATTTTCTTGCCGCGCAGGTCGCGTTTTTCGGCGGGCGTGGCTACGAGGTCGTCACCCTCGATCGCGTGGAAGGCGCCCTGGAACGCATCAGC
The DNA here is from genome assembly GCA_963796685.1 of uncultured delta proteobacterium. Lineage (GTDB taxonomy): Bacteria > Myxococcota_A > Polyangia > Fen-1088 > Fen-1088 > Fen-1118. The sequence goes on from CAWCMR010000003.1 coordinate 78,348, forward strand.
CAGGAGCGCCCCGACGTCATCGTGCTCGATCTCATGATGGAGCACTACGATTCCGGCTTCATGCTCGGGCGGCGCATCCGGCAAGACCCCGCCATGCTCGAGGTTCCCATCCTCATGCTGTCGGGCGTGGCGGCGGCGACGGGACACAAGTTCGCCGCCGAGGCCGCGGCGCTCAAGGATTGGATCAAGCTCGACGCCTTTCTGGACAAGCCGGTCACCGGTCGCCAGCTGCTCAAGGTCGTCGAGGAGAAGCTGGGCGCGCGAAGCCCGGCCGTCGCAGCGGGGTAGCCCGTGCCCAGCATCCTGGTCATCGACGACGAGTACGGCGTGCGCTCGGGGATCCGCCAGATCCTCGAGCTGGAAGGCTATGCCGTCGAGGTCGCGGAGACCGGGCGCGAGGCCCTGGAGCTGCCTCGATCGGCAACCCTTCGACATCGCGCTCATCGACTACCAGCTGCCCGATCTCGACGGCTTGACCCTGCTCGCGACCATGCGCAGCCGCAAGCTCGCCACCATGACCTGCATGATCACGGCCTACGCCAACATCGACACGGCCATCGCCGCCACCCGACAGGGCATCGACTTCTTCCTGCCCAAGCCGTTTTCGCCGGACGATCTCCTCGGCGTCATCGAGACCCTGTCGCGCCACAAGCAGCTCAAGGAGGAAGCGGAGAAGCTGCGCAAGGAGAACGAGGCCAACCTGCTTGCCCTGGCCACCGAGAAGAGCCAGACCAGCTCGCTGGTGGCGTCCCTGCGCGACGCCGTCCTGGTCATCAATCGCGAGCGCGAGGTGGTGCTGGCCAACCACGCCATGTCGGCCTTGCTCGGCCGTGAGCCCAACAACTTGTTGCGCGCGCCCGTCGACGATGTGCTGGGCGCGGAGCCCCTGTCCGGGCTGGCCGGCCTGCTTTCTGTCTCCGGCAGCGACGATCGCCAACTGGCCGAGGTGACCATCGGCGACCGCATCTTCTTCGCCAGCGTGGTCGCCTTTCATGGCGAGCAAGGCGCGGCTCTCGGTCGCATCCTGACCTTGGCCGACGTGACCGACGTGCGCCGCATGGCCATGGAAAAGCCGCGCTTCATCCGCACCATGGTGCACGAATTCCGCTCCCCGCTCGGCGCCATTCGCAGCCTCATCGAGGTCGCCACCGAGAAGAGCCTGGGGGCCGACCTCGCGCCGTACTTGCCCTTTCTCGAGCGCGCGGACAAGCGCATCGACAAGATGGTCGAGCTCATCGGCGAGCTGCTCTCGCTGTCGCGCATCGATCTGGAGCGGACCGCAAATGCCTCGGAGCCGCCCGCGGACGTCTCGACGGCCGTGGCAGCGACCCTGGATCTGTACCGGGAAAACCTCGCCGCGCGAAAGATCGTGGCCAGCGTGGAGGTGGCTCCCGACCTGCCGCGCGTGCGCATCGGCGACGACGATCTGAGAACCGTCCTCTCCAACCTGGTGGGCAACGCCATCAAATACGGTCGAGACGATGGTTCTTTGCGCCTGCGCGCAGCCTTGCGCGAGGGCAAGGTCCACCTCGAGGTGGCCGATTCAGGGATCGGCATTCGCTCGGAGAACCTGCCTCAGCTCTTCCAGGAGTTCTTCCGCGAGAAGCGCTCCGAGACGCGTGACATCGACGGCAACGGACTTGGGCTGGCCATCGTCAAGCGTCTGGTCGAGCGCGTGGGCGGCCAGATCGAGGTCGAAAGCACCCTCGGCCTGGGCTCGCTCTTTCGCGTGGTCCTGTGCCCTGTCTGAGCCCTGGACACCTACGGCGCCGCCATCGTCGAGCGCATCACCGAGGGCCGGCGGGGCCTCTGCGGAACGAGCGCCATGACGGGCACTCGGACCTCTGATTAGTAGACGGCCATTTGCCCACTCAAGATCAGCAATGCCAGCATGAGCATGATTCCGGAGTAATAGCGAGGGCTTCCGGTCGGCGGAACCAGGTTCCACACCGCATTGATGAACGCCGTCCGCTGGTCGACAGTGGCGATGACCGCGAGGGCACCATTGGCAGCCACGAGAGAGGATTGGTGGGTCGAGTCGACCACGGTACTTCCGTCCAAGGTGTATCCCCCCGCGTAGGTATCGATGCCCTGTCCGGCAAAGAACTGCAACAGTCGGTTGCTCTCATCCACTTCCCACGGCTGGTTGCCAGTCCAGATTTGATCGAGCACGATGCTGAAGAAGGCGCGGTAGCTCTCGGTGATGAAGGTGTCCGAGCCCGGGACCGGCGTTCCGTCAAACGTGGCCCGCGTCGGTAGCAGTCCGGTGGTCGCGTTCGCCGAAACCTTCCAGTAGGTTCGGCCGGCGGTTGCGGTGTCGGACCAGAAGGCATCACCCGTGGCTTGCCGCCACAACTCGTAGTAGGCGGGCATGGCGATGGCAGGTCGCGAGGTATTCGCGGAGTCGACGCTGGGCGTGTCGTAGACCAGCTTGCTGTTGGGATCGAAAGTGCCGGTGACGCCGTCGACGATTCCGCAGTTGTACTCCTGCTTGTAGCGAATGATATCCAGGAGGTCCTGCGCCTCCTGGCCGTAATCGATGGTTCCAGGCGCGTCCTTCCAGCGTCCACGCGCCAAAAGGAGGGCGGTGGCAATCTGCTGCAGACCATAGGGGTCGTCGCACGCGACCACGATAGTTCCGTTGTTGCAGAACGATGGAAAATAGCCCTGGCCGGGTCCGCTCGAATACTGGTTAGTCTTCGCGTAACGCCACAGCCGGTCGAGCTCGTCCCGTTTGCCCAGCTCGACCGCAATCATCATGCCTAGCCCCATGCCCTCGCTGCGAACATCGTCGTGGAGGACGTCGAGGATGTACGCCTGGTCGGTCCCGGTGGTGAAGTAGATGGCCTGGCTCGATGGATCGCCATGGAATAGTTGATCGAAGGCGGCGGCGATCTTGGCGCTGATGTCGGCGTCGCTTTTGCCAAGCACGTCGCGGAAGGCATTGGGATAGGAGGCAGGCGCGATGAGTGGTGCAAGGGCGGCACCTCCATGGAGGGTATAGCCATTTTCGCCGCAACCGATGGAATGAAGGGTGGGCTTGCACGAAGCAAGCAGCGCAAGCGCAAGTCCGACCTGGGGCAACCTGGGGACCACACCGCGGGTGGGCATCAGTGTCCTGCGATGGATCGCAATCGCGCTGCGTGAACGCTCTTCGGGTGAAGCCGTAGGAATTCCTCGGCGTGCGACTGAGCGGCATCCGATCGGCCAGATCTGGCCAAGGCGTCGATGCGCAGCACTTCGGCCTCCAGACGGAGTCGGCCATGATGAAAATTCTGAAAGTAGGCATCGAGCAAAGACAATGCCCCAACGAAGTCGCCACCTGCGAGCGTGGCACGAACCGTATCGAGGGCGTCGAGCTCCGCGCGCAGATTCGCGCTGCTTGCCACACCTCTCCTCGAAACCCTCGCGACCGGGGCGGGAGTCGCGCGGGTGGGAATTTCAGGAACAGGCGGGGTCGCCGCGGGCGCTGGCGCAGGTAACCTTTGCACAGGCAGCATGGCTGCGACGGTGGGTGGCGCAGGCGCCGCTGACGGGGGCGCGCCTTGCCTCAGCATGAAGTAGCCGGCTGGGACACCCACCAGGACGGATGCCGCCGAAACGGTCAGGAGCAGCTTGGTGCCCCAGGTCTTTCCCCAGAACCATGCCAGAGCGCTACCCGCCGCGAATCCGGTCGATCCCGTAACCCCAAGCGTGGCCAAGGTATGCGCTCGCATGGTCTTGGGGCCCTGGTAGGACCGGAGCTCGCGCAACAACGTCTGTTCAAGCGCGGTGCCAGCACCTTCCAATAGGCGTTGCGGTTCTTCCATTACCCCACCTGGGAAGCTCAAGCCATTCTCGAGCGTGGAAACGCGATCGCGGAAGTCGGCCCGCGCCCTTCGCAAGCGGGAAGCTACCGTTCCGTTGGGAATCTTGAGCGCGGCGCCAATTTCCGCGGCTGTCATCTGCTCGACCTCATAGAGCACGAAGACGACGCGAAGGTCGCTGTCCATTTGGCTAAGAATCTGGTCGACGGTTTGCCTCATTTGCCGGCGGTCGGCCAATTCTTCGGGCGTCGAGACGGGATCGGCGATCTGGGCCAGCTGGTCGGTCAGGACCTCGCGCCGCCGGGCGATGGTGCGTCGGGAACGCGCGGCGATGTGGAGTGCGGTTTGCAGCAGAAAGCTCCTCTCGGAGCCGATCTGCACGTCATCAAGACGGTTGGACAAGACGATGAACACCCGCTGCACCTCATCGTCGATGTCGGCCTCGGCAGTCCCGGCATTGCGTAGAATTCGCGCCACGAAGTCGATATGGTCGTCGACCAACCGGCTCAGACGCGATGTCGTCGTCTTGTGACCTGCCACGCTGTTCAGGGTACCAACAAGTCCGAGCGCGAACAAGGCGACCTTGGGCTGGGCCAGCCCTGATCTAGAAGCCATAGGCGAGCCCAAGACCGGCCAGCGGCGAGAGGGTTGGGGTTTTCTCCACCACGTTGCTCGGCAGCGTGGTGTAGAACTCTCGTCGGAAGAAGGGCGCGCTCACGCCGGCTTCCAGGTCGATCGAGAAGCCACGCCCGAGGTAGACGGCCATTTGCACGACCGCGCCTGCGCTGAGCCAAGGCAGATCCACCGAGCTTGCGCGGGCTACCTGGTGGCCACGCACGGAAAGCAGGCCGGCCATCACCAAGCCACAAGGCTGCACCCTTATGATGCTGGCCCCCAAGCTCATCCCACAGATGGTCACGACGAGCCCGGCCAAGCTTGCTTGGGCGGCACCAGGGGATCCCAAAACATCGTTGCGGAAGTAAGTGGCGGCCATCCCCACCGTCGGCCGGAACCCTTCACTGCCTGGCGTCCAACGCCCGAAGACCGCGATGCCTGGGCTCGCGCCTGAAGACACGAAGACCGAGCCAACTGACGCCGCGCCGAGCTGGAAGCGGGGATTGCTTCGGGGAGCGGCAAAAGAAGGCGGCTCTGCCGGCTTTCGGACCTCCACCGGCTGCACCGCGGCCGGAGCGATCGTAGGCGGAGGACTTGCGGGGGCGGTCGTCATGGGGGCCGGGATTGTCACCCTCGCAGGGAGCAGCACGCTGGGATCGAGTGCCACCGCCGCGGCGAGCGACAGGGCCTGCACCACATCGTCGCAGTTCGCTCCCTGCACCCTGCGCGTGTCGGTTCCCCCGCGATCGTCCACCATGCGGAAGCTCGCCCAGGACGTAACGGCGCATCTCGATCAGCCGCACCTGAAGGGTTGTGTGGGGCTCGTCGCCCGTGGCTTGCCGAACGAGGTGGGTACGAAATCGTAGGCCGTCGAAGAAATCCGCGGCATTGGCACATCCAACTGGGGCATCGATTTCCACTTGGACAGGCTTGACCTCCGCTGCTGGATCGGAAACCACCGCCAAGTTGGCGGCGGTCGCGAGAAGGAAAAGGGGGGCGGCCGGGAACACGACCGTAGGTTGACACAAGTCGAACCAGAGGGGGCACCGCCGTTGCCATCCGCGATACCCATCGAGTTGCCACCGCTGCCGCCGGTCCCGCCCGCAGTGCCACCGCTTGCCGTGTCTCCCCCAACCCCTGACGCGCCGCCTGTCGGGGTTACAGAGCTGCTGGTGGAAATTCCCAACCTGCCGAGATCAAAAGCCAAAGATCCGGAGATTCAGTACTAATGCCACTTGTGCCTACGTACAACCACGCCCTGATTTCAAGGAAGTACTCATGACAATGCGTCCGATTGCCATCTACACCTTTTCCCTTGCCATCTCGGTGGCTGGCCTAGCTGGCTGCTCATCGACGGGACAGAAGGCTCAACCGGGAACCGGAGGGAAAAGCGGAACCGGCGGGATTCTCGCCAGTGGCGGAGTCAGCGGTGAGGGCGGTGCGGCAGGCTCAGGGGGGACGAGAACCGGTGGCTCGGGCTCTGGCGGCGTCACCACGACCCCAGGCTCGGGCGGGAACGGCGGTGGCTCGGCAGGCGCAGGCTGGAATGTCCGCTGGCGGAACAAGTAGCGGTAGCGGCGGAAGGCCCAACGGCGGCGCCTCCGGCAGCGGAGTAGGCGGCGGCAGCGGGGGTGCGATGTCGACCGGCGGAGCCATCGCGACAGGCGGTACGACTCTCGGCGTTTCCACGGGTGGCGCGACGACAGCGAGTGGAGGTGCGACAACCGTAGTGGGCACGGGCGGGACCACCTCGACGAAAGGCGGGAGCACGGGCTCGGGCGGCGCCGCTGCTGGAGGGACCACCGGAACTGGCGGCACCACGGGAACCCCCGGAGCGACGACGCTGGTTACCTGTCCCGACCCACCAGGAACGACAGCAAGCCCGCTCTATTCCGTGACCGTGGGTGGCAAGCCCTTGTTCGTGGAGAAGCGGACCCAATTCTCCCCGGACATGCAGGTGCACTACGCCCACGGATCGCTATCCGGGACCGGTACTGCCACCGTCGCGGTGACGGTCAGCGAGAGCTTCAGCTCGTTCACCGTAAGCCCCAAGAGCCGGAAGCTCTCCGCCACCAAGAGCGGAAACACGATCACCTTCGACACCGGACCCAACTACCTGATTCTCCAGTTCGACTCGAAGGAGCTGCTGTTCATTCTGCTCGACGCGGAAGAGACCAATCCACCCCAAGTAGGCGACGCCAATGTGAAGAGCCTCGCGGACTACACGGTCGACAACACGGGGGCGACGCTGGTGACCTCGAAGATTCAGTCGGCCATCGATGCCGCCTCGGGGGCCACCCAGAACATCCTCTATGTGCCACCGGGGAAGTACAAGGTCGGCGAGCTCGCGCTCAAGAGCAACATGACGCTGTATCTCGCCTGCGGCGCTGTTCTCTATGGCTCGAGCTCCACGGGTGATTACAACACCGTTAGCGGCGGGATCAACATCGAGGGTGCTCAGCACGCGTTGCTTCGGCTGTATCAAATCAAGAACACGAAGATCTTGGGTCGCGGTGTTCTCGACGCCAATGGGACAGCCATCCGAGCAGCGGGTCTCAATGCCAATTTACTGAAGATCGAACAGAGCTCCAATATCACCGTAGATGGGATCGTGGCAACAGATCCGAGCTACTGGAATACTCTGATCTACCGCAGCGACACCGTGACGATTCAGAACTACAAGGTCATCAATCACCGGCCGAATGGGACGGACTACAACCAAACCGACGGCGTCGACTTTGACGAATCGACGAATAGTACGCTGTACAATGCTCTTCTCTATACCGGCGATGACGGTATGGCCCCAAAGAACGAAGACAGCAACGGCACTATCAACACCAAGAACATCACCCACCAACACATCGTGGTTTACAACAATTCCGTGGGCTGCAAGATAGGCACGAAGAGCATGGGCCAGTCGATGGACGGGATCACATTCAAGGATATCGACGTGGTCAAGGCCGGGCGGGCCATGACGATCGAGGCCTATGACACGGCCGTGGTGAGCAATACGACATTCGAGGACATCCGAGTCGAGGCCGCGGACAGCATGCTCATCAATCTGGCGCTGGATCAGCCACCGACCTGGCGAACCGCAGCCGATACCGGCGTCTACAAGGATACCTATTTCACCAATGTGAGCTCGGATGTGAAAAAGGTCATCAGCCTACATGGGAAGTCGTCGTCCGTAAATATCACAGGCGTTCACTTCAAGAACCTCACGGTTCTGGGCAAGACCATCACCAGCCAAACCGACGCCAACGCGAGCTGGGACATCAACTCCTACGTTTCGGGCATCTCGTTTCAGTAGGTGGCGTCATGAGGAAAGGCATCACGACGGTCCTGGGTATTACCCTGCCACTCTTCTCGGTCGGTCAGGCCTTGGCGCAGACCGCGACGGTCACGCTCAGCAGCCAGAAGCAGTCCATCCGTGGTTTCGGTGGCATGGTCCACATCCCCTGGGCCGGAGACCTGACCGCCGCCGAGCGAACCCTCGCCTTCGGGACTGCCGATGGGCAGCTCGGTCTCACCGTTCTGCGAATTGCGGTGCCCGACGGCAACACGAGTGATTCGAGCTATGTGGCTACCGCCAAGGCTGCCATCGCCGCTGGTGGCATCGTCTACGCGACGCCTTGGAACAGTAGCGGGTCGATGAGCTGCCTCGGACTTCGCGACCTATGCGAGCCATCTGAGCAGCTTCGTCTCCTATATGAAGGGTCAAGGCGCCGAGCTCTTCGCCATTGGTACCCAAAACGAGCCCGATTATGGGTCGCAAGGCGGCTGGAAGACCTGGACCGCAGCTCAATGCCACGACTTCATGCTGAGCTACGGTGACCAGGTTGGGACAAAGCTCATTACCTGCGAATCGTTCAGCTATGCCAAGAGCTACTACGATCCGATCCTCAACGACTCCGCCGCGGTCACGAAGATGGGTGTTTTGGGCACGCACCTTTACGGTACGCCCGTAAGCGGTTACTCGTATCCGCTCTTCGACCAGAAGGGCGCTGGGAAAGAGCGCTGGATGACCGAGCACTACACGGATAGCACGACGGACGCGAATTCGTGGCCCAACGCCTTGGGCGTCGCCACTGAAATGCACCACGCGATGGTGGAAGGCCAGTTCAATGCCTACACGTGGTGGTACATCAAGCGTAGCTACGGCCCCATCAACAACGGTGCGGTCACCAAGCGTGGCTGGTGCATGGGCCAGTTCTCCAAGTTCATCCGTCCCGGCTTCTACCGAGTGGATGCGACGGCCTCACCGATGTCCGGTGTGTATCTTTCGGCGTACAAGAGCGATACGGATGTGGCCGTCGTCGTCGTCAATACCAGCTCGTCGACGCAGTCGCTCACGGTGGCGATCAACGGATCGAGCATCTCTTCGTACGATAGGTTCACGACGTCCAGCAGTAAGAGCATGGCCAGCGACGGCAAGGTCGCCGTCTCGAACGGCTCGCTGACTCTGTCTCTGGATGGGTCGAGCGTCACCACCTTGCACGGCACGGGCGTTATCACCGGCGTCGGTGGTTCTTCTGGCAGCGGCGGTTCTTCTGGCAGCGGCGGTTCCTCGGACGCTGGAGGAGCCAGGGACGGTGGCCCCGACGGAAAGCGCGATGGGGGGAGCGACGTAGGTATTCCCGGCAGCGGTGGCGTACAGACGGTCGGTGGTAGCTCGGGCAGCGGCGGCGTGCCGGGGAGTGGTGGCGCGGTCGCGACGGGTGGCAGCTCGGGCAGCGGTGGCACCAGTGCCAAGGGCGGCAGTGGCGGCGAGAGCTCCGGTGGAACGCAGGGCAGCGGTGGTTCCGTCGCGCAAGGTGGAAGTTCCGGCACCGGCGGTTCCTCTATGAGTGGCAGCTCCGCCAATGGGTGCAGTTGCGCCGTCGGCGGACATGCTGCGCGCTCGACTTTCCAGCTGGCGGCACTTCACCTGGTCGCGCTTGGGCTCATCTTCCGTCGCCACCGGCGACCGCGCCCTTGACGGCCAGAGAATCCATCTTCTATCCAGGCGATCTACGTCTGGATACCGGTCTGCTCAGGCTGATCCTGTTTCATGCCAGTTGGCCTGGCAGCCCACCAGGAGCCCCGCGCAGGCGAAGACGAGCATGAACAAGCGAGCGGTCGATTGACTGAACATCACGAGCCCCCTTCCCGCCATGGGTGCGGTTGCCAATGGAGCATACGCAGATTGGGAGCTCCCTCGTGTGGCATATGTCACAAGCCGTGAAGGGGACCAGCGCCTTATTGGGGTCTTCTTGGACGGCATCCCAGCTCCCGATGTGACCGTCGGCACCTGGGCCTCATTGGCAAGCGAGCTACGCTCGCATAGGATACGGAGCCTATGCGTCGCCCACTCTTGTTCCTGTTGGCTCTCGTCTTGATCTCCGCGCCCTCCTGTGGACGCACGAACCTCGGCACGACGGTTATCGGCGAAGGTGGAACGACAGGCATGGGCGGTATGGTGCCCGGTGCTGGCGGTGCCCCTGCATCTGGCGGCGTGGAGGGCACCGGTGGGTCAACCTCTGGCTCTCGCGGCGATGCATCGCCAACCCGCATCTGCAATTGGCCAAGCTGCATGACCAGCGCGGGAATGGACTGCCTGCCTGCAGGACCCTGCATCCAGGATGGTTCCTACAGCACAGGCAGTGCGAACATCTGCTACTCGAACGGCGTGAAAGAAATCATCGCCATCGATAGGTCGTTCAACGCGTCGATGACGGTGAAGAACGCCTCCATGACCTGCTTCACCATGAGCGGAAGCGTTCTACCTCTCATAACGGGAGGCAGCGCGGTGACCATGTCTATCCTGAACGCGGAGGGAACCCCCATCGGGTCTATCGCCCAAGATTTGACAACCAACCTGCTGACTGTCACCTGCTTCGGTGGCCAGCCGGCCTTGCTCGACTTCTCCTGCATGACCGGCCTTTCGCCATCGAACACCTGTACTTCAGGGACGTGTTTACCGTAGCCCTTCGCAGGGTTCGCGCTTGCTCCGCCCGCACCTGCCCGGATGATTTGCCCGATATCAAGCGGAGAAGCTGCGCAAGGAGAACGAGGCCAATCTCCTCGCCTTGGCCACCGAGAAGATCCAGAACAGCTCGCTATCCCCAATACCCAGGGATGTTCGAAGTCGTTTGAAGGCTTGCCAGAAAACAGTCTTCGCCGCACTATGCCAGTTGCGGCATGCCGCCGTCTCGCGGGTCGGGAGCCACCCTTGCCGGACGCCCAGGGCTTCTTACATTGACGTCAAGAAGGCGGCTCGCGGGATTTCGTCGAGGATGGCCTTGACCCGTTCCGGCGTCATGGACGGCGCTCCCTCGAAAGCGTTGCGGTGCTCCTTCGTTCTTACCCGCCTTACCCGAGAGATCAAGGCACCTCCTGTGCTCCTAATCCCGCGACAAGCGCAGTGCTCTCGCGGAAGGCGGCAGAAAGAGACACCTTTCCACGATGGATGCTCGCACCCAATCGGAACGGCGAGTGGTGGTCGTAGGCGTAGTCGTCCCCGTGGCCTTGGCCGTGGCCGAGGATCACTCCGGCCACGGCCAAGGCCACGACCACGGCCACGACCTCCCGCGCCTATCGCGGGATTATGGTGTGCCCGCCTAAACCTCGGCGGCCAAGGTGGCGATACATCACCTGCAATCTTGCGACGGCAGCGCCGTTGCGATAGATGCTGCTCGCACTCTTCTTCGCCTTTCGTATACACCCATGACTCAAACGACTCCCGAGACCTCCAGCCCCGATCTGGCCCCGCTGCGTGACTTGCTTGCAACCTGGCCGAGCTCAAGCCACGCAACCTCATCGCCGTCTTGCAGCGCACGCAGGAAGTCTACGGCTACCTGCCCATGGAGGCGCTGGACGCCATCGCCGACAGCATGCACATCGCCGAGGCGCGGGTGTACGGCGTGGCCACCTTCTACTCGCAGTTTCGTCTGAAACCGCAGGGCGAGCACGTCATCCAGGTGTGCAACGGCACGGCCTGCAACGTGAAGGGGTCGGAAGATCTGCTGGGCGAGCTGGTGGCGGTGCTGGGCCTCCACCCTGGCGATACCACCCCCGACGGTAAGGTGACGCTCGAAAAGGTGAACTGCGTGGGCGCCTGCGGCGTGGCACCGGCCATCGTCGTCGACGGCGAGGTGCACGGCCGTGTGACCCCCAAGTCGGTCGGGCGACTGGCGCGCAAGCTCCTCACCGCGCCCAAGCCGGTGGCGCTTTCGCGCAAATCCGCGGCCGACAAGGTTCGTGGGCGCACCTTTCTCGAACGCTGCTGCGACAAGTGCCAGAACCGTCCCGGCACGCCGTGCCCGAATTTTCTGCTCTGTCGCATGGAGGGCCTTTCCTGCCACGACGACGAGCAGTGCGGAAAGTTCCGCGAGGAATTACGCCAGCTGGCCGAGCACAACGCCCCCCAGTACGTGGCCACGGCCTTTCTGTGCAAGGGCCTGACCTGCGACGCCAGCGACGAGCCAGGGGTGTACAAGACCTTCCTCGCCGAGCTCAAGAAGCGCGGGCTTTCCGGCAAGGTCAATTTCATCGAGACCGGCTGCCAGGGGCTGTGCGAGGTGGGCCCCATCGTGCAGCTCAAACCGCTCGAAGCCTTCTATTGCCGCGTGAAGCCCGCCGATGTGGCCGAGATCGTCGAGAAACACATCCTCGGCGGTCAGATCGTCGAGCGCCTGCTCTACGCCCCCGGTCACGTGACGGAAGCCTCGATTCCGTTTTACAACAAGCAAGTCCGCCGCGTGCTCTCCAACACCGGCAAGATCGATCCCGAGAACATCGACGAGTACCTGGCGCGAGAAGGGTACAAGGCGCTCTACAAGGCGCTCAAGGAGATGACGCCCGAGCAGGTCATCGCCGACGTGATCGCGGCCGGCCTGCGCGGCCGTGGCGGCGGTGGTTTTCCGACCGGTAAAAAATGGGAGATCGCGCGCGCCCAAGCCGACGCCACCCGCTACATCGTGTGCAACGCCGACGAGGGGGATCCGGGCGCGTTCATGGATCGCAGCTTGCTCGAAGGCGACCCGCACCGCGTGCTCGAAGGCATCCTCATCGCGGCCTACGCCATCGGCGCCGAGCACGCCTTCATCTATTGTCGGGCCGAGTATCCCCTGGCCATTCGTCGTCTGGAAATCGCCATGGCCCAGGCGCGGCTGTACGGCCTCATCGGTCCCAACATTCTGGGGACCGGCAAGAGCCTGCACGTCGAGATCGTGCAAGGCGCGGGCGCCTTCGTGTGCGGCGAGGAGACCGCCATGCTCTCCAGCATCGAGGGCAAGCGTGGCATGGCCCGCAACAAGCCGCCGTACCCGGCCCAGCACGGCTTCTCCGGCCACCCGACGTGCGTGAACAACGTCGAGACCTTCGCCAACGTACCGCTCATCCTGGCCAAGGGCATCGCGTGGTTCCGCAGCGTGGGCACCGAGAAGAACGCGGGCACCAAGATCTTCTCGCTGTCGGGCAAGATCAGGAACACGGGCCTCGTCGAGGTGCCCATGGGCATCACCCTGGGCGAGCTGCTGCAAGACATCGGTGGCGGCGCGCCCGAGGGCTCGACCATCAAGGGCGCACAGACCGGCGGCCCCTCGGGCGGGTGCATCCCGGCCGACCGCATGGACGTCACGGTCGACTACGAGAGCTTGAGGCGCCTCGGCGGCATGATGGGCTCGGGCGGCCTGGTGGTCACCGACTCGGGCACCTGCATGGTGAACTTCGCCAAGTTCTTTCTGGGGTTCACCCAGCACGAATCGTGCGGCAAGTGCATCCCGTGCCGCGAAGGCACCAAGCGCATGCTCGAGATCCTGGAACGGATCACGGATGGCAAGGGCAAGATGGAGGACATCACCGAGCTGCGCCACCTGGCGCTGGTCATCTCGCGCACCTCGGCCTGCGGACTCGGGGCCTCGGCGCCGAGCCCCGTGGTGTCGACCCTGCGCTACTTCGAGCACGAGTACGTGTCGCACATCAAGGACACGCGCTGCCTGGCCGGCGTGTGCCGCTCGCTGCTCACCTACCACATCCTGGCCAACTGCCGCGGCTGCGGCCTGTGCGCGCGCGGCTGCCCCGTCCAGTGCATCAGCGGCGACAAGGGCGAAATCTACGCCATCGACAACGCACGCTGTATCAAGTGCGGCGAGTGCAACCGGGTATGTCCCTTCGGCGCCGTGGCGCGCACCTAGAGGAACGGAGATTTGCCATGAGCGACGTCAATCTGATCATCAACGACCTGCCGGTGAGCGTTCCCGCCGGCTCGACGATCCTCGAAGCCGCGCAGGCGCTGAGCATCCGCATCCCCACCCTGTGCTACGACAAGCAGCTCACGGTGTCGGGCGCCTGCCGCATGTGCGTGGTGGAGGTCGCCAATCCCAAGGGCTCCACGCGGCTCGAGCCGTCGTGCTCGTTTCCCGTGCAAGAAGGAATGCGGGTGCGCACCAACACGCGCGAGCTGCGCGATGCCCGCCGCACCATCATCGAGCTGATCCTGGCCAACCATCCGCGCGCTTGCCAGACCTGCATTCGCAACCAGCGCTGCAACCTGCAGGACGCCTGTCGCGAATACGGCATCGACAAGATCCGTTACGAAGGGGAAAAGCGGCACCATGCCATCGATACCTCCTCGGTGGCCATCACGCGCCACCCCGACTACTGCATCCTGTGCGGCAAGTGCGTGAAGGTCTGCAAGGAAGTGCAGGGCGTGTACGCGCTGGATTTCGTCAACCGCGGCTTTTCGACCACGGTGCTGCCGCCCTTCGATCGCGACCTCGCCGACACGGTCTGCGTGTTGTGTGGGCAGTGCTTGCTCAAGTGTCCGGTCGCAGCCATCCGCGACAAGAGCTACATCAAGATGGTTGCCGATGCGCTGGAAGATCCGGACAAGATCGTCACCGTTCAAATCGCACCCTCGGTGCGGGCCACCGTAGGCGAGCTCTTCGGCCTTCCCCCGGGCGTGTCGGTGACCCGCAAACTGCCGACCGCGCTTCGTCGCATCGGTTTCAAGTACATCTTCGACACCGATTTCGGCGCCGACATGGCGGTCATGGAGGAAGGCCACGAGCTCGTGGCGCGCCTGCAGAAGGGCGGGCCGTATCCGCTCATCACCAGCTGCTCCCCGGGCTGGGTGAAGTTCATGGAGCACTTCTTCCCCGAGTTCATTCCGAACACGTCTTCGGTCAAGTCGCCGCAGCAGATTCTCGGCGTGCTGACCAAGACGTTCTTCGCCGAGCGCAACGGCATCGATCGCAAGAAGCTCTTCAACGTCTCGATCATGCCGTGCTCGGCCAAGAAGTTCGAGATCCAGCGCCCCGAACACCGCCTGGACGACGGCACCCCCGAGGTGGACGCGGTTCTGACCACGCGCGAGCTCGGCGACTTGCTCAAGATGCACGACATCGACCTCCCGTCGCTGCCCGAGTCGGCCTTCGACCCCATCCTGGGCGACACCACGGGCGCGGGCCTGATCTTCGGCGTGACCGGCGGCATGATGGAGGCCGCGCTGCGCACGGTGGCCGCGGTGATGGATCCGCACACCGAGCCGCGCATGGAGTATTCGGTCTTGCGCGGCACCGGCGGCATCAAACGCGGGTCGGTGCTGATCGGCGAGCGCGAGATCAAGCTGTGCGCCGTGCACGGGCTGGCCAACGCGCGCAAGATCCTCGATGACATCCGCGCCGGCCGCGAGGAAATCCACTTCCTGGAGGTCATGGCCTGTCCCGGCGGCTGCATCGGCGGCGGCGGTCAACCCTTGCCCACCGACGAAGAGACCCGCCGCAGGCGCATCGAAGCCATGTACGCCGAGGATCGCGGCATGCCCATTCGGCAATCGCACAAGAACCCGGCCATCCGCACGGTGTACGACGAGTTCCTGGGCGAGCCCTGCGGCGAGAAGGCGCACCACCTCCTGCACACGCACTACGCCGCCCGCTCGCCGCGCGGATTCTAACCCCACACACTGCCATCGACAGTCAGCGCGACATCCTCAGCCGACGGTCTTCAGGCGACCGGACGGAAACCTGGGGAAGGACAGGGGGCGCCGGTCGACAGGCTACTAGCGGCCAGCCCCCAACCACCTAGCGACGATGTCCCCAAAACCCCACGCCAGCGTGCCGACGACGCTCGAGATGGTCAAGAATACCTTCTCCTTGTTCTGCCAGTCCAGCATCGACGCAACTGCCGCTCGCACACGGGCGATCTCAGCCTCGGGGCTTTGCGTTGGCAGCTTCACCTCCAGCGCCTTCTCCGCAGTTCCACGTCCCAAGAAGAGCGTCCAGAACGAAATCGCCACAGCAATTGCTCCTCCCCGCCCTCCGTCGCTCGCGCTCCCCGAGCTGACAACTGCGTACAGGACACCGCCTGCGGACGCCACAATCGCTGCAAACATCGTTAGCCACAGCTTCCAGGTGCCGTGTGACATGGTTACTTCGCCTCTTTCTTCTTCCCCACCGCTGTCCTAACGATCTCATCGAGACGGTCCTGAAGTGAGTGAGGTGCCTTTGAAAATAGCATCGCAATGACTTGAGCACCATCCTTGCTGACCTGAAAGACACCACGCCAAGGGCCCACGGTCAGATGGTGATAGCCTTCGAGCGGAGCTCGGCCGTGTCTTAGCCCAGGCAGCGAATGGAACGACCCCTTTCGTAGATGCAGCTCGACCTTCTCACAGAACTCCTCCAGCGCCTCCAACTCCTTGATGGCGGCCGAAACACGCGGCTCGGCTCCTCGTACCTTGGTTGAAGCGTCCTCGAAGGCTTTTTGGCAATCCCTGAAGGCCTCGTCAAGCGGCCGACGGTATGACGCTACATCCTCTCGCAGGTACGTGATCGTCACCGCTGATGCCTACCGCTCGCGCGAGCTCCCTTTTCCCTCTTCGCGGAGCCTTCTGAGGGCTCCTTTGGCTCCCTCGACGATGGGTCTCCTCTCTCTGGTCCAAGCATCTGCCGTCATGGGCTCACTCATCTCCAGCTCGCCCTTCTTGAACTGCTCCAATTTCAGATTCAGGAAGGCGGCGGTCACCGCGTCAGTCTCATCCTCGTCGTTCTCCAATCCGATCTCGAATCGGTTTCCGATTCGCCGCACCCGGATAGACGACTCCATCCCCTCTCCGCTCAGCAATACGACTGACTGACCGCCATCGAATTCGATCGTCGCCGCTGCCAGATGGTCAGCCGGGTTCCCGAGCTTCTCACGGAGCGGCTTCTTGAGGGTCGCAGTCATCGACCCTCCCTTGGTGTTGACCTTCAAGTCTGCAGTAGCCGTTACATCTCCAGTGATGGAGTTTCTCATTGTGCACCTCGACAACTAAGTAGAGTCTAGCAGGAAGTTCCAGAAAGTTCCAGATAGTCATCAGCGCGTTCGGCAAACTCGACAGCCATACCGCTTGCCGTCCAGCAAAAACTCGGTACGAAGTCGAACCGAGCACAGTTTTGTCCGGAATTCATCGGTGATCGCCTCGTGGTAGGTATTTTCCCTCGATGCTTGTCGAAATCCTCAAGACCGTGCTGAGCGCACTGCGTTCTGTCTTCCAGTCCTGCGCCGCGCTCCTGGAGGAGAATGTCGTCCTTCGCCAGCAGGTCATCGTTTTGCAACGTTCCGTGCCAAAGCCTGCTTGGAACCGACGCCACGTGCGAGCAATGTTGCCAAGAATGTTGCCCATGACGTTGCAGTCTTTCAGCGCCTTGGCTAGGTGCTTGTCATCGGGGCGGAAGCGACCAGGTCGCGCGGCCGATGGCGCCGTCTTGGCGAACGCTCGCTCCTTGTGGAGGCTGGCAGCGAAGTAGATCTACGTGGTCTCGACCGACTCGTGACCAAGCCAGAGCGCGATCACCGAGCTGTCGACACCGGCTTGAAGGAGATCCATCGCCGTCGAGTGCCGCCTATGTTGTCAGCAAGAGCATAGGCAAAAGAAGCCCCCTTTTGCCTTCACCAGCAAAAACGCCGATAACCGATCTTCTGTAAACTACACCCACCTACATGCTCAGGCTATCCCCTATACCCAGG
>CAWCMR010000004.1:0-11220 GCA_963796685.1 uncultured delta proteobacterium
CACGAAGTTGAACGCCGTGGCCGCCGCGATTCCGAGCAGCGCGGCCAACTGCGGTCGCAGGGCGTGGCGGCCCCCCATGAAGAGGAGCGTGACCGCGTAGTTGATGAGGGCCCCGACCGAACACGCGGTCATGAAACCGACGAACTGCCTGACCCAACTGTTCTTGCGGGATTCCCCGAAGCTGAAGCGCCGGTTGAGCACGAAGTTGAAACACATGGACAGCACGATGGCCGTTGCCACGGCGACCTTGGGCGCGGCGCCGAGATGAAGAATCGCGGTGAGCAGCACCAGGTTGACCACGGTGCCAAGCCCGCCCACGGTCAGGAACTGAACCAGCTGCGACCAGGTCCCGAACTTGTGGGTGTACAGGCGCCGCAGGTGCTTGACGTACAGCAGTTGCTGCCGCATGGTCAGTTTGCTCTTGCCGAGTTGCCGATCCTCGAAGTGGATGGGCACCTCGACCACGCGCTCGCAGCCGCACTTGACGATGAATTCGAGCCCAATCTTGTAGCCCACGGGATTGAAGGCATGGCCCGCCTGGAAGGTCGAGCGCCGAAAGGCGAAAAAGCCCGCCATGGGATCGCGGGCGCTGGTCAGCGGACGCGCCAGCAGCGTCGCGACGCGGCTGTTGATCCAGCGCAGGAACCCCCAGTCGTCGGAGGTCGAGCCCCCCTTCACGTAGCGCGACCCGATGACGAAGTCCGCCCCCTCCTCCAGCTTGCGGAGCATCGGCGGGATCGCCTCCGGGGGATGGCTGAGGTCGGCATCCATGCACACCAGGATGTCGCCTTGCGCGCGCTTCATACCGTCGAGCACCGAGGGACTGAGCCCGCGGTCGGCGGTGCGAACCACCATCCGGACCCACGGCTCGGGGCGCGCGGCCATGGCTCTGCCGATCCGTCGCGACTGTCGTCATCCATGATGAGCACGTCGAGGTCCAGACCGGCTTCCTCGCGAACCTTGGCCAGTCGCCCGATCAGGTGGGGGAGGTTCTCGACCTCCTTGTAGGTCGGCACCACGACGGTGACCCGGGAAAAGCGTGTGGCCTCTGCCGGGCCGGTGGTATGCGGGGTTTCCAAGTGGATCTCCAAAAATTGTACGCAGAACGAGGTTTGAACCGACAGTAGTTTCGTCCGCGAAACTACCAGAGTTTGCGCAAAACCGTTCCGGGATAGTAGTGGCGCAGAATCTCGCGGTAGCTCTTGCCCGCTTCGGCCATGCCGATGGCGCCGGTCTGACACATGCCCACGCCATGGCCGAATCCGGCGCCGCGGAAGGTCGCCGACCCGCCCTGTACCTCCACGACGAAGAGCGAGCTGCGCAGGTTGCCGAAGGTTTGGCGGATGCGTAGCTCGCCGCGAATGACCTCGGACCGCGCGCTGCCCTTCACGCGCACCGACCGCGCGCGCCCGGACACCCCACGTTCGAGGACCTCGATGGCCTCGATCGCGCCGAGACGGTACTTGGCCAAGAGTCTGCTCGAGCTCGTCCTTCGTGCGCGTGACGGTCCAGCGGAAGCGATCGCCGGCACCGAGCTTGGACTGGCCGCAGTAGGCAGGCGGCGGATGGGCGATGAAGGCAGCCACGTTTTCGCTGGTCACGCCGTGGGCATAGACGTCCACTTTTTCCGGCGCGGCATCGCGGTGGCCGCGCAGGGAAGGCAGCGCCGCCATCTCGCCCCAGACGTTCTCGTTGTTCTCGGTGTGCCCCCCACAGTTGGCAGAGTACACCGGGTCGGCCAGCTCCACCCCGCCCTGCTCGAAGAGCACCTCGCCGCGCGTCGCCTCCACCGCGGCGGTGGTGCGCGGAGTCTCATGCCCCGTCCCCGTGTAGACCTGACAGTGGGTCTGCGAGCACACCCGGAAGGGATCGCCGATGTGGCGCAGGCCGATCTTGGACAGAAGCTCGCCGCGCGCCGCAACCGCCTGCGCCTTGAGCGCTTCCTCGGGCGCGCTCGGGAAGATCTCGGACGGGATGAGACCGGCGAGCAACTTGTTCTCGGAGACCGCGTTGACCACCGCCATGGTTCCCAACCGGTCGATGGTGACGTAGACGCGTCCCGCATACGAGCCGGCGATCTTGATCTTCTCCTTGCCGTGCTCGCCGCTGGCCTCCACGCGCAAGGGTGCATCCCCCACAGGGACGAACCACAGCACCCCTTCGTTGCGCACCCGGATGCCCGTCTTGCCGCCCACCGCTTCGAGCTGCCCGTGCGGACGATCCACGAGCTCGGTGAAGACCCCGGGATGGATGAGGGGCGACTTGGCCGACAAGCGCTCGAGGACGCGCTCGGCCTCCTCGGATGAAGCCGCCGGTCCCACACCGACGATGGCCTCGCGTCGATCGAGCACCTCGCCGCCCACGCCGAAGAGCGTCCCTTGCTCGAACCGTCGCGCGCTCTCGCCGCGTGCTTTCCAGCGCGCGATCTGGGCGTCGGCTTCTTCGCCCTTGGCCACGGGACCGCGCCAGACCACGGCCCAGTAGCGCAAGACCGCCGCCGAGGTGGCGGACGCGTGGATTTGCCAGGAATCGTCGGCGCGAACCTCGGCACCGCCGTCGCCCTCGGGCAGAAGGCGCAGCCCGCCGGACGTGGTGGAGATGGTCACGCTGGAAAGCCCCTCGGCAATGGCCACCGGCACGACCGGCAACCCGTCCTTGGTGAAGCGGAATTCGGCCGAGTAGATCGCACGCAGCTTGTCGGCCCCGGAAAACTCGTCGGCGCCGAGCCCGTGCCCCGGGATCGCCATGATCGTGCATGCTGCCAATAGCCAACGGATCATTTGAGGTCGGTCCTGGAAAGATATCGCAGGTTGAGCGCGTTGACGGTGAAATGCGCCACGACGGGTCCGCTGAGATCCCCTGCCCACAGGAAAAGCTGACCGAACACGACCCCCGCGACGAACGACGACAAGGTCCAGGGCAAAAACCTCACCTTGGGGCCGATGTGCAAGAGGGCGAAGATGGCGCTCGCGGCCCAAAGGCCGACGACCGGCTGAAGCGCCCCACGAAAAAAGATCTCCTCGCCGATGGCCGAGGCCGCCGCCAATACCAGAATCTCGGCCCCGTGCAGAGGCCCAAGCAAGGCGCGCAGGTCGCGGTGCAAGGCCCGCCCCCACTCGAATCGGTGCGTGGCGAAGCGCGACGCGAAGACGAACCCCAATCCGATCAGCAACCCGGCCACGATGCCGAGCAGGACTTGCGGATCTTCCCGGCCGCGCACCCGCCAAACGCTCGCGTCGCCACGCAAGGTCGACCAAGCGATCCCGACGCAAGCCAGGGCCAGGTACAGGATGAGAACGAGGGCCGACCGCGACCAACTTCGACTGGCATCGGGCATCGTCTGCACCATAGCAGCAAAGTAGGCAAGTCACTTCGAGTGCGAAAAGGGCACCCGGAACGTCACGGATAACGCGTCGAGACTTTATTCGTATGTACTCGATATTAATAATCTTTTATTGGAACGCCGAGAAGTCGCAAAATTCCCATACAGCCGCGGGTTTGTTGCCAATCGCGCATCGCGCTCATGGTAGATGTGAGGTCGTCATGCCGCTCGCAGCGCTCCGGTTCAGGCGAAGCGTTCCCAAGCCTGCCGCCGAGGATTCGGTCGCGCGAGAGGTGGGCCTGCAGAAGCTGCTGTCCAGCCGGATTTGCGACCTGACCTTGAAGGTCGAAGACGTGCTCTTCGACTGCCTGACCGAGGTCACCAGCGAGCTGCGTACCAAGGGCATCACCTTCATCCCGGCCTACTACCTGGGCGATGACGACTTCTGGACCGCGGATCGCGCCACCAGCGTCAATGTGCCCTGGTACCTGGCCAACGCCCTGCTCTGGCAGTTGGTCAACGACCACCTGAATGAATACTCGCGCGACGAGGTGCTGATGTACCTGCGCCACGAGACCGGCCACGCCATCAACTACGCCTTCGAGCTTTGGAAGCGCAAGGATTGGGCGCAGACCTTCGGCGAGTTCCGCCGCCCATATCGGGACGTGTACAACCCGAATCCGTGGAGTCGCGACTACGTTCGCTACCTTCACCGTGCGGGGATGTACCACTACGCGCAGAAACACCCCGACGAGGATTTCGCCGAGACCTTCGCGGTATGGCTCGATTCTTCGTCGCGCTGGCGACGGCGTTACAAGGACTGGCAGGTCGCGCTGGCCAAGCTGGAATACATCGACCGCATCGTCGATGTCGAGGGCGCGTGCCGGGGCGCACCGCCCAACCAGCGGCACGGGCAACGCGTGGGCTACGAGACCATCAAAGAAACCGTCGCGGACTATTTCGACATCAACCACGCCGTGGATCATGACCTAGCCGAGTATCGCCGCGACCTGCTCGAAATCTTCCCCCGGCGCTCCGAGCCGGCGCGTCAGAGCCAAAGCGCCCTGTCGGCCGCCCGATTCATCCAGCAACACCAGCGCATGCTGGTCGAAAAGATGGGTGGATGGATCGGCAAATCGGATCGCCGGGTGATCAGCCGCTTTCTGCGCCAGCTGCAGGCGCTGTGTACCTACGAGCACTTGGTCGTGCCTGAAAACCAGCGCAACGACAAACTGGTCGACCTGACCATCGTGGCCACGTGGCACGTGCTTGACGGTATTCACCGACTGAGCGGCGAGTAGCTCGCCGCCCGGTGAGCAAGGAATCGGACCGAATCAGTCCAGTGTCAATCCGACCTGGATGATCTTGCGAAGGACATCCGCGCCGATGCGCGGAGTTTTCTTTTCCTCCTCGAAGATGATTTGGGCCAAGGTCTGCGCGGTGAGATCCGCGCTGGTGACGTAGTCGGTGACTTGTACATCATCACCCTTGCGAACGAAGCCGGCGACGTCAGCCAAGGTGACGTAGTGGCGTTCGGTGGTGTCGTAGAGTTTTCGATTTGAATAGCGCTTGATGGTACGCATGGTGAACCCAAGAATGACACGTATGGACGACTTGACAAGTCCATCGTGCAGAACAAACGGCAAAGTGACGCAAGCGCGGCAAGCGTCGAAAAGCTAAACCCAATCGCCGCCCGTCATCATCTTAGAGGAGGACCTTTCAGGTCTTTCTGATAACTTTCATACCCGCACCAACACCTTCATGGAGGACTTTCCTAAAGTCCTGTTTTCGGAGCGGCTCTCATGGCGCAAGCATCCATCGACCTTCACGAGCTCACCCAGCGTGAGTACCCCTACGGATTCACCACCGATCTCGACAGCGATGCCGCGCCCAAAGGGCTCAGCGAGGACGTCATTCGCCTCATCTCGGCCAAGAAGCAGGAGCCGGCTTTCCTGCTCGATTGGCGGCTGCGTGCCTACCGCCACTGGCTGACCATGACCGAGCCACGCTGGCAGAGCGTGCACTACGATCCCATCGACTACCAAGGGATCGTGTACTACTCGGCGCCCAAGCCCAAGACCGCCGGCCCGAAAAGTCTCGACGAGGTCGATCCGGACGTGCGCGCCATGTTCGACAAGCTGGGCATTTCGCTGGCCGAGCAAGAGCGGCTCTCGGGCGTCGCGCTCGATGCGGTGGTGGACAGCGTCTCGGTGGCGACCAGCTTCAAGGCCAAGCTGGGCGAGCTGGGCATCATCTTCTGCTCGTTCTCCGAGGCGGCGCGCAACCACCCCGAGCTCGTACGCAAGTACCTCGGCTCGGTGGTTCCCTCTTCCGACAACTACTTCGCGGCGCTCAACTCGGCCGTGTTCTCCGACGGAAGCTTTTGCTACATCCCCAAGGGCGTGCGTTGCCCCATGGAGCTGTCGACCTACTTTCGCATCAACGCCGCCGACACCGGGCAATTCGAGCGCACGCTCATCATCGCCGAGCCCGACAGCTACGTCAGCTACCTCGAAGGCTGCACCGCGCCCCGGCGCGACAACAACCAGCTTCACGCGGCGGTGGTGGAGCTGGTGGCCCACGACGGTGCGGAGATCAAGTACTCCACGGTGCAGAACTGGTATCCCGGCGACAAGGACGGCAAGGGCGGCATCTACAATTTCGTCACCAAGCGCGGCAAGGCCGCGGGTCGCAATTCGAAGATCTCGTGGACGCAGGTTGAAACCGGGTCGGCCATCACCTGGAAATATCCCAGCGTGATGCTCATCGGCGACGGTTCGGTGGGCGAGTTCTACTCGGTCGCGGTCACCAACCACTTTCAGCAGGCGGATACCGGCACCAAGATGATCCACATCGGGAAGAACACCAAGAGCACCATCCTCTCCAAAGGCATTTCCGCCGGACATGGACAGAACACCTACCGCGGCCTGGTGCGCGTGACCGACGGCGCGACCAATGCGCGCAACTATTCGCAGTGCGATTCGCTGCTCATCGGAGACCAGTGCGGCGCCCACACCGTGCCCTACCTCGACGTCCGGAATACCTCGTCGCAGGTCGAGCACGAGGCGTCCACCTCGCGCATCAGCGAGGATCAGCTTTTCTATTGCCGCCAGCGCGGCCTTGGCACCGAGGACGCGGTGAATCTGATCGTGAACGGGTACTGCAAGGAAGTTTTCCGGCACCTGCCCATGGAGTTCGCGGTCGAGGCGCAAAAACTGCTTGGTGTCAGCCTGGAAGGGAGCGTCGGTTAGTCATGGCATTGCTAGCGATCAAGAACCTGCACGTGGAAGCCGGTGGCAAGCCCATCTTGCGCGGCCTCAGTCTAGACGTGGAGGCAGGAGAGGTTTGCGCCATCATGGGCCCCAATGGCTCGGGCAAGAGCACGCTGGCCAACGTGCTGGCAGGCCGCGACGGTTACGTCGTGACCGCGGGCGAGATTCTGTACCAGGGCAAGGATCTGCGCGCGCTGCCGCCCGAGGAGAGGGCGCGCGAAGGCATCTTCCTCGGCTTCCAGCATCCGGTGGAAATTCCTGGCGTGGCCAACACCTACTTCCTGCGCGCGGCCCTCAACGCCATCCGCAAGCATCGGGGCGAAGAGGGACTGGACGCCATGGATTTTCTGGCCATGGTCAAGATGAAGGCCAAGAGCCTCGGGCTCAATCCTGACCTGCTCGGACGGCCCGTGAACGAAGGTTTCTCAGGCGGCGAAAAGAAGCGCAACGAGATCTTGCAGATGTCCGTGCTGGAGCCGCGCCTGGCGGTGCTCGACGAGACCGATTCGGGGCTCGACATCGATGCCCTGCGCGAGGTGGCCGGCGCCGTGCAGGCGCTTCGCCACCCCCAGCGTGCCATCGTGGTCATCACCCACCATCAACGGTTGCTCGACTACCTG
This sequence comes from uncultured delta proteobacterium, assembly GCA_963796685.1. Taxonomy (GTDB): domain Bacteria; phylum Myxococcota_A; class Polyangia; order Fen-1088; family Fen-1088; genus Fen-1118. The sequence goes on from CAWCMR010000004.1 coordinate 7,215, forward strand.
GTGCCCGACCGGGTTCATGTGCTGTCCGCCGGCACCATCGTCACCTCGGGCGACAAAACGCTGGCTGTCGAGCTCGAAAAGAACGGCTACAGCTGGGCGGCAAGCCGGGCCCAGGAACAGGGACAAGTCTTGTGAGCGCCACGCTTTCGCTCAGCGACCGCACCGCCTACACGGCGGGGTTCGCGCATGCCATCGAGCAGGACACCGGCCTTCCCGCGTGGCTGACCTCGGTGAGGCGAAGCGCGTTCGACGCATTTCTGGAGCAAGGCTGGCCCACCACCAAGCAAGAGGACTGGCGTTTCACCGACGTCACCCCCATCACGAGGCTGGCGCTGCTGCCTCCACCCTTCGCCAAGCCACACTTGGCGAAGGACGATTTCGCCGCGGATGTGCTCGGCTTGGGCGGTCACCAGGTCCGGCGCCTGCTTTTCGTCGACGGCCGCTATCACTCGGGCGCCGCCAACGGACGGCCACTCCCCGACGATCTGTGGATGATTCCCATCTCTTCCGCCCTGGCCGAGGATTCGGGAACCGTGGGCCAGGTTCTGGGTCACCATCTGCGCGACCAGAACGCCTTCGTGGCCTTGAACATGGCGTTCATGACCGACGGCGCGTTCATTCGCATTCCAGCAGGATTTGCGTCCGAAGTGCCTATTTACGTCGTCTTCCTGGCTTCCGCCGAGGGCAGCGCCGGGTTCCCGCGCACCGTCATCTGGGCAGGGGAAAATAGCCGGGCCACCGTCGTCGAGATCCATCTCGGTGCCGACTCCCGGTCCACATTGGCCAGCGCGGTCACCGAAATCGTGCTCGAACCCGGCGCGCACGTCGTCCATCACGGCATCCAGAAGGCGTCGCCCGGTGGCGGTCACGTCGGCCACCTCGCCGTGACCCAGAAGACCGGCAGCGTCTTTTCGGGCAGCAGTCTGGCCTTGGGCGGCCGCATGGTGCGCAACGATGTTCACGTGTTGCTTGCCGAGGAAGGTTGCACCTGCAACCTCGACGGCCTCTACCTCGCATCGGGCTCGGGCCACATCGACAATCACACGACCATCGATCATCGCGCTGCCCGGTCGACGAGCCGCGAGGTCTACAAGGGCGTGGTCGGAGACCGCAGCCGCGCGGTCTTCAACGGACGCATCGTGGTCAGGCCCGATGCCCAGCAGACCGACGCACGTCAAACCAATCGCAACATCGTGCTCGGCGAGGGCGCCCTGGTACACAGCAAGCCGCACCTCGAGATCTTCGCCAATGACGTCAAGTGCTCGCACGGCGCCACCACCGGGCGTCTGAATGCGGACGCCCTGTTCTATCTGCGCTCGCGCGGCATCGGCGAGAGGGAAGCCAACCAGCTGCTCATCCGCGCCTTCATGCTGGAGGGTCTCGACTGCATCGCCCAGACCGAGCTGCGCGCGGAGCTGGAAGGCGTGCTCGTGAAAAAGATCGAGTCTCTCGCCAACCCGGGAGTCGTCGCGTGATGGCGACCAAGCACAGAGGCTCCTCCTTGTCGAATAGCCTCGACGTGGAGAGCGTGCGGCGGGACTTCCCGGCCCTGGCGCAAAAGGTCCACGGCCACCCGCTCGTGTACCTCGACAACGCCGCCACCACGCAGAAACCGAGCGCGGTGCTCGATCGCATCCACAAGAGTTACATCGAGGAGTGCGCCAACATCCACCGCGGCGTCTACCAGCTGAGCGAGCGTGCGACCGCGGCCCACGAGTCGGCGCGCGAGACGGTTCGCCGCTTCCTCGGCGCCGAGCAGACCAGCGAGATCGTGTTCGTTCGCGGCGCCACCGAAGGCATCAATTTGGTCGCCCAGAGTTACGGCCGCAGTCGCATCAGCGCAGGAGACGAGATCCTCGTCACCGCCATGGAGCACCATTCGAACATCGTGCCATGGCAGATGCTGTGCCAGGAGCGCGGTGCGACCTTGAAGGTCGCGCCCATGGACGACAACGGCGATCTGATCGTCCCCGAGTACGAGAAGCTTCTCGGTGCCCGAACCAAGCTGGTGGCCTTCACCCTGGTCTCGAACGCGCTCGGCACGGTCAACCCGGCCAAGGCCATGATCGAAGCCGCGCATCGCGCGGGTGCCCAGGTCCTGGTCGACGCGGCCCAGTCCGTCCCCCATCGCGCCATCGACGTGCGCGCTCTCGACTGCGATTTTCTCGTCTTTTCGGGCCACAAGCTCTACGGCCCCACCGGCATCGGCGTGCTCTATGGCAAGCAGCACCTCTTGGAGGCCATGCCGCCCTGGCAAGGCGGTGGCGACATGATCATGTCCGTGACCTTCGAGCGGACCACCTACGCGCCACCGCCGGCCAAGTTCGAGGCCGGCACCCCCGCCATCAACGGCGCCATCGCCCTCGGCGCCGCCATCGAGTATGTCGAGTCGTTCGGCATGGCCGCCATCGAGCGCTACGAGGCCGAGCTCCTCGCCTACGCGGAAGCGGCCCTGAGCAAGCTCCCCGGGCTGCGCCTCATCGGCAAACCCAAGCACCGGGCCGGCGCTATCTCCTTCATGCTGGGCGACATCCATCCCCACGACGTGGGGACCGTGCTGGATCGCTATGGGGTCGCCATTCGCGCCGGACACCACTGCGCGCAGCCCACCATGAAGCGCATGGGCGTGCCGGGCACCGCGCGCGCCTCGTTCGCCTTCTACAACAAGCCCGAAGAAGTCGACACCTTGGTCGCCTGCCTCCTGGAGGCCCAGAAAGTGTTCCGCCAATGAACGAGCTTGACGATCTCTATCAAGAAGTGATCCTCGATCACCAGCGCAACCCGCGCAACTACGCCAAGTTGCCCACGGCCAACCACCAGGCCGAGGGCGCCAATCCCCTGTGCGGCGATCACGTGACCGTGTACCTCGACGTCAAGGACGGCGTCATCCGCGACATCAGCTTCCAAGGCGAGGGCTGCGCCATCGCCAAGGCATCGGCATCCATGATGACGTCGGTGGTGAAGGGAAAGTCCTTGGCCGACGCCTCCGAGACCTTCAAGCGCTTCCACCAGATGATCACCGGCGGCCAGGATCCCTGTTTCGACCTCGAAGACCTGGGCAAGCTCGCCGCGTTCTCCGGCGTGAGCGCGTTCCCCGTGCGGGTGAAGTGCGCGAGCCTCGCCTGGCACACCTTGAACGCCGCCATGCACGAGACCACGACCGCGCCCACCAGCGGCGGCGAGCCCAACAAGGAGCCCCAGAAGTGACGGCGACGCCCGATCCCCAGCGCGCACCCGACCCGCCATCCGACCCGTCACCCGACCCACCCTCGGGCTCCACCGCCAACGATGCGGCCACCACCCAGTTGGAGCGCCTGGTGTGGCAGGAGCTGCGCGAGTGTTACGACCCTGAGATCCCCGTCAACATCGTGGAGCTGGGGCTCGTGTACGCCATGCGCTCCGAGCCTCTGCCCGAGGGCGGCCACCGGGTCGAGGTCCTCATGACCGTGACCTCCCCTGCCTGTGGCATGTCCGAGATCCTGCGCTCCGAGGCCGACGAACGCATCCGCAAGCTGCCCGGCGTCGCCCAGGTCGAGGTGGCCATCACCTTCGACCCGCCCTGGACCCCCGAGCTCATGAGCGACGACGCGCGGATGATGCTGAATTTGTGATCAGCCCCTCGGCCTGGAACGCGCGCACGCGCTCTTCGCGCTCGACCGCCGGTATGGAGCCGTTGAGAGTCAGGGTGCGCAGGCCCGCCCAGGCAAGCAGGGGGCGGCAATCGCGCAACTTTCATGACTCGCTGACCGACATCCCTCCTTTGTGGAGGCAGCGGCATGCGCACAGCCCGCGTCTGCGGGACCGGTCTATTCACGCCGGCAGCCGGAGAAGACTGCCTTGTACAGGGTCATGCAGGAACATCTGCTGACCTTCGAGCAGCAGTGGACCGACGAGGCCAATGGCCGGACACTGCCCGGCTTCGTGACCGACGAGCTGCACGGATTCATGTCGTGCGGAATCTTGGGGCGAGGCTTCGCACACCTTTTCTGTAAGACCTGCCACGAAC
>CAWCMR010000005.1:0-425512 GCA_963796685.1 uncultured delta proteobacterium
ACCTGGCCAACGCCCTGCTCTGGCAGCTGGTCAATGACCATCTGAATGAATACTCGCGCGACGAGGTGCTGATGTACCTGCGCCACGGTCCGGCCACGCCATCAACTACGCCTTCGAGCTTTGGAAGCGCGAGATTGGGCGCAGACCTTTGGCGAGTCCGCCGCCCGTATCGGGACGTGTACAACCCGAATCCGTGGAGCCGCGACTACGTTCGCTACCTTCACCGTGCGGGGATGTACCACTACGCGCAGAAACACCCCGACGAGGATTTCGCCGAGACCTTCGCGGTATGGCTCGATTCTTCGTCGCGCTGGCGACGGCGTTACAAGGACTGGCAGGTCGCGCTGGCCAAGCTGGAATACATCGACCGCATCGTCGATGTCGAGGGCGCGTGCCGGGGCGCACCGCCCAACCAGCGGCACGGGCAACGTGTGGGCTACGATACCATCAAAGAAACCGTCGCGGACTACTTCGACATCAACCACGCCGTGGATCATGACCTGGCCGAGTACCGCCGCGACCTGCTCGAAATCTTCCCCCGGCGCTCCGAGCCGGCGCGTCGGAGTCAGAGCGCCCTGTCGGCTGCCCGATTCATCCAGCAACACCAGCGCATGCTGGTCGAAAAGATGGGTGGATGGATCGGAAAGTCGGACCGCCGGGTGATCAGCCGCTTTCTTCGCCAGCTGCAGGCGCTGTGTACCTACGAGCACTTGGTGGTGCCTGAAAACCAGCGCAACGACAAACTGGTCGACCTGACCATCGTGGCCACGTGGCACGTGCTTGACGGTATTCACCGGCTGAGCGGCGAGTAGCTCGCCGCCCGGTGAGCAGGGAATCGGACCGAATCAGTCCAGTGTCAATCCGACCTGGATGATCTTGCGAAGGACATCCGCGCCGATGCGCGGAGTTTTCTTTTCCTCCTCGAAGATGATTTGGGCCAAGGTCTGCGCGGTGAGATCCGCGCTGGTGACGTAGTCGGTGACTTGTACATCATCACCCTTGCGAACGAAGCCGGCGACGTCAGCCAAGGTGACGTAGTGGCGTTCGGTGGTGTCGTAGAGTTTTCGGTTTGAATAGCGCTTGATGGTACGCATGGTGAACCCAAGAATGACACGTATGGACGACTTGACAAGTCCATCGTGCAGGGTAAACCGCAAATGGCAAGCGCGGCGAAGCGTCGAAAAGCTAAACCCAATGGCCGCCCGTCATCATCCTAGGGATGGACCCTCAGGCCCCAACACTTTCATGGAGGACTCCTAAAGTCCTGTTTTCGGAGCGGCTCTCATGGCGCAAGCATCCATCGACCTTCACGGCTCACCCAGCGTGAGTACCCCTACGGTTTCACCACCGATCTCGACAGCGATGCCGCGCCCAAAGGGCTCAGCGAGGACGTCATTCGCCTCATCTCGGCCAAGAAGCAGGAGCCGGCCTTCCTGCTCGATTGGCGGCTGCGTGCCTACCGCCACTGGCTGACCATGACCGAGCCACGCTGGCAGAGCGTGCACTACGATCCCATCGACTACCAAGCGATCGTGTACTACTCGGCGCCCAAGCCCAAGACCGCCGGACCGAAAAGTCTCGACGAGGTCGATCCGGACGTGCGCGCCATGTTCGACAAGCTGGGCATTTCGCTGGCCGAGCAAGAGCGGCTCTCGGGCGTGGCGCTCGACGCGGTGGTGGACAGCGTCTCGGTGGCGACCAGCTTCAAGGCCAAGCTGGGCGAGCTGGGTATCATCTTCTGCTCGTTTTCCGAGGCGGCGCGCAACCACCCCGAGCTCGTACGCAAGTACCTCGGCTCGGTGGTTCCCTCTTCCGACAACTACTTCGCGGCGCTCAACTCGGCCGTGTTCTCCGACGGAAGTTTTTGCTACATCCCCAAGGGCGTGCGTTGCCCCATGGAGCTGTCGACCTACTTTCGCATCAACGCCGCCGACACCGGGCAATTCGAGCGCACGCTCATCATCGCCGAGCCGGACAGCTACGTCAGCTACCTCGAAGGCTGCACCGCGCCCCGGCGCGACAACAACCAGCTTCACGCGGCGGTGGTGGAGCTGGTGGCCCACGACGGTGCGGAGATCAAGTACTCCACGGTGCAGAACTGGTATCCCGGCGACAAGGACGGCAAGGGCGGCATCTACAATTTCGTCACCAAGCGCGGCAAGGCCGCGGGTCGCAATTCGAAGATCTCGTGGACGCAGGTTGAAACCGGGTCGGCCATCACCTGGAAATATCCCAGCGTGATGCTCATCGGCGACGGTTCGGTGGGCGAGTTCTACTCGGTCGCGGTCACCAACCACTTTCAGCAGGCGGATACCGGCACCAAGATGATCCACATCGGGAAGAACACCAAAAGCACCATCCTCTCCAAAGGCATTTCCGCCGGACATGGACAGAACACCTACCGCGGCCTGGTGCGCGTGACCGACGGCGCGACCAATGCGCGCAACTATTCGCAGTGCGATTCGCTGCTCATCGGAGACCAGTGCGGCGCCCACACCGTGCCCTACCTCGACGTCCGGAATACCTCGTCGCAGGTCGAGCACGAGGCGTCCACCTCGCGCATCAGCGAGGATCAGCTTTTCTATTGCCGCCAGCGCGGCCTTGGCACCGAGGACGCGGTGAATCTGATCGTGAACGGGTACTGCAAGGAAGTTTTCCGGCACCTGCCCATGGAGTTCGCGGTCGAGGCGCAAAAACTGCTTGGTGTCAGCCTGGAAGGGAGCGTCGGTTAGTCATGGCATTGCTAGCGATCAAGAACCTGCACGTGGAAGCCGGTGGCAAGCCCATCTTGCGCGGCCTCAGTCTAGACGTGGAGGCAGGAGAGGTTTGCGCCATCATGGGCCCCAATGGCTCGGGCAAGAGCACGCTGGCCAACGTGCTGGCAGGCCGCGACGGTTACGTCGTGACCGCGGGCGAGATTCTGTACCAGGGCAAGGATCTGCGCGCGCTGCCGCCCGAGGAGAGGGCGCGCGAAGGCATCTTCCTCGGCTTCCAGCATCCGGTGGAAATTCCTGGCGTGGCCAACACCTACTTCCTGCGCGCGGCCCTCAACGCCATCCGCAAGCATCGGGGCGAAGAGGGACTGGACGCCATGGATTTTCTGGCCATGGTCAAGATGAAGGCCAAGAGCCTCGGGCTCAATCCTGACCTGCTCGGACGGCCCGTGAACGAAGGTTTCTCAGGCGGCGAAAAGAAGCGCAACGAGATCTTGCAGATGTCCGTGCTGGAGCCGCGCCTGGCGGTGCTCGACGAGACCGATTCGGGGCTCGACATCGATGCCCTGCGCGAGGTGGCCGGCGCCGTGCAGGCGCTTCGCCACCCCCAGCGTGCCATCGTGGTCATCACCCACCATCAACGGTTGCTCGACTACCTGGTGCCCGACCGGGTTCATGTGCTGTCCGCCGGCACCATCGTCACCTCGGGCGACAAGAACCTGGCGGTCGAGCTCGAAAAGAACGGCTACAGCTGGGCGGCAAGCCGGGCCCAGGAACAGGGACAAGTCTTGTGAGCGCCACGCTTTCGCTCAGCGACCGCACCGCCTACACGGCGGGGTTCGCGCATGCCATCGAGCAGGACACCGGCCTTCCCGCGTGGCTGACCTCGGTGAGGCGAAGCGCGTTCGACGCATTTCTGGAGCAAGGCTGGCCCACCACCAAGCAAGAGGACTGGCGTTTCACCGACGTCACCCCCATCACGAGGCTGGCGCTGCTGCCTCCACCCTTCGCCAAGCCACACTTGGCGAAGGACGATTTCGCCGCGGATGTGCTCGGCTTGGGCGGTCACCAGGTCCGGCGCCTGCTTTTCGTCGACGGCCGCTATCACTCGGGCGCCGCCAACGGACGGCCACTCCCCGACGATCTGTGGATGATTCCCATCTCTTCCGCCCTGGCCGAGGATTCGGGAACCGTGGGCCAGGTTCTGGGTCACCATCTGCGCGACCAGAACGCCTTCGTGGCCTTGAACATGGCGTTCATGACCGACGGCGCGTTCATTCGCATTCCAGCAGGATTTGCGTCCGAAGTGCCTATTTACGTCGTCTTCCTGGCTTCCGCCGAGGGCAGCGCCGGGTTCCCGCGCACCGTCATCTGGGCAGGGGAAAATAGCCGGGCCACCGTCGTCGAGATCCATCTCGGTGCCGACTCCCGGTCCACATTGGCCAGCGCGGTCACCGAAATCGTGCTCGAACCCGGCGCGCACGTCGTCCATCACGGCATCCAGAAGGCGTCGCCCGGTGGCGGTCACGTCGGCCACCTCGCCGTGACCCAGAAGACCGGCAGCGTCTTTTCGGGCAGCAGTCTGGCCTTGGGCGGCCGCATGGTGCGCAACGATGTTCACGTGTTGCTTGCCGAGGAAGGTTGCACCTGCAACCTCGACGGCCTCTACCTCGCATCGGGCTCGGGCCACATCGACAATCACACGACCATCGATCATCGCGCTGCCCGGTCGACGAGCCGCGAGGTCTACAAGGGCGTGGTCGGAGACCGCAGCCGCGCGGTCTTCAACGGACGCATCGTGGTCAGGCCCGATGCCCAGCAGACCGACGCACGTCAAACCAATCGCAACATCGTGCTCGGCGAGGGCGCCCTGGTACACAGCAAGCCGCACCTCGAGATCTTCGCCAATGACGTCAAGTGCTCGCACGGCGCCACCACCGGGCGTCTGAATGCGGACGCCCTGTTCTATCTGCGCTCGCGCGGCATCGGCGAGAGGGAAGCCAACCAGCTGCTCATCCGCGCCTTCATGCTGGAGGGTCTCGACTGCATCGCCCAGACCGAGCTGCGCGCGGAGCTGGAAGGCGTGCTCGTGAAAAAGATCGAGTCTCTCGCCAACCCGGGAGTCGTCGCGTGATGGCGACCAAGCACAGAGGCTCCTCCTTGTCGAATAGCCTCGACGTGGAGAGCGTGCGGCGGGACTTCCCGGCCCTGGCGCAAAAGGTCCACGGCCACCCGCTCGTGTACCTCGACAACGCCGCCACCACGCAGAAACCGAGCGCGGTGCTCGATCGCATCCACAAGAGTTACATCGAGGAGTGCGCCAACATCCACCGCGGCGTCTACCAGCTGAGCGAGCGTGCGACCGCGGCCCACGAGTCGGCGCGCGAGACGGTTCGCCGCTTCCTCGGCGCCGAGCAGACCAGCGAGATCGTGTTCGTTCGCGGCGCCACCGAAGGCATCAATTTGGTCGCCCAGAGTTACGGCCGCAGTCGCATCAGCGCAGGAGACGAGATCCTCGTCACCGCCATGGAGCACCATTCGAACATCGTGCCATGGCAGATGCTGTGCCAGGAGCGCGGTGCGACCTTGAAGGTCGCGCCCATGGACGACAACGGCGATCTGATCGTCCCCGAGTACGAGAAGCTTCTCGGTGCCCGAACCAAGCTGGTGGCCTTCACCCTGGTCTCGAACGCGCTCGGCACGGTCAACCCGGCCAAGGCCATGATCGAAGCCGCGCATCGCGCGGGTGCCCAGGTCCTGGTCGACGCGGCCCAGTCCGTCCCCCATCGCGCCATCGACGTGCGCGCTCTCGACTGCGATTTTCTCGTCTTTTCGGGCCACAAGCTCTACGGCCCCACCGGCATCGGCGTGCTCTATGGCAAGCAGCACCTCTTGGAGGCCATGCCGCCCTGGCAAGGCGGTGGCGACATGATCATATCCGTGACCTTCGAGCGGACCACCTACGCGCCACCGCCGGCCAAGTTCGAGGCCGGCACCCCCGCCATCAACGGCGCCATCGCCCTCGGCGCCGCCATCGAGTATGTCGAGTCGTTCGGCATGGCCGCCATCGAGCGCTACGAGGCCGAGCTCCTCGCCTACGCGGAAGCGGCCCTGAGCAAGCTCCCTGGGCTGCGACTCATCGGCAAGCCCAAGCACCGGGCCGGCGCTATCTCCTTCATGCTGGGCGACATCCATCCCCACGACGTGGGGACCGTGCTGGATCGCTATGGGGTCGCCATTCGCGCCGGACACCACTGCGCGCAGCCCACCATGAAGCGCATGGGCGTGCCGGGCACCGCGCGCGCCTCGTTCGCCTTCTACAACAAGCCCGAAGAAGTCGACACCTTGGTCGCCTGCCTCCTGGAGGCCCAGAAAGTGTTCCGCCAATGAACGAGCTTGACGACCTCTATCAGGAAGTGATCCTCGATCACCAGCGCAACCCGCGCAACTACGCCAAGTTGCCCACGGCCAACCACCAGGCCGAGGGCGCCAATCCCCTGTGCGGCGATCACGTGACCGTGTACCTCGACGTCAAGGACGGCGTCATTCGCGATATCAGCTTCCAAGGCGAAGGCTGCGCCATCGCCAAGGCGTCGGCGTCCATGATGACGTCGGTGGTGAAGGGAAAGTCCTTGGCCGATGCCTCCGAGACCTTCAAGCGCTTCCACCAGATGATCACCGGCGGCCAGGATCCCTGTTTCGACCTCGAAGACCTGGGCAAGCTCGCCGCGTTCTCCGGCGTGAGCGCGTTCCCCGTGCGGGTGAAGTGCGCGAGCCTCGCCTGGCACACCTTGAACGCCGCCATGCACGAGACCACGACCGCGCCCACCAGCGGCGGCGAGCCCAACAAGGAGCCCCAGAAGTGATGGCGACGCCCGAGCCCCAGCGCGCACCCGACCCGCCATCCGACCCGTCACCCGACCCACCCTCGGGCTCCACCGCCAACGATGCGGCCACCACCCAGTTGGAGCGCCTGGTGTGGCAGGAGCTGCGCGAGTGTTACGACCCTGAGATCCCCGTCAACATCGTGGAGCTGGGGCTCGTCTACGCCATGCGCTCCGAGCCTCTACCCGAGGGTGGCCACCGGGTCGAGGTCCTCATGACCGTGACCTCACCCGCCTGTGGCATGTCCGAGATCCTGCGCTCCGAGGCCGACGAACGCATCCGCAAGCTGCCCGGCGTCGCCCAGGTCGAGGTGGCCATCACCTTCGACCCGCCCTGGACCCCCGAGCTCATGAGCGACGACGCGCGGATGATGCTGAATTTGTGATCAGCCCCTCGGCCTGGAACGCGCGCACGCGCTCTTCGCGCTCGACCGCCGGTATGGAGCCGTTGAGAGTCAGGGTGCGCAGGCCCGCCCAGGCAAGCAGGGGCGGCAATCGCGCAACTTTCATGACTCGCTGACCGACATCCCTCCTTTGTGGAGGCAGCGGCATGCGCACAGCCCGCGTCTGCGGGACCGGTCTATTCACGCCGGCAGCCGGAGAAGACTGCCTTGTACAGGGTCATGCAGGAACATCTGCTGACCTTCGAGCAGCAGTGGACCGACGAGGCCAATGGCCGGACACTGCCCGGCTTCGTGACCGACGAGCTGCACGGATTCATGTCGTGCGGAATCTTGGGGCGAGGCTTCGCACACCTTTTCTGTAAGACCTGCCACGAACACCATGCTGTGGCCTTCAGCTGCAAGGCCAGAGCCGTATGTCCCAGTTGCTTGGGCAGGCGCATGAACGAGGGGGCGTTGAACCTCACGGATTATGTCCTGCCCGATGTACCTCTGAGGCAGTTTGTCTTGACCATGCCTTTCCCGCTGCGCTTCCCGCTCGCCTTCGACGGGAAACTGCTCGGTCAAGTGGTGCGCATCTTCACGGATACTGTCGCTGGATGGTACCGCAAGCGGCACGTTGAACGCGGCTTGCCTCCTGGCGAAACCGGCGCCGTGACAGTCATCCAGCGCGCCAACAGTGATTTGCGACTCAATCCGCATCTTCACACCCTTTTTCTCGACGGTGTGTACTCGCCGGACGGCGATGGCAAGGGCCAGATGTTCCACCCCGCGACAGCACCCACCCAACAGGAAGTCGAGCAGATCGTCGAGCGCGCCAGCAAACGCATCCTGCGCTTCCTCCAGCGTCGCGGCGTCATCTCCCTCGTCACCGCCCCAGGCGACGGCGAAGTAACCGTCGTCACCGACGAGACCATGGGCGAGAAAGATCCGCTGTTGGCCAAGCTCTTGGCCGCCGCCACCGCCGGTACACCACCCGCTGGCCCCACCAACAAACGCAGACCTGTGCGCATCGTGCTTGACCCCGATGACCAGCCCGTCGCCAAGGGCAAGTTGTGCGCGCAAGAACACGGGTTCAACCTGCATGGAGCGACCAGGGTCGCTGCCAACGACAAGCAGGGCCGGTTAACCCTGTGCAAATACATCCTCCGCCCGCCTCTCGCCAACGACAGGCTCAAGATCCTCGACGATGGAACCGTGAGGCTGGAGCTGAAGAAGGCGTGGTCCGACGGCACTACGTCGGTGGAACTGGCTCCACTGGCCCTCATCGCGCGTCTCGCTGCGCTCGTCCCGCCCCCCAAGCGCCATACCGTTAGATATTTTGGTGTACTTTCGTCGCACGCCACCTCACGTAGCGAGGTGGTTCCCTCACCCGTCGAGCCGGCGTCCCCCGCGCAGGACAAGCCCAAGAACACTTCGAGGTATATTTCTTGGTCCGAACTTTTGCGCCGCACCTTCGGGTTCGAAATCGCCTGCCAGAAATGTAAGGCCCCGCTCCGCCTGATCGCACTCATCAAGAGCGAGGACATCGCCAAGAAGATCCTGACCGCGATGCACCTGCCAACGGAGATCCCGGAGCTACGCCCAGCGCGCCCGCCGCCCCTGAAGGCGGGTGGCAGCGCTGACTGGCTGAACTGAACACGACCTCTCCGGGGCTGTGATGGGGTGGACTACGCCTTGTGATTGAGACAGCCTGTTCGGCACCCGAATCGCGCCATCAAACCCGCTCCGTAGGGCACTCCAGGCGCACGCGAGGGTGTGGTGGCACAGGGCGGCACGGGTTTTCGGACCGGAAATACCCCCTTCGATTCGCTTATGCACTGCCCAGATGTGTCCCCCATGGGGACCGGCGTCGTGCTGGCGTCCGCAGGCATAGCCCCAACCGGCCGAAACAGTGTTCGTTGGAACGAGTGCATCGGGGGAGGAAGCCCGGCTAGTCACCGAGCTCAATGGGAATCCCATCTTGGCGGATAGACCAACCCCCCAAACAACTACATGCGGCATGGGGGCCGGGGGCATTGGTGGAAGCGAATTATGAATATCAACCCCGACAATCGGTTGAATCGTATTCAAGCAAGGATACGGAATACCTGGCATTTTGTGCCTTCCTTCTTCACGCCAATTCCCCAACCTCGGACAGCGTGGCTTGACGTGTCTGTTCCGATTGGAACTGATAGCTGAAGTTGGCCCGGTTTGTAATGACGACCTTACGTACATCCGACCATATGTAGACACCGTCGATTCGGCTCTCGACATCGACCGTCTTCCCCGAAGTATTGACTTCAAGACCAAGACGGACGGATGGAAGGGTAATGGCCAGTGGCTTTTCATCCAGTCCCTGAACGGCGATGGTCTCAGACGGTGCAACTTTGTCTACGACGAGCTTTGGATGGGCGTTGTTGAACAGAAGTGGTGAAACCGACTGGATCGACTTCCTGTCGGCGGCAATCTTGATCGCTTCCTGCGCTCGCAAGCCCCAAATCATCGGGTATGGAGCAAACCCTGCGACAGGCTGGCGATCCGACCATTGGTAGTTTTCGGAGGAGGCGGCATCTTCTATGTTCGGAAGCTGGTGGTCTACCGCCTGCTCGGCTTCCAGATAGAAGCCGATGCCCCATGGATTCTCAGGATGAGGGGCCTGATATCCAGCAAAGTCCGCCGAACCGCCATATGCACGCTTATAGGAAAGCGGCATTTCAGTGAATGGAGTGGGCGCCGTCGGTGACAATGCCGTCGCCGCGCGTCCCGTCTTCTTCCATGTACGGTCCCCGAGAACCCGCAATTCTCGGACAATCGATCCGATCGTGATTGAGACACGCGCCCTGGTCACAGGACGCAGTCGACGGATGGTTCCTAAAACCGCGACATCGGCGCCTTTCTTGCGGATGAAATGATCCCCGTGGAAGATTCCATAGGGAGTCTCCAGAAAATCTGGAGAAAGGGGCAATGGCTCGTCTGCGGGCCTCAGATGGCCGTCCTCGACGATGTCATATGTCCTCTTGACAATAACAACAGCAGAGAGAGCCTCAGTTTGAAGGTTCGCGACCTGGAGGATCGCTGGCCATCTTGTTCTATTGACGAGGCGCATGGAGAGTCATGGCTTGAGGTTAATTTCATCAACCAGCGAAGCATCCCCCGAAACGGTTTCTGCGGGCAACAATCGCGGCACCACATCTAGGGAGGGAGGAAGACCATCGGTCACCCAGGAAGGAATGGCGGACGGGCGATCGCAATTGAGCAGGATAGATTCGCCCAACAACTGCACATCGTCGTTGGCGCTAACCCGAATTCCGCCTAGTTTGGCATCGATCGCCAAACTCTTCGCCTCTATTCGTGCTGCTTCCGCAGAGCGTTGCACAAAGGTCCCGCCGGACACAAGCTCTACCTTCTCTCTCGCCTCCACGAGGAATTCGTCACAGCGAATACCCACACGACGCGCGGCCTCGACCTCGATTGATGATCCCTTCACCGACACGACTGGTCCCGTGGCATCAAGCCGTATTTCAAAGGATAGCTCCGTGGCGCCCGTGGCGGAAGATATTGTCACAACTGCCTGTTCCGACGTCGCCTGAACCGTCAAAGTACGCCCCTGCCTCATTGCCAGAACGGCCCTTCCGGGGTCGAGGCGTTGTTCAGGGATACATTCGACTGGTGGAGATGACATCGTTGACTCTTCACGGTACAAACCCATCCTGGGCGTGTCAAGGAGGGATATAGCGCCATCATCCCTCGACAAGCGCAGCGACGTCGCGGGGCGCCGAGCCGAAGGCCGCGGTGGCGACCCGCTCTACGTACTCGACAAAGTTCCGGGGGTCTGGCATGAGGAGTGCCTGAAGAACCCGACGAAAGAGCCGGCACGCCCGCCATCAACGGCGCCATCGCCCTTGGCGCCGCCATCGACTACGTCGAATCGTTCGGCATGGCGGCCATCGAGCGCTACGAGGCCGAGCTTCTCGCCTACGCGGAAGCGGCCTTGAGCAAGCTCCCCGGCCTGCGCCTCATCGGCAAACCCAAGCACCGGGCCGGCGCCATCTCCTTCATGCTGGGCGACATCCATCCCCACGACCTCGGGACCGTGCTGGATCGCTATGGCGTCGCCATTCGCGCCGGACACCACTGCGCGCAGCCCACCATGAAACGCATGGGCGTGCCGGGAACCGCGCGCGCCTCGTTCGCCTTCTACAACAAGCCCGAAGAGGTCGACACCTTGGTCGACTGCCTCACGGAGGCCCAGAAAGTGTTCCACCCATGAACGAGCTCGACGAGCTCTACCAGGAAGTGATCCTCGATCACCAGCGCAACCCGCGCAACTACGCCAAGTTGCCCACGGCCAACCACCAGGCCGAGGGCGCCAATCCCCTGTGCGGCGATCACGTCACCGTGTACCTCGACGTCAAGGACGGGGTCATCCGCGACATCAGCTTCCAAGGCGAGGGCTGCGCCATCGCCAAGGCCTCGGCGTCCATGATGACCTCGGTGGTGAAGGGAAAGTCCCTGGCCGACGCCTCCGAGACCTTCAAGCGCTTTCACCAAATGATCACCGGCGGCCAGGATCCCTGCTTCGATCTCGAAGACCTGGGCAAGCTCGCCGCCTTCTCCGGCGTGAGCGCGTTCCCCGTGCGGGTCAAGTGCGCGAGCCTCGCCTGGCACACCTTGAACGCCGCCATGCACGAGACCACGACCGCGCCCACCAGCGGCGGCGAGCCCAACAAGGAGCCCCAGAAGTGACGGCGACGCCCGATTCCCAGCGCGCACCCGACCCATCATCCGACCCGTCACCCGACCCACCCTCGGGCTCCACCGCCAACGATGCGGCCACCGCCCAGTTGGAGCGCCTGGTGTGGCAGGAGCTGCGCGAGTGCTACGACCCGGAGATCCCCGTCAACATCGTGGAGCTGGGGCTCGTGTACGCCATGCGCTCCGAGCCCCTGCCCGAGGGCGGCCACCGGGTCGAGGTCCTCATGACCGTGACCTCACCCGCCTGTGGCATGTCCGAGATCCTGCGCTCGGAGGCCGACGCGCGCATCCGCAAGCTGCCCGGCGTCGCCCAGGTCGAGGTGGCCATCACCTTCGACCCGCCCTGGACCCCCGAGCTCATGAGCGACGACGCGCGGATGATGCTGAATTTGTGACCAGCCCCTCGGCCTGGAACGCGCGCACGCGCTCTTCGCGCTCGACCTCCGGTATGGAGCCGTTGAGAGTCAGGGTGCGCAGGCCCGCCCAGGCAAGCAGGGGGCGGCAATCGCGCAACTTTCATGACTCGCTGACCGACATCCCTCCTTTGTGGAGGCAGCGGCATGCGCACAGCCCGCGTCTGCGGGACCGGTCTATTCACGCCGGCAGCCGGAGAAGACTGCCTTGTACAGGGTCATGCAGGAACATCTGCTGACCTTCGAGCAGCAGTGGACCGACGAGGCCAATGGCCGGACACTGCCCGGCTTCGTGACCGACGAGCTGCACGGATTCATGTCGTGCGGAATCTTGGGGCGAGGCTTCGCACACCTTTTCTGTAAGACCTGCCACGAACAGCGAGGTGGTTCCCTCACCCGTCGAGCCGGCGTCCCCCGCGCAGGACAAGCCCAAGAACACTTCGAGGTATATTTCTTGGTCCGAACTTTTGCGCCGCACCTTCGGGTTCGAAATCGCCTGCCAGAAATGTAAGGCCCCGCTCCGCCTGATCGCACTCATCAAGAGCGAGGACATCGCCAAGAAGATCCTGACCGCGATGCACCTGCCAACGGAGATCCCGGAGCTACGCCCAGCGCGCCCGCCGCCCCTGAAGGCGGGTGGCAGCGCTGACTGGCTGAACTGAACACGACCTCTCCGGGGCTGTGATGGGGTGGACTACGCCTTGTGATTGAGACAGCCCGTTCGGCACCCGAATCGCGCCATCAAACCCGCTCCGTAGGGCACTCCAGGCGCACGCGAGGGTGCGGTGGCACAGGGCGGCACGGGTTTTCGGACCGGAAATCCCCCCCTTCGATTCGCTTATGCACTTATGCACCCACAGATCGAGAGCGAGAAGCATCGCCGGCAGCACGACCGCCGTCTCCTTGGAAGAGAGCGCCAGGGGTGGCTGGTGTACAGGCCCGCGACGAGCCACACCCTGGACATGCCGGTGGGCGAGGGAGCGTTGTCGCCTATTCCTCGCAAGCGTTCCAGGCACCAAACCGCAAGCAGCGAGAAGAAACCGGCGAGCAGCGTCGCCCGCTTCCAAACCAGCAAGACCACCATGGAGTGAATCGGGTGAACGGCGAGAAACGCCGAACCAAGAAAAGCTGCCCAGCCGGCCTCGCGTTCGTCCAGCACGCGACCATTCCTGCCGATGGGGAAGGCCGTCAGGACCCGGCGAAGCACCAGCGCCGCCAGCAAGCAGTTCGCGACGTGAAGGACGAGGTTGGTGAACCGATAGGCCCACGGTGCGATGCCGCTCCAGTGGTAGTTGAGGGCGAGCGAAAACATGGGCAAGGGCCTGAACTGGCCGTACGCGAACCCTTCGCTGGTCGGCGCGCCCGCCACGAATACCCACGCGACCTGGAGCTTGCGAATGAGGAGGTTGCCCGAAATCGCCGAAAGGTCGTCATAAACGAACGGGTCGTCGAGGGCGCCCCAGTACGCAGCCGTCGCCAGCACAACCAGCAAGAAACCAAGCGCGACTTTTCGGCCCATCAGGTTCGAGGGTACCTTACCCCGCATCCCGGCTCATGTCATCGTCACCGCTCTGACCTGCCAAGCGGGAACGCGAAACGATCTCCCTGGCAAGTTGGTCAAGGCTTGGTGCCGAGATATCGGAGGCAGCCGGAATCGAAGATAGGTTCGTCGCCACTACCATTGGACGAGCTCGCAACGATTCGGCGCAAAGAGAATGCCTGTGTTTAGGCCAGCAGCTCGACCAGCTTCGACATCGGTGTACGTATCGCCAACCATCCAGGATCGCGTTCTATCCAGATTCAGGTCGCCCACGAGCGTGTCGATGAGCCCCGGCTTGGGCTTGCGGCAGTCGCACTTGCACACGAGCGACACATCTCCACCGGGGCCACCTTCCGGATGGTGCATGCAGCATTTCACGGCCGCGATGGCGATGCCATGTTCGCGCAGATTCGATACGAGCGCCGCATTCGTGCGCTCGACAGCGGCGGCGGAGAAATGCCCCTTCGCAGGGCCTGGCTGGTTGGTTGCTATGGCGAGCACGAAGCCCGCCCGCTCGAGCAGCGCTAGCCCTTCGATCACGCCGGGCAGAATTCGGATCTGGGAGGGATGGAAGGCTGACGTGATGAAGCCCGTTTCCTCGTCCCGCACGAAATCGACGAGCGTGCCGTCTCGATCAAGGATAATCGCCGGTCGCTCGCTCACTTCACCGATTCCCACTTCGCCGAGCTCCTCTGCAGTTTCGGATGGCTGACCAGCAGGTGCCAGACCACGGCACAGATCCCCTCGGTGTGGGGGGTGACCCGATCGGGCGCCAGAGGTGGAATGACCACACACGCGTCGGCCGATAACTTGGTGAAGCCGCCCTCCCGTCCCACGATGCCGAAGATCCGCGCTCCCACGGTTTGCGCGAGCTCCAGCGCCATCACGAGGTTCACCGACAAGTTCTGCCCGCGGTTACCTCCACCCACCGAGAAGACGAGCAACCCATCACTCGCCTTGAGGTGCGAAACCTTCAGCCACTCGGAGAAGCAGGTATCCCAGCCTTCGTCATTCACGCGCGCCGTGAGCTCCGACACGTTGTCGGTGGGCGTATAGGCCTCGATCCCGCACAGCTTGCGGAAGTCGTTCACGGCGTGGCTGGCATGTCCGGCCGATCCCCCGACGCCTAGGAGGAAAAGTCGCCCACCTTCCTCGCGCACCCTGGCGATGCCATCGGCGACAGCCTCGATGGCGTCCAGGTCGAGACGCCGAATAATCTCCACACTCTCGGATAGAAAGGTTTGGCTGAAGCGATTCACGATGGTCCTTGCGAGCGATGGACGTTGGAGCGCGACAAATACCGATCGAGCGCGACCAAGCCCTTGCTCGATCCAATTTCGTAAAATCTCTCGTGCGCGAGAATGGCGCGCAACCGTCCTTGCCCTGCTAGCGTGTGCTGAATCGTCGCAAGGTCACCCTGTGCGCCCTCCCGCAAAGACGCGACGACCGACCGCCTCAAGGCGATGGCGCCGTAGTCGATGTGGTCGAAATGTGGATCGTCCGTGCCCTTCTCGTAGGCGATGATCCAGGTACCGTCGGTGCGAACGTTCGAGGCATCCCAGCGGCCGACGTTCTTGAACACGCTCATGACACCGTCGCAGTCATGGTTCTCCACGAGCATCTTCAGGGGCGAGGCGTAGTCGAAAGGAAGATAGCTGTCCCCGTACGTGACCAAGAACTCGTCGGCGAGCAGGGGAAGTGCCCTTCGGAGAGCGCCGCACGTCCCCAGCAATGTGGCCCCTTCGTCGGAGTACAAAACGCGCAATCCGAATCGCTCGCCTGCGCCGACGTGTTTCTTGATCAACTCACCCAGGTACGCGACGCACAGGACGACCTCGTCGTACCCGGCCTCTTGCACCCGCGCCAGTTGCCAATCAATGAATGGACGGCCCGCGATCGCAAGCAGGCTCTTGGGCGCCGTCAAGGTGCGTGGTCGCATGCGCGTCGCAAGCCCGCCCGCAAGAATCACACACTGCATGATGTGTCTTCCACCTTCGCGGTACCCCAAACCTCGTAGGCCACCTCGCCCACGGCGCGCGCAACCGCTTCGTCCGACGTATAGCGCACGCGGAAGCCAAGCCCTGCAAGCTTGCGGGGAACCAGTCGTGATTTGGGTACGTCGCCGGGCCAGCCCTGAGACCCTCCCGAGTATTCGATACGCGCGGATGGGTTGGGCGAAGCTGCGACACACATCTCGGCTATCCGGCGAACCGTCGTCCAGCCCTCCGGCGCAAGGTTGTACACGTTCAGAGGGTCCGGACTGTGGTCTACAACGTAGAGAATCCCAGCGAGGCAATCGGTCACGTGAAGGTAGGGCTTGGCCTGGGTTCCGTCCCCGAGGACATCGAGGTAGTCCGGGTGAGCTTTCAGCTTTTTGCAGAAATCAAGAATCGCACCGTGGGTGGCACGCGGGCCGACGACGTTGCCGAACCTGCAGATGTTTCCCTGCAACTTGAAACACTCGACATAGGACGCGACGAGCGCCTCGCCGGCGATCTTGCTTGCTCCGTACAGGGAAAACGGCAGGTGTCCAAGATCCATCTCCCCGCAAGGTTCATCGGTGTTACCGTACACCGTACCGCTCGAAGAAAAGAAGAAGCGCGGAACCTTGCTCAGCCGGCACGCCTCCAGCGCGTTGAAGGTGGCAATCGTCCCCTGCTCGAGATCGAGACGTGGGCGTTCGAGGCCCCAACGCGCTTCGGGGTTGGCAGCGAGGTGAAAAACCAGGTCGTGTCCGCGAGCCGCGGCGGTCATGGCGTCCAGGTCGAGCGTGTTGCCTTCGACCACGCGCACGGCGCCGGAGGCGATATGCCCGGCGATGAGCTCCCGCTTGCCGACGGAGAAGTTCTCAAAGACCGTAACGGGGCCGCGCTTGACGAGCACGTCGACAAGCTGGCTACCGATGAACCCCGCCCCGCCAATGACGAGCGTTCGTTGCATTGCTAGCCCTTCTTGCCGCGGTTTCGCCAAGCCGCGTTGAACTCTTGAATCGTCGCTTCCGTCCGCGGGTTCCAAACCATCTTGCGTAGGATGGGGGGCGGAACGGTGACAACGTGGGCACCAGCCTCCAGGGCCTCGTTGACGTCCATCATGTGGCGGACTGAACCGATCAGGATCTTGGCCGGCAAGCCCTCCCGGTCCAGGACTGCACGGGTCGATGCGATGACCTGGCGAACGTCGTAGCCCATGTCGCGGACACGGCCTGCGAAGATGCTCACATACGTGGCGCCGGCCAGCGCGGCCAAGTAGGCCTGGTTCATGGCCATGAGGCAGGTTGCGTTGGTCTTCACGTCCTTCTTCGCCAGGTTATGAACGACGCGGATCCCCGCCTCGCTCATGGGCACCTTGATGCAAATGCGTGCCGGATCCCACGCGGCGTAGACTGCCGCCTCGCTCATCATCTCGGCCTCTGTCTCTGTCGTCAGCTCGACGCAGACATCACCGTGGCAACCCCGCAGAACGCCACGGATGCGCTCACCGAGGTCGGCGTGAGGGGCCTCCCTGGCGATGATGAGAGGGTTCGTCGTCACACCAGAAAGAACCCCCCAGCCAAAGAGCTCTTCGACCTCCTTGGGGTCCGAGCTATCCAAAAACAGACTCATGGTAGTTAAGATATCATCTTCCGGTCTCTTCCGATGCTCCTTCGAAGCGACTTGCCGCCTGATCTCTTGCTAACGACGTTCATCAGGCGGTTGCGGACTGTCCTCGCCCATGCGACATTCATCTTGTCCCCATCGAGCGGTAGGTACCCCCGAACAACGTTTAACTGGCCATGATTGTATCCCGCGCGCCCGTACGCTTCTCGCTCGGCGGAGGAGGGACAGATCTCCCAGGCTACTCGGCAGCCCATGGAGGTTTTCTCGTCGCAGCCGCGGTCGATAAGTACGTCTACGTCAACGCGAACCGGCGGTTCTACGATTCCATTCGTCTCGCGTACTCGAAAACCGAGATCGTCCAAACTGTGGCCGAAATCGAACATCGCATCTTCCGGGAGGCGCTTCAACTCATAGGCGTTATCGGTGGAATCGAGCTGGTGAGTGTGGCTGACGTTCCCGCAAACTCTGGGCTCGGCTCCTCCAGCACGTTCACCGTCGCCTTGCTCAACGCGCTTCATGCGTTCAGACAGGAGTTCGTATCGAGCGAACAGCTCGCGCGCGAAGCGTGTCGTATTGAGACCGATCTCCTGAAAGAGCCAGTCGGAAAGCAAGATCAGTACATTGCTGCGTACGGTGGTATTACGGCATTCACGTTCAATCGGGATGGTACCGTCGAAGTCGAGCGCCTTCGCATTCATCCCGAGGTCCTCGACGAGCTCGAGACCAACATCTTGGTCTTCTACTCGGGGGTGGAACGGGCCGCCTCGTCCGTTCTGTCGGAGCAGAACAAGGCGATCAAGGAGAATCGAGACAATGAGGTCGAGCGCATGCACCGTATCAAGGCACTCGGCTACGAGACCCGACGCATCCTCCTGTCGGGACAGATCGACGAGTATGGAGATCTGCTACACGAGCACTGGACCAACAAGCGTCGTCTGGCCCCGAACATGACCGATCCAGGGCTGGACGAGCACTACGAAGCCGCACGAACGGCCGGCGCGCTAGGTGGCAAGCTCATGGGCGCAGGAGGAGGAGGGTTCTTCATGTTCTATGTTCGCCCGTCGGAGCGTCGGAGAGTGTACGAGGTGATGACCGGAAGGGGACTTCGCCCGCTGCGTTTTCGCTATGACACCGATGGGGCGCGCATCGTCGCAAATTTCCACCGCTCGTGATGACTCGATCAGGTATCGATAGATGACACAACCCATTGGGATCCTGGGAGCGGGAGTGACCGGCCTTGCCACAGCCTCACTTCTTGCGCGTCCTGCGGTCGTGCTCGAGGCTCGACCGCGGGTGGGTGGCCTCTTGCGGACGTTCGGGCGCAACGGCTTCTCCTCGGACGTAGGCGGACACATCATTTTTTCAAAAGATCAGGCGGTGCTTGACCAGATGCTGGGATGGCTCGATGGCCAGACCGAGCAGCGTCGCCGTTCGAACGTGATTCTGTATGACGAGGCGCTGGTGAAGTACCCGTTCGAGAATGGGCTCGCCGATTTGCCCAACCAGCAGGACACCCTAGAGTGCGTCGAGGGGTTCGTGCGCGCCTGGGCGGAGGCCGATAGGGCCCCCGCGGCCAACAACCTCAAGGAGTGGTGCTATCGGCGTTTTGGGCCCGGCATCAGCGACAAGTATCTCATCCCCTACAACAGCAAAATCTGGAAGCTGCCCTTGGAGGAAATCAGCACGGAATGGGTTGATCGGGTTCCCAGTCCCAGTCTCACCGAAGTCCTCAAGAGCGCGATTGGAATTCCAAACGAAGGCTACACCCACCAGCTCTACTTCCACTATCCTCGCACCGGAGGCATCGAGCGCGTGGCGGAAGTCCTGCGTGATCGAGTGCTGTCGGCGGGACACCAGATTCGCACCGGCTTCGAGGTGCGCCAAGTTCGTCGAAGCCCTGACGGCTGGATGGTGTCCGATGGCTCAGAAACCGTCGCGTGCGAGAAACTGGTCTCGACCATCCCCGTGTTGCCGTTGTTGCGGGCACTCGAGGGCGTGCCGGCCGAGGTTATCGCCGCGGCCGAGCAACTTCGTTACAACTCCCTTCGCGTCGTGCTTCTGGGTATCAACCGACCGGACTTGAACAAGCACACCGCCGTGTATGTGCCCGACCCGCGATCCGTCTATCATCGAGTTTGTTGCAACAATTGCTTCTCGCCGTGGATGTCACCTGACGGCTGCTCATCGGCAAGCGTCGAGATTACGTGCAGCGAGGACGACGACGTGGGGCGCCTGGATGACGCCGCTCTTGTCGAGCGCGTGGTTTGCGATCTCGAACGCGACGGGCTCCTGAAGCGATCCGATATCGTCGAGAGCGTCGTGCACCGCGAACGATATGCCTATGTGGTCTACGATCACGGCCATGCGCAACGGATGAAGCTGGTGGCAGACTACGCGCGCGCGATCGGCATCCACCTCGCCGGCCGCTTTGCCGAGTACAGGTACATCAACATGGACGCCTGTGTCCGCAGGGCGATGGACGTGAAGGAAGAACTGGAGGGTCGATGAGCACGTCGGAGAACGATCGTACGGGCAAGCTGGTGGTTGCCATGATCTCCCGCAACGAGGAAAAGGCCATCGATGGCGTCGTCGACTCCATCCGGGCGGCGGCTCCCCGCGCCGAGATACTCATCGTCGATTCTTCGACCGACACCACAGCCGAGCGGGCTCGGGCCAGGGGAGTGACGGTCGTCAGTCAGCTTCCCCCGCGTGGTTATGGGCCCGCGATGATGCGCGCGCTGCGGGAAGCCGCCCAGCGGGGCGAAGTCGTGGTGACACTGGATTGCGACGGGACCTACCCAGCCGCGGAGATCCCACGCCTGGCCAAGATGGTCATCGAGGAAGGCTGGGACTTGGTGAATGCGACTCGTTTGGCACGTCGGCCGACGGCGATGCCTGTTGCCAATTGGGTGGCCAATGCGCTCTTCGCCGTAGTCACACGCGTGGCACATGGCCTGAAGGTTTCGGACGTACATTCGGGCATGCGAGCGTACCGGTCCGCCATGCTCGACAAGATGGAATTTGTGGAAGACGCCCCAGCGCTCCCGGTGGAGCTTCTCATCAAGCCGGCTCGGCTAGGCTACAAGGTCACCGAGATCCCCATCGAGTACCGCGAGCGCGTCGGTGCCACCACCCTGAACCGATTCGCATCGACCTACTGGACATTTCGACGAATCTTGGTCCTGGTCGCGACGAAGCGCCAACCGCGTCAGACTTCGTGGTAGCCGGAACGACGCCCAGTGTCGGTTTTGGCGAGCGTCGGAGCCCCGATGTCCTTGCGCACGACTGTGGTAGTCTAGCGGGAAGTGCGTGACCTCTTTCGGGCCATGAAGAAGGATAGGGATGGGCAGCCAGTGATTGAACGCTCTGCTCGCGGACTTGGCGTTCGCGTGGACGGCGGACGGCCCGACATCCGTCGCGGCTCAGACGGCAATGTCCGTCCCGAGTCCGGTGGGATGTCCGTCGTGCTCGATCACGCGGCGAACCTCCCAAGGCACCGCCTTCCGGCTGAGCTCGGGGGCGTTGGCCGGGATCCGGTATTCAGGATTTCGGAGGAGGCCATCCCGGCGACGCTATCGCTGCGGGTCGCCGGCCACCCCCACGCACTGGTCGAACCGCGCGCGATTCGCATGCTTGCCGAGTACGAGAAGGACCTTGCCAGCACGCGCCCAGCATGGGAGTCCGTCTCATGAGCGAACGGCCTGGACGGTATCGAGAATTCGAGATTCGCCTCCTGCACACGCGCTGGGTCCATGGCGGCCAAGAGTCGGCGGAAGAGGATGCCTTACTCGAAGAGATGGACGATCTCTGGTGGAAACTTACTGAGCAGGAGCGCGAGAGCCTCCGGAAGGATCCGTTGCCCGAAGGGCCCGTCGAGACTCAACCTGCGCGACTTGCAGATCGCGACGTATGGCACGAGCACTCCGAGGCACCTCGAATTCCACGGGAGGCCGCCTGATGTATGCGACGGCTCAAAGGGTGCGCAAAACGAAGGGTGGCGAGGGCGCCATCAACGCGTTTCTGTACATCCATTCGCCCGGCGACCTTGCGATGACCGAAGCTGGTCCAGACATCGAAAAGATAACGAGCGCCAATACTGGGCGGCTAGCTCTGAGAATCGAAAACCTCCCGTCCGGCGGCAACGAGGTTCTGAGCTACCTCGACGTCGCCACGGATGAAAAGACGCCCAACGAACTCATCGTTGCGGCGCTGACGAAGTTGGCGCAGAGCCTCCCTCGGAGCCTCCCCGCCGCGAGCGTCCTCGGCGGAGTAGCCGTGAGATTCGGAGCCGTCCTCGGAACGCGTTGGCAACACGAGGAGTACGGGCACCTTCGTGATGGCATCCTTATAATGCTTCGCGCCATGGCGCCAGCCACGCCCAGTGAACCGCGTCCGGAACCGTTCCTCATCCGCACCACAGTGGACGAGGAGGGAACGACCTATGCGCTAGACGAGGGCAGCTCTCGCCGGGTACAGGCGCTGCACCTTGGGATGTTCGCGTGCGCTCGTCTCGGAGTTACCCACGAAAGCAAGAGCGACTTCCAGCGGCTGGTTGGAGACCTACACGCCGAAGTCGCTCAGGCACTCACCGGTCTATCTCTGGACCAGATCGAAACCCTTGGTGGCTTGCGCATCGTCAAGGATGCGACCGAAGAGGAAATTTGGTCGACGAGAGCTGGGCTCGCAACCTTGAGAGCAGACGACCCGTAGCGTAGGTCACACCTCGGGTGGGGCGGTATCCCGCCGGAATCCCTCGGTGAGCACCAGGATGCCTCCGAGGATTCCTTGGAAGATGAACGTCGAAAAGAACAGCAGTGAAGCCGCCACTGCGGCCACCTGGGGAACGCCAGCCATTCCGAAAAAGTAGGCAAACAGGGCCTCGCGTTGCCCGAGGGCACCAGGAGTCACGGGTATGTAGCTGAGCAGAATGACTGCGGGCCCGAACATGAGAGCCACGCTCACCGCATGGAGGAAGGGCAGTGGGTGCAGCATCAGGGCAACGCACAGGAGGGTTAGTAGCTGGGTCAGTACGGACATCCCAATGGCGATCGTCAACCCCGTCAGCGATGGCCTTGGAGGCAGCTTTTCGACCATGCGGCCCAGCGTCGGCAACCGCCGCGTGAGGCGCCGCAGCCCCTCGTTGCGCGCAAGTGCCCAGGGCAGCCCGAGCAGCGCGAACGCTGCGACCAGCGCCGCAACTGTGCCGATATTCATGGCTACCATGACCGGTCCTCGGTGAAGATCGCGGCTATGAAACACGGCAGTTGCCGCGACGAGGAGCAGACCCACCAGACCGCAGACACGTTCGACCATCACGGCGGCGTATGAGGCGGCCTTGGAGGAGACCTCGTTCCGCAGCCGATAGCCGCGCAGAACATCTCCCCCGACCCCTCCCGGCAGCAGATTGTAGAAGCATCCCACAAAGTTGTGGTGCAGAAGCTCGGTAAACGCGGGAACCTGCTTCGCGCCATATCCACGCAGCAATATCCGCCAGCGCCAGGTGGCTATGAGAGTCGCACAGAGCACGAGCGTGATCCCACCCGCGAGAGAAGCAAGACCTGCATGGCGGGCGCGTTCAAACACGTCTCCCAGGTTGACGTGGCCGAGGATCCAGGCGGCCGGCACCACGAAGAGGACAAGGCGAATCGCCAGGCCTCGCCAGCCCTTCCAAAGTTGCGCCCAGTGCCTCGGTTCCCTATCGGCTCGCTTGATCGCTTCCAGGATCCTCCTTCTCTTCTTCGAGCGGCGTCACTACGCCCGTTGCCGGGTCGTAGTCCTTCAGCCAGTAATCCCAATCCCATGCTCGAACGCAATTGGCAGCGTAGACCCTGCGCCCGGCACCATACCTCGCAACAACCGCAAGATCCTTCGCGAGCTCTCATGGCGCGGGAACAACACGTCGTCGTCGAATGTGGGCGAGGGCAAGGGTGGCCAGTAAGTCCAACTCGCCGCTGGAACTGAGCTCGGGTTGGAGCTGACGAACACGATGGCGTTGTGGATCTTGTAGGCGCGGGCCAGGTCATCGCACGCACCGGCGTCGCGGCCTGCGTGCGCCAATTCTCCCCACGCGGTTGGCCAGAAGACGATCAGTGCCGCGACCCATTGGCTCAGTATGAGCGCGGGAACCGCCCAGCGCAAACGCGGAAGCGCGGTGCGCAGCTCATCGTGTGCATGCACCGCGAGGAGGGCAATCCACCCCAACAGCAGGGGCATCAGCGCAAGGTAGTAGACGGGACCCGTCGTCTGGACGCTCGACCCGGCATAGAGAAAATAGCCGGCCGCGTATAGGCCGATGGGGATTGCCGGCGCCCATAGCCGCTTCTTGCCCTCACCTGTACCCAGAAGGAGTCCGAGGACTAGGCCGAACAAAAGGGGGCCGCCCATGGCGTAGAAGCCAATCCGCACCATCACCGTAAGAGTCTTCGACGCGGCGATTCCCGGCGTGTGTGGGAAGCCGAATGGCCCCTTGCCAAACCCCATCGTCGTGAAGCCATGGCCCTCGTTGACCAGCCAGTAGCCCGAATGTCGCCAGTCACCACTGACCGCATGATTGATCAACGGATGCAGGGCTAGCAGCGGTAATGCGACGAGAATGCCCGGCCATAGCCGTTTCAGGACGCGACCGAGCTGACCGCGTTCGCGGATGAGGAGGATCACCGCAGCACCCATCGACACTACGAAGATGTCAAGGGGACGGGTGTGGGTGGCCACACCAACGCTCACCCCAAGCGCAATCTGGGCACGCCAGCTCTTGCGCTTTGTGAGCACTATCAACGACCAAAGCGCAACGCTGACACAGGCGGCGCTCAGGTTGGCGTTGTGCAGAGTCGCCCCGGTCAAAACGACCATGGGGCTTGTCGCCATCAAGGCCGCGGTCGCGAGGCCCACTCGGACGTCTCCTGAATACTCTCGCGCAGCTTCGGCTGTGACGTAGACCGTGACCGCCAACAAGAGAAGGGGCATGACCCAAGGACAGCCGATCAGCACGCCGGGAACCAGCATCACGGCAGGGGCCCAAAAGTACTGTCCGCTCCACTGTCCCGGCTTCCCGACGATAAAGGATTCCCAGAACGCTTGGGCTTCGGGGGAAACCTTG
Source organism: uncultured delta proteobacterium (assembly GCA_963796685.1). Lineage (GTDB taxonomy): Bacteria > Myxococcota_A > Polyangia > Fen-1088 > Fen-1088 > Fen-1118. The sequence goes on from CAWCMR010000005.1 coordinate 24,382, forward strand.
ATCGATAGCTTTCCCATCGTCAGGAGCTTGGCTTGGAAGAGGTACGTCTTCTCGTCCTCGGTGAGGGCGTGGAGCCCTGTCGCGGTTCGCAGCACGATGGCTGCCGCAGCGACGCCAAGCAAGGCGAATGCGACCGCTGCCAGCCGTGGCCGAGCCATGAAGTCTCGAAGCTTGTCTTCCCATCTAGGCGGCCATTTCCGCGAGAGCGCGATTGTCAGCGAGATCAAGATGGCCAACTGAACCACAAAGGCTGTCGCGTAGAACCCTGCTTCGTACGGGCTGAAGTTAACGAGTGCGCTCGTGCTATATCCAAGCACCTGCTGACGACCGCCGATAAAGTGCCACCCGACGAACCAAAGCACGAGCAATACCGCGGGCACAGCCACCAACGCCGCGCTGCGCATACCAGTGAATCTAGGCAGCTCTTGAGGCATCTCTGCCACTTATATCAGTCCACAAATGTGAACTGAAGTTATAGTGAGTCGTGCTGCCACCGAAGGCATCAACCTGGTCGCGCAAAGCTACGGCGGCAGCCGCATCGGCGCGGGGGACGAGATCCTCATCACCGCCATGGAGCACCATTCGAACATCGTGCCGTGGCAGATGCTGTGTCAGGAGCGTGGCGCGACCTTGAAGGTCGCGCCCATGGACGACAACGGGGATCTGATCGTCCCCGAGTACGAAAAACTCCTCGGTGGCCGAACCAAGCTGGTGGCCTTCACCCTGGTCTCGAACGCGCTCGGCACGGTCAACCCGGCCAAGGCCATGATCGAAGCCGCGCATCGCGTGGGTGCCCAGGTCCTGGTCGACGCGGCTCAGTCCGTCCCCCATCGCGCCGTCGACGTGCGCGAGCTCGACTGCGATTTTCTCGTCTTTTCGGGCCACAAGATTTACGGCCCCACCGGCATCGGCGTGCTCTATGGCAAGCAACACCTGCTGGAGGCGATGCCGCCCTGGCAAGGGGGCGGCGACATGATCATGTCCGTGACCTTCGAGCGGACCACCTACGCGCCGCCGCCGGCCAAGTTCGAGGCCGGCACACCCGCCATCAACGGCGCCATCGCCCTCGGCGCCGCCATCGAATACGTCGAGTCGTTCGGCATGGCGGCCATCGAGCGCTACGAGGCCGAGCTTCTCGCCTACGCGGAAGCGGCGTTGAGCAAGCTCCCCGGCCTGCGCCTCATCGGCAAGCCCAAGCACCGGGCCGGCGCCATCTCCTTCATGCTGGGCGACATCCATCCCCACGACCTCGGGACCGTGCTGGATCGCTATGGCGTCGCCATTCGCGCCGGACACCACTGCGCCCAGCCCACCATGAAACGCATGGGCGTGCCGGGAACCGCGCGCGCCTCGTTCGCCTTCTACAACAAGCCCGAAGAGGTCGACACCTTGGTCGACTGCCTCACGGAGGCCCAGAAAGTGTTCCACCCATGAACGAGCTCAACGACCTCTACCAGGAAGTGATCCTCGATCACCAGCGCAACCCGCGCAACTACGCCAAGTTGCCCACGGCCAACCACCAGGCCGAGGGCGCCAATCCCCTGTGCGGCGATCACGTCACCGTGTACCTCGACGTCAAGGACGGGGTCATCCGCGACATCAGCTTCCAAGGCGAGGGCTGCGCCATCGCCAAGGCGTCGGCGTCCATGATGACGTCGGTGGTGAAGGGAAAGTCGCTGGCCGACGCCTCCGAGACCTTCAAGCGCTTCCACCAGATGATCACCGGCGGCCAGGATCCCTGCTTCGATCTCGAAGACCTGGGCAAGCTCGCCGCCTTCTCCGGCGTGAGCGCGTTCCCCGTGCGGGTCAAGTGCGCGAGCCTCGCCTGGCACACCTTGAACGCGGCCATGCACGAAACCACGCCCCCGCCCGCCGGAGGCGAGCCCAACAAGGAGCCCCAGAAGTGACGGCGACGCCCGACCCCCAGCGCGCACCCGACCCACCACCTGACCCGCCATCGGGCTCCACCGACAACGATGCGGCCACCGTCCAGTTGGAGAGCCTGGTGTGGCAGGAGCTACGCGAGTGCTACGACCCGGAGATCCCGGTCAACATCGTGGAGCTGGGGCTCGTCTACGCCATGCGCTCCGAGCCCCTGCCCGAAGGCGGCCACCGGGTCGAGGTCCTCATGACCGTGACCTCACCCGCCTGTGGCATGTCCGAGATCCTGCGCACCGAGGCCGACGAACGCATCCGCAAGCTGCCCGGCGTCGCCCAGGTCGAGGTGGCCATCACCTTCGACCCGCCCTGGACCCCCGAGCTGATGAGCGACGACGCGCGGATGATGCTGAATTTGTGACCAGCCCCTCGGCCTGGAACGCTATATTTCTTGGTCCGAACTTTTGCGCCGCACCTTCGGGTTCGAAATCGCCTGCCAGAAATGTAAGGCCCCGCTCCGCCTGATCGCACTCATCAAGAGCGAGGACATCGCCAAGAAGATCCTGACCGCGATGCACCTGCCAACGGAGATCCCGGAGCTACGCCCAGCGCGCCCGCCGCCCCTGAAGGCGGGTGGCAGCGCTGACTGGCTGAACTGAACACGACCTCTCCGGGGCTGTGATGGGGTGGACTACGCCTTGTGATTGAGACAGCCCGTTCGGCACCCGAATCGCGCCATCAAACCCGCTCCGTAGGGCACTCCAGGCGCACGCGAAGGTGTGGTGGCACAGGGCGGCACGGGTTTTCGGACCGGAAATACCCCCTTCGATTCGCTTATGCACCCTGTACCCCAGCCCCAGCACCCACTTGTGCCGCAGGATCTCTCGTGTCTTTTGCATGGACAGTCTTTCCGTGGCCATTGGCTCTCCTCACGGAGGCCAGGTGGCCCGCAAAAACATCCAGCTTCACTTCGTTCCGACCCTCCCGGTCCGCCGTCACCCCTTCTCCCCTGATTCGCGCACGCCGTCACCGGCGTTCACGAGGGCCGATCTAGCCGTTCACGATGGTCCGATCTTCGCGTTCACGATGGTCCGATCCTCGCGTTCACGATGGCCCGAAATTCGCACCATCAGCAGCATCGTCACGATGCTGGTGCGCAGGCCGTAGAACGCTGGACCGATGTTGCCCCACACCTCGCGGGCCACATCCAGAACGCCGGTCGCCAGCAGGGCCGGAAGTGCCAGCAACACCCCGGCATGCGCCACTGCATCTCCGTCGCGGAACATCGGCGCGGCGTCGTCGATAAGGCCCAAGTACGCCAGCAAGCGATCCCAGCGCCGGTCTGCCGGGTCGTCGTCCATCGTGAATGGCAGGTCGGCGGGTGCAGACGCTGACGTAGAACCGGACAGGTTTGGGTCCGCACCTGACGTCATCTCGTCTCTCGGAGTCTCGACGGGAAGCGTTTGCAAACCGGACACATTTGGGTCCGCACCCGGCGTTTCCATCGCCACAAGCGGCAGCGAGATCTGCTCCGCCTCGGGCGTCTTCCACCCCAGCCGTCGCAGCCGTTTCCGCACCGCTTTCTCGTCGCACCCGAGTCGCCGTTCGATCTCGCGATTCGAGTAGCCACGCGTCTTCAGCCCTGCGACCTCTCGATCTCTGGCGCGACTGCGGTGCTTGCCCTTCGGGTACCCTGCCGCACGGCCAAGGGCCGCGAGGCCAGCTTCGTCGTAGCGCTGCTGAGCCCGCCGCACGGTGCGCACGTCACAGTCGAACGCCCGCGCTACCTCCACCTGCTGCGCCCACCCGTGCTCGACCAGCATCACCATGGCGTTGGCCGCTGCCGGCCGGTCGTCGTCGGTGAAATGCGCCACTGGAAGCCCCGACACCAGCACCACCAGAGCAGAACCTTCCCGTCGAACTTGGCATCGCCCATTGACGAACACCACGTCGGAGCCGCCGGGCTCCGGCGGAAATAGATCGCCTTGCACTGGGAATTTCCCCATGCACCCACGCTCGCGCGTGCTGGCTCCTGATGCACGTCAGAACGGAAAAACCGGACACATTTGGGTCCGCACCCACCACCTCCCGAATCCCAGCGATTACGCCGACTTTCCCCCCTCTATGTCAGGAGGTCTGGACTCACAGGTCCTCGTTGATGGCGGAGGCAAGGTGCTCGCCAATCCCGGAGGTGTGTCAGTCACAGGAACCGAGGTCAAGCTCAACGCCTGAAATCTGAAGGCCTTGGAAACTATCGGGGCTCTATGCTCAGAACTGTCTTGGTCCTTGGCAGATAGTAGAGGATGTATTCGCCATCATCTCGAAGTTGAGGCGCCTCAAAACGCGGAAACCAAAAGTCCGTTTTTGCCAGGGTCACTGTGATCCCAGAGTTTGCATGGCCGCCGTAAGACCGCTCCTTTCGGCCGGTAATCGAAATGACTTGAGATCGATACAGATCACGCCCAAGTTGGAAAGCCAAAAATCCCTCGTAGACTGCAAACACTGCCACGGACAGCGAAACGACAAGCCACTTGGCTTCGCGTGGTGCCAGGAAAGTTCCAAGGAGAGCAAGGAGGAATACCAAGGTAAATATGCAGTCCTTCACCAATCGCCATCCAAGTCTGTCCCTCTGCGCTTTCGCGAGGTGCCCCGCTTGATTGGTTTTCAGGTCCTCCAGACTGAAGTGCATGACGGTCGCCAATGCAGCCAGCTCAGAATCCATCCCTTGAGTCATTGGAGTTCCAACAGTCGAATCCGATTTCGAGCAGCTCTTCGATTGAAGTCCAATTCCTATCAGCGCCAATACCCCAACGATTGGGAGCACGAAAACTAACCGCCGATCAATGTTTCCAAACAATGACATGTTGAACTTCCTCCAGCAACCGTGGAGGAGGCGGCACATCGAGCAGCAGCTCGGCTCCCCATACGAGACACACGCGATCTTGGTCCGGCTCTATTAGAAGCGTTCGCAGTTTCGGCTGCAATTCCTCAGCCTTCTTGCCTGGCAGACGAACGCCGATTTGAGGATGGGCGGCAGGTAGCGCAAACGTCCAGAGACGCTCATTCGGATGCAAGTTCAAGAGCTCAACTCTGGTCCGATCCATCATGTCATCGGCCCGCATTCCAATGGCGGATGACTGGCACATACGAACGTCGCGACGATCTGGCATTGTGGTTGGCTCCGCGACCGTGTCAACGCGAAGCCATTTCTCGCGAACCTCGACAAAGTCCTCCGGGGACAACCGGGTGTAGTCGTAGAGAGGAAGGGGCAGGCCAATTTGTGCGCTACGCGGGAAGTAGTTGTACGGCAACCAACCGAAACTCGCGACTTTCGGTCCCGTGGGCCAACGAAGGAAGTCCCCCCTAGCACTACTGATTGAAACACGAGATTCTCCGTCGGTGTTCAGTGGCATGTGCACCAGACGGTGTGGTCCATCGTTTTCGGTGACAAAGGGGGCAGCGGGGTAACCACCTGGTCAGGACGCGCGCGACGGCCAGGCGCACGGTGATGAAGGAATCCGGGAAGTGCCGCTCCGGGCGAGTTGACGTTCGCACCGTCGTGACGATGCGGCGCTCTCCGCGTGGCGGCTTTTCCGGTCGAGGGGGGAAAAGCCCTGGAGCGCTCGGCAACGATAAACGCGAAGCAAACCAGCACGATGGAGACATGGTGGTTCCAGCCACGGAAGGAGCGCCCCTCGTAGTGGTCGAGTCCCAGCTCTCCCTTGGCGTCCTCATACACGCGCTCGGTGCGCCACCGCTGCTTGATCCGCCGGACGAGCTGCCGTCGGGTCATGGTCGCCGGCAACGTGGCCGCGGTGAAGTCGGTCGGCCCCTCTTCACCGTCGGGCCATTCCATGACCAGCCAGACCGCCTCGCGCTTTGACGGGTCGACCAAGTCGTCCTGTGCGAGCACGACACGCTCGACGGCGAAGCGCGACGACATCTTGCCCTTGGTTCCCTCCCGCCAGGTCACCCGCCGGAAGCCTTGCCGCCCGATGGCGATGGCGAGGTCGCCGACCGCCACGGGGCTACCGATACGCCGCCCGCGCGAGTCCAGGCGCCACACCGTCGTCGTACAGTGCAGGCCCACGGCGTAGTCCAGGCCCTCGCAACGCACGCGACGACGAAACTCGGCGTTGTCCCCATACGCGCTGTCGGCCAGCACCAGCCCCGTCGGTAACCCGTCCGCGACCGCACGGTCGATCATTTCCACTCCCAGCTCGGGCTTGGTCTTGAACGTCACCTCCTCGGGGATGTGGGCCTCGGCCCGCCGCGAGGGATTCTCGGTCCAGCTCTCGGGCAGGTATAGCGCGAAGTCCACCGGCAGGTGTTCCGTTCGCGTGGCGATGGTCAAGCTGGCTGCCACCTGGCAATTCGCAATCTTGCCGAGGGTGCCGGAGTACTGTCGCTGCACGCCTACCGAGTGCGTGCCCTGCTTGGGGAAGCCGGTGTCGTCGATGATCCAGTCCGTGACCGGCCCCCGGGCCGTCATCGCCGCCAGCGCGTAGCGCGCGGCCTCCCGGCGTACATCACGGTCGGACCACTCCGCGTCTCGGGTGAAGTAGGTCAGCCGCTGGTGTGCGGCATCCACCAGCTCCGGGTCCGGGCAAGCCCGCGCCGCCATCGGTTCCGCACTCTTCCGCTCTCCGTCGCCCATCAAGCCCAAGGCATAGGTGGCAAACGACGCCCGCGACGGCGCCGTCCGCAAAACACCGCCGATTCGGTCGAAATAGGCGGCCAACCGACGCTCTCCCTTGCGATCAAGCTGGTATTCCATCCCCGATCTTTCGCCGATTTCTCGACGGACTGGCAAATTTCTCAATCAGTAGTGCTAGCCAAGTTCTGAGGCAAAAGAGCGTGCTCGGGATCCTCAAGATTGGGAAGGTGACAGGCGGCGACAGCCTCCAGAGACGGGTCGATGAGGTACCCTTTGCCTACAGGATTGCGTGGATAACCAAATGGGCCAAACCTCGGATCGACATCGACACCGGCACTCTTCAGAGAATCCTCGTAAGCTCCTCCCAAGGTCCTTCGAGCGACTTCATCCACTCCTCCGTAGGCTGATTCCCATAGCAGGGGAATTCTTGTGATCGGTGCGGGCGCGGTGAAACGGATCGCGCCATTCAGCACCTCACATCGCCGATCCCCGAACACAAGAAGCCTTCTTTGGAACGCACCAGCGCCGATTGCCGCCGTAAACCAGTTCTTGCCCTCGTGATCGTAGGCGTGCCCTTGAATCACAACGTCGACACCCGTCCGGTTCATGATGAGGTCGCTGTCATGGCGGAGCCCCCCCTCGTCATCGCAGAGGATGGGTTGTTCAACGAGTGGGATCTGGGACGGGGCTTCCTGTAGAATGCCTCGAAATACTGTGTAGGTTCTCTTCCCGACGACGCCCAACACCGGTTGACCCAAAGGAGTGCTTGCCAGTACGACAGCGGAAATTCGCGTCGGCATCGCACCCAGTTCTGTTGAATCAGCGGTCATCTTGTCCAGCTACCTACCTGAAAAGGGAGTCTGCCCATGCGTCCGCCGCTCCCGCTAGCTTCCCGCCTGGCGTGTAGCCAGCCGAATAGCCGAGTGGGCTTCCGACCGCAAACGCACCTACTGCCCAAGTCACAGCCGCGGTGACAAATTCACCGGTCTTGGGAAACGAGATAACGGCAGCTAGCACAGCTTGACCGCCTCTTGCCACAATTCCACTGCTCATTGCCGCCTTGATCACAATGCCGCCTACCACCTTTCCAATTCCTTTTACGATGGCACCTCCCAATAGCGAAGCAGCTGATGTTAGAGCCCAGTCAACCAACATGGATACCAAGCCACGGCAAACATCAGCCCAGGTCAAACCGGCATAGACCGTGTTCAGGAGGGTAATTGGATATCCTGTCGGCAGTGAGACCGGATCGCCACAATCAAGGCTCAAATCCATGGCATACAGGATGCCAACCGCCATGTCCGCTGGTCCGGCTTGGGTCTTCACCTTCACAGATCCTGAACCAAACTCATTCTTCGATCCGGCTCCAAGAGCGATAATAGGAAGCAGGGTGTTTGCCCAGATGTGTCCCCCATGGGGACCGGCGTCGTGCTGGCGTCCGCAGGCATAGCCCCAACCGGCCGAAACAGTGTTCGTTGGAACGAGTGCATCGGGGGAGGAAGCCCGGCTAGTCACCGAGCTCAATGGGAATCCCATCTTGGCGGATAGACCAACCCCCCAAACAACTACATGCGGCATGGGGGCCGGGGGCATTGGTGGAAGCGAATTATGAATATCAACCCCGACAATCGGTTGAATCGTATTCAAGCAAGGATACGGAATACCTGGCATTTTGTGCCTTCCTTCTTCACGCCAATTCCCCAACCTCGGACAGCGTGGCTTGACGTGTCTGTTCCGATTGGAACTGATAGCTGAAGTTGGCCCGGTTTGTAATGACGACCTTACGTACATCCGACCATATGTAGACACCGTCGATTCGGCTCTCGACATCGACCGTCTTCCCCGAAGTATTGACTTCAAGACCAAGACGGACGGATGGAAGGGTGATGGCCAGTGGCTTTTCATCCAGTCCCTGAACGGCGATGGTCTCAGACGGTGCAACTTTGTCTACGACGAGCTTTGGATGGGCGTTGTTGAACAGAAGTGGTGAAACCGACTGGATCGACTTCCTGTCGGCGGCAATCTTGATCGCTTCCTGCGCTCGCAAGCCCCAAATCATCGGGTATGGAGCAAACCCTGCGACAGGCTGGCGATCCGACCATTGGTAGTTTTCGGAGGAGGCGGCATCTTCTATGTTCGGAAGCTGGTGGTCTACCGCCTGCTCGGCTTCCAGATAGAAGCCGATGCCCCATGGATTCTCAGGATGAGGGGCCTGATATCCAGCAAAGTCCGCCGAACCGCCATATGCACGCTTATAGGAAAGCGGCATTTCAGTGAATGGAGTGGGCGCCGTCGGTGACAATGCCGTCGCCGCGCGTCCCGTCTTCTTCCATGTACGGTCCCCGAGAACCCGCAATTCTCGGACAATCGATCCGATCGTGATTGAGACACGCGCCCTGGTCACAGGACGCAGTCGACGGATGGTTCCTAAAACCGCGACATCGGCGCCTTTCTTGCGGATGAAATGATCCCCGTGGAAGATTCCATAGGGAGTCTCCAGAAAATCTGGAGAAAGGGGCAATGGCTCGTCTGCGGGCCTCAGATGGCCGTCCTCGACGATGTCATATGTCCTCTTGACAATAACAACAGCAGAGAGAGCCTCAGTTTGAAGGTTCGCGACCTGGAGGATCGCTGGCCATCTTGTCTCTACCTTCTCTCTCGCCTCCACGAGGAATTCGTCACAGCGAATACCCACACGACGCGCGGCCTCGACCTCGATTGATGATCCCTTCACCGACACGACTGGTCCCGTGGCATCAAGCCGTATTTCAAAGGATAGCTCCGTGGCGCCCGTGGCGGAAGATATTGTCACAACTGCCTGTTCCGACGTCGCCTGAACCGTCAAAGTACGCCCCTGCCTCATTGCCAGAACGGCCCTTCCGGGGTCGAGGCGTTGTTCAGGGATACATTCGACTGGTGGAGATGACATCGTTGACTCTTCACGGTACAAACCCATCCTGGGCGTGTCAAGGAGGGATATAGCGCCATCATCCCTCGACAAGCGCAGCGACGTCGCGGGGCGCCGAGCCGAAGGCCGCGGTGGCGACCCGCTCTACGTACTCGACAAAGTTCCGGGGGTCTGGCATGAGGAGTGCCTGAAGAACCCGACGAAAGAGCCGGCACGCCCGCCATCAACGGCGCCATCGCCCTTGGCGCCGCCATCGACTACGTCGAATCGTTCGGCATGGCGGCCATCGAGCGCTACGAGGCCGAGCTTCTCGCCTACGCGGAAGCGGCCTTGAGCAAGCTCCCCGGCCTGCGCCTCATCGGCAAACCCAAGCACCGGGCCGGCGCCATCTCCTTCATGCTGGGCGACATCCATCCCCACGACCTCGGGACCGTGCTGGATCGCTATGGCGTCGCCATTCGCGCCGGACACCACTGCGCGCAGCCCACCATGAAACGCATGGGCGTGCCGGGAACCGCGCGCGCCTCGTTCGCCTTCTACAACAAGCCCGAAGAGGTCGACACCTTGGTCGACTGCCTCACGGAGGCCCAGAAAGTGTTCCACCCATGAACGAGCTCGACCAGCTCTACCAGGAAGTGATCCTCGATCACCAGCGCAACCCGCGCAACTACGCCAAGTTGCCCACGGCCAACCACCAGGCCGAGGGCGCCAATCCCCTGTGCGGCGATCACGTCACCGTGTACCTCGACGTCAAGGACGGGGTCATCCGCGACATCAGCTTCCAAGGCGAGGGCTGCGCCATCGCCAAGGCCTCGGCGTCCATGATGACCTCGGTGGTGAAGGGAAAGTCCCTGGCCGACGCCTCCGAGACCTTCAAGCGCTTCCACCAGATGATCACCGGCGGCCAAGACCCCTGCTTCGACCTCGAAGACCTGGGCAAGCTCGCCGCCTTCTCCGGCGTGAGCGCGTTCCCCGTGCGGGTCAAGTGCGCAAGCCTGGCCTGGCACACCTTGAACGCGGCCATGCACGAAACCACGCCTCCCCCGCCCGCCGGAGGCGAGCCCAACAAGGAGCCCCAGAAGTGACGGCGACGCCCAATCCCCAGCCCGCACCCGCCCCATCACCCGATCCGCCATCGGGCTCCACGGCCAACGATGCGGCCACCGCCCAGTTGGAGCGCCTGGTGTGGCAGGAGCTGCGCGAGTGCTACGACCCGGAGATCCCCGTCAACATCGTGGAGCTGGGGCTCGTGTATGCCATGCGCTCCGAGCCCCTGCCCGAGGGCGGCCACCGGGTCGAGGTCCTCATGACCGTGACCTCACCCGCCTGTGGCATGTCCGAGATCCTGCGCTCGGAGGCCGACGCGCGCATCCGCAAGCTGCCCGGCGTCGCCCAGGTCGAGGTGGCCATCACCTTCGACCCGCCCTGGACCCCCGAGCTCATGAGCGACGACGCGCGGATGATGCTGAATTTGTGACCAGCCCCTCGGCCTGGAACGCGCGCACGCGCTCTTCGCGCTCGACCTCCGGTATGGAGCCGTTGAGAGTCAGGGTGCGCAGGCCCGCCCAGGCAAGCAGGGGGCGGCAATCGCGCAACTTTCATGACTCGCTGACCGACATCCCTCCTTTGTGGAGGCAGCGGCATGCGCACAGCCCGCGTCTGCGGGACCGGTCTATTCACGCCGGCAGCCGGAGAAGACTGCCTTGTACAGGGTCATGCAGGAACATCTGCTGACCTTCGAGCAGCAGTGGACCGACGAGGCCAATGGCCGGACACTGCCCGGCTTCGTGACCGACGAGCTGCACGGATTCATGTCGTGCGGAATCTTGGGGCGAGGCTTCGCACACCTTTTCTGTAAGACCTGCCACGAACAGCGAGGTGGTTCCCTCACCCGTCGAGCCGGCGTCCCCCGCGCAGGACAAGCCCAAGAACACTTCGAGGTATATTTCTTGGTCCGAACTTTTGCGCCGCACCTTCGGGTTCGAAATCGCCTGCCAGAAATGTAAGGCCCCGCTCCGCCTGATCGCACTCATCAAGAGCGAGGACATCGCCAAGAAGATCCTGACCGCGATGCACCTGCCAACGGAGATCCCGGAGCTACGCCCAGCGCGCCCGCCGCCCCTGAAGGCGGGTGGCAGCGCTGACTGGCTGAACTGAACACGACCTCTCCGGGGCTGTGATGGGGTGGACTACGCCTTGTGATTGAGACAGCCCGTTCGGCACCCGAATCGCGCCATCAAACCCGCTCCGTAGGGCACTCCAGGCGCACGCGAGGGTGTGGTGGCACAGGGCGGCACGGGTTTTCGGACCGGAAATCCCCCCCTTCGATTCGCTTATGCACCGCCTGCCGACTTGTCCGCAAGCACCGCCCCCGCACCTCCGCCCCCGAGCACCCCCACGCCACCTGCGTTCACCAAGCCATCCAAGCCGCCCCCTTCTGGCACAAGGTGTCGGTACATCAGATGGGCCCAGCTTCTACGTCTGACGTTCGGGTTGACGGTCGACGAGTGTCCTGCATGTGGGGGCCGGATGAAACTGCGCGCTCTCGTTCGCGACCCCGAAAGCATCGAGCACTTCTTGCGCCACCAAGGCATCTGGTCGCCACCACAAGACATTGCGCCAGCGCGTGCGCCGCCCTACCACCGCAAGGTGACCCGCCTTTCGCCGACACGCCAGCAAGATCTCTTCCCCGAGACATGAGCTTGGCCCGGCCTGCACGACAAGCGGCGCCCGGCTACCGGGCGTAGCCTGCCCTGCCGACGCCAAAGGCAATCTGGCTTACACACACGTTCCACCCCAATCAGCCAAATCCGCCCAGCCGCTCTCCCGTGGCCCCGGCGAACCCAATGCCCACGACCGGCTGACCCGGCCACCAGATCTTCATTAATGCGATGTGCAACGGCTCAAATCGATTACGGACAGCACAGTGACAATCGTCAGCATCGCTTGACTTTGATAGTGTTCTTTAGCCACGCTTGGCCTTCAAGCGACTACCCTTGAACCGACGATAGGAGAAGCTATGCATCGACCTCAATTTACGCAAGCCTGGGCTTCGTTTCAGACCGTTCTCGGAAATGGCACGGTGGCAGCTGTCGGGAATCTTATTGGTGGCAAGGTGAAGGCGAATATCGATGCGAAGATCTTCACCAACGCCTGCGCCCTGCGAATGAGCTACGTCTTAAATCGAACAGGTGTGCGCATTCATCCGCACGCGAACCAGACTGTTTCCGGCGGCGACCACGATCACTACTACTTTCGCGTAAAGGATCTGCTTGAGTTTCTGCGCCGCACCTTTGGCAAGCCCGACGCCATTCTTCCTGGTTCCAACACGACGGCCCTGACCAGGAAGAAGGGACTACTCGTTTTTGAAGTCGCAGTTTGGCGGGACGCTACCGGCCATGCAACCTTGTGGGATGGTGTCTCTTGCTCGGACCATTGTTACTTTCTTGAGGCAAAACATCTCCTGTTTTGGGCCTTGTCATGATGCGTGTTTTCGTCGGAACGATTGCTCTTCTGCTTGCCCGGCCAGCCGTGCCTGCCGATAGTTCCAAGCCTGAGGTGCCCAAGTATTCACAGGTGGAGCTGCTCAAGAATTACGCGACAGCGAGATGCCTAAGCCGAGCTTTTCCTGGCTCGGTCCTCGAACCTGATGCGGCCGCAAGTGCCGCCGGATACCTGGAACGAGGATCGGTAAGCGCCGATGCCTATGTCGAGATCGCAAAGCTTGCCGATACGTTCTTGGCGCGGAAATATCCCAGCCAGTCAGGCCAACCCTTGCAGACGATGAAATGCATCGATCTGTTTCAGAGCAAGGATCTGAACCTCGTCGTCAAACGGTTCGCGGGGAAGCGATAACGAGACGATCTTCGGCCTCAGGACGTGTGATGGAGTCTCTTTCTGGCTGACGGTGGTGATTCCGGCGCATGCGGAGGTCGTCAATCGACGAGCCGGACCATGTGTCCGCCGCAAGAACTCGGTACAGGTCGAATCGACGCCAGCCTTCATCGGGATTGACCGGGTGGTTGCCCAAGATCGGGTTGCAGCGAGGGTTGGGCAGCGCCACCATGGGGTCAAGGTGCGCCTGGATCTTGTGTGCGAACGCGCGAGAGCCGGCTGGGGACACACGAATCGCGTGCTACATACCTTGCACGAGCTGTGCTGCTGCGGTCGTCTCAGGCGACCCGCGCGTAGTACTCGTGATGTAGCCCACCGAGGACTGGTCGAGAAACAACGTCCTTGGGTGGAACCCGTCGCACGGGCGGCAACCAACGCGCGCCCGCTGGGGGTTCGTCGGCGGGCTGGTCTTGCTCCTCGGCGGTGCCGCGTCGCTGGTGGCAGCCGGCACGGTCAAGGTCAAGATGTTGCCCTTCGACAACAAGGCCGAGTTTCAGGTTCAACTGGACATGCCCGCGGGAACGCCCCGTGAAGATGCTTTCGTCGTGGGCCAGGCTCTGGCGCGCCGGGTGTTGGAAGAGCCCGAGGTGCTGGATGTCCAGGTCTACGCCGGCGTGGCCGCGCCCTTCACGTTCGTGGGCATGGTTCGCCACAGCTTCTTCAGGGACGCGCCCGAGCAGGTCGATCTGCAAGTCAACCTGGTGCCCAAGGGCAAGCGCAAGGCGCAAAGCCGCGCCATCGTCATGCGTCTGCGGCCGGCGCTGGAGGCGATTGCCGGCGCCAAGGGCGGCCGGCTCAAGCTGGTCGAGATTCCGCCCGGCCCGCCCGTGCTCGATACCCTGGTCGCCGAGATCTACGGACCGAGTGTGGCAGAGCGCGATCGCCTGGCGCGCGAGACGCTGGCGGCCTTTCGCTCCACCGCGGGTGTGGTCGACATCGATTCGACCTTGAACCCGACAACACCCAAAATTTCCATCGACATCGATCACGAGAAGTCGGCCCTGCACGGGGTGGCACCGGCGGCGGTGGTGCAGACCCTGGCCGCGGCCGGGTACGGCGCGCAACACGGGCTCTTCCACGGCGGGCATGGCGCCAATCAGATCCCCATCATCCTGCAGCTTGCGCCGGCCCAGCGCAGCCGCATCGATCAATTGCTGCAACTGACGGTGCCCGGGGTTCGCGGTCCGGTCCCACTATCCGAGCTGGTGCACTCCACCACCGGATTCGCCGATCCCGACATCTTTCACAAGAACCTGATGCCCGTGTCGTATGTCTTCGGCGGCCTGCGCCGCGGAAGCCAGCTCGGCGCCTCGCAGCTCCCTCCAGGCACGTGCGAGGGTGCGGTGGCGCCGGGAGGCATCGGTTCTCGGACCGGAATTGCCCCCTTCGATTTGGCCATGCTCATGCGCTCAACCGACGAGGACGCCAGCGCGCGAAAGACCAAGCCAGATGGTTGCAGAACGCCGCGGTCAGAGCCTTTGATGCCCTTGGAGCGCAGTCGTTCAAGCAGGCGATAGACGGTCCTAACTCACCGTCCAAGCGCCGTGGCCCCGGCCTCGACACCCAGTCGACGAGCCTCAACCTGTCTGAGAATCCCGATGCGTTGCATTTCCTTCATGGTCAGTACCAACTTCTCGTCTGGTCCCATGGACCACGACAGTAGTGACATTTTTACTCGGCAGTTGGACTGACAGATTCATTCGGCTGCCATGGGGACCACGACGCTCACGCCAAAATATTGGAAACTGTGTATGCTACACACTGTCATGCCTGTGTGCGGCATCCTCTTCGACATCGGCGACACCCTCCTCGCCGCAACTCTCCTCCAAGAGCAAGCCTTGCGCGAGGCCAGCCACGCACTCGAGATGGCGGGGCTTGTCCCTGATAGCGAAAGCCTTCGCCTGGCGTATTCAAGTGCGGACCAGGAGGCCGGCTTTCAGGATCTCCCTGACCTCAACCACCTCTATGCCGACCCTCGCGTCTTCGAAAGAGCGTGCGGCTCACTCGGTTGGCAGAACAGTGACGCCCTGACCTGGGAATTCCTTACCATCCATCGAAACCAGGTACGGAAGTGCATCCGCCCCAATCCCGAGCATATCGAAAGCATTCAGCGACTTGCCTCGAGAGGCTTCCGCCTCGGAGTCGTTTCCAACGGCACAACGGTTGAGCAACAGGAGCAGCTTCGTCTTCTGGAGCTCGACCAGTTCTTCTCGCCGATAGTTGTTTCCCAACAAGCGGGCATCAGGAAGCCGACTCCGGCCATTTTCCACCTGGCGATACGAGATTGGGGGATCCCGGCTTCGCAGATCTTGATGGTGGGTGACCGTCCCGACATCGACATACTCGGCGCTAAGCGCGCCGGAATGAAAGCCGCATTAACTTGGGAATTCGTGTCCCACCCCACAGAGATGATCCCAGTTCTGCCCGACTGCCTGGTCGCCAGTATCGCCGAACTAGCCAGACGCCTGGAGGCTCTACCGTGAGTGCACAGCATCACCTATGCCGAAGAGAATCTCCTCGAGTTTCTCCAGAATCACGACATACCCGCGACGGAAGCAGCAGCATACGCGGTTACCTTGTGCCGAGGATACGCCACGTCGCGCCAATCCCTGCGCGACATCCTAGATATCTTCCTTCCGGCGCGCGAGGACAATGACGAGTCGGAAATCGCGAAGCATCTTGATCACCTGCTTCAAATCGGCTTGTTGCAGGCGAGACGGCTCCCGGATGGCGAAGTCATCTCGGCCGCACATCCATGGCAACAAGCGCTTCATAAGGCCCTACACCTTACAGACGGCTTGGATCGCGTGCTGGTCAGGACAGTTGAAGACAGCCGCAGATCATTCCAAGCAAAGTCACCACGAGAACTTCGCCTAATCGAACGACTTGGCTCCGCCTCGTCTCCCCCTTCAGAGAAAGCACTTCAGCGTGCCATCATGGATGCCAGAAGCAGGTTACGCCTTGGCGTCTACTCCTCTCAGGGCTTGTTCCATACTGTCAGTCCCATTGTTCGACGGTCGCTGATTGACAACAAGGCTTTCGACGTTCAAATACTGATGTTTTCACCCGAGCTCGCGGCATCTATAGAGAAGAACGGGAACCTTGCTCGCCACGTTGAGAATCGCACAGCCGCGTGGCTGCAGCTCTTCGAGGGCGCCCGAAAAGAAGCCGAAGGTCGCGGGAACAAGCCTAGAATGGAGATTCGTTGGATTGACAATCCGCGGTTGATCGCTTTTCACCGTACTGTTCTCATCGATGAAGACGTATGGTTCTATGCGATCCACCGTGTCGGAAAGGAGAGAGGCATCGATGCTGTTCTCTATCGCGGAACAGAGGGTGAGAGCAATATCTATAAGATGCTCGACTTCTATTGGCAGACAGCATGGGCCGCTGCTCGACCGACTGTTTCGAGTGGCCGGCCCAGGCTATTCATCGGCTCTTCTTCAGAAGCCCTTCCGACTGCCCGCGCCCTGTGCGAAGCTTTGGAACGAGATGCAGAGACGACACTTTGGGACGATGGCATCTTTGAGCCTTCACTGACGCCGCTCGAATCGTTGGTGAAGAAGCTCGATGACTTCGACTTTGCCGTCCTGGTGGCGAGCGGTGATGACTCAACGGTCTCACGGGGTATTGCTGCGCCTTCCCCACGCGACAATGTTCTCCTTGAGCTCGGTATGTTCATCGCTAAACTCGGACGTCATCGCACCTTTGTTGTGTCGAAGCGTGAGCCACATGCGAAGTTCCCCTCCGATTTGGCTGGTGTCGAGATTGTCACCTTCGAAGAGCGACAATACCAGAACCCCAAGGCGCAAGTCGCAGCCGCTAGCAACCGAATCCGAACCGCAATGTCCACCCTGGGGCCCATCAGGTCAGGGCGATAATGCCTTCGCGCGAACGAACCTCGGAACCGAGGCGCATTCTGATTCTCGGTGGTGCGGGGTTTGTCGGGTCGCACCTCTGTGCGGATCTTCTCTCCGAAGGACATAAGGTTGCGGTCTTTGACAACCTAAGCAGTGGCCGGCGAGACCGCCTGGCGAGTCGTTCGGCATGGCGGCCATCGAGCGCTACGAGGCCGAGCTTCTCGCCTACGCGGAAGCGGCCTTGACCAAGGTCCCCGGCCTGCGCCTCATCGGCAAACCCAAGCACCGGGCCGGCGCCATCTCCTTCATGCTGGGCGACATCCATCCCCACGACCTCGGGACCGTGCTGGATCGCTATGGCGTCGCCATTCGCGCCGGACACCACTGCGCCCAGCCCACCATGAAACGCATGGGCGTGCCGGGAACCGCGCGCGCCTCGTTCGCCTTCTACAACAAGCCCGAAGAGGTCGACACCTTGGTCGACTGCCTCGTCGAGGCCCAGAAAGTGTTCCGCCAATGAGCGAGCTCGACGACCTCTATCAGGAAGTGATCCTCGATCACCAGCGCAACCCGCGCAACTACGCCAAGTTGCCCACGGCCAACCACCAGGCCGAGGGCGCCAATCCCCTGTGCGGCGATCACGTCACCGTATACCTCGACGTCAAGGACGGGGTCATCCGCGACATCAGCTTCCAAGGCGAGGGCTGCGCCATCGCCAAGGCCTCGGCGTCCATGATGACGTCGGTGGTGAAGGGAAAGTCCTTGGCCGACGCCTCCGAGACCTTCAAGCGCTTTCACCAAATGATCACCGGCGGCCAGGATCCCTGCTTCGATCTCGAAGACCTGGGCAAGCTCGCCGCCTTCTCCGGCGTGAGCGCGTTCCCCGTGCGGGTCAAGTGCGCGAGCCTCGCCTGGCACACCTTGAACGCCGCCATGCACGAGACCACGACCGCGCCCACCAGCAGCGGCGAGCCCAACAAGGAGCCCCAGAAGTGACGGCGACGCCCGATCCCCAGCGCGCACCCGACCCGCCATCCGACCCGTCACCCGACCCACCCTCGGGCTCCACCGCCAACGATGCGGCCACCACCCAGTTGGAGCGCCTGGTGTGGCAGGAGCTGCGCGAGTGTTACGACCCTGAGATCCCCGTCAACATCGTGGAGCTGGGGCTCGTGTACGCCATGCGCTCCGAGCCTCTGCCCGAGGGCGGCCACCGGGTCGAGGTCCTCATGACCGTGACCTCCCCTGCCTGTGGCATGTCCGAGATCCTGCGCTCCGAGGCCGACGAACGCATCCGCAAGCTGCCCGGCGTCGCCCAGGTCGAGGTGGCCATCACCTTCGACCCGCCCTGGCCCCCCGAGCTCATGAGCGACGACGCGCGCATGATGCTGAATTTGTGATTGGGGAGAGCGCAGAGGGCGGAGGAGGACGCGGAGGGCGGAGAAGCTCGGGAGGGTCTGGCCGACTCCTCAAAGGGACATTCGAGACCGACACGATCTGCCCTCGCTGCAAGAGCCCTCTCCGCCTCATCGCCACGATCGAGACCGAGGACACCATCAAAAAGATTCTCTCTGCCATGGGGCTACCCAGTGAGGGGCCCAAACTTTGGCCCCCACGATCGGCCGCCTTCCGGGGCGCCTCCCGTTGCCATTTGGGCATCGCCTTGGAGTGCGGAGGTCGATCCGCCCATGTTCGAGGTGCCACATCCCGCGTCCCGCTTCATCGGTCGAAAGCGGCCCATGCTCGAAACTAGAAGATCATCAGGCGTTCGCCGCTTTTCTGGCCCGTCGGGCGGCGATGAATGACCTTACAGTCAGCGCCAGAAAAGCCAAGCAAAGGACCGCCATGATGGATCGGGCCATGGCCGCTGGCGGACGCTTGATGGTTTCCCCGGCTGCCATTCTTACCAGTTGACCGATGCCGGTGACCGAACCCGCGAAGCCAATCAAAGCGGTCAACGCCGCTCCATGCATGGCATGCATGTGAATTTTAGGATTGCGCGCCAGAACACCGAGCACGACCAGCACGACGCCCACCGCCGCCGGAATCAACGACGTCGGGTGTTGCGCCCCCGTACTGAAGTATCCGGCGATGCCCAGCGCTACCAGTGCGACCCCGAATCCGATGGTTGTCCTTGTCATGGCCAGAATCTAGCAGGCCAACCCCACCAACGCTGCCCAACTGGCGTGCTGCCAAGGACATCTGACCTGCTATGCCGGCAGATGCAAAGTCGAGGCGCCGGCTTGCCCGGCCGATGGTGGCCTGAATTCGGCCGTCGATGCGGAAAGCGGCGACCTGGCGACCCTTTCCCCCACTAGGCGGAAATATCGTGAGCGTGTCGGGGAGCTTCGACCTGACTGACGAGAGTCGCACTCCGGCCGCCGGTTTGCGCCGACCGATGAGTGCGCAGGAAAGCACGAGCCGCCGCCGTAGGGCTTTTCCACGCCAAACAAGCCCCCGTGTCTTTCTTCTCCGCGCAGACCCCGGAGAAGGCGCGCGCGGCACTTGAGGGCTGGAGAACGTCGAGTTCGGACAGCCTCGACCTGCCCACTTGGCTGGGCAGGTCGGCGGAGCCCCATCCGTCCGTCCGTTTACCATCATAGGTCCGTAGGTTACAGGTGCAGATCCGTCCGCAGTGTTCAATACTGGCGGCACATGGCCCGAAAACCCGCCGATGCGTCCTCGAAGGGATCAGCCGATTTTGCGCACACCCCTTTCGCCCGTCTCGCAAATGAGCCGCAGCTCGCCCCCATGGCTCCTTCCCCACCACCGGCTCGCAACCCGGCGTCACCCCGTCGTGACCGGTCCGCGCCGCCACCCAGAATTGGCGTGCACCATGAATCCGTCGGGCGAAGCGGCAAGGTCGTCACGCGCATCGCCGGCCTGCCCCATGACCTGCTCGAGACCGTCGCCGACCGTCTGAGCAAGGCCCTGGGATGCGTTGCCCAGGTGAACGAGGCGGACGTGATCCTGGAGGGCGGCCTGAAGGAACGCGCCAGCGATTGGCTGCAAAAGATCGGAGACGTCCGCAAACTTAACGATGAGAAGCCCGCACCCGCCAAGGCGGCCGCACCTGTACCCGCTGCCCCGCGCCTAGCCGCCACCACTGCCTCGGGCACCTATCGCCGGAACATTCGTCCAGGAATGAAAGTCGCCATCGTCCTCAAGGACGACCAACCCACTGGCGAGCTGACCACCGGCGTAGTTCGAGATCTGCTGACCAGCAGCGACGAACATCCCCGCGGCATCAAGGTCCGCCTGCAATCCGGCCAGGTTGGTAGGGTGAAAGTCATCTACGCTTAGAGGCCAATCGTCTAGAAGAGACCGTCCATCAGGCCGCGACAGCGGGTACGGGCCGACCCGGCCGTGCAGTCTGTCCGTTCACGCGCTCCGACTCGGAGAAGGCATTTCGAGTGTCTTCTCGATAAACCTGCATGCCGATGTCGGTCACTTGCTCCTGGGTAAACGCGGTCAGAGAACCAATGACATTGGCAACGTAGGCCGACCGAAGTTGCACCACCGCGGGCATCACGGGCGACTGCCAGACGCCATCGCCCGTGACCGCGTTGGGCAGCCACCCAACCAACGGCTCGGTACCGGCGTAGATCTCCACGACATTCGCTGTACGACGTCGCTGGTCATCCATTCTGGTAAAGCAGCTCTCGCAATCGCAATTAACTTTCGCCGCGAACTGCCGATGTGTGACGATGGTTCAGGTCGAGAGGCGAGTTGCAGGCGAGCAGTATCACATCCGCGACACGTCCTCTTCGACGTTCGCTTCGAGCATGTATGGCCGAGGGGCTGATGGCAGAGATCTTTGCTGCCTGCAGTGGCGGTGCCGTGCTCACTGGATGGGCGATTTACCTCGGCGCCGATCCCTTGCTGACCGGCGTCGTGATGGCGCTGCCGCAGATGGCGCAGCTCTTCCAGATCCCGGCGGCGTGGACGACGTCGCGGCTGGGGGCGCGGCGCGCAGCTATTGTGTTGGTCGCCCTCCAGCGGCAGGTCGCACTGCCACTTGCCGCCCTCCCGTGGTTGCCTCTGCCGGCCAGCGCATCCCGTGCCGTGCTGGTCGTGGTCACGGCCCTGGCCGCGATTCTCAGCGTGCTCGGCAACAACGCTTGGGTTTCGTGGATGGGCGACTTGGTCCCGCCCGGTATCCGCGGCCGCTACTTCGGACGACGCACGGCTCTATGCACTGCCGGCGGTTCGCTCGCATCGGCCGCTGCCGGTCTGCTGCTCGACGGGTCGCACCGGCACGGCCTTGGTGGAGAGGGTCTAGCGATCCTTCAAGTACTCGCCTGTATCAGTGGTGCGCTCAGTGCGATGTTGATGGCGCGGCAACACCAAGGGCAAAGCCCTGGGGGGCGAGAGGGTGGATTCACCCTCCGCCGTGCGCTGCAGCCGCTTCGTGATCGCAGCGTTCGCGGATTTTTCGGATATCTCATTGCCTGGAATATCGCCATCGGCATTGCAGGCAGCTTCTTCTCACTCTTCATGCTGCGCGATTTGCGCATGGGATTCACCCTGGTCGCGGTCCAGAGCATGGGTACCGCCGTCGTGCGCATCGTGGTCGCTCCGACCTGGGGTAGTCTCGTCGACCGTCTGGGGGCTCGCCCGGTCATGGTGGCTTGTTCGTTTGGCATCAGTCTGGTGCCTATCATCTGGCTGTTTCCGACCCCCACGTGTCTGTGGCCGTTGGCGCTCGACTCGTTCCTCACGGGCGTACTTTGGTCGGGTCACAACCTGGCCTCGTTCAATTTGCCCCTGGCGGTCACGCCGCGGGCCAGCCGGCCGTTCTACCTGGCCCTTTTCGCTACTGTGGCGGGCGTGGCGTTCGCGTTGGCCACTGCGGCGGCAGGTTTGCTGATACCCGCACTGCCCGAGCACATCACCGTCGGCGGCCACCCGATGAACGGTCTCCAGCAACTCTTCGCGCTCTCCGCTCTGCTCCGCCTGCTTGCATCGTTCGTTGCGCTCCGCATGGAACATGCCTCGCCCCGAGACGTGCTCATCGTAATGCGCGCCGCGCGCTCGGCGCTGCCAGGCTGTTTGATGAGGCGCGTGTTTCGGCATACCAGCGGCGACACCGGTCCCGGCTAGCCTGCCGGGTTTTGCCGACGCTACGGCACCACCGAGCCCTACTTGACGATCGGATGGTCGAGCCGCGGGCCGTGCCCCATGGTCGGAGCAAGTAGACGCGACGCTGGCGCCCACGGCGATGGCACAACCCTCACTGCCGCTTGCCTCCCACGGACCGCCCTGCTAGCTCACTGTCTACGTCGAGAATGCCGGGGACTTCCTCGTGCCGGTCGATGCCGTTGTCTCGGTGCAATCGGAAAAAGTGACGTTCGACTGCCGGAAGCTTGAGCCCGGGCTGCGGTCCGCCATCGGGCACGCGCACGACGCGGAACGACTTTGAGCCGCACCGCCCAGTTGCACGGCCGTTGACGGGGTGGTGGGTCTTAGAAGAACATCCATGCTGCATCGGAGTTCCTGACCCTGGCCTCGGCTGGCCAACTTCCCCAGCTCGTCTATGTGTGGAGCCCGGCCGGATTTGACGAGCACCCGCCTCAAAGGTCCGATCCCGAGTACATTGCCCGCGGACAGGACTTGGTATGGCAGCGCATCGACGCCGTCGTCAAGGCGGGGCTGTGGCAAGACACGATCTTCATTCTCACCTGGGACGATTGGGGCGGATAGGCCAATCACGTGGTGACCCCGGCATCCGAGATCGTTCCGGATGCGCTGCATCCCCAGGGGTTTCAGGTCGTCGGTGGCTCGCGCATTCCTCTCATCATGTTTGGTGGCAAGGTTCGTCAGGGTATCGACAACCGCTGGCATTCCCACGCCAGCATTCCCAAGACGGTAGTGGACATTCTGGGCCTCGGACCCACCGGGATTCCGAGAATCGATGGGGCGCCCTCGCTCGCCGGGTGGCTATCATCAAACCTCAGTCGCCCCACGCCCCCCGCCTACGGCACACAGATTGAACAACCCACACCGCCTAATCCGTCTCCCCGACCAGTTCCCCCCTCGAAGTGGGATGGGCCTATGCAGCAGCCGCTAGTGCCACTTGTGGTCAACGCCGGCGAGCCGATTCCAGCGCCCACCGACGGCGAGGTAAAGGTGAAACCACCCAAAGTGCCGGTCGCTGGTGCCTGATTTGCATTGACTACCCGAGATCCCAATCGACACGCGCGTTCATGCTCGAGACCCACCTGTGCTCCGCCTTCTTCCTGCCTTCCTGCCTTCCTTAGAGGTTTCCGTAGGTTGACGATTCTTGGAGCTGGGTTTACGACTACCGGAAGAAGGTTTACGATTTCTCGGCCTGTCGACAACACGATCGGCGACACCGCGGTGGGGACATCCCCCGTACGGCACGGAACCGTTGTTCGCGTCGAGGTCGCCCACAAGCCGCGCCGGACGCTGGTCAGGATTTTCGCCGAGTACACCGAGGACTTCGCATTCACCAAGACGCGCATCGTGGTCAAATTGTTCAGCATCGGCACGCGCTTCATCTCCCGCTCCGAAGCCCGGCGCGTGCTGTCCAACCTGGAAAAGTTTCGTAGCGGCGTCGCTCAGGCGTCGAAGAGATCGGCCAGGGCTTCGCCGACGAAGTCTTCCGCGTCTGGAAGGCCTCCCATCCAGGCATCAAGCTGGAGGCCGTGTCCATGTCTGCGCCCGTGGCGTTCCTGGTGCGGCGGGCGAAGGGCGCGTAGAGCGCGGGCCGTTTGCCCATCTTGACCCGTGTATTCACACCCCGACTTGGGAAGAACAGGTCTCCGCCAAAGCGGCGGGCGCGGTGGCCATGCTCTTGGCCGTACTTCGCAAGAGCGAGGGCCTCTCTTGCCACCACGCCTGCGCCCGCGCGCGCGTCCAATCCGCGCACGAGGAACATTGCTCCAGTCGATCGAGAAGCTCGCGCGCCGAGCCTGGCCGCCAGGCCGGCTCCTTGGCCAAGCACGAGAGGACCAGCCGTTCCAGTCCCGCATCGAGGCCAGGTACCCGCCCTGCGAGCGGCGGTGGATCGTCGTGCATGTGCTTCGCGCAGATCTCGATCACGCTCTCGGCTTCGAAGACGTGGCGGCCGAGCAGCAGGTAGTAGGCAACGGCACCAAGTGCGTACAGATCGCTCCGTGCGTCCACGCGTTCAGGGCTGCGGATCGCCTCGGGGGACATGGTCAGGGGCGTGCCCATGAGTACTCCGGCATTGGTCAGCTCGGCCTGGGCACGCACGGAACGGACCAAGCCAAAGTCCAGCACTTTGACCACGTCCGGATCGCCGCCGCGCGGCCCAAGCAGGATGTTGGCCGGTTTGATATCCCGGTGGACCAGCCCGTGTTCGTGCGCCTCCGCCAGCGCGCCGGCCACCCCGCGCATGACGTGGATCACGCGCCCCGATGGCATGGGCCCGGTGGCGTGGATGATCTGCTCCAGGCTGGCGCCTTCGATCAGCTCCATGGCGTAGTAAAAGACGCCGTCGGGGGTGCGCCCGTAGTCGTAAATCACCACGGTGTTGGGGTGGCTGAGTTGGCTGGTGAGCTGCACTTCGCGCTCGAACCGGGCGATGGCGTCCTGACCCGCCTGCGCAGGCGGAAGCAACTTGATCGCCACCGGACGCTTCATGAGTGCGTGGCGCGCGCGGTACACCACGCCCATCCCGCCCTCGCCCAATTTCTCCCCGAGCTCGTATTGTCCCAGTCGGCGCGCGACCACGACCTCCTCTTCGAGCCGGTGCACGACGCGGGCGATCACCGCACACACCGCACTGGTGAAGAGCCACCAGACGGTGCCAAAGACGATGAGGAAGCTGTGCTCTCGCGGTACCAGAGCAAACTCGCCCGGCAGCATGGCGGGCCAGCCTAGCCCCGAGGAGATGGTCAGCGGCAGCCCCACCACGGTGACCAGCGCCAGCATGTGCCGCACGGAACTGGGGACCAACGCGGCTCTCAGTGCCAGGATCTGCGTGGCAGCGAGCAGCGCGGTCAACATGCCAGACAGCTCCAACACGAGCCGCAGCAAGCCAGGATCGCCGCCCGAGGCCAAGCCGTGCGTACGACAGAATTCCGCGACGCCAGTTGATCAACCCGGGGTTGGCCAACCGGATGGCGAAGCACGCCGCCAGCATGCTGATGGAAACGGCCACAAGCTCGACCCCACGGACCACCCGCAAAGGCCGGGCCTTCCCGCGGGAAAACCACCACAGCCCGACCATGACGAGGTTGGACAGGGCGAAAAGTAGGTACGCCTGCAAAAGAAAATGCGCCCTGGGCAAGTCGGACACCGCTTGTACGGCCATGCCAGCTGCGGAGCACCACGCCGCCACGCGCGCGAAGAGCGCCGTGCGTTGCTGGATGTAGTACGACGTCCCCGTGCTGGAACTGTGAAAGACACATCCAGCCGGAAGAGCGGGCGAGCTCGGAGGGATCACACGCTCAGGATAGCTCAAGAATGTCGCCACGTAGCCTTCAGCCGCAAGGCCATGGTCACCCGCACCGGCGAGGCACCCAGGATGGGGACGACCCAGATCACGAGTCAAGCGGTGATGGGGCAGTATTCGATGGAGAACGGCTTCTTCGGCCGCGTGTCCACCGCCGGGACCGATGCCACGCTCTCCCGATTCGGGGGCACGGTGTTCGACATGGCGACCTCGGTTGCTGCGACCGCCGACGGCGGTTTCCTGCTGGGCGGTTGGACCTCGGCCAGCGCGGGAATCGGCGGCAAGACGGTTTCCGCCAGCCAAGACGGGTCTGCCCTGGTCGCCCTGGTTAACTCGCAGGGACAGGCCAGCCTGGGCCAAGGTCATTCCAGGCAAGACCATGGCCGACGACGTCGTGCTGGGGCCTGACGGCAAGGCTTACGTGGTCGGCCTGTTCGCCAACGACGAGATCCTGTACACCTACAATCCCACCGCCGACACGCTCACCGCGCGCAAGACCGTGTCCGGCAACGCCACCGACAACGCCCTTCGCACCCACAGCGTTGCCGTGTCCACGTCGGGGACCATCTGGCTTACCGGCACGTTCCAAGGGACCATCGACCTGGGCACCGGGGCGATGTCCACCAGCACAGTGTCCGCGTTCTTGCTCAAGCTGAATTGACGGCCCCTCGGACTAGCCCCAAGCCGTAGCGCGTGCTTGGAGCCGTTGATGTTCTTGATCAGGGAGCTGCGACTTGAGCGAGGGTGTAGTGGCTGGTGGCCGCGCGCGTGAGGCAATCCATGATGTCCTGGTATCGGACACTCGCCGGCGTGGTGGTGCGATTGAACAGCTCCTGGCCGGCATCCCACAAGAACGGAGCGATGCCGCGGTCGTGGGCCGCTTTGGTTACGTATTCGATCCAATATCGCCGGTAATTCTCGGCGCCGCTCGTGGCCAGTGTGGCCGTCGCGTCGTATTCCCCCATGATCACGGGAAGGCCGCTGTCGATGTAGGTTGTCTTCATCTTGTCGAATTCGCTCGTCACATACGACTCCTGCCCGTAGTTGTTCGAGCACGAATACGCGGCCCCCCAGCAGAGCGTCGAGCCGTTGATCGCGAATTCATAGGGCGTGTAGTAGTGATACGTCATGATCAAATGGTTTGCGATGGTGTCGGTCGGTAGCACGAACCCCGGCACGGTATCGTCGATGTTGGTATTGTAGCCCGGTACCACGAGGAATCGGCTCGCGTTGTTGCCCCCCGTCCCGCGAACCGTGGTCACGAAGTCCTGATCGAGGTTGTTGACGTCGGTGTACCAGGAGGCTTGCGCCGTTCCATAGCCGTCGTGAATCTCGTTCATCGCTTCGAAGACCAGTCGGTTGTCATAGCTCTTGAAGTGATTCGCGATCTGGGTCCACACGGACTCGAATTCGTTGATCATCGTGGTGCCGTACATCTCGATGCCAAGCCACTGAATGTTCGCGACCGCGTCCGCGCCATCGTGGTGCACGTTGATGATGACATTCAGTCCGGCAGTGAGCGCGTAGTTGACGACGGTATCGACGCGCGCCATCCAGGTGGCGTCGATGGTGTAGCTCGGTGCCGCGCCAAGGTGCTCGGACCACGTCACGGGGATGCGCACGGCTTTGAAGCCGTGGGCGGCGACCTGCGTGAGCAGGTCCTGCGTGACGAGCGGGTTCCCCCAGCAGGTTTCGTCGCTCGCTCCGCACCCGTCGGAATCCAGGCTGTTTCCCAGGTTCCATCCGAGCGTCCAGGTGGCGACGAGAATCCGCAGCCGTGGCGGGCGCCCCGGTCGACGTGGCTCCACCGGCTCCAGCACCCCCAGCCGCCGTTCCTCCTGTGGCCGTACCACCCGTGGCCGCGCCACCCGTGCCATGGGTCCCCCCGGTGCCGGCTCCGCCCGAGCCGGTGCTGCCACCGCTCGCCGCTCGGCCGCCGGAGCCACCGCTCGCCGTGCCTCCGGAACCTCCCCCGACCCCCGTCATCCCTCCACCTCCCGACGGTGTAGTGCCGCCGCCAGTCCCGCCGCTTGCGCCACCCGTACCGGGTGCCCCTCCCGACGCCCCCGTCCTGCCGCCGCTCCCGAGCGCGCCGCCCGAACCGGTCGCGCCGCCCGCGCTTCCCCCGGAGCCTTGTGCGCCGCCCGAGGATTGGCTGCCGCCGTTGCCTAGTGCTCCACCGGACGACGGGCTGCCACCGCTTCCGCGTGTTCCGCCCGAGGATTGGCTCCCGCCAGCCGCCCCGCCCGCGCCTCCGCTGTGACCGGTGTTTCCGCACCCTCCGAGCAAGAGGGCGACGGAGGCAGTGACGATGGCAAACGGTAGCTTCTTCATGATGATTCCCTTCGGCAATGCAGTGGCTCGGCATGAACGAGACGGCTCGCCTCTTGGGCAACGGACACTCGGCTTGTGACTGCTTGCACTATCGCAGTGGCCGATCTTGGGCCTCGTGCGCCACCCGATCGCGAGTCAGAGGTTCGGTACCGCGTCGAGCGCCAGCGTCTTCTCGTCGACCTGGACGGTCGCGTCCGAGAACGGCGGGGACTGCCCGGCCGGGCCGTTGATGCTCACCGAGTAAGCCCAACAGCCCTTGAGGAAGTCGATCTCCGAACCGAGGGCCCCGATGCTGGTCGTCAGGTAGCAGGCGTCGTCGCCCACGCCGGAGACGGGGGCGACGGTATAGGGATCACCGACGGGGTTTGCCGGGTGGCAGAAGTCCTCGAAGGTCGCGTAGTTCGAGTTGATGAGAAAGCTGACCTCGAACAACGGGTAGCCCTGAGCGTCGTCGTACTCCCACAGGCACGCGTCGCCGTCCCATTGCCCGACCGCGCTCGTTCCGATCACCGCGGCCACCTGCGCGTCGCTGAGCCGACTGCAGGGGTTGCACCCGTCCGTGCAAGCGTTGGGCGAAAACGTCGTGCACGCGCCGCCAGAGGTCCCGGGGCCGCTGCCGCTGCCGCCCCCGCATCCGCTCGCTGATGCAGCCAGGAGCGTGGCTCCCGCGATCAACCTCATGAGCTTCATTTCGGCAAGCATGCTTAGCGCGCGCCGTCGGTTCAAGGCGCGGCGCATCCTGAGGGTCGGCAAGCGCTGGGGTTACCTGGACGAGCTCGGCAAAGCCCGTCCGCGCCGGCACGAAAAGTCGACCTCGCGGCCGCTGACTTGAGCGCAGGTGGCGCAATGGGGACTTTCCCGATTGACGCTTTCCCGATTGACGCTTGACAGATGGCGCTTCGGGGCGAAGCATGACGGGCGCGAGGTAGGACACTCAAGCTCTCCCCCAGGTCCACCGATCTCTCCTCTAAGGATTCGTCTAGCACCATGGATTCTACGACGATTTGTGCAGGCACGGGTCTTAGCCAAGAAGCCGATTCCTATCAGGCAGGGCAGGCGGCCGCGACCATGGCGGTAGCTCGGCTTGCCGGCGAAAAGCCTGCGCTGGTACTCGTGTTCACGAGCCCGCGCTATGATCCGGAAGTTCTGCTGGCCGGTATCCGCTCTGTGACCGGCGAGGCGCCGCTCGTGGGCGCGACAGGCTCGGGCGAGATCGTGCACGGCGAGTACCTCGGATTCGGCCAGGGGGTAGGCGTGATGGCCCTGACTGCCGGGGCGTACCGTTTCGGCATCGCCTCGGGCAGCCATATTCGCGCAGATTTGGACCAGGCTGCTCAGACGATCACGCGGGCAAGCCGAGAAGCGGCCGGCGAAAGCCCGCATGCCGCCGTCCTCTTGCTCACCGATTCGATGCTCGGCGATTTACAGCAGTTCGTACAGGGGGTGTATCGAATCGCCGGGCCGAAAGTGGCCCTTGTCGGCGCGGGCGCTGGCGACGAGCAGAAGTTCGTCCGTACCCTCGTCTTTCATGACGGTAGGGTCGTCGAGGAAGGCGCCGTCGTCGTCTGGATTGCGAGCGAGCACCCCATGCAGGTCGTGACCCAGCATGGCTGGCGACCGATAGGCGTTCCCCTGATCGTCACGCGCGTCGCCGGAACCGAGATCGTCGAGCTGAACGGTCGGCCGGCGGCGGAGGCCTACGAAGAGCAGCTTGGTCTTTCCCCGGGACAGCTCAGCCCCGAGGAGTTCTGGGGCACTTCCATCCGCCACCCGTTTGGTCTGATCCAGCCGGACAATTCGACCGTGATCCGGGTTGCTCGTGCGAAGACGCCGCAGGGCACGTTGCGCATTCAAGGCTGCGTGCCCCCCACGGGAAGTGCGGTGCAGGTCATGGACGGATCGGCAGACAGCTTGATGGCCATCTCCGACCGCGTGATTGCGGAGTCATTGCGTGTAAATCCGAAGGCCGCCGTTGTGCTCACCTTCAGCTGCGCGGCCCGCGCCATGATTTTCGGCTCGCGCGTCGCAGAAGAGGCCCGGCTCATGCAGAACGCGGCTGGAAGAGCGCAAACCTTCGGATTTTACTGTTGCGCGGAATTTGCCCGCACAGCAGGGGTGCTCGGGACACACAACGCCACGCTGACCACGCTGGCGCTCTAGTTGTACGAGGCAAACAGGAGCCCATGTCCGATTCTCCCGAGGAGCATGGCCGGCCAGTTTCGTGCGCCAACGACGAGCTTGGACGACTTCGCGCCCAGCACGCGGCCACGGTTCAAGCCTTGCAGGCCGCCATTCGGGACGTCACCAGGCTCACCCGGCTGTTTGCGATTCTGAACGAGCCCGCGCCGCTCGAAAGACTGCTCGACCGCGTGCTTGCAACGCTTTCGGAGCTTTTCCTTTGCGACGTGGTCGTGCTGCTCAAGGGAGGCGCCGAAGGGGGCCTGGTCCTTCTGGCCGCGATCGGGCTACCGGCCAACATGCAGAAGCGGGCGCTTTTCAGCTCGGACTCGAGTTACACGACGACGGCCTTGAAGGGCGGCCAGCCGACGACGGTGGCGCAGGCGCGCGTCGATCCGAAGGTCGACGCCTACCTCCGAGATCTGGATGTGGAGACGGCGGTTTGGCTTCCGGTAAGCGGAGACGAAGGCAGTAGCCGTGGTGTCCTCGTCTTGGCCCGCTGTCAGCCGGTCCCTTTCGTTCAGGCCGACGTCGATCTGCTCGCAGTCATGGCCTATCGGATCGGGCTCATGATCGAGCGCTCATTGGCCGAGGAGGAGCGGCGACGGCTCGAGCACCGGCTCAGGCAAGCACAAAAGACGGAGAGCCTCGGGCGTATGGCTGCGGCGATTGCACACCATTTCAACAATATGCTCGGCGCGGCCATTGGCAGCCTGGACCTCGCTCTCGAGGACTTGCCGTCCGACGATCGCGTTCGCGAGGATGTGCTGAACGCGCGCGAATCCGCCGGACGTGCGGCAAAGACGAGCGAGCTCATGCTGGCCTACCTCGGGCAAACGGTCGGGAATCGAGAAACGGTGGATTTGACCCAGGTCCTGCGGGACGCGCTTCCCGCTCTCGAGGCCTCGATCCCTCGTAACGCCAGACTGATCCTGGACTTGCGCGAGTCGGGACTGATCGTGCTGGTAGGCCCTGCCCAGATCACGCAGATGTTCGGCAATCTCATCACCAACGCTTGGGAGTCGATGGGCGGCGCAAAGGGGGAGATCCGAGTCTCCGTCCGGGCCGTGTCGAGCGCGCGCATTCCCAAGACTCACCTTGCTTCGGCCGATTTCAAAGCGCGGGCCGCCAGTTACGTCTGCCTGGAAGTCCGCGACACGGGCTGCGGAATGGCTGCCGAGACCATCGAGAAGATCTTCGATCCATTCTTCACCACGAAATTCCTAGGCAGAGGGCTGGGATTGCCGGTCGTGCTCGGCACCGTCCGTGCCTACGATGGCGTGATCAGTGTCGAGAGCGTGATCGGGCAGGGATCGACCTTTCGCGTCTACCTGCCGCACGCACCTCTCGCGCTCCTGGAAGGGCGGTCCACGGCCTCCATGGCCCACCTGTCGGAAGGCGATGGCGCGAAGGCGGGCATCGTGCTCGTGGCAGAGGACGAGGAGAGCCTTCTCCGGGCGACGCAACGTATGTTCGAGCGCATGGGCTACCTGGTCGTTTCTGCCACCGACGGGGCAACCGCCGTCGAAAGGTTTCGTGACCGGGCCAAGGATGTACGTCTCGTCCTTCTCGACCTCGCCATGCCGCAGATGGACGGCTGGGCGACGCTCGAGGCAGTTCGCTCGCTACGCCCCGACATCCCCGTCATTCTGACCAGTGGCTACGATGAGGCCGATGCCTTCCGCGGCCAACCGTCGCATCACTCTCTGCACTTCCTGCACAAACCCTACAGCTTCGCCGAGCTCCGCTCCGCCGTTGCGAAGACGCTCGCGGCGGCCGAGGACCATGCGCGATAGCTGCCGAGTGCACGGCCGGGGTAGCCCCTCGGGCAACGAAGCATCCCGTAGGCGACGCCCATAGACCGCAAGAAGTCGTAGCCACCTTGTCGATGGCGAAAGCCGCCGGCACCGCCGACGGCGTTTCCGTCATCGATATGTCGGCGCTCTCGGCTGCCGTGTACACCAGCGCCGGCCTTTGTCCGAACAGCGGCGATTACACCTCGACCACCAGCAAGGATACATCGGGCTCCAAAGCCCGGGCGCGGCGATGTCGCGGGCCGCTCCACGGTGACCGTCGGCAGCCGTGCCCGCTCTACCTGCAGGAGGCGAAGGGGCTCGTCCTGCTGCTATGCTTGCACGTCCAGGAGGCCTCATGACACCCGATACGATCAAGCTGCTGGCCCGGTACAACGCTCTGGCTTGGGGCGAGCTGTTTCCCGGCTATTGACTGGGGAGACCGCCTTTGAACGGCCCACCAAACCCGTCCGCCGGTCCGCTCCTGCTTCCGGGATACTCCTGCTGGAGGAGGGTGGTGGCTCGCCGTCTCTCCATGATCCAAGACGCCGGGCCGACTTTCGCGGCCATCGCGGAGGCGATGGAGGCCGCGACGCGCACCATCTTCGTGGTGGGCTGGGACCTCGACAGCCGGACCCGCCTTCGCCCGGACGCGGGTCACTTGGCGGACGAGCGGCTGCTGTCCTTGCTTCGTCGGTGCCTCGACCGTCGCTCCGAGCTGGAGGTCTTCCTTCTCATATGGGACTTTTCCATCATCTACGCCTGGGAACGGGAGCCTCTGCCGCGTAGCCAATTCGGCAGCGCGCATGCGCGACTGCATTTCGCCCTCGACGCTCCCGCGACCCCCGGCTCGTCCCATCATCAGAAGATCGTCGTGATCGACGACGAGGTCGCTTTCACCGGTGGTGTCGACCTCACGATCCGCCGCTGGGACACTCCCGAGCATGCGCCGACCGACCTCCGACGGGTCGATTGGGAGGACCGTCCCTATGGACCGTTCCACGACGTGCACGTCGCGGTTTCCGGTCCCGCGGCGTCCGCGTTTGGCGAGCTGGCGCGCGCGCGTTGGGCGGCCGGGCGCCATCGTCCCTCCCCGCCGCCGCTCGCTCCCCCGCGCGACAACCCA
Organism: uncultured delta proteobacterium; assembly: GCA_963796685.1. Taxonomy (GTDB): domain Bacteria; phylum Myxococcota_A; class Polyangia; order Fen-1088; family Fen-1088; genus Fen-1118. The sequence goes on from CAWCMR010000005.1 coordinate 57,453, forward strand.
CCCGCCCCCTGGCCGGCCGGGCTGGCGGTGGACGCCACCGATATCTCCGTCGGCCTCGCGCGAACCTTCGCCAGCCGCATGGGGCCCGCCATCAACGAGATCGAGATTCTCACGTCGAACGCCATCGCCGCCGCCCGGCGCTGGATCTATGCCGAGAATCAGTACCTCACGTCATGGGTCGTGGCGCGGGCGCTCGGGGCGCAGTTGCTGCGCGCGACCGGCCCGGAGATCGTCGTGGTCTTGCCCAAGGAAGCGTCAGGCTGGAAGGAGCAGAGCTCCATGGACGTCCTACGCAACCAAGTTTTCAAGTCCTTGTCACGGCAAGATCGTTATGGACGACTGCGCTTGCTCACGCCACTCGTCGGGACGGGGGCCGACACCCGTGACGTGCAAGTCCACGCGAAGGTCCTGGTCGTGGACGATGTCCTCGCGAAGATCGGCTCCGCGAACTTCACGGGTCGATCGATGAGGCTCGACAGCGAGTGCGATCTGGCGGTCGAGGCATACGACGATGCCAGCGCCTCCTTCGTGGCGTCCGTGCGCAACCGTCTGCTGGCCGAGCACCTCGGTTCGTCGGCATCGGAGATCGCGGTCCGCCTGGCGGCGCACGGTTCGTTGCTCCAACTGGTCGACGCTCAACCCCCGAACGTGCACCGCCGCCTCGTACCCGCGCCGTCCGCGGTGGAGCCGCCCTTCGATTTCGTCGTGCTCGACGGCGCCGTGATCGATCCGGTCGAGCCATGGAACGCGACGGCGCTGCTGGAGCGGGCGGTCCCGGTTCCCCTGCGCAGGCGTCTCGCGCGCCGCTGGCTGCGTCCGCTGCTCCTCGCGTCCATCGCCATCGCCGGCTGGGCCCTGATTCGCTCCTGGCATCCCCTCGCCACGGGCGTGCGCGATCTGATCGCCGGCGCCGTGGTCGCCGCCGCCCAACGCCCCGGCGGCACGCTGTTCGCGGTGCTGTTCTACGCCGTCGCCGCCGTCCTCTGCGTGCCCGTCACGTTGCTGGCAACGGTCACCTTGGCGGTGTTCGGCGTCTGGCCCGGCGTGGCCATCGCCTGGGCCGGCGGCGTGCTGTCCGCCACGCTCTCGCACCTGATCGGAAGCATGCTCGGACCGCGGCTTCTCGGTTGGCTGCCCGACCGAATCGAACGCGGCGTGCGGCGTTTCCTGCGCCGCCGAGGATTTTGGTCGGTCATCTTCATACGGCTCGTGCCGCTCGGGGACTTCGGCATCCTCAACCTGGTAGCCGGTGCCCTTCAGGTGCCAAGGACCTCGTTCATCCTCGGCAACATGGTCGGCCTCCTCCCCGGCCTGCTCGGTCTCGGAATGATCGTCGCCCGCTTGCGGGCCTTGCTGAGCCAACCCAGCCCGGCCAATGCGATTCTCGCGATCATCGTGGTGACCGCGGTCGTCGTCCTCGCCGTGTTGGCCAAGCGCCACTTCCGCCCGGAAACCGAGCCGGACGCATGACGTCGTTGCTCGAATCCGAGACCTCCTTGCGCGTGGCGACCTGGAACATCCACGACGCCCGCGGAGCCGACGGCCAGCGCGATCTCGACCGCGTGGCCCGCGTGCTCGGGCAGCTCCGCGCGCCTCTCATCGGGTTGCAAGAGGTGCGCTGCGGGGCCAGCGAAGACGATGCCGCCGACCTCGCCCGGCGACATGGATACGGCTGGTTCGCCATCGAGACGCGGCGACACGCCGACGCGCAACACGGAAACGCGCTGCTCACCTCGCTGCCCATCGAGGGCACGCGCGTGCATGATCTCTCGATCGCCCATCGCGAGCCACGAGCCGCGCTCGAGGCCAACATCCGATGGCAAGGACGGCACTTGCGGGTCGTGGTCACGCACCTCGGACTGCGGGCTGGCGAGCGACGCAAGCAAGTCGAACGCCTGTTGGCGCAACTGCCGCCGGATGACGGCGCCATCACCATCTTGCTCGGAGACATCAACGAGTGGTGGCTGTGGGGGCGGCCGTTGCGCTGGCTCCATCGCCGCTTCGGAACGAGCCCGTCTCTGCGCAGCTATCCCGCCCGGGCGCCGTTCTTCGCGCTCGATCGCGTCTGGGTCTCGCCGCCTTGGACGGTGTCCACGATCGACGTCCCCCATGGCCCGGGGGCGCGCACCGCCTCGGACCACCTGCCGGTCATCGCGACCCTCCGCTTGCCAGCCACGATCCCGGGACAGGCTCGAAACCTCGATCCACCGTAGTCGCCAAGGAGTCCCATTTGCCTGGCGAATCAAGCCGCTTCCCGGACGGCTTTCACGATGGCATCGCGCGAGATCGATTCGAACCGTAGCAGCTCCTCGGGCTTCCCACTCCGGGGTAGCTCTCGCACCGCGAGCGAGACGATCTTCGCGCCGGTCGATGCCAGGGCGCTCCTGACCGCTTCGCCGAGACCGCCTTCGGGGTAGTGGTCTTCGACCGTGATGATGGCCTGGGTCTCCTGCGCTGCTCGGCTCAGCGTCTCTTCGTCTATCGGCTTGATGCTGTAGAGATCAATCACACGGATCGGGATCCGCTCCCTCTCCAGTTGCTCGGAAGCGGCCAAGGCCTCGTGCACGGTGATGCCCGCCGCGACCACGGTCACCCGATCGCGATCGCTTTTGCGCACGACCTTGCAGCCGCCAAGAACGAATGCCTCCTCGGGACCGTAAATCACCGGCGTCTTCCCCCGCGTGGTCCGCAGGTAACAGATACCCTTATGCTCGGCACAAGCCTCGACCAGCTTCTCTGTCGACACCGCATCGCATGGGTACACGACCACGGCATCGCGAATGGTGCGGAAGATGGCAATGTCCTCGAGGCCCATCTGCGACGGACCGTCCTGCCCGATGGAAACGCCCGCGTGCGAGCCGACCACCTTTATGTTGGCAGACGAATACTGCGCCATTCGGATCTGGTCGGTCGCACGCGTCAGGAACGCCGCAAAGGACGACATGAAGGGAATCTTGCCCCGCGACGACAAGCCCAGGGCCACCCCGGCCATGTTCTGCTCGGCGATGTACATCTCGAAGAAGCGGCCGGGGTGTGCGTCCTCGAGCTTGTCCGCGCGGGTTGAGTTGCTCACCTCTCCGTCGAGCGCCACCAACCCCGGGAACCGCTTCGCGACACGCACCAACGCCGTGCCGTACGCGTCGCGCGTCGCCACCTCCTGAGCGCGCGCATAGCGGATCGGCCCGGCCGGCTCTACCTCCACGACCTTCGGTCTCGCGTTCTCTGGCATCGCGATCCTGGTACCGCGAACCGTCTTGTCGACGGGACCCAACTTGCGAAGTGCTTGCTCGAGCTGCTCCTTGTCGAGCGTCTTGCCATGCCAACCGTCCTTGTCTTCGACGGCCTCGACCCCCTTGCCCTTGATGGTTCGCGCGATGATCATCGCGGGCCGAGACACGTTCTGGCTCTTGCGGTAGGCTTGCAAGACCTGCTCGAACGAGTGGCCGTCTGCGACCATGATGGTCTCCCACCCGAACCCGGCGATACGCTGGCGGTAAGCTTCGAGGTCGTGGCCGTACATGGTCTCGCCCCGCTGCCCGAGGCGATTGACGTCCAGGATGCCAATCAGGTTGTCGAGCTTGTAATGAGCCGCGATCTGGATCGCCTCGTACTGGCTCCCCTCCGCCATCTCGCTGTCCCCGAGCAGCACGTAGGTCCGGTACGGCAGCTTGTCCAGGTACTTCGCGTTGAGCGCAATGCCAACTCCGATCGACAGCCCCTGCCCCAGCGAGCCGGTGGCCGCCTCCACATAGGGGAGCTTGGGCGTCGGGTGTCCTTCGAGGCGGCTTCCGAACGAACGATACGTCATGAGCTCGTCCTCGGCGATCTTCCCGGCCGCCGCCCACAGGGCATAGAAGAGCGGCGAGGCATGACCCTTGGAAAACACCAGCCGATCGTTGTTGGGATGACCGGGATCGTCGGCGTCGTAGCGGAAGAATCCCCCGAAGAGCAGCGCCGTCATGAGCTCCGTGGCGGACAGCGAGGAGGTGGGGTGTCCTGATCCGGCGCGGGTTGTGGAAACGAGAATGTAGTAACGGACCAGCCTCGCCAGTCTGTCCAGCGTGTCATCGTTCATGATCTCCTCCTCCTTGGTTTGCATCATGGGTTGCGAGCCCCCTTCTGCGCATCGCCTTGGCCTCTCTCCTCTGATGAGCCTCAGGTGCCTTGTGTTCCGGATCTTTTGCCGGGTTTTGCTTGCCGCAGCTCGCTGCAGGGACTCAAGAGGTGTCCGGAAATCGGAACAGTGGTACACGACGATCCAGATCCTGCTGACGATGGAGGCGTTCAGGAAGGCGACGCTGCCGATAGCAGCCGCGGCGTGGCCGTTCGGGCTCGTGGCGAGGCCGGCTCTCGACCGAGCCGCTCAGCCGCCGGCGATTCCGGTGGTGAAGAGCACGGGCACCGGCATGCGGATACCGTCCGGCTTTTGCAGCGCGGCCACCTCGGCCAGATGCTGCGCCCTGAACGCCGCCTGGTCGGCGGAGGCCACGCGGCCGATCAAACGACGAAAGCCGGCGTTCCAGATCACGCGCCACCATTCGTCAGGGCCGGCCAGATAGTAGCCCAGGTCTTTGCTCTCGACCTCGACCTGCGCGAGACCGGCCTGCTCGAAGAGCCTCCGACACCCCTCCGGGCTGCCGATGCGCAGCCAGGTCGGAGGCGGAGCCTGCACGCCGAACCGGCCAAGGCGCGCCATCATGAGCGAGCGCAACGGCTCCATGTAGTCGTGGCTGAAGTTGCTGAGCATCACGCGTCCGCCCGGCTTGACCGTCTTGGCGATGAGCTGGAGCTGCGCCTCCATGTCCTCGACGAAGAAGATGCCGAAGGCACACACCGCGACGTCGAAGACAGCCTGCGACGCCAGCGCCTGCATGTCGCGTTCGACGAAATCGACGTTGTGGAGCCCGGCCGCGTGGGTCTTGGCGCGCGCCTGGGCCAGCATGGCGGGCGAGAAGTCGACCGCGGTCAGCCGTCCGCGTGGCAAGCGGCGGGCGATGGCCAGCGACACGTGCCCGGTTCCGCAGGCCAGGTCGAGCACGTGCTCGTCACCGCGCAGACCGAGGTGCTCCGCCATATGGGTGGCACTGGCGTGGAAGAAGCGCAGGGCCGGGTCGTCGTAGCCGTCGGCGACGGCGTCAAAGGTGTCCTTGATGAGGCGCTTTTGCATGGGATGCGGACGGAAGTATCGCACGAATGTCGATTCATGAGCGCGACCTGAGCCGCCGGACGGTCCTGTCCGCACTGCCCTGGCGAAACATGAAAAAACTGGTCCTGACAATCGGCCTCATGGGAAGTCTCGTCGCTTGCGGTGGTCACGGCTCATCGAACCGGGTGGCTCCACGGGATGCATCGCCGCCACCTGCGGATGCCGCTTCCGGCACCGGTGGCGTGATCGCGACCGGAGGCACTTTCGGGAGCGGCGGAGCTGGCGCTGGCGGGGCGACTGCCGTCGGCGGGGTCGGCGGGACCGGCGGCGCAACCATCGGGACTGGCGGCACGACGGCGACCGGTGGCACCACAGCGGCCGGCGGAGACTCCGGCAGCAGCGCGAGCGCGGCCGGTGGTGGCACCGGTGGTGTGAAGGCAACCGGTGGCACGACCGCCGTGGGAGGAAGCCCTGCGACGGGCGGGACCACGAGCACAGGTGGCACCACGGGCGCTGGCGGCACCACAGGGGCGGGGGCCACCACGGGCACAGGCGGGACCAGCCCGAAGTGGTCGACCGGTGCGCCCGAGACCAAGCCCTCGGGTTACGGTCAGGCGGCCACGGGATGCGGCTCGGGTACCGCGGTCACCGCCAGCACCCTCGCCGCTGCCCAGGCGGCCATCGACGGCTATTCCGGTAGCGGTGGCTTGTGCATTCGCTACACCGGGACCTTCGACTTCGCGACCATTCCCGATCCCTGCACGCAGCACACTCTCGCCGCGCAGATCCTCGAGATCAAGAACACCGGCGACATCACGCTGCTGGGCGCGGACGGCTCGGCGGCCAACTTCGGCGTGCACATCGCATCGGCGGCCAGCAACATCATCGTCCGCAACATGCGCTTCGGTCTGTTGCCCGGCGGAAGCGACTCGGACGCCGTCAGCATCGAAGGCATGAGCGGCGGGGTGCCGACCAACATCTGGATCGATCACAACGAGCTGTGGAGCTCGATGGTCGAGTGCGCCGGCGCGGGCGACACATCGTTCGACGGCCTCATCGACATGAAGAAGGGCGCCGACAACGTCACCGTCTCGTACAACTACATGCATGACCACCACAAGGTCAGCCTCAACGGCTACAGCGACAGCGACGCCGTGGTTCGCCACGCGACCTTCCACCACAACGTCTTCGAGAACGTCGGCTCGCGCACGCCGCTCCAGCGCGGCGGCTATACCCACATGCTCAACAACTACTTCCATCAAATCACCACTTCGGGCGCCAACATCCGCATGGGCGGCTATTCGCTCATCGAGGGCAATTACTTCGAAGACGTGGAGAACCCGGTCACTTCGCGCGACAGCTCGGCCATCGGCTACTGGGACCTGCGCAACAACAACGTCACCGGCCCGGCCGATTTCGCCAAGTTCGCCATCACCTTCGTCGCCAGCACCTCGAGCCCGACCGTCGACGCGACCGACTGGAAGACGACCGCCGCCTTTCCGGTCGCGCTCGGCTACAGCTACACCGCCGACCCGCCTGATTGTTTGAAGGCGGGATTGCCGAGTGTGGCGGGGGCGGGCAAGGGGCTGGCCACGCTGAAGTGCAACTGAGGCGGAGCCAGCGGAACGCGCCCCGCGGTAGCCGCAGAAGACCGTGGCCTTGGCCGATTGCGATTGCCGTCGGCCACCCGTTGCTTCCCTCACCTCGCGTCGCGTGGGACCTCGCGCTGGCCATGTGCTAGGCCTTGAGCATGTCCGAGCACAAGGCAACTATCGTCTGGGATAGGTTGCGACCATGGCTTGTTTGCCGGACACGCGACCACACCCTCGATTCTCGGTGGCGAAAGTGGGTTCGTCCAACAGCCGGGTCCATGTCGGTATCGAAGAGGAAGTGTATGCGCATCGTCGATCCGGATGAAGATGGAGGGTCGGGATGACGAGCGAGCTCGTCGGGAGGGTGGCCTTGTTCGTCGTCGTCCTGAGCAGCCCCGGCCTGTCCCGCGCAGCCCATGCGGACACGCCAACCGCCAACCCTAACGCGGGCGCGGCCCGCACGGATGGGGCCAGCGACGCAACCGCTCCGCCCGAAACCGGGGCGCCGCGTGCCGAAGAGCAACCGGCGAGCATTCGTATCACGGGCACCTCGATTCTGCCGGAGAGCGTCGCCCTGGCTGCCGTTGGCGCTCCGCCCAAACCCGGCGAAGACGTTCGCGTCTGGGGGTACGATGCGGCCCAGCGTATCGCGCGCGCCTATCGGGTGCGTGGTTACCTGTACGCCCGAGCGTGGTTCAGCGACAGCAAGCAACCCGGCGTCCTGTGGTTCGACGTCGACGAGGGCCGCATGCGCGTGTCGTTCGTCGGGATGGGCAGTATAAGCGCCACATTGTTCCGCCTGCGCCTGAATCTGCCCGGCGGGGTCTTCCAGAAAGACAAAGTCGAGAATTCCCTCGCCGAGCAGCGGAAGGCGTTCAATCTGGCCAACGTCTACTACCGGGTCCACGAGATCGAAAGCTCCGAAGTGACCGTGTTCGGCGAGGTCGTGGCGGCGCGTACGTTGGAGATCCATGTGGTACACGGTGAATCCTTCGGGTGGGCTCTCGATATTTCGGTCAGCGCCGCCTGGGGCGTGGTGCCCAGCTTGAAATACAGCGCGTCCGATCTTCTTTGGCACGACGACCGATTGCGGCTCGATTGGGACATGGCATTTCCTTACCGTCGCTACGTGTTCGACGCCGCGCCGCGAGTGACCTGGGTGCACGGTGGGCTCGATGCCTCCTACCGGCTGCCTCACTTCTTCAAGGTGCGCTCGGTCGACTTCCTCGGCTTCGCCCCACGCCTCGACTCGGCGATCTATTTTTCGCAATACGCCCGTTCCGATTTGCGGCTATCCAGCTTCTATCTCCTTCGCGATGCCACCTTGGCAAACCTGGTGTCGTCGTGGCGCGAGGTCGAGGTCTCGCTGGGCGTGGGCGCCGATTTCGCCCGCGTGTTCTTCTTGCGTACCGCCGCCACCCAACCCGATGAGCTGCCGGTTACACCCCCCGCTGACGTCTACTCCGTGCGCAGCCTGATGCGTGCGTCCGCCAAGTGGACCTCGGCGCTGCCCTGGTTTCGACGCGATCGGCGCACCTTCACCAATCTGCTGGTCGACGTGGCTCTGCCCGCAGAAGTGCGCGCCAACCTTTGGGGGCAGTACCTGACCGTCCGGGGACGCCACCGCCTGTTCCTGCGTGGGCGCGCCATCGCCTTGGCGGGGAACGTGCCCTTCTGGGACGACGTCGAGCTCGCGGGCACTTACCAGCGGGTCTTCTTCAATGATCTCTACTGGGCCCACGACGCGGCCCAGGTCGAGGTCGCCTATCACATCCAGCTGTGGCGCGACTGGTTCGAGGTGGGCGTCTTCCACGATTTGTCCGTGTTCGAAGATCGCATCTCTTCGCCGCCCAGGCTGCGGGCGATGGACGCGTTCGGCCCCAGCGTGCACTTCCTCATCCTCGATCAATACGCGCTCAGCATCCACCAGGGCATCGGCTTCGCACCCGGGAAGCTCAGCCAAACCCTCTCGTTCAGTATGGAGAGTGTCTTCTAGATAACCGATCGTGATATGGAAATCGCGGTTTCTGTCCGTAATCGATTTGGGCCGTCACGCCTTCGTAGCGTTCACGGAACGCATGTCCATCGGATGAAACATGCGCACCGACGTTAACCGCTCTTTTGCCCCGACCTTCCGCCGCTTGGGTGTGAAAGTAGTCTCTTTCTCGTTTTGGCTGCCCGGTGCGCAGCGGACGAAGGAGAATTCGCGCCTCCCTCGCGTCGGCGTCTGTCAGCCGCCTGTCTGGCTTGTTTTGAAAGTGCAGTGAAGGAAGCCGCATCGCGCGGCTCCTTCCGGCGAGCTTGCAGGCTTGACCACGCCCTCTTCGGATCGGGTCGCTTGCCCGCCTCCGAGCGGGCCTGCGATGCCTTCTTCTTGCTCCCTTTCGCTCGGGGTCTAGTCATGATCCCGGCACGCCGTGCCTGGGACAGGCCAATGGCGATAGCCTGCTTTGTGTTCTTGGCCCCGTGCTTTCCCTTTCGGATATGGCGTATCTCCTCGCGTACGAACTCACCCGCCGCAGTGGACGGTGCTTTCCCTTGGGCCGTGTCACGTTTCGCTTTCTTGATTACGCTTGCATTCGGCATTGATTGCGTTCCTTTCAAATATTCGTGGCACTGCGCAGCCGCTTTCGCCTGCTGCAAAGCTGAGACCAAGATCCAGCTCACCCCGGCCTTCACGGATGCAGCCCAGAGGCAGGCCTGGCACGGTATTCGCTACCTTTGGGTAGCGTCCCAAGCCTCGTGGCAGGAGAAACCGAATCTGAATGCGAAGAACGCAAGACTGGTGGCGCTTCATGAAGCGCCTCTATCAAGACTATGTCGATCACGGAGTGGCGGATAGCGCCTCAACTCTCAGCTACTACTTCGTCTTTTCGCTGTTTCCATTCCTCTTCTTTCTGACAACTCTCGCTGCCTACGTACCCCACGTACGAGAGTCCCTGAACCCGTTTCTGGCCAGAGCCCGCGTCATCCTGCCTCCTCAGGCAATGGCGATTATCGAGACGCACCTGCAAAATCTCGTCACTCGACCCCGTCCGCGACTACTCACGCTTGGGTTTCTCGTCGCAGTCTATTCTGCTTCGCGCGGCGTGGACGGTGTGCGCAAGGCACTCAACCGCGCCTACGATGTGAAAGAGTCGCGGCCGCTTTGGAAGACCGAGTTGCTGGCCTTTGGTATGACTGTCGGGGGCGGCCTTCTCGTATTGGTCGGAATCAGCGTCCTGATTGCCGGCGGGGATGTCGGCCTCTGGTTGGCCCGCCACCTTCACATCGCCGACGCCTATGTGCTGGTGCTACGCTGGATTCGCTGGCCGCTGACCGCTCTCGTGATTACGTTGAGCGCCGCGCTCAGCTATTACGTCTTGCCTGACGTCGAGCAGGAATTCAAATTCATCACACCAGGCTCCGTGATCGGGACGCTGGTCTGGTTCTTGGCAAGCTGGGGCTTCAGTGCCTACGTGACTCATTTTGGCAGCTACAATGTCACGTACGGCTCCATTGGTGGCGTGATCGTGCTGATGACCTGGTTCTACATCACTGGCTTCATCCTTCTCATGGGCGGTGAAGTGAACGCGCTCCTCGAGGCATCGGTCTCGGGCGGCAAGCAGCGTGGCGCACGTGCACCCGACGAATCGCCGCCGCCGCCCGAAGAGCGTCCGAGTGCGATGCCCGTTGGCGCGTCCGATACGGCAAGCGCTGCCAGCCGCTCGCGTGGCGGCAATCGTCGAACGGAACGCCAAACGATGAAGAGAACGAATCACCGATGAGTGCCCATCACGCACGTACCGGGCGGCCCCGCCGCGTCCTCATCGCCGCCAGCGTCATCGTGGCCTTGGCAGTCGTTGTCCGCCTTGTCTTGGACCCGATTGCCGCGCACTACACGCGCAAGGCGCTCGCTGCATCGGACACCGTGAACGGCGCCTTCGAGAAGGTACACGTCAGCGCGTTCCCCCCGCGATACGCAATTTCGCGGCTCAAGATCATCGCAGCACGCGGTGGCAACTGGGACGAACCCCTGTTCTACGCTCCTCGAGCTATGGCGGTGGTGGATTGGAGGCGCCTTTTCCACGCCGAGTTGGCCTTCAGCGTGCGCCTGGACGAGCCCAAGGTCATCGTCGTTACAAAGGCGCCATCAGGTGCCAAGCCGGAGCGTCCTACAACACCGCCGCTGGAAGCTCCGCGCCTCTCTGCAAAAGCTGCTGCCAGCACGTGCAAAGAGGGTCGAGATCCGCCAGGGGGAGGTCCTCTTTCGCGACAGAGCCGCTCCACGTCATCCCGAGATTTGGGTTCATCACATCGAGCTCGTTCTCGAAAACTTGACGACTCGAAAGGAGCTGGCGCAGGGGCAACCCGCCACGCTCAGCGCCCGTGCGACCCTTGGCCACAGCGGTGCAGCTACCCTCTTCATCTCCGCCGACCTGTTTGCCATCAAGCCCGACTTTGCCGGGACTCTGACTCTGCGCGGTTGGAAGGTGGCAGAGCTCTTCGATCTCGTGGAGCCGGCGACGCACTTGCAGACGTCGCAGGGTACCCTTAGCATCTTCGCCAAGTTCCGGGCCCACGGAGGCATCATCTCGGGCGGCATCAAACCGGTGCTCGAGAACATCGAGGTTCGACCAATCGAGAGTACCATGCTCAACGAGTTGAAAGCGTGGGTCGCGGACAAGGGTATCCAACTGTTCTCAGACCGCGTCCCCGGTCGCGATGCCGTCGCGACAGTTGTTCCTATCGAGGGGCACCTCGCGCAACCGGACCTCGAGCTGTTCCCCGCAATTCTGGGCGTTGTGCGCAACGCGTTCATCGAGGGCGTCTCTGCCGGCTTCGCGCATCTTCCGCCGCCTGCAGCACCCCGAAAACAGGGGTTGCTCACGCAAATCGAGCACTCCTTCGAGAAGGACAAGGGGCCGCCCAAGGCGCAACCACCGAAGAAATGAGCAGCCATGAGACTGTTGACCCTGCGACGTTGGATTCTCGGAGTGACCGCAATGCCCATCCTTGCCTGCGCCCATGCCAAGAGGACCGACGCCACGACGCCGGCCGCGAACGAGCCGACAACCGAGCACGCTGCCGCCAAAGCAGCACCCCATTCTGACGGAGCCGAGGCGGTGTCGGCGGATGGTCATCGCAGCACGACGCCGATCGCCGCGCGCCCCGAAGGTCTGCTCAAGAAGGGTGCCGAGCAGAAGATTCGCGACAAGTTGTCCGAGGACGGATTGCTCGAGGATGGAAAGACCTCTACCGAAACGGCACTGCGCCGATTCCAGGGCTCGCATGACCTACCCACGACCGGCATCCCCGATCACGAGACGATAAAGAAGCTGGGGCTCGCTCCCGACGATGTCTTTCGCAAAGCGCCCACTCCGTCAAGGTAGAGACTGCCGCCCTGTCTGTCGACGAGCTTGCACGCCCGCCAACCGCCTTCCTCGTGGTCACGGTCGGCTCTTCTCCGGACGTGTTTAGGTTCGATTATAAAGCCGTCGCAACTCGGCCTTCGCGCGCTCGAGCACCTGACGTTGGGTTCTTGGCAGTTTTGGACCCGCGCGATTGATGTAGAAGACGAGCATTGACATCGCGGATCGGAAAGGTTCCGCCTTCCGCCGTCGACTCAGGTCAGCGGAACGCTTCAGCGACTGGGCCACCAATCGAGCGCTGCGCTGGCGGAATACGCCAGGCTCGAGATCGAGGGCATCGCTGCTGCGGGTAACGCGGGCAGACCACTTGCGCGTGACTCCTGGTCGACTAGAACGCTGTGTTGCCTGGGCCATGCGAAGTCCTTGCCCGTTCCTCTTCTTCGGCGATGGACCATCACACGTGCAAGAGCTTGAACCCGATGTCGGTTCCCATTCCCATTGCATAGCCGAGTTGGATGTTGAGACAAGCGAGCGGCTCGAGGAAACGCGCAATGCGCAGGAGCCCCGCGTCCACCACGTCGAATCCAATCGAGCGACCAAGATCGATGACGATAGCCTTTGCCTTGGCATCGTCACCGGCGACGAAGGTGGTCAGTCGCTGCTCACCCAGATGGCCTTTGTCCATATGCTGAGCAAAGACAGCATTGAAAGCCTTTACGACTCGCGCCTTGGGTACCTTGTTTTGCAGTTCTTCTGCACCGCTTGTATCGAAACCCACCGCCCAGCTCTTGTCCGGTGCGAGAGCATTGGTCACGTCGATAACGATCTTCCCATCCAGAGCTGTGCCCGTTTCTCTTACTACGGAATCAAGGGAAGTGAACGGCACCGCGACCACGACGATACTGGCCCACTCGGCAATCTCCCGCACGGTCTTTCCATCATGGCCCGCCGTTCTCACTTCGTTTCCAGTCCTCTTGAAACCGCGCTCCAGCGCGCTTCCGACTTTGCCTCTACCGACAATTCCGAGCTGCTGTGTCATCTCGTCCTCCTATCTTGGGCATGTTGGGTATATGGGAATCCGAGTCCGATCCCAGCAAGGCACATACCAGACACAGCAGTTAGCTAAGCTACTGCATGGATTCTCAGAATCGGTGTCCCATTGGTCACTTCACGGCCACGTCGGTTACGAACGCGTGACGACCCGACAGCTCGTCGCAGCGGCCACGCCAACGGTCCGTCGGCTCGTGTTTTGCAGTGAGCTCGAGCATGCTTACGATTGGCAAGAAGGTCTGGGCGATTGCAGAAGGGTACATTCCCTCTGAAGGGAACGGACCTAGTCCCGAGATGCTAAGCCACGAAACCGCCTGCTTGCTCAATGTTGCGGACCTGGACGCCCATGTCCGCATCACGCTTTACTTCTCTGACCACGAGCCGGTGGGTCCGTACCTCGTGACGCTTCCCGCACGACGCACCTTACATCTGCGCTTCAACGATCTGCACGAGCCGGCGCCCGTGCCTCGGGGCACTGACTACGCAAGTGTGATCGAATCCGATGTACCCATTGTCGTCCAACATACTCGGCTCGATACACGGCAGGCCGAGGCCGCTCTGCTGTCAACCGTCGCGTACTTCCAATGAGCGTCGCCAGGAAAACAACCATGACGGAGCCCGGATCGTGAGAGCCCCATTGGATCTCGCCCGTCTACGCACCCGAGCAGAGCCTGGGCGTTTGAAGCGTTTGCACACCGACGACGCACGGTCGGCCATCGGTCGGGAAGCGGTGCGCGCGCTCTCGTCCGATCTGGTGCGCGTCATCGAGGGCGAGGTTCGTTTCGACGAAGGCAGCCGCGCCTTGTACGCCACCGATGGCTCCAACTATCGTCAAGCGCCGATTGGCGTGGTCATTCCGCGACACGCGCAAGACGTGGAGAACACGGTGCGCTTGGCGCGCAAGTACAACGCGCCTTTGCTTTCGCGCGGAGGCGGCACCAGCCTGGCAGGACAGTGCTGCAATGTCGCGGTGGTGATGGATTTCTCGAAGTACATGCACCACGTACTCGAGATCGATTCTGGACAGAAGCTGGCCAGGGTCGAGCCGGGGTGTGTGCTCGATCGCTTGCGCGAGGCGGCTACCCGCGAGGCGGATCTGACCGTCGGCCCGGATCCTGCAACGCACAGTCGCTGTACTCTGGGCGGCATGTTGGGGAACAACTCGTGCGGCAGCCACTCTTTGCTTAGCAAGAAGCACGGACTCGGGCTGCGCACCAGTGACAACACGCAGTCGCTCGACGTGCTGCTATACGACGGCACCCGGCTCCACGTCGGTGCGACGCCACCCGACAAGCTGGAGATGTTCAGCCGACAGGGCGGGCGTGTGGGCGAAATCTACGACGGCCTACGCGGGCTGGTCGACCGTTACGGCCAGGTGATCCGCGAGCATTATCCCAAGCTCGGTCGGCGCGTGTCCGGCTACAACCTCGACGACCTTTTGCCCGAGAATGGCTTCCACGTCGCGCGCGCCCTCGTGGGTTCGGAGTCCACGCTGGTGACCATCTTGGAGGCCACGTTGCATCTGGTGCCCGCGCCGAAGCAGCGTACTGTCGTGATGCTCGGTTTTACCGACGTGGTCGAGGCGGCCCACTGTTCGGTCGAGGTGCTCGCCTTCGAGCCCATCGCCTGCGAAGCCATCGACGACCTGTTGTTCCGTGACGTGCGGAAGAAGGGCGACGAGAACGCGAGCCTGGCCATCTTGCCGCGCGGACCGGCGTTTCTGCTGGTTGAATTCGGCGGCGAATCCAAGGCCGAAACCGACGGGCAAGCCGGGCGCATGATTGAGCACCTCGGCAAGCTCAAGAAACACCGGCCGGTCGATCATAGGGCGTACGACGATCGCGAGCACGAAGACATGGTGTGGTCCGTGCGCGAGGGCGCGCTCGGCAGCACGGCCTGGGTGCCCGGCCTGCCCGACGCGTGGCCCGGCTGGGAAGATTCAGCGGTACCAGTCGAGAGGGTGGCCGACTATGTGCACGAGCTACGCGATCTCTTCCATACCTTCGGCTACAACCCGGCGCTCTACGGTCACATGGGCCAGGGTTGCATTCACTGCCGCGTCGGCTTCGATTTGTACACGCAAGCCGGCATCGACCATTGGCGCGGGTTTCTCGATCAGGCGGTAGCGCTCGTCACCAAGTTTGGCGGCGTGGCTTCGGGCGAACACGGCGACGGTCAGGCTCGCGCGGAACTACTACCCAAGATCTATGGGCCAGAGCTGATGCAGGCTTTTGCCGATTTCAAGCGCATCTGGGATCCCGACAACCGTATGAATCGCGGCAAAGTCATCGACCTGGACGGCGCCGCATATTTGGTCACCCAGAACCTGCGCGTAGGACCTGATTACAACCCACCCCAGCCGGCGACCCATTTCACCTACGTCGAGGATCATCACGACTTCGGCCGCGCCGTTCTTCGTTGTGTGGGCGTTGGTGCTTGCCGACGCGAGGGAGGGGGAACCATGTGCCCCTCGTACATGGTGACCCGCGAAGAGCAGAGCTCGACCCGCGGCCGGGCGCGCATGCTGTTCGAGATGATGAATGGCGAGATCATCACCGACGGCTGGAAGAGCGAGGCCGTCAAAGACGCCCTGGATCTGTGCCTGTCGTGCAAGGGCTGCAAGGGGGAGTGCCCGGTCAACGTCGACATGGCGACCTACAAGGCGGAATTCCTGAGCCACTACTACCAAGGCCGCCTGCGGCCGCGCCATGCCTACGCCTTTGGCCTGATCCATCACTGGGCGCGGCTGGCGTCGCACATGCCCGGATTGGCCAACCTCATGACCCAGACATCAGGATTGTCGGCAGTGGCCAAGTGGCTGGCCGGAGCCCATCCGGCGCGCGTGCTGCCGCCCTTCGCTGCGCGCTCGTTCCAGACCTGGTTCCGCACGCACGCGCGGCTCAACCAAGCGGCCCAGCAGGTCTTGCTGTTTCCCGACACGTTCAACAACTACTTTCACCCCGACGTCGCCATCGCCGCGACCCATGTGCTCGAACGGGCGGGCTTCGACGTGCGGGTGCCCTCGCAAGATCTCTGCTGCGGCCGGCCCCTTTACGACTACGGCTTTCTCGACCGGGCCACACGTCAGTGGTGCGGGTTGCTCGACAAGCTGCGCCCGTACCTGCAGGCCAGTATTCCCATGGTGGTGCTCGAACCGAGTTGCTATTCGGCCTTCAAGGACGAGCTCTGCAACCTGATGCCGAACGATCAGGACGCGCGGCGCCTCAGCGAGCTGAGCATGACCCTGAGCGAGTTTCTGCGTCGTCACGCCCCCGGCTTCTCCCCTCCCAAAGTGGCCCGCAAGGCCTTGCTGCACGGCCACTGCCATCAGAAGGCCCTTGACACGCGCAACGACAAGGAGCTGGGCAAGCTGTTCGCCGAAAAGGCCGTGCTGGCCAAGCTGGGCATCGAGGTGAGGCAGCCTGAAGTCGGGTGTTGCGGAATGGCAGGCGCCTTCGGCTACGAGAAGAGCAACGACCACTACGAGGTCAGCATCGCCTGCGGCGAGCGGATGCTCTTGCCCGAGGTTCGTCAGACGCCGGCAGGGGAAATCATCATCGCCGACGGCTTCAGCTGCCAGGAGCAAATTTTGCAAAGCACGGACCGCCACGCGCTACACGTCGCGCAAGTGCTGGACCTGGCTTCGGGCGGCGGCATCCCGCCGACGCTGCCCGAGCGTCCGATGGTCGAGCAGCGCAATCGCACGACGCGCGCATTGGCCGTGCGCACCGGACTGGTGCTGGGTGGCGCTGCGATCGCGTTGTTGCTGGGTTGGCGGTCGTGGAGAGGGACGCGCGGAAGGTAGGGAGGAGCCAATGCATGTGGGCAAAGACACGGTTGTGGTGATAACGGGCGCCTCGGGCGGTGTGGGCCGGGCCACCGCCCGCCTGTTCGGCGAGCGCAGGGCCAAGCTGGCCCTGCTGGCCCGGGGTCGCGATGGCGTCGAGGCCGCAAAACGCGACGTGGAAGAGCGCGGCGGTCGCGCCCTGGCCATCCCCACCGACGTCAGTCAGTTCGCCGAAGTGGAAGCCGCCGCCGCGCAGGTCGAACGTGAGCTGGGGCCCATCGACGTGTGGATCAACAACGCCATGGTCTCGATGTACAGCCCGTTCTTGCAGATGCGAGCTGACGAGTTTCGCCACATCACCGAGGTGACTTTCCTGGGCACCGTGCACGGGACCAAGGCGGCCCTGACCCGCATGATCGAGCGCGACCGCGGCGTCATCGTGCAAGTCGGCTCGGCGCTGGCGTTCCGGTCGATTCCCCTGCAAAGCGCCTACTGTGCCAGCAAACACGCCATCCAGGGCTTCACGGAATCGCTGATGTCCGAGCTGATTCACGAGGGCAGCCACCTCCACGTCGCGGTGGTGAACATGCCTGCGCTGAATACCACGCAGTTCACCTGGACCAAGAACCGCATGCCCAACAAGGTCCGGCCAGTCGGCACGATCTACCAGCCCGAGGTCGCAGCCGACGCCATCCTATTCGCGATCGAGCACCGGCGTCGGGTAATCAAGGTCGGCTACACCACGGTCAAGGCGACCTTGGGCGAGAAGATCATCCCCGGCTTGCTCGACCATCACCTCGCCACAGCGGCCTGGGACGGGGCCATGTTGCCCGATTTGGAAACCTCGGGTCGGCCGGACAACTTCTGGCAGCCTCTCCCCGGCGACCACGGTGCGCACGGCGACTTCGATGTGAACGCGAAACGGTTCAGCCTCGAGCTGTGGCTGGACAAGCGCCGTTGGGGCGTCGCGGCTGCGGTGTTGCTGGCAGCAGCGGGGCTGTGGCTGTGGAAAGAGCGCCGGTGAGGTGCTCCGAGGTGCCCGAATCAGATTCGGTATCGCTCCGCATCGGCGTGTTTCAACACCAGACCGTGGCCGGGTCGGCCGGGATCCGGCTTGAGCGCGCCTTGCCTCACCCCCAAAGCACCGTCGAAGAGAATGGCGTCGATGCGCACGTGGTCGTGAAAGTACTCGACATGCCGGATGGACGAGACGCTACAGGCTACGTGCGAGTGCAGCTGGGGGGCGCAGTGGGCAGACAGCGGAATGGCGAAAGCCTCGCACAAGGCGCCGACTTTGCGGAAACCGGTATAGCCACCGCAGCGGGTGACGTCGGCCTGCATGCAATCGACTGCTCGGCTTTCCAGCATGCGGCGGAAGTAGTCGAGGGTATCGCCGTACTCCCCGGCGGCGATGTCCATGCCGGCGGGGCTTCGCTCGCGCAGGAAGCGCAGGCCTGCCAGGTCGCGAGAGGGGCGGGGCTCTTCCAACCATACGACCCGCGACTCGTCGTGGAATCGCTCGGCCAGAGCCAGTGCCTGCTTGCGGCTGTAGGCGCCGTTGGCGTCGACAAACAGATCGACCCCGGGACCGATCGCCCTCCGGGCGGCGGCCACCCGCGCGGGATCGGCCTCGGGGACACGCCCCACTTTCATCTTGACGCTGGTGATGCCCATTCCTGCCCAGCTGGCAAGTTGCTCGCACAGCCTGCTTTCGCTGTAACTGGTAAAGCCGCCGCTGCCGTAGACAGGGGCCGCCTCACGCACCTGACCCAAAAGCTGCATGACGGGAACGCCGAGTAGCTTTGCATGCAGATCCCACAGCGCAATGTCCACCGCGGCGATGGCCATCGAGCCAGCGCCGGGTAGGCCGACATTGCGCAACCGCTGGCACATGGTGTGCCACACTGCCTCGGTGTTGTGTGCCGGCTGGCCCAGCACACACTCGCGCAGGATCCCGTCGATCAGCGCGGCAGTGGCAGAGCTGGCATAGGTCCACCCTAGCCCGGTTTCGCCACCAGCGGACAGCTGCACCACGACGACGTCGGTGTACGTCCACTCAAGCGTGCCATCCGACTCAAGCGCGTCGGTTGGCACACGGTAAGTCGCAAGGTCCAGGCGATCGATGTTCATGCTTGCGACTCTCACTTGACCTTCTGCGGAATCAGGCTCTCCACCACTCCCTTGAAGGCCTGCTTGACGATGCCCGCTTCATGAGAATCGCCACGAAGGATGGTTTCGGTAAAGTTCTTGGCTTGCTGGAAGGTAATGTGCGGCGGCAGCGTCGGCGTATCAGGATCGGTAACCGCCTCGACGATGACGGGGCGATCGCTGACGAGCGCTCGGTCCCACGCTTCCCCCAGTTGCTCGGCCTTCTCGACCCTTATTCCGCGCAGTCCAATCGACTCGGCGAAGCCAGCGTAGGGGAAGTCCGGCAACCTCTGGCTCGCATCGAACCGCACGTCGCCCATCGCGATTCGCTGCTCCCACGTGACTTGGTTGAGATCCCTGTTGTTGAGCACCAACGTGATCCAGTGCGGGTCGCCCCATTCCTTCCAGTATTTGGCCACCGTGATGGTTGCGTTCAGCCCGTTCATCTGCATGGCTCCGTCTCCCGTGACGGCTATGCAGACCCGTTCCGGGTAGCAAAATTTCGCGGCTACGGCGTAAGGCACGGCAGCTCCCATCGAGGCCAAATTGCCCGACCCGCTTGCCAGCATGCCGGACCGCACCTTGAGATCCCGAGCGTACCAATTGGCCGAAGTTCCGCTGTCCGCCGCAAGAATGCAACGTTCGGGCAACCTCGAGCTCAACTCCCAAAAAACCCGCTCGGGGTTCAGTGTTCCTTGGTTGCCCGCGCTCATGGCGCGTCCCTCGACCACCTGCCACCAATCCTTCACATTGGCGCTCACCCTCTCCTGCCATGCTCGGTCGTGCTTGCGCTCGAGCAACTTGGCGAGGGCGCTGAGGGTTTGTCGGGCGTCGCCTTTCAAATTGACGTCCATCGGAAAACGCAGGCTCAGCAGGCGCCCGTCGATGTCGATCTGAACCGCACGGACCTTGCCCGGCTTGGGATAGAATTCGGCATAGGGGAAGCTACTCCCGACCACGAGAAGGGTATCGCACTCTTGCATGAGGTCCCAGCTCGGCTTGCTGCCGAGTAGGCCGATGTGTCCCGTGCAGTAGGGCACGCCGTCCGCAATCACCGCCTTGCCAAGCCAACTCTTCGCCACGCCGGCACCCAACAGATCGGCAACATGCAGGACCTCTTTCTCGGCGCCAAGCGCGCCTGCCCCGACCAGCATCGCGACCTTGCTGCCTTGGTTCAAAAGGTTTGCCGCCGCCTGCAGGTCTTCTGCATGCGGAACGATATACGCCACTGGGCAACCGATTCCCGACAGCGCATGATCGTGTCGCTGCGGAGGGCTCGGAACTGCGGCCTCCTCCTGGATGTCCTTGGGGAAAATGAGACAGGTTACGGTCTGTTGATCCAGGGCGATTCGAAAAGCCCTATCTATGCAGTGACGAACCGCCGTCGGGCTTGCAACCGTCACGCAGAATTCGCTGGCGACGTCTTTGAAGAGGGTTTGCAAGTCGACCTCCTGTTGATACTGGCTGCCGATTGCGGTGGTTGCCGATTGCCCCACGATGGCCACCACCGGCTGGTGATCCATTTTCGCATCGTAAAGGCCGTTCAAGAGGTGGATGGCGCCGGGGCCGCTGGTTGCCATACAGACGCCAACTTGACGGGTATATTTCGCATGTCCCGAGGCCATGAATGCGGCAAGCTCTTCGTGACGGGCTTGGATGAAACGTGGCTTATCGCCATTTCTTCGTATTCCCGCTGTGAGTCCGTTGATTCCATCGCCCGGGTACCCGTAGACCCGCTTGACACCCCATTGCTGCATGCGCTCCGCTACATACTGTCCCACAATCATGGCCATATGTTCCTTTGTGTCCCGCTTGCAACAGCACGGCTGCAAATTGCACACCAACGTGAGTGACGCGCATCGCGGGACACCTCACTACCAGCGGTGCCTCTCCGCTACCCGTTCCGCCCTTGGAGTTCCGATGGCGGTCTTTGCATTCCGTCGTTCCTCGGGCTGGCGCAGGTCACGTCACCGAGGGCTACGGTAAGGAAACACAGGTTTCCATTTGGTATCGGGCGTTCGAGCTTGGATTCAGCCAGAGCTCCAGCCAGCCTTCCGCGCGTTCTCGGAGAAGAGTGGGGTCGAGCTCCTGGCACGTCGAGTAGGGGCAATCGTCGTGGTGCCAATGGTATTCCCGCGCCCTGACGCAATTCTTCGTGGCGTCGCGTGGAAACACGGCGTGGATCCGGGTCGCGGACTCCGGGGCGTCAAACGTTCGCCTGGGCCCGGCAATTGCAGAGTTTGCCAGGTAGGAGGTTCAACATGAACTCAGACATCTTGAAGGGGAAGTGGACCGAGATGAAGGGGCAGTTGCAACGGAAGTGGGGAAAGCTCAGTGACTCGGACTACGACGAAATCGCTGGCAACGTGGATGTGCTGGTAGGCCGCCTGCAACAACGCTATGGCTATCAAAGGGAGCGCGCAGAGCGCGAGGTGCACGATGTTATCAAACAACTAGCAGCCGAGAGTGCGGGCGGAGGTCCCGGCCGGGTCTGAATCTTTTTGGTCCCTAGCTCCGACCTTCGGCCAGATCCAGCCGGTGGTGGCTTTGCCAGGCCGAGTTGTGGCATGGCCAGTGCATTCAGCTCGAGATGAGGTGAATCCATGAGATCAGCAATCATTGCAGCACTTACGTTGACGTTCGCCCCCTCCCTCGCACTGGCGAAGTCCGCGACAGAGAAGTCGTTCCCGCCCGTCCGCTCGCTACCAGCAATCGTCGCGGACAGTGTCGTAGTCAATCCCTCGGGAACGACTGCCGCTCCCGCGCCCGTGGTCGCTGCCCCCCAAGTGGTCGAGGGTAGTCCGCGGCGCACCACGGTTCTCCACGAAGAGGAGCACAACTACATGAGCACGATTGCCGTCAACACCTTCATGGGAGGCCTGGCAGGTGTTCTTATAGGCGGAGCCATCTACTACCTGGGCAGCCGCAACCACGCCTATCGGATCGGATACTGGGCTGCCGGTGGCGTGTTGGTTGGTGCAGCCGTTGGAGTCACGCAGGTATTGGTTCAAGAGAGTCGTGCGGAAGCGGCCGTGGCGGCAACGCGGTCCTTGCAAGATCCCGCCATGACCTTCCGGGTTGCTTTGTTTCATCGGTCGTTCTAGCAACGCTACGGGGACGTGACGCCTACTCCGAGCGTCCATGACCCGACATGGCCAACCGCTTGTCCCACGGCTCGGAGATCGTGGGAATGGTTCTGGTTACTTCCTCTTCCATCGGGTGCACAATCCTGGGCACTGCCCAAGGCGGGGAGGCGAACGGCCTCGTGCTCACGGGTGGGACCGCGTGAAGGACGAACGGCGTCGAGGTCCTCCGGCCCGCAGGCCCAAACGCGGAGGTTGCTTCTGACAATTGGCCATCGGTGTGAAGGGCCCGATGGAGTGCCTCCCCAAAGGCCAGGACAGACACGAAACGGTCGTGCGGCGACTTGGCCATTCCTCGTCGCAGGACCTGCTCCACGGCGGGCAGCGAGCAGTCGTTCAACGGCAAGGGATCGCGGTTGACGACGTTGTATAGGATGGAGATGGCGGTAGCACCACGCCACGGCAGTCTGCCCGTCAGCAGCAGGTAGCTCGTTACGGCAAGCGCAAATTGGTCGCAATGAGCTCCCACGTCCCCGCTCTCTACCTGTTCGGGCGCAATGAAAGGAGGGGTTCCCTCCAGTGCGACCTTGCAGTCGAGATTGTTGCGCCGAACATCCCTGGAGATGCCAAAGTCGATAATCTTGACGATATCGCTCTCCTGCTCGCACGGCACAATCATGATGTTGCTCGGCTTGAGATCCTGGTGAACGACTCCGACCCGATGTGCAGCATGAAGCCCGTGAGCGACTTGACGAACAATGGAAGCAACCTGTGCAATGGGCAGTAAGGGTTGTTTCATCAAGATCTCGGCCAGATTCTTGCCCGGGAGGAATTCCATGACCAGGTAGGGAAGCCCCGTGTCGGTCCGGTTGAAATCCATGAGCTGCACGACGTTCGGGTGATGGATGGTTCCCATCGCGATGGCTTCATGGCGAAATCGCTCGATTGCCTCCTCGCTCTGACATCCGGGCGGCAACACCTTGACCACGAACTTGCCCGGCATACGTTCGTGAGAGGCGAGATACAGCACACCCATGCCACCACGACCAAGCTGCTTGAGAAGACGGTAGGTCCCCCCTAACACAGCCCCTGGCGCGAAGGCACGCGCCTTGTCGTCCAACCTGCGCTTGTTTAGAGTCGATTTCCTCACTGGCCCCTCTCTCTAGCGATAACTGCCTAGCGATAATTGTGCCGAAAAGGCTCGGAATCCGGTGACGTAAGCCGAGTGGGTATGTCACCGCTGCGAAACCTCCGAGGCGCCCGCTGGTCACGTTCGAGGAAGAATGACCAGCGCGAGTTGGTGGGCCGCATGCCACTCGGCCATGAGCAGACTCGGATCCATGCGACGCCAAGATCCCCTTGGATCCGCCACAAGCACCGCCTTCGTGACAGGATTGACACCCGCAACCACAACATAGTGCCCAATGCGACGCGAGCCGTTCTGCTCGACCAGACCGATAATTACCGGACGGCCCCTGGAGATCTCGTAGGTCAGATCGTCAAACACTCCTTCCACCAGAAAGGCCCGGACACCATGTTGCCAGGCCGCCGCTTTCAACCGACTCGCTTCCAACCCCTGGGGCGAAGAGCCCAAAGCCCTTCTCACCTCGGACAGGTCGATCTGGGGTCGCCAGAACGCCAACACTGTGGTCAGCGCCGCAACCCCACAGTCGGCCTCTTGATGGACAGGAAACAAGCGGACCCCAGGAATTTCAACCCAATGCGGATCCGATGAGATTGGGCCGGTCTGACTCGTGGCGCAGCCCGCGAACACACACAGCAGTAGGCATGATTTGACGCGACCAACGCGAGCGCGAACAAGCCCTCTGGCCACGCTCGGATTCATAGGATGAGCAAGGCGATAACCACCACCAACGCCAGCGCTACCACCCCGCCACCAAGGTAAATGCTCACACCTTCTCCGCCGCGAAATTTTCCCAGCTCCTTCGGGGTTCGCTTCTCACGCGCCGCATAGCGAGCAAGCTCATTCGCGTCGACCGGAGCTGCACGAGCAGGTTTTTCGACAGCGCGCGTGACCGTGGTCGCCGCGGTCGACGCCCCCACGGCCTCGGCCGATGCCATGGGAACCGCCGCTATCCAGAACCCCACAATGAAGATCAACCCTCGCAGTGTCATCAGGAACCTCCTCTGGCTCATCTCGTGCCGCTAGGTACAAAGTCTGTGCCAACGACACATTCGCTGAGTCCTGCGAGAAGCGTCCCCAACGCCAATTGGCTTGGCGCATGGATCCGATGCGACCCCGGTTACGCTTCTGTTACATCGGGTACGTCGCGGTTACCTCGGGTATGGATCGTCCAAGTCGTGGGACGCTCGTGTCTGCCCTGTGCATTGGCCCAGACTGTGCAGTAGTACGGGTCCGCAGTCAGGTGAAGCAACAAACTACGGGAGGTGTTCAATGGCGACTCAGAGAACAACACACTCGCTGGATGAAGGACGCATCACTTTTGAAGACCCCAGCCATACCAAGCCCAAGGATCCAGTCTGCGAGATGGATGTGGATCCGAATGGTGAGGGCACGCAAACGCTGGTTCACGGTGGCAAGACCTACTTCTTCTGCTCGGAAGAATGTAGGGACAATTTCGCATCTGATCCGGACAAGTTCGTCCCCAACTAGCCCCTGGCTGGACAGGAAGACCATGCGAGCCATACTCATCATCATTATCGTGCTCCTACTGGTAGGGGCTCTCCCAACATGGCCTTATAGTTCTGGGTGGGGCTACTATCCCAGTGGTGGGCTCGGACTCTTATTGGTAATTCTCTTCGTTCTCATGCTGCTTGGCCATATTTGAATCATTGGCCGCTTGCCTCGGCCGGCGTGGTGCTTGGGGTCGCGGCGGCACGTCGATTGCACCCGGAAAGTAGGGCTTCCGATGAAGAGACTCTTGCTGCTGATGCTCTTGGTCGCCGTCGAGCTTGGCGGATGTTACGTAGGGGTGCGCGGATGTGGATGCGGACGCGAGCACCGTGGATTCCATGAGGGCAGACCGGCCGGCTGCGGGTTTTCATGCGGGGCCTGAGCCCGCAGGACGACGACGAAGGTCTCGCCCCCGACCATCGCGGTCCGCTACGACGCGGCTCGTTGCCGCCTGGCTCACGGGAGCTGGGAGTAGGTCACGGGGTTCGGGTAGTTGCCGGTTGCGCGCTGGCTGACGGCGGGACCATTCAGCAAGGCAACGATTTTATGGGATACGCCATGATATCGCGGTCGCGGGTGACGAGAGTCAGTCCATCTGCCCCCGCCTGGGCCACCAGCATGCGATCGAACGGATCGCGGTGTAGCCCGGGCAGCCTGCGCAGTCGCTGTACATGGCGAAGATGAACCGGCAGCTCGATGAAGCGTAGACGCTTCATTTGCGCCTCCAGGTCGTCCGGCACATCGAGCTTGCCGAGAGCTCGCTTGATTTCCATCTCCCAAGCAGAAACCACGCTGACCAGGACCGTAGTCTCGGGCCGTTCAAGGAGTTGGCGAACCCGCGCAGAAAGCTCGCCCGGCGAGGCAAGTGCCCAGAGTAGCGCGTGGGTGTCGAGGAGCAGCCTCACCTCGACCGTTTCTTGGATTGCCGGGCGGGGACCACCGTGCCCTCGAAGAGACGAATGATCTCATCAGGCGTTTCGTCGAAATCGTCGGCCGCGCGCACCTTGCCCTCCCAACCACCCAGGCTGCGTGGTGTTTCCTCGGGAAGGCAGGAGACCAGGCGGACGTATGGACGCCCCGACTTGGCGATGACGATGTCCTCCCCCGCCACCGCTTCTTCGAGGAGACGGGAAAGGTGCGTCTTAGCCTCCTGGACGTTCACCGCTTTCATACACAGAGTCTGGTCTGGTCTGGTCTACTTGTCAAGCTCGCGCAGGTCGAGGTCGCCATCACCTTCGACCCGCCCTGGACGCCCGAGCCCATGAGCGACGACGCCCGCATGATTCTGAATTCGTAAGCCCGGCGTGGCTCACGGGAGCTGGGAGTAGGTCACGGGGTTCGGGTAGTTGCCGGTCAGGAAGAGGTCGGAGTAGACGCCCAGGGATTCCTGGAAGTACCGGTCGTTCTCGAGCGTGGTCGAGATCGCTTCCTCGACGGCCTCGCGCCGGATATCCGGGGTCGTGGTGCCGCCGTCGTCGAACAGGCTGACGTAGCTGCACATGCCCATGTTGACCGTGTAGCCGTTGTGCCCGATGGCCGGATCGCAGTTGGTCACCGTGCCGCTGCCGTTCAAGCTGTCGCAGATCGACGAGAAGCGATTGGCGTTCGTGGCCACGGGATTCTTCTTGTAGAAGTTGGTGAAGAAGTCCTGGGTGGCGTCGATCTTGGCCCGCATCTGGGACTTCTGTGAATAGTGCGTCGACGAGTTCGCCGCGTTCTCGGGTAGCGAGGTGTTGTCGCCGAACCACGCGGCGTCGATACCCTCGCGCCACAGGCCACGCAGCTCTTCGTAGGTACCCTCGGACGCCGTGGCGCAGGGGGAAGCGATGGAGCCAACAGCACCGATGAGGCCCGGATTGACCCCGGCCGCGTCGTAGCATTGCTCCAGCATCTTGTAGACCGTCTGCGCGGCCCGGTACCAGAAGTCCTTGTGGCTTTGGCCGTTAGAGGCCTGGCTGCCGGAGGCATGCTGGGCGAGGAAGTCGCCGAACACCCTGAAATAGCCCGGCGGGTAGTAGTCGAGTCGGATCTTGATGTCCTGGCCCTTGTCATACACACAAGGTTTGCCCGGCTGCCCGGAACAATCCTTGCTGTCGGTGTCTCCGATGGACGGGTAGTTGTATTGGCCGTCGTAGGCCGCGTCCACCTCGCACTCCATCTTGGTCAGCCAGTCGACGGCGGCATCCGTCCAGGTACCGGAAGACTGCGGCGGCTTGTCGTTCGGCCACTGCAACGCCGCATAGACGAGACCGATGGCGATGTCCACGTCACCGTCGAAGGCGCTGTCGCCGATGCCACCGCAGCTATCGCCGGCCGAGGTGTCGCACGGCTTGTCCAGTGGACGACAGACTGCCCGCTCCCTGCCACTCCCAGCCCATGAGCCCGCCACAGTACTTCTTCGCAGTCTGCGAAAGGTAGTGCCGGACGAAGAGCCAGAGCTTGCCCACCAAGTCCTTGTCGCCGACAGCGGCAGCGATGGCCATGCCGTAGCCCTGGCCCTCGCTCACGGTTTCTGGCGGATCGGTGTGCACCCGCGCGGCGTCGGGGTCGCAGTCGCCATTGATGATGTAGTTCTGCTTCCAGATCCCGTAGCGCTCCCACACGAAGGCGTTGAACAGATCCTGGACCGTGGCCTGGTCGGGATAGACATAGGCCAGGGACGCGCCGTAGGGATACATGAACTTGGACTTGCTGTACGGGAACCAGGCCCCGTTGCCGAACCCCACGGTCACCGGCGTGGCAGGCGGCTTGGGCGCGCACGCGCTGTCGTTCCACACGCCGGTGGCGGACCAATCGCCGTTGGTGCCATCGGGGTAGTAGTCGAAGAACTTGAATTGCGGTTGGTTGATCCCGGTCGGAACTTGCGTATCGGGCTTGCCGTAGTACCAGCGCAGCCAGTAGTCACCCGGGGTGGTCGGGAAGCCGGTTCTGGGCGTGACCGTGTTCCATTCCGTGGGGCTGCGAGTCTTGTCCACAGCACGCCAGGTGGTCGTGGCGGTGAACGACGAATCCGGCACCGGACACTCGAACCACGGCCGGTCCTGCTCGCGCCAGCAGATCACCTTGAGCGCGCTCGCTCCCGTGACCTCCATCTCGATCCACTTGGGCATGAACTCGGGCTTGGGGAAGAAGGTGAAGGTCTTCTGCCCGGCCCAGATGTAGCGGAAGTGGATGGTGTGGTAGCTCGGTGGCTGGGGCGGGTTGCACGGATCCACAGCCACGGTGCTGCCCGCGCAGCCCGGCCCGGGGTTCGAGGTGTAGACGAAGTAGCTGTTGGGCTGCAGCGACCAGTCCATGCACACGGTGGCAGAGGGTGGGCTCTTGTTGTCGGGCGCGCCGGCGTAGCCGATCCAGAGCTCGGTGGTGGTTCCGCGCGCCGGAAGCTGGATGCCGTTGGTGTAGAGGTTCTTGGATTCGTCGGGGTAGCGAAAGACGATTGACGGCGCGGTGCCCGTCGCTGGCCAATCGGCGTTGGGAATCAGGACGTAGTACCAGGGACAGGTGCCATCCTGGAACTCGAGCATGGCGGTGAGCTCGCAACTGCCCACGCCCGTCACCTTGAGGCTCGACGGATAGGGAGGCGGCGTGAAGCCGAGCTTGGTCGCCAAGTCGACCGGGCAGGCCGAACCGGCGTAAGGTGTCGCCGGATTCGTCGGATCGTTCCACGGCCAACGGAAGTGGACCTTGGTGTAGCCCGTGGGCGGAGTTTCGTCCGGCGGGGTTCCGACCTTGCAAGCCGGGGCGGTCAAGGTCGTCGGGTCGGAAGTAAGGTGGAACTTTCCGCTGCTGTAGTCGGTGGCCAGCGCACTGCTCGATCCGGTGTCCTCGATCCAGAACTCCTTGCTGCTGTTCACCGAGGTGATGCTGATGGGACCCGAGGGATTGCCCGCCGGGCACATGTCGGCGCCGACGGCTTGAATCTCGATGGTGGTCGTGGTCTTGGGAAGGCAGACGGAATAGTAGGTGCAGGGGGGATTGCCGTTGATGTCGGTGGCTACCATCCAGTCGAGCGCCGTACTTCTGGTAGCCGCTCGTATCGATCACGACAACTTCGAGCGGCGGTGTCGAAAGCGTGCCAAGCGTGGGCGTAACCCCCTTGGACCACACGTCGCGCACGTGCACCCGCACCTGCCCTGCCGGGCATACCAGCGTTTCCTGAGGCGGCGGCAGATCCACCGGCCTGGCCACGTCTGGAGCGGCGTCCGGAGTGGTAACCACCGCCGCATCCGGCGGCGGCTCGGCGCCAGGTGGAAGAGGATCGTCAGGCACCGCGCTGTCGGGAAGCCCCCCGAGAGTCACCGTGCCGCCAAAAACCCCCGTAAGCCCCGCATCGGGTGGCGGGGGAGGCGGCGGCACGACGGGCGGATCGATGACCACGACCGTGGGCTTGCCCGACTCCAGCAGAAGGTGTGAGTTGCAACCAACCAGCGCTCCGACCAAGGTCATGGCGATCAACCCGACCAAATGCTTCTGCGTGTTGTGCTTCATGGGATCAGTCCGGTGCCAAAATCGCTGGGTAGCCGCGGAGAAACCGCGAAAAACCGAAGAATGTTATCACATGCTTGCAGGTAAACGATGGCCGAGCAGGGAAGCGAGCGAGGGCGTCTGCCACAGGCCCGCGTCACGCTCTGACGTCATCTACGATGGTCTCGGCGCCGTCCGAGATCAACCAACAATGAAGCCCGAACACGTGAGACAAATCACAATTCTCGTCACGCTTCAGACCAAGGCAGAGTCAATTCCGCCGGGTTCCACCATAATCCCGCGATAGCCGCAGGAGGTCGTGATCAGGGTTCCAGCCGGTCCGCGAACCTTAACGCACCGCTTTTCCCTAAATCCTTCGCTTCCCGTTTTTTTTGACGACGCACGGATAGCGCAAGCACTCACAAGGCAAAGCGAGAGGCAAGGCGGCCGGCCATCGAAGGGTCGGTTGGTTTGCCTTCGAGCTTGAGGATTCGGACGAAGATCCAACACAAAGCGGGGAGACTCCAAAAAATGAAGACGAGGTATCTGTTGTCGATTTGCGCTGCGGGTGCGCTGTTCGCATCCCTTGGGATGACTGGTTGCTCATCGAGTAACGGAGGGCTTCCCTCCGGTACCGGGGGCAAGACCGGCTCTGGCGGGAGCACCACAGCCACCGGCGGAGCCAAAGGCACCGGTGGCGCGCTAGGCACAGGTGGTGTCATGGGCACTGGCGGCGTGCAAGGCACAGGCGGTGCCAAGCAAGACGCGGCTCCGACTCAAAACGATACCGCGTCTGCCTGCGGCGGCCTGGGTGAGGCGTGTTGCACGGGCGGCCAAGCTTGTACGACCGCAAACTTGACCTGCCAGGCCTCAGCCGGTGGCGGCGGCAGAACCTGCCAGGCCGCCCCCGACGCCGCTCCAAGGCCCGACACTGCGTGCGGCGGGATCGGTGAGGCCTGCTGCGGTACGGGCGCGAATGCCACCTGCACGGCTGCCGGGGCCACGTGCCGGAACGGAACGTGCCGAGCCGCTGGCGTCGATGGCGGCGGAGGGACCGACGTTGCCTGCGGTGGCATCGGCGAAGCCTGCTGCGCGAATCGTACATGCACGGCTGCCGGCGCGACC
Source organism: uncultured delta proteobacterium (assembly GCA_963796685.1). Taxonomy (GTDB): domain Bacteria; phylum Myxococcota_A; class Polyangia; order Fen-1088; family Fen-1088; genus Fen-1118. The sequence goes on from CAWCMR010000005.1 coordinate 87,855, forward strand.
TGCGGCGGCGGTGGTGCCGGAACCTGCCGCACGGCAGGCGTCGACGGAGGCGGAACGACCGCCGACGCGGCTCCCTGCGGAGCCCAAGGTGAGGCATGCTGCGGGACGGGCCCAAATCGCACCTGCACCGGCGCCGGGTTGACCTGCCAGGCTGCGGCTGGCGGTGGCACCCGAACCTGCGAGGTAGCCCCCGATGCCGCGCCAACACCCGATGCGCCTCCCTGCGGAAACCAAGGTGAGGCATGCTGCGGGACGGGCCCAAATCGCACCTGCACGGGCGCCGGGTTGACCTGCCAGGCTCCGGCTGGTGGCGGCGCCCGAACCTGCGAGGTCCCGGCCGTCGACGCCGGCTAGGCGAACCTTCGTAGAATCCAAAAGAGACCGGGTGGCCTGTGGCTACCCGGTCTTTTTTATTGGTATCCGTTAATTGGTACCCAACCAACCCATAGCCGCCAGACATCGCGGTCTCGGAGCGGTGTGGCTTGCACCCAAGGGGCTTCCAGACGAAGCTGCCTCCATGTCACCTTCCCTGCGTGTCAGCTTGCGGCGACTGGCCCTGGCCGGGCTCGCCGTTTGGGCCATCGCAGCCTGCGCTGGCGGCTGTCGTTGGCTCTTCGGCAGCAGCGAACAGACATCCATGGACGACATCGAAGCCAATCTCGATCGGCTCATCGTGGTGGCCAAGACCGGGCTCAATCTGCAGGTGAGTCCCCGCTTCACGACCTTCGGCCCTTTACCCGGCGCCGCGCCCTGGGACGCGCCCGTGCCGGGCGATCGCACCTTCGAGGTGCAAGGTCAGCGCGTGCGCTTCAAGACCGGCAAGGACGGCCTTATCCATGAACGCTACGAGGCACGCGCCTGCCCGCTACGCGAGATCTGGAGTTGCGTCGAGCTGTGGGCCACCGGCAAGCTCGGCGAAAACGGCCAGCTCGCCTGCGTCGGGCTGCGCCTGGAAGTGGGCGCCACCATCGAGAAGGAGAAGCTCGACCTGCGCAAGGCCGACCATTGCCCGTTTCTGACCACCGATCCGGGACCGGCCGAGCAGGTCGTCCGCGGAATCGAGAAGGCGCAGCTCGAGCACGCCCAGCGCCAGGAGGTCGACAAGTACCTGGATCCCAAGGCGCGGTAGCGCGCTGGTTCCACGTCGACGAATTGGGCTGGTTTCCCGGCCCTCGAATGGTGTACTGCTCAGACTACGACCGTGGCAGAACTTGGCACATCCATCGCGGGTACGGGCGACGCAGCCGCCACCCTGGCGTCCGTCGACGGTGCCGTCGCGGAGCTGCGCAAGCTCGTCGCCCAAGGTCCGGCGCACAGAGGCACGTGCGAGGAGAGGCTGGCCGACCTGCGCCGGCTGTGGCTCGCGCGGGCCGAGACGTTTTCGCCGAACGCCCTCTCGGCTCTGCGCGAGATCGCAGCCCTGCTGCGCCAACGGACGACGCGCGACGAGCACCTGGCCAAGGCCAAGTCCGTTCTCAAGGACGTGTTCGGCTATCGCTCGTTCCGGCCCGGCCAGGAAGACATCATCGCCACCGTGCTCTCGGGCCGCGACTGCGTCGGAGTCATGCCCACCGGCGCGGGCAAGTCGCTGACCTTCCAGATCCCGGCGCGCATCCTGGGCGGGACCACGCTGGTCATCTCGCCGCTCATCGCCCTGATGAAGGATCAGGTCGACGCGGTCAACGAGGTTGGCCTGCGCGCCACGTTCATCAACTCCAGCCTGTCCCCGGAGGACAGGCGCGAACGCGTGGCGCGTGCAGTACGCGGCGAGTACGAGCTCATCTACGCCGCGCCCGAGGGCATCGAGGCCTCCCTCGGCGCGCTCTTCGGCCGCATCAAACCCCGGCTGGTGGCCGTCGACGAAGCCCATTGCATCAGCCAGTGGGGCCACGATTTCAGGCCCGCCTACCGCAACCTGCTCGGGCTCAAGTCGCGCTTCAACGACCCGCCCATCCTGGCCCTGACCGCCACCGCCACCGCCGAGGTCACCCGCGACATCATCGAACAGCTCGCCATGCGCGGGCCGGCCTCGTTCCGGGGCAGCTTCTTTCGCCCCAATCTGCACCTGCACGCCTACCGCAAGGGCGACGACGGCCCCAGCGTGCGCGAGCGCATCCTGCGCCTGGCCCGCGCGCGACCGGGCCAGAGCGGCATCGTCTATTGTCTGTCCCGCAAATCGACCGAGCAGACCGCGGACTACCTGCGCGAGCACGGCGTCTCCGCCCGCGCCTACCACGCCGGCATGGAAAGCGACGCGCGGACCCGCGTGCAGGATGCCTTCCGCTGCGACGAGGCCGACGTGGTGGTGGCCACGGTCGCCTTCGGCATGGGCATCGACAAGTCCAACGTCCGCTACGTCATCCACCGCGACATGCCCCGCTCGATCGAGGGGTACTACCAGGAGATAGGCCGCGCCGGCCGCGACGGCGTGGCCAGCGACTGCGTGCTGTTCTACTCGTGGGCCGATGTGATGGGCTACGACCGTTTGTTCGAGTCGAGCGGCGATCTCGCCCCCGAGCTCGTGGCCCGCCACCGCGATCGCGTGCGCGAGATGTTCCGCCTGGCCGAATGGACGCAATGCCGGCACCAAGCACTGGCCGCCTACTTCGGCGAATCCATCAAGGCCTGCGAGCAGTCTTGTTCGGTGTGCGCGGGCTGGGACGTGGTCGCGCAAAGCAAGCCGGTCCCGCGCAAGCCGGCGAAGAGCCGAACCGGGGCCCGGCCGCTGCCGCCGGTGCCGCCTCCGGCCGGCCCGGCCGGCGACGAGGAAAACCTGTTCCTCGCGCTCAAGGCCCTGCGCCGTCGCATCGCCGACGCGCGCAAGATGCCGGCCTACATCGTGTTCAGCGACGCCACGCTGATCGCCATGGCGGAGAGCAGGCCGATGACGCCAGGCGAGCTGCTGGCCGTTCCCGGCGTGGGTCCGCGCAAGCTCGCGGCCTACGGCGAGGCGTTTTTGGCCTTGCTGCGCGAGAAGTAGGACGCCCGCAAGGCGGTCAGAACTTCGTGCAGTCGATGACGAAGCGGTATTTCACGTCGCCCTTCACCGTCCGATCGAAGGCCTCGTTGATCTTGTCAGGGGTCGTCATCTCGATGTCGCTGGTAATGCCGTGGGTTCCACAATGATCGAGCATTTCCTGGGTCTCGGGAAGGCCACCCACCAGCGAGCCCATCACCTTGCGCCGGCCGAAGATCAGCGCGAACGGGCTTAGATCCAAGGTCTGAGGCGACGCGCCGACGAGGATGAGGGTTCCGTCGCGCTTCAGGCAGCCGAGCGCTCCGTTGATATCGTGCTTGGCCGAGATGGTGTCGACGATGGCATCGTAGCGGTTCGCCAGCGGCGCCAAGGCGTTCTCCCCGCCGGTGAGCACGAAGTCGTGTGCGCCCAGCCTTTGTGCGTCGGCCTTCTTCGCCGGAGAGCGACTCAGCATCGTGACCTCGGCGCCGAACGAGGCGGCGAGCTTGACCGCCATGTGGCCAAGCCCTCCGAGCCCCATCACGGCGACGCGCGAGCCTTTGCGGACGCCGACGTGGCGAAGCGGCGAGTACGTCGTGATGCCGGCGCAGAGCAGCGGGGCGACACCCGCGGGATCGAGGTTCGCCGGAACACGCAGGACGAAGTGCTCATCGACGACGATCTGGTTGGAATAGCCCCCCAGGGTCTGCGTCTTTCCGCCCGTGTCCGCGTCCGGGCCTCCGTAGGTCATGGTGAAGCCGTTCTCGCAGTAGTTCTCGTGACCCTCTTTGCAGCTTGGGCAGGTCCGGCACGAGTTGACGAAGCAGCCCACGGCCACGCGCTGACCGACCTTCAAGCTCTTGACATCATCGCCGACCTTCACCACGCGACCGACGATCTCGTGCCCCGGAACGCACGGGAAGGTCGTCATCCCCCATTCGTTGCGGGCGAAGTGAATGTCGGAATGGCAGATGCCGCAGAAGTCGATGGCGATTTGAACATCCCGTCGCCCGGGCGTGCGGCGTTCGAATTGAAACGGAGCAAGGGGCGCATCGGCCGACTGGGCTGCATAACCTTTGGTGAGCATGGGTCCTCCAATCCTCGATGCCGCGTAGTCTGTCGGACGCCGCTATCCGGCGCCAGCTCGATCGCGAAACGATGGGCATCTAGTCTCGGATTCCAGGGGACACCTTGAAACGGTGTACTCTTGCGCGGTCGCAAGATGAAGGTTCACGCAAGAAGGGTGCTGGCCTCGGGACTGGCCGGGATGAGGCACAACGCCCTGCCCGGAGTCGCGCTGTGGCTTCTCGCTCTCCTGCTCGTCCTCGCGGACCGGACGCTTCCCGCTGCCCACGCCTTCTTCCAGAACGTCGGCGTGATGAAGAGCCGCTACGGTCTTGTCTTCTCGGCGACGAGCACGGCGTTCTTCGGCGGTCTTGTGCCATTCGCCTTTCTCATGGCCAAGGGAAGGATTTCGCGCGACCGGCTCGCGGTCGAGCTCGCTTTCTACGTGCTCTTCTGGGCCTACAAGGGCGTCGAGGTCGACCTGTTCTATCGCCTGCAGGCCCACCTGTTCGGCACCGATGCGACCCCAGGCACCATCGTGCGAAAAGTCTTCGTGGATCAGTTCGTCTACAACCCTGTCTGGGCCGCCCCGACCTCGGCGCTGGCCTTTCTGTGGAAGGAGAGCGCCTTCTCATGGCGCGCGATGAAACCGAAGCTGGGCTTCGACTTCATGACCTTCTCCGTGCCGGTCACGCTGATGTCCACCTGGGCGGTTTGGATCCCCGCGGTGGCCATCATCTATTGTCTGCCAGCCCCGCTGCAAATTCCACTCTTCAACCTGGTGCTCTGTTTCTGGGTGCTGGTGCTGAGCTTCATCAGCAAGGCACCGGCCAGCGCGCCGACGTCAGCCTGACGCCGCTCCAGGCCTGACCCGAGCTGCACCTGCTCCACTGGAGGGGAAGGCCCCTAAGGAAGCCTGGAAGCCAGGAACGTGTGGCATGGCCGTTGGGAGGCAATGACTCGCTTTGATTTCGACCACCACGAAGTGGACCGATTCCAGGAATCCAGGCCAAGTGCCTTGTGGACCTATCGGAACACGGATGACACTGCCGGTTGGCTCCTCGTGCTCGAGTCCCTTCTGCTTGTCCTGTTGGGAGTGCTGTCTATCCTCTTTCTTCCTGCTTTCCTGGCTCCCTTAGACGTTATCGGTCCCGTGCCCTGACCAACGAATTCAGGCCATCCTCCAGAAGTTGTTCGGCGGCAAGTACGTCCGCGGCTCCGGTCTATTGACGATGCGGTGACAAGCCAGGCGTGTTCCCCGACACACCACGGCCACCAGAAGTCTTGTGTAGGGCCGGCAGATGCTTCTAAGCTGCGTCCTTCCCGCTTCATGTGGTTCAAGCTCCTGCGTAAGGCTCTGCGTTCCCCGACGTCGATGGTCACAGGTGGCCTTCGGTTCTGGCTCGCCCATCGCACGCCTCTCCGACGGGCACGTATCCTGTGCCAGTGCGCGGACGGGCTGCGTCTGCACCGTGTATCCGGGTGGGAGGTGCGCTCCGGCCGGGTCTACCGTCGAGTTGCCCGCGAGCTGCGTGACCTCTCCCCTGTCGAAGGCGATGCCGCGGTGGACTGGGCCGAATTCGCCCATCGAACCATGACACGTGCCCGGCAGCCCCTGCGCGAGCTCGCCGCGGGGCTTGCGGTTTTGGCGGGCGCTCTCATCGCCGTCGCGGCCATCGTCCTTGCCGTCGGCTGCGCCGCCTCGCCTGACCTGCGCGGTCGCCTGTTTCCCCGCGATCTGGCCGCGGGCAAGCCGTGGGTCGCCAGCAGCTCCGCCTTCGGCGTACCTGCCAGCGGCTTCGGACCTTCGAGTCGCGAGCAGCTCTTCTTTCACACCGGTGCCGTCACCAACCCCTACGTCGATATCGATCTCGGCGCCGAGCACACCATTCGCAGCATCGAGGTCGAAAACCGATCCGACTGCTGCAAGGCGCGCGCGCTTCCCCTCGACGTGAAGATTCTCGACGGAGGCACTTGGCACCTGGTGGCCGAGCGACGGGCGTATTTCTCGACCTGGAGCTACGACATCACGCCGGTGCGCGCGCAAACAATCCGCTTCGAACGCCCGGGCACGGACTTCTTTCACCTCAAGCGAATTTCCGTCTACGGCCAATGACGCTGCCGCGCCCGCTCAGATTTCTGACCAAGGATCGAGAATCCGGGTGGACGTTCACGCTCGTCGTCTGCGTTCCCTACCTGGCTTTCCTCATCTGGATGCACGTGCACCACGAAATGTGGCGCGACGAGATCCACGCCTGGACGCTTTCCCGCCTGGTGCACGGGTTCTGGGAGCTGGTGACCGGTGACCGCATCTACGCCGGACATCCTCCGCTTTGGTACTGGTACCTGCGCGTGTGGACGTGGTTCATGGAATCGGCCTGGGGCATCCAGGCCGCCACCGCGGCGGCGGCCGTGGCCGCTGCGGCGCTGCTGCTTCGCTTCGCGCCGTTCCCGCGCTACCTCAAGGTGATGCTGCTCTTCTCGTACTATTTCGGCTTCGAGTATTCGGTCATGGCACGCAATTACGTGCTCGGCTGGCTTCTCTTGTGCCTCTTCTGCGCCCTCTACCACCCTGTCCGCATCCGCTACTTCGCCCTGGCGATCGCGCTGGCCCTGCTGTCCCTCACCAGCATCTACGGCCTCATCATGTGTATCTTTCTGCTCGGGTTCTTCGTCCTGGACCAATTCAGGGTGTCGAATGCACGTCCGGGCCTGCGACCGGCCGAGCACACCTTCGTCACCTCGCCGCGCATCTTCGCGACCATCGCCATCGTATCGGTGGCGATGCTCTTTTGCGTGCTCACCATCGAGCCGCCCGATCCCAATCCGTTCTCACCCGCCTTCAACTTCGCCGCGCTGACGCCATCGGCATTGCCCAACATGCTGTACCGGGTGACCGCGGGCATTCTGCCTTGGCGGAAAGCCACCATCGCCGATTTCTGGGGTATGTCGTGCACCCTGTGGGATGCCACGTCGACCTGGCCCAAGTACGTGGGGGCGGCTCTCTTGCTTCTGGCGACGCTCGCGCTTTATCCCTCGTGGCGTCTGATGTTGGCCTACCTGGGCGCGGTCGCGACCATGATGGCCTTCCAAGAGGCGCGGTTCGAGGGTGCACCCCGCCACTGGGGACACTTCTTCATGTTCCTGGTGTCCGTGTGCTGGCTCGTACGATTGCAATTCCCGAAGCGATCGCACTGGTTCTCGACGCTCTTGCTCACCGGCATCTTGGCCGTGCAGGTGCAAGGCCTGGTCGCCGCCACCGTCGTGGACACGCGCGAGGTCTTTTCGGGCGGTCGCGATGCCGCCGCCTTCATCCGCAAAGCGGGCCTGCAGGATCTGCCCTTCGTCGCCGGCCCGGACTACACCGCTGCCACGGTCGCGGGCTATCTGCGCCGGCCGTTCTACGCCGCCGAGACCGCCGAATACGACGAGAACGTGGTCTTCCACAATCGCCGCCGTCCGTTCTCTCCGCAAGAGCTGATGAACCGTGCGGTGGGTGTCCTGCGCGAACGGAACAGCCCCGTGTTGCTGGTTTGCAACCAGTGGCTTCCCGATCCACCGCCGGGCATCCGGCGCACGCTGCTCTTCACCAGTCGCCCCGGCATCGTCGCAGACGAGGACTTCTCGGTGTATCGGTTGGAAGCCCAGGCGGAGCCGTAGCTACCAGCGCGCCATCAAGGCCGCGTTGCCGTCGGTCGAGTATCCGCGCTTGGCCAAGGCAAAGGGCGGTTCGACCGCGACCACGCCGAATTCGCCGTTGCGCAACAGGCGGGTCAAGGTCTCGCGCTCGTTGCCGATGAAGTCGTTGGCCTCGCTGGGAAAGAGGAGATACTCGGCGTCGGCTTCGTTGCTGATGGTCAGGTTGTAGGCGTCGGGCCGGTTCGAGACGAACGGGGTGGTGAAGCCCGATCCGGAAACCTTCGCCCGCGGCGGCAGGTGGCGCAGCAGCCGCACGGCCGCGTCGTGGCGGCGCTTGCCTTCGGCGTCGATGCCGAAGGTGTACTTGATGGGACCGCCGTACGAATTGGCGTGCTGGAAAATCGCGCCGAATTGGTAGCTCAAGGGCAACGTCATGCAAATCAGGGTCGCGAGCGCCGCGCGCCGCTGGATCGCCCCCAAGCCCGACTGCCCGCTGATGGCGGCGCGTCTGCCCATCCATTCCAGGCCCAGCGCGACGCCGGGAAAGAAGAAGGCGATCCAGTGGGCGCTGTACTGGAAGTTGATGCTGACCAGCGCCCCGTAGTGGGTCGACAGCACGGTGAAGAGGAACCCCGGAATGGCCAGCACCAACCAAATGGGCCGGCGGAAGGGAAGAAAGGCCAACGGCACGAGGATCTGGAGCATGTAGACGAGCTTGTCCATCTCGGCCAGGGTCGACATGGTGAAGGCAGGGTTGGCGAGCACGGTCACGAGCACGCTGCCGAATCCCTTGCCGCCTTGAGGAACCAGAATCCTTGTAGATCATGGTGAAGCTCTCGCCCCCGCCCACGTAGGGCATGGCGACGAACTTGAGGGTCAGGCAATAGAGCGCGCCGATGACGGTCAGGAGCACGCCCGTCCGTGGCCGCCGCCCGCTGAGCAGGAAATAGAGTCCAAGCACCGCCACCCAAGACGATACGTCCTCGCGACAGCTCAAGGTCAGAAGCACGAACACGGCGGCCCAGCGGTCGCGGCGCGTTTCCAGGAAGTACCACGCCCACCACAGCAAGAACGGTCCAAGTGGCAGGAAGTGAAACTCGAACAGGTTCTCGCCGTGCAAGGCCGGGTAGAGAAGATAGGTCAGGGCCAGGATGCAGGCCGGCCAGCGGTCGACGTGCCGCCGGGCGAGCTTGTACAGCGGAATCGCGGCCGCGCCAAGGATCGTCGATTGGATGAGCATGAGCGTCCCGGCGTTCTGGCGGATGGCATAGAAGGGCAGCAGCGCATAGGCGAAGAACTCGGCGTGATTGCCGAAATGGCTGCGCCCTGGCCCTTCCCACGGCGGCGTCTTGAAGAACGAGCCCCCGTGCAGCATGTTCCACAGCAAGCTGTCGTAGATGCCGGTGTCATAGCCCGAGCGAAGCGAGTAGTAGAAGCAGTAGGTGTAGTACCCGAAATAGCAGATGTAGAAGATCGCGCCGATCAGTACCAAGATGGCAGGCAGCGAATACGCCGTCCGCGGCATCGCCAGGACCAGCTCCCCACGAAACCTCCGCCATGGCGCCAGGACTTTGGCCTCCCAGGGAAACGGCCCGGCCCGCAGCGACGCGATGACGGCAGCCCACGTGGCCACACCGAACAACACGACCAGGGTCAGGAACGAAAGGTCACGCCCTTTCCACACCTCGCAGCGAAAGAGCAGTGCGAAGAACCCGGCCAGGCACAACGGAGCCAGTCGCCTCGACGCGTGGTAGAGCTTTGCGGTCACGTTCGGCGTGGCAAAATGGGTGAAGAGGTAAAGCCCGCCGGCCAGGACCGCCGCGACGCCGCCCCCGAGGATGGAGACGAGCAGGTTCTGCCGAAGGTGGCTCGACAGGTGGTTCTCTTGGAAGTAGTGGACCAGCCACACCGGCGTGATGGCCACGCCGACCACGAAACCGATGGACACGCCACCCGCCAGGAGCAGGCCAAGGGCGCGCACCGAGTACGACAGCCGGGTCTGGAAATCACTGTCTCGCGCGGGCGCCACGTCTAGTTCCTCATCCGGGAAAGGACGCCCGCGTTCAGATCGGTCGGGTAGCCGCGCTTGGCGAGCACGTACTGCCCGCGCTCGGCCACCACGCCGAAGGCTCCGTCAGGCAACACCTCCATGATCTTGGCGCGCTCGTCGCCACCCACGGGAAGGCTGAAAAGCAAGTAGTCGGCGTCGGCGATGCCCATGCGCAAGGTGTAGGCGAAGGCTCGGTTCGACACCTGCGGCACGATGTTCTCCGACGAGACGATCTTCGCCTTGCGTGGCACCATGGCCAGAAGCTCGTAGAGCGTGCGCCTGCGTTCCACGTCCTCGGACGTGGTTCCGAAGTGGTAGGTGCCGAAGCCGCCGCGCGCGGCATTGTGCTGAAGCAAAGCGCCGAGCTGATACGACGTGGTGAGCACCGCGAGCGAGATGGCCACGAGCCACGCCCGCCGCCAAGCCGCGCCCGCGCGCCCGCGCCGGGACGCCTCATGGCCGACCCACGCCAGGTTGGCCACGAGAGCGATGAACAGGTACGAGGTCCAGTGCGCGGTGTACTGAAACGAGATCTGGTAGAGCGGCTTGTAGCCGGTGGAAAGCAGCGTGAACAGGAAGCCCGGCACGCAGCAAAGGATCCCGATGGCCCGGCGCATGGGAAAGAACGCCAGGGGCAGGAAGATCTTCGAGCAGGTAGACGAGCTTGTCCCGCTCGAGGACCACGCCCAGAGTGAAGACCGGGTTGCCGAACACGGTCTTCATCACCCCACTGAAGCCCTTGCTGCCCTCGGGAACCAGGCCCGCGTACTGGTGGATGAACGCCTCCGAGCCCCCGCGCTGAAGCGGCATGATCACCAATTTCATGCTCACGAAATAGATCGCTCCCGCACAAGCGAGCCACAGCCCGGCCCGGGAGCTGCGGTTGGTGAGCATCAAGAAGAGGCCGCCGATCACGAGGCCGATCGAGACATCCTCGCGCACCGACAAGGTCAGGACCGCGAAGATGAACGTCGCCACCGCCCGCCGGGAAAGCGCGAAGTAGAGGGTGAACCACAGGAAGAACGGCGCCAGCGGCGGGTAGTGAAAGTCGTACAGGTTCGACCCGTGCAGCGGCGGATACAGCACGTACCACACCGCCACCAGGCACGACAGCCACGGTCCGAGATACTTGCGCGCGACCAGATAGAGCGGGATGGCCGCGCCGCCGATGAGGGCGGCCTGCAGAGATCAGAATGGTTTCCGCGCTCTGGTGGATGGCGTAGATGGGCGCGATGATGTAGCTGAGGTAGGCGGCGTGCTCGCCGACCAGGTTGCCGGTCGGGCCACCGTAGGGCGTGGTACGGAAGAGCGCGCCGCTGTGAAGCGCGTTCCAGATCACGTTCTCCTCGAGCCCCAGGTCGAGGCTGCTGGACAGGACGTTGCGGTGGTGGACCACGGTGTAATACCCGAAGTACGCGGTGTAGACGAGGGCAGCCAACACCACGAGGACGAAGGGCAGCCAGGTCGCGCTCCACCGCCCCATCTGCGCGCCATCGGCGAGCGCGCGATCGAAAAGGCGCGGCCGGCCGAAGACCGGCTGGGTGGCAAGCGCGACTTGGACGAGCTTCTGCGCCGAGAACACCAAGACCAGGACCAGCAACAGGAAGACCACCTCGCGCCCACCCTGCCAGAAGCGCCAGCGAAACATGAGGGGCAAGAGCGCCGCCAGCGCCGCAGGCGACAGCCGACGACCCAAGCGCTCGATGTGGTCGCCGAACAGAAGCTGCCTGCGGGCCAGCAGCCCGAACAGGAGCAGCGGAAAGATGGCCATTCCGCAGACGCCGAAGGTGACCGCGCGCAGCCCGCGCTCGTGGGTGGGCCCGTTGCTCAGGACGAAATCGTAGAGCGAGGCGGATGCCCAGAAGCTCCCACAGGCACACGCCGAGAGAGAAACCGATGAGCGCCAGCACCCCGAGACCGGAAAAGGCCGCGCTGAGGCGCGGGCGCCAGGCGGCAAAGTCGGCTGAAAGCCCGACCCTGCCAGCATCCTCGACAGCCTCGGCGGGCCGGCCTGACGCCGGGCCCTCGCCGACTTCCTCGCCCGTGCTCACGTCGGCTTGCCCTCGCTCCTCGCAGCCGCGGGACCGGCTGGTGCCTGTTGCGGCGCCTCGCCCCCCACGCCGCCCGCCGCGAAATTCACTTCCTTGGCCACGGTATAGAGCGGACGACGCTGCACTTCTTCATAGATGCGGCCGACGTAGGCGCCGAGGATGCCAATCATGAAAAGCTGGGCCGAGGAGCCGAGCGCCACCAGGATCATGATGGTCGTCCAGCCCGGCACCGCACTCACGCCATGAATCTTCACCCAAAACGCCCAAGCGCCGAGGCCCATGGCCAAAAGGGCCGCGAACGCGCCTAACCAGGTCGCCATGCGCAGCGGAAGGGTCGAAAACGACGTGATGCCGTCGAAGGCGAACTTCAACATCTTGCTCAGCGGGTACTTCGTGACGCCGGCGAAGCGCTCATGGCGCGTGTAGGTCACCGAGGACTGCCGGAAGCCGATCCACCCGACCAACCCTCGAATGAAGCGGTGGCCCTCGCGCAGCGAGCGCAGGGTCAGAATCACGACCCGACTCATGAGCCGGAAATCGCCGGCATCGAGCACCACGTCGAATCCCAGCATGGCACGAAACACGCGGTAGAAGACCAGGGCCGTCAGGCGCTTGAACCAGGTCTCGCCCAGTCGCCGCCCGCGAACCGCATAGACGACGTCGTAGCCTTCGCGCCAGCGGGCCAGCATCGCACGCACCACCTCGGGTGGATCCTGAAGGTCGGCGTCCATGACCACGACCGCTTCGCCTTCCGCCCGATCCATCCCGGCCGTGATCGCGATCTGATGGCCGAAATTGCGCGAAAAGGAGATGACCTTGAAACGGGGCTCGCTTTTCGCCATGTCGGCCAGCAACTTGGCCGAGGAATCGCGCGAGCCGTCGTCGACGAAGACGACCTCCCAGGTTTCGCCCAGCTCGGCAAAGAACGCGCGCAGACGTCGGTCGAGCTCGGGAATCGTTTCTTCCTCGTTGAAGACGGGGATCACGACCGAAAGGGTGGGACGTGCTTCTGTCATGCAGGAGGCCGTTTATACCGCGAACATCGCGCCAATTGGACCAAAGACCACCCGAGATCGCCAGCCATCCGGGGCGGCATCACTCCCGCGATAGCCGCAGAAGGCCGTAGCCGTGGCCGACCACCCGTATGCGACCATCGGTGTGACACATAGCACTGTGGAGCCCGAATGGCGTCGGCGATGGCGCCTCCTTGGCCGGGCTGCTAGTTTCGCGCCATGAAGCTTCGCATTCTCTACCACGGCAATTGCTTCGACGGCTCGGCGTCTGCGGGGTTGTTCGCGCGATTCTTTCGCGAACGCCTGGCGAAGGGCGATGCCGAGGTCGCGTATACGCCCATGCAGCACAAGGGCGACGCGCAGCCGATTGCCGAAAAGCTGCTCGACGGCGATGTGAACGCCTGCGTGGATTTCCGCTACAGCCAGAACCCACGGCTTGGCTGGTGGTTCGACCACCACGTTTCGGCGTTTCAGCTACCCGGCGACGAGGCGCATTTTCGCGCCGACCGCAGCGGGCAAAAGTTCTACGACCCGCACGCCAAGAGCTGCACCCGATTCCTCGCCACGAAGCTGGCCCAGCATTTCGACTGGGACATTGCTCCTTTCGCCGAGCTTCTGCACTGGGCGGAGATCATCGACGGCGCGCTCTTTCCGTCGGCGGCCATGGCGGTCGAGCTGCACGAGCCGGCCTTGCGGCTCATGACCTGGGTCGAGAACAACCGCGACAAGGCGCTGGCCGAGCGGTTCATCGGGGAGCTGGTATCGCGCCCGCTGGCCGACCTCGCCGCCGACACCTACGTGGCCGAGGCGTTGCAGCCGCTCCTGGTGCGCCACGAGCAGAACCTGGCGGCCATGCGCCGCCTTTCGCACCTGGACCGGGGCGTGGTGACGAGCGACCTCATCCCCGAAGGTATCGCCACCATCAACAAGTTCATCGTCTATTATCTGCACCCCGAGGCGCGCTATTCCGTCACCCTCCTCGAAACCGCCGAGCGCTACAAGATCTCGGTCGGCTCGAACCCGTGGCCGAAAGCTCCGCGCACCCACGACATCGCCAAGCTGTGCGAGAAATACGGCGGCGGCGGCCATCCCGCGGTAGGCGCCATCTCGCTGCCCAAGACCGATCTGGAGGCCGTGCGCAAGGTCGCAGGTGAAATCGTGGACGTTCTGCAGAGCTAATAAATGATGCCGTGGCAGGTGGTGTCGCACGTCCCGCTGCCGTTCAGGGGACCATCGTCGCACTCTTCGCCGAAGAGGCTGTCGACCTTGCCGTCGCCGCAGTAGGGAACGGTCCGGCAACCGGGGCCGCAGCCCTGGGTCTGACCGTAGGTCGTCTGGTTGACGCCATCGTCGCACTCTTCGCCGTAGGCGGTGTCGACGTTGCCGTCACCGCAGAAGGGGCCGACGGTGCACTGGGTGGTGCAGCCGCCGTAGGCATCGTCGGCGTTGGCGGCGCCGTTGTCGCAGGCCTCGCTGCCGTTGATGATGCCGTCGCCGCAGCGATCCTTGCAGACGGTGTGGGTGCGGTTGAATTGGCCCACGGTCAGCTTGTAGCTCGACCGGGTCTGCTTGCGCTCGGCCTGGAACAAGGCGATTTCGTAGACCTTGCCCTTGGTCAGGTTGAACTTGGTCGCGGTGGCCGCATCGAGCGTGATGGCGCCTTCGGCGGCCTCGTGGATGCCGCCCAGATCCACGGCCAGCTTGCCGTTCAAGAACACCCACACGTCGTCGTCGCCGATGAAGTCCAGAGTTTCGCCGCCCTTGAATTCGAACCAGTAGCGGAGCTCGCTGGTGAACGAAAAGTTGTGCTTGGAGTTGTCGAGGTCGCAGGTACCGAGGAAGGGGTGCTCGGGCCCCGGCCTACCCTGTGCGTCCGGGGCGTCCCAGCCCTTGCCATCGAGCGGGAAGAAGGCCGGCCGCAGCCATAGCTTGAGATCGCTCGAGTAGTACGAGGAGTGGTCGTACATGAAGGTGCCGTTGGGCTGGCCTAGCAAGGTGAGGGTGTCGACGACTGTGCTGCAGTACTTCGAGTCCCGATACCAGGTGTCGAAGTTGGTCTGATTGGAGGTCTTGGACAGGGTGGTGTCGACCGCCGAGTTGTATTGCGGTTTGCGGTCGGGGCCCAGGGTGTCGAGCACCACGCCCAAGGTCAGGGTTCCATTGGTGGGAACCTCGAAATCCGGATGGGGTGGCGGATTGGTGATGGTCGCCGTCTGCGGGATCATGTCGCGGTAGATGATGGGAACCACCATGTCCGTGTCGGATCCTTCGACGACCTGCTGGCAGTCCCAGCCCGGTTCCAGCTTGCACGTCGACGAGCACCCGTCACCCGAGCTCAAGTTGCCGTCGTCGCATTCCTCGTCGGGCAGCTTGAGGCCGTCGCCGCACGGCGAGGTGCAGCCGCTGGTTCCCGTGCAGATGGGCTCGGACTTGCAGTCCGAGGCGCAGCCGTCGCCGGGCATGGTGTTGCCGTCGTCGCACGACTCGCTGCCTTCCTTGGTGCCGTCGCCACACACCGTCCTGTGGCAAGCGGTGTTCGGCTTCGAGCAAGCGTAACCCGGCTCGAGCTTGCACCCCGAGCTGCAGCCGTCGCCCGAGTTGGCGTTGCCATCATCGCATTCCTCCCAGCCCGTGAGCAGGCCGTCCCCGCACCTAGGTTGACAGCGAAGGCCGGGCGCGGCGCAAACCCAGCCGGGCTCCACCGTGCTGCAATCGGCGGAGCAACCGTCGCCGTCCGTGGTGTTGTGATTGTCGCAAGCCTCCTTGCCCGAAATGTGCCCGTCGCCGCACACCACGGTCGACACGCAGGGCGAGCCGGCGGTGGGGCAGACGAAGTCGGTTTCAACCCGGCAGGCCAGGGAGCAGCCGTCCCCCGGTATGGTGTTCCCGTCGTCGCACTCCTCGTCGCTGTCCAAGGTGCCGTCGCCGCAGTGGGGAGGGATCCCGCACCCGCTCGGATCCTGGCAAACCGGGCGCGCGTCGTTCCTGGTCGGCACGTCGAGCGAAAAGGTCACGGCGCTGTCGAGCTTGAGCATGATGGCGGCATCCCCCGGCGCGAGCGTGGCCGCGTCGGGAACGGCATTGCCGGTGATGGTTCCGCCGTTGCAGCCCACGAGCCCGCAGCCTGCCGTCAGCATCCCCATGGCAGCGCCCAAGCGGGCTCGCCTGGCTCGCACGACATCGCACTGGCCTAGCATGGTCGTGGTATTCTAGCCGAATCGATGCCCAATCGCATTGCTTCGCTGCAGTTCCTTGCGGGCGCGTTGGTTTGCCTGGCCGCCGTCTTGGGGGCCTGCAAGAAGGCGGATGTCGCACCCGGTGACGCGGGCGCGGCCGACCGCCATGTCACGGCCAGCAGCGGAGGCAGCGGAGGCCAAAACACGGTCGGTGAGGGCGGCAGCGGTGGGCAGGCCACGGGAGGCGGCGGCGATCAAGGCGGCAGCGGCGGCGGCGGCGCAGACGAGGGTGGGAGCGGCGGCGGCGGAGCGGGCGGAACCTCGAGCCAGGGAGGCAAGAGCGGTCGCGATGCCTCGATGGGCGGCGCGGCCGGCAAGGATGCCAGCCGCGAGGCTTCGCCGGCCATCGACGGCGGCCCGGTCAGCTGCGACGACATCACCAGTCCAGGCCGCCTGGCGGTCTACTACTACTGCGACAGCGCGGCCTCCGGCTCGTCCATCCAAATCCACCTCGATCTCGTCAACTACACCGCCTTCAGCTCGAAGCTGTCGCAGGTGACGGTGCGCTACTGGTTCACCGACGAAGTGGCCGCCTCGCCGAACGTGATGGAGCAGTACTACGTTCCCATCCCCACCACCATGAAGTTCATCACCCTCGATCCGCCCCGGGCCGGCGCGGACACCGTGCTCGAGATGTCCTATTCGCCCTCTCCCGACGCGGGCACGTCCTGGGTGGAGACGCGCGGGTTCAACTTCGCCTTCCACAAGACCAGCTACGACGGCACCTACGACCAGACCAACGACTACTCCTACGATCCGACCTTGAAATCGGCCCTCGGCCTCAACCCCAAGATCACCGCCTACGTCAACGGCGTTCTGGCCTGGGGCTGCGAGCCGGACGTCCTTCCGAATGGTGGCGGGTAACCCGCGGCACCCTGGCAGAAGGTATCAGAGGCTGGGCATCGACAGGGTTCGACGAAGAGCACGCCGCTCGCGTTTGCGCGCGACCTTGGCGATCCGTCGCTCGAGCTTGGCGGCGGACACGGCCCGACCTGCCAGACCCTCCTGTTCCTCGTGGTGCTCGGAAAAATCGCCGGGTGAGGTCCCGAGCTCGAAGATCGTGACCTCGCGCTTGCCGCGCTCGCCGACGCGCAAGGGCATCACCGCTGCCCCGATGCCGGCACCCACGTAAACCGCCCCGGCGTTGTCGTTCGCCCGCCGGCTTCCGTATAGACCGTGCACGTACCTGTGCCCGCCGATCTTGCCCAGGGCTATCTCGTGCAATCCGGCCAGCGTGATCTGTCCGCCGTGCGTGTGTCCGGACAGCACCAGCGGAATGCCGTGCGGCCACAACATGTCCGCTTCCTCCGCGATGTGCGACAGGGCCAGGGATGGAAGATCGCGGCGCAGACCAGCCACCGCCTTGTCGCGCCGGGCATGACCCGTATACGCGTCGTCGAGCCCGACGATTTGGATGCGCTGGCTGCGCACCGTGATCGTGGTGTTCTGGTTGCGCAAGACCTCGACCCCGCCCCGCTGCAAGGCCAAGCAAACCTCGTCGGCGCCGGCCCAATAGTCGTGGTTGCCCAGCACGGCGATCACCGGGGCATGAAAGCCCACCATCAGATGGGTCAACTGGTCCAGGTAGAGCTGGCTGTGGCAAACGAAATCCCCGGTGACGAGCACCAGATCGGGGCTCTCCGCGTTGACCAGCGCCTGCGCCTCGCGCTGAATCGCGAACGGTGTGACCCGACCGACGTGCAGATCGGTCACGTGCGCGATGCGCATCGGATCCATCCGCCGCACGTAGGCGGCAGGACCGGCGAATCGGCGCAAGGCGACTCGCCCCTGCTTCACCCTCGAAGCCGCCACCGACGATCTCGCCCAGCTTTGACTCCACGAGAACGGCGGGAACATCATCTACAGAAAGTGTAACTGCCGTCGCCCGGATGTCCAGGCAAGTTGCCGCCATGGCAGACTTGCGACGCGCGGCCCGCCGCGCCGCACATCCGCTACAGCCCGGAATCTACAGACGAATCCAAGGGCGCAGGCTGGGTGCCCCCGTCGAGGACCGGAATCGTGGGGATCGCCTGACGGCAATCCGCGGGCACGTGACAACTGGCGATGGCGCCGCAAGTCTCGGCAACTTCGGCCAGGCGGCTGGCGAAGGGCTCCGTGGCGACGTACGGACACGAGGTTGGCCAGGGGATATCGGCCTGGCAGAGCGTGATCACGTCCTCGGGGCTGAGAGACTTGGCCGTATCCTGGCAGATCCCATTCGAGCACGTGTACTGATAGGTGGTCGTTCCGAGGGTTGCGTCCCAAGGTGCGCAATCCGCGTCGACGGTGCACGCGACAGGATGGCCGGGCTCGGCCGCGTTCACCTGGATGGGACCGCTGGACAGGATGAGAACATGGATGGTCAAAATGCGGCTCCAAAGCATGACGAAGGTGTCACCGCTCTGGACGCTGTCGCAGGCCAGCGGTGTGATCCTTGGATCCTCGGGTGTCAACGTGCAAATGCCCCCCGAGCAATTGGCGTCGAAGACGTAGCCGAGCGTGTCGGTCACCGTCACCGGCGGCGTGCTGCCGCCGGAGGAGCTGCTGCTACAAGCAAACGCCGATACCAGCAGGATGGCAAGTGCGGATGGTTTCGTGATTGGCGACATGGTCCCTCGTTCGCTAGATGAAGTGGGCGATGGCCGCCGAGAACTCGGACGGCCTTTCCAGATTGCTCAGGTGCCCGGCGCCGGCGATCTCCACCAAGCGCGCGCCGGGAATGGCCCTGGCGAGGTCCGCCATTTCCGCGGGCGGAGAGATCTTGTCCTCGGTTCCCACCATGACCAAGGTGGGACAGCCGATGGCCGCCAGCTCGGCCCGACGATCGGGCCGGTCGCGCAAGGCTCGGATGCCGGCCGAGACGCCCTCCGGGCTCTGCTTGCCGAGGCCACGCACGTGTTCGCGTACCGCCTCGCTGGCCGCGGGCGAAAGCAGCGCCGCGAGCTGACGTTCGACCAGCGCGGGTACGCCTTCTCGCGCCACCAAAGCCAGCGCGTCCGCGCGCCCAGCCCTTGCCACGTCCGAATCGGCGGCGGCGCGCGTATCGGCGAGAATCAGGCGTTCGAGGCGCGCCGGATGGCGAGCGGCGAAGGCCAGCGAAACGTAGCCGCCCATGGATAAGCCGCCCACGCTGGCGCGCCGGATACCCAGGCTGTCGAGCAATGCCGCAACATCGTCGGCCATGTCGGCAATGGAAGGATCGCCGCCGCCCAGGTCGGAGGCCCCGAAACCGCGCATGTCGGGCACGAGCACGCGGCAGCGATCGGCCAGGGACCGCGCCGTGGACGCCCACATCCTTCCGTCCAGGGGAAAGGCGTGAACGAGCACGAGCGGCTCTCCATCGCCGAACGATTCATAGGCCAGCGCCCGATCGCCGATGCGCGCTTTCATGGGCCCGACGTTAGCACGGAGTTTGAAAGCGCGGAAACTTGCGTCTTCTCGCCATCGGCCGGACGATCCGAGGCATGGGCCTGTCCGTGGATCTGGCGATTCAGCAATTCCTCGACCATCTTCGGGTCGAGCGCGAGCTGTCCGTCGCGACCCTGGTGGCCTATGGCCACGACCTGGCGGCGCTGGCACGCTTTCTCGTCGGTCGCGGCGTCGAGGACGCGTGCGCCGTGCGCCCGGTCGATGTCCTTGAATACCTGGCCGCGCTCACCGAGCAGGGGCTCTCCGCGCGCTCGCAAGCACGGACCCTGGTGGCGCAACGTCAGTTCTTCAAGTTCCTGCGCAGCGAGCGCATTTGCGACGCCAACCCCACCGAGGAAATCGACCTGCCCCACTTCGGACGCAAGCTGCCGGTCTTCCTCAGCTTGGACGAGGTAGACCGCCTGTTGGCCGCGCCAGGGCGAGGCACGCCGCGCAGAATGCGTGATTCGGCCATGCTGGAGACCCTCTACGCGGCCGGCCTGCGGGTGTCGGAGCTGGTCAAGCTGCGCCTTGGCGACCTCAACCTCGAAGCAGGGTACCTGGTGGCATTCGGCAAGGGCAAGAAGCAGCGAATCGTCCCCCTAGGCGAGGCCGCGGTCGACATCCTGCGTTCGTACGTGCAATCGGCACGACCGGAGTTTCTCAAGGACACGAGTCGTCCCACCGAGGACGCGGTCTTTCTCACGCGCTTCGGAGGGCGTATGACCCGGCAGGCCTTTTGGAAAATCCTGGCCGCCCACGCGCGAGCCGCCGGCATCGACAGGCCGATCTCGCCACACAAGCTGCGTCATTCCTTCGCCACCCACCTCGTCGAACGGGGAGCCGACTTGCGCTCGGTGCAGGCCATGCTCGGCCATGCCGACATCGGCACAACGGAGATCTACACCCACCTATCGCGCGCCCACCTGCGCAACGTCTACGACAAGTTCCACCCCAGGGCGTAGGCCCAGCGCCCGCCCAGCGAGGCCAGTGCGCGGGAGGGCATTGGAACACTCCCAGGGCAAGGCCCGGGACGGATAACGTCTCCGGGACGGATAACGTCTGACGGATAGCGTCTAAGGAAGCCAGGAAAGCAGGAAGACAGAGAGTAAGCAGTACTCCCAACAGGACAAGCAGATGGGACTCGAGCATGAGGAGCTAACCCGAAGTTCCCCGCGAAGAGAAGGCAACTGCGGAATTACTGATTCCTGGAGTCGGTCTGCGAGAACGCCCTCGCCCTCGAGCTTGCGGCTCCGATCGAGACTCTCGAGGATGTCCACTTCGCGGTCGTTCGCTCCTGGGCTAGATCCGGGCCACCGGCCCTGAGCACGGGCTGATCTTGACCTTCGCCGAGCCAACGCTCGAAATCAAGCGCGTCACTGCCTCCCAACGGCCATACCACCCATTCCTGGCTTCCTGGCTTCCTTAGAGGAACACCCCAGGGAGAGGAACACCCCAGGGTTCCCATGATCCCTGTGGCGGAGCCGCGCATAGCGCGGGGGTGGCAGGGCGGGAGGCAGGTGCCGAGCCTTCGAGGGTTCCCATCTATCGCGTTGGCGGAGCCGGGCTTTGCCCACCGACTGCGTCGGTGCTTCGGGACCTACACCTCCACGCCCTCCCCCTCGCGTCCTTCGGACGCGCCCCTCGCGCCTCCGCCATAGCGCGGGAGGGTTTGGGAACCCTTCGAGGGTTCCCATCCATCGCGTTGGCGGAGCCGGGCTTTGCCCACCGACTGCGTCGGTGCTTCGGGACCTACACCTCCACGCCCTCCCCCTCGCGTCCTTCGGACGCGCCCCTCGCGCCTCCGCCATAGCGCGGGAGGGTTTGGGAACCCTTCGAGGGTTCCCATCCATGTCGATTGACCATCTCGGACCCCGTCGGCTATACCCCAGGGTTCGTGTTGCGGCCATGCCGCGGAGACAGCTTTGAACATCGGAGCCGACCAAATTCAGCGCGCGATCCTCTATCTGATCGCGTTCATCCTCAGTATCGCCGTCCACGAGTACGGCCATGCCTGGATGGCGAACCGCCTGGGCGATCCCACGCCGCGCATGCAAGGACGCCTGACCCTGGCGCCACAACACCACATCGACCCCATCGGGACCATCTTGATGCCGATCATCATGGCCATGTCGTCGGTGCCACTGCTGGCATGGGGCCGGCCGGTTCAATACAACCCGGCCGCCTTGACGCGTCGATTCTCGATGAGCACGGGGCGGATGCTGGTCGCCGTCGCCGGGCCGGCCATGAACCTGGTCATGGCCTTCGCGGTGTCGATCGTGATCGTCGTGGCGGCCAAGCTGCACGTGCCCGCCCGCTTGCTCAACACGCTGTTTCACTACCTGGTCTATCTCAACATCTCGCTCATGATCTTCAATCTGATTCCCATCCCCCCGCTCGACGGTGGCGCCGTCCTGGCCTGGGTGCTCCCCCGTTCCATGCACAACGTGGTGGACTTCCTGTCGCGCTACGGAGGGTTCATCTTGCTGCTCATGGTGATCAGCCCCTCGATGGGCCTGCCGCTCATGGGCGTCATCGGCTATCCCATCGACCTCATCACCTCGTACTGGGTTGCCGGCCTCAGCATGGTGATGGGCTCATGAGCCAAGAGCGCCCTCCCTCGCCGCCG
Source organism: uncultured delta proteobacterium (assembly GCA_963796685.1). Taxonomy (GTDB): domain Bacteria; phylum Myxococcota_A; class Polyangia; order Fen-1088; family Fen-1088; genus Fen-1118. The sequence goes on from CAWCMR010000005.1 coordinate 109,902, forward strand.
AACCCCATGCCGTCGGCTTTGCCGAACGACGCGCAGGGCAACGCAGCCTACCGCGTGACCTTGCCCGAGTTCGAGGGCCCTCTCGATCTGCTGCTCCACCTGTGCCAGACCCACGAGCTCGACATCCTCAACATCTCCATCGCCTTCATCGCCGAGAAATACATCGAGTACCTCGAGGTGATGCAGAACATGTCGGTCGAGGTGGCGGCCGACTACCTGGTCATGGCCGCGCACCTGGCCTACCTGAAATCGCGCGAGCTCGTGCCGTCGCCCGAGCCGCTGGAAGCCAGCGAGGAGGGTGAGGATCCCATCGATCCGCGCGAAGAGCTGATCCGGCGCTTGCTCCAGTACCAGAAATACAAGCATGCGGCCGAAAACCTGGGCAACCGGCCCATCGAGGGCCGCAACGTCTTCGTGCGTGGCGCGGTCCTCGACCCCGGAGCCGAGGCGGGCTTGGCCGAGCACTCGGTGTGGAAGCTCCTCGAGCACTGGGCGCAGATCCTGGAGAAGGCCAAGCCCCAGTACACCCACGACGTGGTCGTCGATCGCATGTCGATCACCGACCGTATCAACCAGATCGTGGATCTGCTCGAGACCGGCGAGGGCATGGTCCGTTTCGAGGATCTGCTCGGCAAGGACTTGCCCGAGGCCGAGTTGCGCCACAAGGTCGTGGTGTCCCTGCTCGCGGTGCTCGAGCTGGCGCGTCTGCGCGTGGTTCGCATCCTGCAACAAGCAGATACGGGCAGCTTCTTCCTGGCCCAGGCCGAAGGCGCCAACCTGGCCGACGCGCGCAACCTGAACGTCACGTCGGCGAAGGAAGACGACCTCCCGCACGTGGAAGTGGCGACGGCACCCACGCCCGTGAAGGACGACCCGGGCGCCGAAAGCGCGAGCCCCGCGGGCGATACAGCCCAACTTGTACCCAAAGAAGATGTAGTCTCCGCTCCTTTCCCTGCCTCCGCCGAAGGGGGCGAGGAAGTCATCGATGGCCAAACGCAAGAAGAGCAAAAAGACACCCACGAGTGAAAAGGTCGCCCAAGCTCCGGCGCCCGAAGCGAACGAGAACGCCGCGTCCCCGGAAACCGCGGCCGAATCGCAGACCGTCAATCCGTCGCTGGCGGAAGCGCCGAGCCCTGCCGTCGTGGTCGAGGGGCCTGTCGCGGAAGCCAACACCGACCCGCCCGTTTCCGACGAAGGGGCCGCCGAAGCGACCGAACCCGCGCCCGCCGAGGCCGCCGAGGGCGAAGCTGCCGACGCAGGGATGGACGCAGGGGGCGACGCAGCCCAATCGGTCTCGCCCGAGGAAACGGCCGCCCAGGATGGCATGCCCGCGGATGGCATACCCGCGGAGGGCATGCCCGCGGACACCTCGACCATGCCCGCTGGGACCGAGGCCGCCCTTGCGACGACCGAGACCGTCGAGGGCGAGGAAGCGCCCTCCGAGTCCAAGCTGGAATCGATCGTGGAAAGCCTGCTCTTTGCCTCGGACAAACCGCTCGGGCTGGCGGAGATTAAGCGGCTCCTCGGCGAACGCGACGGCAAGAAGGTGACGGCGGCGCTGGCGTCCCTCACCGAAAGGCGCAAGGGCACCGGCATCGAGGTGGCAGCCCTGTCGTCGGGCTGGCACCTGCGCACCAACCCGGAGAATGCGGACTGGGTGTCCAAGTTGCTGGTGGGCCGGCCCGTGCGCCTATCGCGCGCCACCCTGGAGACCCTGGCCATCGTCGCCTATCGCCAGCCCGTCACGCGCCCCGAGGTCGACGACATTCGCGGCGTGGACTGCGGTCCGGTGCTCAAGACCCTGCTCGATCGCGGGCTGGTGCGCATCATCGGCAAGAAGGAAGAGGTGGGCCGCCCCATGCTCTACGGCACCACGCCCGAATTCCTGCGCATCTTCAACCTGCGCGACCTCTCCGAGCTGCCGACCCTGCGCGAATTCTACGATCTATCGACCGAGGACCAGTCTCGCGTCGAGGCCGAGCACGGCCCGGGGCCGGAGCCGCAGTCGCCCAGCGCGACCACGCCGAAGCCCGACGTGGCCTTGACCTCGGTCATGCGCGGCGCCCTCCAGCCCGAGCCGGAGGACACGGATCCCCTCCTCGACGAGCTCGACGAGGCTTCCCAACTGGCCAAGCAGGCCCTGGGCGGAATCGAGCCAGCCCCGGACGAGGGCGAAGCGAGCGGGGGCGAAGAGGGGGCGGGTGGTCCCCAAGCTCCCGAAAGGAGAGTCCAGTCCGAAGACCTCAAGTCGGAATCCGACGGCAAGACCGACGAGGCACCACCGTCCTCGCCTCAGCCCGTGGGTGAATAGGGAATCGACCGTGGCCAAAATTCGTCTCCAGAAACTCCTTGCGCAGGCTGGCGTTGCTTCGCGTAGGCGCGCCGAGGACATGATTCGCGCCGGTGAGGTCACCGTGGGTGGCGCGGTCGTGACCGAGGTCGGCATCTCGGTCGATCCGCAGCACGATCGGGTCGAGGTCCACGGCAAACGCGTGCAGCCCGAGGAACCCCAGTATCGCGTGATTCTCAAGCCCCGGACGTGTCTGGCCACGCTGGGCAAGCCCGCGGCGGACGCCGCGACGGGCTCCGCGGATCGCGCGACCCTAGCGCGTTTCATCCCCGACGTGGAAATAGGCTGGACCGTGGTGGCGCCGCTCGACTTCCTGGCCGAGGGCGTGGTGCTGCTGACCACCGACGGTGCTCTCGCCGCACGCATGTCCCGGGGCGGTGGGCACGTGCCCATGACCTACCACCTGAAATTCCAGGGCAAGGTGGGCGACGACGAGGTCGCGCGCCTTCTGCGCGGCTGGAAGTGGGACGGCCGCCCGGTGCGGCCATCCAAGGTCGTGGCCATCGCCACCACCGGAAAGAACACCTGGGTCGAGATGGTGGTCGCCGAGAGCCGTCCGCGCGTGCTCAAGGCCGCGGGCGAGCTCATCCGACACACGCTATTGAAGATTTCACGCGTTCGCCTGGGCGAAATCAGCTTCGAGGGCTTGAAGATGGGCGGGTTTCGCGATGTCACGAAGAAGGAAGTCAAATCCCTGCTTCATGACGCGGGACTCGCAGGGTCCTGAACCGATCCCAAATCCGGGCTGTTGCTCGCATCCAAACGCGCTACAATGCCCGCCGTGCCGGGCACTATCGACGTGAAGGACTGCCGTCCTCCGATCGGGAGAGTGTCTTCGTCTAGGTCAGAGCTCCATGCAGGGGAATTCGCCGGCTCCATGCAGGGGAATTCGCCGTCGTGGGTCCGATATGCCGGCAGACGCTTGCCAGCCGCGTTCCATTTGGCTGTCGAATCATGAGTGTTAGGAGGCCACGTTGGAAATCAACAAAGACTTCATGAGGCTCCTGCGAGTGTTCGCCAAGGTGGACGTTCGCTACCTACTCGTAGGAGCGTTTGCCGTCGAGTACCACGGCCAACCGCGCACCACCCGTCACATGGATCTGTGGCTCGACGACTCGGCGGAAAACATGGAGCGTGCCTACCGCGCCCTGACCGAATTCGGCGCCCCTGCCATCGCCATCGATCACCTGAACGCGGCGCCGCCGCTGGAAGTGGTTTGGATTGGCGTGCCTCCCAATCGCATCGACCTTGCCAAAGGGATCCGCGGCCTGGATTTCGTCGAGGCATGGCTGCATCGGGAAACCACCGAGCTCGAAGGCATTCATGTCCACGTCATCGGGCGCCGGGATCTGATCGCGGCCAAGCGCAATTGCGGCCGGGCCAAGGACCTCGCCGACGCCGAAGCGTTGGAATCGGCGCCTCCAGCGTAGCCGGCCCCTCTCAGTACCGCCGCCGGGCCGAGGGCACAGCCGAACCCTCTCAGTACCGCCGCCGGGCCGATGGCCCGGACCCTTCGATCATGAAACGTGACAGCCCCTCACCCGCCTCGCTGCGCTCGGCGACCTCTCCCCGCTTCGCTTCGCTACGCGGGGCGAGGTGTTTCAGGTCAGGGTTCCCATGTCCATGATCGCGTCGGCGTAGGCTGGCTTCGCCAGCCGAAGCCACAGCGCGGGAGGGTTTGGGAACCCTCTCAGGGTTCCCATGTCCATGATCGCGTCGGCGTAGGCTGGCTTCGCCAGCCGAAGCCACAGCGCGGGAGGGTTTGGGAACCCTCTCAGGGTTCCCATGTCCATGATCGCGTCGGCGTAGGCTGGCTTCGCCAGCCGAAGCCACAGCGCGGGAGGGTTTGGGAACCCTCTCAGGGTTCCCATGTCCATGATCGCGTCGGCGTAGGCTGGCTTCGCCAGCCGAAGCCACAGCGCGGGAGGGTTTGGGAACCCTCTCAGGGTTCCCATGTCCATGATCGCGTCGGCGTAGGCTGGCTTCGCCAGCCGAAGCCACAGCGCGGGAGGGTTTGGGAACCCTCTCAGGGTTCCCATGTATAACGCAGGGAACCTAGCTGAAAAATTCGCCATCTGTTACGATGGCGACTCGGGCTGCGTCTGTCTTTCAAAGACGCCTCTCGACCCTAGGCACCCATGCGTCGTGTGCTAATCGTGGATGACGAGCAGAACCTGCGGCATATGCTGCAAACGCTGCTCAAGCGCGAAGGCTATGAGCCCGTCGGGGTGGCGTCCGTCGAAGGGGCGTTGCGCGAGCTTTCCGATCGCCCCTACGACATCGTCATCACGGATCTGCGTATGCCCGGACAGAGCGGCATGGATTTGGTCGATCAGATTCGACGGCTGAAGCTGGGCACCACGGTGGTCGTCATGACCGCCTACGGCAGCCGCGACATCGCCATCGAGGCGATGAAGCGCGGCGCCTATGACTACATTTCCAAGCCCTTCGAGGCCGACGAGATCGTCCTGCTCTTGCGTAAGGCCGAGGAACGCGAGCGGTTGTTTCGCGAGAACCAGTCTCTGCACAAGCAGATTCGGGCGGGCGGCCAGGAGCCCGAGACCGGGCTCGGCGATCTGGTGGCGCACAGCCAGCAGATGCTGGACCTGTTTCGCACGGTGCGAAAGATCGCCGAATTCAAGACCACGGTGCTCATCGGCGGCGAGTCCGGAACGGGCAAGGAGCTCATCGCCCGCGCCATCCACCGGATCTCCCCGCGCGCCCAGGCTCCCTTCATCGCCGTCAATTGCGGCGCCATCCCCGACACCTTGCTCGAATCCGAGCTGTTCGGTCATCGCAAGGGCGCGTTCACGGACGCCAGCCGCGACCGCAAGGGCCTGTTCGAGGAAGCCTCCGGCGGCACGCTGTTCCTCGACGAGATTGGCGAGCTGCCGCTCGGCTTGCAGGTCAAGCTCCTCCGCGTGCTGCAGGAAGGCGAGGTCCGCCGCCTGGGAGACAGTCAGGATATCAAGGTGGACGTGCGCGTAGTCGCGGCGACCGCGCGCGACCTATCCGCCGAGGTGGGCCGCGGCGCTTTTCGCGAAGATCTCTTCTATCGCCTGAACGTGTTCGCGCTGCACTTGCCGGCGCTGCGTGAGCGACGGGAGGACATCCCGCTGCTCGTCGAGCACTTCCTGGCCCGCATGAACGCGCGCATGGGCCTTGCGGTCGCGGGAACGTCACCCGAGGCCATGCGGATGCTCGTCGACCACGATTGGCCGGGCAATGTACGCGAGCTGGAAAACTGCGTCGAGCGCGCCATCGTGCTTTGCGAGGGCTCGCAGATCGAGGCCGATTCCTTGCCCGAGCGGCTGCAGCAGCGCTCGAGTCCACCGCCCGTGGTGCCGGCCGATACCCCGGACGACGGCGATCTGTCCATCAAACGGGCGTCCCGCCGCTCGGAGGAATCGCTCATCAGGCGCGCCCTGCACAAGACCCGGGGCAACCGCACACGCGCCGCCGAGTTGCTCGAAATCAGCCACCGCGCCCTGCTCTACAAGATCAAGGAATACGGCATTTCCGTGGGGCGGGATACGCGCGAGCTGACCGCCATGGTCGAGGGGCGGCTGGACACGCCAACCCCGATCACCCCCCCACCTCTCACGCCCACGCCGATGTCTTCTCCGACGATCGATTCAACTTGGAGGGCCAAATGATCGATGTGTACTCCAGAGTCGATTTTTTGATTTTTCCGCAAGGAAGCGCACAGTGTAGGTAAAGATACGACAACGCGGGATACCATAGGGAGACAACACGAATGGCCAAGAACTGCATAGGACTCGATATCGGGTCGAGCTCGGTCAAGGTCGTCCAGATCAAGGAGACCTCGAAAGGGCTGCAATTGGTCAACTTCGGGTTCGAGCCCCTGCCCGCGCAGACCATCGTCGACGGCGCCATCATGAACCAAGGCGCGGTGGTCGAGGCCATCCGCACGTTGCGCGATAACCTTGGCATCAAGGGCCGCGAGGTGGCGTCCGCGATTTCCGGACACTCGGTCATCATCAAGAAGATCAAGGTTCCGCCCATGACGCCCGAGGAGCTGGAAGAACAGATCCCCTGGGAGGCCGAGCACCACATTCCGTTCTCGAAGGACGATGTCGAAATCGATCACCAGCTGGTCGGCAGCGACCTCGCGTCCGGCGGCCAGATGGAGCTCTTGTTGGTGGCAGCCAAGAAGGAGGTCGTCGCGGACTACAGCATGGTCATCCGCGAGGCCAAGCTCGTGCCCATGGTCATGGATGTCGCCGCTTTCACCATCCAGAATGCCTTCGAGGCGAATTATACGATGGTGCCCGAGGAGGCGGTGGCGGTGATCAACGTCGGCGCCACCCTGTCCAACATCAACATCATCGCTGGCGGAACCAGCGCGTTCACCCGAGACGTGACCGTGGGGGGAAACGCCTTCACCGAGGAAATCCAGAAGCGGCTCAACGTCAGCCAAGAAGAAGCCGAGGCGTGGAAGATCGGTTCTGCGGGCGAAGGCGTGAGCGACGTCGTCCCCCAGGAAGTCGAGGCCGTCATCGCGTCGGTAGCAGACAGCGTGGCCGGCAAGTTCCAGCGCTCGCTCGACTTCTATTTGGCATCGTCGAGCGACGCGACGATCACGAAGATCTACCTGTGCGGAGGCTCCGCCAAGGTACCGGCGCTACAAAAGGCCTTGGAAGCCAAAGCGCGCGCGGCGGTCGAGATCATGGATCCCTTCCGCAAGATCGCGGTCGACGAGCACCGCTTCGACATCGCTTTCGTCCAGCAGCACGCCGCCGAGGCCGCCGTGGCCGTGGGGCTCTCGCTGCGGCGACCGGGAGACAAACAGTGATCCGGATCAACCTACTCCCGACGCGCAAGGCGAAGCGGCAGGAGGCCAGCCAGCGCCAGTTCCTACTCATGGGGCTGGCCGTCCTGGCGACGATCGGGCTGGTCATCTTCTTCCACCTGCAAGCAACCAACGAGCTCGAAAGAGCCCAACACGACAACACCATCCTTCAGGCGGATGTGGCAAGGCTGAAGCAAGAGCTCGGCGACTACGACAAAATCCGAGGGCAACGCGAGGAGCTGCTCAAGCAACGCAAGACCATCCAGTCCCTGGAAGCGGGACGCACCGGCCCCGTGTATCTCCTGCGCGAGCTCTCGGAGATCCTGAGCCCAGGCAAGGGCCCGACCTTCGATCGCGTGACCTACGAGGAGACCCTGCGCAAGGATCCCAACGCCGGCTTCACCAACTGGGAGACCAAGCGTGCCTGGCTCGACTCGTACACGGAAACCAAGCTGGAGGTCAAGATTCGCGGCGCCGCCAAGTCCAACGAGGACGTGGCCGAGTTCCTGAAGCGCCTCAATTCCTCGGTGTTCTTCAAGGACGTCAACCTGGACGCGACGGCCCAGGCGAGCAAGGGCTCGGTGAAATATGTCAACTTCGGCCTTTCAGCCAAGGTGATCTATTAAATGAACGACTTTTTGCAAAAGCTGACGCGCCTCAAGACACCGGTGAAGATCGCCGCCACGGCAGTCTTGGTGGGGATCATCCTGGGCGCCTACGGGGGACTTTTCTACCTCGACATCCAAGATCAGATCAAAGGCGCACACGCGCGGCAGGTGCAGCTCAAGGGTGAAAAGGACAATTACGAGAAGCGCAAACGCGAGTATCAAGCCTACCGCACCGAGCTCACCCAGTTGCAACAGGAACAACGTGAGTTGCTCAAAGCCCTGCCCAAGAAGGCGGAAATTCCGACCTTCCTCTCGAATCTGCAGGAACAAGCCGAATTGGCGGGGCTGGAAATCGTTTCCCTCACCATCGAAGCCGAGCAGCCCATGGATCTCTACATTCGGATCCCGGTGCGCATCGAGGTGCGTGGCACCTACCACAGCATCACGAAGTTCTTCAAGAACTTGAGCGAGCTCCCTCGTATCGTGAACGTCGAAAACCTCGCACTTACCGTCGAGAAGGCCGAATTGGGAGCGTCGCCACGCTTGCGCGCCAAGTTCGTAGCAGCCACTTTCCGCTATCGCGACCAACCGGGTTCGTCGGAGGGTGGCACATGAGAAGGCTGGCGATGCTGGCGCTTGGGCTCGCCACCTTGGCGGGGACGGTCTGGTTCGCCGAGGCGGGGGAACCCGCCAAGAAGCCGGCTGCACCGGCGGCAAAGACTCCCGTCAAGGGTGCACCCGCTGCGACCACGCCCACCGCTTCCCCGACCGGTGCCGAGGCCCTCGCCCAGCGCATGGCAGTTCTGCGCCGCAAGGTCTTGCGCGAAGAGGACTTTGCCGAGAACGATGATTCCAACCGAGATCCGTTCCGCTCGTACCTCGACACGTGGATCGAACGGGGGCCCAAGGTCACCACCAGCGTGGTGTCTGCGATCTTCGCCAAATACTCCCTGGAAGAGTTGACCCTGATTGCGGTCATCAGCGGCGACGCGAACCCGCGAGCCATGTTCAGGGATCCCACCGGACTCGGGCAAACCATCAAGCGCGGCGACTACATTTCCAAGTCGGCCGCGCGGGTCACCAAGATCCTTTCTGATCGCGTCGTGCTGGAGCTGTCGGAGATAACACCGGGAGGGGCAACCAAGGCCTTGGAACGAGCCGTCCTGGTCAATCCGGAAGGAACAGAGCAATGATTTTGCAAAGAGAACGCCCCAAGCTCTTGGCCGCTTTACTGGGTGCCGCAACCCTGGCCTTGTGGTCCATGCCCGCGCTTGCCGACTCGGTTCGGGTGCGAGCTATCCAGGTGTCGGAAACGGCCGGTAACACGGCGGTGGTCATCGCAGCCTCGGCACGTCCTACCTTCACCACGTGGAAGCTGGAGCAGCCTGCGCGGGTCGTGATCGAGCTGAGCGGGGCCCGACTCGGCAACGTGAATGTTCCGCTCGATGCCGGGACCTACGCCGTGGGCTTGGTTTCAGCCAGCGTGACCGAGGATGACAGCGCCGGGCCGCGCACGCGCATCGTGCTCACCTTGCGCCAGACCTCCGACTACCAGGTCGAGAGCAAGGGCAACGATATCACCCTTCGCGTCATTCCACGTACAAGGCCGCCAATGGTGGTACCCGATACCGCGGTGGCTAGACAAGAGATTGAAGCCCGCGCCAAGGCCGAGGCCCAGGCGCGCAGGGAAGCGCAAGCGAAAGAGCAGGCGGAGGCGCAAGTGCGGATGGAGGCGCAGGCCAAGACCGAAGCGCAAGCCCGCGCCAAGGCCGAAGCGCAAGCCAAGACCGAGGCGCAAGCCCAAGCCAAGCTCGAAGCGCAGGCCAAGACCGAGGCACAAGCCCAAGCCAAGCTCGAAGCGCAGGCCAAGGCCGAGGCACAAGCCCAAGCCAAGCTCGAAGCCCGGGCCAAGACCGAGGCCCAAGCCCAGGCCAAGGAAGAAGCCCGGGCCAAGACCGAGGCCCAAGCCGAGGCCAAGGAAGAAGCAACCAAGCGCGCCCTCGCCCAGGCTCGCGCCGACGTCCAAGCGCAATTGGCGGCCAAGGCCATGGCCGAAGCCCGCGCGCACGCCGAATCGCAACGCAAGACAGAGGCCTTGCTCAAGAACGAATCAAGGGAGCGCCTTGCCGCACAGACTGTCGCACAGGAACGAGCGCGCGCGGAGGTAGCCGCACGCGAGGAGGCGGATCGGTTGCGCCGGGAGCTGGCCGATGCGCACCGAGACGCCGCCAAGGCACGTGCCGAGGCGAGTGCCGCCAACCAGGAGAGCCAACGCGAGAGGCTGGCCCTGGCCCAGGCCGAGAACCGGGTCAAGCAGGCACAGGCCGAGACCGAGCGCGCGCGCGAGCGGGCCCATGCGGCCGAGGGCGAGTCGGCGGCGGCGCGTAGGCGCGAGTCGGAGCACGACCAGGCGCTTCGCTTGGCCAGCGAGGAAGTCTCCGCCCGCCAGAAGACGCTCAATCGGATCGCCCAGAAGCAACAAGAACAACGAGACCGCATGGCCTCGGCCGAGCGACTGGTCAGCGAGCGCGAAACCAGCGTACGCGAGTCCGCGTCTCGACTCGCCGAGCGCGAGAAGGAGGCCCAGGCCGCGCGCACCCGGCGCGACAGCCTGGCTCGCGATGCATCGAGAAGCAGCAAGGCGGAGGCCGCGACGGCGCTGGCCGAGGCAGAGCGCCAGAAGAAGAGCGCAGCAGCCGCTGCCGAGCAGTCACGCCAGGAGCTTGCCCGTGCCGTTGCCTCCCGTCGGCAGGAGGAGACCCGCAAGGATGAGCAGGCCAGTCTGCGCCGCGCCGAGGAAGACAAATTGGAGAGGGCGGTCGCGCAGCGCAAGGCCGAAGAGGTCCGCCTCGCCGATGCGCGCACCGAGCGAGCCCGCCTCGACGAGGAACGGTCCAAGCTGGAACATGAACGGGCCGAGCTCAAGACGGCCCGCAATGCCCTGCTCGCAGAGGTCGAGCGTCTGAAGGCGTCGGCGGCGACGACCACGACGGCGGTGAGAACGACTGCGGTGTCCACGACCGCGGTGCCGGCCAAAGCAGAAAGCGTCGCAGTCAGGCCAGCACCCAGGGCAGTGGCACCTCGGTCGCCGTCCGCGGCCAGCGCACCACCTTCCCTCGCGCAAAACACCCTGGCCCGGCGGCCGAGCCCGCCGATCCCGAGCAATACCACCCGGACGCGCTCGGTCACGCTGCGAGCGCTGAGCCACATTCGCAACATCGATTTCGTCGACGAGCCCCGCCGCGCTTCGGTCATCATCGACATCGACGACGGCGCCGTAGTTTCCGTGGAACGCATCACCGGCCACCGTTTGAGCCTGCGCATCGAACACAGCGAGCTGCCCGAGAGTCTTGCGCGCAACCTGGACGCGACGGAGTACCTCGGACCGGTCAAGATCATCAGCTCGTACCGCGATCCCAGCGCACAAAGCACGGTGCGCGTCGATGTGGACCTGGCGGAGGACGTCCCGAACCGGGTGCGTGTGGATGGCAACCGCATCTTCTGGGATTTCCAAAAGGCACCGGCGCCCAGCCTGCCCGCGGTCGTCGTGCCGCCACCCTCGGTGAGGTTCGTTCCCGCGCAAAAGATGGCCGGATTCCTGGCGACCCTCAAAGACGGCGTGTGGGTGGGCCAGGCCATCCCGCCTTATCTCGTACCTCCAGTTCAAACGGGCGGCACGGGAAGCACGCCCGCGGCCGACACGGAAACCTCGCCTGCTGCCTCGACCGCCGCGGCGCCAACGGCTTCTGCGGGACGCCAAGGGAATGGCTCATCGGCCCACTACGGACCCATCGGCAAGAAGCGCTACACCGGCCGCCGCATCGACCTCGATTTCAAGGGCGCGGATATTCACAACATTCTTCGCCTGCTGGCCGACGTTGGCCAGGTCAACGTCATCGTGGCCGACGACGTGCGCGGCGAGGTCACCATCAAGATGCGCGACGTGCCTTGGGACCAGGCGCTCGACGTGGTGCTACGTTCGAAGGGGCTTGGTTCGGTCCGCGAAGGAAACCTTCTGCGGGTAGCCCCACTGGCCCAACTGGAAAAGGAGCTGGAAGCGGAAATCGCCCGCCAGAAGCAGGTGGCGGACGTCCTTCCCATCGAGACGCGCCTCATCGGGGTTTCGTATGCCGAGGCTGGTTCGCTGATGGACAAGATCCACGACCTGCTATCGCCAAGGGGCAAGGTCTCGGAAGACCGTCGCACCAACACGCTCATCGTCTCGGACGTGACCAAGAACCTACAGCTCATCGAGGATCTGGTGCGTAACCTGGACACCCAGACCTCGCAGGTAACCATCGAAGCACGCATCGTGGAGGCCGATTCGAATTTCGCGCGGCAGATTGGCGTGCAGTGGGGTGGAACCGCGTTCATGGACTCCACCCACGCCAACCCGACGGGCTTGGTCTTTCCGTACAATGTGGGGATTGGCGGCGGAGCCGATGACCCAAGCTCGCCGCTCGGCGGTATCGTCCCCGGTCCACGCACCGGGACCGGCACGACCGGAAGTCCGAACTTCCTCGTCAACATGCCTGCGCCTGCGGGACTCGGTACCGGCTCGGCCATCGGTTTGACCCTTGGATCCGTGGCCGGGGCCTTCAACCTGAATTTGCGTCTGTCGGCCATGGAGACCACCGGCCAGATCCGCATCCTGTCCTCGCCACGCATCACCACCATGGACAACGTCCAGGCGTTCATCGAGCAGGGCGTGTCGATTCCCGTTTCCGTGGTCAGCGCCATGGGCGCGCAGACGCAGTTCGTGGACGCCAAGCTCCACCTCAGCGTGAAGCCGCACGTGACCAACGAGGGCACGATCTCGATGGTGATCGACGTGACCCGCAACGAGCCTGACTTCGTCAACACCGGGGCCCGCGGCGATCCGTCCATCCAGAAGAAGGAAGCCAAGACGACCATGCTCGTGCGCGACGGCGATACCGCGGTCATCGGCGGCATCTACACGCGCAACACCGGTCTCAGCAACGCACGCGTTCCCTTCTTCTCCGACATACCCGTGCTCGGGTGGTTCTTCCGCAACCGCAAGGAGAACGACAACCGGTCCGAATTTCTGGTGTTCATCACCCCGCGCATCGTCAACCGTTCGCGCGTGGCCGGACCGTAGACCGTAGCAAACGACTAGGTAGGTATCGCCATGATGCAACCACGCAATGGGGGACGAGCAATGAACCATCACGGGAAGCGGTATGCCTACGGCGCCGCGTGTGTCGCCATCGCGCTCGGGGTCGCCTGCGCCACCGATGCCTTCACCGCGCTGCAGATCAAGCAAGTGCAGGTCCTGACCGGCCCTGAATGCAGCGTTCCTGGCACGGCCACCACGCTGTTTCGCGATCACGGCGTGCTCGATCTGGCCCTGCCCGACGGATCCATACCGCCCTACTATCTGCCGCTGCTGGTCGTCAACAACCTGGCCTCCGTGGGAAATTCGCCTGCCGAGGAAATGAACAACATCACGCTCAGCCACTTCACCGTCGAGCTTTCGGCGCCTGGTGTCACCTGGAACTCTTCGTGTCCTGCAAAGTTCGACACCCAGACCATCACCGACACGATTCCACCCGGCGGCTCGGTCGGCACATCCATGGACATCATCCAGGCTGCCCACTCCCAGTGCCTGCGGTCGCAGCTGACCCAACAGGGTCTGGTGGTCACGGCGAAGATCACGGCCAAGGGTCGCCACGGCGGCACGGGCATCGAAAGCGCGCCCTTCATCTTTTCGGTCGACGTGTGCGCCGGCTGTCTGCAGGTCGGTTACACGGATCCGACCTTGGCAGCGTACCAATACCCCGCGGACGTTCCCTTGTGCTCGAGCTTCGCCGGCAGCACGAACAACTCCACCGGAGCCCCGTGTCTTCCCTATGGCCAGGACGCGCCCATCTTTTGTTGCAGTGTCACCGAGACGGTAAACAAGGTGGCCACGCAGGTCGCCTTGTGCCCTGGCGTGTTTCCACCCAAGAGCTCCACCGCAACCTCCACGGCAACCTCCACCAGCACCTCGACCGGCACGGGCTCGTAAGACCGAGCGGCTCGCGCTATTGACACCGCCGGATCTCTCCGACTAGAAGCGAAAGAACGACGATGTTCCGCGAAAGTCTGCAGCGCATGGTGGATCGCCTGGCCGGAGGTGTGGCCGGCATCCTCATGGGGTTCGACGGCATCTCGGTCGAGTCGTACACCAAGGACGGTGAAGAAGGCCTGGACATCCAGACCGTGGGCATGGAGCTGGCCCACGCCGTGGTTCAGATGCGAAAGGCCACCGCCAATCTCGAAGTCGGGCCGTTGCACGAGCTGACCTTGAAGGCCGACAACTTGGTGGTCCTCATCTACTTGTTGAGCGATGAGTACTTCGTCGCGTGCGCCCTCAAGCCCGAGGCCAGCCTTGGCAAGGCGCGCTACCTGATGAGGCTTCTGGCCCCGCAGATGCAGGCCGAATTGTGACCGGGGAGCCGCGAGCACAGCCTCCGGCCAGGCCGCTGATCCTGGTCATTCACGGGCCGAACCTGAATCTGCTGGGCACGCGCGAACCGCACATCTACGGTTCGACCACCCTGCGCGAGATCGACGAGGAGCTCCGTGCCCGTGGCATCGAGCTCGGCGTGGCCGTCGAAACCTATCAATCCAATCACGAGGGCCTTCTCATCGATCGCGTCCAGCAAGCCCAGGGCAAGATCGCGGGGCTGATCGTCAACGCGGGGGGATTGACCCATACCAGCGTGTCCCTGCGCGACGCCATAGCCGCGATCAAGGTGCCAACCGTCGAGGTCCACCTCTCCAACCTCTACACGCGCGAGCCGTTCCGCCATCTCTCCTATTTGGCACCGGTGTGTCTGGGGCAGATTGCGGGGCTGGGCCCGATCGGGTACCGTTTGGCGCTCGATGCGCTGGCCAGGCTGGTGCCGGGCAACCGGCCAGTCCCCGGCGGCCGACCGTCCCCATCCCGTTCGACCCCAACCAAGTCGCGTGCCGCGACTTCGTCCAAGAAAGGAGCCGCGAGAAAATGAGCAAACGCAAGGCCCCCGTCGCCGCCGCCAAGAAGGTATCTTCGGCCAGCCGCGAGGCGTGCGCGTGTGAAGGTCAACCCGTCGATCTCGACAGACTGCGCGAGTTGGCCGAGCTCGCCACGGAATTCGATTTGGCCGAGCTCGAGCTCGATGCCTACGGAGGAGTCCGGGTGGTCCGCCGCGCTGCGGGTGCCGCCTTCCCCGCAGCAGCACCTTTGCCCCCGTCCCCGATTCACGTGGTCGCGCCGGCCGAAACGGTGGTCAAGCCCGCCGAAACCGGAGCCCTCCTCACCTCGCCCTTCGTGGGAACGTTCTACCGCGCGCCCTCGCCCGAGGCGCCCCCCTTCGTGGATGTTGGCCAAAGCGTGCGCAAGGGACAGGTGGTCTGCATCGTCGAGGCCATGAAGCTGATGAATGAAATCGAGTCGGAGCTCGACGGCAAGATTCTCGAAATCCTGGTAAAGAACGCGGAGCACGTCGAGTACGGCCAACCCTTGTTCCGCATCGAAAAGGCCTAGGAGATCGCGCAGAAAGCGCGGAATGCCGGGGCGGTGGCCGGTCGAAGATCGCTCGCTTTCTCCGGCCTGCGCAGGCTTCCATCAACGCATACGGACGGTGCACGCGTGTTCAAAAAGGTTCTCATAGCGAATCGTGGTGAGATCGCCCTGCGGGTGATCCGCGCCTGTCGCGATCTCGGCTTGAAGTCGGTCGCGGTTCATTCGACAGCAGACGCCGATTCCTTGCATGTTCGTTTCGCCGACGAGAAGGTCTGCATCGGGCCGCCCCCGGCGCGCCAAAGCTACCTGAACGTCCCCGCGCTCATCAGCGCCGCCGAGGTCACGGGCGCCGACGCCATCCACCCCGGCTACGGCTTCCTGGCGGAAAATGCCGAGTTCGCCGAGGTGGTCGAGAAGTGCGGCCTGCACTGGATCGGTCCGCAGCCCGAGGTCATGCGCACCATGGGCGACAAGGTGTCCGCTCGCCGTGCCATGGAAGTTGCCGGAATCCCGGTGGTCCCTGGCTCACCCATCATCGAAACCGACCGGCAGGCGGAAGAGGCCATCGAGCGCATCGGCTTCCCGGTGATCATCAAGGCCACGGGTGGCGGCGGCGGACGCGGCATGAAAATCGTCGAGGACAAGAGCCGCCTCTTTGCCCAGTTGGCCGCGGCGCGCTCCGAGGCCCAAGCCGGATTCAACAACCCCGCCGTGTACATCGAGCGTTACATCGGCCGGCCGCGCCACATCGAAGTGCAGGTCTTGGGTGACGGCCAGTCTGCCATCGCCCTCGGCGAGCGCGAATGCTCCATCCAGCGCCGACACCAAAAGCTCATCGAAGAAGCGCCCTCGGTTGCGCTGGACGACGCCCACCGGGTCGAGCTCTTGCGGGCCGCGCGCAAGGCCACCGCCGCCGTCGGCTACAAGACCGTCGGCACGCTGGAGTTCTTGCTCGACGAGAACAAGCAGTTCTACTTCATCGAGATGAACACCCGCATCCAGGTCGAGCACACGGTGACCGAGATGGTCTTCGGTGTCGATCTGGTGCGTGAACAGATGCGCCTGGCGGCCGGCGATCCGCTGCGCCTGCCCACCGAGATGCGTCCGCGCGGCCACGCCATCGAGCTGCGCATCAACGCCGAGGATCCCGTGACCTTCGCGCCATCGCCCGGCACCATCACGGCCCTCAACCTGCCGGGCGGTATCGGCATTCGTGTCGACACCCACATCTACGCCCACTATCGCGTGCCGCCCTTCTACGATTCCCTCCTGGCCAAGCTGATAGCGCATGGGGACAATAGAAATGTCGCACTGGCTCGACTGCGGCGGGCGCTGGACGAGGTGGTTGTGGAAGGCATCAAGACCAATTGCGATTTGCATCGCCGGGTGCTGAATCATCCCGAGTTCATCGGCGGCAGATTCGACACCCATTTCCTCGAGCGGTTGTAACCCCTCCGTTGGAGGACGCATCGAGGTCGGCCGATCCCTCGACCTCGCCAACTGCCATGCCAGGTGGTCCGCGCGCCCCGGGCGGAAAAAACCTGGACGCTCCTTTACACGTGTGGCGTTCCCGGTAACACTGTGCATGCGGACTTCAACAGGTGGTAACGAAGAAAGACAAGCACCTCGCAGCAGCGCAGAAGTACTTGGAGCGGGGAAGCTTCGAGAAGGCCTTGGCGGAGTTTCAGAACGCCGTCAAGGAGGACACGAAGGACACCCGCACCTGGCTTCGCATGGCCGAGATCTATGTTCGTCTCGGCCACAATGACAAAGCCACCGAGGTCTATCAGAAAACCGTCGATCTCTACGTCGAGCAAGGCTTCTTCCAGCGCGCCGTCGCCGTCTACAAGAACATCATCAAGCTCTCGCCGGATTTCGTCGATGCCCGCATCAAGCTTGCCGAGGTCTTTCGCCAGCTCGGGCTGCTCTCGGACGCAGTCCAGCAACTGGAGCAGGCTGCCGTGCTCTATCAAAAGACGAACCGCCAGGCCGAGGCGCTGAACGCGTTCAAGCAGATCATCGACCTCAACCCCGAGCAACCCAATCCGCGTATCCGCTACGCCGAGCTCGCATCCCAGACCGGGGCCATCAAGGAGGCCGTCGCCGAATTCTCCGAGGCCGCGCGCCTGGTCAAGGCGCAAGGACGGACCGAGGAATTCCTGCGCGTGGCGGAGCGGCTTCTGCACTACGACCCGGACAACCACGCCATGGCCATGGAAGTGGCGGCAAAATACCTGGACCACAACAACGCGCGCGCGGCGCTCTCCCGTCTCAAATCGGTGTTCGAAGCCAAGCAGCGCGATCCCGCGGTCCTGGATCTGCTGGCGCGCACCTTCGAGCAACTCGGTCAGCCCCACAAGACCCTGCCCGTGCTCAAGGAGCTGGCGCGCGTCTACGCGGAAAGCGGTCGTATCAGCGAGCGCAACCAAACCGCCCAGCGCGTGCTGTCCATGGATCCGAATGACGCAGAGATGCACGAGCTTCTGGGCAAACCCCACAGCAGCCTGGCCAAGACCCCTCAGGCGCCCACCTCGGCCAAGCTGACCACGCCCTCGTCCATGCCCATGCCTTCGCTGACGCCCCTGCCCACGACCGGCACGACCGGTTTGAACAAGCGTCCCGTGTCGATCACCTTCAGCGAAATGGAGGTGCCCCAGGCCCTGCGCAACAAGTACGTCAGCCTGCCCGCGGAGCCCATGGCCGCAACCATGTCCGAGCGCCTCAACATCGCATCGGGCATGGTCGAAAAATCCGACGACGATGCCGAGGTCAAACGCATCCTGGCCGAAGCCGACGTGTTCGTGAAATACGGGCTCGTCGACCGCGCGGCGGATCACTTGCGGCGCGTGTTCGACCGCGTTCCCACCCATCAAGGTGCGCACGAGCGACTGGCGGCGGTGCTCGTGCAACTGGGGCGCAAGGCCGAAGCTGCCGCCGAATACGAGGTCCTGGCCCAGCAATGCACGGCCAGCAAGCCGGCCGGCGCCGCGGGGTATGCGCGCAAGGCTCTCGAGCTCAACCCGTCGGCGCGGCGGGCGCTTGAGGTCTTGGGCATCGTGGCGTCATCGCTCCCGGCCGAAGAGGCTCCCTCGGACGAAAGCTCGATTCCGGCGGGCATGGGCACACCCGAACCGGACATCATCGAGAGCGACGAAATCGAGCTGCTCGGCGAGATGGCGGAGCCCGAGGAATTCACCGGCGAAGAGGGGGGCGCGGCGACCGGTAGCAGCATGGATCGCACCCGCGGCGGCCCATCCGCCTCGGACGCGGGAGACGATGTCGAGCAGGACGAGCTTGCGGCGGGCCCGACCCAAGTCGGCAACACCCCCCTGCCCGAGGTCGTGGCCCAGGAATACACGGAGCCCACGAGTCTGTCGTCGGCTCGGGAGCAGGCCCCTTCCGCATCCGATGACGCCTTCCTGGCGGACCTGGAGCAGGTGGACTTCTTCATCGAGCAGGGGTTGACGGACGAGGCCACGGCCATGCTCGAGGAGATGGACGGCCGGTTTCCCGGTCATGCGCTTGTTGCCGACAGGCGGCAGCGCTTGACCGAGCTTCCAGTCCAGCTCGGAGTCGTCGGCGTCGTCGCAAGGCGCGGTTCCGGCCCTGGTTCACGGCGACCCGACCGAGTCCACGCGAAATCTTCGCAAGCCGGCTGCCTCTTTTCCGCGCACGACAGCCGCCCAGCCGCAAGAGCACGACATCGACACGCACGCGGATCTGGGTATCATGGAGAAGACGATGGAGCGCTACGACGCGGCCATCGAGCATTTCAAGGCGGTCATGGAGGACCCCAAACGCGAGGTCTTCGCCTTGTCCATGATCGGCGAATGCTCCGAGGCCCTTGGCGATTCCGCCGAGGCCATCCGCTGCTACCAGGACGCGCTCAAACGGCCAACCGCGACGAAGGCCGAGGCGACCCAGCTCTACTTCCAGCTCGGGAACGTCTTCTACAACCTGGGCGATCACAGCGAAGCGCTCTACTACTTCGAGCGTGTCTACAAGCGCGACCCCAATTTCCGCGACATCCAGCACCGCCTCTCCGAGGTAAAATCTCGCGCCGCGTCTCGGTAGCCATCGACGCAGGAAGGCGACGAGCCCCTTGGAATTGGCGCTGCGCTGTCGCTCTTCTGTCGCGGGACGAGGGGCACGCCTAAACCCTTGGTTTCCTTGCGCCCTGGTGCTAGTTTCGCGCCCTCGGTTGTTGTTTTTTCGAGACGACCGCTCTATCACCGGAGGGCCGCATGCCCAGCGAGCGCGAGTATGAACAGGCCTTACAACACGAGCCAGGCCACAACGAGGCCTTTCTCTTCCTGCGCAGATCCTATCGGGAATCTGGGCGATTCGACAAGCTCGTAACCCTGTACGAAACGCGCGCCCAGGCCATCCCGGATCAAACCAAGGCCGCCGAGCTCTTCTATCTGGCGGCGGAGGTGCGCGTCGATCATCTGTCGGACGTCGCCGGCGCCGAGGCCGACTTGGCTCATGCCGTCAGCCGCGACGCGACCCATCGCAAGGCCGTCAAACGACTCAAGAACATCTACCGCGAACAGGGCCGCTCCGGGGAATACCTCAACATGCTCGAGGTAGAGGCCGCTGCTTTGGGTCAGGCGCGCGATACGGCGCGCATCGATGAATTGCGCGCCGAAATCGACCGCGCCTACGGCCAGCACATCGCACGCATCGAGAACGCCTTGACCACCCCGGGCTTGCGCGCCGAGGTCACCACCGAACAACTCAAGATCGTCGAGGCCGTGCGCAAGATCCATGGCGCACTTGGCGACTATCCCATGGTCTGCCGGCTGTACGAGATCGAGCTGGCTGGAACCACCGATCCCAAACGGCGCATCGGGCTCATGTTCCGCCTCGGGCGTGTCTTGGCGGAAAAGATCGGCGATCTACCGCAGGCGGCCCAGAAGCTGAGCGACGTGGTCCGACTCTATCCGCGCGACGACAAGGCCCTGGAAGCGCTGGCGTCGGTCTTCGCCAACCCCAATTGGAACGGGGCCGACGGACCCGAGCGCGCAGCGGGCCTGTACAACCAGATCGCGCGCCGGCGCCACGAGGCCGGCGACGTGGACAACGCGGTGGCGGCCCTGCGCAAGGCGCTCGGCGCGGTGCCCTTCCACGCCGAGGCCCTGGCCTTGCTCGAACGCGTGCTGAGCGAGGCCAATCGCTTCGCCGATCTGGATCGATTCCTGCGCGAACGCGTGTCCCAGGCGCGAACCAGCAGCGAGAAGATCGAGATCCTGACCAAACGCGCACGCCTGGCCGAGACCTCGCTGGGCGACGTCGAGGAAGCCATCCGGACCTACGAGCAAGTTTCGGCGCTGGAGCCCCCGGGTGGACCGGCGACGCGACACCTGGCCAAGCTGTATGCGGGCAGGCACGACTACGGCAAGCTGGCCGAGCTGCGCGAAAAGCAGCTCGAACGCACCACCGAGCCCGAGGCACGGCTGGCGCTGCTGCGCGAGCTGGCCTCGCTGTACCACGACCGCCTGGGCGACCGCGAGCAAGCCGCCGTCTACCTGCACGCGATCCTGCAGGACAACCCCAGCGATGCGGAAGCGCTCAAGGCGTACGCCGAGCACTTCCGCGCGCGCGGCTCTTTCCGCGAGCTGGCCGATCTGCTCGAATTCGCAGCCGAGCACGACCTCAAGCAGGGCGTGCCGGTCGAAGAACTGCTGCCGCGCCTGGAAGAAGTGGCGGCCTTGGTGGAAGGCAAGCTCGGCGATCTGGACCGCACCCTGGCGGTATGGCGCCGCGTCTGGGAGCTTTCGCCCGGCTACGAGCGCGCGCGCGAGGCCCAGAAGCGCATCCTGCAGAAGACCAAGCAGTGGGCCCAGATGGTGCCCCTGTTCATCGACGAGGCGGAGCGGGCGGAAGATACGGAGCAGAAGATCGACATCCTGCATCGCCTGGCCCGCCTGCACAGCGAAAAGCTGGGCAACGTCGATGACGCCATCGCGGTGTACCTGCAGATCCTGGCCCTCGATCCGCGCGAATCGGTGGCCCTGCGCAATGTGGTCGAAACCTACGAGAAGAACGAGCGCTGGTCGCAGTTGGCGCCGCTTCTGCGCAGCCAATGCGAGATTGCGCCCACCGAGGCCGAAAAGGTCACCATCCTGCGCCGTCTGCTCGTCGTCAACATGGAGAAGCTCACGGATCTCCCGGCGGCCTCCTTGGACGCGACCCAGATTCTGAAGTTCATTCCGGGCGACAACGACGCCTTGCTGCGCCTGGAGTCCATCCTGGAACAGTCGGGGGACAAGCCGCGCCTGGTGAAGATGCTCGAATACCACCTGCGCTACGCGGGGTCGGCGGCCGAGAAGCTCCACATCATCAAACGCATCGCCGGCCTGCTCCAGGATCACCTCAAGGATTTCGCCAAGGCCGTGCCCTACTGGGAGAAGGTCGTCAAGCATGTCCCCGGCGACGTGGAGGCCATCGACGCGTTGCTGGTGGCCCACGAGCACCTGGGCCGGCACGAGGATCTGGCGCGCGTTCTCGACTTGCGGGTCAAGGCCAAGGCGGGCGATCCGGCAGCCCAGGTGGAAACTCTGCGCCGACTGGCGCGCCTGGCGAGCGGCGAGCTCAAGGAAACCAGCCGATCGGAAAATGCCTGGGAAGACCTGCTCAAGCTGCAGCCGTCGGACCGCGAGGCGCTGGAGGCGCTGTCGGTCATCGCGGCGGACATGGGCGATTTCGCCAACTTGACGGATCTGCTGCTGCGTCGGATCGGCATCGCCGCCAGCCCCGCCGAGGCCACGAGCCTGGCCCTCGAACGCGCCCGCTTGTTCGAGGAAGAGCTGCAAGGATCCCGCCGAGGCCGCGTCGGCGCTCGAACGGATCATCAATGAAATGGATCCGGCCAACCTCGAAGCCCATGTGGCCTTGCGCCGCGTGGCCGAGGAGATGCAGGACTGGCCGCGCGTCGTGGCCGTGGCGGAGCGCCACTTGGCGCTGACGCCGGAAACCGAGGAACGCGTCAGGCGCGCCCTGGAGATCGGATGGCTGTGTCGCGAGCGTCTCGCCGATCCGGCCAAGGCGGTGCGCGCCTACGAGCACGTGCTCGAGATCGACCCCGAACAAGCCGATGCGCTGGCCGCCCTGGCCGCGCTCCACACCGAGGCGCAGGATGGCGACCGGCTCATCGCCGTCGACGAGAAGCTGCTGGCCCTGGCCAAGGATGCGGAGGAGCGCCGTCGCTTGATGTTCGAAATGGCGGCGGCCGCCGAGCAGATGCTCAAGAAACCGCGCCAGGCGTTCGAATGGTACCGCCGCGCCTACCACGAACAGCCGGACGAGACCACCCTCGGGCGTCTGGAAAGCACCGCCGAGACCTACGCGCTGTGGGAGGATCTCATCGGTGTCTACCTCGGCGAAGGCGCGCGCTCGACGGATGCGCGCGATCAGGTGGAGGTGGCGCGCAAGGTGGCGGATCTATGCGAGGAGCGCCTGCACGCGCCCGCCCGCGCCTTCGCGGTGCTGCGCGAGGCGATCGTCCACGAACCCGACGCGACGACCTTGCTGCCCGAGCTCGAACGACTGGGTCGCGACATCGCCGACTGGCAGGGCCTGCTCGACGTCTATGCCCAGGTCGCGCGCGGCCGGGCCGACACCCAGGAAAGAATCGCCCTCTTGCGCCAGCGCGCCAAGGTTCGCGAAGAGGACATGAAGGATCCCTCGGGTGCCTTCGACGAGCACCTGCGGGCCTTCGTGCTCGACCCCGAGAGCGAGACCTCGCACCAGGAGATCCTGCGTCTGGCCGAGGTCACCGGGCGCTGGGAAGACGCCTTGAACGTGGAGGGCCAGCTCTTCGCCCGCGCCGAAGACCTGGAAGAAAAGGTCTGGATTTCCCGCCGCGCGGCCGAGCTGGTCGAAACCAAGATCAAGGACGATGTCCGCGCCTTCCGCGCCTACCTCGGCGCCTTTCGCTTGGCGCCCGAGGAACAAGCCATCACCGACTGCTTGTGGCGCCTGGCCGAGAAGATCGGCACCTACGCCACCGAGCCCGCGCGCGAGCTCACCCCCAAGCCTTTGCCCGTGCCGGTCAAGGCCGACACGCGGAGCGCGGACGCCAAGGATGGCGCCGAGCCCACGGTCGAGCTGGAGCCCGAGCAGATCACGGGCGAGATCGACATCCTCGATGTCGACATCCTCGAGGAAACGCCGCCTCCCCAATCGGGCGGCTACCCGATGGCGCCGATGCTCGCCACCCAGTTCGAGAGCCCGTGGCACGAATGGGTGCAGGCCTACGAGCTCCTCAACGCCGATGTGATTACCCGGCACCGCTACCTGGCGAAGGTGGCGGACATCTGGATGCGTGGGGCGCACAACGTGGACCGCGCGCTCGAGGCCCTGGAGCGGGCCTTCGTGCTCAACACCAGCGACGAAACCGTGTGCGAAGAGATGGAGCGGCTGGCCAAGAGCGAGAACCGCTGGGACGCCGTATGCGCCATCTACCAGCGGGCGGCCGAGCATGGGTCACGCGCCGACATGGTCGCGTTCAACCTGCGTGTGGCCCACATCCGCGAAGAGTTGGGCCAGGTCGAGCTGGCGGAAGAGCGCTATCGCGCCGTGATTGTGCTCGAGCCCAGCGATCCGGAATCGCTCGATCGCCTGGAGAACATCTACCGCAGCACCGCGCGCTGGTCGGATCTGGCGACCGTGCTCGAGCGCTGCACGCTGGTCAACGACGGGCGCCTGGAAGGCCCGCGGATGCGGCGCAAGGCCTTCGAGCTGGCCGAGCTCTACGAACAGCGGCTGGAACGTCCCTATGAAGCGGTCGACACGCTGGAGAAGTACGTTGCCAGCATCGAGGAAGAAAAGCTCGGCGAAGACGGCTCGCAACGCAGCCCCGACCTCATCGCCGAAGCGCGTGCGGGCTACTCGGCGTTGGCGCGCTTGCTCGGCAAGGTCGGCCTGGCGCAAAAGGCGGCGGCGGCCTTGCAACGCGAGCTCGAGCTGGCGGGAGACGGCGAAGGCGCGCGTGAGGCGCGCGGACACTTGGCCGAGATCTATGAGCGCGAGCTTGCCCTGCCGGCAAAGGCCATCGAGGTCCTGGAGGCCATCTTGGCCAGCTCGCCCGACGACGCCGCCGCCCTGGCCTCGCTCGATCGTCTGCACACCGGGGCCGGCCACTTCGAGGCCCTTGCCAATGTGCTCGAACACCGTATTCGCATCGCCGAACCGGCCGAGCGCGCCGACCTCATCTGGCGGCGCGCGCGCGTTCTCGAGGAGAAGCTCGGCAACCCCGACGCCGCGGCCGCGTGCCTGCGCGGGCTCGGTCCCGATGCCCTGTCCGACCCGGACACGGCCACGGCCCTTCTGCGCAACCTGCGGAGCGCGGGGCTGTCCCACGAGGCCATGCGTATCCTCGAACAGCGCATCGTGGCCCTGCGCACCAACGACGAGAACCCCGAGCTCATCGCGGCCCTCTACCTCGAAAAGGCGCAGCTCAAGTCGGATGACCTGGGCGACATGGAAGGGGCGCTCGACGCCATCGAGTCGGCACTCGCCATCGCCCCCACGTCCAGCACTGCGCTGTCGGCCCTGGCGCGTTTCCACCTCAAGCGCAACGACTTCAAGGCCTACGCGGCCGCGCTGCTCAGGCAGGCGGACGCCATGCAAGGCCAGCCCGACCAGGCCGCGGTCCTGCTGGAGGCCGCGGCGGTGTTTCGCGACCAACTGTCCGACGACCTTCAGGCGCGGATCTGCTTCGAACGGGCGGTGAAGGAACACCCGTCGAACCCCGATGCGCTGAGCGCGCTCGCGTCGCTCGAAGCCGCGCAAGGTCGCACCGACGAGGCCAGGGCCCTGTACGAACGCCAACTCGAGGTGTGCGATTCGCCCGCGGCCAAGGCCGTGGTGTTGACCAACCTGGCGCGGGTTCTGTTCGAGAATCCCGAGCTCATCAGCGAGGCCGAGGCGCGCCTGGACCAAGCGCTCGATCTCGACCCGGGGCACCTCCCCGCGGTCATCACCATGGCCGACATCTACTACCGCGAGCAGCAGTGGAGCAAAGCCGAGCGCCGCCTCAACGAGGCCCTGCGCCGCTTGCGCGGACAGCCGGAGCAGACCGCACGGCTGTACCATCGCCTGGGCGAGGTCTACGAGAAGCTCGGCCGCCTGGAGGAAGGCTACCGCCAACTCGTCGAAGCAGACCGAGCCATGCCCGGCCAGCTCATGCTCCGCATCGCTCTCGGCGAAAACCGCTTCCAGGCACGGCGCTGGCGCGAGGCCACCATGCACTTCGAGTCCATCGCGGAGCATGAAATGGCCACGCAATACCCGGAAGAGGTTGCCCAGGCGCTGACCCACGCCGCGCAGGCCGAGCTGAAGTTGCGCCGTCCCGAGCGAGCGGCGGCGCTGCATGAAGCCGCCCTGCGCTTCTCCCCCAGCCATCCCCAGACTTTGCGCGCGCTCGCCGACTTGGCCATCGAGCGCGGCGACAAGCTCGAAGCGGCGAAGTCCCTGCGCCGGGTGGCGGAGTCGTCCGCCGATCAAAACGAGCAGGCGCAGATCTTCGAGCAAATCGGGGACCTGCAGCTGGCGCTGGGCAACAAGGATGCGGCCCGGTCCGCCTATCTGGACGCTGCATCGATGGTCGAGAAGGTCGAGCCCTCCCACATTCCGCTGTTGGAGAAGTTGCTCGATCTGCAGCGCGGCGACGGCGCGGTAACCGACGCCATCGTCACCGCGCAGCGGATTGCCGGCGCCGTGGAAGACGCCGGCGAGCGGGCCGGACGGCGACGGGAAGTGGCGAAATTGCAGATGGAGATCGGCGACTACGCCGACGCCGCCGAGACCCTGGAGAAGGTTCTGGAGGACAATCCGACGGACGAGGCGGCGCTGCACGACCTGTGCACGGCGTACAACCACGCGGGACGAGCGGCCAGTGTCGCCGCCACGCTCGAACGGTTGCTGCCCGGTCTGCCCACGACCTCGGATCCGGTAGCCGAACGCGGTCGGGCCGCGCTGTGGGAAGAGATGGGGAATGCCGTCGCGGACCGCGACCTTGCGGCCGGTATCGCGGCGCTGGAACAAGCCGTGGTCCTCGATACCGAGCGCCTGTCCGCGCGCCTGCAACTGGCCAAGCTGTACGCGCAGCATCCCAATCACACGGCGCTGGCGCTCGAGAACCATCGCTCGCTCGTCCGGCTCGACCCGACCTGCGAGGGATCCCTGCGCGCCCTGGCCACCGACTACCTGGCAAGCGGGCAGAGCGATCGCGGACGCTGCTGCCTCGAGCTCCTCGAGCTGCTGGGCCTGGCCACCGCGGAAGAGCAAGCGATCCTGGAAGCCCACGCCCTGCCCGTGCGCCCCACCGACGAGCCCTACGCGGGCAGCATCGGCGAAAGCGAGCGTCACGCCCAACTCGTCCACCCCGATACCGCGGTGGTGGCCGACGTGTTCGCCGCCCTGTGGGAGGGCGTGCCCGCCTTGAGCCAGGCCACGCTCGACAGCTTCGGCGTAGCCGCGAAAGACAAGGTGTCGGCCATCTCGGACATGGACGTGGCCAAGATCTTCAGCCAGGCCGGCAAGGCCCTGTCCAACCAGCGCGCGGGCCTTTATGTCCAACCCGAGGCCGACTTCGTGGGGATCCGGTTGGTTTCGGTCGTCCCGACGGCAATCGTCATCGGCAAACGCTACGCCGAGGAAGCCTCACCCCAAGAGCTGCGTTTCCGCATCGGACACTCCCTCGAGCTGCTGCGCCCCGAGTACGTTCTTGCGGCGACCATGGATCCGGTCGCGCTCGAGGACATGTTCACCGCCGCTCTCAAGGCGTTCCACCCCAAGCACAACCGCTGGCGCGCGGGCTCCGAGGACAGCGCGGCCGAGGAAGCCGCCAAGCTCAAGAAAGCCCTACCCTACAAGCTGGCCAAGCGCATCGCCGAGATATTCCAGGAGCACGCCGACGCGGACCTGAATTGCCAGCAGTGGCGCGCGGCGGTTCTCGAAACCGGCAACCGCGCCGGCCTGCTCCTGTGCGGCGACCTGCGCGTGGCGACGCACGTGGTGCTGCGCGAGAGCACGGTCGGAGTGCCCGATGTCATCAGCCAAGAATACATGCGCGAGCAGGCCCAAAGGCCCGGCCCGCTGAAGGAGCTTCTGCGCTTCTTCGTCAGCCAGGAACACTTCGGTTTGCGCGATATCCTGGGCACGGCGGCGAAATTCTGATGCGCATCGCCGGAGCGCCTCACAGGCCCACGGAAACGCGACGTGGCGTTGACATGCCGCTCAGGGACGACTATAAGCCCCAACACCGCGAGGATGGCGGAACTGGTAGACGCACTAGCTTGAGGTGCTAGCGGTTAACAGCCATGGGGGTTCGAGTCCCCCTCTTCGCACTGAGAACCCCTGGAAATACCGGGGGTTTTCTTTTTCTGGCCTCGCTGTCGATGGCGAGTAGACGCTCTGTCGTGGGGAGGCCCTTGCTCATCAGCGGATCGAACATCTCCACCAGAAGGCCGCAGCCGCGCAGGAACCGGGGGGCTGCTACCGCCGCTTCGGGGCAGCACCAAAGCCGGACACCTGTATCCCCATTGAGGTGACGACGCCGATAGCGGCGTCGAGCGAGATGGTCGCCCCCTTGACCTTGTTCTCGGCGGGATTGAGCCGGACGTTTGTAACCCCGGCAAAGTTGGCGCGGGAAAGGTTGGTCTGATGGAACTGGCATCGGTCAAGGTTCGAGCATGGCCGTTCCATAGACCTTGGTGCGGTCTACCTGCAAGGCTGAGGCTCGTAAGTTCCGGTCCTACGAGCCTTGGCTGGTTGAAGCGGATATGGTCGCCGCAGGAACACCGTGTAGAATCGAGATGCCAGCTCGGCGGTGGGCTTGCAGCTGAGCGGCAGAGCGTTCGGCAGACGAACGACGAAGGCCTCTCGACAGCTCGAACGGAGCGATCTTCATGAAGACGTGCTCTCTCCAAACTTCTGCGCGACCGGTTCTCGCACTCCTTCTGTCCTTGGCATGGGTAGGTTCATGCGGTGGGAGCTCCCCATCGTCCGACGCGTCTCTTCCCGCCTGCACTTGGTCACCAAGCTTTGAGCCGGGAGATGCGGCACCGGGACAATGCCAGGCAGCGCGCACCTACCTTTCGTGTCAGGGTTCAAACGGTGGTGGCATGCTTTGCTTGAGCACGAATGTCGCCGAATGCCCTGGTCCGAATCCGACACCAGGCGTGTCGTATTCCGAGTGCGCAGATCAGTGTGACACCGAGGAGTACGCCCTGGCGTGCGGTGGTACCGGACCCGGACCTTGGCCTCAGCCTCCGGCAGCCTGCCGGACGTTGCCGTCAGGTCCAGGCGGCGGAACGATCTCGTGTTGTCCGTGCGGCCTATAATCACAGCACCGGCTTGCTGCCGAACGGCAGGGCGTTAGCGGGATCTCATGCTTGTGCGAAAGGGAGAACATCTGAAGGAAGATCGTCGTGGCCTAGGCGCAAAGGGCGTCTAACATGCCGGTCGAGTAGCCAGGGGAGGTTGCCCTGAGCTACGTGAAAGGGCCGAGCTTACCCAGGATCAGCAGCGGAGCGTCTTGGCTTCGCGCTCGAGTACCTCCAGCGCATCGAGGGCGGCGGGGAGACTCTGACGGTCAGGTCCCTGATCAAGCTCTTGAGCTTCTCGACCAGGGATGCTCAGCCACTGCTGGCCGTGTGCTGGAAATGGCCAGACCGATTCAGTTGGGTTGGCAGACAGACCTCTTCGTGGTGTAGCCGCTGAGAGTAATGCCCAATTCCGAGGAGGTCGGGTGCCGATTGGCTCCGAAAATTGCGATTTCGTAGACCCGTCCAGTGGTAAGTCCAAGCTTTACCGTTCCGGTCTTGAAATCGTCTGGTGACACCGCAGCTGGCGAGGTCTTCCCGCTGTTGGTAACGGTGCAGGCGGTCGACCCGGCGCTGGCGCCGGTCTGATTTCCAGCGGCATCGAGACAGCCACCTGCCGTGTAGGTCGCATCGCCGGGGTCACCGGTGATGGCAACTTTTCCAGGTAACGACTGGTGAACGCCACCGAGATCAAGGACCAGGACACCGTTGATGAAGATAAAGAGATCATCGGCACCGTAGAGGTTGAGAGTGATACCGGTGGCGCCGTCATACACAAAGTAGTAACGAGCTTCCATGGTGAAATAGAAGTCATGCTTGACCCCTGGGACAGCCGTCACCCAGCAGCCGTCGGTGAGCGTGGACCCGCTTGGACAATCAGCCGCCGTGACCAGGGGCGGAAAGAGATACTGGTCGCCCGCGCATGTCGTCCAGATGGCACTTCCGTTGCCGTGGTTCCAGTAGGGCCACAAGTTGCACAGCGTGGCCTGGGAAGCATTGAGCGTATCGAGCGGGAAGAATCCACCCTGAGCCAGGTGTGATTGGCTCGCGTACCGGTAGATATTCGTCCCGATGCTGGCCATCTCGATCACTCCCGTGAAGGTCTTGTTCACCGTGCTGTCATCGTTGAACCATTGGTTGAAGCTCGTCGCATCCTTGTATGCGGGCACAGTGCCCGCCCAGATTGGGCCTGAGGGGCTGCTGGCGGTGTAGCCGGTGATGGTGCCGCTGGATACGCCAGCGTTGCCGGTCACGCTGACCGCCGAGCCGGCATTTCCGCCGAGATAATCGCCCGCGCCATCGGAGAGCGGGCTGTCGCTGGCGGCCCGGGTGTAGTTGCCGGGAATCCTACTTGAATTCCCGATGTTCCAGTCGCTGAACTGGCAAGCGCAGGTCTTCGTGGTTCCCGGCTGCGGTTTGCCTTTGGACAAGGTGTCCGCCATGATCCCCCAGCAACGCGTGGTCGAGTCATTACCTTTCGACGGCCCGCCCGAGTTCGGAACGCAAATGGTCGTGGGTGACGTGGAGCCGGACTTCTTCGCGCCCAAAAAGAAGAAATCCGGGTGGCCTCCCGAGGCGACGTTCTCGGGCTGGAAATCGCGGTAGGTGACGGGCAGCTCCAGGCACTGGCCTGAACCCGATTGGCAGGTCGAGGAGTCCTGGACGATCTGGGTCGAGCAAGTGAAGCCATTCTCTATCTGGCAACTCGACGAACAGCCATCGCCACTCGTCAGGTTTCCATCGTCGCAGGCTTCACCTGGATCGATGTTGCCGTCGCCACACGCCGACGTGCATGCTTGCGTCTTGCCAGAGCTGTCCTGGCAGGTCGGCTCCTTGGTGCAGGTCTTGGAGCAACCCCTACCGTCGCCATAGAACAGACCGTTCACCGCTTTGCAGCCGGTGGGTAGTCTCGTCGAATCGACGCCGCAGTCGCATAACTCGCCAGGCTCCACAACGCCGTTGCCACAAGTGTTTGAGGGCGGGACGACCGACAATCCGCCTGTGCCAACCGTGCCACCCGCGCCGGTGACTCCTCCCATTCCTGCTATCCCGCCCGCGCCCGTGACGCCGCCACTTGGCAACACCCCTCCAGTACCAACGCCGCCAGAGCCCCCCGTTCCGTAGAAGCCTCCCGTTCCTGCCGTTGGAGCATCGAGGTGAAGGCCACCGGCGCCACCCATTCCGGCCACATCGCCGTCACTAAACACAGGGGCATCAAAGTGACCGCCCCCCCCATCCACTGCTCCAGTCGTTCCCCCGTCCCCTTCAACGTCGCGTGAGTCGCTTGCATCCGATTCCAAGACCCCGGCGTCTCCGTCGTTTCCAGGGCCAAGGACGACTGTGATGTTGGTCTGTCCTCCGGTGACGATAGGTGCGGCGCTCTCTCCATGTGAGACTAGGCCGCCAGCCGAATTCAATGCGTCTATGGCGATGCTAATGGTCCCGCTGCTCGAATGCGGCAGGTCCAAGACGAACGTCGCACCGGGAGAAAAGCTGATAGGGGCCGTGGAGCTCGTTCTCGGGAACAGCTCAATGTCGGTCCTTCCAGCGTAGGCGAGGTTCACGCGGAGCTGCGTTACAGGAGGCAGCCCCGCTGGGGCTGTCGCGGTGACGTAGACCACCGAATCCGACTCCGTCTTGCTGCATCCCTCACCGATGAGGGCGGCGCAAAGGACGAGAATCGCGCCTGTTCGTTTCATGGGAACACCGTCCTTGCACCAAGGGTTGAGCTGGGGTTCTTCGTGCCACTGCCAGAAGACGAAAGGACGATGGCCGTAACCGTGCCAGCCGCCACAACCGCACCAACCCCGGTCCAGAACCACCACGTCGTATAGAACGCAGATGAGCCACCGGCTTCCTTGCGCGGCGTCGCTGCCGTCAGATCCAACCCGGCCGGCTGTATCGCAGGTGTAAACGAACGCTGCGAAGCTGGCTGCTCGGCCGGCGGGGAAGGCTTGGCCGTCGGGAGTTGAGCCGGCTCAGGGAGCAATGGTGGTGGTGGTGGAACATAGGCGGGTTGCGGAACCGGGATGGGTGGCGGACTTGCCTTCACCTTCGCCGCAGGCGGTTGTGGTTGGGCGGCGGCGGGCTTGTCGAACGGGTCGTAGTTGGAGTTGAGCCCAGCCTCGATGTTGCGAATGCGGGCCTCGACCTGCGTGCGGTTGGGATCGTCTGGAGGCGACTTCTTCAAGAACTGCTGGAAGAAGTCCAGGGCTTCGGCATTCTTGTCCAGCTTTCGGTAGCACTGGCCGATATTGAACAGGAAGGCGGCGTCCGGCTTGGCGACGTAGGCAGCCTTGTATTCCTTCAAGGCCTCCTCATACTCGCGGACTTCATATAGGCGCGTGGCGGTCTCGTAGTGCGCTCTCGCAATAGTCTTGTCGCTCTCTCCTGCCTGGGCAGGCAAGGCAAGTGAGACACAAAAAGCGGCGACGATTACGCCCCCCATCCGGCGCACCATCGACTGCTTCCATCCAGCATAGCTCACCACGTACATGCCGGCATGGTATCACCGACTCTGGACGGTGGCTGCCAGCGCCGTTGCAAATTCGTGTCGGTCCGAATCCTACAGACCGCGACCTTGGGGCAAACCGTATTCCGTTCCCGTCGCTCTAGAGGCTACGAGTCTGAGGGCTGTCGGGCTGACCAGCCTGGTTGGCCAAGGATGGCATCGAGACATCTTCGGCCGAGGTCATGCCCTTGTGCTTCCGGCGCCCAGGTATCGGCGGTGATCATGCTTTCCGGCGGCTGCTATACGTGGACGGTTATCAAGTCGACCGAATTGCCAAAGCTCAATGGCGCCCAACCCAGGCAAGGCACGCAGCAACTTCTCTATCGGCGTGCCGACAGCGTCTGCCGCCTTGGCGATGAATCCTGGATTCTCCAGCAGGCTCTTCGCTCGGGCCAGAGCGGCCAGGTCCGTCTCGGTCATGCTTGGCTGCTCAGGCGCCCAAATCCGATGCGGGTTGGCTTTGCCATGCGGTCTCCTCCCGGTAACCTCTTCGGCTGATTATGGTACCATCATAGCGCGTGACAGAGCCTTTCCACGCGTCGAGGACGAACCATGCGGTGCCAGGGCGATCGAAGAGGCAGCGTGTGTAGCTGCTCAAACGGTCGATGGATTTGCCTGGGCTGAAGCCCACAAAGGCCGACATCGCAGCCCCTGACGTGCCCCGTAACACCGGACGACGTTGGCAAGCGGGCTGCCGGTGCGTACGATACAGGTTCGATGCGTCGTCTATCCTCGTTCCTGGTTGCTTCCATCTTGGTCGCGGTTCCTTCATGCGGACGCACGGACCTCCACACCCCGGCTGCCGATGCCGGAGGGACGATGGTTCTTGTCGGTGTGTCAGGTACTGGGGGAGCCTCTGCAGCGGGAGGCGTTGTGGGCGCCGGCGGGGAAGGCTCAGGGGCTGGCGGTTCGAGCCCAGACACGTGCTACAGCGACAGTGATTGCGTGAGGTGCATCTGGGAAACGGCCCCTTCAGATTGGAATGTCTGCGTTGGCTCCTATTGCTGCGGCGGAATGATCACCACTACGGCTCAATGCGAAGCAAACCAGGCGGCATGGAATCGGTATTGTCCTGGGCAGGTCCCGACTGCGGAAAGTTGTCCGTGCGTCTTTCCGACGTGTCAAGGTCAAGCCATGCCCTCCGTTGCCTGCTCAGGTGGGCGATGCGGTCTTTGGTGCCCATCTGTCGGCGGTGCTGGTGGCGGTGTCCCAGCGGCAGGAGGCATGATTGGTGCTGGCGGGTCAACCTTGGGCTCTGGCGGCGTGTCGGGCAGCGGTGGCTATTCGGGAAATGACGGAACTGGAGGCATGGCTGGAGGCATGGCTGGAAGCAACGCTTACGGCACGCCCTGCACAACCAACCAGGACTGCCCGTCGGATGCGGTCTGCTGTGACGGCTCCGATGAAGCGTGCGATGCCACCAGACTACCGGCTGGTGATGGCCCCAACCCTGGAGAGCTCATCGTCAGCTCGGATGGGGCCACCGTGACGGATACAATCACCGGCCTGGTTTGGCAACGCGACGGCTCGGGGTCACGGCCAAACTGCGCGGCTGATCCGGACTGCACTTGGGCCGAGTCCCAGGCCTACTGTGCATCGCTCACCTTAGGTGGCGTGTCCCGCTGGCGAGTGCCTGCAAGGAACGAACTGGTCACCATCGTGGACTTCACCAAAACGAATCCGCCCTCCATCGACGAGACAGCGTTCCCGAACACGCCATACGCGTCATCGGATTGGTTCCAGACGTCGACGTCGGATGCTTCCGCCGGGGGCTGGAGATGGAATGTCGGATTCTACGATGGCAGATCGGACGGCAGCGAAGTAGGCAGGGTGCGCTGCGTTCGAGGTTCGAGGTGCTTTCCAATCAATCGATTCGCGATGCTTGATGGCGGACTCGTGCGCGACACCCAAACCAGCCTCGTGTGGCAGCGGCAGGCAGGCCCCTCCATGACGTGGGCGGCAGCCCAGACCTATTGTTCATCTGCTGGCTCGGGTTTTCGTGCGCCCACAGTCAAAGAGCTGATTTCCCTCGTGGACCTCACAGTGACCTCTGGAGAGACCATCAACCAGGCAGCCTTTCCGAACATGCCCGTCGCACCTTTCTGGACGTCCTCTCCGAATGAAACTTCCTCCGGCTCGCCATGGCACGTCCTGTTCGGTTGGGGTGGCTACTCGGACGGTTTGGACCTGGTGGGCGAGGCGGCCGTCGTGCTCTGTGTCCGGTAAGACTGACGGACGATGGAGGTGCTTCCTGTCGCCTGTGTACGGCGGGGCACTTCGCGCAGGAAGAAGTGACGAAACCTCCTCCTTCGAACGGCATCTGACGTGCGCAGCATAGCTTATGGGGTCGGCGGTCCAAGGGCGGGCAATTTGAAAACGAGAAACGGGAGAGCGGCGTTCGGTAGCCAGGAAGGTTTGCGCTCTTGGCTCCGCTGAGGTCGGGCAGGTCGAGCGAGACGGTGGGTGGCGGCCTGAACCCTGGCGGCGTAGGCCGACCGTCGCTCTCCCGGCGGGTTCCATCCCACGGGCCTTGGAGGCCACAAGGGTGCAACACTATGGACGGCAACCCCACGATGTAGGCCATCACGTACCTCCTTTCTTGGGAGGGCGATACGGGCGATTTCGTCGAGGGTCTCCGAATCATGCTCGTGTTCCATGTCGCCCGAGCCCTCCAGGAACCCTCTTCCTTCGAAGATCGCCAAGTGTCCAAGCCTCGCGGTCTTTGCTATTCTGTCGCCGTGCAGTTGGTCACCGATGCCGAGGACTTGGAGTTTCGATGCGCGACTTCTGCGGACGCGGCCGATGTTGTCGGGTTGGTCGAGAGCGCCTATCGCGGCGATGCGAGTCGGGCGGGCTGGACCACCGAGGCCGATCTACTCGACGGACAGCGCACCGACGCCGAGGAGCTGGCCGGCATTCTTGCGGATCCGGACGCGCGCTTGTTGTTGGCCGCGCGCGGGCACGAAATTGTGGGGTGCGTTCTGCTGCGACGGGAGGCGGTCACTGGCGCGTACATCGGCATGCTGGCCGTGCGCCCGTTCCTTCAGGCGCTTGGAATTGGCAAGCGCCTCCTTGCCGAGGCGGAGAAGCGCGCTCGCGCCGAGTTTGGGACCAAGCGGTCGAGGATGACCGTCATCGAGCAACGCCAAGATCTCATCGCGTGGTACGTCCGGCGAGGTTATCGCGTCACGACGCGCACCGAGCCATTTCCCTATGGCAACCCCCGATTCGGATCGCCCAGGCGGGCAGATTTGCGATTCGTGGTCCTCGAGAAGACCCTCACGTAGAAGATTGGCGGGTGCGCCGGCGCGGGCCCCGGTTATTGGAATTTGACGTCGTCGATGAGGAGGTCCACGTCGCACGAGGTGCTGTCGGTGGAGGTGGGAACCGTGACCTGCCACTGCAAGCCCACGACTTGTTTCGCGGCGTCCGTCGACCATTTCGAGAAATCGGCAAGGGCTTTGGTAACGACCGTCGCGGTGTCGCTCGGCACCACAATCTTGGCGTAGCTCGGGAAGCCGTAGCAGGAGGCGGCGGATGCGTCACAACCGCCGGCCGGATCCGCGGTGGTCGGGCGCTGAGCCCAGGTCTGGATCTGCAGCTCGAGAGCGCACGTGGACGCGGCCGTACCGGCGAACGAACCCGAAATGGAGAACGACACCGAGCTGAAGGAGGCGACCGTCGCGCAATCGTTGAAGCTCAGGCCACCGCCGGCGTAGTCGCCCGCCACGACAGAGCCCGTGAGATGCAGCTTCGTGGCAGTCGTATCCACGGAGCCCTTCATGGTGGAGCCGTTTGCACCATTGTAGCCATACACGCTGCCGTACACGTTGCTCTGGCTGCCCCATTTGCCCGAGCTGATGGAGTAGTCCGAAAAGTCGGTGATGCCGCCATTGCTGCCATTTGCTGGCGTCACCGGGTTGCTGCAGTCCAAGGCCCCTTGGGACGAGGAGCCGCCCGTGCCGGGCGCCCCGCCGGAGTCTGCCATGCCACCGCTTCCGGACGAACCGCCGCTGGCGCTGGACCCGCCCTCGCCGGAGCTGCCGCCGGTATCCGAGTTGCCGCCGGTATCCGAGCTGCCGCCGGTATCCGAGCTGCCGCCGGTATCCGAGCTGCCGCCCTCGCCATTTCCGCCGCTGGCGCTGGACCCGCCGTGTCCGCTCGAACCGCCGGAGCCCGTATTGCCCCCCGTGCTGGTGGTTCCGCCCGTGTCGGTCCTTCCTCCCGAGCTGGTCGCGCCACCGGAGCCATTACCTCCGCTGCCGGAGGCCCGGTCAGGGCCTTGTTGCTTGCAGCTCGCCGTTGCCAGCACGAAAGTCACGCTTCCGATCAACACGGTGAAGGTCAATTTCGTCATCGCCGCCGTCCGCATACGCGAGCCCTTTCCTGACGTCGCTTGTCAGTCATGGTTTGGATCCGCGTACTCCTACCAGCGAACCTTTCACGACACAAGCGCGGTGACTGCGCCCTGAAGTACCACCGGCCACGACCCACGACCACGACGTTCTGCGGCTATCGCGGATGATGACTGCGGTTTCCGGCCGAGCCTGATGGTGCACGAACGAAAGCCGACCGCGATAGGCCGGATAGCGTTCGAGCATGCGCTCGACCGCCAGAAGGCGCTCCTCGATTCCCTTGGTGTAGTCGAGCCTGTCCATGCCGAGGCCGAGAATGGCATCCACACCGAGGCCCAGCTCTGCGAAGACGCTCTTGCGGCATTCCGCCACCGGCGGTGCGCTGGCCACCCACCGACAGGGCCATTCCAGGGAAATGGGATAGGCGCGACCAAGGCCGGCCGGCCGCGCTGGATCACGGCCATCGACTCGCGATCGATGCGGGCCTCGAGGTAGCGCGGTGGAGACAGCGGGCCGTCTCTCCATGTATCCTTCCTCGCACAAACCGGAATACCCATGAACAAATCCGTTCTGATCGTGGATGATGACGCCGCCCTGTGCGAGCTGGTCGTGGATGGCCTTGGACGAGAAGGGTTCGACGTGCACAGCGCCACCACGCCCGAGGCGGCGCTGGCCGCCATGGCGAACGGCGATTTCGAGGCGGCGCTGGTCGACCTCAACATGCCCAAGATGAACGGACTAGAGCTGGCCCGACGCCTTCTGGATCAGAGGCCGGACATGCCTATCGTGGTCATCACCGCATTCGGCAGCATGGAGACGGCCATCTCCGCGATTCGCGCCGGAGCCTACGATTTCGTCACCAAGCCGTTCGAGATGGAGCAGCTCGTGGTGGTGGTCGAGCGTGCCTGTCAGAATCGGCAACTGCGCGAGGAAGTGCGCCGTCTGCGCGAAGCGGTCACGGACGCCAGGCCCTTTTCGGACATCTTGGGCGAGTCCTCCGAGGTTCGCCGCATGTGTGGCCTGATTGATGGCGCCGCCCAAACCGATTCCACGGTGCTGGTGATGGGGGAAAGCGGAACCGGCAAGGAGTTGGTGGCGCGCGCGCTTCACGAACGCGGCCCGCGCAAAGCCGGCCCCTTCGTGGCCATGAACTGCGCGGCCATGACCGATTCCCTGCTGGAGAGCGAGCTCTTCGGGCATGCCCGCGGAGCTTTCACCGATGCCAAGGAAGCCCGCGTCGGACTGTTCGTGAAAGCGGGAACTGGGACGTTGTTCCTGGACGAAATCGGCGACATGCCGGCGGGCATGCAAGCCAAGCTCCTACGCGCGCTCGAGGCCCGCGTGGTGCGCCCCGTGGGCAGCGACAACGAGGTCCCGTTCCGCGCCCGCATCATCGCGGCGACCAACCGGGATCTCGAGAGCGAAGTCGAAGAGGGACGTTTCCGGCAAGACCTCTATTTCCGCATCAACGTCATCCGCATCCTGGTCCCGCCGCTACGGTCGCGCGCTGGCGACATCTTGCTTCTGGCACAGAGCTTTGCCGAAAAGCTCGCCAAGCGCGTGGACAAGAAGGTGACCGGTATTTCCGCGATGGCGGCGGAGCGGCTGCTCGCCTATCCGTGGCCGGGCAACGTGCGCGAGCTGCAGAATGCCATCGAGCGCGCCGTGGCCCTCACCCACTACGAAGAGCTGGTCGTCGAGGACCTTCCCGAGGCCGTGCGTTCCTACAAGCGGACGCCCCTGCTGCCCATGGGAGAGGACTCGTCCGAGCTTTTGCCCATGCACGAAGTGGAGAAGCGCTACATCCTGCGCGTCCTCGAAGCGGTGGGCGGCAACAAAACCTCGGCCGCGCAGATCCTCGGCTTCGACCGCCGTACCATGTACCGCAAGCTCAAGCGTTTCGACCAAAGCAAGTAGCGATAGGGCATACTCACGCCCCGTGATGACGAACGCCATGAAACGAAGGACGAGTTGGGTGAGATCATGGAGTTTCGCGATGGTCGTGGCGGGCGTGCTCGGGGCGGGACAGGAAGCCTGGTCGCAGTCGTCCGCGGGCGCCCCGGGCGCGGACGCGGGCGCGGTTGTCTCCGAAGACCAACCTGTGAAGGACTCGCCACGGACTGCGCTCTCTCGATTTCTCGATCTATGCCGGGCCGGGGACTACTCCGGGGCCGCACGCTACCTCGACTTGCCCCCGACGGAAGCGGATCGGGGCGCGGAGCTGGCCCGTAAGTTGAAGAGCGTGCTCGACCACTACGCGTGGTTCGAGCTGGATGCCATTTCGCCCTTGCCGGGTGGCAACGTCGAGGACGGGCTGCCCGCCGCGGTCGAGGAGATTGCCAAGATTCCCGGACCTGGGACGCAGCAGGTTCCGGTTCGGCTCGTTCGTCATGAGGATGGCAGATGGGAGTTCTCCCGCGAGACGGTGAAGAGAATCGACGGCTGGTACGCGCGCCTCGACGGAGTGTGGCTGGAGGAATACCTACCCGCACGGTTGCTCCAGCCCGGACCACGCAATTTGCTCTATTGGCAGTGGCTTGCGTTACCGCTCCTGCTCTTTTGTGCCTGGCTGCTGGGAATCCTTCTCAGCCGGGTGACCCGGCGAGTGCTGGAAA
This sequence comes from uncultured delta proteobacterium, assembly GCA_963796685.1. Taxonomy (GTDB): domain Bacteria; phylum Myxococcota_A; class Polyangia; order Fen-1088; family Fen-1088; genus Fen-1118. The sequence continues at coordinate 148,995 of CAWCMR010000005.1, forward strand.
GGATGGCCGCGCGCACGTCCGCGCGCTGGGACGACGAGCTGCTGGCCCGCATCGGGGGACCGCTGACTCTTGCTTGGACCCTGGCCCTGACCTACCTCTTCCTGCCTTGGCTGGGGCTTTTCAAGACGGCCGAAGACTTCGTGCACAAGAGCCTGCGCGGCGCCGGCCTCGTGATCTTCTTCTGGGCTCTGGCGCGTTCGGTGGATGTCGCCAAGCAAGTCCTCCTCGAGGCATCCTGGACCAAGGACCATCCCTCCGCTCGCTCCTTGCTGCCTTTGGGCACCCGCGTGGGCAAGGTGATCGTCTTCGTGCTTGCCCTGGTGATGCTGCTGTCCGAGCTCGGCTATTCCGTCACCAGCCTGGTCGCCGGTCTGGGCATCGGCGGACTGGCGCTCGCTCTGGCGGCGCAAAAGACGGTGGAGAATCTATTCGGCGCGTTTTCCCTCGGCGCGGACCAGCCCTTTCGTGAAGGCGACTTCGTTCACATCGAAGACTTCGTGGGCACGGTCGAATCGATTGGTCTGCGTTCGACTCGCATCCGCACACTCGACCGCACGATCATCAGCGTTCCCAACGGCAAGCTCGCCGACATGCGCGTCGAATCCTTCACTGCGCGGGATCGGCTGCGCCTCGCCTGCACCGTCGGCCTGGTGTACGAGACCACCGTCGCCCAGATGCGAGAGGTCCTGGCTGGCCTCGAACGCGTGCTGCGCGCGCAGCCCAAGCTCTGGCCGGACGCGGTGGTCGTGCGGTTCGCGTCCTTCGGCGATTCCTCGCTCAACGTCGACATCATGGCCTGGTTCCAGACCGCGGACTGGAACGAATTCCAAGGTATCCGCCAGGAGGTGCTCTTGCAATTCATGGAGGTGGTGGAGAAGGCAGGCAGCTCGTTCGCCTTCCCCACGCGTACGCTTCATGTCGTGGACGAAGGTCGGCCCGCGAAAGCCGCTGGCGCCCAGGCCAACTCCGTACAAGACTCTAGTCATGGCCGGTGAGCCCACCATCGAGAAGAAGACGTACACCGCGGAGCAGGCCAAACGCGTGCTGCTGGACGCCCTGCGCGGAAAGGGCGGCCAGCTCACCAAGGCGGACGCGGTCGCGTTGTCGGGCCTGCCGGTGCCCGATGCCGAGCAGGCGCTGACCAACCTGCTCAAGGAATACCGCAGCCACCTGGCAGCGACCGAGAGCGGCGAGCTGGTGTACGAATTCGATCCGGCCTTCGAACGTCGCGACGCGGTTCCTCTTTCGGAAAAACTGGCCAAGGTGGGCCAGGCCCTGTGGAAGGGCTTCACCTTCTTGTTCAAGATTTCGATCGTGGTCACGCTGGTGGCCTATTTCCTCCTGTTCCTGGCCATGATGCTGGCCCTGGTGTTCGCCCGGCGTTCGGACGATCGCGACGACGACGGCGGCTTCGACCTCGGCTGGCCGCTGTTCTGGATGTGGGGGTGGGGGCCGACGAGCCCGGGCGGGTATGGCCGCCGGTCGCGGCCAGCGCGCAAGGGCAAGCCACTTTACAAGAAGGTGTTCGAGTTCGTCTTCGGGCCGCCGCGCCCAAGTGAGGATCCGCTCGGCGACGAAAAGGAGATCCTGGCGCATGTTCGCAAGAACAACGGCCGCATCGCGGCCGTGGACCTGGTCGCCCTGATGGGCTGGGATTTCCCGCGTGCTGAGGAGGAAGCAACCCGACTGCTCATCGACTACGGGGGCGAGCCCGAGGTCACCGACGACGGCGTGGTGCTGTACGTATTCAAGGACATCCGAAAGACCGCGCATGAGCTCGGGGCCTCCACGGTCGAGCCGCGCCGGGCCTGGGAGCGGATGGAAGAGCGGCCACCCCTGTCAGGCAACAGCAGCGGGACCAACCTCGTCATTGGGTTCCTCAACGGCTTCAACCTGCTTGCGCCGTTCTGGATCGTGCCCGCCTTCGAGGAGCGCCTGGGCAGACCGCTCGGTCACGCCTTCCTGCTCTACACCTACCCGGTGATTTTCTCGGGCATGGTCTTCGCCGTGCCGCTCGGCCGCTGGCTGGTGGAGAAGGCGCGCGACCGCGGTCGGCGCCAACGCAACGCCCGACGCGCGCTCTTGCGCATCGCCATCGAGCACCGAGGCGCGCCTTTGCCGCCTGCTCAGCTCGCCCCCGATCCGGTCTCCACCAAGGTGCTGGACCGCTCGCTGGTCGCCCTGGGGGGCGATGTGGTGACCGACGAAAGCGGCCAGATGCGCTACAGCTTTCCAAGAATCAAAGAAGAGCTGGACGCCGTGGCGTACGCGCGCTCTCATGCTTCCGCCGCCGAGAAGGAAGCGGGCGCAATCGTGTTTTCTTCCAAGGATCCACTCTGACCGCACCCTTTCCCATGAGGACGCGCACGAACCTGCAGAATCGGCAGCTTGCGTCCGGTCGACCGGGGTGCTCGACTCTTGCGCGATTTGGCCAGGAACAGGAGAACTTCATCATGTCCTTCATCGACTCTTCCTTTCACTCTTCCTTCCAATCTTCCTTCCAATCTTCCTTCCACTCTTCCTTCCACTCTTGCCTCCCATCTTCCTTGCGAGCTCTCTTCCGCCGCGCCGGTCGCGCCTGCCTTCCGCTCCTGCTTTTGGCCGGAGCCGCCACCACGAGCGCTTGCGTGACCACCGGGACCTTCGACAAGAAGGTGGCCGAGCTGGACAAGTTGCGCACTGACCACGACCGCGCGGCGGCCGAGCGAGAGAAGGCTCTGCAGGCCCAGATCGACCACCTGCAGACCCAGGTCGGCGATGCGGACAAGCGCATCGCCGCGCTCACGGCCGAGCGGGACGATCTGCGCAAGAAGCTCGACGACACCACCGCGCTGGCGGGCGAGCTGCGCGCGCGCCTGGAAAAGCTGGGACAGAACGTCGACAAGCTGACCAGCGAGAAGGGGCAATTGGCGCAAGTCTTGGCGGACGCCAAGGCGCGCCTGGAGGAGCTACGCAAGCAGAAAGCCGCCGCGGAGGCGCGTGCCGCCACCTTCCGCAACCTGGTCGCCAAGCTGAAATCCATGATCGACGCCGGCAAGCTCAAGGTCGTGATTCGCGACGGCCGGATGCTCATCGCCCTGCCCAACGACGTTCTCTTCGATTCGGGCAAGACCAACATCAAGCCCGACGGCCAGGCCGCGCTCGCGCAGGTGGCCAAGGTTCTCGCATCGATCCCGGATCGCAAGTACATCGTCGCGGGCGACACGGACGACGTGCCCATCCACACCGCGCGCTTTCCTTCGAACTGGGAGCTTCTCCACGGCGCGTGCGGTGGAGGTCACGAAGTTCCTGATTGCCAATGGCATGCAGCCCCAGGTGCTCGCGGCCGCGGGCTACGGCGAGTTCGATCCCGTGGTGCCCAACGACACGCCGGAGCACCGGGCGCAAAATCGGCGCATCGAGATCGTGCTGCAGCCCAATCTCGCCGATCTGCCTTCCCTCGACGGGATTCAGTCGAGCCCCTGAGACCGAGGCTTGGACGGCACCGCGTTGCTCTCGGTCGCCTACGGTTGGCCTCCACTCTGCCGCTCCAGCGCCGCAACCAGGGCGGCGTGGGGCTCTGGCAGAGGCGAAAAGCGCGCGCGCATGGCCAGGGCCAGCGCGCCGGGCAGGTCGATGGCTTCACCGGCCGCGCATCGCATGCGGTAGAGCTGGGCGTAGTCGGGCGGAACACGCAGGGTCCAGTTCTCGGGATGAACCTCACCAGGCCGGTTGTAGATCTCCTTGCCGCCCAGCAGGTCGGAGAAGAAGATCGCGACGTTCCGGGCAGGCCCGATGAAGAGATCGGCGCACAAGGCGCGCTTGAACCGGACCGGATCCAGGGCCAGTCGTTCGGCGAGCGCAGGTCGCTTCTCCGGAATCGGCTGTAGCCGCTCGGCGAGGTAGCGGGCCCACGCGGATCGGCGTTCGGAGCTTCGCCACTGCTCGAACACTCGCCAGATCGGGGGCGTGTCGTGGGTGCCGAGCATGACCCAGTCGGCGGGAGCTGAGCTTGCCGTTCGGTAGGGATCGCGGACATTCTCGGGATCGGCTTTCTGGACCACGCGAAAACGGCCGAGGCCGTGGCGGGCCAGCACCGCCGCCAACGGCGACGGGCAGGTGCTGAGCACCTCGCACGCGAGGTCGCCGACCTGGCCGCCACGGGCGCGTGCGGTCTCCACGATCAGGTCGAAGATCGTACCGTGCCGTTCGACTTGCAGGTCGCTCAGCCGCCGAACCCAATCGTCCTCGTAGCGCGGGTGCCGTGGATCGGGCGCGAGATCGGCGCGCCCGACCAGGGAAAATCGCGCCAGCGCGGGATGGTCGGGCAGATCGGGCGAGGCGAACAGCCGTGCCCCGTTCTGCACGGCGTGCAAGGGAGAGGGATCGTCCGAGCGATAGACCCAGGGACAGACCAGGCCGTGGGGATGATCGATGCGCAGGCCATCGAACTCGCCGAGCATCTTGCCCAGCCGCGCGCGCACGAAACGCGAACCCGGCCCCTCGCCCGCTTCTTTCGAACCGTAGCTGTCCGGATCGAGCACCGGATAGCCCCAGGGCTGCCCGGCGGGGTTGGTACGACTGGGTGGTGCGCCCATCCGATAGTCGGTGAGGAAGAGAGTCTGGTATCGCCACCGATCGCGATGCGAGACCCCGGTCTGCAGATCCCCGTAGAGCTTGAGTCCGAGACCGGCGAGCTCTTCGCGCAAAGCCGCGTGCTGGACGTACACCAGGAATTGGCAGAAGCGCGCGAAGTCCACCTCCTTGGCGTGGACACGCGCGATCTCGGCCCGACGTCGCGCACAGGCGGCCTCTTCTCCCGCCCGTGGTGCCCACAGACGCGCGTCCGGTACCTCCCCGGTTTCGCCCGGCCACTGCTGCCAGTCGAGCGTGCGGTGGTGCGTGGCCAGGGCTTCGAAAAGCCCGTCGCTTTCCAGCCATTCATCCTGCTCGCGTGCGAACGTCGCGAAGGCTTGCGCCAGGGTAGTCCAACGCCCGCCTCCGCCCGTGTACGCGGTATGAACAGCGCGCAGGATCTCGAATTGAGCTCGGCGCACATGGGCATAGTCGACGCGGCGGTCGGCGTTGGCGGGCCGACAGCGCACGGCAGCCGAAAGCGATTCCTTGGACAGGAGTCCTTGCCACCGATCCTCCTCGACAAGGGGACCGAGAGCGATGGACAGCGGCGATTTCGCGAACAGGGTGCCGTCGTAGGGCGAGACATTGACCGGCGACGTGCGCCCCTGGGGACCGAGCTGCACGCCGGTGAACCCGAGGTCGGCGGCGAAGCGCAGGAAGGCTCGTCCACCAAAGGAATACGGCGAGCCGCGACCGATGTCCTCGCCGACGAGGCCGGGAAAGCTCGCATCGTGCACGCCGAGCACCAGGCGCTCGATGTGAAGGAGGTGCAAGGCTTCCGCGATCCTGGCCCGCTTTTCTTGGGTGGTGGTCACTTGGGTTTGGCTACCCGACTGGATTCCGACACCGACGTCTCGACCGACTGACCTTTGAGGAACAGGGCTCCAAGCGGAGGCAAGGTCAGGTTGATGGAGAACGGTCGTCCGTGGGCCGGGATGGGCATGGCGACCACGCCTCCCAGGTTGCCGTGGTCACTGCCGCCGAAGCTGGCCGCGTCGGTGTTGAGGACTTCGTCGTAGCGCACTTCCTGGTCCACCCCGATCCGGTAGTTGAAGCGCGGAACGGGCGTGAAGTTCAGCACCACCACGACTTCCTGGTGTCGGGACCGGCCGCGACGGACGAAGGAGAATACCGACTTGTCGGCATCGTCGGCATCGATCCACTGGAACCCCGCGGGATCGGCGTCGAGCTCGTGCAGGCAGGGCTCGGCGCGATAGAGCCGGTTCAGCTCGCCGACCAAGAGCTGGAGCTGGCCGTGCAGGGGCGATTCCCGAAAGAGGTGCCAGTCGAGGCTCTGCTCATGGTTCCACTCGCGGAACTGACCGAATTCGCCCCCCATGAACAGCAGTTTCTTGCCCGGTTGGGACCACATGGAGGCGAAGAGCAGACGCAGATTGGCAAAGCGCTGCCACAGATCACCCGGCATCTTGCCGATGAGCGATCCTTTGCCATGAACCACCTCGTCGTGGGAGAGCGGCAGCACGAAGTTTTCGCTGAAGGCGTAGATGCCCCGGAAGGTGATGCGCGTGTGGTAATGGCGACGGTAAAGCGGGTCCATCGCGACATAGGCCAGGGTGTCGTGCATCCAGCCCATGTCCCACTTGTAGCCGAAACCCAGCCCTCCGACGGAGGTCGGACGCGACACCAAGGGCCACGCGGTGGACTCCTCGGCGATGGTCTGCGCGTCGGGGAACTCACGGTAGACGGCCTCGTTGAAGGCGTGCAGAAAGTGGACCGCCTCCAGATTCTCGCGACCGCCGTACTTGTTGGCGACCCATTCGCCTGGCCGACGGGCGTAGTCGCGATAGAGCATGGACGCGACGGCATCCACGCGTAGGCCATCGGCATGGTACACATCCAGCCAGAAGCGCGCGTTCGAAATGAGAAAGCTGCGGACTTCGTTGCGGCCGTAGTTGAAGACCGAGCTGCCCCACTCGGGGTGTTGTCCCTGACGGGGATCGGCGTGCTCGAAGAGGTGGGTGCCGTCGAAGAAGACCAGTCCATGCTCGTCGCTGGGGAAGTGCGCGGGGGTCCAGTCGAGCAAGACGCCGATACCCGCCTGGTGAAGGGTGTCCACGAGAAACATGAAGTCCTGCGGCGTTCCGTACCGACGGGTGGGAGCGAAGTACCCCGTGGTCTGATAGCCCCAGGATCCATAGAAGGGGTGCTCCATCACGGGCAGGATTTCCACATGCGTAAAGCCGGTGCGCTGGAGATGGTCCACCAGCCGGGACGCCAGCTCGCGGTAGGTGAGTATGCGGTTGCCTTGCTCGGGTACGCGCATCCACGAACCCAGGTGCACTTCGTAGATCGAGATCGGCGCGCCGAGTCCCGAACGTTCGGCGCGCCCCTCCATCCACGCCCGATCGCCCCACTCGTAATCGAGCTGGCACACCACCGAGGCCGTCGCGGGAGGCACCTCGCTGGAAAAGGCGAACGGATCGGCCTTGTCGACGCGGTAGTTATCGTACCGGGAATGCACCCGGTACTTGTAGCGATCGCCCGGCTTCACGCCCGCGGCGAAGCCGGTCCAGATGCCGGAGGCTTTGTGCTTCTCCAGCCAATGCGCGGGCTCGCCCCAGCCGTTCCAGTCCCCCAGGACGCCGATCTTCTCCGCGTTGGGCGCCCACACGGCAAAGTGCGTTCCCGCGCTGCCACCCACTTGCCCCGGATGCGCCCCCATCTTGTCGTCGAGGCGCGCATGCTGCCCCTCGCAGAACAAGTGAAAGTCGATATCGCCGAATCGTTGGTCGGTCACGTGGCCTTTCACAGATAGTATTCGAAAGATCGCTCCGAGCGCACGTGGCGTCTGATGGCGAAGATGTGGGCGGGCATCACGTTCGGATCGATCGAGACGAAATTGCGTGTCCCGTGCCAGACGTAGCGTGCATCGCTCAGCAGATCATGGGCCTGAAAGGGCTCGTTCTGACCCAGACCCAGCACGGCAAGGTCGAGGTCGAGCCAGGCGGTGTGGAGGTGGTGGGGATCCAGGTTGACCACCACCAGCACCACGCTCGCCCCGTCCCGGCTCTGTTTGCTGTAGCAAAGGATGGACTCGTTGTCGGCGGCGTGAAAATGCAGTGCTTCGTTCCCCTGCAAAGCGGGAACCTCGCGGCGAATCTGATTGAGCCGCCGGATCACGGGCCGCAGACTGTCTTTTCGATCCCGATCCCACTTGCGAATCTGGTACTTCTCGCTGTCGAGGTATTCCTCGGCGTCGGGGCGGGCCGTCCGTTCCATCAGCTCGAAGGGCGGCCCATAGATGCCGTAGCTGGACGAGAGCGTACCTGCCAGCACCAGCCGCGCGATGAAGGTCGCGCGCGTGCCGAACTGAAGGTGCTCGGGAAGGATGTCGGGGGTGCTTGGCCAAAGATTGGGACGGAAATACTCGACCTCCTCACCCACGGCCCCGGAGACCAACGACTGGAAGTATTGGGCGATTTCACCCTTGGTCGTACGCCACGTGAAATAGGTATACGACTGCGAGAAGCCCACCTTGGCCAGGGCGTTCATGACCGTGGGACGGGTGAAAGCCTCGGCCAAGAAGATCAGCTCCGGATACTCGCGCTTGAGGGCATCGAGACACCACCGCCAGAAGGGAAGGGGCTTGGTGTGCGGATTGTCGACGCGAAAGACGCGGACCCCTTGCTCGACCCAGAAGACGAAGATACTGCGCAGCTCCTCCCACAACGCGCGCCAGTCGGCACAGGTGAAATCGAAGGGATAGATGTCCTGGTACTTCTTGGGCGGATTCTCGGCGTATTGCATGGAGCCGTCGGCGCGGGCCGCGAACCACTCGGGGTGCTCGCGCAGATAGGGATGGTCGGGCGACACCTGCAAAGCGATGTCGAGCGCCACCTCGATGTTCGACTTCCGAGCTTGCGCCACCAGGCTGCGGAAATCCGCGAGCGTGCCCAGCTCGGGATGGATCGCCTTGTGACCACCGGCAGGGCCCCCGATGGCCCAAGGGCTGCCCGGATCGTTCGGCCCGGCGACCTCGGCGTTGTTGGGTCCTTTGCGAAACGACGCGCCGATGGGATGGATGGGCGGCAAATAGAGGACATCGAACCCCATCGCGGCCACATCGGGCAACAGCGCTTCGACGTCGCGCAGAGTTCCGTGGCGTCCTTCGGCTCCACACGAGCGCGGAAAGAGCTCGTACCAAGTCGAAAATCTGGCACGGGGCGGATCGACGATGACCTCCAGCACTTGCGGGTAACGTGCTCCCGCCGAGCGGTCCGGATAGCGCCGCATGAGCGTGGCCAAGGTCGGGTCGAGGCCAATCGCGATCCGCTCGTCGGCAGGTCGATCCCCGGCCAAGGCGAGTGCGACCTTGGCGAGAGCCTTGGCGTCGTCGCCCGTCGCGCGAGTCGCGGCTGCGGATACCAGGCGTGCGCCATCGAGGAGCTCGATCGAGACATCCTGAGCGGCTTCTTGTTTGCGCCGCAGACTCCAGAGCCAACTGGCAAAGGCGTCGACCCAACCTTCGACGGTGTATTGCCATCGTCCCACGTTGTCGAGCAAGCATTCGCCGCGCCAGCGGTCGCCCTCCATGGAAACCAGCGGTGTCTCGCGCCATGTCGACTCGCCGGCCCGATGGAATAGCAACATTCCGTCGACGCGATCGTGCCCGTCCGCCAGCAGATTCACCGTCACTGTCAGCCGATCGCCGACGATCCGCTTGATGGGACAGCGTCCCCCATCGATTTCCGGCCGCAGCTTGTCCACCACCGTGCGGTAAGGACGATCAGGCGCCTGCGACGGGTCGGCTGCCACGGTCATGCGCCAAACCTAGCCCCGCCTGCCCGTGTTTTCAACCCGATGTCCGGCAAAATCCCCGGCACGCCCGGGCGTCTTGCTGGTCTTCGTCGGAAGAAGGGCTATCATTCCGTCATCCATGAAGGCACGGTCGAGCACCAGCGATCCTCTGTGGTACAAGGACGCGGTCATCTACGAGCTGCCCGTCAAGAGCTTCTACGACGGAAACGGAGACGGCATCGGGGACTTCGCCGGGCTCTTGCAAAAGCTCGACTACCTGCAAGAGCTCGGCGTCACCTGCTTGTGGCTCTTGCCCTTCTTCCCGTCGCCGATGCGCGACGACGGCTACGACATCTCCGACTACCGGAGCATCGATCCGCGCTACGGAACGCTGGACGAGTTCAAGACATTTCTGGAAGCCGCGCACGGACGCGGTATGCAGGTGATGATCGAGCTGGTCATCAATCACACTTCCGATCAGCACCCTTGGTTCCAGACGGCACGCCAGGCGCCGCCCGGAAGTCCCGAGCGCGATTTCTACGTGTGGAGCTCCACCGACCAGAAGTTCCGCGGCGCTCGCATCATCTTCACCGACACCGAGTCGTCCAATTGGACCTGGGATCCGGCGGCCAAGGCCTACTACTGGCACCGCTTCTTTTCGCACCAGCCCGACCTCAATTACGACAATCCGGCGGTTCTGGATGAGGTGACGGCCATCATGCGCTTCTGGCTCGACCTCGGAGTCGACGCCTTGCGCCTCGACGCCATTCCTTACCTGGTCGAACGCGAAGACACCACCTGCGAGAACCTACCCGAGACCCACGCGGTCATCCGCAAGATCCGCGCGGCCATGGACCAGGGCTACGAGAACCGCATGATTCTGGCCGAGGCCAATCAATGGCCGAGCGACGTGCTGCCGTACTTCGGTGACGGCGACGAATGCCACATGGCCTTCCATTTTCCGCTCATGCCCAGGCTCTTCATGGGGCTGCGCCTCGAGGATCGCCACCCCATCACCGAGATCATGGGACAGACCCCGCGCATCCCCGACAATTGCCAGTGGGGCATCTTCCTGCGCAATCACGACGAGCTGACGCTGGAGATGGTCAGCGACGAAGAACGCGATTACATGTACCTCGCCTACAGCGCCGATCCGCGCATGCGGGTCAACGTGGGCATTCGCCGCCGCTTGGCGCCGCTGGTGGAAAACAACCGCCTGCGCATCGAGCTTCTGAGCAGCGTCCTGTTCTCCTTTCCGGGAACGCCCATCCTCTACTACGGCGACGAGCTCGGGATGGGTGACAACATCTACCTCGGCGATCGCAACGGCGTGCGTACGCCCATGCAGTGGAGCGCCGACCGCAACGCGGGCTTCTCGCGCGCCACGCCTGCTCGTCTGTACAGCCCGGTCATCATGGATCCGGTGTACGGTTACGAGTCGACCAACGTGGAGGCCCAGCAGGGCGATCCATCGTCGCTTCTGACTTGGATGCGCAACATGATCGCGTTGCGCAAGCTGTTCCAGGTGTTCGGGCGCGGAACCATGGAGTTCCTCCACCCGTCGAATCGCAAAGTCCTGGCCTACGTGCGCAGCTACGAGAAGGAGAAGATCCTCTGTCTCGCCAATCTTTCGCGCTTCGCGCAGCCGATTCGAGCTCGACTTGTCGCGCTTCGACGGCATGGTGCCCATCGAAATGCTCGGCTACGTCGAGTTTCCTCAGATTCGCAAGACGCCCTATCCTCTGACCCTGGGTCCCTACGGGCATCTATGGTTCGAGCTGCAACCCGCGTACGTCCCCAACGTGCTGAGCGTGGCGCCGATCATCGAGGGCGACCAGGAACTGACGTTCACCGGGTGGGGAGACGTCATGACTGGCCCCGAGCGAGCCGAGCTCGACCGCAAGATCCCTGCCTTCTTGGCGCGCCAGCGCTGGTTCGGTGGCAAGGCACGCACCATCGACACGGCGGCTGTTCGCGCGTGGGCGGAGATCGGCGATCTGGATGCGGCGCTCATCCTGGTCGACGTGCACTACACGGACGGCGCCTCGGACATCTACTCGATGCCACTCGTGCGGTTGGACGCCGAGCGCATTCAGGCGATCACCGAGAAGCACCCGGAAGTCGTGTTCGCGCGCTGTCGGAACGGTCATGGGTCCATTTGCGATGCCACGTTCGACGACCGATTTTGCCAATGGCTGCTGACCGCGATCGAGCGCGAAGAGCGTCTCGATTTTTCGGCGGGCTTCATGCGGGCAACCGCCGGTCAGTTCTATTCCGACCTGCGCGGGGATAGGGCCACGCCGCTCACCGCACAACGAAGCAGCGCCGAGCAAAGCAACACGTCGATCCGATACGGCGGCAACCTGATCTTGAAGCTCTTCCGCCACATCGAGGTTGGCCCCAATCCCGACTGTGAGATCACGAGGTACCTGGCGGAGCAGCGCGGCCTCAGGAACATCCCCAAGTTCGGGGGCATGATCTTCCTTCAGTCGGACGGCGGGGAAGTCTCCACCCTGGGCATGCTGCAAGAGCTGATCGACAACCAGGGTGACGGGTGGGCCTGGACGCTGGAAGAATTGTCGCGCTACTTCGAGAACTGCACCACCTCGCAGGTGCCCCCGGATCTCTTCGCGAGCAGTCAGCTTTCGATCGTCGCCCTGGCCGACCAGGGACTCTCCGCCGAGGCGTCCGATGCCATCGGAATCTACCTCGATGCCGCCGCCCATCTCGCCCGTCGTACCGCGGAAATGCACGTGGCGCTGGCCAGCGAGACCGACGACGAGAGCTTCGCGCCCAAGCCGCTCTCCAGCGCCGATCTGGTGAATCTTGCCCATGGGCTTCGAGAACGCGCGGGCCAAGCGATCCGAGAGCTCAAATCGGGGCTTGGGCGCTTGCCCGACGACATCGCCGACCTGGCGGGCTCGCTGCTCGCGCACCGGCGCTCGCTCTTGACCCATCTGGACGGGCTCGAAACGCTGGCGGTCAAGCTGCTCAAGTCCCGCGTTCACGGCGACTTCCACCTGGGCCAGGTGCTGCGGGTCAAGAACGACTTCGTGCTGCTCGATTTCGAGGGTGAGCCCGCTCGGCCGCTCGCCGAACGGCGAGGGATGCACTCGCCGCTCAAGGATGTCGCCGGCATGTTGCGCTCCTTCAGTTACGCCGCACACACGGCCTTCATGGCGCACGCCACGCGACGCCCCCAGTCCCCGGCCTCGCTCGAACCTTGGGCCATCCTGTGGGAGAGGTGCGTGTCGGCCGTCTTTCTCAATGCCTATCGCGCCGCCACCAAGGGAACGCAGATCCTGCCCGAGGACTCGGCCACCCTGGAGCGACTGCTCGACGCTTTCCTCATGGACAAGGCGCTTTACGAGCTCTCCTACCAGCTCGGCAATCGGCCGACCTGGGTGCGCATCCCCTTGCTGGGGATTCTCTCGCTGGCGCAAAACTGGCAGCTCGGATTCGCCGCGCGTTTCCGGCTAGAGAAACGATGGCCATGGCCGACGAGCCCACGCTTCTGCCTTCTGTCCTGGAGCGGATCGCCTCGCTCCATTCGGCCGATATCGCCGTCGGCATCGCCACGTACAACAACGCCGATACCGTCGGACCTGTGGTCGAAGCGACGCGGGCCGCCTTTCGCGAGCCGCTGGCCAACTGTCGAGGCGTCATCATCCATGCCGACGCGGGCTCGACCGACGACACGGGCGAGAAGCTCGCGAGCAAGGATCCGGCCGACACGCCGGTCGTCGAGTTGACCTATTCGCTGCTTCCCGGACAGAAGTTGGTCGCGCCCGATCACGATGTGCCGGACAAGGGCCGGGCCGTGAGGGCTATTCTGCGCGCGGCCCAGCAGCTGCAGGCCAAGGTATGCGTGATCATGGCTCCCAACCTGCGCGGTGTCACCCCCGCCTCCATCGTGTCCCTGGCGCGCCCGATCCTGGACGACAAGTTCGATTTCGTGGCGTCGTACTGCACCCGCCACAAGTTCGACGGCTTGGTGACGAGCGGTCTCGTCTATCCCGTGATTCGCGCGCTCTACGGCAAGCGTATTCGCCAGCCCATGGGAGGCGATTTCGCGGTATCCGCGCCGCTTGCGACGCACTATCTCGCGCAATACACGGGGGACGCGGACAAGGGCCGCATTGGCGTCGATCTCTGGATGCTGACGGAGGCCATCACCCGCGGTTTCAAATTGTGCCAGGCGCGGGTGGGGGCCGTGGCGCGCGTGTTTCGCGAGCCCTCCCCCGACCTCAGCTCGACCCTCGCCCAGGTCCTGACCGAGCTCTTCGATCTCGCCATTCGCGATATCTCGATCTGGCAGCGCCTGCGTGGCTCGGAGAACGTGCCTTTGCTGGGGTTGGCGCCGGAGTCTGCGGTAGGCGAGGTCGTCTTGGATCCGCAGCGGCTGATCGAATCGTTCGGCCTCGGCCACAAGAACCTGCAACCGGTGTGGGGTGCGATCCTGCCGCCGGCCACGATGCTCGTTCTCAAGCGAATGGCGGCGGGAACCCATGGCAGGTTCGTCTTTCCCGACCAGACCTGGGTGCGCACGGTCTTCGACTTTGCGCTCGGCTACCGCCTGCGCATCATGAATCGAGACCATCTCTTGCGCGCCTTCACGCCGCTTTACCTGGCGTGGGTGGCCTCGTTCGCCAGTGAGATGCGTGACGCCGGGCCCGAGCAAGTGGAGCAGCGCTTCGAAGCTCTTTGTCTGGCCTTCGAGTCCGAGAAGCCGTATCTCATCTCCAGGTGGCGCTGGCCGGACCGATTCAATCCCTGAACCAACCAGCGAGAAAGGGCACTTCCATGTGGGAACACATCAACAAGGCACTGGGGGACGGCGTGCGCCGGGTTTTGCTAGGGGTAGCCAGTTTCCTTCCGGGGCTGGTGATTCTCATCTTGGCGCTCCTCGTCGCCAGCATCGTGGCCTGGGTCGTGAGTCGCATCACCCGCGGGCTACTGCGCTGGATCAAATTCGACAAACGCATGGAAGAGATCGGGTTCTCGGGCCTCGCCGATTGGTCGCCCAGCCGAAGTCCCACGCTCTTCGTCGCCAAGGTCGTCTGGTGGCTGATCATCGCGTTCGGGTTGCTGGTCGGCTTGGCGGGATTCGCCACGGATCTGGCATCGAAGATCGTCGTGCAAACCATCGCCTACTTGCCCAATGTCCTGGTCGGGCTGGCCCTGCTGGCCATCGGCAACCTGCTGGCGCGATTTCTGGCGCGTGGGGCGCTCATCGGCGCCGTGAACCTTCAGATACGGTCCGCGCAGTTCGTCAGCCTGGTGGTCAAATGGTTGGTGCTGGTGATCACGGCCGCCATGGTCCTCGACCACCTGCACATCGGTGGCGACATCGTGAAGCTCACGTTCGCCATCTTGTTCGGCGGGGTGGTGCTGGCGCTGGCGCTGGTGGTCGGTTTGGGCTGGCGGGAACTCATCGAGCGCATCGGCGCGAAACCGACCAAGGAACATCCCGAAGACGAATCGAGTACCCTGCATCACCTGTAGAAGTGCCGAGTCGGACTGGCCGGGGCTAAGAGCGTGTCTGAAAAGCGATTGCAAGAGGACAGAGACGCGACAGCCGGACCGCCCACCTCCGCATTCAAGACTGGCGATCCAGCACTTTTCAGACATCCGCTAAGGCTTCGTCGGCTTGCCGGGTGCGATCCAGGAATCGTCTTCGAAGGGGTCCTTGCCCTCTGCCACGGGAGTGTCGGCTTGCGGCGATGCGCCTTCGCCCCCTCCGGAAGTCTCGGAAAGCTTCTTCCGCGCGCTCGAAAGGTGCGTGCGAGCACGCGCGCGCGGTAAGGTCGGCGGGGCCACACGCGCAGGGACCCGCAAAATATCCGCGTGTAGGGCGACGATGCGCCCCGGTGGCTGCACGAGCTCCTGCGCCCAGGATTGGTAGCCGGGATTGCCTTTGAGCTCGAGGACATGCGGGCCCGGCGCGATGCGCGTGGCGCGCAGGTTGGTGGTCGCCTGTTCGCCGTCCTGGTCGAGGAAAAGCGGTTGGCCGTCGAGCCATACCAGGAGGTTCGGAGGCGTGCTGGTCAGCGCAAACCCGGTATCCGGAGAAGGCTGGAGAACGACGTCCATTTCGCCCCGCTGGCCGGCACGGATCGAGATGTTCCGATCGAAGGCGATGTAGCCGGGGCGGGAAACCGTGAGCCGGTAAATCCCTTCGCGCTTTTCGAGCCGGAAGGGCGGCCCCGGCCTAACCGGCCGGCCATCGAGCGCCAAGTGCGCGTCCACGGGCTTCACCGAGATCTGCACCATTCCCGATCGGGGAACGAGCAGATAGGTGCCTACGCCCCCGACGAGAAGGAACAGCACGAACAGCAGGAAGTACCTTGGTTGCAGGTTTCGAACCCGGTCGAAGGCGGAGGCGAGGTTTGGGGCGGTTGGAGGGGCGCCTCGCCGCACAGGCGACAGGATCGGGGTCCCGGGAAGGGGGGTCCAAGAACCAGCAGCAGGCGGACCGGAGCGCGGCGGCGGCGCGCCCTGAGGCGCTTGCGCTGCGGTTTCCCCGTCCGGGGACGATGCCGCGAAGCTCGGCACCGGCAGAGACATGAGGTCCGCGGGGCGCCCCGTCCTCCTCGACGTCCGCACCACCTTGGCAACGGCTACGGCGTCGTCGATCCTTGGCACGGGCCGGTCCGGTGGCGTCCGTGAATGCGGCGTCGGGGATGCTTCACCGGTCTCGGCGAGCAAATCCGGGTCGGGCTCGGTGACCATCGTCTCGGCATCCTTGTCGGCAAGAAAGCTGTTGGTGTTCGACGGCGGTAGCCGCAGGGCGGGCCGATGCTCGAAGACCTCGGTTTCGAGCTCTTCCTCGTCCCAATCGAGGCCTTCGCTCTGGTTGGCCTGGTTGGCGAAGGTGTGCTTCATCCAATCGGCAAGACCCTTGCGCGAAGGGAGCCGTCCCAGCGCAAGGAGGAACTCCTCGATGGCCAGCCGGAAATCGCGCACATCCTGGTAGCGATCCCCCACGTCCTTCGCCAGCGCCTTGAGTAAGATGCCCTCGAGCGCCGCGGGCATGCGCGGGTCGAGCGAGGTGGGTAAGACGACTCGGCCGTCGCGTATCTTCTCCAGCGACGAGAAGTCGTCTTTCCCCGCGAACAGCTTTTCGCCTGCCAGCATTTCGAAGAGCAGAATGCCGAGGATGAAGATGTCGCTGCGATGGTCGACGGGTGAACCATGGACCTGCTCGGGCGACAGGTAACCCGACGCCGGCTTACGGATGCCCGGATGCGTTGCGGAGGTGCGAGCGCTCGTTCGCGCGACGCCCACGTCGATGAGCTTGACCTCGCCCTCGAAGCCCACCATCACGTCTTGCGGACACAGCGCGCGACGCACGAGGCTGAGCTGCCGACCCGCCTCGTCCCGCTGGCTGTGGACATAGTCGAGGCACTCGCAGAGTTGCATGATGACGTAGCAGGCCCAGGGCACCGGCATGACTTGCGCGCGAGCACGGAGGGTGTCGAAGATCGTGCGCAGATCGCGACCGTCGATGAATTCGAGCGCGACGAAATAGCTGTCTTCGAGCCTGCCCAGGTCGAGGACCTTGGCGATGTTTTCGTGGTGCATTTGGGCCGCGGTCTTCGCCTCTTCGATGAAGGTCCTGACCAGCTCCTGATCTTGCGCCAGGCTCGGCAGGATGCGCTTGAGCGCGACCGTACGCTCGAAGCCTTCGATCCCGAGGACGTTCGCCTTGAACACCTCCGCATGGTCGCCCACGCTCAGACGCTCGAGCAGCCTGTATTGGTGGGTCACCTTTTGCTGCGACGACGGCCCCGTTGTGACAGGGCTCGACAGCGTGCGACGGTCGACATTGCCGGATCCAGCTTTCGGCATCGCGGCCAACGAGATGCATGCACGATGCCACCAATATCCTTTGAAAATCTCGGACAAATCGGCGAAAGCTGAATAGAGAGCCTCGAGGGGACAGGTGGCAGAAAGTCACACGAGTCAAAATGCCACGGGGACTACTGCAGAACCATAATCCCCGCGACAGCCGCAGAAAGTCGTGGCCGGGGCGGCTTGTCACGTGGGGCAGCTCGCCACGCCTCCTTTGGAACCCATTGCACGTGGCTGGTGGCTCGATATTCGCGTTCGCGATTTGGCATTTCACGAAGGCATCTTCCAGGCTTGGGGAGATTGGAACGCGAGATCCATGCGGACGAGTGCATGACCACAATCGTCAATTCGGAGCCATCGACCTCGACTGGGCACACCAACGCCTGGTCCGCCCGCCTCGGTGCGACTCGCGCTGGCGGCGGCGTACGATTTCGGGTTTGGGCGCCGGTCGCTCGTGCGGTGGAGCTCGTGCTCGAAGACGGCTCGGATCGTGTGCTGGCCTTACGTCCAGACAGTGAGGGTTTCTACGAGACCACACTCGAAGGCGTGGTTTCCGGAACCCGCTATCGCTATCGCGTGGACGGACAGGGCCCATTTCCGGACCCGGCCTCGCGCCGGCAACCTCTAGGCGTGCATGGCCCGTCCGAGGTCGTCGATGCCGCCCGTTTCGCCTGGACCGACCAGGGCTGGCCAGGAATCGAGATGGCGGACTTGGTGATTTACGAGCTGCACGTGGGGACGTTCTCCCCGTCGGGCACGTTCGCCGGCGTTCGCGAGAAGCTTTCCACCCTGCTCGAGCTGGGCATCACCGCCATCGAGCTGATGCCGGTGGCCGATTTCCCTGGGCAACACAACTGGGGTTACGACGGCGTTTGTCCGTTTGCCCCGGCCCGTTGCTATGGCGACAACGATGACCTGCGCGCGCTCGTCGACGCCGCCCACGGCATGGGTTTGGCGGTTCTGCTCGACGTGGTCTACAACCACCTCGGCCCGGACGGCAACTACCTGGGCGTGTTCAGCCCCTTCATCAATAGCGAGAGCCACCACACGCCCTGGGGACAGGCCATCAATCTGGACGGCCCGAGCTGCGGCCCCGTCCGCGCCTACTTCATCGAGAACGCCCTGCACTGGCTGTGCGAGTACCACTTCGACGGCCTTCGCTTGGACGCCACGCACGCCCTCGTCGACGAAAGCCCGCGTCACTTCCTCGCCGAATTGGCAGAGCAGGCACATGCACTGTCTGGTCCGCGCCGCCTCGTCATCGCCGAGGACGAGCGCAACCTGGCCGCGATCGTCCGACCCGGACACGAAGGCGGGATGTCACTCGACGGCGTGTGGGCCGACGATTTTCACCATCAGCTTCGCCGTCGCCTGGCCGGCGACAGCGACGGCTACTTCGCCGATTTCTCGGGTTCGGCGGACGATGTGGCCAAGACCATCGCCCGCGGCTTCTTCTTCCGTGGTCAGACGGTGCCTCGCCTCGGGCGCTCGCGCGGCAGCGATCCTTCCGGCATTCCCGCCGAGCGCTTCGTCTTCTGCATCCAAAACCACGACCAGGTCGGCAATCGCGCCCTGGGCGAACGCCTGCACCATCAAATCGATGCCGCTGCCTACCGGGCCGCGCTCGCGCTGCTCCTGCTTTCGCCCGAGACGCCGCTTTTGTTCATGGGCCAGGAATGGGCGGCCAGCAGCCCCTTTCTTTACTTCACGGACCACAACCAAGAGCTTGGTCGACTGGTCACCGAGGGACGCCGTTCCGAGTTCAAGAGCTTTGCCGCGTTTTCGTCGCCCGACGCCCGCGCACGCATTCCGGATCCACAAGACGAGGCCACCTTCGCACGCAGCCGCCTCATCTGGGAAGAACGCGGACGCGAGCCGCACGCCCAGGTGCTGCAACTTCACCGGGCGCTGCTCGATGTGCGGCGACGGGCCGTCTCGAGAGCGCAGTGGCAAAGCACCGCCGTCGGCCCATCCGCCGTGTTGTTGCACTACGCCGAATACCAGGTGGTCACCTGGCTCGAAGGGTCGGGCCACATCGAGATCTCGTCGCGCACGAATCCGGCGGCTTGGACCGTGGTGCTGGACACGGAAGCTCCCGCCTTCTGCGGACGACCCCGGCCACCGCGGATCGAGCCCGCGGGCAACCGACTGCGCATCGCTTTCCAACGCCCGGGAGCCGTGGTCCTGCAAAGCTCCGGCCCGAGACTCTGACCATGAAACAGACGACACGTCCCCATACCACCCAGTTGCTGCGCGTTCCGGTCTCGACCTACCGGCTACAGCTCAACGCCGGGCTGACGTTCGCCCAGGCCGCCGACGTGTCCGCGTATTTGCACCGCCTGGGGATCACCGACCTCTATGTTTCACCCTCGTTCAAGGCAGCGCCCGGCAGCCCACACGGCTACGACATCTGCGATCACACCCAGCTCAATCCCGAGCTGGGGGGCGACGAGGGCTTCGCGACCCTCGCCG
This sequence comes from uncultured delta proteobacterium, assembly GCA_963796685.1. Taxonomy (GTDB): domain Bacteria; phylum Myxococcota_A; class Polyangia; order Fen-1088; family Fen-1088; genus Fen-1118. The sequence continues at coordinate 168,696 of CAWCMR010000005.1, forward strand.
CGGCTCTGCACAAGCTCGACATGGGGTTGGTGCTCGATTTCGTCCCCAACCACATGGGCGCCGATCCGGCGGCCAACCCCTGGTGGCGCGACGTCTTGGAGAATGGTCCTTCTTCACCCTACGCGCGCTTCTTCGACATCGACTGGCGTCCGCTCAAGGCCGAGCTCTTCGACAAGGTCCTGCTGCCCGTGCTCGGAGACCAGTATGGCCGGGTGCTCGAGCGGGGCGAATTGCGGGTGAAGTTCGACAACGGGGCCTTCACCCTGGCGTACTTCGAGCACTGCCTCCCGCTCAATCCCCGCCAAATGGCCCCCATCTTGAGTCGCGATCTGGACACGCTCAAGGCCGAGATGCCGAACGAGGCCCCCGAGCTGCTCGAATTCCAGAGCATCCTCACGGCGCTGCACAACCTGCCCTCCTACACCGAAACCGATCCTGCGCGCATCGAAGAGCGCCATCGGGAAAAGGAGATCGCCCGCGAGCGCCTGACGCGTTTGACCGCTGCCTGCGAAACCGTCAGGGCCTACATCGAACGCGTCGTGGATCGTCTGAACGGTGTCGCAGGTGAGCCCGCGACCTTCGACCTGCTTCACGGCCTTCTCGAGGCCCAGGCCTATCGATTGGCTTACTGGCGAACCGCGCAGCACGAGATCAATTACCGACGCTTCTTCGACATCAACGGTCTCATCGGCGTGCGCGTGGAAGATCCCGTGGTGTTCCGTGAGGTACACCAAGGCGTCTTGCGCCTGGTGCGCGACGGCGCGGTCACCGGGTTGCGCCTCGACCACCTCGACGGTCTGCTCGATCCCAAGACCTACCTGCAGCAACTGGACGAGGCGCTACGCGAGAGCCAGGGCAAGTCCCTCTACGTCGTGGCCGAGAAGATCCTGTCGGCGGGCGAAGTGCTTGCCGAGGACTTCCGCCTCGAGGGAACCTCGGGCTACGATTTTCTCAACGACGTCAATGGACTGTTCGTCGATGGCAAGGGTGCGCGGCCTCTCAAACATCTGCACGCGCGCTTCACCGGCCGTGCCACCTCCTTCGCCGACCTCGTGTATCACACCAAGGCACTCATCGCGGACAGCTCGCTCGCCAGCGAGCTTGCGGTGCTTGCCCACGCCCTCAATCGACTGTCCGAGAAGGATCGCCGATCGCGCGACTTCACCTTGGTCAGTTTGCACGCGTGCCTGCGCGAAATCGCCGCCTGCTTTCCCGTGTATCGCACCTATCTGGGGTTCAGTGGCACTTCCGGCGCCGAGACGGCCGTCATCGAGACGGCCATCGCGCAAGCCCGCAGACGCAATCCCGCCATGGAGAGCAGCGTGTTCGACTTCCTGCGAGGCATTCTGCTGTCGCGGGATCAGGACGCCCCGTCGCCGGAGCGGGCCGGCGAGCAACGCGCCTTTGCCCTCAAGTTGCAGCAATACACCGGTCCCTTGCAGGCCAAGGGCCTGGAGGACACCGCGTTCTACAGACACAACGTGCTCGTGTCCCTGAACGAGGTGGGCGGCGATCCCCAACGCTTCGGAGTGTCGGTGCGCGCCTTTCACGCAAGCAACCAGCACCGCAGACAGGATTGGCCATTCACCATGCTGGCCACCTCGACCCACGACACCAAGCGCGGCGAGGATGCCCGCTGTCGTATCGATGTCTTGTCGGAGATCCCCGGCGACTGGGGACGCAAGGTGGCGACCTGGAGCCACATCAATGCGTCCGCCCGGACCAACGTCGACGGCGAACCCGCGCCGGATCGAGGCGACGAGTATCTCTTCTACCAGGCCCTGCTCGGCGCATGGCCGGCGGAGCAAACCGCCCCCATCGTATCCACCGCGCTGCTCGATCGGATACAGTCCTTCATGCTGAAGGCCATCCGCGAGGCCAAGCTACACACGAGCTGGGTCAACCACAACGAGGCCTACGAGAACGCCACCCGACGGTTCGTAGAGACCGTTCTCGACCGCAAAAGGGGGCGCGAATTTCTCGCCAGTTTCGTCCCGTTCAGCGCGCAGGCCGCGTTTTCCGGCATGCTCAACTCGCTCTCCCAACTCGTGCTCAAGCTGGCCTCGCCTGGCGTGCCGGACTTCTACCAGGGCTGCGAGACCTGGAATCTCAGCCTTGCCGATCCGGACAACCGGCGCCCCGTGGACTTCCAGGGACTCCGCAACAGCCTTGCGCGCATGGAGCCCCACCTGGGTGACCGAACCACGACCCTCCGGCGACGGGCATTCGTCACGGGCCTCCTCGAAAATTGGCGGGACGGCCGCATCAAGCACTTCCTGACTGCCGCGGGTTTGCATCTGCGCAGAAGGTACAGCCCGGTCTTTCTCGAGGGTGAGTATCTTCCACTCGCCGCCGAAGGTGCGAAAGCGAATCATGTCGTGGCGCTGGCGCGACGGCTCGGTGACGTCACCATCGTCGCCGCGGCTCCCCGTCTTTGCCACGATCTGAGCGACGCCCATGGCAGGTCGCCGCTGGGGGCCCGCGTGTGGCGGGACACGCGCGTGTGGCTACCCGGCGAGGGAGGCGGTGAACCGTTCCGTGATGCGTTCACCGGCGCCATGCTGACTCCGACGAGGGAGGCCCACCGCCACGGCCTGTACCTCGCGGACGTGCTGACGGTTCTTCCGGTGGCGCTGTTGGTTCGCCCGTGGACACCCTCGCCCTAGACCGAAGCCGTCACTCGTCTTCGTCCTCGTCCGGCATCGACTCCTGGCCGCTCTTTCCCCCGAACGCCAACTGCCCGGAGAGCGTGCTCTCGAAGACCGCGCCCCAAGACGGCAACCCGCTCAGGGCCCGCCCGTTCCATGCGATGGCGAAATGACGTGAGAGATTCCACGTGATGCCGACGCTGGCGCCGAAGAGAACCACGCCGACCGGCCTGGTGTCGGTCTTCTCGATGCTCTTGTCCCAGTTCACGTCAGTCATGTCGGTATTGCTGTTGTAGCTCACGCTGGCCGACGGCTTGACCGGGAAGCGGATGAAACCACCCCCGAGATCACCCGAGTACGAGAACCTCAGATTGCCATTGTCGGAGAGATCGAGGTACCCGATGGCACGCGCGAACAGCGCCGGCGCCAACGTGCTGGGGGCGCCTGAAGGCCCGCCGGTAAGCAGGGTCTGCGCGCCGGTGGCCGGATCCATATACGAGGCTTGCTCCTGCTTGATGAATTCGATCCTGCCCTGCAGCGCAAGCCCGAAGTTGTCGGACAACATGGTACCGATTTCGGGGGCCAAATGAAAAGAACCCGTGGTCGTCGTCACGGCACTGATCCGTACCCTGTTCTCCCATTCCAGACTCCCCGCCGGCACGTAACCCCAGCCCAACCCGGCCCCCATGCCCAGCCAGAACGAGCCTGCGCGCCGACGGTGCAGACCGGCCTCGTATTTCTCGGATCTTGCTTGCTCCCTGGCGCGTCTCAACGGATCCTCTTCGGTGCCACCTCCTCCGATGGAGCTGCGCTCGCGAACCGCGATGACGGACGGGCTGCTGAACTGGCCGATGCGGGCCACCTGCTTGTCCGAATCGTCGCGGGCGTCGAAGTACACGTGCAAGCTGCCTTCTTGCATCACCTCCCGCGGCAGAGTCACGATGTACCAGCCCGCTGGGGTTCGCCCCATGCTTTGCGCCTGGAACTGCTCGAAGCCCCGAGGCCGGTAGTGAATCTGCACCACGCTGGCCTCGAGCCCAGGCCTCAGCGCACAGCGAATGGTCAGCGCCCTGTCTGGCAATGCAACGGTTGGGAGCGTGCACATGAGCGGCGCCGACATGCTCGACGGCAGCGCCGGCTCGCCATCGCCGCTGCCCACTGCAACCTGGGAGCTGTGGGTCGGCTCGGGCTCGCGTTCGACCTCCCCAGGGGCGGCCTGGGAGCTTCTGGCCGGTCCTCGAGTGGCCGGCTGGGGCGTGGCGGGCTCGACGGGCAATTGAGTCTCGACTTTGTTGGGCGCCGAGTCGAACACGGCTTTCAGGTCGGCGGTCTCGATCAACGGCGTGAGCTGAATATCGGGCCTGATCTGCTTCGACATGGAGAAATTCTGAATGGCCGCATCACGATCGTGGAAGCCGACCCACTCGACGGCGCCCAGGTGCAAATAGGTGCGGGCGGTCATGTTGTTGTTCTGCAGCCCCGCAGCCTCGGCAATATCCAGTGCCTCATTCAGCGATTCCTTGGCGTCTTCCCAGTTCTTGGCCTGGTAGAAGAACAATGCCTGCTTGTTGAGCTCGACCATTTTCTCGCGTGACTTCTTCTGGTCGGAAGCCTCGGCGCTGCCAAGCGAAACCGCCACCACCGAGGCGCAAGTCACCAGCACGCGTACAAAAGACCGAGCCACGGAATGTCTTGCGGCCGGCGACCTGACTCCTCGTCTGTTCATGGTGTCCACTCCTGGTTATCGTCGCCTGTTTTTCCGAAAGCAAGCATCATCCAAAGCTCGCCCCCTGACTTCCTGATTGGCTGGCTGCAATGCGTGTTCCGGCCAAGTAATTTGACCGTGCATGGCGTTGCGCCCAGATTCCCCGGCTCCCATTGCGTGGCATTTCGTCTCACGTGGCAAGGTGCCACGCTGTGGTTCAAGTGGCCCTGGCGACGTCGCGCGACGGAGCTGCCTGCGGGCATGCCCGCCAGCCGCTGGCTTCCAGCCGGGCGCGGGCCTCGGCTATCCGCTCCGTGGCCATGGCCACCCACACCTCGTCGCGAGAATGTGGTGTCCAGCGATCGTCCACGACGAATCGCCTGCGGGACCGGTCGACCAGGAGGGGCAAGAGGAGCGGTGAACCATTCGACTCCCCTCCGTCGCGAATATCGCGCATCGTCTTGTCTCTCTTGCGTTGCCGGAGCTGCCAACGCTCGACCGTCAGCAGCCCGCGCTCGCACAACCCTATCCAGCTGCGCAGATCCCAGGGCGCGCCGAAGAGCATGCGAGCGCCCGCCTCGCCCACGGCATCGGTGCTGAGCCCGGCCCGTCTGCAGTCCACGCCCACGTAGGCACGCCGAACGCGGAAGTCCTCTATTGCCTTGCGCGCGCAGACCAGATTGATGCCCTCGTTGCTGGTCACGGCGATGATGACCTTGGCGCCGTCGATGCCGGCCCGGCGCAAGGTGCGTTCTTCGACCGCGTTCCCCAACACGACTCGCAGTCCGGCTTCCTCGGCTGCGCGGCACATATCCGGATCGATATCAATCAGCGTGGCCTTGTTGCCGGCCTCGCCAAGCAAACGAGCAAGCAATCTTCCAAGAGCGTTCGCTCCCACGACCAAGGACGCGGGACGGGCGCTCTGGCGCACGCGCAACAGCCGGGCGACAAGTCCGGCGGGCAGTCCTTGGACGACCACGGTCGAGACGATGACCAGGAACACCATGGCGCGCAAGCCCGGTCCGCCAGGCATTCCGGCTTCGTCCAGGGTCTGGGCAAAGAGCGCCGCAATCGCCGCTGCCACGATCCCGCGCGGCGCCAGCCAGGCCAGGAACATCTTCTCGCGCCAGCCGAGTCCGGTGCCGCGCGAGCAAAGCCAGATCGAGAGGGGACGAACCACCAGCATCAGCGCCGCCACCACCGCCACACCGCCCCATCCCAAAGAGCGCAAATCGGACACCCTCAGGTTGGCCGAAAGCAGGATGAACAGCATGCCGATGAACATGGCGGTCAGCTGTTCCTTGAATTCGAGCAATTCGCGCAAGACCCGGGTGCGCACGTTCCCCACCAACAAGCCCGCGACGATGGCGGCCACGAGCCCGCTCTCGGACATGAGCGCGTTGCTGACCTGAAACGTCGCCACTGCCATGGCAAGCGCGAAGACATTCCCCAAGCGCTCGGGAACGATGCGGTCGACGCGCAGAAGGAAGGCAATGACCGCGCCACCGACCAATCCCACGGCAAGGCCAACGCCCATGCGCAGGGGCAGGCCCGCGAGCCCCAGAGCGATGGAATGCCTGGTCGGATGGAGGACGACTTCGAGGGTGACGACAGCGACGATGGCCCCCACCGCATCGATGATCACGCCTTCCGCTTCGAGCACGGTTTGCAACACCGGGAGCACGTGAATCCGGCGCAGAAGCGGCGTGACCACGGTCGGCCCGGTCACCATCACCAGCGTGCCGAAGAGCAACGACGTGGGAATATCCCAGCGCAGGAACAGCAAAGCGGCCGACGCCCCACCCACCGCGGTGATGAGGCCTCCCCAGGTCACGAGGCGACGGATGATCACTTGCTCTCGTCGCACGCGAGAGAGCTTCAGATTCATTCCCCCCTCGAAGAGAATGACCGCGACCGCGAAGCCCACCAAGGTCAGCAGACCCGTGTCCAGCGAGGCCGGCCTGACCACGTCGGCGAATTCGGGTCCAAGGAGAAAGCCGGTTCCGAGCAAGAGCACGATGCCCGGGATACGCAAGTGGAAGGCCACCGCCTGGACGATGACGCCAGAGGCAAGGGCGATGGCTATGGTCAGAGCCGGCGTGTGCTGCACGGGGAATGTTTCACTTCTAGCCGATGTCGACGGTCGGAGCTTCTGTTCGAGGCTATATCAATTCCTGATCCCGCGCCAAGGCGCGAGATCAGGGGCTAGCCGTCGGTTAGCCGGCCGTGGTGCTTGGCCTTTGGTGCGACAAATTCGTCACCCGTTGGGTGAAGACGGTGGCCGTGGCCGTGGCCGTGAAACTTCTCCGCTGTGATGCCGAAACTCAGGACCTCGACTTCGATGCAACCGATGCAACCGACGAGGATGGGTCAGCAACAACTTCACCCTGGATAGGGCTGCCCTCATAAGGCGGCACCAGCCGCCGGCCGCTGGCTGATTTCCAATGGCTCGAGCGTCCAAGATGTCCGGCCACGGCCATGGCCACGGCGACGTCTACGGCCACGACCACCTTTCGTCGACCTGCCAGGCGAGAGGCTTGGCCTTGGAATGGGACCTTTAGCCCGGCGCTCGCGAGGTCGCTGAGCTTGTCGCGGAATTACGGGTTTGCCGCCATGGTGGAAATGCGAGCCGTTTTCACCTACATTCTGAGCGTCGCACCGTAGTATCGCATCGCTTCCCAGCAGCACCGGCGAAAGCGCTGGCGAATGATCGAAGGAGATCCCATGCACCCATTGCCTGAAATCCTGCTCGAACGCCTCAAGAATCGTCAGGCGGTTCTGGTGACGGGCTTTGGCTGCTCCTCGCTGGCCGGACTTCCCGCCTGGAGCACGCTTTGCGAGCGCTGGGCCGATTGGATCCCCGACGAGGCGAACAAGCAGGCGGTGCTCGATCTGCTGCGCGCGGGCCAGCTGGATGCGGCCTCGGCGCTGTGCCGTGACCTGGTTCCCGAGGAGGCAACCCTCGAGGTCCTGCGCGACGCCTACCCCGTGGCCACGCCGGTGCCGCCGATCCTGCAGGCCATGGCCAGGGCCCCATGGCGCGGCATCATCACCACCGCGCAGGACGCCCTGTGGACCTCCGCGCTGGCCGACGTCGCCGAGTCGGCGGGGCGCATGGTCTTCGCCGCCAATGCGTCCACTCTGGAAAAGGGGCGCGGACGATTCCTGATTCAGATTTTCGGGCGCTCGGACGTGCCGGCATCGCTGTGCCTGGCGCCTTTCGAAATCGCGACCAAGATCGTCGCCACGGGCGCGGCCAGCTACCTCGAAGGCCTACACAAGAAATGGTCCTTCGTGTTCGTGGGGTTCGGTCCCGGCGACCCCGACCTGGCCATGCTCGCCGGACGGCTCCTTGGCGCAAGCCCATCCACGCTGGAACATTTCTTCGTGGCGCCAGGGCTGTCGCCCCTCGACGCCTGCCGGGTCAAGGCGGGGCTCGGCCTCGTGCCGGTCTCCGTCGAAGGCAGCCTGGAGGATGCGTGCACGGCCCTGACCCAGGGCTGCGAGCTTGCCGGCGACAAGCCTGCCGTGGACGAGGTCGAGGCCTGGCTCGACCGGCTGACCGCCGATCCCGAGGACAGCGAGGCCCAGGACATGCTGGATCGCGGTCTCGCCAAGCTGTGCGAGAACAAGGAGTGGGAGCGCGTCGTGGGCGCCCTGGTCGGCCGGGTCGAGCTCGAACCCGACGTCAGCCAGCAAGCCGCCGATCTGTACGAGGCAGGCATGGTGCTGGACAAGGAGCTGTCCGCCGCCGATCGGGCCTATCCCGTGCTGATGATGGCGTTGCGCCTGACCCCGAAGAACACCAGCCTGCTCGCCGACACCAAGCGCGTGGCCGAAAAGGCCGGGCAATCGGACGAGTTCTTGAAAGAGCTGCGCGAGCTCGAGCGCGAGTCTGCGGAAGCCGACGAATCGAAGCCCATGGCTCTCGGCGTGGGTCGCCTGCTGGCCGAGGATCCCGCCCAGCGCGACGAGGCCATCACGTCCTTCCAGAAGGTCCTGGATCGCGATCCGCGCAACCCGGAGGCCCTCGACACCTTGGACGCCCTGCTGCGCGCGGCCGAGCGCTGGGACGACCTGTGCAAGCTCTACGAAAAGGCCGTCGAGCACGATGCCGCGAACACCGTGGCGGTCGGCAAGTTGGTCGAGATGTACGAGCGCACCGGGCAGACGCCGCAGCTCGTCGAGCTCTTGCAGGCGCGTCTGGCGCGCGATCCCGACGACGACAGCGCCTACGGCAAGCTCGAAGCCCTGTACCAGCAAGGTCAGCGCTGGCAGCCGCTCGGCGCCCTGTACGAGCGCATGCTCGGCAAGACCCCGGACAACGCCGACGTCCAAAACAAGCTCGAAGCCCTGTACCAAAAGACCCAGCAGTGGCAGCCGCTCGGCGCCCTGTACGAACGCATGGTCGGCAAGAGCCCCGAAGATACGGACATCCTCGACAAGGTCGAGAGCCTCTACCGGCGCAGCGAGCAGTGGCGACCGCTGGCGGATCTGCTCGAACGCCGGGCGACCAAGAAGGATTCGGCCGACGCACGAGCGACCCGCCTCGAGCGCGCCTCGATCCTCATCGACAAGGTCAAGGACATGGAGGCCGCGCTGGCCGTGGCGCGCGCGTTCCTCCCCGCCGATCCCGCGGCCGCCGAGGAGATCTTCGCCAAGTGCGTGGAGCGGGATCCCAGCAATCCGGCCGCACTCGCGGCCCTGGCCGATCTGGCACGCGACCGCGGCGACTACCTGCGCGCGGCCAAGTTCCTCCTCGACGCCGCCGAGCGCGTGCAGAATCCCATGGAGCTTGGTCGCCTCTACGCCGAGGCCGGCACCATCCACCTCGAGCACCTGGAGGACGAGGCCAAGGCCGTCGAACACTTCGAACGCGCGCTGGCCGCGGATCCGGAGCAAGAGATCGCCGCGCAACGATTGCTCGCCTTACGCGAGAAGCACGAGGATTGGCCCGGAGCCGAGCCTCTGCTCGACCTGCTCGTGCGCAAGACCGACGACGGCGACAAGACCGCCAAGTTGGACCTCTTCGCGCGCCAGGCCCACGTGGCGCGCAAGCTCGGCAAGCCCGACAAGGCGGCCGCGGCGCTCGCGGCGGCGACCAAGCTGGACAGCGAATCCCCTGCGCTGGCGCGCGAGCTCGGCGACTTGCACGTCGAGCGCGAAGCCTGGGCCGAGGCGCGCGTGGAATTCGAGCGCGCCCGCACCCTGCTCGGGGACGAGGCGCCTCCCGCCGTGCGCGCCGCGCTTTGCGAGAAACTGGCCACGTGCGCCGTCCGGTCCGACGACCTCGAGGCCGCCCTGCGCTTTTTCGAGGAGGCGCTGGCCCTCGAGCCCGAAAAGCGCAGCGCCTTGGAGACGGTCATCGAGCTGCGCACCTCCCGCGGCGACTGGACAGAGCTCTTGGCCCTCAAACGCCGGCTGCTACCCCTGCTCGGCACCGATGACGACACGGTGAAGATCCTGGAAGAGATCGGCGATATCCAGCAGGAGAGATTCGGCGACTGGACCGGCGCCATGGAGTCCTACCTCCAGGCGCTTGGGGTGCAGCCCGAACGGCGCTCGATCCTTTACAAGACGCTGGACTACTACACGCTGGAAAAGCAGTGGCCCCTGGCCATCGCGACGCTCGAGAAGCTGGCCAACCTGGAAGAGGACCGGCCGGCACGCGCCAAGCTCAACTACGCCGCGGCGGCCATCTACCGCGACGAGGTGAAGGACCACGCCAAGGCCGTCGAGCAATTCGGCAAGGTTCTCGACGACCATCCTCTTTACCCCAAGGCCTTCGAAGCCATCGAGAAGTTGCTCGGCGAAGCCAAGGAGCTCAAGGAGCTGGAGCGCGCCTACCGCAAGCAGATCAAGCGCCTGCCGCAAGACGCGCCCGCGGAGATGAAGCTGCGCCTGTGGGACGCCCTGGCCGACGTCGCGCTCAAGCAGCACGACAAGGAAAGCGCGGCCCTGACCATGGAGGTCGCGGTCTCCTTCGATCGCGACAACTTCGCCCGGCAAGAGCGGCTGGCCAAGATGTACTTCAACATGGGCCCTTCGGCGGCGGACAAGGCCATCGCGCAACACCAATACCTGCTCAGCAAGAAGCCCGATCGGTTGGAGTCGTACAAGGCCCTCGCCGCGCTGTTCTTCCAGGCCGGCGCCCACGACAAGATGTGGTGCGTGGCCGGCGCCATGACCTGTCTCGGCACGGCCGATCCGCCGCTGCGCGCGCTGTACGAGAATTTCCGTCCCTCGCAGGCACCCAGCACCGCGGGTAAGCTCAACGAGGAGCTGTGGCGCAAGATCCTGCACCCGAGCGAAAACAATTACCTCGGCTCGCTCTTCGCCCTGCTCTCGCCGGCCATTGCCATGACCACCGCGCAGCCCCACAAGGTGATGGGGCTGGATCGCCACGCGCGCGTGGATGTGGCAGGCAACAACTGGTCGTACGCCGCGGCCCTGCGCTACGTGGCCAATACCATCGAGGCGGCACTGCCGGATGTGTTCATCAAGCGGGATGTTCCCGGCACGGTCAACCTGGTCAACCTGAAGGAAAAGAACGCGCTCGCGCCGGCCCTGGTGATCGGCATCGGATTCGATCAACTGACGTCGCAAAGCCAGGTCATCTTCGACCTGGCCAAGCGCATGGTGCTGTTGCGACCCGAGCGCTTTCCGCGCTTTGCTCTCGGCACCATGTCCGCCCTCGACATCGCCGTGCGCGCGGGTCTGCAGCTCGGAGGCTCGCCCATCGGCCCCGGCGATCACGGGGACGCAGTGGACAAGATGGCCAAGCAACTCGATGGGCTGCTGGCCGCACCCCTCGAAACCGAGCTCAAGGGGCTGGCCAAGCGCTACGTCGAGGCTTGCGGGGACAAGGTCGACCTTGCCGCGTGGATCGTGGCCTCGGATCTGACCGCCTCGCGCGCGGCCTTGGTCCTTTGTGGCGACATCGTCGCCGCCGCCCAGGTGCTGGCCATCGAGCCCTCGGGGCAGAGCCCGCTCACGGTGCAGGATCGAATCAAGGACCTGCTGGCCTTCTTCGTCAGCGAGGACCACTTCGCCGTGCGCGCGGCCCTCGGCATGCAAGTCAATCTGACGCCGCCGAGCGATCCCTCGGCAGCGCAGCCGAAGCGGCGCGCGAGCCACATGCAGATCAAGACCCCGTGACGCCGATACCGGCAAGTCGGACCCTCATCTGCCCATTGTAATGGGCGGGGCGCGCAAGGAATCGCCACGAAGTACACGGCGTTTCTAGCGTGTATCGACGATGGAAAAGCGTCGAAAACTCTCACCAACCCCCATTGCAGTCGACGTCGCAACTTGCTTCTCTACGCATACACGTCGTTTTCTTTCAGAGAGGAGAAGCTCAATGCGATTGTTGTCCACGGTATTTGCGCTTTGCACAGTCTTCCCCATGGTGGCGAATGCTCAAACCCCAGCCGAGGCCGCTCCGGCACCGGCGGCTGCACCCGCAACTGAACCCATGCCGGCGCCCGCACCCGCCGTGGCGGCGCCAGTCGCCACACCCATGGTGGCCGCGCCTGCCGCCGCACCCGCCCCGGCCACCCCTGCGCCACCGCCCATCGTCTTCGGCTGGGAGGCGCTTGTCGACGCGTACTACATGTACAACTTCACGGGCGATCCGAAGACGCAAGGACCTGTCGGCCGTCAATTCGACACCATGGCCAATAGCTTCACGCTCAACTACGCCAAGCTGGGGGTTCACGCAGACACCGATTGGGTGACCCTGCGTATGGATCTCGGAGCAGGGCATACCGCGGCCATCATCAACGCGGCCAACTCGGGGCTCGCTGCGACGGCTACGCCGGGAGTGAGTGCGGAAGGAACTGCCCTCTATGGCAACAGCTTTCTGGTTCAGCAAGCCTATGCCGAGGTGAAACCCGAGTCTCACATCTCCATCGATGCCGGTAGATTCGTGACTTCCGCCAGCGCCGAGGTCATCGAGTCCAACAAGAACTGGCTCTACAGCCGCTCACTGCTATTTGCCGGCGTTCCCCTGCTGCACACAGGGCTTCGTGTCAATGGCGCCCTTCTTGGGACGATCGCCGCACCCGAGCTGGTGCTGTCGCTCCAGCTCGTCAACGGTTGGAACAACGACCCGGACAACAACTCGGACAAGACCTTTGGTCTCAATTTGACCTACACGCCCCTCAATCAGGGTCTGACCGCGGCCGCGACGACCTACATCGGCAAGGAAGGCGTAGCGACCGACGGTGCGACCCCCACTACCGCCACACGCGTGCTGGTCGATGCCGTGATCACAAAGGACATCGGTAATCTCTCCGTCGGGGGCAACCTGGACTACCTCAAGAGCGATACCTCGTACTGGTTCGGCATCGCCGGCATGGGTCGATACACCATCAACGATTCGTTCACCGTGGCCGCGCGGGCCGAGTACATCTACAGCAAGAACGGCGGCTACGCAGGTGTGATGCCCACGGACAAGGTTTCGTTCTACGAATTCACCGGCATGGGTGCGTGGACGGTCAACAAGCACTACGAGCTACGCGCGGAAGTTCGCAGCGACATGTCGAACAAGGACGTATTCCTCAAGGGCACCGCCCCCGCCCCCAACCGCAAGAACCAGGTTACCGGCCTCCTTGCGGCCCTCGCCTACTTCTAGACGGCCGCCGCTACCACCTTTTACCTGGGCGAAACATCCCCGCAACCAGATCCAAGGAAGACTCAAGCCATGAAGCGTATCGAAGCGATCATCAAATCGTTCAAGCTCGACGAGGTGAAGGATCGGCTGTACCAGGTTGGCGCCCGTGGCATGACCGTCTCCGAGGTTCGCGGGTTTGGTCGCACGGGTGGCAAGCGCGAAGTCTACCGGGGCTCGGCCTACACGGTGGACTTCGTGCCCAAGGTGCGCATCCAAATCGTCGTCGACGACGAGATGGTCCAGCCCATCGTCGACGCCATCTTGGCCACGGCTCGGACGGGCGAGATCGGCGACGGCAAGATCTTCATCTCACCCATGGCCGACGTCATCCGCATCCGCACCGGCGAGCGAGGTGCGGAGGCGGTCTAGCAGGCACCGGAACGACCCATGCCTGGCCAAAATCAACTGGTCGAGAATCAAGTACCAGGAACGTCGGAACGAGCCATGCGGCGCCATGACGACACCGCACGCTTCATAGAACGCTTCGAGGTACTGACCGGGTTTCGCGTGCACTCCACGAGCCTCGAAGGACTGCCGCGCGAGTTTCTCGCCCGCCCGGTCCCTTCACCCGACCTGTTGGTCGAACAGTACGGCTACGAGCTGGAACCGCGCACCCACAATGCCCTGTGCCGCTTCGAGCCCGGCCGGCAACCGGACCGCTGGACCATCGGCCGCCTGCTCGAGATCCGCGGCTTCGGCGTGTTCTCGCTGCTCGACCTGCTGGAAGTCCTGGCCAAGCACGGCATCGGCAGCAAGGGCTGATCCTTCCCCTTGACGTAGCCCCTGCCCCGCCGGAGGCTGGGGCGCGTATGGATCTTTTCGAGCGCTCTGCCGGCAAGCGTCCGAAAAATGCGACGGACGAGACCCTCGAGGGCACCCTCGAGCGCATCGTGTTTGCCGGAGCGAGCGGCGAGTTCACCGTGGTGCGGCTCAAGGTCGCCGGGCAGGCAGAGCCGGTCACCGCGGTGGGAAGCTTGCTGGGCCTTCCCGTGGGCGCCCACCTGCGCACCACCGGCTACTTCGAGAACAATCCGCGCTTCGGTCGGCAGTTCCGCATCGTCTCGTACACCGAGCTGTCGCCGCAAACCCTCGACGGCATCAAACGCTACCTCGGGGCAGGGCTCATCAAGGGCATCGGTCCCGAATTCGCCAGCCGCATCGTGGCCCGATTCGGGGTCAGGACCCTGGAGATTCTCGACAGACAGCCGGAGCGCATTCGCGACGTGCCCGGCATCGGACACGCGCGGGCCGAGGCCGTCAAGAAGGCCTGGGTCGCCCAGCGTGGGCAACGCGAGGTGATGGTGTTTCTGCAAGGCTACGGCGTGTCCCCTGCCCTCGCCGCGCGCATCTACAAGCGCTACGGCGCCGCCGCGGTCGAACGCGTGCGCGAAAATCCCTACCGGCTGGCCTTCGATGTCTGGGGCATCGGCTTTCTCTCCGCGGACCGGCTGGCATCGTCGCTTGGCATCGGCAAGGAAACCGACATGCGCATCGAGGCCGGAGTGCGCCACGTGCTCGACGAGGCCGGAAGCCAGGGCCACGTCTACCTGCCGCGCGAAAAGCTGACCCAGGATGCGAGCTTGCGCCTGGAAGTCGACGCAACCTTGGTCGAACCGGCCATCGACAGGCTCGCGCGCCGAGGTGAGATCGCCATCGAGCATGCTGGCGACCAAGTGGCGGTGTACGAGACCGGCCTGCTGCGCGCCGAGCGCGCCGCCGCCGAGGGCCTGGGCCGCATCCTGCGGGCGCGGTGCGCGGTGCTGCCCGTCGAGCCTGACCAAGCCGTCGCCCGCTACGAAAAGGAGGCCAACATTTCCCTCGCGCCTCGCCAGGCCGAAGCCATCCGCCGCGCGCTCGTCGAGCCGCTGCTGGTCATCACCGGCGGTCCGGGCGTGGGCAAGACCACCATCGTGCGCGGCATCGTGTCGACGTTTCTGCGTTGCCATCTGCGCGTGGCCCTGGCCGCTCCCACCGGGCGCGCGGCCAAGCGCCTGCAAGACGCCACGGGCCAGCCCGCCGCCACGCTACACCGCTTGCTCGAATGGCGCCCCAGCGAGGGCATGTTCGGCCGCAATCGCGACCGGCCCCTGGAGGCGGATCTGTTGGTGGTCGACGAGGCGTCCATGATCGACATCCGCCTGTGCGCGGATCTGGTGGCGGCCCTGGCCGACGGGACGCGTCTGCTGCTGGTCGGCGACCAGGACCAACTTCCTTCCGTGGGCCCCGGCATGGTTCTGCGCGACACCATCGCCTCCGGCGCGGTCCCGGTGGTTCGCCTGGACGAGATCTTTCGCCAGGCCGCGCAGAGCCTGATCGTCACCAACGCCCACCGCATTCACAAGGGCGAGCTGCCCGAGATCGGCGGCGCCCCCCCGACGGGGCCGGACAAGGACACACGCGACTTCTTCTTCCTCGAAAAGGAAGACCCCGCCCTGGCCGCGCAGACCATCCGCGATCTGGTGGCCACCCGCCTGCCCGGCTACTACGGGTTGTCGCCCTTCGACATCCAGGTGCTGACCCCCATGCACAAGGGCGACCTCGGCGCCATGAACCTCAACCGACTGCTGCAGGAGGCCCTCTCCGTCGCGGGCGAGCAACTGCAAAGCGGCAGCCGCGTCTTTCGCACCGGCGATCGGGTCATGCAGCTGCGCAACAACTACGACAAGGACGTGTTCAACGGCGACGTGGGGCGGGTGCTCCGCGTGGCGCGCGAGGCGGGCGAGCTGGTGGTCACGTTCGACGAGCGCGAGGTGCCCTACGCCAGCGACGAGCTCGACGAGCTGGCCCTGGCCTACGCCGCCACGGTGCACAAGTCGCAGGGCTCGGAGTACGCCGCGGTGGTGATCCCCATTCATACCCAACACTTCGTCATGCTCCAGCGTAGCTTGCTCTACACGGCGGTCACGCGCGGCAAGAAGCTGGTGGTGCTGGTGGGCACGCGCAAGGCGCTGGCCATCGCCGTGCGCAACGCCGAGGTGGCCGAGCGCTGCTCGCGACTGCGGGACAGACTTGCCAGACCGTTGCGTTGAAGCCACGGATGACATGTCCATGAATTGGACAGGTCGCAGCCGAAAGCAAAACCGCATCCACCCGATGGTAGAGTCGGGCGCATGGACCCCACGCGACTTCGGACCATCGCTTTGCTGGCGGCGACGCTGCTTTGGCTCGTGCCGGGGAGCGCCCGGGCGGACGCGATTGCCATCCAGCTCGCCACCTCGGTTCACCTCGGCCAGCAGCCGCGCCTCACCATCACGGCCAATCAGACCATCGACCAGGTCGAGGTTTCCCTCGACCGTGACGACGGCAAGCACGTCGAGGAGACCTTCGGCCCGCTTGCGGTCGGTGCCAGCCACGACGTGCTCTTCGATGCGACACCCGGCAAGCGACACTACCGCGGGCGCATCGTGTGCGCCGCGGGCAAGCGCAGCTGGACGTCGCAGGTGTCGTTCGACACCGTGGTGGCCGATGAGCTGCGCGTGTCGCTCGACAGATCCCACGTGGATTTGGCCCACGGCCATCTCGACCTGATGGTGTCGATCCCGGCCGGCAAGATCGAGCTGAAGATCGTGTCGGCCGCCGATGGCGCCACCCTGCTCGAGCGCACGCAGACGTTTGCCGATCACGACAGCAACGCGCCCTTGTCGGTGCAATGGGAGCCACCCTCCAAGGACGGGTCCGGGAAGGCTGTCGAAATCGGCCGCATCGACGTGCGCGTGGTCGATCCCGCCGGCGCCTTTCACCTGACCTCGCTCTATCCGTGGTCCATCACCATCCCTCACCAGGAGGTCCATTTTGCGACCGACTCGGCGGCCATCGCACCCGGCGAGGCCCCCAAGCTGCGGGCGAGCCTGGCCAAGATCGACGAGGTGCTCGCCAAGCACCTGGATTTCGGGCCCATCAAGCTCTTCATCGTCGGTCACACCGACACGGTGGGTTCGGCCAAGCACAACCTCGAGCTTTCGCTCCGGCGCGCGCAGGCCATCGCGGGCTGGTTCCGCAAAGGCGGGCTCACGCTGCCCATCCTGTACGAAGGCTTCGGCGAGCAGGCCCTCCTCGTCGCCACGCCCGACAACACCGATGAACCGCTCAATCGCCGCGTCGACTACATCCTGTCCGTCGAGGATCCGGTGTTGCCCGCCAGCGACTTCCGGCCGAGCTGGAAGTCGCTCGAATAACGCCATGAGCTTGGCATGAATGGTTCCCCGGATCTCGATCCGAACCCCTCATTCCTCATCCGTCTCAGTGTTCTCTGTGTCCTCTGTGGTTGGAATCCGGAAATTGCTCGGGTTTCAAACCGTTCGGTGCTCGAGGGAAAGGGGCCGACGTCGACGGTGAAGCGACGCCCCCTCTCCCGCCGCGCTACGCGCGTCGGCCTCTCCCCGCTCGCGCGGGGCGAGGCGGAAGATCTTGGCACTCGACCCGACATCATCCTTGGCGCCGACGCCTCTTATCGCTCTGCGCCTGCGCTCCTGGCCGCCGGTTTGCCCGCGCCGCCCGCAAGCCAGAACAGGCCGAGCAAGAGCAGCGATGCCAAACTGACGAACGCACCCGCGCCGAGCCCGGGCGTGCGAAATGCGAGGACGATGCGATGCGAGCCCGCCTCGATGGGCAGGGCGCGCATGATGAGGTTGGCGCGTAAGAGCCGCGCCGGCCGGCCGTCGACGGTGGCCTGCCAGCCGGGGTCGTATTGCTCGACGAAAACGGCCAGACTGCGCTCCTTGGCGGAACACAGCGCGACCAGCCTATTGTTGCCGTACGATTCGAGCGTGCATGTGCCCCCGCGGCCGGGTGGCGCGGGGAATTCGGGCGCGGCGGCGACGGGCGCCAACCACACGCTCTTGCCCGCCACGATGTCGGGTTCGTAGATGCGGCGCAGAGCCTCGTCGTCGGACACGACTTGCGCATGGCGAGCCAGGAACACGCGTGGCAGCGCGCCCGGCACGTGATACAGGCGCGCGCCTGGCAAGGGATCCATGAGCGGCTCCAATCCCGGCCGATCGTTCTTGGCCGCGCCTGGATCGCGCACGGGCAGAATCGTGTAGTCGGCGCCGAGCAATCTCAGGGCGCTCTGTCCGACGGGAAGACCGGCTTCCCACACCCTGTCGGCCAGCGCGGGAATGGCCGCATCGTAGCCGGGCAGCGTGGCGATGCCCCACGCGTTCGCGGTGTTGGTCACCAGGGTGGTGGTCAGGCGGTATTCGCCCTCGGCATTCGAATTCGCCGGCACCCACGTCTTGACGGTCTCGTCGATCTGGTTCGAGCGATAGAGGCGCGGGGGAGCCGTCGGTTCGGAACGACGGTCGAGCGCGAGGCGCGCGGCGGGCGGAACGTGACTGGCGATCCGGCGAGGACCGAATCCCTGCAAGGGCCACGCGGCCGAAGCAAGGTCGAGGGCGACAATCACCACCAGCAGCACGGGCGCCAGCGAGGAGGCGCGATGGGCGAGCACGTGCACGGCGAGCACGCCGAGGGTGGCCAGGCCTCCGAGCAGGGCGCCGTGAACCGCGAAGACCACCCACACCGGCGGAAACGTCAGGGCCGAGACCACGCCAAAGGCGACGATGAGCAGGAGCAGCACGCAGGTGCGACGCCACGGCTGCCGCTCGTCCGAGAGAATACGCCGCGCGCCCAGGCTGGCCAGGAGTGCCAGGAGGACCACGACGAGGACCATGTACTTTTCGGGATAGCGCATGTAGGCCAGCGGAAACACCACGCGCCGGAACACCGCGTGCGCGGGCGTGTACTTGCCGAACGCCAGCACCAACGCGACGGTCGCGAGACCGCCGAGGGCCAGCGCCAGCCTGCGCCGGCGGCCAAACGCCGCCAACGCGAGGGCGAGCACGCTCGCCCCCATGTACATGCTGTACGAGAGGGGCAGCCCGTCCAGACGCCGCTCACCGACGATGGACGCTGCGGGGAAGACTCCGTAGGCATCGCCCATGGACTGGGGAAGCGCGAGCTCGAGCAAGCGCAGCGGGTGCAGCGAACAGGATTCCGCGATGGCGCGCGCGAGCGGTGCGGCCCGCTCGGTACTGCCGAGGAGCATGCGGGCCGGCAGGATCACGACGGCGCCCACGCCGAAGGCGAGCACCACCGCGGCAGCGGCGGCGGCAAGCCAGCGCGGGCGTGCGCCGGGCCGTGACGGATCCGCGCGACGCTCGACCGTGTGGAGAACCAGGGCGAACAGGACGCCGAAACCGGCGCCGATCATGGCCAGGAAGACCTCGCCGAGAAGCACGGCCAAGACGCTGGGCAGAGCGGCTTTCACCAGACCTCGGCGCCAGGCTGTCCCACCCGCGCGCAGGCTGTCGAGCAAGGCGACCTGTCCGACCGCGGCCCAGGGGATCCATGCGTCGGCGAAGAGCAGCAGGCCCGACGTCCACTGGGCCGTGGTGTAACCCGAAAGCCCCCAGGCCAGGCCGGCGATGACGATGGCCTTCGTGGAACCGCCCAAGCGCCGTGCCAGCCAGCACACGCCGGCCGCCCCCCACGCCATGTGCGCAAAGCACTGCCAGTTGAGCATGCTCGCTCCCCAGCCCGGCCCGACGAGAAGAAACAGCCAGTTGGGCGGATAGAAGACGCCGTAGAGCGGATCGCCGAACACCGGAAAACCCAGCCCCTGGTAGGGATTCCAGCCTGGAAACTCGCCGTGCAAGAGCGTCGCGCGCAAGAAGGCACGCGCGGGAAAATTCCAGTGTGCGATGTCGCGAAAAAACAGGATCTTGCCGAAAAAGAGCGGCAGGTAAGCCACGCACAGGATCCCCAGAACCCACAAGAACGGCCGCCACGGCCACCGCCGCGGGGCTTCGTCGGTATGGGGGGCTGGCGCGGCCACGCGAGACGATTAGAACATAACTACGGAGTCGCAGACGACCTTCTGCGGCCATCGCGGGAGCGCGGTTAGATCACCTGGCCGCCCGCGCGCGTGGCGGCAAGGGTGCCGCAGGCCGCACCGATGTCGCTGCCGCCGGCATAGCGGCGGACCATTGGGATGGAGAAACGGGACAGCTCGTCGCGGAAGTCGCGCACCTCGGACTCGCTGGGCGGCTCGAAGCGACCGCTCGAATCGTTGACCGCGATGAGGTTCACCTTCACCCGCACGCCGGCAAAAAGCTGGGCCAGGTCGCGCGCAGCCTGCCGGCCCATGTTCACGCCTGCCACGCCCACGTAGGCCAGGGTCACGCGCGCCTTGCTGACCGCCGCGTGCTCGCGCACCGCCTTGGCCAGCTCGTCGAGCGGCCAGCGCTCCTCGATGGGCATGAGCGGCAAGCGCACCGCGCGCGTGGGCGCGGCCAGCGAAACGATGAGGCGAAAGCGCTCTTTCTCGGCGGTGAAACGCCGGATGGCCGGCACGATGCCCGCGGTGGAAATGGAAATGGCGTCGGCCGAGATGGCCGGGCCGGCGGGGTGGCAAAGCACCCGCGCCGTGGCCATGACGTGGTCGTAGTTGAGCAGCGGCTCGCCCATGCCCAGGAAAAGAACGCCGCGAACGGGATGGTCGGCTTCGCGCGCAATGGCCTGCACCTGGGCCAGCATTTCCCAGGTCGCGAGGTTGCGCGAGAACCCCAGCTTGCCGGTGGCGCAGAAGGCGCAGGCCAGGGCGCAGCCGACTTGCGAGCTGATGCACACGGTGTACTTGGCAGTGGGCAGCGCGACCAGGCCCTCGGCCTCGCCGCGCCGACGCTTTTCCTTGAGCGCGCGTGCGTCCACCGGATCGGGCAACGGGATGCGCACGGCCTCGATTTGTCCGCCATCAGAAAGGCGGAATAGGTATTTGACGAAGCCGTCCTCCGCGCGCCGCCGTTCGACGATCTCGAGCTTCCGGGTAGCATGTTTCGCCCGCCAGCGCTCGACGCACGTCCGCCGGCAGCTGCTCGACGTCGTCGAGGCTCGTCGCCCACTGGGCGTGCACGCGCGCGAACACCTTGCGCGCCACGCGCTCGCCCACGCCGTAGCCCGCGAGCGCTTGGCGCATCGCCGGCCAGTCCAGATCGCGCAAAATCAACGGGCCGGCCAAGCCCTACCCCCTCGACAACCGCAAGTCGTGCCCGTGCCCGTGGCCGTGCCCGACCAAGATCACGACGTCCGCAGCCATGGTCATCACCTCTCAGCGACCGTTGCCGTCGCGCGAGTGCAGCAGGTCGAGCGGCGGTGCTTCGCTCTCGACTACGTAGCCAAACTCGCGTTTGAACTCTTCGGCCGATTTCTTGGGATTGCACACCGAACCGAACAGGGTCAGCACGGCCGGCTCATCGAAGTCGTCACGGCGCAAACGGATCATGTAACGGCGGGCGATGGCGTAGCGGGTGGACTTGATGTCCACCATGCGCACGCGCGTGCGGCCGGTCTGCGGGTCGAGTAGATCGGCGAAGGGGATGGGCACGAAGTTCCCGGCTTGCAGCGAAACCATGGCGGCATTGCCGCCCGAGAACAGGAACTTGGCCGCGCAGTAGCCGAGATCGCGCGTGTATTCCATGTCGTAGGGCACGGGGTCGGCGCAGCGCAGCTCGTAGCCGATGTCCTTGGAGATGACGGTGACCTTGGCCACGCCGAGGTCGCGTAGCCTGATGTTCACGGCCTTCTTGAGGCCGTCGCCGAGGTTGAGCTCGGACACGCGAATGTGGCCGTGCTCGTCGCGCTCGATGTTGCCCAGGCGTTTGATGTCGTCCTCGGGCAAGGCCTCGGCCAGGCCCTCGGCCAACACCGCCACGCCGTAGCGCCGCCCCTCGGCCAGGCGCTTGATGATCGCGCCGGCCAGGATGTCGACCAGGATGCGCAGGGTCGGCTTGTGGCGCGGGAATTCCTCCGGGATCACGGTCAGGGTCGCGCCCGCGGCCTTGCCGATGCCGAGCGCCAGGTGGCCGGCCTTGCGCCCCATGGCCACCACGAAGTACCAGCGCGAGGTGGTCTTGGCGTCGACCATCAGGTTCTTGACCAGCTCGACGCCGAGGTGGCGGGCGGTGTTGTAGCCGAAAGAATCCACCGACGGGTCGAGGTCGAGATCGTTGTCGATGGTCTTGGGCACGTGCACGATGCGCAGCTTGCCCGCCGCCTTCTCGGACACCTTCATCGCCGAGTAGGCGGTGTCGTCGCCGCCGATGGTGATGAGCTGGGTAATCCCCAGACGCTGCAGCGAATCCACCACCATGACGAGATCCTCGTCCTTGGTGGTCGGGTTGGCGCGCGAGCTGCCCAGAAACGAGCCGCCGCTGAAGTGGATGCGGCTGACATCGCCGAGCAGCAAGGGGCGGATGTCCTCCAGGCGACCTTTCATGAGGCGATCGAACCCGTCGCGAATGCCGAGCACCTCCACGCCTTGCAAAAGGGCGCGGATGGTGGCGGCGCTGATCACGCTGTTGATGCCGGGCGCGGGACCACCCCCGACCAGAATGCCGAGTTTCGTTTTGGGCACCTCTTCTCCTCCTTCGCCGTTGCCGGCTGTCTATCGGACCTGAAGCCGGGCAGGCCTGTATCCGGGGTCTGAATCGCGGCCGGAACCTAGCACAAGCAGCCTCGCGTGGTGTGGGTCACCAACCGCTTCGCATCGGTTCTTTCCTCACCGGAGGGCTGTGCGCCTGGTCAGGCTCCGGCGCAGGCTCACCCAAGGTGCGCAGTTGGCGTTCGATCTGATTGCGAACCCGCGGCGCGGTCTCCACGGCGAGCTGCCGGCGCAGCACCGTCGCCGCGTTCTCTGCGCGGGTGAGGCCGATGCCGATGGCCGCGTCGAGGCGGACTTCAGCGTCCTCGTTCTCGAAGAGCTGGGCCAACTTTTGTGCCGTGGCGTCCCCGCCCATCCATCCCAACCAGCCGAGCGCGACGGCGGCCCGGCGAACGATCAGGCGATCGGTGGCATCGCTGGCTTTGGCTTTGCCCTCGACGAGCTTGCTCAGAAAGACATACACGCCGTGCGAAGGCACCAGGCGCAACGCAGCCACCGCCCGCGCTCGAATGAGCCCCTGGGCGCGCGTGTCCGAGGCGATGTCCATCAGGGCGTCCTCGGGCGCCTTGGCCAGCGCACGCAGCTCGGCGGCCACGGCCACGTCGTGGGTAGCGAGATAGGCTTCGCACCGCACGCGGCCGTCGCCGGCCTTGCCCCCGTCGGGGGCCGATGCGGCTGGCACAGCGACCAGGGTGGAAAGCACGATGGCAAGGCACGTCAGAGGCACGGTGAGACGCTAGCACAGACCTTAAGGTATAGTGCGCCTCAACTCGATGGAGGCCTCCATGCATCGTTGCACGCGCATGTTCCAGTTGATTTTCGTCACCAGCTTCGCTTTTGCACCCGCCTTGTTCGCCCAGGAAAGCTCCCCCATGCCCGCGCCCGAGGCGGCCGGCCCGGCACCAGAAGCCACGGCGCCCGCCGAGCCCGGCGTCACGCCGGCCACGGATGAGACCCCGGCCGCCGCCAGCGTGGCGGTGCCCGCCACCGCCGCGGTCAACGAGGCGAAGTATGGCCTTGCATTCCGCTTTCGCTGGATCTCGGTCCCAAGCTGGTTCCTAGGACTGTTCACGCAGAAGAACGTGCCGCTTTCAACCTACGGTTTCGCCCTGGAGGGCTTTCGCCGCAAGCACGACCGGGACGACCCCAACCGCACCTGGGAGCTTTCCGTGGCCATCGGCTATCAAAACATGAGCCCACCCGATGGCTACTGGCTCGGCAAGGGCAAGCAGCCCATCTACAATGGAGACCCCAAGCAGGGGGACACGGACCTGGTCCAGTTCCGGAATTTCTCGCTCATCACCATGGACGCCGCGTTCATCTCTCGCCAGTACTTCAGTCCCTACTTCGGTATCCACTACGGCGCCGGTTTGGGCCTGGCTGTCGTGCGGGGCAAGATCCTGCGCACGTCGGCAACCTACAACCAGGCAACGGGTCAATACACCGTCCAATCGGGCGGAAACCAGCTCTGCGACCCCTCTGCGAAATGCAATGAAGCCGCACTCGCCGCAACCTCGACTGGCCCCGACAACGGACCCGGCGATCCGCACCGCTTCCAGGAGACCTCCGTCCCCGGTGCCATCCCCATCATCAACCTGCTCTTCGGGCTCGACTTTCCCATCCCCGATGCCAAAGGGCTCGAGTTCCGCGTCGAGGGCGGCTTCTACGACGCCTTCTTCCTCGGCGGCACGGCTGGCTACGTCTTCTAGTTTTTCGCTTTGGCCGTCGGCGCCTGGCGCACCACCGGGCGCACGACCACGTGGCTGGTTCCCCGCAGCACCTCGATCGCTATCGGCACATCCACCGCGGACGAAGCGATGAAGGGACGCAGCTCTTGCGCATGGGACAGGGGGCGGCCGGGCGGCCCGAGCACGATGTCGCCTGCGCGAAGACCGGCCTCCGCCGCCGGAGAGCGGGGGAACACCGAGGTGATTCTGCGCGGCACCGTCGGAAAGGCGCAGACTCTTGCGCCGGCCGTAGCTGATGGGAACGAAGGCGATACCCAGCCAACCCGGCCGGACCGCGGCCGCGCGCCGCCGATCCTCGTCGAGCGACGGTAGCCTCGGCGCTTCCGGCGCCTCTGCCATGCGCGGCGGGGCCGGAACCGGCAGGGCCAGATCCTCGCACTGGTCCAGGGCCTCGACGGCCTGCGCCTGGCGCGGGTCCTTCTTGCTCCACAGGCGCCCGGCCACCGAGGTCAGGACGAAACGCATGCGCAGAAGGGCTGCCACGCGGATCTCGCCGCGGTAGCTGACCTCGTCGGTGGTCGTCATTCCGTCGACCAACCGGTTGGCCTCGGCCAGGCGCAAGGGATCGGACATCACGAATGGCTCGAGGGCGGCCAGCAGCTCCCGCGCGAGATCGCGCCGGGCCGCGGTGTCGAGCCCGCGCACGGCCCGATCCGCGAGACGCGCTCGCCAGCGCGGATGGGCGGTCAGGAAGGCGTCCAGGTTGGCCTGATTGAAATCGCCGAGCGCGCGCTCCCAGGTCTTGCCGTCGAGATCGAGCTGGTCGAGAAAGGCAAACAGGGTATGCGCGCGCCCGTCCAGCTCGGCCAACGAGAGGGGGCGAGCAAGGGCGTAGACCGCGGCGATGCGATCGAGCAGGCGGCTTTCCTCGGAAGACTCGCCGCTGGCGAAGGCCCGACGAATCAAGGGATCGGCGAAGGCGCCCTCGCGCTCGGGCGCCCCGGCAGCGTTGGCGACGAGCTCGGCCAGGTACACATCCGAGCTGCGCAGGGGAATGTCCGGTGTCTCGTCGCTGACCAGGATATCGGCTTGGGCGGCCAAAAAGCGCCCGCGGCGGGCAAGGGCCGACAGAAACTCGAAGGAATGCCCGATGGCCTTCTGGCCGCGCACCTCGGGATAGCACCCGTAGGCGGGGCGATCCGGGGTGGACGAAAAGTACCCGCAGGTCTTTCCGCTCGGCAGGCGCTTGTGCTCGCGCGTCTCGTGCAGATAGGCGAACCCGCCGGAAAAGCACTGGGACATGAGCGACAGCACGCGCACCGAGGGGGGCAGCCGTGCGAGCAAGGCGCCGAGCTTGCGCACCGAGATCGATTCATGCGGCCCCCATAGCGTGATGCGGTTGTCGAGGGGATCGCGCAAGCTCTGGGTTCCGTGGTCGGTCACGTAGAGGAGAAGGGTGTCGCCGGGGCGCAGGCGCCCGCCCAGCTCGCCGAGCGTGCGCGACAGGCTGGCCAGCGTCGCCGGGCGCAGATCGATGCCGGGCAAGGACGAGTTCTCGTACGTGGTGAGATCGCGCAGCAGGGTGTCCACCCGCGTGCCTTGCAAGAGCCAGCTGTTCTCGGGCTCGGGCTCGCGCGTGGCCAGATCGGGCGCCGGGTTGCTTCCGTCGCTGGCCAGCACGGCGATGTGGTCGCGAGGAATGCCGGAGGCGGCCAGCAGTTGGGTAAGCTGGCGCAGATGCGCCAGGTGCGAGGCGAAGTTGTCCTGCTTGTCGCCACCGCCATTGATGGCCAGGACGTAAAGCCCTCCCTTCTCCGCCGCCCGTGCCGCGGGAGCGAGCGTCGACAAGACCGCCGCAAGGACCATGGAGGCGCGCGACATGGGGCAAACATGCCCGAAATCCGCCCCGATGGCACTAGCCGAAGTGGGACCAGAACCCGCAATCCCGCGACAAGAAGAGTGACAGCGCGGAAGGTACCAGAAAGAGACACCTTTCCACGACAGATGCACGCACCCAATCGGAGCGATGACGGGTGGTCGTAGACGTAGACGGCTTACCGTGGCCGTGGCCGTGGCCGTGGCCGACGGCAATTACAACCGACCACGGCCGACCTTCTGCGGCTATCGCGGGATTATGGACGGTCGTTGGGCCTTGGCGTTCGCTGTAGGTCAGGTAGAGACTGCTGCTTACCGTGTCCGCCGTCGAGTTGCTCGCCCCCGCCAAGGATCTGGAAACCGGCATCGCTGCCATCAACTGCGGTGCCGACGCGGTGTACGTGGGTGCCGCGCGCTTCGGGGCGCGCGAGGCGGCGGCGAATGCGTTGTCCGACATCGAAGAGCTGGCCAGGTACGCGCATCGCTATTGGGGCAAGGTCTACGCCGCGGTCAACACCATCTTGCGCGACGACGAGATCGAAGCGGCCGTCGGGCTCTGCCGCGACCTGCACCGCGCCGGCGTGGACGGGCTGATCATCCAAGACGTCGGCCTCCTCGAGTGCGACCTGCCGCCGCTACCGCTCATCGCCAGCACGCAGATGCACAACCACACGCCCGAGCGCGTGCGCTTCTTGGAGAAGGTCGGTTTCGCGCGCACCATCCTGGCCCGCGAGCTCGATCTCGATCGAATCCGCGAGATCCGCGCCACCACCGCCATCGAGCTCGAGGTGTTCATCCACGGCGCCTTGTGCGTGTGCATGAGCGGCCAGTGCACGCTCAGCTACGCCATGGGCGGCCGCAGCGGCAACCGCGGCCAGTGCGCGCAACCCTGCCGGCGCGGGTATTCGCTGGTGGACGCGCGAGGGAAAACCATCGTCGCGGACCGCCACCTGCTTTCACTGCGCGATCTCAATCTGACCCCGCACCTGGGCGAGCTGCTGGGCGCCGGGGTGTCGTCGTTCAAGATCGAGGGGCGGCTCAAGAACAAGGCCTACGTCATGAACGTCGTGGGGCACTACCGCCAGGTGCTCGATGGCCTGCTGGCGGCACGAGGCGAGCGCAGGACCTCGTCGGGAACGGTGACGCTGGGATTTTCGCCCAATCCCGACAAGACCTTCAACCGCGGCTACACCCGCTATTTTCTCCATGGCCGAGGCGCCGAGGTGGCGTCGCCCGATTCGCCCAAGCACGTGGGCGAGCCCCTCGGGCGCGTAACGGCGCTCGGGCGAGATTCCTTTACCCTGGATGCACCCGCGCCCTTGCAGAACGGCGATGGCATCACCTTCTACGACGACCATCACCAGCTCTCGGGCTCGGCCGTGAACCGCGTGCAGGGCAAGGTCGTGTTTCCGCAAAAGCTCGATGGCCTGGCCGCGGGCGCCCGCGTGTTCCGCAACCACGACCACGCCTTTGCCAAGCAGATCGCGCAGAGCCGGCCGGCGCGTACGATCGCGATCGCGCTCAGGCTCGAAGAAACACCCGATGGAATTGCCCTGGAAGCGACGGATGAAGACGGGATCCGCGCCGTCGTCGCCTTGGCTTGCGACAAGATCCCGGCCGAGAAAACCACCCGAGCCGCGGCCTATGTCGAGCAGCAACTCGCCAAGCTGGGCGACACCGAGTTTGGCGCCAGCAGCATCGTCCTCGCATGGCAGACGCCACTTCACCTGCCGCCAGCCCAGGTGAATTCACTGCGCCGACAACTGGCCGAAGCGCTGAGGGCGGCGCGGGCCTCGGCCCGGCCCAAGCAAGAAAGACCCTTCGTCCCAAACGCGGTGTCTTTTCCCACCACCAGCCTTTCCTACCAAGCCAACGTGCTCAACCGAAAGGCCGTCGCATTCTACCGCCGCCACGGCGTGGTCGACCTCGAGCCCGCCGCCGAAAGTGGTCTCGACCTCGCCGGCCGGGTCGTCATGACCACGCGCTACTGCCTCAAATACGAGCTTGGGCTTTGCCCGCGGAGAAAGGATTTCACCACAGAGAGCACGGAGAGCGCAGAGGGAACGAGAGAAAAGGGGGTTCGACTCCAGACTCCGGAAATTCCTTTTCCTTCCGCCTCTGCGCGCGCTGTGCTCTCTGTGGTGAAGAATCGGATCCCCGCGCACCCCGAGCCGTGGTCTTTGGTCGACGACGAGGGCCGACGCTTGCGCTTGCGCTTCCGCTGCGCCGATCGGTATTGCGTGATGGAGGTCGCCTACCTGGGCTAGAGCACCGAACGGGTTGATTTTCTCGAAGAATCCGACTGCTGAGTCTCTCTCGGTGCTCTCCACGCGAAGAGCACAACGCATAGGATTTTCACCACAGAGAGCACAGAGACCGGAAGAGAAGGGATTCGGATCTCAGATCCGGATCCTCTTCCATTCTTTCATCTCTGTGTTCTCTGCGCCCTCTGTGGTGAAAAATCCGGAAAACACTCGGTTTTCAAACCGTTCGGTGCTCTAGGTGTCAATCGCCTTTGGCTTGTCGCTCGGCTTGCCGCGCCTTCCAGCGCGCGCGGCGCTCTTTCGCCAGGCGGTGCTTCTTGCTTGCCAGCGCGATGTCGTGGGCCACCGTTTCTTGCGGCGGAATGACAAAGTCGGGACCGAGGATGGGCGCCGGGTCGAGGGCGTCGCCATCGCGATGGATTTCGAGGTGCAGGTGGGTGCCCGAAACCTTGACACCCGAATGCCCCACGTTGGCGATGATCTGGCCGGCGCGCACGCGCTCGTTGATGGCCACGCGATAGCTCTGCAGGTGCATGTAGCACGAGAAGATGTGCGGGACGTGTCGGATACAGACAAAGAGGCCGCCCGGTCCCAGCTCGGGCCGCTTGGTGGTGGCAAGCGTATCCGGCGGCACCACCTGCGGCCGCACCCGACCGGGCAGATCGAACCCGGTGAACCACACCACGCCGTCGGCGATGCTGGCGATGGGCTCGCCCCCGGTGGCATCGATGTCGAGGCCGCGGTGGGCCCGCGCGCCGTCTTCGCGATCCTCGCCCGGCCCGCTGGGGGCCACGCGCGGGATGCCTTCCAGCGGCGAGACCACGTCGAAACCGAGCTCGGTCCTGCGCGGGATCGCCTTCTTGTCGAGGTAGCGGTCGATCAGGCGCCGCCGCGCGATGAGCGCCCGATCCTCGCCGCCCGTGCCGCGCACGACATCGCCCCACCCGAAGTGCGCGACCGCGCTGCGATGGGGAACCGAACCGGGAAAAGCGTCATCGATGGCGGGGTGCTGGTCCTGCCACATGGCCAGCATGGCTGCGCCCAAGCGCAGGTTGATCGACGAATTCTGGAGGCGTTGGAGTGCGCCGCGCGGAATGGGCCGCGTGCGCTCCTTCCAAACCTCGCCGTCCCGCACCTGGTAGCGTAGAGAATCGCCGTGCACGTTGCCCTGGATCATGCGCGCTTGAATCTGCAGAAGACCGACCCCGAAAGGCGTGACCAGAGTGGGCACGCACCGGCTCTCGCGGTAGACCAGGGCGGCCAGCAAGAACACGTCTACCTTGGCCTCGTCGGCGGCCTGAAGGATCTCGTCGGAGAGGCGGCCGAGCATGCGCGGCGAGGCCATGCCTTCGCACATGCCGGAAAACGCGGCGCGAAGCTTCGCCTCGTCGATGGGTGCAGGCGGCGAATCGGGCTCGGCGGGCCAGCGCTTGGGATCCTTGAGCTCGTGGACCCCCGGTCGCAGCAGCCCCTCCTCGGTGCGCCGCTTGCGCGCGGGCCACGGAGGTTTCGCTTCGCCGGCCGACACGTCCAGCGCAAGAATGGAAATCACGAACCAAAGCAGAGCCCCAAGGCGCGCCACGTCCCCAGTGTGCCTGACCGTCGAGGGATTTGCCTACTTCCACGGTGGGCCGCTCGGTGGGCCGCATTGTCGACTGGTTGACTCCGCTTTTCGCCATTCGTCGCAACCCTCGAATTACGCCTTGACACGCGACAATTCACATAGTACGTTTATCCTATCGTTTTTATAGGAATTCATCATGCTCTACAACGACAATTCCCTGTCCATCGGTGGAACTCCTCTCATCAAGCTCGGGCGCATCGCCGCCGGAGCCAAGGCAACCGTCCTGGCCAAGATCGAAGGGCGCAACCCGGCCTACTCGGTCAAGTGCCGCATCGGCGCGTCCATGATTCAGGACGCGGAATCGCGCGGCGTGCTGCGCCCCGGAATCGAGGTCGTGGAACCGACCAGCGGCAACACGGGCATCGCGCTCGCGTTCGTATGCGCTGCCCGCGGCTACAAGCTGACGCTGACCATGCCGGAGACCATGAGCATGGAGCGCCGTCGGGTGCTGGCCGCGTTCGGCGCCAACCTGGTGCTCACCCCAGGCCCAGAAGGCATGCCCGGTGCCATCCGGCGTGCGGAAGCTCTGGCCGCCAGCGAACCCGATCACTACTTCCTGCCCCAGCAATTCAAGAACCCGGCCAACCCGCGCATCCACGAGCAGACTACCGGGCCGGAGATCTGGAACGACACCAGCGGCAAGGTCGACGTGCTGGTTTCAGGCGTGGGCACGGGCGGCACCATCACGGGGATTTCACGCTACTTCGAGAAGGTGAAGAAGCAGCCGCTGCTGTCGGTCGCGGTCGAGCCGGTCAAGAGCCCGGTCATCACCCAGCAGCTCAAGGGAGAGCCGCTCAAGCCCGGGCCCCACAAAATTCAAGGTCTGGGCGCCGGGTTCATTCCCGAGACCCTGGACCTTTCCATCGTGGATCGGGTGGAACTGGTCACCGACGAGGAGTCCATCGAGACCGCGCGCCGGTTGGCTCGCGAGGAAGGCATCATCTCGGGAATCTCGTGCGGTGCCGCTGCGGTCGCGGCGATCCGGCTGGCCAAGCTCGACGAGTTTGCCGGCAAGACGATCGTCGTCATCCTGCCCGACTCGGGCGAGCGTTACCTTTCGACCATCTTGTTCGAAGGTATCTAGGCCCTTCATAGGCCCACTCCAAAGAAGGTGAGACAAGTTCTCGCTACACTTCGGCGAGGCCCAAATTGCGATGTCGCTTAGCATCCGGCCGACAAGCCGGGCCGAGGGCAAGGAGGGCCGAGAACCGGACCGGAATGTACTGATGTACTTGAGGACCGGAAGCGCAGGCCCGACGCCGCCATCGGCCCGGATCGTCGGCCGTCGTCGCCTCGACGAGTTGAGGCATCACTTCGCTAGGACTCGGACGCGAGCTGGACGCAGACCGCGACCACCTCCATGGCCTTCTTGACCTGGTCGAGCGGTGGTCGCGTGGGCGAGATGCGGATGTTGCGGTCGTTCGGATCCTTGCCGAAGGGATAGGTGGCGCCCGCGGGCGTGAGCGCGACGCCTGCCTGCTTGGCCAATTGCACGACCTTGCTCGCCACCGGCTTCTCGGTGTCCAGGCTGACGAAGTAGCCGCCCTTGGGTTTCGTCCAGCACGCCAATCCCTTGCCGCCCAGCTCCCTCGACAGGACGTCCTCGACCGCCGCGAACTTGGGCGCGAGCAGCTTGGCGTGCGCCTTCATCACGCCGGCGATGCCGCCGGGATAGCGGCCGAGGAAGAGCACGTGCCGGTACTGCTCGACCTTGTTGGGGGTGATCATCTGCGTGGCCATCAGCCCGCCGATCCACGCGATGGTTTCCTTGCTGCCGGCAAGGAAGCTGACGCCTGCGCCGGCGAAGGTGATCTTCGAGGTCGAGCCGAACAGGATCACGCGCGTCAGGTTGCCGGCTTTCTTGGCGGCCCCGAGCAGATCCGGGTGCGCGGGTGGCGAATCGTCGAGGTGGTGCACGGCATAGGCGTCGTCGGCGAAGATGGTGAAGTCGGGCGCCGCGGTCTTCATGGCGCCCAGGCGATCGGCCACCGCCTGCGAGGTGGTGTCGCCGGTTGGGTTGCTGTAGGTCGGGACGTAGAGCAGGCCCTTGATGCTGGCGTCGGAGGCCACCAGCTTCTCGATGGCCGCGAGGTCCGGCCCGTCCGCGTTCATGCCCACGGTGACCATGGAGATGCCCAGCCGCTCCAGCATCAGGAAGTGCCGGTCGTACCCGGGCACGGTCACGATGAACTTCACATCGCCCTTGCACCAGGGCGCCGGGCTGCGCGGCACGCCCCTCAGCATGGCCCAC
Source organism: uncultured delta proteobacterium (assembly GCA_963796685.1). Classification (GTDB taxonomy): domain Bacteria; phylum Myxococcota_A; class Polyangia; order Fen-1088; family Fen-1088; genus Fen-1118. Next base: position 200,864 of record CAWCMR010000005.1, read on the forward strand.
ATGAGCACGTTGCCTTCCAGGGCCAGGCTGGCGTTGTTGCCCACGATGACTTCGTCGGGCTCCACACCCAGCATGGGCGCGAAGAGCTCGCGGGCCTCCTTGATGCCGGCGATGCCGCCGGGGTAGTTGCGCAGGGCCACGCCACTCGGCGTGACCAGCGATTTGTCGTCCACGATGGTCAGCATGGGGTTCGAGATATCGAAGTCGTCGTCCCCCGGCTGCCCGCGGGTCAGATCGAGCTTGAGACCGAGGGCGCGCAGGGAATCGTAGCGTTCGCGTGTTGTGCTCATGGCTGACTTCATCTGCCCCATCGCGCGGGAAAAATCCAGCACAGTCGCACAGCCGTTCCGCCTCGCTGCGCTCGGCGACCTCTCCCCGCTACGCGGGGCGAGGTGGTTTCGGATAAGACCACATGTCCTTGAACCGCGCGGTGAGCCCGCGTAGCATGCACGCTGCTCGGTAACGCGTGTGCTCCGCCGCCCTCCAAGGGCCTGGCGTACATGTGGAGACTACGATGAGACGGGTCGCACGCTTTGTGATTGCTCTGCTGGCTTCCGGGGCCTTGCTGGCCTGGGTGGCTGCTGCCGTGGTCGAGCGCACGACGCGACGATGGTTCGAGGAAGACATCGTCTCGCGTGCCAGCGCGGTGGGAAACAGCGCGCGCCATGAGCTGCTTTCGCACTGGTCGCCCGCGCAGAGCGACGCCCTGACCCATATCCTGGACAACATCGCCGGCGAGGAACGCATCATGGCCGCGGCAGCGTGTTCGGTCGGCATGGAAATGCTCGCGCACTCGCCCCTCATGCCACCCAAGATCTCCTGCCCGGCCATCGGCAAGCGCATGGCCGAAAGCCGCGCCCGGGTCGAGCCTTCCGCCGAGCCCAGCCCGGTCTGGGGAGCCGTGTGGGGCCTGCCCGGCGGCGACGTTCATGTCAGCGCGGTCCCCCTGGTGCGCGAGGACCAGCTGCAGGGGTATTTGATTCTCGTGCACGACCTCTCGTTCGTCGAGCGCCGCGAGGCCAAGACCAAGAGCTTCCTGTTCCTGACCTTCGGGCTCCTCGTCCTCGGCGCTTCGGTCATCACCATCGTGGCGGCGCGCCTGTCGTGGCGCGGGTTCCGCAAGGAGCTCCGCCGCTTCATTCAGGGCGAATCGCAGCGCAAGGAATTCCTGCCCATCATTCACGACGTGCGCGAGCTGGTCGAACGCCTGGCCGCCGAACGCGAGCTCGACGGACAGAGCGGCGCCTGGAGCCCGCAACGTCTCAAGCAGACCCTGGTGCGCCACTTCCCGGGCGAAAAGGTCATCGTGCTCGCCAACCGCGAGCCCTACATTCACGATCGCCAGAAAGACGGCACCATCCAGGTTCGGCACCCGGCCAGCGGTCTGGTCACCGCGGTCGAGCCCGTGCTGCGCGCTTGCTCGGGGGTGTGGGTTGCCCACGGCAGCGGCACCGCCGACCACGACGTCGTGGATCGCAAGGATCACGTGCGCGTGCCCCCGGACGAGAAATCCTATTCCCTGCGCAGGGTGTGGCTCACCGAGGAAGAGAACCGCGGCTACTACTACGGCCTGGCCAACGAAGGCCTGTGGCCGCTGTGCCACCTGGCCCACATGCGCCCGCTCTTTCGCGGCAACGACTGGGCCGCCTACACCGCGGTCAATCGCAAGTTCGCCGAGGCGGTGTGCAAGGAGGCCGAGTCGGACGATCCGGTGGTGCTGGTGCAAGACTACCACTACGCCCTGGCGCCGCGCCTCATCCGCGAGCGCCTACCGCGCGCCACCATCATCACCTTCTGGCACATCCCCTGGCCGAACTCCGAGCGCCTCGGCATTTGTCCCTGGCCCACCGAGCTTCTGGAAGGCCTGCTCGGCAGCAGCATCCTGGGCTTCCAGACGCAGCTCTACTGCAACAACTTCTTCGATTCCGTGGACCGCTATCTCGAGGCGCGCATCGATCGCGAACAGAGCGCCGTCGTCCAGCGCGGGCAATCGACCCTCATCCGGCCCTACCCCATTTCCATCGCCTGGCCCAGCGATTGGGCACAAAGCGCGCCCGCCGTCGAGGAATGCCGGCGCGCCGTGTTCGCCGAGCTGGGCTTGGGCCCGGACGCCCTGCTCGGCGTCGGCGTGGATCGCCTCGACTACACCAAGGGCATCGAAGAGCGCTTCTTCGCCGTCGAGCGTCTGCTCGAGCGCTTCCCCGCCTACATCGGCCGCTTCACCTTCGTGCAGTTGGCAGCCCCCAGCCGCACCCTCATCGAAAACTATCGGCAGCTCGACGAGACGGTCGAGAAGACCGCGAAGCGTATCAACACCCGCTTCGGCAGAGCGGGCTACGAGCCCATCCGGCTCTTGCGCACCCACCACGAGCCCCCGACGGTGTTCCGATTCTACCGCGCCGCCGACGTGTGCTACGTCAGCAGCTTGCACGACGGCATGAACCTGGTGGCCAAGGAATTCGTGGCCGCGCGCGACGACGAGCGCGGCGTGCTGGTGTTGAGCCAGTTTACCGGCGCGGCCCGCGAGCTGGCCGAGGCCCTGGTGGTCAACCCCTACGACCTCGAGGAAGCCAGCTCGGCCCTGGCGTCGGCGCTGACCATGCCGGCCGAGGAGCAGCGCGACCGCATGCACGCCATGCGCGCCTTCCTGGCCGAGTTCAACGTGTACCGCTGGGCGGGCGGCATGTTGATGGACGCCGCGCGCTTGCGCAAGAAGGAAGACGTCCGTGGGCGCGTCGGCGAGAAATTGTCCCGGTGAAGAACATCCTGGCAAAAGAGCAGCAGTCCATCCTCGGCGGCTTTGCCCAAGAGCACGTCTTGCTGGCCTTCGACTTCGACGGCACGCTGGCCCCGATCGTCCGCGATCCAAAGGCCGCGGCCATGCGGGCGCGCACCGGGGCGCTGCTGGCCAAGGTGGCCAAGCTCTACCCGTGCGCGGTCATCTCCGGCCGCGCGCGCGCTGACGTCCTGAAGAAGGTCCACGCCATTCCCCTGCGCGCCGTGTTCGGCAACCACGGCATGGAGCCGTCGCCCAAGCTGCGCGTGTGGCGGCGGCTGGCCACCCGATGGCAGGCCCGGCTCACGTCCGAGCTGCCGCCCATCGCCGGGTTGGTCATCGAGAACAAAGGGGTCAGTCTCGCCGTCCACTACCGCAAGGCGCGTGCGCGCGCCGAGGTCCGACGCCTGGTTCTCGACGCCGCGGCCGAGTTGCGCGGTACGCGCATCATCGAGGGCAAGATGGTGGTGAACGTCCTGCCCGCCGGCGCCCCGGACAAAGGCACCGCCCTCATGAGCCTGCGCAAGCGCCTGCGCTGCGAATCCGCCATCTACGTCGGCGACGACGACAACGACGAAGACGTCTTCGCCCTGGCCCGGCAAATTCGCCTGCTTGGCATTCGCGTCGGCCGCTCGCCCCGCTCGCAGGCGGCCTGCTTCGTGCCCGGCCAACGGGCCATCGACCAACTGCTCGCCAAGTTGGCCCAAGCCCGCCGGCCGCCAGGCGCACCGCGGGCTATTGAAATTCCTGCCCGGTCAGCTGTTCCAGCGTCTGCCGGAGGTCGCGCAGATCGAAGGGCTTGGGTAGCAGGGTGACGTGGGCATGGGCCTCGACCAGGTCGATGGCCGCCTGGTCGGCGCGGCCCGTGGCCAGCAGCACGGGCACGCGGGGCAGCAAGGAGCGGATGCGTGGCAGGGTGGCGGCGCCGTCCATGCCCGGCATGTTCATGTCGAGAATGACCAGGTCCGGTGCAAAACCGTCGGCGATCATGGCCAGGGCGCCTTCGCCTCCGGTCACGGAGGTGGCGTCGTGGCCAAGGTTCTTCAGCAACCGGCGGATGGCGTGTTGAAGAAGCTCGTCGTCGTCGACGACGAGAATTCGTAGCGCCTTCTGCTCCTGCCTGGGCTGCGCTTCGACCGTCGCCTTGGACTCCTCGACGCCGGGATTGCAGACCGGGAAGTACATTCTGACCTGGGTTCCCTTGCCCACCTCGCTGAGGAGCTCCATGTTTCCCTGGTGGGCCTTCACGGTGCCGAAGACGATGGGCAGGCCGAGACCGGTTCCCTTGCCCTGGGGCTTGGTGGTGAAGAAGGGATCCAGCGCCTTGTCCAGCACCTCTTTGGGCATGCCGCTTCCGGTATCCGCCACCTCCAGAACGATGGTGTCGTCGGCCTGGTTGCGGGTCCGCACGGATAGGGTGCCACCGTCGGGCATCGCATCCACCGCGTTCACGCACAGATTCATGAGCGCGTGGCCGAGGGCCGCCGAGTCGCCGCGCAGATGAAGGAGATCCTTGCAGAGATCCGTCTCGAGGTGAATCCGCTGCAGGGTCGTTCGCTCGAGCAGGGCCACCGCTTCCCGTACCACCACGTTCAAATCCAGCTCACGCTCCTCGGGCAAGCTATCGCGGGCAAAGCCCAAGAGTCCCCGCACCATGGAGCCGCCCCGCTCGCACGCCTTGACGATGGTCTCCATGTCCTTGCGCAGGACCGAGCCTTGCGGGGCATCGACGAGGTGAATGCTGGCCAGCCCGAGAACGGCTCCGAGCACGTTGTTCATGTCGTGCGCGACGCCGCCCGCCAGCGCCCCCAAGCTCTCCATCTTTTCATTGTGCCGCGCCTGGGCCTCGTAGCGCAGACGCTCCTTTTCGAGTCGGGTGCGTTCGCTGAGATCGCGAAGGCTGGCCACGGTGTGCAGACCTCCCCCGCGCTCGTAGGTCGAAAGGTGGATCTCCATGGGGAATTTGGTCCCGTCCCTGCGCAGGCCGGTCGCCTCGTACCGCGTGGGGACGTCCGCTCCCTGCGCGCGGGCTTCCATGTTGGCGAGCACCGCGTACCGACTCTCGGGGGCGATGAGGTCGAGCAACGAAACCCCGACCAAGTCTTCGGCCCGCTGGTAACCGAACATGGAAAGAAACGCCGGATTGACCATCTCGTGTAGGCCGTGTTGCACGACCCCGATGGCGTCCTGCGAGCTTTCGAAGATGGCGCGCAATTCCGCCTCGCGCTCGGCCAGCGCCCTGTCCGCCTTCTTGCGCTCGGCGATGTTGCGCGCGATCCCGAAGATGCCCACGATGCGCCCGTCCTCGCCGCGGATGCCCGTGGCCGTGACCTCGGTCCAGATCGTCGAGCCATTCTTGCACCGCTCTTCGAGCTCGCGTCTGAACTCGGGGAACGGATCGTTTCGGGCCGCGGCCTCGACGACGAGGCGAAGCTCCTCGCGCGCCAGGGCCGCCGAAGCCGGGATGAAGGCCTCTTCCAGCGTCATGCCCATCAACTCGGCCGGCGTGTAGCCGCGGACCTTCTGCACGGACGGGCTGACGAAGGCGAAGCGGCCCTGGAAATCCAGGGTCCAGATCTCGTCCACCGCGTTCTCGATGAGCAGGCGGTAGCGCTCCTCGCTGGCCTGCAAGGCTTGCAAGGTTCCCCGAACCCGCTGGCGCTCGCGGTTGAACCCGCCTTGAACCACCCAGAGGATCAACGCCGACAAGGACATGCTGATCAGATAACCGCTGGACACGTCCAGCAACCGATCGACAGGCGACTGGAAGGCCCGAGGAATCGCCGGCCAGGTGAACTCGATGAGGTGCAGGGCGATGATGTTCGCTACCAGCGCCATCATGCCGACGATGCGAAAGCCCCGCTTGAAGAAGAGGACCAGGAACAGCCCGGCCGTGAAGAAATAGAGACCGATGCTGCCTTGAGAACCACCGTTGGGAAACCAGATGAGGTCGAGCAGGACGACCAGGCAGATGAGATAGGCCTTCTTGTAGTAGCGCCCCCTGCGAGCCGCCCAGGCAGATGCCAGGGAGACGAAGGCGAAAGCGATGATCCCACGGTCTATCCACGGACTAAGGTTCTGGAGGTAGTTCAGCGGAAGGATGACGAAGAGGCAGATGACCCCGCCGAGCAGGCACAGGGTCTGGAAGAGCTGGTCCTCCAGGGGCAGGCTGGAATCCGAGACCAACCGCCGCTTCCAATCTTTCAAGTCAGGCATCGACCATCACTCCAAGACACCGGGCCTGCCTCGAGCGGCGACGCCGGAGAGTCCATGGTAGACCGGAAATGGGGAGACCACCACCCGAGGCCCACAATTCCGCGATAGCCGCAGAAGGTCGTGGCCCTCCGCGCCGCTCCGAGGGTACTTCTTTCCGCGCCGCTCCGAGGGTACTTCGGGCACGCGCCACTCCGAGGGTACTTCTCCGTGCCGTGTGCCGTGGCCGTGGCCGGTTGAACCGCGGGTTCTCCGCTCCGAGGGTACTTCTCACGGGTTCTCCGCTCCGAGGGTACTTCTCAGAAGGTCGCCTAGCCCCGCTCCCCTAGCCCCGCTCCGAGGGTACTTCTCAGAAGGTCGTGGCCGGGCACGCGCCACTCCGAGGGTACTTCTCCGTGCCGTGTGCCGTGGCCGTGGCCGGTTGAACCGCGGGTTCTCCGCTCCGAGGGTACTTCTCACGGGTTCTCCGCTCCGAGGGGGCACGCGCCGCTCCGAGGGTACTTCTCAGAAGGTCGTGGCCGTTGGGGGGAACGCGCCGCTCCGAGGGTACTTCTCCGGGGCACGCGCCGCTCCGAGGGTACTTCTCAGAAGGTCGTGGCCGTTGGTCGTGGTCGTGGCCGGTTGTAATTACCCTCGGTCGGCTGTAATGCTGTAATTACCCTCGGCCACGCCCACGGCCACGGTAAGCGTCTACGTCCACGACCACCGTCATCGCTCCCTCCGCGCCGCTCCGAGGGTACTTCTTCCGCGCCGCTCCGAGGGTACTTCGGGCACGCGCCGCTCCGAGGGTACTTCTCCGTGCCGTGTGCCGTGGTCGTGGCCGTGCGCGGGTTCTCCGCTCCGAGGGTACTTCTCACGGGTTCTCCGCTCCGAGGGTACTTCTCAGAAGGTCGCCTAGCCCCGCTCCCCTAGCCCCGCTCCGAGGGTACTTCTCAGAAGGTCGTGGCCGTGGTCGTGGTCGTGGCCGGTTGTAATTACCCTCGGTCGGCTGTAGTTACCCCTCGGTCGGCTGTAGTTACCCACGGCCACGGCCAAGGCCACGGTAAGCCGGTTACGTCCACGACCACCCGTCATCGCTCCGATTGGGTGCGTGCATCCGTCGTGGAAAGGTGTCTCTTTCTGGTACCTTCCGCGCCGTCGCTCTTCTTGTCGAAGTGACAGCCACTCGACCCGTGGGCGGCATTCTGGTAGGTTGTGCGGGCCGTGGGTACCATGTCCTACCCCTCCCGCGGACGCGATCCTCATGAGCAGGAGAATGCCGGTGACAAACGATCCAAGAAACCGCCTCCGTGGAATGGCCCTCGTTGCGGGTCTGTGCATCGGACTTCCGCTGGCGGCTTGTCACCCCAAACCTCCGCAGGCCCAGCCCTCCGATCAGCTCACCGGGAACGACGCGAAGTTCATCGAGCGCATGGAAAAGATGCGCGCGCGCGCGAAGAACGCCCCGGGCGGCGCCACCGAAGCCTCGGACTTTGCCGCCTATGTGACCATGCTGTACACGCAGGGCGTTGCCAAGCGCCGCTCGATTTCACCAGAGCTCGTCGATGAGGCCGTCCAGTGCCTCGACCGCGCCAGCGAAGCCAAGCCGGACGACGCTCCCGATTTGCTGATACGCAAGGGTGAGCTGCTCCTGGCCGCGGACAAGGGCCAACTCGGCGTGAAGGCCTTGCGCGAGTCGGTCGCGCTTCGGCCATCGCTGCGGGCTTTCAATCCGCTGGCCAAGGTCTACGCGGCGGAGAAGCAATCGACCGAGCTGGTCGCCCTGTGCAAGAAGACCTTGCCGGCGATGAAGTCCGACGAGAGCCGCTACGCCTTGCTCGACGATTGCCTCAAGTACAGCGGCGCGACCGCACCCGAGGTAGGCCTCGGCTGGGCCCCGCCCAAAGAGCTGGCCTTTTACAAAACCCGCCGCCGCGAGCTGGAAGCCCGCCTGGAAGCGGCGAGCAAACAACGGGCCAAGGAAGAGCGAAAGGAAGCCAAGGAAAAGCGCTAGCCCCTCCGAGGGTACTCCTCGTCGGCTCGTGCTAGCCCCTCCTAGGGTACTCGCTAGCCCTCCGTGCTAGCCCCTCCGAGGGTACTCGCTAGCCCATCCGTGCTAGCCCCTCCGAGGCTACTCCTCCCGCTAGCCCCTCGTCGCTAGCCCCGGCGGTCCCCGCCCCCGCGGATTGGATTTGGTCTCGGGTGCAGGTCCCCTCGATGAGGCCCCCAGGAAGTTCAGAGGCGGCGTCCCCAGTAGGCTGGGCGGCGGCTGTGGTGAGCGATTGCGACGATTTGGATCCGTTCGTCGACCACGCGATAGACGACCGAGAAGGGAAATCGCCGGACGATGTGGCGCCGAGCGCAGGCGAAAGCGGGCCATCGCTGTGGGGCCGCGACGATCGTGGCGATTGTGTCGTCTACGGCGAGGACGAATTTCGCACCGAGACCACGCTGCCGCCGCTCGTACCAGCGAGCCGCTAGGCGCAAGTCCAGCGTCGCCTCGGCGTGAATGCTGTATGGCTTCTTAGGGTCGGGCACGGAGGTCAGCAAGGATTCTCGTCTCGGACCTCGTCCCAGTCGCGAAGGACAGCACGGCCAGCGTCGACATCGGCGCAACGTCGTTCGATCTCGGCGGCCCACGCCTGCTCGATTTCCGCTGAGGCAAAGCCGCCATGCAAGCTCGCGGCCAGTTTGTCCACTAGCATCTCCCGATCTTTCTCAGGAAGCTCAAGCGCAGCTTCCAGGATTTCCTGCGACTGCCGCATGGTTTGAGTTTAGCGCGTCCACGAGCAGGAGGGAGCATCATTCTGCAGGGTCTCCGTCTCCTATCCCTCGGCTCCTATCCGAGGGTACTTGCTCCGGCTCCTATCCGCGGGTACTTCTGCACGAGGGTAATTCTGCGCGCAACTTTCCTGGCAGCGCTTCCGAGAACCCACGCATGACCCTCCCTCGCCAAGTCGTGCCCGGTCGTGACTACATGATAACCCGCCGCTGTTCCGAGCGGCGTTTCTTCCTGCGCCCGGACGAGGACACCAACAACGCCTTCATCTATTGCCTCGGTTTGGCCGCCCAACGTGCCAAGGTTCAGGTCACCTTCTCGGTCGCCATGTCGAACCATCACCACACAGGCATCCACGACCCCGACGGCAATTTCCCTATCTTCACCGAGCACTTCCACGGACTTCTCGCCCGCTGCCAAAACGCGCACCTCGGCCGCTTCGAGAACTTCTGGTCCTCCGAAGCGACCTCGATCGTCAGACTCGTCGAAGCCAACGACATCATCGAAAAGATGACCTACGCCTTTGCCAATCCCTCCGCCGCTGATTTGGTCGACACCATCGAGGAATGGCCAGGCGTCGCCACGTTCGACGCTACCCTCTCCGGTGGTTGCGTCACCGCCACGCGCCCCAAGCACTTCTTCCGCGACGACGGTGGCATGCCCGACGTCATCAACCTGCGCATGGCCAGGCCCCATGGCTTCGAGAAGCTCGAGCCAAGCGAGTGGTCCAAGCTCATCACCGAGCGTCTCCGGGCCAAGGAGGCCGACCACCGACAAAGACGAGCAGCCCAAGGCATCACCGTGCTTGGCCGCGAGCGCATCCTCCGACAGAAGCCGTCTGATTGTCCGGATGGCCATGCCCCTCGCTTTCAGATGAGCCCTCAAGTCGCCGCCAAGAACAAATGGGCGCGGATTGAGGCCTTGCTTCGCAATCGCGGTTTCATCGAAAGGTACCGGGCGGCGTTCTTGGCCCACGTCTCTGGACTGGCCGACGTACTGTTTCCATTTGGAACCTACTGGATGCGGAAGGTCGCCAAAGTTGCATGTGAAGCTGCGGAGGTGGTCGAGGCAGCAACCCGAGACCCGGCGGCCAGTCCTGCGCCCGCATAGCCGGCACTCTCTACTCCCGTCAAAGGCGACCAGAGACGCCAACGCGCCCTGGCACGGGCCTACCTGAATGCTGGGGCCACGAGACTGCCGCACATCGGATGCGCACACCAGACGGCAGAAAGGCTGCCATTCCACGCACGGATGTCCCCGCACGACGCTATTCCCCCTTACCGTCGGTGCGGGCTCCACGCGGTGCGGGATCCCCAGATTTACCCTCGGTACGGACTCCCCTGCGGGCTCCACCGGGCTCCCCAGATTTACCCTCGTACGGACTCCGCCATGAGATCACAATCTGTGATCTCAAGTTGGGGCGGCCGTCGCACGCCGCCCAGCTCTCCTTGGACGGGTCGTCAGTTGTCAGAACCTGGCCCAACCTGATGCCTTTCCTGAGAGTTGCGGGACTTGGATCTAGTCTCGGATGCTTGTGGAAGAAAGTTGCTTCAAAAGTACCCTCGGAGAGGAGGAACCTGGAGAAAAGTACCCTCGGAGAGGAACCTGGGATCACCAGCGACGGCTTCTTGTCATCGTGGAAAGGACACAGCCCGATCAAGTCCGCCCCGTGCCGCTTCAGCTCCACGCCCCGCGCCTCCGCCAGCCTCTGGATGGAGACCTGGCTTTTCAGCCGCTCGAGCTCGACGTCAGGGACACGTGCCATCGGAGATCCTCCGGAAAGCTGTCAAGGGCAAAACGTGGTTTTCACGCCCTCGAAAAGTATCATTGCACCCTGGACATGGAATAGTCCATAGTGGAATATAGTTTCATATGGAATATGCCGTCAGCCCACGGGGCCGGGCAGATCTGGGCTTACGATCTCGACAGCAAGGAGATCGCTGTGAAGAAAGGTCAGGCCACTTTGCTCAAGGACGTAGCCGACACCGGACAGCCTGCCAATCGGCTGGCCACTGTCCGCAAAGCTCGCGGGGTGACTCAGGTCGACCTATCTGCCCGTCTCGGCATCACCCAGTCCATGTTGTCGAAGTACGAGCGAGGTGATCTTCGCCTCCACGGCAACATGCTGGCGCAGCTCGCCGAGATTCTGTCGGTTTCCACCGACGAGCTTCTCGGCGTCCACGTCACGCCCCTGGCGACGCCGCCAGCGCTCAAGGACAAGCGACTGCGCCACCGCATTCACCAGATTGACCGTCTGTCCAAGCGCGATCGCGAGGCTCTCATCAGGACCATCGATGCCTTCATCGGACGCGCTGAAATCGCCAACAATGATTCGGACTCACGGCGCAAGGCCGGATGAGGCACCATCAGCTAAAATCACCACCGGAGATCGTCATGGCCGCACCTGCACCTCAGCAGCTCTTCGAGAAGATCGCTCGTCTACCTCCTGCCCGTGTCGCAGAGGTCGAGGACTTCGTGGACTTCCTCGCCCTACGGAATACCGATCGTCAGCTCGCCCATGCCGCCGCCGCAGCTTCCGTGCCGGCCTTTGCCAAGGTCTGGGACAATCCCGAAGACGACGTCTACGACCAGACATAAGGGTCCACCATGCCCTACCATCTCATCTTGATGGCCATCACCAGCCAGATCCGCCCGTCACCAACCGTGGGAGAGATCGCCGTCGTGCACTGGCAAGCCGCCGGGCTGCTCAAGCCGTCTGTCATCAAGCCCCTACTCACTACCATCGAGGCCAGCCTGGTCATCCGTCAGCTCGGCAAGCTTCACGCCGACGACCAAGACAGCCTACGCAAGGTTCTCGCTGCGGTCATCGGCTGACGGCCGTGCTGGTTAGACAGAAAACTGCCTTGAAGTCACTTCCTAGGGGATTTCTCGGGAAATTCTAGCAGCTCCAAGGGGGGCAGGCCCGCGTCGGCTCGTCGCGCTCGCATCTCTCTTGCCCGCTTCTCCAAAACCCCCTCGCCGGTCTGCGCCTGACGGGGAAGAATGTTGGGCGTTCGTCTGTCCACACGAGGACACGGAGGAGGTACTGTACCGACGCTGTCCCACGGTAGCGGCCGAACAGACCCGTCCGGCTCGATCTCCATCCGAAGCACGCCATCTCCGATGAAACCATCTACGTATACTTCATACTCGCCTGGGAGTCCCAACATAGATTTCGGTGTCCGCGACATTGTAGTCGACGCCGTACGAATCGAGTATCGGTTGTACTTTTCTAACGACCCAATCCTGAAATTCTGCCTTCGGTAACCCCTCGTATTTGCCTGTCCCGATTTCTCCGGTTTCTTCAATGTAGTCCCAGCCCGTCAAGTTCTTGGCAAGTGGATTTCCCCCGAGCGCCTTGTCTATAGCGGCCTTACATTGCCCATTGCAGTTGGGCGCATCATAAGGTCCACCCCCCTGCTGTTACTTTACACCTCCATCTCGGCGAGTGTTCGAAGTAGGGCCGCTCGACGTACCGACAGATGTCGGCCTTGCGACAGATGAACTCTTGGCTCCACCAGCAGGCATCTCTAGCTTCAGGTTTCCGAGTTGGGAATCGAAGATTGATTCCGTGAAGCCAAAGATGTCGTCGTGCAAGGCCTCGACGACCCGCTCGTTGACGTCGAACTCCGCCACGCACCCTTCCGTCCTCCAGCAGTTGCCCCCCGGGACCTCCACACTGTGGTTAATCGGAATCACCCATCCTGTGTAGCGCTTGGGAGAAATGATCCGGCACGTCGTCGCAGACCATGTGCGCTCGCCTTCACGGTCCAGAGCAAAGCGAGATCCCCCGAACTGCCGGAAACCGTTGTAGACAGCTTTGAGTCTTACGCGGGGCCCGGCGGCAATCCGTCGTCGTAGCTCAACCAAGTAATCGCGCGATCCTGGCGGGCTCGGCATCCCCTTCATCCATTCCAACTCCGACGCCGTCGTTCGACCGGCTCCCGCGCTCTCTGCGAATGCCTCCGAGAACATCAGAACGAATCCCAAGGCGATGGCGACAGACAACCGTGGTGAGAAGTTCATGGTCAGCCTCCTCAATAGATCTGTGTAATGCTTGTCGGCGCAATCTGCCGATTGGTCAGGTTGCAGAGACTTCCAGACGCTGCCATTTGCGCGTTCAAGAATGACTCTATGCCCTGGTAGTTGATCTGCCCGCTACTGATCATACTCGGCAAGGGACCCAATGTAGCCTGAACGCCGCCAAAGGGCTGCAGCTTCATCGCAACATCGACGGTCGTCGCCCATGCCTCATACTCGGTCCCACCAAGCAGGTGAGTGTACTCGTGCATGAATCCAATTACTGTACTTTCGGTCGATGCATTCTGGTTGATGTAGATGGCCGTGCGGTTTTCGCCGCCGTAGCGCGTCCAGGCAATGGCCTGATCCTTCACTATTACGGTCTTTCCGTCAGGTGTCTGAGCCACAACGTCACCTGGGTCGTATAGGTACACCTTGACGTTCTCATCCTGGAGAACTCCAATTGTACCGTCCGCACCAATCAGCCCAAGTCCCTTTCTGAGACTATCGCCCGTGACACTGTGCCTAAGAACATTCGGGGAGTTGTTGTCTACAGTGGTGCCTTTCGAATCGAACGGTAGGTCGCCCCCCTGCTGTGTTTGGTCGCCCCACCGCGTCTCCACCGTAAACCAAGGCATTTCCCTGATGCCTTCCGCAGGCTTACGCCGCTTCGGCCGGGGTGCGACCTGCCGAAAATTTGTCGCGAGGCCCAGACGTGCGTTTTCGGATCTGCAACACCTCGGCCGAGGGCGCGTGCTGGCGCACCGACGGGTGTTCCCCGTCGAGACTTCTTTTTTAGCTGCCTGCTGCTGAGCCAGGACCATCGTGGTGCTGCCGATTCTACCGGGAAGGGCGATTAAGGGAAGGAAGTCGCCAAGACCGACGGTGGCGCCGGCGAGACGCGCGGCGAGCCCGTCGCCAGCGAGCCAGCGGCGAGCCGGCCCCAGATGGTCGGGCCTCCGACGGTCGTGTAGAGTTCAAGGCCCAATACTTCTCCCAACGACGGGCAGCTTCCGGTAGAAATGAAGGCACGGCGACCATGCCACCGCTTCCCATCATCTCCGGCGCTGACTGCATTCAGGCTCTGCGAAAATTTGGATACGAGTTCGCCCGGCAGAATGGCAGCCACGTGCGCTTGGTGTGTCCCGGACGGATGCCCGTGACCGTACCGATGCACAAGCCGATCAAGCGCGGGACCCTGCGATCGATTCTCCGCACTGCCGAGATCGAGGTCGAGGTATTCGTGACCGCGTTACGTCGCTAGACCGCGACCTTCGTGATCTCGATTTGGCCCGGCAGCGTCCAGCCTTCGGCTGCCTGATTTTCAAGGCACAGCTCGATGGCTTCGCGGATGTTGGCCAGGGCCTCGTCCCGGGTGTCGCCCTGGCTGATGCAGCCTGGGATCACAGGACACTCGACGACAAAACCGCCATCTTCGTCGGGCGTCAAAATCACGGGCAGTTCATGCGCGGTGGCCATGGGCCTAGTCTACCAGATTCTGGGACCAGGTCTTGGAGGGGAGCGGACCGACGATTGCCGGCGGCGAGCGCAGCGAGCCGCCTGTGCAATCGGCGGGACGCGAGCCGGGCGAGATGATGACCCTGTTCATGCTGATCGTCGAGGCGGAGGGCGCAAGCGGGAGCGGCAGAGGCGCCGTGGCCGGCGCCGGAGCCGCGGTGCCCAAAGAGCGCGCCGTCGGCCGAGGCACGATGCCTGCCCCTCGCCAGCCGGGCCCCGCACACGCGTGCAATGCACGCTGCAGGACGGCTCGGCCGCCGGACCGGGGCCCGTGGTCCGGCGCCGTTTCCCCCTAGGCGGAGCGGGCGGCGCCGTCCGCGGCGCTCAGATCGCCCGCGTAGCCAGAGCGCCCCTCCCCTTTGGGGATTCCTTAAAAAAAGGGGGTGCCAGGGGAGGGGTGTCCAGAGGGGAGGGGCGCGGCGGGGGAAACGGCGGCCAAAGCGTGCTTGCACGCGTGTGCGTAAGGGGCCCGGCGTCGACCGTGGCGCGATGTCGGCGCCAGGCGCGCGCCGTGGTTTTGTGCACGATCGCCGCGCTGGCGAGCGAGAGCTGTCGTCGCCGCTTTCCCGGATGCAGCGACCATGCCGAGGCGTCCGATGCGAGCACAAGTTGACCGCCGCTGCGTCCCCGATGGCACTTGCGAGCGAGGCGCCGCGGCATGGGAGCGTCTACCGTGTGCCGCCGCTTTCTCCGATGGAGTCGCGCGCGCGTGCGCCCGGCAGGGGGCACGCGCGCACGACGGGGCTCGGGCGAAGATCGCGGCGCTGAGCGCCTGCACGATGGAGTGGACTGGGCCTTGCCAGCGCGAGCGCGGCGCTGGCCGGCGCTCATGTCCCGCGCACCCGCGCGCGAGCGCGTGCAAGGACCAGGACGCGGTGACCTCGGCACGGATCGCGGCGCTGCGAGCCTCGCACCACCCCGATGGAGCGGGCGCCCGTGCGGTCGCAGCTTGAGGAAATGCTGTGGCCCAGCTGAAGGTGGAGCGACGGCACGGGCGCCCGCGGGGCCGCAGGCACGGAGCGCGGCTCCCAGCCGCGGCTCAAGCGTGGCCAGATTGCCGCCGCTGGATCACGGTCTCGGTCTCGGCAAGCCACGCCTCGATGGCATCACCACCACCTTGTCCCGCCGCGATCATCAGCTTGCCCAGCATCACCAAGCTCGTGCCGTCCAAGTTGTAAAAGACCTCGCCCACGGTCACGTGGCTGCAAGCGGTCCACAACGACCACGCCACCAGCAGCAGCAAGCGCTCGCCACTCGACAATGGCCCGCCGCCGTGTTCTGCCAGATCCCTGGCCAGCACCGTCGGTCCCGCGTCGGTCCACAGCTCGGTCAGCCGAGCTCGAGCACAGAATGCCCGGCACACCCGCGAAAGTTGCGACTCTGAGCTAAACACGATCGTCCTCCTCCTCGCCGGACTCGGCGGCTAAAGTAGAAAGCAATTCCTCGGCGTCCTTCTCGCTGACCGCCGGCTTCTGGCCAGATTCCCGTCGACCGAGATGCGCCCCGGGGTGGGTCAGCTCGTGCACTTCCTTCAGCTTCTTGATCGATACCAGGGTGTAGATGCTCGTCGTCTCCAGGCTCGCGTGCCCTAGCATCGCCTGGATGAAGCGGATGTCCGCCCCGCTTTCCAGCATCAAGGTGGCCATCGTGTGACGGAAAAGATGGCAACTCCCCACCTTGCCGATTTTCGCCTGCTCGATGTAGCCCCGCACGATGTCCGTCAGCGTGTGCGGCATGAAGCCGTTCCCGAGGTGCGAGATAAACAGCACGCCCTCGTCCGGCTCCACCACGTCCTTGGGCCGTACCTCGACGAGGTACTTTTCGATCCAGGAAAGCGCACGCTCGCCGATGGGCACCACACGATCTTTCCGGCCCTTCCCGAGCCGCACCATCAGCGTGCCGGCCTCTGGCTGCACGTCGTAGATCCCAAGCCTGACCAGCTCGCTCCGCCGGATCCCTGTCGAATACAGCGTCTCCAGCATCGCCCGGTCTCGGATCCCGCTTGGTTTCGTCACGTCCGGCAAGCTCAGGACGTGTTCCACCTCGGCGATGGTCAGCACGTCCCGCGGCAGCCGCCGATCCAGCCGAGGCAGATCGATCTCAGAAGCCGGATTGAAAAGGATCATGTTCGACTTCGCCATCCACTTGAAGAAGGCCAGCACCGCCGCCAGCCGCTTGTGTTGCGAGGCGATGGTCAGCGGCTTACCGAGCTTCGTCCGGTAGTAGAAGAGCCAGCGCTGGTAGCGCTCCAAGATCGGCCGCGTGACCTCCGTCGGGTTGCGCAGGCTGCGCTCTTCGCACCAATTGAAGAAAGCCCGCAGGTTGCCCTCGTTCCACTCGATGGTTCCCGGCGAAAAGTGCTTCGCCCGCCGCATGTCCAGAAACTCGGCAGCTCGTGCCCCGAGCGTCCCGTAGCTTGCAAGCTCGCGCAGTTTCCTGGCCATCAGTTCACCTTGGCCGCGGCTGCGAGTACGACGGGCACATCAGGGTACGATGCGATTTTGGGCTCTACCCCCCTATGTGCTGTTTTCGGGTCAAAACGCCCGTTTTCACCATTTCCATCGGGAATTGCAGCCGAAAGCTCACCCCGACCACCCCCCGACACCCCCCCGACTTCGGCCCGACTTGGCCCCGACTTCTTTGCCTCCAGCCCCGACCACCCGGCCAATACCCCCGACTTCTTTTCGTCGTACCCCAAGCTTCCAGGCTCGATCAGCCCAGACAGAAACGGCGTCCCGTCCTTGCCCTTGCCATCATAGGCCAGCTCGTAGACAAAGCCCTGGCCCCGACTCCCGCGGTGCACCGCCAGGTATTCCAGATCTTCCAGGCGCCCAAGGTGGATCTTGAGCTGCGTGTTCCCCCAGCCGGTCGCGTCCCGCACCTCCCGCCGGCTGAAACGAAAATCCTTCCGCTCCATGCCCAGCCGCTGGCACTCCGCCGTCACGTACGCATCTACCAGCAGCAAAAGCCGCCGCGTCTGCGGTGGCAGCTCGTCGAGCGATCGCCCAAGCACCTGGTCGGCCAGGCGGTTTGCCACCGAAATATCATCGAGAGTGACCTCGATGTACTCGATGGCCTGCACGTCCTGCTGTGCGGTCTTCACCGGCCGTTGATGCTGGTGGAGCAGTGCCACCGTCTCGATCAGCGTCAGGTATTTCATGTGGTCCCGTCGCGTTCGCGTCTGCCGATCTACAAACGTGAGGTCACGGGCATAGGGGTTCACCACCATCAGCGGACGCAGCAGGCGCTGCGCGTTCCGGTGGACCTTCAGCACGTCCTTCTTCCCCGCCCGTGCCAGCCGTCCCTCCAGCGTGTGTGCTTCGCGCTGGATCTTGTGAATGGCCTGCGTCTGCTCCCGGTCTTCGTCGACGGTCAGCACCAGGCACCGATTCAAAAGCTCCTCGTCGATCTCGATCGCCGTCGTGGTCAGAAAGATCATCACCGGTCCCTCGACCCGGTATTCGTGCGTGATCAGCTTGCCGCTCTCTGGATCTTTGCCAGTGGATGCGATGGTCAGCTCGCCTTCGCTCTGCAAGACCTTCAGTGCGTACGAGGCCCGCGAGGCGCCTTCTTCCTCGACGATGGCGAGGATCTTGTGTTTCAGATTCGTCTCGCCCATGTAGAAGAGCGACTGTCCAGTCATCGCCGCGTACTTCACCCGCTCTTCCTCGGGCACGAAGGCCAAGACCGCTTCCATCAGCGACGATTTCCCCGCTGCCGACGACGACTGGATCACCACCGCCAGGGGATCTTCCAGCTTGCGCGACACCGCCGCCAGGTAGCCGACGAGCTTGTTGGTTTCCTCGCCCACCACCCCGCAGCGACGGAAATCTTCGAGGATCCGATCGAGCAGCCGAGGATCTTTCAGCAGTGCCAGCGCCGCCGCCGTCTCCTCGTCGCTGAGCCGCACCGTCGTGTCTTTCGGCGCCAGTGCAGCCCGAATCTGCTGGTCTTGTAGTTGTTCCAGCTTCAGCAGCACCTTGCCCAGATCGGCCTTGATCACATCCTCAGTCACGCCAATCTCAAGCGCAGCCTGTTTCACGTAGATCGCGCGCTGTCGGGCGCCGTACACGTCCAAGGTGTCGACGTGGAAATGCTCGCCGCGACCGACGTGCAGGTTCACCTTCAGTGAGTCGAAGGCCGTGTTCTTCGCCAGGCCACGCACCCGATAACGACGGTCGCCGAAGCAAAAAATCACGTCTTCGCCCTGATGTTCGCACGGCACGTCTGCCACCGACACAGCCTCGGGCGCCGTCGTTTCTAAGATCGTCACCGGTGGTGGCTCCAGCGTGGCCTCCGTAGTAGGCGGGGGCTCAGCGTTGGCGGCTAAAGGAAGAGGGGCCGCCACGACTTCCGACTGCGGCGCTGGCGCCGCCGTGTCCACGGTGAGTTCGCGTTTTTCGCCCTTGCCCATGAAGACCGCGCTTTTCAGCGCCAGTTCCAGCGACTTCGCGGCCGGCGTCACCTTGCATGCGTATTCGTTCGCGTCCATGTCGCGAGGAAATTGCACGCGGTAGCACGAGATGCCCGCAGCCATCATCTGTGCGGCCACCTTCTCCGCGCCACGCTCGCCGGCTTCGTCACGGTCAAACGCGATCAGCACCTGCGTGGTCCCGTAGCGCTTGAAGGCTGCCAGATGCTCGGCAATCGGGCTTTCCACCCCATAGATCGAGGTGACGTTGCGGAAGCCGTGGCACCAGAAGGTCAGGGCATCGATCAGCGCCTCGCACAGGATGATCGACTTCGACACCCGCAAGGCTTCCCAGTTGAAGATCCCTCGGTGCGGGCCGGGCAGATACATATGCAGGGGCGTTCCCTCGCGCAGCCCTGCTGTGATCTTCCGCCCGTACATCCCCGCCACGTTTCCTTCTTCGTCGAAGATCGGGATCACCACCGAGCCGGTCATGTGCTCGTGCCCGCTCTCCCGCAAAATTCCCAGCTTCTGTAGCCGCCCCCGGATCTCGCTGCCGGCCTTCCACGCCCGCATCGGCAAGCGCAGCCCCAGCGTCCGGTTGGCGAAGCCCAGCTTAAAGCGGTCGATCATCTCCGACGATTGCAGCCCCCGCCCTTCCAGGTACTTCACCGCCTCCGGGCTCTGCTTCAGCGTCTCGTGGTAGTAGCCCACCACCTGCGCCATGATCTCCCGGTCATCCGCATCCGCCTGCACAGGCGCCGCCAGTTTCCGGATCGTCGCCGTCTTCACCACGTTCGTCGACGGCGACGTCAAAGGCAGATCGGCCCGCAGCAGTTCCACCGCGTGCCGAAAGGAAACGCCCTCGGCCTTCATCACCCAGTCGATCACCGACCCGCCCACCTGGCAGGCACCGAGGCAGTGCCAAAGGTTCTTCCGAGAGCTGATCACCAGCGACGGCTTCTTGTCGTCGTGAAACGGACACAGGCCAATCAAGTCCGCCCCCTGCCGCTTCAGTACCACGCCCCGTGCCTCCGCCAGCCGCTGCACCGACACCTCGGACTTCAGCTTCTCGATCTCGGACTCCGGGATTCGGGCCACAGCGCGCCTCCCTTCAAAATCCTGTCAAGTGGAAGATACTTGTTTTTACCAGTTCCATCGACTCGCCTAGATGGTACTAGTATAATGGTATTTATGCAAGCGCTAATTTCACCATCGGGGCCTGGTCCCGAAATTCGGCCTTACGATCTGGGCATGCCACAGAGAGCCCCGAAGACCCGGCCAGCCGAGGGCGAGCGCTTGGCCGACCTACGTCGCGCCGCCGGCCTAACCCAAGTCGAGTTCGCCAAGCTCGTCGGCGAAACCCAGCAAAACATCACCTTCTGGGAGCACAGCGACAAGCCACCACGCTCCGACGTCCTGCCCAAGATGGCCAAGGTCCTCGGCTGCTCCGTTGAGCAGCTCCTCGGCATCTCACCGCTCGCCGATCGTCGCCCAGGCCCCGTTGGGAAGACCCAACGGGCGTTCGAGGAGGTCGCACGCCTCCCGCGTTCTCAGCAGGACAAGATCGTCGAAATCGTCGAGGCCCTCGTCGACCAGTACAGACGCAAGGCTAGCTGATGTTGGCGTGCAGCCCGATCCTTCCTCGGACATCATAAGATCAGGAGACCATCATGCCTGCTACCGCACGTGACCTGCTGTTTGAAAAGATCGATAGACTTCCACCGGCCCGCGTGGCCGAGATCGAGGATTTCGTCGACTTCCTCGCCTCGCGAGACACCGATCGCGAGCTGGCCCACGCTGCCACCGCAGCGGCCGTGCCTGCCTTTGCCAAGGTCTGGGACAATCCCGAGGACGACGTCTACAACGACATCTGAAAGTCGATAGCACCATGCCCTACCGCTTCGGAGACGTCATCGTCGTTCCCTTTCCCTTCACCGACCAGTCCGCCACCAAGAAGCGCCCCGCCGTCGTCGTCAGCTCCGAGGCGTATCACCGCGAGCGGCCCGACCTGATCCTGATGGCCATCACCAGCCAGGTGCGGCCTGCGCCCACGGTTGGCGAGGTCGCTGTCCTGCACTGGCAAGAGGCCGGCTTGCTCAAGCCTTCGGTCATCAAACCCCTGCTCACAACTATCGAAACAAGCCTCGTCCTCCGCCAACTCGGCACCCTTCACGCCGATGACCAAGCCAGCCTACGCAAAGTCATTGCCGAAATTCTCGGATGACAGTGGCCTTCAGGCCACGCCATCCAGTAGTGCCCATCATCGCCCGCTCCGAGCTCCAGGCCCTTGCAGTCAAGCAGGCCCAGAGCACCCAGCAGAAGACGAAATAGTACTATTTGTTCGGTGGTGTCGTGTCCTTCCAGCCCTGGGGGACGACGATCTTCTGCCAGCCTGACCAAACAGGCTTCTTGGGAAGGTAGGCTCCCTCTTCGGCACCGGGCCAGTTGTCTCGCGACATGTATGACATGCCCATCGTCAACGCCTCACCTGGTACGAGGCTGTAGCAATATGGGTAGAATCTATACTTGAACTCGATCTTCTCGCCCGGCCGAAGGCTTCGAAAATCGGATATCTCCTTGCCTTTGCTAAAGGGCTCGGAACACAACCAGTGAACGGTCCTATGGTGTTCATCTGAAATAGCAATCTCGACTTCGTATGAACGCGAGCCCAGGCCTGCACTCCCCTCGCCAACACTCGGCTTCGAATCTATCCAGAAGGTGCGGTCCGACGTTGGGTTTGCCAGTGTCATGTTCACAATGACCTCAGTGGCTGACGAAACTTGGTTGAAGGTAAAAGACAACCCCTCCACCCGTGCTTCAGACTCTGCCAGAGCACCTGGCGTGCTCTTCTCGCTCTGGGTATTCGTCGGCATAGACGAAGGCTTTACACCGACACCTGCATGACAGCCAACCATCACGGAGATGGCAGCAGCAATCGCGGCAATCCTCACTTGATGTAGCACGATGTAGCGGGGCATTGGTCTCCATTCCCTAATTGATAATTGTACGGCCAGTTTGCCACTCGGCTGGAATAGGGCGAGTTCCTGAGAACGTCAGTCAGTTCCGCAATCTTGTCAACCTCAACGCCCCATTCACTCTCCAGACCGGGGTTGCCCGCGAATGAGTACTGATTCGTGACATCAAGTCCCCTTCGGTACCCTTCAAGTTCGTTTAGGGCGCGGGCGTACTTGTAGTTCTGGGAACTCGGATTAGCAAAATTCGCAGACATGACCTGTCCTACGTGAACTCCCTCGTGCTCGACTACGACGTTGAGAAGCGCATCGCCTTGAAACGCATCTGGCGAAATCTTGACCCGTCCGTACATGTCCGTTACGCCAAGCTTCTCCGTTCCCGCAAGTGTCTGGTCGATAGTTGCTCGGCCTTCCAAAGACGTCCCTTTGGTGTACGTATCTAATGTCGCCTGATCTACTGACAACCCCGCTCCATCACCGCCCATCGGTGTTCCCTCCATCATTGCCTTTGTGGTCACCAGGTTCTGCACCTTGTCCGCGCCGCTGCCTCCCCCACCCCCCTGCTGTGTTTGGTCGCCCCACCGCGATTCCACCGTAAACGAAGGCATTTCCCTGATGCCTTCCGCAGGCTTACGCCGCTTCGGCCGGGGCGCGACCTGCCGAAAATTTGTCGCGAGGCCCAGACGTGCGTTTTCGGATCGGCAACACCTCGGCCGAGGGCGGGAGCTTGCACACCGACGGGCGCCCCACCTGGAGGCTTTTTCTTTAGCCGCTTCGTCGATGCCGAGGACCATCACCTGGCCCCGATTCTACCGGGAAGAGCAGCTAAGGGAAGGAAGTTGGCAAGGCCAGCGGTGGCGCCGGCGAGCGGTGAAGCGAGCCCATCGCCAGCGAGCGAGCCGCGAGGCCGGCCCCGGATGCGCGGGGCTGCCGCGACGGCCAAGGACTACCGTTGTGTCCAGTAGCCTTGCCGACGCTTGAGATGAGCGACGGCCACGATTCCGATCTCGTCGTCGGATATCTCACGATAGATGATGGCGTAGGGATAGGGTCCAAGGAGGACGCGACGGACGCCGCCTATCAAGGGCCATCGGCGTGGTGACTCGACGATTTCACCGACACGATGGCGAATGGCGGCAATGAAGCGAGCACCCAAGCCAGCCAGACGCTCCTCGTACCAAGAGGCAGCATCCTGCAGCTCTGCCTCGGCGAGAGGATTGAAGCGAAGGCGTCTACTTGCCACCGAAGCGTTGCTCGAGACGAGCGAAGACCTCGTCGGCCGGGATGGTCGCGACTCTGCCGGCATCGACGTCTTCGATGCGGCGTTGGATTTCGGCTTCCCAGTACTCCCCGAGATCTCCAAGCTCCAGGCTTGCCGCGAGCTTGTCGACCAGGACCTCACGCTGCTCTTGCGGCAGCTGAAGTGCGGCTTCCAGAATTTCCTGCGACTGCAGCATGCTCCAAGTGTAGCGCGCCCAGGAGCGCGATGGGGCGTCATTCTGCACGGGTAGTTCCAGCTCTTGGAGGGCAGCGGCCCGACGGTTGCGGGCGGCGCAGCCGCCATGCAAGCGGCGGGACGCGGGCCGGGCGAGATGATGGCCCTGTTCACGCTGATCGTCGTGGCGGAGAGCGCAAGCGCGAGCGGCGGAGACGCCGCGGCCGGCGGCGGAGACGCGGTGGTCTGAGAGCGCGCTGTCGCCTGAAATGCCAAGCCTGCCCCGCGCCAGCCGGGCCCCAGCACACGCGTGCAATGCACGCTGCAGGACGGCCCGGCCGCCGGACCGGGGCCCGTGGTCCGGCGCCGTTTCCCCCTAGGCGGAGCGGGCGGCGCCGTCCGCGGCGCTCAGAATCGCCCGCGTAGCCAGAGCGCCCCTCCCCTTTGGGGATTCCTTAAAAAAAGGGGGTGCCAGGGGAGGGGTGTCCAGAGGGGAGGGGCGCGGCGGGGGAAACGGCGGCCAAAGCGTGCTTGCACGCGTGTGCGTAAGGGGCCCGGCGTCGATCAAGCTGCGATGTCAGCACCAGGCGCGCGCCGCCACTTTGTGCACGATCGTTGCGCTGGCGAGCGAGAGTTGTCGTCGCCGCTTTCCCGGATGCAGCGACCATGCCGAGGCGTCCGATGCGAGCACAAGTTGACCGCCGCTGTGTCCCCGATGGCACTTGCGAGCGAGGCGCCGCGGCATGGGAGCGTCTACCGTGTGGCGCCGCTTTTCCCGATGGAGTCGCGCGCGCGTGCGCCCGGCAGGGGGCACGCGCGCGCGACGGGGCTCGGGCGCAGATCGCGGCGCTGAGCGCCTGCACGATGGAGCGGACTGGGCCTTGCCAGCGCGAGCGCGGCGCTGGCCGGCGCTCACGTGCGCGCACCCGCGCGCGAGCGCGTGCAAGGACCAGGACGCGGTGACCGGGGCACAGATCGCGGCGCTGCGAGCCACGCACCTGCACGATGGAGCGGGCGCCCGTGCGGTCGCAGCTTGAGAAAATGCTGTGGCCCAGCTGAAGGTGGAGCGACGGCACGGGCGCCCGCGGGGCCGCAGCCACGGAGCGCGGCTCACAGCCGCTGCTCACGCGTGGCCGGTGTTCCGCTGCCCGATCACTTTCTCAGCGTCGGTGATCCACGCCTCGATGGCCTCAGCACCCCGCCCCGCCGCGATCATCAATTTGCCCAGCATGGTCAGGCTCGTGCTGTCCAAGTTGTAAAAGACCTCGCCCACCGTCACGTGGCTGCAAGCGCTCCACAGCGACCACGCTACCAGCAGCAGCAAGCGCTCGCCGCTCGACAATGGCCCGCCGCCGTGTTCTGCCAGATCCCTGGCCAGCACCGTCGGTCCCGCGTCGGTCCACAGCTCGGTCAGCCGAGCTCGAGCACAGAATGCCCGGCACACCCGCGAAAGTTGCGACTCTGAGCTAAACACGATCGTCCTCCTCCTCGCCGGCTTCGGCGGCTAAAGTAGAAAGCAATTCCTCGGCAGCCTGTTCGCTGACCACCGGCTTCTCGACACTCTCCCGTCGACCAAGATGTGCTCCGGGGTGGGTCAGCTCGTGCACTTCCTTAAGCTTCTTGATCGACACCAGCGTGTAGATGCTCGTCGTCTCGAGGCTCGCGTGCCCAAGCATCGCCTGGATGAAGCGGATGTCCGCCCCGCTCTCCAGCATCAAGGTGGCCATCGTGTGCCTGAAAAGATGGCAGCTCCCTACCTTGCCGATCTTCGCCTGCTCGATGTAGCCACGCACGATGTCCGTCAGGGTGTGCGGCATGAAGCCGTTCCCGAGGTGC
The DNA here is from genome assembly GCA_963796685.1 of uncultured delta proteobacterium. Lineage (GTDB taxonomy): Bacteria > Myxococcota_A > Polyangia > Fen-1088 > Fen-1088 > Fen-1118. The sequence continues at coordinate 225,806 of CAWCMR010000005.1, forward strand.
GAGATAAACAGCACGCCGTCGTCGGGCTCCACCACGTCCTTCGGCCTCACCTCGACGAGGTACTTTTCGATCCACGACAGCGCACGCTCGCCGATGGGCACCACGCGGTCTTTGCGCCCCTTGCCCAATCTCACCATCAGCGTGCCGGCCTCTGGCTGCACGTCGTAGATCCCAAGCCTGACCAGCTCGCTCCGCCGGATCCCTGTCGAATACAGCGTCTCCAGCATCGCCCGGTCTCGGATCCCACTCGGCTTCGTCACGTCCGGCAAGCTCAGGACGTGTTCCACCTCGGCGATGGTCAGCACATCCCGCGGTAGCCGCCGGTCCAGTCGCGGCAGATCGATCTCCGACGCTGGATTGAAAAGGATCATGTTCGACTTCGCCATCCACTTGAAGAAGGCCAGCACCGCAGCCAGCCGCTTGTGCTGCGAGGCGATGGTCAGCGGCTTGCCGAGCTTCGTCCGGTAGTAGAAGAGCCACCGCTGGTAGCGCTCCAAGATCGGCCGCGTGATCTCCGTCGGGTTGCGCAGGCTGCGCTCTTCACACCAATTGAAGAAGGCCCGCAGGTTGCCCTCGTTCCATTCGATGGTTCCCGGCGAAAAATGCTTCGCCCGCCGCATGTCCAGAAACTCGGCCGCCCTCACCCCGAGCGTCCCGTAGCTTGCAAGCTCGCGCAGTGTCCTGGCCATCAGTTCACCTTGGCCACGGCTGCGAGTACGACGGGCACATCAGGGTACGATGCGATTTTGGGCTCTACCCCCCTATGTGCTGTTTTCGGCTCAAAATGCCCGTTTCCACCATTTTCCTCGGGTTTTCCAGGCAAAACCGCCATGCTCGACCCACCCTCAATGGGGGCTCGTTGGGGGCTCAATGGGGGCTCGAACTTGCCTTTTTGAAGCTCGAACTCGCCTTTACCATGCTCGTTCTTTTCGTCGTACCCGCAGCCGCCAGCCGGTTGCACCTCGAAGAGCCCCTGCAGAAACGGCGTACCGTCCTTGCCCTCACCGTCGTAGAGCAGCTCGTAGACGAAGCTCTGGCCACGCGTTCCCCGATGCACCAGCACGTATTCCAGATCGACCAGCTTGTCCAGGTGGGTCCGTACCTGAAAGTCCGTCCACCCCACCGCATCCCGCACTTCCTTGCGCGTGAAGCGGTAATCCTTCCGCTCCATCGCCAGCCCTTTGCAGCCTGCTGCCACCGTCTGGTCGAGCAGCATGAGCAGCCGCCGCGTCTGCGGCGACAGTTCATCGAGCGATCGCCCCAGCACCTGGTGTGCAAGTCGATTCGCCACCGCGATGTCGGCCAGCGTGACCTCGATGTATTCGACCACCTTGCCGTGGTGCTGAGCCGTCTTCACCGGCCGTTGCTGCTGGTGCAGAAAAGCGATCGTCTCGATCAAGGTCAGATACTTCATGTGGTCCCGTCGCGTGCGCGTGCGGTGGTCCGGGAAGCGCAGCTCGCGCGCGTGAGGGTTGACCACCATCAGCGGGCGAAGCAGACGGTGTGCATTTCGATGCACCTTCAAGATCTCTTCTTTTTCTCGGCGGACAAGCTGCCCTTCGAGGCTACGCGCCGACCGCTGCAATTCGTGGATCGCCCGCGTTTGTGCGCGGTCCTCGTCGACGGTCAGCACCAGGCAGCGATTGAGCAATTCCTCGTCGATCTCGATCGCCGTCGTGGTCAGGAAGATCATCACCGGTCCTTCCACCCGGTACTCGTGCGTGACCAGCTTCCCGCTCTCTGGATCTTTGCCGGTGGATGCGATGGTCAGCTCGCCTTCGCTCTGCAGGACCTTGAGCGCATACGAGGCTCGCGAGGCGCCCTCTTCCTCGACGATGGCGAGGATCTTGTGCTTGAGGTTCGTCTCGCCCATGTAGAAGAGCGACTGCCCCGTCATCGCCGCGTACTTCACCCGCTCTTCCTCGGGCATGAAGGCCAAGACAGCTTCCATCAGCGACGATTTCCCCGCGGCCGACGAAGACTGAATCACCACCGCCAAGGGATCTTCCAGCTTGCGCGACACCGCCGCGAGATAGCCGACGAGCTTGTTCGTCTCCTCGCCCACGACGCCGCAGCGACGGAAATCCTCGAGGATCCGATCGAGCAGTCGAGGATCCTTGAGCAGTTGCAATGCTGCCGCCGTCTCCTCGTCGGTGAGCCGCACCGTCGTGTCCTTCGGCGCCAGCGCCGCGCGGATCTGCTGGTCTTGCAGTTGTTCCAGCTTCAGCAGCACCTTGCCGAGATCAGCCTTCAGCACGTCTTCGTTCACGCCGAGCTCGGTCGTGGCTTGCTTGAGGAAGATCGCCCGTTGCCGGGCGCCGTAGATGTCCAGGGTGTCGACGTGGAAATGGTCGCCACGACCGGCGAGCAGGTTTACCTTCAGCGAGTCGAAGGCCGTGTTCTTCGCAAGACCTCGCACGCGATACCGACGATCGGCGAAGCAAAAGATCACGTCCTCACCTTGGTGCTCGCACGGCACGCCTGCCACCGGCACAGCCTCGGGCGCCGTCGTCTCCAAGATCGTCACCGGTGGCGGCTCCGTCGTGGCTTCCGCGGTGGGCGAAGCCTCCGCGTTGGCAGCTAAAGGAGGATGGTCAGCCGCCGCTGTTGGCTCCGTCGGCGTTTCGGCTGTCACCGCGGCCGCGGTCTGGATCGCGGGCGTCTCCGCAATCGGGCGCGCGCCCTTGCCCATGAAGACCGCGCTCTTCAACGCCAGCTCTAACGACTTCGCCGCTGGCGACACCTTGCACGCGTACTCGTTCGCATCCATGCCGCGAGGAAATTGCACCCGGTAGCACGAGATGCCCGCGGCCATCAGTTGCTCGGCCACCTTCTCGGCTCCACGTTCGCCAGCATCATCGCGATCGAAAGCGATCAAGACCTGCGTGGTCCCGTAGCGCTTGAAGGCTGCCAGGTGCTCGGTGATATGACTTTCGATGCCGTACACCGAAGTCACATTGCGGAAACCGTGGCACCAGAAGGTCAAGGCATCGATCAGCGCCTCGCACAGGATGACGGACTTCGACAGCGGCAGGGCCTCCCAGTTGAAGATCCCGCGATGCGGTCCGGGCAGATACATATGGAGGGGCGTTCCTTCCCGCAGCCCTGGCGTGATCTTCCGCCCGTACATCCCCACCACGTTGCCTTCCTCGTCGAAGATCGGAATCACCACCGAGCCGTTCATGTGCTCGTGTCCGCTCTCGCGCAATACCCCCAGCTTCTGCAGCCGCCCCCGGATCTCGCCTCCAGCCTTCCACTGCTTCATCGGTAGCCGCAGCCCCAGCGTTCGGTTCGCGAAGCCCAGCTTGAAGCGGTCGACCATCTCCGACGACTGCAGCCCCCGACCTTCCAGGTACTTCAGCGCCTCCGGGCTCTGCTTCAGCGTCTCGTGGTAGTAGCCCACCACTTGCGCCAAGATCTCCCGGTCGTCCGCATCCGCCTGTACCGGCGCCGCTAGCTTGCGCACCACCGATGTCTTCACCACGTTCGTCGATGGCGACGTCAAAGGCAGGTCGGCCCGCAGCAGCTCCACCGCGTGCCGAAACGAAACGCCTTCTGCCTTCATCACCCAGTCGATCACCGATCCACCTGCCTGGCAGGCACCGAGACAATGCCAAAGGTTCTTCCGTGAGCTGATCACCAGAGACGGCTTCTTGTCGTCGTGAAAAGGACACAGCCCGATCAAGTCCGCCCCGTGCCGCTTCAGCTCCACGCCCCGCGCCTCTGCCAGCCGCTGCACCGACACATGGGCCTTGAGCTTCTCGATCTCGGACTCGGGGATTCGGGCCACGGCGCGCCTCCCTTCAAAATCCTGTCAAGTGGAAGATACTTGTTTTTACCAGTGCCATCGACTCGCCTGGATGGTACTAGTATAATGGTATTTATGCAAGCGCTAATTTCACCATCTGGGCCTGGTCCCGAAATTCGGCCTTACGATCTGCGCATGCCACAGAGAGCCCCGAAAACCCGACCAGCCGAGGGCGCACGCCTGGCCGACCTACGTCGCGCCGCCGGCCTCACCCAAGTCGAGTTCGCCAAGCTCGTCGGCGAGACCCAGCAAAACATCACCTTCTGGGAGCACAGCGATAAGCCACCGCGCTCCGACGTCCTGCCCAAGATGGCCAAGGTCCTCGGCTGCTCCGTCGAGCAGTTCCTCGGCATCTCACCGCTCGCAGATCGCCGCCCTGGCCCCGTTGGGAAGACCCAACGGGCGTTCGAGGAGGTCGCACGTCTCCCGCGCTCTCAGCAGGACAAGATCGTCGAGATCGTAGAGGCCCTCGTCGACCAGTATCGGCGCAAGGCTAGTTGAGCCTCGACCAGAGTTTTGTAGGATTCAAGAGTATCGACGAATGGGTCTCTTCAGCAGATTTCTTGCTCAGCGTCCTCCAGAAGCGTCGGAGTTGAAGACGTACATGGAGGCTCTTGCTCGGGGTGGCGGACCAGATGTACGTGCCCGCTTTTTTCGCTCTCTCTTGTGCAGTCGATTGCTCGTCCCATCGCCAGGACTGAAGCCTGGCTTGGATCCTCGAGCATGTACGGGCAGAGAAACAGATGTAGCAACCAACGCAGATTTTGTGGAGTCCAGTGCCCCGGATGGAAGTCGCGGGATGGTTGTATTTACCGATGAACAAGCGCTTTTGGTGTGGCGCCCTACTGGCTGCCCCTTTACCACATTGCCCGCAAGCGACGTCTTCGGAATGGCTCTCGCCGCTCAACTTGCATCGTTGGTTTTCAATCCGGCCAACCCAATCGCTGGATACGTTTCTCGCTATGAGTTACTCGCTCTCGCTGAAGGCAGAGTTCCGCCACCACTCGGGAAGAATGAAGCGATGCAAGCATCTGGCCTTCAGCTTCGGCGTCTCGACCACGAAATTCCGACAGCCCTCAAGGAACTCATATCGGCGGTTGGGCCAACCCTCATTGAGGTTCGCGCGGTCTGGCTTTTGGCACTCACGATCGAGCGAGGGGAGTCCCATCTCTGCGTTGTGATCGATCATCGCCCTGGAGCCAATCCCGACACCTTTGTTCCACCTCTCATGACGCAGATTCAGACTCTGTTGAGGCCCGGAGAATACGTCGACTGCATCCCCATGCCTTCGGGCTCAGAGCTTCTGCAACAGGCATGGGACGCTTCCGTCCCAATCTTTGCCGCAAAGAAATCCAGAGAGAGCTAGAGCCCTGCGCTAGTTGTACTGTCTCACTTGTGATTCATCGCCCGCCGAATTGCCGATCCTGCCGTGAGGACAAGTCCGGGCAACGACCCGAAATCCAAAAGCAACGGTAAGTACCAAATCCCATTCACCATCCCAAGCGGCGTTACGAAGCACGCTGCAACACCGAAGAGGCCTCCGAAGAGGGGTATCCAGGATCTATGGTGGTTTCGATGTCGAAGGTTATCGATCACAAACCAAGCATTTCCACCTGCAATGGCCGCGAACGCGGCCAGCAGAATCGCGGCTGTGACCCAACGAATAACCAGCAAACCAATCCTTATGGGAAGTACATTCTTTGCCCAAGCATAGCTTTGAACCAGTCGGTAAGAACAAACTCCTGCGGCATTTGGAGGGATGACAATGGAACTGTGTAGCTTTGACCACTACTGAATGGGGCAAACATGTTTCCCATTCCCGGTTGCCACTTGCCAGACAAAACATAGTTGACAGCTGTCTTGCCGCCCGTCATGACCCAATCGCCTGCCTTCAGCCCCTCACTTCCCCAGCGCGAGACAAGGACAAGACGATCAGAGTTTGCCGCAACAACGGCTCCAGTACTACCACCGACGAGTCCCACTTCAGGTGCAGTTAGACCCAACCCCTCCAATAGACCCGGCGCCGCTGCAACACCAGCAATTCCCACGAGGTCAACGGCAGCTCCCACTGCCGCCCCACGAAGTAAACCACTCTGGTACTCCGGCGTCCGTTGCATGGCGTAGTCCGGAAAACAATTGTCCATCGCACACGCGATATCTGGTCTCCTGAGCTTTCCAAGGGACATGCCCGCTTCATCATCAGGGGCAAGAACCTCGGACAAGTCTCCTCCTCCTCCCCCGCCCCCCTGCTGTGTTGCCTGGTCAACAGGGTTTGTGTGGCTGAAAGCCATAGACAGGGCGGCGGCGACCATGCCGTTGGCGGCACCTATGACTACGTTGTCGCCGAGGCTGCCGCCGGTGATGGGCGTCATAACCGCTGCCGCGAGGCCGCCAGCAATAGTGCCTCCCAATAGCTGACCGATGGGGTTACCGCCACCGATCTCCGCGCCGAAGTTCCCGAATGCGTACCCTGTGCCGAAGGCAAAGGCGCTTGCAGCGATGGTCGAGTCCCATGGGGCACCGGATTCGATCGCCGCGGAGGTGGTAACGGCCGCTAGCGCCATCGCGGCGTAAGTGCACCCGGCCCCCGAGGTGCCGATGCACACGGTGAGGACGATGAGGGGGCCGAATATCTGCCCGACCCCGGCCAACCCTTCCAACTGGTCTGACCAGAAATTGAACCCCGTCGGATCCGTGTACCGCAGAGGGTTATCCGCGGCGTAGCTGTAGCGGTTGTAGCTCTGCAGATCTGACGCGAACTGGACGTTAGGGTCGGGCGAAAGAAAACGACCGACCGTTGGGTCGTAGATACGCCCGTTCATGTTCACGAGCCCCAGGCTAGGGATCGTTTCCTGGTCGGTAAAACCCCGATTCCCCGCTGGCGAGGCGAAGGTCGGCGGGTCGGCAACCTGGCCACTTGGGCTGCGGATCGCGCCCCAAGGGTCGTAACCGATCATACTGGCGCCGGGGCCGTCGGCAGGGGCGCTCGTGACGTGGCCATGTTCGTCGCTCGCCGCCGTCACGGAGCCGATGTGGTCGAAGTGGTGGTACTCGGTCTTGGGTGTTGTCGGGGTCGAAGAATCCTCGGTTACCACCTGGATGGCAAACGCGCTCCCACCGTGCGCCGCGCCCGCATAGATGAAGTGCGAGTGCTCGACGGTTGCGCCACGCGTCTTGCGCTCGTATATGCTCTTGCCCGTAGCCCCAAGGCCCACGTACACCGTGCGCGACAGCGTGCTGTTGCCCGAGCTCCCGAGCGCCCCGTCCCCCGTGCCTACCGCCTGCACCACCCGCAACCCATCCGCGCCGTAAATGAAGTCCGCTGTCTTTGTCTCGCTCCCTGTTCCACTGGTTAGCCGCGTCGCTTTGTTGGCCGCGTTCCACTCCACCGTGCGGTCACCCACACTTAGCAGGTTTCCGTTCGCGTCGTAATTGTAGGTAGGGCCGTCGTCTATCTGGCAAACTGCGTGGGGGCCCGCATCGCGCGCTCCCGCCAGGCATCCCGTCCCGTACTTGTAACTCCTGCCTGCCTTGGTTTGCAGGTTCCCGAGTTCATCGTACGTGTAGCTTTCCGGGTCGTAGCCTTGCGCTGGGACCTGCACCGTAGCACTGAGCAAACGGTCAAGCGAGTCATAGCCGAAGGTCTCGCTCGCGGCTAAGCCGTTTGCGCCGTCCGTGCGCTGGCGCGCACGCAGGTTTCCCGCCTCGTCAAAGGCATACCCCCACTTCTGGATCACGTTGTCGCCGTCCGCATGTGCCGTGCTCGTCCTGCCGAGCAGCCACCCGGTCGCGTCGTTGCGCACTGACGCAGTCTCCACCCCGTTCCCTAACACCTCGTCAGTCACCTGTCCCGCCGCGTTCATCGCCGTCGCCTCCCACATCACCGCACCGGTGGCGTCGTTCGCAACGTAATGCAGGTATCCGGCCTTTGTGTACACGTACTTCACTGCGAATCGATTGCCCTTGGCCTCAGGATAGCGCAAAAGAATCGGACGGCCGAAACGATCATAGCCGTACGTCGAGCGAAACGTGCTGCCATCCGCGCAATCGGTTACCTCGTCCACGTCGCCAAACCCCGTGTAGCGGTATGAACGTCCGGCCTGTTTCTCGCCAGCCCCTGGCGCCGGCGCAAACTCTAGCTGGCACGCACCCGCGAGTCGCGAGTCGCTCGGGCTCACCATTGCCGCGAGCTTTCCGATGCCATGCGGGGCGGCGTCGTAGATCCACCGCGCGGTTCCGCTGTCGTCGTCGCGCTGGACCACCCGCCCCAACGCGTCGTACGTCATGTAGCTTGGCCTGACTTTGCCGTCGGTCTGAACCACCAGATCGCTGAAGCTGTTGTACTGATAGCCCCAGTCACCAAGGTCCGGATCGTGGGTCGCCTGCTTGCGGCCACGAGCGTCGTATGTAATATGCACGGCATTGCTCGTGTCCGCGTCCGAGGCGCACACGTCGGTCGGCGACGCAGTGTAAGCCAGGTTGCCGTCGGCATCATACGCAAACGAAATGGTGACCCCGTTCGCATCGGTAACCGAGGAGATCTTCCCGAGAGCATTCTTGGTTTCGGAGCGCGTCCGCGACTCGCCGTTTACCGTGCGTGTCGTCGTTATCGTGGAGCGGTCATACGTTGTATGGGTCGTCGTGGATTGCTCCTGGTTTCCCGGTGCGCCCGTCGCCGTGCCGTCGAGCACCCCGAGGTCCTGGATCACGGAGCTCACCCGCCCGAGCGAATCGTAGAGACTGATCGTTACGGGGGCCGCCGCCTCCACACTCAAATCGGACGATGTCGATAGGAACGGCTTTGTCGTCCAGAAAACGCGGCCAAAATTATCGTACAATGTCAGCGCCTTTACGTAGTGGTTGTCAAATGCGCGCGATAAGGTCATCGTAGTCCGTCCGAGCGCGTCCGTATAGGTCCAGGTGGGGCTTCCTGTGGGTGGCGTCGTGGCGGTTACGACCTTGATCGTGCCCGTAGCTGCGTCGGCAGGCGACAAGTGCTGGATTCTGGTCGTGATCTGGCCCGACGATCCGCAGCGACCGATCTCAAGGGTCTGACGACCAAGGCCGTCGTACACCTTGCACGTGCTGATACCGTTCGGTCCGGTCTGCTGCAACAACTTGCCGAACCGCCAGTCGTAGGCCGTCAGTTCGACATGGCCCGCAGCATTGGTCGTCTTGACCGGGTAGCGGCCAGCTCCATAGGAGAGGCTATCGAAGAGGCCCGTACCGGGCGGAACTGCAAAATCCACCGGATCGTAGCTGATCTGAGTGATCCGATAGGGCAGATCGCTCGATCCCGTCGCGCCCGGATCTCCGCAGGACTCGAAATCACTCGCACAGATCGTCGTCCTGACCACGTTCCCGAACCGATCGTATGCGTAAGCGGTGTGCAGCTCGATGGGCGCTCCAGCCCCCGGCTCGACAGTGGTCTTGAGTAACCCGAGCGTTCCTACCATGACGCCCTCGTTCACGGGCGACGCGAACTGATTCACCTGGCCATACTCGAACTTCGTTGTGTGCGTGATAGGTATGGCGAGGCAGTCCTGAGGATAAACCTTCTGGGTCGTTACAGTCGACAGAGTCACCTTCCCAAGCCGCTCCTCTGGGCTATCGGGATCGCCATAGGCATTCACGATCGTCTTCTGGTATACGTCTTCGCCACTCCCAGTCATCACCGTCGTCGTGATCGGGTTTCCCTGCTTGTCGTGCGTGAACGTACTGCTGACTGAGACCGACGGAGCTAGCGACTGGCCCGAGCTTCCTCCTTGCCCATTGTTCAGGGTGGTCGAGGAAAGGAGGTATTTGTAGTCTATTACGGTCGTGGGGCGTACAAACCGCGTCCTGCCTGTGCTCGCGAATGGATCATCTCCCGTCGCCTGTGGCGTACAGCTATTGCCCGTCCCAGGTATCGCATCGCAATACTCGGTAGTGGTCAGGGAGACCAATGCGAGTTCGTTTCGACTCGATGAATCGACGAGATAGCGCGTTACCTCTAACGGCATCCCAGTATAGGGGAAAGCCTGCAAGTATTGCGTCTTGGTCTCGATGCGCGTGCGGTGGCCGGCTGGCAAACTCCGATCCTCGGGCCCGGTCACGATGATAGTGCTGAAACCTTGTGGCCCGCGACCGGACGGGCTTGCGCGCAGGTCGCGGTACTCGTAGTCGGTGGTCGCAGTTCCGCCGATGCCGTCGTCCAGGGCAAGCGAGGCGACCACACGCAGCGGGGTTGTCATGAACGATGTGCCGGGCGCAGGCGGCGGTGGCTGCTGGTCGGACGTGGAGTCGTGGTAGGTCGGATGACCAGGGCGAGCGGCGTCGCTCTGCGCGTCGGCCGTGGTGATCACCTTGTAGGTTGGTACCGTCTTCCTCGCTAGGCCGTTCGGGAAGCCCACGATCACCGGCGACCGGAAGGCGTTCCGCCACGACATGGTTGTACTCGCGAGATCTGTCACACCGTCACCATCGAGATCGATGAACGTGGTGCTGATATCGCCGGAGAGTCGATTGCCCTTGGGAACACGCGGAACCGGTGCCGGGATGGTGCCCTGCGAATCCTTCGTGCCCAGCGGATCCGTCCACGATGTGGACCCGTCAAGGGTGATGAAGGTTTTCCCCGTGTTGAAGAAAACACGGCCTTGCTTGGGTCCCGGGTCCTCGGGAATACTATCAAGCGACATCTTGCGCTGAACCAGATCCGCAAGGCCGTCACCGTTGATGTCGACGGGCATGAAGGCATGGTCTTCGACCCTGATGTTGATGTCGTTGCTCTGCGGCGTGAAGTACTGGAGGCGCTCGGCCCAGGATGACGCGTACTGTGCCGGCTCGTAGCCAGAGCCGGTCGCAAGCGCAATTCTCTCTATGAATGGGATCGACCACGTACCAACTGGACACCCCGCCAAGTTCGGCTCTCCCTGCTGCCTACAGCCAAACTGAAGGACATCGTAGAGCCCGTCCCCGTCGAAGTCGGCCTTCGTCTCCATGCCATTGGGGTAATGGCCGGGGGACAATCCAAGGTCGAAGCTGACCCAGACCGTGCCGTTAGGAGAGACCTTGCCGGTATTTAGGTACGTCTTGCCCTCCGCCGGCGTGTGGTATTTGCCGACAAGATCGGGCAGGCCATCACGATTCACGTCGAGCAGATCGTAGTCGCTGATAGGAGTGACGCCGCCGTACCTGTCTGAGGCATCTTCCCACGGAGGGGAAGGGTTTGGCGGGAGCAGAACGCCCTTGTTGATGAGAACCTTCATCGAGCCTGTGGACATCGAGACGATATCAGCTCGGCCGTCTCCATCCATGTCGATGAGCGCACCATTGCCAGCAGTGAGTTGCACGTGGCTGGCCCAATCGGGCACGGACGGAACGAATGGTATGGCCTGCAACCACATCCCCTCAGTCCTGATTCGATTCAGCACGACAGTAGGCTGAGCAATTCCCTGGCCGCTGATGTGCATTGCGTCGAGCAAGCCATCGCCGTCCAGGTCCGCGAAAGCGGTGTTGCCCGGATTTGGATCGTCAACAGAATACCTCCAGACAATTCCCGGCAAGGTCCAGGGCCGTGGTGCCTGTTCGAAGGATGTGCCGGTGTTCCGCCATGCGTACGAAGCACTGTCGAGCTGCGCCGACACCAGGTCCAGCCTCCCATCGCCGTCGAGGTCCATAAACCACGTACCCGGAGTGAGAGCATGCGGCAGCGTGTACCCCGGAGCCTCCACCCAGTCATAGCCGCCACCGTCCCAATCGAAACTCAGCGGCTCGGCGCAGTCGCCTTCGTCAGGGCAGTAGGTGATCGACTGTAAGCGGCTCGGGAGCATCTTATCATCTACCGTCGGTGTGGTCGCCGGCCGCCCGTAGTCGAGTTTGTAGACGCCGAGGTCAGTGATGATCCTCGTGAGCCTCCGATTCCGAGATAGGATCTCCGAAGAGAGCCGGGTAGTGCGGATGTCGGGACGGAGCTCGTACCCAAACTTGACGGACTGGAATGTCGGTACCGCGGCGGCATCGTCGTCGGCGGCGGATCCCGGAAGACGCCCCGTGTACGAGATTTGGGACACAATGATGCCACTCGTGCGAAAGTCCTTCTGGTCATTGTTGTAATGAATCTCGTAGTAGTTGCCCCAGACGTCCACCACCTTCTGGAGCAGCCAGATCCCAGTCGTCCAGTATTGGGGATGGCCGCCCACCATCTGTACCCGGGTGGTGTCGTCCTTGCCGTAGTACCTCGTCTCACCGCCCTTCGTGACTACGGTAAACATCGACTCCTCTGCGGATAACGAAGATAGTGTGATCTCACTGAAGTCGCCGAACTCGGGCTCGTAACGGCGCCCAGTGCCGTCCTGCTTCGCCCCGCGGTCGAACAGACGTTTGCCATCCAGGCAAATGCCGTCATCGGCGGGTGAGCTGCTCAGCGTCACCGGCTGGGCGAACCCGTCTTCGAAACGAGTCTTCGGGCAGCGATGGATCATCGACAAGCCAGTAAGGTCCCAGCCCTGACCCGCGATCCCATTTGCGCCCTGGCTCGAGTAGACGAGAGCCAGGTTCGGCACCATTCCGGCGATCCCAGGCGGTAGCGCAATCGGGACCTTGTACATGGCGGCTCCGCTCGGGCTGACGGACAACTCGCCGTTCACTGTGCCGGGAAACGCCGAAAGCCCTGCAGTCGGGTCCGGTGCCTCACCAGTGCCGGTGCCGGTGCCAGTGCCCGTCGACGTGACCGTCGCCGTGCTCGTATCAGTGCTGGTGTCGGTCGTGGTCGCGGTGCCGGTGGCGGTGCTCGTGCTGGTGCTGGTGTCGGTACTTGTGCACGTACGGGGACCATTGCCCTTGCACACGCCGCTCTCGCAGATATCATCCGTCGTGCACGCGTTCCCATCGTCGCAACTCACGCCATCGTCCTCGGTCGGGTTGTTGCAGAGGCCCGTGGTGGTATCGCATGTACCAACACCATGGCACTGGTCGGCCGCGGAGCACTGGATGGTGCGGCCGGCGTCGGGGACGCAGGAGCCGTTCTGGCAGGTATCGCCCCACGTGCAGGCGCTGCCGTCGGCGCACACGGTTCCGTTGTAGTACTTGGGGTTGGCGCAGTTGACGGAGCCGGCGCAGCCCATGCACTTGTAGACTTGGTCGGCGACCTCTTTGCTGGCATTGCCCCAGGTGTTGAGGCCGGGGCGGTTCACGCCGCACAAGTCGTCTGGGCCGCCGCAGGTCTCGGGGCTGCATCCGTGGGCTGCGTAACAGTCCAGATAGGCGCCGCAGCCGGCGCGGTCGCTCTGCACGCCTGCCTCGTAGGTGCAAAACTCTCCGCACTGGGTGTTGGCCCAGCCTTGCACGCAGGCGTTGGTGGCGGGGGCACTCACGCGAAAGTCGTCGGATTCGAAGGATGCCCCCACGCTGCCCACGCCTGCCGAGCCGCTGGTACACGAGCTATCCGTTTGGGTGAGAAGCTGCGTGCCGTTGACGAAGGCTTTCAGCGACGTGCCCTGCATGTCCAGCTTCACATCGTACCAGGTGCCGGCGCTGATGCCGCCAGGCACGGCCACCGGGGTGCCAAGGGTGCTACTGACGCCGGCGACGCGCTTGCCAATCAGCACTTTCCCGTCTCCGCGCAGGCCGACGTAGTAGCCGCAGTCCGCGTTCCAGGTGGCGTCGTAGCGGCCCCACAGGGACACCAGCGCGCTGCTCGACGAAAAGCTGAGCGGCTTGAGGTTCGCCTCGACGGTCGAGTCCATCCACGCCACCCCGCCCTGGGCTTGCGAGATGTAGAGCTGAGACGCGGTGGCGTCGTTCTGGCGATAGGCCTTGCTGCCGTCGAGCACTACGCTGAAGTTCTGCGCTGCGCCCTGGCGCACGTTCCAAGCACTGCCGTTGCCGGTCTCGAAGTTGTCGCAGAACGCCCACGTGCCCACACACGCATTGGTCAAGGTGACGGTGCCGGTCGCCGTCTGGGTGCCCGTCACCGTGGTCGGGACCGTCGTGGTCACCGTGTTGGTCACCGTGCCGGTCGGGTGGTAGGTCCACGACTGCGTCCCATTCCCGGTGTTCGAGCCCGTTGCCGTGAGGGTCTTGGTGCCCGTGCCGGCGTAGGTGTGGGTGCCGACTCCCGTCGTGGGGTTGGTCGAGTTGGCGGTCACCGTGACCGTCACCGCCGGCATGCCCGTCGTGACTCCCGAGACGGTCACGCTGCCGGTGACCGTCTTGGTCTCGGTCCCGTTGTAGGGGTTCGTGACGGTGTTCGTGGCGATGGTGCTCTTGGTGCCGGCGCTGATGCTGGTCGTGCTGGCGGTGGCGGTCTTGTTGTTCGTGGCCGTCGCGGTTCCGGTCCTGGTCCAAGAATAGTAGTAGACATACGCCGTATCCGTGGCCGTCGCCGTCGCCGAAACCGGATAGTAGTGGCTCGCGTCGGTCTGCACCGAGGTCAAGGTTCCGGTGCCAGTCACCGTCGTCGTCCCCGTCGCCGACTGCGTGTGGGTCGTGCTGATCGTGGTGGTGCCTGTGGCCGTGATGGTGGGGGGAACACCGGAATCGGGAGCGCCGCCGTCGGCGGGCGGCGTCTGGTCTTTGATTCGCGCTTCGCGCGAACCGGTTGCCAGGCCGGCCCCAGCCGACTCGGACATGGCGGGCGCTGGTGTGGTCCCGGTCGAATTGGGCTGCTCGCCTTGTTGGCCGCAGCCCCAGAAGGCTGTTGCCGCCAACCAAACCAGAATAGAGTGCCGCGTTTGCCCGAATGTTTTCATGGAGCCTCTCGTTGGGGTCTCGATGTCGGCCGGTCATTCAGCAAAATTGGTGCCACGGGTCATGCGCGTGCTCGCCGATATGATTTCAAATAGTTGCGCCCGGCCTGCCTCGCATTCGGTCGACCTGGAAAGCGGCAGTCATACGTTCCCAGGGTGTCGAGTCATATGACAGAGAGGAGGTGCCGGCTCACGCAGTGCCGACGTGCCGGCACCTTTCCTTCCCGGTGAGCAGCACCACGTCGAGCCGTTGAACGCGAAACGCATCGACCCCGAATTTGGCGAGGCCCCACGCAATCGCGTCCTCTGGGACGATGAAGAGCGCTGCCGGCTGCCCGCTCTGGTCCGGTACGATGGCGTAAAGGCGCATCATGATGTGTTCTCCTCTGCTGATTTTTCCCAGGTGGTTGCGTCAGCAAGCAAAGCAATGCCCGAGCCCAACGCGGCTGCCCACGCACCGGCGCGAGGCGCGCGCTCAGTCCTGAATCGCAGGCGGTCTGAACGTACCCAGGCGGCGGCACACGGCTGGCCCGTCGTCGAGTCCTATGACTCGCCCCGAACAGAGGCCGAGTCATAGTGGCCAGGGGGCGTCGATAGTGTTCGGTCACGGCCTCGGCCACGGGACGGCTACGACCAAGGCGACAGGAGTCGTGGCCGTGGTCGTGGCCGTGGCCGACCTTCGTCGTCACGGCCAAGCAACTTTTTCCTTTGTCTCGCCGAAACTCATACATGTTCGGCTTCCAGAAACTCGATGTGTATCGTTGCGCGGTGACCTTCCTCGGCGTGTCTTCCTCGCTCGCCGAGCGGGTTCCGCGCGGTCATGGTGACCTTGCAGACCA
The DNA here is from genome assembly GCA_963796685.1 of uncultured delta proteobacterium. Taxonomy (GTDB): domain Bacteria; phylum Myxococcota_A; class Polyangia; order Fen-1088; family Fen-1088; genus Fen-1118. The sequence continues at coordinate 241,180 of CAWCMR010000005.1, forward strand.
GCTTCGTCGGGCCGCGCTCTCGGTTCCGCTCAACGTGGCCGAGGGAAGCGGCAAGGGCACGATGAAGGACCGTGATGCCCGCCGGTTCTATGCCATCGCAAGGGGCTCGGCCCTCGAGTGTGCGGCCATCGTGGACGCCCTGGAGACTTTGCGATTCGTGCCGGCCGACGAGGCAGATCGAACGCGCGAGCTGCTGGAACGCATCGTCTCGATGCTCACGCGCATGGCTGGGATCAGGGAGTAACGTCAAAAGTGTCCGGCCACGGCCACGGGACGGCGGCGACCAAGGCGACCTGCGCGCGCGGCAGGACGTAGGCTGGAGCGTAGTCGTGGTAGTCAAGAATGTCCGGCCACGGCCACGGGGACGTCTACGACCACGGCGACCTTCGGGGCCGAAGGCAAGGGTCGTGGCCATGGTCGTGGCCGTGGTCGTCACCGTGGCCGTAGTCGTGGCCGGAGCTCATCCTCTCCGTCCGCGACCACATTGGGTTACAATCCTTGCCTCATGCCCGGCCGCGCTCCTGCCAACCCCGCAACCATCACCCAGGAAAGCTCGAGCTCGGTTCGGGCGAGCGAGAAGCGCGCGGTTCTCTTCGTCGTCGGCGACGCTGCCGAGGGCGGCGGCACCTTTGACGGCGATCGCACCATTCCGTTCGCGCAGGCCATCGAAATCGGACGCCGGCCGCAGGCCCAACCGGGCGTCGTCTCGTGCTGCCTGCATGACCCGCGCATCTCGTCCCGCCACGCGCGCGTCTCGCGTTCGCGCAGCGGCGCCTTCGAGGTGACGGACTTGGGAAGCAAGAACGGCACCTCGGTCGAGGGGCACCTGATCTCCGGGCCGACGAAGATCGGGAACGGAACGCTTCTATTCGTCGGCGGCCACGCCCTCGTGCTTCGCGAGCTCGCCGAGGAAGCGCTCTTCGCCATCCGCGAGGATCTCGACCAGCCCTTCGGCCCGGTGGCAACGCTTTCGGCCGCCATGGCCACGGAGATCCGGCGGCTGCGTCGCTTGGCCCGCGCGGGGAAAGAAATCCTGCTGTCGGGCGAGACCGGCGTTGGCAAGGAGGTGTACGCCAAGGCCGTGCACCGGGCGAGCCGACGCTCGGGCCGCTTCGTGGCGCTCAATTGCGCCGCAATTCCGACCGACTTGGTAGAGAGCGAGCTGTTCGGCTTCGTGCGCGGGGCGCACTCGCAGGCCGTGGCCGGCAAGCCGGGCCTGATCGAAGAAGCCGAGCACGGCACCCTGTTTCTCGACGAGATCGGCGACATGCCCGGCCCGGCGCAGGCCAAGCTATTGCGTTTCCTGCAAGAGCATACCTACGTGGCGCTGGGTAGCCGCGAAACACGGCGAATCGATGTACGGGTCATCGGCGCGACCTCCAGTCTCGCACCCAGCACGCAAGCACACGGGTTGCGAAGAGACTTGCTCGCGCGCTTCGGGGCCGAGCCCGTGGTGTTGCCGCCGCTACGCGAGCGACGCGAGGACGTGGGCGCGCTGGTGAAGCATTTTCTCGACCGAGAGAGTGGCCAATCGCGGCCGCTTGAAACCGGGGCGTTCCTTGCCCTGTGCCTGCACGATTGGCCACAGAACGTGCGCGAGCTCGAGAACGTCATTCGCGAGGCGGTTCTCTACAGCGAGGGCAAGCCCGAGATCCGCTTGGTGGATCTGCCGCGTGTCGTGCGCGATCGGGTCGAGGTCGACGAGCACAAAGAACCCGCGCGCCGCCGCTCGCCGCGTGCCCGACCGGACAGGGCCGAGATCGAGGCTCTGCTCGACCGCCACAACGGCAACGTCGCCGAAGTCGCGCGCGAGCTGGACCGGCAATGGGCCGTGGTGTGGCGCTGGATGCAGAAGAGCGGCTTGGATGCGGAGAAGTACCGAAGGTAGGCACCATCTGCACGGGGTCCGTCGACGTCAGCCATGCGCCGTGTGCTGGCGGGCGAGCTCGAGGATGCGGCGATGTTCGGGGATGCGGGTGAGAAAGGACTCGCGCATGGCAGGGTCGTCGATGGTTTGGGCGCGGGCGTGGAGCCATTGCGCGGCGGCGGTCACCGCTGCTTGCGCGGCTGGCTGGTCCCCGGTGGCGATCAGGCACTCGGCGAGCTCCAAGCGAATGGTGGCCTCGCCGTCGTCTACAAAGCCGAGACGATCGAGCTGAGCATGTGCCTCGCGAGCGTTGGGGAGCGCTTCGTCCAGGCGACCTTGGGCAACAAGGGCGCGAGCCAGAAGGGCGAGCGCGAAGGGACGGGCGGAGGGCACTGGATCCCACGTCGTCATGGCCGCGCGAGCGAATTGCTCGGCACGTGGGTAGTCGCCCGCCAGGAACTCGGTTACCGAGAGATACGCCTCGGCAAACCCCTGAAATCGTCGATCGTTTTGAGCGCTGGTCACGGCTACAGCCTGCTCGCCAACTGCGCGTGCCTCGTCAAGCGATCCCTCGTACGCCAGGATGTTCGTCAAGGCCTGAAGACAACCTCCAAGCAGGTGCTTCATGTCCATCCTCTTGGCGGTGTTCAAGACTTGACGCATGCGCGACTCGGCCTCTTCCAGTAGGCCGAGCTCGATGAGCGTCACTCCCAGGCTTCCAAGTGATTGGCACGCATCTCGTCGAACGCCTAAGCTCTCGAAGTGATCCGCGACGCGTCTCTGAAGTGCCACTGTCTCAGCAAGATTGCCTCTACCACGCAAGCCAAACACTCTCGATTGCATTGCTTTGCCAACAAGGCGTGGCTCCAAGCATTCTCGTGATTCTTCCAGAAGGGCAAGGGTTCGCTCGCGCACGTCGTTGTCGCCACCAAGCGCGAGGTAAGCCGTGCCAATCACCACGCACGTAAGCCAGGCATTCAGCAACTCAGGCTCCGCCGGTCGTTCGAGGCCCCGGAATAGCGCCGCAATCTCCTCATACTTGGCCTGCGGCCCAAGCGCATCGAAAAGCGCGCTCAGCGCACGCAATCGAATCCGGGCGTCGCTGGAAAGGAGTGCCTGCCGGCCGGCCAACTCTGCCTCTCTGTACTCGCCTCGCCAATAGTGCGCCTCCGCCTCGATCACACGCATCGCGCACAAATCCTCGCCCTCCGCGCCGAGACCCGCGGCCCGCTCGACGCGCGCAATGGCCTCCACCAAGTCATCCGCATCGAGCGCCTGCTGCGCGGCCACGGCCAGCCAGTGAATGGCCCGCGCCTTTTCTTCCGCGCGCTCGAAGTGGTCGGCCAGCACGATGCCGTCGCGCTCTCCCGCCTGCTCCAGATACTGGCCAGCAAGCAGGTGGCCCAAACGCTCTTCCTCGGCCGGTAGCATCTCGTAGGCCGCTTGGCGCAGAAGCGCGTGGCGGAATGCATACTCGCGCAGCTCGCCGGTCGACCGCGAAAAGAGGATCTCCTGCTTTTCAAGGATGTCCAGCCAGCGGTCCACGTCCTTGCGCACGTTCCCGTCGACCAGGGCCTTGACCCCCGCGGGCCGAAAGACCTGGCCAAAGACGCTACCCGCGCGCAACACCAGCTTGGCGTCCGGGCCGAAGCCGTCGAAGCGCGCCTGCACCATGGCCAGCACGGTGTCGGGCAAGTTGCTGTCGTCGCCTACCGTGCCCCCGTCGGCCACCGCGCGCAGCAATTCCTGCAGATAGAAAGGATTCCCTTGCGCGCGTTCCACGATCCAGCGCGCGCTCGGCTCGGAAAGGTCGGCCGCCACGTGCTCGACCATGCGCTGGCTCCAGCGCGGCGAGAGGGGCGCCAGCTTGATGTGCTGCGAGTTGCGCTCGCTCCACAAGCCGGGAAAGCGCCGTTCGACCTGGGGGCGCGCAAGCGCCAGGACCATCAGTGGTTTCTCGGCCAGCACGCGCAAGGCCGCGTCCACGAGGCTCACGCTGGGCGCGTCGCCCCAGTGCAAGTCTTCCAGCACGAGTAGCACGGGATGCTGGCTGCACACCGCCTCGATCCATTCCAGCCAGGCCATGAGCTTCTGGTCGGCCATCAGGCGCGCGTCTTTGCGGGCCGCGCGCAAGGGCAGAAGATCGTCGTCGGGGAAGGGCAAATTGGCTAGCTCGCCAAGAAACGCCACCGTCGCCGCCGTGCGCGGGCCATCCTCTTCGGGCAGAAAGCGCGCGATATGGGCGGTCAGGAGCCTCCGCTGCTCGGCCTCGGGCTCGCCGCCGGCGATCCCGGAAGCCGCCAGCAAGGCCGGACCCAACAGCGCGAACGGCGCGCTGGCGCGCATGGGATCGCCGCGGCCGACCAGAAGCTCGAAGGGGCGGCCTCGGCCTTGGATGCGCTCGCGGAATTCATGGCAAACCCGCGATTTGCCGCCGCCCGCTGGCGCCGTCATCAGCATCACGCGCGCCGCCGGCTCCTCGCACGTCTCGATCCACAGGGTTTCCAAGAGGTCAATCTCGCGCGCGCGGCCGAAGCAGGGCATCTCTTGCCCCATGAGGGTCCGTGGCACTTCGGGAAGTCCCTTCTCGAACAGCAAACGCGAGGCTTCGTCCGACAGCGGCTGGAGCTCGAAACGGCTTTCAATCAGGCGGGCGGTGGGGCCATCGACGTGGATCGTCCCGACCGGGGTATTGGCCAACAAACCAGCCGCCTTGACGGTGGCTTGCTGCAACGAGAGCGTGCCCCCGGACTCGGTGCGGCTGGAGCTCATGCCCAGGCTGGACTCGGGAAAGACACTATTCAGGCGCAGCGCCAGACGCGCGGCTTGCGCGCTCTGGTCCGCGGGGATGCGCAGCCCCGTGAAGGCGACGGCCGTCAGCCCATCGGCCGTGTGCTCGGCCCGCGCACCGTAGGCGGCCAGCAAGTCCCGTAGCGCCGCTTCGCGCGTCTTACCGTGATCGTCTCCCAACGCTTGCGAGAGCCCGGAAATGACCAGCACCGCGGCCACACGCTGTTCGCTCGCCGAGAGCGTCCGGCTTTGCCGCGGGGACGGCAGGTCCAATCCCGCCGCCGCCAAACCCTCGGCCACCGCGGCCAGCTCGTCGGAGAGCTTTCCGGCGTCGTCCGGCCGCTGTTCGGGTTCCAGTGCCAGCATGGGCTCCAGCAAAGCCCGCAAAGTCTGCGGCAACGCCGAATACAGCTCGGCCAGCTCTGCATCGTCCCAGGTGTCCGTCTTGCTGCCCTGGTTTCCGTGCCAGCGGGGCGGCTTGCCGGTCGCACATTCGACCAGCACACAACCCAGGGAAAAGATGTCCGCGCGCCGGTCGACCGCGTCTCCGTCGCGTGCCTGCTCGGGCGCCATGTACAGCGGCGTACCGATCGCAGTACCCGGCCGGGTCACTTGCCAATCGTCGTGCGCCCCGCGAGCAATGCCGAAGTCGAGCACCTTGACTTGGTCGAGCTCGGCCGCGGGCAAGAATAGATTGGACGGCTTGATGTCGCGGTGGACGATACCGCGCGCGTGCGCCGCAGCCAGCGCCTGCAGGACGCGGCTGCCCAGTCGAGCCGCAGCCGTGGGACCGACCGCCCCGCGCGCCAGTCGATCGGCCAGGGTCTCGCCATCCAGCCACTCCATGGCCAGGTAGGGCTCGCCCTGTGCGGTGGCCCCGTGGGCCACGTAGCGCACGATGGCCGGGTGCGCGAGCGCGGCCAGGGCTTCTGCTTCGCGCAGGAAGCGCTCGGTGGCCAGGGATCCCTGGCGGTGCAGCACCTTCAGCGCCACCGGCTGGCCGTCCACCCGATCGCGGGCGCGGAACACCATCCCATACCTCCGCTGCCCACCAGCGCCTCGACCTCGAAGCGCTCGCCGAAACGCCTCTGCTCGCTTGCCACGCACACAGGCTCCTCCCGGGTCTCGTTCAGGCCTTCATCCTTCACGGTGCCTGAACGGAAGATACACGAAAAGGCGTTCAAGTGATGGGCATCACGCTAGACGAGCGATAGCCGCAGAAGGTCGCGGCCGTGGGGCGAAAGTTTTGCAACGTCTTGCGGAACGGTCTTGACCAATCCGCATTGTGTTGCAGAATGGTCAGGTCGTGGAGCGAGCACAAACGAAAGCGATCCTTCGCGATCTCGACAAGAAGATGGTTCTCTTGTCCGGTCCCCGGCAGGTGGGTAAGTCGTACCTGGCTCGCACGCTGATGGCCGGATTCCGCGCGCCACAGTACCTCAACTACGACAGTGCCCAGGACCGCGCAGTCATCAGGGCCGAGTCCTGGCGGGGCGACACGGATCTGCTGATCCTCGACGAGCTGCACAAGCTTCCCCGCTGGAAAAGCTACCTCAAAGGAATCTACGACACGCGGGGGCCGCATCTCCGCATCCTGGTGACGGGCAGCGCCCGGCTCGAGACTTTCCGGCAATCGGGCGACAGCCTGGCTGGCCGGTATTTTCTGCACCGGCTGCTTCCGGTCTCGCCGGCCGAGGCCGGCCAGGCGGGCATCAGCGCCGGGATGGATCGTTTCCTCGATAGCGGTGGTTTTCCCGAGCCGTTCCTCTCCAATGATCCGCTGGACGTAGGGCGCTGGAGGCGGCAGTACCTGGACGGTCTGGTTCGCGAAGACATTCTCGCTTTCGACAACGTCCATGAGCTGAGGGCCATTTCCCTACTGGTCGAGCTGCTGCGCGAGCGGGTTGCGTCGCCGCTCAGCTACCAGAGCCTGGCCGAGGATCTGGGCATCGCGCCCAATACGGTCAAACGTTACGTCGAGATCCTGGAGGCGCTGTATATCGTCTTCCGCGTGCAGCCCCACACCCGCTCGATTGCGCGCTCGCTTCAGCGGCAGCCGAAGCTGTATTTCTACGACACCGGGCTGGTGAAGGGAGACGAGGGACAACGCCTGGAGAACCTGGTGGCGATGTGTCTGCAGAAGCACCTCTTCTATCTGGAGGATCGCGACGGGAAACCGCGCTCGCTCCACTACCTGAGAACCAAGGAAGGCAAGGAGGTGGATTTCGTGACGGTCGAAAGCGGGCAGCCCCTGCTGATGGTCGAAGCCAAGGCGAGCGATCACGCCCTCACCCTCGGCTTGCGCTACTTTCGCGACCGGTACGGCATCCGCGGGGTGCAGCTCGTGGGCGATCTTCGTGTGGAGACAGAGCACGACGGGCTTTCGGTGCGCCAGGCATTCCCTTGGTTGCAGGCGTTGGAAGCGTGAAAAGTACCCTCGGAGAGGAACTCCGCAACCTTTCCATTGACACTGGACAGTGTTTGACTATCGTATCCACTGCCAATGGAAAGACGCTTGCTCAAGGAAATCCTGCTCGACCAGCGAGCGGTCTTCGACCAGAAGCGCTCGGGAACGCGCCGGGATGTCCTTCCCGAGGTGGGGCGCCACATGGGAAAGCCTCACGCCATCACCCTGACTGGGGTCCGGCGCTGTGGCAAGTCGACCTTGTTGCGCCAGGTCGCGGAGCAGTTCCTCTCATCCGGGTACCACTACTGCCACTTCGAAGACGAGCGACTTCTCGGTTTCGAGGCCCGGGACTTCGGGCTTTTGCATGAGGTCCTCATCGAGTGCTTCGGCGAGCAGAGGGTGATGTTGCTGGACGAGGTTCAGAATGCCCCGGGGTGGGAGACCTTCGTGCGCCGCATGCTCGAGTCGGGGCGCAAGTTCATCATCACCGGTTCCAACGCCGCGCTCCTCTCCCGCGAGCTGGGCAGCAAGCTGACCGGTCGCCATGTCACGGTCGACCTCTTTCCATTCTCTTTCCGCGAGTACCTGCGGCACTTGGGCGTGGATGCAAACGAAGAAATGCTGCTGCAGCCCGCTGGCCGCGCCACTCTCGCGCGCCATCTGACGACGTACCGGCTGCACGGCGGGTTTCCGGAGCCGCTGATCTACGATTCTCCCGACCTTCTCACGCAACTCTACGACGACATCCTTTACCGCGACGTAGCCACCCGTCACGACATCAAGAACACCCGCGCCCTGCGCGAGCTGGCCCTCTACTACATGAGCAACGTGGCCACGCTGGCGTCGTTCAACAAGCTGAAGGCCTCGCTGGGTTTGGGAAGCGTCACCACGGTGTCGGCGTATACGGATTTCTTGGTGCAGGCTTTCGTTCTGGCCACGGTGCCGGTGCACGATGCTTCGGTGAAGCGACGGTCGATCGCTGCCAAGAAGGTGTATGCGGTGGATACCGGGCTGGCCAACCGGGTTTCGCTCAGCTTCTCGCACAACCTGGGCGCGCTCACCGAGAACATGGTCTTCCTGGAGCTGCTCCGGCGCGGCGCCGACGTGTCGTACTACCGGACTGCGAGCGGCCGCGAGGTCGACTTCGCATGCCGGCGCGGCCGGGCTTTGTCCAAGCTCGTCCAGGTGACCCTGTCGCTTGCCGACCCGCAGGTCCGCACGCGCGAGGTGGCCGCCATGACCGAGGCACTGGAGGAGCAGGAGCTCGACGTCGGGCTGGTGCTCACCGAGAGCGATCGTGAGGACATCGTCGTGGGCAAGCGGACGATCCAGGTACGCCCGCTGGCTGGTTGGCTCTGCGACCTCGACCGCTGAGACAAGCCGGTTAACGCTCCGCTCAGCCTCCAGGAGCGGAGCACGAAGCCCCTAGAAGACCAGGGCATTTCAGACTGTGGGCGAGGCGAGCGGCCCAAGCGCGGGCGTCACCGTCGTCCAAGATCACGGTTGCATCCGGCAAGGTCAGGGCCAAGTCGAGCGCGCCACTTTCACCAACGCCAAGTTCGGAGTAGTCGTGTTCAACGACAGCCCTCCGGATTTCGATCCAGGGCTGGCGAAGGTCCGGAACCTCGTGCCCCCTCACACGGCCTTGGGCAAGCTCCTGCTCTACCTGGAAGGGGACGACGATTTTGCCAAACAGAAGCGGCAGCAGCTCAAGACGGCGCAGCAGGTGCAAGTAGATCAGCGCAGCAGGTGCAAGTAGATCAGCGGCGACGTATTCGAGACGGTCTCAGGCACGGGTGGACCGCAACGCCGCGAGCTCGTGGGCCAGCTCTTCCGGGCTTTCTTGGAAGGCGTTGACGCCGAACTCCCCCAACCTATATAGGAACTCGACCCTGGTAATGCCAGCCAGGGCTGCCGCAGCGCCGGACGACAACTGCCCCAGCTCGTGTAGCTTCATGGCCGCCGCAAGGCGCTCCCTGCCCTCTGCCTCGGATGGTGAAGGCCCCAGCGCCCGAAGGGTTACCTCTGGTAGCTCGATGGAAAGGGTCACAAGTCCAAGTGTACCAGGTGGATTCTCACTCGGTGGGCTGTTTCAAGGCGGCCTCGCCCTTCGATGCGGCGAAGCACGGCCAAGACTTCGGGCGGGGTAATTTCCGCGATGGGGCGCGAGCCAATCCAGGGATAGGCGTCCTTCTCAAGCCGGCCCTTCACGCCCCTGGCGTGGGATGGTGCCCAAGTGCTCTCGAACTTCGCCAGCCACTCCTTGGCGATGGCCTCGAGGGTGTTAGTTAGCCCTGCGGTGGCTCGGGAGGCCCTCAGCGCCTGCCTGTGCGCGCTTGGGTCGATGCCATCGCGAAGAAGCTTGCGTGGCTCGTCTCGCTTCTCGCGGGCCGCGGCCAGTGTGATTTCTGGGTATGTACCAAGGGACAGCAGCTTTTCCTTCTTGGCGATGCGGTACTTGAGCCTCCACCACTTGCCGCCGGCTGGGGCGATTTCCAAGTACATCCCGCCTATGTCGTAGAGGCGCTTCCGCTTCCCCGTGGGCTTGGCTTTCTTGCAAGCTGTCTCGGTCAGCATTGGGGGTAACTCCCAGGCCCGCTTCTTCGACGGTGTGGCTTTCTTGTGCGTGGTGGGGGTAACTCCCAAGTCAGCCTCCCCGACGGTGCGGCTTTCATAAGAGCGATGGCCGCCAGCATTTGGGGGTAATTCATGGGATCCGAACCTCTTGCTTGGGGGTAACTGGTTTTCGATCCAGCGAGTTACCCCCAGGGTTACCCCCACGCTCTGGAGGCTGTCAACGAACGCAGGCGGACGCTTGCGGAGCCAAAATGCCCCTAAGTCGTTGAATTCTCTAGCGGCGGCGAACCTGTGCGGACGGCGGCGGAACCTCAGTTTGTGGGCGCGGCGGGACTCGAACCCACTACCCCCGGCTTCGGAGGCCGGTACTCTATCCAGATGAGCTACGCGCCCGGAACCCACGATTCATAGCCCGCGCCTCGCGCCAGCGCAAGCTCGCCCCGATCCCGCTGTAACCGCAAAGGTCGTGGTCGCGGTCGTGGTCGTGGCCCTGGCCCTGGTCGTGGTCGTGGTCGTGGCCGTGGCCGTGGCCGTGGCCGATTCATCCTCGGCCACGGACGAGCAAGAAAAATCCTTGCCAGAGCAAGAAGCCACATCCTTCGCCGCGCTGGCGCATTGCATTTTCCAGGGTGGCAATGCGATGTGCCGCCATGCGTGTGCATGTACGGAACGCTCAGCCATGTGGGTGTCACTTTTTTGACGATCAGAAGAGCGAAGCCAATTAACTGATTGAAAAGATTAGGCCGTCAATTCTATGACCATTAGCCAGTGTGTTGACGATAACGCGGATCATGACAATTGCGCGCAACGGACGCGGCCGAAATTCATTGATGAAACTGCGCAACAACCCAAACAACCGTCAATACCATGTCCAATAGTCACACAATTGACTTGTGTTCGGCATAATTGAGTGTTCTAATGAAGTCAGCCCATTCAATTGGCACCCAACCAAGGAGAAGGACCATGAAGAAAAAGGCAGGACTCAAGGTGAAGACCAAGGTTCGCAGCGGCGGGGGTCTCTGGCCCAGGTAATTCACCGCTCGTCATACGTGTTGATCGAGGACGCCGTCCCTAGGAAGGGCGGCGTTTCTCGTCTTGCGTCTGTGCGGCAACCTGCGCTGCACGACTATTGGGTCAATTCTTCGGCGTCGGCAATCCCCAATTCCAGTGCCAGCTTGACAATGCGGTAATGCTCTGGAATGCGAGTTAAGAAAGAGCGGCGCCAATCCTCATTGTCAATAGTATTGGCTCGTTTTCGAAGCCATTCCACAGCCTTCTGCAATTTCTCCTTTGCCGGCTGCAGTTCCGACGAGGACACAAGGCATTCCACTATGGCAAGTCTGATGGTTGCCTCGCCGTCCGGAACGTTTCCGAGAATATGAAGCTGCGAATCGGCTTCGCGCGCTAGCGGATAGGCCTCCGTGGTCAAGCCTTGTCCGAGCAGCGCCCGAGCAAGCAGAGCAAGGGCAAAAGGCCGAAGAGACAGATCGGAATCGAGGATCTCCAGGGCCGTCCGTGCGTGCTGTGCGGCGCGCGAATAGTTGCCTGCCAAGTACTCAATTACGGACAAGTAGAGTTGTGCGTATCGTCGGAAGTACTGGTCATTTGTCTCAGTGGTCAATTTTACTGCGTTCTCTCCGAAAGCGCGCGCATCGTCCAGACAACCACGATATGCGAGTGCGTTCGAAAGAATGTAGAGCGTTCCCCCTATGAGGTGGACCAGCCCCATCCTTTCCGCAATGCCCCACAGTTTCCTTATCTGCACTTCCGCCTCTTCCAGTCGGCCAAGCTCCATTAGTGTACCGCCGCTATTTCCCAGAGCCTCTGTGCTTGCCCGATGATGGCCAGCTTGGTCGAAGCACTCCCATGCGCGTCGAAATCGAGCAACCGATTCTGCCGGTTTGCCATCGGCCCTTGCTATGTGAGCCCTCAGGCTTTCGGCCCGACCGATGAGAATCGGATCCAGCTTTCCCTGTTCCGCTTCAAGCAATGAAAGAGTGCGTTCTCTTGCTGCATGTTGACCAACGCTTGCAAGATATGCTGCGAGGTTTACCCTGCAATCGAGCCAAGCGTTCAGCAACTCAGGCTCCATCGGTCTAGTCTCGATATCTAACGCAAGTTGATCGAACTCCTCGTACTTCGCTTGCGGCCCCAATCCCATAATGAGCGCGCTCGTTGCGCGCAGTGCAAGCTTCGCATCCTCGCACTTCCTCCCCTCCCTCGCAGCGCGCTCCGCCTCCACGTATTCCCCTTTCCAATAGCGCGCCTCCGACTCCACGATCCGCAGCTCCGCCAGATCGTCGCCCTGCGCCCCCAGGCGCACGCCGCGCTCCACGCGGTCGAGGGCCGCCTTCAGGTCGTCCACCTCCATGGCTTGGTTGGCGGCCACGCGCAGCCAGGGCACGGCGCGCTCGGGCTTCTGGCCTTTCTCGAAGTGGTCGGCCAGCACGATGGCGTCGCGCTCGCCCTGCTCTTCCAGGAAATCGCCGGCCAGGTAGTGCCCGTTCACTTCCTCTTTGGGCGACAGCATGGCATAGGCGGCCTGGTGCAAGAGGGCGTGGCGAAAGACGTGCTGGCGGGTCGCGCCGACCGGGCGCGAGAACAGGATTTCCTTGCTCACCAGGATCTCGAGCCAGCGATCGACATCCTCGTCGGCCAGGTCGTCGACCAGGGCCTTGACCCCGGCGGCGCTGAAGCTTTGGCCGAAGACGCTCGCCGCGCGCAGCACCAGCTTCGACCCCTCGCCCACGGCATCGAAACGGACCTGCACGGTGCCGAGCACGGTGTCCGGGATCTGCGACAGCTCGCCGCCCGCGGCCGCCGCGCGCACCAGTTCTTCGAGGTAGAAGGGGTTGCCCTGGGCGTGGTCGAGCAGCCAATCCATCTTCTCGGGTGCCACGTCGCCCAGCACGCGCCGCACGAGCTCCTGCTCGGCCCGCTTGCCGAGAGGCGGCAGGGAGATGCGCTGCACGTGCCGATCGCGCCACAGACCGTAGAAGCGCTCGTCGACCTCGGACCGCGCCAGGGCCAGCACCATCAGGGGCTTGTCGCGCAACACGCGCAGGGCCGAATCGATGTAGTTCACGCTGGCGAAGTCGCCCCAGTGCAAATCCTCGAGCAGCAGGAACACGGGGTGGTGCCCGGCCTCGGCTTCCAGCCAGTCGACCCAGGCCGCCATGGTCTGGTCCGCCATCAGACGCGCGTCCCGCCGCGCGGCCTGCAACTGCGGCAGCTCGTCGTCGGGAAAGTGGATGTTGGTGATCTCGCCCAGGAAGGCCGCCGTGGTGGCGGCGCTCTTGGCCGGCAAGAAGCGGGAGGTGTGCGCTTGTAGGCGTTTGCGCTGAACCTCGTCGGGCTCGGTGCCGGTGATGCCCGCGGCGCCGCGCAGGGCCTGGCCCACCAGCCCCAGCGAGACGTTGATCCGCATGGGATCGCCGCGCCCGATGAGCAGCTCGAAGCCGTGGCCGCTGTCGCGCTTGCGTTCGAGGAACTCGTAGACCACGCGCGACTTGCCGCAGCCCGCGGAGCCGCTGAGCACCACGGCCTGGGCCTGGGGCTCTTCCACGCAAGCCTCGAACAGGCTGTCCAGCTCCCTGATTTCGCGGTCGCGCCCGATGCACGGGATCTCTTTTCCTAAGACGGTGCGCGGGGCCTCGCGCAGCCCCTTCTCGAACAGCAGGCGCGCCCGGCCATCCGGCTCGACCACGATCTCGAATCGGGCGTCGAGCAGGCGTTTCATCTCCTCGCTGATGTGAATCGAGCCGAGGTGCTGCTTGCTCACCAGGTGCACGGCGCTGTCGACCAGATGCTCGGTGCGCAGCTCGTCTTCCTTGATGGCGTGGCCCAGGCTGATGCCCAGCGACGAATCCGGTCGCGCGACCTTGACCTTGAGCGCGCAGCGCGCGGAGCGCACCGCCAGATCGAGCGGCGTGGACTGCGCCTCGCCGGTCATGCTGACCACCAACCCGCCGTTGGCCAGGCGGCGAATGTGCGCGCCGAAGGCGGCGATGTCGGCGGCCAGGCGATCCAGCCGTGCCTCGTCGAATTCGGCGTCCGAGAGACGGCGCGCGAGCAGGTTTCCGAGGTCCGCCGTCGAGCCCAGGTCGAGGTGAGGCTGCTGGGTCCCCATCGTGCGCGACGACACCACGATGACCGCAACCAGCCGACGCTCGCCCGTGGCCACCAGCAACGAGGCACCCGCGGGCGCGCGGCGCTCCTTGGGGGCCAGGGGAAAGAACCCCGTGGTCTTCAGCTCCACGGTGACGTTGCCGAGCTCGCCCAGGACGTCGAGCATGGTCGAGGGGCGATCGCCGGGCCGCTTGGCCAGCATGCGGCGAAGCAGGTCGGTCAGACGCGGCGGCACGCCCACGCACCTCGCCTCTACATCCACGGTCTCGTCGGCGGTGATTCTGGCCAGGGTCCCGGTGGTGCTATCGGCCATGAACGGCGGGGTGCCGGTCAGGCACTCGAAGAAGACGCAGCCGAGAGAGAACACGTCGGCGCGCGCGTCGACATCCAGCGATCCCTGGGCCTGCTCGGGCGACATGTACATGGGCGTCCCCAGGGCCGAGCCCGCCTGGGTCAGGCGCAGCGAGGCCGGGTCGAACAGGCGACGCGCGATGCCGAAATCGAGCAGCTTGATCTTGGAAACGTCCTTGGCGGGCAGGAAGATGTTGGCGGGCTTGATGTCGCGATGGATGACCCCGTGCTGGTGGGCCACGGCCAGGGCCTCCGCGACCCGGCGGATCATACGCACCGTGGCGCCCAGGTTGATGGAACCGCGGGCCAGCCGATCCTCGAGGGTCTCGCCGTCGAGCCACTCCATGACCAGGTAGTGCTCGCCGTGGTTGGTCTTGCCGTGCGCGATATAGCGCACGATGGCCGGATGGGCGATGGCCGCCAGGCAGTTCGCCTCTTGCTGAAACCGCTCGCCAAGCTGGGACCCGAACCCGGACGAGATCTTCACCGCCACGGTTTCGCCGCTGGACAGATCGACCCCACGGTAGACCATGCCCATGCCGCCGGCGACACGATCCCCTTGCAGGCGAAACCGACCGTCGATCTCTCGGGGTATGTCGTCCGATGGCAGCACGGTCATCTCGGGGTCAGTCTAGAAACGAGTCCATCCAGGGGAGTTTATCCCCGATGTCGCTTTCTGCGAACATCCTGGCTCGTCGCAGTGGCCCAAGGGGCCTCCAACGGCGCAGACGAAGTGTTTTCGTGCTCGCGTTCCGGCGTCGGAAATCGTGATTTTGCGCCCACGCGGCACGGCCTTTCTCTTCCGGCGGTTATTGCCGCGCGTTGTCCAAGCTCTTTGGCTTCGTTGACGAAGACCCGATTGTCATACAAAATGCCATTTGTATTACGAAGGCACCCAGATGGCGAAGATGGTTCACGCACGGCTCGACGAAGAAAGCGAGCGCACGCTCGTGCGCTTGCGCCGCGCCACTGGGCTTTCCGATTCCGAGCTTCTGCGCCGCGGGCTACGGGCCTTCGACCTCATGCAGGGCGGCCGCGGCGGCCGACGCATCGCCGGTCTGGGCGCCTTCGCGTCGGGCATGCCAGACCTCGGTTCGAACAAGCGACACCTTGCGGGGTTCGGCGCGCGTTGACGCCAGTGCTCCTGGATACCGGCTGCATCGTGGCTTTGCTCGATCGCAGCGAGACCCATCACGAGGCCTGTGCCACGTCGGTGTCCGACGCCAGTTTTCCGCTGGTCACGTGCGAGCCAGTAATCGCCGAAGCATGCCATCTGCTGCGCAAGCTTCGAGGCGCCGCCGACGCGGTTCTGGAAAACGTGGGACGTGGCGTATTCACCATCCCCTTTCGCATCGACCAGTCCACGCCTTCGCTGCGCACATTGATGATAAAGTATGCCCAGGTTCCCATGGATCTGGCGGATGCCTGTCTGGTCCACCTCGCCACGGAACTAGGCGCCGACCGCATCCTGACTCTCGACAGCGATTTTCGCATCTACCGCTGGGGCAAGAACCGGCCGTTCAAGTTGCTGATCGACGTCTGAACCCGTGTTATCCGGGCGGGAGCAAGATCCGTTCCCGGATGGGCGCAGGGACCTTGGCCATGCGACAATTCTCGAGGTTGTCCGCGGGCTCCACACCAAGGAGCACGATTTCAATTTCCCAATCCCGGACTTCTGTGCGGAACGCTATTCGTCGACACTCGTAGTCGACTACCCCAGGCAGTGCGAAAGATAACGCCAAGCTCCCGCTCATGGCAATCAATTTGCTCATCGCAGTCCGTCCTACAACGCTTTGACCAAGCATCATCGTGGCGGCCCTTTCTCATCGTAGCCCTTCACCTCGGTAACGACTCCAGCGGCCAGGTAACCCTTTTCCATCATGGCGTCTCGGTCCTTCGGGCGAATGTGGAGGCATCCGTGCGACTGGTCCAGAGAGAACTCATTCCCCTGGGCCTCGTCTAAGGATTTCTTGGGCCATGCGTCATCTCGGCTTAACAGTTACGTCAAGTCGCGCCAGAGTCACCCGCCGCGAACCTGCGCAGCCGTTCGCGTGTAATGCGCTGGTTTCCTAGCTCCCAACCGTCCGTCGTGTAGAAAGGGGCATCCGGATTTGCGCCACTGCACTTCCAATCATCGAGCGGCGCAAAGAATTGCACGAACGCCTCCTTGGTGGGCCAACTCGCCAACGTGCGTGAGTGCCCGCCATCCTCTACAAGAACCAGTTGGAACTGTCCCCCCGAGAACACAAGGCCATGACCACAGTATTCGCGGTGCCGGTAGTACAAGCCGCTTTGATTCCCACCGAGCAACTCGTCCGCCACACGATTCATCAGGTCGATGCCGAAGGGCTCGGGATCGCAGTGAAGTCGCAAAAAGGCCTTGCCCTCTTCGTATCGGTTGGTGATGACGACGGCGTCGATCTGACCCCGGACTTCGTTCACGAAACGGCGCCAAAAGGAAAGCCTCTCGGGATCGTTCAAGTCGAAGTCCTCGAAAGGGTTCCACCCTTGCCCTTGGTTCGAGGGCACTGGACAAGTCCCTGTCAGGCCATCCTGGGCGACGAAGACGAGCGACAGCCTACGACCGTCTTGTTTGAGGAATTCGATCGCCGCCACCATCACTTCGCGAAGCTCGTCCACCGTGGCGTTTGGCCCATATCGCCAAGCCATCGCTCCAGTCCTTTGATCGATGCCCGCAGGAAGGCCCCACTGGCCATGCCACGGGGCGTAGAGCAATAGGGGATCGAGCGGTTTACAGTCCAGAGTCATGGCTCTACCACGTATCCAGATCCTCAGGGCACGGGGCTGCGTGGCCTCAAAGAGCCATTCGCAGCCCCGACCGCTCGGGAAAGGCCCGGCGAAATGCGGAGAGGGTTTGAACAAACGCCTGAGCAATTGAAGGATCATGTGAAAACGCTACTGTTTCTCACACCTCGTGACTCACTCCCTTCCGTCGGACGGGCGTGGCTTGCTGAGCGACAATTACATCTCCCCAACGGGTGAATGTAGTTGACGTCCAGCAGTGGCTTGGATGGTGGGCTTTTCAGGACATCCTCGATGCGCTCGCGTTCGCTGGCGGTAAGCCGGTGGCTTGCGAGAATCTTCTCAAGGTCCTTGCGAACCTCGGGACCACCAGTCCGAAGGCTGTCCGAGCCACATGAATCCTCAGGGAGAGTGATCGAAGCCCCGATAAACCGCCATGCCGCCTTTGCCGATCTTCCGGTCAGGCGATACCTGCCACCCACCAGGCGACTGCCGGGATCTGTGGGGGCAGGTTCCATCAAAAGACCCCGCGGCGGTGATGGTAGCGACCGGCGGTCACGGTGACGACGGATAGAGGGGTCTTTCGCATAATTGCTTGTTCCTCACGGCTTTCGCTTTTTTCGAAAGATCGGCGGCTTGAGCTTCGCGCCTCCCGGGGGCACGACGGGCGGCCAGGGCGGGGGCTCGGTGGTAGCATCGAGATAGGCGGCTTCTTCGTCTGGGATCTTCCCGTCCTTGTAGCGGTCGTCTTCCCAGAAGAGCGTCCAGGTCGTGGGCTCGCTAGCGTATTCGTAGGTCGTGTACGGCTCCTGCGGATCGATCTCGCTTTCGACTTTGGAGTAGTCGAGTCGCTTTCCCGCACGTTTGCCCTCCCACGCGTCGTTGCCTTCCCAAAGGTAGTTCGGCGCCCCGCTCGGCAAGGCCGGCATCCAGATTCCGGAGACGGGCACGCGCTGGCCAGTCTTGATCGATATCCCTCTGGGTTTCGGCGCCGGGGCGATGCTCGCAATCGGCGGGAACAGGACGTCGCTGGCACGTGCTCTATCGTCGTTGGGACGCGCCGCATCGGGAAATGCCCACAATCCACGCAGGGTCTTGTCCACATACGCACACATGTTTGCGGCGACCACAGCCCAAGCGTAAATCCCTTCGGGCGGGTTCGGATAAAACTGCCAACCGATGTCCTGGTGCTCCAGCCCAAAGTCAACTTGGCGGCCAAGGATCCAGTCGCGAAAAAAACAGCCATCATAGATTTCGGCGTAGCCACGGCTGTCGCGGTGCCGGAGCTTCTCGATGCCATCGGTGAAGGCGGCCTCGTAGCCATGGAAGCTCGCGAGGTTGCTTCGATGGGCGGCCACGCGATCCGTTGATGGGGTTCGCTGCGAGAATTCCTCGTATCCGGCTACGAAGTTCGCGAACAGGGCTACCATTCGCTGGATATACGTCAGCGACGAAAAGCGCTTCGCCAGCCAGATGGCACGGACGAGATCGTCGGCGGTGACCGGAATCTCCTTGCCTGTGAGCTTCGTAACTTTGGGCGCATACTTCGACATCAGTTCGCTCTCCGTTCCTTCTCGGCGCTATCCCGGTCCTCGGCACGCACCGCTCGTTGTGCTTCGGACGCGGCGGTAGGCCCCGTCTTGCTCTCGATTTCGTTTGGGCCAAGGCGGTCGACGGTGGCTTCCTTCTTCGGAACGTTGATTCCCGAAAGGCCCGTCCAATTCGTCGACTGAGGCATTAGCTTCAAGACCTCCTCCCGCGCGGCAAAATTCGCCTCGTTGAACGTGAAGTCGATGAAAATCTGCGTATCGCCGCCGGGCAGGAACTGACCAAGACTCTCTTTGGCGTTCTTGATGTCGTTTTCCACCTGGGATGCAATCCTGCCCTCCCAGGCCCATATGCCGCCTTCGGGCACCACAAACTCGATGAATTGGCCGTTACTGCTCCACGACTCCAGGACTGCGCAGTCCTTCCGCCAAGAGGGACCGTCCTTAGAAAGCCTGTAGAGCCAGAAATTCCCGTCCTTGTACGATTTCGGCCCGAGCACACGATAGATGCGCGTCCCGGCGGGAATCTTCACAGCGCGTATCGGGCCACTGAAGCTTGCGATAGTATGTCCCTCTGCCCAAAGCCTTTGCCTCAGGTCCGGCCAGCCTTCGACGTGGCGATAGGCATCGTCGGCGTTCGGTGGGAACGGCGGATTCTCCAGCTTCCACACCGTTCGCGGCTTTCCCTCAACGACATCCTCCACCAGCCGCGCCTCGACTTCTCTTGTCTTGCTGCTCAAGCTCGATGGAATCTCGTACCAATCGCCTTCGTGGACATGCTTTTGGATTTCTTTCAGGCGGCGATTCAACTCCTTGAGCGACTCGGGAATCATCTCCTCGCCCTTGTTCCCCAGCTCGCGAAAGCCACGCTGGATCTGGCGAAGACGAGCGATCATGGCATCGTTGATCACGATGCGGGCGTGGTGCAGAACGCCCTCGACCACGTCGTCGATTCGCTGAACCAACTTGTGCCACTGGCCAAGAACTTCGCCTGTGTATTTCTCGAAGCTCAACTCCTTGAAGAACTTGACTGCGTTGCCATCGCCGATGCGTTTCAGGATCATCATGATGTCGCGCAGGATCTCGGCGTGCTTGCCGACTCCTTCGCTGGCACGAATGATCAGTTTGCCAACGCCCTTGATGGCACCACCAAAAACCGGAATCAAAGCGAACAAGAGCAGCGTGAGGGTCAACCACTCCAGCTTGTCCTTGCGCTTCTCGGGGTGTTCGACGAGTCGAAGGATGACGGCGATCAGGTCGCGCACGGCCGTGACATCGCCCACGAGCGGAATCATTCCGATGAGGGCATCCACGATGATCTGACTGATGGTCTGCTGCTCGTTGAAGCCGCCTTCGATGGTACCCCACAGCCAGCCACCCACCTCGGCGATGACAGACTTCTTCTGGGCCTCGTTCACGAAGACGACTCCAAGTGCGAGTCGATGAAAGCGTCGACGTCCAGCTCCTCTTGGAAGTCAGGGTTGGCTGTCTGGTCTACCTTCTTCCATGGCCGGCTGTCGGGGCCAAATTGGACTCTGATAGGCAGGACTTGAAGGTGAATCGTAGCCTTGCCCTCGGCATCGAGTTGGCCCTTGACGGTGCTGCCGTCGCTCAGCTCGACTGTGAAGGGCGCCTCATACACGGGCCCGTCGTCGTGGTACAGGTGCTCAAGCTCAAGCACGAAGTCGTCGGGCTTTTCTTTCTTGAGCAGCGCCTTCATCTGCGACGGCGTGATGGCCGGTCCCTCATCCTTGGGCATCGTGGCCTGGACGGGGATCCTTCGCAGTAGCACCAGGCCATTAGGTTCGGAGAAAGGCGGCCGCCAGTCCTTGCTGATCTTTTCGCTGGCTTTGCGAAGAGGCTCCGCGGATGGCGGCGACTCTTTGGCGATGCTGACGAGCACGACTTGCGCATCGGGTTGGGACACAACATCGTAGGAGTCACGGCCGGGTATCTTGCCCAGATCCACGTCGACGACCAGCTTGTACTGACGGCCACGGTAGGACAGCTTGCTGTGCGTTACTTTTTCAACCTGGGCGACCAGGCGACGTAGCTCCGCAGTGGCGGTGGCATTGTTGGACTTCGCCCCACCTCTCTCGACAGCGATCACGCGACCGTCGCGAATGGCGTCGCATATCAGCTTGAGCACCTCGTGATCGCGCATGCGGTCGAGGGAACAGTTGCCTAGCCGTGCTTCTGAAGCGAAGGCGCGTACTTCCAACCCGGGACGGCGACCCAGATTCTCCAGCATCCAGAGTGCCTTGCGGCTGTCTATCTCCTGGTACCCGCCTTCGGCACGCATACTCCGCCATGGGGTCGACGAAACGAGGGCGACCTCGTCCTCGTCGGCCATCGTCCGGAATAGGCTTAGCGTTCCGCGGCGGAGGAGCATGGGTCACTGGGATAGCGTGGGCCCTTCAGGTACTTGGCACGGATCGATTCCATTGGGCCAAGTCTATCCCGTCTATTCCGATCTGCGAATTGGGCGACCCGGCGGAAATCGTGCTTTTGCGTGGAAGCCTGCGGCGCCAAGGGGTAAAGTGCCGGCGCTTTCAGTGCTTGAAAGAGGTATCCAGATGTTTCGAATCCTGAAATCCGATTGGCTCGCTCCCAAGGTCCGCCGGCTGGAGGTCGAAGCGCCGCGTGTCGCGGCTCGGCACCGACCGGGTCACTTCGTCATCGTCCGCGCCTACGAGGGCGGCGAGCGCATTCCGCTGACCATCGCCGACAGCGACAAGAAACGGGGAACCATTTCGCTGGTCATCCAGGTCATCGGCGCGACCACCGAGCGCTTGTGCTCGCTCGCCGAGGGCGACGCGCTGACCGACGTGGTGGGCCCGCTCGGCAAGGCCACGGAAATCGAGCACTTCGGCCATGTCGTCCTTGTAGGCGGCGGCGTGGGTACGGCGGTCATCTACCCGCAGGCCTCGGCGCTGAAAGCCAAGGGCAACCGCGTAACCGCGGTCATGGGCGGTCGTTCGAAGCCCTACGTGATTCTGGAAGAAGAGCTCAAGGCCCATTGCGATGCGGTCTACCCCTGCACCGACGACGGCAGCTATGGTTACAACGGCTTCGTCACGGGCAAGCTGGCCGAGCTGATCGCGGATCCGGCGCTGCCGGTGAACGCGGTCATTACCGCGGGCCCGGTGCCCATGATGAAGGCCATCGCCAACGTCACGCGCGAGAGGAAGATCCTGACCATCGCGTCGCTGAACCCCATCATGGTCGACGGCACGGGCATGTGCGGCGGCTGCCGCGTCACCGTGGGCGGCAAGAACCTGTTCGCCTGCGTCGACGGCCCGGAATTCAACGCCCACGAAGTGGACTTCGCCTCGCTGACCGATCGATTGTCGGCCTACAAGGATCACGAGCGCAGCATCTGGGCCCGTCTCAAGACCGACGAAGAGCATCAGTGCAAGCTGCAAGCGGCCATGGCCGAGGCCAACGGAGATTTGCCATGAAGCCATCCGAACGAATGAAGATCCAGCGCCAAGCCATGCCCGAGTCGCCCGCCGACGAGCGCTCGCACCACTTTCGCGAGGTGAATCTGGGCCTGCCGCCCGAGGTGGCCTCGCTGGAGGCCAAGCGCTGCCTGGCCTGCAAGAACCACGAGTGCGTGGCGGGCTGTCCGGTGGGCATCGACATTCCGGGCTTCATCGCCGCGGTCGACGCGGGCGATCTCGAGCGCGCGGCGAACGTGCTTTACGCCGCCAACGTTCTACCCGGCATCACCGGCCGCGTGTGCCCGCAGGAAACCCAGTGCGAAGAGCTGTGCCTGGTGGGCAAGAAGGGCAAGCCGGTCGCCATCGGCTACCTCGAGCGCTACGTGGCGGACTGGGCGCGCACCAACCTCAAGCGCACCATCCAGCTTGCGCCGGCCACGGGCAAGAAGGTCGCGGTGGTGGGCAGCGGCCCGGCCGGGCTGACCTGCGCGGGCGAGCTGGCCAAGCTTGGCCACGACGTGACGGTGTTCGAGGCATTGCACCGGCCGGGCGGCGTCCTGGTCTACGGCATTCCCGAGTTCCGCCTGCCCAAGGTCATCGTCGATCAGGAAGTGAAAACGCTGCAGGACATGGGCGTGAAGATCGAGTGCAACGTGGTCGTCGGCGCAACGATGACCCTCGACGACCTGATGAAAGAGGAAGGCTTCCACGCCGTGTTCGTGGGCAACGGCGCCGGCCTGCCCGTGTTCCAGAACATCCCCGGCGAAAACCTCAAGGGCGTGTACTCGGCCAACGAGTACCTCACGCGCGTGAACCTAATGCGCGCGTACATGGGCATGGAGGCCGATACGCCGGTCCTGCGCGGCAACGCCGTCGTCGTCGTGGGCGGCGGCAACACCGCCATGGACGGCGTGCGCACCGCGCGCCGCCTGGGCGCCGAGCCCGCGTGCCTGGTCTACCGCCGCTCCGAAAAGGAAATGCCCGCGCGCGTGGAGGAGGTCCACCACGCCAAGGAAGAGGGCGTGCGCTTCGAGATGCTGACCAACCCCATCGCGGTCTTGGGCGACGAGGCCGGCTGGGTGCGCGCCGTGCGCTGCCAGCGCATGGGCCTGGGCGAGCCGGATGCCTCGGGCCGCCGCCGTCCCGTGCCCATCGAGGGCAGCGAATTCGATATCCCGTGCCAGGTGTTCATCGAGGCGGTCGGCACCAAGTCGAACCCGCTGCTCACCCAGGCCACGCCGGATCTCAAGCTCAACAAATGGGGCAACATCGTCGTCGACGAGAACGGCATGACCAGCATTCCCGGCGTGTTCGCCGGCGGCGACATCGTGCGCGGCGGCGCCACCGTCATCCTGGCCATGGGCGACGGCAAGAAAGCCGCGGCCGGCATCCACGGCTACCTGAGCAAGCCCGGGGCGACGGCGTAGCCGAGTCGCAGGGAGGCATTCGGGCCTGCGCTGCCGCTGTTCCGGCGACCACGGCCTGGCGCGAGGCGCGGTGGGATCGACTGCACCCGGTGCTCGATGCACGGATGCACGTCCTTGCAGCCAGCCCCTTGCGATCCTCCGATCCTCCTCCGGCCGAGGATCCGCTTCGTGCACCGCACCGGACGCTGGAATGTCTTCGCAGGTTACCGTCGTGCATACAAATGCGTCAAGGAAAGCATTGCGGTATATGGCAGCTCCGATCGCAGTAGGGGCAGTATTCTGGTAGCCCGTTGTCGGCGCCTAGATCGCACTCCTCAAAGTTGTCGACTACGCCGTCGCCGCAATAGCTAGCCGTGGTGCACAGAAAAGTGCAACCGGGCTGGCCGTAGAGATCGACATTGCCCGGGCCGTCGTCGCACGTTTCCTGACCATTGATCACGCCATCACCACAATAGGCGCCGTACCTGCACTCGCTGGAACACCCACCGTAGGTGCCGTCGCCGTTGTGTGGCATCTTGCTGGTATCGATGCCGTCATCGCATTCCTCGCCAGGTTCCACGATGCCGTTCCCACATACGGTGGCCGGACCACCACCCGCACAAGAAGCCCCCGCATCCTCCCCGCAATCCTGCGTGCACGGCCTTCCCGGCACCCGGCATCGCCAACCTAGCTCCACCTGCAGGCAGTCACCGGAGCAGCCGTCACCACTCAGCGTATTGCCGTCGTCGCAGGCTTCACCTGGTGACAGAAGTCCGTTCCCGCAGGCATAGGCCTGGACGCAGGGCTGCCCAAACCGGGGACACGCCCAACCAAATTCGACCCGACAATAACTACTGCAACCATCCCCATTCAGGACATTCCCGTCGTCGCAGGTTTCGCTACCATCTTGGAAACCATTGCCACAGAGAGCAGAGCTTAAGTCCTTGGACTCCGTCGAGGTACTGGACGTATCGCCTTTCTCAGTCTGTGCAGCATCTGGCAATGCGGCATCTGGTCCGCGTGAGGTCGGGGTCCCTTTCGTGCAAGCAAGCCCCGCATATGTCGAAAGAGCAAGACCAAGACCGAGCAGCAGGGGCCCCCGCACGAAACTGCAGCATATGATGATTTTGGTTCTACACATGGCCTCAGCCTACCGCATCCTTGGGCAACCTTCGAGAGCTTTGGTACCCGGTCCCCGTGGTGGAAGTGGGCACCAGTCCCCACTGGCGACATTCGCTGTCGATCCACTCAAAGCACCCCCACAGCAGATATCGCAAATACACACCAGGCGGCTCTGCTGCCGTTCAGGACTTCCACCATGCCACGCTGGGGTCCGGGCCAGGTCCGGGCTCTGCCCTTTCCTCTTCGTCGATCTATTGGTGGTATTTGGTCAGGTTGTTCCCGTTCCACTGGTTGTTGAAATGGAACAGCTCATATACCTCATCTTGGACGGTGGTGTAGACAACATGCTGCTGGTTGTCCCACGTGGTTTGATATCCAGCCAGGCGGCTACCGCTGCCAGCGATGGGAACATCGGGTGGGCCCTTCTTGTTCGAGTGGATATCCGTGGCCTGCTGCGTGAGACTAGGGATAGAAATGGTCCACTTGGCGAACCCAGTTCCATTCGCCAATTCCTGGACCTGATTGTTCGTGTCGATGAAGATGACATGCTGCTGGTTGTTGTAGGTCGTTTGATAGCCAGCCAATGGGCTGGACAATGACGCCAAAGTTGTCAAAGCATCCGCATCACTATTCAGATCGTGTGGGGCCCACTGGGTTCCGCCTTGCGTAAACACCAACTCATGCACGTGCTGATCATCGCCGATGAAGTTGAGATGCTGCTGCGTGTTGAGATCGAACGTAGTTACGTAGCCATTCAACGCGCTATTCTTCGTTGCGAGTGTGTCGTTAGGCAGCGGATTGAAGTGCCATGTGGTATCGAATATGAACTCGTAGATATTGCGGTCTTCGCCGATGAAGACCACGTGCTGTTGATTGATCGGGGGCTCCGGGAACGGTTCAAAGTAGGATGTCACATATCCGACCAGGCTCTCCACCTTAACCCACTGTGCCCGAGGAACATGTGCCTCCTGATATAGGTGAACGGAATGCCAGTTCGGTCCGTGGCTCGTATCGTACCACAGTTCGTAGGGCATGCCGTCAATCCCATCATTCGGGTCACCAGTCTGGGCTATGTAATCCACGTGTAGCTGGGAGCTGTAGGCAGTTTGGTAGCCGGCCAGCGACTTGCCGTCCTTGGCAGCGGGCGTAGTCGAATCGTTCTGCCGAGCTGAAGCGATCAAATTGACGGGAGGAGCCAACCACGAGCCGTTCGAAAACACCAGCTTATAGATATCGTGAGGGCTGTCAATCGACTGATAGACAACGTGCTGCTGATCATTGTACGTGCTCTCGAATGCCACGATGCCACTGTCCATCGCTGCCGCAGGCGGCCCAGTCTTGTCGTCCGTCAAATTGGTGAAGTGCCAGTTGGAGTCGCCATTGTTGGTCAAGTAGAGTTCACAAATATCTCCGACCGAGTTCGTATACTTGATTTGTTCCTGTTGGCCGCTGAATTGAAAGCCTGACAGTGGAGTATTAGGAGTTGGGTATATTGGCGGCCGGAGCGGCATCTCTACCGTGCTTGCGTGGATGTGTTGCGCAAAACCTGTCCGGTCAGGGCATCCGAGCGTCGAGTCTGTGAATGCCCGGACGAAGTTGCCCTTTAGCGGGTCGAAAGTCATGCCGTCGTAGTCCCCCCAGAAGAGTGAGGGGAGGACGGAACATGGTTGTTGAGATTGAGTAACTTGCGTAACGACGAGCCCATCCTTGGTGAAAGTGTGCGAGTTGTTTCCGACCAAGTCCGGTCGCACGAGCTGAGCTGCAAAAATGGCGATCTTCGTGGTGTCGTCAGGTGTTCGGCCCTGAAAAGTCACCTTCCAGGCTGACTTTAGGGACACCGGATCCTTTGCGTACTTAAGTGCCGGGAAGAAGACCGTTGGCGGACTTTCGACCGGTATCGACCAAAGAGGTACATCGATTGTGCAGTCGCTCAGGACGTCAGGATGCGTGGCCAAGTCTTTGACTGGACAATATCCTCCCTTCAGTCCCGCGTGATTGCCAGATTGGTCCTCGGTGTACACGTAGACGAAGCGCATCTCCGGTTCAGGCGTGGGGTTGCCATTGGCATCCGTCTTCTCGTTAAGGCCGATATCAAAGGCGAAAATGGGTCCCCCGGAACGAAATGCGATTGGCTTTCCGGTCGAATCATTCCCAAAACCGGCGCCCGAGACAATAGTTGACTGAATGCAGCCCAAACTGACCGGAGCGTCTGAGCGATTGCGGATATTGACATTCAGAGAGAAGTTATAGCCGCTGCTGGAGCATCCCGAGTTGACGCCTATGGCCATCTTCCATAGGTCCGGACCGTTGGCGAGGAGGCGTATGTGTGAATTGTCCATAGTCAACTCGTCGTCACTTCCATCGCTGGACGGAAATGGGCCCGGATTCCCGACAACCGTGTTGTCCCCCACAGGGAGGGGTGGATTGTCTTGGTCGGCTGCATCCATTCTCCACACAGCCTCACGATTGACGTCCGGGTCCCTAAAGGCCGCGAAGGCATGAAAGCCGTCCCCGTCCCTTGTTATGGCCATCGACGTTCCGTCATAGAAGCGTCCCACGTCGCTGTTGTGCAGACATACCTGGGGCGTCTTGTTGGAGAGGACACAGGTCGGGTCTGCGAAGCAATTGACGAGGGGAAAGGTCCTTCCCCCATCAATCGAACGCGCCATGCAAGCTCCACCCAAGGTGTTCTCCCCATCCTCGGTTGTCCTGATTGCCACCGTATGCGTCACAGGGTCCGCCTGCCTGGCGAACTTCTCGTGTGGAGCTGCGAGGCTGCCATAGAACACCACCCCAGGCAGGTTCGGGTGGCTCGCTACCATCGGGTCTGACCAAAGGACGTCCCAGCCATTCGGGAGGATTAGACGCGACTGTGTCCACGTCGCCGGGTCTGGATTGGCTGCGCTCCTTTCCCGAAAGGACCATGCGCTGCCGGTTGCACCCGGCGACAAGACTTTGCAGCCGCTGGAACCGCCACCGCTGCCACCTCCACCACCGCTGCCACCTCCACCACCGCTGCCACCCCCACCACCGCTGCCACCTCCACCACCGCTGCCACTAGTTGAACACTCGGGACCGTAGGAGATCTTGATGTAATCCGACTCCGTAATATCGTTGTACATCACGCTTTCAACGTAGATACCATCGACCTCACTCTCGTTGCAAACTGACTCTGCCTGGAGTCCAAGCCAGGTTGGGTCCTTTGTAGAGTCCGAATCCCACCCCGTCACCTTGCTGCACAAGGGACCACAGTCCAGTGCATTCGCCGGGGAGGCAACTCCAAGGATCGCGAGGGCGACAATTGTCGCGCCGACACCGTGCCAAAGGGTCTGTTGCTTCGAGAACGTCATCATCTTTGAGTGGTTCATCGCAAGCCTCCGTCACTGACAAATGTGTCTCTTGCAGGTCCCACCGTTTGGACATTCCCCGCAGTCGACGTTGACGCCGAATGAGATCCCGGAGCCACACTGCCAGGATGCTCCGCCGCACTCTACCGGGGTCGCACACGTATTGCCGAAGCACACCATCCCGGTTGGACACGCGCAATCTTCTGGGCATGTAGTGCAGTTTTCGTCACCCCCACACAGGTCGTCGCCGCACTGAGTCGCGCACCGGCCTCCAACGCACCGTTCACCCCTCCTGCACGCCGGGCTGCAGAGGTTCGACGGACATGTCGCCGACTGTGAAGAAGCGGTCGCGCAAACGCCAGATAGCATCCAAGTGAGCGGACTGCCATCGAAATGCACGCTAAATGCCCCGGACGAGGTGGTGGGCAAGAAGTACTCGAGTTGGCCACGGCCAACAGGCCCAGGGAAGAATTTATTGTCTGCTCCGACGGGAATGTTGGACGTTGACTCGTTGGGGTTCGCGTAGCCGAAGAGTGCCTCATATTGCCCGCCTCCTTTGTCCTTAACGCAGACGAGCGTGGGGATCACGTCGGTCGGGCCACCTGTCTTAGGCGGATTCGAGCAGAGGCCTGTCGCCGGGTCGCAAGTGCCCGCGACGTGGCATGCATCCTGCGGCGTGCACACAGCCGGTGGACCGGGTATGCAGGTTCCCGTCTGGCAGGTATCATTCTGGGTGCAGCCATTGTCGTCAGAGCATTGTGCGGTGTTGTTGGTGTGCAAACACCCGCTTGCGGTATCACAGCTGTCATCAGTACACACGTTGCCGTCGTCACAGACTGAGAGCCGGTCCACTTATGCACGATCCGCCGGAGCAGGTGTCATTCGTCGTACACACGTTTCCATCGGTGCATGACGCGGTGTTGTTAGTATGCATACACCCGGCCGCGGGGTTGCAGCTATCATCTGTGCACACGTTGTCGTCGTCGCAGCTGAGAACCGGCCCGGCTACGCACGAGCCGTCAGCGCAGGTGTCATTCGTCGAACACGCGTTTCCGTCGGTGCAAGGTGCAGTATTGTTGGTGTGTATACACCCGGTTGCGGGGTCGCAGCTATCGTCGGTGCAACGTTGCCGTCGTCGCAGCTGAGAGCCGGCCCGCTTATGCACGCGCCGCCGGCGCAGGTGTCATTTTGGGTGCAAGCATTGCCGTCGACGCAAGTCGTCCCGGCCGGCTTCTCGGGATTGGTGCAGCCCGTGCTCGGGTTACAGGTCCCCACGTCATGGCACTGGTCCAACGCCGTACAGACCACGGGTGCGGTCAGCGTGCACGTTCCACCCAAACACCGGTCGTTCTTCGTGCACGCGTTGTTGTCCGTACACGGCGTCGTATCTGGCAGACCGGCGCATGAACTAGCCGTCGTGCTCCCCGGACAAGCCATACACTGATACACTTGGTCGGCGATTATCTTCGGGGCCATGCCGCTCGCCGGCCGAACTGTGTTCACGCCGCAGACGTCGTCGGGGCCTCCGCAGGTCGTCGGCCCGCAGCCGTGGTTGAGATAGCAGTCGAGATACACATCGCACACCATGCGGTCGGTTTGTGTCTCCTGCAGACACCACTGCCCGCACGTCGTGCTTCGCCAGAGTCCCAGACAAGCCCCAGTCAACGTGTCCGTCGCCGTCGTGGTCAGGGTAATCGACTGCACCCCCGTGCCCGTATTCGTCACGACGCGCGTGTCGGATGCCGACGCCGTCTGTGTCGCTGTGCTAGTTTGATGCCACGTCCACACCAAGCTCGCGTTCTGGACCCCCGTGCCCGTTGCCGTGACGGTCTTGGTTCCGCTCCCTTGTCGTGCCCCCGAGGTCTGCGTCACTGTGTTCGTGACCGTCACAGTCGTCGTTCCCGTGAACGTCACGAAGCCAGTCGTCACCGCGCTTGCCGTCTTGGTTTCTGTCCCGTTACGGCTGTTCGTCACGGTATTGGTGACCGAATTGGTGAAGACACCCGTGCTTTGCACAGGTCCTGTCACGGTTGTGGTGCGCGTGTTGGTCGTCGTGTTCGAGGATGTGCCCGTCCACGAGAGATAGTAGGCCGTCACCTTCACCGTGCCGGTCACCGTGGCCGTGATGGTGTAAGAGTCCGTTGCCGAGGTTACCGCCGTGCTCGTGTTGGTTACTGTCTCGGTGGCCACATGCGTGCCAGTCCCCGTCGATGTGGCGGTTTGTGTTCCCGTGGCGGTTACCGTCTCGATCACGGTATGCGCCTTCACTCTGGCGCTGAGATCTTCGCGCTGTCCGCCGGTCTGTCTATCCGGCGGGTCCTTTGAGCCACATCCAACACCCAAGGTCAGGGTCGCGACCAACAACAAGAGCCTACGTGTTCTCATCGCTGCACCTCGATTCAAGTTCGGGCAAGTGGGAACTGCTTCGGCGCGCCTGCAATGACCCATCGTGGTATCACTGCCCTCCACCTGTGTCAACTAATAAGTACGGAAATACTTCAAATTCATGCCAGCTCACATCACATCACCTCAAACCAGGGCCATCTCGTCCGGCGATTCTGCTGGGCTGGCTCGCGACGGTCCGCCGCGAATGAAGCTTGGTCTCGCTCACGCGCAACATCTTGCACGCGGAAACGGCCTGATGCAGCGCACCCGTTCGACCTGATCGCGGCATCGCCTTCTGCCAAGCTGAAGTGGCGCTCATGCTGCACTGTTGACGTGGCACCACGATCCCACCACCGATCAGGGCAGTCCCGCCGAGGTCCGCCTACAGCGGAGATCCCCTGGGCATGCCGGACAGGACCTGGTTGCTCAGGTCACGGCGTGCAGTAACCCGAGTCCATCAGACCACAGGATTGAAGGATGTCGTCTCTGCACTGCTGAGCGCCGCAGAGCGGCATACCCACTGCGCGACAATCATCGTCACTCCCGCAGGCGATATACTCACAGTGATATCTCCCGGCTAGTGCGTCGTTCGAAGCGACACAAATGCTCCCGATTGTTGGAGGAGGACTCGTGACGAGCGTCCAGCAGCAGAGCTCGCCGGGGTTGCAGTCTGCGGTTTCGTCGCATACGCGCGTGCCTAGGATTGCGTTGCATGTGGCTGTTGCTCGGGAATCGCACCCGTTAGAAGCGGGGCGGCCCTCGACGCGTAGGCAGCAATGATCGCCGTAACCACAGTTGATCGAGCCGCAGCGGACCTGACCGGGAGTCGAGGCGAGCAGGCCACTGTCCAACAGCGTCTGATCTACCACAACAGCATCGGTGAGCCCCGTGCGTCCTCCACCGCAGACAAAACAGAGCAGCAGCAAAGGCGCGGAGATTCGCCCGATGGGGAGCGGTTTCAGACGCGCGGCTAGTCCAAACAAGACCGATGTCCCGAATCTAGAGATTTCGGATGCGATTCTTCGGTCCCCCATCGAGAGCCAGAATGTCCGACGGTTGCTACCACGTCAACTCGTTCCCGTGTGTCCTGTGCCCCACAGGGACAACTTCGACTGACGACTGGGTGTGTCGGGCAGGACGTGGTCGCTGACGTCACGGGGGACAGAGTCCCGACGGCATCTGACCGCAGGATTGAAGAATGTCGCCTCTGCATCGTTGAGCAATGCAGGAGGGCGCCCCCACCGCGCGACAATCATCATCACCGCCGCAGGCAGTCATGTCGTAGCTGCCACATCTCGGGCTTGCGGTTCCGGTACAGTAGCTCACTATCGTTGGACCCGACTGGGACAGCCAACAACAGATCTCGCCTGGGTTACAGTCTGCGGTTTCGTCGCATTCACGCGTGTCTTGGGTGCCGTGGCATGTGGTTTTTGCTCGCGAATCACACCCGTTGGAAGCGGGGTTGCCTTCCTCGCGCAAGCAGCACTGATCGCCGTAACTGCAGGTAACCGAGCCGCAGCGGATCTGGCCAGGTGTCGAGGCAAGCAGACCACCGTCCCAAAATGTCTGGTCATTGCCGCCAGAAGCTGACACTGCCACCGTAGCATCTGTGAGGCCGGTGCGTCCTCCGCCGCAGGCAAGACAGAGCAGCAGCAAAGGCGTGAAGGTTCGCCCGATGGGGAGCGGTCTCAGACATGCAGCTAGTCCTAACAAGCCTGATTTTCCCTATGCGGCATGGATCTCAAGATGTCTAATAGCCGACAATCTGTCAACGTGGGATCTGGCTTGGATCTGGCTGGGCGAGGCCAGGGCGATGGGTGAACGGGGTTTGCAATGTGCCACCATGACCCTCGACGACCTGATGAAAGAGGAAGGCTTTCACGCCGTGTTCGTGGGCAACGGCGCCGGCCTGCCCGTGTTCCAGAACATCCCGGGCGAGAACCTCAAGGGCGTGTACTCGGCCAACGAGTACCTCACGCGCGTGAACCTGATGCGCGCCTACATGGGCATGGAAGCCGATACGCCGGTCCTGCGCGGCAACGCCGTGGTCGTTGTGGGCGGCGGCAACACCGCCATGGACGGCGTGCGCACCGCACGCCGCCTGGGCGCCGAGCCGGCGTGCCTGGTCTACCGCCGCTCCGAAAAGGAAATGCCCGCGCGCGTGGAGGAGGTCCACCACGCCAAGGAAGAGGGCGTGCGCTTCGAGATGCTGACCAACCCCATCGCGGTCCTGGGCGACGAGGCCGGCTGGGTGCGCGCCGTGCGCTGCCAGCGCATGGGTCTGGGCGAGCCGGATGCCTCGGGCCGCCGCCGTCCTGTGCCCATCGAGGGCAGCGAATTCGATATTCCCTGCCAGGTGTTCATCGAGGCGGTCGGCACCAAGTCGAACCCGCTGCTCACCCAGGCCACGCCGGATCTCAAGCTCAACAAGTGGGGCAACATCGTCGTCGACGAAAACGGCATGACCAGCATTCCCGGCGTGTTCGCCGGCGGCGACATCGTGCGCGGCGGCGCCACCGTCATCCTGGCCATGGGCGACGGCAAGAAAGCCGCGCTCGGAATCCACGGCTACCTGAGCAAGCCAGGGGCGACGGCGTAGCCGAGTCGCAGGCGCACGCCTACTGCGGTGATCCGCTGCCGTCGAAGGCTTCCTCGCTCACTTCGATCAGCGCGAGGCGCTCGGCGAGGTCGAAGGTAACGCGCAAATGGTCGCCGAGATCCAGCCGGCGTCGACGAAAGAACGGCAGGAATCCGGACATACCGGCAGCTGAGACGTCAAGATGTCCAATCCGCCTGCCATCAGGGTCGCGAAGCTCATACCCGCGAGGATCGAAGCATAGCCTGAATGCGTCGGGCGTCGCTAACCGCCCGGTCAAAAGCGCGAGCTCCGACACCCGATAGGTGGCCCACAACCCCCTGGCATCCGGACGCAAGCCGTAGTCCTGCGCCGATTGGTAGCCAAGCCTGTGGCCGATGGTGGTCTTTGCCTTCGCTTCAATCTGACTCGGGGTCACCCGAGCGCCAATCAGCGTATGCACTCCCTGAGCCACACGCCGGATAATCGGACTGCTCCGTAGAGCCATGGTGATCGTTGGTTTCCCGAGCCCCGCTTCAGCACCGAACCGAAATGCGTCTGCGCTGGACAGCAGCGGTCCGTGGGCACGAAATACGGCCAGCATCGCCCTCTCGGAGCGGGCCAGCGCGGTCGACGGATCGCGAGGCCGGGTATCGACGACGGTCCGTCCTCCTACCAGTCGACAATCCTTGAGTTGCCTGCACAAGCTCGCCAACACATGGCGGGGCGGCGCAGTGCCCTGCACTCGGTAAGGCCTGGCCAAGCCCGCCCTGAGAACAGACAGATCCACTCGCGGTGCTACGGCGAGAATCGCATCGATCTTCCGTAGCAAGGAACTGCTGCGGTCATGGCCTGGCGCGCCCTCAAACCAAAACCACCCCGACCCTTCGTCGAGCCAATGGAAACGCGACTGGGCCATCAGGGTTTCTCGGACGACGTCCGCCGCGATGGTCGCGCCACGCGCGTCGTTGATCCACGCACAGACGTCGTCGATGGTCGCACAGCCCCACCACGCGACAGCTTCGCGTCCCGCGTAGGAAATCCTGTTCACGATGGCCGACTTCTCGAATCGCGCGGCCAGGCGCGCCTGCTCGACGCCGGATGGCACGGGCACGCCGAACAACTCCGCCGCTCGCAAAAGGCCACCCATCGAGATCGTGGGCGCCGCGAGTCCTTCGGCAACGAGGAGAGAGCATGCCCGACTCTCGGACCACCTTGGCAAGCGGCCGAGCACATCGATGGCGGAATGGAGTCGTGGCATGTCGAATTGAACGTCCGCGAGCCTGCGCTTCGTCTTCTCCATGATTTGCCGGATTCGCTCCCTGGTTAGGTTGGCAGTGTCCCCCACGGATTGAAGCGTTGGTCGTGCAACCTGGTCCAGACCGATCCAGGATTTCATCTTCGAAACGTCCGCGGCCTTGAGCACAGCCGCAAGCGCGGAGGCAATCTCGGTCTCCACGCCGAAACGCGAATCAATGCCGTAGCGTCTGTTCAGCCAAGCCTGCCGGATACGAGACAGCTCTGGTGCGTACCGTTCGGCCAGCTCCACAATATCAGTCCGCCCCCAGGGGGGGATCTGCATGGACAAGGACAACCCCAAGTCCTGCAGCATGGCGTTGAGCTCTCCGATCGTCCCCCACCCGCAGTTGCGGGCCTCGAGCAGGTCTGCTTCGGTGTGCGAA
Organism: uncultured delta proteobacterium; assembly: GCA_963796685.1. Taxonomy (GTDB): domain Bacteria; phylum Myxococcota_A; class Polyangia; order Fen-1088; family Fen-1088; genus Fen-1118. The sequence goes on from CAWCMR010000005.1 coordinate 275,570, forward strand.
ACCAGCTCCGCCAGATAATGAATACCCCTCCTTTTCAGACATCCCCACGCGCGAGCGGACAGATTGAGCTGCGAGACGCTGAGAAGCAGCTCCTTGGGCATTGCAATGCGTTTGCTCATTCGTCGGACACCACGTCAGCGTTCATCGTCCAAAGCCGCGAGCGACCAGCCATGTGATGCATCCACCGAGAAGGGCGGCGGCCGCTATCGCGGCGGCCTTCGCGCGCTTGCGCTGCCAGAGCGGTGGGCGCGGGTCGCTTGGTCTTTCGCTCGGGCAGGACGAGGGATCTTCGGGCCACAGGTGCAAATCCAGGGTCTTCACGACACGCTCGCCGTTGTCGTTCTGGGAAGGCCTGACTTGGCCGACGTCTATCTCGGTCTCGGTTCGCAGGCGCTGGGTGGTCGGCATCACGGGACACTCTTCGAGTGGCGCCAGGGGAACCACCACCGCAGCAGCCATGACCGACCGTGGGCTCATTTCGCCAGAAGTGTCCGCCTGCACACCGGCCTCTGTATCAACCCCCGCGCCCGTCCAGCCATCGACCGTGCTCACGCTGTGCTGGGAGGGCATGATTTCTGTGGGGGACGCAACGACGTTCGGCCGCGTACCCTTGGCTGGCGTAATCGGCGACGGCGGTGCGCCTGTGGCCGCGAAGGTATCGCCCCACTGGGCGCGCCCCTCGTTGCTCGCGTCTTCCAGAATGGCCCGGCCAAAGTCGAGCACGGATGGGTAGCGCCGATCCTTTGCCACGCTCATGGCTTTCGAGATTGCGGCATCGAGCCCCACCGAGATCTCGGCACGGACCTCGCGCGGTCGCGGGTATTCCGCCCTCAAGATCGCCCCGATCAACTCGGCACCCTCCTTGCGCGCGAAGGGCGACTTTCCGGCCAAGGCCACATACGCCAGCAACCCGACCGCGTACTGATCGGATTTGGCGTCGGCCTCCACGTTTCTTACCTGTTCGGGCGAGAAATAGCGTGGCGTCCCCACCACGTGTCCTGGCCGGGTGATCTCGCCCGATGCATTTTCCCCAAGGATGGCCACCCCGAAGTCCAGCACCTTCACCGACGTTCCTTCCGGCGTCTCGTGCAAGAACACGTTTCCCGGTTTGAGATCCCGATGGACGACGCCGCGGGTATGGCAAGCATGCACGCCCGCGCAAACCCCGAGGATGATGTCCACGGCCTCGCCCACGGGTATCTGCCCGCGTTTCAGCCGCGACGAAAGATCCTCGCCGCGAAGGTAGGCCATGACGATGTACGGGGTCGGCCTCGCGCTGAAATCGAGGATGCTGACCACGTTCGGATGGTTGAGCTGGCTGATGGCCTCGGCCTCGCGCGAAAAGCGTCTGAGCAGATCGGGGTCGGGCGCTCCGAGGACCTTGATGGCCACGTCCCGATTCAGGGACGGATCCCAGGCTCGATACACCTCGCCCATGCCGCCGCGACCGAGCATCTCGCGAATCTCGTAGCGGCCAAGCGCTGTGCCGCGCTTTAGTATTTCCCCTGACACGGTATGCTCCATTCTAATCGCTTCGTGATTCCATGGATGACGTAATCCTCAACCCCGGCGAAGTCATCTGCGACGGGCGCTACGAGATCATCCATGCGCTCGGGCAGGGCGGGATGGGCGTGGTCTACAAGGCCCGGTCGCTCGCGCTCAAGCGCGACGTGGCCATCAAGATGCTGACCCACATCGACGAGGATCTCCGGCAGAGACTCCGCCGCGAGGGCGATCTGCTGGCCAAGATCGATCACCCGGCCGTGGTTCAGATCTACGACTTCATGGAAACCGGCCCGCAGGGGCCGATGCTGGTACTCGAATACGTGCCGGGCCGCGACCTCGGCTCGGTCCTGGGCAAGCCCATGGCGATCAGCGAGGCCGCGGACCTCCTCTTGGCGATTTGCAGCGGGGTGGCCGCCTGCCACCGTTTCGGGATCATCCATCGTGACCTCAAGCCGAGCAACATACGACTTGCCGAGGGCACCGAGTGGCGTACGCGGGTGAAGATCCTGGACTTCGGCATCGCCATTCCCTACGACTCGCCCATCATCAAAGCACGTCAGGCTCGCATCACCCAGATGGGCGTCGTTCCTGGCACGCCCTGCTTCACCGCACCCGAGCTGCTTCGGAGCGAGGAGCCGGACGACAAGTGTGATCAGTATGGGCTGGCGGTGCTGCTCTACATGGCGTTGACGGGGCGGGAGCCGTTTCCCGAGCTTGCGGGCAAGGAGCTTGTAGTGGCGATTCTGCAGGGCAGCTACCTGTCGGCGCGCTTCCTACGCCACCAGATCCCGACCGACCTGGAGCAGATCCTCGTGCGCGCGCTCGACACCGACCCGCGGAAACGCTTCGCCAGCGTGGTCGACTTCGCATTCGCGCTCTTGCCTTTCGCCAGCCCGAAGGCTGGCTCGTACTGGACCCACTACTTCACCAACGCGAGAAGGCCCGTTTCGCGCAGATTGCTGGAGCCGGTCTCGGCGGCGAATCGCGGTCAGCCGGTCGTGCCGCTGGTCCAACGGATCGAGGTGATGGCCGGACCTCCGCCCACTGCGACCCCTCGCCATCAGCCGCCGACGGTCGTCGATTCGATGCCCGCGCCGATTCCCGCGGCCACGCCGCCCCGGTCTGCCCGCACGCCTGATGGTGCGCCATCGGCCGAAGAGGTGAGGGTCGGAAGGCGGCCGGGCCGCTCCCGTCCGCAAGCCGACTCTTCCAACGACTTCCTTCGCAGTTACCTCACGGGTCTCGGCATCGGGGTGGCGGGCATCATCGTGGTAGTGTTGGCCTACCTGATTTTCCAGGCAAAGTGAACGATGTCCAACCCACGCGTCCATAGGCTTCCCGCGGATCACAACAAGTTTCCGCGCCGCCTGGGGCCGTACGTGGTCGTGACCTTCCTCGGCGAGGGCGGCATGGGAAGCGTTTATCTGGCCCTGACGGGCTGCAAGGATGCCGCTAAATTCTGTGTCATCAAGCAACTGGGCAGCGCCTGGTCCGACTTTCCCGCCGACGAGCTTCCCGCCATCGAGGGGCGTTTTAGGCGCGAGGCTGAAATCACCATGGCGCTTTCCCACCCGTCGATTCCCAAGACCTTTGCCGTGGGCGACGAGCAGGGACCCTATCTGGTGCAGGAATTCGTCGACGGCGTAAACCTGCGCCACCTGGTTGCCCACGCGACTTCGGCCGGCGAGTCCATTTCGAATCCGCTGGCCTCGTACATCGTGGCCGAGGTGGCCAAGGCGCTTTCGTACCTGCACGATTTCGAATCGCTGGGGCTGGTCCACAGGGACGTCACCCCCGACAATGTGATGCTCGCGGCGAGCGGGGAGGTGAAGCTCATCGACTTCGGCATCGCCAAGGCCACGGCACGGGACGACGGGCTCACCACTCGGGGCGTGGTGGGCAAGGCCGACTGGATGGCGCCTGAGATTTTTCACGGGGCCAAGCCGGATCGCAGGGCCGATATCTACGCGCTCGGCTTGCTTTATTGGTACCTCTTGACCCGCCGGGATCCGGGATCCACGCAGTCGAACCGCACCGCCACGCAAGATCGCTTCCTTCCACCTTCCGCCTTCGTGGCCGATGTCACGCCCGAGCTGGATGGCGTGGTGACCAGGGCCATGGATCCCAATCCTGAACTTCGCTTTCAGACCGCGAAGGAGCTTCAGCGCGCAGCGACCCGGCTCATCCCCGCGGGCCTCAAGGGCAAAGAAGAGGTAGCAGGCCTGATCTTCCGCAACACAAGTCGACTAGGCGATGGCCTGTATCCGAGGCTGATGGAAGAGGGACGGCATCTGCTCGACGACGCACCGGCGGCGGAGAGGGTCGAGCGCAGGAGAGTCGTGGACAGCGACGCGACCGAGATCGCCAAGTCTGTACGATGGCGGCGTATCATCCTCTTCGGGCTGGGCGTGGTGGGTGTTCTGGTGGTGGGGCTGATGGTCCCTTGGAAAGGCGAGAAAACTGTGGAGAAGACGCCCGTGCAGGCGCCGCCCGCAGCCGCGGTGGTCGCACCGCCAGCGCCACTGCCGGAACCGGCCCCGGCCCCGGCCACCGCATTCCGGCCCCCGGCGCCCGCGCCCGGCGTCGCCTCTGCCGCGGTGCCTGTGAGGAAGACGGCGGCGCCACAACCAAAGGTGGAACCCGAACGCGGCGCCGTGCAGGAGAGCGCGGACGAGCTGCTGGCATCGGCGAAGGATAGCTTCGAGCGCTCCGATCTCTCCAAGGCGCTTGCGCTCGCCCAGCGTGCCGCGGAACAAGGCGCGGGTGCGCCCGCGTTCGTGCTGATTGGAACCTGTCTTTCCATCAAGGGGGATTTTGCTGGTGCCAAGGATGCGTTGAAACAGGCGCTGCGCCTTTCGCCAGGCGATGCCAACGCCACGCGCATGCTGAAACGGCTTGGCAACGGGACGCCCGAAGACACACCGTGAAGGCGACAACACATGCCTATCCCAACCACGACCAACCTATCGAACGGAGAAGAACCCTCGTGAGAAAGATTCTGCTAGCCATCCTGATCCTTACCATCGGCTGGTCGGTTTCACGCGAAGCCACGGCACAACCGCTGCGAACCGTGGCTTTTATTGATGCCGTGAAGTTCCCGCCCAAGGCCAAGCAGGCGCACCTTCGCTTGCGTGCTGCGCTGGAAGAGTCTTTCTCAGTTAAGAGCTGGTTTCTGGCCGAAACCGGCCGCCCCATCGAGGATTGCGGCGCAACATCCCAGTGCCTGGCCAAGGTGGCCAGTGACACGGGCACGCAATACGTCCTGCGCATCGCTGGAAAGAAGAGCCAAGAGTACGCGTATGACATGACACTGGATCTCTATTCCACGGTTCTCGGTGGCATGCGCAGCAGCCTTGCTACTTGCGACATCTGTGATCCGGGTCGTATGGCAGAAGTCGCAAGCAAGGCCGCAGTGGAGCTACTGGTAAGCGCCGCAAAGGAAGAGGCCGGCCTGAGAGAGCGAGCCAAGCAGACAGCACTGTCGTCGGCTCCGCCATTGGTGTCGCAAGCTCCCACCCCGCCACCGACAGCGTTCGTCGTGCCCCCTGCCGTTTCTGTGACGGCGCCGGCAAACCGATCCTGGATTCCTTGGGCGTTGATCGGCGTTGGAGTGGTCGGAGTGGGCTACGGGGGATGGGCACTACACGAAGATGGCAAATCAGCGGGATCTTGTTCGCCCACGCGCGTCCCCACCACTTGTAACCAGTATTCTTTCGGCGCGGTAGGCTTGGTCAGCCTCGTGGGCGGCGGCTTGCTCGCAACAGCGGGCGTAATTTGGGAAATCACAACTCTTACCCACGCGACCACGATTTCGGCGTCGCCGAACCACGTCGCACTGAACGTGAGGTTCTAGCCATGCGCGCAACGCTGCTTCTCCTTTGCCTCGTACCAGCCTGTCTCCCCACAGAGCCCAAGGTGGTTAGCTGCACCAGCGACACCGAGTGCACGGCGATTGCCGCTGGCCTTCGCTGCGACCAGCTTCAGCACGTGTGCACCTGCGAGGGCACATCTTTCCCAGGATGTGAAAAGCCTGGCGACGGCGGACTACTCGCAGACGGTCCAAGCGACGCGCCAGTGCCGCCGGCCGATGTGGGCGAGCCGCCCGATGGCCCCGCGGAGGTGCAGATTCCGGACGCGCCTGAGGATTCGGCGGTACCCGATACCGCTGTCGACACGCGCGTTCCCGATGCCGCGGGAACCTGCGGCGTGGACAGCGATTGCCCGAGCCCGGCGAGATCGTTCTGCGTGGCCGGCGTTTGCACCGGCTGCACTGCTAGCCTATGCGCTTCGCGCATCGACGGTGGAACATCCGTCTGCGCGACGAGCGGAACCCTCGCCGGCCAGTGCGTGGACTGCGTGGCCGACGGGCAGTGCACGAGCAGTCCCGGCAAGCCATTCTGCGTGAACAACACTTGCACGGGCTGCTCGGCGGTCCTGTGCGCGGGCAAGGTCGACGGTGGGGCGTCTTCGGTGTGCGCGACGACGGGAGCGGCCGCGGGCCAGTGCGTGGAGTGTGTGGCCGACGCCCAGTGCATGACGAACCCCGCGAGAGCTTTCTGCGTAAGCAACGCCTGCACGGCCTGCACCGCAACCCTTTGCGCCGCCCGTACGAACGGCAAGACCGTCTGCGCTGCCACTGGAAGCGTCGCCGGCCAGTGCGTGGAGTGCGTCGACAACACAGGATGCACCGCCAACCCGGCGAAGGGCTTCTGCGTGGCGAACGCGTGTACCGCCTGCACGTCAACCCTGTGCGCCGGCCGCACGGACGGCAAGACCACCTGCGCTTCCAGCGGATCCTTCACCGGCCAGTGCGTGGCGTGTACGAGCAACGCCCAGTGCACGGGCACGACCCCCATCTGTGCCAGCGCGACCGACGTGTGCCGCGCATGTGGCTCCGATACCGAATGCACGGGGATCGGTCCCGGCGTGTGCATGACCGACGGTCACTGCGCGGCGGACTTGGAGACAGTCTACGTCGGAACCAGCGGAAACACGACCTGCTCCGACACCACGGGCACAGGGGGCGTCTCGGCGCCGGTGTGTTCGGCCCAAAACGGCGTGACCATCGCGAAGACTGGGTCCAAGTCGGTCGTGCTCGTCAGAGGCGCCCTGACCCCACCACCAGCAGGCTTCACCACGACCATCGCCATCTCCGCGCCTTTGACCATCGTCGGCAGAGCCGGCGCCGTTCTCACCGCCGCTGCTGGTGCCGACGCCATCACCATCACCTCGGGCGACATCACCCTGCGCAACCTGACCATCCAGGGCAACGCCACCCCCGCGACCGGTATCGGCATCACTGCTCAGCCCACCCCCGGCTCCACCGTCACCCTTCACATGGACACCTGCGCCGTCACGAACAACCCCGGCGGCGGCATCCTGCTCAACGGCGCCGCCTTCGACATCCAGAACACGACGGTGACCGACAACGGGCCGGGCACGTCAGGCGTCGGGGCCTCGTATGGCGGCATCAGGATCGAGTCCCTTCCCGCGACCGGCCCGACCAACCTCAGCCTGGTGACCATCCAGAACAACAAGCAGGTCGGCCTTTCGTGCTCCGCGCTGATCGCCGGAGCCGGCGTGCTGGCCAGCGGAAACGTGGGCGGCATCGACATCAACACCACCTGCAACGTCACCGCCTGCACGCCCGCGAGCACGACTTGCGGGGCACAGTCCACGCCGCAATGACCAATGCTCCTTGGCCACGCAACACTTAGGTCTCGCGCGAAAATAACTGATCGCATTAGTCTGATTGCGGCGTGACTGTGTAGTTCCAGTCACCTCTGAAACGGGCGGGGCGAAGATTGACGGCTTCCATCTCCTCGTGTGCGACCTTGATTCCCTTTTTGTACGAGTTCCGGTCGGCGGCGGCGCGGATGTGGAGGCCCCGCTTTGTCGTTGTGGCTCCAATCAGATTGACGACGGTTTCGAGAGTCTCAAGCGGCCTCCCCCTCCAGTTCGCGGTGATGTGGCAGAACATCCGGTGTTCGATCTTGTTCCACTTGCTCGTCCCAGGCGGGTAGTGCGCTACTTGTATCCGCAATCCGCTCTCGTCCGCGAATTCCTGAAGTTCTGTCTTCCAAAGACGCACTCGTGCCCCGTTGCTGCCACCTCCGTCCGCAGTGATGAGCAGCTCCTCCGCTTCCGGATACACTGCCTTGCCCATCCTCTTCCACCAACGACGGATGGTTTCCACTGCAAACTCGGCGGTGTCGTGGTCAATCCCCACGCTCACCCAACCCTCGTTCCTTGCGAGGTCGTACACGCCATACGGAATCGCCTTGCCGAGTTCCTTGTCAATGAAGTCATGAACCCGGACGGGAACCGGCGAACCCTTCGGCTCCCATTCGCGGCCTCCGTTCTTGAAATCGCCCAGGTTCTCCTTCTTTTTGGTGTCGACAGAGATTACAGGCAGCCCCTTCGACTGGAACTCCTTCGCCCGGCGGTTGATGTACTCGAACTGGGCATCTCGGTCTGGATCCTGCTTGCCCTCTCTGGTCTTGTGGTTTGCCTGCAGACTGTAGTCCAGATCCACCAGTAGCTCTCGCACCTTGGTTGCGCTGACCGGGTGCCCCTGCGCTGTCAGTTCTTCAGCGAGGCGCCGCGTGCCTTTGCTTGTCCAACGAAGCGGCGATTCCGGATCTCCTCGTGTAGCGGGGTCGATCAGACGCTCAAGGGCTTTGACCAGTTCTGGGTCCTGATCCTCAATGCGTTTGCGCCCAGCACCGGGGCGGCGCACCCTCTGTTCGCATGGTGCCGCCAATGGCGGCGTCTCCCGCTGCACCTGCAAATCTCTTTTCCCTGCAACGATTCTCTTGTGGCGCAGGCCGGTCGCGCGAGTGACGATGGCGACGCCGCCGCGACCCAGTGATTCTGCTTCCGCTGCGGCCCACAGTCGAATCTGGCGCTCATTCAAAATGGGCGTCAGATCACAAAAGAGCTTTCGAACCCGTTCCACTTCGTCCATATTGCGACACTCTTCCCTTTGAGTGCACAATATACGCAATTGTCCCTATATGCGCTCTTTTATTTACGCGCGAGACCTTAGCCTATCCCACGGGATCGCCGACGAGAACGAGGTCCTCCTCGTCTCCTCGATCCGATGGATCGCCGTGCGCGCCGAAGGCGGCTACCGCGAGATAGACACTCGCAAGGCGCTTCGGATGCTGGAGAATCTGGATCGCCGCCGCTCGATGGATGCGCGCGGCTTCGTGGCCGAGGTCCGCATCGGCAACTTCCTTCTTTCTCGGATGGACGATCGTGAAGTCCTCAACCTGATACGCGAGGCCATCCGCGACGGCCACGTGATCGCTGTCCAGAAAGGCGCGGCGGAGTCCGACAGCCCCGGTGCCACGGTCGAGCCGCGCCGGCTGGTCGCGCAGGTCGAGAAAGCAACGCGCGGCAAACTGTCCTTCCGCGGCCGCCAGTACAAGCTGGTCGTCGGCGACGACTTGGCCAAGGTGCCTGGCCGCGACTCCTACGACGTCGTGTTCCAAACCGATGCCAGAGCCGTGCTCGACGGTATCGCCAAAGAGTCGGCCACCTCCGCGGAGCCTCTGCGCAAGGCCAGCGAGAGGATCGGCAAGGACTGGCGTCCCCCATTCTCGCAACCCGAGGGCTTGGTGCTATTACGGCGAATTCCAGTCCTGGCGTCCGTGCCCAAGGACGACGGCCCGGCGCTCACGCCGTCGCAGATGAAGGCGCTGCTTGACCCGCAGAAGCCCGACGACCTCGTGCTGCGGTTGGAGCACCTTTATCACGATGACCGTCCCGTGCACGAAGCCCCCTTCACCGTCGAGTTGAGCGACGGCAGCCGCATTACGGGAAAGCTTGATGCCAAGGGCCGCGCGACGGTTCACGTTCCGGTCGTGCCCACCAGGGTGCAATTCGGGCCGGATAGCCGGCCGTGGAAGCAGATCGAGCAGAAGAGCAACCCCGACTACCAAGAAGAGCTGGACGACATCGACGGCTTCATCGACTCGCATCTGGGCACGTCGACATGAACGAGGCCGAGAAGAAATCGATCGTCGCCGAGGTGGGGGGCTGGCTGTGGGGCATCGTCGAAGGCGGCTTCAACGAGCAGCAGACCATCAGCCAGATCATCGTCGATGCCATGATCGGAATGATTCCGCTGGTGGGCGACGTGACGGCCGTGCGCGATCTGATCGCGGTCATCCTTCGTCTGGTCGAGCACCCGGAAAAGCGCAAGGACAAGCTGGAGTGGCTGACGCTGGTCCTGCTTTTGCTGGCGCTGATTCCGGTCTTCGGCGGCGCCATCAAGGGGGGTGGCAAGCTGGTCATCCGGGCCAGCGAAGGAGCAGGCAAGCACGCCGAAATCCTGCGCGACATCATTCAGTTCCTGAACCGCATCGGGGAAGGCAACGCGGTCAAATTCATCAAGGAGCTGAGCTTCGAGAAGTACACCGGCGAGGTCTTGGGCCAGTGGCACAAGCTGGTCCAGCGAATCGACGACGTCATCGAGGGCGTTCTGCGCCACACCCGCATCGTTCTTCACGATGCCATGATCGATCGCCTTCGCCAGATCCAGCGTGGCCTTCGCGAGTTGCGCGCCAAGGGCGAAGAGATGATTCCCGAATCGCTCAAGGAATTGAATCGCCGCCTGAAAGAAATTCAAAAGCATGTCCACGAGGGCGACTGGCACGAGATCCCGTCGAGCCTGAGCAGCAAGACACGTGAGGCGGAGGCGCGGTTGGTGGAGGACGTAGTGGACGGGAAGCCACGCAAGGTGTGGGAGCTCGAAAACCCGCCGTTTCCGCCGAATGTCGCCGAAGACTTTCGACCGGCGAAGGACTGGCCCAACCTGAAGAAATCTCCTTGGCTCCAGGAAAAGACTATCGCGACCTTCAGCGGTCCGATGCGGGCTGTGAAGATCCCGGCGGGTACCCGGATTTACCGGGTTCTGGGATCGAAATCCAACAAAGCAGGAGGCTTCTGGCTCTACAAGCTACCCAAGGACGGGCCGTCGTGGCGAAAGGATTGTGCGGTCCTCGAATTCTGGAGCGACAACGGCTACGTCATCGAGCTGGTAGTCCCAGAGGGTGGCATCTACGCGTGGGAAGGCAAAATTGCATCCCAGATTGAAAACAAGGGTGGGGAGACGTTCGGCCAGTTTCTTCCAGGCGGCGACACCCAAATCTTCGTCGACTTCACGTTCAACGAAGCGAACTGGGCGGCGCGAGAAGAAGTCCTGAAGCTCACGCCTCAGAAGACCAACTGGACCGGCCTTTCGGGCATCAATGTCCCGGGAAAGAACGTCACCGTGCAGAAGCTTGGCCCGAATGAAATCGAAACCAAGAAGGCTTCAACGGCCGCGGCCGAGGGGCAACGAGCCGTACACGCTCAAGAAAACGGCGATGCGGAGAAACAAAAGGGAGAAAAGTGATGTCGAGGTACGATCCCAAAGTCACCCGCTTGACTGGACAAGAGATTTCCATTGCGGCCGACGACATCGCCCGTGTGACGTGGATGGTCAAACGTTTCACATCGCTGACTTACATCCAGCGCATGGCATCGCTGTTCTTCAATTTCGTGGCCGGGTACGAGGAGTTCGCCCGGCGAGACCCGACCTCGGAACGAGCGCCCGCCTTCCGAGCGAACCTAGCCGACTTGTACAAGCAGCAGTCGATACTAACCGATGGCATCGAGTTGATTCGACGGCGTAGCAGCCTCGGGTATGCGAAAACCCTTTGGGGCTGCGCTTTGGAAGATCTTCTGGTGGGACGACCAGCGGAATTTGGAATGAACTTCGACGACGTCGGCTGGCAGTTCTATCCCTACCCGCCGGAGGGCCTATTCGCATGGGCCGTGGTGGCTGCCGGCATGGCTGCAAAGGTCGACAAGACCCTTCGCGGGTTGTGGGCATTTCCCGACGCTGCACGACCTGATGGCGTCACGTTTCCACCGGCGGAAGGACTGCCCCCTGCGCCCAAACCGAAGGGGCTATCGATCAAGACCGGGGAGAGCGTGCCTGTCTCAGGCATCTGGATGCCCGCGTTGCCCAGCGGCGCACCGAACTATCTTTGGGAAGGCAACAATGCGTGGGAAGGACAAAGGCTAGTCCGGCAGATTGACGATCCCGAGGTCGTCGACGAGGATATGCCACAGGCCGCAAAAACCTATTACGGCTACGACACCGAGCCTACGACCTGGACGCTCCTGTGGGAGGACGACCGCTACAAGGATGGCAAGGTGCCCGACGAAGAAGCGACCTATCTCGATGCCTCGACCGAGCCGCCGCCCTGGCCGCCGGTGGTGCCACCGGGAGGCGCGAAGCTGAAGCCACCGATCTTCCGGGGCAAATAGCTGACGTTCGGAGAGGAGTCGAAGATGAGAGGTTTGCGCTTGCTCATTCTCTTGGCGCACGCGTTAGCGGCGGCCCAGGGATCCGCAAAGTGGGTCGAGGCGCCTACAACGCGTTCCCTCCCAGGCCAGGAATCTGTCCGTGCCAAGACCTATTTCGACGACTCATTTGGCAGGAAGAAAGGGAAGTTCAAGGCTGAATATGAGTCTTTTCTTGAGGGAAAGGACTTCGTCGAGGGCGAGCTCTTGGTTGCGCGGTTCCGCTACGTCTACGCGGTGCCCAACACCAGCGACTCATACCTATACCCTACCCACGACGAGTCGATCACCGAGGTGCTACTAGACTGCACGAACCACTTCAGCGGCACAATCTCGACGACCTATAAGTTGAAGGGCAAGGTCGTGAAGCACGACGAAGCCAGTGACCACGATCTTCTGATGGTGCAGTATTCTGGACCCGGCACCGTCGCAGATCTGTGCACGTTCGCTAGGAAGCGAAGGGCGGTGCCTTGATGCGCTCCACGACATCCAGATCACGTTCTGCGGAAGGACGACGCTGCAAAGAGGGGCAAGGTGCCCGATGAGGGAGCGACCTATCTCGATGCCTCGACTGAGCGGCCCCCCTAGAGAACCGAACGGGTTGAATCCTGCGCAGAATCGAGAGCTTGCGAGTGTTGGGAAAATTCGCCTCGCCCCGCGCAGCGGGGAGAGGTCGACGCGCGAAGCGCGTCGGGTGAGGGGTTCGGCCATGCGAGAGAGTGCGCTGGCCCCTCACCCTAACCCTCTCCCCGCTGCGCGGGGCGAGGGGATCGGAGGGAGCACGTGCGTAGCAACTTCTTGAATTCTCTACACTTTCAACCCGTTCGGTGTTCTAGGCTGGATCTCGTGCAGAAAGGCACCCGCATTTACCGGGTCCTTGGGGCCGAATCCAGGAAAGCCGGCAACTTCTGGCGCTACAAGCTGCCCAAGGACGGCCCTTCCTGGCAAGATTGCATCGCAGATTGAAAATACCGCTACGGCAACGTTTGGCCAGTACTTCAAGGCACGAGAAGAAGCTCTGAAGCTCGCGCCCAAAAAGACGAACTGGACTGGGCTTTCTGGTATCGGTGTCCCGGAAAAGGACGTCACCGTCCAGAAGCTTGGCCCGAACGAGATCGAAACCAAGAAGGCTTCAACGGCCGCGGCCGAGGGGCAGCGAGCCGTACACGCCCAAGACAACGACGACGGAGAGCAATGATAGGGGCATGTGATGTCGAAGTATGATCCCAAAGTCACCCGATTGACCGGCCGAGAGATTTCGATTTCCGCGGACGACGTTGTCCGCACGATATGGCTGGTGAAGAGATTTACCTCGCTCACGTACATCCAGCGCATGGCCTCACTGTTTTTTAATTTCGTTGCCGGCTACGAGGAGTTCGCCGGCCGAGATCCGAGCTCGGAAGAGGTACCTGCCTTCAGAAGCCGTTTGGCCAAATTCTACAAGCAGCAGGCGATACTTACCGACGGCATCGAGTTGATTCGACGGCGTAACAGCCTCGGATAGGCGAAAACCCTTTGGGGCTGTGTTTTGGAGGATCTTCTGGTGGGACGCCCAGCGGAATATGGAATAAACTTCCAGGACGTCGGTTGGCAACACTATCCCCACCTATCCGAGGGGCTTTACGCATGGGCCGTGGTCGCTGCCGGCATGGCTGCAAAGGTCGACAAGACCTTGCGCGGGTTGTGGGCATTTCCCGACGCCGCGCGACCTGATGGCGTCACGTTTCCGCTGGCGGGAGGCCTGCCCCCTGCGCCCAAACCGAAGGGGCTATCGATCAAGACCGGGGAGAGCGTGCCTGTCTCAGGCATCTGGATGCCCGCGTTGCCCAGCGGCGCACCGAACTATCTTTGGGAAGGCAACAACGCTTGGGAGGGCAGGCGAGTCACCGAGGAGATCGATTATCCTGAAGTGGTCGACGAAGAGCTGCCACAGGCCGCCAAGATTGACTACGAATACGACACCGAGCCTAGGACCTGGACGCTCCTGTGGGAAGACGACCGTTACAAGGATGGGAAAGTGCCCGACGAGGAAGCCACCTATCTCGATGCCTCGACCGAGCCGCCGCCCTGGCCGCCGGTGGTACCACCGGGAGGCGCGAAGCTGAAGCCGCCGATCTTCCGGGGCAAATAGCTGAAAGCCAAGTGGTATCGTCGTGGGCTTGGCGAAACGAATCTGGTCATGGGTGCTGGTCTCGACCGGGACGCTCGCGCTGCTGTCCGGCCTGCTCGGGCTGCTCGCCGACGGTACGCGCCTGGCGCTGGCCAAGGCTCCGCTGCGCATCGTGCTCGCCGGCGGGGCCAGCGCGGCCGCCTTGGCCATCCTGCTCTCCCTGGCTGCCGGACCGCTGCTCGCGGGGGTGTGCGCGCTGTCGGAGCGACTGGCCCAGGCCGGGTGGGCGGGAAAGATCCTGGCGCTATCGACGGAGCTCGGGCTTGCAACTTGGGTCGTCCATGCCATCACCAACGTCCGGCACCGGCAGGATCCCGGCATGCGCCAGGCGGTGGTGGGCGCGGCCGCGGTGCTCATCACCGTGTGCCTCTTCGCCGCACGGCCCTCGGCGCATCGGCTCTTGCGCGCGTGCGCCCTCGGCATCGCGCTGGCCATGTTCCTCGTCGACGCCTTGCTGCCGCGTTGGTACTACCGCGAGCTTCACGATGTCTTGGCCTTGCTCACGGTGTGCGGGCTCATGGCGGTGGTGTTGCCATGGACCCGCGAGCGTGCGACGCGACGATTCGGGCTGGCGTTGGCGGCAGCCGTCCCGCTCAGCCTCGCCGTCCTCGCGCTGGTCGACCGAGCCGCGCCCGGCTGGCGTTCGCGCGCGCACGAGCACGGGCTCTATGGCGATGCCCTGGCGCGCACCGCGCGTGCCCTGGTGGATTTCGATGGCGATGGATTTTCGCCCGTGGCCTGGGGCGGGGACTGCGACGACCTCTCGGCCGCGCGCAACCCGCTGGCCCTGGACGGGCATGGCAAGGGGGATCTCAACTGCAACGGCATCGATCCGCCGCTCGCCCCCACGGAAGCCGAGCGAGGGCTCGCGCCCGCCGCCGGCGATCCCAATCTCGCTCCCGGCGCCGTCGACCTGGTGGTTCTGGTCACCATCGATGCCTTGCGCGCGGATGCCCTTGCCCCGCGCCTGATGCCGAACGTGCTTGCGGCGGCCCGCAAGGGTCTGGTTTTCGAGCGCACCTATTCGAGCAGCACGCGGACCTCGCAGTCGCTCCCGCTGCTGCAGCAGAGCCACCGCGGCGGGCAGCCGCTCGGCCTTCGCCTTGCGGCCCAGGGCATCGCGACCACGGCCGTGGTGGCGGATCACGCTCTGGAGGGAACCGAGGCCATCGCGAAGACCTTCGCGCGCATGGACACGCCCGAGCACGGGCGCTGGCCCGCCACGCAGGCGAGCGCGCGCGCCCTTGCCGCCATCGACGACATCGGAGCGCGCCGGCACTACCTGTGGCTGCACTTCTACGACGCGCACACGCCCTACCCCGCGGAAGCGGCATCGCCGGTCGCGACGCCGGCGGGCCTGGATCCTTCCTACGCCCGCTACGCGACGGGCGTGGTGGCCGCGGATGCCGGCTTCGGCGAGTTGCTCGAAGGGCTCGACCGGCGCGGCCGCCTTCCGCGCACCGTCGTCATCGTGACCGGCGATCACGGCGAGGCCTTTGGCGAGCACGGCATGCTCTTTCACGCGGCCTCGGCCTACGAACCCCTGGTGCGCGTGCCGGGCGTGCTGCTCGCGCCCGACCTCGTGCCTCGGCGGTCGCAACACTTGGTCTGTCACGCCGACATCTTTCCCACCATCCTCGGCGCCTTCGGCTTGACCACGCCGGACGACGAGACGCTCGGGCGCTCTTGGCTGCGTCTGCGGGCCGCGCCGGATGCGCCCCTGCACCGCTTCGTGGTGGTGCGTTCGGCCCACGCCGCAAGCGGCGGCGACGTGATGTCGCCCCTGCTGGCCATCATCGACACGCGCTACAAGCTCATCAAGACCATCGAAGACGGGCTTACCGAGCTCTACGACGTGCTCGCCGATGCCAAAGAGGAAACGGATTCTTGGCCGGCTCTTCCCGAGGTCGGACGCCGCCTCGACCGCGCGCTCGAGACCTATCGCGACGTGGTCGGCTATCCCGCCGACGACGAGCTGGCCGATTTGAAGACCTTCGGCGCGCGCATGATCGGCGCGCACGGCGAGCTCTATTAGGCCTTTGGGCCTTCTGCCCGCCGCCAATCCCTTGCCCCGGGGCACCTCCCGCGATTGCGGCGGCCAACCCTGAAATTTGATAGCGTGCCTTCGTGCTCACCGCCCTTCTGCTCGGTGCAGGTGCTTCCCGCGAGCTCGGCATGCCTCTGCGCGCGGACATCAACGCCGAGATCATGGCCTGGCTCTCGCCCGCGTCCCTGCGCAAGCTGAACGCCACCTGGAGCGGGCGCGGCTTCGGCCATCCCGCCGAGGTCATCGAGGATATCGCGCGCATGCTCGACGAAGCGACCTTCGACTACGAGGCCGTGCTCGGACACCTGGAGGCGCGGTACCTCGACGATGCGCGGGCCGGCTTCGCCCAGGCCTACCACGCGCTCTACGCCTGGCTGGCGCAGGTCGTGTACCAAGTGCTCTACCGCCGCCAAGTCGAGCGCCGGGATTCGTTCCGCGAAGGCTTGCAATACTTCGACGGCATCGCGCGCCTGGCCCACCGCCATCGCCCGCTGTGGATCTTTTCCCTCAACCACGACGTGCTCGTCGAGTGCATCGCCGCCCTCTTCGGCATCGAGGTGAACGCGGGATTTTCGCCGCGCGCGGTTTCCCTGCCCTGCCGCGATCGCGATGGCCAGCCCATCGCCGCGCTGGAGGCCGAGGTGCTGAGCGACGCCGAATTGGCCAGCGGTCAGCTACCCTTCTTCAAGACCGGCTGGCCCGGTATCAATTTGCTCAAGCTGCACGGGGCTCTCGACGTCTTCAGCCACGGCGACGGCCACGACCTCGTCAGGCTGAAGCCGCGCGACCAGACCTTCGACGCCATCATCGACGCGCTCCAGATCGCCAACGAGGGCCTGCTGGATCCGAGCCTCGTTTCGAGCCTCGTCGCCGATCCGCTGGCGGTGACCAACCGGATCCCCTACATCGACGGCGAGGGACGACCGCAAGTGCTCGGGCGCACACTGCTGGCCAGCGCGGCGCGCCTGACCGATCCCTATCCCCCGCTCATGCAGCGGCGTTTGCTCGAGTACTTCCGCGCCAACCTGGCCCAGGCCGAGCGGCTGGTCGCCATCGGCTACAGCATGAGCGATGGAGAGGTCAACGAGATCCTTTGCGAATGGCTCGAGGCCTCGGGTGCGCGGCAATTGGAGATCGTGGCGCCCGGAATTGCACGCATGCCACCGTTCCTGGAAAAGGTCGCCACGCAGATCGAGCTTTCGCCCGCCTCCGCAACGACCTACCTCGAACGAGCCGATTAGGAGGCCCGGTTTCGAGCCGGATGCCGATGTAGTCCGATAGCGCACCTTGGGCGACGTGGGGCCGCGATGAAGGGCGCCGCAAATCGTGAAATAGCACTTTTCCCCCTCTTGCAACCCATCCAATGTATGCCAGAAGAACAAGCAGGTTGGGTTAGTATGCCTGGCGCTACCAATCGCAGCCGTGGGGGTTCGTACGATGCACGACAGTTCAAGAGTGTTGCTATTCGGTATGGGCGCAGCCTTTGCGCTGGTCGCCTGCAACGGCGGCGTAACCATTGGCGGCCCCGACGTTGACGCCAGCCCCGGTCCGAGTAGGCCGGACGTTGGACTGGGCACGACCCCCGACCAAGCGGTCGTCATCTTCAATCTCGATGCCACGGTCGGAACCGACGTCGCGCCCACCACGGTTTGCGGCAATGGCGTTGTCGAAGGAGTCGAGCAGTGTGACGACGGCAACACGACGTCCGGCGATGGCTGCACCGGGGACTGCAAGCTCGAAACCGACTGGGCCTGTCCCATCCCCAAGTCGCCCTGCATTTCCACCGTGGTCTGCGGCGATGGACATATCTCCGGCAACGAGAAATGCGACGATCACAATACCGTCGACGGAGACGGCTGCTCCGCGGACTGCAGCACGGTGGAGGCCGGCTGGACCTGTCCCGCCCCCGGCATCCGTTGCCAGCCCAAGTGTGGCGACGGTGTTCTCGTCGGCGGGGAAAAATGCGACGACGGTAACACCGATGCCGGCGATGGATGCTCGGCCGCGTGCACGATCGAGTCGGGATTCGCCTGCCCGACGGCCGGACAGCCATGCCACAAGACAGTTTGCGGCGACGGCAACAAAGAGGGTGCGGAGTCGTGCGACGACGGCAACACCGTGCCCGGCGACGGATGCAGCATGGACTGCAAGGCCGAGCCCGTGTGCTCGGGCAGCGACGGATGTACCTCGCCCTGCGGCGACGGCTTGAAGCTGCCCACCGAGGAGTGCGACGATGGGAACAACAGCTCGGGCGATGGATGCTCCGCGGACTGCAAGCTCGAGGCGGGCTGGACCTGCGCCGAGGTCACGGAGACCACCACCAGCGTGCCCGTCATCTTCCGCGACATGATCCCGCAGATCGCCACCATCACCGATCCACCGCCGCATCCCAACTTCGAGGTCCCCAGGGCCTCGGGCAGGGTGGTCACGGGCATCGTCAAGGACACCCTTGGCCCCGACCGCAAGCCGGAGTACGACGACACCGTCGACACGACGGTGTCCATGACCACCAACGCCGACGATTTCAAATCCTGGTACCACGACTCCAATTACTCGTCGGTCGTGATCGATACCCTGCCGCTGGTCGCGGGGGCGAACAACACCTATGTCTACGACCACTCCGGGACGTACGACCGGACGGCCGGCGCCTGGACCATCCCGGCCTACTTCCCCCTCGACGGACGTGGCTGGGACGCGCCACCGACCAGCCTGACCGCATGGGACGAGACCTGCGATCAGGACAACGCCCTACACAATTTCAGCTTTACCAGCGAGGTCCGTTACTGGTTCGAGTACCAGGGCGGCGAGAACCTGTCGTTCATCGGCGATGACGACGTGTGGGTTTTCGTGAACGGCAAGTTGGCGGTCGATCTCGGAGGTGTGCACCAGGCGGCGTCAGGCAGCATTACCCTCGACGCGACAGCGGCGACGACCTACAACCTGACCGTGGGCAAGATCTACGAGATCGTCATCTTCCAGGCCGAGCGCAAGATCACGCGCTCGAGCTACAAGCTCACCATCGGTCAATTCAACCGCACGCGCACCGATTGCACCCCGAGGTGCGGCGACGGCGTCATCAACGGCACGGAAACCTGCGACAACGGGGCCGCCAACTCGGATACCACCTACGGCGGCTGCACGACCACGTGCGTGTACGGCCCCTATTGCGGCGATGGCCATGTCGACGTTTCCGCTGGCGAGCAGTGCGACGACGGGACCAACGTCGCCGGCTATGGACAGACCACGGGGTGCGCGCCAGGTTGCCGAAACGCACCCTATTGTGGCGACGGCAAGGTCGACAGCCTGTTCGGCGAGGAATGCGACAACGGAGCCGAAAACGGCAATAGCCTGTGCACGACCGACTGCAAGGCCATCGTTCCGTGACCGGGGTGTGGAAGAGGGCGCCATGGACGACGCTTATCTTCGGGGTCTGTGTCGCTCTGGCGGCCTGTAGCGACAGCGGATCGGGCAACGCCGACGGCGCGGCCGGCACCGACGGTAGCGTCTGCGGCACGCACGCCCATCCCGGCGTGCTCAAGTTGACCGGTCTTTCGCCGGCGATTGGCTCGACGGTGGTCAACCAGGGGATTGTCCACGGCTTCGTGGTCGTGAACGCCCCCGCGGTGTTCACCAATTTCGGCTTGAACCCCGGCGCTTCGCACACGGCCGGACCGTCCACGCCGGGCGACCTCAAATTCGGCGTCACGGCGTCGGCGTCGGGCAGCGACCTCATCTACCAACTGACGGTGGATAGGTGGGCGTACGCGCCCGGCCACGTCGAGTCTCGAGGCGAGCGGCGGATACGAGACCCTGAAGGGTTGTTCCTGGGTCTTTCCCTCGCCACTGTTCTCCTACGACGTAACTGCAGTTCTGGACGCCGGCACCAGCGAGGCCAAGGGCGCCATCGATGGCGGGGCCATCGGCCCCTACGACGGTCCGACAGCGCTCGATGTCCCGGGCGCGCTCGATGGGACCGGCGCGCTCGATGCGCCGAGCGCGGTCGATTCATCCAGCGAGCTCGACGTTCCGCTGGGGCTCGACGGCCCCTCTTCCGCCGAGGCTCCCGTGCCGGACGCCACGATGGGCAACGGCCCCGCGGTGGACGCGGGAACGACGGACTAGAGCACCGAACGGCTTGAATGCTGTGCAGGATTGAGAGCTTGCGAGGTACGCGGAAGATTCCCCTCGCCCCGCGTAGCGGGGAGAGGTCGTCGTGCGAAGCGCGTCGGGCAAGGGGTTCGGCCATGCGAGAGAGTGCGCTGGCCCCTCACGCTAGCCCTCTCCCCGCTGCGCGGGGCGAGGGGATTGGAGTGCGCACGTGCGCAGCGACTTCTTGAATTCTCGGCACTCTCAACCCGTTCGGTGCTCTAGGGCGTACGGAATCAGGCCTGGACCGAGGCCGTGGGCGTCTCGGGCGCGCCCGGGCCGGGCGCCATGACGGGCGCCGACTCCAGGGTCTGCTCCAGCGCTTCTTGGATGCGCTTGACGAAGGACAGATCGAGATCCTTGCGCACGCTCTCGGGAATATCGACCAGATCCTTGCGATTGCGATCGGGCAGGATGACCCGCTTGATGCCGGCCCGGTGAGCGGCCAGGACCTTCTCTTTGATCCCGCCCACGGGCAGCACGCTGCCACGCAGGGTGATCTCGCCGGTCATGGCCACATCGCCGCGAACGCGACGGCCCGTGAAGAGCGAGGCCAGCGCCACGGTCATGGCCACGCCGGCCGAGGGGCCGTCCTTGGACACCGCGCCGGCCGGCACGTGCAGGTGGATGTCGACCTTCTCGAAGTCGGGCGAAATACCCAGCTCGTCGACGTGGGTGCGCACCCACGACAGGGAGGCGCGCGCCGATTCCTTCATCACGTCGCCGAGGTGGCCGGTCAGGATCAGGTTGCCCTTGCCGACCATCTGCGAGGCTTCGATGAAGAGGATGTCGCCACCGGAAGGCATCCAGGCGAGCCCGGTGGCCACACCGGGAACTTCCGTGCGTTCGGCGATCTCCGAGAAGAACTTCTGCGGCCCGAGCAACTCGGCGATCTTCTCGGGGTTCAGCTTGGGCTCGTACGACTCGCTCTCGGCGACCTTCACGGCGATACCACGAATGACATTGGCCACCTCACGCTCGAGGTTGCGCACGCCCGCCTCGCGCGTGTACTGCTCGATGATGGTGGTGATGGTCTCGTCGTCGAACACGATCTGTTCGGCGGTCAGGCCGTGCTCGCTGACCTGCTTGGGGGCCAGGTGCCGCTTGGCGATCTCCAGCTTCTCCTCGCGCGTGTAGCCCGGGATCTCCAGTACCTCCATGCGGTCGAGCAGCGCCGGCGGAATGGTATCGAGGGTGTTGGCCGTGGCGATGAAGATGACGCTCGACAGGTCGAAATTGACCTCGAGGTAGTGATCCGAGAACGAGTGGTTCTGCTCGGGGTCGAGCACTTCGAGCAGGGCCGCCGCGGGATCGCCGCGGAAGTCCGAGCCCAGCTTGTCGATCTCGTCGAGCATGAACACCGGGTTCTTGGTGCCCACGCGGCGCATGCCCTGAATGACCCGGCCGGGAAGCGCGCCGATGTAGGTTCGCCGGTGCCCGCGGATCTCGGCCTCGTCTCGCACACCACCGAGCGAAACGCGAATGAATTCACGCGACAGCGAGCGCGCGATGGACTTGCCAAGCGAGGTCTTGCCCACGCCGGGCGGCCCCACCAGGCACAGAATCGGTCCCTTCTTGGCCGGCGCCAGCTTGCGCACGGCCAGGTACTCGAGCATGCGCTTCTTGACCTTCTGCAGGTCGTAGTGATCGGCGTCGAGCACGTTGCGCGCCTGTTCCAGATCCAGCGTGTCGGTGGTCTGCTTGGACCACGGCAGCTCCACCAGCCATTCGAGGTAGGTGCGCTGGACGGTGTATTCCGCCGACGACTGCGCCATCTGGCGAAGCCGCTCGAGCTGCTTGCGCGCGACCTTGGCGATCTCCTCCGACATACCGGACGCCTTGATCTTGTCCTCGAAGGTATCGAGATCGCCGCCGTCCTCGCCTTCGCCGAGCTCGTCCTGAATCGCCTTCAGCTTCTGGCGTAGGACCGCCTCGCGTTGGTGCTTGGAGAACTCCTCGCGCACCTGGGTGTCGATCTTCTGCTTGACCTTGATGAGCTCGACCTTGCGCTGCAGGAGCACGAGCAAGCGGCGCAGGCGCTCGGCCACGTCGACCTCGACCAGGAGCGACGCACGCTCCTCGGCGGAGAGATCCACGGTGGCCGCCGTGATGTCGCCCAGGCGCGCCGGATCCTTGTTCTGGTCGAGGATCTGCGCCGCTTCGTCGGGGATGTCGGGCGAAATCGCGATGAGCTGCTTGGCCACGTCGTAGACCGCCATGCCGAGACCGTCGATCTCGATGGGATCCTTGCGAATCTCGACCAAGGGCTCGTAGGACGCCACCAGGAAGGGCTTTTCCTGCACGAAGCCGGTCACGCGGCGACGCTCGATCCCGCGCAACACGGCGGTCACGCGGTTCTCGGCGGCCTTGACGATGCGGACGACCTCGCCCTCGACGCAGATCCCGTAGAGATCGCTGCCCGCGGGCTCCTCGACGTCGGCGTCTTTCTGCGTGCCCACGAGCAGGTGCACGCCCTTGCCGGGCAGGCTTTCGATGAGCCGCAGGGAAGACAGGCGCCCGATCTCGACGGGCATCACCGCGCCGGGGAACAACACCAGGTTTCTCAGCGACAACAGGGGCAGGGATTTGGTTGCTTCAGGCGGGGTCATACGTCTCTCCCAAACTTAGGCGGGGCAGCGCTTCGCCGCAAGCCCGACGGGGATAAAAAAGGCCGCCGATTGGCGCTGGAGGTAGTGTCTTGCCGCACATCAAAAGCTCCGAGGATTGTCTGTCTTAGCACGACTGTTGAGCTCCTCGACCAATCGGCGGGCTTCCTTGTCGCCGGGGTCGAGCTTGGGCACCACGACCTCGATGCGGCAAAACTGGTCGCCTCGGCTGCCATCCTGGCTCTTCACCCCCTTGCCTCGCAGGCGAAGCTTGGCCCCGCTGGAGGTTCCGCCGGGGATGGTCAGGCGCACGGAGCCGTCCACGGTCGGCACGTCCACCTGGGTGCCGAGGCACGCCTCGGCCAGGGTCAGCGGGAGGGTGAGCTCGATGTCGCGCCCCACCCGGCGCAGGTGCGGATTCTGGCAGCACGGTCACATCCAGGTACAGATCTCCCGGCTGGCCACTGCGCGGAGCCTGACCGCCCTGTCCGGGCACACGCAGGCGGGCGCCGCTGTCGACCCCCGCGGGAACATTGACCTCGACGGTATGGCCCGAGCCGGCCCGCAACGAGCGCCGGGTGCCGAGCGCCGCCTCGCGAAAGCTGACTTCGAGAGAGCCTTGCATATCGCTGCCACGGCCGCGGCCCCTGGCATGGCCCACAGTCCCACCGCTGCCGCCGAACAAGGAAGAAAAGAGGTCGCCAAGGTCGCCGAATCCTGCGGAGCCGCCCCCGCCCCGTCCACCCATGCGAAAGTCACCGAAAATCTGCGAGAATGCGTCGGCGTCAAACCCCTGCGGCATGCCGTCTGCGCCCACCGGCGCCTGCCGAAGCCGGTCGTACTCCTGGCGCTTCTTGGTGTCGGAGAGGACCGCGTAGGCGTCGCCGATCTCCTTGAATCGCTCGGTCTTCTTGTTGTCGCCGCCGGTAGCGTCGGGGTGGTTTTGCTTGGCCAGCTTGCGGTACGCCTTCTTGATGGCGTCGGCATCTGCGTTCTCGGAGACCCCGAGTATGGCGTAGAGATCCTTCATGTCAGGCGCTGCCGTCCGCAGCCTCCATCGGCTTGCGACTGAATTCGAGCCCTTCATCGTTGGGATTGGGCTTGCGCGCGACGACGATGGCGTCTCCCGGCAGGAACTTGCCCGCGATGAGCTGCTTGGCGAGTGGGTTCTGCAAATAGGTCATGAGCGTGCGTTTCAGGGGACGGGCGCCGTAGGTTGGATCGTACCCTTTCTCGGCCAGAAATGCGCGCGCCTCGGGCAGAAGCTCGATGGCAAGATCGCGCTCGGCGAGCAGCTTGCGGAAGCGCTCCATCTGCAAATCGACGATGCGGTCGATGTCTTCGCGGGTCAGGCGCTCGAACACCACAATCTCGTCGACACGATTGAGGAATTCGGGCCGGAAAGTGTGGCGCAATTCTTCCAAGGCGGCCTCGACGTCGGGGCGGTCGCCGAGCAGACGATGGCTGCCCACGTTCGACGTCATGATGATGACAGTGTTCTTGAAGTCCACCGTCCGGCCCTGGCCGTCGGTGAGCCGACCGTCGTCCAAGAGCTGCAAGAGCGCATTGAAGACGTCGCCGTGCGCCTTCTCGATCTCGTCGAAGAGCACGACCGAGTAGGGCCGGCGGCGCACGGCCTCGGTCAGTTGGCCGCCCTCGTCATAGCCGACATATCCGGGCGGAGCGCCGATGAGACGCGACACCGAGTGCTTCTCCATGTACTCCGACATGTCGATGCGAACCAGGTGGGTCTCGTCGTCGAACAGGAACTCGGCCAGCGCCCGCGCCAGCTCGGTCTTGCCCACGCCGGTCGGTCCCAGGAAAATGAACGAGCCGATGGGCCGGTTGGGGTCCTGCAACCCCGCGCGCGCACGGCGAACCGCATTGGCAATGGCCTCCACCGCCGGGTTCTGCCCGACGACCCGCTTGTGCAGCCGCTCTTCCATGTTGCCCAGGCGGGACTGCTCGCCCTCGAGCATCTTCTCGACAGGAATGCCGGTCCACTTGGACACCACGGCCGCGATGTCCTCCTCGGTCACCTCCTCGCGCAGGAACGACCCCGAGGTCTGGTTGGCCTTGAGCTCCTGGTTCTTGGCCGCAAGCTGCTTTTCCAGCTCGGGCAAGCGACCGAAGCGCAGCTCGGCCGCGCGGTTGAGATCGCCCTTGCGCTGTGCCACCTGCGACTCGGTCTTGGCGCCTTCGATCTCTTCCTTGAGCTTCTGGATCTGGCCGATGACCTGCTTCTCGCGTTGCCACACCAGCTTCATGGTGGCCGCCCGCTCGCGCAGCTCGGCGATCTCGGCCTCGACCTCGGCCAGACGCTTGCGCGAAGCCTCGTCGTGCTCCTTGGCCAGCGCGGACTGCTCCATCAGGTGCGAGGTCAGCTTGCGTTCGATCTGGTCGATGGGCTCGGGCAGGGAATCGATCTCCATCTTGAGCCGGCTGGCGGCCTCGTCGACGAGATCGATGGCCTTGTCGGGCAACTGCCGGCCGGAAATGTAACGCGCGGAGAGCTTGGTCGCGGCCACCAGCGCGGCGTCGCGGATGCGAATGCCGTGGTGGATCTCGTAGCGCTCCTTGAGGCCGCGCAAGATGGCGATGGTGTCGTGCAGGGATGGCTCGCCCACCACCACGGGTTGGAATCGCCGCTCGAGCGCCTTGTCCTTCTCGATGTGCTTGCGGTACTCGTCGAGCGTGGTGGCGCCGATGCAGCGCAGATCCCCACGCGCCAGGGCCGGCTTGAGCATGTTGGCGGCGTCCACCGCGCCCTCGGCTCCGCCCGCGCCCACCAGGGTGTGCAGCTCGTCGATGAACAGGATGATCTTGCCGTCGGCACCGGCGATCTCCTTCAGCACCGCCTTCAGGCGGTCCTCGAATTCACCGCGGTACTTGGTGCCCGCGATGAGCGCGCCCAGATCGAGCGCCTGGATGCGCTTGTTCTTGAGCGATTCGGGCACGTCGCCCGAGGCGATTCGCTGCGCGATGCCCTCGACGATGGCGGTCTTGCCCACGCCAGGCTCGCCGATGAGCACGGGGTTGTTCTTGGTGCGCCGGGAGAGCACCTGCATGGCCCGACGCACTTCCTCGTCGCGGCCGATGACCGGATCGAGCTTGCCCTTGCGGGCCAATTCGGTGAGGTCGCGCGTGTACTTGACCAGGGCCTGATAACGCTGCTCGGCGTCGGGATCGGTCACGCGCTGGTTGCCGCGCACGTCGGCCAGGGCCTTGAGCAAGTCGTCGCGACGCACGCCCGCCTCGCGCAGGATGCGGGACGCGTCGCCCACGTCCTTGGCCAACATGCCGAGCAAGAGGTGCTCGCTGGAGACGTACTCGTCCTTGAACTCCACCGACTGGCGGGCGGCCTCGTCGAGCAAGTCCTTGAGCCGTCGGCCCACGAATCCGTCGGCGCTGCTGCCGCGCACTTGCGGTTGCTTGTCCAGCTCCTCGTCGACCTTGCGCCCGATGGCCTCGCCGTCGGCGCCGAGCTTGCGCAGCACCGCCACGACGACGCCATCTTCCTGGGACAGAAGGGCGCGCAGCAAGTGCTCGGGCGTCACCTCCTGGTGCGCGCGCTGGTCGGCCAGGTCGCGGGCCGCAGCCAATGCTTCCTGAGCCTTGATGGTGAGCTTGTCGAGCCGCATGGTTCCTGAGCAACTAGGTAAGCACCGGCCGCCCACGGACAAGGTACGTACGGCACGTTTAAGTGGGTTCGGATTCTCACCACAGAGAGCACAGAGAGCACAGAGAGCGGAAAGGAAAGGAAAGGAAAGGGGTTTCCCGGATCCTTGAATCCGAGCTCCTTCTTCTTCCGGGACCTCAGTGTTCTCTGTGCCTCTGTGGTTTTCTTCTACTTCTTCTTCGGCAGACTGAAGAGGGTCATAGGGAAATGCTCGTCGAAGACGATTTCGACGATGCGGCCCACCATGGTGACCGGTCCGACGGTGACATCTTCCCTGTGCCAGACCAGGACACCATCGACCTTGCGCCAGTCGGAGAACCGGGTGATGTAGGGAACCTGTCCGCCCTGCGAGGCCTGCACGCCCTTTTCGAGGACGCGCAGATGGGTCTTGCTATCGAAGCACACCACCGACGGCGCGCCCTTGGCCTTGCTCAACTCGACGCATTCCCAGCTTTGGCCCGCGGGCACCGGTACGGGTGGCGGGACCGAAAGCGCCTTGCCGTACACCTCGGCGAGCCGCCATTCCGAGTTCCAGGCCGCAGCGATACGAACGTCCTCGGCCTCGGCGTCCTTGAGCACGCGCAGCCCGCCGATGGGATCCTTGGCCCACGCCGTGTGCCCGTCGGAGCCGCGCAGAAAGGTTCCCATGTTGGGCATTTCCGAGGTGCTGTAGATCTTTCCCCCGCGCGCGATGCGGGTCTCCTCGACGCTGGTGAAGTGCATGGACTGGACCGAGATCTCGCGCTTCACGCGCAGGGTCTTGTGCTTCTTCCAGGCTTGCTCGTCGCCGATGGCCTTGGCGTAGTCGGCCAGCACGAGCGTGGCGTCGCGCAGGGGCGCCGGGGTAACCTCGGCCGTGGGCAGGGTGGCCGCTCCGGCGTCGAGAGCGAAGACAAGGGCGAACAGCGCGATCATGTTGCTGCCCATGCTTGAGCCAGAAACGCGGTTCCGTCAAGCGTGGCCGCGCGTGTGGCCTCGCGCCCCTATGACGGCAAGGCTGGACGAAGCCGCCGCGACCGCCAGCGACGACCCGGCTACTTCGTTCCGCGCGCCAGCTCGAGCGCCTCGTCGAGCACGGGATCGTGGCCGGCGAGCAGAGCGGCGCGGGTCTCCAGCACGCGATAGTCGGGCTGGACGCCGCGTCCCTCGATGGCCACGCCCTTGGGCGTCTTGAAACCCGCCACCGGGATCTGCATGACGGCGCCGCCGGGAAGGGCCTCGATGGTCGAGCCCAGGGCGGCGCCGACGGTGCTTTCGCCCACCACGATGGCGCGCTTCGCTTCTTGCAGCCCGGCGGCCAGGATCTCGGAGGTCGAGGCGCTGCCTTCGTCCGTGAGGATGATGACCTTGCCGGTGAAGGGCTTCTGCCCCAGCGACGGCGCGGCCACCAGGTTGTTGGCGAAGTCGCGGAACTGGATGGTGCCCAGGCTGGTTTCATGCGAAATCAGGCGGGCGGCGACGGGAATGGCCATGCCGCCGAAGCCGCCCGGGTTGCCGCGCAGGTCGAGGATGATGGCCTTGGCGCCGCTGCGCCGAAAGCCCTCGATGGCCTTTTGCACTTCGCCCAGGATGGGTTCGAGCAGGAAGAAGTTGAAGGCGATGATGCCCACGTCGCCCACGCGCGAGACGCGCACCTCGGGCACGATGGGCGGCATGAGCAGGGCTTGCACCGCGGCCCGCGCCGGAGGGTCGCGGGTCAGCATCGCCTCGTGCGCCTTGTCGGCGGCGTCGAGAAAACGCACGCTGACCTTGCTGCCGGTGGGGCCGGATAGGAGGTGCGCGGCCTGCCGGCGCAGGCGAAAGCGCTCCTCCACCGGGCGCAACGGGCGCGACGACGGAGGCAGCGCCCCGACGGCCCGGCCCCCGATGTGCGTCACGATGAAGCCTGGTCGCAGCCCGGCCCGCGCGGCCGAGGATTGGGGGCGCACATAGGTCACCGTGGGCTTGCCTTCAATCGAACGCACGACGGCTCCGGGATCGCCCGTGCCCATCCCGACCTCGGTCACCTCGGCCGCGCCAGACCTGGCGGGCGCCGGCTCGCCAGCCGGCGGCTCGACCTCGTCACCGGGGCCGTGCACCTCCAGGTGCGACTGGCCGAGCGCCCCCAACATCTCGTTGAGCAAGCGGTAGAAAGTCGGCTCGTCGGGCGCGGCCAGGGCGAGCGGCTGGTACTTCGCGCGCAGGGCCTGCCAGTCGAGCCCGGCCAGGTTCTTGTCGAAGTCCTTGTCGCGAACCGCGGTCCACGCCGCGTTGAAGATGGCCTCGCGGATCTGCAGGCGCACCTTGCTCGGGCCCATGGCGTCCGGGGCCGGACCCGCGGCGGGCTGCAGCGGCGCGAAGGCCGGCGGCTCGGTTGGCCGAGCGGCATGGGGAGACGGCGCGGCGGCAGGAGCCCGTGGCGGCGGCGTTTGCCCCGCGCAAGCGAGCAAGAGTGAGAGCGCAGAGGCAAGCAACCCCAAGCGCGAGGTCAGTGGGTTCATGTTGCGAGCATTTTAGCAGGCCCAGCGGATCCGGATAGCTAAGCTAGTAACGGACTTTTCTCGAAAGGCCGGCATACGCCGCGAACGGCGCCTCGGCGTCGTCGCAGAGCACGCGCTCGCGCACCATCGCCGAGCTCTGCGCGCCGCTTTCCAATACCTCGTGGAAGACCGCATCGTCGAAGCCGGCCGCGGCTGCGTCCTGACGGGTAGCCGCATAAAAGACGGCGCGCGGCCGGGCCCACAGGATGGCACCGAGGCACATGGGACAGGGCTCGCAGACTGGCGTAGAGGTCACACCCGTCGAGGCGAAAGGAGCCAAGCGCGGCGCAGGCGGCGCGGATGGCCTGCACCTCGGCGTGCGCCGTCGGGTCGTTGTTCGCGACCACCGCGTTGGCGGCGCGGGCGATCACGGCACCCTCCTTGACGATCACCGCGCCAAACGGGCCGCCCTGCCCGGCCTGGGCGCCACGCACGGCCTCGGCGATGGCCATGCCGAGAAACCTCTGCTTGTCGGCCGAAGATGGTCCGATCACGGTGGGGCTCACGTGCGCGCTCCGAAGATCGCCGTGCCCACGCGCAGGATGGTCGCGCCCTCGGCGATGGCCACCTCCAGATCGTGGCTCATGCCCATGGACAGGTGGGACAGGTCGACGTTGGCCCGCTTCTGCCCGCGCTGCTCGTCGCGCAGCCCGCGCAAGGCCGCGAAGAATGGCCGCGACAGCTCGGGCTCCTCGTCGTAGGGCGGAATGACCATCAAGCCCGTGCAGCGCAGGTGCGCGTGGCCGGCGAAGGTGTCGAGCACCGCTGCCAGATCCGCGGGGGCGATGCCGCTCTTCTGCGTCTCGCCGGCCACGTTGACCTGGACCAGGCACTCCTGAATCACGCCGAGCGCGCCTGCCTTGCGGTCGATGTCGCCCAGAATCTCTCGCGAGCTGGCCGAGTGAATGAGCGCCACGCGGCCGGCCACGTATTTGACCTTGTTGGCTTGCAACGGCCCGATGAAATGCCAACGCGGCAAGGCCAATCCCGGCGGGGCCGCCACCATCGCGGCCACGGCGGCGCGCTTGTCGCGAAACTCTTGCCCGTAGCTTTCGGCGAAATCCACCTGCCCGACAGCCAGCGCGGACACGACGTCTTCGGCCGGCACGGTCTTGCTGACCGCCAAAAGGCACGGCGGCTCGACGGTGCGACCCGCCTTGACGACGGCCGCGTCCACGCGGGCGCGCACGTCGCGAAGGTTGGCCGCGATGTGCTCGGCCCGGGTCACGGCGAAACCCCGAAGGCCGGCGGGGGATAGCCGGGCAGGGCTTCGAGGGCGCGCAGGTCGGCGATGACCTCGGCCACGGGCAGGCCCACCACGTTGGTGAACGAGCCGCGCACGTCGGTGACGAAGCTGCCTGCGATGCCCTGGATGGCGTAAGCGCCGGCCTTGCCGCGCCATTCGCCCGAGGCCAGGTACGCCGCGACCTCCTTGACGTCGAGGGAGCGGAAGGTGACGAAGGTGCTCACCAACCGGGCGACCGCGCGCTCGCCCAGACGAATGCGATAGGCGGTCAGCACCTCGTGTCGGCGGCCGGCCAGCTTCTGCAACACGACCTCGGCCTGCGCCTCGTCCGCGGGCTTGCCCAGGATCTCCGGGCCGATGGAGACGATGGTGTCGGCGGCCAACACCGCCAGCGTGGTGGCGCCCTGACGCGCCACCGCGGCGTCGCATTTCTCGGCGGCCACGCGCACGGCATAGTCGCGCACCGGCTCGCCCTCGCGCACGGCCTCGTCGATGTCGACAGGGGCGATGGCCAGGGCCAGGCCCAGGCTTTCGAGCAATTCGCGTCGCCGCGGCGAGGCCGAGGCCAAGATGAGATCGGGGGTACGGTTCACGGTGCCAGGCAGTATAGCGGTTTGGGAATCTCTCGGTGGCACGCAGCTTAAGTCAGGAGCCCAACCACCGATAGAAGGCTCAGTGCAGCGTCAGCATGGAAAGTCACCGGTGAATCCCTGCCGGAGCCAGGCATAGGGCCACGTAGCGAGAGACGATATGGGACGAGCATATGCCAAGAGAAGGAAAGCCGAGGACGCCAGTGGTCCCGTTCGCGCGCTTTTCGATCGCGCGCTCAGGTTCATCGCGCTAGCCGGCATCTACGGTGCCTTGCTGGCGCTCGTTGTGGTCAAGGACGCCACCGCGTACCCCTTTGTATTTCTCACGACGATCCTCTTGCAGGCAACGATCGGACTCACCGTGCCCGCCTTTCTGGTGCTGGTGTGGCGCCAACCTTCCTTCCGCCCCCGGCGCGCGTGGCTCTCTATCGCCGTAGGCGCCTATTTCGTGGCTCTTTCGGTTTCCTGCGCTTTCGCCTTCAACCGGCACCGGTCATTCTGGGGCGCGCAGGACCGGATGGGCGGTCTCTTCTCCCTGGCCCACTTCTTCGTCTGGTACGTGATGGCCACATCGTTGCTGCGCTCGTGGCGGGATTGGCGGCGGCTACTTCACTGGCAAGTGACGCTGGGTTTCTACGTGGCGCTGACGGCGCTCCAAGACCTGAGCAAGCCGGGCTTCGAGCGGATCTCCGGCGTGCTCGGCAACCCCATCTACTGCGCCACCTACCAGGTGTTCATCATCGGTATTCTCGCATTGCTCTGGGTCCGCACCAGAAATTTTAGACTACGAGCGCTCTACGCTGTCGGAGCCATCCTTTCACTCGCCACACTTGTGCTCTCTGGATCGCGCGGGCCGCTGCTCGGCCTTGTTTCTGGCTTGATTGTGGTGGCCTTGGTGTGGACGGTTACTGGCCGTCACTGGCGCTACCTGGTCACCACGGTGGGAGCTCTGTTGTTGGCTGGCGCCAGCTACATCCTGGTGGTGCGAATGGGACCTTCCTGGAATTATCTGCACCTGTTCAGCAAGAGCAGCGATGATGCACGCCCCATGATCTGGTCGATGGCCTTCGCTGGATTTCGCAGTCACCCGCTGCTGGGTTGGGGACCTGAAAATTACGAAGCGATTTTCGACGCCCACTTCCTGCCGCAGTTCATTTGTAAGGGGGGCTATGGCGAATGGACTGACATCGCACACAGTCTGCTCTTCGAACACCTCGCTACCACCGGCGCCTTGGGAACGTTCGCCTTCGTCGCGGTATGGGTTGCTTTCGCGCTGACACTGCGGCGCGCCTTTCGGCGAGGGTGGATCGAAACACGGGCCTTCTACGTGCTACTCGGACTCTCCGTTGCGTACCTCGTGCAGGGCCAGTTCATCACCGATAGTCCCAGCTCCCACGCGATGCTGTTCCTGCTGCTGGCCATTGGTTGCGCCGCCGGGTTCTCCGAATTCGCTGCCCAAGCCATACCGCCGGTGCAGCCGTTCGTCGCCGCACGCCCTGTCGGAATCGGAGCGCTGGCGATGGCGGCTCTTCAGGCCGGCGGAGTCATGCTGGCCTGGCACGGATCGGTCATGCCAGCACTGGCTTCGCATGCAAACCTGCAGTCCACCGTTGCCCTCAACCAGGGTGGTTGCGGCGCGATGCTGGAAAACGCCCGGCGCACCGCCGCCATGACAACACCATGGTCCGAGGATCAATTGACCGTCATCTCGCATACCCTGCGCGATTTCGCCAAGGAAGACAGGCTCCGGTCCTGCCCGCAGTGGCGTGACCTGTACGAGATCGCCCGGCAAAAGGCCGACGCAGTCTACGCAGGGAAGCCTGAGCATTTCCGGTTTCGTGGAGTCATGCCGTCGCTAGCGTTCATGCTCGGCTTCAGAGCCCACGACCCGGAGTTGATCAATGAGGCCCAACGACTCTTCGAGGCGCTGATTGCCGGCAGCCCTCAGCGGCAGCTCTACCGCTACCAGTTCTCCAACCTGCTCGCCGAAACTGGCCGCCTGCAGGCAAGCAGCGACCAGTTGGCTCAAGCGGTCGCGGCGGATCCAGAAATGGGCGAGTCGCTTTGGAGACTGGGTGTCTTTCGCTGGCAGCGTGAGAGTCAGGCCCAGATTGGCTCGAAGCTGATCGTCCAGGCAGCCGACGGAACCTGCCGACACGCGCTTTCCAACTCGGGGGAAGCAATGCTGCTGGCGCGCGCCTTCTTGGTGCAAGGCGACCTGGCGGGCCTGCGGTCGATGGGGCGGCGGCTCTCGGAAATGGCCCCAGGGGCCCCGCCACAGACATCCGATTATCTCGAAATCGCCCGCTTGGATGAGCAGGCCGGGCTACTCACCGAGCGCGACCGAATGCTGCGAATCGCTACCCTTCGTGATGGTGCGCTTGGTGTACGACTGGTCCCGCTCTTTGACGGGCGAGCAAGCACCATCGCCGAGGCCGAGGGGCTCGCGGCGCTGGCGGCGACGAACCCGTAGGGCGATTGGTGAGCCCCGCGGCCGAACAGGAACAGGCTGCACGGCTGGCCGTGGCTGGCGGCACGTGGCATGTATGGGCAGAAGATCATGGCGCTTGTCCTCGACCGACCCGGAATTCTGCACTGGCTGAGTGAGACCAAGAGCGATGCGCTCGACGACCTCTGGCAGGAGGCCGACCGCGTGCGCAAAGAGCACGTGGGCGACGAGGTGCACCTGCGCGGGCTCATCGAAATCTCCAACCACTGCCTGCGCCAGTGCCACTACTGCGGCCTGCGCGCGGGCAACCGCGACCTCACCCGCTACCGCATGACCGCCGACGAGATCGTCGCCTGCGCCAAACAGTCCCGCGACTTCGGCTACGGCACCGTCGTGCTGCAGGCCGGCGAGGACGAAGGCCTGACCCTCGGCGTGGTGGCCGAAATCGTGAAACGCATCAAGGCCGAGGCCGAGGTCGCGGTCACCCTGAGCCTGGGCGAGCGCACCCTCGACGAGCTGCGCGCCTGGCGCGAGGCCGGCGCCGACCGCTATTTGCTGCGCTTCGAGACCTCGAACAGCGACTTGTTCTCGCGCATGCACCCACCGCGCGGCGGACAGCGGCCGTCGCGCATGAGCCTGCTCCGCCAGCTCGAGCCACTCGGCTACGAGGTCGGCAGCGGCGTCATGATCGGCATCCCGGGGCAAAGCTACGAAGATCTGGCCAACGACCTTGAGCTCTTTCGCGAGCTGGACCTGGACATGATCGGCGTGGGCCCGTTCATCGCCCACCCGGCCACGCCCTTCGGCCAGGCAGACGCCGAAGAGCACGTCGGCCAGGTGCCCGCCAGCGAGCTGCATGACGTACAAGACGATGGCGCTGGCCCGCCTGCTCTGCCCCGATGCGAACATCCCCAGCACCACGGCCCTGGCCACGCTCAACCTCGACGAAGGGCGCGAGCTTGGCCTGCAGCGCGGGGCCAATATCGTCATGCCCAACATGACGCCGCCGGAATACCGCGTGTACTACGAGATCTATCCCGCCAAGGCGTGTATCCGCGAGACTTCGGACCTGTGCAACCGCTGCATCACCGGGCGCATCAAAAAGCTGGGGCGCGAGATCGGCAGTGGCCCAGGCGACTCGCCCAACCTGGGTCGGCGCGCGCGCGGCAAGACGCCCAAGCTGCAACGTACGAACAGCAAGCCCCGTGGTCCCCATTTGCCCTAGCACCGCCGCATAGAGTCGTAGCCGCCGAACGAACGGCGAAGAAACGGCAGGCGCCTCAAGTTGGTGCGACGCTGGGCCGAATACCTAGAGAACACCTTGGTTTGCCCATGCGCCACTGGCTTGTTCCGTCCTTCGGGTATGTCGGAGAACCGAAACGCGATTCGCGTGCTGCGCATGGCGGCGATCCTGGCGCTTGGATTCCTTACCGCCGGATGCGACAGCATCGTCGGGGAAAGCAAGGCATCCGCCGATGGCGGCGGCATGAACCTGTCAGCAGCCGTCGATGGTGGGGGCGGCGGCGAAGCGGCCGCCTCCATCGACGCGTCCTGCGAAAGCACTTCAGTGGCGGTCGGCCTCGATGCTTCGGTCGAAGCCGAGGGGATTGAGAGTATCGACACCGCATTGGGCCAACCGACCCAACTGGCCCTCGATGCCGGCAGCGTCGACAGCGGCCGTGGCACCGATTTGTCCACGCAACGCTACGATGCCTCGTCGGACCAGCGCGCCATCCCCGACGCACTCCTCGACAAGCCCGTCACAGGCATTCCGGACGCGCCACCTGACTCCCGAGGCAAGGAGACCGCCGACAGCCAGGGTGATCGAGCGCAGCCACCGATCCTTGATTCCGCAGTTGATCCCGCCGCGACGGACGTAAGGGATGCCGGCAACGGCGCTTCTCCCGATGTCGCTGTCGATGCGCCGGCTGACGCCAATCTGCCCGCGCCCACGGATGACGGCGCAGGCATGGGCGAAATCGGCGATGCCGCCAACGACAGCGTTGACACTTTGTCCCCGCTCGTCGATGCGGACATACCGAGCCCGGTGAAACAGATTTCGGCAGGAGGCTATCACACCTGTGCGCTTCGCAGCGACGGCACAGTCTATTGCTGGGGCAAGAACAGCGATGGACAAAGCTCGCCACCGGTTGAGAGCTTGTTCTCGCAGATTGCTGCGGACAACAATTTCACGTGCGGCCTCAAGCTGGATGGCACGGCGAAGTGCTGGGGCAGCAATACGTATGGCCAACGGACGGTACCCACGGGCTACTTCACGCAACTAACCGCCGGTTCCGCCCACGTGTGCGCTATCGCAACCGACGGTAAAGTCTCTTGCTGGGGCCTCAACACCTCGGGGCAGTGCCTGCCGCCCACTGGCACCTTCACGCAGCTCGCCGCTGGTTCGACGCACTCTTGCGGCATCCTGACCGCAGGCACCGTGGCCTGCTGGGGCGACACGACATTCAATCAGACCGCGGCCCCCTCGGGCTCATTTTCGCAATTGACCGCCTTCGGAAACCACTCCTGCGCAATCCGAGGCGACAGCAGCGTTTCCTGCTGGGGCAGTAACACCTACAAGGAGAGCAAACCTCCAGCAGGAACCTTCGTGCAAGTTGGCGCAGGCTATTGGCATTCCTGCGGCGTGCGAAGCGACGGCACGGTCGCCTGCTGGGGCGACGACACCTTCGGCCAAAGTACGCCTGCTGCGGGGGCTTTCGCCCAGGTCACGGCCGGCATGTACCACACCTGCGGTTTGCGCAGCGATGCCACCATCACCTGCTGGGGCGACGACAGCTTCGGGCAGAGCTGCACCACCTTAAAGGTGGGAGACGCGCGCATTCCGGGACGACGGTATCCAGCAGTGGAGCCATTTTCCGCGAATCGGCCATAAGTGTAATGCAACTTACCATTAAATCGTATAATTTTCCATTTTTCAGTCTTAATGAATCTCGAACGCGAGTCGAAGACCTACCTGTCAAGGGATTCCAGTTTAGGACTCGACGGGTAATCGGACGGTAAGCCCCGTTGAGCCAGGACGTGCCAAAGCACGATCTGGACATGTCCCGTCAATAGCAATGGAGGTCAGATCATGTTCGACAAGAAGCGAGGATTGGCACATCTAGGGTTGGGGTTACTTATTTGCGGGGCTTGCGCGTGTGACGGGAGCCAGCAGCCAGCGAAGTCCATCGACTTGAACGTTGACGGATTCGATGGACTTACCCCGACCCACTTTGACCTCTTGCAAACGGGTTGTACCATCACCAGTCCCTCACCGGCCGTGGGAACCACTCCAGCGGTGCTGGGAAGCGTGGCGTTTACCTTGCTCGATACTGAAACCCTCTATCTTTTCGAGCGACTGGCCGATGGCCAAGTGGTTGCCAACGCATCGACCGACGCCACCACTCCGACCGAGTGTGCATTTCCCCCTTCCTACAAGATCAACATCGCATCTGACACAGGGGACACATCGACGCACAAGGTATTCCTCGATTTCAACTATGGGGCGTTTGGCGTGGCCACCTCGGCATACAGCTCGAAGACCGCCGGATCGGGGCCCAACATTGTCATTGCGCTGACCGGCGCGAGCAATACCTTGCTCGTCCGAGGAACCTCACACCCAGATATCTTCACCTTTGGTAGCCTGACGGCGGGCTCACCCGCCGTGACCACGACCTATGGATCCTTTGCCTTCGGCACGTTGGTACTGCCCAAGACCGGCACTGGCGCTGGAACAGAGACCCCGCCGGCGGCGCGCGCCTTCCCGGACCTTAGCGCGACCGGGATCACGGCCATCACTGTCGCGACGGGTGCGGGCAACGACGTCATCACCGGTCAAGGTGGTGTGCCCATCGGACAGAAAGCCGGCATTGGCTTGTTGGACGGATCGATCAGTCTGACCGTGTACGGCGGCGCTGGCGATGACATCATCACCAGTGGCGACACCAGCACGAACGGGACGCTCAACCATCTGTTCGGCAACTGCGGCAACGACACCTTCCTGCAGCAGGCGGCGCTGGCCACTGACCTCATGGTCGGCTCCAATACGCAAGGCTGCCTT
Source organism: uncultured delta proteobacterium (assembly GCA_963796685.1). Classification (GTDB taxonomy): domain Bacteria; phylum Myxococcota_A; class Polyangia; order Fen-1088; family Fen-1088; genus Fen-1118. The sequence goes on from CAWCMR010000005.1 coordinate 312,947, forward strand.
TCGACCGATGTCGACACGGCGGACTACAGCATTCGGACCAAGCCCCTGAACATCACCGTGGGCGATTCCTCTCCCTATTTGGCGCCCTCGGTCGGCACCATCCTCTGCCCCAAGAAGTCTGTGATTGCTGACAATGACGGTTTCACCATCAACGATGGAACCACCACACCCGTGGCCTTCGAGTACAAGAAGTCGGGATCGGCGGCCACCCGTGCGACCGGCACTATCACCATCGGTGCCGGCCTGACAGACAACGAGACCTTCTCTCTGTCCGACGGAACATCGACCAATACCATCACTTTTGAGTATTTCGTCACGACCTCAAGCAATACCCCAGGCACAACCGGTACCCCACCGGTTGACAACACGGTCATTGACGTCTTTGCCGCCTGTGGCGGTACTCCGACCCTCAACTGCATAGCGATTGCCACTCAGACGGCCATCGGCAGTCCCAGGTTTGGCATTACATCGTCGGCACCGGGCGCGGCCGTCATCTCACTTACCAACACGGTGTACGGTCCAACATCAAAAGTTCAGCTGGCCACCACCTCTACCCACCTCACACTCTCCGCTCCGAGCACCGGCACCGCCGGGTTCGTTGCAACGAGCGGCAAGAAGACCATCGACATTTCAACCATTCCAACGAGTCCGGACGCCGCGACGAAGGACCTTATCGCCAGCGCAACCGTGTTAGCCATCATGAACACCGCCAACGGCCTCGCAGCCGGCACCCCCCTCACCTCGACTGTCAGGGCGAGCACCAACGGACCGCTGGTTAACGTTACCTTCCCACTCTCGGGGAATCTGATTCAGGTCAACGCCGCCAAGCCTTCGAGCGCCCATCTTAACGGCGCGCTAGGTTCGATCGTGGTCACCGACTTTTCGACTCAACCTACTCCGCTCACTTCCGGGAATGATGGCCAATGGGACCCGATTAACATGGTCTCTCTCGAACAGGACGATCTCGACATCGGCATCCAAAACGTGATCGGCGGCTCGGGCAATGACGTGATCGATGCGTCGATTGCGGCTGTTTCGCCCCACATCCTCTATGGTATGGGCGGCAACGACACCCTCATCGGATCAGACGGCAACGACACGCTGTACGGCGGTTGGGGCGACGACATCCTCAACGGTGGCAAGGGGAATGACCTTCTCGTCGGCGGTGACGGCAACGACACACTTCAGGGTGGAGCTGGCAACGACGTTATCAAGGGCGACGATGTCAACTGTCCGGTCGCGACCGTCATGGCAGCTGGAAGCAGCTACGCTACCCTCTGCACGTCGAAGACCGCTGTAGCATCCGCGACAAAAGGCGTGAACACCCTCGACTACGCCGACCACATGTCCGATGTCACGGTTGACATGACAACCATGGCGACGGTGGTCCTCGGCAGCGACGGCTCGTGCTCGTCGGGCCCGACCGTAGGCAAGTCTGGCGAATGCGATCTCGCCACGTCTATTCAGAATCTGCGCGGCGGTTCCGGCGACGACACGCTGACCGGCGACGCGAACGCGAACGTCATCCATGGCGGTCCAGGTAATGACACCATTTCGGGCTTCCCTGGCGTTGCTGGCGTCGCGGGCCCCGGCGGTAGCGATGCGCTCTACGGCGAGGATGGCAACGACGTCATCGACAATCACCTCAACAACAGCCCAATGGGCTCTGTGCTAAGCGGTGGCGCAGGGGTCAATCAGCTCACGAGCGGTCCGGGCGCAAACTACATCGACGACAGTAGTGGTGCCACGGGCAGCGTCGTGACCTGCGGGTCGAGCGATGACGTGGTCATGACGAGCGGCAATGAAACGTACGGATTGGGAAGCCTCTGTGTACTGAAGGTACAGTAGAAAATACGTTTCCACCAACGCCGGCCGCAGTGCGGCCGGCGTTTCTTCGTGTCGACGCCAGGCGTCGCGAGTCGTGCGGACCCCGTCGTCTCAAGAAACCCCAGAACCGGTCGATAAGGCTTGGACCATGTGTACGACCAGGTACTTGCAGGTTGCGATAGCTCTGGTTTCTTTCGGATTTGGTTGTTCAGCGAAGACTTCCACATCCGCGGCAGACGGTTCTGCCAACTCTGGTGAAGCGGGCAAGTTGACGGACTCCAGGACGATTGACGCTCAAGGTCTCGACTCAAAGACCCTCGATTTGAGGACAACGGATACGGGCGTCGCAGATGGGGCTGCGTCCGGCATGGACAACGGTCGCGCCGCCGATGTGCGCGATACCCAAAGTGCAATCGACAGCTCGCGTGATGTCGCTGGTTCCAAGGACAGCGCACAGGACCACCCAAGCTCCACCGACACGCCTCAGGCCAAGGATGTGAACGGCTCCGCAAGTGACATGGCGCCCGAGACCGAACCGGTTGGCCTTGGCACATGTGCATCACCCATCAAGATTCCGCAAGGCTTCTACCATTTCGACGTCACCAAGGACACCACCGGCGCCCCCCACGTCTTCGATTTCCCCTGTGCCAGCAACGGGGCGAGCTTGGTCTTTCAGATAACGATTCCGTCCCGACAACCCCAGCTTGTGTACGCCGACACCTTCGGAACAGCATGGAACACGGCCCTCTTCTTCAGCGACGACTGCGACGCGCCCACGCCGTCGGGTGGCATGGCATCGGCATGCAATGACGACGCCTGTGGCACGAGTCAATCCCAGGCTGCGGTAGCGGTAGGATATGGCTACCACTACCTTGTCGTTAGCGGCGTCAATGGCGAAAGCGGCCCCGTGACAGTGCATATTGAGGCCGCGACACTCGGCAGTGGTCCCAGCTCTTACCTTCCCCAAGGATCCGGCTCGGTGCTGGGAACCACCAGCGGGACGGACACCTCGGCGCTGTGCGAAGCCGCCGGCCCGATCAACAACTACTGGTGGCTAACCTGCCCCGACGATGTTGGGGGCGATCTCCATGCCTCGACCTGCGATGGCCTCACCTGGGACACCGTGCTGGGCGTGCAGATACCCCGCACAGAGTCCCAATCGTGCAACGACGACGACGACACGTGTGGGATGCGATCGACCCTCGACGCGATGCTGCCTCCGGGAGCTGGACTTCAGGTCCTCACGGTTGGTGGCAGCAATGCGAAAGACATGGGGAACTACACGCTCACCTACACGCGCCCCTAGCCATCATGAAGAGAATCCGACTCCACCCAAGCCTGGCCATCGTCGCGTTCCTGGGAGCGGCGAGTGCCCCACAAGCGTCCCTGCTTCGAGCCATGGCGCTCGACCAGTTGGTGACTTCCGCCAGCCAAATTGTCGTTGGTGAGGTCGTTTCAAAGAACGCGGCATGGGATCCCTCGCATCGCCGAATCTTTTCCACCATCGAGATCAAGACCGAGGAGTGCTGGAAGGGCTCTGCCAGGGAGATCGTTACCATTGTTCAACCCGGTGGCACCGTCGGGGAAATTGAAATGACGGTGCACGGAATGCCCTCATTCACGGTTGGGGAAAGGGTGCTGTTGTTCTTGCGAGGCCAGACCAAGTTCCAGGTGGTGGGCATGTCCGAAGGCAAACGCCCGCTGTCGTGGGATGCCGATGGCAAGCAATGGCTGGTGGAGTCTCCGAGTGTGGCGGATGTCGTTGAAGTGGACGGCGATGGCAGACTTCGGCACGCCGCACCGGTCGCAAAGGTCCACTTGGATTCGATGCGCGAGCAGGTTCGCAAGATGGTCGGGAACTAAGTCGTGGGGAAGCGACGTCCTTGTCTTTTTGCGGCGACCACCCTCGCAAGTCTTGCCGTGTCTTCCAGCACCGCCTTCGCCTACGTCCGAATCGTATCGGATTCCGGAGTTCCTCTTTGGTGGCGAAATCCATGCATCACCATGGAAATCTACCTGGGCGAACCTCCACCCACCATGACCGCGAACCAATACTTCAACGCAAGCCAGCTGGCCGCGCAAGCCTGGAGCCACAGCTCCATTGCGTGTACGGGTCTGTCGCTTTCCATCCAGAGAGAATCGGCGGCAACCGCCGAGGTTGGCCTGGATGGCAAGAACGTCATCGTCTTCCTCAAGGACAGTTGGTGCAAGGACTCGAATACGACCGATGGGCCGTGCTATCCGCAAAACGCACTCGCGGTCACCTCGGACTTCAAGAACGACACCACCGGGCAAATTGGCGACGCCGACATCGAGTTCAATGCCGTGTACGTTACATGGGCTGATTTGGTCACGAATCCGGAGCTAGCGGCGAGCGACACCGCTGATTTCCAGAACACCCTGACCCATGAGCTCGGCCACGTGATTGGACTTGCTCACCCCTGCTACAGCGCGAACGATGGCACGCCCGTTCTCAAGGACAACAACGGTAACGATGAAGTTACGTGCGGGGGGGCCAATGTTCCCTTGTCGGTCCTCGACTCGACCATGTATCCCTCGCTCCCCATGAACGACACGCAGCGCCGCACACTCTCGCCGGACGACCAGCAAGCCGCGTGCGACATCTATCCCTTCGCCTCCGCAACATGCCCCGCCGATTCGGCGCAAGGCTGTACCATCGGAGGTCAACCGTACAGTCGTCCGAGTCAGGTCTGGTCGCTTGGCCTGATCGCTGGCGTCGCTCTATTGCTGGTGACTTTCGCCTATCGCCGTTCACGCTTCTGAGCCGCGCATCACGCCAGCGTCAGCGCCTCGTCGAGCGCCTCGAGCAGGTCGTCGGGGTGCTCGAGGCCGATGGATAGGCGGATCAGATCCGGGGTCAAGCCGCCGTCGCGCTGCTGCTGCTCGGTCATCTGCGAGTGCGAGGTGCTGGCCGGGTGCAGGATCAGGCTCTTGGCGTCGCCCACGTTGGCCAGGTGGGAGAAGAGCTTGATGTTGTCGATGAGCTTGACCGCGGACGGGTAGCCGCCCTTGACCCCGAACACCACCATGCCGCCGAAGCCGCGCTTGAGGTACTTGCCGGCGCGGTCGTAGCTCGGGTCGCCCTTGAGACCGGGGTAGCGCACCCAGGCCACCTTGGCGTGCTTCTCGAGGTGCTCGGCGACCTTGAGCGCGTTTTCGCTATGGCGGGCCATGCGCACGGGCAAGGTCTCGATCCCTTGCAAGAACAGGAACGAGTTGTCGGGCGAGATGGCCGCGCCGAGGTTGCGTAGCGGCACCGTGCGCACGCGCAGGGCGAAGGCGATGGGCGCCAGGGCGTCGGGCAGATCGTGGGCCCAGCGCAGGCCGTGGTAGTTGCTGTCGGGCTGGTTGAAGAGCGGGAAGCGCGGGTTGTTCTTCCACTGGAACTTGCCCGAGTCGGTGATGATGCCCCCGATGGCCGCGCCGTGCCCGCCCAGCCACTTGGTCAGCGAGTTGACGACGATGTCGGCGCCGTGCTCGAGGGTGCGCAAGAGGTACGGCGTGGTGAAGGTGGCGTCGACGATGAGGGGGAGCCCGTGCTTGTGTGCCACCTCGGCGACGGCGCCCACGTCGGTGAAATCGAGCACCGGGTTGCCGATGGTCTCGATGAAGATGGCGCGCGTCTTGTCGTTGATGGCTTTGGCGAAGTTCTTGGGATCCTTGGGATCGACCAGGTGCACCTTGATGCCGAGCTGGGGAAGAATGGAGTCGAACTGGGTGATGGTGCCGCCATAGAGGTTGTTGGCGGCGACGATCTCGTCGCCCGCCTGGGCCAGGGTGATGATGGCGTAGAAGATGGCCGAGGTGCCCGAGGCCACGGCCACCGAGGCCGCGCCGCCTTCGAGCTGCGACACGCGCTGCTCGAGGATGTCGGTGGTCGGGTTCATGAGGCGCGTGTAGATGTTGCCCAGCTCCTTGAGCGCGAAGAGATTGGCGGCGTGCTCCGTGTTCTTGAAGACATAGGAGGTCGTGCGGTACACGGGCACCCCACGCGACAGGGTTGCGTCCGGGGTTTGCCCTGCGTGCAGGGCCAGGGTCTCGAATCGAAAGGGTTTCGCGCTCATGGTCTGTCCTCTCTGCGTTGATGGCGAAGGTTTCTTAGCACGTCACGGGACCTCGTCAACAATAAAGGAATGCTGTCTTGTTGACAAGACACGGATAACAACGGGGCCTTGAATTTCAGAAGGTTGCGCCCAGGACCGCGGACGGACTGTACGCAAGAATGGACATGCGCTAGCGGGCGTAGATGATGAGGTCGTGGTAGCGCCCCTCGGACACGCCGGGGTTCTCGTAGGCGTGCACCTCGTCGGCGCGAAACGAGATGGAATCGCCCGGCGCGAGCTCGTAGACCTCGCTGCCCACCCGCAGATTGAGCGAGCCGCTCAGCACCACGACGATTTCCCTGGTTCCCGTGGCGTGGGGATCCGAGGAATGCGAGGCGCGCGCCGCCAGCCTCAGCTCGTAGAGCTCGACCCAGGGATTCGACCCGGCGGGCGACAACGGACGACTCTCCATTTTTCCGTCGGCCGAGCGAAGCACCTGCGCCTCCGTGCGACGCAGCACGGAAACCCCCTGGCCTTGCCCACCCATGAGCTCGGAAAAAGGGATCCCCAGCCCCACCGCGATCTTCCACAGCACGCCTAGCGAAGGGTTGCTCTTGTAGAGCTCGATCTGGGACAGCGCCGCCCGGCTCACGCCGGAGGCAACGGCGAGCTCATCCAGGGACAGCCCGCGCGCCTTGCGCTTCTCGCGAAGCTGCACGCCGACCCGCCTGGCCAGATCGGCCGCGCCGACATCGTCGCCGGGCGGAAGGGGCACTTTTCGCAGCGCATTGGACGATGCGCGTTTGCTGGCCGTGGAGACAGGGGTCTTTTCCCTTTTCATTGCCATCCGCACCATACCACCAGCCCGTATCGGATGCAGGACCCGCCCCGATCCCGGTGGAATTCGCCAGGAAAAAAGTGACTTGCAGGGCGCGGCGGTGCAAAAGTGTCTCCCCCAGCTCGGGGCTGCCACCAGCGCGTGGGTTCTCCCACGCGAAATCATCAAAATAGTGTATGTGCCCGCAAGAAACTCGATATTGCCCAGAGTGAAGAAAAGGGGTGTTGTTAACCCTAGACTTGGCCGACGGTCCCCTTCACCATTGTCGAATTCAGGAGTTCAAAATGCGGTTTGGTGCTGTACCGACAATTACATTCTTTATCGCGGCTGGCTTTTTGGCGTGCAACGCCCCCATGCGCGATAATCCAGGATCCGGCGGAGCCACGGGCGGCACCACGTCGGCGGGCGGCACCTCCCAGGGCGGTGCCACCTCGGCGGGCGGCGCAACCTCCCAGGGCGGTATCACCTCGGCCGGCGGGTCGGGCTCCCAGGGTGGCGCCACGTCCGGAGGTGGCACGACCTCCGCCGGAGGTACGACCGGCGGCGGCGGCACGACGCTGGGCGGTTCAGGCGGCTCGGGAGGGACCGGCTCCTCGGGCGGCACCACCGCCGCTGGCGGAACAACGTCCGCCGGCGGCAGCTCCGCGCGCGGCGGCTCGGGCGGCGCCAGCACCTCACCGGGTGGTTCCACCGGCACCTGCACCGACGTCCAACCGCCCAACCAGACCAATCCGTGCTCGGACTGGAAGACTTGGGGCAACTGCGGCACGTCGTATTTGGTGGACAACAACTATTGCAACCTCACCTGTGGCCGCTGTGGCAGCGGCACGGCCGGCGCGGGCGGCAGCGGCACCGGAGGCACCTCGGCGCGTGGCGGCTCGGCGGCGGGTGGTTCGGCAGGCTCGGGGGGATCGGCGGGGTCGGGCGGCACGACTGCTTCAGGCGGCTCGGGCGGCGGCGGCACGACCGGTCCGGGTACCACCAACCCGCAGATCTCGGGCACGAATGGCTGGGCGAGCCGATACTGGGACTGCTGCAAGCCCTCGTGCGGATGGACGGCCAACTCCAATCCCCCGGTTCCAAGCTGCGCCAAGGACGGAACCACGCGCGTCGGCGCGGACGGCAAGAATGGTTGCGAGGGCGGCGGGAGCGCCTTCGAATGCTACGACTTCTCGCCGTGGTACGATCCGGGCACCAACCTGGCCTACGGCTTTGCCGCCTACAACGGCGTTTCCTGCGGCACCTGTTTCATGCTGCAGTTCACGGGCGGCAGCAATTCCGGGACCAATGCCGGCGCTGCGGCGCTCAAGGGCCAGCAAATGGTGGTACAGGTGATCAACATCGGCGGCATACAAGCCAACCAATTCGACGTGCTCATTCCGGGCGGTGGCGTGGGCGCGATGAACGGCTGCGCGACCCAGTGGGGCTCGTCGACCGATCTCGGCGTGCAGTACGGTGGCCTCCTTTCGGAGTGCAACGGCGACGCTACTTGCATGAAGGGTAAGTGCACGTCCGTCTTCGGCAATGTTTCGTCGGTCCTGAAGGCGGGATGCGACTGGTTCACGGGGTGGTACAGCTCGGCAGACAACCCCAGCTTGGTCTACAAGCAGGTTTCCTGTCCCTCGCAGCTCACCAGCAAGACCGGTCTGTCGAAGTAGCGCGGTACCCGCTTGCCGCGGCTTGCAGTGGCGGGACGCACGCTTTGCACGAGGAATCCGCGTACTTTCCGCACATCAATAGGATACATTATGGTAGTCGGAGGTTCTCCATGCGGCTGTTGAATTCTGCGTCTCTCATCGCGCTTTGCGGCTCCCTGTTTGGCGGCGCCTGCGCCTCGGGGACGATCATCAACACGGGTCCTGAAGGCTCGGGCGGCAGCAACAACCCCGACGCCAACATCCTGCGTCTCGACGCCAACATCACGACCATGAGATTGGACGTCCGCGTCTCGAATAATTACATCGGCTCCGATGCGCCACCCGGGCCCAACTGCGGCAACGGCGAGCGAACCAGCGACGAGGCCTGCGACGACGGCAACACGGTCTCGGGCGACGGCTGTGCCAACAACTGCCTCAGCGTCGAGCCGGGCTTTTCGTGCGTGACCCCCGGGAAACCCTGCCGACCGGTGGCTCGCTGCGGGGATGGCCTGGTGGTGTTCCCCGAACAGTGCGACGACGGTAACACGGCAGCCGGGGACGGCTGCTCGGCCGGCTGCAAGATCGAGATCGGCTGGAAGTGCGATGGCAACCCGAGTAGTTGCTCGCACACCACGTGCGGAGACAAGAAGATCGAAGGCGCCGAGGGCTGCGACGACGGTAACAGCATGCCCTTCGACGGTTGCTCGGCCGATTGCCAAAACGAACCCTCCTGCAAAGGCAGCGGCGCCTGCACCTCGCGATGTGGTGACGGCATCGTGCTTGGCGAAGAATGCGACGACGGCAACAACACCGACGGCGACGGTTGCTCGCACGACTGCAAGATCGAATCTGGTTTCAAGTGCTCGCAACCCGATATCGGCGACAAGATGTTGGTCCCTGCCGTGTACCGCGACTTCAACTACCACAACCCGACCGACTTCGAGGCCGGGGTCACCGGTTCGAAGACCCCCACCACCGGCCTGGTCAAGAGCGACCTCGATGCCAACGGCAAGCCGGTGTACACCGGGGTCACCGGCAACGCTGTTCACATCGAAAGCGCAGCCTCGCTCGCCCAGTGGTACACCAACGTCGACGGAGTGAACCACGCGACCACGGGCAAGCTGACCCTGTGGGACAACGGCAATGGCGGCTACGTGAATCGGTACAAGGAGGACGGCACCCAATACTTCAACACCGAGCCGGCCTACTACTGCGGCAACGTCGGTTCGGAGAACTCGGACGCCGACGGGAATCCGATTCCATGCACGTCCAAGTACGCCACCGCGACAAACTGCGACGAGCTAGCCGCCAAGGGCGAAGAGATGCTGCCTGGGAGCTGCATCTCCACCAACGGTTCGTACAGCGCCAAGTTCATCGTTTCGAAGATGGATGGCAACCCTTGCTTCTTCCCCGTCGACGACGACAACTTCTCGAAGGACAGGAATTACGCCCAGATTCCTCCCTACTACGACGCCTCGAAGTCGTGGCCGAAACAGGTCGACGACGCCGGGAACGTGATCATGCACAACTTCAGCTTCACCAGCGAGGTGCGCTACTGGTTCAAGTTCGACAAGAGCAAGACCTACACCCTCGACTTTACCGGCGACGACGATGTCTGGGTGTTCATCAACGGCAAGCTCGCAGTCGACCTGGGCGGCATCCACTCGCCGGTCAGCGGCAGCATCGTGATCGGCTCGAACGGCAACGGTACCACCACGGTGACCTCGTACGATGACCAGGGCGTCGCCACCACCCCGACCACGTCGACCGCCAACCTTGGCTTGCAGGATGGCACGGTTTACGAGGCCGCCGTCTTTCAAGCCGAGCGCCAGACCACCGGCTCGTCCTACAAGCTGACACTAAGCGGCTTCAACGCCGCCCCCAGCAACTGCCACCCCGACTGCGGCGACGGCGTCCTGGAGATCGGCGAAGAGTGCGACGACGGGCCGGACAACGGCAAGGGTGGCTACGGCAGCTGCGGCGCGAACTGCACCTTGCAAGCCGGCTTCTGCGGCGACGGCGTGGTCCAGGAGGGCGAGGACTGCGACGAAGGCGCCCTGAACGGCACCAGCGCCGATCATTGCCCGACCGGCTGCCACTTCCTCATCCCGATCTTTTGATTCGCCCGCGCGAGGACTGGCCGCCCGGCACGAAGTCGTCGTACACTCGGGCACCGCCATGCTCGATATCCGACTTGTCCGTGAAAAACCCGAAGAGGTTCGCGAAGGGCTGAAGAAGCTCGCCGCGGACGTAGACCTCGACGCCGTCATTGCCCTCGACGAAGGCGTGCGCAAGCTCAAGAACGATTCGCAGGCCATCCAGGCCGACCAGAATCGACTGTCCAAGGACATCGCCAAGGCGCCGACCCCGGAGGCGCGCGAGGAGATCAAGGCCAAGGGCGCCGCGCTCAAGGAGAAGAACGAGCGGCTGCTCAGGGATCTGGCCAAGCAAGAGGCCGCCCTCGACGAGAAGCTGCTCGAGCTTCCCAACCTGCCGCACCCTTCGGTGCCTGCGGGCAAGGACGAGAGTGAAAATCGCATCGTCCGCGAGGAGGGAAGCAAGCGCGCCTTCGACTTCACGCCGCAGGCCCACTGGGATCTCGGACCGCGCTGGGGCGTCATCGACTTCGACCGCGGGGTCAAGATCTCGGGCAGCCGCTTCTACGTGCTCAAGGACTGGGGCGCCCGCCTGCAGCGCGCGCTCATCTCGTTCATGCTGGACCTGCACACGGGCAAGCACGGCTACACCGAAATCCTGCCGCCCTACATGGTTCGCCGCGAGTGTCTCGTAGGCACGGGCAACCTGCCCAAGTTCGGCGACAACCTGTACCGCGATGCCAGCGAGGATTTCTGGTTCATCCCCACCGCCGAGGTCCCGGTGACCAACCTCTATCGCGACGAGGTTCTGGACGGCGCGCAGCTACCCATCAAGCACGTGGCCTTCACCGCGTGCTTCCGCCGCGAACAGATGGCCGCGGGCCGCGACACCCGCGGCATCAAGCGCGGCCACCAGTTCGACAAGGTCGAGCTGGTGAAATTCGTCCGCCCGGAAAACTCCATGGACGAGCTCAAGGGACTGCTCTCCGACGCCGAGGATGTGCTGAAGGCGCTCGAGCTTCCTTACCGCGTGATCGAGATGTGCACCGGCGACCTGTCGTTCTCGGCCATGGTCAAGTTCGACCTCGAGCTGTGGGCACCGGGCTGCGGGGAATGGCTGGAGGTCAGCTCGTGCTCGAACTTCGGCGACTTCCAGGCCCGGCGGGCCAAGATCCGCTTCAAGGACGGCAAGGAGAAGAACCGCTTCGTCCACACCCTGAACGGCTCCGCTTTGGCCTTGCCAAGAACCCTGATCGGTGTTCTCGAAACCTACCAGCGCGCCGACGGAAAGCTAGACGTGCCCACGGCTCTGCGACCATACTTCGGAGGAATCGAAGTTCTCGGATAGGGACTCGAATAGGACAACGTGGAAGGCAAGCCCCTGGCACTGGCCGTTTTCTTCTCTGGCTTCTTGGCCATCGCCCTGGGCGTTCTCATCCTCCACGCCGCCAGCGCGCCGCCGCCCACGCCCAAGCGCCCCGAGCCGCCGCCTCCGCCCTCGGCCATGATCAATTCCGACATGCGCTTCTCGGTGGTGTACTACAAAGGCCTCATCGAGGCGGATGCCAAGTCCTACGGCATCGAAGCCCCGCCCTACGAAGACCTGCGGCAACCCAACCCCTACTTCGACGAGTTGCAGGGGAAGCAGCACCTACGCATCAAGGCCCCCATCGAGACCCGCCACCTGCGCGTCTCCCTGGAAGTGGAGAAGGAAACCACGATCATCGAATCCCATTCCCTCACCACGGACCATCTGGTGCTGCGCATCGAGAACCTCACGCCTCTGTACCTGGCGTACCGGGTCCAAACCACGGTGCCGGACAAACGCAAGTGCGCCATGATGGCCGTGCTCCCGCACAACGCCATTGCGCTCGAGCCGAGGCAGGTCACCCTGCGTACCGAGTGCCTCTATCGCAGGGACGCGCAGATCGACGTCGCGCGCATCGAGGTCATCGAGCTGCCGGCACTTTCCGCCTACTACGTGTCACGCGTCCCGCCCAACGCCACCTTCTACGATCCCCGAACCTCGGCCGGCCATACGCCGCCGAGAGGCACCATGTGCCCGCAGACCTTCTCTTGGCGCGACATCAGGGAAGGCATCGAAAAGAAAGAGCTGGGCTGGCGCGACGTGATTGATTTCTATGCGCGTCACAACTGCTCGGAATACTCCTTTTTCAAGTCCTATCGTTACCGCGGGGATCCAATGGCACCCCTGCCTTCCCGCTCACTCGACTAAACCCTTGATATTCGCTACATTACCGGAGCTGGTTATGACCAAGGCTGATCTCATCGCGGTGGTCGCGGACAAGCTCAAGTTCCCTTGGGCGCGCGCGGAGCTTCTCGTCGACCAGATCTTTACCAGCATGACCCAGGCCCTTCAGCAGGGCGAAGGCATCGAGATCCGCGGCTTCGGCAGCTTCACCGTGCGCGAATACAAGGCCTACGAGGGTCGCAATCCGCGCACGGGCGATACCGTCCACGTCAAGCCCAAGCGCCTGGCCTTCTTCAAGGTCGGCAAGGAGCTGCGCGAGCGCGTGAACCAAAGCCGCGCAACCGCCGCTGCGCCGAGCGGCAGCGCGGCCAATAGCCAGGCTTCCAGCCCGCTGGCGTCGGATTAGGCCAGCCCCTGGCTAGGCCGATCCCAGGCGGATGACCAAGCCGCTGTCGCCGTCGACCAGCACGCAATCGCCGTCTGCGAACACCGTGGATGCGCCGCGGGCCCCGACCACGGCGGGAATACCCCGCTCGCGCGCCTGGGCAGCGACGTGATCGAGCGGTCCGCCGGTTTCGGTCACGATGGCCATGGCGCTGATGAGGGGCAATTCGGTGGGCAACAGCGTCGGGGCCATCAGGACCACGTCCCAGGTGGCCGCGCCTTGGCCTGGGCGGTGCCAGAGCACGCGCCCTATGGCCCGTCCCCCGGTGCCCGCGCCACGAACCGCCTTGCCATCCGCCGCCTCGGACAGGGGTGGTGGCAGGCAGCGCGCCCGCAAGGTTGCAGCGCGACCCGAGGCGGCCACGGCGGCCAGATCGATCGTGGCCTGGTTGCCGGCCGCGATCTCGCGCGCGAGCTCTAGCGGCAGATAGAAGACGTCCGAGGCCTCGGTCAGACGGCCCGCTTGCCGCAGACGCTTGCCAAGCGCGAGCAGCGCACGGCGAACCGCGGCTTGCGTGCGCGCGTACAGACAATCGTCGGCCTCGCCCAGGGCCACTGCCGCGCGCGCCACACCCAGGACACGTCGCCATGGCTCGACGAGTTGCGGTGGCAGCACCGCCGCCACTTGCGCGCGCGCGCCTTGCCAGTCGGGCGAGATGCCCTCGCCCGACCGACGGCCGCCCTGGGCAAGGAAAGCGTCAGGCTCCTCGGCGCACGTCGCAACGCTCACATCCCAGACCGGTGCCTCGTCGCCGAAAAGAGCAAGGTAGGCGGCGAGATTGGCGACGCGCGCGTTCGCATCTCGGCCATCCGTGGAGAAGAGCCTGGCCGCCCGCTCCCGCCGCTCGCTGGCCATGGAAGCTACCCCGGCTTGAAGCAAGGGCAGCAAAGCCAGCGCGGACGGGGCATGGGTGGCGAGGAACAGGCGCAGGTCGGCGCGGGCTTGTCGCAAGGCCGGCTGCAACACGCCGAAGATGGGCTCATAAGCGGAGACGAACAAGGCCAGGGCCGCCTCGAGATCGGGCTGCGGCCCCAAGCTGGAGAGCCGCGCCTCGACCTCGGCGCGCAAAGAGGCGAAGAATCCCTCCGCGTCCTCGCTGGCGATGGGAGGTGGCAACGAGCCCCGATCGGGCGCGTAGAAGAGGTACCCACCGAGCACCCGCTGGCGAATACCGATGGAGCACGTTCGGTCCACGAGCTCGACCAGCCCGGCCTGCGCCGGCGACAGGGGCAAGGGATTGTGGGCCGCGTCCCAGCGCCACGAGGCGCGCGGAGCCTGGTCGTCCGGGAGCTCGTCGAAACCGGGCCAGGGCCCGGCCGCGGCGGGCGGTTCGAAGGGCCGTGCCTGCAAGAAGACCACCTCGTCATCGACCAAGACCCACTCGATCTCCGTCGGCCCGCGAACCCCTGCGATCTCGGCCACGCTCCGGGCCAGTGCTCGGTTGGCCTCGGCGGGCAGCTGCCCGCTCCTAGGCGTGATCAGAGACTCGGTCATGCGACCGGGAGCGAACGCCGCGCTTCCCTCAGCTTGGCCAGGCAGGAACGCGTGCACGAGAACAGCCACCGGATCCCTCGCGGGCGGCTGTCCGTGTGCCATGGCGTAGGCCACCGCCCCCGGCGCAAGCGCCGAGCACAGGACGCGACGGACGGCCATTTCCACCTCGGACAAGGGAACGTCCCCACACGACTCGTACACGCCCGCCGCGAGGTGACCGGGAAGATCCTCGCTGGCGAAGGACGAGCGCACCGCAAAGCGCGTAGCCCCGAGGGCGCCGAGTCGCGCCTGCAATTCCGCGCGAAAGCCCGTGGGCCAGGACGCCCGCATCAGCTTCGCGCGCAAGCCGTCGAGGATCGCGAGCGCCACCGGGTCGAGACGCGCAAAGGCGGGCACGTCCGGGCAAAGGGCGCGAAAGAGCGCGTTCGTGACGGCGAATCCAGGCGGCGTCGCGAGTCCTCGCTCGGCCAGCCAGGCCAGCGAGCGCGCCTTGCCGCCCAGGCGAGCATCCTCCGCTCGCAACTCCGCCAGAAAGGACATGCGCGGCAATCTACCAGTCTGCCACTAAATCTGCCGGGCTTCGCTTCCAAGGTTCTTTCCCCCCGCAATCCCGCGACATGCGCAGCGACGTCGCGGAAGGCAGCAGAAAGAGATGCCTTTCCACGACGGATGCATGCACCCAGTCGGAGCGGCGAGTGGCGGTCGTAGTCGTAGACGTCCCCGTGGCCGTGGTCCTGTCCGACGAAGATCACTCCGGCCACGGCCACGGCCACGTCTACGGCCACGGCCTTCTGCAGCTATCGCAGGATTATGGATTGCCGCGCCCCCCGGCCACCTCCTATAGTCCGCGCCATGCGTGGCCCCCTGCTCTCAGGAGCCCTTGGCAGCCCAGCGACGCTGGGCCGGGTGTGCAATCTCGCGCGCGCCCATTCGCCGTTGGTGGTGCTGTCCGCCCTTTGGCTGGCCGAGACCCTGGCGTCGGAGATCGAGGTGCTGGCCCTGGTCGAGGCGGAGAAGCGCGGCGCGGCCCTGCGCGCGTTACGCCGGGCTGGCAAGCTCGGGCACCCCCTTTCCATCGTGATTGCCGCAGCCGAGGTTCCGCTCGCCCCCGGCTCCGTGGGCACGGTGCTGGTGGAGAGCCTGGTCGACATCGAGGAACTGCCCGCGGCCCGGGAGCTCATCGTTGCGCTCCTGCCCGCGCTCAAGCCGGACGGCATCGTCGTCTCGCTGGACGCAACCAAGAGCCCTTCGCTCGAAGCGCGCGTGTCCGAGATCTTCCTGGCGGCCAGTCTGGCCCACATCACGCAAATCCGTCCCCGCGAGGGAGCCCTGCTGACCACCGGGGACGCTCCCCACGCCGCGGTCGCGGCGGCCCGGCTGCGCACGCTGTTGCCCGAGCAATGAACCCGTGAAGCCGCCCGCCCCGCGGTATTCTCCTCGAAAATGCGCCGCCTTCTGCTGGCTCTCACCTTTTCCCTGGTCGTGCACCTGGGGGTGATTGCGATTGCGGCGGGGGTCGGTCTGTGGCGCACGCTCTCGCTCGTTCCCAGCCTCAAGGTGCAGCCCATCGCCATCGACGTCGTGAACGATCTCCCGCTTGGCGCCCTTCCCGACAAGCAGCCCGCGCCAGGCGAGGAACCGCCAGCACCGCGTGTGCACAAGCCCAGGCATCACGTTGCGTCGGCCCACGAGGGCGTCGCCATCCCGGCTGCCCCCGACGCCGGCGCGCCCGAGCCCAAGGCCGACGCGGCCTTCGTCGCCAAGAGCGCTCCCCACGACGGGGGCGGCAGCATCGATGGCGGCCGACGCCGACCAGGGGACCTGCGCAGCAACGGTCCCGAGGGCTCGCGGCTGATCGCGCTCTTGCGTCTGGATCGCTTGCGCGCCTCTCCTGACAGCGAGCGCACCATCGCGGCCGTGGACCGGCTGCTCTCGCTCTTGCCGGACCGACACCGACTCATCGACGGCACAGGTCTCGATCTCTACCGCGACTTCGATACGCTGCTCATCGCGACCCCCAACCCCACCGACGATGCGGTCACCTTCCTGGCCGCGCAGCACCACCTTGCGGACAGGGCCATCAAAGCCGCCCTGGATCGCGGGGCCAAGGCGGCGCACAAACCCATCGTCTGGCGCACCGTCGAAGGACGACCGGTCGGCATCAGACGACAGGACAAGAGCGCGGGGCGACTGGATCGCGACGACCGCATTCTGGCGTTGCCCACGCCGGAGCTCGCCATCATGGCCACCCCGGCCTACGCCAGCCAGATGCTGGGTCAGGCGGCCGTGAGCCCGTCGACCACCCAGGCCCCGGTGGACGCTGGCAGCCCCGATGCAGGGGCAGGCGTCGGGGAAAAGCCAAGCGCCGGCCGCCCGAGCTGGCGCGAGATCGCGGGACGCATCGAGGCCGAGGACAGCGCCATGCCCGACGACGCCGCGTTCATGATGACCGCAACCAACCTGTTCGGCGCACCCGCGAGCGGCGGTTACGTCGTGCCCCCTACCCGCGGGGCCGGCGACGACCAGCCGCTTCAGCCACTCGGCGACACCGGTCCACCGCCCCAGTCGCTGACCCTGGTGGTGGGCGTGGAAGCGCCGTTCATCGAGATCCTCGCCGAATTCAAGAACGACGCGGACGCGGAGGTCTGGGAGCGCGACCTGCCGTCATGGCAACGCAAGATCGCTTCCAATCCGGCGGTCTTCCTGAGCGGATTTTCGTCGCTCATCGGCCGCGCCCAAATCTCGCGCGAGGGCGCCACCCTGCAAACGCGCATCGAGGTATCGACGGCGGAGCTTCAACGCCTGCTCAATCTAGCCGCCAACCTGACCCAAGCCGCGCTCCCACATCCGGCTGGACCGTAGCCCGGCGGAGCCCCTCTACTCGCGGTGTTTGGAGTGCCTACTGACCCGGTGGGTGCTGATTCCCGCAGTGCGTTCCAGCGCCAGGGGCATGGGGAAGATGGCGCGTAGTACGATACTGGATCGCGCGCTCGTGGGTGCATCGCTGATGCGCACCTTGCGCATGAGCGACACCGCACAGTCGGCGGCGGAGGGATCGAGCGTGCCCTGCGAGGCGAACCCCACCGAGCCGACCGCGCCGCCCGGCTCGACATAGGCGATGACATCCACCTCCGCATTGCCGATGGTCCCGCAGCTCGCGAGTCCCGCCGCGATGACGCCCAGGTGCCGGGCCATCTCCTCGCCGCTCCACGGGATCACGCTGCGCTCGCCGGTCGATTGGAAGGCCATCGAATATTCGAAATCGGTGCCCTGCCGGCCTTCGGGAGCCGGGAACGCGATCTGCTTGCCCTCGGCCACCAGGCAACTCTCGACGGGGAAGCTGCCAAGCCCGTTCTTGATGACCTGCACGTCGGACACCTGGCCCGTCGCCGCAACCACGAAGCGCATGACGACCTGACCGGACAGATACTTGCGCGCATCGCCGGCCCTGGAAAAGCAAGCGGACATGGCGCGCACGTGCGGCTTGATGGCGCTATCCACGGCGCGCTCGTCGAGGACGCCGATGGACATCTCCATGCCCATGCCCTTGTCGTCGCCCGACACATCCCCTGTCGCCCACCCGGAGGTTCTGGCCCGCCTGGCGTGGCGATCCTTGCTTTGGCTCCCGCGAACCTCGGGGGAAGAGGCACATCCGAGCGCAGACGCTACGAGCAACCCTGTCAGGAGCAGAATATGCAGCCTCATAATTCGTAAGGCATTATACATTTTCAAACTCAAAAACAACAGGGTTGAATTCGCGCTCAGTGCAGTTTGTGCGTAGGGGCCCTCCTGGTACTTCGATTGATGTCCAAAATTACTTTAGGGCTCGTCAGAGAATAGATGCTACGCGTTGGGCGACGAGGCGCCCGGCTGGCGAGGCGCGAGGAGGAGGAATACTCGACGTATTGCGACGACGAGCAACGAAGCCAGCCGGGATGGATCGGCGTCCAAATCGTTGCAGATATTCTCTGACGAGCCCTTAGTACTGGGGTTCGAATTTGTACTCGTACTGGATGTCGCCAGCGCGGTCGAGCTTGGGGAACTCGAACTCCTTGACGGTTTGAACCAGGCAGCTCTCCACGTCCTTGTTGTTGAGCGTGCCGCCCGTGACCTTCACGGCCCTGGCGCTGCCGTTGGTGTTCAGAGAAAGCAGAATCTTTACCGTGCCTTTGAACTCGCGGGTCTTCTTCTCGTTCAGCACGTCCTGGTAGCACCGACGCGCGGAGGCGTCGCGCTGCTGCAAGACCAGGATGATATCGGCCTGCTTGTCGGGCGGAATCCCACCCGTGTCGATCCTGATCTGTTCGTCCCCGACCACCACCGGCAGGGGCTTTTCATCGCCGCCGCTCGTGGCGCATGCGCCCAGCGCAAGACAAGTTCCCGTGGCAAATAGGATCGCGATCAGCTTCATTGCCTAGCCCTCCGCATCATTGGTTTCGGGGGAAACACTGCGGTCTTATTCCTTTAGCAGGGCAGATGCAATGCCCAGTCGCTGTATCTCGCTCGTGCCCTCGTAGATCTCGGTGACCTTGGCATCGCGAAAGTGGCGCTCCACCGGGTAATCGGCCAGGCAGCCGTTGCCGCCCAGGACTTGCACGGCGTCGCTGGACACGCGGCTCGCGACCTCGGAAGCGACGAGCTTGGCCATGGACGCCTGTGCTCCGAGCGAGACGCCGGCATCGCGCGAAGCGGCCGCGCGCCAGGCGAGCAAGCGGGCGGCATCGATTTGCGTGGACATGTCGGCGATCTTGAACTGGACGGTCTGGTGCTCGGCGATGGGTTTGCCTTGGGGGCGGCGATCGAGCGCGTAGCGGGTCGCCACCGCGAAAGCCGCGCGCGCGATGCCCACGCCGAGCGCGGCGGCACCGATCCGTCCGCCCTCGCTGGCGAAGCGAAACACCTCGCGGCCGGCCCCCTCCCCGCCCAGCAAAGCGCTGGCGGGCAGTCGTGCATCCTCGATGGTCAAGGTGGCGGAGACGGCGCCGCGCAGACCCAACTTGTCGTGGCTTGGGCCGAAGGAGAGCCCGGCGCTGTCCGTGGGGACGAGGAACGCGGACAAGGCGCCGCCCGGCAACGTGCCGGCAAAAACCAGGGCCAGGTGCGCGTGGGGACCGCAGGTCACGAAGCTCTTGGTCCCGCGCAGAACCCAGGTGTCGCCCTCGCGCCGGGCCGACGTGGCAAGACCGTCGAGGTCGGTGCTGCCTCCGGGTTCGGTGAACGCGAAGCACCCCAGCTTGGTGCCACTGGCCAGACCGGGCAACCAAGCGCGCCGCTGCGCCTCCGTCCCGAAGCGCAGCACAGGCTCGCACACGAGCAGGTTTTGCAAGCCGGCAATGGCTGCGGTCGATGCACAGGCGCTGGCCAGCTCCTCGAGCGCTAGGGTGCAGGCCAGGGTGTCGAGCCCCAGCCCGCCCCACGCCTTGGGGACGGTCACGCCCAGCATTCCGGCCTTGGCCAAGCACGCGACAGCTTGTCGTGGAAAGCGCTGCTGACGATCTATCTCGGCCGCCTGGGGAGCGATCTCCGTGGCGATTTCGCGGGCCTGGTCACGAAGGGCCTTGTGTGCATCGGTCAGGTCTAAATCCACGGCCCTTCTTTACCATCGCCGGCGTGAATTTCCGCGCGCTAACGCCATCATTATTGCTTATCCTGGAATCCTCTTCGTCGAATCCTCTTCGTCGTAGCGCTTCACGCCCATGCCTCCATCCATCAGCGGCCACACCCACTCGTTCTTCGCCACCGCCTTCGTGGAGAACCTTCCGCTCAAGGAGCTGGCGGTTGCCTATCCCGAGGCCAAACGTTCGCCCCGCGATCTGTGGTTCCAGCCGCCATCGGGCGGCACCGTGTTCATCTATCCCTTCGGCGCGGTGGTCTTCCACGACGTCCTGCCCGAGGTGCGCGTGTCGGAGTTGCAACGGCTGGGGCGCTTTCACCCCGGGTTGACCAAGGCCCAGGTGCTCAACGAGGAGCTCAGCGTGCGCGAAACACCCGACGCGCGTCCCGACATCGAAAGCGGCGTGCTCGTGGTCGACAGGCTCACGTTCGAGCGCGCCAGCGTGGTGGCCTTGACTGTCGCGCAGAGCGCGGCCATGGATTACTACGAGGGCATCGTGGACCAGATGTTCGTCACCACCGACAAGCTGGGCGCCCAGTTGGAGAAGGCCGGCACCATGCCCATGCGCACGCGCCACCTGGCCAAATTCATCGGCGCCGCAGTGGGCACGCGCAGCGAGGTACTCTCCATTCTGCACCTGCTCGACAAGCCCGACGCGGCTTGGGACGATCCCGGCGCGGATCGCATCTACGAAAAGCTGCGCGCGGAGTTCGATCTGGTCGATCGCTACCAGTCGCTGGAGCTCAAGCTGCGCGCCGTGCAGGACACCTTGGAGGTCATCACCGATGTGGCGCGCGACCGTCGCCTCTTCGTCCTGGAAGCGACCGTGGTGCTGCTGATCCTCCTCGAAATCGTGCTCAGCCTGATCCGGCACTAGCGGCCGTCGTGAAGCGGAAGCGGGCGCCGCCTTCGGGGCCGCGGTCGACTTCGACGCTGCCGCGATGGTCGCGGGCGATTTCGGCGACGAAGGCCAGGCCAAGCCCGGTGCCGCGTTCGCGGGTGGTGAAGAACGGGGTGAAGATCTTGTCGCGAAGGTCGTCGGCTACGCCGGGGCCGCTGTCGCGCACCTCCCATTCGATGCGCTGGCGCGATGGTGGCGGGCGGCGGGCGGCCAGAACGACCCGCCCTGAAGGGCCGGCTGCGGCCACCGCGTTCTTGGCGAGGTTGAGCAAGGCGCGACGCAACTGCGCCCGATCCGCGCTCGCCACGAGACCAGGCTCGCAAGCCACGGAAAGAGTGGGACCATCCGCCCGCGGGCGCACGATCTCGGCGATTTCGTCGAGCAACGCCGCCACGGGGAACGCCTCGATGGAAAGCGGCGGACGGCGGGCGAAGTCGAGGAAATCGGTCACCACGTTCTTGAGGTAGCCGATCTCGCGCTCGATCCGCGCAATCTCGCCAAGACGCTCGGGTTCGCCGTCCAGGCCTTCGCGCAGAAGGCCCGCGTAGAGCTTCGAGCCCGCCCAGGGGATTGCGTACCTCGTGCGCGATCCCTGCCAGCATCATCTGCATGCGCTCGTCGCGCGCGCGCAGAGCGCCGCGCATCTGGTCGAGGCGCGTTGCCAGGTACCCGATCTCGTCCCGCGTTTCGACCACCACCGGGCCCGCGAGATCGCCCTGCCCGATGCGCTCGGCGGCCGAGGCCAGGCGTTCGAGCGGCCCGGTCATGCGCCGGGACAGCCAGGCCGCCAACACGACGATGGTGGCCAGACTGACGACGCCGCCCGCCACCAGCCAGCGCCGAAAGAGCGCCAGGGCGTCCAGGTACTGCGCGCTCGCCTCCACCATGGCGTAACCGGTCGTGCCGACGCGGGCGTAGCCGCGCTTGTAGGGCAAGCCATCGCGGCCGATGAAGAGCGGCGAAGCGGTGGCCTGGCCCGCAGCCGCCTGCGCGATCTCGGGGGCATCCGCCCCGAGCTTCGCGCACCCTGGCCCCGAGGGGAAGCGCGCCCTCGCTGTCGGCCCGCGCGGTGAGATCGCGCGCCACCAGCAAGACCCTGCGCACGGCCAGCCGCTCGCGCGCCTGCTCGACCCGGTGGCGAAGATTGGCGTAGGTGTTCGACTGTTCGTCGCCGGCGGCGATGGCGGAGAGTTGCTCGGGCAGGACCAGCATGGACACCGACGTCGCGGCCGTGGCCAACCTGCGCCCGAGCTCCTGCTCGAGCACCCGGCGCGCCACCTCGTGAGCCGCGGCCCCGAACAGCACCAGGGCCAGGGCGGCCGGCACGAGCATGGCCACCAGCAACTTGGCAAGAAGCCTTCCGCGCGGAGGCCGAACCGACATCTGTCTAGTGTAGTCGGAATCCACCATGTCAGCGCATGCCTTGGCCCTGCTGGTGCGTGCGCCGACGCCGTCGACGCACTGTAGTCACAAAGCCATTGTCAGACTCGACGTTCAGGGACATCCTTGTGGGCGGACGCGGGCATGGGCAAGAACGGAAAGACCCCGGGTGTGGAAACGATTCTGCGACCTGGGCAGATCCTGGATCACAAGTACCGCGTGGAAAGACTGATCGGGCTTGGCGGCATGGCCGCGGTGTGGGCCGGGGTGAACAAGCGCACGGGAAAGCACGTGGCGCTGAAGATGATCCTGCAGTCCCTGGCCGACAGCGAGGAGGTGCGCGAGCGCTTCAGGCGGGAGGCCCTGGCCGCGGGGCGCATCAACCATCCCAATGTGGTCACCGTGTTCGACGTGTTCGAGCACGAAGGCCGCGACTGCATCGTCATGGAGCTGCTGCTCGGAGAGCCCCTTTCGGATCGCCTGGCGCGCCAGGGGCTGATGGAGCCGGACGAGGCCTTCGCCCTGCTCCTGCCCGCGCTGCGCGGGGTCGCCGCGGCCCACGCCCACCACGTCGTTCACCGCGACCTGAAGCCGCACAACATCTTTCTGTGCACCTCGCCCGACGGCGAATACGTCACCACCAAGGTCCTCGACTTCGGCATCTCGAAGGTCATGCAGCCGGGCGGGGAGTCCAGCGACTTGACCCTGGCGGGCAAATCCATGGGCACCCCCGCGTACATGGCACCGGAGCTCGTGCGTGGCAGCCGAGCCCTCGACCGCCGGACCGACGTGTACGGTTTCGGGTCTGTGCTGTACGAGGCGCTGTCGGGCCACCGGCCATTTCAGGGATTCGAAGGCTTGCCGCTCCTCGACTGCATCCTCAAGGAGCCCCCCCGTCCCATCGCCTCGTTCCGCCCCGACCTTTCGCCCGAGGTCATCGCCGTTGTCGAGCGGGCCATGGCCAAGGACCCCGCGAACCGCTACCGCAGCGTCGAGTCCTTGATCGGCGCCATCGAATCCCTGCTGCCCGCCACCACCGTGCCCCGCGCCCTCACCCCGGTGGTGGGGGTGCCCGTCATTCCCGCGGCCGACATGCTTCGCCGCGCGGGCGAAGCCGCCCAACCAGGATCGTCGCGCACGCCTTGGATCGTGGCGGGCGTGGCCCTTTCCACCTCGGCCGCGCTGGCCCTGTGGGCCGGATGGACGCTCTTGCGGCGGTAAGAAGCCGGCAGGAACCGAACGCGAAAGTACCCTCGCACGCGGATCGGCGCTAACCTCGCGAGCCTCGCCATGCGTGACCGCTGGGTGCCTCCCATCCCGATCCTCCTGCTCGCCTTGCTGGTGCCCCTGGCGGCCATGATCCCGACCTGGCAAGGCTTTCTGTTCGAAGAGCCTCCGAGTCGGATCTTCCTGGGCTTCCGCTACATGCCGAGCGACCACCTCACGTATGCGGCGTTCATGCGCCAGGCCCTGGACGGCGGCGGGCTGCTGATGCGCAATCCCTTCGCCAGCGAGCCCCAGTCGGGCGTATTCCTACTGCCGGTGTTCTGGGTCGCGGGCAAGCTGGCCCGGCTGATGGGTGGCAGCCTCGTACTGTGGTGGGAGATCTTCCGTTTCGTCGGAGGAGCGCTCTACATCTTGGCCTTCTGGCACTTGAGCGGGCTCTACTTTCGCACGCAGAGACAGCGAACGCTGGCCACGACCGTGTTCTGCCTGGGCGGCGGGCTCGACTGGATCGTTCTCGCGCTGCACGCCGCGGGTGTGCCATGGTTCGATCGGCTGCTCTACCCCGGTCATTTCCAGTGGAACTGGTCCACCTTCGGCTCCATGCAGATGCCCAACTGGATCCTGGCGGCGATGCTGCTGACCGTGGCGGCAAAAGAGGCTTGCGGCTCGGGGCGTCGGCGCGATCTCGCATTGTTCGTCCTTCTGCCGTTGCTCTGGCTCGTCCATCCCTATTCCGCCATGGTGGGCTACTTGGCGTTCGCGCTGCTGCCGCTCGTCCCCGTGATCGTCGCGGCCGGCGGGCTTGCGCCTTTGCCATGGGCGCGCTTCCGCAGCCACCTGCGCGTGGCCCTTCCCGCGTTGCTCTCTTTCGCTCTGATCGCGCCTTACCTTCTGTGGGCACGCTCGGATTGGGTGTTCCGCGTGTCCAGCGACCGGGCCGCCGCGTGGAACGAGACCTTCTCGCCCTGGTGGTACGTCCAGGCTTACGGGCTGATCCTGCCGCTGGCCTGGTTCGGGCTGCGGGCGCTTCTCCGGGAGCCATCGCTGCACGCCGACGTGTTGCTCGCGTGGCTGGCGGCGGCGGTCATCCTGTCCATCAATCCCCTGTCCGCGGGCGTCAAGTTCCAGTATTTGGTCTTTCCCCCGCTGGCGCTGCTAGCGGCGCGTGGTCTCTTGGAGCTGCACGCGGGACTGGCCTGGGCTCGCAAGCTGGCGGGCTCGCGTGCGGCCATGATGGCTCTTGCCGGGGCGCTCTCCCTCAACGCTCTCCTGATCCCAATCAAGGATTTCGCCAAGACGCCCCGTGATGCGAGCATCTTCACGACCACCGAGGAGCTGGCGGCCATGAGGTGGCTCGACCGTCAGCCCGACGGGATCGTCCTCAGTCTTCAGCACGCCGGCAATCGCATTCCGTGGCTCGCCGGCAAGGTGGTCTACGTCGGCCACTGGTTCCTGACCCCGGACCTCGATGCGAAGCTGATGAAAGCCAGGATGTTCTTCTCGCCCGGGGTGCCGCAGTCAACCCGAACCGCTATCCTGCGGGAATCGCGTGCGCGCTACGTTTACGTCGGTCCCGACGAAGCGCCCGAGGGATTCGACCCGTCGGGGTTGCCTCTGACCAAAATTTACCAAGCTGGCCAGCACGCCATCTACGAGGTGCGCGCGCCGGACGGACCGAGCGACCGGCCGGAGAAATAGACGCATCCTATTCTCTCGCCTGCGCCGAAGGGCTTTGTGCCCTCAATCAAGGGGCCTTCAGCCAGCCTGACTGAACTGCACGGAACCGGACGTTCCTGGACGGGTGTCATCATCCCTGCTATCATGACACCCATGACGAAGACGCAGGTCTATTTGCAGAAGGAGGATCTCGAGACCCTGCACGAGATCGCGAAACGGACCAGCCGGCCCGTGGCGGCATTGATCCGTGAGGCAATTCGCCAGGTCTGGCTTCGCTCTCCGACGAAGGGTCCCGTCGCTCTGTGGGACGGACAGCCCCGCACCACCTCAGCCAATCACGATTCCATCTACGACCAGCCATGACGCACAGACATGACCTGGTCTTCGTGGACACGGGGGCCTGGATCGCTCTGGCGCTGACCCGCGATCCCTTGCACGAACGAGCCAGGGCCGCTTGGGAACAATTGCTCGACAAGGGGGCTCGTCTCGCGACCTCGGTTCCGGTTGTAATCGAGACCTTCACCTTTCTCGATCGCAACGCGACCAGAGACGTTGCTCTCACCTGGAAGAGCTCGTTGGCCCACTTGGCGCGATTTCGTCTGCTCGAGTGCGGAATCCGCGATCTCGAACGCGCTTGGGTCCACTTCGCGAAACCAGAGCTCCACAAGCTTTCCGCTGTAGATGCAACAAGCTTCGTGATCATGGAGCGCGAGAAGATCCGACTGGCGTTTGCCTTCGATCACCATTTCGCTTCGGCCGGTTTTCGTCTCGTGGGCTAGGCAATGGGGCCGGGCTGCCCGGAAGTCAGCGCACCAGACCGACGCGAACAAACCGGGCCACGAGCAGCGCGATCCACGCGCAGCCGAGCAGACTGACGGAGAGGCCGATGAAGGCGCGGCGTCGTCCCCAAGGCGTGAGGTCCGCGCGTCCGAGCGCGCGCACGGCCAGGAACAGCGAATAGGGATGGACCAGTCCCAGGAGCCACAGGCTGACCAGCGCGACCCGCATGGAACGATAGGCTGCGCGGTCGCCTGGACTGATGGAGCCGTCGTCGCCGTGGTTCGGCCCCACGGGGTGCACCAAACCGGGCTCGGACAGATTCTCGGCGTTGGCGGCCAGGCCGGCTTCGTCGGTCAGGCCGGGATGCTCGAGAATCTGCCTGGCGCGTTCCAGGTCGACCCGGTGCACCTGCACGCGAATGCCGCCGATGGCGCGGTTGAGATGCCAGGTCTGCGCCGCCATGATTTCGTCGGGAATGAAGCTCTCGATCCCGTCCGCCTCCAGGCGCCCGCACAGAAGCTGCGCCGCCGGCAGCTCGCCGCAGTGGGTGAGGGTTACGATTTCTTCTGGATCGTCGGGGCCGGACACAGGTGGACAGTAGCACGCGCACGCGATGGATGGGGAGCTGCGCTCCCTAGCGCAACCAACCTCTTGCTTGCAGCAATGCGCGCACGCGCTCGGCGATCTCGGCGCGGATCTCGCGCACGCGCTCGATGGGCTTGCCCTTGGGGTCTTCGAGCGGCCAATCGTCCCGTTCGACTCCCGGTACGACAGGACACGCCTCGCCACACCCCATGGTCACGAGCAGGGACGCCGTGACGGCGAGCTCGCGGGTGAGCTTCTGCGGCATTACGCCCGAGAGATCGACGCCGAGCTCGCGCATGGCCTGCACGACCTCGGGATGGACCCGGTCTCCCGGCTCGGTCCCGGCGGAGAAAGCGCGCGCCTGTGCCGGGTGCGCGAGGAGATTGAACAAGGCCGCCGCCATCTGCGAGCGACCGGCGTTGTGGACGCAAGCGAACAGGACCGTTTTCATGACTCTTCTCCAAGCGTTGCCGCCAGCGTGGCGGGTGTGACATACCAGCGTCGGCGCAGCCAGAACGCCACGTGAACCAGGCCAATCAAGGCCGGCACCTCGACCAGCGGTCCGATGACCGCCGCGAAGGCCGCGCCGTGGCCGATGCCGAAGGTGGCCACGGCGACGGCGATGGCGAGCTCGAAATTGTTCGACGCCGCGGTGAACGACAGGGTGGCCGACTGCGGGTAGTCGGCGCCGGCCTTCTTGCTCATGAAGAACGAGACCAAGAACATCACCACGAAATAGATGAGCAACGGGATGGCGATGCGCACGACATCCAGGGGCACCTCGACGATGCGCTGGCCCTTGAGCGAGAACATCACCACGATGGTGAAGAGCAGCGCCACCAGGGTCACGGGGCCGATGCGCGGGAGGAACGAAGTTTCGTACCACGCGCGCCCCCTCGACCGCACCAGCAGGAATCGCGTCGCCATGCCGGCCAGAAACGGGATGCCGAGGTACACGAACACGCTTTGCGCGATGGCACCGACGCCGACATGGATCTCGGCACCCCGGATGCCAAACCACGTCGGCACCAAGGTCACGAACAGGTAGGCGTAGACCGAGTAGAACAGCACCTGGAAGATGGAATTGAAGGCCACCAGGCCGGCGCAGTATTCGGCGTCGCCCTGGGCCAGATCGTTCCATACGATGACCATGGCGATGCAACGGGCGAGACCAATCATGATGAGGCCCACCATGTACTCGGGCTTGTCATGCAAGAACAGCAGCGCCAACGCGGTCATCAGCACCGGCCCCACGACCCAGTTTTGCAGCAAGGACAGGCCCAGCACGCGCCGGTTGCGGAAGACCTTGCCCAGCTCTTCGTAGCGAACCTTGGCCAGCGGCGGGTACATCATGAGAATCAGCCCGACGGCGATGGGCAACGACGTCGTGCCCGAGGTGCTGGCGCGATTCAAGCGCTCGACGGCGTGCGGAAACAGGAAGCCGACGCCCACCCCGAACCCCATGGCCAGGAAGATCCACAGGGTCAGGTAGCGATCGATGACGGAAAGACGCTTGCCTTCGCTCACGGTTTTCTCGCCCGGATGAAGGCGCTCATGACCGCGCCGTCCAGCGCGGCGAGCGTGGGCGTCAGGTCGCCGCCACAGCACGAGGACGCCATCTCGGCTGCGTCGTCCTTGCTGTAGATGCGGGTGGCCTCGACGGTGACGTCGCCGAAGCCGGCGGCACGCAGCTTGCCGACGTAGTCGGACTCCACCAGCGCGCCGGCCACGCACCCGGTCCACAGATTGAGCGAGGTGCGAACGTCCTCGGGCAGCTCGCGGCGAAGCACGATGTCGGACACGGCGAAGCGACCTCCCGGCTTGAGCACGCGGAAGGCCTCGCGCAGGACCCTGTCCTTGTCACCCGAGAGGTTGATCACGCAGTTCGAGATGATCACGTCCACCGCGCCGTCCGGCAGCGGGATGTCCTCGATGGTTCCCTTCAGGAACTCGACGTTGGTTGCGCCGGCCTTGGCCTTGTTGCTCTCCGCGAGGGCGAGCATCTCGTCGGTCATGTCGAGACCATAGGCCTTGCCGGTCGGGCCGACCCGCTTGGCGGAGAGGAGCACATCGATGCCGCCCCCTGAGCCGAGGTCGAGGACGATCTCGCCCGGCCGCAGCTCGGCCAGGGCCGTCGGGTTGCCGCAGCCGAACGACGCCAAAAGCGCTTCCTCGGGAAGTCCCGAGGTCTGGTCCGATGCGTAGAGGTCGCGCGTGATGGGATCCGTCCCGCCCATGCCGGTGGCCGAACCGCAACAGGAAGCCTTGGCACCTGTCACCACCGCCTTCACGGCCTGACCGTAGCGTTGCTTGACGACCTCGCGAATATCCTGCACAGGCACGGCTTCGTCGTCCGAGCAGCAATCGGAGGAACAGCAGGTCGATTCCCGCTGGGGAGTTTCAAGGATCTGGAGCTTGGACATCGCGATCTCCTTCATTGATATTTGTCGATATATGGAACAAACGAAATTCAGGCGTCGAACAGCGCAACGAACTTGGCCAGGCGGGCCTGGGCGGTCTTGTCGAGGGCGTAGTAGATCCAGGTGCCGCGGCGTTCGGCCGTGACCAGACCGGCCTCGCGCAACTGGCGCAGGTGATGGGAGATGGTGGGCTGCGAGAGGTCCTTGACGTGGCTCTCGATGTCGCACACGCACAGCGCGTCTCCCGCCGCCGCCAAGAAGCCCAGGATGGCAAGCCGGGTGTCGTCGCCGAGTGCCTTGAACAGGGTCGAGAACGACGACAAATCCTTGGCCTGCTGCTTGGCGCGCGGCGAGCAGCACGCGGTCAGCTCCTTCGACAAGCTCTCGATGACGGCCAGCTTGGTCACGTGGAGAGACTGACTCGAATATCGATGTTTGTCAATATAGATGTATGTCGATATATTTCGAGCGCCCGCGGCGGGATGCGGCGTGCGGAGCTTCGCGAACAAGGATAAGTAAAGGACCATGATCGAACGTGACACCATGAAAGCGGGCGTCGTCTTCGTCGGCGGCGGCCCGGCCGGACTCTCCGGCGCCCTGCACCTGACCAACCTCATCGCCAAGCACAACGCGGCGGTGGGCAAGGGCGAAAAAGTCGGTAAGCCCATCAATGAGGAGACCCTGGGCGTGGACATGGTCGTCGCGGTCATCGAGAAGGCGGCCAACCTGGGCGATCACATCCTCTCGGGCGCGGTCATCGAGCCCAAGGCGCTGGCCGAGCTGATCCCGGACTTCAAGGCCAAGGGTGCGCCCATCGAGGGCGAGGTCAAGAGCGAGGGCGTCTACTTCTTCACCAAGAGCCACGCCTTCAAGCTCCCTGTGGTGCCTCCGCAGATGAACAACCACGGCAACCTCATCGTGGCGCTGGGCAAGCTGGTGAAGTGGCTGGGCGAGCAGCTCTCCGCCGCCGGCGTGGACGCGCTCACGACATTTGCGGCCCAAGAGGTGCTGGTCGAAGGCAACAAGGTCGTCGGCGTCCAGCTCGGCGACAAGGGCGTCAACCCCGACGGCACGCCCAAGGGCATCTTCGAGGCCGGCCCCAACCTGCTGGCCAGGTGTACCGTCTTGTGCGAAGGCACGCGCGGCTCGTGCACCAAGCAACTGGTCAAGAGGCTCGCCCTCGACGAAGGACGCAATCCGCAGGCCTACGCCACCGGGGTGAAGGAAGTCTGGGAATTCGAAAAATCGCCCCTACCCGCGGGCCACATCATCCACACCATGGGCTACCCCATGGACAGCCACACCTTCGGCGGCAGCTTCATCTATGCCATGTCCAACAACCAGCTCGCCCTCGGCGTGATCACCGGGCTCGACTACCATGACCCGCTCATCGATCCACACCTGCAGTTCTGCAAATTCAAGCAGCACCCGTTCGTCAGGAAGTTGCTCGACGGCGGCAAGGTGTTCTCCTACGGGGCCAAGACCATCCCCGAGGGCGGGTACTACTCCATGCCCAAGATCGGCATGGACGGCGCGCTCCTATGCGGCGACAGCGCGGGCATGGTGGCCATGCCCAAGCTCAAGGGCGTCCACTACGCCATCAAGAGCGGCATGTTGGCCGCGGAAACCTTGTTCGAGGCGCTGACCACGAACGACTTTTCGCAGAGGCAGCTCGCCAAGTACGAGACCGCCGTGACGAATTCGTACATCGTCAAGGACATGTACCCAGCGCGCAATTTCCGCCAGCTCATGAAGGCGGGGCTGGTCGGCGGCACCATCCAGGCCGGCCTCATGACCGTCACCGGCGGGCTCTACCCACTCGACAAGATCGTCCTCGAGGAGGATCACGAGGACACCAAGAAGTTGCTCGAGGTCTATCCCCAAGGCGCGCCGACGACCACGTTCAAATACGACAACCAGGGCCTCACCTTCGACAAGCTCACCGACGTCTACCACTCGGGCGCGCGCCACGAGGAGAAGCAGCCCTGCCACCTCAAGGTCGACACCAGCCACTGCCAGCGTTGCGCCGAGGAATACGGCAACCCGTGCGAAAAATTCTGCCCCGCCAACGTCTACGTGGTGGAGCGCGACGAGACCACGGGTAAGTTCCAGAAGCTGCGCATCGATTTCTCGAACTGCGTCCACTGCAAGACGTGCGACATCAAGGATCCCTACGGCGCCATCAACTGGGTGCCCCCCGAAGGCGGCGGCGGCCCGCTGTACAAGAACCTTTAGCGTCTCCGCACGCGCCTACCCCTCCGCCAGCATCGCCTCCAGCTCGGACCAGCGAGCGTAGAGCGCGTCCACCTCACCTTGGGCGCGCTCGATCTGCGCGATCAATTCCACCAGGCGGGTGGCGTTGCTGGCCAGCTCGGGACTGGCTTGCTCGGCTTCGAGCGCCGCCAGGCGCGCCTCGGCCGCGGCGATGCGGGCTTCCATGCTTTCGAAATCGCGCTGATCCTTGTAACTGAGCTTGCGCCGGGACCCGCCCGCCTGCGGGCGCGCAGCCGCCGGCCTTTCGCGCACGGCCGCGGCGGCCAGCTCCCCGCGCTCGGCAGCGTACCAGGCCTCCCACTGGGAAAGCCCCACGAGGTGCGCGGCCTGTCCGCCGGGAAGCTCGGAGAACGCGAGCAGCGAGGTGCTGGTGCGATCCAGGAAATACCGATCGTGACTGACCAGCAGCACGGCCCCGTCGAAATGGATCAGGGTTTCTTCGAGCACGTCCAGCGTGGCCAGATCGAGGTCATTGGTCGGCTCGTCGAGCACCAGCACGTTCGCGGGGCGCAGCATGAGGCGCGCCAGGGCCAGGCGGCTTTGCTCGCCGCCGGAGAGTTGGCCGACGCGCAACTTGCCCTGCTCCGCGCGAAAGAGAAACCGGCCCAGGTAGCCGTTGACGTGCACCCAGGTGCCGCGAAAGTCCACCTGATCGCCGCCGGGACACAAGGTATCGATGACCGTCACGTCGGGATCCAGGCTTTCGCGCTGCTGCTCGAAATACGCGACCTGAAGGTTGTCGGCGCGAATCACCTCGCCCGCGTCCGGCGCCTCTTGCCCCACCAGCACGCGCAGCAAGGTGGATTTGCCGCAGCCGTTTTTCCCGATGAGCCCCAGCCGGCTGCCCGGCCCGAGAAACAGGTCGATGCCGCGAAAGATCTCCTTGCCCTGGTAGGCCTTGGCGATCCCCTTGGCTTCGATGAGGCGCTTGGGCTTTCGCCCGCCGCTGCCGAAGTCCAGCGCCGCGGTGCCGGAGACGTTGCGCGCCGAGAGCTCTTCCACCGCGCCCACCAGCGCCTCGGCGCGCTGGATGCGCGCCTGCTGCTTGGTCGAGCGGGCTGGCGCGCCACGCCGCAGCCACTCGGTCTCGCGGCGCAAGGTATTGCGCAGGGAAACCTCCCGGCGCTCTTGCGCGGCCATCAACCCGTCCTTGCGTTCGAGAAAGGTGGCGTAGTCGCCGTCGACCGACAGGAGCCCACCCTCGTTGCGGCGGTCGAGCTCCAAAATGCGATTGGCGACGCGCTGGAGAAACAGACGATCGTGGGTGACGGTGACGGTGGCGAAGGGCGCCTCGGCCAGGAACTTCTCCAGCCACAGGATGCTTTCCACGTCCAGGTGGTTGGTGGGCTCGTCGAGCAAGAGCAGCTCGGGCTCGCGCACCAGCTCGCGCGCCAGGGCCACGCGCTTGCGCCAGCCGCCGGACAAGCGCTCGACGAGCGCGTCCGTCCCGGCCTGCGGCCCGGAGAAGCTCCAGGCGGGCGATCAGCTCATCGGCCCGCGCCGCCGCCTGCCATTGGTGATCGTGGTCGACGAGCCCGAGGGTCGGCTCCAGCACCGCCTCGCGCACGGTTTGCCCGGGTCGAAACCCGGGCACCTGCGCCACGTGGCCCACGCGCAGCCCGCGGCGCAGCGCCAGCTCGCCCTGGTCCGGCGAGTCCACGCCGGCCAGGATGCGCAGCAAAGTGGTCTTGCCCGCGCCGTTCGGGCCGATGAGCCCGATGCGCTCGCCCTCGGACAAGGTGAACCCCACGCCCTCGAACAAGGGACGCGCCGAGAAGGATTTACCGAGATTGCGGGCCGTGGCCAGAATCGCCATGCGGCCGGGAGTATAGGGGCGAAATCGTAAAGCGCCGCCTGGCACCAGCTAATAATTGCACCCGTCGATGGGCGGTTCTCCGGGGATCGGCGCCGTGCACGACAGGCACTGCATCCCAATCTTGGTGCCGGCTGCCAGCGGCCCAGCATTGATCTCCGCCCGGGTCCGCAGGACGTTTACCAGTTGACCGAGGCCTGGGCATTTCGTCGTGTCGTGGACGAGTTGCCAGCAATCGGTGGAAATCGTGTCAGGGGTCGCGCCAGCATCGCACTGGGGCAACGAAGCGGGGTTTTCCTGGTAGACGCCGTTTGCATCGAGCGTGCGGTAGGCGACGCGACAGTCTGCCTGGACGCCGGGAGTATTTGGATCCGTGTCGATGAGCTTGTCGTTGACACCTCTTAGGGAAAATCCCGCGGCACCCTGCCGCACCCAACTGGACAACGTGCCGCACCTCGGACCACTCGACGCAATTCGAGTGCGGATGCCGCAGATGGCGGATGCGGGAAATGCCTATCGAACAGGCCTGACGCTTTTCAGTGCCGACAGCCACGCGTCCTCGCCAGCGGCGAGCACGATGGTCCTGAGGTTCTCGTAGGCGACTGGGTCGTGATGCAGCTGTTGCAGTTCGCGGGAAGGGACGAGAGCTTGAACAGATCTTCGAGCAGGCGGCGCAGCGCCAAAGCAGACCATGGATGCCTGAGATCGGATGTCAATTTGGCCATTCGGGGTCACCTTTCGAGCGTTCGGGTCTTGCCTTGCGTGTCCGATCTTGCACGTCCGGTGCCAACATTCCGGCGACGGCCCCGGCACAGCCAATGCAAGGCATCCATCTTTCGAAGGAGAACCCTCATGACGAATGTTTCCGATGATCGCGAGCTGATCCCGGGCCTGGCTGTTGCGACGAGGCCACTGCCAGTATTGCGCATTGCCATCGCCGACGACGATCCTGACAGCTTGGACTTGCTGCGCTTGGCCCTCGAGAGCCCGGCGACCGCGATCTACGAAGCTGTCACCGGAATGGAATTGGCGCGATTGCTTCTGGAAAACG
Source organism: uncultured delta proteobacterium (assembly GCA_963796685.1). Taxonomy (GTDB): domain Bacteria; phylum Myxococcota_A; class Polyangia; order Fen-1088; family Fen-1088; genus Fen-1118. The sequence continues at coordinate 347,282 of CAWCMR010000005.1, forward strand.
ATCCCTTCGACCTCGTCGTGACCGATGTCCTCATGCCATGGATGGAGGGGCTGCAGGTGCTGAGCTCGGCACGAAAGGCCAAGGTCATGACGCCGGTCCTGGTCATCACCGGACTCGTACGTCCCGATGTCCAGGACACGGTCGATCGCCTGGGCAACGCAAGACTGCTGCGCAAGCCGTTCGGAATTCCCGAGTTGCGCGCGGTCATCTCCGAGCTGACGCGCCGACAACGACTCTCGTGAGCGCGCCGAGCCCGGTCAAGCGCCCGCGGCTATCGCGAGTCGTCGTCCTTGTCCGCTTCGCGCGATGCGAATCGCTGAAGGGTCCGGCGGTCGATGCCAAGAATGCTGGCCGCGGAGGTCTTGTTCTGCCCCGTGCGATCGAGCACCCGTTCGATGTAGCGGCGCTGCAGCTCATCGAGGGTCGGCCAGTCGCTGTCGATGGCCGCCAGGCCGTCTGGCTTGGCGCCGACGGTGAGCGGAGGAAGGTCGCCGGGCAAGATGACCCCGCGTTGGGACATGGCGACCGCGCGCGCGAGCGCATTCTCCAGCTCCCGGACGTTGCCCGGCCACGCGTAGGTGCGGATGAGGTACATCGCCTCTTCGCTGATGTGCGGCTCGGCACGGCCCAAGAGCGCGGCGTGGCGGCTGGCCAGATGGAGGGTCAGCGCGATGATGTCGTCGCCTCGTTCGCGCAACGGCGGCACGTGCAGGGACACGACATTGAGGCGATAGGCCAGATCCTTGCGCATCCGCCCGTTGCCCACTTCGACGGAAAGGTCGCGGTTCGTCGCGGAGATCACCCGGACGTTGATCTTGATGGCAGTGGAGCCGCCGACCCGCCGCACTTCGCTTTCTTGGAGCACGCGGAGAAGCTCCCCTTGCATCTTGGCGGGAACGTCGCCGATCTCGTCGAGGAAGATGGTGCCGCCTTCCGCCATTTCGAACAACCCCTTGTGAAGAGCATTGGCGCCCGTGAAGGAGCCCTTCTCGTGTCCGAACAGCTCGCTTTCGAGCAAACCCTCGGCGAGCGAGGCACAGTTGCAGGCGATGAAGGGAGAGTTGGCGCGGCGACTGCGCTCGTGGATGGTACGCGCGACCAACTCCTTGCCCGAGCCACTTTCGCCGGTGACCAGCACCGTGGCGTCGGTGGGCGCCACCCGCGCGATCTCCTTGTAGAGCTCGAGCATGGGTGGACAAGTTCCCACCAGCATCTTGCGCTCGGCGAGGGCGGAGCGGAGCGATCGGTTCTCCTTGGCCAACCGTCGGCGCTCCAACGCACGTGCGACGGTTGCACGCAGCGCCACGACGTCCACGGGTTTGGCAAGGTAGTCCGCCGCACCGCTGCCGATGGCATCCATCGCGGCGCCTGGCTGGGCAAAGGCCGTGATCAAGACCACCGGCGTGTCGGGGAAATCCTTGGTTACCGTCTCCAGAACCTCGAGTCCACTGGCCCGCGTCATCTGGATGTCGCTCAGCACGAGATCGAAGGTGCCTTCGTGAAGCCGATCCAGTGCCTCGCGACCATCGGTCACGGTCACCACGTCGTAGTTCTCCCCCTGAAGCACGGTGGCCAAAAACTCCAGGGTAAGGTCGTCGTCTTCGGCGATCAGAATCTTGGCGGGCAAAAGCACATCGTCAACCCTATCATGGGGGCCGAGTGACACGGACGAGACTTCGCTGGCGAGGGCTGCTCGGCACGAACGAGCCGAGCGCGGGCAGGCTGACCAGCTGGCCTGTCATCACAGCTTTTGGCCTGGTCGCACTGCTCATCGCCGGAATGATTGGGTTCGATGTGTATTTCTCCGAAGAGGAGGCGCGGCGAAACATCGATATCATCGAGAATGCCCAGCGCTCCATCATCCTGCTCAATGACATCCGCATCGACGCCAAGCGCATCACCGCCACCGGTGATGTCCACGAAATCGATCGCTGGCTCGAAGACATCGCCGCCGATTCCCGCAGCTACGATCCCATCGCCACCTACAGGGGGGAGCGGGACGAGTGGAATCATCTTCAGGGCCTGCTGCGGCAGCTCCCGGGCAAAGCCCGCGAAAAGCCCGAGGCGACGCGCGCGCTGGAGGAAGCCATCGACACGTCCGTCAATGACCTGGTCGCCATCAATGCCGCCGCGGGCCGGGGCAACGCCGATGCCATGCGGGCCGCGCACCGCCAGGCCATCTGGAGCGACGTCATCGTCGGGGGTATCGCGCTTGCCATCGTGGCGGCGATTTCGCTTTGGCTCCTGCGTGCGCTCGCGCGCCAACGCCGACTGGTCCTCGAGCACGTCCGCCTTCTGGGCAAGCAAAATGCCGAGCTCGAGGCTTTCGCAGGCCGTGCCGCGCACGATCTGCGCAGCCCGATGAATCCCATCCGTGGCTACACGGATCTCATCCTCGAATGCCCCGGGCTGCCGGAAAAGGTCATCTCCATGGCGCAGCGGATTCGTCGCGCCGTCGATCGCATGGCGCGTGTGGTCGACGACATGCTCGCGCTCTCGGTTTCGGGGCGCCCACCCGAGGGTCGCTCGTCGACGGCCGTGGTGATTGCCCGCGTCCTCGAAGAGATGGGCGCGGAACTGCAAGACGTAGAGCTGACGACCAGGTTGAACGCGGGTCAAGCAGCCTGCGCCGAAGGCGTTTTGTCCCAAATCCTGCGCAACCTCATCGGCAATGCCATCAAGTTTCGCGCGCGCTCGCGGGATTTGAAGATCACCATCGAAGCCCGCGATGCTGGTCCCATGGTCGAGATCGCCATCGAAGACAATGGTATCGGGATGGATCCCGAGAACGCCAAACACGCCTTCGAGCCCTTCTACCGTGGTCTGGTCGACCGGGAAGTTCCAGGTCATGGTCTCGGCCTGGCCATCGTCGAGCGAACAACGAGAGCCCTGGGCGGAACCTGCGAGCTACGGTCGGTCCCGGACCGCAGCACGCGCATCCTGGTCCGCCTTCCAGGTGTGCGAACCGCGCACAAGACGGAGACGCGGGCTCCGCCTTGAGCCGGTCGCTACGTCGAGCCTCCCAGCAACTCGCTGACGGCCTCGCGCACGGCGGACACGACAATCGGCTTTCGCAGAAGCCGGGCATTGCCAAGCCCAGCGACCTCGCCTGCAAGGCCTGGTCGCGAAATGCCGCTGAGGACCAAGACCGGCGATTGAACATCCGACCCACGCGCCGATCGGATCGCCGCAATGCCATCCATCCACGGCATGTCGATATCGGTCACAATCAAGTCGAAAGGCCCGCGCTCGGCAAGCATCATCAGCAACTCCGCACCACTGGCAGCCTCGTAGATCGAAGTCGTCGGGCCACGCAAAATGTCGCCAAGCAAGGCCAACGTCTCGGAATCGTCATCAGCGATCACAACTTTCGCAACCATCAACGTGTCCCGCTCGTCCATGCCGATAGCTTCAGGGATGCATCCGGGATGCCAGCGTTCGCGGATCGGAACGCGGTACTTTGGCGGCCGGCCGCTGGCGCAGGCATGGCCGGTGCGGCGAAGCGTAGCCTGCCCATCCTAGACAAAGCACCGCACCAGCCGCGGCGGTTTGGCGCACCCTCGGCATGGCGCCGCCAATGGGGGGCTTCTACCCGTTCACGTGCTGCAGAGCAGCCTCGGGATAGCGCGCGCCCGAGGCCGCACCTTTGGGCGCCACGGCGTCGATGCGAGCAAGCTCGTCGGCGGACAAGGCGATGTCGAGGGCGGCGAGGTTTTCTTCCAAGTGCGCGCGTCGGGTGGTGCCGGGAATGGGAACGATGTCTTCACCCTGGGCCAGCACCCAGGCCAGGGCCAGCTGCGCCGGCTTCACCCCCCGATCGCGCGCGATCTCGGACACCTGGTCCACCAGCGCGAGGTTCTTCTGGAAATTCTCGCCCTGAAAGCGGGGCGAAAATCGCCGGTAGTCCTTTTCAGGCAAGTCCTCCAGTCTGGCGAAGCGGCGGGTGAGGAATCCCCGGCCGAGAGGGCTGTAGGCCACGAAGGTGATGCCGAGCTCGCGCACGGTGGCCAGGAGCTCGTCTTCGGGATCGCGGGTCCACAACGAATACTCCGTTTGCAGCGCGGAGATGGGATGGACCGCGTGCGCGCGCCGAATCGTCGCCGGCGATGCCTCCGACAGCCCGAGGAAGCGCACCTTGCCGGCCTCGACGAGCCGGCTCATGGCGCCCACCGTGTCCTCGATGGGAACCTGCCGGTCCACGCGGTGCTGGTAGTAGAGATCGATGTGGTCCACGCGCAACCGCTTCAGGCTGGCGTCGCAGCACGCACGCACGTATTCGGGGCGGCCGTTGACGCCTTGGAAGCTCCCGTCGCTGCCGCGCATGTTGCCGAACTTGGTGGCCAAGACCACCTCTTCACGCCGGCCTTTGATGCCTCGCCCGACCAGCTCTTCGTTCTTGAAGGGTCCGTACATGTCCGCGGTGTCGAGAAAGTCGAGCCCGCGGTCCAGGGCCAGCTCGAGCGTGGCCAGGGATTCCTCTTCCGAGGCGCCGGCGTAGAACTCGCTCATGCCCATGCAGCCGAGGCCGAGGGCGGACACGGACAGGTTGGAATGACCCAGTTTGCGTCGTTGCATGGAAATCTCCTGTGAATCTACCCCTCTTTGGATGCTGCGGATCCGCGCAAGGGTATCAGAGCACGTCGAAGAAGTCCGCCCGCACTTCACAGGCAACCCCTTTCCATCGGCCACGCCGATCGGATAGGTTGTGCACATGGCAGCAGGAAGCGCGACGTGAAATCGGGAAGCCGTCTGGAACAGGTCCTGGAGAGCGGTCAGTTCGCCGTGACCACCGAGGTCGGCGCGCCCAAGGGCTGCCTGCCGGACGTCCTGCGCAAGAAGGGCGCGCTGCTCGCCTCGTCGTGCGACGCCATCAACGTGACCGACAACCAGGCGGCCGTGGTGCGCATGTCGAGCTTCGCCGGATGTCTCCTGCTCAAGGAGACGGGAGCGGAGCCCGTGCTGCAGATGGTGGTGCGCGACCGCAATCGTCTGGCTCTGCAGAGCGACATCCTGGGCGCCGCCGCGCTCGGCATCCGCAACGTCCTTTGCCTGGCCGGGGATCACCAGCTTCTGGGCAACCATCCCGGCGCCGTCGGGGTCTACGATCTCGATGCCATCCAATTGGTTCAGACGATCAAGGTGCTGCGGGACGAGCATCGGGTCCTGGGCGGCGATGCCATCTCCGGGGACGTGCCGCTCTTCATCGGCGCGGTCACCAACCCGTTCGCGGAGCCCGCGGACCTTCACCTGCTGACCCTGGCCAAGAAGATCCGCGCCGGGGCCGACTTCATCCAGACCCAGGCCATCTTCGATTTTTCGCGATTCGCCGCCTGGATGGACAAGGTCAGGCAGCAAGGCCTGCACGAAAAAGCGCACATCCTGGCCAGCGTGCTGCCCATCAAATCGGTCGAGATGGCGCGCCGGATGCGTGGCGGGGTTCCGGGGGTGCGCGTTCCCGACGACATCGCCCTTCGCATCGAGCGGGCCGGCGATGCGCGCGCCGAGGGCATCCGCATCTGCATCGACCTCATCGAGCAGCTCAAGAAGGTACCGGGCGTCCATGGCGTTCACATCATGGCCGTCGCCGGGGAAGACGCGGTTCCGGGCATCGTGAAGCAGGCCGGCCTTTCGCCCCGCCCGCGGCGCGATGCCGATTGACGGGGTCGCTCGAGGATGGCGACGTGATGGCGATGAAGGCCGGGTTTCACGTGCTGGACTGAAGTGCCCCCGCCGTGCATCGCTCCCCGGGCGGTGCTATGAAGACGCGCCCATGCGCCCCTGGCAGGTTCTGGAAAGCATCAAGACGAAAGAAGGCATCCTCGAGCTACGACGCCGGGGCGAGCGCGACTTTCTGATGACCATCGCAGGCCGCGTGCTGATGACCAGCCAGCACCACCGCTCCGAAGATGTTCTGGCGGACATCGCGTGCGCGGCGCTCGCCAAGAAGAGACGTCCGCGCGTTCTGCTCGGCGGTCTTGGCATGGGCTACACCTTGCGCGCGGCCCTCGATGGGATGTCCCCCGGCGCGGCGCTTACCGTGGTCGAGCTGAACCAGAAGGTCGTCGACTGGAACCGCGGAGCCCTCGGGCCCCTGGCCAAGGCCCCCCTGACCGACCCGCGCGTGAAGGTGGTCGTGGCCGACGTGGCGCGGGTCATCGCCCAAGCGCGCGCGGGCAGCTACGACGCCATCCTGTTCGATCTGTACGAGGGGCCGCACGGCGTGGCGAACCGCGACTGGCATCCGCTCTACGGCAGCGAGGCCTTGCTGCGGACGCAAGCCGCGCTCGGTCCGGACGGCATCTTCGCGGTGTGGTCCGAAGAAGCCGATCCGCCCTTCGAAGAGCGCCTGAAGAAGAGCGGCTTCACCGTCAAACGCCACAAGAGCGGCCAAGGCGGACGCATCCACGTGGTCTACCTGGCCCAGGTCAACGCAAAGGAGTTGCGCGGTCGCGCGCCGGCGTAGTCCGGACGGATACCGCGGGCAAGCGCTGGCTTGCATTTGCGTACGCAAAACCCCAGAATGCGTCGCACTGGAGCCGGGTTGAAACCATCGGTGCCTATCATGCAGACGCGATTGTCGATTGTCATCGGGGCCGCCTTGTATGCCTTCCTCGTCACGTCGCCCGCCGACGCCAAGAAGGGCGCGCGAAGTGACCAGGGCAGCGCTCGCGGCTCCGTGTTCAAGGTCGAGGTGGACAAGTCCCACGCTCTCGACGAGCACCAGATGGTGATCCGCATGTCGCGACCGCCGGGCAAAGTTCAGCTCACGGTCAAGACCGAGGAAGGCGCGATCATCGCCGACCTGCAAGAGGACTTCACGGGCAGGCCGGCCGGCGCGCCGCTGACCGTGAAGTGGGACCAAGACAAGGACCAACCCATCGGCTCCATCGAGCTGCGCATGTACGATCGGGACGAGCACTACATCGACCAGGAGTACTCGGCCTGGTTCGTGCCGATCCCGCACGAAGAGGTCAACTTCCGCACCGATTCGTCCGACATCGACGCCCCCGAGGTGCCCAAGCTCGAGGCCGCCTTCGCCAAGGTGCAGGAGATTCTGTCGAAGGACAAGGCGCGCGAGCACAAGAACCTGACCCTGTATGTGATCGGACACACCGACACCGTTGGCAACGCCGCCTACAACCTGAAGCTGTCGCAGGCGCGCGCGCAGTCGCTGGCGCGCTGGTTCCACCAGCGCGGCGTGCGCATCCCCATCGCGTATGAAGGATTCGGCGAAACCGCGCTGAAGGTGCAGACGCCGGATCAGACCGACGAGTCACGCAACCGCCGCGCCGACTACATCCTCGCCGACGAAGCGCCGCCCATGGTGGGCACCGGCGGCTTCAAGCCGGGTTGGAAGCGGATTTAGGGTGATACCACCTCGCCCCGCGCAGCGGGGAGAGGTCGCCGAGCGCAGCGAGGCGGGTGAGGGGCATCGGTCTGGTGCTCTAGAAGGGTTGGGTAACCCTGGCGCCCTGCCCCGCGTAGCCGCGGTCGACGGTGCGGTTGCGCCACCATAAGAGCGCCACGGGCAGCACGATGACGGCGGCGCCGAGGCAGAAAACCTCGCCCAGGATGGCCATGGCGCCGAAGCCGCGCAGGGCCTGGCTGTGCGCGGCCAGCAGCGAACCGTAGCCCACGATGGTGGTCCACGAACAGAGCACCACGGCCGCACCCGTGGTGGCCACCGCCGACGAGATCCGTCCCTCTTTGTCCAAGCGCCCCACCATGTTCAGTGCGTATTCGGCGCCGATCCCCAGCGTGATGGGGATGGCGATGAAGTTGAGGAAGGTGACCCGCACGCCCAGCAGGCCCGCCGTGCCGATCATCCACCCCACGCCCAGCACCACCGATGCCACCACCTTCAGCGCCGAGGTCGCCGGTCGAACGACCAGCAACACCAACACCACCAGCCCGGCAAAGGCGAGGCCGGTGGCCCGCGGACCATCTTTCAAGATCGACCGCAACATCGCGCCCAGAACCATGGGCTGGCCCGAGCTTTCGAGCGTCGAGCCGTCCGCGAGGTGAAGGCTCTGCAACACCCCCGCGATGCGCAGAAGCTCCTTGCCGTCCCACATGGTGATGTGCTCGTCGTGGTAGGCCAGCACCACGCGCCCGATGGTGCCATCGGTCTCGGTGAAGGGGTAGCGCACCAGCGCGGGTAAATCCCGAGGCTGGAGCAGGCGCAGATTCTCCGGCGGGCACAAGGCCTCGAGCTCGCGCCGCTGCGACGCCGGGAGCACGGCCATGGCCGGGTCGTGCAAGAGGTTGCGAATCTCGTCCAGCACCTCCAGCTTTTTCTGTTGCACGAGTTGGGTACCAGGCAGGACGTCGTAGATGGTGACCACGTGACCGATGCGCGGTCTGTCCTGGGCGTCCTGGCGACGGACGGCGGCGGGGATCAGCGGCACCTGCTCGATTCGATCGGCCAAGAGCGGCACGGGGCTGTACCAGTGCCCAAAGGTGCCGAGGAGATGGCCATCCGCCGCTTGCCGCTCCGCCGTGGCGCCGGTGTCGGCCCGCAGCCGGCGAAAATCGTACTCGAAGGGGTCGTGCAGGAAATGGCCGAAGCCGACGGCCGCCACCGCGCTCGCCAGCACCGCGCCGGCGCCCAGCAGCGCGAACCGGCGGGTAATGAAATCGCCGAGAAAGTGCAGCCCGAAGGGAGCGGTCGTGCGCAGCCCGAGCTTCGCGTCGAGCAAGCGCAACAGCGCGGGCAACACCGAGAAGGCCGCCGACCAGCACAGCAGGCTTCCCACCGCGCCCATCAGGCCGAAGTGGGAGAACCCGCGGAAGCTGGTGAGCGCGAGCGAAGCATAGGCCACGGCGGCGGCCAGGGCGGCGACCAGGGTGCTCTTCCAGGTGGCGGCCACGGTGTGCCGCAGGCGAACGCCGACGGGCTCGGCCGACGCCCGCGACAGCTCCCGGAAACGGGCCAGAAAGACGATGCCGTGGTTGATGCCGTTGCCGAGGATGATCGAGCCCAGGAAAGCCGTCGACGAATTGAGGTACCCGGACACGAGCTTTTCGGTGGCGAAGGCCAGCACGGTGCCCAGGGCCGCGGGGAGCACCACGAGCGGGATGGCCCAAACCGATCGGAAGAAGAGCGCGATGGACAAGCCGATGACCAGCACGCAGATGGCGGTGACGACCACGACGTCCTGCTCCACCGCGCGGCGATTCTCGAGCGCGATCATCACCGGCCCCGTGGGGGTCACGCGCATGTCGGGATGAAAAGCCTGCGGCGGATGGCTTGCCACGAAGGCCTCCACCGCCTGGACCAGCGGCTCGCCCGCGCGCTCCTGAAAGACGCCGCCCGAGTCCGAGGGCAGTGCGACGACCCAGGCGAAACCGTCCCGGGCAAAGGTCCCATCAGGGAAGCGCTCTTCGAGCGGGCTTGGGTGCCGCCGCTGTTTGAGCGCGTCGGTCAGCGAGGCCGGCTCGGCCTCGTCATCCAAATCGAGCGCCAACGGGTTTTTGCGGGTGAGGATCTTGGAGCGCAGGCGGTCTCGGCCTTCAACCAGATCGTCCAGCGACGTGTAGAGCCAGGCGTTGCGCTGGACGAAGTCGCGCACCTCGTTCATCTCGTACGCCGCCAGGGCGCACACCTGCGGCGGCAAGCTGCGTAGGTACTGGGTCAGCGCGGCGGCGAAGCGCAGGTTGGCAGCGCGGTCCGGGGACTTGATGGCCACCATCAGCGGGCCAAGCTCGTGCATGCGCTGGGCGTTCTTCTTCAGAACCACCACCGCCGGGTCGCTGTTCGGCAGAAGCTCGGCGAACGAGGTGCGAAGCTCCAGCCGGGAAGCCACGAGCGAAGCGCCCGCGCCGACCAACGTGGCGACCGAGAGAACCAACCACGAGCGTTCGAGCAAACGTGCCATGGCCGTCCCTAGAGCAAACGCGATGCCAGCGTGGCGCGAGGGCTCTGCGCGATCCGTGGCGCGCGAATTCCGGCGCAAGAAGCAGGGCGCCGCCGGCCCCCGTCGTGCGCGGGTGGTGAAAATCCGGTGAAAAACCATCAGCGCTCGCACCGGGCGCCGCTTCGCCCTGCCACGTGCAAGTGTCCGGCGCCGTGCTAAGTAGAATCCGGCTTCGCTCCAAGGATTCGAAAGTCTCGCAAGGATACGACAGCCAAGCGAAAGGAGAGTGATTTCATGTCCCAGTTCCCGCAGCTCGCACTTCCCCTCGTTGCCGCGGCAACGGTGGTTCTTGTTTCCGCCAATGCCTCCGCGCAATTGGAGCTTCCGCGCCCCAGCCCGGCAGCTAAAGTCTCGCAGGTCATCGGCCTGACCGAGATCACCGTCGACTACAGCAGCCCCGCGGTCAAGGGCCGTCCCATCTGGGGCGCGCTCGTGCCCTACAACCAGATGTGGCGCACCGGCGCCAACCAGGCCACCAAGATCACCTTCAGCCACGACGTCACCTTCGGCGGCAAGCCGGTGCCGGCCGGGACGTATGCACTGTTCACCATCCCCACGAAGGGAGAATGGACGGTGATCCTGAACAAGAAGGCCGACCAATCCGGCACCGGGCGCGAGTACAAGGCCGACCTCGACCTGGTGCGCTTCCAGGTCCACGCCAAGCCGGCCCCGCACCGCGAGCGCATGGCCTTCCTGTTCTCGGACTTCACCGACGACAAGGGCACGCTCGACCTGGAATGGGACAAGTTGCGCGTCGCCATGCCCATCAAGGTCGACACCGAAGCCCAGGCGATGGCCAACATCTCCAAGAGCATCGACGGCACGTGGCGGACCTACGCCAACGCCGCCCGCTACCTCGCCGAGACCAAGAAGGACTACGACACCGGGCTCAAGTACATCGAGCAATCGCTCAGCTTGAAAGTGGACTGGTTCAATCTGTGGATCAAGGCCACGCTCCTGGCCGACAAGGGCAAGACCAAGGACGCCATCACCGTGGGCGAGCAAGCCTACGAGCTCGGCCAGAAAGCCGACTTCTTCTTCCTCGAGCCCGAGATCAAGAAGACCCTGGCCGAGTGGAAGAAGAAGGGCTGAGCCCGTAGGCGACCGGCCGTCATAGCTTCCCAGATCTCCGCCATGGCGCCATACTGCAAGCATGGCTTGCCACCCTGGGCGGCGAATCGTCGCCGGCCTCGTTCTTTGCGCCCTTGCCGGGTGCGCGACCACCGCCAACATTTCCCAGACCAACGGCCTGACGTACGAGGCGGACATTCTCGGCTCGGACGCGAATTCCCTGCGCGTGCGCGACAACTACGGCCGTGAGATCGTGGTCCCCGGCGGAGATGTGGCGGACATCGACCATCCCGGCAATGTGCTCCTCACCATCGGCGTGGTCCTGGTCGTCATGTCCGCCCCGATGATCATCGGGGACCTCGCCCATCGGGACCAGTCTCAACAGAGCGAATGGTCGGGAATGGGGCTCGCAATGGGTATTCCGATGGCCGTCACCGGCCTTTCCCTCGGAATCCCCGCGTGGCTTCGCTACAGACACTCCAAGCGCGAGGCCAAGGCCTTTGAGGACGCGAACCCTATCCTCCCCATTCCTCGGCCCGCCATGTTCTCGCCCTATCCGTATCCCTATCCCCCGCCCTATCCGTATCCGCGCCCACAGTGGTGAGCTGCGCAGCTGCGCACGTAGGGCCGAGCGAGATCCTTTTTGAGCTGAGCCGTCACCGAGACAGTTCCATCGAATCCCTCCAAACTAGGATCGCTTACATACCGTGTATCTGGCAGGGGTCGGTTGCATGCTTGAGCGCGACCTCTCCAATAAGCTGTCGCGATTCTCCAGACGTGGTTGCTTCCGCAGCGGCACGAGCGGTGACGAGTAAGGTCTCCGCGCCGCTCGGCCAGATGAAATTCACCTGCCGCGGAAAGGATCGCTTTGCATCATCGTCGGCACGCAAAGCGCCACCTGCCCAAACGCAGCTGCCGCTATGACCGCCTTGACGATGAGGCGCGAAGAAGAGGCCAAGCTCGGACAAGGCGAGTCGCGCGTTGTTCGGCCCTAGCATCGTGCATCGAACCACGGCCACCGCGGGCGCCTTCAACACGACCGGCTCCGGATCCAGACCGAGCTGCGCCGTGATTTCCGTGAGGGTCTTCGTCTGCACATGCGTAGCCCCTGTGCCTAGGCCAGTCCACGTCGACAGCCGGAGTCGGACATCCCCGGGCGAGGTGATGCGGAGCTCGAACCGCCCTTCCAAATCCGTGTCCGCTCCACGGACATCGAGCAGCACGCGATCGAGTGCTGAAAAGGCGCTCGGCCTTACGGGCTCGACGGAGACCAGTGCAGCCAGCGGCGACCCGTCCGCGTCCACGACCCGACCGCGAACCTTCAGCAGAGGCCGGGCGACTCGCACGGTTACGGAATAGCGCTTACCCGCATGGGCTGTGATACTGCTGGTCCCAAAGCGAGGCACCTCACCACGGGTCGTGGAGAACAGCGTGACCTCTCCTTCAGGGACGCCATCCGGCCCGAACGAGATCTTACCCTGGTCGCTGGAGCAGCAAGCCTCATAGCGGGCTCGGATGGTCCCTGCTTTCTCGACGAACCAACCAAGCCCCGCGTTTGGAAGCGGCTTTCCCTCCGCGTCTACGACCGTCACGTCGACGATCGGCGCGGTTCGGAGAGTGATCGTCAGATTGGATGGGCTTCCTGGCAACCGCAGCGTCGCCGTGGGTACCATGAATGGTAGATACCCAGCGGACGTGAAGACAACATTGGCGCCGACCGAGCCCGGTGCCCCCGGCGCCCACGCCATTCGAAACGAACCAGACTGATCCGAGGCCGTGCTTGCGAGCTCGGTATCACAGGGGGTAAGCACGTTCTCGAGGACGACTGTCTTTCGTTCTTCTTCTGCGCAAAGAACGACCCTCACCCCTTCGATGGGAGCGCCGCTTTGAGCATCGAGGACAGCACCCTGGATGATCGGCGGGAAATCTCGGCCAGCACTCCGGGGCGTTGCACACCCGGCGAGACCTACTACCACGAGCAGACTCGCAGTTGCCCGTCGTCCCCAAAACCTATGCGCGCGCGGCTCAGTCACTGCCTAGGTTGTCCATAGCATTCTCTCGCTCACTGGGTCAATAATGCGCGTGGCCGAACATGAACGGCTGATGCAGGCCATGGCTCACACGGGCTTCAGCGACGCCATCGGATCGGGTGTATCATCGCGGCGGACCCAGGCAGGCCCGTAGCGGGAGAGATGGCTCGCAACGACCGCATAGTTCGTGTGGAAGCTCTCAAACAGGCATTGTGCGCCTCGCGGGTGGGCGTCCCGCTCAAAAGCCTCGCCGAGCGCCACCACTGGGATCTGCGCGGCCTGTACCGCGACATCGATGCGCTGGAGAGCGCGGGCTACGTCGTCGAACGAGACAACCACCGCTATCGCATCGTCGGCAACCCGCGCAGCACCGCCGGCGTCCCCGATGCCGACGAGCGCCTGGCCCTGTACCTGGCCCGCCAGAACGCCCGCGGCTGGAAAGAGACCTCGCTCGGCAAAGCCCTGGATCGCCTCTGGCACCGCGTGAGCTCCACCGGCGACGGCCAAGCCGCCCTCTTGCCCATCGAATCCACGCCCTGGATCGCGACCCGCGAGCTGACCGGCCTCGACCTTGGCGCCCACCGGACCATCATCGCCACCCTGGAACGGGCCACCCGCGCACGACTGGCAGTCAACGTCCGCTACCTCGCCCTTTCGAGCGGCCAAGTTTCGAGCCGGGTGCTCGAACCCGGCGAGCTGTACTGGGATCCTGGCCTCGAGACCCTCTACCTCATCGCCTGGTGCCGCCTGCGCAACGACGTACGCGTCTTCGCCGCCCACCGCTTCCTCGCCGTGGTGCTGACCGACGAGCACTGCGCGCCCCGACCAGGAACCCGATCCCGCTCCGCCCTGCGCAGCGCCTTTCGCGTGTGGCGAAGCGAGCACGTGGAAAAAGTCCGCATCTGGTTCTCGCCCGAGGTGGCCGACGAGATCGGCGAACGAACCTGGCTGGCCGATCAGAAGCTGGAAAAGGGCAGCAGCGGCACGATCCTGAGCGGCGAAGTCGCCGGACTCGCCGAAGTGGAGCGATGGATCCTCGGCTACGGCCCGGCCGCAAAGGTCCTGGCGCCGAAGGCCCTGGCGAAGACGGTGGCCGAGAAGCTGCGCGCGGGGGCGGCAGGGTACGCGAAAGATGCGCTGACGGAGCAAGAAAGGGAGCGGAGGTAGTGAAACAGCCTGTTTCACGGTTGAACGTCGAGGCCGCCATCGCGAATTTGGCCACCGGCGGTGGCCAAATTCGCGAGACCCGCATGAAGGAATTTTCTCCGAGAAACCCGAAATGCCCGCGTTCATGCCAAGAGCAAGACGTCAACGCCGCGCAGTCAGGCTCCCGGTCACGAGCCGCCCGCGAGCAAGCTCGTGACCGCAGTTTGGAGCTTCACAGGGCCACGGCCTCGGCCAAGATGCGACTGCGAAGATGCGGGCTGAGCCCATCGTCCGTCACCACGTCCACGGCGCGTCCCAGTATCCCCACGAGATCCTGCTCGATCCCGATGAGATCCAGGAGCGTGCGTCCCGGTTCCATATCTACGAGCAAGTCGACATCGCTCGCGTTCTTCGCTTGGCCACGCGCCATCGACCCGAAAAGGCGCGGATTTCTCCCCCCATGCCGGGCAACGACAGCCAAGACCTCGGCGCGCTTGCTAAGGAGAACCTCGTCCATGACGCCAATTCTAGCACCTGAAGAAGGCCGAGGATCGAAGCCGAGCTGCGTGGCGAATCTTGGACCAGTAGTGACAAAGAGGTGGCGTAGGGTGGTGACGACGTTGAACGGAGGACTCAGGTGAGCTTCGAAGGACTATTCAGAAAATCGACAGGATTCGATCTAGTTGGGCACCGGGGGCGCCTAGCCGATCCGGCCCGCGGCCCGGCTGTTGTCCCTGTGGTGACTGGAGGATGCGATGGCCGATAGTTCTCCTGCCAAGAGCTTCACGGAATTCTTTAGCGTGGCCACTCGCGGCTTCTCACCATACGATTGGCAGCGCCTGGTGGCGCTCGATGGTCTGCCGGAGGTTCTGCCAGTGCCGACCGGGCTCGGGAAGACCGAGATTGCCCTCGCATGGGCTTGGCGACGGCTTGTGGCCGCTCGGCCGGAACCGCTTCACCTCGTCTACTGCCTACCGATGCGCAGCCTTGTGACGCAGACGACGCAGCGCCTTCGGGGGTACTTCGACCTTATCCGAACCCATGACGCCAGGTTAGATGTGGGCGTTCATCAGCTCATGGGCGGTGCGATCGATGAGGAGTGGGCGCGATGGCCAGAGAAGCCTTGGATCCTTGTTGGCACGCAAGACCAGCTCCTGTCCCGGGCGCTCAACCGTGGGTACGCGATGAGCCGTTTCGAGTGGCCAGTACACTTCGGGCTACTCAACAACGATTGCCGTTGGGTCATCGACGAAGTCCAGCTCATGGGACCGGGGCTCTGGACGTCCTCCCAGCTCGACTGGATGCGAAGAAAGCGGTTTCCAGCGTTGAAGCCCTGCCTCACAACCTGGATGAGCGCTACCGTCGGCACCTCCTTTCTGAGCACCACCGACCGCGCGCGCGAGGGAATTGGCGAGGCGTCACCTGCGCAGGTCGAGTTCGAGGGAAAGCTGAAGGAGTCACTCGATGCCGATCAAGGTCTCTCGTGGTGGCGTGAGGCGAGGCGGCCAGTCGAATGGACGAAGGCCAACACGGCAGATCGTCTTTCGGACGAAGTGCTCAAAGCACATGAGGCGGGGACGCTTTCGCTCATCATCTGCAACACCGTGAACATGGCTCGCGACGTATTCCGCATTTTGTCGGTGGAGCACAAGGTTCTGCTCACGTCCCGCTTCCGCCGAGGAGACCGCGTTGTGCACGAGCAGCGGCTCCTCGACTTCGATGCGACCCGAAAGGCCGGCAAGCTGCCGAAAGACCACCCAGGCCTCATCTGCGTGAGCACCCAGGTGATCGAGGCGGGCGTGGACATCTCGGCGCATCGGCTCTGGTCCGAGCTTGCGCCGTGGCCCTCGGTGCTTCAGCGCCTCGGTCGCCTCAATCGAAAAGGAGACGATCAAGGCGCTTGTGCATGGCTCTGGGAGACGCCGAAGGAGAAGGGGCACGGCACGACCGACCGGATCGGTCCATACGAAAGCTCGGACATCGCGCGCGCGAAGAAACTCGTCGAAGGGATGTCGCCGCTCTCGCGGGAGAAGCCATTCCCCGAGGCGGTCGCTGAGCTGGAAACGCAGGCTGCGAAGGATGTGCGCGAAGCGCTGCAACCAAAGCTGAGCCCTCTTCCACGCGCGATCGACGTCCATGGGCTGTTCTCCACCGAGCGTGACGTTCACGGTGGTTTCACCGATGTGAGCGCCTTCGTGCGTGGGACTGACCCCGATCTCGACGTGACAGTCTTCTGGCGCGACTGGTCAGGTGACAGCCCGCCGCGCGGTGATGACCTCGACGGACTTCTGATCGATCCAGCGAGCGAGGGTTGCCCCGTGTCCTTCCCGCGTGTTCGGACGATGCTGGAGAACGGCAAGAGCAAGGCTTGGCTGTGGAACGACGAGGCCGACCGCTGGGAGCGCGCGAACCACTGGGAGATACACCCCGGCATGCTCGTCATGCTGAAACGCGACGTGGGCGGCTACGACGCGACCGAGGGGTGGACGGGAGACATGTCGAACGTTCTCCCCGACGTGCCGCGCGCGGGGCGTGGCACGACCTTGCGAGACGATGCCTGGACGGAGATCGGCTACTGGTCGCGACTCCAGGACCATCTCAATGACGCCCGTCGCGAGGCAGAGGCATTGTGCAAGACGCTTGGGCTGAACGGTGACTTGCGTACAGCGGTCATCCAAGCTTCGGGGCTTCACGACCTCGGCAAGGCGCATCCCCAGTGGCAGGCCGCGTTACCCGATCGCTCTGGTATTCCCGCCGCACTACTCGCCAAGAGTCCGCGCGTGCTAGCGGTCGATGTGGTGGGCGAAGCCGCCGCAGTTCGAAGCCAAGTCCTTCGGCTTCGGCCGGTGGCGCTGTCGCTGCCCGACGAAGCGCGGAAACGCGACCGCAAAGAGGTCGTCCGACTCCGGTGGGCCATCGACGACAAGCTGGCCGAGAAGGACCTGAGCTCGCTGCGAGAGATCTCCGTCGTTCTCTGGGCAGGGCATGTGCAATTCCGCCCCGGCCTGCGCCACGAGGCGGCCTCCGCGCTCGCGATGTGGCGGAAGTACCGCGACGGCGGCGACACGTATCCTGCCCTTGCTGTCTACCTGGCAGCGACCCACCACGGAAAGGTGCGTACGGTGCTGCGATCGACCACTGGCGAGCCCAATGATGTGTTTGGCGTCCGTACCGAGCCCAGCTCCCTGGTGCTTGGCTCGGAGCAGTGGCCGCTCGACTTCTCGATCACCAAGGACGGGGCCGAGGGCCGCTGGGAGGGCAACGAGTTCGTGCTGACGGGGCACGGCTGGACTGGCCTAGTCGCTGATCTGCTCGGCCCCTGGCGACCGGAAGAGGCGGGCGATGCCGGCGTCGTGCCGGAGACCGAGCCGCGCCATCTTGGGCCGTTCGCTTTGGCATATCTGGAGGCACTCGTCCGTATCGCCGACTGGCGAGCGAGTGCCAACCCGAGCGCGAGTATCAAACCAAGCGAGGTGCGTCGTGGCGGCTGAGCTTCGTCTTCCGGTTCTGGCACTACCCGGCCTGTCTCCCGACAGCCTCGGTAACTACCTCGCGTCCCTCGGCCTCCTACGCGTTCTCAGCCGGAAGTGGCCAAGCACGCGCATCGCATGGCGCGACGAGGTGCTGCAGGTTGTGGGCGGGCCTGCGTCGCTGGATGAGTTGCTCGACGAGCTCGTGCGAGTCGCAGGCGAACGTACGTGGACCGAGTACGACAAAGCGTGGTCTGATGCGCAGAAGAAGGGCACGAAGGCCAAGTCAGGAGAGCCGCTGGCGCTCTGGCAGGCGCAGGCGGACGAGAACCATCTTGGGTTGTTCGCGGCGCACGTAGTGCCGCACACCCGCGCCTTCAACCCGCTTCTCGGAACTGGTGGAAATGCCGGACGGCGGGACTTCGCGGCGGGATGGAGGCAAGCGGTCGATGCTCTCGCTACGGCCCGCACGAGCAAACCGAAGAAGTCCAAAGGACGCGGGAAGAGGGCTTCGGTCTCCGATGGCGATGCAGACAACGATCCCGACGACAGGCGGAAGGAGCTGGGAGCGTTCCTCCTCGGGCAACCGGTCACCTGGCTGCTCGAGAAGCTCGGAGCTGGTTCCTGGTTCAGCGAGGCGACGAAGCTCTATAACAGCGGCCAGTCGCCGGCTCGCGAAGGGCAGATCTCGCCTTGGGCGATGGCAATCGCATGCGAGGGCTTGGCGCTCCTCGCCGGTGGTCCCTCCCGCCGGCTCGGTTCTCGCTCACGTATCGCCGGAGCATTCCCCTTCGTAACTCAGCCCGCCGCATCCGAGAAGGCGGGCGAGGTGGATCGTGTGCGTGCAGAGATCTGGGCGCCGTTGTGGCAGCGACCCATGACTATCGCCGAGACGGCGACGCTACTCCTGCGTGGTCGAGCGGAGCTGCACGGAAGAGGCGCGCTGACATCAGCCGCCTTCGCGACAGCTATTCGAAAGAGGGGCGTAGACGCTGGCGTCAGCGAGTTTCGCCGCTTCACGCTCGGCAGGACGACGAGCGCCAACACATTTGAGCCGCGGTTCGAGGCCCGCTTCCCCCTCGATGCCAATATTGATGCGGCGGGCGCGGCGACTTCAATCGCACTCGAACGCATCACCGCGCTGATCGAACAGCGCGGGTTCCCAAGAGACGGTAAGCGATTTGCTGGCCTTCGTGGCCCTATCGAGGCCGCGCTACTCGACGTCGCAGCCGAGCTTCAGCGTTCAGAGGCGGCGATCGCGTTGCTCGACGCGATCACCGGGGCACTGGACCGCATCGACCGCAATCGCAGCTTCCGCGCGGGCAAGGTCCGCTGGGAGCCGCTGCCCCTTGAGTGGCTACCTTCGCTGTTCGCCGACGAGCGGCCCGCGGTCGAAGCGCGGCTAGCTCTGTCGGTCGTGTCGGCCTTCCCGGCCGCACAGCCCTTCGCGACGTATCGCTTCGGTGTCGAGTGGGGCTTTGGCCGCTATGAGCACACGGAGCGACCGCCCGCCCGCTGGATTTGGGGCCCCGGCCCACTTGCCCGTGTCCTTGGGACGCTTCTGTCACGAAGGCTCCTTGACGAGGCGACCGCAGAGGGGGACAGCGTCTGGGCCCAGGGCCGCGCGCCTTTGCCTGCCACGACGGCACACGTCCATCTGTGGCTCACCAACGAGATCGACGAGTCGCTATTGGCATCGTGGCTCTCACGGCTCGCGCTCTTCGACTGGCGGAAGGTACCTCAACAGATGCGCTCGCTCCTCAGTGGTCAGGCCACGGCTCCGCGAGCCGATGGCCAGCTGGCATTGCTGGGGCTCATGCAGCCCCTCGTTGATCGGCGGGCCTTGGTCGTTCGAAGTCTGTCGCCGAGCGACCTCCTCTCCGATGCCACAGGCGCACGCACGACAGCGGCCGCGCGATCCCTCGTCACGCTGATCCGCTCGGGAGACATCGACACCGCCGTGAGGCTCGCGAGCAGCCGCTACGCGATGGCCGGCGCGCGCCTCGCATCGTTCGGCGTCCCTTGGCGTGCTCGTGACACGGACCATCTCGGCGCGGCCTTTCTCTTCACCATTCCTGACCGCGATCGGGCGGTCCTTTTCGAACGCTGGCTTCGTCCTCGACGCCGGCAGCAAGGAGACCAAGCACATGTCTGAAACAGAGAATACTAAGCTGACCCCAAGCGAGGTTCTGAAGAGCGAGTCGCCACTCATCCTAACGGCAACTCTCGAGCCGATTGTTGGCGACCGGTTCCAACCTGCCGGATTCCCCGAGATCGGCCATGTCATCTACAAGGCACCTCGTAAGGAAGGCACTACCGAGAACGTCTGCATCGTCGATAGCGCCGCCAGCATGGCCAACCATCTCGAGTCGGTCTGCCAGCGCGGCCCGCACGACCTCGATCTCGTCGAGGACCTCGACGGCATGCCCCACATCCGATGCGTCACGGGCGACCCGAAGGATAAGAAGCTGCCGACCGAAAGCCGCGAGGTTGTCGTCACAAGTCTCACGGAGGGCCACCGCATCGCATCCTCCTATTTCGTCGATGGGATTGTTCTGAACCAAGACGGAAAGAGGGAGGTGAGGAAGAGCAAAGAAGGCAAGGATGAGCCTCTGACACTAGAGCGTGACCTCATCGACAAACTCGGCATCGTCCTGCCCGGAAGCTCAAGAGCGCACCCCACGGCTGACAAGTGGTGGGCTGTCTTCAAGACCATCTTCGAACTCGACCCGAACTCACTCGTCCACGGCGTGCTCTTTCCGCAGTGGCAGATCAAGATCCCCCGCGCACTCACAGCGCATCTCGAGGCTTTCGGCGCCGGCCGTGTCGATCGCTCCGGCGTCAAGTTCGACAGGTTGGGAAAGACGACCTCCGGCCAGCCGATCTTCGCGATCGACGATGCCATCGCAGAGTCGATTCGTGCAACCTTCGTCCTGGACGTCAGCCTGATCCGCTCATTTGGGCGAACGAAGAAGGAAGGCGACACGGAAACGCAGCTCGGCCTATCGAAGCCGCAGCAGGAGTTCCTCGTCGCGCTCGCCCTGTGGAAGATCCAGAAGCTCGTCGAGTCCCCGTTCCGTTTCAGGTCCGGCTGCCACTTGCGTTGCACGAGCCTCACGAGCGGCAAGCGAGAGGTCTCGATCCACCCCGACATCAAACACGCGATCAAAGCTGCTGCTTTTCGAAGCCAGGAACCCGGTGACGGTGCTCCAAAGCTCCCGATCATCACCGACGTGTTCTGGCCTCGTGACGAGCTGTATCGGGAAGGCCAGGCCGAGAGCGCCAATACCCCAAAGAGTGACGACGATACGCCGGAAGAGGCGTGATGCTGGTCGTTCTTCGCCAGGAATTTCCACTGGGGCGCTTTCACGCCACCCCGTGGCGTGTGAACCCATTCGACGACCCTCACGGCGAATGGCCTCCGAGCCCTTGGCGGTTGGTCCGTGCCGTCACCGCGCGCTGGTACCAGTGGACGCGCGAGGAGCAATCCGCCCCGGACATCGCCGAGCTTGAGCGCTTGCAGGCCGCGCTGTGCGCGAGCACGTATGCTTTTCAGCTTCCCACAGACGCGCGGAAAGGCAGCCCACTCAGGCAGTACCATCCGACCGAGTTCAAGATGGATCCGCCGAACTGGAGGCACGTCGCCCGCTTTCAACGCGCCGTAGGGAGCACGGCGGGCAGCAACGAAGCCGCGACCTCGAAGGACAAGAAGGCCAGGTCAAAGGCCGCTCGGAGCAAGCAAGCGACGCCGGAGGAGAAAGCCAACGAAGAGGCCAGGAAGAAGATCAAGGACCTCAAGGGCGTGAAGCTCGTCGAGGAGAAGCACGATGGTCGTCTGGAATGGGAGGTAACGGTCAAAGACAAGGACGCAGACGAGAGCAAGAAGAGAGTCCAGGAGATCCTCGGTGTTCCGATGGGTTCTTGGCAGAGAGTGGCAGATGCCGGATCTCGCGGTTATGGGACGAGTCTTGTCCAGGACAACTACTGGTGCGTCCCTCCAGAAGAGCCGGTATGGTGGTTCATCGAAGGTGACTCGTGGACGCCCCAACTCGTCACGGCGCTTGAGCAGTGCCTCTCACGCATGACCTACTTCGGAAGGGCCGAGACGCTCACGCGCATTCGCTGCGCGGGTCCACAGGATCCAATCCCTGTACGCAACTGTCGGCTCATCGAAAGACGCGCATCTGCCGCCGTCCCGGTCCTGACGCCGCTCCAAGGCGCCACGCGGGCCGACATCGAGCGCATCACGGACGATCCGGAATCCGAGAAGCGTGCGGTGCCGCCGGGTGCGATTTTCCTCTACGCGGTTCGGCCGCCTCGCCCTGCTGCTCGTGAGCGCCGACGAACACCTACTCCTCGGCTCGACTGCCATCTGATGCAGTTTGCATTGGGCTGGAACGTCGCCCCCGATCCTCGCGCGATAGTACGGCTGACCTCGCGGTTTCGGGGGGCAATCCTTCGCGAGCTTCTGCACCTCAAGACGGGAGATTCATCGGCGACGTGGACGCGCGTCGGTCGCGAGGTGCGTGCGTCGATCACGGACATGGCCGGCAAGGACGCGGACAACGCCCCACTCAAGGGACACCGCCACACGGAGTTCTTCGCTTGGTGCGAGGACGGGCACCCAACGCGTATCGTTGTTTGGAGGGGGGCACGCGTCTTCGATGCTGACGAGCAAGACGCCATCCTGACAGCAGCGTCCCGCGACGTGTCCTGGGCAGCTGCAGGCTCAGACGCGTACGAGTGGAAGGTGCGCCTCATCCCTCTGGATCGAGATGTTCCTGCGCCGCCTGGATTCGATGCTCAGCCTTCGATCAGTTGGGAGTCGGTCACGCCCTACGTGCCCCTCCGGCACCATCTTCGTGGCGGCAAGGAGAGGACGGGCGAGTCGATCGCCGCTCAAATTCGCCGGGAGCTCATACAACGCGGCTTCGCGGACGGCGATCGAGTGGGGGTCCAATGCGAGGAATCCCCGATTTGGGTGTCGGTCCATGTTCCACGTCGAGAAGCAGACAAACGAGCATTCATCGGCGGTCGCCGTGGCCAGTCATCAGTCCGACTACATTTCCCGGCGCCCGTCGTTGGCCCCATCAGACTGGGCCACTCTAGTGCCTACGGGCTAGGCCTGTTTCGCCCAACGAAGCTGTGAGTAGTCGGCACTGGCGACAAGATATTTCTGAGGTCCAGCCGCCGCAGCACGGCCACGACGCAATCGTCGGCGTACAAGCGAAGGGCCAACGCGCGCTCCTTACTTCCTTTGCTCCACCAGCTGGCTTGGATATCGCTTCTGCAATTCCGCGACTAGACTTTCGGCATTCGCCCAGTCGCTACAGATTAGGTCGTGATGGTCGTAGTAGTACGCCAGCGCCGCATGCACCTCGGCCAACCCGAGGCGCGGATTGGCCTCCCCAATCTCGTCCGGGGTCACACCCCGGTGCTCGTAGTCGGAGGCGATCAGGCTGACCTTGATATCGGTCCGATCAGAGGTGCGTCTTCGCTTTGAGGGACGCGAGCAGTGCGGGCATGGCGGCCCGATCCTTCTCTCGAGCCGAAGCTTTCTTGCTCGCGATCACTCGCCCGAGGGGAGGGAGCTTCACCGTGAAGTCGTCGATTGGGTAGTCGATCACCGACAGCGAGCGAGGCACCTCGACAGCCTTTCCATGGGAGTGAGGGTGAGGTTGTAGAGGGCGTGCTCGATGTCTCCAACGTCGAGCTGGCACCCCGACGAGAGCCGCTTCGCCACCCTGCGCCGATAGAGCCGGTCGGATTTCAACTTTTCGAGCCTGTATTCGGTTCCCCACCTCGCCCTCGCCCCTTGGCGAGCGATCTCGCTCCGCTTTTCGGAGGTCAGCGAGGCAGCGCGAGCCAAGGTCCTGGTTTTGGCTCAGCATCACCCGCCCTTCGAGCGGCGGCGAGCATATCGCCCACTTTCACCCAATCATCACGCGGCGACAGAACCGCGCGATGTCAGCGTGCGGGATCTGGACGACCGTGGAATTGAGCCTTCGGGCATCGCCCTTCAGGGGCACCCCTTTTGCGGTGAGCCGGTCGACCATGCGGAAAACTGTAGCATTGCCACCCGCTGTCCCGCCATCAAAGCGCCAGCTCCCCCGCTCCGCCCCGACGAGCACGCGGAACGGGGCGAGGAATGCGTCCTGGTCCGTGCGCATCCGCCGAGGCTGGCCAGGGCGACTTCACGACACGGATTCTCAACCTCCCGTCTCGGATGCTGAACGCACCCCGTTGCGGTATAGTCCTACCGTCGATGAGCAAGCGTCCAACATTTCGCCGCGCGCCGGATGAGCTCAAACCCGGGGTCGTCGGAGCATGGCCGACGGACAGGCCGGATCCTGCCTCCGTGGCGACGCAGGTGCACTACCGAGCCAGCGGCGAGCACAAGGACTACCCGTCATCGACAGGAAGTTGGACGCTCGGCCCGGTCAGGGCCGACAAGGCCAAGTGCCAGCGGTTCGCCGAAGCGGACTGGCCACTCGTGCAGGACGCGCTTCGCCAGGCCATTTGCTGTCGTTGCGTAAGTCGCGACTTCCGCGGCAACTTCCCCTCTCGGGTCTGGGCCTTTGTCAACGGTGTGTTGCACGAGGCGAGGTTGACCAACGAAGCAGCCGGCGAGTACCACGGCTTTCCCCTCCAGTATGAGGACCAGCAGCCCAAGGATCCGAATAGGATCCTAAGGAACGCACCCCATGTCACGATCCCTGTCGATTAAGTGGGACCCGCTCGATCAGCCGTCGGCAACCGATCCGGTCGAGCGAAAGACGTGGGCCGCCTTGAGTATCCAAGTGGACGGTCGGTTTGCCAGCAGGCTGTGGGACCGTCAAGCCGCCGCCGAACGCCAGAACCTTTATGTCCCGGCTTTTCCGATTGCCCAGTGGCTCATCGCCAACTGGTGGCAACTGCTCTTCGAGCCGGGCATCGCCGAGGATGTTCCACCCGCCGGCACCACTGCGCCCGCACACCGGGACTGGCTGGAACGGCATTGCCTTCGCGCGGCCGACGCCGGCTTGCTGCTGCCCAGGTTGTGCCTATTTAGCAGCGGTCGTGGCGTCTGCGCACAATGGACCGCCGACGAGCCCGATGCCTACCCACAAATGCCGGGCATCTTTGTAAGTAGCGATGGGATGAATCTCGATGCGGCCGAGGCCGAGCGCGGTTTGCGGGAATTCGTTACCGAAGTGCTCTCGCGGGTCGCGGATATGCCGGACCCGCGGGTTGTGCACGTTCGGGCGAACTGGGAAGCCATCTCGCGCGCGAACCCCGATGAACGATCCTTCTGTCAAGCGGCCGGCAGGATGGGTCTGGACCCTTATGCATCGGAG
This sequence comes from uncultured delta proteobacterium, assembly GCA_963796685.1. Classification (GTDB taxonomy): domain Bacteria; phylum Myxococcota_A; class Polyangia; order Fen-1088; family Fen-1088; genus Fen-1118. The sequence continues at coordinate 372,253 of CAWCMR010000005.1, forward strand.
CACTGGCCGCCAGGCTTGGTCGATTTCCTCGAAACCGGTCTTGGGGACGATCAGGATACGCCGTTGGTGCAAGACTTTCTCGAGGCCGCCAGCGCCGAAACGGCCGTGGCCGAGTGGCAGTGGACGGCGCGTGTCGAGAAGAGCCTCTCACTCCGCGCGACACCCACGGACGTGTCGAGAAGGTTGGGCCGCCCGGACCTGTACCGTCCAGCGAAGACCGGATGCGCGACAGCTCGCAGCGTACGCGAGAAAATCGACCTCGCCCCGGTCGAGGCTGTCGAAAATCTGACCGACGTGTCCCGTGCCTTGATGCTCGGAGCTCTTGAGTTTCAAGAGGTCAATCACCTGCCAAGCCGGCGCGTGCAGGCGGTCGTGGGTTGGAAATCCGATCATACTCCGGTGGTGGCCGGCCCCATCCCGAGTAGAGATGCAAATCGACGCTTTCTAGAGGCCCGCGCTTTGTACCACGCGATATTCGCCTGCGATCGCGGCCCACGGCTTGCTACGAACGCCCACACGTGGGATCAGCAGGCATCGCGCGCCTTCGCTGCCGAATTGCTGGCACCGCAGGCGGTCCTTGTCGATGAGACAACCCACTATTCGGGAGACCGAGACTCCCTTGTCAGGACGCTGGCGAGCCGCTATCGAGTAAGCACCCAGGTCATTGGCTACCAACTCGAAAACGCCGGTGTCGGCGGCATGGACTGAGCGCTCGGTGGCTGCCTCGCCGCCCCATCGCCAAGGCTCGGTGTGTCTAGAAGGCACGTGTCTCACCCCATCCAGTCCTCCACCTTCAACCCGGGCACGCGGGCGAATTCGCCGACGTTGCTGGTGACCACGATCCGGCGGCTCGCCTGCGCGATCGCCGCGATCATCAGGTCGCGATCCCCGATGGGACGGCCTTTCGCGGTCAGGTGGGCGCGGATGCTGGCGTAGCAGTCCGCGGCGGCCGCGTCGAAATCGAGCACGCGGAACGGGGCAAGAAATGCGTCCTGGTCCGTGCGCGTCCGTCTAGGCTGGTGGCTCTTGGCGGCACCGAACCACATCTCGGCCAAGGTGATGGCAGCAACCGCAATGGCCGAGGGGCCGACCTCGCGCGCGCGCGCCGTCAGAGGTTCGTGCAACTTCATCAGATGGATGCAGGCGTTCGTGTCGAACAGGTAGCTCACGGCGAATCCAGATCGACATCCTGCAGCTGGACATTCATCGGCTCGATCTTCGCGGCATGGCGCATCTCGCGCAGGCGCTCCCAGTATCCGCGCGGCCACGCCTTGCCGTGCAGCGGCTCCAGGACAACCGCATCACCCTCGCGACGGATGCGAACCTCGTCGCCGGAAAATCGGTATTCCTTCGGCAGGCGGACCGCCTGCGACCTTCCGTTGCGGAATAGTTTTGCCGTAGCTGTCGATGCCATGGTTCTTCCTCTAGCGGTAGATACCAGTATATACCATGTTCCCTCGACCTAGCGCAACCTCACCCAAGCCCCACGACCTGCGTTACAATGCCGTTCACCTAGTCGAAAGGATCCTCCATGCTGACCCTGCCCGCGCTCAAGATTCAGCAGTTTGCCAAGGAATTCTACCTTCTCAACCTTTCTGCCGGCGATGTGGAACGCCTGGTGCGCTTCGAGGTGCTGGGCGAGGCGGGGGCCGCGGGCGTCGAGGGCAAGAAGGCGCGCAAGCCGAAGGCCAGCGGCGTGAACTGGGGCGAGCTCGAGAAGAAGGTCGGCACCAGCGACAAGGCGTTCCAGCGGCCCATCATCCGCAAAAAGATCGACGAGCTGGCGCAGTACTATACGAGCTGCCGCGAGAGCGATGCCCTGCCCGCCATCCCCGGCTCGGTCATCCTGACCACCGACGAGAAGGTGTCGTTCACGGCCGCGGGCGCGAATCCTTTCCTGGGGTTGCTCCAGATCTCCGAGGAGGAGGGCACCTTGCGCGCGCTCGACGGCCAGCACCGCCTGCTGGCCCTGGCCGCGCTGCTGCACGATCCGGCCACCAGCGATGAGGATCGTGCGGCGGCGCGCCGGCTGCAGGTGCCGGCCATTCTGTTCAGCGGCCTCAGCGACGACCAAACCGTCGAGATGTTCGTCACCATCAACGCCAAGCACACGCGCCTCAACGCCTCCCTGCTGGTCAGCCTCAGCGGGCGCCAGCTTTACGGCGACGCGCGCATGGGCAAGGTCCACGACGCCATCCGTGCGCTCAACAACCAGGCGTCGAGCCCGCTGGCGGGCCAGATCAAGTTGCTCGGCGTTGGCCCGGGGCGCGTGCAACAGGCGGGGCTGGCGCAAGAGATGAAACAGATGTTCGACGATTGGGAGCGCAAGGATCCGGCGCTGGTCGCTCGGTTCGAGGTCGAGGCCAAGGAGTTCTTCCTGGCCTACTTCAAGGAGATCGCGCGTGTGTTCGCCCAGGCCTGGGACGGCAAGAAGTATTCGATCAAGAGCACGATGGCCCTGCGGGCCTTCATCCAGGTGACGCCGGAGGTTCTCGGCCGCGCCCTCACGGCAGGGGGAGCCTCGCGCGCCGATGCCTTGCGGACCGTGCTCGCCCCCTGGGCCGAGCGCGTGGGCAGCCCGCGCTTCGAGACCGCCGGCGCCTGGCGAGCCAAGGTCGCGGGCGGCGGCAAGGAAACCACGCGCCTGCTCGCGCGTGAGCTGGTGGCCGCGCTGGGAGGTGCCGCGTGAGCCCCCAAGCCAGCCTCGAGGTCGAGCTGCAGAGCATCGTGCGCGAGAATGAAGGCGACTTGCTGGCCTTCGCGCGCAAGATCTACGAGCACGGCTACCGCCAGGGTCTCGCGTCGCGCACGCAGGGCCAGCCCGAGAACGTCGTTTCCGTTCCCGAGCCAACTGCGCCTCAGCCTGTTGCCGAGCAGGGACCGCTGTTTCCGACGCGCTCGAGGGTCGCGGTTGCATCCGCCCCAGACGAAGAAGTCGGAGAGCCCGACGAAGGCGACGCCCCGATCGAAGAGGAGGCCTACACCTGCGACCACCGCGTGCGCGGCAGCATCACCGCGGCCGGCTTGCAAAGGAAGATCGAACGCCTCTTCGATCTCTCCCGTTTCGCCATCGACATCGTCATCTGCCGGCGTGGCGATGCCGAACGCCGACGTCTCAAGAGCACGGTGAAGCTGAAGAACTATCTGCTGGAAGGCGAGTAGGCTTGGCCCGGGAGCGGCACGACCTCACCCGCCCGCGTCCATCATCTCGACGAGCTGACGCGGGGAAAGAATGCGGATCCCTCGGTACTCGCCCAAGACGAGCAAGTCCGCGTCGCCGGTCAGGATGACGTCGGCTTGCCCCGCGATGGCGGCTGCCAGGACCTTGCCGTCGTCGCGATCGCGGCAAACCGGTAGAGCCTTGGGCCGCACCAGCGTCGCCCGCTCGCGATAGGCTTTCAGGAGTGGCACGTCGGCCGGGTCGGTGTCGAATTTGCGGCGCAGGGTTCGCGCCAACTCTTCCAGCAAAGCGGGCGACGTGATGAGAGCCACTCGCATCAGCCTGCGCTTGACCAGGTCGCGGCACAAGCCGTCGGCGACCATACCGGCGACCAGAACGTTGGTGTCGCAGACAACCTTCACGACACGGCTTTGAACGCGTCTTCGTCGGTATAGATACCCTTGGCGCGCGCCTTGGGAATAAGCAGGCGGCGGGACTTGTCGAAGGCATCGGCCCAGATTTGCTGTTGCACGGCCCGGCGGACGAATTCGCTCTCCGTCATACCCTGTCCTTTGGCGGCTCGACTCAACTCGCGCCGCAGCAGGGGAGGAAGGCTGATGGTCACCGTCGCTCTCATGTAAGACAATTTATGACAGGCAAGGCTCCCTTTCAAGAAGTTGCTACGCACGTGCATTCTCCGATCCCCTCGCCCCGCGCAGCGGGGAGAGGGTTAGGGTGAGGGGCCAGCGCACTCTCTCGCATGGCCGAACCCCTCACCCGACGCGCTTCGCGCGTCGACCTCTCCCCGCTGCGCGGGGCGAGGTGAATCTTCCAAGCACTCGCAAGCTCTCGATTCTGCACGGCATTCAACCCGTTCGGTGCTCTAGCGCGGCGCCCCCCTACCCCGCCGCCCCCGCTGCCGCCAACAGCGCGCTGACGGCGTAGTCGTAGTCGAGCTGGGTGCCGTCCCACAACGGTTCGTTCGAGTCCGGGCCGAGGTCGAGCCCGCGGTCGACGGCCCATTCCGCCAGCCAAGCGTGGGCGTCGTCGACGTGCTCGCGTGGTGGCTCTGCCGGCAAAGGCTTGCCGGTTGGCGAGGTGAACAGCAATTCGCCCGCGGCAGAACGCGTGACGGACCAGCCGCCCTCGTGGATCAGATGGTGGTGGGCGGTACACAGGGTCACCAGGTTGTCCACGCTGGTTTCGCCACCGTGCAACCAGTGCCGAATGTGATGGCCGTGCAGGAAGCGGGTGTGGGTGCAACCAGGAAAGCGGCAGCCGCGGTCGCGGAGCGCGAGCACACGACGAATGGCGGGCGGAATGGTGCGGGTGCGGCGACCGATGTTCAATGGCGGGGTGTCCGATTGTGCGCCGCTGGCGCCGACGGCGAGCAGGCCACAGTCGCAAGCCACCCTGCGCAGGGTTTCCGGCGAGATTCGCGTGCCGTCGTCGAGCGTGCCGGCCATGGAGCCGTCCGGCCCGAGAGCGTCCTGATCCAGGTGCACCACGACCTGGAAGCGTTCGCCTCCGGTTCCCGTCCCTCGATTGCCGGCAAGGAAGGACTCGGCGAGAGCGACCATGCCGTCTGCGCGCGATGGCCAAGACGCTCCCGCGGAAGCGTCTGCGTGTCTGCCATCACACTTTCGCGCTTCCGCGGAAGCGGCGTCTGGGGCAGAAGCCTCATTTCCACCATGAACCTCTCGCGCCCGCTCGACTGCGCGCATAACCAGATCCGTCTCGTCGGGTGACAGGACGATCTCGAGCTTCACCATTCCGCCCGGCAGCTCCCGCTGGCGGACGGAACGCTCCTCGGGCGATGGGGAATCGTCGGAAGCTTGGGCGGTTCGGTACCCGCGACACAAGCGTTCGAGCTGCGCGCCGGTTGCGAACAAGGCCACCTCCAGTAGGCGCGCTTCATTGTCGGGCGTGGCGGCGCGGGTCAGGGCCCGCACCTTGGCATAGGACACCTTGCCCGACCGCAACGCCTCATCGATGGCGGGCAACTTGCCGAGCGCGCGCGCCACGCGCACTTTCTCGCGCGCGGTGGTCGAATCCAAGCCCACCCGCCAAGCGAGCCAGTGCGCACAGGACACGGCGCCCTGTTCGTACCACCCACCGGCTTCGTCGAACTGCCGGATGCACTCGAGCAACCTGTGCGTGGCCGCATCGACGTGCGCCGACAAGCTCGCTATCTCCTGACCCAATTCCTCGACGGAAGACATGGGCGAACTATACAAATGTTCAGTTACACGATCAAGTCACAATTCAACTGAATTCAATTGAGACCGATTGCCGATTCATTGTCCTTGCCTGACAAACGGCCCCCGTATCCTGGTGGCAAGGAGGTATCTCCATGCCACAGCCCACAGGCACTTTGGACCTGCCCGACTTGATTCCAGCGCGCATGCTCAACGAGTACGCCTACTGCCCGCGCCTGGCATATTTGGAATGGGTACAGGGCGATTTCGCGGACAGTGCCGATACCGTGGACGGGCGACACCAGCACCGAAGGGTGGACAAGGAGTCGGGGGATCTGCCGCCCGCGGATCGCATGCCGGAAGAGCACGACATCTTGCACGCGCGCTCGGTCTACTTGTCGGCGCCGCAGGTCAGGTTGGTGGCACGTATCGATCTGGTCGAGGCCGCTGGCGCGAAGGTCACGCCCATCGACTACAAGCGCGGCGAAGCGCCGGACGTTCCCGAGGGCGCGTGGGAGCCCGAGCGCGTGCAGGTGTGCGCGCAAGGGCTGGTTTTGGAGGAATGCGGCTACGCCTGCGATGGCGGGGTGATCTACTTCGTGGCCTCGCGCAAGCGGGTGGCCGTTCCCTTCACCGAGGAATTGCGCCACCGAACGCTGTCGTTGTTGGCAGAGATGCGCGCGACCATGTCCCGGCCCAACATTCCGCCGCCGCTTGAGGACAGCCCCAAGTGCCCGCGCTGCTCGCTGTGCGGGATCTGCCTGCCCGACGAGGTCAACCTGCTGCGGCTCCCGCACAGCGAGGAGGCGACGCCGCCCGCCGAGCCTCGCCGTCTGATCGCGGCGCGCGACGACGCCCTGCCGCTTTACGTCCAGAGCGGAGGCACGCGCGTAGGCAAGAGCGGAGACGAATTCGTCGTCGTTCCTCGCGAGGGCCCGAAGCAGACGGCGCGCATCGGGCAGACCTCGCAAATCGCGTTGTTCGGGCAGGCACAAATCAGCACCCAGGCCATCGAAGCTGCGCTCGGGCGAGGTATCCCGGTGTGCTATTTCTCGTTCGGCGGCTGGTTCTACGGCATGACGACCGGGCTTTGGCACAAGAACGTCGAGCTGCGGCGGCTGCAGTTCCGGGCTGCGGAATCCCCGGTGACCGGGCTTGCGCTGGCGCGAGCGTTCGTAACCACCAAGATCCGCAACTGTCGCACCTTCTTGCGCCGCAACGCCGAGGATGTGCCGGTACAAACCATCGACATGCTCCGGCGCCTGGCCGAGGATGCCGAGAGCTGCGATTGCCCCGAGTCGCTGCTGGGCCTCGAGGGAACGGCCGCACGGGTGTACTTCGAGCACTTTCCACGCCTGCTCAAGCGGCCGGACGACGACGGCAACCTGGCCTTCGATTTCGCCGGGCGCAACCGTCGCCCGCCCCGCGATCCCGTGAACGCCTTGCTGTCCCTGGCCTATTCGCTGCTGGCCAAGGACTTCACCGTCGTCTTGCAAGCCGTGGGTTTCGACCCCTTCATGGGCTTCTACCACCGCCCACGCTATGGCAGACCGGCGCTGGCGCTCGACATGATGGAGGAATTCCGGCCGCTGGTCGCCGATTCCGTGGTCTTGAACGCCATCAACACCGGCGTGGTCCAGCGGGGCGACTTCGGTGGGCGAGGTGGCGCGGTCTTCCTATCCGACGCCGGCCGCGGCCGCTTCATGCGCCTGTACGAGCGGCGCATGGACGAGCTGGTGACCCACCCGGTGTTCGGATACCGCATCAGCTACCGGCGTGTGCTCGAGGTGCAGGCCAGGCTGCTGGCGAGATTCTTGGGGGGCGAGATTCCCGCGTACCCAGGGTTCTTCACCAGGTGATATCATGCGGAATGTGTACCTGGTGTGTTACGACGTGTGCAACGACAAGAGGCTGAAGCGGGTCTACAAGGCCATGCGCGGGTACGGCGACCATCTGCAGCTCTCGGTGTTCCGCTGCGAGCTTTCCGCGCGCGAGCGCGCCGAAATGATCGCCGAGCTTTCGCCCCTCATCGCCCACGACGAGGACCAGGTGCTCATTATCGACATCGGCCCGGCAGACGGGCGCGCAAGCCTGGTCTTCGATGCCGTTGGCAAGCCGTACGTGGCACCAGAGCGCCACGCCATCATCGTGTGAGCCGTGCTCTCTGACAACCGCATAGCTCATTTGGTTTTCCACGATGCGAGCGGCGACGTGCTTCGTCGGCCTCCGTCGACGCTCGCAGTTCCGAAAGGGCCGAAACACCTAACACCTGCAACAGAAAGGAGACCGGCGCAAATCCGGCATGGGCTTTTCCGTCAGAATCCGTCGTGCTTTCACCACCCGCTCGCAACAGGCGCCCCAACCTCCTGTATCTCCATGCCAATCGGCAGGAGCCCTATCCGTCGTCCCCGGACGACGGCCCCATTGAAGCCCAATGTTTGACTGAGAGGTTATCATTATGACCTTTAGCTATCCGTCGTCCCCGGACGACGGCCCCATTGAAGCGAAGGGAGAAGGCCACGGCCGTCTCCGAGGCCACCTATCCGTCGTCCCCGGACGACGGCCCCATTGAAGCCGCGGGATGGACATCTGCGTAGCCGCCACGCCAGGAACCTATCCGTCGTCCCCGGACGACGGCCCCATTGAAGCAGTTGGTGGGGTCAATCGATGTCTTCGGAATCGTTAACCTATCCGTCGTCCCCGGACGACGGCCCCATTGAAGCGAGCCGTTGGCGGCCGAGCACATGCAGACCCCGAACTATCCGTCGTCCCCGGACGACGGCCCCATTGAAGCGAGCGCGGCGGAAATTCAGTGACCGGCTGGATGGTGCCTATCCGTCGTCCCCGGACGACGGCCCCATTGAAGCCGCAAGGCTTCGCGGAACGTCGCTGGACTCATTCGCCTATCCGTCGTCCCCGGACGACGGCCCCATTGAAGCAAGCGTGGCACGCCAAGGAGAACGCGGGGAAGTAACTATCCGTCGTCCCCGGACGACGGCCCCATTGAAGCCATTGTTCCCACTGCAAAGCATCGATGCCCAGCGCCTATCCGTCGTCCCCGGACGACGGCCCCATTGAAGCCACTCCAAGAAGGCCGCGGTCGAAGCTACCCTCACGCCTATCCGTCGTCCCCGGACGACGGCCCCATTGAAGCCGACTCCATCTCCTCGGAGGTGTACAACCCAAACGCTATCCGTCGTCCCCGGACGACGGCCCCATTGAAGCACCATCATGCGCTCGCCGATCTCGCCAGGGTTCCACTCTATCCGTCGTCCCCGGACGACGGCCCCATTGAAGCGCGTGGAGTTGACCGAGGACGAGATTGAGACCGTGGCTATCCGTCGTCCCCGGACGACGGCCCCATTGAAGCGCGGCCCCGGGCACGACGACCTGGCGCCCATCATCCGCTATCCGTCGTCCCCGGACGACGGCCCCATTGAAGCTACCGCGGAATGAGCGGCCTTCGTCTGACCACGGACTATCCGTCGTCCCCGGACGACGGCCCCATTGAAGCCGACGATGGGAAAATCCAGATCTATCACGGGGATTGTCTATCCGTCGTCCCCGGACGACGGCCCCATTGAAGCTGCGTGGGCGTGTAGCTCGAGGATGCGGAGAAATCCAGCTATCCGTCGTCCCCGGACGACGGCCCCATTGAAGCGGATAAGCTCCCCGGGCTCACGCAGCCATCGACCGGCTATCCGTCGTCCCCGGACGACGGCCCCATTGAAGCCTTCTTGGGATCATCCGCCGAGGAGGTTTCGGACCCGCTATCCGTCGTCCCCGGACGACGGCCCCATTGAAGCCTATCCTTGCCGGCCTAACCCTTTCCGCTTCCGTGGCTATCCGTCGTCCCCGGACGACGGCCCCATTGAAGCGAGCTCCTCGAAGGCGTGTGGGTGACCGGAATGGCCACCTATCCGTCGTCCCCGGACGACGGCCCCATTGAAGCATGGCTACTTCGCTCCCTTCCGGGCGTCGCGGGCCAGCTATCCGTCGTCCCCGGACGACGGCCCCATTGAAGCCTCCTTCACCCCTAGTAGACCCGCTAGCGCTAGGAACTATCCGTCGTCCCCGGACGACGGCCCCATTGAAGCTTTAGCATCGCGTCAATCGGCGTCGGTGCAGCACCTGCTATCCGTCGTCCCCGGACGACGGCCCCATTGAAGCGGATCGATCCAGCGACCCCACCGTCGGCCGGAAGCGTCTATCCGTCGTCCCCGGACGACGGCCCCATTGAAGCATTCCCCTCCCAGTGGAGGGCCATCACCGATGAGAGCAACCTATCCGTCGTCCCCGGACGACGGCCCCATTGAAGCTGCGTGCTGATGGCACGTGTTGGATCAACATCGGGGCTATCCGTCGTCCCCGGACGACGGCCCCATTGAAGCTCGTCGGTGGCCTGCTGGACGGTCTGCGGTCCCTTCTATCCGTCGTCCCCGGACGACGGCCCCATTGAAGCCAGTCGGGAGGCTGCGGGCGGACAGCGGCAGATTCCCTATCCGTCGTCCCCGGACGACGGCCCCATTGAAGCGCGTCTGTGCGGGGGATTATGCCCAGCTCGTGGACGCTATCCGTCGTCCCCGGACGACGGCCCCATTGAAGCGCGCGCTTCCGCCTTCCGCTGCGTGGGGGTCTTGGCCTATCCGTCGTCCCCGGACGACGGCCCCATTGAAGCGCGATCGCCTTAGTAGACGCCGCGTTCTCTTCCAGCTATCCGTCGTCCCCGGACGACGGCCCCATTGAAGCGCAGATGTCTGCTGAAGCTCAAGAAGACGAATCCGAAACTATCCGTCGTCCCCGGACGACGGCCCCATTGAAGCGACCTGAAGGGTGGAAAGGCGGGAACTGGAACCCAACCTATCCGTCGTCCCCGGACGACGGCCCCATTGAAGCGCCGATTCCAGCATCGGCGATCGCTGCCGACATCTCTATCCGTCGTCCCCGGACGACGGCCCCATTGAAGCCACTTGAGCGACCACACGTGGTGCTGGCCATCGTAGGTCCTATCCGTCGTCCCCGGACGACGGCCCCATTGAAGCGGAACTTATGCGGTCACTCCCGGAGGCCTCCACACGCTATCCGTCGTCCCCGGACGACGGCCCCATTGAAGCGTAGATCGTCTCCGCGAATGGCGTGCTACCAAATCCACCTATCCGTCGTCCCCGGACGACGGCCCCATTGAAGCCAAGACTTTCTCCTGTCTTGCGATGCCAATCGTATCTATCCGTCGTCCCCGGACGACGGCCCCATTGAAGCCAGCGGTCGGGCCGGCGCCACCACGGTCTTGACCGGGACTATCCGTCGTCCCCGGACGACGGCCCCATTGAAGCCTGGGCCGGCTCGACCGACCAGGGCGTCGGTGTGCCCGCTATCCGTCGTCCCCGGACGACGGCCCCATTGAAGCGAGCGTCACCGAGTCGTAGGCGGCGGCGAGAGTGATCTATCCGTCGTCCCCGGACGACGGCCCCATTGAAGCGCCAGGTGGCGCGCTCCCAGGTGGGCGTTCGTCGCAGCTATCCGTCGTCCCCGGACGACGGCCCCATTGAAGCAGCGTGGGCGTGTAGCTCGAGGATGCGGAGAAATCCACTATCCGTCGTCCCCGGACGACGGCCCCATTGAAGCGCGGTCATCTATGCCCACAAGTACGGGATGATGTTCCTCTATCCGTCGTCCCCGGACGACGGCCCCATTGAAGCAACAATGACGAACACATTCGCCCCCGCACGTGTTCCTATCCGTCGTCCCCGGACGACGGCCCCATTGAAGCCTTTCTGTGGTGAGAGTTAGCGTCGGGGTAACTTCCCTATCCGTCGTCCCCGGACGACGGCCCCATTGAAGCCATGGAGTACCTGACAACATGACCAAGATCGAAGACTATCCGTCGTCCCCGGACGACGGCCCCATTGAAGCAGGACTCTGTGAACGTCAACGCGGCCACGTCGACTACTATCCGTCGTCCCCGGACGACGGCCCCATTGAAGCATCAAGGCGTTGCAAGTCAAGCCGGTGTCACAATAATGACTATCCGTCGTCCCCGGACGACGGCCCCATTGAAGCCTATGGTGCCTGTTACGACAAAGGCGGAGCCTATTGGCTATCCGTCGTCCCCGGACGACGGCCCCATTGAAGCCTCGATCGTGGCGCTCACCGGCGCTAGCCCGCCACCTATCCGTCGTCCCCGGACGACGGCCCCATTGAAGCTCGGGTGAAGCAAGGGTTTCCGGCACGCGCCACGGAACTATCCGTCGTCCCCGGACGACGGCCCCATTGAAGCCAGCCTTTGCAATACGGCTATACGCTCAACGATCACCTATCCGTCGTCCCCGGACGACGGCCCCATTGAAGCATCGATTGCCTACCTCAGAAGGGATGGCCCGGGGACGCTATCCGTCGTCCCCGGACGACGGCCCCATTGAAGCGGGGGATCTTTCAAAGGCTTCACCGGGGGCTGTATCTGGCTATCCGTCGTCCCCGGACGACGGCCCCATTGAAGCATCGGCATTGGAACATCCCAACGGCGCGGATCCGGGTCTATCCGTCGTCCCCGGACGACGGCCCCATTGAAGCGCAAAGCCCGCGACGATGATGAGGCGCGGTTCAACCCTATCCGTCGTCCCCGGACGACGGCCCCATTGAAGCGTAGAGGGGCGGGAAGGCTTTGGTCATGTTCTCACCTATCCGTCGTCCCCGGACGACGGCCCCATTGAAGCGGTACATGCGGGGAAGTGCGTCCCTCACCACATATTGACTATCCGTCGTCCCCGGACGACGGCCCCATTGAAGCCCGAGCGAGCTGCTGCAGGCCGTTGCTGTTGTTCACTATCCGTCGTCCCCGGACGACGGCCCCATTGAAGCGCTTGGGGTGGTGCCGTTTGGTCGGCAAGCACGCCTGCTATCCGTCGTCCCCGGACGACGGCCCCATTGAAGCCATTTCACGAACAGGTCGTACGACACGCCGTCAAGCCTATCCGTCGTCCCCGGACGACGGCCCCATTGAAGCTTCTGACGGCGGTGGCGGCGGTGGCGGCGTAGGCGGCGGCTATCCGTCGTCCCCGGACGACGGCCCCATTGAAGCACAATGACGCTCGGTATCACGACATGCGCCGAAGCCACCTATCCGTCGTCCCCGGACGACGGCCCCATTGAAGCTTGATGGCATCCGCGCGCATCTTCGCATCCGTCGCACTGCTATCCGTCGTCCCCGGACGACGGCCCCATTGAAGCTTGCGCTACGTTGCGCCCGTTTGACCACACCGTGCTTGGCTATCCGTCGTCCCCGGACGACGGCCCCATTGAAGCATCCTACCAAAAGCGAGCGCTACCTGAAATCAGCGACAGCTATCCGTCGTCCCCGGACGACGGCCCCATTGAAGCCAATGGCCGTTTGGAGGCCTCTGTGCAATCGGCTTGGCTCTATCCGTCGTCCCCGGACGACGGCCCCATTGAAGCGTCTGTAGCTCTATGCTACATGTCTTGAGGGTCGTACCTATCCGTCGTCCCCGGACGACGGCCCCATTGAAGCTATTCGTGGTTACCGACCACGCGCGGATTCATTGTCAACTATCCGTCGTCCCCGGACGACGGCCCCATTGAAGCCTTACGACATGCGCCTTTCCTGGCCGCGTAGCCACCTATCCGTCGTCCCCGGACGACGGCCCCATTGAAGCCATCAACCCGCTGCTGAGCTAGCAGGAGGAGTCCCATGCTATCCGTCGTCCCCGGACGACGGCCCCATTGAAGCCGCGCCTGCGAATGCGGCTCGCCGGATTTCTTCCCCTATCCGTCGTCCCCGGACGACGGCCCCATTGAAGCACAGAACTCGAACGAGAAGTCGGAACCGAAGAAGCCAGCTATCCGTCGTCCCCGGACGACGGCCCCATTGAAGCTCCGACCTGGCGGAACGACAAGCGGGGCAGGGGTAAACTATCCGTCGTCCCCGGACGACGGCCCCATTGAAGCCCTCGGCTATCGCAGAGCTGCTACATCCATCGACCCCCTATCCGTCGTCCCCGGACGACGGCCCCATTGAAGCACCGTGGCCTGGACCCGCCTCGCCGCCACTGCGGACCTATCCGTCGTCCCCGGACGACGGCCCCATTGAAGCCGCGAGGCGGGTGCGCGGCTCGAAGCCTACGCGCGACTATCCGTCGTCCCCGGACGACGGCCCCATTGAAGCCGAAGTTTCCACGTCAGGATACCGGCGGGTTTCATCCTATCCGTCGTCCCCGGACGACGGCCCCATTGAAGCGTTGAGATCGCGCTTCGATAGCGGATGGCCACGATGAGCTATCCGTCGTCCCCGGACGACGGCCCCATTGAAGCTCTCTACATCATGGGCGGAGCGGCGCTCTTGGTTGTGCTATCCGTCGTCCCCGGACGACGGCCCCATTGAAGCACGCTCACGCTGACGGCGTCCAGACTGCGAGGGAGTGAACTATCCGTCGTCCCCGGACGACGGCCCCATTGAAGCTCGCCGACAACGACAACTCCGGAGGTGCAGCATGAGCTATCCGTCGTCCCCGGACGACGGCCCCATTGAAGCTGAGGGGCAGGAGGGCGTGGGGAGGCCGAAAGGCGCCTATCCGTCGTCCCCGGACGACGGCCCCATTGAAGCGTGGGGTGCCGGGAGCCTTCGACCGTGCAGTCAGGGGCTATCCGTCGTCCCCGGACGACGGCCCCATTGAAGCGCCTTGAGGAGCTTCTTCAGCCGGTCGAGCCCGCCGCCTATCCGTCGTCCCCGGACGACGGCCCCATTGAAGCATGGTGATGTGGTCGAATTTGCGAGCCCGAGAAACAGCCTATCCGTCGTCCCCGGACGACGGCCCCATTGAAGCGATGGAATGGCGAGCTCGATTTCAGAGCGCTGGAGCACTATCCGTCGTCCCCGGACGACGGCCCCATTGAAGCTTCGAAGCCCCACGGGGGCGTCACAGCGTGAAGCCAGCTATCCGTCGTCCCCGGACGACGGCCCCATTGAAGCAGCTCTGCTTCAGCGAAAGCTTGGTCGGCCAAACCACCTATCCGTCGTCCCCGGACGACGGCCCCATTGAAGCGAGTACGAGTCCCGCGGCCTCGGCCAGGGTCGCCAGCCTATCCGTCGTCCCCGGACGACGGCCCCATTGAAGCGGTTGCGGGCGCGGCCTGGTATCTGACCAACGCAGCTATCCGTCGTCCCCGGACGACGGCCCCATTGAAGCACCCCAGGTCAGGCCCTATAGTACCCGTATAGTACCTATCCGTCGTCCCCGGACGACGGCCCCATTGAAGCGTGTTCACCCAGGCAAGGCGAGCCGTGCGCCCAATCTATCCGTCGTCCCCGGACGACGGCCCCATTGAAACCGAGGAAGCGTTCAGGCTCGCACTGACTCCGGAGCTATCCGTCGTCCCCGGACGACGGCCCCATTGAAGCGACATGACTGCGCGCTTTCTCCTCGGGCCGGCCAGGCTATCCGTCGTCCCCGGACGACGGCCCCATTGAAGCCCAACGCCGCGGAGGTATCGAAACTTCACATAACTTTACGCGCCAGCAACACGTGCGCAGCAATCCCCCATCATCTTGAAAGCTTCACCCCGCCGAGGAGAGCTTCATGCAAACTGTCGAAGGCACGTCGCGCACATGGCTTGGCCCGCTTGCGAGTCTCGTTTTTGCGGTCATCGGAGTAACGGGCGTTCTGATGTTCTTCCACGTGCGGTTCCCGGGCATGGCCATCCTTCATGAGCTGGGAGGGATGTTGTTCGTGGTCGTGGCGGTGTGGCACCTGAAGCTCAACTGGAAGACGCTCTGCCGTTACTGCTGTCATCGCAAGGGCCTTGCCGGGCTGCTCGTGGGTGCGCTGCTGATGACGCTGTTTGCGGGCCTTGGGCTGGGGCACGACAACAGGCACCGCGAGCGCCACGGCGGACCGACTTGCCAAGAGGCTCGGACGCGCTGAGCGCGCGCCTTCATCGGGACTGCGTGCGACTGGTACGTGGCGCAGAGGTCGTCGATCGGATACTGCAAGAGATGTAGACATCGCTATTACAAGTGGAGGAGACTGTTCGCCATGTCCGAGCCCACCTCAGTCAGTCCCATCACCGGCGTCGCCGCGGGAGTTCCCTTTCTCGCTTTACCGCCTTCAGTCGGTGCCGGCATGCCCGAAGGCAGCCAGCATGCCGTGCCCATCATCGTGGCCTGGCACCTCATGGATCCACCTCGCAGCGAATCCGCCTTCGCCGCGGCCTTGCCGTTGAACGGTTTGAATGCGTGGCGACTGTACCTGGGGCTGCCCATGTGCGGCGCTCGCCTTCCCCCGGGCGGACCCGAGGCGCTGATGCGGCTCTTCTATCAGGACGCCGTGCTCAAAGGATACCAGCCCATCGCGAATCAGGGCGCCGCGGAGCTCCCCGCCGTGCTCAGGGAGGCTCGAGAGCGGTTGGGACTGGAGGACGGCCCTGTCGCGCTTGTTGGCGGCTCGATGGGCTCGATCATCGCGGAGCTCGTGCTGACCGAGTCTGCTCCGGCCGCCGGCATCGAGGTGGCGGCGGCGGTGCTGATCAGCCCGGTTGCACAGCTCCGCCCGATGGTTGAGGCCATTGGTCGCCGTTACAACGTCACCTACCCGTGGTCCCCTGAAGCCATGCGCGTCGCCGAGCGGTTGGACTTCGTGGCACGCGTGGACGACATCGTGCGTGCCGGACAACCGGCCATTCGGCTAATCGTCGGGGCCGAAGACGACCGCGAGGGATTCATCGAGCCCGCACTGCGGTTGCAGTCCGCGCTGACCAGGCGCTACAGCGATCGATCGCGAGTCGATCTGGTCATCATTCCGGGAATGGGGCACGCCTTGGCGGAAGAGCCGGGCATTGCGCCGGCACCGCAAACCGCGCATGCCGCCGTCGCGGACCAGCACACCATGGCGTGGTTTCTCGCGCACCTGCCAGGCTGCAAGCCATGAGGCGTGGAGCGAGGAACGCTCCCGTTACACAGGAGCGGGCCTTTTCGACGTGACCGCCAGAAGGCAATGGGCGTTGTGGTGAAAGGTGCCGGTGGTGGCCCAGCATAGGCTTTGACAGCCGCCCCGACAGATTGGGCCGAAGGCGCAGTCGCGACAGCCGGGACCGAGGGCGGCGGGCGAGAAGGCGCGATTGTAGGCGAACGCGTGCGGATCGTCCCACAGCTCGGCGAGGCAGCGGGTTCTGAGGTTGCCCTCGTCGGCGGCGCCGGCGGGCAGCGAGAGACAGCCGCGCACGGTCCCGTCGCTGGTGATGCCGACGACCTGGATGCCGGCTGCGCAGCCGGTCCAGCAACGCTCTATCAGGGCCCGGCCGGTGCGCAGGCGAGGCTCGTGGCGGCTCATATACCCGATGTTGTCTGCTGCTTGCACGAAGAAGGGCGCCCGGGCTTGCAGGGCCAGCAGTTGGCTTTCGAGCTCCGGCAAAGCGCTCGGCGGCAGGCAGAAGGAGCCGCCGTGGCTGCCGGAGTCGCCGCGGCGGGCACGCCCGTGGGGCATGGTGAGCTGGAGTTGCCAGCCGGAGAAGCCATGGGCGATCAGGAGGTCGAGCGTATCGTCCAACCGGTGCAAGTTGGCGCTGTTGACTTGCGTGACGGCGCCGATACGCATCCCGCGTTCGCGCAGGGCCTGGGCGCCCTTCAGGGTCCGCGCCAAGCCGTCCGATACGCCACGCAGACCGTCGTGCACGGCGGGCGGCCCGTCGATGGAGAAGGTCACGGCCGAGAACCCGCAAGCAATGAGCGTGTCGGCCTGGGCCGCCACGGACAGACCGTTGGTGATGAGCTCGAGCTGCATGCCGGCCTCGCGAACGGCCCGCGCCAGGGTGGGCCAGTCGGGTCGCAACAGGGGCTCGCCGCCGGAGAAGGTCACGGATTGACAGCCGAGGCCCGCCAGCTCGCCGATCAGGGCCAGCCCCTCGGCCGTGTCGAGCTCGCGGGCCCGGGCTTTGCCGGCATCCGATCCGCAGTGCACGCAACGGGCGTCGCAGGCAAGGGTCAGCTCCCACACGCAGATCCTGAGTGGCCAGTGGTCCATCACGTACCGGTGGGTGGCGAGGTCGGGGCCCGGGCCGACGCGGAATTCCCGGCGCGCTGAATGCAGTAGGGATTGTCGTAGATGGTTCCCGTCACCGCATAGGCCATGGTGGTGCAACCGGCACGACAAAGGCGCCTGTAGGGACAAGTCTTGCAGAAGCCTTCGAGCAGCCGTTCGTCCCAGCGGGTGTTGTAGGCGAAGCGCTCGGCCTCGCGCCAGATGGTGCCAAGCGGGGTCTGGCGAATGTTGCCCACGACGAACTCGCGCGGGTGCGACGGGCAACCCTTCACGTCGCCGTTCGAGCAAAAGGCGATCACCTGGCAGCCCGCCATACACCCCGCCCAGAACGACTCGACGCCCATCACCGACCCGCGCAGCGCCGGCTCGTGTCGACCGTAGTAGCCGATGTTGTCTGCCACCGCGATGCGCATGCGTCCGTCGCGGACCAGGCTTGCGAGCAGATCTTGCAAGCCCGAGATGCGCTCGGGCTCGACCAGGTATTGGTCGCGGTAGCTCAGCAAGCGCCCGAGCGGCATGCACAGTTGCACCTGCCACAGGTCCACGCCAAGCCCCACCAGTTGCTCGTACATGCGACCGAGGTCGTCGATATTGCCCCGATGCACCTGCGTGATGACGGCCGTCTTCAGGGGCGATGCGGCCACCCGCCGGATCGCCGCCAGGACAGCGTCGTAGCTCGATGCCGACCCGTGCGCCGGCACCCGGATGCGATCGTGGACGCTGCGCTCGCCGTCCAGCGACAGCGAGACGCCCTTCATCCCGAGCCGCACCATCCGATCGATCACACTCGAGCTCAGGCGAAGGCCATTCGTGATGAGACCAACGTTCATCCCCAGCCCGATGAGCCGTTCGGCAAGGGTGGCCCAGTCCGAGCGGACCAGGGGCTCTCCCCCGGTCAGGAGCACTTCGAGGCAGCCGATCTCGGCCAGCTGCACCGCCAGGTCGAGCGCCTCCGAGGTGGTGAGCTCGTCGGCCGCGGCATGCCCCGAGGCCGACTCACAATGAATGCAGCGCAGATTGCAGGCCTCGGTGATCTCCCAGAAGCAGCTACGTGGAACACGCGGGAGCAGGGTTGGCGTGGCCTCGCCAGGCTCGCGGTGTGGATCCATGGTTGGCGCGCCTGCTAGTCGGGAAACGAGACGCCCTTGTACACCGGGACGGCGCAGAGCATGTAGCCTGGGCCGTTCTTTACATACTGGAGATCGGTGGAGGTCGGGGCTGCGTTGAGCCCGTTGCGCGTCGTGATGCCGTTCGGCTGACAACACGAGGTCAGGTTCAGGAGCATCTGCGAGATCTCTTCCGGCGTCCCCGTGGCAAAGAGCTGCGTGAGGCTGGTCGTCCAATCCGTGGTCAGCGCGGCGAAGCACTGACACAGCCGGCTCTTCTGATCCGTCGAGAGGCTCGACTCGCCGATGGCTTGGTCGAGCTCGGTGGTCACGCTCTGGGTGCAGGCCGGCGCTGCGTCGGTGGAGGGCGAGCCGTCTGTGACGAGATCGACGCTCCCCATCGCGTCCACGGCCGTGTCGCGCGATTCGGGGGCATCCATGCCGCCATCCGCGCCGCCCATCCCTCCGGTGCCGCCCACGCCGCCCATCCCTCCGGCCCCCGCCACGCCGCCCATCCCTCCGGCCCCCGCCACGCCGCCCATCCCTCCGGTGCCGCCCGCGCCGCCCTTGCCTGTCGTACTACCACCGGCACCCGCGGCGCCGCCCGAGCCGCCCACCGTCGCATCGACAGCGACCGTTCCACCCGCGCCGCTCCCGCCGGTTCCCGTCGTGCCGCTGTGGTTCGAGTTGTCGCCGCACCCCGCGGCTGCCAGTCCGAGCAGCAAGAAGCCCCCCAGCACGGCCCCGGACAGTTTGCGCGTGAAATCCCGTCGAGCCGGCCCGGCGCTGCTCCCCCCGACAAGCAGAGCATCCCGCAGCTCGTCCACCAGCTCGTCGGCCTTCCACGAGCTGAGCAGCTCGGCCTGGGCCGTCACCGGTCGGAGTGGTCGCTGCGAATCGACGGCGCTTGCGACGACATCGCGGAGCAGTCCCTTGAGGGGCTGCCAAAATTCAGGATCGTTCCGTCGCCGTCGCAGCAGAGCGTAGAATTCGTCGTACGTCTCTTCCAACCCCGACCAAGGACGGAGGGCTGCGCCCTGGCCAGCCAGGAAGGTACGAACCCGCTGGGTGATGGTGGGGACTATGACAGGCGTATTCATGTCCACCAGCGTACGCATGGCGCGCTGCCGAGTCTACCAGCCTGTGCAAGGCACTGCCTGGCCGCTGTGATCCCAGCCACGACCCTGGTTGGCCAACGACAGCCGAGAGTCGCAACAATTCGCCGACCCCGACGTCGACCTCGATATCGCCCACCGCGATTGTCTTGGACTTACCCAGGAAAGGGGGCAGCCTTCTCCTATCAAATTGCAGGAGGCAATCACCATGGGCGACAAATCACCGAAAGCGAAGAACAAGGCCAGGAAGCAAGACACTGCGGACAAGAATCAAAAGGCGTCGGCTGCTGCGGCGAAGATGTCGCCGTCACCGGTGTTTCCCGGAAAGAAGGCCCGGTAGACTCGGGTTTGGTGCTGCGCCCAAGCGACGGTGGTGTTAGGCTCTGCCGGCCGGAGAAACCACCTGGTCCAGAGTCGCACGGTGCATGACATCATCTCCTTTGCCCTCGTCGCGTTCCCGTCGCTGGTCGTAATCGTCAACCCGGTGACGGTCACGTCGGTTTTCATCACCCTCACGGCCAACGCCACGCCGGAGGCGAAGCGAGCGATCATTCGGAAGACCACGCTTACCGCGTTCGTCGTCCTCATGGTCTTTGCCGTCTCCGGAACCCTCATCTTCAAGTTCTTCTCGATTACCATCGGCGCCTTCCAAGTTGCCGGAGGCATCATCCTCTTCTCCGTCGCCATGGGAATGCTTCACGCGAGGACCTCGCGGACGAAGCAGACACCGGAGGAGATGGACGAAGCGATGACCCGTGATGACATCGCCGTCGTTCCGCTGGCGATCCCGATCGTCTCCGGTCCGGGTGCCATCACCACGGTCATTGTCCTTTCCGGCGAGACCCGCGCCATTCCCAACATGGCGATCCTCTTTCTCGCCATCGTCGTTGTCATGGCCATTGTCTTCGTGATGTTGCGGAACGCGGCCAGAATCCAGAGGTTCATGGGCCCTTCCGGCCTCAACATCACGACACGGCTGATGGGCCTGGTTCTCGCCGCCGTCGCCGTTCAGTTCGTCGTCCACGGCATCGAAAGCGTCCTGCCGGAGATCGTGTCGGCGATCCACACCGGACCGAAACCGTAGCGGTCGCGCCTGGATTGCACCCCATGCGGGGTTCAAGTAGTGTGCGGTGAGCTGCGAAAGGAGAGGGATTTTTGCACATCGGAATCAACGCCCTGTATCTGCTGCCTGGCAAGGTGGGCGGGGCGGAAACCTACACACGCAACCTGGTCAAGGGGCTGGTCGCCGCTCGACCGGAGGACACCTATTCCATCTTCATCAACCAGGAGAGCGCCGGCATCTTCGAGTCCCTGGCGCCCGGAATCAACGTGGTTCCCTGCCCCATCAAAGCCAGCCGCCGTCCCGTCAGGATCCTGTGGGAGCAAGGCGTGCTCCCTTTCCAGGTGCGCGCGCGCAAGATCGACGTCCTGCTGTCCACCGGGCTGACAGCGCCCTTCTATTGCCCGACGAAATCCATCCTGGTGCTCTACGACCTTCAGCACGTCAACCAGCCGCAGAACTTCCCCAAGTCGTATCTCTTGTTTCTCAAGAGCATCATCTACGCCAGCGCGAAGAGCGCGGATGCCATCCTGACCATCTCGAATCACGTCAAGAACGACATCGTGAATTTCTATCACATCCCACCCGAGCGCATCGAGGTGACCCACCTTGGCGTCGATCGCGAGCTGTTCGACGTGAACCGACGCCCCTTGACCCCGGCCATTCGGCAGAAATACGGGCTGCCCGAACGCTACCTTCTCTACGGGGCAGCCTCGCTTCCGCACAAGAACCACCCCAGGCTGTTCGCGGCCTTGCAGTACGCCAAAAAGCAGATCCCGGAACTGAAGCTCGTCTTGACCGGCGCGCGCGACAAGGGCGAGGACGCGCTGGCCAGCGAGATTCGCCGCCTGGGTTTGCAAGACGACGTGGTCCTGCTCGGCTGGATCCCCTTCGAGGATGTTCCCCCCATCTACGCCGGCTGCGAAGCCTTCGTGTTCCCCACCCTGCACGAGGGTTTCGGTCTGCCCGTCATCGAGGCCATGGCGTGCGGCGTGCCGGTCCTCTGTTCTCGCATCGAGCCGCTCATCGAGGTGGCGGGCGATGCCGCGATCTTCTTCAATCCGCTCGACCCCGAAAGCATCGGCCAAGCCATCGTGTCCCTCCTGACCCACCCGGCGGCGCGCGCGGAATGGGTGCAAAAGGGCCTTCGGCGCGCGCAAGCCTTCACCTGGGAAGAGACCGCCAGAAAGACCCTCGCCTTCATCGATTCCGTGGTGGGGGGTGCGACCCACGCCGCCCCCGATACCGCGGCGCCGAGATAGACGCGGGCGCTCAGGCCCGCTTGCGCGCCAGCAGCACGAACTCGTTGTGCCGGAACAAGTGGCCGACGAACCGCGGGAAGGGGAAGGAGTAGTGCTTCTCCACCTCCAACCCGAGGCTGGTGGCCAGGCGGGTGAGCGCCGTGAAGTCGAACAGCTCCACGTGGGTCGGATCCGAGCGAAATCCCACTTCCTGCGGGGTGATCAAGACCACGCGTGCGCCCACCCGGATGAAGGGCAGGTAGGTGGCGACCAGCGCGCGGGCTTCGTCGAAGTGCATGTGCTCGGCGACGTGCGAAAGCAGCAGGGCATCGAAGCGCCCGGGATGGCCGTACTCGGAGGCGAAGAACTCCTCGGGTAGGAAGGCGGTGTAGCCGCGCTCGCGAACCGTGGCCACCGACTCGGGGTTGTGGTCGACGCCCACGCCCTTGCCGGCCAGGTTGTGAAGGTTCCTTCCCAAACCGCAACCGACGTCCAAGACAAGACCGAGGTCCAGCGAGCGCAGATGGCGCCGGTAGGGCCGCTGCACGTCGAGCAGCCGCTTCCACCACAGAGACTCCTGGCGCCTCAACCACTTGGTGTAGTCGGCGTCACTGGTGCGGGTCCGGGCCTTCATGACGCCAACCTAGCAGCGCCGGGCTGGCCGGTCCACTGGCGCGGACAAGCGCATCGATCACCCGGCCAGCACCCGCCGGTACAGGGCCTCGTAGCGATCGATAGCCGGACCCGGTCGAAACCGCATTTCGGCCACGTGGCGGGCCGCGCGCGACATGCGCCGCCGCAAGTCCTCGTCGGTAAGCAGGCGCCGCACGTGCTTGGCCATGCCCGCGATGTCGCCGGGCGCGGCCAGGAAACCGGTCTCGCCATCCACCACGACCTCGGGGAGGCCGCCCACGTCGGAAGCCACCACGGGAACGCCGCAGGCCATGGCTTCGAGCGCGGCCAGGCCGAAGCTTTCGGTCAGGCTGGGCAGCAAGAAGAGGTCGCTGTGCTGCAGCAGCGAGACCAGAATCGCTCTTCTCGCCCAGGAAGCGAACGTGCGATGCAAGGCCCAGGGACGCAACCAGGGCCTCGACGCGCGACCGCTCGGGCCCCTCGCCCACCAGATCGAGCCGCGACGGGACCTCGGCCCGCACGGCTGCGAAGATGTGCACCACGTCGTCCACGCGCTTGAGCGCCCGAAAGTTCGAGATGTGGGTCAGGACGCGTGGGCGCGGGGCCGGGCCGGCGCCGGGACCAGCGCGCCCATCGGATGGCCGGAAGGCATCGGTGTCCACGAAGTTGGGAATCACCTCGATGGCCACCTCGCGGGGAAGGCCGAGCTCTCGGTACGCGGCCTCGGCCAGCCAGCGCGAGGGCGCGGTGATGGCATCGCTTTGGCTCACGGCAAAGCGGGCAAGGGGCTGAAATCGAGGATCCGACCCGACCAAGGAAACGTCGGTTCCGTGCAGGGTGGTCACCATCTTGGGCGCACAGAGCCCCAGCACCTGGCGGGCCAGAAAACCGCTGACCGCGTGCGGGATGGCGTAATGCAGATGAAAAAGGTCCAATTTTTCCGCCCGCGCCACCTCGATCATCTTGGCGCTCAACGCCAAGGCGTAGGAGCGCTCGGCCAGCAAGGGATAGTCGAGCGACTCGACCTGGTGGCAGGTGACATTCGGGGAATCGGGATCCAGCCGCACGGGCGGCCGGTCGCTGAGGATGCACACGCGGTGGCCGCGGCGGCCGAGCGCCATGCCGATCTCCGTGGCCACCACGCCGCTTCCGCCGAAGGTGGAGAAACAGGCGATTCCGATGCGCAGGCTGGGCCGCGAGACCATCATGGCTCCAAGTCTTGAATGTCGGTGGCGAAAGGGCTGACCGCGCCGAGCCTGTCCATCACCAGGCGCTTGAGGGCCATGACCCCCACGCGGCCGGCCAGGGACGGCCAGCCGTAATAGCGCTCTTGCGGCGTCCGGTGCGGAAACAGGGCCAGCTCCAAGCGGCGGATGCGGCGCAAGGTGGTTTCGTCGCGCTCCACCAAGGTGCGGGCATAGCGATCGATCAGGCGCCCCAGTCCGTGCGCCACGCTGGCACGTACGCGCCGGGCCGGCCGTTGCAGGCGAGGGCCGGCCGCCTCGACGGCGGCGGCGATCTTCTCCAGCGCAGGCGCGATGGCATGGTCGACCAAGGCGCGCAGCTCCTCGGGACTGGCCGCGCCCGAGGGGATGGCGGCGGGCAGGCGCGCGTGCAACACCTCGGGTGGTGCCGACAGATCCGCGGCGCCGAGCCCGAGCTGCGCCAGCCACCTGCGCGTGCGGGCATCCACGCAACGAAAACGTGCGCGCGGCACCAGCAGCGGCGGCGTCAGGCCAAAGTGCGCGTACAGGGGCGAAAGCTGGGCGAAGTAGTTGATCTCACCCGGTCCCCCGACGTAGGCCACCGTCGGCAACAGGGTGTCTTGGACGATGGGGCGAAGCAGCGCCGAGGTGGAAAAGCGCAGGGGCGCGCTCGCCAGCGTGCGCAGGATCTCCTGGTGGCCGAAGACTTCCGGACTGCCGGCCAACCCCCAGGACGCGTCGCCGGTGCTTGCGACTTTGCGTTGGATGCGAAAGCGGGGACCGGTTTCGCCGTCGCGATGGAAGAAGACGAGCGCGCCGCGCTCGCGAACCGCCACTTGTTCGTCGAAACCGGCCGCAGCCAAGGCGGCGTGCCGCTCTTGCAGCCTCGCCTCGATGGCTTCGCTCTCGTCCAGGCAGACGTGGTAGATGGGCGCGGCCTGCTCCGCCACCCGCGCGTCGCGAGGATTGAAGACCAGCAGCCCCTCCTCGGCGAACACAGCGGCGATCACCCGTGCGAAGGCCCGGGCCATGGATTGCCCCGGCCGATAGTGCTCGCGCAGAAGGGCCAGTGTCTCTTCGGCAGCCGGGCCCGGTTCGAGGGTCTCGGCCAGGGTGTCGAGTAGCCCGGTCACCTGGGCGGGCAGCGTGCGGTGGGCAACCGAGGCGCGCGCCTGGCCTTCATCGGGCAAAACCAGACGAATCGGCTCCCCATCTCGCCCCGCGACCACGCACGAACAGATCTCCTCGAAGTCGTGATCCTCGGTTTGCAGCCAGAAGAGCGGCACGCAGCGCACGCCGGACTCGGCTTCCATGGCGCGCGCCACGGCGATGGCCGAGGCTGCCTTGTAGAAAGCATAGAGCGGACCCAGGAAGAGCCCGACCTGCTGGCCGGTGGCGACGACGGCGGTTTGTCCCGCGGCCAGCTTGTCCAGGTTGGCCTGGCGAGCCGGGCTGGGCGGTAAATCCGACTGCTGCTCGCGCAAGACCTCCAGCACCGCAGGCGCCACGTCACGCCCTGCGGCAAGAAGGGCGCGCTCGATGCGCGCCGCCGGCTCGCGGAAGCGAGACGCGAAGAACGCATGTGCAGCAGGCTCACCTGCGAGGTAGGAATTGGAAAATGCGCGGCCCACTGTTGGCGGTCAGTATACTCGGCAGAGCTTGCTTGTCCCGGAGGAGCCTCGGCTTCTTCGTAGCGATTGCGATCCCGATCATGTCCCTCATCTCCCTCATGTCCCTCATCCCCCTCGAGGCCAACGCCAGCCCACCCCCGCCCCAGCCCGACGCGGCCGAGATCCAGCTTGGCCTGCGCAAGCTGGGAGTGGTGGGTAGCGTCCTTTACGTGGCCGCCCATCCCGACGACGAGAACACCAACCTCCTCGCCTATCTGTCGAAGGAAAAGCTGGTGCGCACGGCCTATCTCTCGCTCACGCGCGGGGACGGCGGGCAGAACCTGATCGGCTCCGAGCAAGGTCCTGACCTGGGCGTCATCCGCACACAGGAGTTGCTGGCGGCGCGCCGGCTCGACGGGGCCGAGCAGTTTTTCACCCGGGCGCGCGACTTCGGCTACTCGAAGAATCCCGAGGAAACCCTTCGCATCTGGGGCAAGGACGCCGTGCTGGCCGATGTGGTCCAGGTCATTCGCCGCTTTCGTCCCGACGTCATCGTCACGCGCTTCTCGCCCGAGGTGAGCGAGACGCACGGGCACCACACCGCCTCGGCGCAGCTTGCCCTCGAGGCCTTTCACGCGGCGGCGGATGCGAATTTCCACCCCGAGCAGCTTAACGCCGACGTGCGGCCGTGGCAGGCGCGCCGGATCCTCTGGAACCGCTCGTCGTGGAGCATCACCCCCGGCGACGACCTGTCGGGCTTCCTGAAGATGGACGTGAACGCCTACATTCCGTTGCTCGGCATTTCGTGCGGCGAGCTGGCCGCGGACAGCCGCAGCATGCACAAAAGCCAGGGGTTCGGGGTGGCGCCCACGCGTGCGCCCATCATCGAGTACTTCAAGCTGCTCGCCGAGTCCGAGCCTTCGGCGCCGCTCCACGGCTCCGTGCTCGACGGGCTCGACTTCTCATGGGCGCGCTTCAAGGGCACCTCCGCGCTCAGACGCCTGGTCGAGCGCACCTTGCGCGCGTTCGAGCCGGCGGCCCCGTACAAGAGCATCCCAGCCCTGGTCCAAATCGACCAGGCCTTGGACAGCGTGGCCGATGCGGGTTGGCGGACCAAGAAGAAGGCCGAGGTTCGCGACCTCATCCTGGCCTGCGCCGGGCTATTCAGCGAAGCGACCTCGGCCGACTACCGGGTCGTGCCCGGCGCCTCCATCGAGGTCACCGCGACTGCCGTCAACCGCTCGCCGGCGAAGATCGCCCTGCGCGAGGTTCGCTTCCTGGGCGGCGCGATCGCGGACGGGCACGGCGCTGCCGATGGGCACCAGGCGCGCGTAGACAAGCCGCTCGGTACGGCGGAGGTGAAGCGGGTCCTGCGCGTGCCGTCCAGCTCCCCTTGACCACACCGTATTGGTTGGCGTTGCCGCCCGAGCCGGGACTGTTTCGCGTCCAGGATCCCTCGCTGATCGGTCTTGCCGAGGCCGAGTCGCCCCTCGCCGTCGAATTCGTGCTCGACATCGACGGCCACGCCCTGACGGTCCGCCGCCCCATCGACTTCAAGTGGACCGATCCGGTGGCGGGCGAGCGCCACCGTCCTCTCGAGGTCACGCCCGCAGTTTCGGTGCGCCCCGCCACCAAGGTCCTCATGTTCCCGCGCGGCGAGGCGCGCACGCTGTCCGTTCGCCTGACGGCCGGCGCCCCCTCCGTCGCTGGCACGCTTCGCCTGGAGATGCCGGCAGGGTGGTCTGCGACCCCTGCCACGCAACCCTTCGCGCTTTCGGGCAAAGGCGCGGAAGCCGAGCTCGCCTTTCACGTTCAGCCGCCGCCGCCAAGCAACGGCCAGCAAGATTCCTCGACCCTGCGCGCGGTGGCCGACGTCGGTGCGCTCCACCTTTCCCAGGGAGCAATCCATATCGAGCACGCCCATATCCCCATCCAGACCGTGCTCGACCGCTCGGACGTGCGTTTGGTCTCGTTCGCCATCGAGCGGCAAGGAAGCAAGATTGGCTACATCCCCGGGCCGGGCGACGAAGTCCCGGCCGCGCTTCGCCAGGTCGGCTACGAGGTCACGTCCATCGGCGACGACGTGCTCGCCGGCCTCGTCCCCGGCAGTCCCGCGTTGGCCCGCTTCGATGCCATCGTCATAGGCGTGCGCGCCTTCAACACCGACGAGACGCTGCGCCGGGCGCACGCGGCCCTCATGGCCTACGTCGAGGCCGGCGGCACCCTGGTCGCGCAGTACAACACCAACAATCGTCTGGCCCCGCTGGCGACGCCCATCGGGCCCTTCCCCTTCGAGATTGGCCACGAGCGCGTGACCGACGAATCCGCCGCCGTTCACTTCCTTCATCCCGATCAACGCATCCTCGACGCCCCCAATCGCATCACTGCGCGTGACTTCGACGGCTGGATCCAAGAGCGCGGGCTGTACTTCGCGTCGACCTGGGATCCGCGCTACCAGACCGTGCTCGGCATGAACGATCCTGGTGAGCCGAGCCTGGACGGTGGCCTGTTGTGGGTACGCCACGGCAAGGGGGTCTTCATCTACACCGGCCTGGCCATCTTCCGTCAGTTGCCGGCCGGCGTTCCCGGCGCGTTCCGACTGTTCGCCAATCTCTTGGCCGCGGGACATGAGCAAGATGCCCGATGAGACGCCGCCCTCGGCCCCGCCGCTGAGCTGGACAGCGCTTTACCTCATCGTCGCCGGGACGCTGGTCTTGGAAATCGCCGCCTTCGCGGCCTTCACCTGGATCTACCGGTGAGCGCGCTCGACTGGGTGGTGCTGCTCGGCACCCTCGCCGCCATCGTTGGCTATGGCACCTGGAAGGCGCGCGGCCGGCAAGACATGGCCCACTACCTGCGCGGCGGGGAAGACAAGTGGCACACCATTGGCCTGTCCGTCATGGCCACGCAGGCCAGTGCCATCACCTTTCTCTCCATGCCGGGTCAGGCGTACCAAGACGGCATGCGCTTCATCCAGTTCTACTTCGGCCTGCCGCTGGCTATGATCGTGCTGTCGGTCGTCTTTCTGCCCCGCTATTTTCAGTTGCGCGTGTTCACGGCCTACGAGCTCCTCGAGACGCGCTTCGACCGCAAGACCCGGCAGTTGACGGCGTTCCTGTTCCTGCTCCAGCGCGGCCTTTCCGCCGGCATCACCATCTACGCGCCCGCCATCATCCTGTCGTCCGTGCTGGGCTGGCCCTTCCGGCTGACGTGCCTGGGCATCGGCGGCGTGGTCATCGTGTACACCGTCATCGGCGGCACCCGGGCGGTCAGCCAGACGCAAAAGCAGCAGATGCTGGTCATGCTGGGCGGGCTGGTCGTCGCGTTCGTCCTCATCGTCGCGCGCCTGCCGTCCGAGGTCTCCTTCCGCAACGCCCTGCACATCGCGGGCACGCTGGGCAAGCTGAACGCGGTCGATCTCTCCGTCGATCCGCGCGCGCGCTACACGCTTTGGTCGGGGCTGCTCGGCGGTTTCTTTCTGGCCATGGCCTACTTCGGCACCGATCAATCGCAGGTGCAACGCTACCTCGGCGCCCACAGCACCACCGAGAGCCGGCTTGGCCTGCTGTTCAACGGGCTGGTCAAGATCCCGATGCAGTCGCTGATTTTGTTCGTGGGCGTGATGCTCTTCGTCTTCTACCAATTCAACGCGCCCCCGGTCTTCTTCAACCAGGTCGCGCTCGCGCGCGCCAAGCACACCGCCTTCGCCGGCAAGCTCTCGTCCCTCGAACGGGCGCACGCGGACGCCTTCGCGCACAAGCGCAACGAGATCCAGGGGCTGGACCAGGCGCTGCGCCGGGGCGACGCCACGGCGATTGCAGCCAGCGAAGCGCGGGTGCGCGCGGCCGAGGCTACCTCGGCGACCATTCGCCTGGAGGCCAAGCAAACCATCGCCCAGGCCCTGCCCGGCGCCAACACCAAGGATGCCGACTACATCTTCCTGTCGTTCGTCATGCGCAACTTGCCGCGCGGGCTGGTGGGTCTGTTGCTGGTGGTCATCTTCTGCGCGGCCATGTCGGCCGTGGCCGGCGAGCTGTCGGCGCTGGCGTCGACCACGGTGGTGGACTTCTACCGTCGTAGCGTGCGCAAGGACGCCTCCGACGCGCACTATGTCCGGGCGGCGAAATGGTTCACGGCAGGCTGGGGCGTGCTGGCCGTCCTGTTCGCGACCTTCGCTTCGCTGATCGACAATTTGATCCAGGCCGTGAACATCCTCGGCTCGCTCTTCTACGGCACCATCCTGGGCATCTTCCTGGTGGCGTTTTCCCGCCACGTGGTGCGCGGGACCGCCGTGTTTCTCGCGGCCATCGTCGCCGAGGCCATCGTCGTCGGCGTCTTCCTGGGCACGGACATCAGCTTCCTCTGGTACAACGTCATCGGCTGCGTGAGCGTGGTGCTGCTGGCGGCCGTTCTGCAAATGGTCTTGCCCGGCCCGCATCTCCAAGGCGCACCGGCGCGTCCTCGGTCAGAAGCTTGAGCATCTCCTCGGCCGGGGCACGTATCTCCGGGCTGAGATGAGAAAGACCTTTCTCTGGCGTGACGGCCACGCACAACGCTTCGTAGAGCGGCGAGAGACGCTCGTCCATTCCAGTCTCCTTAAGGAGCTCAATGGCTTTCTTGCCCACCCCGTGCTTAAGACACGTCTGACAAAACATCGTCAATTCCACCACGACCACCCCGGCCGGCGTGTTATCGGATGAGTCGAGACTGCCAAGGACTTGCGCTACTCGGCGTCTGGCCAAGAGCCAATCACCTTTGTCAAGCCATGACATCGCTGAGAAGATGAGCGCTTGCCGTGCCGCGATGCTACTGACCTCCAACGCCCGCAGGACCACGGCGTCGGGAAAGCCTGTCTTGGAGAGGCCATCGCCCACCACAAAAGGAGTATCGAGCACATCCTCCGACCGGGCGCTAAGAGAGAGAAAATGATCGACTTCTTCCGGTCTCGAAAACTCAGGCAGAGCGGGAAGATCGCCGCGTCCGATGGCTTCAAGGACCCTTGGATCAATGGGTAGACCCGAACCTGGCAACTTCGTCCCTAGCAAATCACGCTTCTTGCTGTAGTTGCCTGTCAGGACCTTTGCAAACGTGATCTTGTATCGCATCGACAACACGGGATTGCATGCCAGAGCCTCCGCAAATCGCTTGGCCGTCATTCCCTTCGGCCACCTCACCTTGGCCTTGAGGATATTCGCGCGCACGTCCCGCAGCGCCCGCGCGCGATCCACGACGGGGGCCAGATGGGCGTCCTCGCCCGCGAGGTCGAGAAGCTCACGAAGCTCGCTCATCCGGCCACACTCTTCGAGCAGAACATGGATGGCGCGCAGCTTGAGTTGCCTGCGCAAGGCGGGCTCGTCGATCGCCGAGGCGAAGGCGAACAGCTTGGCCGTCCCGCCGGCGATCGCTCTTTGGCCTGCAGTCGTGGCCAGGAGATCCTCGGCCCGGCGCCGCAACTCCCGATCGCCATAGAAGACCCGCAAGAACTCGACCAGCCATCTCAAGCGCCGCCGCAAACGGCGGCTCGCGCGCATCAGGTACCAGATGTTGAAGAAACGCTCGGCCATCTGAAACCCGAGCTTGCCGGTCTCGGACAGGGACACCTTCGAGAGAACTCCCTGGCGACACAACCGGTCGAGCTGGGCGGACACGACGTTGATCCCGATCCGCGTGCGGCTTGCGCAGTCGGCAGCGGTCATCGGATGCCAGTGAAGCGCCACCGTGTTGACGATGAGCTGGCTTTGGGTCGGTAGATCCTCGAAGCGCGCCTTGTAGTAGGGCGAGGAGGTGGGGGTTGTAGATTGTGGAGGCAAAGCGCTTCACGGAGGTCATCGCACGTGCCTCTCCCAGTAGCGGCGCAGGAGTCCTGAGCGAAACCGCCAGCGACCTTGGTGCTCCACCAAGTAGCCGTCGTTAAGCAACACGTCGAGAAGCCAGATCAGGGTCGTGGTTCGTTCGGCAAGATCAGGAATCTGAACGCCTAGACACTGGGACAAGGACGACATCGTGGCGCCCTTCGATTCACGCGCGCATGTCGCGAGAACGAGCCGTGCGAATTTGTCCTCCGGCGTGCCCAGCGCCTCGCGGAGCCGCCCCACCCACGAATTGAAATAGGTCTTGCGCGCCAGAAGCAGCGCTGGCGAGTCTCCTCGAGAAAACGGTCCGCGGTCGTTCCATCGTAGGGACCAAGACGCCAGTCCCGAAGATCGTTGATGGTATCGGTAAGGAGGTACCGACGGGTCACGCTGTCCAGGCCCACCGAGCCGGCAAGGACGAATCGGAGTTTTGCCAGCGCGCAGCAGAGCATCCCAATCTGCGTGTGCTTCGGCTGGGAAGATTGGCGGGCGAAGCCCCGGAATCGCCAAGGCAGCATCCGCCAGCACGGCGGAGTGCCAGCTTGCGCCGGCCCGCTCTGGCAGACCCGCCACGCGTTCCAGTCGCACCAGAATCGCCTCGAACGCTTGGTATGCGTGATCGAGCGAG
This sequence comes from uncultured delta proteobacterium, assembly GCA_963796685.1. GTDB lineage: Bacteria > Myxococcota_A > Polyangia > Fen-1088 > Fen-1088 > Fen-1118. The sequence continues at coordinate 404,108 of CAWCMR010000005.1, forward strand.
AGTGCCACAAGCGCGGCCTGGGCATCGCCGTGAAAGGGATCAGCGCCGCGGGCGCGGCCTAGATGAGTCTTCCCAATCGCGGTGACACTCGGCAGCCGCAAGGGCCGCGCGTGCTTCGGCCGGGCTCACAAGGGCACTCCGTCCTTGCGAACGCGCTCCTTCAGCGAAACGGGCGCCTCCGACATTTCGATGACATGGACATCCAGCCCACATGCGCGACCGACGAGCGAGGCCACCAGGAACGGATCGGAGCAGCCGTCTACCAACACGTCGATGTCGCTTCGCTCGCCCGGCTCTCCCCAGGCATACGAACCGAAGAGCCAGGCGTCGGCGCAGAGTCCCTCGGCTCGGGCACGCTCGATGGCGCCGCGAACGCCGGGCAACACGCCTCGGCGTCGAGCCTCGGACTGCTCCCCCTCCTTCGTCACTTCTTCCTCGAAATGCGCCCGTACGGCGCGACCGAAGGCGCGTACGAGGTCGGGATTCGGCAACCGCGGGAGCATGGACACAGAATGACAGCAGGTATCACGCCGGGCAAGACCTACGAGCCCCGCAATACCGAGCACGGGGTCGCCCAGGCTGGGCACCAGCGGGAGCCCGGGGCGGGCACAAAAACTCAGCGCTCCTTGCAGAACCAGGGCGCGTTCGTACCGGAGCCGGCACAACATATCTGCATGGTCTTGCGATAGGTCTTTTCGTCGGGGCCGCACAGGCGCCTACGCACGCATTCCGCGAAGCCCCAGTCGAAGGGACGCCTGGCCTCGGCGGTTTCGTCGCCGAGCTCACGCGGTTCGGGCCGTGGCGGAAGCCCTGCTTCTTGGCGACAGAGCGCGTACTCGCGCGGCGTTTTTGGCGGGGGAGGCAGGATCTGCATGGGTGGCTCGCCGCCACCACGATCGAACAGGTCGCGCTTGCGATCGAGAGCCTTGCTGATGGCGCGCAGGCTCCACCAGGAGCCCATCGGCGAGCCCACCCGATCGAGCGCATCGAGCGCCCGTCTGCGAAGATCCACGGGCATGTCGGGATCCTCGGCAACGGCCAGCAGTGGCTGTTCGGCGGCCAGGCCGTCGTTGCCGAGAGCGGCGAACCAATCGATCCACGTGCCCACGCTGCCGGCAAGCAATCCGCACGCTCGCATCTCGCGAAAGGCCGTCACCATGTCGGGAACCAGCGGCGCGGCCTCCGGGCCTCCGATGGTCGAGGTCGCGTGCGCGACGGCGGAAGCCATCGCATCGGTCTCGGCATAGCGAGGTGCGCTTGCGCAAAGCCCGGGCAACGCCTGTTTGAGAGCGGGCGCGAATTGTGCACATACTCATGATATTGCTTGATATCCATCATAAGCGGGATACGATAATTCACATGACACCTGAGGTTCGTGCGTACCTGGCCGAGATCGGACGACGCGGGGGGCGGCGCAGTCGGCGCGTTCTGCCGCCGGAGACCGCTCGGCGAATGGTGCGGCTGCGCGAAGCGAGGCGTGCCTTCAAACGCTTCCACGCGAGGTGCTTCTGGTCTTCGCCGAAGGACTACGTGGTGACAGTGGAGGACATTGCGTGGGTCGCACGCCAGCTGATGACCCACGGTGGACGTGATGGCTGGCGGACGGGAGCGAGTCTATGCCGCTAACCTCGTTCCAGGCCGCCATTGCCGAGCTCCTGGCAGTCAATCGCTCTTTCGACAGCTATCTGGCCGGCGGCGCGGCGCTGCACCTCGAGCCCAACTCCAAACGGTACAGCAACGACCTCGACTACTTCCACGACTCGGAGGAGCGGGTTGCGGTGGCGGTCCGCGACGATACGCGATTGCTCGAACAGTCGGGCTACGAGGTCGAGGTATTGATGCAGCAGCCGGGTTTCACGCGCGCGATCGTGCGCAAAGGCGAGGAAGCGACCAAGCTCGAATGGGCGCACGATTCTGCATGGCGCTTCTTGCCCACGGTTCGCAGCGAACGTTCGGGCTTTCAGCTCTCGGGCGTGGATCTCGCCATCAACAAGCTGCTGGCGCTGGTCGGCCGCGACGAACCGCGCGACTACCTCGACATCCACGAAGCGATGGACCTACTGCCTCTTGGGGCCTTGTGTTGGGCCGCAGCCGGGAAGGATCCCGGTTTCACGCCCGCCATGTTGCTCGATCTGCTGCGCCGTCGCGGCCGGTATCGCCCCGAGGACTTCGGCCGGCTTCACCTCGCAGAGCCGGTCGACCTACCGAAGTTGAAACAGCGGTGGTTGGCCGCTCTGGACGAGGCCGAGCACTTCTTCACCACGCGCGACCCGAGCGAGATCGGTTGTCTCTACTATTCTCGTTCGTTGGGGAAATTCGTCGAGCCACGGCCAGGCGACGACGTGGTTCCGCACTACGGTCGCCCGGGCGGCGTACTTCCCACCGTGGGGTAGCTGGTGCAATTCTCACCCTATTCCCGATCCTTGATCGGTGTCTCGCGCAGGTCCGCCGTGGTCACCGAGGTCGTGCCGAACTTCTTTTGGATGCGGTCGAGGGCGGCGTTGAGACGGCCGCTGCGGCGATCGGAATCGAAGAGCGAGAGCTGTCCCTCCCCCGCGAGAATCGACTGGGCCGAGACGCCCGTGAGCCGAACCTTCTGCTGCAGGCGCTGGGCGGAAAGCAGCGCGCTGGCCGCGCGGTAGAGCGCCTGACCGTCGTCGGTCGGCTCGGGCAAGGTCGTTCGGCGCGTGAGCAGCGTGAAGTCGGCCAGCTTGAGCTTGAGCTGCACCACGGTCGTCTTCCTGCCCGCCTGGCGCAGGCGGCGTCCCACGCGCAGGGCCTGGGCATGCACGTACGGCAGCAGCGCCTCCTTGCCGGCCAGGTCCTCGTCGAAAGTGTCCTCGGCCCCGATGCTCTTCGCCTCGCGGTCGGGCACCACCTTGCGCGGATCGATCGCGCACGCCAGATCCCACAGATCGCGACCACCCGACACGCGCTTGCCCAGCCAATCGGGATCGGCGTCCGCGATCTGGCCGATGGTGCGCAGGCCAAGCTCGGCCAGCACGGCCTCGGTCTTGGGGCCCACGCCCCACAGACGCGCGACGGGCAGCGGGGCAAGAAACGTCCGCTCCGCGCCGGGCGCGACTTCCTTCTGTCCGTTCGGCTTGGCCAGATCCGAGGCGATCTTGGCCACGAACTTCACCGAGGCGATGCCGGCCGACGCGGGCAGGTCCACCTCGGCCGCGATGCGCGCACGCAGGTCGGCGGCGATCTTGCCCGGAGGGCCGAAGAGCTCGCGCGACGCGGTCACGTCCAGGAACGCCTCGTCGAGCGAGAGCGGTTCGATGAGCGGGGTGACCGAAGCCATGATGGCGAACACCGCGTCGCTTGCCTCCGCGTACGCCCCCATGCGTGGCGGGACGACGATGGCCGTGGGCGCCTTGCGCACGGCGATCGCCATGGGCATGGCCGAGCGCACCCCGAAGGGGCGCACCTCGTAGGAGGCGGCCAGCACGACCCCGCGCTTCGGGTGGCCGCCCACGATCACGGGTTTGCCGCGCAGGTCGGGAAAATCGCGCTGCTCGACCGACGCATAGAAAGCGTCCATGTCGAGGTGAATGATGGCGGCGGCGCTCACGTACAGAAACGGTAGGGCTTGCCGGACGGGATTTCAATTCAGTATGTAAGCGACGAGCGACGCAGCCAGCCGGGATAGATCGGCCGTGCACATGCTAAACTCCGCTCACCCTCGTTGCTCTGAACGCGGGCGCAGTCCCATCGATGAAGCTGCTCTCATTTGGTGGATGTCAAACGTGACGAATTCCGTGAAGTTGTTGTGAAGGGCGGTCACGATGTGGATGCAGTCGGAAGAGCGAAGAAATACCGTGGGCGGCAGCGTGGCAAAGGCCTCGGCCGCCGCTCTCATGATCAAGCTATCGATCGGAAGCCACGTCCAGAAGCCTGCCAAATCATCGTGCTGAAACTGCCGAACTGCGGCCGTGAAGTCTCTCCGATTCCAGTCTCCTTCGCGCAGACGCCGATGAAAGACCGCCATGAGCTCGGGCCGAACCAGCTCCGAGACACATACTCCGTCTTCCGTCTCGAGGAGCTGACGTAACGCCCGGGATTCCTTTTCCGGGACGTAGAACTTCGCCACCGCAGATGTGTCGCAAGCAATCATCGATCGCCGCGAATCGCATCCAGATCCTCGAGCACGCTGCCCGAGGTCTTGCGAGATAGCAGAAGCTCGGTACTCGGGCAACAAGGTTCGCCCTGGTCGCCGCGAGCGCAGCAGGGCCGGTTTGGCCAGCACTGCGACGGGTCTGCCCCGGTCCGTAATGGCTATCGGCGCGTTCGACCGGGCTGCCCGTCTGACGTGCTCACCCGTCGTCTGATGGAGCTGCTTGATACTGATGCTGGATCGCATGGTGTAACGGTGACACTTCGTCACCATGCGGTCAAGCTCAAGCGCTACTTGCCCGCGTCGAAGGCCGAGCTATTCCGTGACGGGGACGCCGCTCTGGTCGCACGAGTAGAACGAATCGTAGTCTCCGACCACCGACAGATTCTGGCCCTTGACGTTGTCCTGCCAGGCGCAGGTGGGCATGCAGCAGTCCTGCATGGTGGTGATGGTGTAGCCCGACTTGAACGAGGAATCCGCGGCGGCCTGCTCGGGCGTGGCGACCGCGGGATTCACGGCCGGCAGGCCCTGCGGCGCCAGCTTGCACCCCGTGACCTGGGTGAGGTGCGTTGGGCATTCGACCCGCTTGGCGTAGATCTTCCAGTTGATGTGGTAGTAGGTGTTGGCGTTGTTCGATTGCGTGCACGAGTTGATGGATTCGTTGGTCACCGTGGTCGAGCTGGACTTGAACTTTCCGCATGAGGTGGCCACGTTGGCCTGGCAGGTCGCCGAGGACAACGTGGCGGTGGTGACCAGGTTGTTGCTGTTCTTGCAGCCCGCGACCTGGGTGGCCGCGTTCACGCCACCCGAGCCGGGCTCGCCCTCGGTCGGGAACTGGGTGTAGAGGTACTTGCCCGAGGGACTCTTCATCGACGCGTTCGGATCGCACGCGTTGAAGGCGCCGAAGCCGCCCGCGCCCATGAACACGTCGAAGTTCTGGCCGCCGCCGGCCGAGGTGTTGAAGGCCTGCACCACCAGGGGCGGCGGAATGGGAATGGCCGAGGCGCCATTGCCGCTGACCTGCGCCTCGTTCTCGGGCAAGCTGAAGACCAGCTGGTAGCACTGGCAGCAGCTGATGGTCACGTTGCCGTCGATGCCGCCGGTTTCCACGTCGTGGCCCACCACCGCGTAGTTCAGGCCCGTGTAGCCGTCATCCAGGGCAGCCTGGGCCATCTCGTCGGAGAAGAGCATGAAGCGAGGGCACAGGAAATTGACCTGCGCGCCTTGCTTGGTGCCTTCGCACGCATTCTGCCCCTGCGTGCAGACGCCACCGCCGGGCGACGTGGCGGAGCCGGCTTGGCACCCCTTGATGTAGAACTGATTGATCATCTGGTTGGGCGGAGGCAGCGCATAGACGAGGGGTGGAGGTCCGGTATCGATGGGGGCATCCACGGCGGCGTCGGCCTGGGTCGTGCCGCCCGCGCCCGAGGAGGAAGAACCGCCCGACGAAGACGTGCCGCCCGCGCCACCGCTGGGAACGCCGCCGGCGCCACCGTGCGCGGCTCCGCCACCACCCGCGATGCCACCCTCGCCGGCCGATCCGCCCGCGCCCGTGCTGCCGCCACTGTTCGCCGAGCCGCCGAGGCCCGAGGCGCCACCGCCGGCCGTCGTGCCGCCCGCGTTCGAGGCTCCGCCCGAGCCCGGTGCGGTGGAGGTGCTCGTCGAGGTGTCGGTTCCCGGCGCACGCGCGCGTGCACAACCACCGAGGGTCAGCCCAAGCGCGCAGGCCGCCAACAGCAGCCGCGCGCTGGCAGGCAGGAAGGTGGAACGCAAGATGTCAAGACCTGGAACTACGGTCATCCGGTAAGGGTAGCAAGACCGGGCGAAAACAGGTAGGGGCGGGTTTGAAACCCGCCCCTACAGATGCGAGAATAGACGTACGAATCCGTAGGGGCGGGTTTGAAAACCCGGTGTTCTCAATGCCACTCCCAGTTGATGTAGCCTGGCTTGGCGTCGGCCATGGCGTTGACCATCAGCTCGACCAATCCGCCGTAGTGCAGGCCGGCCTTCTCGTGGGCCTTGTAGAACGAGATGATCTCGCGCATCTGCCCCTTGCAGTTGCTGCACGGGGCGCAGACGTATTTGTGGTTCTCGGCGCCCATGGGCTCGCCCTGGAAGGCCTCCAGGATCTGCCTGAATTTTCGCCGCCCCGTGAGATGGTGACGCCAACTGGCGAAATTGCGTCCGCTCATGATGGCGAATCCCGAGCCGCCGCCGCAGCAGTAGTTGTTCACCCCGTGCGGGGTCATCTCGCGGAAGCGCTCTTTGGGCACGACCTGGCCCAGGATTTCCCGCTGCGGCGACACGATCCCCATCAGGCGCACGTAGTTGCACGGGTCGTGCAAGGTGACGGGGAAGTCGTTGCGGCTCTTGTCGAAGCGGATGGCGCCGGAGCGCGCGATATCGCGCAGAATGGGCATGGAGCTTTCGCGCGGAATGTTGAGCCCGCCGGTCAGCACCTTGTCGGCGATGACGGTGAGCGCCTTGTGGGCGTGCCCGCACTCGCCGAGGACGATCTTCTTCACGCCGAGCTTCTCGGCGATCTGCATGTGGCGCAGGGCCGTGCGCGCGAACTGCACGTCGTCGTAGAAGACGCCATAGTTGATGCCGTCGTAGGCGGGCGCCTCGCTGGACATGGTCCAATTGAGGCCGGCCTGGTTGAAGAGCAGGCTGAAGCCGCCGATGTTCTCGGGCCAGGCCATGATCTCGCCAGCGTTGTGGATGAGGAGGATGTCGGCGCCCTTCTTGTCGAACGGCGTGACGACCTTGATGCCGGTCTTTTCGCTGGTGTCGTCGTCGATGAACTCCATGTTGCTCTTGAGCACGTCCGGGTTCATGCCCGTGGACGAGCCGACCTTGAGCTGCAACATCGAGCCGTCCTCGTGCAACTCTTTGGGGTGGATGCCCATCTCCTGGCTGGCGATCTTGCGGATCTCGCGCGCCATGAGCCCGTTGTCGACGCCCATGGGACAGGTCTGCGCGCAGCGCCGACAGAGGTTGCAGCGGTAGGAAAGCTCCAGCAGCCGGACCACCGTCCGCCAATTCAAATCGATGTCGCCATGGACGAAGGTCGAGGCGCCCTTGACGTACTTGAAATAGATGCGGCGAAGGATCTCCGAGCGGAACGACGGTCGGTACAGCTCGTTCTTTCCGCTTTCCTCGAAGATGTGGCAGGCCTCCGAGCAGGTCTGGCAACGCGCGCAGTGCTCGACGGAGAACAGCAACGGCTGCAGGAAGGTCCAGTTGTCGGCCGCGGAGAAGAGCTTGCGCAAGCCCGACAAGAAGGCATTGACCAACCGCTCTTCTTCCGCCGGGGTCGTGGGCTTCGGGATATTGAGCGCGATGGTGTCGTCCAAGCAGACGAGCTTTTGGCGAACCTCGTCGGCGAGCGGGGCGATCCGGGGCTCGTCTTCCAATTTGTCGAAGGGTGGTGGCAGCGGGACCTGGTCTTCAAGCCCCACCTTGGCAACCGGGCCGTCGCCCTGGGAGAAGGAGCGAAAGGTCACGCCGCCGCTCATTTCCTGATCTCCGTCGGGTTTTCCATGGCCAGGTCGGCCCAGGTCTTCTTGCCCGCGCCGCGGATGTGCTCGGCATCCCATGAAACCTTGTACGCGAGCAGCTTGGCGATTTTGGCTTCCTGCGGGCCGCCGGCCAGGTTGGGTCTGTCGTTCCAGCGGATGGCGTGGTACGCGAAATACTTGCCCACGAAATGGGACATGTGCGTAAGCGGGATGTAGGCGACGAGCGAGCTCGACAGCACCACCGTCGCCGTCGGCAGAAGCCAATCGATGCCCGTGCCCGGCAGAGACGTCAAATTGAAGGCCGTCAGGTTGGTCGCGAACGCCATCGCCAGGTCCGCGTGCCTATCCACCAATCCGAAGGTGAGCAAACCGGAGGCGAAAGTGACGATGAAGAAGACGAGATTGAAGATGTCCGCGGGCACGGTGTGCGCCCGCAGCGCGGGCAGGGTCAGTCGTCGGTGCAAGAGCGAAAGAGCCCCCAGGCAACCAAGTGCAAGGCCGGCAACGCCGAGCACCAGCACGATCTCATGGGCAACTTTCCCCGGACCTCCGGCGAGAAGCTGCGGCGCAAGCGCGCGCCCAAGGCCCGCCAACAGCGCCAGCCCCGCCGCGCCTCCCGCCAGGTACAAACCCAAATGAAAGGGAAACGTACGCGCCCAAAGCTGGCGGTTGTGCTCCCTGACCGAGGACAGCAGCAGCACTTCGGGAAGGGTGGCCTTGACCGCGCCGAGCGGGGACGTCTTACGCGGCTGCTTCCACCAGTCGGCTTCCTCCATGAACGAGCCGCCGTAGCGGGACTTTCCCGCGGGCGCATGGGGAACAGGATAAAGCTCCCAGCGCATGTGCATGGGCAGCCTCGCCCACATGACGAAGCGGGCGATCACCGTGACCGTGAACGAAACCAGCGCCAGGTAGCATAGGAGGTAGGGTAACTGGGACACCTGGCTGGCTAATTGCATTTTCCGGGCCGCGGTCGAGCGGTAGGGCATCGCGCGGGCAATCCCGGGATTCGGCCGAAATACCGAGTGCCCGGAAATTCGCGTCCCGCGCGCACGCCGCTAGGCCATCAAATATGCTGGCATAGGCCGTGGCCGGCGCTGGCTCCGCTCGTTGCCGGGGCCGGCCCGGCACGTCGGATGGCTCCGTTCCCGAGTGCCGCGCACACCACCCGGGATCGCACACGCGTTCCGGGTGCCGTCAGGGGAGAATAGCGAGAATGAGCGGGAGCTGTCGGGAGAGGATCGGATGGGTTTCGGTGGTAACATCTTCACGACGACATGATCGACTTCGAGGAAGCGAAACGGATCCTCGCGGCCTTCGAGCGCGAAGGCGTGGAGTACGTCATGGTCGGATCGATGGCCATGGCCGCTCAGGGCTTGGTGCGGGCCACGCGAGATGTCGATTTCTTCGTCGCCGCGACTGCGGCCAACGTAGAGCATCTACGGCGAGCCCTTAGGGGCTTGTACCAGGACGACGCAAATGTGGACCAGTATCCGGGTGGAGGACCTTGCTGGCGACTATCCGGCCATCGAGTATGTTCCACCCGATGCTCCCTACTCCCTCGATCTTCTCTCAAGACTGGGCGAGGCCTTTCGCTACGAGACCATCGAGAGCGAAGAGCTGGTTCTCGACGGAATCCGGATTCGCGTCGCCACGCCCGAGATGCTCTACCGCATGAAGAAGGACACGGTGAGACCGCAAGACCGCCTGGACGCCGAGCAACTGCGCCGTCTCTTCGAGCTCGAGGAGGAGTGATGGGTGTACGCAAGTTTCACTCCGTCGAAGAGATGCGCGGACCTTTGCCTCTGCCGCGACTTGATCCCGAGAACCTGCGGATCGCTTTCGGGCTCTCCTCGCTCGCGGGTGGAATGAGGCCAATTGGCCGAACGCCGGGCGTGCGCAAGTTCCGTTCTTGGAACGAGGCCCTCGCTGCAAAGGCGGCCGATGAGGTCGCGTCTTTGCGACGTTCTTCGTCCGGGACCAATCGGAGATAGCGCGTTTGCCCCGATGGCGCTGGCCCCGCTGGGCACCGCGACGTCCTGTATAGTGCTTGCGCGATCTCCGCGGGTTGGGCTCGTTGAAGAAGAAACTCACTCTGGCACCGCTGGTGGCGGCGACCTACTTCATGGTCGCCGGGGGTCCGTACGGTCTCGAGGAGCTGCTGCACAAGAGCGGCTACCAGGCCGCCGTCGCCATCTTGTTGCTCGTGCCCCTGCTGTGGTGCGTGCCCACCACCCTGATGGTCGGCGAGCTGGCCAGCGCTTTGCCCGAGGAGGGCGGCTACTACGTATGGGTCCGGCGCGCACTGGGGCCGTTCTGGGGCTTTCAAGAAGCGTGGCTCTCCCTGTGCGCCAGCGTATTCGACATGGCCATCTACCCCACCCTGTTCGTGCTGTATCTCGGCCGGATGTGGCCGGGCGTCGTCAGCGGACCGGCGGCTTTGACTATCGGCGTAGGCGTGGTGGTCACGTGCGCGGCCGTGAACCTGCGTGGCGCGCGCACCGTGGGTGGCGCCTCCGAGTGGATGGCCGTGCTGCTGCTCGGGCCCTTCGCGATCCTGTGCGCGCTGGCCTGGTTCGGACCGGCCCACCCGGCAGCCGTCCAGCCGGTCGTTGGTGCGCGCGGTGGCAACTTCCTGGGCGGTGTGCTCATCGCCATGTGGAACTTCATGGGTTGGGACAACGCCTCGACCGTGGCCGGCGAGGTGGAGCGTCCGCGGCGCGACTATCCGCGGGCCATGCTGGCCGCCACCGCGCTCGTCGTGCTGACCTATGTCGTTCCGGTCCTGGCCGCGCCACGAACCGGCCTTTCGCCCGAGGCGTGGACGACGGGTTCGTGGGTGGACGCCGGACGCCTCCTCGGCGGAGCGCCGCTGGCGCTGGCCATCGCGGTGGGCGGCATGGCGTGCGGCCTGGGCATGATGGACGCGCTCGTCATGTCCTACTCGCGCCTGCCCATGGTGATGGCCCAGGAGGGCTACCTGCCGCGCATCTTCGCGCGCCAGCTCCCCGGTACGGGAGCGCCGTGGGTGTCCATCGTCGGCTTGTCCATCGCCTGGTCCCTGGCCCTGACCTTGGGGTTCGAGCGGCTCATCGAGCTGGACGTGATTCTGTACGGCCTGGCGTTGGTGCTGGAATTCTTGGCCCTGGTGGTTCTGCGCGTGCGCGAGCCCGACCTACCCCGCCCTTTCCGCGTTCCAGGTGGAATACCCGCGACGGCGCTTCTCGGCGTGGGGCCCGCCGTGCTCCTCGCCCTCGCCTTCGCCGGCGAACACCACGATCACCCGGACCAGATCGGCGGCGTGGTTCTCGGCGTGGGCCTGGCCTTCGCCGGACCGATGGTCTACGCCGTGGCGGCCGGATTCCGCCGCCTCGCGCGGCCTGGGTAGTAAGAGCCAGCCCTTTCAAGGTGTTCGCTGGGCCTAGATCCTCGCCTCTCCCCGACGGTCCCCGACGGGGAGAGGCCGACGACGTCTGCGTCGGCGGGTGAGGGGGCACTCGCGCAAGGGCGACTTCTTCTGCCCCTCACCGGCCGCGCTTCGCGCGGCGCCCTCTCCCCGCGTGACCGCGGGGCGAGGGGATGTGGCCGCTGCGCGGCCTCCGGGAAGCAAATCCCGGTTTCAGGTGCGGGCCTCTCAACACCTTGAAAGGGCTGGCACCTACTACGGATGGCGGCCTTCTAGTGGTGATATAGGATCGGTGCGCGCTTGCCTTGCGCGGCGGCCACGAGGGTCTTTTCCAGACTGGCCAGGAGATCCTTGTTGCCGTCCTGGTGGTAGCCGGCCAGGCGGCGCTCGCAGTCGGGCAGGCGCTCGATGAATTGGCCGAGCCTCTCGTCATCGATCGCGTCGGCGGCCAAGCCGTAGCCCTCGCGCTCGAGGTAGCGCGCGTTCAGGACTTGCTCGAATTGACCCTGGATCGGCACCGCCAGTATGGGGCGGTGCAAGTACACCGCCTCGCCCAGCAAGGTGAAGCCCGCGCTCGCCACCACGCCAGCGGCAGTGCGGAGGTCGTCGATGAAGGTCGCCTCGGAAAAGGGCCGGAAGCGCAGGTTGCCGTCGACGAGGTCGCTCTGGATATCCCGGCGCAGGCCATAGACGCGGCACTCGCGTCCACTACGCTTCAGGATCTCGGGCAGCGCCGTGTTGGAGGTCGAGGTTTGGTACACGAGCAGGTGCCGGCCGGGCTCGGGGCGCGCGGCCAGGATCTCCGGGCGCAGGATGGGCGGGTGCAACGAGGTATTGGGCTTGCGCGTGGGAGGATAGAAGAAGGTCGTGATGTGGTAGTGGAACGCGCCCGGAATCTTGGCCTTGACCACGGCATTGGTCAGGCGGTAATCGGCCTCGCAGCCGGCCAGGAGCTCGGGCGCGTGTGCACAGCGGTTGATGATCTGCATGTTGTCCACGGAGATCACCGGCAGCTCGTGGCGCAGGCCGAAGAGATAGCTCCAGGTTTCGAAATCGGAGATCACGACCTCGGGCTTGAACTCTTCGCTGATTTCCAGGTAGGCGCGGATGTTCTTGGGCAGCCCGGTCAGCGCCCCCTTCGCGTTCTGCACCACGGTGCGCCACTTCTGCACCTCGTTGTCCTCGTAGGCGAGGGTGTAGCCCCAGATCTTCTTCACCGACAGGACCTCGCTGGCCCGCTTGGCCAGGTAGTCGTGCGCGCGGCCCGACACCACGACCTGAACCTCGTGCTTGGCGGTCAGCGCGTCCAGCACCACGCGCGAGCGCATGGCGTGCCCCATGCCCTCGCCCACGACCCCGTAGAGAATTCGCATGGTCTGATTATGGTAGCACCTTCCAGAGCCACGCGAGGTTTCGTGCCATGAGCTCGTGATAGACTCGCCGCGGGCGCGACGGGAAAGGAAGAGACCTTGAGCGAACCTGCACTTTGGGCGTCCATTCTGGCAACCCTGCCGGGGACGTTCTTGCTTTTCGGCTACGCGCTGCTGTTCGCCCTGGTCGAGATCGAAATCGAAGGGAAAGACGGCTGGGCCATGAGCCTGCCGACCTGGTATCGGCGCACGCCCTTCTACGCGCGGGTCTATGCCCTCTTGCTGTCGGGCAAACCCCTCACTGGCTACCACGCGGTGATGTTCTTCATCCCGTTCGTCAGCTTTCATATCGGCCTGGCTTTCGGCCAGCCCTGGTCGTGGGGCCTGGAGGCGCGCGTGGTCGCAAGCTACCTGGTGTGGAACGTGACCTGGGATTTCCTGTGGTTCGTGCTCAACCCCCATTTCGGCCGGGCACGCTTTCGCAAAGGCCAGATCTGGTGGCACGGCGGCGTGTGGCTCGGCCGCATGCCCATCGATTACGTCCATGCCCTCTGGCTCTCCTTCCTGGTCGCGTGCTTGCCGTGGCTCGTGCGCGGAAACGCCAGCACCGTGCAACGGCACGCAATGTTCGTCGCCGGCATGGCAGTGTTGACGGCGGTGGCGACCATCGCGGCGCCGCTTTACCAGCGATGGTACCGGCATATGCGGCGGCCAGGCAGCGACGAACGGCCGGGGAATTGACCCGATCTTCGAAGTTATACCAGCTTATTCCTTGCCGCTCACCTGGAGTAACATGGGGTCGCAGGAGGGCAAAGTGACTGACACGCCGACGAAGCCGTCCGAGCCAAACGCCGACTTGCTCGGCCGCGGCCCAGGTTCGCTCAGGTGGGGCGCCATCGCCCTCGGCGTCGCCGTGGATGTCGGCGCGACCCAGCTATGCGTGACCGCCATCTCGATGGTGGTCGGAATTCGCGCCACCATTCGGCAGCCCACGTCTTCGCTCGATCCATCGGCAGCGCAAACCGCCTGGCAATTCGCCCTGTCCGGGCAACAGCTCCACAGCCCCGCCCCCGCCCGCAAAGCCCACCAGTCGCCGCTGCGGTAATGCTATTCTTCGTAGCGTCGAAATATCTGGAAACCCTGATGGGTGGCCCGCTGACCCTTGGAGCAGCTCTTTCAGGGTTGCGCGAGGCGGACGAACACAGTTTGGCCGAGTTCGCGAAGGCTCTCGGAGTTTCGAGGTCATACCTCTGTGACATCGAGCAGGGGCGCCGTGCAGTAAGTCCAGAACGGGCGGCTCGTTTCGCTCGGGCGCTCGGCCAGAACGAGGCTCAGTTTGTGAGACTGGCGCTCCAGGACCAAGTCCGAGGCGCCGGGTTGAAGCTGACCGTAGAGGTAAAAGCCGCGTGAAGGCGCTCCGCGGACGGCCGCCCGCGCGTTAACGCTAAATCGTTCGACCGTCGTAGCTTCAAGCGAACTTGAGGAGACGAGAACCTCGGATCCGGCGGTCGCGAGTTATGAGTGGGATTTGGTGGACGATACTGGTTGCTGCGATCAGTTCATCCGCAGGATCGCTTTTGAAATCGAGCCTGGTCGACTGAATGCTCACGGCAAGGTCGATTGGCCAGACGTGAATGCTGGAAAGAGTTCTTGTGAAATCTGCGTCGTCGAGGTCGACATCGATCCGACCAAGCTGCGCGAGCTTGGCGAGTTCCCAGAGCACAATTGCCGAAACGCTCCAAGTGTTCGATGCTAGAATTCGTCGCTCCTTGTCGGTCACATCGCCCGTCAGGGCGAAGACGAGGATATGCGTATCGACGTTAACCATGGGCTTCCCAGGTGACCCCTGTGGACTGAATGTCACCCTTCACCCGGATGCGACCGCGAAAAGCGCCGATAAGATCAGCCGAGGCACGCCCGGCTGGGATGATTCGCGCGACAGGCTTGCCGTGCTTCGTGATCACAAGTCCATCCGGCTCAAGATGATCGAGGATCGAAAGGCACTGCTCCTTGAATTTTGCGGCTGCTAGCGTCTTCATAGACAGAATATACGACCAGTTATATATTCTGTCCATACCTGTGTGCGGACGCTGTCGAACAAGCCGTTAGGCTGACAGTCCCGATCGGTTTGTCACGATCACACCACGCGGAAGTAGAGCCGCTAGCCGCTCGAAATCGGGTTGGAGAGCACGCACTACCGCTTCACTCTCAACCTCGACAAGGTAGTCGAACACATTCTTGGCCGTATGGCCGACCGGGCCCCGATCGCCTCCGTCAGTCCCGCCGGAGCCGCACACGCCTGCGCGGCAATGGCGGGAAAGTCCATCACGATCCGATCGCTCCAGCGCTGGGCTGTGAGCAGGCCGCTCCGCGTTTGGAAATGTGCCGCCTCTGTCTCGCGTAGCCGTCCTGACTCCCAAAGAAGGTGTGCGCTCGCCAGCGTAGCGTGCCCGCAGAGCTCGACCTCGACGGTCGGTGTGAACCATCGCAAGCGAAACACGTCACCTTCGGGGAACAAAAAGGCCGTTTCCGAGAGGTTCATCTCTCTCGCGACAAGCCTCATCCAGCGGTCGTCCGCCGGCTGGTCCAGGACGCACACCGCCGCCGGATTGCCGGTGAAAGGTTGACTAGTAAATGCATCCACGATGACGATCGATTGGCCCATGTGCGGTGTCGGGAGCATAGCCCATTGGCGGCGGTGCGACCTAACAGAGGACCGGGTTCTCCACTCGGGGGCGGTAAGAAAGCGTTGCCTCGGCACGCCGCCTTTGAGATCCGATCTTCCGCGGTTGTGGTTTCCACCCTGCCCCGCCGGCACTACACTCGGCGGCTGGAGGTCTTCATGCGTCGTTTGCTTGCCATGCTTGTCCGAGCCCTGACAGCCGCCTTGGGCCGTTGGGATCCGCCGCCGTGGGTGCGCTGGAATGGCCGACAGGCGAGGCGCGGCGGTGTCTGGGCCTGGGGCCACAAGGTCAAGGCGACATGCCTCGTCGTCGCGCTGGTCGGTGCCTCGCTGGGCGGTGTCTACGGTTGGCGCTGGTGGCAGGGGCGACCCAAGCCCGCGACGGTGGCCGTGCACGTGTTCGAACCGGGGCTGACCCCGATTGGCGAGAAGGCCACGCCGCGCCCGCTGCGCGTGGAGTTCTCGGCCTCGGCCGCGCCGCTCAAGGCGGTGGGCACGGTGGTCAAGAAGGGCATCGTCGTCGACCCGAAGATCGACGGCATCTGGAAGTGGGTCTCGGATCGCGAGCTCGAGCTGCGCCCGCGCGAGGACTGGCCGGTGGGGCAGAAGTTCAGCGTGCGCTTCGAGCGCAAGGGCCTGGTCGCAAGCCACATCAAGCTGGCCAAGTACGACTTCGACTTCTCGACCGCACCTTTCGTTGCGCGCCTTCGGCAGGCCGAGTTCTACCAGGACCCGGTGGATCCCAATCTCAAGAAGATCGTCTCGGAATTCGCCTTCAGCCATCCCGTGGACGGGCCGTCGTTCGAGAAGAACATCAGGATGCGCTTCGAGCCCACCAACAAGGAAGAACGCAGCTTCGATCTGGAGGCGCACGTCACCTACGACAAGTGGAAGGCGCGCGCCTTCGTGCACTCGAATCCCTTCGCGCTGCCGCAGAAGGACGCGCTGGTCACACTGCGCCTCCTGCCCGGCAGCCAGGCCGCGCGCGGCGGGCCCGCCATGGACAAGCCCATCGAGCAGAAGGTCCGGGTGCCGGGCCTGTACAACTTCTTCCGCGTCAGCTCGACGCAGATCCAGATCGTCGACAACCCGCGCATGGAGCCCGAGCAGATCCTGGTCATGCAATTGTCGACGGCGGCGACGGAAAAGGAGATCGGTAAGAGCTTCGAGGCCTGGCTCTTGCCGACCAAGAACCCGCACGACGAGAGCAAGCACAAGGGCGCCTACCGCTGGGACAACCCCGAGTCGGTGGACGGCGAGGTGCTGGGCAAGGGCAAACGGTTGGCGTTGACCCAGCTGCCGGCCGAGAAGGAGCTCTCGTCCGACCACAGCTTCCGCTTTCACGCCGATCCGGGACGCTTCATCTACTTGCGCCTGAAAAAGGGCGTGCAGGCCTTCGGCGGCTACATCCTGGGCGAGGACCACCAGGCGATCCTCGAGGTTCCGCCCTTCCCGCGCCAGGTGAAGCTGCTGCACAGCGGCTCCCTACTGGCGCTGAGCGGGCAGCGCAAGCTGTCGGTGTTCGTGCGTGACGTGCCCGGCCTGCGCTTCGAGGTCGCGCGCGTCCTGTCCGAGCAGATCCACCACGTGTTCAGCTTCAACAACGGCTCGTTCTCGAAACCCAGCCTGCAATACCCCGTCACCCAGGAACACCTGGCCGAGATCGAAGTCGAGACGCGGGAGGTGACGGCGCCGCCCGGCAAGCCGGCCTACGAGACCTTGGATCTCGGCAAGTACCTCGACGGCAGCTCCGGGGCGCGGCGCGGCCTGTTCTTCATCAAGGTGGAAAGCTGGAGCCCGCAGACGAAACAGACCATGGGCGAGGCCGACACGCGCCTGGTGTTGGTGTCCGATCTCGGCATCCTGTCCAAGGAAGCCGGCGACGGCAGCCACGACGTGTTCGTGCAGTCGATCCAGACCGGCAAGCCCGTGGCCGGCGCGCACGTGCAGGTCATCGGCCGCAACGGCCAACCCGTGCTCGGCCAGACCACCGACGGCGAAGGCCACGCGCGTCTGCCGTCGCTGCGCGATCTGCGCCAGGAGAAGGCGCCCACCATGTTCCTGGTGACGCTGGGTCGCGACACCTCGTTCTTGCCCTATGGCCGCCAGGATCGGCTGCTCGACATGAGCCGCTTCGACGTGGGCGGGGTGACCGACTCCGAGAGCAACCAGGGACTGTCGGCCTACGTGTTCTCCGAGCGCGGCCTGTACCGCCCGGGCGATGAGATCCATATCGGCGCCCTGGTACGCAGCCGCGACCTTGGCCAGGATCTGTCGGGGCTGCCGCTGGAAATGGTAGTCAGCGACGCGCGCGGCATGGAGGTAAAACGCCAGCGCTTCAAGCTCGGCGCCACGGGCCTGGAAGAATTCTCGCACCGCACGCGCGAGGAATCCCCCACCGGCAACTACACGGTGTCGCTGTACACGGTCAAGGACGGCCGCGCCGACAGCCAGATCGGCAGCACCTCGGTCACCGTGCGCGAGTTCCTGCCCGACCGCATGACCATCCACAGCAGCTTCTCGCTGGAGAACCCGGCGGGCTGGGTGACGCCCAAGGGCCTCGAAGGTCGGGTCAGCCTGGCCAATCTCTTCGGCACGCCCGCGACCGACCGCCGCATCCGGGCCAAGCTCATCCTGACGCCCGGCATGCCGTCGTTCCCGTCGCTGCGCGATTTCCATTTCTACAATCCGCAAAAGAACATCGAGCCCACGGAGCAGCAATTGCCCGATGGGAAGACCGACGCCGAAGGAAAGGCCACGGTCGCGCTCGGGCTCGACCGCTTCGCCGATGCGACCTATCGCCTGACCCTGGTGACCGAAGGCTTCGAGGCCGAGGGCGGGCGCTCGGTGACGTCCGAGGCCTCCACCGTCGTGTCGCCGCGGCCGTGGCTCATCGGGTACAAGAGCGACGGCGACTTGCAGTATGTGAACAAGGACGCGGCCCGGGAGGTCGAGCTGGTCGCGGTGGGTCCCAAGGGCGCCAAGGTCGCGGCCGACAAGCTGCAGATGGTGGTGCTCGAACGCCGCTACGTCTCGTCGCTGGTGCGCCTGGAAAACGGGACCTTCCGCTACCAATCGGTGCGCAAGGACGTGGAGGTGTCGCGCAAACCCTTCGCGCTGCCGGTCGCTGGCGCGCGCGCCAAATTGCCGACCGACAAGGCCGGCGACTTCGCGCTGTCGCTGCAAAACGCGACGGGCGAGGTCGTCCAGGAGATCCCCTTCGCCGTGGCCGGCTTCGGCAATCTGGCGCGGTCGCTGGAGAAGAACGCCGAATTGCAGCTCGCCCTCAAGACCGGCGACGTGGCCCCCGGCGGCGAGCTCGAAATGCAGATCAAGGCGCCCTACACGGGCAATGGCCTCATCACCGTCGAGCGCGAGAAGGTCTTCGCCTGGAAGTGGTTCCACACCAGCGAGACGGCGAGCGTGCAGAAGATCAAGGTACCGGCCGAGCTGGAGGGCGGGGGCTACGTCTCGGTGTCGTTCGTGCGCGACGCGGCCTCGGAGGAGGTGTTCATGAGCCCGCTCAGCTACGCCACGGTGCCCTTCGCCATCAGTCGCGGCAAGCGCGCCTTGAACGTGAAGGTCGACACCGAGGACCTGGTGAAACCGGGAGACAAGCTGACCATGAAGCTCAGCGCGAATCGCAAGGGCCGCGCCCTGGTCTATGCCGTCGACGAGGGCATTTTGCGCGTGGCCCACTACCACACCCCGGATCCGCTGAGCCATTTCCTGCAGAAGCGCGCGCTCTCGGTGCGCACCACGCAGATCCTCGATCTGATCCTGCCCGAGCTGGCCAAGCTGCAAGACACGGCCGCCCCGGGCGGCGACGGGGAGGAGGCCGCGCTCGGCGCCAACTTGAATCCCTTCCGGCGCAAGCACGACAAGCCGGTCGTCTTCTGGTCCGGGATCGTCGAGGTCGGACCGCAGGCCACGGAGCTGAGCTACGACGTGCCCGACAACTTCAACGGCACCCTGCGCGTGATGGCCGTGGCGGCCTCGGACCTCGGCATGGGTGCGTTCGACAAGAAGATCCTGGTGCGCGGCGACTTCGTGATCAGCCCCAACGCCCCGACCTTCGCCGCGCCCGGCGACGAGCTGGACGTCTCGGTGGGGCTGGCCAACAACGTGGTCGGCTCGGGCAAGAACGCCAAGCCCAAGCTGTCGCTGACCACCTCGAGCCACCTCGAGATCATCGGCCCGCGCGAGATCGAGCTGCCCATCGGCGAGATGCGCGAGGGCAGCGCCGTGTTCCGCGTGCGCGCCCGCAAGGAGCTGGGCTCGGCCAGCCTGCGCTTCGAGGCCCGCCTCGGCGACAAGCATGCTCGCCTGACCACCGATCTCAGCGTGCGCCCGGCGTCGCCTTTCGTGACCACCTTGCAGGCCGGGTACCTCAAGAACGGCAACACCACCGCGACCATCGAGCGCAAGCTGTTCGCCGAGCACCGCACCCTCGATGCGGGCATCGCGGCGGTTCCCTTGTCGCTGGCCCACGGCCTGGCCGACTACCTGGCCAGCTTCCCGCACGCCTGCACCGAGCAACTGGTCAGCCAGGCCGCGCCAGCGGTGGTGCTGGGCAAGCGGCCCGAATTCGGTTTCGACAAGGCCAAGTCCGCGATGGCGGTCGCCAATTTGATCGATGTGCTGCGCTCGCGGCAGAACGAGGAGGGCGGCTTCGGGCTGTGGACCGCCAATCCCAAGAGCGCGACCGTGCCCACGGTGTGGGCGCTGCACCTTCTGACCGAGGCGCACGAGCGAGGGTATGCCGTGCCCGAAGAGCTGATGAGAAACGGCCTGCGCTACCTCGAAACCCTGGCCAGCGAGACGCCCGACGATCTCGCCGACTCGCGCATCCGGGCCCACGCGCTCTACGTGCTGGCCCGCAATGACGTCAAGGTGGGTCGTCACGCGGCGGCCTTGCAACACTGGCTGGAAGCCAACGCCGGGAAGGCGTGGCGCGAAGAGCTGGCCAGCGCGTATCTCGGCGCCACCTACAGCATCCTGAAACAGGACAGCCTGGCGGGCGAGATCGCCGACGCGATCAAGCTCGGCGCCAAGCACCAGGCCGACTACGAGCACTACTACGACGACCTCGGGCACGATGCCCAGGCCCTGCTGCTCATCGCCCGGCACTTCCCCAAGCGCGCGGCGAAGGTCGGCAAGGAAGATCTGGACGGCATCGTGGCCGCGATAGCGAACGGCAGCTACAACACCTTCTCCTCGGCGCTCAGCATCCTGGCCTTGGAGGCCTTCGCGGCCGTGGCCGCCGAGCCCGGCGCCACCACGCGGACCCTGCACGAGGTCGTGCAAGGCAACAAGCAGCCGCTGACCTTGCCGGGCGGTCTTTTGCCTCATGTGGCCTTCTCGGACAAGGCGACGGCCCTGGTCTTCGGTAGTCACGGCGACTTCGGCAGCTATTGGTCGCTGTCGCAAAGCGGGTTCGACCTCGAGCCGGCCAAGAAGGCCATGAGCAACAAGCTGGAGATCGTGCGCGAGCTCCTGGGCGACGACGACAAACCCATCAAGAAGGTCAATCTCGGCGACGAGATCAGCGCGCGCATCCGGGTGCGCTCCTTGGGCGACCCGGTTTGGAACGTAGCCATCGTCGACCTCCTCCCCGCCGGATTCGAGGTGGTCATGCAGACCGCGGAACAAGGCGGCGGTTCGTCCGAAGGCGAGGACCATGCCCAGCCGAACGACGAGCCCTCCGGCGAGGGGGAAGGCAATGAAGAACAAGGCGAGGGAGAAGGCGAAGGCCAGGAAGAAGGCGGCGAGGCAACGCCGAGCGGTGCGGCCGGCCCCGGCCTTCTGACCATCGCCTTGCCAGGCAGCGATCTCGCCCTCGACTACGTGGACGTGCGCGAGGATCGCGTCGTGCTCTACGGCTCCGTGGGCAAGCAGATGAGCACCTTCCGCTACAAGATCAAGGCCACCAACGCCGGCAAGGTCGTGACCCCGGCGATCCACGCCGAATCCATGTACGACCGCTCGGTCCGCGCCAGGGGAGAGCCCGGGAGTCTCGTCGTCGTACGGCCATGAAGCTCCGGGTTGTCCGCTCCACCCCTGCTCGTGCCCTAGCGCTGGTGCTGCTGGCGTTCAGCCTATTGCTTGTGGTGGCGCGCCTGACCCCGCATGTGCCTCTTTCGACCCGCGTGCCTCTGTCGCGCGCGGTGTATGCCCGCGGTGGCGAGCTTTTGCGCGTGACTCTCGCGGATGACGACCAGATCCGACTGTGGACACCCTTGTCGGCCATTTCGCCGCTGGCTGTGCGGGCGACGTTGCTCTACGAAGATCGCTGGTTCCGTTTT
>CAWCMR010000006.1:0-325459 GCA_963796685.1 uncultured delta proteobacterium
CCGTGCGCACTTCGTCTCCACCTCACCCGAAACTCATGCCGCCCACATCTCCGTCGGCGACGTGCGTCGCACCTACGAGATCTCCCCTTACGAAGATGTCAGGAGAGCCTGAATTGTCTGCCCCTGAGCTGGCGTCCCTAGCGGCGGCAGGAAGGCCACTGTCTACCTGCGAGCCACTGCCGCAACCCGCAGATGCCACGACGAACACAAGAAGTACCACACGTCGAATTGCTCGCATTGATGGACGCTCCTTTTGAGGCGGATCCGTTCTGATCGCGAGGAGTCTGCGGTCTGAGAGACTCCAGCGAGGGTTCCTTTTGCATTCATGCCTGCCCAACGCTATGGCGTTCACCTGCGGGCGGCCGTCCGCGGCCGACCGTCAGGTGCAACGCCTTGTTCGACGTCGGAAACGGTCACTGATTCGCAACCTCTGCGTTTTGTGGGCCGTCACTGACGGGTGACTGGTCTATCTGGCTCACGTTGGCGTCGGGACACGGCATGCAGAGCGCTGTTCCCAGAGAGCGAATGCGACAGATCCAGGTGCCACCCTCGCAGCTACAGTTGAAAGCGTCCGTTGGCCCGCTACCGGGTCCACAGACACAAGGGACGCTTGCGAGTGTCGAGCATGCGGGGGTATCAGCTGCGCACGCCCCGTACGGAAGCGCGATGTCGATATTGGGCGCCATGGACCCGGGCCACGCAGAGTCACCGCATGCTGCGGCGCAGGCTGTGGGTGCCGGTGGCGTATCATTGGGAAGGACTGAAAAGACGGACGTCGGCCCATAGTAGGGTGACGGTCCTCGACATACGATCGGTCCGTCGACCCCAACGTCTTGCTCGTCGATGCCGATGTCATTGGCCCGGTCCACTGCCAGATCCACGCCGGCGTCGGGCATCGGACATGCACCGAAAGCAGAGAACGGCTCAGGGGCGTAATCACAGCGAGAAATGGTTTGTCCCTGGCAACCGCACACAGCTCGATAGCAAGCGTCCTGCTCACTTGATCCACAGACTGGTGTTGCGGCAGCACCACAACCCGGCGATTCATAGCGAAGGACCTGCCCAGCTGGACATGGGCCGCCGTCCGAATTCCCCCCCGACGATCCACAGGCCGACAAAAAGAGCGCCGACGCAAACGAAACCGTGATCGCAATGTCGCGTTTGGAGTGCGCTTTTTCGCAGAAGACTAGGGTCTTTGTCATAAGTAAGCCAACGTAGCAAGTGGTGTGCCGTAGATGCGTAGAAATTTCAAGGTCCCCTTGCGTATCGCCGTGTCATTAGCGCCCTACCTGGCGTCGTCCGTCGAACTCATATTCTACGCCGAAAGATGTCCGTTATTTTTGCGATGTTCTCGGGGTTGGGTGGCGGGGGGCAAGGCGGAAGCTCTCATGATTTCAGGGTGTTGGCCAGCGGGGCCGGCAAGCGCGGAGGTCGTGGTGGGGACGAAGGGCAGTCGGAATAAAATGGGATGGACGTCGAATAAACCGATAAGACTTCGCGCCGCGGGGGACCGGTCAGCGGTCCAGGGGGCTGCGGACGCCGCCGGGGCCGCGGTTGAGCGCGCAGGTGTAGACCATGGTCGTACTGACATCTTTGTGGCCCAGCAGTTCCTGGATGGTGCGGATGTCGTAACCGTCTTCCAGCATGTGGGTCGCGAAGGAATGTCTGAGGGTGTACGGGGTAACGGGCTTCTGAATGTTCGCGGCCGCGGCGGCTCGACGGATGGCGCGTTGAAGGACGGCTTCGTGCAGGTGGTGGCGGCGAACTTCCTGACTCGCTGGATCGGTGTGCGTTCGGGGCGCGGGAAAGACCCACTGCAACGTCCATGCGTAGGGGGCATTGGGAGCTCTGCGGTCGAGGGCGCCGGGCAGGGCGACAGCGCCTGCACCCAGGCTGAGGTCTTCCTGGTGCTGGATCTTGACGGTCGCCAAGTGCGAACGCAGTCGCTGGACAAGGACGCCGGGTAGGACTGTTCGGCGCTCTCTTTGACTCTTGCTTCCACGAACGATGATCTCCCGGCGATCGAAGTCGATGTCCCTCCCGCGCAGTTGCAGCGTCTCGAGCAGGCGCAAGCCACTGCCGTATATCAGCGCACAGACCAACCAGACCGGGCCTTGAACATGGGCCAGGAGGTCGCGTGCCTCGTCCCGACCGAGCACGACCGGGACAAGCACCGGTCGCTTGGCGCGTACCAGGTTGCCCCGCCATTCGAGTCGGCGACCAAGCACCTGCTGAAACAGAAACAGCAGCGCGGCCAAGGCTTGGTTCTGGGTCCCAGCGCCGACCTTGGCCTCGCTGGCAAGGTGGGAGAGAAAGCTGCCGATGTCGGCCTCGGACATGGTTTCAGGATGGCGCTTGCCGTGAAACAGGATGAACCGGCGAATCCACGCGACGTATGTCTTTTCGGTACGCGGGCTGTAGTGCCGGGCGCGCAGCCCGGCGCGCACGCGGTCGAGCAAGCGCGGCGGCCCGGCCGAATTCTGGCCAGCATGGCCGGTTTCCGGCCGTACGAGCGGAATGATCGTGGCACCGTGGCTGAAATCTCGGTCGTTGGGATTCATAGACCGATGACACTGCGAAGACCGTGCCGGAACCAATCGGTGCGTGTGCTGACCAAGGCGGTCGGCGCCTGATAGGTGACACTCCCCTCCGGTTCTCTCTCCCGCGACGCTCAGCTTGGAAAAGTGCAAATAGCATAGTGATTGCAGTGGCTTGTCTGACTCCAAAGACGCAAAATCTGCGGCGAGACGTATCAAAGACAGAAACGGGTATGATGACGTGGACCATGGAACGCGGGACGACCGATACAGATAGCGCCATCGAGGCGATGCGCATCGCTGGGTTTCGGCAAATGACACCGGCCCAGAAGCTCGCGCTCACGGGTGCCTTGACTCACAATATTCGCCAGCTTGCGCTCGCCGGAATTCGGCTGCGTCACCCTGGTATCGACGAGCGCGAAGCGATGCTGAGGCTCGCAGCGATGAGTATCGATCGCGCGACCATGGTGCATGCCTTTGGCTGGGATCCCGAAAACGTCACATCCTGATTGGCAATGGGAATCACCGAGCCCATTGAGGTAACCCTCGCCGTGACCACCGTTTTGGAGCGCCTGGAGATTGAGTACGTCGTGGGTGGCTCGCTGGCAACTTCGTTGCACGGTATTCCACGCGCGACACTCGATGCGGATATCGTTGCAGATCTTCGGATGGCTCACATCGATCCCTTCGTCGCGGCACTCAAGGCGTCCTTCTTCATCGACGCGGACATGGTTAGAGACGCAATCCGACGGCGCTCCACCTTCAACATCCTCCACCTGGCGACCATGTTCAAAGTGGACGTGTTCGTCACCGGAGCGGACGAGCTGTTGTCGATTGAGCTCTCCCGCAAACGACGGGTTCGCGTTTTGGAAGAAACACAGGCCGAGCTATTTGTGGCAAGTCCAGAGGACATGGTGTTGCAGAAGCTCATGTGGTACCGCGACGGCGGCGGTGTCTCGGATCGGCAGTGGGGCGATGTGCTCGGTGTGATCAAGACTCAAGGGAATCGATTGGACATGGCCTATCTCCGCCTGTGGGCAGGTCGCAAGGGGATCGGCGAGCTATTGGAGCGCGCCTTGGCCGAGACCTGACCAGAGAATGGCCGAGCCTCGGTCGGGGTTTGTGCCACTGTACATGGGTGGGGTTGCCCCCTGGCAGACCCTTGGACCGAAGAGAACGACATGGTGATGACAAGGAAGGCTCCTCCCGCGTTGAAGAAATCGAGCCTGTACGTGTGGCTTGCCGGGGTTTGTTCCCTGGCGTGCGTGGTGGGCGCATGCCGGGCGTCCACTGGGTCGGGAGGAACGGGCGGCAAGGACGCTGCTTCCGTCGCTGACGTGGCACTGGTCATGGGCGGCGCGACGGGGGCGGGGGGCACGGCTTCGACGGGCGGCGCGACGGGGACGGGCGCCGCGGCTTCGACGGCGGGTGCATCCGGCGCGGGGACAACGGGCGCCGCGGGGGGAACGGCAGGGGCGGGCGGTATGGGCTCGGGGGGTGTTGCCACGGGTGGCGCGAACGGAAAGGGGGGCGCGGCGGTCGGCGGCGCGACAGCAAGCGGGGGCACGGTGGCCACGACTGGTGGCGTGACCGGCTCGGGCGGCGGCGGGGCAGGCGCGGTGACCGGCGCGGGCGGTGTGGCCGGCAGGGGCGGCGTGGCCGGCACGGGCGGCGTGGCGGGCACGGGCGGTGTGGTGGGCACGGGCGGCGGCTTGGGCACGGGTGGTTCTTCCACCGGGCTGCCCAGCGCGGCGGACATTCTCGCCATCTTGAAGAAGGTGATCCCATACGAGACCCGGCTCGGACCGGAAGATCCGAGCTGTACCTGATGGTGAAGTAGCCGCCCCGACTACTGCACCGCGGGCAGCCCGCTCAGCTGCAGGATCACGCCGCCGGCGCTGGCGGCGTTGTCGGCGTCCACCACCAGGTAGTAGTTGCCCGCCGCCAGGCCCTTGAGCACGTAACTGCCCGTGGTGGCGTTCGCGGTGGCCTTGCAATCGATGAGCGCGTTGGCTTCGCAGGGGACTTGGGCGTTGTCACCCTGGTAGAGCACCAGGGCGTGGTTGCCGACCTGGGCCCAGGCGATGGTGAGGTCGGTCATGCCGGGCAGGGTGAAGCCGACGACGGCATCCTCGCCGCCGGATGCGGACACGCACGCGCTGGTGTGCTGGTCGTCGCCCGCGCCCGCGGTTTGGACCGTGGCGGAAACCGTGGTGCCGTCGAGGGCCAGCAGGCCGAGCTTCTTGTCCGGCCGGCAGTGCTGGGAGGCGCAGCTCGGATCGGTGGCGCACTTGCGGTCGTTGCAGTCGATGGCGCCGTCGCCGTCATCGTCGATGCCGTTGTTGCAGATCTCCAAGACCCGCTCGGACACGCCTTGCAAGGTGAGGTCGACCGTGCCTTCGGTGCCCGCGGAGAAAGCCTGGATCAGAATGAAGTACGAGCCGGGTTGCAGGCTGGGCAAGCCGAAGTTGCAGCCCGAGGGCAGGACCGACGGGTCGGCGCAGGTCGAGATATTGGCATCGCAGAGATCCAAGGGCCCGAGCTGAGACGACACCTGCAGGACCTGGTCGCCGGTCTGCGAGCACGTGAAATCGAGCTCCATGGGGGAGAGCAGGTTGACGTGGTAGGCGCGGCCCCGGCCGTCACCCTTTCCGCAGTCGGTCCTGTACACTTGGGTGGCGGTGGTCAGATCGGCATGGACGGTCACCTTGGTGCCGATGTCGATGTTGCCCAGATCCCCGTCGGGCATGCACATCGGGGCCCCGCAGATGGGCAGATTGAAGCAATCGGGATCGTTGCAGTCGACCAACTGGTCGCCGTCGTCGTCGATGCCGTTGTCGCAGATCTCGACGCCGCGATTGGCGAAGGCGGTCAGGGTGATGGAGATCTTGCCCTCTTTGCCGGAGGCCAGCGCCTTGAAGATGAGCAGGTAGTCGCCTGCCGGGAAGAACGTCCAGTTCGCGACGCCTGAAGATTGTCCGCCCATCGTACCGCAGTTCTCGGTTCCGCTGACGCACGCTTGACCTTGGGGCGGCACGGACAAGAGATCGTAGACGTGGTCTCCGGTCTGCCGCCAGGCCAGGGTCAGGCCCACGGTTTCCTTCACCGAGAAGCGCACGACGGCATCGTTGCCGGTCGAGGTACCCGCGCAACTCGGGTGGTAACGATTGCTGGTCAGGGTGGTGTCGAGCGTGGCCGACTTCGATCCGCCGCCCAGCACGATGGTGCCCAGGTTGACGTCGGGGGTGCACAGGTTGCAGGTCGGGGCGCTGGCGCAGTCCAGGTCCGCGCAGTCGATGGCGCCGTCGCCGTCGTCGTCCTTGCCGTTGTCGCAGATCTCGGTCACGCCGGCCGTGCCGGTCGACAGCGTGACCGTGGTCGGGCCGGTGGTACCGGCGAACGACTGCACCACCAGCCAGTAGCTCCCCGGCTGCAGGGCGGTGTAGGTTTGCGTGGCCGTGGCCTTGTCGCCCACGCGGAGGCAATCGACGGGGTTCGCGTCGCAGGTCTGTCCCACGCCGGCCCGGAACAAGGCCAGCACGTGCGCCGAGCCCGTGGGCTGGGTGAAATCGACCCGGACGTCGGCCGCGGCGGCCAGGCTGAAGCCCGCCACGCGCGCCACGCCTCCGGGCGGTGCGCAGGTCGCGTAGCTCGCGGTCGCACCGACGGTCGAGATAGTGAGGGTCTTGCTGTAGCCGGACGAGGTGATGGCGCCGAAGTCCGCGTCGGGAGAGCAGGCGGCCTGCAAGCACGCCGGGAAGGTCTTGCACTGCGGGTCCGTGCAATCCACCAGTCCATCGCCGTTGTCGTCCTTGCCGTTGTCGCAGATCTCGTTGCCCGGCGAAACGACGCAGACGGGATCGTTCGCGCAGTCGGGATCCTTGCAGTCGACCAGCCCATCCTCGTCGTCGTCGAGGTTGTTGTTGCAGATCTCGCGGCCGGGCACCACGCACGCCTTGTCGCCGAAGCAGGCCGGGTCGCTGCAGTCGATGAGGCCGTTGCCGTCGTCGTCCTTGCCGTTGTCGCACACCTCTTTCTTGCGATCGATGCAGGTCGGATCGTTCTGGCAGGCCGGGTCGACGCAATCCGCGAGGCCGTTGCAATCGTCGTCGTTGCCGTTGCCGCAGATCTCGCTGGCCAGGCACACCACGACCTCGGCTCCGCGATCCGACGGCCCATCCAGGCGACCGTCCCGAAGCGAATCCCCGATGCCGTCGCGGGTTCCGTCGCCGCGCAGGTCGGAGGTTACGAGATCCGAGGTGCGCGCGTCGCCGACGTCCGCTCCGCCGTCACGCAAACTATCCCTGGGCGTGTCCAGGTTGCCGTCGCGCAGGCCATCGCGGAACGCATCCGCGTTGCCGTCGCGCAGACCATCGGCGAAGCCGCCCGTGTCGCGCGAGCCGTCGGACAAGGCATCACGCTTCGTGGCCGCGTCGGGATTGGTGGACGGCGTGCAGTTGGTGGCTCCGGGCGGGCAGGTCGTCGTCGTCTTATGCGGGGTCACCATGCGCGAACGGAAACACCCCGCGGGCAGCATCGCGAAGCCCAGCAGCAGCACCAGCAGCGAACGTGATCGGACGAAAGCCAAGAAAGCCGAGGATGAAGACCGCATGGTTCGAGCCTCCGGCCGCAATCCTCACCGAAAAGCGGCTTTTTGTCACCCACGCTGCTGCGTCAGACGAGGTGTGGGCTCAACCGCCGGCAGACGGTTCCGGGGTCGTGGCTACTTCCGCGACGGCGGGCGGTTGCTCCACCGGCTGGGGATGCTGGTGGCGCAGGATTTCTCGGGCGGCCTCGCGGGCGGCCTGCACCTGGATAAGCTTGCACGCGCCGCAGATCGAGGGTGCGGCCCAGTTGCCCAGGTGGGTTTGCAGCTGGCTCTCGGGCGGCCAGAAGATCGGGGTTCCGCACTGCATGCAGGGGATCTCCTGGGTCTTGCGATTGGCCAGGAACTCGGCGCAGGCGGCGCAACGCCGCTCGGGCGGCTGCACCTCGCGCCGCCGCTTGCGCTTGTTCTTCTTGCCCTTGCCGTCGCCGGGCGCCCTTTCCGCCTGGGGCGCCGTTGGGGCGGCGGCCACCGGTGTTTCGGTCGCGACGGGCTCGCCTTGCGTCGCTTCTTCGGCGACCACCGCGGCAGCCGGCGCTTCCGAGCCAGCGGCGGCGACCTCTGTCTGCGGGGCTTCGGCGATCGCCTTCTGCGCCTCGTCCGCCACCACCTCGCCTGGCGCGGGCTCGATCTCTTTCAGCTTGGGCCGCACGCCGGCGGCGAGCTGCTGCTCCTTGGTCCACGTGAACGTGCCCGGACAGTGTTCGGTCCGGCATGGGATCTCGCGATCTTCCAGATCGCCAAGCTCCTTCTCGCAGTTTGGACACAGGTGCGGGTAGGGATCGCCGACCTTGCCGCGTACCGCCCGCGCAAGCTGGGCGCCGCGCTTGTCCATCCAGGTCCCCTTGCAGCTCGACCGGCGGCAGGGGCGTTCGACGTCCTTGAGCGTGCTCCACAGATCGAAGCAGCGCTGGCACATGTGCGACGGTGCCTTGGGCGGCGTCTTGTCGGCCACGCAAGCGTCGAGTTGGTCGAAGCGCGACCAGGTCCAGGTGTTCTTGCAGCCCGAGGTGCGGCAGCGGACCTCCCGATCGCCGAGCTTGCCGAAGGACGCGCGACAGGCGTCGCACATGCGGCGCGGCGGCTCGTTGGGCTTGCCCGCGGCGAAGGCGACGATCTGGTCGTCCGCCTTCCAAATCCACTTGCGCGAGCAGCCGTTGATGCCGCAGGCCACCTCGCGATCCTTGATTCGGCGCGAGACCTGCGAGCAGGGCTCGCACATGGTGCCCGTGATGGTCACCGCGCCAGGCTTGACCGGCTCCGGCTCGGCGTCGGGCTGACCGTGCGCGATGAGCTGCTGCTGCCGGGTCAGCACCGCGGTCCGGGTGCACCCTGGTACCGAGCAGGCGATCTCCTTGTCCTCGAGCGTGTCGAGGAGCGATTGGCACGCCGTGCACAGGTGCTTGGGCGGGGGACGATCGGCGGCGAAGGCTTCCAGCTGGGCCGCGGCGGTCCAGGTCCAGGTTCCGGTGCAACCCGGCCGATCGCATCTGCGCTCGACATCGTGCAGGCGACGGGATTTCTCCCGGCACGGTTCGCACATGCCCTCGGTCGAGGGATCGCCCTCGGACGCCCCTTGTCCGAGCCCGAACGCTTTGCTTGACAGTTGGAGCCATGTCCGCGTGCATCCTGGCACGCGGCAAGGCAAGGACTTGGCACCCAACCGATCCGCGAGTGTGAATTTTCCTGCAGCCATAGGAAGTTTCGTATGGTGGCAACAACCTTTGCACAAGGCAAGCGGCAATTCCGCCTCGTAGCGCTAATTGTTGCGCAGCGAAAATACGAGATTTCGTGTTGACGTGGTGAGCTTGCTCTCTATTCTTGGGCGCTCGCCATGCAGATAACGATTGAAGACATCTCTCCGGTGGAAAAGCGGGTCGACTTCGAAGTGCCCTGGCACGACGTGGCCGTCAAGCTCGACAAGGCCTACGACAAGCTCCGCCGCGAGGTGCGGCTCAAAGGCTTCCGGCCCGGCAAAGTGCCGAGGCAGGTCGTCGAGAAGCTCTACAAGAGTCGGGTCGAAGACGACGTGGCACGCGAGATGGTCGAGCTGTCCATCACCCAGGCCGTGCAAGAAAAGCAGATCGCCCCCATCGCGCCGCCCACCATCGACAAGTTGGAGATGAAGGCGGGCGAGCCGCTCAAGTTTTCGGCGCGTGTCGAGATCCGTTCTCAGGTCACGCCCAAGGACTATTCGGGCGTGCGCGTATCGCGCCGGCCCGCCAAGGTCACCGAGGAGCAGATCGACAAGGCCCTGGAAGGCTACCAGCGCCGGTTCACCGAGTTCAAGCCGGTGGAGGATCGCAAGGAGACGGCCGCCGACGACGTCTTGACGTTGGACGTGCACGGCAAGATCGGCGACCACAAGATCAAGACCCGCACCATCCAGGTCGATCTCAGCGACGAGAACGCCGGTGGCGTTCCCGGGTTGGCCGAGCGTCTACGCGGGGTTCCCGTGGACGCCCAGGCCTTGGAGGTCAAATACCAGGTTTCGCCGGAGTCGCCGGTCAAGAGCCTGGCCGGCAAGGAAGTCAGCCTGCGCGTCACGATCAAGGAGGTGCGCAGCCGCAAGGTGCCCGCCCTCGACGACGAGCTGGCCAAGGACAGCGGCGAGGCCGACACCCTGGCCGATCTGCGCACCAAGGTGCGCGAGAAGCTGCTCGAGACGGAGAATCAGCGCATCAAGCACGAGATGTCGGTGGCGCTGGTCAAGGACATCGTCAAGGTCAACCCCTTCGAGGTGGCGCCGTCGCTGGTCGATCGCTACGCCGAGGACATGGTGATGCGCACCAAGTCCCAGCTCATGATGATGGGCATCGATGTCGAGGCCGGCGGATTCAACAAGGCCGAGATACTCAAGGAGGTGCGTGCGGACGCCGAGGCCGAGGCCAAGGGCAACATCCTGGTGCACGCTATCGGCGAGCGCGAGGGTATCGAGGCCAGCGAGGGCGATGTGCAGAAGCGCATCGCCGAGATCGCCGCCGCTCGCGGGGAAAGCTCGAAGAAGCTGCGCGCCGAGCTCGAGCACAACGGACGCATCGTGGGGGTACGATCCCAGATCGTCTACGAGAAGACGGTTGATATGTTGCTGTCCCAGGCTAAGATCGTCGACGAAGATCCGGACAGCTTGATCATCACGCCCGACAAGGCGGGTAGTGAGCGATTGATCGTCACCCCCGAGGAGGCCGCCGCCGAGGCGGCCGAACGCGGAAAAAGGAAATGACAGCCATGCGAGATTTGAACAGCACGTCGTCCGAAGCGCCCACCATCGGCAGCATGATCATCCCCACGGTCATCGAACAGACCCACCGGGGCGAGCGCGGCTGGGACATCTTCTCGCGCCTGCTCAAGGATCGCATCGTCTTCCTGGGCATGGCGGTGGACGATCAGATCGCCAACATCGTCATCGCTCAGCTCCTGTTCCTGGAATCCGAGGATCCGGACAAGGACATCATGCTCTACATCAACTCGCCGGGCGGCATGGTCACGGCGGGCATGGCCATCTACGATACGATGCAATACGTGCGGCCTGAAGTGGCCACCTTCTGCATGGGCCAGGCGGCTTCCATGGGCGCCTTTCTCTTGGCCGCGGGAGCCAAGGGCAAGCGTTACAGCCTGCCGCACTCGCGCATCCTGATTCACCAGCCTCTCGGCGGCTTTTCCGGGCAGGCCACCGACGTGGACATCCACGCGCGCGAGATCCTGCGCACGCGCGACAACTTGAACCAGCTCCTCGTCAAGCACACGGGCCAGGCCATCGAGCGCATCAAGAACGACACCGAGCGCGACTACTTCATGAGCGCCGGCGAGGCCAAGGAATACGGCATCATCGACGAGGTCATCGCGCACAAGCCCAAGGGCCAGGACAAGGACAAGTAGACCCTTCCAGGGCAGCCCTTTTCCTAGATCCGCGCCTCGCCCCGCGCAGCGGGGAGAGGCCGCC
The DNA here is from genome assembly GCA_963796685.1 of uncultured delta proteobacterium. Lineage (GTDB taxonomy): Bacteria > Myxococcota_A > Polyangia > Fen-1088 > Fen-1088 > Fen-1118. Next base: position 11,087 of record CAWCMR010000006.1, read on the forward strand.
GACGTCCGCGGCGGCGGGTGAGGGGTCCGAGGAAGACGCGGCTTCCCCTCACCCGCCTCGCTGCGCTCGGCGACCTCTCCCCGCTGCGCGGGGCGAGGTGATGGGGCCGCTGCGCGGCCCCCTAGAAAACAGCGTCCAGTTCCCGTGATCGCGTAGGCGAAGCCGGGCCTTCGGGACCTCCCTGCCCGCCACCCTGCCGCCTCGGGCTTCGCCCTCGCCCTCGCCCGGCGGAGCCATAGCGCGGGAGGGTTTGGCGAGGCCGCGCGTAGCGCGGGGGTGGCAGGGCGGGCTGGCGGGTGCCGAGGGCGAAGCGAACCCTCTCAGGGTTCCCATTACATTCCAACCATGGCGAGGATGCCAGGCTGGTGCTAGTTTAGATCGGTGTCACCGGCCAGACGTGAAGACCAACCCAGCCTCTCTTGCTCTTTCTGCGGAAAGGGTCAAAAGGAGGTCAAGAAGCTCATCGCGGGACCTACGGTCTACATCTGCGACGAGTGCATCGGCCTGTGCAACGACATCATCGCCGAGGAGATCGAGAAGGACGGCGAGAACTTCGGCCTGGCCGCGGTGCCCAAGCCGGCCGATATCAAGACCATTTTGGACGACTACGTCATCGGCCAGGATCGCGCCAAGAAGATTCTGTCGGTCGCCATCCACAACCACTACAAGCGCATCGACGCCAAGGTGGGCGCCGACGATGTCGAGCTGGGCAAGTCGAACATCCTCCTGCTCGGACCCACGGGCTCGGGCAAGACGCTGCTGGCGCAAACCCTGGCCAAGATCCTCAACGTGCCCTTCGCCATCGCCGACGCCACCAACCTGACCGAGGCGGGCTACGTCGGCGAGGACGTCGAGAACATCATCGTCAGCCTGCTCCAGAACGCGGATCACGACATCGAAAAGGCCGAGCGCGGTATCGTCTACATCGACGAGATCGACAAGATCGCGCGCAAGGGCGAAAATCCGTCCATCACCCGCGATGTCTCGGGCGAGGGCGTGCAGCAGGCGTTGCTCAAGATCCTGGAAGGCACGGTCTGCAACGTGCCGCCCAAGGGCGGGCGCAAGCACCCGCAGCAGGAGTTCCTGCAGGTCGACACCACGCACATCCTGTTCATCTGCGGCGGCGCCTTCGTCGGGTTGGAAGACATCATCGAGCAGCGCGTGGGCCAAAAGCAGATCGGCTTCGGCGCCAAGATCCAGTCGAAGAAAGAGCGCCGCGTGTGGGAGCTTCTGCGCGAGGTGCAGCCCGAGGACTTGCTCAAGTACGGCATGATCCCCGAGTTCGTGGGCCGCATGCCGGTCATCGCGCCCTTGCACGAGCTCGACGAGGCCAGCCTCATCGACATCCTGACCAAGCCCAAGAACGCGCTCACCCGGCAGTACCAGCGCTTGTTCGACATGGACGGCGTGAAGCTGCGCTTTACCAAGGGCGCGCTGTCGGCGGTGGCCCAGGACGCGCAAAAGCACAAGGCCGGCGCGCGCGGGCTGCGGGCGATCCTCGAGCAGACCATGCTGGAAATGATGTTCGACATCCCCACCGCCTCGCCGCCCATCAAAGAGGTCGTGATCAGCGAGGAGACCATCCAGAACGGCGCACAGCCTCTGTTGCTGTACCAGAAGAGCGCGGCTGCCGCCGGAGGTGAGAAGGCGTCGTGAGAAGGGCGTTGCGGAGGAACCTGCTCTGGGTTTCCGCGGTGCTGCTCTTCGTCGCGGCCTACTTCATCATGGCCCCCGACGCCCCCAACCTGCCGACGTCGCCCGAACAAAGCGAGTCCACGGGCAGGACCGCGTATTAGTAGGGGCGGGTTTCAAACCCGCCCTCGGAATCAGATGGTTGCCGGCAAGGGCGGGTTTGAAACCCGCCCCTACACCTTCGGATGAGGCGGGAATGGTCAAAAATTAGCTGTCTTCTGCAGCCGTTGATACGATCCGGGCCGTGTCCGATCATCGCGAAGCCGAACCCATCCTGAAGCGCGTCCCCCTTCTGCCCCTGCGGGACATCGTGATCTTTCCGCACATGGTGGTTCCCCTCTTCGTGGGCCGCGAAAAGTCGCTGGGCGCTCTCGGCGAGGCCACGGCGCACGGGGAAAACCAGGAGATCTTCCTCTCTGCCCAGCGCTGGCCCGAGATTCCGGAGCCCGCGCCCGAGGACATCTTTCAGGTCGGAACCCTGGCCACCTTGATCCAGGTCTTGCGTCTGCCCGACGGTACGGTGAAGGTGCTGGTCGAGGGCAAACAGCGCGCGACGATTCGCAACTTCGTCGAGAGCGAAGGCTTCTTCTCCGTCGAGGTGGAGACCACGGAGACCATCGACGAGCGTTCGGCCGAAACCACGGCCGCTGGACGGGCGCTGCTGGCGGCTTTCGAGAGCTTCATCAAGCTGAGCAAGGGTCTGGCGCCCGAGCTCATCGAGTCCGTCCATACTCTCGAGTCGCCGAGCGAGCTCGCGGACACCATCGCCGGCCAACTTCAGCTCAAGCTGGCCGCCAAGCAGGCGCTGTTGGAGATGCCCCGCCCGCTCGATCGCCTGTTGCGCCTGGCCGAGCTGCTACGCTCCGAGATCGAGGTCTTGCAGTCCGAGCGCAAGCTGCGCGGCCGGCCACGCCGCTCGCCGGACAAGCGCCGCGACGAGACCCTGGCGGGCGATCCCGCGCTGGCGGCGCCCAAGGAGCCGAGCGAGCGCGACGAGCTCAAGAACGAGCTCGCCGAGCTCGAGGAAAAGGCCGCCAAGGTCTTGCTCTCGACCGAGGCTGCTACCCGGGTCAAGAAGGAGATCAAGAAGCTGCGCATGATGGCACCCATGTCGGCCGAGGCCGCGGTGGTGCGCGGCTATGTCGATTGGATTCTCGCCTTGCCGTGGGCCGTGCGCACCGAGGATCGGCTCGACGTGACCGAGGCCGAGCGCGTGCTCGACCGGGATCACTTCGGTCTGCACAAGGTCAAGGAACGCATCTTGGAGTACCTGGCCGTGCAGGCCCTGGTGAAAAAGCAGAAAGGGCCCATCTTGTGCTTGGTGGGCCCGCCCGGCGTGGGCAAGACCTCGCTGGCCCGCTCCATCGCCACGGCGACGGGCCGCAACTTCGTGCGCCTGGCCCTCGGCGGCGTGCGCGACGAGGCCGAGATTCGCGGGCACCGGCGTACGTACATCGGCGCGCTGCCGGGCAAGATCATCCAGTCGCTCAAGAAGGCGGGCAGCACCAACCCCGTGTTCCTGCTCGACGAGGTCGACAAGATGTCGGCAGACTTCCGCGGCGACCCCGCCGCGGCCCTTTTGGAAGTCCTGGATCCCGAGCAGAACAACAGCTTCAGCGACCACTATCTCGATCTCGACTACGACCTATCCGACGTCATGTTCATCACCACGGCGAACTACATGCAGGGCATCCCCGTCCCGCTGCAGGACCGCATGGAGATCGTGCAGATCCCCGGCTACACCGAGTTCGAGAAGCTGGCCATCGCCGGGCAGTACCTCATCCCCAAGCAGAAGCGCGACCATGGGCTCGGCGAGCTGGACATCGCCTTGCCCGAGGAAACCCTGCGCGGGCTCATCCAGGGCTACACCAAGGAAGCCGGCGTGCGCAGCCTGGAGCGCGAGATCGCCTCGATCTGCCGCAAGATCGCTCGCGAGTTTCTGGCCGACCGGACCAGCACCGCGTGGAAGGTCACGCCCAAGCGCCTGCTGAAGTATCTCGGCCCGGCGCGCTTTCGCGTGGGACAGCAGCAGATGAGCGACGAGGTCGGCGTGACCAATGGTTTGGCCGTCACCTCGCACGGCGGCGACTTGCTCGTCACCGAAGTGTCCATCGTGTCGGGCAAGGGCAAGCTCGTGCTCACCGGCCAGCTCGGCGACGTCATGCAGGAGTCGGCCCAGGCTGCCATCAGCTACATCCGCTCGCGCGCACCTTCGCTGGGCATCGACCGCGACTTCTACTCGCGCGCCGACATCCACGTGCACCTGCCCGAGGGCGCGATCCCCAAGGACGGGCCCTCGGCCGGCATCACCATCTGCACCGGCATGGTCTCGGCCTTGCTGCGCACCAAGGTCCGTCGCGACGTGGCCATGACCGGCGAGATCACCTTGCGTGGTCGGGTGCTTCCCATCGGTGGCCTCAAGGAGAAGATCCTGGCAGCCCACCGCGGGGGCATCTCGACGGTGCTTTTTCCCAAAGACAACGCCAAGGACCTGCGCGATGTCCCCAAGCGCGTGCTCAAAACCTTGCGCCTCGTGCCGGTTGGGCACATGGACGAGGTCCTGCGCACTGCGCTGGCGTTGGCTGATCCTGGCGAGTTCCTCAAGGAGCCCTCCGTCGCTGTCGACTGGCGCGTCGCCGTCGATCGCCGAGGCGGCGAGCGTCGCGGTCCTGAATCGCGCATTCCGGTGGCCAGCGCGACTCCGCCGGCTGCGCCAGAGGCGACCCTATCCACGAGGGGCCGTTGGCCGCGCGCTTGACCAACTGCCACAAGCGACTTTCACGCAAATGTTGTAAATACAGGCCTCTCGGAGGAGTGGCCGAGTGGTCGAAGGCGACGGTCTTGAAAACCGTAGTGCCGTAAGGCACCAAGGGTTCGAACCCCTTCTCCTCCTCATAAAAGGAACCCTGAAAGGGTTCCTTAAACCTCCCGCGACGAGAGCAGACGGGCAAAGCCCGCCTGCTCTCACGCGATCATAAAAGGAACCCTGAGAGGGTTCCTTAAACCTCCCGCGACGAGAGCAGACGGGCAAAGCCCGCCTGCTCTCACGCGATCATAAAAGGAACCCTGAGAGGGTTCCTTAAACCTCCCGCGACGAGAGCAGACGGGCAAAGCCCGCCTGCTCTCACGCGATCATAAAAGGAACCCTGAGAGGGTTCCTTAAACCTCCCGCGACGAGAGCAGACGGGCAAAGCCCGCCTGCTCTCACGCGATCATAAAAGGAACCCTGAGAGGGTTCCTTAAACCTCCCGCGACGAGAGCAGACGGGCAAAGCCCGCCTGCTCTCACGCGATCATAAAAGGAACCCTGAGAGGGTTCCTTAAACCTCCCGCGACGAGAGCAGACGGGCAAAGCCCGCCTGCTCTCACGCGATCATAAAAGGAACCCTGAGAGGGTTCCTTAAACCTCCCGCGACGAGAGCAGACGGGCAAAGCCCGCCTGCTCTCACGCGATCATAAAAGGAACCCTGAGAGGGTTCCTTAAACCTCCCGCGACGAGAGCAGACGGGCAAAGCCCGCCTGCTCTCACGCGATCATAAAAGGAACCCTGAGAGGGTTCCTTAAACCTCCCGCGACGAGAGCAGACGGGCAAAGCCCGCCTGCTCTCACGCGATCATAAAAGGAACCCTGAGAGGGTTCCTTAAACCTCCCGCGACGAGAGCAGACGGGCAAAGCCCGCCTGCTCTCACGCGATCATAAAAGGAACCCTGAGAGGGTTCCTTAAACCTCCCGCGACGAGAGCAGACGGGCAAAGCCCGCCTGCTCTCACGCGATCATACTCCCGCGACGAGAGCAGACGGGCAAAGCCCGCCGGGACTCACGCGATAAACCAAGACTTGAGATCCGACGAGATCTCAAGTAGTACCAAGCATCTCTGGAGAGGTGGCCGAGAGGCCGAAGGCGGCGGTTTGCTAAACCGTTATACGGGCTTAAACCTGTATCGGGAGTTCGAATCTCCCCCTCTCCGCTATTTTGATGGGAACCCTGATCTGAAAACACCTCGCCCCGCGCAGCGGGGAGAGGTCGCCGAGCGTAGCGAGGCGGGTGAGGGGCTGCCACGTATCATCCCTGAAGGATCCGGGCTTCCACCCGGCGGCGCGACTGGGAGGATTTGCTTTGCACTCAGGTAGAAGACTCATCATCCAATTGGCCTTGGCTTTCTTGCTCTTTGCCGGCGCGTGCGGCCGGGTGGGGTTGCTGCCGCCCCCGGATTCGGGAGGGGAACCCGACTCGTCGGGTGGCTCCGCTGGAGCCAGCGGCGGTTCCGGTGGAGCGGGTGGGACGGTCTTTGTCCGCTTGCCGGACGGCGGTCTGTCTGCCCTCATCGGCGACAGCGGCATCCTGGGCGGAATTCTTGATGCCCCACGCGATAGCCTGATGGGACAGATCATCTGCGGTCCCGAGGCCAAGTTTGGCGCATCGTGCTCCGGCGAAATACCAGGCTGCCTCCTGCCCAGCCTTGGTGGCGCCTGTGCCTGTGTGAGCGGCACGTACATCTGTCCCAACGACACGACCCAGGGACCGACGGCATGCCCCAAGGGTGCGGCGACCGGTGGCCGCTGCACCTCGCTGTTTTCAGTGTGCCTCGGTGGTGGTGCGAACGCTTGCGTCTGCGCTGGTACCTATACTTGCTTCTAGTCTGGCTCCGCGCTACGGCGTGATCGACGGGCACTGGTTGCCGGGTGCGCAGACGGCGGGGAAGCAGGCGCTGACGGTGACCGTGGTCGTGGTGGTCAGCGGGACCGCGTAGGTGCAGCAAGGGGCATTCGACCCGCACGAGGTGCAGCTGCTTCCGAAGGTCACGTTCGTGCAGAAACACGGCATGCTGGCCGGCATGGTGTAACCGAACCAGCTCTTGCACGAGCATTGGAGAGCGCCGGTACATTCGGTCCCCGTGGCGGTGCACGGTTTGCCGATGCCGTTTTCGTTGCCCACATCGGGCGGGCAACCAGGAGGCACTTCAGGCAGGGAAAAGCTGACCTGGGCGTCGCTCGGCCCGGCCGGTGAAGCATCGCGCAGCGAACCTGGGCTGTCGCTTGGGTTGCAGGCGACTGCGAAAAGCAAAGTCGAGACTACTTGCCACGGCCTCACCATGTACCCTCAGTATAGCAGGCTTTGACGGACGAGTCGCGTTGGCGTAGCCGGGCTTTGCCCACCGACTTCGTCGGTGCTTCGGGACCTACACCTCCACGCCCTCACCCTCGCGTCCTTCGGACGCGCCCCTCGCGGCTCCGCCAGAGCGCGGGAAGGAATGGAAACCCTTCGAGGGTTTCCATATCAGAACATGTAGGAAAGCCGACCCATGTACGCGTTCGAGCCCGAAAAGGTGATGACCCCGAAGTCCCGTGTGCTGCGCCCTGGAAGGCCGAATCGGGCCACCGCGGCGAGTCGGAAGCCCAGGAAACTCACAGTCGCCGCCGGAATGATGAAGATGGCCCGCGTGCCGTTGAGATTCCGCATGTTCTCCACCTCGACGCGGTTGAGTTGCACGCAGCTCGTGCAGCTCCGTCGAGAGATCCAGCCAGTCGGCCAGGGCCACATCGGCCGCCACGTGCGACTCCCAGAAGTAGACGTTGGGTATCTGCTGCAAGATGCCCCCGAGGTTGACGTCCCTGGCAAGCATGCCGAGGAGACCCTGGTTCACCGTGAGCGAAACCGGGCCGTAGGTGGTGTGCAGCAGCACGCCTGGGGCTACGTGCAGGTAGTAGGGGAACCCGAACTCCAAGGTCGAGCCATCGATGAGGCCGAATTTGTATTTCGTGGTGTGGGGGGGCAAGCGCACGCGCAGCCCCACACCGAGGTGGGTTTTCACCGCCTCGGCTCGCAGAATCCCACCAGTAGGTCGCCCCGGTGATGATGTCCCCGAGAGAGAAGGCGGCCTTGGTCTGGTCGGCATCCGTGGGCGGCAACCCCATGAGGGAGTCGATCGAAAGCTGCGTGTATTGAATTGGCACTTCCACGTGCAAGTCCACGTCGCCGATCTGAAAAATGCCGCCCACGGCAACCCGGTAATTCCTGCCTCGCCCTCGGACCCACCAGAACGTGGACAGGTCGTTCGTCGTTTCATAGGTTTGGTCCACGTAAAGGGAAATCCCCCTTGCCACGCTCTGCAGCTGTGGGTAATCGATGCCCGGGGGGCTGAATCCCCTTGGCGGCGCCGGTGCAACGGCAGCCTCCCTCTCATCCGGCGAGTCAGGGCCGGCTCCCTCGGTGGCAGACTCTTCGTCCGCGGATGCTCGCAAGGGCCAAGCGAGCAGCAGGACGAGAATTGACGACCAGAAACATCTCATTTCATCACGCGCAGTGCCGCATTTCTAACATAGGTGTCCCAACATGCGGACCGATGTCGATGTGTGGAGGGTCACGCAAGTCGACAATCCGTCACTATTTTTCTTGTCGGGCCGCAAACCAGGGGAGGATCATCGACTTGCGGCAGAGGACCCATTCATGCGAGAGCAAGAGATGCGTTTGCGGGTGTTCCGATTCCTCAAGGCGAGGATGCGCAACATGCTCATGCCCGCGGCGATGGGCATCGGGCTTGCGGGGGCTGGATGCCTGGCCAAGTCAGCGGCCGTGTACTCGGCTCCCAACCCGTCCGACGCTGCGCTGGTCAACCGCGATGTGCGCTTCGATGACGTTTCCCCCGCCGGGCCGGAGGTTCCTGCGGCGGATGGGCGCGAAGCCGCCACCGGCCTGGACGTGCCTGGCCCGGCCGATAGCGAAGTCGCCAATCAGGCGCTAGCCACGGACACCGCCGACAGCGGGCTCGCCGATGCATCCGCGGATGTCTTGATGTACCCGGAAACCGGGGGCGTGAAGTACATGGGGCCCACCCCCCTTGACTCCGGAGCCATCGAAGCTGGAGGCGACTCCGGTGGTGAGGCTGGCCCGGTCATCGCCAAGTACGTCGCCCCGATGCCGGACGCGGCAAACGACTTGGGCCTCGCTGTCCGCTACATGGCCCAGATGCCGGACAGCGGCGCCTGAGGGGCCTGTTAAGGGCGCCGCAGGCAACACGAAGCCGCCTGCGGCGCGTGAACCAGACAAGGGGCTCGCCAGGCACGCTCCTTTCCCGCCCCTCGCCTCTTCTGCCGCCAGCCAAGCCGATTTGGCCGGGCGGACGGACCGGTCGGTTGCGCGTGCCTAGCGCAGCTCTACTTGTTCTTCGCGTTTCTCGGTCTGACGTGCACTGCGGCGGTCTTCGGACAGTTTGCGTAGGTGGATGATCTCTTCGGGAGTCAGACGCTCGTGCCCCTGGTCGACCTCCTCAGCCTTCGCATCTTGCCACTCGAGCGAGCCCGGACGGATGTGACGTATCTGCATCGTTACCTCCTGCCGTTTCAATGTCGGGGAGACTTGTGTCTCGCCTCGCACCTCTCATTGGAAGAAAACCATCGTGAATGAGAGCCCATTCCCGCACTTGGCTAGTCTCCGCGATCTTTTCCTTCCTTGCCCAGAAAAATCGACCAACGCCGGGCGTTGGCCGTGCCCGCGCCATTGGCCTGCGGCAATCACCCACGCGTTCGTGCTAGAAGCCCTTCGCCATGCGACTTTCCAAATCCCTGATTCCAACCCTCAAAGAGGCCCCCGCCGAGGCCGAAATCCCCTCTCATATCCTGATGGTACGAGGTGGCTACCTGCGCAAGGTGGCGGCCGGCGTATACTCGTTTCTGCCTCTCGGCTGGCGGGTCATCCAGAAGATATCGCGAATTATCCGCGAGGAAATGAACCGTTCCGGCGCGCAGGAAGTTTTCTTGCCCGCCGTCATTCCGGCCGAGCTTTGGCAGGAATCGGGCCGCTGGGATCAATACGGCGAGCAGCTCTTGCGATTCAAGGATCGCAAGGGCGCCGACTTCGTCATCGGTCCCACCCACGAAGAAGTGATGGTGGATCTCGTGCGCGGGGACGTGCGCAGCTACCGGCAACTGCCTCTCAACCTGTACCAGATCCAATCCAAGTTTCGCGACGAGCTGCGCGCGCGCGCCGGCCTCATGCGCGGGCGCGAGTTCATCATGAAGGACGCCTATTCCTTCCACGCCAGCGACGAGGATGCCAAGCGCGAGTACCAGAACATGTACGACACGTACACGCGTATCTTCAATCGCTGTGGGCTGGCGTTCCGGGCGGTTGAGGCCGACACCGGCGCCATCGGCGGCTCGCTGTCGCACGAATTCCAGGTGCTCACCGAGACCGGCGAAGACGCTCTCTTGGCCTGCGACTCCTGTTCCTACGCCGCCAACGTCGAGGAGGCGAAGGCCCGTCCACCCGTCGATGGGTCGGCTTCGTCGGCGGCCCTCGAGAAGGTGGCCACGCCGGGCAAGAAGACCATCGAGGAGGTCTCGACTTTCCTTGGCATAGGGCCGGCGGATCTGGTCAAGACGCTGATCTATGTTGCCGACGGTAAACCGGTGGCGGCGTTGGTTCGTGGCGATCGCAACTTGAACGAGATCAAGCTCAAGCGCGCGCTCAAGGCGCGCGAGCTGGTCCTCGCGGGCGACAAGGTCGTGGAAGAGGCCACCGGCGCGCCGGTGGGATTCGCGGGGCCGGTGGGGCTCAAGATCCCCATCTATTGCGACCTGGAAGTCTGCGCGCTGCCGTCCTTCGTGTGCGGCGCCAACGCGGCCGACGCGCACTACAAGAACGTGGTGTCCAAGCGCGACTACACGCCCACGGTGTGCGGCGACTTCCGCGACGCCGCGGTTGGCGACGCCTGCCCGCGCTGCGAGAAGGGCCGCTTCGTCGGGTATCGCGGCGTCGAGGTCGGCCAGGTCTTCTTCCTCGGCACCAAGTACTCGGCACCCATGAAGTGCAACTTCCTCGACGGCGACGGCAAGGAGAAGCCGATGATCATGGGCTGCTACGGCATCGGGGTCACGCGCATCGCGGCCGCCGCCATCGAGCAGAACCACGACAAGGACGGCATCGTGTGGCCGGTGGCCATCGCGCCCTTCGAGGTCGCGTTGGTGTCGCTGCAAGTGGGCGATGTGCAGGTGACCGAGGTCGCCGAGCGCCTGTACGCCGAGCTTGGCAAGGCCGGCATCGAGGTACTCTTCGACGACCGCGACGAGCGGCCGGGCGTGAAGTTCAAGGATGCGGATCTGGTGGGGCTGCCTTACCGGATCGCGGTGGGCAAGAAAGGGGTGGCCGAGGGCGTGGTCGAGCTGAAGGCGCGTCGCGGGACCGAGGTGGTGAGGGTGAAGATCGAAGACGTCGTGGCCATGGTCAACGAGAAGATCGTCGCCGAGCGGGTAGGGGGAACTCGGTGACCGAGCGCAAGGCCATCCTGGCCGCCGAGCGCGTGATGGTGGCGCTCGATGTACCGGACATGGCCGGGTTGACCTCCTTCCTGGACCGGCTGGAAGGTCGGCCGCGTTTCTACAAGGTCGGCCTGGAGCTCTTCGTGGCCGAGGGCGCGCGCGCCGTGGAGGCCGTGCAGAAGCGCGGCGGTAAGGTCTTCCTCGATCTCAAGCTGCACGACATTCCCGAGACCGTGGCGCGGGCCGTGGCCTCGGCGGCCAGCCTGGGCGCCGAGCTCTTGACGGTTCACACGGCGGGCGGCTTCGCGATGATGCGCAGGGCGGTCGAGGTGTCCAAGGGCAAGCCCGGTATTCTCGGTGTCACGGTGCTGACCAGTCTGTCCGAGGAGGATTTGCGCGCCGACGGCATCGCGGGCACCATGCGCGAGGCCGTCGTTCGTCGCGCCAAGCTGGCCGAGAAGGCGGGCGCGACCGGCATCGTGTGCTCGCCGCAGGAAGTGGCCGAGGTACGCGCGGCCAGCAGCGCCCTGACCCTGGTGGTCCCCGGCGTACGCCCGGCGGGTGCCGCGCTCGGCGATCAGAAGCGCGTGGCGACTCCGTCGAGCGCCATCGCGGCAGGGGCCGATTATCTCGTGGTGGGGCGTCCCATTCGCGACGCCCAGAACCCGGCGGCGGCATTCGCGGCCCTGGTCGGCGAGGTCGAGTCCGCGTTGGCGACCACGTAGGATTTTCGGGGGAGCATCATGTCGCGCGTGGTTTTCGGGGTTCGTCCCATCGAGGAGCTGTGCCGAGCCCGGCCGCGCGAGGTCGTGATTGTCTACGTGGCCGATGGGTACCGCTCGAAGGAGATCGAGGCGGCCGTCGCGGCGGCCAAGGATCGTGGCATCACCGTCGAGTTCCGCCCGCGCGCCCTGGTCGCCGATCTGGCGGCTTCGCCCAACCACCAAGGCATGGCTGCCGTGGCCGGCGAGTTTCAGTACGCCCGCGTCGACGAGATGCTGACCGCGGCGACCGCGGCGAACGAGCCTGCCCTGCTGCTGGTTCTCGACTGCATCACCGATCCGCAAAACTTCGGCGCCCTGGTTCGCAGCGCCGAGGTGCTTGGAGCCCACGGCGTGATCGTGCCCGACAAGCACGCCGCGCCGGTCACGGGCTCGGTGGTCAAGGCCTCCGCGGGCGCCAGCGAGCGCATGCGCATCGCCCGGGTGCGCAATCTGCTCGGCACCATCGATTGGCTGCGCGAGCAAGGTATCGCCGTGTGGGGCGGCGCCGCGGAAGGCGCGGTTGCACTCGACCAGGCCGACCTGCGAGGCCCCGTGGCGTTGATCGTCGGCGGCGAGGGCCGTGGCTTGCGCACCGCCGTGGCCAGGCGGTGCTCGTCGCTGGTGCAGATCCCTCAGCGCGGTCACGTGGCCTCGCTCAACGCCTCGGTCGCTGGCGCCATCCTGCTCTACGAGGCGGTTCGCCAGCGTGGACTGTCCTCGCGGCTCACGTCAGGGTGACGGGGAAAATCGTGATCCCTACGCGTTCGATGTGATCGCGGAGCGACTGCAACTTGATCGTCGCGAACGGCTGCACGTCGTAGCGATAGGGCAAGGGCAAGTCGTCGAGCTCTGCCGCGATGGACTCGGCCGCCAGGGCATCGACATCGCCCCACAGCGCCAGGTCCACATCGGACTCGGGCCTCTCGGTCCCCTTCGCGCGCGAGCCGAAGACCTTCACCGCGGTGACGTTCGGATGACGCGCGAACACAGCGCGAATGAGGTCGAGCTCGGCCGGCTGGAGGGCCGGGGTATTCATGCGGGCGCCCTCTGCGCGAACCACGCGTCCATCGCCGACAGCGCCGGGAGGTAGCGCCTGGCGATGGCATCCACGGCCGTCTCGAACACGCTGGCATCGTACGTGTGCGCCAGCAAGTTGCGGTGGTCGAGCATGTCGATCCAGGCCTGGCCGTCGGGAACCAACTTGGCGGCGAAAGCTTCCTTGATGACCTGGCGGGGTGTGATCGGCGTAATCACCGCTCCCTCTGCATCGAGGTAGTCTTTGAGCAGCTTCCATGCCAGCTCGAAAGTGTATTCAAAGCGCTGAATCACGCCTTCCTTTTCAAGGGCAGAAAGCGCGGACGGACCCCGCTCGAGAGCCTCGCGCAGGAGCACGAAGGCGCGGTCGAAGTTGGAAAAGCGCTGCTTCCAGCGCACGTCGAGAGTCATGACAGCTCGAAGCAAGTATAGCCAAAAGGCCCGGACTCGGTGAAGCGATCCTGTCCGTTGGGGGTGACAGCCCACGCAACGCCCAAGGCCCGGGACCGATAACGTCTGCGGCCATATCACACCTTCCCGACTTCCTGGCCTCCTTAGAGGCCTGCTTTTCTGTTAAGCACCGTGGTCTTTCGTCAACGCTGACCCGCTGCTCGCATCCTGCTATATTCGCAGGCTCACGTTTCACCGAACCTACTAGAGAAGGAGAAGCACAGATGACCGGTACACTACGCGTCGGGGTGTTGGGGGCGACAGGCATGGTGGGCCAGCGGTTCTTGGCGCTGCTCGAGAATCACCCGTGGTTCAAGGTCACGACCTTGGCCGCGAGCGTGAATTCGGCTGGCAAGACTTACAAGGACGCGGTGGCCGGACGTTGGGCCATGAAGACTCCTATCCCGGCGGCGGTCGCGGGCATGAAGGTGCTGAACGCCTCGGCCATCGACGATGTCGCGGCGCACGTGGACTTCGTGTTCTGCGCCGTGGACATGCCCAAGGACGACACCAGGAAGCTGGAAGAGGACTATGCCAAGCGCGAGATCCCCGTGGTGTCCAACAACTCGGCCCACCGCGGGACCGCGGACGTGCCCATGATGATTCCAGAGATCAACGCCGACCACGCCGCCGTCATCGCGGATCAGCGCAAGCGCCTGGGCACCAAGCGCGGCTTCATCGCGGTCAAGCCCAACTGCTCGCTGCAGAGCTACGTGCCGGCCATCGATCCGCTGATGGCGTTCGTTCCGAAGGACATCTTCGTCTGCACCTACCAGGCTATTTCGGGGGCGGGCAAGACCTTCGAGACCTGGCCCGAGATGGTCGACAACGTGATTCCCTTCATCAAGGGCGAGGAGCAGAAGTCGGAAGAAGAGCCGATGAAGATCTGGGGCAGGCTCGAGGGCGGCAAGATCGTCGCCGCCACCTCGCCGCGCATCTCGGCGCAGTGCATTCGCGTGCCGGCCAGCGACGGTCACCTGGCCGCGGTGTTCGTGCGCTTCGAGAAGAAGCCCACCCAGGAGCAGATCCTCGAATGTTGGAAGAAGGCCTCCGGCAAACCACAGCAGCTCAAGCTGCCGAGTGCTCCCTCGCCCTATCTCACCTACTTCACCGAGGACAATCGGCCGCAGACCAAGCTCGACCGTGATGCCGGGGCAGGGATGGGCATCACCATCGGTCGCCTGCGCCCCGACACGATCTACGACTACAAGTTCGTGTGCCTGTCGCACAACACGGTCCGCGGCGCGGCCGGCGGCGCGATCTTGACCGCCGAGCTGCTCGCGTCCGAGGGCTATATCACCGCCACCTAGACGGCTCACCGTGGCCGTAGGCGTCTTCGCCGTCGTGGCCGACGGTAATTACAACCGGCCACGACCACGACCACGGCCACGACCTTCTGCGGCTATCGCGGGATTACGGTCTCATCCGTCTCCGTGTCCTCTGTGTCCTCTGTGTCTAGAATGCGGAAATTGCTCGGGTTGCCGAGTGGCGCGGATCGGCGATCGGGCGCACAATGGTGGCGTTTGTGACTGGCGAGGCTTCCCGTGGACACCGCAGCAGTTGGCGCAAACAAACGAGCTCTTTCGGAAGGAACCTTCAGCAAGGGGATGGAGGCGGAGCTGCGGCTGCTGCGCCAGCTCGGCGTGAAGTTGAAAGCAGGGCTTTCGGTCGAGAAGTGCCTGGCCGCCCTGGTCGGCGAGACCAGGAATCGGCGTTTGCGCACGGCTTGCCAGGCGATGCACGCGCAAGTGGCTCGGGGCGCTTCGCTCTCGCTGGCCATGCGCGACCAAACCTCCTTCGATGCGGCAGTCGTGCGCATGGTAGAGCTTGGCGAGCAGGCGGGGAACCTCAGGGGGGCCCTGGCCAATGCGTCGGACTATCTCGAACGCACGGGGCGGCTTCGTCGGGCCATGCACCATGCGGTGGCGAGGCCCTTGAATGTACTGACCCTGGTGTTGCTGGCGATCTTCATTGCCGCCGTGTCCCTGTCGTTTCTGGTCAAGGAGGCGTTGCCCGAGGCCGGCACGCTTCATCACACCACGCTCGGCCTCGCGGATCGCATCGCCGTTCAGGTTGCCCGTGTCGTGCGCGAGGTCTGGCCGTACGTGGGCCTGCTCGGCTTTCTGAATTTTCTGGCTCTACAACTTCTGCCGCGCCGCGCTGGCTCGCGCGCGGTCCTCGGTCAAGTCGCCTTGAGAGTGCCCCTGGCGGCTGCGGCGACGCGCGCCACGGCGCAGGCGTGTTTCGTTCGCACCGTTGGCGTTTTGATGCGAACCGGGGAGCCGTTGGGCGAGTCGATGTCGATCGCGGCCGAGACCGCGACCCAACCCTTCATGTGCGGTGCCCTCGCGCTGACCGTGCGGAAGATCGAGGAGGGAAAGCCCTACATCGAAGCCATGGTCGAGGGGGGATTCCTGCGTCGGCGCGACGTCAACGCGGTTCAATCCGCCGAGCGCCGGGGCGAGCTGGCAGCGTTCATGCTCACCTTCGCGGACGAATGCGAACGCGAGGCCTCCGATGCTGTTCGCACGCTCACGACCGTTGCCCATACCGTGGTCGTCGTGCTGCTCGGGTTGGCTATCGCCGCCGTCGTGCTCAGCCTCTACGTTCCGGTCTTCGTCTCGCGCTGAAGGGGTCGTTACCGGAATCCCAGTCGGTAGCCGACGTCGATGATGGCGCCGGCCGCATTGCCGTCGATCCGATCGCCGCTCGAGAAGGTGTCGAGGTAGACGGCCAGGTAGCGCAGCGAGGCCACGAAGCGGCCATCGCGCAAACGGAAGCCGGTCTCGACGCTGGCCTCTCCTGCGGCACCGTAGCTCATGCCCACGATGGTGGCGCCGTAGGTGCGGGTTCGCACCCAGGACATGGCGAAGCCAGCGCCCGCGCCCAGCCCGAAGAAGGCTCGGCCCGCGCTGGCGCGGTACTGGACGCGAAACAGGATCGGCAGCGTGGCGAGCGACGCCCGCGTGATGCCCGCCGCGCTTTCGGTGGAGAACCAGGACTGCGCAAGTCCGAGGGAGAGACCTACGCCAAAATCCGGATGACGGCTGCTGCGAAATGCCATCGCGTCGACGAAGAAGGTTGCACCGGCCGCGTCGCCCAGGTTCCAGAGCGCCCCCAGGCGTGGGGTCAGGGTGTAGCGTGACGAGGGCTTCTCCTGCTCAGGGTCCGGGCGTGACGGCTGCCGCTGGATGCCGATGGGGATCCTTCGGATGGCGTATCCCTGGTCCAGGACGCCCTCCACGACCACGTCTGGCTGGCCGCCGGCGTGCGCTGGCGTCTGGACGACGACCATGGGCTCTCCGTCGGCGTCGGCCTTGACCAGGGCGGGCTGGCCGTCCACCAATACCTCCGCGCGGCCGGCGTCGACCGGGTTGCCGAATACATCCTCGGCGCCGAGGAAAACGCGCATGGCCGCGCCCGGGGTCCGTCCGAGATAGGGCGCCTCCGGCTCCAGCGTCAGCCCCGAAGCGGGCGCCGGCACCAGCGCGATGCGAATCGCCGCCCTGGTCGTGCTCTGGCCCTTGAGCTGGGCCTCCAAGCGCAGGCTCTTTTCTCGCAGGATCGTCGGAGCCCTTACCAGAAAGCGCGCCTCGCCCGGGATTCGGCCGCCAAGCGGACGCACCTTGCTTTGCCCGGCCCGCAGGACCAGGTCGGCGCCGTTGGCCGCGTGGCCCGAGGGCTCGACCGCGTAGACCGCGACCTCGGCCACGTTGCCGGCGACGAGCACCTCGGGACCGGCGATGAGGACCCGTTGCGAGTAGGGGACGCGCAGGTCGAGCATCTGTTCGGTGGCCTTGCCCTGGTCGTTGACGGAGCGAGCGGTGGCGAACTCGACGCCCGGGGGGACCACGACCGGGACGTGCACGATACCGTCGGCCGGCGCGGTCTGCGGACCGAAATCGCGATCGCCCACGCGCAAGGTGACCTGCGCGCCCGGATCGGTGCGCAGGGTCGGCGCGGTGGCCGCGCGGAGAGCCACGGTGGTCACGCCGCGCAAAGGCCAGCCCGGGTTTGCGAATTCCGCGACGATGATGGCGGGCTGGGGAAAGCGGGCCGCCGGCAGAATGTAGCGGGCGCTGAAGCTCGCGGGGCCCTCCCGCCCCAGATCCTCGATCTGTCCCACGCTGCACAGCACCCGCGGCATCGGCATCGGATCGCCGGGAGCGTCGGCGACGTAGATGCGCAGGCCGGTCTCGCCGGTGACGCCGATGACCGGTGAAGGATCGGCCAAGGTGAGCGTCACCGACGGCCGCGGCCGTTGCGGGACCGTATCCGGTGCCGGCTCTGCGCTTGCCGAACCAGCGGTGCACGGGAGGAATGCGAGCGACAACAGGCCAACCAGGGGGAAGGCCGGGCCGGGACCGTGGGTCTTGGGCTTCTGCCGGATGCGTCCCCCGCCTCCCTCTGTGCCCGCCAGGTTCTTGGTGCCCTCTGTGGTTGCAATCATGGATTCCACAGCTCCTGGTTCGCCGGTACCAGGGTGGGGGCCGACGCGGCGCGCGTGACGACCCTGTCGACACTCTTGGTGCGACCGATGATGTCCTCGGCGTCGACCTCGACGTGATTCTTGCCGATCTTGAGCGGGACCGTCGCGTGGAAGATGCCGTCGGGGGCCACCTCGGTCTCCACGCCGTTGACGTTTACCCTCGATGAAGGTTGGGCCTTGCCCTTGATTTTCGCCTGGCCGCCCAGGCGGTCGTCTTCGGGCCAGATCACGGAAAGCAAGATCTCCTGCGGGATGGGTTCGGGATCGGAGGGTGCCTGGTCGGGCAAGGCCATGCTGGTGCTGCCGCTCGGGACGACAACCTCCTTGCCCTTGCCGGAGAAACGGGCCGCGCCCTCCGAGGTTGCGACGTTGACCTTGCCCGAGGGCGAGAGTGAAACCACGAAGCGCGCAGCGCCGACATTCGAGGTCTTGGTGTGCAGGGCGGTGATTTCCACGTGCTCTTTGTCGCCGTCCACACTGGCCGACACCTTGCCGCCGCGGAGCAGCCCGACCTGGGCGGTTTCCTTCTCCAGGTCGTCCAGTCGCAGATCCATGTTGTCGCGCAATTCGAGCTCGACGCTGCCTCGCCGGAGCAGCGCGCGCGCTCCCGGCTTGGTGCGGATGACGTCCTTCGTGGACAGGAGGTGTCCGACGCGAACGACGTACCACTGGCCGTTCTGCAGGGCTTCCACGTCGCCTTGCAGGGCTGTCACGCGAAACAGATGCTGGTTACTCTCCGGCGTCACGGGCGCCACCGGAGACAGGCC
Source organism: uncultured delta proteobacterium (assembly GCA_963796685.1). GTDB lineage: Bacteria > Myxococcota_A > Polyangia > Fen-1088 > Fen-1088 > Fen-1118. The sequence goes on from CAWCMR010000006.1 coordinate 29,540, forward strand.
GGCCGGCATCTCGGGCTTGCGCTCCTCGAAAAAACGCCGGGACAGCAACGTCGCGATGGCCAGCACGGCGATGACGAGCACCATCACCAGGATCTGGAAACGGGCGACCGGATGTCGGCTCGGCCGAGTCATGCGAGGGGGCCGGCTCCAAGGTCGATGGGCAAGGTGATCCAGAAAGTCGTTCCCCTCGACACTGCGCTTTCGACGCGGATGGTGCCACCGTGGTCCTCGATGATCTTGTGCACCACCGAGAGGCCGATGCCGGTGTCGGTGCGCTGGGACTTGGTGGTGAAGAACGGGTCGAAGATGCGCGACAGGTGTTCGGGCCTGATGCCTCGCCCCGTATCCGAGATGCGCACCCGGAACAGCTTCTCTTCCGGCAAGGTGGTCTCGAGCGTCAGAGCGCCGCCGTCGTCCATGGCCGCCACGGCATTTTGGATCAGTTGGATGAAGGCGGCCTGTAGCTGTAGCGCGTTTCCGCGCACGGGCGGGCTGGTGCCGGCAACGCGCTTGACGATCCGAACCTTGGCACTGGCCAGGTTCTGCGTTCCGCACAGCTCGATCGCGTCGTCGATGATGGTGGCGATGTTCAGGGTGCGGAATCCTTCCCCGCCTTGGCGCTGCGAGAAACGGAGCAGGTTGGACACGATGCCTTGGATGCGCAAGGCTTGGTCCTCGATGTCTTGCACCATGGCGTGGGCGGGATGCTCCTTGGGCAGATCCGTGAGCGCGAGCTGCGCCAACCCGAGCACGCCCGTGAGCGGGTTGTTGATCTCGTGGGCCACGCCGGCGCCGAGCGAGCCGATGGCGGCCAGCGCGCGCGAGCGCAAGAGGAGATCCTGGGCTTCTCGCAGCTCCTTGGTCTTACCCTCGACCCGTTTCTCCAGACTCTCGTTCCAGTCCATGATCTGGCGCGTCTGTTGCGTGATTTCGCTGCGAGCGGCGTCGAGCGAGCTGGCCATGGCGTTGAAGGACTTTGCCAGCTCACCGAGCTCGTCGTTGGACGACACCTCGAGGCGCATGTCGAGCTTGCCCCGGGCGATGTCCTGCGAGCCGCGAAGAAGCGAGCCCACGCGGCTGGAAAGCGAGCGGGCGAGCGCGGCCCCGACCAAGGCAGCCACCAGCGCCGCCACCCCGACCCAGTAGGCCGTGGTCCAACCCAATCTGCGCGCCGGACGCAGGGCCGCATCCAGCCAGCGCTCGACCACCACGCCCAGCATGAAGGTGGGCGCCGGAACATAGGCGCCGATGACCCGATGCCCGCCGCTTTCGTACTCGGCGACGAACCAGTTTTCCGGCAGTTTGTGCTCGGGCGTCTTGCCAAAGCCCTTGAGCGCGAAGGACGGCGGTCCCACGGAACGGCCCGAGACCACCACCCGACCCTCGCTGTCGAGCAAGATGATATCGCGGTCGTTGGTGGATAGCGAGGCCAGGTGGTCGGCGATGCGGCGCAAGGATATGGCGGCGGCGATGATCCGCGTGCCATTTTCCCCCGGGCCCTCGTAGCGAACCGCCAGCACGACGTGCGGTGAGCTCGATGCACCCGCAATCAGGATGGGGCCTACCGCCGAGCCCTCGCGCAAGGTCTGCTCGACGGGCACCAGGCCGGGCAACTTGGCAGCCTCGTCCGCGGTCACGATCTCGTGGGCGCCGAAAGAATCGTTGCGCGGTTCCATGGACAGGAAGGCGGATGGAACGACCGATTCGCCGTTCTTGTCGAGCATGGCCACGATGCTGAAGTCGTCGCTCTGGTGATAGACGAGGTGGAGAAATTTTCGCAGGGCCTCTTGCGGGGGCAGGGTGGTCCCGATGCGCGTGAGGTCCAGGATGCGGGTCTCCACCGCCATGGTGGCGCGCAGGTTTCCGAGCTGGCTCGACACGTATTCGGAGATCTGGCGGGCGAGCAGGACCTCGTGGCCCTCGATGGCCTCGCGCAAGGCGGCCTGGCTGACCCGAATCGACGAATAGCCCGCGATGGCGAGCGGCACCGCCGCGACGCCGATGGAAAGCAGGGCGAGCTTGGGTAGGAGCTTCACGGCGTCCTCCAGGTGAAGCCGTCTTGCAGCCGAGTGAAGCCGAGCGCTTCGTCCCAAGCCCACACCGTGGTTGATCCACTGCCGCTGGGCGTACGGCCGAGGATCGTGCTGTCGCTCTGGATGAACGGTTGGTCGAGGGGCATCGCGCTGTCCAGGGTGGGGCCGAAGTAGATCCGCGTATTGTTGGTGAAGCCCTTCCCGGTCAACACCACCACGGTGGCGCCTGTCGAGATGCCGGTGTTGGGGGTGATGGTCTCGACCAGGGGAGGCGGCAGGTAGGTGAAGACCAAGACGCCGGTGGCGTCCCCGAGCGGCGTGTGGACGACAATCGCGGCGGAGCCCTCGGCGTGCGCGGGCACGTGGCCGCTCAAGGTGTTCTCGTCGATCACGATTCCGCCTTCGGGAAACAGCGGCACGCCTTCCAGGATGGCCTGGCTGCCCTGGCGAAAACCACTGCCCGTGATGACGACATCCGTGCCACCTGCCGTGCCGCCGCTGACGGGCCAGATCGACTCCACGGTCGGCCGCGGGAGCACGGTGAACGAGAGGGTCGCCCGGCCGATGTTTCCGGCGTTGGCGGCGTCCTCGGCTGTCGCGACGAATTCGATGGTCTCGCCCCCTCGCAGCGTCGGGCTGACCTTGACCTGGAAGGGGCAATCGACCTCTGCGGCGTGCGCCGGTATGGGACACGGGCCGCCCGCGCGTTGCTGGCCGGATTCGCTGTAGGTCCAGCCCAATTGGGTCACGTTCCCCAGCGGCGCATCGGAGGCGTGGATGCTTCCGCGCAACGTCGTTCCCGGTCCCACGGGGGTGTCGGCCGACGGGCTGGTGAACGTGACGACAGGGGGGGTTAGGTCGGGTCCAAGCTCGTCGAACGCATTCGCCAGCGTCGCCCTCTGACCGCGCGGATCCGTGAGCTCGACATCCACGGGTCCGGCAGGGAGCGTGGCGGCCAATGCGCTCGGCAGGGAGGCCGCCATCCGACTCGTGGACTGCCAAGTCAGGTCGGTCAATTCGACCCACGAAGCTCCCTTGATCATGCGTACACGAAAGCCATCGACCACGGCCACGCGACTGCCGGTCCTCGGGTCGAGGGTCGTGGCGGGAAGGAATCCGTCGCCCGTGAGGGTCAAGCGGACATCGGCGTCGCTGTAGGCCTGCACCGGCTCCACGCTGGTCAGGACCGGCCGCGGATTTTCGCAGCCCCAAGACTGGCAGGCGCAAAGGGTGAGACATGCCCAGCGAAACCGCATTGTGCTTCATCTTAACAGGGCGGGGTTGGTGCCAAGCATCTTCCAGCAGTTGACTCTTTTGCTTCCGCCTGGAAGATTTCACGCAATGTCAGACTACGCAACCATCCGCGACATGGTCAGCCATCGCGTCACCTTCGAATTCGATTCGGGGGCGAAGATTGTGGGATACATTGCCGCCTGCGCCCCGCCCGACGGTCCGGTCGAGTACGCCGTGCTCTCCAAGGCGCAGATCTTGGACTCGAAAAACCGGGTGGTGGCCCGCTTCGAGGAGCTGCCGGTCGTGCCCAACAGCCTGATCAGCTTCGCGGTGACGGAAGGACCGCTGTGAGCTGCTCCGATTCTCGTGGCGACCGCGGATAGAGCGAACGAGCGGCGCCTGCACGCCGTGGTGCATGGCCGCGTACAGGGGGTCGGGTACCGCGCCACGACCCTCGACGAGGCTAGACGTCTCGGACTTGCGGGTTGGGTGCGCAACCGCGTCGACGGAAGCGTGGAGGTCCTGGCCGAGGGGTCGGAGGCCAAGCTCAACCTGTTTCTGGCCTACCTGCAGCGAGGTCCTTGGGGTGCCCACGTGGCGTCGGTGGCGGCCGACTGGGACGAGGCGCAAGGCGCGCCCATGCCCTTTCAGGTCAAGCACACGGAATAGTCAGCGCGCCGCGTGGGCCTGGCGTTCCAGCTCGGCGATGTGCTTTTGCACTTCGGCGCGGTTGGGGGCGGTTGGCGCGACGCGTAGGTAGCTTCGATAGGATTCCAGGGCCTCTTTGTTGTTGCCCATCTTGCGGTGGCACTGCGCGATGTTGAACAGGAAGGGCGGATCTTGGATCGCCAGGTACGCTGCCTCGTATTCGGACAGGGCTTCCGAGAAACGTCCGAGGTTGTACATGCTCGTGCCGCGGGTGGCGTGGGCCTTGGCTTCGGCGGTCGGGCTGCGCGGCGGCAGCACCCTGGAGGGTGGCCTGGCAGCCGCGAACGTCGACTTTTCGCGAACGACCTCTTTGCTGGCTCTTCTTCTCTGTGCGAATTCGGCGAGGGCAGGGGCGCGGAGCAACGCCAGCGCAGCCTCATGGGCCATCGAGGTCGCGAATTCGCCGCTGCCATGGAGCCTCGATCTCCGTGGACGCCAGGGCTACGGCCAGCCCACCCTTTTCGGCGGTCAGCCCGACGCGCCCGCGCAGGTAGCCGACGGCGCCCGTCACCCGAGTCTCGATGCGCAGCGTGAGGTCGAGCGACTTGTCGCCAGCCCCCACGACTGTCAGCCCGAGCCGTCCGAGCTCGGCTTGCAGCGCGGCCTTGAGGTGGTCGCCAAGTCGCGAATCCACGTTGCCCTCGACGACGATGGCCACCTCCTCGGCCACCCGTACGCGCAGGCCGCGGATATCCGGCGGCAGCTCCGGCGACTGCGCGGCGGGCAGCGACGTTTGGTCGCTCGAAGAAAGCACACCGCTGCACCCCAACCAAAGGGCGACGCCGGCCAGCATGAAGCGGACATGCACGGATCCCATATCGGCCGAAGCCTTGCGCAGCTTCAGCCCGACCGTTGTATAAAGGCCGCCATGTCGCTCGACGCGAAGCTGCTGGAGATCATCGCCTGTCCCAAGTGCAAGGGCCGCCTGGAGCTCAAGGCCGATGGAAGCGCCCTGACGTGTCAGGCCTGCCGCCTGGCCTATCCAGTGGTCGACGAAATCCCGAACCTCATCGCCGAAGACGCCCAACCTTTCGACAGCTAGGTATCGGGAGCAAACTTCGCCCTGCCCATTTCTCGGCCGTCCGGGGTTCTTTCCCCAATCCCTCGCGACTTGGCGGCGTGGGGCGACCCAATCACAACCCAAAGGATCATGATGCGAAGTCGTAGTACGCCGATGCTCCCGTTTCTGCCCGTGGCGGTTTGCCTGACCCTGGCCTGCGCGGCCAGCCCGAAGTCCGACGACTGGACGGGGCCTGCGCCAGGAAGTGCCCCTGCGGGCTCGCCGGTGGCCCTTCACGGCCAGCTTCGGGTCGTGACGACGCCAGTGGCTGGCACGGATAGTCCTGTGGCCAGCCTGGAGATCCAGAGCATGGACGCGGGCGAGCAGGGAATCGATGCGGGCGAGCAGGGAATCGATGCGGGCGAGCAGGGAATCGATGCGGGCGAGCAGGGAATCGATGCGGGCGAGCAGGGAATCGATGCGAGCGAGCAGGGAATTGACGCTGGCGATCGGAGAATCGACAGTGGAAGCGCGAGACTCGACGGTGGCAAGGCCGGCGCCGATGCCGCAGGCCCAACCGTGCTCAGCCAGCTCGTGGACGAGCACGGCGCTCCCTTTCAGCTCAAGGGCGTCAGCAGCCAGTGGCTGGAGTGGGAGTCTCAGCACTACCCCGAGAGCAAGAGCGGCCTCGCATTCATGCGCGACAACTGGAAGGTGTCGGTGATTCGCGCCGCCATGGGGGCCGATGCAGACAAGAGTGGATACCTGGCCAAGCCAGCAGACATCAAGAAACAGGTCGAGACCATGATCCGCAACGCCATCGAGCTCGGGGTCTACGTGATCGTGGATTGGCACACTGAGCAGGCGGTGATTCAACAGGATGCCTCCGTCGCCTTCTTCACCGAGATGGCCACGAAATACGGTGCCTACCCGAATGTGATCTGGGAGCCCTACAACGAGCCCATGGGCTATTCCTGGTCGCAGATCAAGGTTTACCACGAGGCGGTGGTGAAGGCGATTCGCGCCGTGGACCCCGACAACTTGATCGTGCTCGGGACACCGAACTACTCGCAAAGGGTCGATCAAGCCGCCGCGGATCCCGTGGCGGGAACGAACCTGCTCTACACCCTGCACTGGTACTCCTGCACCCACGGTCAGATGTACCGCGACTACGGCACCGCGGCTATCGCCAAGGGAATAGCGCTGTTCGTGACCGAATTCGGGGCGACTTTTTCCGACGGGGGTCTAGCTCCCAATGACAACTACGTTTGCGAGGACGAGGCGAACCGATGGTTCGCCTGGATGGCACAAAACGACGTCAGTGGCGTGGCCTGGAAGCTCGACCACTGTTCGGATTCGAGCTGCCTTCTCGGCGAAAGCGCCGGGGTCAACGGCCCCTGGACCGACGACAAGCTCAGCAGCGATGTGGGCGGAGCTTCCTACCAGGGTGGATTCGGTGGCGGGGTCTCGGGCACCGGGATCCAGGGCGGGCAAGGACAGTTCATCGCGAGCTGGCTCCGGCAGTAACCGACTAGAAACGCAGTCTGAATTTCGTAGCGGCGATTCTTCGCCTTCTTGGCCGGCGTGTTGTCGGGCGTGACCAGCGGACGTTCCGAGCCCATGCCCACGGCGATGATCTCGTTCTTGGCAATCCCGCGCGCGACAAGCTCGCGCTGGATGACCGCGGCGCGCTTGCCCGATAGCTCTTTGTTGTGCTCGGGCTTGCCGCTCGAATCGGTGTGGCCCGAGACCTCGAATTTGAAGCTGGTCACGCCGGCCACGTTGAGGCGCTTCTTGGCGTCGACCAGCGCGTTGGCCAGCTTCTTGAGCTTGCTGTCGCAGCCGGGCGCCAGCTCGTCGCTGTCGGTCTTGAAGCTGCACTGGTTCTTGCGCCCCTCGGCCAAGAGCCTGGCGTTCACTTCCTTGACCGCCTTGTCGCGCGCGCCACCCGCCGCCGCCCCGGTCGCCTTCTTGGCCAAGCCGCCGAAGTCGAGCGCGCGTGCCGTGGGCGACGACAGCGTGAGGCCCAGACCCAGTACCAAGATGAATGCCGAGAGCGTCTTCGTCATGGGCCAACCATTACCCCGTAGCGGGCAGAGGCGCAAGGCGGAGGCCGGCGTGTGAGGGGAAGATACAAATTCGGAATGGGGCGACCATGTTTCGCATGGTAACCAGCCCGAGCATCGGAGTTGCTTGTCTTTCCGTCGCGTTTCTTGGCGGTCGCCATGACCGGCGGGAATGCTGGGCAGCGCGGGGAGGTTGGGCTACTTCCGGTTGTGCGAGGTTCTGTGATCGCCCGACCTGAGCTTGTCCAACAATGTCTGAACTAAGTGCGGATCTAGTCCGACTCCAGGGCTCGGAGCTTCCCTGCGCACACTCGTCAGAGTGTTGATGGCTTCGCTGACTATTCGCGGGGCGAATGGTCTCAACACCTTCGGTCCATCTGCGCCTAAGCTGGCTATCACCACGGTCCTGAGAATGAAGTCGTTAGGTGGAGATATCGCTTCGCCTGTTTCCCAGCGCGCAACGGTTTCTCGAACAACGCCAAGTCGCTCAGCGAGCTTATCTTGTGTGAGTCCAAGGTGCTTGCGTAGGAATTTCGCCTCTTGCGGAGACACCAAGAATGGATTTTGCGTTATGGCAAGAGCCAGGACTCGCTCAACATCGTTAATCGTCGTTCCATCCAACGTATGGCCACCGCATCCGTCGCACGTATATCCCGGAACGGTTCTGAGCCGGACGGGAACGCCTACATAGGACGAGAAGTCGAAATCAGTCAACTCGCCATAGTGAAGCGTCCCTCCGCAATGACACGGAAGGGAGGTCGGCTTCTTGTCGGATTTCACGCGCCCTCTTGGGTTGTGTCGATCACGGTGCAAAGGCAAATCCTCCGCTTGTGCTTGTGCTCAAAGGCTTCGATGCCGACGGCGACGTCGCGGTCGCCATCAACATCCTTTCCTGTTATTCGCCAACACGTACCTCCGTTGACGGCCTTGCCGCGTTCGTATGGTCGAATCTCAGCCGGGTTCCCGATGGCAGACCTGATGTCGGCCATGATGAAGTTTCTCTCGGCAAGTCGTTGTTCGAAGTGAACCGCTGTGACATATCGTCCGTCACGGAGGCAGGCCTGCGTCCATTGAAGAGCTTCCTCGCTGGAGTGAGGGGCAACCACCGTTTGTGATCCTAAGTTACAACGGACTAAGGATTGATACAAGACCCCCTATGTCACAACCCGGAAAACTCAAGAGATTTTCACGGTATTTGGGCAGCGTGATGATGCAGAACATGCCCGTACTGTTGCCTCCGCGCGCAGCTAGCGTCAACTGTGCATGGACGCGACGCACTGAATAGCCCTCGTCTGCAACGGCTGGCAGATCTGGCACCCGTGGCGCCATGGCTTTGCCCACCAGTTCGCTCTTGCCCAGCGATTCCGAAGGCTGCCTTTTGATCCAGAAAGCCACGGATTCGGTCGGACAAGCGGGCTAGGGCAGAATGCGCGCAAGTCCTGGAAATCGTTTCGGTACCGGGGGAGGGACTCGAACCCTCAAGTCCGTAAGGACGGTGGATTTTGAATCCCTCTTTGACTGTATCGCCATGTCGCTCAAACACGCAAACACCTACAAAACAAGGGGTCTCCATTGTGGCACCTGTTGTGGCTTGAGTCATGAAAATGCACCAAATCGGTGAGATAAGCCACCGACTGGCAACAGACTGAAGTAGACTATTCCCGTGGGCAGCCGAGGGCCTAATTACCCCTTGGTGGCCGCCGAGCCTGCATCCTAAGCGGCCCGCCCACGGTTCCTTTCGATCGGATGCAAAGGATGCAGAACCGTGACCCAGCCAACCCGACCGAAGGCCCGCCAAGCGAAGCGCCCTCGCGCTGGCGGCCCGAAGGCGCCCAAGGTGGCACCGGAGGCCCCGCAAGGCGTGGCGGCCCGGCAGAGGCCCGGCGCGCGACATTCCATAGTCCAGCCCGAAGCTACCGAGACCGGGTACAGCAAGGCCGACTTTCTGCGCGATTTCGGCCACGATGCCGACTATCACGCCAAGTGTGATCGCGCCACGGCTGGACTGCGGGCACTGGCCGCGGGCAACCCACCGGCCGGCCGCAAAGATTGTGGGTGGTGGTGGTGCGAGAAAGACGACCTGTCTTCGCGTGAGCTGGCCTCCCTGCGAGGCGCATTGAATACCCTACGCCAAGCCGGCGTGGACCCCAGCGGCCCGTGGGTTCGGAAGTACGGGAACCTCTACCGAATGCATGGAGCGCTACCGGATATCAAGGTGAGCGCCAGGGAGCAGGTATCCCGCGACATCGCGGCCCTTGAGAAAGTGCAGGAGTTGCTCGGCGGGTTGAGCAGGCACAATATTCCGACGAGCACGAACCGTGATCTCGCGAATGAGCTCGACCGAGCCAAGGGCAGTACAGCGGCGGGGCCAGCCAACCCAACGAGGCGCGGACCCCCGGTTGACGGCGGCACCAGATGCGTGCTTCTAAATTACCGCGGGGACCGCCACTGGCCTCCCAACGTGATCGAAGCTTGCCTGATTCTCACCGGCGCACGTCGTGGGAGCGCCCGCGAATCGCGAGTCTTGAGCGAAATCGCCAAGAAGGCTCGGACAGCGGCGAAATAGCGGCGACAAGCTGCACCTGCACTTAATTGCGCCGTGCGTGGTGTGATTAGGTGCATCGCCATGGGCGTGGGGATGGCTCATCGTCGCTCTACCATGACGACGCAGACGAGGCTAGACCACGAGACGCGCGAGGCACTGCGCCGATACCTCGCCGACCGACATTGGCGGCCCGCTATCCGCAGCATCGGGGTGACCGAGTCGGTCCTGCGACGGGCTATTTCGGGGCGTCTCATCCGAGGCGCCAGCGCGACCGCGATCCGCATCGCCCTACTCGCGCAGCCGGAGCCCCGCCCATGACCGGCGCCGACCTGGCCACGGCCGCCGACGTCGAGCGCGTGCTTGCGCGCCAGGATGCCCTCGAGGCGAAGCTGGATCGCGTGCTGGCCGCGCTGCCCACGTCGTGGCTCTCGCTCACCGCCGCCGCCGAGCGCATGGGCGTGGACCCGAGGACGATCACCGCCGCCATCTCGCGCGGGGAAGTAGTTGGGCGCCGGGTGGGACGACGGTGGGTAGTCGACGCGAACTCTATCCGCCCCGCGAGCGCGGCGGCGGTGGCGGCGATGGCGAGAGGGGCGAGGGCGGGACGATGACCGCACCCTTCGCCACTATCCCGTTTGTCGATCCCGTCGATAGCTTCCGCGACGCCATGGCGGCCGATGGACTCACTCCACCGCGCGAGATAGTTGTCGACCGAAAGATCCACCGCTGCGATGCCGACCGCAAGGGCGGCAAACGTGACGCCTGGTATGTCTTCTTCTCCGACGGAGTGCCGGCTGGCGCCTATGGGGATTGGGCAGAGGGCGAGACGCACAACTGGTGCGCGCGGCCCGAGAACAGCCTCACGCCCCAGGAGCGAGCGGCGTTTCGCACGCGCATGGACGCTGCCCGGCGAGCACGCGATGAGGAGATGCAGACGCAATACGCAGCCTCGGCAGCGTTGGCCGCTTCCACGTGGGGGCAAGCTACACAAGTCTTCGAGCCCTGCCCTGACTACCTCGATTGCAAAGGGGTGAAGTCGCACGGGCTGCGCGTGACCACGCGCGACTACGATTTCCCCTGCATCGACGGCAAACACACCATGCACGTGGCCACTGGCGCTCTTGTGGTGCCAGTCAGGACGGCCGATGGGAAGTTGACCAGCCTGCAATTCATCGACGCCGAGGGGAAGCGATTCTTGCCGGGCGGGCGCATGCGTGGGTGCTTCTACTCAATCGGCGACATCGAGGGAGCGAAGCGGATCGGCCTCGCCGAAGGCTACACCACCGCCTCGACCATTCACGAGGCTACCGACCTGCCCGTGATTGTGGCCTTCTTCGCCGGCAACCTAGAACCCGTCGCCGAGTCGCTCCGCGCGAAATACCCGCGGACACAGTTTGTCTTCGGCGCGGACGACGATCATCTGCGCGAGAACAACCCCGGTGTCACGAAGGCGACCGAGGCGGCGAAGAAGTTTGGCGGGATCGTCGCGATCCCGGACTTCGGCACCGAGCGGGGCGAGAAAGACACGGACTGGAACGATCTGTCCAAGGCCCAAGGGCAAGGAGTCGTCAAGGATCAATTCGAGAAGGCAATCGCGGCAACGGTTCCCCCGCTTGCGTCGGCCGTTGCGATTGAACTGTGGTCCAAGCCACTGCCCTCACCGATCCTGACACCGTTCTCGCCCTTGAATGACCTACTTGGTGGCGGTCTTCGTGGCGTGAACGTCTTGGCCGGCCCGACGGGCCGCGGGAAATCCGGCCTGGCTCTACATGTCGCACGTGTTACGGCGCGGACGTTGCCCGTCTGCTACTTCTCCACCGAATTGAGCGACCGCCAAGCGCTCGCACGCATCGCCGCCCAAGAGCTGGGCCGGCCCTGGCGCCCACTGTACGAGGGCAGCGCACCAACCGGGATCGTTGTCGCCCACGCGATGGAACCCCTCAAATTGCGCGTGGTCGTGATTCGTTCGGTGACCGAACTACTCGACGCCCTGCGAGGGATTGAGGAATTCGAGGGGCAACCACCTTTTGTCGTGCTGGACTACTTGCAGGGCCTGGCCCGCAACCCCGACGAAGATCGCCGGCTTGCCGTGGGGGCAGTCTCGGACGGGATCACCACATGGAGCCGCACCACGGGGGGAGTGGTGCTCGCCGTGTCGAGCATCGCCCGCGCGAGCTATTTCAACACCGACACCAAGGGCGCCGCCGACTTCGTGAACGCGGCGAAGGAATCGGGCGACATCGAATTCGACGCTTCATCGGTGCTGTTCTTGGATGTGGCGGCCCCACCCTTGGGCGGGAAGTCTGAAGGCCGCTTGCACGTGAGCAAGTCTCGATTCGGCACCGTGGGCACCGTGGGAGTCATCTTCGATGGCCCGACCGGAACCTTCGAGGAAGACGCCGAGGGCGGACTGTCCATTGACCAGCGCGCGGTTCTGGACGCCATCAACGAGGGCGCCAAGACCCAAGACGAGATCGCCAAGGCGGCCGGCGTCCGTAAGGCGAAGGTTGGGCCGGCCCTCCGAGCGCTCCAAGACCGCGGGCTTATCGGCAGCCGACCACGCCAAGACGAGGAGGGCCAGCCATGAAGCGTCAGACCGCCCAAGTCGAGTTTTTTTCCCTACCAGTTCCGGGCAAGACCTTAGTTCCCAGACGCACCAAGACGCCTTGTTTTGTGGGGGCGCATGATGCGTCAGAAAATGCCCTCGGGAACCGTTCCCGTTTGGTTCCCGGACGCTCCAAGACAAATGATTCTCCGACGGAGAGTGATAGTTCCCACCCCGGAACTACCCTACGGGGGGGACGTTAGTTCCCACCCCCGTAGGGGGTAACTGGGAACTGCGGGCCGAAAACGGATCTGAAACCGGCCTACCAGGACTCACTACGAACACCACCACGGCCAGGCCCCTGGCGCCTCTCGGCTGGGGCTACGACTGGCGCATGCAGCTTGTAGACCTTCGCGGGTTGCGACCTGGTGAAGATGGCAGGCCGCCGATCTTCGTTTCGCCCAAGCCGGATGGGCTGCAATGACCGATTGCCAAAATGGCACGACCTGGAATCGGCATCGTCAGGCAACGGATGGCCAGTGTCGAGCCGAGCTCACCGACGGAAAACGCGGCGGCGGGACGGTGGAGTTGGCATCCGAGCACGCCCACGATTCACGATTTCCGACACGGCCCATCCTTCGGGCTGCTCCTTTCTTGTCCGGCGCTTCTGGCGCTCGAGCGCGGTCGCGATCCCGCGTTCTGTTGGACCGGCCGTGTCGGGAACTTTTCAACGAACGAAAGGACCTGACCATGGCCGACATAATGCCTTGCGATATTTGTTCCCTTCCCCTCGACGACGGTTCCCATTTTTCGATGGGCCGCACCTGGTGCTCGAAGTGTTGGCGTGGTGCGCAAGGGCCGGCAACGCCGCAGCCGGTATCGGAGGCCGGGAAGGCGGCGATTGCGGCCTGGCTGCGACCACGCCCACGTGGACAACTGGCGCTTCCCTTGCGTGGAGCCAGGTCATGAGCGCGCCCACCACCACGAGGCCGAGCTTGCGCAAGGCCATCAACGGTATGTGCCGGGAGTGCATCTACGACTCTTCGCCCGGCAACGGAACATGGCGCGAGCAAACCGAGGGCTGTACATCCCCGAAGTGCCCCCTCTACCCGCTTCGACCACTCACGACCGCGGGAACTGAGGCCAGGGCGCGACTATGGGCCGAACAGGGCCAGGACGGGCCAATAGCTCTCAAAGAAGGGGCCTTGGACACGGCCGAGGCACGGGGAGGCCAAGAAGCGGCCAACGCGGTGTGCGCGCCGTCAGGAAGCGCGATTCTGGACGCTGGGAGCGATGCCCATGGGTAAGCGTAAGCCACCCGAACCGCCCGCGGTGCCGGTCTTGTCGGTGGTGCCGCCGGCGCCGTCGGAGGGAGCGGCACCAGATCGCCAGGTATCGCCCGACGCTGAGGAACCGATGAACGCCCGTGAGCTGGCGTTCATCGAGGCGCGATCTGAGGGCAAGACGATAAAGGCCAGCGCCGCGGCGGCGCGCCCTCCGTATCCCTACTCCACCGCGCGGGTTTTGGACGACCGACAAGACATTCGAGCGGCCATTCGCAAACGCGCGAGGGAGGCCGTCTCATGCGGTGTTCATACTCTGGCGCAGTCTTCATCGGTAGCGGCCAAGGCATTGGTGGACGTTGCGGAAAATGGAGCAAGCGGCGATGGGCCTCGAGTGAGCACCGCGAGAGCCTGCCTAGAGCTCTCGAATCCAGTCCTTGAAGATTGACGACTTTCTCGAACGACTCGAGGCGCTCGAACGCCAGGGACAACAGCCGGGCAAGCCCGGTTTCCAACGTAGGAGCTGAGACCATGGACATCCAATCATTGAAGGCCAGACTCGACCGCTTGCTCGAAACCCAGGGGCCGCCCGTCGGACCACCCGAGTGCATTGTGCTTTTGTCTGGCAAGGACGGGCACGGGCCCGCCGCGGATGAGGGCTTGCCACTCCCGCGGGTTGCATGGAGGAACTCGAAGGCGGCGTGCATCTTGTACGACCCCTCGGTGGGCCAGCCCAGCGCCGCGGAGATCCGCCGGCTAATTGAGGGCGCTTCGTGAACCTCGCGAGCTTGAAGGCCCGCCTGGCCTCCCTTGCACGCGCAACCGCGGCCCATGACCTGCCTGTCAACTGGCCCGACCCGATCGGCGATTGGGTGCGTTCTCAGATAGCCGATGGCGCAGCACCGAGAACCGCGACAACACCAGAAGCGCGAGCCGAAGCCGAGGCGAGGTTGAGCACGTGGCTCGCGCGAGGAGCGGTGACGCCATGATCAACCTTTCGAGCCTTCGGGGCCAAATAGAAAGGCTTAGAATATTGGCCGAATCCGAGAGCCCGCGGCGAAAACCCACGACGAGCGAAATCCGCAACGAGCTCGAGCGCGTGCTCGCCGAGATCGAGAGTCGGCCGGCCGACGCTCCACCACACCCCGATGTCACAGGGCTGCGCGAGGCGCAGCAGGAGCTCGCCCGCGTCCTAGTCGTCCTCAACAGGCTGTACCCACAGGAGGCGTCGGCATGACCGCGCAAACGTCCCTGCCCGGCTGCGCGGTGGCGCCGGGGGAGAACCGCGCGACGCTCGAGCAAGACCTTCGCGGCCAGGTTGCGATCTGCCTCATGGCACTTTTCTGTTGGGTTGAACACCACGGCGGCCGGACGGTGTTGATCGACGGCACAGTGGAAAGGTTCATTGCTGCCAGCGGGACCTGTGACCCGCAAATCAGTCGAGCCATCCGAAACACAAGAAGCGTGCTGGCGCGCTACCTCGCCAGCGGTGCGGCCGTTCCCTCGTGGCTGCCGCCGAGCATTCTTGAGCTGCTGCAAGAGCCCTGGTGTGCGCGCGACCTGGCGCCCTCGTCGGAGACCTCATCCAACGATCTACCCAACCGTTCACCGACGCTGGCCCCTCAGTCCAACATCGCCCCTGTGGCGGTTCTGAACCGAATGCAACCGAAACCTGAAAGGACATGACCATGAACACGCAACGAAGAATCTTCACCCGAGACATCATCGAGAAGCCCTTCACCGTTGGCGACGAGCTGACCTCGCGAGATACCGCAAAGGCGTCTCGCCGGGCTGCCGCGACCGCCGCCGGCGAGGCACGTGGCCGCGCAAGCGCGCTTGCGGAATTGGGCCAGGACAGCGCCGCACCTGCCGACGAAAGCCTCGACGGCATTTCCGCCGACCGCAAGCAGGGCACGCCCGAAACCTTCGGCAAGCCCGTCAAGCCCGTGGAGTCGTTCAACGGCGAGCGCCCGCCCGAGCCCGAAGTGCAACGGCCCGATCTCGTCTGGTAATTGCCACAACAGCCAATTGAAAGGAACCTTCCCCATGCCCGAAACTCTGAAAGACCTACTCACTAAACCGCTCAAAGACGGCGCCAAGCGTTTTCTCGTCGACGAGGCCATCATGAAAGCCGCCACTCCCGCCGGCCGGTGGAGGTTGTGCACTGACGCCGAGATTGCGGAAGCCTTGCCCGCGCTCGCCAAACTGATCGGCAAAGAGTCGAAGCTGCCTTCTTGGCAGCGGCGCCTTGGCGTATTGCTGGACAAGCCCGGCGAGTGGGTTCTCTCAATAGAGGCACTCGGCCCGAGCTGGGTGGAGTGGCTTCCGCATTATCCTACGGCGGCAATAACCATTGCGGTGCCGCTCGCAGTTGGGGTTTCGATCTTGATGTCCCCGAACTCGCCCGAGGTGGAATTCAAACGCCGCCGGGACTTGCACGAGGCGTACAGGAACGCCGAATCCGAGAAGGCGCGCATCGCCGCCGCGAAGAGGGATGCCGAAATTGCGGAGACACAGCGCAAGGATAACGAGCGCCAGCAATTTCGAGCCGCCGCATGGGAGCAATTGAGCGCGCTGGAGCGCTGCGCGGCCCGACTGGCCCTGCTTGTTGGCGAGCGTGACCCACAATTGGCAACGGACATCCGAGCCGCAATTGCCGGTGCTGGCGATACGAAGAACTTCCCCCGAACCGTTTGGTGGAAGAACATGGAGGGAGCCACGGGCCTGCAAGCTGCTGCCGCCAAAGAAGAGCAACAGGCGACCTTTGCGCGCCGCCAAAGGGCCGAGGGCATTCTCTCTCACATCCCGGCGAAAACTCGCTGGATTTTGGAAGTTCAGCACGGCCAAGACAACGTCGAGGCGCAGCTCGCAGCGTGGGAACAACTGCAGGCCCAGCAAGCAAAGGCCGATAAGCAGAACGGGAGGGCCGCCTGATGAGCCTTTTCGGGCTCTCCTGACATCTTCATGGAAGCGCGGGCACCTTGAAGACGGGATGAAGGACAACGCCTGAGCAGCAGAGGAAGATGAAGCCAATGAGGGCTTGAGCGTTGTGGAAGCCATAGGCCCTGCGGGTGATGACCCTGATCTTGCCATTAAGGCCCTCGGTTCTTCCGTTATTGAGCCCTGTGGCGACAATGGCCACGATGCCGTCCAGGTATTTCTTGATGGTCGCGGCGACCTTCTTGAAGGAAGGTAGTCTGGATCGCCTGGCCCAACTGATCCATTCTTCGAGCTTCTGTTTGACGACGTTGACCTGGCGACGACCGAGGATGTCGCAGATGGCGATCTTGAGCAGGTAGCCGCGATAGAGTCGGGCATTGGTCTTCGGGAGGGTCGACAGCCTCTCAGACTCGGCCCTGGATAGGTTCCACGGATTCTTGAGCAGAAGGTACTTGGTCTTCTTCAGTTGCCCGCGTTCGTCGGTGTCCTCCAGGAGTCGGACCTCCGCACGCCGGAGCTCGTCGAGTGCTTCCTGCACGAGTCTCTGAACGTGGAAGCGGTCGAAGACGATCTGCGCTTGTGGCGCTCGCGAGGTGACCGCGTCGATGTAGGCCGCGGACATGTCGATGGTGACGGTCTTGAGCTTGCTGGTTCGTTCCGGGCCGAGAGCGTCGAAGAAGCAGCCGAGCGTCGCAGCGTTCTTGCCCTCGTGGGCCCAGACGACCCGCTGCGAGACGTGGTCGACAACGACGGTGACGTACTCATGGTGCCGCCGGTACGACAACTCGTCGACGCCGATGTGTTCGAGGTCCTCGAGGAGAAGGCTAGGATCTCGGTGCCGCGGCACCACCCGCTGGATGATGGCGCCGACGGTGCGCCACGCGATGCGCATGGTTTCGGCCACCATCGTCTGGCTTGCTTGTTGGGCCAGATAGGCCACGTGGTCCTCGAAGTCACGCGTGAAGCCGACCTTCGGCTCGGCCCAAGGGACCATCTCGATGACCACGCCGCACCGAGGACAGTCAACCCTGCGCAGGGTGTAGCGCAGAAGAACCTCCATCCCGCACGCGTCCAGATGCCGCCAGTTCCGAGCCCGAGCATCGAACACGTCATGGACCCGACATCCGCAGCCTGAGCAGTAGGGAACGGTCGTCGTTGGCGCCACGTGCACCAATATGCCAAGCAGATCGAATTCGACCGCCAGGACACGGGTATGTGGAAATTGGAGTAGGTTTCGGAATAGGGTGGTTGCGCGCATGGGCTCCTGGGCTTGTGGGTTCTAGACAAGCCACACGATACCCCAGGTGCCCGTGCGCACTTCGTCTCCACCTCACCCGAAACTCATGCCGCCCACATCTCCGTCGGCGACGTGCGTCGCACCTACGAGATCTCCCCTTACGAAGATGTCAGGAGAGCCCCTTTTCGCACAACAAAAGACCGCCCAAGGCTTCACGCGCGTCTCACTGCCACAAATCATCGCCTCGCTCGAAGCCCTCTGGAAGGGCGCCTACGGGTCAAGCGTCGACCTGGACCCACGTTCGGCGGACGGCCAGATGATTGGCGGCATCGCCGAGATGATGGACGATCTCAACAGTGCCGTGGCCGACCTGATGCACGTCGCGAACCCGAATGGGGCCACGGGAGCATTCCTCACGAACATCGCCGCATTGACCAACGTCACCCGCAACAGTGACGAGAAGGACGCCAACCTACGCATTCGTCGGCAACAGGCAACCGCCACTGCCTCACAGTCGATGAGCGACACGCTATTGGCGGCCTTGCTGGCACTTCCCGGCGTGCTCGACGCTTGCGTGCGCGAGAATGCGACGAGCGAGCCAGGTTTGATTGGCGGCCTTACGATCAACCCCAACACCGTGCGGGCCGTTGTCGAGGTGCAGCTCGGCGGCGCCGCGGACCCGGCTACCACGACGACGAGCACGGACCCGATCGCCAACACCATCTTCGCGCTCAAGAGCATGGGGTGCGGGACGCAGGGGGGAACAGGCAAGGGGCCGCTCGACGCCCTTGGCGTCTCGCATGACATCTACTATGACCTGGCCACGGCGCTGGACGTGCAAGTCGCAGTTACGATCTCAACCCGCACGAACTGGCCAAGCGATGGAGGCGCCCAAATCGCGGCGTTGATTCTCGGGTGGGCGAACGGCACGGATCCAGTCACGGGCAAACCCAACTGCCCGATTTCGGGAATCGAGCTCACGCCGGGCTCCGATCAGGGCGCCTTGAGCTGGACCGATGTGGTCGGGTCATTCCTTGGCCAGGTTCCTGGGTTCGACTTCGTGAGCCTGACGTTCAGCTTGGACGGCGGCGCCACGTGGAGCACGAACGGACAAAACTTGGTCATTCCTTTCACCCGCTTTGCCTCGATCAGCAGCATCTCGGTGGTGGCCGAGTGAGCCTGCGTGCCGCGGTCCCGGCCAAGGGCATGCTCGCCCTACTCGAAGTCCGCAAGGAAGGGTTGCAGGCGATGATCCGCGAACGCTTCTGCGCTGCCCGCCTGGCCGGCACCGTGGCCGATGTGTCGGCACTGACCGCGACCTTGCGCGCGGTGAAGGCCTCGCTCAAGGCAGCCATGGGCAAGCGGTGAGAGGATGGCCAAACTTGACCCGAGACCGAACGGCGCGAGGATGCGGCCATGTCGCACGCCGAGCAGGGCAAGGTATTCTCGCAAGTCATGCTCGGCGCTGCTTGCGCACTCGTTGCTACCGCTATCGGTTTTTGGGGTGCTGGCGCCGAATGGGGGAGCGTAAGAGTGATCGTGGCTCTTTCTCTTGCCGCAGGGACACTCACCTTCGCTCTTGTGGGATTTCTGCAAACGCGGTTCGCAGAGGAAAAAGAGAAGCGCGAGATCGAAGCCAAGGCGGCGGTAGCGAAGGAAGCCGAGGCAGAGAAAGAGAAGGCCGCGAAGGCCAAGGCGGACGAGGACATTTTCAGCTACTACAAGTAGCCGTCCGCGTTTCCACATCAGGCCGCGACACTTGCCACTTGCGCGGGTGGCACCGCGCTTCGGCGAGCCACACATCGAGGACGGGTAGCGGATGAGTAGTCCGATGCGCTACGGGCGGTTTCCCCGTCGGTGAAGGCCAGGCGAGGCGCGGGGCGCCGTGGCCAAAGTGCAGCCATTCGGGGCGGATTAGATGGGCGTGACGATTTGTTCTTGACATAGATAAGAACGCGGTTCTTAATTACGAGTATGGAAATGGCTCAAAACTCGCACCGTTCTCAGAAATCGGCGAGACTCCCCGACGTGGGACGTCCCCGCGTTCGAGCACTCACCGAAACGATCAACATCGGCTTCAAAGCCGAGCCCGATTTGGTGCGCGCTCTCGACGCCGAGGCAGCGCGACTCACGGCCGACCGTGGTCCCGGTGCTTCCAAGGTGAGTCGCACCGAAGCAATCAAGGTCATCTTGGCCAAGTGGCTGGCTGACCAGTCCAAGCCCCGCCAGTAACCCGCGCGCCGTAGCCGCGCACGTACCCGCCCCACAAGAGAAAGGGCGCCACCTTTTGCCGAGGTGCGCCCGCGTTCGACCCTCCGTGAAAGGAATCGACATGTCCACCGTACCACGCCCGACGACGAAGACCAGCAAACCACGAGAGAGAACCGCGACCCCGGCCGAGCTCGCCGAGGACACCCGCCGAAGCCGTGAGGCTCGCGAGGCACACCGAGTGCTGGCGCCCGCGCCCGCCGAGGGCAACCTGTGCGCGTGTCTGGTACTGCTTGCCCGCTTTCGGAAGTGCTCGGTTTGTGCTCGCCCGGTGCTGTACGTGAACGAACAGGCCAGGACCGACGGCGACGTGGAGTGTCCCGCTTGCATCCAGGTTCGCACCGACCTGGCCAAGCGCCTTCGCTTCGTGAAGCTGGCCAGCCGTGTCCGCTCCCACCTGACCGACCTGTTCAGCACGGCCAACGACAACGCTTCGGTGGCATCATGAACGCGAACGTCTCAAGCCTGCCCTTCGAGCTCGACCGAGCCAAGGCGGACACCGAGCGCTACCGCCGCGTCTTCTGCCAGGTGGCCCGGTGTGCCGACGTTGTCGTTCAGGCGGTGGCCGAGGGCGCTATCAGCCACAACGAAGCGTTGCAGGCCATGCGCCGGCACGCCTGCACCCTGGTATCCGCCGTCGAGGCGCTGGCCGCGAGGGCGCGCTCATGATCGCCGGCATGAAGCCTCTGGATCTGGCGGCCGGCATCGCGGCGATGGTCGTGATTCTCCTCGCTTGGTCGTGGGCGATGACGTGGAGCCGCGAGCCATGAGCCTGACGCAGCGCTGGCACGCCCCGGCCGCCACGGTCAGGGTGGGCGGCGAATTCGACCGAGGCGGCAAGCGCGGCTTCGTCTCGCTGGCGTGCTCGCCCTCGACCTGCCTTCTCACCCGCGGCGCCGCGCGGGATGTGGCGCGCACGCTGATTCGATTCGCAGAAGGGGTGCGGCCGGCACCACGCAAGAAGCCCGCGTAGGTCACGCGCTGGTGACTCTCCCCGATGCCACGGAGGGAGTCACGGGCGAGGAACCCGCCGAGCTGGCCGGACGCCAGCAACGAACCTTGACGAAAGGCACCCCATGGAAACGAACGACACCACGATCACGCCCGAAACCCTGGCCACGCTCGCCACGACTGCCGCCGCGGTGGCGCTCGAGCACCAGGAATACACCGAGGCTCGAACCGCAGAGGCCGCAGCCGAGGCCGCGCTACTCGAGCGAATCGTCGAAACCGTCAAGCCGGCGCTGCGAGCCTTGGCCAGCGCCATCAAGTCGCGCGACTACTCGACGGGCGGGCGCAACGGCTGCAACCCGGTCCACACCTACGACACCTTCACCGAGCGCGGGGTTTGCTTGGTGGATGGCTACGACCACGACAAGGACGAAACCGGCAACCGTGGCAGCAACGGCGGTTCCCGGCTGTACCTTCTCGATGATGGGAGGCTGGCGGAAGTCGCGCGCGAGGGCACGTGGTCATGCTGGCAGGGCGAGGCGGATACCTGGGAGGCCGAGTTGACCATCGTCACGCCAGCCGAGGCGGTGGCCCGGTACGAGCTCGCCAGCATCGTCGGGACCTTGAACGCCAAGCTGGAAGAGCAGGCCAAGGGCTCGAAGGCGAAGCGCACCAAAGCTGCCACGGCCCGCGCGGCGAAGCTGGCGGCGGTGGGCGCGCTCGTGGGGGTGGCCAATGGCGCGTAAGGCGAAGCGGCGGCGGCCCCGTGGGATGGGCACTCTCTGGCAGCGCGGGGACTGGTGGGTAGTCCAGTGGCGGGAAAAGGGGCGCCGCAAGCATGCGAAGTTCCCCGACCGCGACACGGCCGAGAAGGTGCTCGCGAAGATCCTCTCGGACGTGGCACTCAACCGCCACGGCATCGAAACCGAGAAGGCGCCCTCGCCACTGCTGAGCGTGCTCGCCAAGCCTTGGTTGGCAACCCGCAAGTCCACGCATCGCAGTTGGGACGCGGACGCCGGGCGCTGGAAGCTGCACCTTGCCCCGAGGTTCGGCAAGCGGGAGCCCGACGAGGTAGACCAAGCGGCCATCCGGCTGGCCGTCGAAACCTGGTTGGCCGAGGGGTTGACGCCTTCCACGTGCATGCGGTGCGTGTGCTTGCTGTCTTCGCTCTACACCGACCTCTGCGAGCGCGGGCTGGCCAAGGCGAACCCGGCGAAGGGGCTACCGCGGGCGACCCGGCGCCTCTTGAAGTCGGCCCACGACCCGAAGACCACGCCCTTTGTGGAGAAGCTGGCGGACGTCCAGCGCATCTATCGCGCCTTGCCCGAACCTGTGAACACCGCCTATGCCGTCGGCGCCATGGCCGGCTTGCGGGTGGGGGAGCTTCTGGCCCTTCGGTGGGTGAACGTAGACCTCGAGCACCGGCGGCTTGTCGTGTCGGAGCAAGTCCAGGACGGCAAGGTGTTCCGCCCGAAGGATCTGGACTCCCGCGTGGTCCCCATCCTGGACAGCCTCTTGCCGGTCCTGCAAGCCGCGAAGCTGGCAAGCGGTGGCGTCGGGCTGGTAGTGCCGCCCATGCGCAGCAACAAGACCCGCAAGCACCTTGGTCCCCACACGCTGGGGAAGTTCCTTCGGGAGGCCCTGGCCGAGCTAAACAAGGATGGGGAGGCACTGCCGGCCGTGAACTGGTACCAGGCGACGCGCCACACCTTCGCCTCGCAGTGGGTCATGGCGGGCGGCAGCATCGAGAAGCTACGCGAGGCGATGGGGCATTCCACGGTCCTGGTTACCGAGCGGTACGCGCATCTTCGAGGCGACGTGTTCAACGCGGTAGACCTGGGACGCATGGCGGTCGACTTCTCGGCGCCCGCAGGCAAGGTGCTACCCCTGGTGCAGCCTGGTGCCGTAAGCCACCCACTGGCAACAGAGGCAGAATCGACCGAGGCGGAAGGGGTGGCGGAAGTGAGTGCAACCCTGTGAAATCGTTTCAGTACCGGGGGAGGGACTCGAACCCTCAAGTCCGTAAGGACGGTGGATTTTGAATCCACTGCGTTTGCCATTCCGCCACTCCGGCATCTTCAGTTTTCGACAGGTTAGGATGTCATCGCGTTTTGTGATGCGGGGAGTGACACCATAGCGCCACCAAGTGCCCCCGATTTCCTACGCGCGAGGGGGAATCTTCCCCATCGGCGTCGAGAAGTCAACCATGACGCGGCTATGGCTATGGCGCACAGACTTTGAGGACCGAGAGGTACCAGGGCGCAGGATTGCGGCAGCCGCCGCACTGAAGCGCCACCAGCCAGGTGCCGGTGTCGTCGATTCCTTGGAAAGACTCACCCTTATCCGTCTTCAGGGACGAGAAGTTGACGGTGTTTCCCGTGGCGATGTCACCCTGATAGAGCTTGGTGGGAATCAGTTCGAGATCGAGGAACTGGGTCTCGAGCTCGGTGGGAGTCTGCGTATATTGGCCGACAAGGGCCTTCGTGATGTTGGAAAGGACGAAGTCGTTGCCAAGCGCGTTCTTGGTCATCTGGCTCCAATTGAGCGTGATGCCCGCCTGCCCCGCGGGGATCATGGTCGGCGTCAGGCTGTGGAGATCCGCGGTGTAGGTGAGCTGGGTGGAATTCGACGTCATCGTGACGGTCGTGTTCGTGGAAGAGGGGTCGATCTGGAAGGATTGGATCATCTTGGTCCCCTCGCCGAGCGTCGAGCCCGTGGCCGCCATGAGGGTGTAGGTGTACTTGCTGGGGTCGTACTGGGTCGAGTCCAGGAACGAGAGAATGGTGGCGGCGTTGGGAGCGCCGCTGTTCGTGAATGCCAGAAGGTTCGCCGACGTGGCGTTGCCGTCGGTGGTGTACTGCAGGGGCAGGGTGACGAGATCGCGTTGCTGAAGGGAGTCGGCGTTCAGCTTGGTCTGGAGGTCGGAAAGTGTGAGCTTCCACATGAGAACCAGGATGGTGAGAGGCAAGAACCCACAACGGAGAGCTTGGCAACCATGACGACCATGGTCACCCCAATTGGCCTTCCTTGCAACTCGGGCGACACTACGTAATCCCGCGACAGGAAGAGCGACAGCGCGGAAGGTACCAGAAAGAGACACCTGTCCACGATGGATGCACGCAATCCATCGAGCGATGACGGGTGGTCGTGGACGTAGATGGCTTACCGTGGCCGTGGCCGGAGTGATCTCTCTTCGGCCAGGGCCACGGGGACGGCCACGTTTACGACTACGACCACGTGGAAAGCTTCGCCCTTCAGGGCCCGCTGCGCTTTTGCTAGCGAATCAGCGGAACGCAGGGCGCGCCCACCCGGCTGGTCAGCTCGAGCAGGCGGTAGACCAGATTCTCGTAGGCCTTGTGCAGCTCGCTGTCGGAGGTGACGGAAACGAAGAGTCGGCCGCCGGCCGTGGTGCCGTGTCCCCCCGAGGTGCCGTCCGTGCCGATGAGCTGTCGCATGAGCGCGCCCGCCCGCCTTTGGCTGGGCTCGGTGCGCATGGACACGTAGACCTGTTTGCCGAACCGGCCGCAGCAAAGCACGAACTGCGCTCCCTCGTAGTCGAGCAACAGATCGGCGACTTCGGCCACCAGATCGGGGTAGGCGATGGCGCCGAGGTTCACGGTGATGATGTCGCCCCACACCTGGGCCATGCGTAGGGCGCGGTCGAGAGCCTCGTAGTATTGGCTCGGCAACTTGGGTTGCTGGATGCGGAACATGAGGTGGTGGTCCACCATCGGGATGAGAAAGAGGTAGGCGTCGCGCTCGGCCGCCGTGGCCTCGCGCCCGAGGTCGCGGGTCTCCGAGCGAATCGCGTAGAAGAGGGCCGTGGCCAGACTGGTGTGCAGCGGGATGTTCAGCTCGCGCAGGTACTGCAAGACGATGGTCGAGGTGGCCCCGAGCTGCGGGCGAATGTCGCACCACCTTGCCTGCGCGCTGTCCTCGCGCGCGGGATGGTGATCGACGACGATGTCGACCTTGCGCTCCGTGGGCAGCGAGTTGTTGCCGGTGCCCGGCTGGCTGTCGACGATGGCGATGGTGTCGAAGTGGTCGGTGTTGAGGACCTCGGCCGGAATCAACGGGACTCTCAGCTTCTCTACCATGGCGCGATTTTCGGCGCGGCCCACGATCCCGCCCAGCGCAAGCGTCGCGCTCAGGTCGGTGGTGCATTCGACCAGGTGTTTGAGGCCCATGGCCGCGGCCATGGCATCGGGATCGGGGTTGTCGTGCATGTAGATGAGCAGGTTGCGCCGCCCCTGCAGCTCCTCGATGCCCTTGCTCACGTTGAAGTCGGCGATGCCGAAATCGGACTGGGCTCCGGTACGCGGCTCGGGCGTGAACAGACCGCTGTTGGAAGAAGGAAACTCTTCGGAGGGCAGTTTCTCTTTTCCAATCATGGCTAGTGCAAAGGCCGGATGGTCAGGTTGTCGAAACTGACGTCGGCCTCCCAGTCGTTGATGGCGAAGAACTCGTGCCCCGCTCCGGCGAGCGGCTCGGGATCGTTCCACGAGAGATAGGGCACGCCATCCAGCTTCCAGTCGATGAGCCCGTCCCGCCGGGTGACGGTGAAATGGTAGGTGCGGCCAAGGGTCACGAGGGGCGGGCCGCCTTGGCGGTCGCGTGCGGCTTTCACGGCTTCGTCGTGCTCGCCCAGGCGGCCGATGATGCTTCGGCTGTTGTTCCAGCCGCCGAAGACGATCATGTAGCTGGTCGGATCGTAGCGGCCCTTGTCGGGATCGAAGGATTCGCCGTCGCCGAAGAGCTCGACCTTGATGTCACCCGCGGGGCTTCGCGAAACCGCATCGAAATCGATCTGCACGTTGCGCGGCAACTTGCGTCGCAGCCAGATGGGGTGGTTGTAGGCGCGCGCGAGGTCGAGCTTGCCGTCCTTGATGCTCGCGCCATGGCTGGTGTCGAGCCAGTCGGCTCCGAGGTCTACGCGTTCGAACTTGTCGGTGAACGGAGCCTCGATGGTCGGGACGCGCGGCTTGCACGAGGCACCGGCAGCCAGCGCGGCTGCGGTGACGACCATGGCGAGGGTTCTTTTCACGACGACTACCGGCGAAGGCTATCGGCAGAATCCCTCAACCGCAAGGCCGCGCAGGGGGTCGTCGGAGGAAAAGCGGGCCCGCACCTTCGTGGTGCAACCAGCCAAGGACGAGCTATCCCCCTGATCGTCCGGCCATTTTCTCGAAAAGCAGGCCCCAGCGGATGCCGCGGTCGCTGACCAGGATCTCGGTGGCCTGTGCCGACAGCGCGATCTGTCGAAGGATGCAGGCACCGGCCAGGATGACGTCGGCACGCTTCGGATCGAGACCGGCCATGGTTTCGCGCTCGGCTTGCGTGGAGGTGCGCAGGCGATCGATTTGTTGCTCCAGGGCGGCCAAGGTGAGGCGATGGCCATGGACGCGGGCCGGGTCGTAGCTGGCCAGCGCGAGCGCCATGGCGGCCAGGGTCGTGACCGTGCCCGCGGTTCCGATCAGGGTGGGGCGAGTCGGGAAGGGGACGGTCGCCAAATGCTGGGCGATTTCGCCGGTGGCCGCCGCAACCTCGGCCGCCGTCGCGGGGTCGTTGCGTACATGCTTTTCGGTCAGCCGGACCGATCCCAGGGGCAGGCTGCGCCGGAATTCCACGCATCCGGCTCGGGCCACGATGATTTCGGTCGAACCGCCGCCGATGTCGACGACCACCACCGTGCCCTGGGTCTCGTCCGGGAACGAGCGCTGGGCGGCGAGGAAGGACAGTGCGGCCTCGCGCTCGCCGTCGATGACCTCGACGGGGACGCCGAGGAGGCGCGCCGCGGGCTCGAGGAAGTCGCGCGCGTTGGTCGCACGGCGCAGCCCCTCGGTGCCGATGGCGTGGATGCTCGCCCCGTGCTTGCGCGCGATGGCGGCGTAATCGGTCAGCACGGCCAACGTGCGCTCGATACCCGGCCGGCCGAGGCCACCGTCCGCGCCGATGCCGCGGCCAAGGCGGGTGATCTCCGCGCGCTCGTCCAGCACGCGCAGCTCGCCGTCCCGGGCCTCGGCCACGAGGAGCAGCGTCGTGTTGGTGCCGATATCGATGCTGGCCAGGCGCATGGCTACTTGAAGTCGGCGGGCGGTGGCCCCCACGACGGGTTCTTGGCGCCACCCTTGTAGATCTGGAACTCGCGATGGGTCTGCAGGTTCATCACGAATAGGCCGCCGCGGCTGGAGGAATAAACCAGCAGCCGGCAATCGGGCGACCAGGATGGGTCCGAGTTGGAGCCTTGCCCCTGGGTCACGCGGTCGATCTTTCCCGTGCGCATGTCGTAGGTGAAGATGTCGAAGACGTAGCGCTCGTCGCGGCCCGTGAAGGCGATGACGGGGGTCTCCTTGCGCGGGCAGAAGCGAGGCGTCTGGTTGTAGTTACCCTGGAAGGTCAGGCGGCGTGCTCCTCCGCCGGACGCCCCCATGACGAAGATCTGCGGCGTGCCTTGGCGGTCGGAGACGAAGGCGATCTGGCCGCCCGGGGAGACGGACGCCGAGGTGTCGATGCTGGGCGAGGTCGTCAGGCGCGCGATGATCTTGCCGTCGGCAGCGGAGATCTTGTACAGCTCGGCGTTGCCATCGATGGACAGCGTCACGATGAGGGTGTTGTTGTTCAGCCAGGCCGGACCCGTGTTGAGCCCGGGCCGGTCGGAAATGTGGCGGGCTCGGCCGCCGCTGGCCGAAACCAGCCAAAGATCGGCGCCCCCGCGCAGAAACGAGTTGAATGCGATCTCGGTGCCCGACGGCGAGAGCGCGGGCAAGAGGCACTGCGATCGCATCTGCGTGACGACCTTCATCTCCTGGCCGTCCATGCCGATGGTCGCGATTTCCGGCCTCTTGCCGGTCATGGCGAAGGCGATGCGCGAGCCGAACACGCCGCGCATGCCGGTGAACTGCTGGATCACGTCGTTGGCCCACATGTGAACCAGCGGACGCAGCTCGGCGCCGCGATAGCTCTTGGTCAGCACCGGGGCGTCGCCGTGGCCGACTTGGTACAGGCGCCCCTCGACCACCAGGCCGCCACCCTCGTGCGCCGCACGCAGCTTGGCCACGCCCTGCGCGCCCACCTGCGACCACAGGTCGGACGAGAATGCCAACCCCTCTTTCACCAGCGAATCGGGGAACGATGCCGGATCGAGAACGCGGAAAAGGCCGATGAGGTCGAGATCGCGACGCTCGGTCTCCGCCGCCTGGCCCACCAGATCGCCGTCGCCCACGGCGTTGGGCAGGCCGAGACGAAAGAGATCGCGGTTGGGATCGGTGATGGTGATCTGGGGCAGGTCGTCCTCCACAGCCTGATCGGCGGCGCGCGCGAAGCCTGGGACAGCGACGATCGCTAGCAGGATACCGGTGGCGAGCGGAAACGTCTTCATGCGGGTCCTTTTCTTCGGCTGGTTCGGCTGGCGCATGCCCTTGTCTATCGCGCCAGCTCTTTGCCTGCAAACTTGAGATTGAAGCCGCGCTTGAAGGAGGGCGGCGGTGGCGGCACCTTGCCCGTGGCCTTCACGGCCTGGACACAGGAGTCGTCGAAGTACTCGTTGCCCGAGGATTGCTTGACGACCGGGTTCTGCATGGTGCCGTCGGCGCTGATGGCGATACGCATGACCGTGACCAACGTGGCCAGCTCCGAGTCGGTGACCAGGCCGGTGGGCGTCACCCAATTTCTGCGGATGGCGTTGTAGACCGCGGTGGCGTACTCGTCGCCCACCGTTCCGTGCGTGGACGTCCCCTCGGTCGAGCCGGTGAGCGACCCTTCCGCGGGCTCTTCGGTGGCCTGGGCCAACATCTGGGCGCGTTTGAGTGCGCGGCGCATGTCCTTCGAGAGGTCGGCATCGTCGATCTTGGGCGCCTCTTTCGGGGCTGGCGCGGCGTTGGGATCGTCCGTGAGATTCAGTTTTGGCGCGGGCGCCTTGGGCCGGGGCGGTTGCACGATGCGCGGCAGCCAGAACTTGTCGCGCGGCTTGCCCAGGGCCACCAGCTGCGTGACGATCATGTCGCGCGGGGTTTCGATGGGCGGCGGGGATTTCACGTGCGCGAAGTAGATGAGCGCAATCAAGCTGGCGTGAATGAGCAAGGTCGCGGCGATGCCGCCGAACGAGCTGCCTCGGCCAAGGGGCCGGATGCGGTTTTGAATCGCGACGCTCATCTATTCCAATGGATCCGTGATCAGTCCCATCTTATCGCCCCCCGCCAGCTTGATGGCGGCCATGACCTTGACCACGTCGCCGTACGACAGGGCGGTGTCGGCGTGCAGGTAGGCCTCGTGGTCGGCCTGCAGCTTGGCGTTGGCCTTGAGCTTGGTCTCTACCTCGGCGACCGGGATCTCCATGCGACCGATGAAGACGCGGTGGTCCTTGGTCATGGTGATGATGAGCTTGCCGCTCTCGTCGGGCACGGTCTGGGCCTTGGCATTGGGCAGGGTGACGTCCACGCCGGTCTGCATGATGGGTGCCGTGACCATGAAGACGATGAGCAAGACCAGCATCACATCGACCAGCGGCGTGACGTTGATTTCGGACAGCGTCCCGGTTTCCTTGCCCCCGCCCGCCGACATGGCCATGGCTAGAAGAACCTCCTCCGGATGATGTTGAGGAAGTCGTTGGTGAAGGTTTCCATCTCGGCCGAGATCACGCGAATCCTCCGTGACAGGTAATTGTAGCCCATGACCGCCGGGATGGCGGCCACGAGGCCGATGGCGGTCGCTACCAAGGCTTCGGCGATGCCCGGCGCCACGGTGGCCAGGTTGGCCGCGCCCTTGGCGCCGATGTTGCGGAACGAGTTCATGATGCCCCACACGGTGCCGAACAGGCCGATGAAGGGCGCGGCGCTGGCCGTGGTGGCCAGGAAGGGGACCTTGTTCTCCATCTCGGTGATGGCCATGGTGCGGGCGCGCGACAGGGCGCGCTCCAGGCTCTCGATGTCGCCCAGGCCACCCTCGTCGGGCTTGGCTCCCACTTGCGGCTGGGCGTGCCGCTTGCGCAGCTTGATGAGCTCGAGGTACCCGGCACGGAAGACCTCGCTCACCGGCGAGGGCGGCGCCTCCTGCGCCTCCTTCCACATCTCGTCCAGGCTGCTGTCCCAGAATTTTTCGACGAAGCGCAGCGAGCGCCGGTACGCGCGAGACAGATACATCCATTTGCCGCCGATGACATACCAGGAAATCATGGACATCAGCGCCAGGAGGCCCAGGACGGCCTTGGGAACCGCGCCGGCGTGGGCGATGAGTGAGATGATATCCAGCCTGTCTCCCGCGCCGCCGGCTTGCAAAAGGACATGAATCATCGAGGGCTCCTTGTTCTTCAACCCGGATTCGGCTGACTGCCTTCCCGGGAATGCTGCTAATCTAACCTCGATTTATGGATCGAATCACACTCATCGCGCTTCTTTTTTCGGCCATGGGCTGCGTTTCCATCGACGGTGGCGCGGTAGAGGCGAGCTGGGTGGTGGCGACCCACGACGGTCGGGGTATCGCCGACTGCGGCTGCACGTGCCCGCCCATCGCCAAAGTCAGGCTGCAGCTCATCCCCGTGGCCGGAGGCGGCGACCCCTGCGCCGGCCGCGCCGCGTGCCAGTTTTCGTGCAACCTGCAAAGCGGTGCCACGCGCTTCGACATCCCGCCGGGGACCTACAGCGTTTCGCTGGTGCCGGTGGGCCCGGACGGCAACGACATCTCGAGCGGCGAGGTCGGGACTTGCAGCGCCGGGCCGGGCGTCGACCCGGTGGTGCGCGAGGTGATCCGGGGACGGGTCACCCAGCTGCCAGCCTTGGTGGTTCTCGCCGACTGCGCGGCCGACTGCGGCGGCTCGGACAGCTCCAAGGTGTGCACGAAATAGACCGCCTTTTCGAGGTGCCGCCTTCACGCGCGGCCGTTTGATGCTAGCCTGGAAGGGCATGTCTGAACGCTCATTTGGTCGTGGCCCCGCGCCAGCCTGGATGCGGCCGATCACCCAACGCCTTTCCCCCGCCATCCGCAACCTGGTCATCGTCGAGGCCGCGCTGTTCGGCCTCTACATCATGGCCGCGCCCTTGCGTGGAGACATCACCACCCACCTGGCGCTGGGACCGCTGGTCGTGGAGGGCGAGTATTGGCAGCCGGCCAGCTCGCTGTTCGTGCACATCGATCTGTGGGGCTTCATCTTCGACCTCATCGGGCTGTGGTTCGTGGGCGCCACCATCGAGCGTTCGCTCGGCAGGCGGCGCTTCCTGCTGATGTTCTTCGGTGCCGGCCTGGCCGCGAACGTCGTCGTGGCGCTCCTGGGCGCGGCCATGCACTGGACCGCGATCTACGCCGGCTGCGGCGATTCCGTGCTGGCCCTCTTCGTGGCGCTGGGCGTGCTCTTCGGGCGGACCGAGGTGCGCGTGTTCGGCAGCCTCGTGCTCCAGGCGCGCATCCTGACCTACATCTTGGTCGGCATGTCCCTCGTGTCGGCCCTTTTCCAGCGGGCCTGGCCCTCGCTGGCCGGCACGCTGGTCGCCGTGGCGGTGGGCTATTTCCTGGCCGGCGGCAAGAGCGGCACCATCCTCGGTTTCCTCACCCGATGGCGCCGCCCGCGGCGGGTCGGATTCGAGATCCTGGAGGGCGGGCGCGGCAAGCGCGGCAAGAAGTACGTGAACTGACCCCTGCATCTCCGTGTCCTGTGGTTAAATCCCCGACTGGAGATGGACATGAAGCGATTTTCCGGATGGCTTGCCCTGGTTGCTTGCGGCACGAGCACGCTCTCTCTTGCGTGCGGCGATTTGAGGCGCAGAGGACGCGATGCGGGTGTCTCGCCTGACGATACCCTTCAGCCACTCGCGGACGGTGGGGGCGCTCTCAGATCCACCAGTTGGGCCGACGACCGGATCGCCGCCCTGGTGGGGCAGATGACCTACGCCGAGAAGATCGCGCAGTTGCAGAACAACGCCCCCGCCATACCGCGTCTCGGGCTCGCGGCCTACGAATACTGGAACGAGGGGTTGCACGGCGTTCGCACCGACGGGGCAACGTCGTTTCCGCAGGCCATCGCGCTCGGCAGCACCTGGGATCCCGACCTGCTTCAGCGCGTGGCTTCGGCCATCTCGGACGAGGCGCGCGGCTTCAACGCGACCACGGGCATGGGGTTGACGTACTGGTCGCCGGTGATCAACATGCTGCGCGACCCGCGTTGGGGGCGTTTCGAGGAGTCCTACACCGAGGATCCCTTTCTCATGTCCAGGATGGGCGTCGCCTTCGTGAGTGGTTTGCAGGGCGACGACCCGAGGTACCTCAAGGCCGTGTCCACGCCCAAGCATTACGCCGGCAACAACTCCGAGTACAACCGGCACAACGGCTCGTCGGACATCGACGAACAGCTCTTGCACGAATACTACCTGCCGGCCTTCGAGGCCACGGTCGAGGCCGGCGCCTTTTCGGTCATGTCCGCCTACAACGAGGTGAACGGCGTGCCCGCGGCCGCCAATCCCCTGCTCTTGCGCGATATCCTGCGCGACACCTGGGGTTTCAAGGGCTACGTGGTGTCGGACTGCGACGCCGTGTGGGACATCGCCAACAGCCACCATTACACGTCGACCACGACCGAGGCCGCGGCCATCGCCTTGCAGGCGGGCACCGATCTGAATTGCGGCTCGACCTACCCGAACGAGCTGCAGGCCGCCCTCGATCAAGGGTTGATCCTGGAAAGCGACGTGGACACGGCCCTGGTGCGGGTGCTGCGGGCGCGCTTCCTGCTCGGTGAGTTCGATTCGGCGGGCGAGGTTCCCTTCCGATCCATCGGGGCGGACGTCATCGAATCGCAGGCGAACAAGGCTCTGGCGCTCGAAGCCGCGCGCGCGGCCATGGTGCTGCTCAAGAACGACGGCAGGCTGCTGCCGCTGGATCGCGCGTCGGTGCACTCGATTGCCGTCATCGGACCGCACGGCAACGACGTGACCCTGGGCGGGTACAGCGGCAGGCCCGACCACACCGTGAGCGCACTTGCCGGCATCCGCGCGAAGTTCCCCGGGCCCAGCGACGTCGCGGTTTCCTATCAACAAGGCTGCACCGTCATCGGCGATGCCGATCCGTCCGCCCTCGCCGCGGCAGCCGATCTCGCGCGATCGTCCGACGTCGCCATCGTCTTCGTGGGCACGAGCCAGGACGTGCTGCGCGAAGAGATGGACCGACCAGACTGGAACCTGCCCGGCGCGCAAGGGGACCTCATTCAGGCCGTGTTCGCCGCCAATCCCAAGACCATCGTCGTGCTGGTCACCGCCGGGCCAGTGGCCGTCGATTGGGCGCAAGCCAACGTGCCCGCCATCCTGACCGCCTTCTACGACGGCCAGGAGCAAGGCACCGCCATCGCGGACGTGCTGTTCGGCGATTTCAATCCCGGCGGCAAGCTGACCACGACCTGGTACACGGGCTCGGCCACGCTGCCGCCCATCGGCGACTACGATTTGCGCAAGGGCCGCACCTACCTCTACTACGAGGGCACGCCGCTCTACCCCTTCGGCTACGGGCTCTCCTACACGACCTTCTCGTACGCCAACTTCCACGTCGAGCCCGCGGCGATGGCTGCCACCGACATTGCCACCATCACCGTCGACGTCACCAACGTGGGCCCGCGCGTGGGCGACGAGGTCGTGCAGCTGTACACGCACGAGGCCTTCGCCAGCGTGCCCCGGCCCATCAAGGAGCTGCGCGGTTTCCAGCGCGTTCGCCTGCTGCCCGGACAGGCGCAGACGGTCACCTTCACCCTCGCGGGCAAGGATCTCGCATTCTGGGACGTCGAAAGCCACGGTTGGCAGGTGGACCAAGGCGTGTTCGACATCGCCGTTGGCTCGTCGTCCGCGGACATCCGCGCCCAGGGCAGCCTGGTGGTTCGGAACTAGCTCTTCCACCATGCCTGCATTTCCCAGCCGGGTCGTCCTGGGGCGCACGGGCCTTTCGGTTTGCCCGCTCGCGGTGTCGGGTGGCTACGGCGTCGACGACAAGTCCCTGTTGCGCGCGTTCGATCGTGGGGTGAACTACTGGTACCACGAGAATCGGCCCGGTACCGTGGCCTACACCGCCACGCGCTGGGGCTCGCTGCTCAAGGCCGGCAACGCGCCCCCAGGCGAGGCGCCCATGCGTGGCCGCGATGCCTACCGCTTCGTGCTCAGCAATCCCGACTTCAACCTGTGCATGACCGGGCCGAAAGATGGCGAGCAGATGGACGAGGCCTTGGCCGCGCTCGACGAAGGACCGCTCTCGTCCGCGGAGAACGAGCGAGTCCGACGCCTGGGCAACTACCTCTACGCGAAGGCGCTGCGCAAGGGCTGAACGGGGGGCGGACGACGACAAGTACAATCGGCCACGGCCACGACCACGGCCACGGCCGGCCTTCTGCGGCTATCGCGGGATTGGGGGTGGCGGTGGCCGATGGTCCTAGGCTCGCTCGAGATACGTGTACCCGGACAGGCCCTCTTCGTACATCCGCAACAGCGAGCGCGTTTCTTCCAGGCTCATGCCGTTTCCGCGAACGGCCTGCTCGGCGAAGCGGCGCACGCGCGCGACGAGATCCTCGCGGGCGTAGCTGACGTACTTGAGCACGTCGGTCACGGTGTCGCCGGTGACCACGTGCTCGATCTGATAGCCTCCGCCCGGCGCCAGCGACACGTGCACGGTGTTGGTGTTGCCGAAAAGGTTGTGCAGATCGCCCAGGATTTCCTGGTAGGCCCCCGCCAGGAAGACGCCCAGATAGTACTCGTCGCCCGCGATCAGCGGGTGCAGCTCGAGCACGTTCTTGATGTCGCGCCGATCGATGAAGTGGTCGATCTTGCCGTCCGAGTCGCAGGTGATATCGGCCAGCACGGCTCGCCGTGTGGGCTCTTCCCCGAGACGGTGAATGGGCATGATGGGAAACAGTTGGTCGATGGCCCAGATGTCGGGCAGCGACTGGAACATGGAGAAATTGCAGAAGTAGGTGTCCGACAAATTGCGCTCCAGGCCTTCGAACTCCTCGGGGACATCGCGCATGTCGCGCACCAGCTTGAGGATCTTCTGGCAGATGGCCCAGAAGACATCCTCGGCCACCACCCGCTCGGGCAACGAGAGGCTGCCGAGCGAGAACAGGGACAGCGCCTCTTCGCGGTATTCGAGGGCGTCGTGGTAGGCCTCGCGGACGTTCTTGGTCGAGATGTCGCGCCAGGTGTCGAACAGGTTGCGCACCACGCGCGAAGCATTGTCGGGCAACGTCTCGGGCGCCTTGCCGACGTCGAATTCGCCCACGCCCAGGGCGTCCACGATGAGCATCGAGTGGTGGGCGACCACGGCGCGGCCGGATTCAGTGACGATGGTGGGTTGGGGGACCCCGGCCGCGTCGCAAATCTCTTGCAGGCCGAACACCAGGTCGTTGGCGTACTCCTGCAAGGTGTAGTTCATGGACGACGCGAAGTTGGTCTGCGATCCGTCGTAGTCCACGCCCAGGCCGCCACCGGCGTCGAAGTACTTGAGGGGTGCGCCCAGCTTCACAATCTCGACGAAGAAGCGGCCCGCCTCGCGCATGGCGTTCTTGACGGCGCGGATGGCCGAGATTCTGGCTGCCCAGGTGGAAGTGGATGAGCTCGAAGCACGACAGCATGTCGATTTCGCCGAGGTAGCGCACCGCCTCGACCACCTCGCGGGTGGACAGCCCGAACTTGGAGCGGTCGCCGCCCGACCCTTCCCAGCGGCCAGAGCCCTTGGCCGCCAGCTTGATGCGCATGCCGATGCGCGGGCGCACGCCGATCTTCCTGGCGGTGTTGGCGATGAGCTCGAGCTCGGAGAACTTCTCGACCACGATCAACACCTTGCGTCCCAGCTTCGAGCACATGAGCGCGGTTTCGATGTACTCCTCGTCCTTGTAGCCGTTGCACACGATGAGGGCGTCCTCGTCGTCGAGGATGCCCATCACGGCCAGGAGCTCGGGCTTGGAGCCGGCCTCGAGGCCGTAGTGGTAGGGTCGGCCGAATTGCGTGATCTCCTCGACCACGTAGCGGTTCTGGTTGACCTTGATGGGGTAGACGCCACGGTAGTCGCCTTTGTAGCCGTACTCGGTCATGGCGCGCCTGAAGGCCTCGTGCAGATCCACGACCCGGCTCTTCAGGATGTCGGAGAAGCGGATGAGCAGCGGCAGCCCTATCCCGCGACGCACCACCTCGTCGACCAGCTCCTTGAGATCGATGCTGCCTGCCTCTGGTCCCTGCGGGTGGCTGACTACGTGGCCGGCGTCGTTGATGGAGAAGTACCCGTTCGACCAGTACTTGATGCCGTAGGTTTCGGCGGAATCGGCGATGTTCCACTTCCGCGGCAAACCGTTCGTCGTGCTCATGGGCGTACGTTGAAGAAAAACGTCGGCGGATTCCACAAAAAACAGTAGGAGGAGAGGACACAGAGGGTTGGGAGGGCACAGAGAAGGCACGGTGAGGGCACGGACGGGGCGCGGACGGGGCGCAGGGATCTTCGCGGGCTCCTGTGGTAGCCTGCGTGCTTATCGTGGCCAGTACCTTCGGCGAGCTTTTTCGGATAGCGACTTGGGGCGAGTCCCATGGCCCGGGCATTGGCGTGGTGATCGACGGTTGCCCCCCGCGTCTGGCCATCAGCCGAGAGGAGATCCAGGTCGAGCTGGACCGGCGCCGGCCCGGTCAAAGCCGCATCACCAGCCATCGCGACGAATCGGACCAGGTCGAGATCCTCTCCGGCGTCGAGGACGGCCTGACCACGGGCACCCCCATCGCGCTCTTGGTTCGCAACCGCGATGCGCGCAGCGGCGACTACGACGAGATGCGTACCAAGTATCGGCCGTCCCACGCCGACTACACCTACCAAGCCAAGTACGGCATCCGCGCCGTGGCGGGTGGGGGGCGCGCCAGCGCGCGCGAGACCATCGGACGGGTCGCCGCCGGCGCCATCGCGCGCAAGTTTCTGTCCGAGATCGCGGCCGTCGAGATCGTCGCCTATGTGAAACGTGTTTGTGACATCGAGGCCGACGTCGATCCTGCGAGCGTCACTCGGGATGGTGTGGAAGGCAATATCGTGCGTTGCCCGGACCCCAACGTCGCGCAAGCGATGATCGACCTCATCGATGCGACCCGAAAGGCGGGCGATTCCGTGGGCGGCGTGGTCGAGGCGGTGGCGCGCCAGGTGCCCGCGGGACTCGGCGAGCCGGTCTTCGACCGGCTCGAAGCGGATCTGGGCAAGGCGCTGCTGTCGCTGCCCGCGTGCAAGGGCTTCGAAAGCGGCAGCGGCTTCGCGGGCACGCGCCTGCGCGGCTCGCAGCACAACGACGCCTTCTTCGCCGAGCAGGGCAGGGTGCGCACGCGCACCAACCGCTCGGGTGGTATCCAGGGCGGCATCTCGAACGGCGAGGACATCGTCGTGCGCGCCGCCTTCAAGCCCACCGCCACCATCTTGATGCCGCAGGAAACCGTGGACATCGGTGGCATGAACACGACCCTGCAAGCGCGCGGTCGCCACGACCCTTGTGTGTTGCCGCGCGCGGTGCCCATGGTCGAGGCCATGATCGCCCTGGTCCTGACCGATCACTACCTTCGTCAGCGCGGGCAATGTGCCCGGCCTTAGCGTCATGAGGAAGCCCAAGCAGGAATCGCGCAAGGCCACGCGCTCGCCCAAGCGTAAGCCGGTCGCGCCCAAGCCGGGGCCCGTGACCGCCAAGTCCGCAGGGGTTGTCACGGTCCAGGCGAAGCTGGTCGAGGGTCCGATTGCCTATCTCGAAGTCGCCATTCGCGAGCCGGTGACCGAAAGCTCGATGGAGCGCCTGTTCGAGCGGGCGCGGGAGGAGATCTTGCGCAGCCAGGCCAAGCGGGTTCTCGTGGACCTGCGCGAAGGCTCCGTGGATCTCACGATCTCCGACCTGCACGGGCTGGCGAAGATGGTGGCGAAGTCCTTCGCCGGGGTCTTGGAGCGATTCGCGCTGGTGCTTCGCCCGCAGGATGTGCTCGCCGAGAAGTTCTTCGAGCCTTCGGTCAGCAATCGTGGTTTGCCCACCTTCGTGACCACCGATCCGGACGAAGCGGCCTACTGGATCGCCGCCAAGCTCAGACCGGTCCGGTAGGATTGGTAGCAAGCGAGCTGGGCCCAGTCATCTCGGGGCGCTAAACCCTAATCCCGCGATAGGCGCGGGAGGTCGTGGCCGTGGTCGTGGTCGTGGCCGTGGCCGTGGCCGGAGTGATCTTCGTCGGCCACGACGGCGAGGACGCCTACGGCCACGGGGACGACTACGACTACGACCACCACTCGCCGTTCCGATTGGGTGCGAGTATCCATCGTGGAATGGTGTCTCTTTCTGCCGCCTTCCGCGAGGCACTGCGCTTGTCGCGGGATTGAGGCTACACCGGCAGCACCGGCCTTCGTCGCGGATAGCCGCGGTCGATCTTCGTCGTCATGGTGGCAAAGCGGCGAATCGAGCTCGGTGCGCAACTCGTCGCCCGGAACCAAGGCGTCGACGTGCAAGTCCGAGGCGAGCTTCATGATGTCGACGTCCTCGCGGTAGGCTCGGCGCAGCTCTTCGACGTAGGCGGCACGCTCGGCCTCGGGCTTGGCCGCGATCTTGTTGGCGTACACGGCGTTGACCGCGGCCTCGGCGCCCATCACGGCGATGCTGGCCTGGGGCAGGGCCAGCGTCGCGTCGGTGTCGAAGGCTGGGCCGCACATGGCGTACAGGCCCGCGCCGTAGGCCTTGCGCAAGATGACGCTGATCTTCGGCACCGCGGCGTCGGCGATGGCGGAGACCATCTTGGCACCGTGGCGGATGATGCCCGCGCGCTCGACCGCGCTGCCGATCATGAAGCCCGGAACGTCGGAAAGAAACAGCAGTGGAATGCTGAACGCGTCGCACAGCCACACGAAGCGCGCGGCCTTGTCCGCCGAATCGACGAAGAGCACGCCGCCCTTCCACTTGGGCTGATTGGCCACGATGCCCACGGCGCGACCGCCGAGGCGGGCGAACCCCGTGATGAGCTCGCGCGCGTAGCGTTTCTTGATCTCGAAGAAGGTGCCCGCGTCGACCAGCGTTTCGACCAGCGCAAGCATGTCGAAGGGTTGGTTCTGGTTTTCCGGCAGAAGGTCGTCGATGCGCTTGTCGCTGGTAGGCTTCTGGGCGGCGATGTCGGAAGTCCGCGTCTCGGCGTTCTGGGGCATGAACGCCAGGTAAGCGCGCGCCGCCGCCAGGCAGGACAGCTCGTCCTTGGCCAGAAGGTCCGCGCAACCCGAGACCTCGCAGTGCATGCGGGCGCCGCCCATCTCCTCCAGCGTGGTCTTCTCACCGATGACCATCTCTGCCATGCGCGGCGAGCCGAGGTACATCGAGGCGTTGCCTTCGACCATGAAGACCACGTCGCAGAAGGCGGGGATGTAGGCGCCGCCCGCGGCGGACGGGCCGAGGAGCAGGCAGATTTGCGGGATCGAGCCGGACAGGCGCACCTGGTTGCGAAAGATGCGGCCCGCGTGGCGCCGCCCGGGAAACATGTCGAGCTGATCGGTGATGCGCGCGCCCGCCGAGTCCACCAGGTACACGAGCGGGATGCGCAAGCGCCCGGCGGTTTCTTGGATGCGCAGGATCTTCTCGACGGTGCGTTCGCCCCACGAGCCGGCCTTGACGGTTTGATCGTTGGCCATGATGGCCACAGGGCGGCCGTGGATGGTGCCGACACCGGTGACCACGCCGTCGGCGGGCAGATCGGGCGCCATGGCGTTGGCGAAGAGGCCGTCCTCGATGAAGCCGCTCGCGCTCTCGTCGCACAGGCGCGCGATGCGCTCGCGGCAGAACAGCTTGCCCGCGGCGCGGTTGCTGTCGTGGTATTTCTGCGCTCCACCTTTCCGTATTTGCTCGGCCCTGGCGCGAATCTCGTCGCTCTTGCTCATCGCGCGCAGTTTACCTTTCGTTCTCGTCGGAAAGCGCCGAGGCCACGGCCTTGCGCAGGGACTCCTGAACGTGCTCGGGCACGGTTGGCGTCGGAAGGGACTTGCACAGGGCGAGGCTGCGCTTGAGCCAATCGCAGAGGCTGCTGCAATGGGGGCAACCCGCCACGTGCTCCTCCATTTCGGCACACACGTCGGGGCTGATTTCGTCCTCCAGCTTGCGCGACAGCATGGTGAGGACGTCGGGGCACGATGGCTGGGCCGGCACGGTGGGCTCGCCGCCCACCACGGCCAGCAAGTGCTCGCGCAAGGCGGCCCTGGCGCGATGGAGGCGGCTCTTCACGGCCGCCACGCTCGCCCCCGTCACCTCGGCGACCTCCGCCGCGGTCAGACCCTCGATGTCGCGCAAGACCACCACCTCGCGTGCCTCGGGCTCCAAGGCATCCAGCGCCGCCGCGACGGTTTGGCGCGCCTCGAGGCCGAGCAGGGCCTGTTCGGGAGTTGTCGCCGGTTCGCCGATGTTTTCGTGGGTGACCTTGTCGAGCGGCTCGTGAAAAGCCGGAGCCCCCTTGGTTCGCCGGCGTTTCTTGATGCAGAAGCTGCGCGCCACCGTGTAGAGCCAGGTCGACAGCGACGCCTCGCCGCGGAAGTCCTTCACCGTGCGTGCCATGGTGAGCAGGGTGTCCTGCGCGACATCCTTGGCGTCTTCCGAGTCCCCGCACATCTTCACGCCGAAGCCGAAGACCTTTTGCTGGTGGCGTTCGAGGAGCGTGGCGAGCGCGGCTCGGTCGCCCTTGCGCGCCGCCGCCAGTAGCCCGGATTCGGTATCGTTCGTCTCGCCCATTTCGCCGGCCATGCGTCTTCAGCGGGTGACGGGGAGCCCGGCGGCCTGCCAGGCATTGAGACCGCCCTCGATGTGCTTGGCCTCGGTGTAGCCCTTGCTTTGCAGGAGCTTGAGGGCGTTGCCGCTGCGATGCCCGCTGCGGCAGTAGAGCAAGACGGGTTTGCCCTTGTCGATCTCGGTCACACGCCGGTCGAGCTCTTGCAAGGGGATGAGCTTCGCCTTGGCCAGGTGGCCTTCGGCGTATTCGTCCGCCGTGCGCACGTCGATGAGCTGGAGATCCTTCTTGTCCTTGATCAGTGCCGCAGCCTGGGTGGGGGGAACCGCGCTGTCCGCCAGGGCGTACGAGCGCATGGCCAGAAGCAAGGCTGGTATGGTCAGTGCAAGCAAGAAAGGTTTGCGCATGGTGTGTTCCTCGTTGGAGCTCGGCCAAGCATACCCGCTGGACAGGCGGAGCTTGGTAGGATTCGTACCCCGGCGGGGCAGGCGTGTGAATCCTTTTTTCGGCCAGTGGCTCCAAGGTCTTGAAAGGACAAGTCACCATGGCAACCACGGCACTCAATCGCGACAATTTCAACGACACCGTCAAGCAGGGCATCGTCCTGGTCGACTTCTGGGCGCCCTGGTGCGGACCCTGCCGTGCCTTCGCCCCCATCTTCGAGAAATCGTCCGTCACCAACCCGGATGTCACCTTCGCCAAGGTCAACACCGAGGAAGAGCCGGGCCTTGGCGCCGCCTTCGGCATCCAAGCCATCCCGACCTTGATGGTCTTCCGGGACGGCGTGCTCATCTACCAGCAGGCCGGGGCTCTGCCCGGCTCGGCGCTGCAACGCCTCATCGACGAGGTCAAGGCGCTGGATATGCAAAAGATCCTCGCCGAAGCCAAGGCCGAGGGCGTGCATGCCGCCTGAAACCGCGCACTCGGACTCGGTGTCGACCCAGGTGCCAGTCCAGGAAAGGAAGCGAAAGATGCTTTTGCACACCATTCTCTACGTGGTCGGCGGCGCCGTCGTCGGCTTCGGCTACCACAAGATCGTCGGCTGCCGCAGCGGCGCCTGCCCCATCACCGCCAATCCCTACATCTCGA
This sequence comes from uncultured delta proteobacterium, assembly GCA_963796685.1. GTDB lineage: Bacteria > Myxococcota_A > Polyangia > Fen-1088 > Fen-1088 > Fen-1118. The sequence continues at coordinate 71,135 of CAWCMR010000006.1, forward strand.
CGCTCTACGGGGCGCTGATGGGGTTCTTCGCCGGCGGTGGCCTCGGGCGCTAGGGGCTGTCCCTAGTTCTCTGTGTGAGGAAGGAGAAATCCGGGAGAGCGGCGCTCGGCTTCGCGGGCTTGCGCCGGGACGCCCCCTTTGGGAACGGAAGTCAACGGCCGCGCTGCGCGCGTCCATGACTTCCTCGACCCGAGCGGAAGAAGAAGCCGCGACTGGACCGCAAACTTTATCGGCACCGCTATCTCGTCGAGATCTTCTTCCATCGACTCAAGCGATTTCGTGCCATCGCCACTCGCTACGAGAAGACTGCGCGCAATGACTTGGCCCTCGTGCACCTCAGCTGCGCGTGGCTGTGGCTGAGCTGAAGTCGAGCTCGGCGTGCGGGTGGAGCGGGGGACGACTCCGAGGCAGGGTCTGCCCGTGTTGCCGAGCGCACCGGGCGTCTTCGCCCGGTTGCCAGCGAAGCGGAACAGGGGCCCGCGACCGGCCTGCACAATGCCGCTCTTCCCTCGGATTTGCTGCCGGTCGCGCAAGGACGCGTCTGCCGAGCGTGCCATGGACGCGCGCAGCGCGGCCGTTGGCATGCGGCCGCCGAGGAGCGCCCCCGCGTAACCCGCGAAGCCGAGCGCCGCTCTCCCCTTTGCCGCCTTTCCGGCCACGAGTATTAGGGACAGCCCCTAGTCGGCGAAGCTCGCCTGAGGCCGAACCATCCCCCCATAGCCAGAACAGTTACGCCTTTGGTCATGCGGTGATAGCATCGCCACATGATCACTAGAGACTCATGCCGCAAACATGAGGCCGCCTATGGGGCCGCCCTCGCTGGTGCATTCCTTGCCGCACTGTCGGGTTGTAGCGACAAGGATTCTTCGCCCGATTCCGCGGTGCCCGACACGGCCGTGGATGCGCCAGGTGCACCCGACACGGGGAACTCTCTCGACGAGGCAGCGGACGCCGCAAGGCGGCCAGATGCCGGGGCGTGCTCGTACGACATTAGCGAAATCGGGAAGTTTAGTGCTCCCTGCCCAACAATTATCTCGGATTTTCGGGCGTCCCATCAATCCTGTGACGCCGGGGTCTTCATCTACGATACACAGTGTGGCCAACGCGAGGTCGTGACCTTGAGTTGGGGTACGCACGGCCAAACCTGCCTCTACGACGCCGGCAGTCTGGTTGGGCTCGTCCTGAGTGACGACATCTCCTCGTTTTGCAATAATACGGCCAGGTTCATCGAAATCGGTGATACAGCAGGTTGTCCCGGGTCAGCGTCGAGTGTCGAGCTTTGCAGGTCGAAGGACGCAGGCGTCGCAGACACTGGCGTCGTGGTAGAGGCAGGACCCTCGCAGGATGTGGGCAGCGTGCAGAACGCTGGCGGCTGATGGGAAGCCTGGGAGGCGGGGCTACGCGGCGCTGACCTGCTGCATGGCGCGGATCTGCTTCTCGTCCAGCCGGTAGACGCAATCGAAGAGCTGCTGCTTGAAAGAGCTGGGGCCGTCGGACTTCTTCACCGCCAGCTCGGCGGCAATCTCGTAGCAGGCCAACCCCGCGGCGGCGGCCTCGGGGACTTGGCCGGGCGTAGCGCCCGCGAAGGCGCCGATGACGGAGGTGGCCATGCAACCGGTTCCCACCAGGTTGGCCATCATGGGGTGCCCGTTGCGAACCATGAACAGCTTGCCCTGGCCCGCGACGATGTCCTCGGCGCCGGTGATGACCACGGTGCAGGCGCGCTTGCCGGACAGGGACACCGCCACGTCGCGCAGATCGGTCGAGACCTGACCGGCATCGACGCCCTTGGTTTCGACGGCCTGGCCCGCGACGCGCGCGACTTCCGAGCTGTTGCCCTTGATGACGTCGATCTTGGCCGCGTCGAGGATCTCGGCGCACTTGCGGTCGCGGTAGGGCGTGGCGCCGGCTCCGCAGACATCGAGCACGATGGGGATCCCTTTCCGATTGGCGGAGGCGGCGGCGAGCTTCATGCTGTCCACGAGCTCGGTGGTGAGCGTCCCGATATTCAGAACCAGCGCCGATCCCAGCGAGGTCATGGCCTCGACCTCTTCGGGCGCGTGGGCCATCACCGGCGAGGCGCCAAAGGACTTCGTCACCTGCGCGCAGTCGAAGATGGTGACCCAGTTGGTGATGTGATGGACCAGCGGGCGCTGCTCGCGTACCGCCTGCAGGAACGAGTAGATGTTCATCGCGCGTGGCTCCTTAGCGGCGAAAACATGACCAGCAAAGTGGACAAATGCGAGAGTATTCTTGCCGCGGGGATGCGAAGAGCATCCCGCTACCTGCCGGCCCGCAGGCGGTCGAGGAGGGGCTCGGGGAATTCCCTTATGTCGCCCTCGCGGCTGACGCAGGCATGGGCGGTGTGGCCCAGGGCCAGGAGATCCGCGCCGCGCAGGACGCGGTAGTCGAAGCGCAGGGAGGCGCGACCGAGATCCGCGAGGCGGGTCTCGACCGCGATGACGTCGTCGTAGAACGCGGGCCGTTTGTAGCTCACCTTGGCCTCGACCACGGGCAAGTAGATGCTGTGTGCGGCTTCGATCTCGCGCCAGCGCGCGCCCTTGGCCCGCAGCCACTCGTTTCGCCCCGCCTCGAAGAAGCGCAGGTAGTTGCCGTAATACACGACGCCCATCTGATCGGTGTCGCCGTAGATGATTCGAATTTCCGTCTTGATCATGATGTCTTGTGAATCCCCGCGCGAACCCCCGAGGGCATATACCCGAGGTCGAGGGTCGCGGCCGAGTGTCATGGGTAAGATGGACCCACGCATACACCAATCCGCGGCCGGCCGAAACGGCTATGGCCCTGGCACTGCCGATTCTCGACCAGATTCGGCGGCATTTGGTCACGACCACGCGATGAACAGTGGCGCCCTCGGTACCGTGGCGAGGGCACCACAGTGGCGTGTGCGCAGGCGAACACACCTGCACCGCCTGGCAAGGCCTCCCGGCGAGAACCTGTGGAAGATTCCACACTGTCTCGGCCAGGCGCGGGCACGGAACGTGCTAATTGGGAAAGCCATGCGTGCTCGGGTCGTGCGTTTCCTGGTGGCCGTGCGTCGACGAATCCGTGGCACGCCGCGGATTCGGACCCTTCGGGTCAGGGCCTTGGTGGTCGGCGGGCTCTACCTCTCGCTCGTCTCGACCGGGTGCGTTTCGAACGAGTACGTCATTCCGCGGGCCGAGCTGAATCGTTTGTCGCGCCTGCCACCCAGCCAGCGCGGAGCGCGCGTGCAGGTGGTGCAGAGCCTCGGCTCGCGCTGGGATTCGGCCGTCGACAATGGCGATCCCGTGTCCGAGCAAGTCTACGCCGACGAGTTCGTGGACTATGACCGACCCGGAACCGCGGGCAATGGCGAGGTCGATGCACGCGTGGATATTGCCCTGCAACTCGACGGCTGGGTGCACGGGCGTGGGGACGCTCCGCGCGGTGCTGGCGGTCGGGGCTTGAGCGGCTGGCGGGCACGGCCTCAGGCGCCGCCAGGCGACACGCGGCGGGGCCCGCGCGAGGGAGGCGGCAATTGGAACCTCGGCAACATTGGTGGCGGCGGGGGCGGCGGTGGCGGCGACGACCTGGCGGTCTTCGCGATCGTCGTGGTGGCGGTGGCGCTCATGGCCGCGGCGGGCCTGGCGGTGACCGAAGGGATTCGCTACGACGGTTTCGTGCAGCTTCATCCCGAGCAGCCCGTTCACCTGAAGGATTCCGGCGGGCGGCGAGCGCACCATCCCCTTGGCCGCGCTCACGCCCGCCGACGTCGCCTCCAGCAAGGAAGCCTTGGTCAAGGACGACGAAACCTTCGGCTTTCGCTTCGACCATCGCCGCGCCCTGGATCGCAAGGGCTTGGCCTTCAAGGTCGACTTCGGCTCGCTCGATTCGCTGTGTACGTGCTACTCGGCGGCGGGCTTGGCCTCGAACATCCAATTCGGCTATTTCCCCCATCACCGTTTTGGTCTTCTTGGCACCTTGACCCTGGGCGGTGGCAAGAACGACCTCGACCAAACCTTCCAGCGCCACTCGGCCAACCTCGAGGCGCAGTTCTTCCCCCTGGAATGGTGGCACTTTCACCTGGGTGGCTTCGGCCACGGCGGCGTGCAAGTGGCGCGCGACGAGCTCGGCACACGGACGGGGCAGGCCTGGGGCGGCGGCGCGATTCTGGAATTCTCCCTCACCACGCGCCTGGCCCTGACCGGCCGCGTGGACTACACCATTGCCCGCACCGCGCCCGACGGCCAATCATGGGCGCAAATGACGACGTTCACGGGCGGACTGGCGATTTACTAGTGGCTGCTCCGCATCTTGCGCATGATGACCACAATGAAGATGATCCCGAGCAGTAGGAGGAAAAGCCACCAGGGCACATGCGTTCCCGGCGGAATCGGACTCGGGGGATTGCCTTCGTTCGCCGACAGGGTCGTCACGACGTTGACCGAGCCGCCGTTGGGAACGCCGATCTTGTAGAAATCGCGGCCGATCTTGGTGAGGCCCGCTCCTTCGAGGCCGTGACTCCAGCCGGTCAACGCGCCGTCGTGGGAGACAAAGTAGCCGAAGGAGGGCATGGCCGCGAGACGCTTGATGGTCTTCCCGCCCGAGGTGATGACCTTTCCCGTGTCGTACCAGGCGTAGACCATGTAGGTGGGCATGATCTTTTCGACGTCGCCTATGGACAGCTCGCCGCTCGCGAGCATGCGCTTGATGACCTCGGCCTTGTCTTTGCCGACGACGCACGACTTGCAGCTCCAGGCGGGATAGGCGTTTGGCCAGCGCCGGGTCGATCGCGCTGCAACCTTCGCCACCTTGTCCTCCGTCCTTGACCTCGCTGGGCATGTTGCGCGTCTTGATGTACAGGTACACGTCGCGGCGGGGTGTCACCGCCGCAGCCAATCCGCCGATGTCCACGCGCGATACGCGTTTGAATTCGGATGCGGGTACAAAGTCGTGGTTGCGATAGGCGCTGGCCGTCGAGAAGTAGAGCGATCCGCCGGTTCCTCCAGCGGTTGTCAGATCCACGAGCACGCACTGATGTTCGTTGCGCGTCGGCGTGATGCCGCTGCACCCGGCCGGTCTTGGGGTCGTGTTGTACAGGCACGCGTCCGGCATCCCGACGGTCCAATCGCAGGTCAGGTCGAACTGGGTGTTGTTGAAGGCCGTCCCCGATCCGGTGGCGGCGCTGCACCCTGGGATCGCCCGCCACGAGGGAGAGTCGAACAGTGTAGTACCCCAGTCGGCCAATCTGAATCCCGCTTGGATGGCGGCTCCGCCCAAATCACCACCGGTGTGGTTCCATGGACGCGCGTTGAAGTGGTTCTGTCGCGTAAGGGAGATTTGGTGCGGATCGTCTCCAGCAGCGGGGGGGATTTTGGAAACGTCGATACCATCCGATTCGAGGTCGATACCCTTGGTGCAGGTCGGATCCGAGGTGTCGAGCCCGACCTGCTGCCAGGTCGAGGTCGCCGGGAAGAAGGGGGTCGGGATGGCGTTCTCATCGGCCACATCGGCCAGGCCCTCGGGCATTTGATAGCTGGCTTGCAACGGATCGGTCACGCTAGTGGTGTTGGCCTTGATCTCGTAATAGAAGCGGAACTTGGTGCCCACGTTGAGCCCGGGCCCGGAGAAGGGATCGTCGAAAGAGCCCGCGGCGTCGATGGGAATGCGCAAGCGGATGGCCCAGGCATCGCAGACCGCGCCGGCGCAATCCACATCCACGCGCGCGTCGGTCTGAATCCAGGCGGGGAAGTCGGGTATGGCGGTGACCGCGGCCCAGGCAGGGGTGGCGGAACCGCCGTTCCAATAGAAGCTCTTGCCTTGCAGATTGCCGGGGAACGCGCCGTTGCTGATGGCCGTACCGACCACCCTCTTGATGCGAAACACATTGCCGGTGGAGGTCGAAGGGACACCGGTGTCATTGAAGAACCCCACGTAGAACATGTCGTTGGCGGTCGCGTCTGGATCGGCACGCACCTCCCAAGACATGACCAGGTACTTCTTGCCGCCGGAGTTGTCGATGACGATGCGGAAGCGCGCGTAGTCGCCGGTATGGTCGAAGCTGGCGGCACCCCGCCAGCGCGGATCGTCGAGGGGCGCAGGGCTGGTCCACCAGTCCGGGGCTCCCATGGTTCCGGGCACGCCACCCGAGGGCGGAAAACAATACAAGGTTGGGGCCGCCGACACGGACCTTGAACTGGACAACAGCGCCAGCGAGGCAACGACAAGAGGCAAGCTTCTACCTTTAAGAACTCCCATCGTGAGAACTCCTTTTCAAGAATGAGTGGTTGGGACAGCGGAGCTACTGGGGAAGGACCGCGATGTAAACGTTCACTTCTGGGCTTGTACCGGCGGTGACGGTGCTCGCGGGCACTGGACTTGGTAGCGGATTGCCCCAGGTCTGTGTGAAATAGCGATCGGCCACGGTGGCTGTGCCATGACCAAGTGCCGTGGCGTTCGCGTTCACCGCTATCATCAGCCAGTAGGTGCCCGGAGCGAGCATCACAGGGGTGGGGGGGCTCGTCACCGCAAATTCATTTCGGCCGGAGTTCGCAGTGCTGAGGGTTCTGTCGACCGAAGCTGCCAGCAGGGTGTCGGGATTCGAAGTCGTGGCATTGTCGGTGTACAGGGCAAAGGTTGCATGACGATCGGTCGTCGTGCCCTTGAAGATCACGCCGAACCGCTCGAGCGTCACGGTCGTCGTAATGGAGATGGTCCAACCGACCATGACGCTGGCGTTTTGATTTCCTTGCATTCCCTGATCGCCGTACGAGCCGACGAATTGCTCGCCCGCGCACGCGGCCGCGGGATAGGTCCCGGCGCAGACGAGGGTGCCGCCGCCAGCGCACGACACGGTCGTGGATTGCTGACAGCCATTGTTGTCCGCACACTTGATCAGGGTCGTGCCTGAACAGTAGCTGCCATTCATCTGGTTGGCGGCGGAGCACTCGGGGACGCTCGGACAGGTGCAAGTCGCACTGCCTTGCGCCCCTTGACAGGTTTGGAGGCTGGTGCAGCCAACGGTCTTGGTGGCGACCTGGCAGCCGCTGACCGGATCAATCGCGCAGGTCACCAGTCGCCCTTGCGAATCGCACGCGGTGCCCTGAACGAAGGTGCCGCCATTCATGCACGCAGCGGGTGGTGCCGGACAAGTGCAGGTGGCGCCACCGCTGGTGGCCGCGGCGCATGGCTTTCCGACCGGACAGGTCGTGGTCACGGACTGCGGGCAGCCGTTGGCGTCGGCGGAACAGGTGACGACGTCGTTGCTCGAACAGTACGCTCCGCTCGTTGGGTTGGGCGAGGCGCACGCGGCGACTGCGGGACAGGTGCAGTCGGCGTTGCCGGCTGTTCCTCCGCAGGGCTTGCCAGCGGGGCAGGTCTTGTTTGGCGCGGAGACGAGACAACCCTGCCCGTCGTGCGAGCAGGTCACGACGGACGTGGCGCCATCGCAGGAGGTTCCGGTGGTGTTGGCGCAAATCGCGGGCGCGGGCGGGCAACTGCAGTTGGCGGACGGGAAGGTCCCGGTGCAGGGTTTCTGGGCCGGACAAATGGTGGCGGCACCGAGATACACGCAGCCGTCCGTGTCTTGCAGACAGGTCTGCAGGGAGCCGTCCGTGGTCGAGCAGAAGGAGCCCGTTCCGCCTGAACAGCCAGCAGGCGGTGTCGGGCAGGAGCAGGTTGCGCCGGAGGCATCGGTGGCACATGAACGGCGCCCGGTGCACGGCGCTTCCGGGCCCCAGCCCGCGCAGCCGTTGACGAGCGTGCAGGTCTGCAACCCGCCGGCGCTTCCGCAACGCTTGAGGCCGAGGGTGCAACTCGGGGTGCAGGAAGCATTCGAGTCCAGCGCCGTGTCGGCGGGCGCGTCCGCCGCCGGTGTATCCAGAGCAAGGTCAGTCGGTCCATCCTTTCCGACGGCGTCGGTCGCAGCATCGACCAAGCGCCCCGACTCCAGCGGGACATCCGGCGCCGAGCCAGCATCCGTATCCAGCCCCGCATCGAAACCGGGTGAAGTCGCCTCCGTCACCAGCGCATCCATGGGTTCGGCTGATCCATCGGGCGCGGCCGCGGCGGCATCGGGTGGTGTCGGCGGACGATTGGGAACGTAGGTTGGAAGGCTCTTGGGGTCGACTTGAATGGGCTGGGTGCAGGCGCCGTTCGAGCAGGTCAGGCCCGACCCGCAGGTCGTCACCCCGATGCAAGCGCGACCAAGGAACAACGTAAGCTCGCGGGCCTGGCTTGGGAGAAAGGCCGTGTACGCGTCCTGCCACACGACCGGCGTGGCGCCGAGCTCCGCCGTGGCGCGGACATCGAAGGCCTCGTCTTTCGCGCCCAGTGGAACCAACGCCAGTTGCACGGGCAATTGCGTCTTCGTGACCAACTTGAAGTCGAAGGGGTGCGTCCCACCCGACCCCTTGATGTCGAGATGGATGCCGTCGATTTCCGTCGGGATGGCGAGGTCGCTCCACACCGTGACCACGAGCTTGGTCGAATCCTGCGACTGACAAGCGCCGAGCAGCGCGACCGACGCGACCGACGCGACCGAGACGAAGGCCAGGCTTGTCCGCCGCATGGCTATTGGATCCCGACGCAGGTCAGGGGTTCACCCGAGCAGCCGTTCTTGGTCCCTCGCCCCACGACAAAGGCCGTGACCGTTCCGGCTACCACGGCGCCCCCGACGGCGGTCCAAAACCACCAAGCCTTGTAGAAAGGTCGGCCCACTTCTCGAAGTGTGGTGTCGGGGGTACTTTGCGCCGCCAGGCCAGCGTTCGCCGGGACGGGCGGCTGCAAGGCCGGGTTTGGGGCGGCTGCGACCGGTGGTGGGGGCGCGGCTGGTGGAGCCGCGACCGCGGTGCTGGTCGGCGAAGCGATGGGTGTCGGTGCTTTCGCTGGCTCGGGATGGGCGCCTTTGTCTTCGTCCTGCTGGCGCTTGAGGTCGGCGATGTGCCTCTCGGCCATGTCCCGATTGGGGGCATCGGTTCCCGAGGTACGCAGGAACGCGCGGTAGGCGTTGATGGCCTTGTCGGGTTTTCTGCCCAAGCGATAGCTCTGGGCGATGTCGAACAGCAAGATCGGATCGGGCACCAGGCGATACGCTTCCTCGTAGTGCTGGGCCGCTTCGTCGAAGTGGCCCAGGTTGTACGCGGTGGTCGCCTGCTTGACTTGCTCGCGTGCCAAGTTCTCCTGGGTCCCAGCCAGGGCGCCGGCTCCGGGGTCACAGACCAACGCGAGCGCTGTCGCGCCTGAGACCAGCCATGCCTTCCACATGCGCGGAATGATAACCGCTTTTGCGGACAAAACTAGTCTGCATTCATGGCGACGACGGGCCTCTTGCCGTCCCTAGAACAGGGACGACCGAACCCTGACCTGAAACCTGCGCCCAGGGAGGGTCTCCCAATACCGGCGGACTGGTTTCGTCCTCGGCGGACGGGTATGGTTGGTCCACGCGTAGGCGGACTGCCATCAAGGGACTTGGCCATGTCATCGAACACGGAGGACCGGCAGAATCAACAGGGCGGCGAAAGCGAGACCATGTCGCTCGAGGCCGCCCTATCGCTGGGCGTGGAAAACCAGCGCGAGGGGCGCCTCAAGGAGGCCGCATACATCTACCTGCAGATTCTGGCCGTCGTTCCCGACAACGTGGACGCCTTGCACTTGCTGGGCGTGGCCGAGCACCAGGCGGGACGTTCGGAATCGGCGCTGAAGTTGATCGGTCGCGCGCTCGCGCTGGCTCCCGAGCACGCCGACGCCCTCGGCAATCGCGGAAACGTGTTTCAGAGCCTGCGCCGCCTAGACGAGGCCGAGGCCGACTACCGCCGGGCGCTCGACCTTCGTCCCGACGATGCCAACACGCTCAGCAATCTCGGAACCGTGCTGCGGGCGCGCGGCGACCTGGAGGGTGCGGTGGCCATGTTTCGCACGGTCCTCGCGCGCAAGCCGGATCATGCGCCGGCTTGGCAGAACCTCGGCGGCACGCTCCAGGCGCTGGAACGCGGGCCGGAGGCGGTCGACGCGTTTCGCGAGGCCGCGCGCTTGGCGCCGGGCTCGGCGGACATGTTCCGCGACCTAGGCGGTGCGCTCTATGCGGAGGGGCGCACGCGGGAAGCCGCCGAGATGTATCGCAGGTGTCTCGTGCTGGCACCCGACGATGCGCGCGCCCGGCACCTGCTCGCCGCGTGCAGCGGGGAACCTGCGCCGATCCGCGCCTCGGACGATTACGTGCGCGCCGAGTTCGATCACTACGCTCCCACCTTCGACACCAGCCTGGCCCGGCTGGAGTATCGCGGGCCCGAGCTGATCGCCCGGGCCGTCGAGGAGATCGCCGGCGTATTGCCGCCCAAGCCGGTCGTCGTCGACGCCGGGTGTGGCACCGGACTGTGCGGGCCGCTCGTGCGCCCGCGCGCCGGCGTTCTGGTGGGGGTCGACCTGTCGGCGGCCATGGTGGCTCTGGCGCGCGAGCGCGGCGTCTACGACGAGCTCGTGGTCGGCGAATTGACCGGCTATCTGCGCGGGCACGCGCGAGGCTGCGACCTCGTCATCGCCGCGGATACGTTGGTCTACTTCGGCGACCTCGCGGAGGTCCTCGCGGCGGCGGCGGGGGCGTTGCGTCCGGGAGGCGCATTGGTTTTCACTCTCGAGCGCGCGCAGCCGAGCGATGCCCCGGCCGGCCATCGGCTCAATCCCCACGGCCGCTACAGCCACACCCGCGACTACGTGGCCGGGCTGCTTGCCGATACCGGCCTTGTCGAGCCCGCGATTCGGGAGATATCGTCGCGCAAGGAATCGAAGCAGTGGGTCCCGGGCTGGCTCGTGCGCGCGCGCCGCCCACCTACGCCGTGATTCGCTCTTGGCGCCGCCAGCGGGGATTTTTGGGCTCAGTTGCGAAACACGATCTTGGTGATACACAGGTTGTTCAGCGTGAGGGCACACCAGTCCATCGTGATCTGCTTCTTGGCCCTGGTGATGGGCACTGAGGTCGTTTCCGGTCAAGGACTACTTGAGGGTGGTGCGGAGCTCCTTGCGAGCGGTGTAGAGCTCCCAGAACTTTTCGGCAACGGTCTTGCCCTCGATGGTTGCGCCCTGGCCACGGTCGAAGGGCGTGCCCTTGATCGTCCCGGAAATCATGATCTCGCCGACGTAGATCCCGTCGGCCTCGAGCTTCCTCGCGAGTAGGCCCACCAGCTTGTGCTTGGCGGCATTGCTGACGCCGAGGCCCATCAACCCATACTGCACCAGCATGCCGTCCACGGTCGGATCGACGAAGCCGGCCCCGCCGTTGGTCACGAGGAGCGCGCCTTTCTCGCTCTTGAGGTCGGTGAGCGCGGTCTGCACGGCGGCGACGAGCCCGCAGACCGACACGTCGAAGAGCGAGCGAATCTCCTCGGCGCTCGCCGCGAGGATGTCCGCGGCGACGCTGCCCGAGGTGTACGCGGTCCACTCGATGACCGAGATCGGACCGAGGGCAGCGCGGGCTTTGTCCACGACCTGGCGAACCGCGGTGGGGTTGCCGAGATCGGCCACGAAGGCCTCAGCCTTCACCCCCTTGGCCTGCAGGGCCTTCACGCCGTCCTCCAGCTTCTTGGCACTGCGTCCGATGACCGCGACCTGAAACCCTTCGGCGCCGAACTTCTCGGCAACCGCAGCCGAGATGCCGGGACCGTAACCTGCCACGAGGATAGTCTTCTTCATGGTCCTTGGATGATTACAGAGTCCGGGGCGTTGCAAACCAGAGTGCTTCACCCGGCCGCTCGCTGAGCGCTCGTCACGCGGTGCTTTCAGAAAAGATGATCATGATGGGTCCTCCATGTTTTCAACAAGGGCCGCCTGAATTGCGGCGATGCCTCCAACGAGCTCTTGGAGTTGTGGAGTGTCGAAGGCGTGGAACCAGGCGCGCTTGCGGGTGGCAAACACGCCGCGGCATGCCTGTGCGAGGGAAAGTCCTTTCGCTGATACGGAGAGCCAGGCGGAACGACGGTCCTCGGGATGAGGCGCAACCTCAACGAGGCCCATGTCCACGAGCTTCTTCACCACCTTCGAGACATGGGCGCGCTCTAGCAGGAGCCGATTGGTCACGTCCTTCTGCTGTACTCGGCCCGCGTGAAATATCTCGAACAGGACCGAGAACTGCTGGTGGTTAAGCCCATGCGGTGAGAGCAGCCGGTTGCTCTCTCGTTCGATCAAGGCCCCGATGTTCATGAGCTTGCCGACCAGCCGAGAGGCCGCCTCTTCCCGCTTCGCTGGGGAGTGTGCGTTTGTTGCCACAGCAACAATATGGCATCATGATGTTTCCGTGGCAACAACAAAATTGCGAGGTGCAAGAGCCGTGTGCCCAAGTTGCCTCGGCCACCGCAAGCAGGCGCCACCGGTGTGCATTCCCTGGTCGGCGGCGGGTCGAGAGGTCAAGCCAGATCTGCGCCATTCGGCAGCACGGTATTGCCCTCCAAGGGCCTCCTCACTCGCCGCGAGCTGGCCGCGCGGCTCGGGCTCCGAGAATCCGACGAGCTCGACGCCTCGTACATGGGCTTCGGGGTCAAGACCGAGAGCAAGTCATGACCGCCCGAACCAGGTGCTCCTGGGCCAGCCGCAACATCTCTCGTCAAGCGCTAGCGCCGCTCCAGGAACCCCTTGCCTTCGAAGATCGCCGGCATTGCCTTTTCGATTCGCGCCACCCGCGTCGCCGGCTGCTTGGCCGCGGCGAAGTGGTAGAGGTAGCTCCTCTGCCGCCCCGGCGTCAGCGCCTCGAAGGCGCGTTTGAAGCGTGGGTTTCTTCGAAACTGCTCCGTCAGCTCTTCCGGCACCGGAAAATCCGAGGTCTTCTTCTTCGCCATTCGCAGCCCGGCCTTCTCGACTGCGATGGCCTCGCGCACGTAGTCCTTGATGGTCGCCGCCTTGGTGGTGATCTCTTTCACGCTGGTGAACTTCATCACCCGCCCGGCGTGGACGCGGCCAAGCTGCACCAGCACCTTCTTGGGATCCTTCAGCAGGGCGCCCTGGAAGAAACCCAGCCCGAAGTACTCTTTGAAGCCTTGCATGATGACGACGTTCTTCTCACCCACCGTGTAGGTGGGCTTGCCCCACTTACACTCCTCCTTCATCGCAAGGTCGGCGAGCACTCGCCGCATCTCTGCGATCTCTGCTTTCCACCGCTCTCGATAGGCCATCTCCATGCCAGCACCTCTTCCGGTAGCTTGGTGCCTCGATCAAGGGCTGGTGGGGCGCTCGGGGGCCGCTTGCGGAACGTCCATGAGCCCCTGTTGCACCACGAAGTCGGCCACCGCGGCCACGCCCACGCCTTGTCTGATGTTGGTGAACAGGAACGGGCGCTTTCCGCGTTGCACGCGCGCATCGCGGTCCATGACCTCGAGCGAGGCGCCGACGTAGGGGGCGAGGTCGATCTTGTTGATCACCAGGAGATCCGACTTGGTGATGCCGGGGCCGCCCTTGCGCGGGATCTTGTCCCCGCCGGCCACGTCGATGACGTAGATGGTGAGGTCTGCCAGCTCGGGGCTGAAGGTGGCGGCCAGGTTGTCGCCGCCGCTTTCCACCAGAATCATATCCAACCCCGGAAAGCGTCGGATGAGGTCGTCGATGGCCGAGAGGTTGATGGATGCGTCCTCGCGGATGGCCGTGTGCGGACAGCCGCCGGTCTCCACGCCCACGATGCGCTCCGTGGGCAAGGCGCCGCTCCTGACGAGGAACTGGGCGTCCTCTTTGGTGTAGATGTCGTTGGTGACGACGGCGATGTTGAAGCGATCGCGCAGGTGTTTGCATAGAGCGTCGACCAGGGCGGTCTTGCCCGATCCGACCGGGCCTGCGACGCCGACGCGCAAGGGTTGGTGTTCGTTCACGACAAGTCTCCTTAGGATCGGCAAAGCCGCGAATAGAGGGTTTCGTGCAGAGCGCTGGCGATGGCTTGGGCGGGCGCTGTGGCGCCAATATCGTCGTCGGGAAGAGCCTGGGCGCCCGCCACGGCGCCCTCGATGACCGGCAAGGACCGAGAAAGGATACGCTGAGCCGCTCCTTGGCCGAGGGGACAGAGTCGCGTGGCCGCACCCACCTGGGCTTCGGTCCACGCGAAGGCATATCCGGTCGCTGCCGAGGTCGCCGGGATCTCCCAACGGACCGCGGCCAGGGCGAACAGGGTGGCGTGGGTGACGTGCGCCGCCGTCAACCAAGCGTGGGCGCCGTCCACGCCCAGACCGTCGAGAACCCGGGCCAGCGCTCCGCCCAGGTGTCGCTCTTCCGCCTGCAGCTCGGAGCTGCCACGCGAGGCGAAGAGGAGCTCGCTCCAGCGATGGACGGCGCCGTCGTCCCCGGATGCGAACGCCGCGTGCAAGCGAAGCAGGATGGGAAGATCCAGTCTCCCCAAGGCATTCGACAGCAAACCGAGAATCCAGGCCTCAGCGGACGCCTCGTCGTTCACCCATGAAAGGGCGATGGCTTGTTCGAGCCCTTGCGAGTAGGCGAACGCGCCGATGGGGAGCGCGGGGCTGGCGAGGTGCATGAGACGCAGCAGCGGTACGCCCGCGACCCCTGGTGAGAAAGCCGACGCCGGCGCGAGCTCCGCTAGCGCGGCGATGCTAGAGCACCGAATGGGTTGAATCGCCGGAGAATTCGATGACCTGCGCATGTGCAAGCACTTTCATCCCCTCGCCCCGCGTAGCGGGGAGAGGGCTAGGGTGAGGGGCCGACGTCGAAGATGAAGCGATGCCCCCTCTCCCGCCGCGCTACGCGCGTCGGCCTCTCCCCGCTCGCGCGGGGCGAGGCGAAAGATCTCGGCGCTCGCAACTGCTCGAAATTGCCGCTGTTCCAAACCGTTCGGTGTTCTAGTGCTCATGGCGTTCCTCATGTCCGTGTCCGTGGCTGTATCCGCCGGCCTCGGGTTCGAAGGGCCGCTGTTCGACGACCACGGCCAGACCGAGCGCGCGGACCATGTCGTCGAGCACGTGGTCGTGCCCATAGGCCAGCCAGTCCGGACCGATCTGCAAGGGGACGTGCCGGTTGCCCAGGTGGTAGGCGGCGCGAGCCAAGAGGTGGCGATCCGTCGTGTGCGCCACGGACAACGTCTCCGCAATGGCCCTGACCACGACCGGCACCCTCTCGTCGTCGTCGCAAAGACAGTCCCCTTCGCGCAGGATCGTTCCCCTGGCAAGAAACACCGCCACTTCGCGCCCATCATCGAGACTGGCGCGCAGGCGACTTTTTCGCCGAGCCTCGAACGGGAGCGTCAGCGAAGCCATGCCTCTTTCACCCACGAGGGCGGGTCTTGCACCGATCATTCTGCGCAGATTCAACATGGGCCTCGTCCTTCAAAACAAGAAGTAACGTTGTGCGAGCGGCAGCTTCTTCGCGGGTGAGCACACCAGAGGCTGGCCATCGGCGCGCACGGCATAGGTTTGCGCATCCACCTCGATGACCGGTTGATAGTCGTTGTGCACGAGATCCCGCTTGCGGATGGTCCGGGTCCCCTTGACCGCGACCACGCGCTTGCGCAGCCCCAGTCGCTCGCCCACGCCGGCCGCAAGCGCCGCTGCCGAGACGAAGGTCACGCTGGTCTTTTGGCGTGCCCCGTCCAAGGCACCGAACATGGGGCGAAAACGCACCGGCTGGGGCGTGGGAATGGAGGCGTTGGCATCGCCCATGGGCGCGGCGACGATGAAGCCGCCCTTGACGATGAGGGCGGGCTTGGCGCCGAAGAAGGCCGGCTTCCACAGCACGATGTCGGCCAGCTTGCCCACTTCGAGCGAGCCCACTTCGTGCGCGATGCCGTGGGTGATGGCGGGATTGATGGTGTACTTGGCGATGAAGCGCTTCACGCGAAAGTTGTCGTTCTTGCCGCCGCCTTCGGCGTCGGGGGGCAGGGGGCCGCGCTGCCCTTTCATCTTGTGCGCGGTCTGCCAGGTGCGCGTGATGGTCTCCCCCACGCGGCCCATGGCCTGCGAATCGCTGGACATCATGCTGAAGGCGCCGAGATCGTGCAGGATGTCCTCGGCGGCGATGGTCTCGCGGCGGATGCGCGACTCGGCGAAGGCCACGTCCTCGGCGATACTCGGATCCAGATGGTGACAGACCATCAACATATCGAGGTGCTCGTCGACGGTGTTGACCGTGTAGGGTCGGGTCGGGTTGGTGGAAGACGGCAACACGTTGGCGGCGCCGCACACCTTGATGATGTCCGGCGCGTGACCGCCGCCGGCGCCTTCGGTGTGGTAGGTGTGGATGGCACGGCCGCGAAACGCGGCGATGGTGTCTTCGACGAAGCCCGATTCGTTCAAGGTGTCGGTGTGGATGGCCACCTGCACGTCGTGTGCCTCGGCCACGGACAGGCAATTGTCGATGGCGGCCGGGGTGGTACCCCAGTCCTCGTGCAGCTTGAGCCCCATGCACCCGGCCTCGATCTGCTCGACCAGCCCACCTGGCAAGCTGGCATTCCCCTTGGCAAGAAAGCCCAGATTCACCGGTAGCGCGTCGGCCGCCTCGAGCATACGCGCCGTGTTCCAGGGTCCTGGCGTGCAGGTGGTCGCGTTGGTCCCGGCGGCGGGGCCCGTGCCGCCGCCGATCATGGTCGTGATGCCGGACATGAGCGCTTCGTCGACCTGCTGCGGACAAATGAAATGGATGTGCGAATCGATGCCACCGGCCGTGGCGATGCACCCTTCCCCCGCGATGACCTCCGTGCCGGGCCCGATGACGATGGTCACGCCCGGTTGCACGTCGGGATTGCCCGCCTTGCCGATCCCGGAAATTCGGCCCTCCTTGATGCCGATGTCGGCCTTGACGATGCCCCAGTGGTCGACGATCACGGCGTTGGTGATGACGGTATCGGCGACCTCTGCGCCGAAGCGCTGGCTTTGTCCCATGCCGTCGCGGATGACCTTGCCGCCGCCGAATTTCACCTCTTCCCCGTAGATGGCGTGGTCGCGCTCGATCTCGACGACCAAGTCGGTGTCGCCGAGTCGTACGCGATCGCCGCGCGTGGGGCCGTACATGTCGGCGTAGGCGCGCCGCTCGATGCGCCTCACGCGGCCCCCTTGTCGAGGGGCCCCATCACCTCGCCGCGGAATCCCTGCACCACGCGGTCGCCGGAGAAGGCGCACAGCTCGACGGTCCGGGTTTGTCCGGGCTCGAAGCGTACGGCGGTGCCCGCAGGAATGTTCAGGCGATAGCCGCGCGTCTTCGCTCGGTCGAAGCGCAGGGCGGGATTGGTCTCGAAGAAGTGATAGTGCGATCCCACTTGGATAGGTCGGTCGCCGGTGTTGGCGACCTCGAGGGTGAGGGTGGCGCGACCCTCGTTGAGGACGATCTCGCCGGGCGTGGTCGTCACCTCGCCGGGAACGAAATGCGAAGGTTGAATGGGCTGGTGAACCGTGACCAGCTTCGTGCCGTCGGGGAACGTCGCTTCGACTTGCACCTCGGGGATCAGCTCGGCCACGCCTTCCATCACGTCGTCGGAGCCGAGGAGCTGGGTTCCGTAGGTCATCAAGTCGGCAACGCTTCGACCGTCGCGTGCGCCTTCCAGAATCGCCGCGGAGATGTACGCCACGGCTTCGGGATAATTCAGCTTCAGCCCGCGGGCCTTTCTGCGCTCGGCGAGAAGGCCGGCCGCGAAGAGGAGAAGCTTTTCTTGTTCACGAGGAAGTAGGTCCATGGCTCTCCGACGAATCAGGTTGACCAGATGCGGGGAAGGCAAACCGGACGACCGATGAGTGTCGGTCGCAAGATGCGCCAAGCCTTCTCGAATAGGATGCGGGCATGCTCGGCGCCGTTTCCGAGGTAGCGAAAGATCAGGGCGCCACCGACCTCGCTGGCGGAGACGAGCTCACCTTCGTCCACGCGGAGCCCGCGTAACTCGTGCAGCAGGGCTTGTCGGGTTTCGTGGGCCGGGCCTTCGTCGCTCAATCTCGGCAAAGCCGCAAGCAGTGTCCCGGTAACGGTTGCGCCCCGCAAACCCCAGGTCGCGTCTTGCATGTCGGCTGCGTAGCGCGCCCGTTCCAGGACCATGGGCCGCCCGTCGCGCCACAGCTCGAAGTGCTGTCGACAAGAGGAGCCGGCGCCGAAACGCTCGCCGCACGCGGGGCGGCCGAGGCACAGGATGTCCCAGCCGATGAACGCGGCGGAGCCTGACAATTCGATTCGGGTCGTGAGGTGCGCGCGGGCGCCTTCGAAGAGGATGGTCTCTTGGGGCAGCCATTCGACGGCCGAGCCCGCTGCCGCTCGAACGGTTTGTACTTGGCGAGAGGTGCGACCGTCGCTGCGATAGATCTTGGTCGCCGCGGGCGAAGTGACGAGCGCGTGCGCTCCCTCCTCCACCGCGATGTCCAGCCCGAGGGCGTCCCCGGGCACGATTCCGCCGGGGGGATGCAGGATGTACGCGTGGCACACCTTGGGGCCCTCGGGGAAAAACGGTCGCTGCACCACCAGCGGTCCCTGGTGGCCGCGACGGCGCAGCTCGGTTGCACCCGCCCTGGCGGAGAAGGTCAGCGCCAGCGACGCCTTCCAAGATGAGGAAGCCGAGACGTCAACCGGCGCTGAATGCAACGGGACGCTCCCAGATGACGAGCACGACGCAGCCCTCGGGACTGCTGACGTCATGGCTGCTGCCAGGCGGATTGACGACCAGCGTGCCGGCCGCATGGGTGCCTCGGGCATCGACCTGCGCGCCGTGGAGAACGTAGACGTGCTCGTAGCCTTGATGGCAGTGTCGCGGAATGGTCGCTCCCGGCGCGTATTGCAGCAGGGCCGCCGAGGGGCCGCTATCGCCCTGGCCGTAGAGGCGATGGATGCCCACACCGGGCCGGTAGGGAGCCCAGTCGAAGTCCGGGCTGAGAGCGCGGCGCGAAAGCTCCGAAATGACAAGCGTGTCTCCGTTCACGCGGCTTGCAGGGCCTCCAGCAAGGCGCCCGAGTCCGAAACGGCACCGAATACGCCATTTTGCATCTTCACCATCTTGAGCGCCGCCAGGTGATTGCCGACGTCGGTGGCGGCGCAACAATCGCCGAGCAAGAGGCACTCGTACCCGCGATCGTTGGCCTCGCGCATGGTCGTGTGGACGCAGACGTCGGTGGTGATGCCGGTGAGAACGAGATTGCGGATGCCGCGCTGGCGGAGAATGAGGTCCAGATCGGTGGCGCAGAACGAGCCCTTGCCGGGCTTGTCGATGATGGTTTCACCTGCCACGGGAGAAAGCTCGGGGATGATGTCCCAGCCCGGCTCGCCGCGAACGAGCACGCGCCCGCAGGGGCCCGGGTCGCCGATTCCCACGCCGCGGTTGCCGGGCGTCTGGCGCGAACGCCAGCGCTTGTTGGCGGGAAGATCGGAGAGATCCGGCCGGTGCCCCTCCCGCGTGTGCAGAACGGGGAAGCCCTTGCTCCGCATCAAGGTCAGCACCTTGCGGATGGGCTCGATGCAGGCCCGGGTCAGGGAAATGTCGTAGCCGAGCAAATCGATGTAGCCGCCCTTGCCACAAAAATCCGTCTGCATGTCGATTACGATAAGCGCGGTATTTTCTCGACCAAGATCGCCATCCCAGGGCCAGGGATAGGGGTCGGCGGGGATGAGCTGTTGTTTCATGCCAAAGTCCCTTTCCTATCGGTCTTCTTGTTCATCGGGGCATCCGTGCATGCGCACGTCAGTTATGATCCGGGCCATGTTTCTCCCAGTTTTCTAAAGACCAAACTTGTCGTAAATTCTCACGCGCTTGCTTCGGCGTTGTTGCGCCGGGGGACAGGAGGCGGCCAAGATTGGCCCCACGCATGTCTTCACCTGTCGTAAATAGGGAGTGGTTCTGTCCGGCTTTGGAGGGGGTCGAGACCGGCTACGGCACGCGGCGCTTCTCGCCCACGGAGCTCATCGTGGACATGGTCGAGCGCGCCTCGACCGAGGAAGGCGCTGGGGTGTGGATTCACCGTGTGGCGAAGGACGACGTGGTCCGGAACATCAGGGACATCGAGGCGCGTCGTGTTGCAGGAGCATCCCTTCCCCTGTTCGGCGTGCCCTTCGCGGTGAAGGACAACATCGACGTGGCGGGCATGCCGACCACTGCCGCGTGTCCGGCTTTCGCCCATACCCCCAAGCGTTCGGCGGTTGCCGTCCAGCGTTTGCTCGACGCCGGGGCCATCGTCCTTGGCAAGACCAATATGGACCAGTTCGCGACGGGTCTCGTGGGGACTCGGTCGCCCCATGGGATTCCACGCAATCCCTTCGACCCTCGCTACATTCCCGGTGGCTCCAGCTCGGGTTCGGCGGTCGCCGTGGCCACCGGCATGGCCACCTTCGCGCTTGGCACCGATACGGCGGGCTCGGGCCGGGTTCCTGCGGCCTTCAACAACATCGTCGGGATGAAGCCGAGCCATGGCGCGATCAGCACCACGGGCGTCGTTCCCGCATGCCGCTCCCTCGATTGTGTATCGGTGTTCGCCTTGTCCTGCAGCGACGCGTGGCGAGTATTCGAAGTCGTCCGTCATTTCGACCCGACCGATCCTTTCGCCTGTGAATGGCGCGATATTGCATCTCTGGGTGCGAGACCTCGTGGTTCCGCGTTTCGATTCGGACTACCGGACGCCGAACACCTGGAGTTCTTCGGCGACGAGCTGGCTCGCGCTGCCTTCGCCCAAGCCGTGGAGAGGTTGCGTACCCTGGGCGGTCAAG
Source organism: uncultured delta proteobacterium (assembly GCA_963796685.1). Taxonomy (GTDB): domain Bacteria; phylum Myxococcota_A; class Polyangia; order Fen-1088; family Fen-1088; genus Fen-1118. Next base: position 91,760 of record CAWCMR010000006.1, read on the forward strand.
CGGTTTCAGTCGATTTCTCCCCTTTCCGGGAAGTCGCGCAGTTGCTCTACGGCGGGCCCTGGGCTGCGGAGCGATTGGTTGCCACGGGCAAAGTCCTGGGTGAATGTCCCGACGCTCTCGACCCCGATGTGAGGGCCATCTTGCGCGATGCTTGCCGCTTCGAGGCCAAGGATGTCTTTCTCGCCCAGGAGACCTTGCGGCTACTCGACCGGCGTACGCAATCCACCTGGCGCGAGGTCGACGTCCTGGTAACGCCCACCGCTCCCACCATCTATACGATCGACCAGATCCGGGCCGAACCACTCGGCCTCAACAGCAACCTCGGCTACTACACCAATTTCGTGAACCTGCTCGACCTCTGCGCGCTGGCGGTTCCCGCCGGGTTTCGTTCCGATCGGCTACCGTCCGGGATTACGCTGCTCGCGCCCAAAGGGAACGATGCCGGGTTGGCCATGCTGGGAGCCCGCTTTCATGCTCTCAGCAGCCATAGCGTAGGGGTCTTTCAACGGGCTCCATCCGGGCGCGATGCGCTCCCGACGGTTGCACCGGAACAGGAAGGCATCTGCATTGCGGTGTTGGGAGCCCATCTCTCGGGAGAGCCGCTCAATCATCAGCTCGTCGACCTGGGGGCGAGCTTCGTGAGAAGCGCCCGGACCGCATCTCGCTATCGCTTGTACGAGTTGCCGAACACGACTCCACCCAAGCCCGGGTTGGTTCGTTGCGAGAACGACGAGGGGGCCGCCATCGAGCTGGAGATTTGGCGGATGTCACCCGCGGCCTTTGGCTCCTTCGTCGCTCGCATAGCCGCGCCCCTTTGCATCGGGAGCATCGAGCTGGCCAATGGGGAGCGTGTTCAGGGCTTTCTCTGCGAGCACCACGCTGTTGCCCACGCCCGGGACATTTCCCTATATGGCGGCTGGCGCTCGTATCGAAGGTCGTTGCCAATAGGGCCGTAAAGATACCGAGAAGGGGTCAAGTTATGCCTTTGCACATGTTACCTACCTTTTGGTGGAACGAAATCCGTCGTTAACATCGCCATTGTATATTCACACATGTCATCCGAAGTGGGACCCCCAAGGTCCGAATTCAATGGCAACAGCATAGGTAAAGGTACTTTCCAAACAGCGCACACGGCTCAATCGCAAGCAACCGAGGGCTGCGTGTCAACTAGAGGAGAAAAGAACACATGCGATTACCCTTCCGACAAGGCGTGTCATTCAAGCTCGTGCTCGTAGGCGGCCTGGGCGCAGTTGGCTTCATGGTGGCCAGTGCCAGTGCGCAAGAGGCGACGGCGCCCGCTGAAGCGGTACCATCGGCCACGGCGGGCGCGAGCCCCGAACCGGCCGCGGCCGCTCCGGCTACACCGCCTGCGCCTCCTGCACCCGCGATGCCGGCACCGCCTCCGCCGCCCACGATGCCGCCGCAGCCTCCTCCGGCCATGGCGGCGCCGTCGATGGCTCCGAGCGTGCCGTTGAAGGAGGAGCCCGTGCCCATCAAGACGGTCTTCGGTCTACGGACATCCGGTCGCATCCAGGGCGGCAGCGATCCCAAGAAGCTGAACGATGTCAGTCTCGACACGCTTTACCTCGAGGCCCGCTTCAGCGGGGCCGTGGACAAGTACTTCGGATGGCAGGCGAACTTCAATGGCAACGCCAAGCCGGCGGGAACCAGCGGTCCAGCCAATATCATGGACATGATTCTGAAGATCGACGCCGACGATGCCTTCCACGTGTGGGCCGGCCGATTGTTGGTGCCGTCGGACCGCTCGAATTTCAGCGGCCCCTTCTTCATGAGCCCCTGGAATTACCCCGGTGTCTATTCCGTCGGTTCTTTGGGAGGATTCATCGGTCCCAAGACCGGGGCCACCGGTCGCGACGATGGCGTCGTGGTGTGGGGTCAGGTCCTGAAGGGGAAGGGGAAGTACTTTCTGGGTGCCTTCAATCTCGACAATGTCCAGCAAAGTCCCCTCTATTCGGGGCGCATCAACATCGCCCTGCTGGGCGAGGAACCGGGGTTTTGGGGCAGCAGCACCTATTACGGCGACAAGGATATTGTCGCCATTGGTGGCGCCTACCAATACCAAAAGCACGGTTCGGGGACGATCGATCCGGCAACGCTCGACGGCGACGTCAATTTGAATATCGTCATTGGAGACCTTCTGGCGGAGAAGAATCTGCCCGGCGTGGGAACCTTCTCGCTCGAGGGGACATACTACCATTTCGACAAGGGCAATCCGCTCGCCAAGCAGGCGTTCTATGTTCTGGCCAGCTTTCTCACTGAGGACTACGTGGGCATAGGGAAGCTACAACCCCTGGTCAGGTGGCAGCAAACGTCGCCCCAGTCTGGAGGCACGAAGATGACCATGCTGGACGCCTTCGTGACCTACGTGATCCACAGCTACGACCTGAAGCTTACGGCAGGGTACCAGCGCACGGATCTTGGCAACTCGGTGGTGGGCAATGCCATCCAAGTCGGCTTTCAAATACAGGAATAGATCAACCCTTCACAAGAAACGATGTTTTTCACTCCACGGGAGGAATTCCAATGCGTGTTTCGTTGGCAGCAATGACATTGAGCCTGTCGCTCGCTTCGGCGAGCGGATGCAACAAGACCGAGGAGGCGAAACCGGCTGCCATGGAGCCGGCCAAGCCCGCGGCACCGGCACCGGCACCGGCCGCCGTCGCGGATACCGGACCCATCAAGGTCGGCATCCTTCACTCGCTTTCCGGAACCATGGCCATCAGCGAGACCTCTCTCAAGGATGTCGCCTTGATGGCCTTGGAGGAGATCAACGCCTCGGGCGGGTTGCTCGGTCGCAAGATCGAGCCGGTGGTGGTGGATCCGGCTTCGAACTGGCCGCTGTTCGCGGAGAAGGCGCGTGACCTGCTTCAGAATCAGAAGGTGGCGGTGGTCTTCGGGTGCTGGACCTCGGTGTCGCGCAAGTCGGTCTTGCCCGTGTTCGAGGAATTGAACGGCCTTCTCTTCTATCCCGTGCAATACGAGGGCGAGGAGTCGTCGTTCAACGTCTTTTACACCGGCGCCGCGCCCAACCAGCAAGCCATACCCGCGGTGGAATACCTCATGAGCAAGAAGGGGGGCGGGGCGAAGCGCTGGGTGTTGCTCGGCACGGACTACGTCTATCCCCGCACCACGAACAAGATCCTGCGCTACTTCCTGCATTCGAAGGGCGTGTCGGACGACGACATCATGGAGAAGTACACGCCCTTTTCCCACAACGACTACCAGACCATCGTCGCCGACATAAAGAAGTTCGCGGCGGGCAAGCGCACCGCGGTGGTCTCGACGATCAACGGCGACTCCAACGTCCCCTTCTACAAAGAGTTGGTCAACCAAGGGATCAAGGCGGAAGACATCCCGGTGGTGGCGTTCTCCGTCGGGGAAGAGGAGCTGCGCGGCATCGACACCAAGCCGTTGGTTGGACAGCTGGCGGCGTGGAACTACTTCATGTCTCTCGACAACCCCGAGAACAAGGCCTTCATCGCGAAGTGGAAAGCCTACGTGAAGAAGAACAACCTGCCGGGTGGCGACAAGCGGGTGACCAACGATCCGATGGAAGCCACGTACATCGGCATCCAGATGTGGGCCCATGCCGTGGAACAGGCGAAGACCACGCAGGTGGATGCCGTCCGCCAGGCCATGGGTTACCAAAAGGTCAAAGCGCCGGACGGTTTCGAGATCGAAATGGACGCCAAGAACCACCATTTGCATAAGCCGGTGTTCATTGGCGAAGTAAAGGCCGATGGTCAATTCCACGTGGTGTGGAAGACCGACGGGCCGATCCGAGCCCAGGCCTGGAGTCCGTACATTCCGGACGATGCCAAGAAGGTTGCCGATTGGACTTACCCCTGGGTTTGCGGCAATTGCACGGAGCCGAAGTACGCAGCTACGGCGGGACTCTAGGTGTGGAGTAGCAGGATAGAACTGCCGCTGCGGGCTCGACGCCGGGAGCCTATTCCCGGCGTCGCGTCCCCACGCTGCGCTCGTCGCACCTGGCAAGCGCTGATTGTCATGGTTGCGCTGACCTTCACCGCCGAAGCAAGGGCGGCCGAATCGTTGGCGGACACGCTTCGTGGCCTGGCCTCCGACGACGTGGACGCGGTCGGACACACCCTGGACCTGCTGGCCGGCCGCGGGGATGCCACCGTCGTTCCCGCCATCGAGGCCTTGTGTGACGACCGGCTTCGGGTGGGGGCGAATGGCACGGTCTACTTGAACGCACCCGGAGAGCACACGCTGCGAGATGCCATCTCGGGTGCGCTCGTCGAGCCGCAGCCTTCGGATACGCGCGAGGTGGACGTCAACAACCAAGTCCGGCGGCTCGCCCTGCCTGTCTTGGCCCAGCTCAAGCTGAAGGCGCCTCAGGAGACAGCGCGATTGGCCGCAGCCCAGGAGCTCGACGAGAGAGGGAGCGACGAGGCCTTGCCGGTGCTGCGGTCGGCCTTGCAGCAAGAGAAGAGCGCGCGCGTTCGCGACGCCATCGCCTTGGCCATTGCGCGATTCGACCTGCAAAGCGATGTTCCCGCGCGCCAGTTGGCGGGCCTGGACGTGGCGAGAGACCTCGGTTCGCCATCGCTCAAAGGCATCCTCGGGCGACTGGCCGCACCCAGCGTCGCGAATGCCGAGGTCCGCAAAAGGGCCAAGCAAGCCCTGGACGCCATCGACAGCCGCCAGAGGCGGATCGATGTCATCGCGGCGCTGTTTCACGGCCTCAGCCTAGGCAGCATCTTGCTTCTGGCGGCCCTCGGGTTGGCGGTCACCTTCGGCCTGCTCGGCGTCATCAACATGGCCCATGGGGAAATGCTGATGCTCGGCGCCTATACGACCTATGCGGTGCAAATTGCATTCGAGCGATGGCTGCCCGGTGGGCTTCGATTCTACTTGTTGGCCGCCGTTCCGCTGTCGTTCCTCACGACGCTCTTCGCGGGAGTCGTGCTCGAACGGACGGTGATTCGATTCCTCTATGGGCGGCCCCTGGAGACGCTCTTGGCAACCTGGGGCATCAGCTTGGGGTTGATACAAACCGTGCGTCTCGTCTTCGGAGCCCAGAATGTCGCCGTTGCCAACCCGTCATGGCTGAGCGGTGGTTTCGAGATCGCCCACGGCTTAGTCCTGCCCTACAGCCGCATCGCCGTCATCCTGTTCGCCATCGTCGTGACCGTCGGCGTGTGGGCGCTGTTGCAGCGCACGCGCCTCGGGTTGCAAGTGCGCGCGGTGACGCAGAATCGCGCGATGTCCGCGTGCCTAGGCATTTCGACCTCACGCATCGACATGTGGATGTTTGGCCTGGGTTCGGGCATCGCAGGGCTGGGGGGAGTCGCGCTGTCGCAAATCGGCAACGTCGGCCCCGAGCTCGGCCAGACCTACATCATCGATTCCTTCATGGTGGTCGTGGTGGGTGGGGTAGGGCGTCTGGCCGGCTCCATCGTCGCCTCTCTGGGCCTGGGTGTGGTGAACGAAATCCTCGAACCCTTTGCCGGCGCGGTGCTGGGAAAGATCGCGGTGCTAGTCCTCATCATTCTATTCATCCAACGGCGCCCACAGGGGCTCTTCACCCTCAAAGGGCGCATCGAGGCTTGAGCATGATGGCGCGAATTCGTGGCCGGCTGTTGGAGATGCACAGCTCGCGAGCATGGCTTGGCGTGTTTTTGTCGGCGACAGTATTACTGGTGGTGCTGCCGCTTTCCAACGCACTGATACCGGCGAGATCGGCGCTCCACCTCCCCGACTACTTGGTCCCGCTGCTCGGCAAGTTTCTGTGCTTTGGACTTGCCGCCTTGGCCGTGGATCTCATCTGGGGATTCGCGGGAATTCTTAGCCTCGGTCACGGGCTCTTCTTCGCGCTCGGCGGCTATGCCATGGGGATGTACCTCATGCGCTCCATCGCCGGAGAGGGTGTCTATCGAAGCGCGCTGCCGGACTTCATGGTGTTCCTGGACTGGAAGAGCTTGCCTTGGTACTGGCATGGATTCGAGCACTTCGCCTTTGCCGTGGCGGCGGCCCTTATCGGCCCGGGCTTGCTTGCATTCGTCTTCGGCTACTTTGCATTTCGCTCGAAGATCAAGGGCGTCTACTTCGCCATCGTCACCCAGGCGCTGACCTACGCGGCGATGTTGCTCTTCTTCCAGAATGCCGCCGGATTCGGCGGCAACAATGGCTTGACCGATTTCAAACACATCCTCGGACACTCGCTGCGGGCGCCCTCGACCCGGCTGGCGTTGTACGTGGCTTCCGGATTGGCGTTGCTGCTCGGATACCTGGCATGCCGCTACGTCGTCACCAGCAAGTATGGGCGCGTGCTCACGGCCATTCGCGATGCCGAGCTCAAGGCCCGCTTCTGTGGCTACGAATCCACGCACTTCAAACTGTTCGCTTGGACATTCTCGGCCATGTTGTGCGCCCTGGCCGGTGCCCTGTATGTCCCGCAAGTAGGGATCATCAATCCCAGCGAGATGCAGCCATCGAATTCGATCGAGATGGCCATCTGGGTGGCCGTGGGTGGCCGTGGCAGCCTGGCCGGCGCGGTGCTCGGCGCCTGGCTCATCAACGGCGGCAAGAGCTGGCTCACCGCTGCGTTTCCGTCGGCGTGGCTCTACGTCCTTGGGGCGCTTTTCATCCTGGTGACGCTGTTTCTGCCCAAAGGCCTGGCAGGGGTATGGTCGAACCTGGCGAGGCGCAGGGGAAAGTGATGCGCGACGGAAGAGAGAGCTTCGTCGTCGGCGGCCTCCGTCGCGCCGGGTCTTCGGCCAAGGCCCTCGGCTTGGCCGGGGACGTCGCGTCGCCGCCCATCCAGGCAGAGTCGTCGCTGCACGCTTCGACTTCCAAGCACGCCAAGCTCGTACTCTGGGTGGAAGAGGTCACGGTGAGCTTCGACGGCTTCAAGGCGCTCGACGATTTGACCTTGACCCTGGAACGGGGCGAGCTTCGCTGCATCATCGGTCCCAACGGCGCTGGCAAGACCACGCTCATGGACGTCATCACGGGAAAGACCCGGCCGGATCATGGCGCGGTCTATCTGGAAAACCGCCTGGTGGACTTGACGGCGCTGTCCGAGCGCGAGATTGCGGCACTCGGCATAGGACGCAAGTTTCAACGGCCGACCGTCTTCGGCGGCCACACGGTACACGAGAACTGCGAGCTCGCGTTGCGCGGAAACAAGGGTGTCTTCCATAGCCTGTTCGGACGCATGTCCAAGGCCGAGCGCGAGCGCATCGACGAGGTGCTCGAAACGGTGGGGCTATCGGACCGGCGGCACGAGAGAGCCGGGCTCCTGGCCCATGGGCACAAGCAGTGGCTGGAGATTGGAATGCTGCTGGCCCAGGAGCCGAAGGTCCTGCTCGTGGACGAGCCGGTGGCGGGAATGAACCACGTCGAGATGGAGCGGACGGCCGCGCTGCTCAATCGCTTGGCGGGCGAGCACACCGTGGTGGTCGTGGAGCACGACATGGAATTCATCCGTCAGATCGCGCGCCAGGTGACGGTCTTGCACGAGGGCAGGGTGCTCGCGGAAGGTCCGATGGAGAAGATCCAGAACGACCCGCGGGTCATCGAAGTGTATCTGGGGGCCTGACATGCTCGAAATCACCGGCATCAATCAATACTACGGCGAAAGTCACACGCTATGGGACACGCGACTGGAGGTGCCCGCGGGCGGGTGCACGTGTCTCATGGGGCGCAATGGGGTCGGCAAGACGACGTTGCTCAAGGTCATCATGGGGCTTCTGCCCGTCCGGGACGGGCGGATTCAGTTCGGCGAGCAGGACTTGGCGGGCCGGCGCGCCGAGGTGCGGGCGCGGCTGGGCATCGGCTACGTGCCGCAAGGCCGCGAGATCTTTCCACAGTTGACCGTCGAGGAGAATCTGAGCATCGGCTTGCCCGCGCGGGCTTCGCGCGAAAGGCCCAAGGGCGAAAAGAGCAAGCAGGACGTCTTCGAGCGCATCTTCGACCTGTTTCCGGTGCTCAAGAAGATGCTTTACCGACGGGGTGGCGATCTTTCGGGCGGCCAGCAACAACAACTTGCCATCGGGCGTGCTTTGGCCGTCGATCCCAAGCTGTTGATCCTGGACGAGCCCACGGAAGGCATTCAGCCCAATGTTGTCCACGACATAGGCGACGTCATCATGCGCCTCAATCAGGAGGCCGGCATTGCCGTGCTGCTGGTCGAACAGAAGCTACCTTTCGCCCGCCGGGTGTCGCGAAACTTCTGCATCATGGACCGCGGACGAACGGTTGCCGCGGGGGCCATGTCCGACCTCGGCGACGATCTCGTCCGCCAACACCTGACGGTGTAGGGGCGGGTTTCAAACCCGCCCCTCTGTCCGGTTGCTACCCCACTGGCTCTCGATGAAGCGCAACCGCCGCGGGGGCAAGGACCGCGTGGGCAACCTCGGCGCCGCCCGACTCCTCGAGCGGCAGAACCGCCTTGGGCACGGCCACGGCGAACTTGGAACATGCGAGCAGAAGGGCGCCCACGGCCAGATAGCTCGCGGCCACCACCGGCGTCTGGCCGAAACCGATCGCCTCTCCGTGCATGAAGCCGAAGAAGGTCAAGGTGGCGCCGACGAGCGAGAAGGCCGCGGCCTTCTTGAAGTTGCGATCGATGATGAAGACGCCGATGGCGCCCAAGACCAACCCCGCGAGAATGGACCCTCCGCCCAGCACCGCCAGGCCGTGGTAGAGCACGCCGTTTTGGCCCAGTTTGTCCAGACCCACGGTGGCGGCGTTGGTGCCCGCGGCGATGAGGGAATTGTCGATTTGCAGCTTGCCCCAGGCCGCCACGTGGGGCGTAAGGGCAAGGATGATGGCAGGGGCATGACTCTTCGGCGTTTCCTGGAAGGCCTGTGAGCCGATGAGCATGCCGATGTAGAGAAGAATGGGAGAGATGGCCACGACCGGGATGACCGACACCATCAGGGAAATGATCCCGAACCACGACAACACGATCACCGCTATCCCGGTCGCGGCCGAATAGCCGATACGCCCGCCCATCGCCTTCCATCCTGGATGTCCGATGTAGACGGCGTTGATGAAGGGGTTACCCATCAAGCAACCGATGAGACTGACCACGCCGTCCGCGGTCAACACGCGCGTGGTGGGGAAGCTGTCGCCGGCCACGGCGGCGCTCTCTACATTGTCGATGGCCTCGACCAGGTCGTAGATACCGAAGGGGATCGCCGTGACCAGGATGACGCCCAGGAACTTGAAGCCGGAAAAGACGTGCCCGACGGCTGGAATGGGAAAGGCGAAGCCGAAGTTCTGGAAGGACTCCCTGACCTTGGCCAGGCTCATTCCGCCGTAGTCCAGCCCGAAGGCGTTCGATCCCCACGCGATGAGGGTACCCACGGCGATGGCCACCAAGCCCGCCGGGATGCCGCGGAAGTAGCGTACACCCCCGAACCAGCTGACCAGGATGACGGCGAAGCACACGATGCCGATGACCGGGGTCATGAACATTTCCAGCGCGGGCCTCATCGAGATGAAGGCAATCGACACGCCGGCGAGCGTGCCGAGCAGCGCCGCCCGGGGCGTGATCTTGCGAATCACGGGCGCCACGAAACCGCCAACCATCAGGACGAAGCTCTGAATGAAGACCCACGTCAAGCCCGCTTCCCAGCCCTTGACGGGATCCCCCGTCTTGCTGGCGATGGGCAGCATGATGACGAAGGTGACCACGAACATGTGGGGCACGCTGATCCCAGAGGGCAGGGCGCACACGTCCTTGCGGCCGGTTTTGGCCGCGAGCTTGTAGGCCAGCCGCGCGTAGTAGAGCGTGCTCAGGCAGAGCATGAGTCCGGTCGCCGGCAGGATGCGCCCGAACACGAGGTGGTCGGGCATCTTGAGGACAAAGCGTAACAGGCCGGTCAGGACCAGCAGGTTGACGAGAATATTCGTTCCGAAACCAAAGAAGGCATTCCAGTCTCCGGGGGTCCAGAGGCGTGGTTTTGCGGGACTTACGGTGGTGTGCATGATTTCTCCCTTGTCGACGTGATGGGACCTTTCATTGTCGTGTTCACGACCTTCACGCAATCGCGGTCAATACGCTGGCCGAGTCGGTGACCCAGCCGAAGATTCCTCCTTGAGCTTTGATCATTCGCAACCCGACTTCGTGAAACTCGGGGAAGTACGAGCCGCAACAGTCGCTGGGCACGAGGCAACGGTAGCCGCGATCGTTGGCCTCGCGCACCGTCGTGTGGACGCAGACCTCGGTCGTCACGCCACAGACGATCAGGTTCTCGATTTGGCGGTTCTGCAGGATCGAGTGCAGATCGGTCGCGTAGAAGGCGCCCTTGCCCGGCTTGTCCACCACCGGTTCGCCTGGCTTCGGGTATAGGGCAGGCACGATGTCGTGTCCGGGCTCGCCCCGGACGAGAATGCGCCCCATGGGCCCAAGCGCACCGATACGCATGCTGGGTACGCCCCGTTCCACCTTGGCCTTGGGGGCGTCGGACAGATCCGGACGATGGCCCTCGCGGGTATGAACAATCAGCATGCCCCGCTTGCGCGCACCCGCGAGCAGCGCCTTGCAGGGTTCGACGGCGGCGTTCAGCAGGGAGACTTTGTTCCCCAGGGTCTCTCCGAATCCGCCCGGTTCGAGAAAATCACGCTGCATATCGATGATGAGGACCGCGGTCCGGTCGATGTCGATGGGGACGGCTTCGGGTTCGGCGCTGACGACGGTTGTGGCCATGGTTTCGGCTCCCTCGTAATGAGGACTAGCCTGGTCCGCAATTGGTTTCGTCGGCTTTTCGGTGCCGTAAATTTACGACGAAGTCTCGTTGTGCAGGGAGACGCGGCAATAGAGCGTCTCGTTTCTTGCCCGCGGGAATGCCAGCCGGTAAAGCGAGCGCCAATTGCGGGTTTCCGGAAAGTTACTTTTTCGACCTGAGCTTCATGCAAGTTGCTCTATCTGGATCCCCGAGCAGGATAGTTGCCATGGATGACCTGATCCGAGCGCGCTCGCAAAATAGAAGGCAACACCCACTGCCCAGTCGCACCTTTGGTACGGAGGCGCGCCGCAGGCTACGCCCGGGGCGATGGCATTCGGGCCGAAATCGACCTGGCGGCGAGCACGCGTCTTTCGAGTTTGCAGAATGCGTGGTGGAGAGCGCCGGGCTGGGACGGCGCATGCTCACGCTCGTCGTCTTTGCTATCGGCGCCTGTCTGGTCCTCTTCGCCTACGCATCTATCCTGGGAGCCGGGAGACTCTAGAAGTCTTCTCCCAGCCGATCGATCTGCGCGTAGGCGAAGCGCAGCCAAACCTTGATTCTTTGCCGGTCTGCCCAACTGAAGGCGCCCCCGGCAAAGCTCGGATTGTTGGCGGCGGCCCAGTAGCTGGCATCATGGCGGTCCATCTTCTGCATGGCCGAGGCCTGGAGCTTCCGGCAACTCGAGGACCATTGCCCCCAGCGCACCGGCCTTGGTGCTCGTCGTGGACTGATCGAAGAGCGAGAAATCCTTGCCACGACCCAGATTCTTCACGGCGCAGACTCGGGCCGAGGCGCCGTAGCGCTCGAGAAGCCGATCGAGCGTCAGAACGGAATCCTTGCCGTCGTCCATGACATGCCAGAACACGACGCCGACGCCGCTTTCACGCGCCAGCTCCAACACCGCCACATCCGCGATCCATCTCGACAGCGGACGATCGCTCTGAGCCGGCAAATCGACCAGCACGCGACGATCGGTTTCGGTGGCCAAGGTCAAGATTTCGTCGGCGCTGTCCGGGCGTTCCAGGTCGACGGGCCGGGTGTATTCCGCGTAGTGTCGCAGGAGCGCGCCGTGCGAGGCATCCGCATCCAGCGCCTGAAACGGCAGCCCACGGTCGATCAGATACTGCGCGCACAGGCGAGCCACCACCGACTTGCCGACGCCACCCTTTTCGCCGCCGATGAAGTGAATCTTGCTCATGAGATGGCGACGACCATACCCGCCATCGGGTTTCGCGCGTGCAACGTCTTGGTTTCGTTTGGTCGCGGACGGGCCCGCGGCGGCAAGCAGGGGCCCGACGATTCAGGCGGCGGATGGCTCGTCGACAGCCACCTTCTCGACGATTCCCTCGTCATGATCGTCGGCTGGCAGGGTCGCGAGCAGTGCGCGGGCCAGGTTGCGGAAGGTGGCCGCGTCCTTGGTGTCCGGGTCGAGCGCCAGGGGCCGCCGGTTGTTGACGGATTCATGAATCGTCGTCGAAGAGCGCAGCCAACCGAGGACGGGAATTTTCACACCGAGGTAATCGTGCATGGTGTGGGCCACGGCTGCGAAGACGCCGGTGTGTGCGACCTTGAATACCTGATTGCCGACCATGTAGGCGCCAAAGCGTTCGAGCTCGGTGAAGACCTTGTCGGCCAATTGTGGACGCGTCTCGCGCAGGCGGGCCAGGATCTCCACCACCTTCTCCGTGCTCGTGCTCAGCGTGGCCGGTTCGAGCAGGGCCGCGTCGATGGCCTCTTCCACGTTGTGGCGCAAGAGGCGCAGCACGGCGCTCTTGAGAAACGCGTAGGCATCGTGAAGCGCGGTCACCTGCGGCGTGGTCACGAGCAGCTTGCGTACGCCGAGGTCGAAGAAATCGAGGGCGTTGTACCCCACGCCGGCGCCCACGTCGACGACGATGACGTCTGCCTCCAGGGCGCGCAGCTTGCGCAGGAGGGAAACCTTCTGCGCATGGGTGATGTTGGCGGCCCCTAGCACGCCGCTCGTACCGGCCAGCAGCCGCAGGTTGGGCACTTGGGTCTCGGTCAGGCAGCTCTTGGCGTCCTTCACAGACTTGTCGAGCAGGTCCTGAAGCCCCACCGCCGGGTTGGGCAAGCCGAGGAGGAGATGCTGGTTGGCGGCGCCGAGATCCATGTCGGCGATCACCACGCGATGGCCGTCTTGCGCCAGAGAGGCCGCGAGGTTGAGCGCGATGATGCTCTTGCCCACTCCGCCCTTACCACCACCGACGGTCATGATGCACGATCGGGCTGCTCGTTGCGGCGCGATGCTCATTGCACTATTCCGACCTACCTATCGGAGGTTGGTGCAGCTCGCTTGAGGAGGTCACCGGAACGAAGTCCTGGAACCTTCTGCTCGAGTGGGCGTCCCGTAACTTGTCGAAACTCTTGCAGTTCGAGATATGACACGAGGAGCTGTAAGAGAATTCATGCTCTTAAACCCGGCCACCGAGCCTCATACAGGCATGGGACACTCGCCAGCGCGCAAGGAGACGCCCCGAGATGGCGCGAGAACCACTCGCACCTGCCTCGAGTGCGGTCAGGTCGTGACCGGCACCCTGGACCGTTGTCCCCACGATGGGACACGGCTTCTCTTGGCCAAGGCCACGCTTCGCGTTGGCACACGCGTCGGAGGGTACGAGATTGGGAGCGTCATCGGCGAGGGCGGGACAGGGATCGTCTACCGCGGGCGCGACGTCTCGCACGTCTCCGATGACAGGCCCGTCGCCATCAAGGTGCTGCACGACCGGGGCGTTCGTGACAAGGACGTCGTGGAGCAGTTCATCGGCGAGGGCAGGGCCACCCGCGGCATCCGCCACCCCAACGTCATCGAGGTGCTCGACCTCGGTACCACACCCGACGGCGCGCCCTTTCTCGTGATGGAGTACCTGGAAGGGGAGAGCCTGCGCAACCGTCTGCACTCGGCTTCGCGCCTGCCGCTCTTCGAAGCCATCAACATTCTCAGGCAGGTGGCACGCGGGCTGGGCGCGGCGCACGAGGCGGGCATCGTCCACGGCGCGCTCAAGCCGGCCGACATCTTCCTGTGCAAGCGCGCGGGCCGACGTCGCATCGTTCGTCGCAGCAAGGCGCACGGCATGCGTCTGGTGGTCGAGCCCGAGGAGAGCTTCGACCTGGTGAAGCTGCTCGATTTCGGGATGGCCAGGTTCCTCGACCTGGCTCCCGGCGCGCAGCCTCGGGCCGGGGCGGTGTCCGGCACGCTTCACTACCTGTCGCCCGAACAAGTCCAAGGGCAGCCCCCAGGCCAGCAGAGCGACATCTATTCCTTGGGCGTCGTGTTCTACGAGATGATCACCGGGACGGTCCCGTTCGCTGGCGAAACGCTGCTCGACATCCTCAGGGGGCACGTGTCGGGCCAGGTCATCACGCCCAGTCGCCGCACCCCTGGGGCCGGCATCCATATGCGCATCGACGAATTGATCCTGAGGTGCCTGAAGAAGAATCCGATGCTGCGGTTCGCCAGCACCGGCGAGCTGTGCGAGGCACTCGACGGTTGCATCACCGACCGCGCCTTCCTGCGGGACGCGCATCGCCTGTCGGGAATCACGGAGTCGGGCATCGATCTGTCGCAAGCCTCGCCCGAGGCGCGCCATGAGCCGGCGCGATCCGTGGAAAAGCCAGCGGCAGCGCCGGTGGCTGGGATGCCCGCGGTAGGGTCGGTGGCAGAGAAGCCCGCGGCAGCGTCGCCGGCGCAGAAAACGGCGGTCACGCCCGTCGCGGAGAAACCAGTGTCGGTCCCGCAGAAGCCGGACCCGCTCGCCGAGATCCCCGCCGATGAGCGACCAACCTTGAGGATCGTCGAACGTCCCGAGGCGATGGTCCCGGACGCGGACGAGCGCCCCGCGCACTTCAACTTGGAGGAAGACATCCTGCCCGTCTCGCGTTGGCCGCGGGCGATTGCCGTGGTGGGGGTGCTTTTGCTCGGTGGCGTCGGGATCGCGATTTGGGCCTCGCACAGCGGCTCGGCTCAGAGCGTGGCAAAGCCTGCCACTGCCCCGCGGCCGGCTCCGGTTGCTATGCCCGCGCCACCGCCGCCGCCACCTGCGGCAGCCGCAGCGACCGCGCCGGCTCCCACGCTCGCACCGTCGCCGCCGCACCTTGCGACCCCGCCGACGATGGCCCCGGTCGTCGCGCCCATCGCGCCCGCAAAGCAGACGGCCGCGCCGCCCAGCCTCGCACCCAACCCGCCCGCCGAGATGGCCAGGCCCGCGGCGCGTGGTCCGGACAAGCTCGCATCGTCCCGGCTCCGTCCGGCTCGGGCAAACGGCGCTCGCCGGACCCTACGGATGAGCCGCGCGTCCCCCGAGGCTGCGCCGCCTTCCGCCAAGCCAGTGCCTTTGCCCGAGACCGCGCCACGAGTGGGGAGCACGGCCACGACCGAAGGTCAGCCGACCTCGCCTGCGCCGGCCAACGCCGACGAGCTCGTGCACGGTGCCCAGCAGGCCTGGATGGGGGGACACTACGCCCTGGCAATCAGCAAGGCGCGGGCAGCGCTCAAGGCCGAGCCCAAGCCCGCGCAGGCTGCACAGGCCTACGAGATCATTGGGACCTCCTTGTGTGCGATTGGCGAGGCCGACGCCGCCCGCGAGGCTGCCTCCCATCTCGACGGCGCGAATCGCGAGCTGGTCAAGACAATGTGCGAGAAGACCGGGGTGAGGATCGAGTAAGGGGTTCAAGCTTCCAGGGAACCGCTACCTCCAGGCGCTTTTCGTTGCTCCGCTCCGGGCGTCTGCCACAAACTACCCCGGACATGGGAGCTCGAGGACGCGCGCCAAGGATTGCTGCAGCTTGTATCGGCCTGTGCATCGCCGACGCCGGCTCGCACGCCGCGCCGACGAGCCGGACGACCGTCAATACCGGCGAATCGCTTCCGCGCACGGCGGTGTCGGATCGGCGGTGCCTCGATCGGAAGGCGGGGGCCACGCGATGGCTGGGCTCCAACCCGCATGTGCCTTTCTTCGTCGTGGCGGGCGACGACATCGAGCCTGCGGGGAATGCGTGTTGCGCGCCGTGGGCGGTGCGCGGGTCGCGCTGGCGGGCCATCGGACGCTACGGCGATGTGACGGGCCTGGCCAAGGTCAGCGGCGGCGAGGGGTACGACCTCACCCAGTGCTACGAGCTCGACCTCGCGATGGTCCATGGCGTGCCAGGGGTTGGTTTGTTTGCCTCGGAGAATGGCAGGTGGAAGCCGCCCGCGCGGTCGGCCCGCTGGGAGCCGACCCGGGACGAGCTCGACGGTCTTGAACGCATGGTTGGCCTCCTCGAGGCGTTGTTCGAAAAGCCGCGCTGGGAGCCCGAGCGCGAGAGCAAGCCGCCCAGACCGGCGCAGCTGCGCGAGCGTATGCTGCCCTTTTCCATCGCCCTGGATGCGCAGAGCGGCGAGCGCGGCAAGCGCTTTGTCGCCATCGGTGGGCGCGCGTTGATTGTCGCTCGACTGGACGAGAAGGAGGGTTGGCGGCTGTCGCACGTCGACCTCTCCTTTGCCATGGACGGGGTCGAGAGCATCTTCCCGTTGGCGGCCTTCGACGTAGACGGTGACGGCGTGCCTGAGCTCGATCTACCACTGGAACGCGGGCGACGACTGGGCCGACGTGATCCTGCGCTTCGACGCTCACGGGTGGACCCCCATGGCCGAGAGCGTGGGCGGCTCGAGCGCGTAACGTCTGATGACCTGTCCATGAATTGGACAGGTCGAAGGAAGCCGAGCCAAAGGCTCGGCCGCAGGTGGGGTGAAGTCCGCGAATTCACTTCGCGGACGAGGGGCGGGCCGCGGCCCGCCCCTTTGAAATCTTCAAGACGGGTCCATTTATGGACACGTCTTGAGCGGTGCCGGCTCTGCCGATGGCGGCAACCGGCGGGAATATTTGGCCTGCCGCCCTGTTCTATACGTATGCGAGACACAGCCTTGCTCGGACGAGCCCCGTGGGGCAGAACGCCAGTTGCATGTTGAGGGTCAAAACCAAAGCTCTTGGCCTGTTGTGCGCCGTCGGGCTCGCTGTTACCACGGCGGTCTGGGGCGGTCAGCCGTCGTCCAAGGCAAGCCCCACGGATGCGACCGAAGCCAATATCACGCTGGTGACGGCCGGATTCCTGGAACACTCGCAGCTATCGCATCACCCGCTCGACACCGAGCTGGCGGGCAAGTTCCTCGATCGCTATCTCGACGATTTGGACGGATCGCGATCGCTGTTCTTGCAGTCCGACATCCAGGAGCTTGCCGCCTTTCGCTCGACCTTGGCCGAGGCCATCCACAAAAACGGCGACACCAGCGCGGCCCACGCCATCTTTGCGCGTTACATCGAGAGGCTGGGGCAAAGGGTAGCCTACGACACCAAGCTCTTGCGGACCGAGAAGCTCGACTTCACGGGGCACGATGTCTACGCCTTCGATCGGGAGCACGCCGAGCGTCCGCGCGATTTGCAGGCGGCCGAGAAGATCTGGCGACAGCAGATTCGCGCCGAGTATTTACAGGAGAAGCTGGCGGGCAAGTCGCCCTCCGAGATCGTGCATGCGCTGTTGCGCAGGAGAGCCCACCAACTTGCCACCATGAAGGGCATGACCGGCAGCGAGGTGATCGAGATCTTTCTGGACGCCCTGGCCCACGTCTACGACCCGCACACGGACTATCTGGGGCACGAGCAGATGGAAAGCCTGGCCATCTCCATGAACCTGTCGCTCTTCGGCATCGGTGCGGCGCTGCAGACGGAAGACGGCTACTGCAAGATTCACGAGCTCTTGCCGGGCGGGCCGGCGCTGCGCAGCGGTCAGCTCAAACCCGGCGATCGCATCCTCGCGGTCGCGCAATCGAAGGGCGAGCCCGTCGACGTCACCAACATGCCCATCTCGCGCACCGTCGAGCTGATCCGCGGCCCGAAGGGGACGACCGTGAGGTTGACCATCCTTCCTGCCGGGGCCGCCGAGGGAGCGGTCACCAAGACCGTGTCGCTGGTGCGTGACGAGATCAAGCTCGAAGACCAGGAGGCCAAGGCCCGCATCCTGGACATGCCGACCGACAAGGGGGGCACGCTTCGGGTGGGGGTCATCGATCTGCCGTCGTTCTACGCCGACATGGGGGGGCGCAAGGGGGCCAAACCTCGCAGCGCGACCGCGGACGTGGCGCGCCTGCTGGCCAAGTTGAAGCAGGAGCACGTGCGTGGCGTGATCCTGGATTTGCGAGGCAACGGCGGCGGCTCACTGGAAGAGGCGATTAGCCTGACCGGGCTGTTCATTCGTCGGGGCCCGGTGGTGCAGACCCGCGGCCTCGAAGGCCAGATCGAGGTGAGCTCGGACCAGGATCCCGCCGTTCAATACGACGGGCCGTTGATCGTGCTGACCAGCCGATTCAGCGCTTCCGCGTCGGAGATCCTGGTCGGAGCCTTGAAGGACTATGGTCGCGCGCTGGTGGTGGGGGATTCCTCGACCTTCGGCAAGGGCACGGTGCAAAGCATTCTGCCACTCGGGATGATGATGGATCGGGCAGGCTTTACCCATGCCTACGACCCCGGTGCGCTCAAGGTCACCATGAGCAAGTTCTACCGGCCAAACGGCGCCTCGACGCAACTGCGCGGCGTGGCCTCCGACATCGTGCTGCCTTCGCCCAGTGACCTCAGCGACGTCAACGAGTCGGCCCTGAAGGACCCCTTGCCGTGGGACTCCGTGCCCGCCGCGCCCCACGAACAACTGAATCGGGTGCAGCCCTATCTCGCGACCCTGCGGGAGCGCTCGCACCATCGCATCGACACGGAGAAGGAGTTCAGCTTTTTGGAGGAGGATATCGCTCGTCTCAAGAAGAGCGTGGCCGAAAAATCGGTCTCGCTCAACGAGGCCGAGCGCCGGCAGGAGATGGCGAAGCTCAAGGCCCGGCAAGAGGCGCGCAAGCAGGCAGAGCTGGCCCATCCCACCCCGGAGCCCAAGACCTACGAGATCACCCCAGAGAACGCCTCCGCGCCCGGCCTACCGCCCCCCATGGCGGCGAAGAAGCAGGACCCCTCGAGCGGGGGCGCGCCGTCCGGCGAGAAGTCGCCTTCCTCTGCGGATGACCTCGATCAGGTGACCGTCGGCAAGTCTCCCGACAGCGACATCATCTTGCACGAGACCGAGAAGATCCTCGGCGATTACGTCGACCTTCTCGGCGCTCAGCCCAAGGGACCCCGTCTCGCCGGCCCGCGACCCCTCGGAGCCGACTTGTAGCACCACGACCGCGCCCCAATCTCGCGCCAAGGAGAGCGACAGCGCGGTCGCTGCCAGGGGCTGGTTCAGTTCGGTGCTCTAGTCTTTGTTCCCGACCTGAACATCATCGGGAAGCTCCGAGATCAATGCTCCGGCGGTGATGGGGGTCGAGACGTAATCCGGTTCAGGCTTGATTTCGGCCGCCAGCGGGTATTCGGTTGGCTTCATCTGATTGAGCTCGACCTCGCACAGGTTCGACCACTCGTTGAACCACGATTCCTTGGTAGCGGCCTTGAGGCATAGCTCGTAGCCCGTGATGGCCTTGGACTCGATGGGCTCCGCCTTGTCGACCAGGGCGTCGCAGAAGATCTCGCGCGGCCGGTTGCCCCACTCGTCCTGCTCCTTGAGATCCTTGGGAATGTCGGCGGTGTAGAGCTGATTGACGAAGTCGGCGAAGACCTGGCCGATGCGCGCCGACGCGGCAATGGTCCAATGGGCCACGTGGTAGTCGAGCACGAAATCGTACATCCCTTTCCTGTCCTTGCTCGAGCTCGCCAGGCGGTCGGCCAGCTTGGTCTTTTCGTTCAGGTAGGCCAGGAACTTCTTCTCCGAATCGTCGTATTTCTTCTTCTTGGCCGTGGCGACTTTCTTGCTGTCGTATTGTGTCGGCTGCTGGAAGTCGAGGCCTTGCGGGAACTTGACCTTGAGGAACTGCTCGTAGACCTGCTCTGCCTGGTAGAAGGCCGCGCCGGCCACGGCAAAGCGCATGAAGGCATCGCGAGCCGCGGCCTCGTCATGGTTCGTTACCTGGCTTTGCAGCTTCTTTTCGGCCTCGCCCTTGGCCCACAATTTGAGCACCTCATTGAAGTCTTTCTGGGCCTCGGCGGCCAGTTTGGGCGAACGGTCGTACACGGTGATCTTCGAGCTGGTGGGCGGGCCGCACTGGGTGCGAAGCTTCTCCCGCAGCTTCTTCTTCCTGTCCTTGATCTTCCTGTTGATCTCGTACAGCGCCTTCTGTTTGCCGTTCATGGTCAGGCGGTCGATCTTGATGCACGCCCCGTTCACGCCCGCCTGTGGGCAGGACTTCGCCCAGGCGATTTCACCGAGCTTGAAGTGCGCGAGGATCTCTTTGTCGATGCCCCCCTTGGCACCCCACTTCTTCAGGTATGCCTCGAGGTTCTTGGCGAGCTCGTCGGTCTTGTTCTCTTTCTCGTACACCTCGCTCATCTGGAACACGACATTGGCGGTCTCGGCGGGACGTTTTGCGCCGTAGTACTTGACGAAGTTGTTCATGTCCTGAATCGCCTGGTCGAACTCGCCCAGACCGATGCGGAACGAATAGGCATTGCCGAGCGCGGTCAGCGCCTTCTTTTCCCCGGGGAACTTGTTGGCGAATTCCTCGTAGCGCCTGGCCGCCTCGGAGTAGTAGGCGAGCTGGTGGTAGCCGGAGGCGATCTGGAACAGCGCCCGCTGCGCCAGCGGATCGTTCGGGTGGTCCTTGATGAGCTCTTCACGCGCCTTGATGGCCTGACCAATCAGGTGCGCGTTCTGGAAGCACAATCCGGCATTGTATAGGCGCTGGGCGTGATCCTTGTGCTCGGGCAGCGTCTCGGCGGCAGCGATGAAGGAGATCCCGCATTCCTTGTAGTTCTTGTCCTTCTCGTACTGCTTCGCTTCGGCAACCAGACTGTCGGTCTTGAGCGATACCATCTGTTTGCGGAATTCCTCGTCCTTCATGAGGATGGGATTGGCCAGATAGTTGTCGACGGTGTGCAGCAGCTCCTTGTAGCGGTGGAGAATGTTGAGACAATCGAGGAGTAGGTTGGCCGAGTAGATCGCGAGCTCGTCGGTCGTGTTGTGGTCGACAATGTCGGCAAAGAGCTTGATGGCCTCGTCGAAGTGATTGTAGTCGTAGAAGATGCGCGCCTTGCGGTACTTGATCTTGACCAGCTCCGGGGCATCGGGCACGTATTTGATATAGGTATCGAAGGCATCGATCATCTTTTGCTGATACTCGGGGATCGGCCGCGGCTCCAATTTCTTCTCGCGATCCTTTTCCCTGTCCACGCCTTCGCCCTCGTCGCTGATGTTGAGGGCGTTCTTCCAGGCCAGCACGGCGGCGTAGGCGGCCTCCTTGACGTACTTACCCTTGGGGTCGAGGTGGATGACCTTGGTGTACGTCTCGGCCGCCTCCTTCCACGCGTTCATCTGCCACAGAATCTCGCCGTAATAGAAGGTCATCTCCGGCGTGTCCTTTTCGTTGCCGAAGTGGTTCAAGAACTCCCTGTAGACCATTCCCGCCAGTTGGTAGGTGTCGGCGTTCTTGGTCCGCTGCGCCTCCTTGTGCCAGATGAGCGCCAGCTCCTTGGCCGTGTCGTGGTACACGTTCTGGCACTCCCTCATGAGGTCTTTCTTGACGTCCGTTCGTTTGGCCGTCGCCTCGTACACGTTGCCCAGTCGAATGAGCTCTTGCACTTGGTCTCTCTTGGTGCCGCTGGACAGCGTGTTGCGCAGGATCTTGTCCTGCCACTCGCAAAGGCGCTGCGAGCCTTCGTTGAGGGAGATGATCTTCCGGTAGACCCTCGATGACTCGGTGAACATACCCTGTTCCCAGTACAGCTCGGCCAACGCCTCGAGCATCTTGGGCGCGTAGTCGCCGCCCATGCGCTGGAAGAACTCCCAGGCCTTGTCGGGGCTGGCGCCGGGTGTTCGGCCATAGGCCTTGACCAGATCCTTCTTGGCCTCCCGTTCGAGTGGCCCGGCCTGGTTCTTCGCGATCTTTCCGTTCTGGCAAAGTTGGATGACCTTGACGAAGATCTCGAGCGCGTTCTTGAAGTTGCCGAGATTGATCTCGACCCAGCCCTTCTTGTACAGGGCATAGCCGAACACCGTGGAGGCGGGAAATTCCGTGACCTTATCGTAGAATTTTCCGGCGGTTTCCATGTCGCCCTTCTGGAAGTACAGCTCGGCAAACGAGAGGTAGGCGTTGGGCACGTACTTCGACTGCGGATAGTCCTTGATGAGGCGGTGGTAGAATTCGCGCGCCTGGTCTTCCTTTTTCAGCATCTGCAGCAGGTACGCCAGCCGGAAGAGCACCTCGTCCATGCGCGCGTAGGTCGGGTATTTGGAGGCGGCGACGTAGCTCTTGACCGCCTTCAGCGCCGAATCGTCGGCCAGCTTCTGGTAGCGCTGCTGCTTCTGTTGCAGGCTGGCCACGAGGCCGGGGTTCTTCGCCTGCTGCGCCTCGTAGATCTTTTCGTCGAGGGCGCGCGCGTTGAACGTCAGATAGCGCTCCTTGTCGGCAAAGAGCTCGCCGAGGCGGAACATATAGTCCGGTTTCTGTGGATCGTCGTTGGAGGAGTTCTCCACCAGATCGTACATGTACCGGATCTGCTTGTCCGTGATTGCATTGATCTTGTTTCTCTGTTGACCCTCGAACGCGTCCACGGTCAGGACCGGTCCGGTCTCCTTCTTCTGCTCCTTGGGCGGCTCCTTGGGGCGCGTAAGCTCGGTTTGCGTCCCCTCGGTGACCTCGACTTCCTTCTTCTTGAACCTGGCCTCGGCTTGGGCCGAGGTCGCGGCAAAGGTGGCCGCGGCGAGAAAGGCCCCGAACAGGGCGAACCGCGCGAAGAGTCGACTGAGATTCATGGGTGTTCTCCTATGCCTCGCATCATCCGTGCCTTGCCCCATCTGTGCATTCACGGTGCCACCGGTTGTCATGGGCGGGCGGCTTGCGACCTTGCCCAATGCGACGATTCCGCGCGCTGAATTTCGTTTTGGCCACGAGGCAATTCGTCACGTGTGGCAGGTCGCCACGCCACAACAGCTCTCCCGAACTTGGAGTCCGCCCACGGGCTGCGCACTTCGAGCTGTCTCTACTTTTGGGCCGGACGAGGCTTGCTCGGCGCCTTCTCTTCAGAAGCTGCACATCCGCCTCGGTCTCGTCGGATGCCTCCATTTCCTCTTCTTCGGATTCCTCCAAGTCCATCGGAGTCGGAGGGCCGTGCCCCATGGCAGTGGGTAATGGCTCTTGCGTCGAGCCGGGCGGATTGGACTCATCAGGTTGGGTGTCGAATTCGCTGCCGGCATCGCTCTCGAGGAAGGGCCCTCCCATGTCCTCGGGTACTTCCTGTTCGAAATCCTCGTCGGCCACATCCTCGCCGGTCGTGGCAGCGCTCACGAAGTCCTCGGCCAATGCATTGGCGAGGTCGTCTTCACTTCTGGCAGGCCCATTGGCCGGGTCGGGAATGAAGGCGTTCGCGTCGTCGTGGCGCACTCTACTCACGCGCGCGTCCGGCTCTGCAGGATGCGTCTGTTTGCCCCCACTCAATCGTTTGGCCATACATGAACTATACCCCCGGCGGTGCAACGTGCTTCCCCCGACAGCCGCGTCGACGCTCGGCGCGGACTTCGCCCGCAACCCAAGGCTTCATCCGGCCGTTACAGAGCGTCGCGGACGATGAATTTGGCCCGGGCCTCCACCACGACCTTGCCGTCCTGAAGCAGCTCGGCGCGCTGAAGATAGAGTGGATGCGCGCTGGCGTTCTCGGTCCAGGCCCGGACCATGGCAAACCGGCCCGTCGAGGTGGGTGCCAGAAAGCGAACCTCGAGCGCAGCCGTGACTGCCACGACGCCGATGGCAAAGAGGGCGCTCGCCATGGCCGAATCGAGCAGTGCGGAGATGACCCCGCCGTGCAAGACGCTCGGGTAGCTTTGCAGCATGGGCAAGCAGTCGAACGCGGCCGCCACCGAACCGTCCGGTTGAACCTTGAACTTCACTTTGAGACCGTTCGGATTCGCCGGCCCACAGAGCAGACACATCGCGTGCTCTCGTTCCCTCATCCTATCGAGGCACTCCTGGGTCGCCACCACGCCGGCAGCCTTGACGCTGATCGCGTTGGATTCGCGGGGAAGCATTCGCGGCTCTGAAAGTAGTGGACATACGTGCAAAATACAACAACAAAGCCGCAGCCCTGGAACGTCTCTGTTTCGGTGGTAATCCCTGGCCCCTTCGCCGGACAGCTCGGTGCGTCCTGTGTCCTGGAACGCGCGGACAGAATTTGTCACCAAATTGAAACGTGGGGTCGCTGGTCCGTGAGCCAGTCTCCTCCGCATGCATACACTACCCATCCCAGGCAGCGACAAGAGAAGACGTGCTCACTCGACCCTCGGCGAAGTCGCCGGATTGGCCCTCGTGGCCGCCGGCTCCATCGTGCTGGGCGGCAGGGCTCAGGCAGGCGAGGCGACCACCATCTCGGGAGCAGGCGCCACGTTTCCGTACCCGGTCTATTCCAAGTGGGCGGACACCTATGCGAAGGAGACCCAGGTCAAGCTGAACTATCAGGCCATCGGGTCCGGCGGTGGCATCAAGCAAATCAGCGAGGGAACGGTCGATTTCGGCGCGTCCGACGCGCCCCTTACACCCGAGGAGCTGGACAAGGCGGCCTTGATTCAGTTCCCCATGGTCATGGGCGGCGTGGTTCCGGTCGTCAATATTCCTGGCATCAAGTCGGGTGAGCTCAAGCTGGAGCCGGCGGTGCTGGCGGAGATCTTCATGGGCAAGATCAAGAAGTGGGATGACCCGGCCATCAAGAAGAGCAACCCGGGATTGAAACTGCCCGCCACCGCCGTGTCCGTGGTGCACCGCTCGGATGGCTCGGGCACCACCTGGATCTTCACCAACTATCTGGCCAAGGTCAGCCCAGAGTGGTCCAAGTCGGTCGGCAGCGACAAGTCGGTGGCGTGGCCAACGGGCGTGGGTGGCAAGGGCAACCAGGGCGTGGCCTCCTACGTTCAGCGCATCAGCGGCGCGATCGGGTACGTCGAGTCTGCCTATGCCACGCAGAACCGAATGCCGCACGCCAAGCTGAAGAACCGCGACGGCAAGTTCGTCGACCCCACGGACGAGAGCGTTCAGGCCGCCGCCAAGGGCGCGGATTGGACGCACGCCCACGGTTTCTACATGGTTCTCACCGACCAGCCGGGCGCCGACTCGTGGCCCATCACGGGCGCCTCCTTCGTGCTGCTTCGCCGCGTGCAGAAGGATCCCGATGTCTGTCGCGCGGTGTTGCGCTTCTTCGACTGGAGCTACCGCAACGGTGGCGCCGCGGCGAAAGAGCTCGGTTACATCCCCATGCCCAGCAACGTGGTGGAGATGGTGGAAAAGACCTGGGCGAAAGATCTGAAGGACGCTGGCGGGAAGAAGGTCTGGCCCGCGGGCAAGCGTTGATGGAGCCGGGCCGCAAAGTGATATCTTGAGATCGGTAGAAGCAGCCACGCAAGAGGAGGGGGGGCCGCCTTTCGAGGTAGCCCCTCCAGACCTGGGCGTGGGTGTGGGCTCGCGTGCGCCCGGCGATGTGTTCTTTCGGGGACTGACCGGATTCTTCGCCGTGCTGGTGTTGCTGTCGGTCTTCGGCATGCTGGTCACGCTCCTCGTGGGGGCTTGGCCGGCGCTCAAGGCCTTCGGGTTCGGGTTTCTCACCAGCAAGGAGTGGAATCCGGTCACCGAGCAGTTCGGGACCTTGGCTCCTCTCTACGGCACCGTGATCACGTCGGTCATCGCTCTACTCGTGGGGGTTCCGGTCAGCTTCGGGATTGCCCTCGTGATCACCGAGCTTGCCCCAGGCTGGCTGAAGCGGCCCATCGGCGTGGCCATCGAGCTTCTGGCCGCCATTCCCAGCATCATCTACGGAATGTGGGGGCTTTTCATCTTCGCCCCGCTCTTCGCGTCGACCCTGCAACCTTGGTTGACCGAGCACATGGGGTCGTGGCCGCTCCTGGGCTCGCTGGTCGAAGGGCCGCCCATGGGTATCGGCATGCTCACGGCCGGGCTCATCCTGGCCATCATGATCGTCCCCTTCATGGCGGCGGTGATGCGCGACGTGTTCGAGACCGTGCCAGCTTCACTGCGCGAATCCGCCTATGCGCTTGGCTGCACGACCTGGGAGGTCGTGTGGCGGGTGATCCTACCCTACACGCGCGTGGGCGTGATCGGCGGCATCATGCTGGGCCTCGGCAGGGCTCTGGGCGAGACCATGGCGGTCACGTTCGTCATCGGCAACGCCCAAGACGTCAAGCTGTCCTTGTTCATGCCGGGCAGCACGATTTCCTCGACGCTGGCCAATGAGTTCACCGAGGCCACCACCCCGCTTTACACATCGTCCTTGCTGGCCTTGGGGTTGGTCCTCTTCGTGTTGACGTTCATCGTCCTTGTCGGTGCGCGCCTGATGCTGATGAAGATGCGGGCACGCGAGGGGGTGAGAACATGAGCCTCTACACGCGCCGCCGGATCGTGAATCAGGTCGGACTGACCCTGTCGGTGTTGGCGACGCTGTTCGGCCTGTTCTGGCTCGTCTGGTTGCTGTGGACGCTCTTCGGCAGCGGACTGCGATGGATCGGGCCCAAGCTGTTTCTGGAATCCACGCCACCGCCCGGCGCAAGCGGCGGGCTGGCGAACGCCATCGTGGGCAGCGTGATCCTCACGATCGCCGGCGTGGGCATGGGCGCGCCGGCGGGCATCCTGGCCGGGACCTACCTGGCGGAGTTCGGTCGGACATCCCGCCTGGGGGCGGTGGTCCGGTTCGTCAACGACATCCTGCTCAGCGCTCCGTCGATCATCATCGGCGTCTTTGTCTACGGGTTGATCGTCCTGCGAACCGGGCACTTTTCGGGATGGGCCGGCGCGGTGGCCCTGGCGCTCATCGTGATGCCGGTGGTCGTGAGAACCACCGAGAACATGATGCGGCTGGTTCCGGACAGCCTGCGGGAGGCCGCCGCCGCGCTGGGAAGCTCCGAGCTGGAAGGTCACGATGGTGATCGTGTACCGCAGCGCTCTGCCCGGCATCCTGACCGGGGTCTTGCTTGGAATGGCCCGAGTCAGCGGCGAAACCGCACCGTTGCTCTTCACCGCCCTCAACAACCAGTTCTGGAGCACCGATATGAGTCGGCCATTTGCCAATTTGCCGGTGGTGATCTTCCAGTTCGCCATGAGCCCGTATGAAGATTGGCAGCACCTGGCTTGGGCCGGCGCGCTGCTCATTACCGTCACCATCCTCGGCATCAACATCGCCGCCAGGATGCTGCTCAAACGCAAGACCGTGAGGTAGAGCATGGAAGCAAGAGAACACTCTCCCGTGAACGATGAGCCCTCTCGTGTGGCATCCGCCCCCGTGGCGCCGGTGCATCCTGCGGCGCCCGGCGCCCAGGCGCAGAAGCAGACCACGCGACAGACCCCCAAGGTCGAGATCCGGAACCTCAGCTTCTTCTACGGGAAATACAAGGCGCTCCACGACATCGACCTGGATATTCATGACTGTCAGATCACGGCGTTCATCGGTCCATCCGGCTGTGGCAAGTCCACGTTGCTGCGAACCTTGAACCGCATCTACGAGCTCTATCCCGGGCAACAGGCGACGGGAAAGATCATGCTCGGCGGTCGCAATCTTCTCGAGCGCGAGGACAACGTGAATCTGCTGCGCGCCAAGGTCGGGATGGTGTTTCAGAAGCCGACGCCCTTCCCCATGTCGGTTCACGACAACATCAGCTTCGGCGTCAGGCTCTACGAGCGGCTCTCGCACGCGGACATGGAAGAACGCGTGCAATGGGCCTTGGAAAAGGCCGCTTTGTGGGAAGAGGTGAAAGACAAGCTGCGCCAGGATGGGACGGCGCTGTCGGGCGGGCAGCAGCAGCGCCTTTGTATCGCACGTGCCGTGGCGGTGAAGCCCGACGTGCTGCTGCTCGACGAGCCCGCCTCTGCGCTCGATCCCATCTCGACGCAAAAGATCGAACAACTCATCACGGATCTCAAGAAGGACTACACGATTGCCATCGTGACCCACAACATGCAGCAGGCGGCACGGGTGTCCGACTATACGGCGTTCATGTACCTTGGTCGCTTGGTGGAGTTCGGCGAGACGAAGAAGCTCTTCATGAAGCCGGCGCAGCAGCAAACCGAGGAGTACATCACGGGGAGGTTTGGGTGAGCTTGCGCGAGCACTCGAGCCACGACTACGAGAACGAGCTCGAGTCCGTGCGGCAGAGGATCTTCGCGATGGGACGCCAAGTGGACCAGGTTCTACGGTCGAGCGGCAAGGCGCTGCTCGAGAACAACATCGAGTTGTGCAAGCAGATCGTGCTCGGGGACCAGCAGACCGACTCCATGGAGCTGGACATCGACCATTTGTGCATGGAGATCCTCGCGCGCCGGCAACCCGTGGCCGGAGACCTGCGCCTCTTGACCGCGGCTTTGAAGCTGGTCATCGATCTCGAACGGATCGGCGACATGGGCGTCAGCATTGCGGCGCGCGTGATGGAGCTCGAGGGCGAACCGCCGCTCATCCCCTACGAGGATCTGCAGCGCATGCTGACCACCGCCCGCGAGATGCTGACCGAGTCACTGGCCGCGCTCGAGACCCAAGACAGCGCGCGTGCCAGCCGCGCCATCGACATGGACGAGGTCGTCGATGCCTACTACACGCAAATCTTCGACAAGGTGCTGAGCCGGATGCGCGAAAGTCCGGAGAACATCTCTCGTGCCACGCGCGTGCAAGCCGTCTCGAAGTACATCGAGCGCATCGGGGACCACGCCAGGAATGTTGCCGAGCGGGTGATCTTCATCTTGACCGGCGAGGATATCCGCCACGCCGCGCGCATGCGCCGCCCCGATCTCTCCTGAGCCCAGAGGACACAGAGAACACGGAGACGGATGAGAAAGGAAGGGTTCGGATCGAGATCCGGAGAACCCTTTCCTCAGTAGGTCAGGCCGAATCCGTAGGGATACAGGGGGTCGTAGCTCGCGTCGCCCACGTTGATCGGGATCTGCGACATGGAGCGCGGCCAGCTGTGCGGCAGGGTGCCCGTGGGATGCGCGTCCCCGAACAGGATGTCCGTGATGCCCGCGCCTTCGCTGCCCGGTAGCCACGCCATCACGATGGCGTCCGCGTATGGCATCAGGGGATCGAGAATCATCGGGCGTCCGGCGATGAGCACGACGACGGTCGGGAGCCCGGCCTGCTTCAGGGCCTGGACCACTTTCACGTCCGCGCTGGACACGGTGAGGTCGGTGCTGTCACCCTTGCCCTCGGCGTAAGGGGTCTCGCCGATCACCGCGACGCCGACGCTGGCCGCGCTCACGCTCGAACCGGT
This sequence comes from uncultured delta proteobacterium, assembly GCA_963796685.1. Lineage (GTDB taxonomy): Bacteria > Myxococcota_A > Polyangia > Fen-1088 > Fen-1088 > Fen-1118. The sequence goes on from CAWCMR010000006.1 coordinate 120,811, forward strand.
GCTGGAATACTTCACCTGGCCCGTGCCGAGCACGGCCTCGAAAGCCTGGCGCACGCTGGTCGCGCCGGGCACGCTTCCGGAAGCGCCCTGCCACGAAATGGTCCAGCCGCCACACTGATTCCCGGTGTCGTCGGCGCTCTTGCCCGCCAGCGCGACCGTCACGGTCTTGGGAAGAGGCAACAGGTCGCCGTCGTTCTTCAGCACGACCAACGATTCCCGCACCGCCTGCCGGGCGACTTGCCGGTGCGCCGCGGAGCCGACATCGGCGGTGAGCGTGCGATCGACCTGGCCGCTCGCTTCGAAGAGCCCGAGCTCGCACTTTACGGCGACGATGCGCCGGACAGCGTCATCGATACGGTCTTGCGAGACCGTGCCGGTCTGCACCAGGTTGGCGAAGTATCCCAGCATGGTCGGAATGGTCGTGCCGTAGATCATGAACATGTCGACACCCGCGTTCAGGCACTGGCCAAGTCCATCTTGGTTGGGCAATCCAAGCTGGAAGCAAGCATTGAAGTCGGAAATCACGAAGCCGCCGAAGCCCAGCTCGCCCTTCAAGACATCGGTGATCATGGTCTTGTTGGCGTGCATCTTGACCCCCTGCCAACTGCTGTAGGAAGCCATGATCGCACCGACATGGGCCGCCACCGCCGCGCGGTAGGGCTCGAGATGGATGGCCCGCAGGGTGGCTTCGTCGCCGCTGGTGTCTCCGCCATTCACGCCGTTGGCCGTGCCGCCGTCGCCCAGATAGTGTTTCGCACTGGTCAGAAGGCCGGTGGGAGCGCCTGCCGGGGTGAATTGCAAGCCCTTGACCATGATCGAGCCCATGGTCGATGCCAGCTCGGTGGTTTCGCCGAAGGCTTCGTAGGTGCGGCCCCACCGTTCGTCGCGGGCGACCGCGACCACGGGCGTAAAGGGGAAGTCCACACCGCAACCCAGGCTTTCGCTGGAGACGATGCTGGCAATTTGCCCGACCAAGGCCACGTCACGCGTGGCGCCCAGGCCGACGTTGTGTGGAAACACCACCGCGCCTTTCACCGTGCCCACGCCGTGAACCTCGTCGGCGCCGTACAGGAACGGAATCTTCATGCGGCTGGCCAACGCGGCCTGGCGGTAGCTGTCGGCCATATCCGCCCATCCCGAGGGCGAGTTGTTCGTGGGCGCCGAGCCACCCTGGCTGAAGCCCGAACCGACTCCATACTGGGTGACCAGGGCCGTGGTCAGAGCCGCACGCTCCATCTGCAACATCTGCGCATATTTTTCCTCCGGCGTCATTTGGCCCAGCAGCGCGGTTGCGCGGTCAAGGCACGCCTGGGTGGGATACGGACCGCTGCTCGCACCGCCGTCGAGGCCTGCCGTCGTTCCTTCGTCGACACCCAGGCCGAGCGTGCCCGCGTCGATGACGAAGCTGCTCGCGCCCCCATCGATGCCCCAGCCCTGGAAGGGGCCCGCGTCTACCGCCACGCTGGGGGCAGGCGTCTCGTGGCTTCCCCCGCAAGCGGATCCGGCCAGTGCGAAGCTCAAAATCAAGAACCGTAGCTGTTTGATCATGGTTTTCCTGTGGCGTCGAAGGGTTTGCTCGGAAGCCACCGATGGTAGCAGTTTCGGTGCGGTTCGAGGAACCCGCAAAGTTCCGGCTGTAATCCCGCGACAAGCTCAGCGACATCGCGAGGCGCCGGGCTAAAGGTCCCATTCCAAGGCTATGCCTCTCGCCTGGCAGGGCGACGAAAGGTGGTCGTGGCCGTAGACGTCACCGTGGCCCTGGCCGTGGCCGGACATTTGGGCTAGCGGGTCGCCTGGCGAAGAATCTCCCACAAGCGCTCGCTTGCCGGAAGCTCGTCCATGACCGCGGTCGCGCCCAGACGTTGGGCTCGTGTCGCGGTGGCCAGGAGACCTCCCGAGGGAATCAGGACCAGGGCGCGCGTGACGCCTGGCGAGGCGAGGCGCTGGGCGAGCTCGGGATCCTCCTCTTCGGCAAACAAGCCTCCACACAGAATGAGGTCGAGCGGTTGCCCCGTGCGCGCGGTGTTCTCGGCCAGCCTGGCGCGCATGTCCTGGGCATCGGCCGCCTCGAGAACCTCGTGGCCCTGCTGGCGCAGGGCCGAGGCGAGCCGTTCGCGCAAGATCGGATCTGGGGCGCCTACCAGGATGGAGAGGGGCTCGCCATCTCCTCGTCGATTCGCCTGGTTGGTACCTGTGCCCGTGGACATCTCCCTACATTGGAGCCTGGCCGCACGGATTGGATTCTTCGCCCGGAGGCTGACAGCTTGCACGTCGCTTGATTGCGCGTTGGGCCGAGCCAAGGCCAGGCCACGCGTGCTGCTGCAACCTGAGTCCCCGGTCCCGGCGGGCCATCAGGCTGAGCCCCGGTTGACGGTCTCCCGCGTGTTCGGAGCCCCTGCTCGGACCCAGGCCTCGGGTGGTCGGGCATGAGAGGCTCAAATTGGGGTTGCCTTTCCTTGGGGAGGGAGAGGATAGTTCTAGTGGGCTGGAGCGCATCTTGTCGAGGCCCCCATCCACCGAAGGAGCAGTTACATGAGAGCATGCGTTCTTTTCTCAGGTGTAGCCACCCTCTTGGCCCTCTCGGGTTGCAAGACCACGACCCCGGAGGGAGGGTCGCAGACGGGCGGCATCACGAGCAATGGCGGGCAGGACCAACCGGGGGAGGGCGGCAGTAGCGGCTCGGGCGGTGGCGCGGGCAGCGGTGGCGCCACCAGCTCGGGCGGCACCAATACGACCAGCAGTGGTGGCAGCTCTGCCGGCGGCACCACGGCCGTGGGCAGCACGACCAACAGTGGTGGCAGCTCCGCTGGTGGCACCACGGGCAAAGGCGGCTCGACCTCGAGCGGGGGCAGCAGCGCGCGCGGAGGCGCCACTTCCGCGGGTGGCATCGTTGGCTCCGGCGGGCAGGGAGACGGCGGCGCGCCGGCTCGCGGGGGAGCTACCGGTTCCGGAGGAGCGACGGCCTCCGGCGGGAGCACGGGAAGCGGTGGCCAGACCGGTGCGGGCGGCACCGAGGCGTCCTACCAAGGCCCTTGCGACGTGCTCGCCAGCGGGTGCGCGGAGGCGTACAGCGTGACGAGGGCCATGACAGCGAGCTACACAGGCCCGCTCTTCCAGCTCGGAAAGGCCTCGGACAGCAAGGCGGCGACGCTCGATATAGGCCAGACCAGCGACCACAAGGCGGACATGACGACCTGGAGCGCCTACTGCGGCGGGACCCAGTCGAATTGCGTGGTTTCGAAGATCTACGCCCAGATCCACAAAGGAAGTAACGATCTGATGCCGGGCGTGTGGAACACGCCCTGGAAGCCGGATTGTAGCGCCGGCGGCTACACCTGCGCCGCGAAGTTCACGATCGAATCGGCGACGGGCTTGCCCATCGTCACGACGGTTTCGCCGCAAGAATATGCCCTCTCCAACGACAATGCTGCCACCGGTATCAACGGCGGGTCGAAGGCCATGGGCATCATGTACAATGGAAAGCCGGTCAAGAGTAATTATTGCTGCGGCGTCATCGGCCTTACCCACAGATACGACGCGACCGACACCACCGGGACCGATTTCATGCTCGCCCTGGCCTACGGGTGGAAAGATTCGGGCGGCTGCTGCATTGCCACCAACTGCGGCGCGTCCGACAAATACTGCGTCGGCGCGGAGGAGGAGGAAAACAACGATATGTACGACTACGGTTCGTCACCCGTCGACAACGCCATGGTCGTGACCCAGTTCGACCCGACCGCGAACGCTGTGATTATCAACCTGAACAGCGGCCAAGCGGTTACGAAATCGCCTCCCAAGGCGGGGAAGCTCAACGCGGGGACGCGCATCCACCTTGGCGGCGGCGGCGACCTGAGCCAGCCCGATCCGGTCCTCATGCGGGAGTCTCTGTTCACGAACAACGTCATGAGCGCGAGCGAAGTGAAGGCGATGATGGCGAACATTACCGGCTTCTTCTCGTCCCTCAAGTTCCCCTGAGCCAACGGAAGACGCGCTACCCGGCCGCACTCGAACGGCGATCGGCTTCGTGCCACCTGGCCCGCGGCTTCTTCCGCACCTGGCGGAGCCATCCCTGATGGGCCAAGCTGTGAGCCTACGAAGAGGCTTTCGCCCAAGGAGAATCAGCACATGGCTGTTGGCTGGGCTCACGATGGGGCCGTGCAGGAACAGATCGATGCGAGCGTTGATGATGCGATCGCACGCGCCAGGCGTGCTGTGCACAAGGGCGAGAGCCTCACACACTGCGAGGACTGTGGCGAGTCGATCCCGGAGGCCCGGCAGAGAGCTGTCCCAGGGGTTCGCCGCTGCGTCCCGTGTCAGTCCGAGGCTGACTGCGCGTACGTCGATTCCAGTCTCTACAACCGGCGCGGCAGCAAGGACAGCCAACTGAAGTAGACGTGTACCAGGCCCGGCGACAGGCGCGCTCAGCGACGGCACAGGCTGCGCGCCCCTATTCGGCGTCTCGGCTGGAGTCACTTACTACTGCAGCACCTGCCCGTCCGGCACCTGCGCGTAGGGCCAGCAACGGACTCCACGCGAAGGCGAGGGCGCCTTTGGCGCTTCGGATCCTACGGTATGGTTCCGGGCCCTGTAAAGGTATGGGCCTGGCTTCTTGCGCAAAAGATGGAGGCGGATGATTCTGAGGGGACCTATCTACAGGGAGGGTCTCATGGCCAGCGCTAGAGCACCGAACGGGTTGAGGCGTTCTCGCCAGCAGTCTGTCCCGCCCGAACGTGTGGCGTTACCGGCAGCACTTCCCACGACCTCCGCGTTCTCCGACGGGTTGTGCCGTCGAGACGGTCGCGCTACTTCTGCCCATCCCGACGCCGATTTCTGCGGCGACGGACGAGCAAGAGCGCGCCTGCAAGAACCATCAGGGTCCGCCCGCTGAGCGCGCCGCCTGTTGCCGCCGTGGAGCAACTGCAACCGCCTGAGGCTTTCGCGGCGGGCTCAGTTGCCGACGCGCCGGCCGCACCGCCGTTGCCCAGGGTGCCGCCGGTAGACACGGATCCACCGACGCCAACCACGCCCCCGGTACCCACCGCACCGCCAGTGCCCGACGTCCCGCCATTCCCCAGCGCACCACCGGAACCTGGCGCCACCGCGCTTCCGCCCTCGCCAGCCGCCGCGTCGCGCCCCCCTGCACCGCCCTTGCCGCCCGATCCTGCCGATCCGCCGGTGCCGCTGGTTCCGCCGGCGCCGCCCGCTGCTCCGCTGTCGCTTACCCCTGCATCGATGGCCGTTCCCTGCGGCACGAAGGTGAAGTCTCTGACGATGATCTCGACGTTCTGTCCATTGGACGGCACGCCCTGGAAACACCACAGGTTCATGCCGAGCGGCAGCGCTTGCTGCGGAACTTGGGTAGCTGGAGAAGCGGGTGCAAATGTCCACGCCTCGAGCAGACCCGCGGTGCCACCGAGCGGCTCGAATCCGCTCAGCGTGACGAAATCGATCCTGGTGCTGCTCCAGGCAAACCGCGACGTGGTGTACGTGCCGGTCAGAGTGAAGTCGAAGGTGATTTCGCTGCTACCGGTCCCAGTCGGCGGATACACGGTGTAGTTGCCATTCGGGTAGCTCGCGTTTCCCCAGCGCGCGTACTCGATGTCAATCTCGTTCTGACCGTCGCTCCCGATGCCGGCCTGGGGCCCGTATGGGTAGAGCCCGACCACGACGTTCTTATCGAGCTTGTCGACCGGCCCATCGATCTGCCACTGGTAGGTGCCGAAACCGAGCTTGTCGGTCGTGAAGATCTCCGCAGCGGTCCAAGTGCCGCCGTTGTTGGTGATCTTCATGTGCAGATAGCCGTCGCTATCGATCGCTATATTGGCCGCGTTGCCCTGGCAGACGCCGGCCATGCCACCCGCGGTCACGTCCCAGGTATGGCCCTTCCAGTTGATGGTCGCCGCGTGGCCGACCCGGCCGAGCGAAAGGGTCGCGATGAGACCCGCCAACGCTGACGACAAAACCATGGACCAGATTCGCATGCAGACTCCTATTGGAACACGAGACCCCACCTGCGGCCGAGCCCTTGGCTCGCCCCCCCATCGAGGTTACGCGGTGGCCGGACGGAGCCTTCCTTGGAGATCCGGCCACAACCGTTCCGGTAACTCCAACATGGATCGCAAATGGTCTGGCCCCGGCGTAGCTGTACCCCGGCGGATTTGCAGCGCCTTGAAACCGGCGGCCCTGGCGCCGTAGAGATCCATCTCCGCGCTGTCGCCGATGTGTAGAATCTGACTTGCGGGCAGTCCGACCTTTTCGGCAGCTCCGTCGAAGATGACGCGGTCGGGTTTGGCATGGCCGACCTCGGACGACACGACGATGGCCTCGAAGCGGGAATCGAGCCTGAGCCGCCCGAGCAAGCATCGCAGGCGTTCATCCCAGTTGGAGATGACCGCCAAGCGCACGCCCCGCGCGGCCAGCTTGTCCAGCACGGGCAGCACATCGTCGTAGATGCGCCAGGCCTCGGCCTGGGCGAAGCGATCGTAAGATCTCGGCGAAAAAGCTCCGGCTGGGCGGGATCTCGACCAGACCTTCAAATACCGCGTCGACCAGTTGCTCCCAGCCGGCCCGCGTCTCCGCCAGGTGGAGTCGGCCCGGCCAGATGGCCCGAAAGCGCTCTTCCAGAAGCGCCGCGGTGAGGTGACCGAGGCCGTTCCGAGCGGCGATGTCCGCATACACCTGGCCGACGGACGGCCAGGTCGTGATCAGGGTGTTGCCGACATCGAAGGTGATGGCCTTGATGTCGGCTAAGGGACGCGATTCTTGCTTCATGGTTTTCGCCTTGGGTCAGCTTGAGCGTCTGCCCGCTGTTCGTCGAGCATCTTGAAGCTCACCCCCGTCGTCTTCCACCCGCCCTGGTCGTAGACGTCGGATGCGTCCACCGTCAACACCAGGCCGTGGGCGCCGGGAGTATCGGCCCTTTACCGTGAGATCGCCTTCCTGGGAGAAGGTGGGCCTTGACACCACCTGCCCTCCGGACTTCGTCTGCCGCTATTCGTAGTGGGTCCAAAGCCGCAGAACCTTCACCACACGTTCACGCTTGAGCACTTGATACACAACGCGGTGCTGAATGTTGATACGGCGGGAATAGGCCCCTTCCAAGTCGCCGACCAGCTTTTCAAAGGGCGGCGGAGTTCGAAAGGGATCTTCGGCAAGAAGGGCCAGAAGTGCTTCCGCCTTCTGGCGCAAGCCGGCAGCGGTCAGCTTCTTGGCGTCCTTCTGGGCCTGCTTCACAAAAACGAGCGACCAGCTCACCACTTAAGAGTCTTGCTGGTCGAGGAGAGAGGCGTCTTGAGACCCTTGCGGATGGATTCGCGCATGCCAGGAATCGAAAGCAGATACAACGTTTCCTGCACCGCACGCCAGTCCTCCTCGCTGACCAGCACAGAGCTGCGATGGCGGCCATTAATCTGGATGGGCTCATGCGAATGAGCTGTCTGTTCCATCAACCTGAACAGATTGGCTCGAGCTTGGCTGGCGCTGAGTGACGTCATGAGGTACTCCTCAGAGACTTGTACCATAAGTGGTACGTCTTGGCCATCGTTTCGAGGCGCTGCGAGGCGCTGCGAGGCGCTGCGAGGCTGTGATTCGCGTGGCGTGTTCTTGGGCTTGCCCTTGCCGTAGGCGTGCGTGAGCGGCGTGGTCCCGGTGCGACCGAGCGGGGTGACGGTGGCCGATGGAGGGTCAAGCTGGCTTCCGCGGCGCGCGCACCTTCGCGCTGTAGCTCGGCCGCGCGGCCGTGACGGGCGAGCGTGTAGTAGAGCAGCGGGACGGTCAGGCGAGACAGCAGGGGGGCTGCCACCTGGCCGGCCATGAGCGCGATGACCAGGCCCTGGAAGATGGGATCGGCGAGCATGACCGCGCTTCCGACCAAGACCGCGGTGGCCGTCGACGGCACGGGCGAGATCACTCTGCAGGCCACCCAGGATAGCTCCGGCCTGCACGTCACGCTACCGAGCACGCAGCCGTATACAGCCCTCGCCTATGCCATCAAGATCAGCAAGAGTGGCACGGCGCCCGCCGCGACGCCGTGGATCACGCCCCCGTCTACCGGCGATGGCGGTGTGGGCGGAGCTGGCGGCAGCGGGAGCGCGGATAGTGGCACCACCGGGTCGGGCGGCGGCGCGGGCGGCCGCGGCGGCGCGGGGGGTGCCTCAGCGGGTAGCAGCGGAGCAACCGGCAGCGGTGGGGCGGCGACGGGGGGACGGGCACAGCCGGCTCGATAGGCACTGGCGGTGCGGGCACTGGCGGTGCGGGTGCGAGCGGCTCGATGGGCACTGGCGGTACAAGCACACCCGGTAGCCTAGGAGGAGCCTCGGGCGGCGACGGAGCGAGCGCCACGGGCGGCGTCGCCGGCAGCGCCGGTGGGGCAGTCGCTTCGGGAGGGAGCGGCAACAGCGGGGCGGCCGCATGTGCGGGCGGGATCGGTGGCGCAGGTGGGGGCTGAGGCTCGGGTTACGGTGGTTCTGCCGCGGGCGTCACGAGCACCAGGCAGACCAGCTCATCTTCCGGCTGTTCCTGCGCGATTCAGGGCGCTCGGCGGACGAATACCGGCGGCATCGCGTTGCTCGGGTTCGCCGTGGCGTTACGCATTGGTCGTCGTCGTCGCTGAATCCAAGGGCGCGGAACCGCGCCATCCCGCCCCCATCTGTGTGAACAGGTTCCTTTCGAAGTGCATGTGATTGGCGTTCGTGACGCTGACGCCGGCAGCCGGCCTTCCCACAGCCTGATTGTTGTTGGCATCCGCCGTCAGGTTGTACTGGCCCGCTTGCCCGTCGGTGCCGTCACAAACACGTTCGCCGGACAGCTTTGTCAGGGCGTGCCCGCTGCGACCGGGTCGAGACACGCGTCGATGTGGTAGGGCCAGGAGGGCACCCCGTTCGGGAAGTCCCGCGAGAAGGACGCGAACCCGGACTTGGTGAAGCTGACTGTGGCCGCCTCGCCCGAGGGCTTGTTCAGCCCCACGAAGAAGTGGCCGTTCTCGTCGGTGCTGGTCGTCTCCGTCTCCGGCCCTTCCCAGGCTCCAGGGTCGGTCGTCACCACCACCTCCGCGCCTGCTATCGGCGTCGCCGTCACGCACTGCGTGATATTCCCCTCGACCTGAAAGAACGTGTCACAGCCCGAGAGGACCGCAGCGAAGCCGAACAACAAGAGCAAACGACGCATTCCCGTAGGGGACAGCAAGATCGTTGCCACCGGAGAAAGTCCGGAAAACCGTCAGCCAAGCTCCGACGATCCAGGGCAACCATGTCAGGCCCAGTTGATCGAAGACGGGCTTTGCCCCCATCGGAGTACGTACCTCCCTGCATACACTTCGCGTGGCACCGGCGGGACGGCGGGACTCCGACAGCGACGTCATACCGGATTGCATGCGCCGCGCTTTACCGCCTTGCCGTGGAGAAGCCCCACAAGGCCAAGTACGTGATCGACCCAGGCGTCAGTCAGAAGGCGCAGGCGCGCGTGCTTGAGATGCTCAAGTCCTATCCGCTCTATCCCGAGCTGGGCGTGCCCGCTACGCCCGCTCTCAATTCCTCATGCAGCTCGCATCATGGTACGCAGCTGAGCATGTCGAGCCTGCCGGACAGGGTGGATCCTGCCGCACCACATAGCCGTAACGGCACTCGCTGATCACGCTACCCTTGCAGGTGTAGTAGTCGGGATCATCAGGCGGGCAGGCCGGATCGGGCATTGAGGTCATTGTGCAGAAGTCAGAGTGATTCGGTTTGGGAATACAGAGGCCAGTCGATGGGCACGGAAAGGCGTAGGTGGCATACCCGCGCTCGCACTCCAGCAGCCGATTGCCATCACAGACCACGTAGCTCGCAGCCGCGTCCGCGTTCGCGCACAGGGGGTTGGGCGTAGGATCCACGGCACAATCCACCCATGTAGCGACCGTTATGCAATAGCCAGATGCGGCCCTGGGTGAACCGGTCACCACCGTGTCCCCCCAGGTCTGACCAGTCGAGCAGTCGAAGGTGGACTCGACGTAACCCTGATGGCAGGCGATCACCTCGTTGCCGCTGCAGTAGAGGAGATTGGTAGCGCCCGCCTTCTCCGTGCAGCTTGGGTCAGGTTCCTCTGTTTGTGCGCAAAACGGATTCCGGTCGGCAGGGTCGGTTGATAGGTGACAAAAGCCATCGCCGCAATCCTCCGTGTACCACGCTAGGGTGGGATCGTCGGAACCGCGCGGCTCGCATATCTGCGCCAATTTGCCGTTGCACCTGACTGCGTCCACGGAGCATTCGTCAAAGTTGCAGCCATTGCCCGCAGTCGCGAGCGTGAGCAGGAGGAAGCAGGCCACGCGCTGTCTCCCGATACGGAGATGATGGAGCATTGATATCATGGCGGACGCGGCAAGGATCGGTCCAACCTCCCGTCGTGTCCAAAAATCCATCGCAGCAGTGGTCATGCGGCCTCGGGGTAGTAGTAGTTCAACATCTCGCCGAGGCGAGACCGGCAGACGACCTTGCCCTGAGCGCGTTTCGTGCTCGTCGCCCCATGCCTGGAGGAAGTTGCGAGGAGAGGTTGTCGGCGGGCGCGGGCGCGGGCGCGGCGGACGAGGGGACGACTTCGCTGCGTGAAGTGGCGTGTGACGAGAGTACGCCAAAATATCTGACGGTATTTCGTCGTCGAAGATCTTGAGGCGGTCTTTGGCGGTCACGACCCAAGCTTACACCCTGTGGGGTCGAGAGCTGATGCGGTTGCTCCTACAGCGTGGTCCCGGTGCGACCGAGCGGGGTGACGGTGGCCAGATGAAGGGTCAAGCTGGCTTCCTCCGCTGCGCGTGCCCCTTCGCGCTGCAGCTCGGCCGCTCGGCCGTGACGGGCGAGAGCGTGGTAAAGCAGCGGCACGGCCAGGCGGGAGAGCAGGGTGGCCGCCACCTGGCCGGCCATAAGTGCGATGGCCAGGCCCTGGAAGATGGGGTCGGCCAACATGACCGCGCTGCCGACCAAGACGGCGGCGGCCGTGAGCACCATGGGACGGAAGCGGACCACGCCAGCTTCCTCGACGGCCAAGGCCAGCGGCATGCCCTCGCGCAGCTTGAGCTCGATGAAATCCACCAGGATGATGCTGTTGCGTAGGATGATGCCGGCACCGGCGATGAAGCCGATCATGCTGGTGGCGGTGAAGAAGCTGCCCATGGCCCAGTGGGCGGGGATGATGCCGATGAGCGATAGCGGAATGGGAACCAGAATGACCAGTGGGACCGTGAAGCTCTGGAACCAGCCCACGACCAAGACGTAGATCAGGATCAGGACGGCGGCGAAGGCGAGACCGAGATCGCGGAACACCTCCAAGGTGATGTGCCACTCGCCGTCCCACTTGATTGAGGGGTGCTCGGTGTCGGACGGCAGGTTCAGCCCGAAGCGCGGCACGACCTCGCCCGAGGCGCTGCGCAGGTTGTCGAGCTTCTTGTTGAGGGCAGCCAGGGCGTAGACCGGGCTCTCGATGGTGCCGGCCAGGTCGCCAAAGACGTAGGACACGGGCATGAGGTTCTTGTGAAAGATGTCGGGGTCGGCGAATCCGGCGGTGGAGTGCACCAGCTCGGAGAGCGGAACCGGACCGCGAACCCCGGGCACCGTCAGTTGCAGCAATTGATCGATGCGGCTGCGCTGGGCTGGGGCGAGCTGCAGGATGATGGGGATCTGATTGGCGCCGTGCCCGCCGTGGAAGAGCCCGAGTTGCGCGCCGTAGCCGGCCGCGGCCAGGGTCTGCACCACCGCCGCCGGCGCCACCCCGTGCAGGGCGGACTTCTCGCGATCGATGTCGATGGAGATCTTGGGTGTCGTCGGGTTCAAGGTCGAATCGATGTCGACCACGCCCGCGGTGGAGCGAAAGGCCGCCAGCGTCTCGCTCGCCAGGCGATCGCGCTCTGCCACGCTGGGTCCGTAGACCTCGGCGACGAGGGTGTCGAGCACCGGCGGGCCGGGCGGAATCTCGACCAGCTTGAGCCGGCCGCCCTTGGCGTTTGCAATCGCTTCCAGCGCCGGCCGCAGACGCATGACGATGGCGTGACTTTGCGTCTTGCGCTTGCCCTTGGGCACCAGGTTCACCTGCAGATCGACCTGCTCGGGCGCGTCCCGGAAGAAGCTGTGGCGAACCATGCCCACGAACGTGAAGGGCGCGGCCACGCCGGCGTAGACTTGAACATCCAGCGCCTCGGGCTCTTCCAACACCCGGCGCGCCAGAGCCTGGCCGACGACGAAGGCATCTTCGCGGGGCGTTCCCGCGGGCATGTCCAGTTGAACCTGGAATTCGGCCTTGTTGTCGAAAGGCAACATCTTGACCTTGACCGTGCCGGCCACCACCAGCGACGCGGCGCCGCCGAGGAGCAAGACCAGCCCGCCGACGAACCCCCAGCGGGCCACCTTCGATCCCAAGAGCCGCCGGGTGATGCTCCGGTGCATTCGCGTCCAGATGGTTTCCGGCCGCGTTTCGGGATGGGCGGTGACGTCATCCTTCTCGGGTGCCGGCTCTTCATAGTTTGGATCCGCGGGGTGCAGCCCGGTCGCGTCGGTTTCGCCCAGATGCGCTTCCTTGCGAAAGACTTTCATGGCCGCCCACGGGCTGACGATGAAGGCGATGGCCAGCGAGAACATCATGGCCACACTGGCGCCGATGGGAATGGGGCGCATGTACGGGCCCATCAGGCCGCGTACCAGGGCCAGCGGCAAGATGGCGGCCACCACCGCGAAGGTGGCCAGGATGGTGGGATTGCCGACCTCGTCCACGGCCTCGATCACGGTGCGCGCGAAGCTGCGTTTGGGTCCAGGTAGATAGAGGTGGCGGTGGACGTTTTCGACCACGACGATGGCGTCGTCCACCAGGATGCCGATGGAAAAGATGAGGGCGAACAGGGTCACGCGGTTGAGCGTGTAGCCGAACAGGTAGGTGAGCAGCAGGGTCAGCGCCAGCGTGACCGGAACCGCGATGGCCACGATGACCGCCGAGCGCCAGCCCATGGCCAGCAGGATGAGCGCGATGACCGACAGGGTGGCGATGAGCAGGTGCTCGATGAGCTCGTTCGACTTCTCGCCCGCGGTTTCGCCATAGTTGCGGGTCACGTCCACCGTGATGGACGACGGGATAAGCCGGCCCTTGAGCGCCTCGACCTTGGCCAGCACGCGCTTCGCCAGATCGGTGGCGTTGGTGCCGGGCCGCTTGGACACGGCGATGGCCACGGCCTGCTCGAAGCCGGGCTGCCCCTTCTTCGCAGTCACCACCATGGCAGGCTCGGGCTCGGGACCGTCCGTCACGCGCGCCACGTCCTCCAAATACACTGGGCGCTCTCCGCGCGTGGCCACGACCACGCGGCGCAAATCGGCGGCGGACAGCGCGTAGCCCCTGGCCTCCAGCTCGACTCGCTTGTCGGCGTCGACCAGCGCGCCCGCGGGCAGTTGCGCCTGCGCGGCGCGCAGGGCCGGATCCAATTCGGCCAACGAGACTTGCAACGTACGCAACCGCTCGGGATCGGGCTCGATGCGCACCACGCGGCGGGCGCCACCGAGCACGCGCACCTGGGCCGTCTGCGGCACATCGGCCAACTCGCGCGCCACCTCGTCAGCCACGGCACGCAGCACGCCGGGGGCCTGAGCCTTCCCGTCTTGGCCGTGCAGGGTCAGGTTCAGGAACGGAACGTCGTCGATGGTCAGCAGACGAACCACCGGCTGCAAGGCGCCGGCGGGCATCAGCTCGGGGTGCGCGGCCAGCTCCTGATGAACCTTGACCAGGCTGGGCTCGAGCGGTTCATTGACCTTGAAGCGAATGGTGAGCAGGGCCGCTCCTGGCCTGCTGGTGCTGTAGAGGTACTCGACGCCGGGCAGGCCCCACATGCGGCGTTCGAGGGGCGTGGTGAGCTGAGATTCGACCTCGGCCGGGGTGGCGCCGGGCATGGGCACGATGACATCCACCATGGGGACGACGATCTGCGGTTCCTCCTCGCGCGGCGTGAGAAAGACCGCCGCCAGGCCAAGCAACAGCGACGCGACGACGATGAGCGGTGTGAGCTTGCTGCGCAGAAAGGTCTGCGCGACCCTGCCTGCGAAACCAATTTCTCGCGTGCGCGTTTCAACGGCCATTGACGATCTCCACCGCTTGCTCGTCGCGAATTCCACCCGGCGCATCGATGACAGCGTCGTTCAGGGAGAGGCCCGCCCGCACGACCACGTCCGTACCGGACGCCTCGCCCAGCGACAGCCAGCGCAGGCGGGCGTGACCGTCTTCGGCCACGAATACTCCGGTCAAGTCGCCGCGCTGGACGAGCGCGGATTTCGGAACTCTCCGCTCCGTCGGCTGGGGGCCGCCCGGGATCTGGATGCGAGCGAACGCACCCGAGCGAAAGTCGGAGGCGTGCTCGGTGACCTTGGCGCGCAGCGCTCGCCGGTGCGACAGCGCATCGCCGCCGGGGGTAAGCGCGGTGATCTCGGCCTCGCCGTGGTGGCCATCCGCCTCGAGCTTGATCCGCTGGCCGATGTGGAGCGTCGCCGCTTCCTCTTCGGACAGGGTCGCCTGCACTTCCAGATCGGGGCCCTCGATTTCGACCAGCGGCTGGCCCGGGCCGACGAAGTCGCCGGCGCTCACCCGGCGCGCTTGGACGACGCCCTCGAAGGGGGCGCGCAGCTGCGTATAGGCCAGACTGGCCCGCGTGCCTGCGACTGCAGCGGCCGCCTGCGCGCGTTGGGCCTGGGCGGATTCGAGCTCGACCGGCGTGGCGGCACGCTGACGGGTGAGCTCGGCGATGCGCCGTTCGTACGCCGTGGCGTTGGCGAGAGCCGTGGTCGCCGCCGCGACCTGGGCCTGGACGTCGTCATTCGACAGGGTCACCAGGAGTTGCCCGCGCTTCACACGCGTGCCCTCGGTCACGAGCACCCTCTCGACCGTCGCTGCCAGGCGCGTGGACACCGTGGCCCGGTGCACGGGCGCCAGGGTGGCCGCGTAAAGCGGAACGGTGTCGCCAGTCGCGGCTTTCGCCAGCCGAACGGTCACCGGACGCGGTTCGGCCCGGACCTGACCTGCCTGGGCCAAGGTGATGGCGAGCGCGAAGGCCGCGCCGGTAAGGATGGAACGGATCATGGTCGTACTCCTTCGATGGGTTTTCCGAATGCGAATTGAAGCTGTGCCGCCGCGACTCTGGCGTCGTACTCGCTGCGCAGAAGCAGCGCCCGCGCGCCGGCCAGGCCCGCTTCGGCGTCGAGAACGTCGGTGAGGGGAAGCAGCCCCTGGCGATGGCGGGCCATCCGCAAGGCGCGCGCGGATTCGGAGGCAGCCACGGCTTCGCGCGCGGATCGTCCCCGCGAGCGTGCCGAGGCCAGTGCCCGCTGGGCCTCGTCGATCTCGAAGCTCGCCTGGCGTTCCTGCCAGCGCCGGGCGTCTTCCGCGGCGCTGGCGCGAAACGCGGCCGCGTCGGTTGTCCGCAGATCGGCCAGGGACAAGTGCCAACGGGCGACCAGTCCCAGGGTGTACCAGGTCGCGCCTTGGTCGAAGTCCGAGCGCAGGGTCTCCACCGTGGCCTGGGCCATGACCTCCGGGAGCAGGCTGCCTCGGGCGGCGGCGACCATCGCGTGGGCGGCCTCGGCGCGCAACCCGGCGGCTTCGAGATCGGGCCGCTTACCGTCGCTGCGCTCGAGGTTCGCCGGGACCTCTTCGACCACGAGCGGCGATCCGAGATCGCTCGTCGCCGCTTGCTCGCCGGCCAGCAGCACGAGCGTGGCGCGCGCCGAGGCCAAGCGTTGCTTGGCGATGCTGCTCTCCGCTTCTGCCTGCGCGCGGAAGGCGGTGGCCCGCGCCAGATCGGCGTCGACCGCCAGTCCCTGCTGATTGCGAGAACGGGTGAAGGACTCTGTTTCGCGTGCTTGCGCCAGCACGTCGTCCGCGAAATTGAGACCCTCGGCCGCGACCTGTGCGCCGAAATAGGCCTGGACCACCTGCAGCGCCATCTCCTGCATGCGCCGCTGATGGGAAAGGGTCTCGGCCTGCATTTGCGCCGTGGCGGCGCGCCGGGCGGCGGTCAGGCGGCCGCCCATGTAGATGGGTTGCATGACGGTGGCCGCCAGGCCCACGCCACCCACGAGGTCGGGCGAATTCAGCCGGCTCGGGTCGAAATCCGAGGCCGCGATTCTTTGTTCGTCGAGCTTGATGCCGAAGGCCGCAACCGGCTCCTTGGTCGCAATGGCCTTTGCCGAAAGCAACAAGCTCGGCAAACGTCCATCGCGCGCACCGTCGGCGTCGGCTCTGGCCGCGGCTACCGCCTCGCCACTGCTGGCGAGAGCGGGGTTCTGCTTCCAGGTTGCGCGGATGGCATCTTCGACCGTGAAGGGCGCCGCGATGGCCGCGCTCGACAACGATAGAACCGTCGCGGCGAGGGCCGAGGTGTGGTGGACGAGTCGTGTCCGGTTTCCGGTGACATGTAGGATTCGCACACCCCTGGGAGCCGGGCTCGGTCGAAAGGATTCGTTCCAGACGGCGTCTTTCGAGGAATCAGTCCCAGCCGCAAGTGCCGCCCGCGCAGCCGCCCGTGGAGGGAAGACCGCACGTGCCGGTGGAACAACCCTCGCTGGCGTAGTCGTCCCCGGCGCTCGACCCTCCGGTGCCGATGAACGTGCGTGAAAGGATGCGGCGGACCGGCTCGCCGGTGACCGGGTGCTTGGTGAGGGCGGGCTCGCTCATCTTCTGCGTGGTTTCGAAGATGCCCTTGGCGGTTCCGTCGCTGCGCAGGATTTCGTACTCGTAGATTGGCATGTTGGCTTGGCTCCAGATGGTTGAACGGATGGGTGAATGATGATTAGAGCCGACATGACGGAAGAGGATTCGCGAGAATCGATAGTAGGTGGACGCGCATCGCGCGCACGGGAGGCGTGTGGTAGGGATCTGTGACGATGGATACCAGCCGAGATGCACACGGGCACGACTGCACGGTGGAAACAGTCGGTCACCTCGAGCTGGATCGGCGGCTGTGGGCCACGGCCGCGCTGAACTTGGCCATCGCCGTGGCGGAGATCCTGGGCGGCATCTTCGCCGGCAGTCTGGCGCTGGTGTCGGACGCCACCCACAACATGGGCGATTTGGTGGCCGTCCTGCTCGCGCTTTTCGCGCGACGCCTTGGTCGCCGACCACCCACCGTGCGCCACACCTACGGCCTCAAGCGCGTCGAGGTCATGGCCGCCTTGCTCAACGCCGTGTTGCTCATCGGTGCGACCGCCTTCATCGCGCGTGCGGCGGTGCTTCGCATCCTGCACCCGGCGCCCGTCGCACGGGGGATCATGTTGGTCGTCGCCCTTGCGGCCCTCGCGGCCAACGCGGCGGCCGTGTTTTTGCTGCGACACCATGACCACGAGGACGTCAACGTCCGGAGCGCGTTTCTGCACATGGCGCAGGACGCGTTCGCCTCCGTGGCGGTCGTCGTCGCGGCGCTCTTGGCCCATACGGCGGCGGGGGCCTACGTGGATTCGGTCGCTGCGCTAGTGGTGAGCCTGGTCGTCATGCGGAGCGCGCTGTCGCTGACCTGGCAGACGACCTCCACCATTCTCGAGGGCGTGCCGCGCGACGTGGACATCGCCGAGCTGGCGGAGCGGGTGGGGCGGACGTTCGCGCCGGCCTGTCTGCACCATATACACGTCTGGGAGATCGGGCCGCAGCAACGCCTGCTCACCGCGCACCTCGCCCTCGGTCAGGAAATGGACGGTCGCGGGATCGAGGCGTTTCTGGCGCGCATCAAAGCGTACCTGCAGCAAGAGTGGAAGATCAACCACGCGACCATCGAACCCGAGATCGCGGGTTGCCCGGACTCGAACCTCCTGGGTCAGTGGGAGGTCGGCCCGGCTCCGGGGTCACCTCGGGGGTGAGGCGCCGGCCGCGCCAGAGGCATCCCCAGAGGCATCCCATAGAAGGGACCCAGCCGGTCGAGCGGGCAATCACCCGCGAGGAGGCTGCGGGCTCTCCGCCCCAGGCAAGCCGGTTCGACGACGTCGTTGCCCGGCCAAGACCAGGCCGAGACAGCCCAGCACCGCCAGCATCGAGATGGCCACTCCGGCGTTGACCCAGCGGTCGCGGTAGACGATCGCCAGGCGATGGTTTCCCGGCGGCACGACGAATCCTGACAGGGACACCTCGGCGCGCAGCAGCGGCGCGGGGGAGCCATCGATGGTCAGCCGCCACCCCTCATCCCAGGTCTGATTGAAGGCCAGGAACGACGGGCCAGGTCCTTTCGCCTGCACGTCCATGGCGATGCTGTCTGGCGTGCGCGCACGCAACCGTACCTCGGCCGGCGATGGCGGCTCGGGAAAGCCTGCCAGGCTCGCATCATCGACGCACGCGCTCTCGCGCGCCTGGCCTCGTAACCGGCGCACGGCGGACAGCCAGCCGTCGGCGCCATGAACGATCTCGACATGGGAGACCGCGAAGACGATCGGTTGCGCGCCACGAAGAAAGGCGACCTCGAGGGGAGGTTGTTCGGCCGGCCCGATGGCGGCGCCATCCCGCCAGTGCGTACCTGCGCGGAACTGCACCACCGCGGTCACGCCGCGCCGCTGAAGCAACGGCTTGGCCAACCCGGGATCGCTCTCGACCGCCTTGCGGAAGGCGCGCGTGCCTTCGTCGGTCCAGCGCAGAAAGGTCATGTCGAAATCGTTTTCGAGCGTCATGGCCAACCCCCACTGCGCCGGTCGGGGCGGCATGCCTGCGTCGCTGACGCTCCCCATTGATGGATGCCATTCGGCCGCGTGGTAGATGAGATCGTCGTTCCTTCGGTTGAGCAGCGGCAAGAAGCTGGCGGGCGGCGTCGCCAGGGCCTGGACCGGTTCGGTGTGAACGACGCCTCTTCCCGCGCTGACGAGATCGATCACAAGTGCCGCGCACACGGCCAGGGCGCGCGCCGACCTTGGCCAGCGCGGCCAAAGAGCGACCAGCAGGACAAGAGCCACGCCCGCGACGCGCGCAGCATCCCCGACGGCTACCTGCCATGGAGACGCCGCAGGCAGGTGTTGGGCGAACAGCGCCATTCCACCTGCCCCGAGGCCGGCCAAGGCGGCCAGGGCGGCCAAAACACGCACCAGGTCTTGCCGGGCTTGGCGGGCCCCCATGACCACTTGGTCGAACCCGTAGGCCGACGCTACCGTGATGGGGAAGACGAAGAGCAGTGCGTACTTCTCGGGAAAACGAATGGCGGATACGACCGGCAAGAGACGCGCGATCCGCCACAAGGCAAAGTGCTCTCCCAGTGCGAGCAGATAGCCAAAGCCCGCCACGGCGATCCACGGAACAAGGAGGCGCACGCGATACCGCCACGCCGCCAAGGCCAGAAGAGAAGCGGCCAATCCTGGATACAGGGAGAACAGGAAGGGGCTTGCGCGCCGGCCATAGAGACTTCGTCCCCAGTATGCCTGCTCGTTGCCCGGCTCCAGGTGCCCAAGGACATTGGGCGAGAGCAACTCCAGCGCGCGCACGGCCGGCATCGACCAATCGTCGGATTGGGAGAGGTCGAGCCCCGAAGCGCGTTGGGTCTTGCGCGCGTGGTGCGCCCCCGGAAGAAGCGTGGCCGCCCCGACCGCGAGTCCCAGCACCAGACCGGCGGCCACAGTCGCGGGGCCGAATCGTGCACGGTTGCGCCAACCCGCGACGATTGCCGCCGCAGCCAGTATCGGAGTCATGAGGATCGTCGAGGGCTCGCCCGCGAGACACTGCACGCCCACGGTCAAGGCCAGGGCGGCCACATGAGCCCGGCCAGGCGCGCGAAGCAGGCGCAGCACGAAGGTCACCGATAAGGGCAGAATGGACGCAGCGAAAAGGATCGGCAGCAGGTTCGTCGTCGAAAGCAAGTACCCGCCGAAGCCCCAACTCACGCCACCGAAGATCGAGGCCAACCTGCTGCGGCGGAGCGTGCGGAGAAGGAGAAACATGCAGGCGACGCCCGCCAGGACCGGCAGGATCACCTGCAGGCGGAAGGCCCACTCGAAGGGCAGAAGGAAGAAGAGCGCGGTAAGGGGAAAGAAGATCTCGTGCTCGGGGTTGGCGGCAAAGGGCTGGCCCGAGGCGAAGAACGGATTCCACAGCGGTAGCCCCTGCGAGGCCCTGGTCAGCGGGGCGATGAGGGACTTGGCCGGATGGTAGTAGCCGGCGAGATCGCGATCCGCGAACGTCTCTCCTCCCCAAAGAACCCGTCCAAAGAGGCCCGCCACAAGCACGAAGACCAGCGCAGCGGCAATGATCCCGATGCGATAGGTCGTCTTGCCGCGAGGTTGTGCCACCATCGTCATGCACTATAGTTCATCACCAGGGCACCCATGGGCTCGCCCGCCCCTGGAGGTCGTGGCAAGGGGGCTAACCGAAGAAGGCCTCGGTGCGGATCTGGCGTTTGCGGTCCACGCCCTGCTCGACCAACGACGCCCTCATCTCGGCGACCATGGCCCCATTGCCCACCAGGTAGAACACCGGCGCTTCGAGCGCCGGCAGCAGGGCGAGCATGCTCGGGTTGATGCGCCCGTGGCGTCCCGGCCACCCCGGCTCGGCGGCGCTCAGGTGAATGCACAGCTCCGCACCAGCCCGTCGGCAAAGGTCCTCGAGCTCGTCGCGCACGAAGATGTCTTCCGGTCGGCGCAAGCCCCAGTAGACGAGCCGCTTTCCCTTGGCCCGCTCGGGCATCTGCACCAGCTCCTCGAGCATCGGCATGATGGTGGCGATCCCCGTCCCCGTCGTACCGAACACCAGGTCACCGGGATGCGACTCGGCCAGCGTGAAGGCTCCGAATGGGCCGGACATGGGCACGCGGTCGCCAGGGGCCAGGCGCAGGAAATACTCGCTGCCATGACCTCCCGGGATTTGCCGCGCGATCAAGCGAACCTCTTCGCCGCGAAAGGTTGGCGACGCGATCGAATAGCTACGCCGAACCAAGGCAACAGTCTCTCCCACCGGTACGTGCAGGGTGACGAATTGCCCGGCGCGAAAGGCCAGCCTGTCCGGTGACGTCATGGTCAACCGCAAATCGAACACGCCGGGCGCTATGCGTCTTCTCTCGGTCAGGATGGCTTCGATTTGGCTCTGCACGAGTCGATCCTAGCGCCTGGCGGCTACCGTGCCAGGGAAGACGGCGGGAGGCCGCAGAGTCGGCTCCGCGATCACTTCAGGGGTGAGGCGCCGGTCGGCGGCGCGTCTTCGATGGGATCGACGACGGGCACGGTGACCTTGCGGGCGAAGATCAGGTTCTCGGTGTTGGTGTAGTAGAGCTTGTGCAGCACCTCGCCGGGCAGGTGGATGGCGTTGACCTTCCAGCGGCCCTGGATGGGCGTCGGGTGATCGATGTTCTCGAGGTCGGTCTCGAAGAAGCGGAAGTGCGCCTGGTAGAACTTGACCGCGTCCTCCATTCCGACCGGCGTCTCGGAGACCGACCCGAGCTGCCAGTGATCGGGCGAGATGGACAGGTCGGTGCCGAACAAGATGCGATCCTGGAATTTCAGGAAGAAGCGCCTCACCTTGTCGACGGGATGGCGGCCGATCTCGGGAACGCGCGCCGCCGTGTCGACGAACACGTTCGCGTGGGCGTCGAGCAGCTTTTCCATATAGTCGAGATCCTCGGCCATTCCGAGGTGGATGAAGAGGAAGGTCGTCGCGGGATGCCGGCTGACCAGCCGCTCGGTCTGCTTCCACAGCTCCATGAGCGGCGGGTAGTCCTGGCCGTAGAAGCTCCAGTCCGGGGCCAGCTTGAGCTCGTCGTAGCGTTCGTTGTCGGGCGTGGGCGGCTCGAAGAAGGCCTTGGGGTCGCCGACGTGGATGGCGACCACGACGTTGAGCTTGGCGGCCCTGTCCATGATGGGGTCGAAGCGCGGATCGTCGATGGGGATGAGCTTGTCGTTGGCGTCGCGCGCGCCGAGACCCATGGCCTTGAAGAACTTGATGCCCTTGGCGCCGAAGCCGACCTCGCGTTCGAGACGGTCGGCCTCGAAGTCGCCCCAGCCGGACTCGGCCACGCGATTCCACGAGACGTTGGCGAAAAAGGCGAACTGGTCCTTGAGCCGGTGCTTGATGCGCACGGTGGCGGCGAACGCGCGCGAGCCGAGATAGCCCCCGTTCTTGTTGCAGAACTTCACCACGCCCACGCGTTTGAACAGCGCCAGCGCCGTGTCGATGGACTCGTCGATGGGCGCGATCAGGGTGTGCGAGTCGATGACCGGGCCGCGGGCACTGCTTTCGCCGGGTTTCGGCGCCGAGGACTTGCGGCAGGTAGCGAAAACGAAGACGCAGGACAGAATGGCCGCCACGCGAACGCTGGGTGACATAGTCGGCACGTTACTCCACTGGCGGGCAGTCAGCGCGCAGGATTGAGGGCGGTCATGGAGCTGGAACCGCGCGGCGCCAGCTCGATGGCCTGGTTGGGACAGCAGGGGATGCAGACGCCGCAGCCATCGCAGCGCTCGGCGCAAATGGCGATGCGGGCCGGCTCGCACGGCACGTCCATGGTGGAGCAGTATTTCACGCACTTCGCGCAGCAGAAATTCATGGGCTCTTCGATGGCGTGAAAGGGACAGCTCGCAACGCAAATCCCGCAGGACGTGCACTTGGCCGCATCGAGGACGGCGACGCGGGCGAGCGGGATGGGGTCAGTCATGGGGCTCGGTCTTGCGATGAAAGCGTTCGTCCGCGACCACGCGATCGTCGCCGACGGCGTCGAACCAGCCGGCCTTCGAGCCGGGATGGGCGTCGAAGTCCGGCACATACGGTTTGATGTCGAGCAGGGGTGTGCCGTCGAGAACGTCGATGTCGGCCACGTGCAGCATCCTGCCCTCTCGACGAACGAAGCGTACCACGGACATCCCGATGGGGTTGGGCCTGCTGGGGGAGCGGGTGGCGAACAGCCCGTGCTCGCGCGTGTCGCGATAGGGGACGACGCGCGGCTTGTATCCCTCGACGCGATCCATCCAGTAGAGCAGCCACACGCGCGCGAAGCCTTCGATGTCGTCGAGCGCGGCAGCATAGGCCTCGTCGACCAGGATCTCTCCCGCCGCGCCTCGCGCATAGCAAGGCTGGATCGGCGTGCCCGCCGCCTCGGCGAACGGGCTGTGGATGACCCCGATGGTGCGCAGGTTGAAGGATGCGAGCTGCGAGCCCTGGTCGCGACCCATGGCCGATCTCGGGCGTTCTAGGGGTGGCTGTGGCCGTGGCCACCGCACGCCATGCCGGGTTGCATGCGCTGAAGCGCGCCTGCTCGGAAGGCCTCGACGGTCGTTGAAACGGTCGGATGCTCGGCGCGGAAGACGCTGATCCCGGCTGCCATCAGCTTGTTGAGGGCGCCCATGCCGATGCCGCCCACCACGATGCCATCCAGGATCTCGCCTTGAAGCGAGGCGAGAGGTGTGCACATGCCGTGGTCGTGGTGCTGGTTGCGGTTGACGATGACACGGCACTCGCTGTTGTCGGTGTCCACGATCAGAAAGGCGGGCGCCGAGCCGAAATGCGCACACACCTCGCTTTGCAGCCCCTGGTCTTCATTCACTGGAATACAGATTCGCATCGTGTCTTCTCCTTGATGGTTGGTTCTGGGAAATTCGCGCGAGGGGCAGTCGATCTACTTCTTCTTGCTACTTCTTCTCGCTACTTCTTCTTGTCGTGCAATTCGCAGCAGCGCCGTCCCTCGCGTTGAACGGGACCGCCTTCGATGCGCAAGGCCTTGCCGTGCACGAGCGCGTCGGCCACCTTCCGGTGCGCCGACTCGACGATCCTGCTGAAGGTCGGGCGCGACACGCCCATTTCCTGCGCGGCCTGTTCCTGGTACAGCCCCACGAGATCGGCCTGCCGGATGGCCTCGAACTCGTCGAGCGTCATGACGATCACCTCGAGCTCAGGCATGGGGATGCCGGTGGGCTTGAAGATCGCGGCAGCCGGTCTTCCGGCGATCGTGCGGCAGCAGAATGGTCTTGGCACCTGAATCCTCGAGACGACATTACGGACATATGTGCACTACTGTCAAGCGATCGTTTCGATACGGTGGTGCTAGGATGGCAAAAGGCAGCCATCGAGGAGTCCCCATGCCCGACCAAGACCAGACCATCGCCGCTCTCGTCGAAACCTTCAGCCGCCAGCTCATCGCCGCCGTGGAGGACTCCGCGGCTCGCCGTGTCGAGGCCGCGATATCCGGGGCATTGGGACGTTCTTGGAAGCACGGCAAGCCGACGCGGCGGCTCCCGACGCCTACCGCACCCGGGTTGGCCATGACAGCCTCGAGAAAAGTGGGGGCAAAGCAGACTGTCTCGTATTCCCTGGTTCGAGAGCCCGGCAAGCTCCGGGATGACCTGTCTCGACCTTGGGGTGCCGGCCAAGGCCACGAAACCTCGACGAGGCAAGGTCGCGACACCCACGGTCGCCCGGGCGCGGAAGCTGCAAGGTCAGTACCTGGCATCTTGAGATCGCTCAAGGGAGCCGACCGCACGAAGGTACAGCGCATGGCGAACGCCGAGGGCGTTGCCGAGGCCGTGAAGCTCGCGCATTCACCGAAGAAGGCGTAACCCATGCTGTCGATTCGGGATCGTAACGGCTATTCCATGCGCTGGAACACCCGTGGCGGAATGAACCACAGAAGCGTTCCCTTGCAGGCGCGCAAATCTTGGACATCGATGAGAGCGGCGCCGCCCTTGCGATAGTCGAATGCGCGGCGACGCCGTCCGCCCAGGAAGCGCGCGGTGAGGGCCGAAATCCAGCTCTCGTGGCCCACGAGGGCGATGGTGTCGTGGTCGTCGTACTCGGCGAGCGCGCGACAGAGGTCCGGCCAGTCTCCCTCCGCGAGGGCAGGCACGATGATGGGGCGACCATCGCCCCATGCCTGCGCGACGATGTCCGCTGTCTGCCGGGCTCGCAGATGGGGACTGGTGAGAATGGCGCGAGGCTTTCGCGCCACGCGCGCCAGCACGGCGGCGGTTCGACGGAAGCTCTCGACGCCCGGCGCGGTCAGGGGGCGATCCTCGTCGCGCAGGTCGCGATGGGCCGGGGCGGCGATGGCGTGGCGGATGAAGAGCAGGCGCATGGAGTTCACCCGAATTCCATGGCGGGCGCCTGTCCCAGGGCCGCCAGCCCTCGCGCCACGATGGCCATGGGCTCCGCGGCCAGAAACTCCAGGTGCAGCCGGTGCATGGTGGCTCTGGCCCACGCGGCCTCATCGCTCGCGGCGGTGGCCAGTGCGTCCTTGCCCCGCCCGCGATCGTTCTTCGCTTGTCGGTCGAACCACTCGGCGAGCACGTGGTGATCGTGGATCACGCCGATGTGGTCCTGCAAGGTCTTCCACGGTTTGGTCGCGGCGGATTCGAAGCTGCGAATCTGGTCGAAGACCTCCACGGCATAGCGCAAACGCCGTGCGTGCCGGCGCAGACTGTGGAGTTTCTCGGGGTCGAGGTGCGCGCCGAGGTTGGTGAAACCATCGTGGAGGAACTGGCATTCGTGTGCGCTTAGGGTGGCGAAACGCTCGCAGACCAGGGAAGGTGGCGGTCCACCGCGGGCGATGAGCGCGGCGAGATCGCTGCGCAAGCGCGAGATTTCGAGGTCGAGCAAATGGTCGACCATGCGCGCGCGGCTGCGGCGGCGGGCGCTGGCCAGGCGATGGCGCAGGAGCTTCTGCTCCTCGCTTCGTGCGGGCAGGGACTTGAGGTGTTCGTCGAAGGACTCCAAGAGCACGTCCAAGTCGCGGCTGCCGCCCGCGGTCTGGGTCAGCTGGCGCAGCAGTCGGCGCGCGCGTTCCGAGCGGCGACCGTCGGGCTTCTCCGCCAGCAAGGGCAGGGCGACGCGCAGGCGCCGGCCGGAAACGCGCAGTTGATGGATGGCCTCCTCGTCGCCGGTCAGGGCCGCGGGAAAGTGGTGAAACAGCGTGCTCGCCTTGCTCTTGAGCATGGTCGCGGCGAGGCGGTTGCGGCCGCTCGCCGGCAGAGTGGGTCCTCTGGTCGCGGCGGCTTGCGTACCCGTGACGAGCGCAGGCGGCGGCGTGAATGAGGGCTCGGCCACCGCAGCCGCAACCATCGTTTGCGTCAGAGCCTTGGACATCCCGGATACACTATAGCGCGGCGGGTGGACGATGCCGGCCTTACCGGCAGCTACTGTGTTCCCGTGTCGCGTGGCAGTTTCGACGGCTCGGTCGTCGTTATCGGCCTTCGTGCCGCAGTCACCGGGTGGCCCGGTTTCTTCGGCGCGATGAGGTTGCCTTCGGCATCGCGCTCTTCGACCGAGGCGAGTCTGCCGAGCGAGGCCTCGTTGCTCGCACGATCGCCCACCACGACCACCAGCAGGCTCCCGGGACGGAAGTATTTTTGCGCCACTCCGCGCACATCTTGCGCGTTCACGGCCGCGATCTTGTCCACGAACGTGCTCCACGCCGTGGTCGGCAGATCGTAGACAGCCAAGGTGCTCATCTGCGATGCGAGCTGGCTGGCGGTGGCAAAGCGCGCGGGGAAAGCACCCATGATTTCAGCTTTCGTATCGGCGAGCTCCTGGCCGGTCACGTCACCCGACCGCATGCGAGCGATCTCTCGCAGGATTTCTTGCACCGCGTCGGCGGTGTGTTCTGCCACGAACTCGCCGCTCACCATCCAGGGTCCCGCGTTACGCCGGGCATCGAACCGCGAGGTTACCCCATAGGTCCAACCCTTGGTTTCGCGCAGATCCAAGGCCAGTCGTTTGAACGTGCCGCCCAGAATCTGGTTGGCGACCAGCGCGCGGTAGTAGTCGGGATCCCTGCGTCCGAGGCCGGGCAGGCCAATGCGGATCGACGATTGCTCCGCACCAGCTTTGTCGACAAGGACGATGCGAAGCTTCCGCGGCGCCGCGACCTTGGGCAGGTCGATGGCGGGGATCCTTCTCGGTTTCCAGGCCGCGAGAAGAGGCTCGATCCTGGCGCGCACCTGTTCCTCGGTGAGATCGCCTGCCACGGCCAAAACAGCGTTGTTGGGCGCGTAGAACGTCTCGTAGAAGTGCTGTAGGTCGGCGCGCCGGAGGCCCCTGAGGGAAGACTCGGTCCCCGTGTCCGGCCAGGCAAAGGGATGCCCATCGCCCCAAAGGGCACGCGAAAACACCCGGTCCGCGACGACCGATGGATAGTCCTCGCTCGAAGCCAGAAACGCAATCCGGTCGTCCACGACGCGCTCGAGATCCTCCTCGGCAAAGGCGGGGTCGAGCAGCACGTCCGCCCACACGGAGAGGGCCGGGTCCAGGTTCTCCTCGAGGGTGCTCAGCGAGACCGTCGACGTGTCCCAGTCGGCATCGGTCTCGAGGGAGGCGCCGAGCCGTCCGATCTCGCTCGCAATCTGGGTTGCGCCACGCTTCTTGGTTCCCTCATCGAGCATGTCCGCCACCAGACTGGCCAGTCCCGCCTTGCCTTTCGTGTTCGCGCTGTTGCCCGTCTTCACGATCAAGCTCAAGTCGACGAGGGGAAGCTCGTGCGACTCCGCCAGGATGACCTCTAGACCGTTCTTCAGTCTGAATCGCTTCACGGCAGGCACCTTGAATGGGGGAGCCTCCCTTGCCTGCGGCGGCGTGGCGCGAAATGCGGCGTCCGGCGTTCGGCGCAGGACGGTCTGCGTCTGGTAGGCCCGCCGGGTGATGCCAACGCCACCCGACGCGGGTGTGCCCGTCTCCAGCGAGGTTGGCGACACCAACCGCCCCATGATGGGAGCGCTGGCATTCGGCTCGATATCGATCACGACCCGTTGGCGTTTGGTCAGGATCCTCTTCGCCCAGGTCTCGAGGACCTCCGGCGTCGCGTTCTCGTAACGCGCGAGATCCTGACTCAGGTAGGCCGGGTCATCGGCGAAGACATCGTAGTACAGAAGGCGCGACGCCAGACCCGGGAGCGATTCCATGCGCTCGAGAAGGTCGGTCTTAATCTGATTCTTGGCCTGCTCGACCTCTTCAGGGGTGGGCGGATGGGTGCGCAACCCCTCCAGCTCTTCGTCGATGACCTGCTCGATCTCGGTCAGGGAGTGTCCCTCCGTCGGGGTGTAGTCGATTGCGAAAGTCCCGCAGTACATGCGACTCAAATGGCTGACCGACACGGACTCGGCGATCTTGAGGTCGTGGACCAGGAGCCGGTAGAGACGGGAGCCCTCGCCGCCGCCGAGAATGTCGGCGAGCATGTCCAACTCGGCATCGCCGGGCATGAAGACGGGCACGGTGTCCCACGCCATCCGGCCGCGCGGAAGATCGACATTGGCTTCCATGATGAGACGCTTCTCGGCCTTTTGCGGTGGGATGATCGGCGGGGACATGGGCTGCAGGGGGGGCCCCGCGGTGATGGGCCCGAAATACTTGTCGATGAGGCGCTTGGTGAGAGCGGTGTCGATGTCGCCGGCCACCAGCAGGACTGCGTTTCCCGGCACATAGAAGCGATTGTAGAACTCCTTCAGATCCGCTTCGGAGGCGGCGTTCAGATCCGCCATCGAGCCGACGACCTCATGGCGATAGGGGTGCCCTACCGGGAAGAGCGCCTCGAGCTCGACGCGTGCAACATCGCCAAAGGGGACATCGTCGACGGTCTGGCGACGTTCGTTTTCCACCACGTCGCGCTGGTTGACGAGCGCCTCATGAATGGAGGAGCCATCGCGTGCGGCGCCATCTCGATCGAGCAGGAATCCCATGCGCGAGCTTTCGAGCCACAAGCCGAGCTCGAGTTGCGAGGACGGCAGGGTTTCGAAGTAGCTCGTTCGATCCATGTTGGTCGAACCGTTGCGCGCCGAGGCTCCAGCCTCGGAGAGATACTTGAAATAGGCTCCCCTCGGGATCTGTTTGGTCCCCTCGAACATCATGTGCTCGAACAAGTGCGCGAATCCGGTTCGGCCGGCAACCTCGTCTTTCGAGCCGACCTTGTACCAGACCTCCACGTGGGCAAGGGGAGCGCGGTGGTCGACGTGCAGCAGAACTTCGAGTCCATTTTGCAGGCGGTACTGCTGGAACGAAATGTCGGGCACGGCAGCGACGGCCCACGAGGAATGGGAAAGGAGGCATCCCACTCCCCCCATCGCGCATAACACGGCATGTCTTAATCGACGGTAGCTCATCGAGCCGAGGGGAGGCACGATTTGTGCCAGGCTATTGCACCGATGTCGTGCGTGATCCTGCGTGATCCAAGTGGTGCGCGCGGTCGGGTCGAGGCGTTCCGCCCCGCGTGGCAACTTGCCACGCTCCGTCGACAGTGGAGCCACATCCGCATGAAGAAGGAGACGCAGCATATGGCATGATAACCGCAAAGCAAACGGACGCGGGAAGGAGAGTGTTGAGATGAAGCTCGACGATTTGAAGTTGATCCTGGTGCCAACGGACTTTTCCGAGGCCTCGGATGAGGCTGTGACCGCCGCCGTCACGCTGGCGCAAATGTTTCACGCTGGCATCGAGGTTCTGCACGTCGATCTGAATTCGGCATTCGTTCTGCCCCCACCCGGCGATGTTCTCATGATGCCGATCGTGATCCAGAACGCCATGGCGCGTGCCGGGGAGAACCTGGAACGCACCGTGGCCGACATTCGCGCGAAGAACATCGTGTGCACGCGGGCTTCCGAGGTGGGGCGCACGGACACCGCAATCGTCGATCATGCCCAGCGCATTGGCGCCGGGCTGATCGTGATGGGCAGTCATGGACGGCACGGCTTGGGCCATCTTCTGCTTGGCAGCGTCGCGGAGAAGGTCGTGCAGCATGCACCCTGTGCCGTCCTGATAATCCCGGTTGCGGCCCCCGCACATTTGTCCTGAAGATGTGCCCGGAAATCGGTAATCAGGGCTCGGACACGGTGGGTGACGGCCCATGGCGGCGAGAAGGCCGGTCGGCCCTCAGCGCGACTCTTTGGGATGAAGGCCGGCGCGACGGTTCTTGGCCCAACATTCCTCGTTGTGTTGCGTGCACAAGGGGCGATCCTTGCCGTAGGTCACGGTCTTGAGCTGCTCCGCCGACACGCCCAAGCGCTCGAGGTAGCTCTCGACCGCGCTCGCGCGCTTGTCGCCAAGGGCGAGGTTCCACTCCTCGGTGCCCCGTTCGTCCGCGTTGCCATCGATGGTCACGTGCAGCGCGTGAAGAACCTTCAAACAGCGTCCCATGCGCTGGAGCTTGGCCTCGTCCTCGTCGCGCAGGTTGGCCTCGTTGAATTCGAAGTGAACGCGCATGGTGCTGCACTCGGCAAGGTCGGGCGTGATGTCGACGCACGCCGATCGGATGCAGAGCTGGTTTTCCATGCAATCCCCGTCCGAAGAGCAGCTGTGCTGGGACGACTGGGTCGTTGCCACGGTCCGGGGTTGGGGAGCGGGCGGTGCCGTCACCGGGGGTTCCGCCTTCTTGGGCTCGTGTGCGCAGGCAAGCACGCCCGCAGCCAAAACCATACCTAGAATCAGTCCATTTCTCATCGTCGATCTCCTCTTTCTCGCTAGGGTGGAAAACCGTGCGCGGGCCCTACTCATGCGCCCACGCACACAACGCGCCACCTGGACACGCGTCAGGGTTCGTTCGTTGTATCGCTGATGCATAGATCTCCCTTTGACGCGTGCTTCGGTGTCTGCTTAGACGAGGCCGCAATGAAAAACATTCAATGTTGAGAGAAAGAATCCTCATTTGGAGCCGACCGCGTCGAAAGCGTCGAACCGGATCGAATTGATCCACTGCCGCGCTATGCTCTCCTTGCTATGCGAATAGCGAAATTCCGGAATTTTGCGGAAGAGAGCACGGATTGGCCGACCATGCGGTGATCAAGGGCGTCGCGGTATCGTCCGGCATTGCGCGCGGCACGGCCTTCGTTCTCACGCGCGCCGATCGGGTCGTGCCTCGACGTCGCTTGGAAGAGACTGCGGTCGATGCAGAGATCGCCCGCCTGGACGCCGCCATCGACCGGGCGGAGCAGGAGATTGTCGCGCTCCGCAAGGATGTGGAGAAGAGGATCGGCGCAGACGAAGCCGACATCTT
Source organism: uncultured delta proteobacterium (assembly GCA_963796685.1). GTDB lineage: Bacteria > Myxococcota_A > Polyangia > Fen-1088 > Fen-1088 > Fen-1118. The sequence continues at coordinate 151,712 of CAWCMR010000006.1, forward strand.
CGCGGCGCAGGCCATGGTGGTTCGGGATCACAGCTTGCGCAGCCAGGTGGTTTCCGTCATCTCTCAGGATCGCGTCAACGTCGAAGCCGCCGTGGCAGACGTGGTGGAGAACATCGGCAGGAGATTCGAACAGATCGCCGATCCCTATCTGCGCGAGCGGGCCGCCGATATTCGCGACGTCGGCCGGCGGGTGCTCTCGGCCCTGATGGACAGGGATGGGCCCGGCGTTCTCGACCTTCCGAAGAAGTCCATCCTCGTCGCGCACGAGCTTCTCCCCTCGACCACCGCGCGTTTCGATCTTGGACGCGTGCGTGCCTTCGTCAGCGACCGTGGCGGTAATTTTTCCCACACCGCGATCCTCGCGCGCTCCATGCGCTTACCTGCGGTCAGCGGCGTAACCGAGGCCTGGACCAAAATCAAGACGGGCGACAGCTTGATCGTGGACGGGGTGTCGGGAACGGTGTTCGTCAATCCCGACGATTCGGTGCGACGCGAGTACGACCGCCTGGAGACCGAGCTGCGGGGATACCGGGCCGATCTGAAAAAGAGCGTCGATCTACCTTCGACCACGGTTGACGGCGTTCCCATCTCGTTGCTCGCCAATGTGAACAAGCTCTCCGACACCGAGGCCGCCCGGCTGTACAAGGCGGAGGGCATCGGTCTCTATCGCACCGAGTTCGCTTTTTCCATTCGTTCCGCGTTTCCCACCGAGCAAGAGCAGGTCGACCTGTTTCTGCGTGCCGCCAAGCGTTTCCACCCGCACAAGGTCGTCTTTCGCCTGCTGGACCTGGGCGGAGACAAGACGCTCGACTACTTCCCGCTGCCGGCCTCGCGCAATCCCTCTTTGGGGCAACGCGGCCTCCGACTTTTGCTCAAGAACCTCGACGTGCTCAGACCGCAGTTGCGGGCGATCTTGCGTGTCAGCGCCGAGCACCCGGTGTCCATCCTGCTTCCCGTCGTGGGAGGTCTCGACGAGGTGCGCTCGGCACGCGCTGTCCTCGAGCAAGTCAAGCAAGAGCTGGCGGCCGAGGGGCGCGCCTTCAATCCCGCGATACCCCTGGGCGCCATGATCGAGGTTCCTTCAGCCGCGATCTCCATTGCGACGCTGGTCGGCGATCTCGACTTCTTCAGTCTCGGCACGAACGATCTCGTCCAGTACGTGCTCGCCGCGGATCGGGAGGAGGGCGCCATGGCCGACTACTACCGGCCGCTTCACCCTGCCATCCTGCGCCTCATCCACATGGTGGTCGACGCCACGCGCGCCGCCGCGCGGCCTCTCACCATTTGCGGTGAGATCGCGGGGAACCCCCAATACACCGAGTTGTTGGTCGGGCTGGGGCTGCGGGAGTTCAGCGTCGCCCCGGGCGAAATTCTCGAGGTGAAGAGCGCGATCCGCGCCGTGCGCGTGGCCGACGCCACGCCATTCGCCGCGCGAGCGCTCGGGCTCTCGTCCGTGACCGAGGTGGAGGCGTTGGTCGAGGGCCGGCGCGACGCTCGTAAGCAAGCCTGAATGACGGTCCGCGATCCGACCGCGGCCGGCCGTCTAGTCCATGTTCGGCATCACGGGACCAAACGGAAATTCCGCTGGCATTGGAAGGAAAATGCAACCGACCCGGCGAGGCGCCTTTTCGGGGACAACTCAAGCTGGTTTGGCATAATCGGCAAAAGGACACCACGAGATCATGCAATCCCTGCTTCCGCATCTTGTCGAGTTCGCGATCATCTTCCCGGCGATCGTCTTGCACGAGATCGCTCACGGCTACGTCGCCTACCGGCTCGGCGACCCGACCGCCAAGCGCGCCGGCCGCCTTACCTTGAACCCGTTCGCCCACATCGACCCGATCGGCACGGTGGTCCTGCCGATCGTCCTGCTGGTGATGTCGGGAGGGTCCTATTTCTTCGGCTGGGCCAAGCCGGTGCCGATCGACTCGCGAAATTTCCGGGACGAGCGCACCGGGATGCTGCTGACGGGAATCGCAGGTCCGGCGATGAACGTCCTTTTGGCGCTGATCACCGGGCTCGTATCCAGGGCGTTTCCGGTACTGGCCTTCGCGCCGGGCCGATTCACGAGCGTCGGCTCGCTGCTGCTCTTCTTCTGCTACGGGAACCTCATCCTGGCGTTCTTCAACCTGATCCCGATCCCGCCGCTCGATGGCTCGCGCGTCGTTCAGTGGTTCCTGCCGTCTGCCGCACGCAATACGTACAGCTCCATCGAGCGCTACGGCTTCATCATCCTGATCGGTGCGACATGGGTGCTGCCCGGGCTTTTCGGCGCGTACCTGGCCGTGACGGTCGGTCCGATCTTCAGCGTGCTGACCGGCGCGCAATAGCGACTGTGCCCGCTCTGGTGGCTCACTTCGGGCGACGGTCGACCCATGGGTCGGGTATTTCGAGCTACCATGAAGGATTTTCCTTTTCGCACGCCTCACGCGGTTGGAGTATGGAGGCAAATGGGAACAAGAAGGGATGCTGAGAGGCAATTGGGCAAGAAGGATCCCAAGCGATCCGACGCGCTGGTGCTCTTCGGTGTGACAGGAGATCTGGCGCGCAAGATGATCTTGCCGGCGCTTTACGCATTGGCGAAGCGCGGGGTTCTCGACGTACCGGTGGTCGGTGTCGCGGCTCCGAAGTGGAGTGCGGAGGAGCTGCGCAAACACACGACGGACAGCGTCAAGATGGCCGCAAAGGGCGGAAAGATCGACGACCGAGACGCCTTGCACCGCCTGCTCTCCCTTCTCCGTTACGTGGGGGGCGACTACAACACCCCGGAAACGTTCCGCGCGCTCAAGCAGGCACTGGGCGATGCCAGGCGCCCGGTACACTACCTGGCCATCCCTCCATCGCTCTTCGACGTGGTCATCCAGGGGCTGGGCGCCGCGGGCTTGGCCAAGGATGCGCGGGTCATCGTCGAGAAGCCGTTCGGACGTGATTTGGCCTCGGCGCGGAAGCTCAACGCCATTGCGCAGGCGGTGTTCCCGGAAGATTCGATTTTCCGCATCGACCATTACCTTGGCAAAGAGGCGATCATGAACATCCTCTATTTTCGCTTCGCCAACTCGTTCCTCGAGCCGATATGGAACCGCGACTGCGTGGCCAGCGTGCAGATCACGCTGAGCGAGGACTTCGGAGTCAAGGGGCGTGGTGCATTCTACGAGAGCGCTGGTTGCCTCCGCGACGTCATCCAGAACCACCTTTTTCAGATCCTCTCGCTGCTGGCCATGGAGCCGCCAGCGTATCAGGGCTATGGTGCCGTGGGCGTCGAGAAGGCGAAGGTGTTCCAGTCCACGCGCCCCCTGCACCCGCGCGATGTGGTGCGCGGTCAGTACGCGGGATACCGGAAAGAACCCGGTGTGGCCAAAGACTCCGACGTGGAGACCTACTGCGCCCTGCGCCTGTTCATCGATTCGTGGCGCTGGCAGGGGGTGCCTTGGTACCTGCGTTCGGGAAAGTGCTTGGCGACCTCCGCGGCCGAGGTCTTGGTGGAATTGAAGACTCCTCCACAACGGCTGTTCGAGGATTCATGGCCCACAGCGGGACGCGCCAACTATGTGCGTTTTCGACTCTCCCCCAGCTCGGCCGTCGGCCTCGCTGCTCGCGTGAAGCGCGCGGGGGAGGAGTTCATCGGCGACCAGCGAGAGCTCTACCTGCTCGAAGAGCAAGTGGGAGAGGAAATGCCCTACGAGCGGCTGCTAGGGGATGCCATGGCCGGCAATGGCGCGCTCTTCACCAGTGAAGAGGCAGTGGAGGCGGCCTGGGCGGTGGTGGAGCCGATTCTCAAGACGCACCACCGAGCCTATCGCTACGAGCCGGGCAGCTGGGGGCCGAAAGAGGCCGATGCGTTGATTGCGGCCCATGGTGGCTGGCACAATCCTTTACCTGAGAGGAGGCGATGAACCAGTCTGCGAAACCTTGTGCCGCCGAATGGCCTCTTCCACGGACAGAAATACTTGCTGGGCTCCGACTGTTTCAAGAAGACCCGTTCGCCCGGCAGCCCGGCTTGCACGTTTGGATTCGAGCCGCGCCAGCGCCACATCGATGCTGCGGCTCCGCAGATCGTCGATCGCCTTTTGCAACAACTGGGAACCGGTGAAGTCCACGTCGATCACGCCGCTCGACTCGATGACGACCAGTCGACAGGGCGATGGCAACTGCGTGATCGCATGCATCATCTTGCCGATGAGGTAATGGGCGTTCATGAAATTGACCGGGGCTGCGAGCGCGAAGACGAGGACGCCGGGCTCGCTCTCGGCGGGCTTGCCCTTTTCCCTGGTCCACCAAACGGTGGTTCCCGGCACGCGTGCCAGATCCGTGCAATGGGGACGGGCGATGACGTAAACGCTGTGCAGGAGCGAGAGCACGATGCTCATGCTGACGCCGATGGCTATCGGCATCATGACCACCAGCACCCCGCTCGCGACGACCAGGAGAATCTCCCACGGGCTGCGCTCGTAGATGCGTCTCATCACCGGAAGGTGAAAGATGCGTATGCCGATGAAGACGAGCACGCCGCCCAATGCGGCGCGCGGAATATACGCGAACGCATGCGCGGCCAGCAATACCAGGGCCGCGACCATGACCATCGCCAACAGGCTGGACATTTGCGACCTTCCGCCGGACTCGGCCACCACGGCCGTGCGGGGTGGGCTCAAGTTGACGGCAAAGGAGCCAAGCAGCGTTGCCAAGATACAGCCGACTCCCACGGCGGCGAAGTCGCGGTCGACGGTACCATCGGCGCCCGAGTCGGACGAGAATGATTGCGCGACGGCAGCCGTCTGAATCATGCACACCAGCGCGACAAGGAGCGACAGCGGCAACAGACGGGTGAACTCGCTCCAGCTCGGAAGCGCGAAGGTGCTCGCGGGCAACGCAATGGGCAGCGCACCCAGTACCCCGACCCCGTGGCGTTCCAGGTTGAATTGCCAGACCAGGAAGCCACTGAGCACGAGCGCGATGAGCGCACCCGGGATGCGCCGATTCACCCGCTCGGAAATCAGACACAGGACAAGGACTCCGCACCCGACCGATACGGAATACGGATTGGCCTGGGAGAGCTGCCGGGCGAGCTCGCCGATCTCGTGCAACGGATTGCCTCGCGAGCTGGTGACGCCCAGGATGGTGGGCAATTGCCCGACGATGATGTGAAGCGAAATGCCAGCGAGAAACCCCGTGGTCACCGGAATGGACAGCAGATCCGCAACCCAGCCCAGGCGCAGGGGACTGCCGAGCAACAGGACGACGCCGATGAGCAGCGCCAGCACCGCGACGAGGCTGGCATAGTGGGGAGTGCCAATTCCAGCCATGCTTGCCAGCGTGGCCGCCATGATGGGCGCGATGGTCGAGTCGGCCCCCACCGACATGAGACGGTTGTTTCCGAAGGCCGCGAAGGCGAACGAACCTGCCGCGAAGGCCCACAGCCCACTCATGGGTGGCATCCCCACGAGCCGCGCCGTGGCGATCTGCTCCGGAATGGCGATCGAGGCAAGGGTCATGGCGGCGATGGCATCGCCCGACAGCCACGAAGCGTTGAGCCCGCGTAGCGAGGCAAAGAGCCATCTACTCCGTTCGCTCGATTCAACCACGGGGCTCGAGCCTCGCGGTTCGCTCCAACCGGACTCCCGAGCCCTTCCTCTGGGTCCAGCTATTCATGGTGTGCGGGCGCATGCCTGGCATCTCCAGTGTAGACGCCCCGGTCGCCCGCGTATAGCCGATTCGGTTGTCCCCCTGATCCCACGGTCAGGGCGACGCCGCAGACGGCCCAGGATCCGCCCGAACGGCGACGCGGAGACGTTCACCAGGGGTTGCTAGGCCTTGGGTAACGTGATGAGCAATTCTTGGCCTTGGTGCTCGACCTTCATCTGCTCGGCCTTCACTGGCGTGGGAAGCTGAATGGTTTGCGCATACTGGCCCCATTCCGTGACATTGACCTTCCCATTCTTCTCGGTGGAGGTCTCGGTGCTCTTGTTGTCCACTTCGACCTTCAACGTCTGCTTGTTGAGCATGCTGACGTCGATATCCGAGGCCTTCGCGTTGGGCAAAAAGGCGTGCACTTCGTAGTGATCCTTCAGATCCTGCACGTTGAGCGACAGCGAGTAGCCCGGGTTATCCGGAAAGACGCTGAGCTTGGGTTCCTTGTGGAACTGCGCGGACATGTTGTTGAACATCTGGTCCAAGTGCAACTGCATGTCGCGCAATGCCTGGAATGGATTCCATTGAGCGGAGCCGGTGGGCTTCGTTTCGTGGGTGGATGCGGACGCCTGTGCCTTCGGCGAGGACTTCATCCCGGCCACGGCGGTGGAGCTTTCGAACAGGTACTTGGTTGCCACTCCCCCGACCACTAGGCCGATCACCAAGGTGATGATGGCGACGACGGAGGTTCTTGCGCTGGACGACTTCTTGCTCTTGGTCTCGGTTGCCTTGGGATCTTCAGCACGCATGGTCTTCCTCCCTTTCTGCTTGCAGCCCGATGCAGGATGGACCCTCTTTCCATCTACTTGTCTCAGATGCGGCCCTTTGCAAAAGGTTCCGCTTGGGGGGGGCAGGAAGCGGACGCCCCCGCCGTCTCACTCGCCTGCCGAAGCTCTCATCTCGGGAGCGGGTTTGGCGAGGTGCTGCTCGGCCGAAGGCACGATAGGAAGCCAAAACGTGAAACGCGAGCCGCGCCCCGTGTCGGACTCCACGGCCACCCTTCCTCCGCGCGCGTCCAGAATCCGGCGCACGGTCGCCAGGCCGATTCCCGTGCCCGGTGCCTTGCAGTGCTCGACGCGAAAGAAGGGTTCGAAGATCTTGTCATGCAGGTCTTTCGCGATTCCGGGCCCCGTATCTTCCACATCGATTCGGCACAGCCGTCCATCTTCATGCGCCGAAACGCGAACCCGCCGCTCCTTTTGCCCATCCAGATACTTGACCGCGTTCCCGCACAAATTGGCGAGAACGATGTGGAGCAAGCCCGGACTGCAGCGAAGATGTACGTCCGGGATCTCTCCGATTTCGACCGCCACGTCGAGCCGGGCGGCCATCGCCGCGATCGCATCGTGGACGCTCTTCACGGCTGGTGCGAGCGCCGCCGCCTCGTGCTCGGCCCGGTGACTGGCGCGCGAGAAGGCGAGGAGGGCATCCAAGATGGCGATCGCCCGGCGCGAGCAGCGCTCGATACGATCCGCAATCTGGAGTGCGCGATCGGGCATCCCCTGCAACTTTCGCAGCATGAACGGTGCTGCCACGATGGGCGCGAGCGCGTTCCGCAGATCGTGGGCTACCCGACCCGCGAAGGCGTCGAGATCGTCGTTGCGCTCCTCGGTCTCGCGGGCGTAACCCGTGATCCGTTTCTCGTAGTCGAGAATGCGCCGGCCGCCCCACGTCCAGAAAAGCAGGAGCACGAGGAACCCGGCGATGGCTGCCGACCACTGCACGATTTCGGTACGATGTTGCAACCCGGCGATTCGCGCCATCGCGTCGCGGGCACCGGCAAGATTGAGCTGCATGAGCTCGACGAGCCGACCGTCGAGGTCCATGTGGTCGCGCTGAACCGCGCCCAAAAGCTGCCTGGCCTCGGCATCTCGATCGTTCCGCGACCGATCCAACACCGTCGCAATCTCGCGATGGACTCGGGCCTCGATGCTCTGGGCTTGCTGCCAGATTTCCGCTTCGTGAGGAAGATCGATGAGCGGCGCATAGGCTTTCTCATGTCGCTGGATCTGCGCGGCCAGCTTGGCGAGCTGGCTCTCGGTCTCGGCGACGGTCACCCGATCCTTGTCCAAGAGGTAGTTGTTCACGAGCAGGCGCTCTTCATCGACATCGTGGGCGATGCGTGTCACCTGCTCGACGCTGGCGAGCGAGGTCGAGTAGAGATTGCCGGCAAGGGTGCGGGAGCTTCGCGTGAGCAGGGTTGCCAGTCCCTCCTCCACGAGAAACACAGCAGCAACCACCCCAAGCCCAAACAGCAACCTGCGCTGACTCTGCCCACCAGCTAAGCCCTGTGGTCTCATCGAAGTCGGCAGAACTTCTACCTAATCGTGGGGACAAGTCAAGGTGGTCAAGGTCAGGTGAAGACACTCTTGCGCGCGGTTTCGCAGATGGCGAGCACCGCGGGATGTCGAATCTTTCGCTCGACCGAAATCGCATAGAAGCTTTGCGCCAGGCTCGCGTTGCGTCCCACGACTTGCACGTTGTAGCGCTGTTGGATGTCCTTGACGACCACGTCGGGAGTGGCGAATACGCCGATTCCGGCCTCGCCGAGCTCTCTGACCAAGGCAGCGTCATCCAGCTCGGCGACGACGTTGGGCCTCACGCCGTGGCTATCGAACCATGCGTCCAAGACTCTGCGAATGGGAGATCTGCAGGTCGGAAGCAAGAAGGGCTGCTGGTCGAGGGAGGTGGGAAACCCGCGGCGAACCTTCTTGGCCAGTGCCGGGGTGGCGAAGAACGCCGTACCGCAGCGGCCGAGGAGATGACTGAAGGTGCGCACGGGGAGATCCGAGGTCACGGGGGCATCACAGAGCAAGACGTCGATGGAGTAGCTCGCCAGCTCGGCCAGCAGCGTCTCGACCGTGCAACTCTCGCGATAGGCGACTTGCAAACCCTTCTCGATGCGGAAGGCCGGTTCGAGCATCCGGTACACCACGGATTTGGGCAGCGAGTCCACGGCCCCCACGACGAGGCGAAGCCTCGATTCGCCAGACCGGCCCTTCACCGTACTCATCAATTCGCCGCCGAGCGCGAAGATGTCCTGGGCGAACCCGAAGACCGTGCGGCCCGTGTCGGTCAGAATCAGCTTTCTCCCTTTGCGAATGAACAGCCTTTCGCCAAGGACCTCCTCGAAGCGACGGATTTGGCCGCTGATGGTCGGGTGGGCCAGGTGCAGCTCCTTGGTCGCCGCGACGATGCTGCCCTCCTTGGCTACGACCCAAAAGTAGAGAAGGTGATGATAGTTGAGCCATTCCATGGCCGCAGTGATCGGTATGATCGGTTCATCCGGGAAACGCAAAGAGAAAAGAGGGCATCGGTCGCTTTTTTCGTCATAGAAGCTTGCAAAATCCGCGTGGTTGCAGCGTGGGCCAGGGACTAGATACGCGGCTTGGCGGTCGCATCATCAGCGTATCGAATCAGCAGAAGCCCAATCAAGGAGAGTGCGATGGTCACGACTCCGGCGTGAATGATTGTTTCCGGCGCGAATGATCGTTCATCCAATAGACGGATGGGGTTCATCCAATAGACGGATAGGAAGGGATACTGATGTTACGAAGCCTGAAAGACCTAGAGGGGTACACCGTCAACGCAACCGACGGCGACATCGGAAAGGTCGTGAACTTTTTCCTGGACGATGAGCGTTGGATCGTTCGCTACCTCGTGGTGCAGACGGGGGGGGCCCTCTTCTTGGATGGGCAACGGGTCCTGATCTCGCCCATCGCCTTCGGCCAGATCGAATGGCCCAGCCATCGCTTTCATGTCGCCCTGACGGCGGAGAAGGTCAAGCACAGTCCGAGCGTCGATACCGACAAGCCCGTGTCGCGCCAACACGAGGCTGATTATACGCAGTACTACGGATACATGCGCTATTGGGGTTTTCCCGGAATCTGGGGCATGGGGGGATACCCGGGGCTGCTCGCGGCGGGCGGTGCGGACGAGCTTCCGCCACCGCTGACCGAGAAGACCGCCGGCGACGTTCACTTGCGCAGCGCCAATGAGGTTCGGGGGTACCACATTGTGGGAAGCGACGGGGTGGTCGGCCATGTCGAGGACTTCATCGTCGACGACGAGACCTGGGAAGTGCGATTGCTCGTCGTCAACACCAGCAACTGGTGGCTAGGCAAGAACGTGCTGGTTGCCCCCCACTGGGCGACCCGAATCAGTTGGGAGGAGGGCACCGTGTCTTTGGATATGTCCCGGCAAGCAGTCAAAGATAGCCCCGAGTGGGATCCGACCAAGGGCGTCAATCAGGAGTATGAAACGCGACTGTATGACTACTATGGGCGTCCGGTTGGTTGGTCCGGCAGGGGACGTCCCAAAGGTACGCCGCCACCGCGCAGCTAGGGCTGTCGGGGTCTGGAGCCTCTATTTCGAGTGTTCAGCAAGCACCTGCTTGAGGGTGTTCATCGCTTTGCCGAAATCCTTCCAATCCCCCTGCTGCATCGCCTTCTGGGCATCGTCGAACTCCGACTTCGCCTGAGCCAGCTCTTCGTGTTCGTGCGGCAACAGTCGAGCTTGAGGGGTGGGCGCCATTCCGAACACGGCCTGGATTGCCTCATCGAGGGTGGGCTGCATCGCCACTTTGTTGCCGGAAATCACGATGACCCGCTTGAGCTGAGGAAAGTCCGTGCCCTCGGCCGTCAGGTAGAGCGGCACGACATAGAGAAAGGAATTCTCGATGGGTACCGCAAGCAGGTTTCCGCGAATGACACGCGACCCCTTTTGATCCCACAGGGTCAATTGCTGCGCGATCGCCGTGTTCTGGTCGATCATCGCTTCGATCTGCATCGGGCCATAGACCAGCTTGTCCTTGGGAAGCTCGTAATAGAGCATCTTGCCGTAATCGGGAAAATCGCACCGGGCGGCCAACCAGGACACCATGTTGTTGCGTCTTGGCGGTGTGAACGGAGTCATGATGAGGTACTCGAGCCGATCGCTTCCGGGCAGCTTCATCAGGATGTAGTAGGGCTCCATGGGGGCGGTGGTGCCTCCGTAGGCCTCGTTGGGAAACACCCAGAGATCTTCGCGGTTGTAGTAGACCTGTGGGACGGCCATGTGGAAGGTCCTGAACTGGTCGGCCTGGATGGCAAAGAGATCCCTGGCGTAGCGCAGATGGGTCTTCAGATCGGGCGAAAGTTGGCTGAGGTCCTTGAAGAGGTGCGGAAAGGCGTGTCGGTAGACCGCCAGAACGGGATCCCGGGGATCCATCGTGTAGAAGTCGACGGTTCCGTCGTACATGTCCACCACCACCTTCACCGAGTTGCGAATGTAGTTGAATGCCTGCTCGAAGGCCGCCCCATGGGGGGAGGAATAGGGGTAGTGGTCCGAGACGGTGTAGGCGTCTTGAATCCAGTACTGTCTGCCCCCGCTCACCACGGCATAGGGATCCTGGTCGAGGCGCAAGAACGGGGCGATCTGCTGCACGCGCTGTTGGACGCGCCTCCAGATTTGAATCTTGCTGCTCGGCTTGAGGTAGGAGGTGAAGAGAATGTTGATGTCGGACTGTGTCCAGGCGAACAGGAGTCGCTTCCAAATACTGTCCAGCGGAATGCCTCCTTTTCCCTCGTAGTTGGTGTAGACATTTTGATTCCCCTTCGGATAGTCGAATTCCTTGACGCCGGTCGCGACGATGCGATATCCGGGGGTCGACTTGCCGAAGTAGATGGCAGGCTGCTTGGTGGCCAATCCGAAGGAGGATTCGGGCGGGATGTTCTCCAGAATGTATTGCGGAAAGCCTCCGCCAGTGGTCTTGGACACGAAGCTCATCACCAGCCCGTAACCGTGGGTGAACTGCAACGTCTGGTTGACCCAGGTTTGGGCATCCGCGGGAAGGTCCGGGGAGAAGCTCGCGGGCCGAAAGCATCACCTGGTGATAGCCGTCCGGGAGATGGTAGCGGTCCACGTCTACTTCGTAAAACTGGTAGTAGAGCCGAATCTCCTGGGCCTGCTGGTACATGCGAAGCAGAGGGCGGTAGTCCCAGAGTCGAATGTTCTGAATCGTGGCTTGATTTCTCGCGATCACTTCGGGCGTCAGGTCGGCCAGGGCGGGATAGGAGGTCTCTTGAATCGCGTCCAGACCAAAGGCCTTTCGGGTGAAGTCGATGTTGCTTTCGAGATACGGTGTTTCGAGGAAGAGCTCGTTGGGTTGCACGGCAAACCGCTGAAACAGGGCGGGCAGGATCCAGATGACGGCACAGTACAAGCCGATATGAATCGCGAAGCCGATGGCCATTACTTTGAGGCGCGGCCGCATGGCGGTGAGCATCAAGAGCACGCACAGGGCCACGGCGGCGAAGGTCATGACCCAGTAGGAGATTCGGGTAACCCGAACCGCCGTGTAGCCGGCTCCGTAGACCACCCCCATGGTGGAATAGAGGAGCTCGTAGTGGTCCAGGTAGAATCCCCACCCCCAGCTGGCAACGAGTACCAAGGACAGGACCGATACATGCGAGACAGGACCCGTGGCGATGCCGGGCGGACCCTGGTGCCAACGTAATAGGCCGAAATACCGGTAGAGAAGCAGGATGGCGAGGAGGGTGATCAGGGCCAGGGTGGCGAGGGTGCCTTGCAACAGCTCATAAAGCGGAAGGCGGAATAGATAGAAGCCGAGATCGACCCTGAAGAGTGGGTCCGACGAGCCGAAGGCGCCGCCGTAGCGAAAGCGCAAGTAGGTATCCCATTCCCCGGAGAAGACCCACGCGAAGATGATGGCAACCCCGGCGGAGACAAGAGCGGAGACCCATTTGAAGATCCGTGGAGAGACCTGGATATTGGCCTTCGCGACGGCGGTGGGCTGGATGGACGGCAGGTCCGAAGGAAAAGCGACGCCGTTCTTCGCCGCGATGCGGAGATTGCCCCAGAGATAGAGCAGCACGAGAACGAAGGCCGCTGCGGCAAACCACCAGCGCAAGAGCAGGAGCTTCCAGAAGACGGCGTCGTAGCCGAGCTGGTGCATCCACAGACCCTTCTGAAAGTAGCCGGACAGGACCGTCAGAACGACGACGAGAGCGACCACCGCAAGGAGCAAGAGCCCGATCGGATGCCGTCCATGGACGGTGCGCAGAACGCCGAGGGCCCTGGGCACCTCGTTCGTGCGCATGGGTACCGGTTCTCCGTTTCTCTCGCTCATGGTTCTATCTCCTTCATCGTTGCAACCACCATGGCCGCCACGCGTGCTTGGCGGGAGGCGACTGCGGCTTGGCCAGCGACGCCGCATTGCTCGATACATGTCGGCCACGGAAGGCCGCGGCCACGATGCCAATCAGGGCGGCAAGTACGAGCAAGGCGGAGAGCGCAAGAAGTACCCGCCTAGCGCGGCCGGTCTTGGTTCCACGGACTATCACTCTCATCGGATCGTCCTTGTTCATCTGGAGACCTCCTTTCCGTGTTGAACCGTGGGTGAATCGCCAACGACATCCCCGTTACGCTACGGTCGCGGCGCCGGTTGGATCTCCTCCAGCGAGGGCAACTCGGAGAGATTCGGCTGCAGCACGATCTCGGTGCGTCGGTTCTGCGCCCGATGTTCGGGCGAGTCGTTGGGGACCACGGGATCGTACTCGCCATACCCCGCGGCCGCGAGAACCTGGGGACGCATGCCGTGGCTGATGAGGAATTGGGTCACCTCGACCGCACGGGCCGTGGAAAGCTCCCAGTTCGACGGAAAACGGGCGGTGTGAATCGGCACGTTGTCGGTATCGCCAGCGACCAGAAAGTTGCGGTCCGGTATCGTGGCGAGCACCTTGGCGACATCGGCGAGCGCGACCTGCCCGTCAGGCTTGATGTCGGTCTTGCCCGAGTCGAAAAGGACGTCGTTGGGCAAAGCAATGATCATCCGGCCGTCGCGAATGACGACCTTGAGCTTGCCGGCGTCGATCATGGATTTGAAGTCGGCCACCAATTTGCGGAACATCGCCGCGCGTGCCTCGGCCGCCTGCTTCTCGCGGCGAAGGTCTTCGAGGCGAGCCCGTGCATCGGCAAGGCCTTGCGTGAGTTGTCCCTTTTCGCCCGTGAGCTTGTCGACGTTCTGACCGAGCTGTTGCAAGCGCCCGGTGAGCTGGCCGACCAGGGCGATCTCATTATCGAGTTTCTTGCGCAGCTCGTAAGCATCGGCAGCCGCGCTGTCCCGGTCTGCCCGAACCGCCGCGAGCTCGGCGACCTTCTTGTTGTAGGTTCCGGAGCTGACACAGGCGCTGGTCGTGCAAAGCGCGACGAGGACCACCGTGAGGCCGGATGGGGGTACTGTCGATCGGAGGCGGGATTTCATGAAGGGCTCCTTGTGTGGTCGGCGGTGCTACCGACGGCCTTGTTGGACCTTGATTCGGTTAAGAACGGAGGTTGCTCCGCTTTGGTGGGCGTCTTTGCCGGCCTCAGCCCAGGCAATCCAGGTTCGGACCGTGCCGGTCAACGTGGCGACTCCGTCGTCTACCGTGACGTTGATGTCCTTCCTGCGAACGAAGGGACTCCAGAAGAGCGCATCGTCGATGTTCTTCTTGATTCGTTCGTCGCTCAGAAAGGGTCGCCGAGTAGCATGGGCCGGGCAGCCGTGGTCGGGAGGCTGGTCGTAATTGGGCCAACCGTAACCGAGGTAGTCCGGCCAAGCGTCGTAGGAAGGAAAGACCTCCGGCTCGACTTTGAGATGGTTGACGACCGAGATCACGCCTTTCGTTCGCGACGCGGCATCCTGGGCCTCCACCCTTTGATGATTGGATGCGACTGCGCCGGAGAGATAGGCGACGTGGTTGACGACGGCCACCTCGATGGCCGAGCCGCCCAGCAACGGATCCCAATGCAACACCGCAGTCAAATCGTCCTTGATCTCCGCGTCCGTAGCCGGACCGCTCGGCCTGACTTCGAGAAGGTTGTCGACAGCCGCGACCCCGAGGGTGTTCCTGACGTCCTGTTCGGCGGAGGTCTTAGCCTTCAAATTTCCAACCGATCCGCCGAGTAGAACCACGCCCCCTTCGACAGTCACGTCGGGAGAAAAGGCCGAGACGCGCGGATCGTAGCGAAGCGCGGCCCGCACGGCCTGCTCGATCTCGCCGTCGGATCTGACCGCATACCTCTGCTTGCGCTGGGCGGCGTCGCGGAACCACGGCTGGACGATCAGCCCCGTGCCATCGACGCCCACCACTCCGTTGACCCACGCATCGTCGATCGCTCGGGACTTTTCGACCGCGCTTCCAACCTCGCCGACGAGGGCGACTTTGCCGTCCTGAACCGTGGCACTGAGCAGGTCGCCGTCGATCCAGATGTCCCATTGCAGACGAGCCGTGACGTCACCGGCAATTTCCGAGTCGGTGCGTGTGCCCTTGTAGTCGATGGCAACATCGTTGACGACCCTTTTGACACCCTTCACGCTCTTGGCAATGCGTGCGACCAATTGCTTCTCGGCGTAGGAGCCAACACTGCCGCTCAACGAGACGACCGCCTTCCTCACCGAAACAGCAACCTGATAGGATTCGGTCGCAGGATCCTGCACCAAGGCTGCCCGGATGTCCCGGAGAATGTCCGCGTCCGGGCGGGCCAACGCAGCCACGTCAATCCTGTCGATGGTCGCTCGCACGCCTCGAATGCTCTGGGCTATCCGGAGGGCCCGATCTCTGGCCAGGATGTTGCTGACCGATCCAGAAAGAGTCACGATTCCATTCATCGTGGCGACATCCAAGGTATCGGGGAATACACCCCTGTCGAAGACCAGGGCCTGTTCGACGGCTTTGGTGATGGCCCCGTCGGGAATTGCCTTGGGTGCAGTCGCTGCGCGGGAAAGCGGCAAGCCGAGGATTTGAACCACCCCGACAATCGACAGGGTCGCTGACGCTCTGCCGTGGAAGGCTTGACGATGCAGCGTCGCCGCTGGCCGTCTGGGTGCAGAGCGAGCCCGGGTGAGGGGTCGAGGCCCGGTGCCCTCCCAGTGGTGTGGGCGGAGCGCAGGACCGAAGCTGTCGTTGCTCATGTTGTCTCTTTCGCCACGGTTCCGGTGTTGTTTCGTCGTGAGATCTCCGCTGCGATGGCCTCGAATAGCCGGATGGGTAAAACTGCCGGGGACCTCGGCCGGAGGCCGAGATCGGAACATGCGCAAACTCGCTCGGGATTCTAGGGGTAGGATCCCAGGCCGATTTCTCCCAGGTGTTCGTCGAACTCGGGCGGGAGTGAACCCTCTGTTTTCAGGTCACGGATAGTTGGAAGCCGCAAAAGCGTCCCGGTTGCAGGTGTATGGCGCAGAAAATTGGCCAGACGTCGGTCGGCGCTCAAGACGTGATAGACCAGCCAGTCTTCGATCAGGAAGAAAATGGACTCGCTGGCCTCTGCCGGCCGTAGCATTTGCGTGTCTATCTCGCCGGCAATGTAGCGAATTTGTCGATGAAACGACGTGTGGAAAGAGCGATCGGGGTATTTTGCGTACGCCATCGCCAATTCCTCGGACAGGAGGTGGTAGTCGAGATAGGCGAGGAGCGATTTCACCGCGGGCCGAAGACGGTCGGGTGATGCCCGCAGGCCTTGCGGGTCGAGGATGGTGTTGGCCATTTCGAGCAAGGTGCGACAATGGGCATCAAAGTCGATGTTCCCGGTTTGTACCGAGGCCGTGAATTCGAATCGGTGCATGGCATTCGTCCGAACGAGGTTGAGTGTGAAGGGGTCAGTCCCCGATGGTCTGAAGCGGCAAACATCCCCGCGCCAGCTTCGCGCCTGGAGCACAAGCTGAGCAAACTTGCATATGCGGCCTGCGTGCCACCGGAGCAAGGAGAATTTTCGTCTGACACGAGTCGGAAAATGCGATCGAATTATCGTGCCTCTTGCGAGCGATGGTCATGTTGACCTTTCGGTCTTGTAATGTGCGTGCAAACTAGAGGCAAGGAATCCCAACTAGGCTATCCACACCGGAGGCTTCATGAAATTTCCAACCAGACTGGTTTCTTTCCTGGCCGCTCTGTGGCTGGCTCTCGCAACGATCGGCACGGGGTTGAGTGCTCAGCCTCGTCCCATGCCGACCGCCGACGCGCGGACCGAAGCCAATATCACGCGGGTAACGGCCGGATTTCTCGAGCGCTCCCAGTTGGCGCATCACCCGCTCGATGCCGACTTGGCGGGAAAGCTCCTCGACCGTTACATGGACGACTTGGACGGAGCGCGCTCGCTGTTCCTACAATCGGATGCGAAGGAATTCGAGGCGTATCGCGCGACCCTGTCACGGGCAATCGAGGCCGGCGATACCAGCGCGGCCCGGAGCATCTTCAGGCGCTTTCTGGAACGGCTGGGGCAGAAAGTGGCGTACTCCACCCATCTGCTGCGGACGGCGAAGTTCGATTTTACGGGACACGACAGGTATTCATTCGATCGCGAAAAGGCCGAGAGACCGCAGGACATCAAGGCGGCCGAGGCGCTGTGGCGGCAGGAGATGCGAGCCGAATACCTGCAGGAAAAGCTGGCGAACAAGAAACCGGAGGAAATCGTGCGCACCTTGATTCGCAAGGAGACGCAACACCTTGCGAGCATGAAGGCACTCGACGACGACGAGGTGCTCGAGATCTACCTCGATACGCTCGCCCACGTGTACGATCCCCACTCGGACTATCTCGGGCACGAGCAGATGGAAACCCTGTCCATCGCCATGAATCTTTCGCTCTTCGGGATCGGCGCCTCGTTGGAAAACAAGGACGGGTACTGCGTGATTCGCGAGCTTTTGCCAGGGGGACCCGCGCTGCGAAGTGGGTTGCTCAAGCCAGGCGATCGCATTGTCGCGGTCGCGCAAGGGAATGGGGAACCCGTGGATATCACGAGCATGCCGCTCTCTCGTTCCGTGGAGTTGATTCGCGGCCCCAAGGGGACCACGGTAAAGCTGACCATCCTTCCTGCGGCCGCCGCCGAGGGCTCGCTTCCCAAGGTGGTTTCCCTCGTGCGCGCCGAGATCAAGCTCCAGGACCAACAGGCCAAGGCGAGCATCATGGACGTGCCGAGAGGGAAGGGGCGGACGTTGAGGCTCGGGGTCATCGATCTGCCGTCGTTCTATGCCGACATGGGCGGGCAGAAGGGTGCCGAGTCTCGCAGCGCGACCGCGGACGTCGCTCGCCTGCTGACCAAATTGAAGGCGGAGCACGTGCGCGGGATCGTTCTCGACCTGCGCGGGAATGGCGGTGGTTCGCTCGAAGAGGCGATCACCATGACAGGCTTGTTCATTCGTCAGGGGCCGGTGGTGCAGACGCGTGGCATGAACGGAGAAATCGAAGTGGGTTCGGACAACGATCCCGCCGTTCAGTACGACGGGCCGCTCGTCGTGCTGACCAACCGGTTCAGTGCTTCCGCCTCGGAGATTCTGGTCGGCGCTTTGAAGGACTACGGCCGCGCCGTGGTGGTAGGCGATACCTCGACCTTCGGCAAGGGCACGGTGCAAAGCATCTTGCCCCTGGCGACGGTGATGGACAAGGCCGGCATCGTGCACGCCTATGACCCCGGTGCGCTCAAGATCACGATCAGCAAATTCTACCGGCCCGATGGGGCGTCGACGCAGTTGCGAGGCGTGGCCTCCGACATCGTGCTGCCGTCGCCGACCGACCTCAGCGACGTGAACGAATCGTCGCTGAAGGATCCCTTGCGTTGGGACGCCGTGGCCCCTGCTCCCCACGCGGAGCTCCATCGCGTGCAGCCCTATCTGGCGACGCTGCGCGAGAGATCCCGCGAACGAATCGCGAGCGAAAAGGAGTTCTCCTACCTGGAGGAGGACGTGGCCCGAATCAAGAAGAGCGTGGCCGAGAAATCGGTCTCGCTCAACGAAGCCGAGCGGCGGCGCGAGATGGCCGAGGACAAGGCGCGCGACGAGCAGCGCAAACAAGAGGAGCTGGCCCATCCCTTGCCCCAGCCGACCACCTACGAGATCACGCTCGACAACGTGTCGATGCCCGGCCTGCCGCCGCCCGTGGCGCCCAAGAAGAGCTCGGCGAAGAGCGCAGACACCCAGGCGACCCCGTCTTCGTCGGAGGACTCCGATCAGTCGGTGGCCGACCGGTCCTTGGACCGCAACATCATCTTGCAAGAGACCGTGAAGATCCTAGGCGATTACGTCGACCTTCTTGGCGAGCGACCGTTCGGCTCGATGCAGGCCGAGCAGGGGGCGCGGTAGTTCACCGAACGGGTCGGGGTTCTCCGGATCTCAATCCGAACCCTTCATTTCTTCTCATCCGTCTCAGTGTTCTCTGTGTCCTCTGTGGTTAGAATCCGGAAATTGCCCGGGTTTCAAACCGTTCGGTGTTCTAATTTAGGAGGCACGTGGTGGGTGGGGCGCCGGAGAGGCGGGGCCGGCGGCGGCGGCGGCGCGGGCATCGGCGGAGGGCCCGAGAAGCCGCGCGAGCTCCTGCTTGTCGATGGTCTCGTGCGCAAGCAGCTCCGCGACCAGACTGTCGAGAGCCGGGCGGTGCTCTACCACGACCTTGCGCGCTTCTTCTCTGGCCTCGAGCAGGATCTTGCGCGCCTCTTGCTCGATCATGTGAATGGTAGCGTCGCTGGTGCCACCGTCCGTGGCGAGGGTTTGGCCGAGAAAGGGATGCTCGGTACGGTGCTCGTAGAACACCGGACCCACGCTTTCCGACATTCCAAAGTGCGCCACCATCTTGAGCGCCAGGTCGGTGGCGGCCTTGAGGTCGTTCTCCGCACCGGAGGAAGGCGTGCCAAGAACCACGGTCTCCGCCGCGTGCCCACCCATGAGCACGCGCAGACGCGACTCGATCTCGGGCAGGGTCATGAGATGTTTGTCCGCGGCGGGGGTCTGGTGAGTCACGCCAAGAGCCATTCCGCGGGGAAGGATGCTGATGCGATCGAGTGGCTCGGCGTGCTCGGTGAAGTGGGCGAGCACGGCGTGCCCGGACTCGTGAATCGCGACACGTCGCTTTTCCATGGGGTCGAGTCGGGTCTCGCGCAGATCGCCGAGCACGATCTTGTCGTAGGCCTCGGCGAAGTCGCTGGCGCGGATCATGTCGGCGTGACCACGGGTCGCGGAGAGCGCGGCCTCATTGACGAGGTTGGCGAGGTCGGCGCCCGAGAATCCGGGGGTGTTGTCCGCCAGGGAGTCCAGATCGACATCTGCGGCGAGCGGTTTGTTGCGAGCGTGAACGTCCAGGATCGCCCTTCGAGCGGCGCGCTCGGGTCGGTCGACGAGGATCCTGCGATCGAAGCGCCCCGGGCGCAGGAGCGCGGCGTCGAGCACGTCGGGGCGATTGGTCGCCGCCAGCACGATGGTCAGCTCGTTGCGAACGAAGCCGTCCATCTCCGATAGCAGTTGGTTCAGCGTCTGTTCCCGTTCGTCGTGGCCTCCGCCGAGACCCGTCCCGCGCGAACGACCGATGGCATCGATTTCGTCGATGAACACGATCGAAGGCGCCACCTTCTTCGCGTCTTCGAAGAGCGAGCGCACCCGCGACGCTCCCACACCCACGAAGAGCTCGATGAATTCCGAAGCGCTGATGGAAAAGAACGGCACGCCTGCCTCGCCGGCCACCGCGCGCGCCAGCATGGTTTTCCCCGTGCCGGGCGGCCCCACCAGCAGGACCCCGCGTGGCACCCTTCCCCCCAGGCGCTGAAAGCGATCCGGCTCCTTCAAGAACTCGACGATCTCGAGCAGATCCTGTTTGGCGGACTTGAGCCCGGCGACATCGTCGAACCGGATGGCAACCTGCGCCTCCTTCTCGTAGCGGCGCGTGCGACCCTTGGTGATCGCCGTAAGCGGGTTCTTGGACAGCATGCCCTGGGCCCGGCGCGAGATCCAAAACCACGCGCCAAGGATGATGATCCAAGGCAGTGCTCCCACCAGGATCTGAACGATCAATGGCTGTTCTTCGCTCTTGACGGTGAGCCTCACCCCTTTTTGGCGCAACAGGGGCAGCAGATCGCGGTCTTCCTGGGATGGAAGCAAGGTCGTGAAGCCGGTGATGGACTTGCCGTCGACGGTCTCGGGGTTCTTCAGCGTGCCGGCGACAGTCTGCCCCTTCATCGTGGCGCTCGCGACCTTGCCGTCGGATACCAGGTGGTAGAAATCGGTGTAGGCGATACTGGGGCGCTTCTGCTCGCGCGACGCGAAGTATTGGAACCACATCAATCCGGCGAGAATCGCAAAGGGAACGACCCAGTTCTTCCAGGACAGCCCTGGCTGTTTGGGGCCCGTTGGGGGAGTTGGTGGGCTAGGCGTTGGTGAAGTCTCGTTCGGCATGATAGGGCTAAACCATGGACCGCCCAGTGCGTGGAATCATGTCCTGCCGGGTCATGGGCGGTCGGCGAAGGTGCATGGCGCATTCCCGCGGTTCGGATAGGCTCTCTTAAGTTGGGTAGAGAGGCATGCAGGATCTCAGCACCGACCGATCTGTCATTTCATCGCCCAGCGCTGGCTCGCTGCTGGAGGCGTCGGAGCTGGTCGAGCGGGCCTACACGCGTGCGTCCGGGGCGCCGCTGGTCGAGGGCAACGCGGTTCGCGTGCTCAAGGACGGCGCCGCCAATTACGCGGCTTGGTTCGCCGCTATCCGCGCGGCCCGCAAGATGGTCCTCTTCGAGAACTACATCATCGAGGACGATGAGGTCGGTCGCGAGCTTGCCTCCGCGCTGATCGATCGTGCTCGGGCCGGGATCAAGGTCAGGATGCTGCACGACTGGCTGGGATCGCTCGCGGGCGCCACGCGCCGGTATTGGCGGCGCTTGTCCGCGGCGGGGGTCGAGGTGCGACGGTTCAATGCACCTCATCTTGGCAGTCCCTTGGGCTGGCTCAGCCGCGATCATCGCAAGACCCTTTCCGTCGACGGGGAAGTGGCCTTCGTGACCGGAGTCTGTGTAAGCCAGCGCTGGCTCGGAAATCCCGCGCGCAGTATTCCGCCGTGGCGTGATACCGGTCTCGAGATCCGCGGACCCGCCGTCGCGCACATCGAACGCGCCTTTGCAGACGTGTGGACGGCTGCGGGTGGCAGCATCCCGGAGGGCGAGCTTTCGGATCCGGCCGCCTTTCCGCGCGTCGGCAAGGTTGCGCTGCGGGTGGTCGCGGACGTCCCCAGCAAGGCCAGGCTCTTTCGCTTGGACCAGCTCATCGCCAGTGCCGCCAAACGGACCCTATGGTTGACGGACGCGTACTTCGTAGGCTTTGCCCCCTACGTGCAGGCCCTTGGTGCCGCCGCCCAGGATGGCGTCGACGTTCGCTTGCTCGTACCGAGCACCAGCGACATCATGCTGGTCGCCGCGTTCTCGAGAGCGGGCTACCGGCCGCTGCTCGACGCCGGCGTGCGCATCTTCGAGTGGAACGGATCGATGTTGCACGCCAAGACTGCCGTGGCGGATGGGCGCTGGGCGCGGGTCGGGTCGTCGAACCTGAATTTGGCCAGCTTCATTTCCAATTACGAGATCGACGTGGCCATCGAGCACGAGGGGCTGGCCATCGAGATGGAGGAAATGTTTCTCTCCGACCTGGAGAACGCTACCGAGATCGTGGTCGACGTCAAACGTCGCGTGGTGCCTGGTGCCCAGGTGGTTCCTCGCAGGGAGCGCGCAAAGGCCGTGTCCCGCGGGGCCTCCGGGCGAGCCGTGGGCGCTGTCCGTTTCGCGCACGCCATGGGAAGCGTCGTCCGGCAGAAGAGATCGCTGGGGTTCGCGCAGGGCGGCCCCGCGGCGATCTTCGCCGCCATTCTCCTTGCGGGAGCTGCCATCGCGGTCCTTTGGCCGAGGGTGCTGGCGCTACCTCTGGCAATCTTCATGGCTTGGTCTGGGGTAACCCTCATGCTGCGCGCGCTTCGACTGTGGCGACGCCGAGCACGCCAGCGACGCGAGGGGAAGAGGCCTGTCGCCCCGCCCGGTCTTGACGGGAAGAGCGCAACCCAAGTACGACGGTAACCGAGCGCGCGATTGGCGTGGCAGGATCGTGGCCGTGGAGGCAACTTGCTACGAAGGTTTCTTTTCCGCCGTCACCAGATCGCGCAGCGAGATTCGGTCAAGCACCTTTCGCCCTGCTTCTTCGGACGCCTCGAAGATGGACCGTATCTTTTCGTGGAGCGGGGTGAGCTCGAGCCTGAAGGTGTCGCCGTCCCGCCAGCGCAGCACCTGCTGGATCTGGTACAGCGTGATTTGTTCCAAGCTTTGCTCCGGTCTGAAACCGCCCTCATGCTTGCCGCTGCATTCTTCGAGCAGATCGTGAGCGACCATCACCTCGGTCACCTGCTGGATGAGGGTGCTCATGGTGTCCAGGCGCCGCGTGAGCGTCTCCACGGTGGGTGGGCGCTCCTTGCGTTCGAATGCCTCCGCCACAACGGCCATGATTCGCACGGCCAATAGCTCCTTGAAACCCGAGCACATGCGAATATCGCGCGCTTCCAACCCCTCGGTGGTCACCGACTGGTTGGCAAAGGCGTAGGTGGCTCCGAACAGCACGAGGATCCAGCTCAAGTAGATCCAGATCATCAGGACGGGAAGGGCGCTCAGCGCGCCGTAGACGGCACTGTACTTGAGAGAGTTGGCCGCGAACGCGATGAAGAGCATCTTGAGCAGGCTCCAGAGCACACCGGCCACCACGCCGCCCAGCAAAGCCGCACGAAGACGCACACGGGTGTTGGGGACAATGAGGTAGCTGAAGGTGAAGGCCAAGCAGACGGTCAAGACCGTCGTCAAGGAGACGAGCCAGCGCCCGAGATCGAACGGCAGCCAGTTCATCAGGGTGGTGGCGTAGGCGTGGCTCTGTAGGCGCGCGCTGAGCGACAAGGCGACGCCCAGCAACGGCGGGGTAAGGGTGAGCAGCAGCCAGTACATCATCACTCGCTGCAGAAGCGAGCGCCCACGTCGAATCTGCCAGATACGGTTGAAGGCCCCCTCGATGTTGGTCAAAAGGCCGATGGCTGAATAGAAGAGAAAGACCACTCCGACGCCTGCGATGGCGCCCGCACTGACGTTGGAAATGAATTTGTCCAGCCATTGTCCGACCTCCTCGGCCCGCCCTGCGGCCAAGTTCTCCAGGACGAGATTGCGCAAGGGCGCCTGGTACTTCTTCAGTCCCCCGAATCCCTGAAAGATGGCGAAGCCGACGGCCATCAGCGGTACCAGGGAGACCATGGTGTGATAGGTGAGAGCGGCGGCCCGTCGCGTGATCTCGTCCCTGACCACGCTGCGTGCGGTGACCACGAACACCTGAAACTGCCGTATCCCAAAGGCCCTCATTCCTGTTTTGCGGCGATAGGGCAGCGCCCAGGAATGCAGAAAGCCCGGATCCCAGAAGCGGGTGAGGAGGCCAACCCAGGAGACACGGCGTTTCCGCTGATCGTTCGACATGGTGGTCCTCTCTTCATACGCCAAGCACGGCGCGTTGGGGGCATTCGCGAAGCCCGAGCATGGAAAGTGGCGAACCTTTCACAGCTGTAAGGCTCCGGAAAGACTCCGGCATGGATTGACCTTCCATGCTTGTTCTCGTCAATCGGACAACAAGGAGAACAAGCCATGGACGCCTCGCCAGATTCCAACTCGATTCGCGCCAACCCGGTCAACACCAATGCGTTCGACGCCGACCACGGTCGGGGTGGATGGCACGGGGATGTGCAACAGATCCAGAAAGAGGTGCTCGAGTCGGCCGGTTGGGTGTCCTCGCTGCAGACGGAAATCGCTCGGGTCATCGTCGGGCAGCGCTATTTGGTCGACCGCCTGATCGTTGGACTCCTGACCAGCGGGCACCTCCTGCTCGAAGGCGTGCCAGGGCTGGCCAAGACCCTGGCGCTCAAGACCCTGGCCCAGACGCTCGACGGCGCGAAGTTTCGCAGGATTCAGTTCACGCCCGACATGTTGCCCGCCGACGTCGTCGGCACCATGATCTACAACCCGATCCAAGGCAGTTTCCAAACCAAGCACGGTCCCATCTTCTCGAATCTGGTGCTCGCCGACGAGATCAACCGCGCACCGGCCAAGGTGCAATCGGCCCTGCTCGAAGCGATGCAGGAGCGCCAGGTGACCCTGGGCGAGGAATCCTATCGCCTGCCCGATCCGTTCATGGTGATGGCGACGCAAAACCCCATCGAACAGGAGGGCACCTATCCCTTGCCTGAGGCGCAGACCGACCGCTTCCTGCTCAAGCTCGTCATCAACTACCCATCCAAATCGGAAGAGCGCGCGATTCTCGATGCCATGGCGACCAGCGAGCCCAAGCTCGCCGTGGATCCGATCGTCTCGATTCCGCAGCTCGCGCATGCGCGCGGCGTGGTCAACGAGATCTACGTCGACGACAAGATCCGCGACTACATCGTGGACATCGTGACCGCGACGCGCGCGCCGGCCAGCTACGACCTGCCTCTCGCCGACTATGTCCTCTTCGGCGCATCCCCGCGTGCCACCATCTCGTTGACCCTGGCCGCGCGCGCGTGGGCGTTCATGCACGGACGTGGCTACGTCATTCCTTCCGACGTGAAGACCCTGGCCCCGGACGTACTGCGACACCGGCTCGGCCTGACCTACGAGGCGGAGGCGGAGAACGTTCAGGCCGACGATCTGGTCGCCAAGATCCTGGCCGCATTGCCCAACCCGTGAGAGGCGACGATGGAAAGCGATATCAGCAATATCAAGGAGATCCTGAAGCAGGTCCGGCTCATCGACATTCGTACGCGACGGCTTGCCACCGATGCCCTGGCCGGGCAATTCCATTCGATGTTCCGCGGCCGGGGCATGGACTTCGAAGAGGTGCGCGAATACGTGCCGGGCGATGAGGTACGCACCATCGACTGGAACGTGACCGCCCGGGCCGGGCGTCCGTTCGTCAAGAAATACCGCGAAGAGCGCGAGCTCACGATCCTGCTCGCGGTCGACGTGAGCGCCTCGGGGGATTTCGGCTCGGTCGAGCACACCAAGCGCGAGATCGAGGCGGAGATCGCCTGCGTCTTGGCGCTCTCCGCGGTTCGCAACAACGACAGGGTCGGCCTGGTCTTGTTCTCCGACCAAATCGAGACCTTCGTTCCACCGCGCAAGGGACGCCAGCACGTGCTGCGCATCGTGCGCGAGGTGCTGAGCTGCGAGCCCAATCGGCGCGGCACGGATGTCGCGCACGCGCTCGACTTCATCAATGCCGTGACCAGGAGGCGGGCCATGGTGTGCGTGCTTTCTGATTTTCAGAGCGCTGGCGATCCAAGCCAGGCGCTGTCCACGCTGCGCCGGTCGTTGCGGATGATCAGACGCCGGCACGATCTCGTGGCCCTGCACGTGAACGATCCGCGCGAGCGCAATCTTCTCGCGGTGGGTCTGCTGGCCATGGAGGACGCGGAGACGGGCGAGATGATCGAGATCGACACCGGCTCGGCCAAAGTGCGTGAACGCTTCGCGGAGCGTGCCCGCGAGCGCGACGCGCGGCTCGCGCGAGTTCTGCGCGGCGAATCGGTCGACAGCGTCGAGGTGGACACGTCGGTGCCGTACCTTCCGGTCTTGATCTCGCTGTTTCGCTCGCGACGGGGGAGGCCGCGATGAAATTCCGCGCGTTGCCCACGATCTTGCTGCTCGCCGGTCTGCTTGGAACGACACGACCGTGGGCGGCGACGGTGGTAGCCCCAGGGTTGGCCGCGGCGCCGGCTGGGCGGGCGTCCGTGCCGTCCTCCGCGACGGAAGACATCCGCGACGTTCGCGGTCCGATTCCGATCCCGCCGTGGTGGCGCTGGTGGGCGGTGGCCGGAGGCGCGGTGTTGTTGCTCGGCCTCGCAGGGGTGACGGTGGTGATCGTGCGGCGGCGGCATGCGAAGCCGGTTGCCCCGCACGAGCGGGCGTTGCTGCGCCTCGAACAGGCGCAACCGCTGGCGGCGGCGGGACAGGTGCGTGAATACGCCGGAGTCGCCTCCGATGCTGTTCGTGACTATATCGAGGAGCGCTTCTTGTTGCGCGCGGCCCACGTGACGACCGAGGAGTTTTTCGACGACATCCTGGCGCCCGCGAATGCGGTGCTGGGTACGCACCGGGATGCCTTGCTCAGGTTTCTCGGGGCCTGCGACTTGGCGAAGTTCGCGCGCCTGCCGCTTCCCAGGGAGCAGATGATTTCGCTCAACGATCTGGCGCGCCGGTTCGTGCTCGAGACCGCCTCGAGCTCGGCCGAACGCAAACCCGCACCCGTGAGGCCGTCATGAGCCTGTTCGAGAATCCGCATCTTCTGTGGGCGCTCGCCCTTTTGCCCGTGCTCGCCCTGTGGCTGGGCCGACAAGGTGCGCGGCCAGCCGTCAATTACTCGAGCGTCGCCACCGCGCGCGAGGTCGCACGCACGACGCGCAGCCGTTGGGGACGATTGCTGCGCGTGGCGCGCTGGGTGGGACTGGGCTTGCTCATCGTCGGCCTGGCGCGCCCGCGGCTCGGGCATGCCTCGACGGAGGTGCAGGCGAGTGGTGTCGATCTGGTGCTCGCGGTCGACATCTCGGGCTCGATGCAGGCCCTCGATCTGACCGAGGGGGGCAAGCCGCGAAGTCGGCTCGACGTCGTGAAAGACGTCGTTGCCAAGTTCATCAAGGGCCGGCCGAACGACCGCATCGCCCTGGTGGCGTTTTCGGCCGAGCCGTATCTCATGAGCCCGCTCACCCTCGACCACGATTGGTTGCTCCAGAACCTCGACCGATTGCGGCCCGGCATGATCAAGGACGGCACGGCCATCGGCTCGGCGCTCGCCGCGAGCATCAATCGCCTGCGCGACCAGAAGTCGAAATCCAAGCTGGTGGTCTTGCTCACCGATGGACAGAACAATGCCGGCAAGATTGACCCGGCTCTGGCTGCGCAGGCCGCTCGGACCCTTGGCGTCAAGGTCTACACCATCGGGGTTGGTAGCAAGGGCGAGGCCCCCATGCCCATCACCGACGACCACGGCAACACCCACATCGTCATGACCAAGGTGGACGTGGACGAGGGGCTACTCGAGGATATCGCGGCCACCACGGGCGGGAGGTTCTATCGCGCCACCGATGCCGGGTCGCTCGCTCGCATCTACGGTGCCATCGACAGCTTGGAAAAGACCACGCGAACGCTCAAGCGTTACCAGGATCAGGAAGAGCGTTTCGCCTGGCTGGTCTTGCCCGGGATGCTGCTTCTGACCGGCGAAATAGGTCTTGGACTCACGCGTTTCAAGAGGATCCCATGACGATTCATTCCGTCACCTTCGTGCATCCCATCTGGCTGCTCGGCGGCCTCTTTCTCGCCGTGTCGATCCTCGTCCTCGGCGCGCGGCTCGACGGCAAACGTAGACTCGCCCTGGCCGCGTTCAGCTCGCGTCGCAAGGGCCCGACCTCGACGCTGTCCCGTGTGCGTCGTGTTTTCAAGAGGGCGCTGCTCGTCGTCGGGGTGTTGCTCGGTTGCGCGGCCTTGGCGCGACCCCAATGGGGTATTCGCTGGGAAGAGGCTCACCGCCGCGGGCTCGATTTGCTGTTCGCGCTCGACACCTCGAAGAGCATGCTGACGCCGGATCTCGAGCCGGATCGACTTACGCGGGCCAAGCTGGCCATTCGCGATCTGGTGGCGAAGTTCGATGGCGATCGGGTGGGGCTCGAGGCCTTTGCCGGAGACGCATTCCTGCAGTGCCCGCTCACGCTCGATCGCGGCGTGTTCGATCAGACCCTCGATGCCATCGACACTTCGACGATTCCCCGCGGGGGGA
Source organism: uncultured delta proteobacterium (assembly GCA_963796685.1). Taxonomy (GTDB): domain Bacteria; phylum Myxococcota_A; class Polyangia; order Fen-1088; family Fen-1088; genus Fen-1118. The sequence goes on from CAWCMR010000006.1 coordinate 179,997, forward strand.
CCGACATCGGACGCGCCATCGAGGTGGCGCGCGCGGCGCTGCACAACCAGCCCGCGAACCACAAGCTACTCGTCTTCCTCACCGACGGCGAGGATCTGGAAAACCACGCCATCGAGGCGGCCCGCGCGGCCTCGGCCGACGGCATCCACATCTACACCGTCGGTGTCGGAACGCAACGTGGCGAATTGATTCCACTCCCGGGCGGACCTGGCCAGTTCGTGCGCGACGAAAAGGGAGCCTTCGTACGCTCCAGGCTCGACGAAAATACCTTGCAAGCCATCGCGCGGGTGACGGGGGGAGACTACCGGCGGCTGGGCGTGGATGGACGCGGGCTCGAGGGGCTGTACCGGGACGTCCTGGCCAAATTGCCACCCGAAAATCTCAAGTCGCGCATGCACCAGATCCCCATCGAGCGCTTCCAATGGCCGCTCGGATTCTCGATCTTCTGCCTGGCGCTGGAACCGCTGGTCGGCGAGCGCCGCCGGCGTCGGCATTTCGAGGAGGAGCCGGAGAAGCGATGGCTGAAGCTCACGACGCTGCGGCGCAGGGCGGTCACCACCCTGGCGGTGGCATTGGCCATGACGGCGGCGCAAGCGGCACAAGCCTCGCCGGGCGATGCCGAACGCGCATACCACGCCGGAAAGTTCAAGCAATCGGCCGAGGAGTACCGGCGTGCCTTGGCACGCGCGCCGGGCGACGTGAAGCTCGAGTACGACCTCGGCGTCGCGGCCTACAAGAGCGGCGAGTACGCGAAGTCGGACGATGCCCTCCGTCGTTCCCTGCGCTCGGATCGCCTCGATCTGCAAGAGAACGCCTACTACGACCTCGGCAACGTCCTTTACCGAGTCGGCCAAGAGACCGTCGCGAAGCAACCCGAGGTGACGATGGAGAAATGGAAGAACGCCATCGCGTCGTACGAGTCGGCGCTGAAGCTGAATGCGAAGGATCAAGACGCCGTCTACAACCGCGATCTCGTGAAGCGAAGATTGGCAGCGCTCGAAGAGCAGCAGAAGCAGCAGAAGCAGGAGGAATCGAAAGGCGAGAAGAAGAAGGACGACAGAAACAAGTCCGGCAACTCCGGTCAACAGGGCAAACCGGACCAGTCCGCAAAGCAAGGCCAGAAGAACCAACAGGATCGGCAGGGCAAGCAGGGCAAGCAGGGAGAGCAGGGCAAGCAGGGAGAGCAGGGAAAGAATGACAAGGGCCAGCAGGACCAGAAGAGCTCTTCGAATTCCGGACAGTCGCAGCAGGGGACGGCCCAGCAAAGGCCCGCGGCGGGGTCGCCCGGCCAGTCAGAGCCCGGCAAACCGAACGCGGGCGCCGAGGCGAACGCGGATCGGAAGGAGCCGGAGGTTCCAGGCAAGCTTTCCAAGAACGATGCGCGGGAGCTTCTCGACGCTGCCCGCGGAGACGAAAGACTGATGCCCCTGGTGCCCGCCGGTCAGAACCGTCCGCACACCGAGGATGAGGTCAGAAAGGATTGGTGAGAACCATGCACACGAATGGACGGAAGCACATCCTGCTCGCGGCGATCGGCCTCGGGGTGGTGATGGCGCTCGGGCGAGGCGCCGCCGCTGCGGGCGCGCAACCAACGGCCGAAATCAGCCCTGCGCAAATCGCACTGGACCAGACCGCCGAGCTTCGCATCGACAAATCCGCCGCGAGCAACGCCGTGCCTCGGCACGTGGACGGGCTGCATTTCCAGCGCACGGGTGAGAGCACCGAGATGACCAATGTCAACGGCTCGGTTTCGCAGCACACCTGGGTCCTTTATCAGGTTGTCGCAGACCACCCCGGCTCGTACAGCATTCCAATCGGTGGAGATACCCTTACTCTCGAGGTCGGTCCGACGGGCAGCGGAGGCGCACGCGCGCACTTCGGTCCATCGGCCGGCTCCGGAGTGTCGGCCGAGAAGGGAGCGCATCAAGGAACGCTGGCGTTCCTGCGCGTGGTGTTGCCGAAGAAGAAGGTGTTCATCGGGCAAGCCGTCCCCGTGACGTTCAAGGCGTACTTTCGCGCCGGTACCGAGGTCACCCTCTCTGGAGCGCCGAGCTTGGGTGTTCCCGCCTTTACGATCAGCCATCTCGACGACAACCCCCGCCAGAGCATCGAATCCATCGGCGGGGTGCCTTATCGGGTCGCCACGTGGACAGGCCAGGCTTCGGCCGCCATGTCCGGTCACTTCACGGCCCAGGCGACGCTTCCCATCGTGGCGCGCTACCGCGAGGCATCGCCTCAGGAACCTGCCACCGATCCCTTCGGCTCCATGTTCGACGATGACGACATGTTCTCGGTTTCACCCTCCAAAATGCTTCGTTCCTTCATGAAGCAATCGGCTTTTGGTGGTGCCCTTGGCGACATGTTCGGCCAGGAACGCGAGCGCGAGATGACCCTTCATGCCCCTGCGCAAGGGGTCGACGTGCTGGCCCTTCCCACCAAGGGGCAGCCGGCCGGCTACAGCGGCGCCGTCGGTCACTTCGACGTGCGCGCAAGCCTTTCCCCGAAATCGGGCTCCATGTACGCGCCCATGACCTTGAAGATCGAGGTCACGGGGCAGGGCAACCTCGATCGGGTGTCGACCAGCGGTCTTCCTTCTTCGGCGAAATGGAAGACCTATCCGCCCGGCTCGAAGATCACCGATAAGGGGACCAAGGTCTTCGAGCAGGCGGTGGTGCCGCAAGCGAGTGGTCACGTGGAAATTCCCGCAGTCTCGTTCAGCTTCTTCGATCCTGACCTGAAGCAGTATGTGACGCGGTCGACGACGCCGATCGGGGCGGACATCGCCTCGACCCCGGCCGGCGCCGCCACGCCAACCGTGAGCGCGGCCCCAGCCTCCTCCGAGATCGCCGGCGTGTCGCCCGGCGGGCTGCGACCCAACCACGTCGAGCAGGGAAGGTTGGTCTCGACCTTGCTGCCCCCGTACCGGCGTGCGTGGTTTTGGCCGGTGGTGGCGGCGCCATGGTTCGGGCTGGCGGGGGTGTTCGCACGACCACGCCGACGAGGCGTCTCGGCGCGCGGCCGCCAAAGAGCGCTTCGCGAGACGATCGCCCGGCACCGCACGGCCATGAAGCGTGCCGCGGCCGCGGGAGATGCGGTCCGTTTCCACGAAGCCGCCGGGGCCGCGTTGCGGGAGCGCCTGGGCGAGATGTGGAGGATCGCGCCCGACGACGTCACCGCTGCCGAGGCGGCCGCCAGAATGGGCCCGGAGGACGAGCCCATCGTGGCGGCCCTGAGATCCGCGGAGCGTTTGCGCTACGGAGGGGCGGCCGAGGATCCGTCATCGCTCGCGACCCTTCGAGAAACCGTCGAGCGCAAGCTCGAACAACTGGAGAAGCAACCATGTCGCTGAAACTGCACCCACCAGCCCGCCGGTTTTCCCTCGGCCTCTTTGCCCTCGTTGCCGTCATGACCGTTGCCCTCACCGGTCTGGCGCGCGCGGCGTCGCCAGGCGTCAGCTTCGACGAGGCCAACCGGCTGTTTTCGCAGGGCCGCTACGCCGAAGCGGCGGCCGAGCTCGAAGCCATCGGACGGTTGCGTGGATGGTCGGCCCCGCTGCTCTACGATCTCGCCAATACGTATGCGAAAGAGGGCCAGATCGGACAGTCCATTTTGGACTACGAGCGCGCGCAGGTGCTGGCGCCAAGGGACGCGGATATCGCCGCCAACCTGGCCTACGTGCGGGCGACAGCAGGGCTGCCGGTTCCGGCGTGGCCGTGGCACGATCGCCTGGTTCGCCTGCTCACGCCTGCGACGTGGACCTGGCTGGCCGTCACGGGCTGCTTTCTTGCCGGCGTCGGATTCGTGGCGAGGTGGAGGTGGCGGCGCCGCCGACTGGTCTACGCCGCGGTTCTTGCCGCGCTCATGGGCGGGACCGCCGTGGCCGCGACAGTGATCCTGGATCGGGACCTGGACCACGCCGTCGTCGTCGAAAGGAAGATGGCGCCGGTCCTGGTATCTCCGTTCGAAGGCGCCGCCAGCGAAGTCTCGCTGAGTGAAGGGGAGGACGTCTCCGTCATCGGGCGCCACGATGACTTCGTGCGGGTACGCGATGGCAATGGACGCACGGGTTGGGTACAATCCGGCGCGGTGCTGCCGGTTGTTCCCCGGCGTTCTTGACCGGGAGCTGGCGGCTGTGCCGCAAGCCCCATGCGATTCCTCCTGATCGAAGACGACGAAAAGATCGGCAGCTTCATCGCAAAGGGCTTGCGCCAAGAGGGGCATGCGGTGGAATGGAGCCGCCACGGGGACGAGGGCTTGGTCTTCGCCTTGGATGGGCACTTCGATGCGGCAGTCGTCGACCTCATGCTGCCCGGCCGGGACGGGCTGGGCGTCATCCGCGAGCTGCGCGAGCGCCGGCACAAGCTGCCCGTCATCATTCTCAGCGCGAGGAGCGACGTCGAGGATCGCATCAAGGGACTGTCGGTCGGGGCGGATGACTACCTGACCAAGCCGTTCTCGTTCGCGGAGCTGCTGGCCCGTTTGCACGCGCTGGTACGAAGGTCGAGCGCCGCCGAGGAGACGGTGCGAACGCTTTCATTCGAGGACTTGACGCTCGACCTGGAATCAAGGCGCGTGACGCGTGGAGGAAAACCGATCGAGCTCCAGGCACGGGAGTTCTCTCTCCTCGTCTACCTGTTGCGAAATGCCGGCCGGGTCCTGTCGAAGACGATGATCCTCGAGCACATCTGGAGCTATTCCTTCGACCCACAGACCAACGTGGTCGACGTGTTGGTCAGCCGGTTGCGCCGGAAGATCGATCGCGACTTCCCGGTCAAGCTGATCCAAACCTTGCGCGGAGTCGGGTATGTCCTCCGCAAGGCGTAGCCGACTGCGCTCGCTGGGTGTTCGCTTGACGATTTGGTATTTCCTGGTCCTTCTCGCCAGCACCATCCTGCTGTCCGCCGCTGCCGAATTTCGCATTCGCTCGTCGATTCGGGAGCGGGTCGTGGAGATCCTGACCAGCAGCCTGAACCGGCACAAACAAGCCTTCGAGGCGGATGGCATCGCGGGGCTTCGGAAGCTGACCGAGTCGTCGGAGGATCGGCGCCGTTTGCTGTACGTGCGCGTGGTCGATCGCACCGACACGACGATCTTCGAGCGGGCGAATCCCGGAATATTCTTCGCCCCGGATTCAATCGCGGTGAACCGGTCGTCCCCCAAGGTGCGTTCGGTGCGCGAACAAGGCAGCGGTTCCCTGTGGAACCTGACGGCGACACCGCTCGGCGAAGGGCGATGGCTGCAGGTCGCGATCAGCGACCAAGGGACGCAGGAGGTCGTTGGCCATTTGCGTGCCGGGTTGGCCGCGGTGTGGATCGGGGCGGTGGTGCTCGGGCTGGTGGGGGGCTTTTTTCTCACCCGGCGGGCGTTGCATCCGATCCAACGCCTGGCCAGCACGGCGCGCAAGGTGATCGACTCCGGGGATCTGGCTTTGCGGGTCGTCGAACGGGGCACGCATGACGAGCTCGACGAGCTCTCTCACCTCTTCAACGGCGTGCTTTCACGCAATGAAAACCTGGTGCAAGGCATGCGCAAGGCGCTCGACAATGTTGCCCACGATTTGCGTACTCCGCTCACGCGATTGCGGACGGGCGCGGAGGTGGCGCTGCGCGATGGGGCGGATCCGACACGGCTCCGCGACGCCCTGGCCGACACGCTGGAAGAGTCCGACCATGTGCTGGCGATGTTGAAGACGCTGATGGATATCTCGGAGGCGGAAACCGGCGTGATGAAGCTCGACCGCACCCATGTCGATTTGAGCGAGCTGGCAAGAGATGCCATCGACATTTACCAACACGTGGGGGAAGAGAAGGGCGTTCGGCTCCTGACCCATCTGACCGCCGGAGTCAAGGTGATGGCCGACGCCATTCGCATGCAGCAGGTGATCGCCAATCTCATCGACAACGCAATCAAATACACGCCCACCGGTGGACAAGTCGAAATCACCACGAGCTACGCGGAGCCGTGGGCTTCGCTCGAGGTCAAGGATACCGGCATGGGCATCGCACGGGAGGATCAGCCGAGGATTTGGCAGCGACTCTACCGCGCGGACCGGAGCCGAAGCGAGCATGGCCTGGGCCTTGGGCTCAGTCTCGTGAAGGCCATCGTCGAAGCGCATGGTGGACAGGCCAAGGTGACAAGCGCACCCGGCGCCGGCGCGGCATTCACGGTTCGACTGCCCTCGGCGCTGTAATCAGTCGAAGCGGGCCGGCCGGCGCGAGGCGGGTTGCCACGCGTGGCTGCCTGCCACACGCGAGCGGGGCATTGCGCGCGGCAAAGCTCCGAATCCTCGTCACGCCCTCTTGGCACATCGAATGCAGCGTTGAGCGCTCGAGTAACTACTTGAGGAGTTATGCGATGGAAACAACCGGCGACCCGAGCTCGGCTCTCGAAACGACAGCGGCAGAAGGTCCGGCCAAGGCCTCTGCCCGGAGATCGCGGGTGCTTATCGCGGAAGACGATTGGGCCTTCAGGGACATGTTGCTCTTTGCCTTCCAGGACCAAGGTTGCGATGTCGTCGCGGTCGGCGACGGTGCCGCCTTCCTCGATGTCCTTGCGTCGACTCTGCTGCCGAAGTCTTCGGTCAAACCGTTCGATCTGGTGGTGTCCGATATCAGAATGCCGCGCTGGCGTGGTCTCGCCGACCTGGAGAGTCTGAGCCATAGCCCGAAGGTTCCACCCATTGTCGTGATCACGGCCTTCGGCACCGACGAGGTTCACCAACGGGCCGAGCGGGCTGGCGCGGTGGCGGTACTGGACAAGCCCTTCGACATCGCGGACCTCACGGCCTTGGGCCGTCGTGTGATCAGCCGGCGCGCAGCATAACAAGGAGGCTCGACCAGCCATGCCAATCAATCCACCGCAATCGCATCTCTACCACTCGATAACCCTGGAAGCGGCCAATCAGAAGCTCGGACATGCCAGCCGCAAGAGCCTCAGCCAGGCGCTCAATCTCGTGGCCTACATCGACATGATGACCGTACTGGTCATCTTCCTACTCATGACCTTTCAGGCCAATGGCGAGATTCTCTTCATCCAGAAGAACATCACCTTGCCGGAGGCGCAAAATTGGACCGATCTGGAACGGGCACCGGTCATTGCCATGACCAAGGACGTGGTCACGCTGGACGGGAGGCAAGTCGCGACCGGGGACGATCTCATGCGGGACTCTGCCACGGGCGACATGAGAATCGGGGAATTGATGGACGAGCTGGTCACCGACAAGAACAACTACAAGCTCTTGCACCCCACCGAGGATTTCAAGGGCGTTTGCATCATCCAGGCGGACAAGAACGTCGAGTTCAAGGAGCTCAAGAGAGTCATGTTCTCGGCCGCGGCAGCCGGTTACCAAAACGTGAATTTCGCCGTCCGTCCCAAGGCGCGCGTTGCCGTAGGAGAGTAGCGGCGGACGTTGCGAAACGCACGGGTCAGCGGGCTTCTTTGGGCTTTAGGGAGACGCGGCGGTTCTTCGCCCAGCACGCCTCGTTGTGTTTTTGTGGGTCAGCGAAGTACGCGGTACAAGGCGATGTTCATGTAGGGAGAAGAAAATCGCTTCATGAGCTCGGTTCGGACTCCGGGGGGCGGCGCGAAGCGGCCATAGATTTCGCTGGCGAAGATGTACTTGTCCTCGGGAGAGTATCGGTAGGACGAGCGGTTGAACTTCTCCGGGGAATAGCCGTACCGCGGATCCTCCAGGCCGAAGATGGTGGGAAAATTGGCCAGGATGGGCTTGTCCGTGCCGACCGCGCCTTCCAGGTAGCGGGTTGCCTCCTGTTGCAGTCGGACCGCCTCGCGGAAGCTCATGTCGTAGGCACAATTGAAGGTGGGGGAGCTCAGGTCGCCGAGGCACAGGAGCCCGAGTGCTGCGGTCGCCGGCAGTAGCAGCTTGGCCTGGTCGCGGACCAATTCGTAAAGCGCCCGAGCGGCGAGCATGGCGAGCGGTGGAAGCAGACACATGAGGTAGCGCTTCATGAACACGTTGCCGGCGGAGAACGACAGCATTCCGACCTCGAAGACCGCGAAGGTCCAGGCCACGCTGGGAACGAAGCGCGCCTCGCCCTCGCGCCGCCCGAGCAGCCTGAATAGAATCCACAGCGCCACGACCACGGACAGAGCAAGCCGTCCCTGTTCCACGAAGACGAAGGTGATGCCGGCGACCAGCTGCCCTTTCATGGCAAACCAGTGGAAGTTCACGAGGTTCCTATGTAGCGGGTAGAGGTACCAGCCGTTCTGACGCTTTTGAGCCAGCAGGAAGGTGCCGTAGAGCAGGCCGGGAATGACGAAGGCCAGCAGCCCGTGGAGAATGTCCCCGCGCCGCCGTTCGGGTAGTCGCATGACCAGGATGACGGCAAAGGTCGCGGCCAACACCACCGCCGTCTCTTTCAAAAAGATGGCCAGCCCGAGGAAGATCCCGGCTTGCAGGTATTGCGCGCGCCAGAAAGCGTGCAAGGCCCACAGGGCAGCCAACGCGAGAGGGACCTCGGGCAAGAGCAGGGTGCTTTGGGCGAGGAAGAGCGGTTGTACCAACAACAGACCGACTGCGGCCAATGCAACCGGCGTGTTCCAGTGTATGCGCGCAATCCAGAACACGGACACGGCCAAACCCGTCGACACGAGAAGCATGCAGACATGCGCGACCAGCGGCGTGACGCCGAAGATGCGAAACAACGCCCCGAAGACGAAGGGAAGCAAGAGCGGATGCCCGCGCGACAGGTCGGGCGGAAGATAGGCGGGCAAAAGGCCCAAGGCGTGGTCATGCAGGTACACCGCTGCCCTGGCGTAGACGCCGAGCTCGTCCCAGAAATACGGTAAGGACAGGTCGTGCACCTTGTAGATCCAGAACGGCAGCAGGAGGAGCCCAAGGGCCCACCAAGCCGCGCCCGGTGCGCTCCAGGGCGCTCGGGTGCGAGAGGACTTGGCCTGATGGCGCTCCCGAGAGCTCGAGGTCACCGAGAGAATTCGGTCTGTCACGGTCTTGGCATGAGAGCCCAGGTAGTTGAGCACGCTCGTCACCTATTTCGCGTTGTGGGCCATGCACGGGGAGTGCCACGAAGCAACCGACTATGGGCGCGACCACGACCTCCCATCACCGTGACATTGCGCCACGCGTGGCAATGTGCCACGCCTCGGCTCGACGAAGAACTAATTATGTCTCTTCCTGCTCTTCTTGGATTTCGGCTTGTCCTTGCTGTTGTCAGCGCTCGCTTCCGGGGTTGCCTGGGAAGGGTTCCCCCCACCCATGTCGGGAAGTTTTGCGTGATTGCACTTGCCGGCCACGCAAGTCCATCGCTGGCCCACGGGGGGAAGTCCCACGGTATCCACACAGTCGAAGCTCTCCTCGCACTTGCCTGGGTCCAGCTTCGGGCGGCTGACCACGGGCGTGGTGACCGCTGGCTCTGGGGAGGCTTCAGGCGCGGGGCTGGAGGCCGCGACCTTCGTAGGGGCAGGGCTTGCAGCGGGCGGTTGGGCGGGCGCGGACGCGCAGGAGCACGCGAGGGCGAGGGCGAACGGGACCGTAAGCACAGTTCGTAGCATTGGCTTCACCTCCGGGACACGAGTTGCACGAATTGGATTGAGAGCGCAGCCCTCCACCCGCAAGCGCCGTGCCAGCCCTCGAGCGCCGTGCCAGCCCTTTCGAAGGGTTGGCCCAGGAGTTGCTGCCCTTGGCAACGCTGGTGTGGAGACATTTCTAAGAAAATACATGTGGGCGCTTGACGCCGCCGTCGTGGCAGCCTGCGCGGCCCTTCTCGGACTCTCGGCCTCCAGCCTGGTCAAGTCCCGCTTCAGCGGATTGACGACGGCGAGGCCACCTGAATTTCGACTTCGAGTCCGTTCGTACGAGCCGGCCCGTGACAAGCGGCCCGATGCGATCCTTCGGCGCGACATGTTCTGCTCGACGTGTCCCCCTTTGCTCGGGGAGGGCGAGCCGGATGCCGGAGTGGGCGAGGCTGCGCTCGAGCCGCAGGCAACCACCCTGCCGCTGGAGCTGGTGGCCGTGATGTACGCGCCTTCGGCGAAGGAGCAGAAGTGGGACACCGCCGTGATTCGAGACAAAGATAGCAAGGCCATCGGGGCTTTCGCAGTCGGGGCCCAGGTCGACGGTGCGACCCTGGTCGACATTCTCGACACGCGGGTGTACCTGGACAATGCGGGAACCACGGAGTATCTGGACCTCCTGTCACCCCCCAAGCCCGCCCCAACCGCCGCATCCAGGCCTGCTCCGGCCCAGCGGCCCAAGGGCGACGCATTCACGCTCGAGCTCGACCGTGGCATCAAGAAAGTCGGCGAGCATAGCTACGAGTTGCAGCGAAGCACCCTGGAGTCGGTGCTGGGAAACATCGCTCTGCTGTCCAGATCGGCGCGAATCGTCCCGGAGCTTCGCGGCGGCAAGCCCTACGGTTTTCGGCTGTTCGCGGTCCGTCCCGATGGTCCCTTCGCGAAGATTGGCCTGCAGAACGGCGATACCATCATTTCCATCAACGGACTCGAAATGACCAGCCCCGAAAAGGCGCTCGAGGTCTATGGAAAGCTCAAATCGGCCAGCCACCTGGCCTTGGGTCTGGAGCGCACCGGGAAGAAGATCGCGCAGGACTACACCATTCGGTGAGTCGTCGGTGTATTGCCCACAGTCCGCGGCCTCGTAGCGGGCCGCGAAGTGAGGCAGGGTGCCACGCCGGGACGGGTCGGCGAGAGCCACAAACCGTGGTTTTCGGATGGCACCGCTCGTGCATGAAGGTACCAAGGTGCAAGAAGTACAGACAGGTTCTCGCGAAGCGATGTCTGTTCGCAAACATCGACTTCTTGTGGCCGAGGACGACCGAGCGCTACGAGGGATGATGGTCGAAATCCTCAGATCCGACGGACACGAGGTCATCGCCGTGACCAATGGATTCGATCTCCTCGAGATGATCGAGGTCTCGCTGGACCGGGGTGTCGGATCGGACAAATTCGATTTGGTCATCTCGGACGTTCGCATGCCTGGCCTGTCCGGACTGCATGTCTTCACCCAAGTGGGGTATGGGCCCGATATCCCTCCGGTGGTGTTCATCACCGCATTCGGCGACCAGGAGCTGCACGACCAAGCGCACCACCTTGGCGCGCTGGCGGTGCTCGACAAGCCGTTCGACATCGACGAATTGCGCGCCTTCGTCAACGGCTACTTGGCGAGCAGGGGGCGGGGTTGAAACCCGCCCCTACCTCTTCTGCTTGAAATCGAATTGCCTTGGCGTCGGACCGTTCCGTGCGAGTGGGCTATGGTGCGACATCATGCGACGACGACTATTTCTCGTGGCGATGTTCCTGCCGGCGGCAGCATTGGCGTCGCCATCGGGCGGACACGGCGATCCCGTCGCGCCCCTGACGCTGGCGTTGGTCCTGGTTCTGGCCATGGTCATCCTGACGACGCTGCTCACGCCCTTCGCGCTCAAGGCGAGCCTGGGCCGAAAGCGGTCAGCGGCTCAGAAATAGTAGCGCGCGCCGATGCTGCCGTCGGCGTAAATGCCGTACTTACCGAACAGGGTGGAGTTGCTGCGCACCGTGAACTCGGGAGCAATTTCGAAGAACAGCTCGATGGGGTTTCCGCGCACGAGGACGGACATTCCCAAAGGCAAGCGGAATCCACCTTCGGTGTAGCTCAGGCTCTGCCCGGCGGCGAAGGTGTGCCCGAAGGCTCCTCCGATCCCCACATACACCGGCACGATGTACTGGCCGTCCGACGACGTCCAGGTCCCGGGCATGAACAGGAGGTCGAAGTGCACGCGCAGGTCGTTGCCATCGGCACCTTCGCCGAGCGCGCCTTGAAATGCGACGGTCGAGGCGGCCCACAGCTTTGCCGTCACACCCGTCAACATATTGCCGACGCCCAGCCCGAGACCAAAGCGCGCCGGCGAGTTCGGCAGTCCGGAGTAGGTACGGCTTTCCGGCGGCGAGGAGGGGGCCTGCGGGGCGGGCACGGTCGCCGGGGAGCTCGCGAACCCGGAGTCCTGCGCCGTCGCCGCCGGTGAGGCGAGCAAAGTCGTTAGAAAGCCCAGATATAGAGCACTCGATGGAATACGGTTCACTTGGTAACCCTTTCGGCCCTGTCCGGGCTTTCTCGAAGAGGCAACGACTTTACACTGACCGTTCCTGCGAACCTACTTCTTGGCCTTTTCTTTCTTTTCGGCCTTCTCCTTCTTTTCAGCCTTTGCGGGCTTGGCCTCGGCCGTCTTGGCTTCGCCAGCCTTGCCCTTCTCCTCCATGGCCTTGCCACCCTTCCCCATCTTGGCGGCCTCGCCCTCCTTGGTCATCATCTCTTGGACCTTGGCTTGAGCCTGTGCGAGCTGCGACTTCAGGCTTTCGATGGTCGCCCTTTGGCTCGTCGATAGCTTCTGCTCGTTGCCGAGATCGTTCTTGCATGTCTTGAGGGCCTCTTGGGTCTCCTTGTCTTCGCATGCAGCGCTGGAAAGCAGAAGGGCTCCAAGGCATACCGCCACGAGTGTCTTGAATGTACGGGTCATGGGTTCTCCTTTGCGTTCTCTGATGATGTGAAAGGTGCGCTCGTTCTGTCCGGCAGCGCTAAAGCAAGCGACATGCCACGAAAACAGGAGCTTCCGCGCCAGAAAATAGCCCTCTGCGCTGAGGCAGTTTGTCACGCGTGGCAAGTTGCCACGAGGGAGCAATCCAGGCGATCAACGGGTTTGCCGAGATCAGTGTGTTTGCCGGCCCGATTGCCTTTCCTCGCGCGGCACGGGGATTGCTGAATGGCTGCGTGCCCACAGCCGGAGTCGTGTTAATCCGCGCTAGACTCGAACCCTATGAAACTCGCGGCCAAACTGACAGCCTTCATCCTGACCGCCATGCTGCTGGTGTTCGCTGTGCGCGGCTACCAGGCCGCGCGCGCCCAGATGGCGGTCGCGGAACGGCGTTCGCGCGAGAATGCCCTGCTGATCGGGCGTGCATTGCGGCCGGCCTTGGTGGAGATCTGGGGCGGGGAGGGCCCTACCACGGCGCTGGAGATGCTTTCGTACGCGGCGGATCGCGTGCGACGGACCCAGCAGCTGGAATTGCGTTTCGTGCACTTGACCGATGGGCCCGGGATGGGGTCGCATCCGCTCGTCCATCTCGATCGTCTTGCTGGCCTCGGCCCCGACGAGGAACGATCCTTCGTGGAGAAGGTCGCAGGGAACGAAACCCTGCTTACGTACTTGCCCGTGAGGGTCAAGGGCGAGACGGTTGGCGCCCTGGAGGTCGCCGGATCTCTCACCGAGCGCGACAAGGAGTTCCGCGCCGAAATCATGCAAATCCTGGGACGCACGGCCTTGGCAGCACTTGGCGCCTTCGTGGCGGTGGGGGTGGCCGGGGTTCTGCTTGTCGGCCGGCCCATGCGCCGTTTGGTGGCCAAGGCCCGGCGCATTGGTGCCGGTGACCTGACGGGGCCGCTCGACCTGAAGCAACGAGACGAGGTGGGCGAGCTGGCCTTGGAAATCAATCAGATGTGCGAGCGCTTGGCTGCAGCTCAGGCACGGGTGGAAGAAGAAACCACCCGCCGGCTGGTCGAGTCCGAGCAACTCCGCCATGCGGATCGCCTGACGACGGTGGGCAAGCTGGCCTCGGGCGTGGCCCACGAGCTGGGCACGCCGCTGAACGTGGTCTCGGGGCGAGCCAAGATGATCGTTCGCGGGCAGGTTACCGGCGCCGCGGTGGTGGAAAACGCGCAAGCCATCGCCGATCAAGCGGAGCGGATGACCAACATCATCAAGCAATTGCTGGGCTTCGCGCGCCGGAGACAGCCCCAGCACAGAAAGGAGAGCCTGCGCGGGGTGGTCGAACGGACGTTGGCGCTGCTTGGGCCTATGGCCGAGAAGTCCCAGGTCGCCTTCGTGCCCAGCCACGGCGAGCCGGAGCCCTTCGCGGACATCGACGTTTCCCTGATCGAGCAGGCTCTCACCAACCTGGTGGTGAACGCCATACAAGCGATGCCCATGGGCGGCTCGCTCACGGTTCGCTCGTGCGAAGAGGTCGTTTCGCCGCCCGCGGGGGCGCCCGATTCATCCACCGGCAGCTACGCATGCCTGCACGTCGAGGACACGGGAATGGGGATGACCAGCGAGCAACTTCGTCACGCGTTCGAGCCCTTCTTCACCACCAAGGATGTGGGAAGCGGTACCGGCCTCGGGCTGTCGGTCGCCCACGGCATCGTACGCGATCACGGGGGCTGGATCGCCGCCACCAGCACGCTGGACAAAGGAAGTCGATTCTCCATCTATCTGCCCTCGGTCCACAAAGCGGAGGGAACCCATGAGTAAGACGGTCCTGGTCGTGGATGACGACGCGGCCCTGTGCCAACTGGTCGTGGATGGACTCGGACGCGAAGGCTTCGAGGTGCGTGTCGCGACCGCACCCGAGGATGCGCTTGCCTCCATTGCGGGGGATGAGCTCGACGCCGTGTTGGTCGACATCAACATGCCGCAGATGAACGGCCTCGAGCTTGGACGTCGCATCCTGGATCAAAGACCCGATCTGCCGATCATCGTCATCACCGCCTTCGGAAGCATGGAAACCGCCATTTCGGCGATACGCTCCGGCGCGTACGACTTCGTCACCAAGCCCTTCGAGATCGAGCAGCTCGTGGTCGCCGTCGAGCGTGCTTGTCAGAACCACCAACTGCGCGAGGAGGTGCGCCGGCTGCGTGAGGTGGTCACCTCGTCGCTGCCGTTCTCGGGCATTCTCGGCGAATCCGCGGAGGTTCGGCGGATGTGCAGTCTCATCGACGCCGCCGCGCAAACCGATTCCACGGTTCTGGTGACGGGCGAGAGCGGCACCGGCAAGGAGCTGGTGGCGCGTGCGCTCCACGAACGTGGCCCGCGCAAGGCCGGCGCCTTCGTGGCCATGAACTGCGCCGCCATGACCGACACGTTGCTGGAAAGCGAGCTCTTCGGCCACGCCCGCGGCGCGTTCACCGACGCCAAGGATGCCCGCGTCGGTCTCTTCGTCAAGGCGGGCGCGGGGACCCTGTTTCTCGACGAAATCGGCGACATGCCGGCGAGCATGCAGGCCAAGCTCTTGCGCGCCCTCGAGGCGCGGGTGGTGCGGCCGGTCGGCAGCGACAACGAGGTTCCCTTTCGTGCCCGCATCGTGGCCGCAACCAATCGCGATCTCGAGGGCGAAGTCGAGGAGGGGCGCTTTCGCCAGGATCTCTACTTCCGCATCAACGTCATCCGGATTCCGGTTCCGCCCTTGCGCGCGCGCGGCGGCGACATCGTTCTTCTCGCGCAGAGCTTCGCGCGCGTGTTGGCCAAGAGACTCGACAAGAAGGTGACCGGCATCTCCGTCCCCGCGGCGGAGAGATTGATCGCCTACCCTTGGCCGGGGAACATTCGCGAGCTGCAAAACGCCATCGAGCGCGCCGTGGCGCTGACGCACTTCGAGGAGATCGTGATCGAGGACCTGCCCGAAACCGTGCGCGAATACAAGCGCACGCCGTTGCTTCCCTCCGGGGAAGATCCATCCGAGATCCTGCCCATGCACGAAGTCGAAAAGCGCTACATCCTCCGCGTCCTGGAAGCTGTCGGTGGCAACAAGACGACGGCGGCGCAACTTCTGGGCTTCGATCGTCGCACCATGTATCGCAAGCTGGAGCGTTTCGAGAAGAACAAGTAGTGGCAATCCGCCACGCGCGGGGCAATCGGCCACGGGGCATGGGCGAACGGCTTGGCGCCGAACTGGGGATATCGGCGCGGGCACGCGGGATGCAGACGTGCCCCGCCAGGAAGTCGATGTCCGACGCACCAGATTCGAAAGCCGAGGCGGACGTCCTCGGCTCACCGGGAACAGCTGCACGAGAACCTCGCACGCGCCGGAGGCGCATCCTGCTGGCCGAGGACGATGCCGCCTTCTGTACGTTGCTACAAGAGGCCTTCGTGCGCGACGGTTATGATGTGGTCGCGGTGAGGGACGGAACGGAGTTGCTCGAACGACTCGGCGGTCTGTCGCCCGCGAGCTCGGCTGTGGAGACCTTCGACGTCGTGGTGTCCGACGTTCGCATGCCGGGATGGACGGGCCTGAACGTCCTCGTGACCGTGGGTCGCTTGGAGAAGCTCGCCGCCTCCGGTTGTGCTCATCACCGCCTTCGGCGACGAGCGGCTGCACGAACAGGCCATGCGGGCAGGGGCCATCGCGGTGCTCGACAAACCTTTCGAAATCGACGATCTGCGCGCCATCGTCAACCGCCTGTGGACCCTCGAGGACTAGTCGTTGTGGCCGCCAGGCCGGCTTTCACGAAAGCACCTGCTCGACGAGCTCGAGCAGGTAGTCGATCTCGAACGGCTTGTCGAGCAGGGTCACGGCACCCAATTCGCGCGCGCGCTTGTGGGTGTCCTGGTCCCCGAAGGCGGTGAAAAGGATGAAGGGCGGCATGCCCGGCGTCCGTCCGAGCTTTGCCAGCGCTTCCAGCCCTGGCCACCCGGGCATGCGCAGATCCGTGAGCACCATATCGAACGGCGCGAAGGTTCCATCCGGGCTCAGCGAATCTCCCAGGATGTCGATCAAGTCCACGCCGTTGGACACCGCGACGACCTGGTACCCATCCTTGCGCAGCACCGACGAGAGCAGAAATCGAAATGGACCATCGTCCTCGGCGAGCAGCAGGCGCTGAGCGCCCGGGTGGATGTCGAGCTTCGCGTCGGGCATGATCCGGGCGGCGTATTCCACACCCGAGTCCTCTTGTTGGAGAGTTGGCATGTCATGAATCACCTGCATGAAGGATGCCTAAGACCAATCGAGGGCCCGTGGTGCTAGAGATTTTCGAAGGTCTTGACGAGCTCCGGCAGAAAGCTCCGACGGATTTCGATCAGGCTCTTCTGACTTGCCTTTGGAATTGCGCTCACCAGAAATCCATCGGGACGTTGCAGGTCGCCTTCGACCTGATCGTCCTCGAAATCGTAGTGGGTGGGCGCCGGGGCCGCCGCTTCTTCTTGACCGGAATTGGTCGTGGTGGTCTTTGCAGTCGTGGTGGTATTTGCGAGTGCTGGGACCGCCAATCCCATGCTCAGCAGTAGAGCAATGGCAAATTTCTTCATGGCTTACCTCCTGGTGTCGGCTTGCGACAGGGTGGTCGAAGCCGTCATCCCCGAAGGGTGCATTTGCGATGCCAAGAACGGGAACGGACGCCCGGCGTCGGCAGAGCGCGCCGAAGCGCAAGGCCGTGCCTGGCATCGCGCATGCAGCTCTACTTTGGCCGAAGGAGATGTTGCCATGCACCTAAGCGTGGAACCAAGCGAATCGACTGGCAGGCGAGCTTCGACCAAGGCCAGCGTGCATGCGCCAAGACGCCCGCGCGTCCTCGTCGCCGAGGACGAGTGGACCTTTCGAGCCATGCTGTTGTGGGCCTTCGAGGTGGAGGGCTACCGGGTCCTCGGGGTGGCCGATGGGCGCAAGCTGCTCGAGGTGCTGGCCTCCTCGATGCTGACCACCACCGGGCTCGATCCGTTCGATATGGTCGTCTCGGACATCAGGATGCCTGGGTGGAGCGGCCTTCCCGCGCTGGAGGAGCTGTGTCGCAGTCCGCTCGTGCCCCCGGTCGTCGTCATCACCGCCTTCGGCAGCGATGACCTTCACCATCGCGTCCAAGAGGCAGGCGCGGCCGCGGTCCTGGACAAGCCGTTCGACTTGGCCGACCTGACCGCGCTCGTGCGCCGTTTGATGGCCGTGCGCTCCGCTTGAGATATCGTCCCCGAGTCGCAGGCCAGGGAGCTGGCCACGGGCTTGACCGTCGGTGCACCAGCTCCTGGCTCGCGTCGATCGCGCTAAGGCGAGGGTAGAATGAGCGCACCGGAGGCGGTGGCGCTGCCCACCGGGAAATTCCCAACCAGGCTGAGGAAATCACCGCTCCGCTTGCTGCGTGCGTAGCTGAGCAGCACCGGCGCCCCACTGCTCATGCCGAGAACCCCCACCCATCCATCCATCATGTCGATGTCGAAGACCGTGTCCCCTGAAATGCTGGCCGCCGCGCCGGTGTAGCTGGTGAAGGCATTCGGACCAAGGTGCCCGCACGAGATCGTCATGCTGCCAGGGTTGGTGATGCAGGCTTCGTTGTCCTCATTGGCAGCCCAGCAGGCCGCGACTTCCTTGGTTGGAACAACCTGGATCACATCGAGGCCACTGACGACGGGAACGGCCGACTGGTTGGCATTGCTGGCCAAGTGCGCGATGGGTGCCACGACCAGATCCCCGACCGCCGTGATGCCGACAATCACGCCGGCGGGAACGCCGGCAACCGGCGTGGCGCTGCCCTGAATATTGCCGTCTCTTCCAAGCGAAAAGGCTTCGAGCGAGCCGCTCTTTTCCGAGACGTAGGCATACCCGTCGGCAAGCACGACCTGGGCCGCCAATCCGTCCGCTACCAGCAGTGGCTGGGTGCTTGCGGCCATCACCTCGCCTTTCCGGAAGAAGAGCAGGCGCGTGCCCGTCAGCACGTAGGCGCCTCGCTCGCTCAGTGCCCCGGAGAGCGAGCCCTCGCCATCGGTCTGAAGCATGGCGGGCGACCTCAACTGTCCTCCGGCCAGCTCGAAGAGCACTGCGCCCTGCGACTGGTTCGTCACGAGCACGTGCCGTTCATCGCGGACCAGGCTTCCCGCAATGCCTCCAGGGGAAGCCATCGTGGCCCCGACCGCGACAGATTGCGTGGTTGCGCCGGTCACGGTGTTCTTGCAAAGGACGGACCCCGGCTGTCCAACGCCCGAAGAGGCCAGCGTACAGAGCTGATCCCCCCTTGCGCCGTTTCCCGACGGGTGATCGGCCAGTGCTTGGCTGCTGGCCGTCATGACGAGCAAGCCCAGTACGACGACACAGGATTGCCAGGTATGACTTGGCATACGACTTTTCATGGCTCACGTTCCTTTCTTGTTCGCGCGGTCCCCCAAACCTCTGGGCGGATACCGCGATTTCCTCCGCTTACGAAGCTCGTCGGGAACGGTTACTTGGAAAAATCTTGCATCTTACGCGCCATGGCAATCGGGGAGGAGAGCCGTCGATGCGCCGAAAGAGAAGGCCAGTGTCCTGTTCGGCTTCAAATACGGCTACGTTCGACGCGCCATCGAGCCATCGTCGACCAAGTCGACCTGCTCGGAGGGGATAAGCAATTTTGGCACCACATTACTTGTTCTCTGGATTCCCGTAACAGAACCGTCGCGGAGTGTTGACGATCCGCTCACGAGAACTTCCGTATGGTGACCCCGCCCACTGAAGGAGATCACCATGTTGCTCGATCGTCGCAGACTCTCTCGAACGCAATTGCTCCCCCTCGGAGCCCTAGCAACCCTTGCCGTCTTTGCCGTCTTCACTGGCTGTGGCCAGCACGAAGACCCTGCTGCCGGCTCCGGCGGCGCGGACTTGACCGTCAAGACGCTGCTGAGCACCGCTAACGTCACCGCCGTAACCGCCACGATTTCCGGCCCCGCCCTCTCCACGCCCCGCTCCGTCGCGCTTTCTTCGAGCACCACCGGAACCTGGGGCGCTCTCATCGGCGCGCTTCCAGCCGGCACCGGCTACGTCTTCAACGTCAGCGCCACCGACGTGAGCAGCGCCATACAGTACGCCGGCGTCGCCTCCAACGTCACCATCGTCCCGAATGTGGTGACCAGTGTCGTCATCACGGCCCAGCAGGCCGCGGCGCCGACGCCTTTCCAGAACTCGCTCCCCGTGATCGACGCGTTCGTCCTCTCGTCGAGCAACGTCGCTCCGGGCGCCACCATCACCGCCGCGGTCACGGCCCACGATCCGGACGCTGGCGACACCCTCACGTACGCCTGGACGGTCAGTCCCAAGGGGAGTGTCTTCTCGGCCCCGACCGCCGCGACCACCAACTGGACCGCGCCCACCACGGCCGGCGCGTACACGCTCACCATCGCCGTCACCGATAACCACGGCGGGACCGCCTCGGCCTCGGTCGTGGTGAACGTCTCGACCGGTAACGGCGTGGGCCAAGCCTCCCTCTCCGTCAACCTCAACACCTGGCCGGTGGTGACCAACATGGTCGCGGCTCCGAGCTACCTCGTCCTTGGCAAGCCGACCAAGCTGACCGCGGTTACCAGCGATGCGGACGGCGACCCTCTGACCTACGCCTGGACCAGCACCTGCGCCGCCGGCTCGTTCAGCGCCGCCATGGCCCCCGTCACCACCTTCACCTTGCCCGCTGGCGACCCCGACACCAGCTGCTCGTTCAGCGTCGCCGTCAGCGACGGCCGTGGTGGCTCGACCACCGGTCAGGCCACCCTGCCCGTCGGCGCTCCTACTGCGGTCAGCTCTCCAGTCTTCACGGGCAGCTCGCAATCGCCCAACGTCGTGACCCCTGGCATGAGCGTGACCTTCCAGGTCACCGCCTCGGATCCGCAATCGAGCGCTCTCACCTTCACCTGGATTGCTCTTACGGGCACCGTCTCGGGCCAGACCAACACTGCCAATTCGTCGCAGATCACCTGGACCGCCCCGGCCGGGACCTCGTCTAGCTCCACGGTATCCGCCGTGGCGACCGATGCCCTCGGCCTGACCGTTGAGCTCGACTTCGCGGTCACGGCTTGCGCGGCCGCATTGAAGTGGCCCTACCTCATCTACCCCGGCCAGAACTCGACGATGCAGGTGCTCTGGCAGGACAACAACGCCGGCGAGTCGAATAGCGTTCGCTGGGGTACCGACACGAGCTACGGCCTCGGCAGCGCGGTCGCGCCCGAGTTCGGCGACAAGCAGCACTCGTACACCATCACCGGGCTGCAGCCGGACACGAAGTACTACTACCAGGTGACCGACACGTCCGTCCCGGCCTGCGTCTACGGCCAGGGCTCGTTCATCACCGCGCCGCTGGCCGACGCGACGTCCATCCGCTTCATCGGCCAGGGCGACTCTCGCAGCCAGCCGTTCGCGCTCGACAACCTGATGCAGGCGCTCACCCAGTTCACCTCCCAGCCCGAAAACGCGGACTACCAGCGCTTCGCCATCCACAACGGCGACTGGGTCAGCACCGACGGCGAGAGCTACTGGACGAGCCAATGGTTCGATCCCACCAAGAAGGACATCGTCGCGTACACGGCCAATACGCCCATCGACGGCGTCAAGGGCAACCACGACAACGCTTCGGGCTACAGCACCACTTTCCCGAAGTACTTCCCCTTCCCGTACCCGAACGCGACGCTCAAGGCTGGGACCGGGACCGGGACCAGCACTCCGGCCGCGTACAACAACCTCTACTGGTCCATGGACTACGGCCCGGTCCACCTCACCTACGTCGACGAGTACTCGAGCTTTGCGCCTGGTTCGCAGCAGTACACCTGGCTCACGAACGACCTCGCCACCACCACCAAGCCTTGGAAGATCCTCGTCTATCACGAGCCGGCGTACTCCGCGGGCTCGGACGGCGACAACACCTCCGCCCAAACCTACCTCGAGCCGCTCATCACCCAGTATGGCGTGGACCTCGTCTTCGCCGGTCACAGCCACAACTACGCTCGTACCGGTGCCTATAACCTGACCCAGGCCCAGGGCGACCACATCGCCCTCAACGTCCCGCACATCACCAGCGGCGGCGGCGGCGCGCCGGTCTATCAGCCCGACATGACCAACACCCACAGCAAGTACCCGCACGTCATCACGGCCTGGCCTGCCTTCGAGTTCGTGACCTTCGACGTGAAGCCGACCACGCTCACCATGACCGCCTACCAGGTCAACAACGTGAGCTTGACGGCCATCATGACGCCGGCCGCGCTGACCCTCTCGAAGATCGAGACCATCGTGCTCAATCACTTCAGCAACGTCACGCCGCAGTTCACCGCGACGACGAGCGCGTTCGTGCAGGATCCGACGACCGGTCACTACATGGGCAACCTGACCCTCACCAACAATGGTACGGATGTTGCCGGAACCGTCGACGTCGTGCTGGACGGCATCCTGAACCTCGCCGGGATTGGCAATGCAGACAACGAGTACAGCACCGCGAGCCCGCCGCTCGCTTCGAAGATCGCCCAGAACACCGGTTTGGCGACGACCGTCACGGTGGTCGGTGCGACCGGCTCTAACAACGGCGAGCCGATGATCCGGGCCACCAGCAGCGGCGTCCTGGCCAGCGGCCAGATCGTCGTTCCGCTGGAGCTCGACATGGGTACCGGTGGCATCGATCCGAACGCCACCAGCTTCTTCACCCCAGTGGTCCTGAAGGAGTAAGTTCGCTAACGGGACGACGGGGGCCTTCGGGCCCCCGTTTCCCATTTTTTGTGATTGGAAATGCGCAACCTTTTCGCCATTGCAATAACCGCAACAACCCTCGGCGTGCTGCCGCTGGCGCCTAGCGCCGCGCATGCTGAGTCGGACGACCCGACCACAAGCGCCCTGAAGCAGACAGCGCAGCAGGCCTATCTCGAAAAGCGCTTTGACCAGGCCATCGCCCTCGACCTCGAAATCACGCAACACCCCGAGAGCCAAGTGCGCCGCTACGCCGTGCAGATGTTGGGGACGCTGTACGAAGACAACGTCGTCGATGTCGCCGCCGCTATTCGCTGGGATCGGGAATTCCTGGAGAAGTACGCCGATGTGCGCCAGGTAGCCTTCTACCGGCAGAAGATCGCCACGCTCGAGCAGGTGCTTCCGCAGAAGGACGCCTTCGCAACTTACCAAAAGATTCGCTTCGCCAACCAGGGCGACGAGGTGCAGGTGCAGCAGCTCGAGGCCCTGCTGAAGGAACATCCCGACTTCTTCCTCAAGGACAGGGTCCAGGCGGAGCTGGGCTACGCCTACGCCCGCATGGACAAGCACAAGCAGAGTTATCTCGCGTTCCAGGCGCTGTCACAGAGCGGAAAGCCAATGTCGGCCGAGCACATGAAGGCCTACCAGGCGGCCGCCCTGCATTTCAACGAGACCTCGCGCTGGGGCTTCGTCGTGTTGGGCATCGTGCTCGGGCTGTGGGGCGTGGTGCTCCTCGGCAAGCCGTGGAGGCGGATCACCCGACGCGCGCTCTGGAAGCTTCTCGCCATTGCTTTGGCCTGGGTTGCGCTGAACGTGGCCCGCATGCCAGGCTTCTACACCATCGAGACAACGGGCTATCCGGTCGTCATTCCCGACACAGTCGTCTACACAGGCATCGCGCTCAACCTGACCGTTATCGTGTGGCTCTTCCTATTGAGACGTGGATCGTTCTGGGGGCGCTGGCCGAAGATCGTGCGCCTCGTCGCCAGCCCGCTTCTCGTGGTCGTGATGACCACGTCCGTCCTCTATCTGCTCGTGATCCGGCAGCCGAACGGGCCGGAGATCGTCGACGTCTTCCCCATGGTGTACCATCGCTGGGTCGAGGATATGAGACGCCCCAAAGGTCCGGTCGTGCCCAGCGCCGAAGCGCACGAGAAGAAAGCCGTGGGCGGCCCGCCGACCGTACCGGCCATCGCACATAAGGGGGAACCATGACGGGAAAAATCCTGAAAGTGAAGACCGGCTACAACCCGAACTCCAGCAGCATCGGGGTCGACATGGTCGCCTTCTTCACCATTGGTGCGGGAATGACGGTGCTCTTCAACCTTATCGCGACCTTCATTGACGGCATCCACGGCAAGCAGCGACCGGGCGAGGCCGAGCAAGGCAAGACGGAAGCGACGACGGAGGCGAAACCGGCATGAGCGCGATCCGACATCGCTTCGAGTCCTTCGGCGGCATCCTGGCCATGGAAGATCCGCCGATGCTCGTACACGTGGACCGCGACTTCATGCGCAGCCTGGGCCATTCGGCCTGCTCGGCCTGGGAAGAACCGGAGACGCGGCTCCTCAGCGCACCGCTGGAGGTTCACCTTGCGGTGACCAACACCTGCTCGCAGCGCTGCGGCCACTGCTACATGGACTCGGGGCCAAGCGACGCTGGCGAGCTGTCGTCGGCGGAGCTCCGGCGAGCCATCGACCTGCTCGCGGACATGGGCGTGTTCCACGTTGCGCTCGGGGGCGGAGAGGCCCTGGAGCGGCCCGACTTCTTCGAGCTCGCCGCCTATGCGCGCGACCGCGGCATGGTCCCCAACTTGACCACCAATGGAGCTCTTCTGACCCGCGAGACGGCCGAGCGATGCCGTATCTTTGGTCAGGTCAACGTCAGCATCGACTCCCTCGATTCCCTCGATGGGGGCGCGCAGGCCGCGCGGCTCCGCGCGGTGGACCTTTTGCGGGAAGCTGGGATCCGCGTCGGGATCAATTGCGTCGTGACCCGAGAAGGCCTCGATGGCCTGGCGAACCTCATCGCGTTCGCGAAGGAGCGAGGGCTTGTCGACGTGGAGCTCCTCCGGCTCAAGCCCTCGGGCCGCGGGAAAAAGGACTACTTCGAGCAGCGACTGACCCGGGCTCAGAACGAGAATTTCTTCCCGTTCATCCGGGACCTGTCCTTGAAGCACGGCGGCTTCCCGGTGAAGATCGACTGTTCGTTCGTTCCGATGTTCTGCTGGCACCGACCGGACAAGAGCCTCATGGAAAAGTTCTCGGTCTACGGGTGCGAGGCCGGCAATGTCCTTCTCGGGGTGCGTTCCGACGGCAGGTTTGCCGGCTGCTCCTTTCTGTCGGGCGAGGAATCCATCTTCGACTTGCCGGAGCTTTGGCGGACCTCGAAGCACCTCGGCCGCCTGCGTGGCTTCATCGAGCGCGCGCCGGAGCCGTGTCGCTCCTGCGACTACTTGGATATCTGCAAGGGGGGCTGCCGCGCGGTGGCCGCCTTCGTCGCTGGCGATGCCTTCGCTCCGGATCCCGAGTGTCCGTTCGCGGTGACGATGAGCGAGCGCAGCGTGGGATCGTGAGCATGCGCAGACGACTGGTTGCGGCCTTTCTGGCAGCGGTAGCGCTGACGGGAGGCGCGCCAGCATTCGCACACGATTTGCCGATGGGAGGATCGCGCTGGTCCTTCGGTCGGAACCGGATCGTCGCCAACATCGACCTCGGCCCCTCGCTGCTGCAGTCGATCAAGGGCATCCATGAGGGGGGCTATCCAGTCGGCAGCCTGTCGGACGAGCAGATGCACCAAGTGGCGATCGAAATCCTCCAGCCGTATCTCGATGAGAAGCTGTCGGTCACCGAGGACGGCAAGGCGTACCCGGTGAAGGTCGATAGGCTGGTGAATAGCGGGAACGTCTACACGATCTGGATCTCGGTCGAGCGGATCCCGCTCGACCTTGGGCGGCCCGTCACCATCGATTACAAGCTGCTCTTCGACGAGACCCAGAACGCGCACCTGAACCTCGCCTACGGATACGTGTCCGAAGCCACCGGAGACGCTCTGAAGTCGGTGTTCGACTACTCACCACCCGCGATGCAGTACACGTTCGAGTCGTCCGCGCACACTTGGACGGTGATCCCGCCGGACATTGCAAAGACCGGGGCGGCGAGCACTGCTATCCCGTCGAGAGGTCGGCCCAGCGTCACGCTGCCCGGAGCAAAGGCGGGCACGTCGGCGACCGCGCAGGCGCCGACGCCGATATCGCCTCGCTCGGGGTGGAGGGAGATCCTCGCCAATGTCGGACGCTTCGTGCTGCTCGGCATCGAGCACATCCTGACCGGGTACGACCACATCGCATTCCTCTTGGCGCTCGTGCTCGTCGCGCCGTCGTTCAAGGCCGTCCTGCCCATCATCACCGCCTTCACGGCAGCCCACAGCATCACGCTGCTGTTGGCGGCCCTGGGCGTGGTCAGGCTTGATTCCAGGCTGGTCGAGTCGGCCATCGCGGTCTCCATCTGCTACGTCGCCGTCGAAAACCTGTTTCGGAAGAAAATCACACACCGTTGGCTCGTGACTTTCTGCTTCGGGCTCGTCCACGGCTTCGGGTTCGCGAGCGTCCTGCAGACCCTGATCGTCGGCAGGGCGAATCTCGTCAGCTCGGTCGTCTCGTTCAACGTCGGCGTGGAGCTCGGGCAGCTCATGATCTTCGCCGCGTTGCTCCCATTGCTGCGCCTCCTCGCCGCGCTCATCGCGCCCCGGAAGATCACCATCGCCGCCTCGGCCGCCATCGGCCTGCTGGGCTTCATCTGGGTCCTCGAGCGGGGCTTCGACTTGAAGTTCCTGTGGCTGTGAGCTGGCGATCGACATCTGCTGTTTATCTGATATGCTCATTGGCATGAGCGCTCACGCCGAAACCCTGACCGACTTTCTCCGCCAGCCGAAGCCTATCCTGAAGAAGCTGGCTAGGGAGGATGTTGTCCTGCACCGGCGTGGGGCTGTGGCCCTCCGTCTATCCTTGGACACACGATCCTCCGCATCTTCTGCAGGCACCGAGATTGCGGCCAGTCTGCTTGCGGACCTGGTGAATGTTCCTCAGGTTCCGGATTCCCTGGGCATCCTCCTGGCAGCCCGCTTCCCTTGGATGAAGTTTCTATCCAAGGACGCCAAGCAGGCGTTCGTGTACGAGTTCATCGAGACCGTGCAGGCGTGTGCCGCCGTTGGAAACAGCGCCGCACTGAACGAGGTCGTTCACGCCTGGAAATCCACGGCTGCGATCTATGCAGACCCCAAGCTGGCGGCGGACCTGAGCCGTTCCCTTCTCGGTACCCGGGCCAAGGTTCCACGTCCCTGATGGCCAAGCGTGGCGAACGAGTGGCCCCGCCTCCGCGAAGGGGCGAATGGGAACTGCGGTTTGGTGAATCCGAAGCGGCAGCCGGGTGGGAAGAGCTGTGCCGTCAGGCACCAGGCCCCCTTCGTGAAGCCTGGGATGTTCTGTCCCGAGATCCTCGCGGCAGGACCAACCCCGACAGGCAGCATAGGTTGCGTAGCGACCTGGGCATCCGAACCATCAAGGGCAAGGTGCTTGAGCAGTGGCAATACGAGGTCACCGGCGCTGGAAGAATCTGGTACTGCCCGGATGATGCTCTCCACGTCGTGTTCATCACGAAGGCAAGCACTGGCCATCCCGGCGAGACCGACTGACGTCCGCAAAGGAACCACGATCGTCGTGACCCTCGCGCGCGTCGTCCGTGGCCCAGCAGGATCTCCTGGTCGATCCTCCGAGCTGAGAGTCGCCAGCTCCTCGGCGAGCTCTTCGATGTGAGCGTCTTGGGTGCGCGATTTCTCTAAATCCCTCTACCCAGGGCCCTCGATCCGGTACAGTCTCGGGAAACGGAAGGAAGTCGAAAGACCATGCCCGCTATGTCAGCCTTTCCAAAAGGCTTCCACCATGTTCCGAAAGCCTTGGCTCAGTGCCGCCGGGCGCTCTGGCTGCTCCTTACGACCGGATGTGGCTTCCAGACCGCTCTCGACGTGCCCGGTACGGCCCCGTCGGTCAGCATGGGTGGGGCTGGTGGTGGCGGGCTTATAAGTTCCGGCGGAGCAATTCTCACGGGTGGTGTGGTAGGCACTGCGGGCGTTGTCGGCAACGGTGGGACGAGCGGCGAATCCGGAGGGACCGGTAGCTCCCCGGCGAGCAGCGGCTGCGCCATGGACGCGAATCATCCCGGCTACCTCCACTGCGGCCCGTGGAACGGTTACGCCTGGGCTCTCGCCACAGAGCCCGACCAGGGCAGCAGTATATCTCCCTCCAATTTCGCGTCCGCTAGCGGGCTACCGTTTTGCGCCAGGGGGGTGCTGGCTCGTGATGACAGCGCGGTCGGTTTGCTCGGCTTCAATGTCAATCAAAGCATGAACGGGGACGTGAATCAGTCCCCGGGAACATGGGCGGTCACTGGCAAGGGCCTCAAGTATGAGGTCAGCAATCCAGGGGGCTCGCCGCTCAGAATTCAAATCCAAGGCGCGAAGGGCTGGCCTGACGAAACCTGGTGCGCGGACATCTCCGGCTCATCAAGCAGCGGCTCTGTCCCCTGGTCGACCTTCAACACAATGTGCTGGGCGCCCAGCGGACCCCCAGGTTATGACGGCCAGACCCCACTCGAACAAGTCATGCTTCTGGTTCCCGGAATCAATGGGACCGAACAACCATTCAACGTCTGCCTCATCGGTCTTTACCCCTACTGACGCGGTCGCCAGCCACGGACCGAAGCCCGTGCGATGTGCAAGCACGACGTTCGGCCCGGGGCGCGAGGCACGGGCAGCCTTCATCTTCTTCGCCCATTTGGCGACGTCGTGTACTTCTTCGTGGTGAAGGTGTCGTACACGGCTTGGGCCAGCTTGGCTATAGTCTCCTCGCGCGTTCGGCAAAGAGAAGCGGCCAACGTCGTTGGCGGCGTCGGTTCTGCTGTCTTGGGTGCGCGAGCTTCCGCTCTTGGGTTTGCAGCGATTCCTGAATGGGGCCATCATCATCCACATGGTCGCAGGGCTCTGCATCGTGCTCTCGTGCGTATTCGCGCTTAGCTCGTGCCATTCCGAAGGACTGAGAGTGCCGACCGCTCACGACGCCGGCTTGGGTACCAACGCCAACGGCGGCCAGGCGGG
This sequence comes from uncultured delta proteobacterium, assembly GCA_963796685.1. Taxonomy (GTDB): domain Bacteria; phylum Myxococcota_A; class Polyangia; order Fen-1088; family Fen-1088; genus Fen-1118. Next base: position 208,347 of record CAWCMR010000006.1, read on the forward strand.
TCACGTTGGCCTGACCGCGAGCGATGCGAGCGCGAGCGGCGGGACCACGCGCGACACCAGCGGGAGCGGCGGGATCACGAGCGATGCGAGCGCGAGCGGCGGCATCACGCGCGACGCCAGCGGCCGCGTGAACGTCACCTTCAACTACTCGCCCCCTTCCTTCATCGGCGTTGATTGCACGGAAAACTCGCCACGCGACCCGGTGGATGTCGGTCTCAACGTCGTCTTCAGTCCCCCCGAAGGGGAATCGCCCGATTCGGTCACCTTCCCAGCGGCGCGCATCGAGTTCACGAACACGTCGAACGCATTGACCTGGACTTTCGAGGTCATGACCGAGCCTCTCATAGTGGGCCCGCCGCTCGTGGACAAAAGCCTGTGGAAGGTTGCCGACTCGGGCTTGGGTCAAGGGAGCGGCGTTCCGTGCGACTACTGCGACACCATGGCCGAGCTCGATTTGCAAGTGGTGAGTCCCGCCCAGACTCCCTATTGGGCGACGGGATTGTCGCCGGTGCAGTGTCAGAGGTAGGCGAGGATCGAGGAGGTATGAAGTCCTGGATCTCGGTGAGGCGCGTGGCAGATAGCCCGAAAGCCCGCACCGAAGCCGTTTTGCCGCGCCAGAGCGATTTCGCGCGGCACCCCCTAGCTCGGCAAAAGTGTGGCAAGCTAGGGAGCGATGGCAACGTACGAGTGCATCTCTGTGGACCCGGCGCAGATGGGCGGTACTCCCCGTATCAGGCGCCTGTGTATCCCGGTGGCCACGGTCGTTGGAATGGCGGCTGAGGGAATGGCGACCGACGAGATTCTGGCCGCCTATCCCGACCTCGAACGCGAGGACATCGCCGAGTCCTTGCGCTACGCAGCCGAGGCCGTCCGAGAACGAGACCTGCCACTTCGGACCGTCGCCTGACATGAACTACCCTCGGAGAGGATCAGCTCCCCATCTCGGGAAACTCGCCACGCATCGATTCGGTGGGCAAGACGTTGATATGAAACCCTGCCCTGAAAACACCTCGCCCCGCGCAGCGGGGAGAGGTCGCCGAGCGCAGCAAGGCGGGTGAGGGGCTGCCACGTTTCATGCCTGAAGGATCCGGCCATTGGCCCGGTGGAGGCAGGAGCTCTTTGGTGTCCATGGTCGAGCATGTATTTCGCCCAAACCCACCCTGCCGCCTTCCCCAGGCCCCCCGGTGCACCGCCCGTTCACGACTGCTGCCCACCCCGCCAGACCCTCCCCACCGGAAGGCGGGTCTTGGTCAGAATACAATGGCTTGCGTCGTCGACCTTCGCGAGCTTCTCGGCAGACACCCCAAACTCATAGGCTTGGTCCAAACTCGATGAGCACCCTCGTCCGAAGAATCCCTCTCCCAAAAGACGGGCATATTCGGCACCATCTCCGGCATATTGAGCGTCGCGTCGGCATTCGTCTCCCAGATCGGGGCACTGGCCGCCGTTCCCGCGTTTGTCAAGGTACTAGTGCCGGTGATCTGCGCAATACTCGCAGTCATCCTGGTGTGGTTCTCGCTGCCCTTGCCGTCGAGGCTCTTGCAGCCCGAACGCTTCCGTCTTTTGTCGCGCGTTCCGACAGATCTCGTTGGACGAGACGAGGACATCGAGAGACTGGTAAGGAACTGCAGCCAGCATGTTCTGACGTTCCTGGTCGGCGAATCAGGCGCCGGGAAAACCGCCCTCGTTCAAGCAGGTTTGGTTCCCGCGTTGTCTGGTCAACGCCAGAACGCCGCAGGAAACGCACGGTTTGTGCCTCTGAGCATCGACCTGTCCTCAGTTCCTTGGGAGCGTGGCCTGCATCAAGCTGTTGCAGACAGCCTATGCCGACTTGAGCAGCGAGATCTCGACAGTCTGAAAGCAACCGCTCCGGTGGGGAACTTCGACGCTTGGTCGTGGATCAGGGAGCTACCTGCTCGCACGCCCAAGCGCCTCCTTCTGATCTTCGACCAATTTGATGACTACCTATCTGCGCACCGCGAGCGGTTCTATGAAGGCACAACACTCCGGCGCGCTTCGGAAATAGCAACAGACGGGGATTGGCGTGAGGTTCAGAGCCTACTCCGCGACGAGGAGATCCACCTCATCGTCATTGCCCGATCCGATGTCGGCGCCGCTCTTTCGGCGCTTCAATTTGTGGACGAGAGCAAGTTCACCCATCAGGAGCTTCATTCAATCAAGACAGGCCTCATCTCACCGCTCCTTGAGCGAATAGCACTGGCACCCGACCAATCGCCTGTCATTGAGAATCCAGAGTTTGGGTGGATGGCACTGCAGCACCGAATTCTTCGGGACATTCAGGATGAACGCGGCGAGGTGCTTCCGATCCGACTGGCTGTGGCTCTCAGCGGTTTGCGCTTCACTCGTCGCCACCTGCTAACGCTGCGCGAATACGAACGACTCGGTGGGCTCAGCGGACTCGAGAAGCAGCATATTCAGCGTGTGGTCGAGTCGGCGGGCAGGGTGGCAAACATACCTAAGGATGATATCTTGGAAGGCATTAGGAGCCTATTGGTGGCTCCCGACGGCAACAAGGCAACTTCCTGTAGTAAGCAGGATTTTGCAACGGCCCTCCGCCAGCGGTCCGCATCGGGTTCTGCGGAAGAAGCCGTGAGGATCCTCCTTGAGGAACTAATGCTTCGCACCAGCGCCTCAAGCGACAAGGATGATCCCAGGCTCCTGCTGTACCACGACTACCTCGCACGTCCCCTGCGGGATGCTCAGGGTGAGGCAACGAAGTGGGACGACTTCGTCTGCAAGAGGAACCAACAGCTTGCAGACGCAACCGGGCTTGAATGGTGGCGTGCACTGCTTTCAATGGGCGAGCAGCTCAAGTTGGTCGGCCATATTCTGGCACGACGAGTATCGCTCACATCCGCCGGAAGCCTGATCGCCAAGAGCTTTCTTCGTTGGATTCCAGCCGGCATACTCGTTGCGCTTGCTGGTCTGGGCGCCTGGCAATACTCCGTCTACCGAAATCAAATGATGGTGAGGGAGACCATGAAGGCCATCGGGCACGGCGAGCTTACGGAGGAGGAGGCTCGCGATCTCAAGCACCTCTGGACTGGCGACAGAGGTCTGCTTACATTGGCCCTCCAACTCGCGGATGACGTCGTAGTGGCGAAGAGGGCAGCAACCCGCGCACAGTACATTGCCCAAGTCGCTGTGGGCCTCGACGTTACTGGCCGGAGGTCGGACAAGCTCGCCGAAAACATTCTGCTTCCTGCTCTGACAACAGGGAGACCCGGTCAAGTCCTGATGGCCTCGGCGATTGTGGCTTCAGACCAGCTACGGCTTCTCGATTCCACGTCAACCAAACTCGCGCAGGCCATCGTGGAGCAGTTGAAGGACGCTTCCCAGGACACCCTTCCTTCGTTGGTTAGTGCCCTCGGCAAGGTCCCGGCACGGATAGATGCCGACCGGTCTTTGATGACCACGAGCTCGCTACTCGATCGACTGCTGGCTGGAACGCCCTCACCAGAGGAGGATTTCAGGGTATCTGAGGCAGTCTCCGCGATTGCACCGCGGTTAGATTCCCCCACCGGTATTCAGATCTTGAGCACCTATCTGCCCAGGTTGCTGGCGCAGAGGGATCCTGCGAGCATCTGTAGAACGGCGCAAGCATTGGCGAGAATCGCAACAGCGATTCCCGGACGTGAGCGCGCACGACTCGCCCCGCCTGTTTGGGAGAGGGTCCGAGACGTGACGAACTGGCCGAATGTTGTTTCCTGTCTTGGTGTGCTGGCGACCACGCTGACCGCAGACGAGTCCAGCACGGACGCGTCTGAGATCGCTACGCAGTTGCTTGCGCGACTAGAAAGTGACGGCGACAGTCACACCCAATCCAGCTTGGCTGGCGCGGTTGCTTCTTTGAAACCGCATCTTGAGAGTCGGGAAGTCCTTCGCGCAGCCAGGGCCGTGTTGGGACGGATGCGACAGGAATCGAACACGCTTTTCGGTGGAGGCGCGTTGGAGGCGTTGTCGCGGTTGCTGAGCAACGACGACGCTCAGCGCCTTGCAGACGAAGTGCTTGAGCTGATGAAGACATTTCCGCCCAGCGATGCGCAGGCTATCCAGGATCTCGGTCGGACCTTGGTGGAACTGGCACCCCGCCTCGACAGCCAAGCCGATTTGCGGCTGGCAAGACAGCTCTTGACCCTGGCTGAGCGTGCGAACGAGCTACAGGCAACGTCATTTCTGATGCTCACGACTCAGCTCATTCCCAGTCTGGATGTCGCAAACGCCGCAGACTTGGCTCGTGATCTCCTAGCATGGACAACGGCCAGGAAGGAGCAAACATTCTTCTGGGAGGACACCGGGCGCGCGCTATGCCTCCTGTGCGAAAAGCTCAAGGACGGAGCGGATTCCAAGGTTCGGGACCAGTTGCAACAGGAGATGCTCGAGCACTATCGGAAGTTCAACGGAATGCTTGCACTTTCCGGAACCCCGACGGACCAGAGCAAGCAGATCATCGAGCAAATTTCGCACGGGCCCGAAGGTGAGGTCTTCTTCTTTGGCCAGTTTGCTGGGCAAATGGTCGATCGTCTGGACGATCGAGAATTGGCGTCGCTCAGCGATTTGCTTCTGACCAGCATTATCTCTCAATGGAATCCAAGGCGGATCGACCTGCTTTCGCTGCTTCTCATACGATCATTGACAGCTTCCTCCTCGCCGGTGTTCTTGTCTTCGTACAAACATGCCGTTGACCCTCGACAAGTCTATGCCGACTTGCTCAAGGGCCCTTTTACGGTGGGAGCGGCTCGTAACAGACTCCTCGCGGCTCTGGTCTCGGATCGCGCTCAGACGCTACGAGATCCCGAACGCTGCGGCCCGGCTATCTTTCCGCCTGAGAATGCCCGGAATGCCCACGGAACGGAGAACAGGCGACTACTCGACATCCTGGCGCAGCAGTCCGATCAATCCCTGCTGCCAGTAGACCTCGTCGGCCCTCCACCGTGGCAGTTCTAGGATGGAGTCCATGACGTTTGGTTCCTAAGCCGCGATCGGCCCCGCCGATAGGCGAGGGCGACGTGAGACGGGTGCCGCAGAGGATTACCCTCTAGTTGGTCAACGTGATGGCCACATCTTCTCTGCAAGCTGCTGCGACATCTGCAATCGGATGCTGCCGATTGGACGAAGTGCATTATTCATGGCGAATTCGAGCCAGCGGCGTCCATCGGTAAATGCACCCTTCATCGCATGCTGGAACTGCTGAATGGCTGCGGCCTTCAGGGACTCATCCTTAACAATTACTGCATGTCGAAGGATTTTCGCCATTACGTCTGACCCATCATCAACAGAAGGAAGGCTCTCGAGAACGTGGGCTGCGTTGGCGGAAATCTCAAAACCTAACTGAAGTGCCGTATCGACGATCTCGCGCTCTGCGGGATTGAGTTGCTCGGTGCGTTTCTCAATCCACGGCGGCAAGGGAAGCGTCTCGATGATGACTATGTGCGCAATACTCGTGAGGTCTTCAAGCCTGGATCCGTGCGTCCATCTTCCCGCGAGCAGACTCCCGATTGCGTAAAGCACCTCCAGGCGCACTCGCAGTCCATATCCCCATGCGTATTGACCCAAGAGGCGGATCCGCTGAATGACCTCACTCAAGCCGCCATAGGGCCCGCAAGATGGGCCAAGTTTTCTCACCTCCATGGTTGCAAGAGCATCCAGAAAGTCTTCTTGACTGGTGGACTCACTTCCAGGGAGTGAGGGCCTCCTGCGCGCGTTCCGTCTCTCCTGGACCTCGGAGTACCACTCATCACGGTACCGCCTGACCACCACGGCTGACAGTTTCCTGGTTAGGCTTGTGGTCTTCGACGCCTCCTCATGGTGCTCGTGGCAGAGCAGGGCAAGATTTTCAAGGCCATCGCCTGCCCTTCTTCCGTCAACATGATGGACCTGAACGCCCTTACGTGCCTCATGGTAGATGCAGCAGACGCGGTCCGACTTCCACATCAGGTCCGCTTCTACGTTCGGGGAGAGACGTGGGCGACGTTTTGCCGCTGGGAGTGTCGTCTTCTTAGCCATGGCCAGCATGCTATCCGATCCCCTATCTGCGGTCCTGATAGATGGCGGCTTCCAATCCCATTTCACGCTCCCGCCTCCGACACCAACGCCGCCACTGCCCAGTCGTAGTCTGGGCGTGTCCCATCCCAAAGCGGCATGTTGCTATCCGCCCCGATGTTCAGCCCGCGATCCTCGGCCCATTCCTGCAAGAAGACCATCGCATCTTCGCTGACCTCGCGCGCGGGTACCGATGGTAATTCGCCTCCGTCGGGTGCCCGAAAGCACAAATCCCCGTCTGCCGTTCGCTCGACCGACCAGCCGCCTTCGTGGACCAGATGGTGGTGGTGCGAGCACAGCAAGGAAAGGTTGTCCAAGCTGGTTTCGCCCCCGTGCAACCAGTGCTGGATGTGGTGGCCGTGCAGGAATAGGTTGTGGGTGCAGCCGGGGAAGGCGCAACCACGGTCGCGCAGGAGGAGGGCGCGGCGAATTGAGGTGGGAATGGTGCGGGTGCGGCGGCCGGGGAGCCCCTCACCCGGCGCACTTCGCGCGCCGACCTCTCCCCGCTGCGCGGGGCGAGGTGATTCTACGGCCACGAGGCCACAGTCGCAGGCCACGCGCCGGAGCGGTCGGGTGGCCCTGGGCGGTTGTCCGCCCAGGGCTCCCACAGATCCGGACGTGCAGATTTCCCGCATCCGGCTCCTCAAGCTACGGTTTCGTTGCGGGTCGGTAGACGCTGTGGACGATTCGGATCGGCGGCAGCGGATACCGCTGCAGCAGAGCACAGAAGCGTTCCCACACCATCTTTGCTCTTGCTGACCGACGGTTGAGCCAGTAGCGCCACACGCGCTCGACCTCGTGCAGAAAGCGACTGAGACAGCGTGCGTTTCCGGTGATTCCGAAATACGCATAGTGTCCGCGAAGCTTCCGCGAAAGGTCGATGTGCTGTGCGGCGACGGCGTCGTGCCGATGGGTCCGACACCAGTCAGCGATTCGAGAGAGCGCTCGACAAAAGCGGCTCGACGAGGTTTTGCGCTGGATGACTGCGGCTCCCTTGCGGGACTTACCCCAGTACCAGGTGAAGCCCAGCATGTCGAAAGTCTCAGGCGCACTCGGGTTCGCAGACGACTGCGACCTGCGCGGCCTTCGAAAGTCGAGCATCCTGGTTTTCTCTGGATGCAGGGCGAGGCCATACTTGGCAAACCGTTTGCCGAGTACATCCAACACTCTGCGGGCATCGTCCTCGTTTCCAACGACGATGGCCACGTCATCTGCGTACCGGACCATGAATGCCTGTGACCGAAGTCTGAGCTTCACTTCCCGAGCAAACCACGTATCCAGGACCTCGTGCAGGTAGATGTTCGCGAGTAGCGGTGAGACGACACCTCCCTGGGGCGTTCCGCCTTCAGGGTGGTACACGCTGCCGTCCTCTAGAACTCCTGCTTTGAGCCACTTGTCGATTGCTCGACGGAGCACTCCGTCTCGCACCCTTCTGTCGAGAAAGCCTCGGAGATGTCCATGGTCGACGGTGTCGAAGTAGCTCTTGATGTCTACCTCAATCACCCAGCCACCGCCCATGTTCATCAGACCCTGCCAAAGCGTTGCCAGCGCTTGATGCGCCGACCGGCCCGGTCGGAAGCCATACGAGCAGGCTAGAAAGTCCTGCTCATAAACCGCCTCCAGCACCATCGTGACCGCCCTTTGAAGCACTTTGTCTTCGAAGGTCGGTATCCCTATGGGGCGGGTCGACTTACCATCCCCCTTCGGGATATGCACCCGTCGAACCGGAGGCGCCTGGTACGTGCCCGACTTGAACCGGTCTAGCAGCAACCGCAGATTTCCCTGCAGATTCGCCGCGTACCCGGTCGCATCCTGGCCGTCTACTCCAGTCGCCCCATCCTTTCGGGTCAGCCGAAACGCTTGGTCTAATAGTTCCAGGTCGATGTGATGGGCAAGCGTCGTGAACACCATGTCCGGTGATTCCTTCGCCAGCTTTGCTATCCGCTGTAGTTTCGTTGAGACGTTTTCGGGACTCGACGTTCCCTTCATCTTTCTCTCCAGCCGTTCCGTAGTTTGGCTCCCCCTTCCCTCCACGGGGTCCCTCGGGTCGGTTCCCCCGCTTCATCGGTACTACGAGAAAGCTCCGACTTCCTTTCGCCCTTCCCGCCGCGCTTCGTTTCCTTCGCTTGGCGGTACCACTGCGCGCTCATTCGTTCGCTCCCCATCGTGTCGAGCGCGTCGTGATGGGGCCTGGGCTCTTGGCTTCCGCCGGGTGCCCTTCCCTTGTTGTCAGTGGAGACGACAGGACCTCCCAGGTTCCTGTGGAACCCCTGTGCATGCGCGCCACGTTCTTCGACCCCGGCGGGACCTCAACGCCTAGCCATTGCGGCATCGCAGGTGCTGACGCCGCTCAGAAAACCACGGCATCTCCCGCAAGCAGTTTCATTTCGAGGCTCTATCGCGCGGCCCTCATGCTCCCTGTGTACGCTTCGCAGTCGGGGTTACCCCCGAACCACGCAACACTCGGTTCCGGCTGGTTGCCAGCCTTTGCCGGGCGGGCTTGTCCCGCCGGGTTCCTTCGCAAGGTTTCAATCATGGTTCTACATGTCATCCTCCTTGCCCAGGCTTTGCCTGGCGCACTTTCCGCGGAAACGCCTGTGCCGTCGTCCAGGGTTCCGGCCAGCGCGCCGTCGGGTGCAAGCGGATCTTGATCGACGTGAAGCATGACCTGGAAGCGCTCGCCGCCGTTGCCGTTGCCTGCGTTGCCGGCCAGGTAGCTTTCGGCCAGGGCGACCATGCCGTCGGCGCGGGATGGCCGCTTGGGGTCGGGCTGCTCTATTCTGTGCTCGTCAACCTTGTGCTCGAGTCCGCGAGCCCGGTCGAGCGCGCCCAGCACGAGCTCGGCTTCGTCGGGCGTTAGAACAATTTCGAGCTTGACCATGCCGCCAACCAAGTCGCGGCGGCGCACGGAGCGCTCGGGTGGCGGGAGGGCGTTGTCAGCGGTCATGGCAATGCGGTAGCCACGGCACAGGCGTTCGAGCTGGGCGCCGGTGGAGTACATGGCGGCGTCGAGCAACTTGGCCTCGGTCTCGGGGGTGGCCACGCGGGTCAGCGCTCGCACCTTCGCGTACGACAGCTTGCCCGACCTCAAGGCGGCGTCGATGGCGGGCAAGTTGCCGAGCGTGCGCGCCACGCGCACCTTCTCGCGTGCGGTGGCCGGGTCGAGCCCAATTCGCCAAGACAACCAGTGCGCGCACGACACCGCCCCTTGTGGTTCCCATCCGCACTCGGCATCGAATTGGCGAATGCATTCGAGCAACCGGTGCGTGGCCGCATCCAAGTGAACCGCCAATTCCGCTATCTCTTGACCCAATTCCTCGACGGTAAACATGGGTAAGACTATACAGATGTTCAGGTGTAATTGCAATGGAAATTCGATGCGATTCACTTGCATGCACCACAGTCGCGCACGTGAATTTCCGGCCCGCTCGGCGCCTTGACCTGCATGTAACAGCTACCGGCGACCGTCGAGGAAGGACATCACTTCCTGCCACCACGCTTGCTGCGTGAAATCCTGCCACGTGTTGTGAGTTGCGTGCGTAAGGGTCCACAGCCGCTTGCGTCCCGCAAACGAGGAAAACAATGTCTGAGTGCATGGCGTGGGGATCAACTCGTCTTGTCCGGCGAGGATCACGGCGAGTGGTCCGGGATAGGTCGCCAGGTTTCGCACGCTGTCGTAACGATCGAGCACCAGCCACTTCACCGGCAAGAACCAGAAGGTCTTCTGCGCGACCCGCGGCAGGTCGTCCCAGGCCGTGGCCAGCAACACGCCGTCGAGGCTCTTGCCAGCAGTAGCAACCGTCGCGGCGGCTACGCCGCTGCCCAGGGATTCGCCGAAGAGGAAGAGTGGCGCGCCGAACTGTGCGCGCGCAAGCTCGACCGAGCGGACGGCATCCGCGACCAACGCAGCCTCGCTCGGGCTGCCGGGACGGGCACCGTACCCCGGGTATTCGAGCAGAATCAGGCGGTAGCCGAGCGGCGTTGTGAACCGCCGTAGGTCGGACCAGTCGAGCGCCGACCCGGCGTTGCCGTGAAGATGCAAAATGGTGCCCTTCGTCGGGGAAGCATGCGGATCGACCATCAGACCACGGTGGTCGGCCCCTGCAGGCCAGGGACGGAGGTCCTCGGCCTGGCTTTGCTTGGCCAACTCTGCCAGCGTGTAGGTGGTCGGGTGATAAAGCAGGCGTCGCTGGAAGACGAAGAGGGCTGACTCGAGCAGGAGGAAGACAACCACCAAGAGAATCGCGATCCGGCGCAGCCTGTGCCAGACGCGTGCAGCAGTCATACGGAACGGCCCCCCGCGGGTGCGACAACCACGCCGCATGGTCGCGCGTTTGTCAGAGCTTGTCATCTGCAAGAAGACCATCGCATCTTCGCTGGCTTGGCGCGCGGGTACTGCGGGCAAGGCGCCTCCGTCGGCCCGCGAAAGCACAAATCCCCGTCTGCCGTTCGCTCGACCGACCAACCACCTTCGTGGACCAGGTGGTGGTGGTGCGAGCACAGCAAAGAAAGGTCTTCCAAGCTGGTTTCGCCCCCGTGCAGCCAGTGCTGGATGTGGTGGCCGTGCAGGAATCGGTTGTGGGTGCAGCCGGGAAAGGCGCAACCGCGGTCGTGCAGGAGGAGGGCGCGGCGAATGGCCGGAGGAATGGAGCGGGAGCGCCTACCAATGGACAGGGTGGTTCCGGTCTTGTCGTGGCCGACGGCCACGAGGCCGCGGTCGCAGGCCGCGCGCCGAATACTTTCCGCGGAAACGCGGGTACCATCGTCCAGGGTTCCGGCCAGCACGTCGTCGGGTGTGAGCGGATCTCGGAAAGGATCTAGATCGACATGAAGCATGACCTGGAAGCAGTCCGCGAGCCCGGTCGAGCACACCCAGTACGAGATCGGCTTCGTCGGGCGTTAGCACAATGTCGGGCCAGCGTGGCGCGTGGCGCGTTGAACCGCACCCTGGCTTGCCCCTATGTGGCCTGACAAATTGGATTCATGGCTCAGCTTCCTGGTCGTGGACGAATTCGAGAAGCTATGCCGCCGGCTTGATCTGAACCCTGTATTTGAGCCCTGCTGCCCGTAGACTCTCCTCGATTGACAAGCGGATGAGGAGCTCCTGAGGTACGCCAATGGCCTTGGCGATTTGCTCGGCCTTTTCCGGACTCACACCCTTGCGCCCCTTCTCTATGTCGCACAGGTTAGCGACTGACATGCCGACGAGCCTGCCGAAATCCGCCAGACTGATCCCCTCGGAGACCCGCCAGGCGTGAAGAAACTCACCCACGGTGAGCTTGCCCATCCGTCTCTCCAAATCCTTCGACCCGAAAATCTTTTGCCTATCTGTACTCATGCTTGTTTACCTCCAAGACCTCGATCAGCTCGACCTCGCCGGTCTCATGCTCCACGTAGATCGCTCGGTAGGCTCTGTTCAACCGCACCGATCTTTGCCCTTGGCGCCCCCAGAAGAGCTTGGTCACTGCTGCGAAGCTACTGCTACAAGCAGTATTTGTCAAGGACCGTTTGAGCTGATCCCCTGCGGGGGCCACCGACGCGCCACCAAGAAACATAGGCGCGCTCGCGCTCTTGGCCAGGGTTGTCAGCGTCGTTGCTCCGCCGAGACCGAGCGGGTCAAGAAGACTACGAAACAGATTCCGTTGCGGAACTGTCGCTAAGAAGTCGCAAATCAGACCCGCATTGCATGGCTACTGTGCGCGCGATGCAAACCTTTCCGATCCGTCGACCCAAGAAGCAATCATCAACAAGAGGGTGGAAGGTGGCAGTTCTGGTAGGGCTCGTCTTGATCGGATGGGGCGTTGGCTGCGGTCTTGGCAGCTATGACGACCTGGGCGAGCCGGTCCCGGGACAGCGGTGGCCGTGGGTGTGTCCCGCGGGAGGCGACCCGAGCATGGACGGCGGTTGCCCACCTGCGGCGAGTATGGATGCCGCAGCCACGGACGACGCCTCAGACGCGGCTACCGTAGGGGCGTCATGAGTGCGAAGGTGCGATTCGGAGTGCGATTCGGAGCAACTGTCGGATTGTGCTTGGCCGCCTGCTGGCCTCGCCCAGCCGCAGCCCAAGAACCGCTCGACGGAGGGCAAGAAGCTGCCCCGCAACCGCTGGCGGCAAGCCCGGACGGCGGCACTCCCGACTTACCGCCAGCTCCGACTGTCGCGCAAGAGCCGGTGAGCCCCGTGGCCACGAAGGAAGCCGCCTCGCCGCCAGCGCCGACGGCTGTTGCGCCGGAGCTGGCTGTTTCGCCGGAGCCGGCCCCCGACGTCACGGTGCTTGGCCAGAGGGAACGGACGACCGGAACGAGTGAGTCCGTCCTATCGCGACAGACGATTGCATCCCTGCCCGGAGGTGACACGCAACCGCTTGCCTACGCGCTGGCGACTCAGCCCGGGTTCGTCGCCGACACGTTCGGTTTCGGGCTCCACGTGCGCGGCGCCGATGGCGGCTTGCTCTACGTGGTCGATGGCATTCCTCTTTTGGCCGCCCCGCTCGGGGAATTTGGCGCCACGATGGGCTTTATCCCGACCAGGTTGGTGCAGAACGTTCGCGTTCTGACGGGCGGTTTTCCGGCAGAATTTGGTTCTGGGCTTGGTGCCGTGATCGACATAACCACGTGCCACGCTCTCGGTGGCCCATCTGGGGAAGCGGAAGCCGCGTACGGATCCTATGGCACGACCCATTACGCCTTCAACTATTCCCAGGAGATCGGAAAGCTCAGCCTCTTCATGGCGGGCGATTTCCAGAACACCAACCGCGGGTTCGACCCACCATCGGTGACCCCCATCCTTCACGACGGCATGACCTCGGGCAGCGGCTTTCTGCGCCTGGACTACCAACTTCGCGAGAGCGACCACATCGAGCTCGTCACGACCTTCAATCAGAGTCGGTTTCAGATCCCGATCGACCCGACCTTGCTGCCTCTTTCCCAAGCCCCGGCAGGAGCGGTCCGGGGGGCCGACGCCTACGGTAACGATCCTCCTCCCTTCGTGCCTTACGATGCAGACCCGGTCGAGACCGAACGCAATGTCTTCGCGGCGGTTTCCTACAAGCATGTCGGCGCAGCGGGCACCTTGCAGGTTGCCCCCTTCTTCCGCGAAGCGTACGGAAAGCTCACCTGCGATCCTGCCGGATCGCTCGGTCCGACCGCGGATCCTGGCTCTGCCTGCGGCGATGTTCGCAGGGATGTCCTTCACGGAGGCGGGCTGGCCTCGCTCACGTGGGCACAAGGCCTGCGGCACATCTGGAAGACAGGCCTGCTGGTCGATGCGGCCCGCAGCAATGTGGATTACACGGCCTACTTCCGCGACGATGTCGCCCCTTCCGGCGGTGCAGATCCGGCGCAGACCCTGTCAGGCAGTGATAGTACCAACGTGCTTGGCGCGGGGGCTTTTCTGCAAGACCAAATCCTGCTTGGGAAGGTGACAATCCTTGCCGGTGCCAGGCTCGACATCGAGAGTGCGTCCTTCCTTCACAGCGACGAGCCGTCGTTGTTTCTCCTCGGGCCAAGCGCCCGGCTGGGACTTAGCTACGCCGTCACGACCAACCTCACGCTGCACGGATTCGCCGGATACTTGTGGCAACCGCCGAGCACGATCGACGCGCCCGTTGCAGGTCGCATCCTCGTTCCTTCGCTGGCCGGGCAGACTCTTCCCGTCGATATCAAGGCAGAAAAGGATTGGTCTGCGGAGCTGGGCATCACCGAGCGTCTGCTGCGCGGGTTGACCTTGGACCTCACTGGTTGGGGCCGCATCGCCAGCGATCAGCTCGACCGCGTGAACGTGGGCACCACCAACCTCGTCGCCAGCTACAATTTCGAACGCGGGCGTGCCGCCGGGGTCGAGGCCTCCTGCAAGCTGAACGGCGGCAACAACGCCGACGGTTTCGCGAACTTGGGATGGCAGCTCGCGCAGGGCTCGGGCATCAGCTCCGAAAAATTTCTGTTCAGTCCGGCCGAGGTAGCTGACAAGAGCTGGGTGATGCTCGATCACGTGCAGACATGGACAGCCAACGTCGGGGTCGATCTTCACGACGCCCCCGCGAGCACGCACGTGTCAGCCCTGCTGAACTACGGCAGCGGACTGCGTACCGGCCCCGACAGCAACGAGACGGTGCCGTCGCATGTGGTCGTCGACCTCACGCTTCGCCACCGCTTCGATATCTCGCACCTGCACCCCGAGATAGCCATCGACGTCTTCAACTTGTTCAACCAAGTCTATGCCTATCGCATCGGTACCGGCTACGTCGGCAGCGCCTACGGTCCGCTACGGCGAGTCTTCGTGCGTCTCGCGGTTCCGTTTTCCTGAGCAGGCTCGTGGCGTCCTGGCGATCCCAGGCTGCCGTCTCGCGAGCAATCATGGCCTCAATTTCGTGCTCTGGGGTCATCTTCGCTTTCTCCTCAACGCCTTGCAACAGTGGTGCGCAAACGCCGAGAGTCTGCAAGGCTGTTCGATGGCGGCGGCACAAACCTCGCATATAGGTGTATCACTCAAAGTCGCACGCGTAGGACAGGGTCTGACCTGCCATGGAGGGGCAGACCTCGTGGTGTACCTGTGCCAAGAAGGTCTGCACAGTCTGCTGGCTAGAAGACGCTCCATCCGCAGGCGAAGGGGATGCGATCGCCAGCCAAGCATGGCCATCGATAGTCGGCCACCGAGTCCAGCCATGCCTGCTTCATGGAGTCGGAATCGCCGAAAACCGCGTTGTCGATGACTCGGCCCTCGCCGTCAAGGAGCAATCGGTGGGTTCGCCGGATTTCTGGCGGCGACGGTGGGCCGACGGTGGACAAGAAAAAGGTCGCCCTGGACCGGCGATCTAGATCATCGTAACGCTTATCGAAAACTTGGTGGAGCTGAACAGGATCGAACTGTCGGCCTCCTGAATGCCATAGAGCCGAATAGCCTAAATCACCCGAGAAAACCTAGACGTGGCGGGGACTTACAGTCACACAGAGTCACGGAGCGCCATGCTCCGCCACGCTAGAAGTGGGGATTTAGGTGGGGATCTTAGGGGGCGCCTACACCTCTTGATAGGGGGAACCGTTGAAGCGGGCCGCGCTAGAGATCGTCAAACTAGCCAAAGGGATCGACATGCAAACCCACGTGAAGGTGATCGGACTCCTCGCATTCCTCGCTGCCGCGCCCGCCGTGGCCGACTGCCGAATCTACAACGAAACACGCTATAGCTTCGAGGTCGATTCCGGAGACGCCTACAGGCAGGCTCTCGGGCCACATCAGGAATCCCAATTCGCCCGTGGGCACATGACCGCATCGGGCGAAGACGACGCAGGGCATACGGCAACTTTTGGGGGCTTCTGCGGCGACGGGGATCGGTACGTGGTGAGGGTGGTTCGCGGCTCGCGTGGCGAATGGATTCCGGTCTTGCTGCGGAGGTAGTGACATGCACAAGACACCACGCACGAGGGAACCGAAACAGCCAACGTCGCTAGTTGACTATTCCCAATCCCCTCAAGCCCAGAAGCGACGAGGTGCCAGTCAGGGTTCCCCTAAGCCTGTAGGAGGTCCCCTTTCGTAGTCCCATGACGAACGCCCTAGCTCGCTCGGGATATGAGAATCTGGATGTCCTGGATCAACGACCTTGATCTAGGGGAGCACTTGGCCTGCACCGAAAATCCCCCAAGGATGTCCGAACTAACCTCGGTGATACTGAGTTCCCACTCGAACCCCTTGCCTCTGTACGGCTTCCACGCTTCGTCCATCTGCAGGTCCGACAGGCCAGAAGCCGTCCCGAATTTCTCGGCAACCTCCAAGCACGTCTCGTCGACATAGGTGAGGTCTTGCGCTTGCCTGACTACGGGGCTGGGTTGCGCGTATGAAGCGGGTTGCACGGTCGCCGTGTACGCTGACGAGCTTTCCGCCGCCCTGTTCAGGTTTCTCATCGAAAAGAACATTAGGACCATCCATCCCAAGGCAAGAAATCGCTGTTTCGTAGAGTGCCCTTTTCTCAGCGTGAACCACGCGAAAATGTACGGGAGAAAGACAATCCCCAAAACCAAACCGGTGCCGAGTTCTTTGCCAGGGTCACCACCGCCGAGATCACATTGCATCTTGAGATAGTTCCACAAGCCAGTGCCAAGCTTTCTTGCCGGCGGCTTCGCCTGCTGTGTCTTCGGGATCTGCGCCGATGAAGCCGGCCGGGCGCTGGTTTGGGGCAATGGTTGCCGAGGTGCTTCCGGTGGTTGTGCTTGTCCAGAGGTGGCAGCGCGCTGGCCTACCGTGAGTGGTGGCGGCTGCGCTGGTTGAGCGCTCCCAGCGCTGGCGACCATATACCCAGGAAGCGACGGTGGTGGCGCGTTCCCGGCATCGGAAGCGTTGTGTCCCACGACCGTTTGTTGCGCCGGGCGTACCGATTTGACGTCAGCGGGACGGTTCGGCCTTCCACAATGCGGACACGCGATAGCTTCCGTGCTGAGTCGGCCAGCGCAATCGGGGCATTTTACCAGAGCCATGGGGCCTCCCGGTTCCATCGTCTCACCGGGCGGGATCCTGTCAAGCCGGAGTTGGAATACCTTCTTGTCCGGGCCCGCGTCCGAACGGGCCCGCATCCGGGGCCGGCCGAACATGGCGGAGGTTGCCCAAGAAGTGGGCCGTGTGCGGGACGGGGGCGCATGTAGGCCGTGCCGTGCGCCGCCGTCGTGTCGGCGTCCTTCAAGCTCGGCCCAATTCCGGCACGCCTTCCTGCCCTGCATGCACGGGATCTTGGGCGCACAAACGCCGGCATTTCATCGAGGACAAGGTCTGGCACCGCGCGGGGCTGAAACGCTACTTGCACGACACCTTGGCCGAACGGCCCACCAGCATTCGGTAGCCTTCTGTCTGCTCTGCAAGCGTCTCTTCCCAAAGGCGCAGATTCTCTTTCAATTCTTGCAAGTCGCTAAGGCTAAGCACGCCCGTGCGCTTTGCGTATCGATGCTCTTCGGCGATTTGACGCTTCGTCTCGGCAATGCTGGCGCGAAGGTCGCAAATTGACTCCGTGACCTCCGCAATCTTGCGCTTGAGAGACTTGGCGTTCGCGTCCGCAGTCCTTCGATCCATGCAGTCTTCATCGGCTCGACAAGATTTCTCAGCCGCCCATGTCTTTCTGAACAGCGCAAGTTGATCGGGCGCGTCACCTTCATCGCCGAGACACAGCAAGTTGCTTTCAACTGCTGCGACCTCCGCTTCCTTCCATGCCGTGGAATCTCCTGCGGGGCGGTAGGTCACCATTACCTCACGCAGAACCCTGAGAGAGTATGCCGCTTTGACGGGAGCTGGTGCGTCCGCTGCCGTACGCGGACGGGACGCCATTGCTTTCCTCATAAAAGCTTGGTCGTGCACCGGTAGTGGCTTGAGCATCTGATCAAAATCGGCGAGTTGTTCTTCGCTAACAGAAGGGGAACTTTTTACAAAATCTCTGAGAGCGGCGAGAAGGTCACACCCGGTCAGCTTTGAGATCTCTTTCCAGTGATCTTCGCGCAGCATCTCGCGCACAGTGGCCGCGATGCTGGCGGCCATTCTAGCCAGTTCCGCCCGATCAGCGTCTGAGAGCGGTAGCTTTGTCGCTTGCAGTAGGATTTCGTTCTTTTGTCGTAGGCTCCCGCATTCGTTTCTCATTTGAGCCATCTGTCCGCAAGCGAATGCTGCCCTCAACCCCTCTAGGCAGAAGTAGCGCGTTAGCTCGACCATCCTACGTGGCGCGCCTTGTAACCGGGCAAGACCGTAGTGACATGTATTTAGGGCAGGCAGAGGCTGCTCTTCGATTCCACGCATACCCCGGACTGGTGTGTATGCCGCACGCTTTTCTAGGTACTCAAGAGGATCAGTGTTTGAATTCCGCGTATCCTCGTCAATCCGCCAGGTGCCATTTCCGCCGATGTCGATGGCCCGTGAGAATCTCGGCGATATGCGCAAAGTCGGGGCTTCTTGCGCAAAGACCGGCGTAGCCACACAAAGAAGGGACAGAAACCCAAAGCTATGGCGCATGTCCAGACTCTAAGCGCATTTGCGCCGCTCGAATAGGGGGCCCGCTGTGGCATTGATTAAGACCGTGGCCGCGATCGAGACCGTGGCCGCGCTCGAGACCGTTAGCGCCGACCGATGTCGCCACCGGCGTGACGAGGTCCCTTTTTCACCAGGATCACCGGTGCCCAGGGACCCAGGCAGGCAAGAAACTGGCGATGAGCGGGGCGGGCGGCGAGGCTGGCGGGCAACGACGGCTGTAGATAGAAAGAAGGCCCGGAGTTCCCGCTCCGAGCCTTCTTGGGGCAGCACCCAAGCGCCGCACACCTGACCAAATAGCGACGGTCTTGGCCAGGATGTGGCCAGGTGGCGGCGATGTCCAGTTCTTCGGCCTCGCCGAGGACCACTGGAAATTCGAGCACGACAATGCAGGCACTGCGACCAGACGTTTTGGGTCCACCGGCGGTGCGACCACGGACATGCCTATTGCTCCACGACCTGTAAGAAGCAGGGCCGAAAGCGGACCGCAGCGAAAGCCCGCCGGAAGCACAGGGCCAGCCCCGAAGGACGCGCTGACCACCGGGACAACCAGCGCGCCTACCGCGCCCGCAAGCGCGAGGGCCACGTGGGGGATCATGGTTCCGAAAAGTTGACGGCTCAGGCATCTGTGGTCGCGGACGACACGGAGACCGCCGATGAATGCGACACGCTTGACCTTCACCTTGCGGCCCCTTTTCGATGGGGCCTATACCCAGCTCTCACTACAGGGACCGGTGGCGACGGTGCCACAGCATCGGGAAGTGCGACGGCTGATGTCGCTGCTCTGGCTGTGGCACGGACATCCCCTCGATGTTGTGTTGTGTGCGGACGGGACGAATGCGGGCGCTTGCTGGCTGGAGATCTGGGAGGACGTGCTTGGTCGCGTGCCCGGCCGCCACCTCGACATTCGGTATCTCTATCTCCGCGACACGCTTGCCCAAGGTGCAGGCCATGAGCGCTGAGGAAGAGCTGTTTTCTCAGCGTCGAGCCGAGGTACTGCGGCTGACCTACGCCGAGAATCTCGGGATTCGCGCCATCGCTCGTCGCTTGGGGATCGCGCGCAAGACGGTGCGCAGGCTGCTCGACGGAGATCGAGCGATCAAGAAGGCGCAAGCTGCACCTCGGACGCGACTACTCGAACGGTATGACGGAGCCATTCGGCAGATTCTGGACGACACGCCTGAGATGCGTGCACCCGCGATGTTGGAGCGTCTGCGCACGCTCGGCTATCACGGCGGCATCACCATTGTGCGCAACCGACTGCGCCAGTTGCGTCCGCACGTCGAGAAGGAGGCATTCCTGACCTTGGACTTCAAGGCCGGCGCGGCAGCGCAGGTGGACTGGGCCGACTTCGGTTTCGCCCTGCCGGGCTGTACGCGCAGGCTGAGCGCCTTCGTGATGGTGATGTGCTACTCGCGTTTGCTCTACCTGGAATTCACGCTGAGCCAGTCCATGGGCTCGTTTCTTCGCTGCATGGAACGCGGCCTGCGCTTCTTCGGCGGCAGCACTACCGTCGACATCTTCGACAACATGAAGACCGTGGTCACCTCGCACACGCCGACGGCCACGGTCTTCAATCCGAAGTTTCTGGCCTATGCACGCGCGCGACAGTTTGGCGCCGTCGCCTGCAACGTCGCTCGCGGCAACGAGAAGGGACTCGTCGAGCGCCCCATCGGCTTCGTGCGCGAGCGCTTCTGGCCGGGCTGCAGGCCCTCCGACCTCATCGACGTCAACGTCAAGGCCGCCGCCTGGCGCGACAACTTCGCCAACAACCGCGTCCACGAGATCACCGGCAAGGTCCCGTCACTGGTCTTCGAGCACGACGAGCGCAGGGCTTTGCGCCCCATCCAAGACGTCTCGTTCAATACCGACGACGTCCACACCGCCACCGTCAGCAAGACCTTTCGCGTCCGCTTCGACCGAAACCTCTATTCCGTGCCACCGCGACTGGTCGACCAACTGGTCCTGGTCCGCGGCACCGATCACGATGTGTCCGTCTTTCTCGGCCCCAAGCTCGTCGCTTCTCACGAGCGCTCCTGGGACACCAACAAGGACATCGAAGATCCCGTACATCGCCTGGCCGTGCTGGCCAAGAAGCCGCGCTCCCAACCTGGCGAGCTGCCGCCCGGCCTCACCGGCCTCGGTGTCCCGGGCATTCAATACTTCAAGATCCTCGCCGCAGGGTCGCGGTCGCTTCGTCGCGAAACCGTGCGCCTGGTCTTTCTCGCCGAGCTGTTCGGTGAATCCGCCACGGCCAGTGCCATCGAAGAGGTCATGCACACAGGCCACGTCGGCGTCGAGTATGTCGAGTATGTCTTGCGCCACAAGAAGGGCCTGGTGCCCTGTGCGCCGCCACTGCGCCTCGGCGATCCAGCGCTCGACAGCATTTCTCTCCGCGAGCCGGACCTTTCCCTCTACGACACCATGGTGGCGCCGGCGATGACCCGCGACCCCGGCGAGCTGCCAGACGAACACACCGCTCAAGGAGATCCACCATGACAGCTCGCCAAGACACACCTCAACTCGAACTCCTCGTCGAGAAGCTGCGCTGGCTGCGCCTGCCCGGCATGGCCGCCGCGGTCAAAGACCTCATCGAACGCGCCGCCAAGGACAACCTCACCCCATGCGCCGTCGTCGACTGCTTGTGCGACAGTGAGAAGCACAGCCGCATTTGCAGCTCTATCGAGCGCAGGATCAAGGACGCCAGGTTTCCCGAGATCAACACCGTCGATGCCTTCGACTTCGATTTCGACCCCGCCCGCAAGCGCCTGCGCGCCCGCTACCTGGCCCTGCACGACCTCGACTTCATCGCCAAGGGCACCAACGCCATCTTCATCGGCAATCCCGGCACGGGAAAGACCTTCCTAGCGCGGGCACTTGCCTTCAAAGCCTGCCAGGCCCAGAAGCGCGTCGTCTTCACCTCGGCGCCTCGCATGCTCACCGACCTACACGGTGCCGACATCCACGGCTCCCTCGACCGCGCCCTTCGCCGCTACGTCCGAGCCGATTTGCTCGCCGTCGATGATTTCGCAGTCCTCGCCATGGACCCCGCCCAGGCCAAGCTCGCCTTCCAGGTCATCGCCGAACGCTACGATTACCGTCGGACAACTCTGGTCACTACCAACAGAGCGTTTAAGGATTGGACCAAGGTCTTCCCCGACCCGCTCAACGCCGAGGTGATCGCCAAGCGCCTCACCGAGCGTGCTGAGACCTTCATCCTCGATGGGAAAGGCTACAAGCCGAACAGTCCCTGAGTGCAATTCCGCCTGTCCGGGAAGGAACCCAACAGCCCCGCCCGCCGACGCCCCTCGTCGGCGCAGGCCCTACGCCGACCTCTGGCCGCCGGGTTACGCAGGGATTTGCCTCCGCGCCACCAGGTGGGCTCCTGGTACCCGGTGAAACTGGTGAAAGTGGTACCCTTGGATGCCGTCGGCGACACGACCGAGCCGCCTTTGCAAGTTGGATCGCAATCAAGGCCCTGGCTCGGACCGAGGTTGTGGGTTCTGGCGGGCCAATTCTCTGGGCGAAAAAATCTTCTGAAAAGTAATTGCGCACGACATGAATGACTACTTGCGCCAGCTCCGATTTCTGAAAAAAATTCCTCAGACCGGTCCGAAGGATAAGCACGCCACCTGGGTGCGTTGTCGCATAAACGAGGGCGAGAACCCCCACCCCCTCACGTGTGGGTGCATGGCGGCCGGCATGAGTGCCTACCCACGTTGACCGAGGCCACCGCGATCGGCTGTACAAACACCGCTCGGCTTTTGTACAGAACAACAAACATCAATGGTTGACAATCTATAACAATGATACACAATAGGATCATGGCAAAGCGAATTCAACCAGGCGATCCCAAGGTGGCCGTTGGCTATGTTCGGGTTTCCACGGACGAACAGAGCTTGGGCCCAGAGGCACAGCGGAACGCTATCGAGAAGTGGGCGCAGTCGCGCGGCGTACGTGTGGCGATTGTCCTTGAGGACTTCGGTATCAGCGGCGGCGCATCGGCCGAGAAGAGGCCCGGCCTACTGGCTGCCTTGGCGGCGCTTCGGGACAACAACGCGGGTATGTTGGTGGCCGCCAAGCGCGACCGCATCGCAAGGGACACGGTGATCGCCGCCATGGTTGAACAGGCCGCCCAGAGGGCCGGTGCCGTTCTCACCACCGCGGACGGCGCTAGCGATGGCGTAGGGCCCGAGGGCGCGCTTATGCGTGGGATCGTCGACGTGTTCGCAGCCTACGAGCGAGGAGTCATCAAGTCCCGGACGAAAGCGGCCCTCGGCGTGAAGAAGGCGCGGAACGAGTGCGTCGGACAAGTGCCCTACGGGTTCGAGCTGGCGGCCGATGGTGTCCACCTTGCCGAGGCTGCAGGCGAGCAAGCCACGATCGAGAAGATCCGCGCGCTGCGGACTAGCGGCTTGTCCCTTCGTGGGGTGACCGCGGAATGTGCTCGCCTTGGTTTGGTTTCCCGATCTGGAAAGCCGTTCATGCTCACGTCAATCGCGAATATTCTGCACGCGAACGAGATCACCCATGAAAGGGTGGCAGCATGAGCAAGAAGGAAACGAAGATGCCCAAGGATGTTGGCGGTTCACTGCAAACCGCCGTCAGGCTTGAGACCGATGTGATTGCCCGCTTGGACGCTCTCGTCGAAAAGATGTCACGGCCGGGGCTGCGCCTAAGTCGCACGGACATAATTCGGATGGCGCTCGCCGAGGGGTTGCCCATCCTCGAAAAGGAATGTCGGTAGCTATGCTTCGCGGGTGGGCGGAGAGCAAGCGGCTCGGAATACTGAACAGATGTTCAGGCTTCGACATGCGGAGGCCGAGTCGTGGACGCTCGACAAAATGTCGCAGAAGTACCAACATGGAACACTGAACTTGTGTTCAGTACACGCGCTCGATCCATGGTGCGAAGGATACGTGTTTGAATATTCCCAAATGATATTAGGTTTTTGAGACCTACAGATTTTGCTCGCCGTCCTGACAAATCTTGATTCGGCCGCGGAACGGACCGGCCGAGAGTAATTGCGCCCCGCATTGTGATTGTGGCTTCCGGCCCAATTTCGATATGTCAGCGGCAACGGGTTAGACGCCGTTTCGATGAATCCGCAGTTCAGGGAATTCCGATTCTGCCGCGGCTGCAAGGCGTTCAAAGATGTCTTCATCACGTTCCTCATGGCCTGCCAGGCACAGATAGTAGTTCTTGTGGTTGTGGCGCTTGTAAACGATCCAATCTCCGGTGAGTCGATGTTGCTTCTCTCTCTGGGTGAACGCCTCGGCAACCAGCCGCTCCGAAATCTTGCCGGCAAGTTCCCAGTCATTGCGTGGTTTGTCGGCGTACTCGCCAAGCACCCTCTTCACGATCCGGTGCATGCGATCACTTCCTGGCGACCAATGGTTTAGAATGTTTTGTGGTATGTGCCTGGCGTTGAAGAAGTGCTTGTGCATCAGCCCAGCTAGTGGCCCCCGCTTGAATGCCTCCGCTTTCTTGGTTCGGGAGGGAAGACTCCGCTCGATTTTGCCAATTTCTTCCATCAAGGAGAACGGATTGATGAGACTGCTCCTTGTCGCCGCTTCGAGCTGCCGACCGAATACAGACGTGTACGGGACATCTGACAGACCGGCGCGTGCGAACATTGCTTCTGCAAAGGACATCTGGTCAGCCATTCTGCCTGCTCCGGGCGTCGTCAGTGCGCGGTCTAACAGGGTCTTGACGATCTCCTAGGCCAGCCTCGGCGGGCCTTGGACTTGGTGCTGACCCCTACGACCTGAATATGCCGGGTGACGGGTGGTTTTGGTTGGCCGCCACCATGGAGCGGGTGCCGTCGAGGAACCCAAGGGTCTTGGAGCCATGACGCATAAGGCGGGGGACTTGTGGAGGACTTGCGGAGGACTTGCGGTGGCACTTAGATCGCGTCAAGTGCCGTAAATCAAGGTACCGGAGGACTTGGAGGACTTAGATCCCTCCTCTCCCATACACATCCCCCATGTGGGCGGTGCGTTAGCACGATGAGTAATAGTTACACACTGTTAACATTACTACTTCAAAAACTTGCATGGGGTAGGATTTAAGTCCTCCAAGTCCTCCGACCACTGTATTTGTAGTGTTTGACGCGGTTCAAGTGCCACCGCAAGTCCTCCGCAAGTGCCACCGCTTTGCCCGCAAGTCCCCCGCCTTACGCGTCAAATATATGGGAAACGGCACGAGCGGCGCGGCAGTAATTGTTACGTTGGAAATATGAAGGATTCACGGGAAGGTCCCAGCGGCCCTTGTTTCTAACGTAACAATTCATCTAGTGTTTCTAATGTAAATATTACTTATCGCGCCAACGCGCCACCCACATGGGTAGGCACCCCGAAGCGCTTCGTGGGTAGGGCTCCAAGGGCATGACCACGATTCACATCTAGGCCGAATCGGGGGCCCGGATCCGAATCTGGGTCATGACCTCCGATGTCCTTCACCGGGCTCGGCAACTGGCGCACTCGAAAGCATCCCGAAGTTCGCGTCACCATTGGGCAATGCAAATCACGTGCCAAATATGTTGACACAGTGACGGCAAGTTTGAGACAATGAATACAGGTAATCCCCTATGGAAACAAGTCAAATCGCACAAGCCCCGACCCCTTTGCCCGAAATGCTCACCACCGCCGAGGTGGCGGCAGTGCTGCGCTGTACTCCTCGGACCGTCTACCGCCTGATTCGCGCTGGCGCATTGCCCGACACTGGACTAGCCAAGAAACACCTCTGGTCACGTAGTCTGATCGAGGAATTCTTGACAACACGCGTTCCGGGCCGCGTCGGGCAATGGCGCCGCTCTCAGACACCCGTTGAAAGTACCCCTACCCAATAAATGAAAACCCCGCTCGGGTGGGCACTCCCGGCGGGGTCGCAGTCACGAAAGAACTGGTTTCAATGACTTCAATTATCATATCACAGAATCCCGCCGCTCCTACCGCTCTCATTTCCGTTTCGCCTCCGCCGGTCGATCCCACCGAGTTTATCAAAGAGCATTTCGCGGGAAAGCCCAAAGTCTTGGAGATCGATCTCGTGATCGTCTCCCCCGACGGGACCACGCGACGCTTGCCGATTTCTCTCGATGGCGAAACGGACTATATCCGATCCGTCATCCGGGAATGTTCGGAGATGGGTGACATCGTCTCGTTCTCGGGCGTTGCTCACGCTCCCCTAAAAGACAGACGTGTGCACGAATGGATCCCTGCGCTCGGCGTGCGGCTATCCGTCCCACTGGCCGCAGTCGAGAACGTGTTGTCCAACCTCCCCCCACCAACCACGATCATCGATGGGGGTGGTACGTGCGTCCCTATCTGGGCGCTCGCCGAACCCATCGAGGTCACGGACGCGGCCGGTGTGGAGCGGGTGCGCGCCATTATGCGGGCCATAGGGGATCGCGTGCATGGACTCTTGGGCGATCACGGGCAGGACACGCGCGATCCATCGGCGCCGTGGCCACTACCCGGAACCCCGATCGTTGGAGGCGTCGGCAACGTGCGCACCGTTGGGACACCGGGGCCCGTTTACGATCTGGCGGACCTTGTCGCCTCGCCCGCGCCCGCCGCTTCGCCCGCGCCCGCCGAGTCGCCCGAGATTCCAGCCGCCTTCCTGCTCCCCGACGGCCGCATCTTGATCGAGCCTAGCCCGATCGCGCATGAGCAAATGGCCCAAGTCTTGGGCATCCTCCGTCTTCGAGCGGAGGTGCGCAATCTCTTCCAGCGCGGAGGGCGGCTTGTTCAACTGGCCGAGAGTTCTCCCGGCGCGCTGGTCATCAAGCCAATTCACCGGGCGTGCATCGACGAAGTTGTTGTTTCACCGGACATGCAATTCGGCTTCCGTGGAACGAAGGACGGTGAACCCCCGAAGCTAATTAAGACCCCGCGTGACGTCCTCGATAACCTCGCTTGGCGCCCAGATTTTCCAGGCATTCGCGCTCTCGAAACGGTGACCAGCATCCCACCCGTCGGGCCGGATCTTCGGATCCACACAACACCCGGCTACATTTTCGGTTTGCAGATCTTCTACGCGCCTACGGTGAAGATCCCGCCAATCCCAGAGCGACCGACGGCGGGGGACATTGAGGCCGCGCGGCCTCTACTCGACGATCTGCAGGTTGATCGCCCATTCGCGAGCAAAGGCGACAAGGCCGCCGCCTTGGCCCTCCTGTTTACCTTGGTGCTGCGTTCCGCGATCGACGGACCAACGCCGCTCTTCAGTGTTTGGGCGAATGCGCCGCGCCAAGGAAAGACCCTTTGGGTTCGGGACTGTTCTTTGATCGCCCACGGGATTGAGCCCGAACCCCAAAGCTATTCGGGTGACGACGAATCCATTGGCAAGCGGCTTTTCGTTGCCGCACGCGAGGCGCGCCCGATACTCTTTTGGGACAACTTACGTTCCGGGATGAAAATCGGCGGTCCGGCGCTCGACTGCGTCCTGACCACTCGCCGCCTAAATGATCGGGTCCTGGGCGAATCAAAATCCGAAAGCTACCAGTGGGACACGGTGGTGGTAGTTTCGTCGAATAATCCGTGCTACCGCGGCGACACCGCACCACGAACACAGCCCATCGGGTTTCAATCCGATCTTGAGCATCCCGAACTGCGATCGGGCTGGAAACATCCGGACCTTGCCGGATGGGTGCGCGCAAACCGTGGAAACCTTCTCTGGGCAATTTTCACGATCGCCCGTGGCTACGCCGCCGCGGGGATGCCCGATCAACACCTCACCGCGTGGGGATCGTATGAGGCATACACCAAGATCGTCCGCGGGGCGCTTGTCTGGGCGGGGTATTCGGATCCGGCCTCGGTGAGGGTCACGGATCGCGACGTCGAAGTCGATTTCGTTGCAACCCTACTCGAAGGGTTGCGGGTTGCGGACAAAGACGGCGCGGGACTTTCCACGCGTCAGATAATCGAAAAGGCGCAGTTCGGCCGGAATGAAGTCTTGTCGGCCGCCCTAAGCGCAATTTCGCCGCCGAACCTAATGATCTCGCCCGATTCGCTCGGCCGGCACCTAGCCCAGCATCAAGGGCGGAACGTCGGGGGCTGGCGAATTTCTTGCCGGAAGAAGCATGGCGGGGTTTGCGTCTGGTTCGCCGAGCGCATCTTGTCGAGGGCCGCGTGAGCCAATGGAAACCTATGCGGGTGTTGAAATTCCGACCGATTTGCCGGCTCGGCTTGCGGATCTTATGAAGGCGAACCCAGAACTTTCCGCCTACGGATGGGGTTGGGAAGCGCCTTCGGAAGCCGCCCATGAGCGCGATCGTGAGAATCTACGGAAGGCCGTTTCGGTCGTGGCCGCCGTCATGGGACTGTTGGGGGAGTGCCCGCGGACGCGCGAGCCGGCCGCGAACTCCTACGCAATCAAACATTTTGCCGAGCGCATTTTTGCACTTCGCGAGGGCCGTTATTGCGGCCACGTGAGCAACGGCGCCACAATTGCCGCCGCCTTGCTTATGGGAATCGCCGTCAAAGAAACCGCGTCGCCCAATCTTCTCATGGGAATTTCGCGGAGTTGGCTCGCGCTTCTTGAAAAAGCCGCGATGCCAGCCAAACTCGAAGACGAGCGGCAAAAGTGGATACGCGCTCGCATGCGGACGGCACGGCAGTCGGGCGCATCCGCGTAGACGAGTCCGCACTGTAATCCGCACCCACTCCCGGCGTCAGCATCCCAGCGGTGACCTTGGGCCGCCCGCAGTGCGCAGCCGAATTGATATCAATTACGACCGACGTATTGATATCAATTGAGGCAAAGGCACAATCAATTCCATCTAACCGAGAGATTCCTTAATCAACGATGCGCTTCTTGATTGCAACAACTGGGCCAGTTAAGGTATTCTAGATCGGGTAATGGACAGCTCAAGGCGCTTTCATTCAATTAGAGAGGTCGCAAAGATCTTCGGAGTGTCGGAGCTTACTGCCCGCCGATGGTGCCGAAACGGGCAATTGCAGTCAATCAAAGTAGGCGGCACTATTCGGATCCCAATTGAGGCTATTGAGCGCCTCACAAGCGCGGGCGGTCAATAATGAATTCCGCCGTCACACCTGAACAAGTCACGCGCGCCATTGCGTGGCTTGTTGAACACCACGGATTCCTTTTCGGAACACCGAGAAATCTCCGCGAGATCGAATCATTCGCCCTATGGGCAACACAAAATCAAGACCGAAAGGCCGCCTAAAATGAGTATCCCCCGCTGCAACGTTCCCGAGATCCTTGGCTGCATCAAAATCGCCGCGGCCTTCTGGCCCGATAAGGATGCCGAATTCTTTCGTCTTTGGGCGGCGCCCTTAATTGAATCCTGTCACGGCGGAATTACAGATGCAGAGCTTGCGGGCGCGATTGATGCTGCTCGTTCTACACCCGTGATTATGTATGCCGTGCCCGAAATTTCGGACGTCGAATTGGCCCGGCGCGAAGATGCGGAACGCTCGGCTGCACGGGCAAGGCGCCAAGACGAAGCCGAACGCGCCGTAGCCCGCGAATACGGCCCACGCCCATCTTCGGGCGGCTATGTGAACCTCGACGAAGCTGAACGTAAGAATCGCGCTTCGGCGCAGAGATAGTCCCCACCCAAAGAAAGAAGAACCATGCCATCCGGATTTGAAATTCTGAATTATAGCGATCTGAATAGTATGACCCTGGCCGAGGCACTATCGGCCATGGAAGATGGGCGTGTCACGCCCGAAGCGCTGGCGAAAATCCAGAAAGCTTGCTCTCTCTGTGTCCAGAAGCAAGTCGCCAAGGCTTCCACTGTCGACGCGTGGCCGGCGGACCTGGCGCCGTCTCCCAGGGACTGCAGCAATCCGAAGAACGTCAGCGTCTTGATACGACAAGGCGCCGCCCACGGTCACCGCTAGGCGAATCGAGGATCCCATGAAAGAGCAGAGCCGCCTAGCGACCGAGTTGATCCAGAACGCCCTACTTCGTGGGGCGAGTAAGGCCCAAGCCGTGCTTGCGGTCAAGTCGGTCTTGGGTGCTCTCGACAAGCCCGCATACAGCGCAAATGAGGAGCAGCTATTGCTTGATCGGGTGAGAGACGCTTGTGTTCTGGCGAAGCTGGACGCCCTCGCTTCCCAGCTGCATCGGGAAAACGACGCCCCTCGGCTTGGGGGACAGGCTGCAAGTGTGAACCCTCCGGCGTCACTGATTAGGGGCAAGACCGGCGGCGCGGTAGCCGCCTTGAACGCACGACCGGCGGCGGATCCCGGACGAGGAAACACCCCGATCGCCCAGAGTCCCGTAGTGCCGGGAGTATTTGCGGCCGACACCGTCAGGGCGCTTGAGTTGCTCACGAAGGAAGCCCAGAGGAAGAAGACACCCGCGGTCAAACCGCCCAAGACCTCCGACCTCGCATCGAGTATTCAACTCGGCGGTCATGATGTGGCGAAGTCGGGCCGTCGACTAGAAATCGTACTGACCTCGGCCGGTGCGCGACGGGTCTAGCTCGCTATGGACGCCTTCACCGAGTCAACAACACCACCAAGATCCAGGTCATCATTTGACCTTGATCTTGGTGGTGTTGTTGACCCGTTGAAGGGGAACGCGTCCGCGCTGGTTACCACCGTGGGCGGCGACGATGCCCCAAAAGGTTCGGACATTGGCCGGCGGCTCGAACAACCCCCGCATCGTTCGAGCACGCCGGCCTGTGCCGATTATCTTGCCGTCCCGGTCCGGTATCTCACCACCGCCGAAGCGGCCGTCTATCTGCGCTATCGATCGGGTTCGGCTATCCGGAACTTGGTTGTCTCTGGGCGGCTGGTCCCCGCCGGGCGCCGTGGTCGCACATATCTATTCCGCACCGAGGACTTGGACGCTATGCTCGTGGGCAATGGCGCTCCTATGGCTCGGATGGGAGCAAGAAATGAAGACGAAGTATCCGGGTATCCACATCATGGACGATGGCCGCAAACGTATCCGCCTACGTGTCATCGACCCAAGAACGGGGCGGAACAAGGAGGTAGACAAAATCATTACGGGGACGGTCCAGGAAGCCACCAAACTCCGGGAGGAGTGGCGGCTACAGATCCGCAACGCCGACCAAACGGCGAAGGACGTTCCACGGTTGGGCGCCTACGCCGAATCGTGGATCGCGTCCAAAGCGCTGCGGCTCAAACCGTCGACGGCAACATGGTACGCCCAGCGGCTTGACGATCACGTCTTGCCCCCTTTGGGTGACTTCTTCCTAGACAAGGTCACCCACGAAGATCTGCGGGTCCTGCAGGCCACGCTGGCGAAGAAGATGGCCGCATCTTCTGTGAATGGGGTGATGGCAGTGGTCAAGATGTTGATCGGGGATGCGTCAGTAGAATTCGATCTGCCGCGCAATCCTGCCCAGCGTCTGCAGTCGCTACCGATCCGAACGTGGAACGACGAGAATCCCAATATCCTAAGCGCGCAAGAGCTTGGTTGCGTTCTAGACGCGATCAAGCAACTCACTCCGCAGCACTACCCATTGGTAGCCACCTTGGCTTTCACCGGGTTGCGGTTCGGTGAGGCTAGCGCGCTCCGATG
Organism: uncultured delta proteobacterium; assembly: GCA_963796685.1. GTDB lineage: Bacteria > Myxococcota_A > Polyangia > Fen-1088 > Fen-1088 > Fen-1118. The sequence continues at coordinate 238,926 of CAWCMR010000006.1, forward strand.
GGACGACATAGACGAAGCTGCCGGCCTTATCCGAATCCGGCGAGCGCAGTGGAGGGGTAGGGTATCGACCACGAAGACCGGGAAGACAAGATCGGTGCCGTTGGTGGCAGAGCTGGCCGTCGTGCTGCGTGAGCATCGCGAGCGGCTGGTTGCACGTGAGGCGCCCGGACTAGAGGAGGGGTGGGTATTCCCGTCGTCGGTTGGAAAGCTGCATCCGAAGGAAGTCCTTCGTGTGCCGCTCCGAAGGGCGTTAAAGCAGGCCGGTATCAATCGGCACTTTGCAATGCACGGGTTCCGTAGGACGTTCAACAACCTGTCACGGCAAGTAGCCGGAGAGATTGTCACCCGGAGTATCACCGGCCACGTCACGCAGTCCATGACCGAACACTACAGCCACGTCGGCGGAGCCGAGAAACTCGCGGCGGCCGGGCAGATCGTGCGCCTAGTGTTCACCCAGCCGCCCAAGACCGAGACCGTCGATGAAAGTGGGGATCTAGGTGGGGATCGCGGACCAGATAGAGAAAAGGCCACCGTGGCTGCGGTGGCCTAAACCTGCGTTTCTATTAGTATTTTCTGCGGTGGAGCTGAACAGGATCGAACTGTCGGCCTCCTGAATGCCATTCAGGCGCTCTCCCAGCTGAGCTACAGCCCCATCGCCCCTTGCGAGGCAGGGAGTAACTACCAGTCGCCCGGCCGGACGTCAACCACTAGTCACACAGAGTCGCGCGGGCGAGGCAGGCTCCGTTTCCATCTCGCGAGCCGGGGAGAGCCCTGCGTTGCTTCCTGCCACGGGCGGCGCGTCGTGGCTTGACAGAGTGGGGCAGGGTGGCAGATTGTCACCTCCCTTTTCCGGGCGAGGTTGCGTCCGGAAGGTCGAAACATCAGGAGATCCCATGGCAACGATCGATTTCGGTGGAGTCAAAGAAGAAGTCATCACGCGCGAAGAGTTCCCGATCAAGAAGGCGCTCGAGGTTCTCAAGAACGAGACCATCGCGGTGATCGGCTACGGCGTCCAAGGCCCGGCCCAGGCGCTCAACATGAAGGACAACGGCTTCAACGTCATCATCGGCCAGGCGTCCAAGTTCAAGCGGGACTGGGATCGCGCCATCGCCGACGGTTGGGTGCCGGGCAAGACCCTGTTCGAGATCGAAGAGGCGGCCGAGAAGGGCACCATCGTGCAGATGCTGGTGTCGGATGCCGCGCAGAAGGCCATCTGGCCCGAGGTCAAGAAGCACCTCAAGAAGGGCGACGCCATCTACTTTTCGCACGGCTTCTCCATCGTCTACAAGGAGCAGACCGGCGTGATTCCGCCCGCCGACGTGGACGTCATCATGGTCGCGCCCAAGGGCTCGGGCCTGAACGTGCGCCGCAACTTCCTCTCGGGCGCCGGCATCAACAGCAGCTTCGCCGTCGAGCAGGACGCCACCGGGCGCGCCAAGGATCGCGCCATGGCCATCGGCATCGCGGTGGGCTCGGGTTACCTCTTCCCCACCACCTTCAAGCAGGAGGTCTTCAGCGACCTGACCGGTGAGCGCGGCGTGCTCATGGGCGCCCTGGCCGGCATCATGGACGCGCAGTACGACGTGCTGCGCGCCAACGGCCACAGCCCCAGCGAGGCCTTCAACGAGACCGTCGAGGAGCTGACCCAGAGCCTCATCCGCCTGGTCGACGAGAACGGCATGGACTGGATGTACTCGAACTGCTCGGCCACGGCGCAGCGGGGCGCGCTCGACTGGCGCCCGCGCTTCAAGCAAGCCGTCATGCCGGTGTTCGAGCTGCTCTACGACCGCGTCTCGTCGGGCAAAGAGTGCGCCCGCGTGCTGGCGTCGACGGGTGGACCGAACTACCAGCAAGAGCTGGGCAAGGAGCTGGCCGAGCTCGGCAACAGCGAGATCTGGCGCGCCGGCAAGGCCACCCGGTCCCTCCGTCCCAAGGAGGCCGCCAAGGCCATCTCCGCCGACACCAAGGGCATCGGCGGCCGCAGTCAGAACTAGCTGGGGCTGGCGCCCGGCGCCAGGGGGAAGGAACGAAGGGGGCGGATCGTCGCTCTCCCTGATCCCGCGACAAGGGTGGTCGTGGACGTAGACGGCTTACCGTGGCCGTAGGCGTCTTCGCCGTCGTGGCCGACGGCAAGTACAACCGGCCACGGCCACGGCCACGGCTACGACCACGGCCGCGACCTTCCGCGGCTATCGCGGGATGAGGGGATCTGCGCCCTTCTTGCGCTCGCTGTTTTCTCTGTGCGCTCCCTGTCCACGTGGTTAGATCCAGCCCGTGCTCCTCCCCAAATCCGCGCTCGCTTCCAGCATCACGGCGCAGATCGGTCCCACCAACACCGGCAAGACCCATCGCGCGGTCGAGCGCATGCTCGGCCACGAATCGGGCATGATCGGCTTGCCCCTGCGCCTGCTCGCGCGCGAGATCTACGATCGGGTTTCGGCGCGCGTGGGCGAAGGCGCGGTGGCGTTGGTCACCGGCGAGGAGAAGCGCATGCCGCCCCGGCCGCGCTACTTCATCTGCACCGTCGAGGCCATGCCCGCGGGGCGCGAGGTCGACTTCCTGGCCGTCGACGAAATCCATCTGGCCGGCCACGTGGAACGTGGACACGTGTTCACCGATCGGATGCTTCACTGGCGCGGACGGCTCGAAACCTGGCTGCTCGGCGCTGACACCATCCGGCCCGTGCTCGAGCGCCTGGTCCCCACCGCGGTCATCGAACGCAAGCCGCGCCTCTCGCGTCTGTCGTGGGCGGGCAATCTTGCCCTGCGGGCGCTGCCACCGCGCACCGCGGTGGTGGCATTTTCGGTGGATCGCGTGTACGAGCTGGCCGAGAGACTGCGTGCCCGCCGCGGTGGCGCTGCTGTGGTGATGGGCGCGCTATCGCCGAGGGCGCGCAACGCGCAGGTCGCCATGTATCAGTCGGGCGAGGTCGACTACATGGTGGCCACCGATGCCATCGGCATGGGGCTCAACATGGACGTCGACTGCGTGGCCTTCGCGGATCTGCGCAAGTTCGACGGGCGCAAGCTGCGCGAGCTGGAGGACTCCGAGTTGGCGCAGATCGCGGGCCGCGCGGGTCGTCACCACAACAACGGCAAGTTCGTCACGCTGGCCCCGCTGTCCGAGCTGCCCCCGTCCACCGTCAGGGCCATCGAGGACCATCGGTTTCCGGCCCAGACCAGCGTGTACTGGCGCAATTCCGACCTCGATCTTTCCTCGCTGGAAACCGTCGCGGCGTCGCTGGCGCGCAAGCCGATGCAGTCCTGTCTCGAGATGGCGGCCGATGCCGACGACGCACGCGCGCTGGTGCGCCTGGGTGCGGACGCCGAGATCGCGGCGCGCTGCCGGTCGAGCAAGAATGTCGCGTTGCTGTGGCAGGTTTGCCAGATCCCCGACTTTCGCCAGCTGCAACTGGATGACCACTTCAAACTGTTGCGAGCCGTGTTCCTGCAACTTACCGGCCCACGCGGACGGTTGGAAAAGGACTGGATCGCGCGACACCTGGAACGGCTGTCGGAGCTGCAAGGCGACATCGATACCTTGCTCGCGCGGATGGCCTTCATCCGGACCTGGACGTACATCACCCACCACACGCGTTGGCTCGACGACGCGCAGGCCTGGCAAGAACAGGCGCGCGCCCTGGAAGACGAGCTCAGCGATGCCCTGCACGACAAGTTGGTGGCCAGGTTCGTCGATGCCGGCAACCGCAGAGGCCGTGGCCGGGCTCCGGTCAGGGGCGCCTTTGCCGAGCAGCTGCGCCACGCCATGACCCGGACGGCCGACGGAGCTTCGGTGGAGGTGGCGGATCCCGCGAGATGGGTGGAAGACTTGGTCGAGGCCGGCGACGACCGCTTTGGCCTCGGCGACGACGGACGAATCCTCGGCGAGGGCAGGGCGCTCGGGCGCATGTCCCAGGGCGCAGACAGACTGCGTCCCGAGGTCACGGTCTCGGTGAACGACCTCGGCCCCGGGGCCAAAATGCGTCTTCAGCGGCGGCTGGTGGCCTGGACGCGCGACCTGGCCGAAACCCTCTTGTCTCCGCTGCGCGACGAACGCCTCGCCAAGCTGGGCTCGGCGGCGCGCGGGATCCTCTACCAGCTCGAACAAGGACTCGGTACCGCGCTGTCCGGCCGGGCCCAGGCGCAATTGCGCCAGATCGAGCAGACCGATCGCAGTCGGTTCGGGCGCGCGGGGATCAAGCTCGGGCGCGAGGTCGTGTATGCGACGGCCCTCCTTCAGCCGGAGGCTCTGCTCGTGCGCGCGACCTTGTGCCGCGCCTTTTTGCCGCCCGGAATTCCCTTCGAGATTCCGTCGCCGCAGTCCCGATTCTTCCTGCCCACGGACGAGATTGACGACGACACCTGCCTGGCCATGGGCTTTCCCGTGGTGGCGGGCGTGGCGATTCGCGCGGACGAGGCGGAGGCCATCGCGGCCCACGTCGCAGGCGGTGCTCGCGCCAGCGCCATCGCGCGCCGCCTGGGCTGCGACACCGACATCGCCACGGCGATTTTCGAAGCGCTGAACCAACGCCGCCACCGCCGCTGACCTTCCGGTCTCTGTTGACCTGTCCAAGAATTGGACAGGTCGACGGAAGCCGAGCCAAAGGCTCGGCCGCGGGTGGGGTGAAGTCCGCGAATTCACTTCGCGGACGAGGGGCGGGCGGCGGCCCGCCCCTTTGAAATCTTCAAGACGGGTCCATTTATGGACACGTCTTGCGTCCTCCATCTCCTCCGCGCTCTCTTCCAGCCCGATGTTACACTGCGGGCGATGCAAGACGAGTCGTACGACGTGGTCATCGTGGGCGCGGGCCCGGGCGGGCTTTCGTGCGCGCGGGCGCTGGCGGGCTCGGGCCAGCGCGTGCTGGTGCTGGAAAAGAGCGACGGTTTGGGCAAGAAGATCTGCGCCGGCGAGCTGACCGCCAAGGTCTTGCCCGGCGAGAACTTCGACCGCGGCCGGCCATGGACCGAGATCCACGTCGGCAACGACCACTCTTGCCACCGCATCGAGCTGCCACGCCCTTTCGCCTGGACCACCGGCCGACAGGGAATCGAGAGCCACCTCATGAAGGGCTGCGACGCCGAGGTGCGATTCGGCGAGCCGGTCCAGACCATCACGTCCGAATTCGTCGCGACCCGCACCCGCCGCTACCGCTACAAGAAGTTGGTGGGCGCCGACGGGGCGAATTCGATCGTGCGCCGTCACCTCGAGCTGCCGCGCGAGACAATCGTCGGCTGGGCTTACCACTTCGTGGTCGACCAGCCAGCCACCGAGTTTCACATCTATTGGTTGCCGCGCACCTTCCCCGCCGGCTACGGCTACATGATGTCGCGCAGCCGCGGCCAGACCATGGTGGGCCTTGCCTTCGAGGGCAGCCGCTTCGATCGCGAGGTGGCGGCGCGGGCCGGCGCGTGGGTGGCCGAGCGCTTCGGCCTGGACGTGTCCAAGCTGCGCCACGAGGCGGCCAAGGGCAACGCCGACTACCGCGGCTGGCGCTTCGGCGACGTGTGCCTGGTCGGCGAGGCCGCCGGCCTGCTCAATCCGCTTTCGACCGAGGGTATCTACTACGCCATTCGCAGCGGCGAGGGGGTAGGCAAGTTTTTGCGTGGCGATGCGTCGGGCGAGGATCTGCTGCGGCACCTTGCCCGGGTGCACGGGCGGCAGGTGCGCATCTTCAAGTTGGTGACCCACAAGAAGCTGCCCTTCTGCTGGATGGTGGATTGGGTGATGCGCGATCCACGCGCGGGGCTGCGGCGCTGGCTCCTGCAGTGGGTGCTGTACTGGCTCATGGACCGGTCGGGATAAGGGCGACACGAGCAGGCGTAAGGAGAAATTGTGTTCGGCCGGGCCAAGAGCGTGGCAAAATGGCGTTGCCGGGGCGAAGATCCGGGCGGGACCGCGGGCGTTCCATGCCTCAAGTCCACGGGAAAAACCGACGAAAACCGACTGTAGGATGGGGTGACTGTGCGCCTCGGCAAACGCGCACGACGGCTGGAAATCAGCACCCCATACAAGTTCCCCGCCAAGGGAGGTTTCTGTGAACGTTGTCAAGACTCGCAAGGTACTCGTGGTCGAGGACTCGCGCCTCATCCACAAGATGTATGAGGTGATGCTTCGGCCGTGCATGCTTATCGCGGCGCACGACGGGCGCGAAGGGCTTGCCCGCCTGGCCGAGAACCCGGACGTCGATGTCATCATCCTGGACATCAACATGCCCCACATGACCGGGCTCGAATTCCTGGGCCAGGTGAAGGCCAAGCCCGAATTCGCGACCATTCCGGTCATCATTGTCTCCACCGAGGGCAAGGAAGAGGACGTCGCGCGCGGGCTGCGGGCCGGCGCGGTGGCGTACCTCAAGAAGCCCTTCCAGCGCGAGGATCTGCTCAAGATCATCGGCCGGCTCACGCTCAAGCAGCCTTCCCCATGAAGGACGGTGATGCCATGGCCGAAGGTCCACGCAAAACCGGCTATTCAGGGGCGGACAGCAGCGATCCCTTGGCGACCCTGATGCGGGCGCGCCAGCTCATCCACGACGCCCAGGCCGCCATCGAGGAGGCCAGCAAGTCGGTGGTCCAGCAGCGCACGGCTTCGTCAGAGCTTCCCGAGCACGCCTTGCGCCTGGCCAAGGCCGAGAACGAACGCGAGGAGCTGGCCGCGCGGCTCGCCGAGGTCGAGCACCAGGTGGGGCGTCTCATGACCTTGTACGTGGCCACCTACCAACTGCACGCCACCCTGGATCCGGCGGACGTGCAATCGACCATCGCCGAGATCGCCGTCAACCTGCTGGGCGCCGAGCGGTTTGCCCTGCTGCTGCGCGACGAGGACGAGAGCGCCCTCGAGATCCGGCTGCAAGAGGGCGCCATCGATGCGACCTGGTCGGGGGGCACGACCTACACCGGCGGCGATCCGCTGATCGACGCCTCGCTGCTCGACGGCATGCTGCGCTTCGGGCCGGTCGAGAATTCGCCCGTCCTGGTGACCGTGCCCTTGCGCGTGCAGGACGTGACGGTGGGCGCGCTCATCATCACCAAGTTGTTCGAGCACAAGGGCAAGCTGGACGAGGAGGATCGCGACCTGCTCGATCTGCTCGGGGCGCACGCGGCGTCCGCGCTTTTCGCGTCGCGGGTGTACTCGCGGGCCGCGCGCAAGCTGCGAACCCTCGAGGGGCTGATCAAGCTGGTCAAGCAGGGCTAGACCGCCGGGGGAGCGCCCCCAAACGAGGATGCATGAGCTTCCGAGGCATGATCGAAGACGTTGCGGTTGCCGATGTGATGCAACTGATTCGGCTGGGCGGTCACTCGGGAACTCTCACCGTCAACAACCGTAGCGAAGAAGGCTTCATCGGCTTCGAGCGCGGACGCATCGTGAGCGCGTGGAATCCGCGCACCCGGCGGGTCGGCGAGCTGCTGGTCGCCGTCTCCGCCATCGATGAGGGCACCTTGCTGCGCGCCCTGGAAACACAGAGCTCCGAGCGACCGCGGCGAAGCATCGGTCAGATCCTGGTGCGCATGGGCAGCACCACCCCGGAGGCGATTCGCGACGTGATGGCCGCCGAGATCGAACGCGTGGTGGGCGAGATGCTCTCGTGGAAATCGGGGACCTTCGAATTCGCCATCGACGATCTTACGCCCATGGTCGAGGTTACCCGTTTCATCGGCGCCCCCAAGGTCGATCTGGACACCCAGACGGTGCTGATGGACGTCCTGCGCCGAATCGATGAGACCGGCACGTCGGGCGAGTTTCCCGCGGCCGGGGTGGGGGACGCGGAGGGGGGCGCGGCGAAGCGCAGCCCGCAAACCCACAGCAGCGAATTCGAGCCACCCGCCCTCGAGGAAGGGGGCGAAGCCGATGCGCCCCCCTCCGATTTGGACCTCCAGGCAAGGTCCGGCGACCGGGTGGCCTACGAGCCGACCCCGCGTCCGCAAAGCGAGCGTCTACGCTATCAGATCGTGTCTCCGGACGCCGACCTCCTGGCGCGGCTCAACCAGTTGATGGCAACGTCCGGCGATCGTGTTGCCGCGGTCGCCCTGCGCGACGCCGGTGCCTCGCTGCTCGGCGAATCGCCGCCCATCGTGGTGGTCGACTTGCGCTACCAGGTCCACGCCTTGACCACGCTGTCGGCGCTGTGCCGCTCGCGCCCGCGGGCCGCGGTCATCGCGCTCTTCGAAGGCCGCGCACCTTTGCGCGAGATGTACAAATCGGGCGTGCTCTCGGTGACCTCGTCGGTGCCCGAAACCATCGTGGCGTGCATGCTATCCGCGGCCCGGCAGCGCAAGTTCATGGCCAACGAGCACGCCATCACGGAGGGGATCCGCGCCAGCTTCGCGCGCCTGCGACGGATCATCGCCGACCTACGCTCGGGACTGCTCGGCACGTCGGTGTCCTCGAACTTGATGGCGGCGGTGGCCGAATCCCTCGACCGCGGGGTTCTCTTCGTGCCGCATCTCGATCGCATGGTGGCGCTGGGGGCGTTCGGCAACACGAGCTGGGGAGCGCCGCTGTCCAAGACGACCCAAGGGCTCATCATGGCCATCGGCGGCAGCGGGGTGTTCAAGGATTGCGTGACCGACAGCCGTTCGCGCCGCCTGCGCTACGACGAAGCCGACTTGCCGCAGGCCTTCATCGAAGCCGTGGATCGCCCGAGGACGGGGGAGATCGCAGTCTTGCCGGTGCCGGGCAGCGAACGCGTGATCGCCGCCATCTACCTCGACAACGGGACGCGGGATCGGGAGATCGGCGACATCGAAATCTTCGAGCTGGCGGCCTTTCAACTTGGACTGGCGCTGGAAAATGAATTTCTGCGTCGGGCGAACCCCGGTCAGGACGTGACGTCCGCCATCCTCGGCATGTGCAAGAACGGCGGTGGCAAGAGCGGGGGCAGCGGATAGCTGGCAAGATGGAAACCCTGTTTGCACCCCTGGCGAAAGACTTCGTCGACGAGTCGGCGCCTATCGCGCAAGAGGTGGGCGGACTGCTGCTCGAGCTCGAGCAAGCGTGGAGCACGGGCGCTGACGGCAAGCAGCTCTTGCGCGCGATTCGCGGCGGGTTGCACACCATCAAGGGCAACGGCGCCATGATGGGCCTTTCGCCCATCGAGCGGGTGGCGCACGCCCTCGAGGACGTTTGTGGGCAGGTCGAGACCAGCCGGGCCGGCGAACGGTCCGGTCTCGTCCAGTGCCTTCTCGAGGGCTGCGACCTCCTGGGTGCTCTCATCCAATCCGCGCTGGTCGGCCAGGTGGACCCGCAGCCCGCGGACGCGTTCGTGGCCAGGGCGCGGGAAGCGAACGAAGCGGCCCGTTTGCCCAGGATGGCAGCGGCTCGCGCAGAAGCTCCGGTGCGCGGCGAAAGCGCGGGACATGGGCTTGGCCCCGCCGTCGAAGCCGAGGAGGGGCGGGGCAGCGCGCGCATCGCCGACTGCGATGTGGACGAGCTGCTGGAGTTGGCCGGGGAAACCATCGTGGGGCACACCGAGCTGGCGCGCGTGCATGGCCGGCTCGTGCGTGGCCACATCGAGGCCAGCGACATCGCGCTCATGGATCAGCTCCTGACCGATCTCGGCCGCACCTCGCGCGAGATGCGCCACAAGCTCTTGCGGGTCCGCCTGGCCCCCATCGCCACGCTCTTTCGCCGTTTCGGTCGCTTTCTGCGCGATCTGGCCCATGAACGGGGCCAGGCCATCGAGCTTTGCATCGAGGGCGGAGAGACCGCCGTGGATCGTGCCATCATCAGCCGTCTGCACGAGCCCCTGGTCCATATCGTGCGCAACGCCGTCGCCCACGGCATCGAATCCGCCAACGAGCGCGCGGCCCTCGGGAAGCCGGCCAAGGCGCAGCTTCTGCTCGGCGCTCGCCTGCGCGAGGGCCGGGTCAATGTCAGCATCGCCGACGATGGGCGCGGCTTGGATCACGTCGCCATCGCGGCCAAGGCGAAGAGCCAGGGGCTCGACACCACCGGGTTCTCCGAGCGCGACCTCCAGCGCCTGATCTTTCGGTCCGGATTCTCGACCGCCTCGTCGGTGTCCAACCTCGCGGGACGCGGGGTGGGGCTCGACGTGGTGGCCAGTGTGGTGCAGGGCCTGGGAGGCAGCATCGATGTGCGCTCGACCCCGGGACGAGGCACGGTCTTCGTGCTCGACCTGCCCGTGACGGTGTCCTTGCAGAAGGCCGTGATCTTCGGCGTGGACAGCGAGACCTTCGCCATTCCTGCGGGGTTCGTTCTGGACGCCATGGAGAGTCGCGAAAAGGACATGCAGACCATCAATCGCGTCTTGCTTGTCTCCTGGCGTGGTGATTTCGTGCGCGCCGTGGACGCGGGACACCTGCTCGGTTGTCAGGGCTTGGCCCAGGCATGGGCGCGACCCTACGCCATCGTGTTGCAGGCCGGGAACAAGACTGGCGCGCTGCTGGTGGACTGGGTCTCGGGCGTGCAGGAGATCGTGGTCAAGCCCCTCGACGAGACCCTGGCGGGTTGCCATATGGTCGCCGGCGCGACGGTTCTGGCGCAAGGCCGCGTGGTTCCCATCCTCGACAGCGTCGAGGTCGTTCGTCGCGCAAGCGCCGCGCTCTTGCCCGAACCGTCCTTGGAGACGAAGGTGGAGGCCCACTACGATGTCTTCTGATGCCGGTCGAACGGGGCAGGGCGAGGGCGGTGGCGCGGAGAACAAAGAACCCCTGCTGGCATTCGCGGACGCCTTGGTCGCCGCCAACGAGCGGCAGGCCGGCGGGGCCGAAGGCGAGATCCGGCAGTTCGTGACTTTCTTCCTGCGCGAAGACGAGATCGGCATTCCCATCTTGCAGTGTCGAGAGATCGTGCGGGCGCCCGCCATCACCCGCGTGCCCGAGGCGCCCGATTACGTGCGCGGCGTGGTGAACCTGCGCGGTCGCGTGCTTCCGGCGGTGGACGTGCGCAAGTGCCTCGGCTACGAGGCCAGCCCGCCCACCGCCAGGGCACGCCTGCTGGTCGTGGAGGTCGCGGGGCGCGCCTTCGCGCTGCTCGTGGACAGGGTCGCGCGCATCCTCAAGCTGGCCTCCGCCGACATCGCACCGTCACCCGAGCCCGCCAGCCCCCGCTCGGCCCTTGGCGTGGCCCACGATGGCGACGCCGTGATTCACTTGACCGATGCGGAGCGCATTCTGCGACCCGGACCCGCTGCGTCCGTCCCAAGGAGTGACCAAGCATGAGCACACACGAGAGCAAGGCCTCAGGGGCCGCCGAGTCTTCGCGTTCGAAGAACGGCGACGGCTCGGCTCGCGAGCGCAAGCGGCACCGGTGGCTCGGGCGTATCGAGGGGGCGCCCATGCTGCGCCACCTGTCGCTGTGGCAGAAGCTTCTCATCATCGTGATCATTCTTCTTCTCCCCACGGCCCTGCTGCTGCGGGATTTCGTCAGCAAGAGCAGCGACGAGCTCGTCCGCATGCGCCGGGAATTGTGCGTGGAGGGATACGCACAACACATCCGGCGCATCCTTGGTCAGCAGATTGCCATGAATGCGCGCGCGCTCTCGTCCGGCCCGGAGGAATTTCAGGCGGGCTCGAAGAACGCCATGAGCTCGGCCATCGAGGCCCTGGGCGCCTTGAATACCTCGGGGTGCGGCGTCGAAGCCGACATGGCCAGGGTGCGCATGCCCGAGACGCTGGCCGACCTGCGTGTCCTGTCCGCGCAAGTCGGTGGAACCACGGTCGCCAGGGAGGAGGTGCACCGTCGCCTGCGCGAGGCGGTAGACACCTGGTTCAGTCAGATCGCCCTGGTGGCGAACGAGACCCAGATCTTGGATCCCATCGCCGTGCACGTCGTGGATGCGACGCTGCGGCGGACACCCGAAGCCGCCAGGCACATCGAACGCATGGTCGAGCTGTCGGCCGAATGGTTGCGCAGCGACAGCGTCTCGATCGCGGTGCGGGCCGAGCTCATCAGCACCGTGGATGGGTTCGCCGCCGATCTGGCCGACATCGAACGCGATCTGCTGGCGGCGGTGCGCGGAAGCGGCTCCTCGGCCACGGGACAGTCCGTGGCCAGCGTGGGCATCCCCTTGCAGGAGTGCCTCTCGGCCGGGCGCAAGACCATCGCCGTCGCCCGTCAGTTGGTGGAAGAAGCGGGAGGCGCCAAGGATTCCACGCGCGCCGCGACGGTGTCGTCCCTGCGCGGTCTGGCGGCCTCGGCGCTCGATTCGTTGCTGGCAACGTTCGATACGACCCTCGGCGCTCGCCGGGCCGAGCTGCTGGAGAAGAAGACGGCCAAGGAGGAGCAGGGCAAGTGGACCATCGCCCTCGTGCTGGTGGCGGTGCTGGCGGCCGCGGGACTGGTTTCGGTCATCGTCCGCAGCATCACCGCGCCCATCAAGCTGGCGGTCGAGTCGGCCAACAGCCTGGCCGAGCAGAACTTCGCCATCGAGATAGGGGAGACCCGCTCGACCGACGAGGTTGGTCAGTTGCTGGTGTCCATGCGCAAAATGGCGGCCAACCTGCGCGCCACCATCGGCTCCATCTTGAATGCTTCGCGCATTGTCGCCAGTGCCTCGGAGAAGATCTCGGTCTCGGGCGCTCAGCTTGGCCGGGGAACGGAGACGCAATCCACGGCCACCGCCGCGACCTCGGCCAGCATGGGGCGCATCGCCGAACAGATCCAGCAGCTCTCGCAAACCGCGACGTCGCTTTCCGCCAGCGTGGAAGAAACCACCACGGCCTTTCAGCGCATGTACGAGACCCTGGAACGGACTGCGCTGCATGGCCAGACCCTGCTCGCCTCGTCTCAGGAAGCCACCATGCACCTGGCGGGCTTGACCAGCAACATCACCCAGGTCACCGCGCAGGCGCGCACGGCCAACGAGATGTCCAAGGCCACGTTGGGTTCGGTCAAGTCGGGCAGCGAGGCGCTGCAGCGCTCCATCGGGGCCATCGGCGATCGGGCGCAGGAGATCCGCAAGATTCTTCGCCTCATCGAGGAGATCGCCGACCAGACCAACCTCTTGGCCCTCAACGCGGCCATCGAGGCGGCGCGGGCGGGCGAGGCGGGACGTGGTTTCGCCGTGGTGGCCGACGAGGTGAAGCGCCTGGCCGAGCGCAGCGCCCAATCCACGCGCGACATCAGCACCATCATCGAAGGCGTGCAGAAGGACGTAGGCACGGCCGTGACTTTGACCGATGATGTGCTGGTGGGAATGATGGCGTCCATCGACAAGACCTCCACCATCATCGCGGCCAGCGCCCTGGCCACGGAAAGTCAGAGTGAAGCTGCGCGGCAAACGCTGAAGGTCGCGGAAAACATGTCCGGTCTGGCACAGCAGATTGCCATGGCCGCGCGCGAAAATGCGGGCAGCGCGGCGGAGATTGTGACGGCCTCCAGGCGCATGAGCGCTCTTACGAGCTCGATGCTCGATGCGACCATGGAACAGAAGCGAGGCGGGGAAACCGTCGTCAAGTCGACCGAATCGATCTCGGAAGTGGCGCGGCAGAATCTTCAGGTGGTCGAGCAGCTCAATCTGGCGGCCAGGGAGCTCTCGGCTGAAGCCGAGTCGCTGCGCCAGCGCATGGAGGACTTCACGGTCTGATGGAACCCTTTGGACCGGCAGCATCCCTCGACGAAGCCCTGCTGGCGGCGCTGGGCGACGGCAATGCCTCGTCCTCCGATGTGCCCCTGTCGGAAGGCGCCGGCCGCCTCGGTGAAGCGCAAGTGCCACGGGGCAAGGGCGAGGACGCCGCCCGGCGTGTGGCCGTGCTCGATGCCCTGGCTCGTGGTGGTAGCCGGAGCATCTCGGCGCTGGTCAGTGCCTTGCGCAGCAACGACGACGACGTGGCGATGTACGCGGCCACCGCGCTCGGCGAGGCACGCGATCCGGCGGCCGTGCCACACTTGATTCGTCTGCTCCAGCATCCCGATCTCAACGTGGCCCAAGCCGCCATCGATGCCCTGGGGAAGTTGCGCGCGCAATCTGCCGCCGCCCCCATCGAGGCCATGCTCGAAGCCGATCCCTGGTTGCGTTTCGCGGCGGCGCACGCGCTCGGCGAGATCGGCCACCCGGGCAGCGTGCACGCGCTCATGCGCGCGGCGGGTGATTCGGCGATCTCGGAGCTCGCGGTGGAGGCGTTGGGAAAAATCGCCACGGTTCCCGCCGTGGCCGTGTTGGCCGATTTGCTCATGGGCCGGGCCGATGGCGAGGGCTTCGACGGCTGCTTGCTGGCTCTCGGAACCGCGCTTGGGCGCATGATCGACGGCACGGGCCTCGACGGCAGCCGCGCCTGGCGGCGGCTTGTCTCGCCCGAGGGGAACGCCGTTCACGCCCGTCTGGCGGCCCTCCTGGTTTGTCGCGAGGTGGAGCCCGAGGGTGCGGTCGACCAGCACTTCCTCAAGGAGGCCGCCATCGCGGTCATTCGCGCGCTGGCGATTCCCGCCCTCTTCCCCGCGCTCGTCGAGGGCGCCTGGGACGTCGCCATGGGCGAGCCCCTGCTCGATGCCGTGCTCTTCGCGGGGCCGACCACGCACGCCAGCGTGCTCGCGGGTCTGGGGCATGCCGACGCGGATGTGCGTGTCTTCAGTTGCACGGCCGCGGCTGCCCTCGGCATCGAGGAGGCGACCGTTGCGTGCACAGGGCTGCTCGCCAGCGAGGAGGTTCGTGTGCGCGTGGCCGCCTTGCGCGCCCTGGCCGGGCTCGCCGCGGAGGCGGCGGTGCCGGCCATGCTGGGGTGCCTTGCCGACCCCGCGGAGCAGGTGCGTGCGGCCGCGGTGCGATCCCTAGGAACCATGGACGCGACACTGGTCACCGCCGTGCTCCTCGCGGATCGGGACGTGTCCACCGCCCAGGCGTCGCTCGTTCTCGAGGTCATGCGCATCGCGCCCTGCGCGGACCAGCGGGGATTCGTCCTGGCCGCTCTCGCAGACGGACGCGAGGAGGTGCGGAAGGCGGCGGTCGGCGTCCTGGCAGCGAACGAGCACGCCGAGAGCGTCGAAATGCTGGAGCCGCTGCTCCAAGATCGATCGCCGGCCGTTCGTGCCGAGGTGGTGCTAGCGCTCGGGCGGCGCCGCTCTCGACGAGCCCTGCGCTTGTTGCTCGACCAGTTCGCACGCGATGCCAGAAGCCGCGAGCCGATCCTGCGGGCCCTGGGGCGGATCGGGGACGGGTGGGCGGCCCGCCGATTGATGCTGCTGTTCTGCGAACAGGAGCCGCCCGTCCGGTTGGCCATCATCGACGCCTTGGGCGCCATCGCCGCGCCCGCCTCGGAGCCCTTCCTTTCACGGCTTTTTGGCGATCCCCAGCCCGAGGTCCGCAGCCGCGCGGTGGTGGCCATCGGCCAATACACCAGCGATGGTGCGGTGACCCGACTGGTTCACGCGACCCGTGATGCGGATGCGCGCGTGCGGCTGGCCGCTCTGGAATCGCTCTCGGCGTTCGCGGGCCGTCCGGCCGCCGTCGAATCCTTCGAGCGCCTGTGCTTGGATCCCGTTCCGGCCATCGCGGCGCTTGCCCGCCGCTGCCTGCGCAAGAGCTGACCGCTTCGCCACGCGCGGAAGGGGCCAACACCCTCCCTCGGGTCAAGCTCGGTGCGAAACGTCCGCGGAGTTTGGACATCAGATAGAGCAGATACAAGGCGACCATGGGGGAACGCAAAAACAGAGGCTTGGCCGGGATGTCCATCGTTCTGTGCGTGGCCGTCTTCTGCGCGAGCTCCGCGATGGCACGCGCGGAGCCGATGCCCCACGAGATGAGCCTCGACCAGGCCCTGGCCTTGGGTCGCAAGGCCAACCGAAGCCTTGTCACCGAGCGTGCCCGCCTGGCCCAAGCCCAGGCCAATCTGGATCTCGCCTGGACAACTCTGTTCCCCACGGTGGCGGCACAGGGCAAGTACACCCGGAACAACATCGCGTTCAGTTTCCAGGTTGCGCCTGGCGAGACCCTGACCATCCAACCCAAGAACCAGCTCGACGGCGTCGTCAGCTTCACGATGCCGCTTCTCGTGCCTGCCGCGTATGTGGGCTTGGAGGCCGTGCAAGGCACCGTTCGCGCGGCCGAGGCCCAGTTCGAAACCTCGGAGGCCACCGTGCTCTTCGCTGTGGCACAGGCGTTCTATGCAGCGGCCATCGCGGACGAGGTCGTGTCGGTGCGACAGTCGAACATCGAGGTTGCGCGCGCCACGCTCGACAATGCCCACACCCGGTTCGAGAACGGCAGCGTGACCAAGGTGGATGAGGATCGGGCACAGCTGGCCGTGGTGCGGGCAGAGCAGGCCGCGCTCGAAGCCCGTTTCGCGCAAGAGCAAGCGTACCGTGCCTTGGCGACGTTGATTCAGTACGATCGAAAGTTCAAGGTTCGGCCGGCCGCGGCTCCGGAGGCGAGCGAGGAAACCGGAAGTCTCGAATCCGCGCTGCATTTGCGTCCGGAGTTCCGGGCCCTCGAGCTCACCGCCAAGTCCGCCGAGCTGCAGCGGCGCGCCTATGCCTGGCGCTGGGCGCCCTCGTTGTCTGGCTTCGGCAACCTGCGCACCTTCAATTACGACAATTTCGCGCAAGAGCGCTATTCATGGGCCATCGGCCTCCAGCTCGATTGGGTGCTCTACGACGGTGGGGTGCGAGATGCGCAGCGCCATATGGCCAACGCCCAGGCCGAGGAGGCGGCCGCGCAGGCTGCGGTCTTGCGCGATGCCATTCGCGACGACATGGCCAACGGCCAAGGCCTTCTCGAGACGAAACGCCAGGCCCAAAGGGCGGCCGAGCGCTCGGTCGCGTTGGCCATGGAGACGCTCGACCTCGTGCGAACCCAGTACGAAGCGGGGCAATCGGCGCAGATCGACCTGCTTCAGGCGCAAGACGGCCTTGTCGCCGCCAGGGAGGCCCTGGCGCAAGCCCATTTCGAGGTGGCAGTGGCGGATCTCACGCTTCGTCGGGCAGCCGGCACGTTTCCTGGACCCGGGATCGGACAATGAGGGGGGGCTGGTCACTGCCCATGCATGCGATCGGCGTGCTTACGGGTTGCGGCGTGGCAATGGCCGTTCGAGGAACGTGGCCCATCGTGGTGGGGTCCGGGCTGTCTATCATGGCATGGGGATGGGGCGCGGGCAACGTCGGGCGGTGGACGCCGAGCGGCCGATTCGGCCCGGCCAACGCGCTGACCACGGGCCGCCTGCTCCTGCTCCTGTCGCTCACCGCCTTCGCCCACCGGCTTTCCTCGTCCATGTTGGCCATGGGGTTCTTGGCGGCCCTGCTGCTGGATGTCTTCGACGGCTACGTGGCCAGGCGAGGCGGACACGTCTCGGCGTTCGGCGCCAGCTTCGATACGGAAGTCGATGCGACATTCATCCTGTTCCTCGGCTATCTGTTGTGGTTACGCGCGGGTCACGGGTCTTGGGTCCTGGTTCCCGGGCTGCTTCGCTACGCCTACGTGCTCGTGCTCGTGTTGCTGCCTCCCACGCGGACCGAGACGAGAGGCTCGCGCTTCGGGCGCGCGGCCTTCGTGGTCACGGCCTCGTGTTTCCTGCTCGCGCTCGAGGTCGATGATTTTTTCGCCAGGAGCTCGATCGCCGCGGTCGGCACCGTGGTCGCATGCCTGTCCTTTGGTCGTTCCTTCTACGAGGTCTATCCGACCCTCGGGACGCTTCCCGCGCGCATCGCAAGCGCGAGCAAGCGGGCCTTGCCCGCTCTTTGGCCCGCGGTGCTCTTTGTCGTGTCTTGGTCTTTTCTCAACGTGTTGGTGAACCTCCGCTTTCCCGCATCCGAGCCGACCGGGTGGTATTTTTTGCCCTCCCTCGATGTCACGGTCGTCCTGGCCGCGTTCGTCTTGATCGGGCTCTCCGGCTGGCGGGTGACCTGGCCCTTGCGCGTCCCGCTCGTGGCATGCTTGTTGTTCTTTCGCCTCCTGCGTTTTGGCGACGGCATTACCGGCGAATACTTCAGTCGCCCATTCAATCTCTATACGGATCTGCCGCTGGTCTCGGAGCTGGTTCGCTATATCCATTCCAGCCTGGCGCCGTGGCGATTTCTTGCCGTCGTCGTGTCCGCGGTGCTCGTGGTCGCCCTGTTGGTCGTCGCGGTCGACCGTTCGCTGGCATTCCTGGCGGCGCACCTTCGCCGTCGCCGCCCGGCCTTGCTCTTCGCGGTCGTCGTGCTGCCCCTGGCCGTGGCCTCGCCGTTCGTGAGCCACGACACCCGCTACGTCCGGCGCTACACAGGTGCGTTTGGATCGACCATTCTGCCCCGCGTGAGGCGCGAGGCGGAGTTCCTGCTCAACGTGTATTCGCGAAGGGCGCACGAGGCCAAGGCGATTGCCTCGGTTCAAGAGGTGCTGGACCACACACCGGCGCGTTTGCAGGGCCTGCACCACGCCAATGTGCTGTTGATGTTCGTCGAGTCCTACGGCGCCACCGTGATCGATCGCCAGATCTTCACCAGCAAGGCCCTGCCTGCGCTGAGGAGCATGGAGGCCGATCTTGCCAACCATGGGTTCGTCACCGCCTCCGCGCAATTGACCTCGGCGACCTACGGAGGCATGTCGTGGTTGGCCCACGCGACCCTCCTCACGGGGGTGCGCACGACCAACCAATTGGAGTATGACCTGCTTGGGGTGCACAGGCCGCGCAGCATGGCGCGCATTCTGCACCAAGCGGGCTACCACACGGTCCTGCTGGAGCCGAACACGAACCGCAAGTCCAGCGGCGCCGACTTCTACGATTTCGACGAGACCTACCGCAACTGGGATTTCGACTACGCCGGGCCGCCGTTTGCCTGGGCCTCGATGCCGGATCAGTACGTCTTGGACTTCGCCCGGCGCAGGGTCGTGGATGTGGCTCGGGGACCTCTCTTCGCGACCTACGTGCTGGTGTCCAGCCATGCGCCCTGGTCGCACGTTCCCACCCTGGTGCGCGACTGGTCGCGGGTGGGCAATGGCGCGATCTACTACTCGCTTCCCGTGAAGCGTGCCTATATCGATTGGTCCAGCTTTTCCCATGCCGCCGAACCGTACTTGGGGAGCATCCTCTACGACCTCGACGTCCTACGCAGCTACCTGACCGAGCTCGTTCATGACGGCTCTCTCGTCATCATCCTGGGCGATCACCAGCCCGTGTCCGAGGTGACGGACAATTCGCCGTCCTGGTCGGTCCCCATTCACGTCATCAGTCGGGATCCGGATTTGGTGGCCCCGTTTGTCGCGCGCGGCTATACCCGTGGAATGGTGCCGGGAAATGTCAGCCTTCCCATGGAAGACTTCCTGGTGGATTTTCTGCACGACTTTTCGGGAGGGGCGAGCTGATGCATATGTGGAATGCTCGGGAAAGCGTGATGGAGGAAACGGCGCTTGTGGAAGAACAAGCTTGGCTGCTGTTGCGCGCGCTTTCCGCCCAGGCCGGGTTGGGCGTGGCCGTGACGAAACCGTGCGGCGTGCGGGTGGACGAGGCGGGTTGGTTGGAGGAGGTCGACCTTGGCCAAGGCTGGCTCGATCTCCACCCGGACGCCGAACCGCCTTTTCGGCCAACCGTGCCGCTGCCTCCGTCGGTCGAGCGCCTGCTCGACCTCTACCTTCCGCTGTGCATCGGGGATGCCAGCAACGATTTGGTCCTGGGGCATCTCGCGCAAAGCCTGGACGGGCAGATTGCGACCGCGACGGGCGCATCGTGCTTCATCACGGGACAGGAGGATTTGGTGCACACGCACCGCCTGCGCGCCCTGTTCGACGTGGTCCTGGTCGGACGGACGACCGTCGCCAGCGACGATCCACGCCTGACCACCCGCCTGGTTCCGGGGCGCAATCCGACGCGGGCGGTCCTGGATCCGGGCCTGCGCGCGCCGGAAGACCGCCAGGTCTTTCGCGATGGCGCGGCACCGACGCTGCGCTTTTGCGCCCATCGCCAGCGCAACGGGCGGCCGGCGTGCGCGCATGTGGAGATCGTCGAGATGCCGTCGTCGGGGCCGTTGCTTCCGCCGGGGGAGATCCTCGAACACCTGAGAGCCAGGGGATTGCGCCGCATCTTCGTCGAGGGCGGGGGCGTGACGATCTCCCATTTCTTCTCGGCCGGGCTGCTCGGGCGGGTGCATCTCACCATTAGCCCCTTCTTCCTCGGTCAGGGACGGCCCGGGCTGGTCATGCCGAAGATCGATCGACTCGATCAGGCGGTACGTCCGCGCGTGCGCAGATTCATGCTGGGTGAAGATACGTTGTTCGATTGCCGATTCTAGGATGGACCTTCATGCAGTGGTTCATCGTGCCCAACCTCGACGGCCCCGTCAGTGGGGGCACGCTGTACAACCGACGGATGATCGCCGGCTTGAAGGAGGTCGGGTGCGCTTGCGACGTGTTGCCCATCGAGCGTGCCCCGACGGTCTTGGCCCAAACCGGCGACGGCGAGGGCGACGGCGTCGACGTCTGGGTCGACTCTCTCTACCTCGACCACTTGCCCCGGCTGGCGCGTGCGGCCCGGTCAGGTACGCGGCTCGGCCTCATCGTCCACTACCTCCCGTCGTTGATTTCAAACGGCGAAGGTCTTGCCCCATCCGATCTGACCCGCATCGAAGTGGAGGCCCTGCAAACTGCCACCATGTTTCTGGTGCCGAGCGCGTTCATGGGCGGGATGGTCCGCCGTTTGACCGACGATGCCCGACCGGTGCTGCAGGTCGAGCCCGGGCGTCCGCCCGGCGAGTCGTCGTCGCTGCCCGATCCGCCAGTCCGCGCGCTCATGGTGGCGAACCTCGTTCCGGGCAAGGGGGTGGCGCGCTTTCTTTCCTGTCTGGCCGAACAGATACGCGAAAGCGATGGCCTGCAGGTGAGCATCGTGGGCGGGGCCGGGCAGGATCCGGCGTATGCGGAGAGCTGCCATACCCTCGGACAGGATCCTCGTCTGCGCGGTCAGGCTTGCTTCCTGGGCGAGCTGCCGCACGACGAAACCCTGCGGCAGATGGCGTCCAGCAACCTGCTGGTTTCCTGTTCCCGTATGGAGTCCTACGGGATGGCGCTGATGGAGGCTCGCGTCCTGGGCGTTCCCATCCTGGCCAAGCGTGGAGGGCA
The DNA here is from genome assembly GCA_963796685.1 of uncultured delta proteobacterium. Lineage (GTDB taxonomy): Bacteria > Myxococcota_A > Polyangia > Fen-1088 > Fen-1088 > Fen-1118. The sequence continues at coordinate 259,906 of CAWCMR010000006.1, forward strand.
CGTGGCGGCCATGGTGGACCAGGATGCGGGGGGCGAGCTGTTCGCGGACACCACGGATTTGGTGGCCTCTTTGTTGCGCATCTGCCGCGACCCCGCCGATCATCGTCGTCGTATGGCGGTTGCCCGGACCAGGGCATTGCCTGCCAGGCCGTGGTCGGCGGCGGCGTTGGAGTTTGTCTCGCAGGTGGCGGGCTCGTCCAAGCCGGGAGGGCAGGCGGCCATGAAAGAGGCGAAACCACAAGAGGGACTGCGCCGTGCCGGCTGAGCGAGAGCTCTGGTTCACGGGACCGCGTCGGGTCGAATTGCGTCCGGGCGAGCCCTTGCCACCGCTCGCACCAGGCGAAGTGAAGGCGCGCGCGCTTCACTCGGGGCTGAGCCAAGGCACCGAGCTGCTGCTCTATCGCGGCCAAGGACCGCAGCGGTTCGACCCGTCGCTGGACGCTCCAGGGACGCCGCTCTATCCGCGGCGCTACGGCTACAGCTGGGTGGGCGAGATCGTCGAGAGTCGGACCCAAGGCACGGAGGTCGGCCAGCGCATCTTCGCCCTGCGCCCGCACGGCGACGTTCATGTCCTCCGGCCCGAGGCCATGCGCAGGATTCCGCCGTCCATTCCGAGCGCGCGCGCCACCCTGGCCGCGAACATGGAAACCGCGTTGACCGTGGTGTGGGACGCGGGCATCGCCATCGGTGATCGCGTGCTCGTCCTGGGCGGCGGCATGGTTGGGCTCTTGACCTCGATGTTGGCCAAGGCCGCGGGCGCTACGCGGGTTACCGTGGTCGAGCCATCGCCCAGGCGAGGACAGGCCGCCCTGGCGCTGGGCGCGGATGAAGTCTTCACCCCTGGGCAAGACGAGCCGCGCGGCGATTGCGACGTGGTCGTCGAGGCCACGGGAGATCCGGCCTGCCTGGATCGCGCCATCGCCCACGCGGGCCTGGAGGCGACCATCGTGGTGGCTTCGTTCTACGGCGAGCGGCACAGCCCCGTTGCCCTGGGCGCGGAATTTCACCGACGCCGATTGCAGCTCAAGGCAAGTCAGGTCTCTCGAATTCCGTCGGCCAAGACCGCGCGCTGGGATGCCGAGCGGCGATTCGCCGTGGTGCTCGAGAAACTCTCGGATCCGCGCCTCGACGCCCTTTTGGACACGGTGGTGCCCTTTGCCGAGGCGCCCGCCGTCTACGCGCGCCTGGACGCCAACCCGGGTTTGGCCTTGCACACGGTGTTCGCCTATGACGAAGGTTTCTAAGCATGGCCTTCCCGCTTTGCATGCCGGCCGAACCTGAGGCAGAGTCGACCCATGTTCAGCGTGGGTGTTTCCGACTACTGCATGGTGGCGCACAGTCTGCCTGATCCCACCTTCGGGCCTGCCCAGCGTCTTCATGGCGCCACCTACACGGTGGAAGTGGAGGTCCATTCGCAGGCGATTGGCCGGCACAACGTGGTCATGGACATCGCGGCTTTGCGCGAGGTGGTTCACCGCGTGCTCGCTCCCATCAACTACAGCAATCTCGACGAGCACCCGGCGTTCGCCGGGAGAATCTCCACCAGCGAGCGCTTGGCCGAGTACCTGGCGGAGAGAATTGCCGACGCCATCGCCGAGCTGCCCGAGGAGGCCAGGCCGACCGAGCCCGCCAGCCTTCGCCTGCGCTTGCACGAGTCGCCCAACGCCTGGGTCGGCTGCGACCGCCCGATCCCGTAGGTCGAATTCTTCCGACGACTCTGCCGCCCTGTGATCTACTCTTCAGCCATAGTGCTCTTCCAGACGAGCCAAGGCGACCAACAGACCGTTCAGGCTCGGGCATCGTAGACGTGCAGCATCAAGATCCCAAGCCTTCTCCACGAACGGGGCCATCGCCCCATTGTAGTCAGGGCCCTGCAAGTAGCGCCCACTCCGCTCGTCCCGCCATACGATCGCCTCGCGCACGTCCCGATGGCGAGACTGAGACGCAAGCTCCAGGAGAGTCGCCTTTGGATCTTGTAGACTTTCAGGGTTCGGCACACGAGCTGGCTTCCTCAGCCCCAGGAACTCTCCAAGATTGGTGTCGTCAGCAAGAAGCCAGCTCTCGACCTCTCTAACTGCAACCCGGAAGATGAAATGTGGATGCTGGCGCCGTCCTGGCCCCAGCCACTCGGCCACGAGGTTCGGGGCACAAGGACTCTGATCGAGATCCGTGAGCAAAAGGAATGGCCCGGCTTTGGCGGCGTTGTTGAAACTCGCGGTCCGCTTCTTGAGGTAGCCGAACCCACCGTGGCAATAAACAGCGCCAATCTCATACTTAACAGATCTCTCCGAGAGAGCGCGTTTGAGAACATACTCACTGAGATTGTCCTCGACGGCTAGGCGTATTGGAATTCTTGCCCTCATGTTCTGAATAGGTCAAGTTGGCCGGCGTCTCGAGGTGCCGTAAGGGGGAGGACGGCATCCCCTACGGTCATTCCCTGTTCCAGAAGAAGTCTGATGTCTTCCATGTTTTCCGCCAATTCGATAGCCGTTCCCTCACCACCGTTGGGACGCAGTAGCGCTACTTCACTCAACTTGATTCCGCGGTCGCCAAAGATCTCGGAGCTGTGCGAAGAGAGAATGACTTGGCGCCGGTGCGGTCTCTGGAGACGCCAGATCAGTGCTGGAAGCTTCGCGACGATCCGCGTATGTAGGGAGAGTTCTGGCTCTTCCAATAACAACAAGGAGTCGCCTTCGAGGAGTGACCACAGCAACCCGATTAGTCTCAAAGTACCGTCGGAAAACTGATCCTCCCGCTGGCGTCCCCCATGCGGCCTCCAGTGACGGTAGTGCGCTTCGAGATGTGGCAGTCCACGCTCGTCGCGAATATCCTTCAGCTCCTCAAGCTCGGGGACAGCAGCTTTCAGGGCTGATTCAATCTTGGCCAGACGAGAGCGCCGTGTCTTTTCTGGTGTTCCGACAATTCTCTCCAGAAGCCTCAGTCCGAACGGATCTTCTGTCGCGGTCTCTCGGTTGGCGAGGCTGGGGTACTTCAATAGCTGAGGAACAAGGTGCAAGTATAGAGTCTTTTGGAACGCTTCGGCGATAACCCGAAAGGCTTTGTTTGAGCCGATATGCTCAAGATGAGTCTCTTTCAAGCGCTGGTCATCACCCTTGTCTGGATCGTCGGGACGATTGAGCAGGAGGTGCTCGTCTCGCCATATTCTCTCGTAGCGAAGTAGAAACCTCCGCGCACCCCGCGACTCCTGATACAGGCCAATGCCGTATCGCCACTGAGGGCCATCATGGCCTTCCGATTCAGACAAGGTCGCCTCAATCTCGACATCTGGATAGCGCCGAGCGGCCAGGCACCGAATCTTGGACAGGCCGCCACGTTCTTTGATGGCCTGCTGCAATCCTCCTCCGTCCTTCGCAATATCACGGAGGAAGCGAAAGACATCGAGGAGGTTCGACTTGCCGCTTGCGTTGGGCCCTGTGATGAACAGCCGCTCTCCGATGGGCAGGTCGACATCGACGAAGTTCCGCCAGTTCCTAAGCTTCAGGTGGGTGAACAACATTTGGCACTCTTATATCCCATGGTGATCGTACCTTACCTCCGTTCTAGCGGGCAAGGTAGTAGCGTCGTCTCCACCTGAGTCGGCCTCTCGCCGAAACCTGCCTCTTGCGTGCTGTGCGGGACCCGACCCATGGTAGTGTTCGCCGAAATGACCGCCGCTCTATCCCTGCCTCTCGCCTTGCTGAAGGCGATGCGACCCAAGCAGTGGGTGAAGAACCTGCTCTTGTTCGCCGGTTTCGTGTTCACCGTCAACGAGCGCTGGCATCCCATGTCGCCCGCCATGTGGACCTACCTATCGCGGGCTGCGGCTGCCTTCGCGCTGTTCTCGCTGGTGTCGAGCGCGGTCTACCTCGCCAACGATGTGCTCGATGTGGAGAACGACCGCCAGCACCCCACCAAGTGCAACCGCCCCATCGCCTCCGGCGCGCTACCCGCCTGGCTGGCGGTGCTGGTGGCGCTGCTGCTGATCCCGGTCTGTCTGGTGGGCGCCTATGTCCTCCAGCCGTTCTTCGCCCTGGCGATGGGGGGCTACCTGGTCATGCAGGTGGGCTACCTCTTCGTGCTCAAGCACATCGTCCTTCTGGACGTGTTCATCCTGGCGCTGGGCTTCGTCATCCGCGCCGTATCGGGCGCCGTGGTGATCGGCGCGGTGATCTCGCCGTGGCTATACACCGTCACGCTGCTCGGTTCGCTGTTCCTCGCGCTGTGCAAGCGTCGCGGCGAGCTGGTGCTGCTGGAAGGCCGCGCGGGCGGCCATCGCAAGATCCTCGAAGCTCTACACGCCGTCCCTGCTCGACAGCCTGATCAGCATCGTAGCGTCGTCGACCATCATGGCGTACTCGCTATACACCTTCACGTCGCCCAAATTGCCGGCCAACAACCTGATGATGCTCACCATCCCGTTCGTCATCTTCGGGATGTTCCGCTACGTGTACCTCTCGCACTCGCGCAACGCGGGCGGCACCCCGGAAGAGGTGTTTCTCAAGGATAGGCCACTCATCATCACCATCGGGTTGTGGATCGTCACCACCGGCCTCATCCTGGGCCTCGACCGCTGACGATTGCTACGACGTTGGACAACGCGGCGTCGAACGCTTGCAACCGACCAATGATGGATTTCTCGACAAACTAACCCAACTTCGTGGCAGTCGCCTGCACGCCCGACATCTCCACCGCGAGCCTTAGGTTCATCGTGCCGACCAGAGCGTACGGCGCCTGGGCCGTCCTGTCATCGATCCGAGAAGCTCGGGTGCGGATAGAGGGGAGGCTTTCGGTTGCGGCTGGTCTGTTGGCGGACCTCGACGTCGGCGAACAGGAGCGGTGGAGCGATGATCGAGGACGGCAAGCCAAGGCCGGCGAATCCGTCGATGAAGTTGAGGACATAGGGATCCCGCCCCGCCGCGACGATGTCCTTGAGGGACCGCGGCACCAGGCCTTCGAGGGTGAAGCCGCGAACGAGCTCCCTCTTTCCCGTTCTTGAGCCGATACGCCACCAGGGGAAGGACAGAGGGCGTGCCGCCGCCACCTCTTCCGCTGGTGAAGAAATGAAACATCTGCTCGGCGAAATCGGCCATGTCGACCATGCCTCCCGTCGTGGCGTCGTCGACCAGCCGGACGATGTAGGCATCGCAGTGCCTGGCTTTGCTCTCCTTGGCCAGTCGATCCAGCAATGCCTGGCGTGTCAGTCCGCCCTTGGCCGTGACGAAGAGATTGGCTATGTGTCCCTTCACGCCGGCCATCTGGGTCGCGCGGCCGTGGCCGTTCGAGCGAGCCACGTCCTTGCTTGGCGTCCGCGACATCAGCAACGTCTTGAGAACGCCCGCCTCGATTAGCGAGACCTTTTGTGCCGGAACGCCCTCGTCGTCGGCGTGGTAGCTGCCCAGCAGGAATTCCTTGCCGGGGCCCAGCTCGGATCGGGGATCGTCATAGACCGAGAGAAATGGGGCGGCGACCCGCTGGCCGATCTTGCCCGCGAATTCGCGAGATCCGGCGGCCAGGCGTCCCTCGCCGACGGCCGTCCTGGGTGGGGGTGTTCCCGCGAGGTGCTCGGCGAGCAGGCTCTTGACGATCTGACCGGCCGCAGGCCCCTCGAACAGGACCAGGGCGGTGCCGCTTTCGGGGATCGCGGCACCGGTTTCATCGCTCAGCTCTTGGGCCAGCTCCATGTCGGCCGGCGCGGGCAATCCGTCGACGGTCTTGGCGGTGAATGCCACCATGTCGGACAGCCGCATGCCATCAGGGGCCTGGGTCGTGGCCGAGACGTCGAGGCGCACCAGGCTGTCGCGTTCGTCCGCCCAGGCGCCACCACTGCCCAGATAGCGCTGCCGGCCCACCGCGTGTATGGCCTCGACGTGTGAGGTGGCGATGCGCGGATAGGACTGAAACAAGGCGGACAGCTTGGTCGCAAGCTCGCGCAGCGGGCCCGCCTCGGGCGCTGGGAAGACGGGCAAGGACACGGTCTTCGCCGGCGCTTGCGCGGCGAAGTCGGGGATTTTGTCCTCGGCGGACGCGCTGTGTCCATCGGCAGACGCCTTCTTCTTGGCCAACATGTCCACGGCGCGCTTGTAGGCCTCGTCGGTGCGCAGCCACAAGGCCCGCCTGGCCACGAGGTAATCGTCGTCGAGCGGAAGCACGCCGAAGCCGCCGGGGGCCATGAAACCGAACCCGCCCTCCGCGAAATTGCTGCTGTCGAAGCTTGCTTCTCCGACCCTGACCTCGCTGCGCAGAGTGCGCGACCGATGCTGGGACTGGCTGGTGATCGCTCCGAAGGTTGCGCCGACGCGTGCGAAGTCACCCTCGGTCACCGTGTAGGCGGCGAAGTGTGGACGCGGTTGCTCCTCCACGCGCATTTCGGCCATGGTGCGACCAAGCTCATCCTCCATGGCCCGGCGAACGGGGTCCTCGGCGGAGGACGGGGCCGCGGCCGGTGGCGGCGGCAGCACCGGAGGCTTGTCGCTGCCTTTCTCTTTTCGCTCGACCTCGATCTGTTGCACGAGGAGGCTCGGGCTGGTCGCTGACACCGGCACGAAGCCGGACTCGGCGCCGCAATACCCGTTGAAGGTCTGGTAGTCGTCGGTCGCCGCCATGATCTTGTTCAAGGCGGTGAGCGGGGTACCGACGATGTCCACTCCACGCAACAGCTCGTCGGGGCGGCCGTCGGTCCACACGCGATAGACCAGGATTGGCAACACCTTGAAGGCCTGCGGCATGAAGCGCTCGGTATTGGTGAACCCGCCCGAGATGTCCCGGAAGAGGAGGCCGAACGGCTTGCCCTGTCGTCGGGCCTCGTCACGCAGGCGCCGCCTCAGCTCATCGCTCGACACGGCCAACGCCGGCTGTACGACCAGATTTCCTTGCCGTGCTACCACGGCGCGCCCATCCTCGCGCCGTCCATGCCCGTTCGAGTGCATGAAGTTGCGGGTCGGAGACCGGCCCATGAGGAAGCTCTTGAGCACACCACTCTCGACCAAAGGCGCTCGCTGCCCCGGCACGGCTTCGTCGTCGAAGCGATACGAGCCGTTCAAGCTCTCAGGACCAATACGCGCGATCGTCGGATCGTCGTAGATCGAGATGAAAGCGGGCATCACGGCTTGGCCAATCTTCTTGGCGAAGGTCTGCCCTTCCTCGTCGCGTTTCTGCCGATGGCCCTCCACGCGGTGGCCGAAGATCTCGTGGAAGAAGACAGCCGCCGCCTTGCCCTCCAGAATGGCCGGCCCGACGAAGGGCTCGGCCAGCGGTGCCCGGCGCAGGGCCTGCAAGTCCGCGATGATGGCATCGGCCGCGCGGTCCAGCGTGGCTTCATCGGGTAGCCCGCCCACCTCGGTGGCATCGAAGGTTTCGTGCCGCTCCATATCCATGCCGTCCTCGGCGCGCGTGCTGGCCTGGATGGAGATCCGCGCGTAGTTGCGGCCGGTCTGAACACTCGATCCCTCCGAGTTGGTGAGCCAACGGTTCACGCTCTTCACCTCGAGCGCGACGTGCGCGCTCCGGATATCCGGAAGGTTGCGCAAGCGCGCCGAGAGGCGCCGCACGCGTGCCTCCCAGGCTGCAACATCCAGCGTGACCGACGCTGGCGACTCGACGAAGGTGACGGGCTTTTCATGGGAAAAGTCGTCCGAGGGATCCTCCTCGGCCGTCTTGCTCTTCCTTTCCGACTTTACCTTGAGCAACCGCTCGAGCGCCGCCTTGTAGCGCCTGTCGGTCTCGGCCCAGGCCACCGCCCGGATGGCGGCGGGAACGTCCTCGAGGGGCAGGGGCACCGAGCTGCCCACGATGGCATCGAAGTCGAATGCAAAAGCCCCGCGCAGGGCATGGGTGGAGTCGAGCGTGTTGGTTCCGACGCGAACGTCGATGGTCAGCGCGCGCGTGCGTTGGTCGATCGAGCCGAGCAGCGCTCCTTCGCTGGCCGAGATGTTGATGTCGCGCCGATCGTGGACCTCATAGCCGATGAAGTAGGGAGGCGGATTCTGGCTCTTGGCGAGAGCGGCCATCGCCCGGTGCAACTCCTCCTCGAGAACGACCAACTCGGGCGCTTTGCTGCCGTCAGTGCCCCGGAGCGGAGCGATGCGCACGATCTCCGGAAGCCGTGCAGGCCGAGCGGCCGTGGGCAGGGTGTCGCCCAGAACAGGCCTCGCGCCTTTCGCTACCTTGTGGCCAGCACAGGCGAACGAGAGGGTCGTGGCAAGAACAGCCGTTGCAAGAGGACGTTTGAAGGCAATGAGCATAGAAGGCACGGTCCTTTCGACGCACTATGGTACCAGCATGCGTGCGGAACGGACAGCGGCGTGATTCAACGCCTCCATGATCTCCCACGGATCCGCGCCAGCGTCAGCGGACCACCACGGCCACGTAGGCGCCGAGGTCCCCGACGTCCACGGTCACCGTGCCCGCGTTGTAGGCGACGGGTACGGTCTTGTCGGCCGCGAAGTCCGGTGAGGCCAGGGTCACCGAGGAGGGCTGGCTTGCGACGGGGAAGCTCGCGGTGACGCCCGGCTGGGTGACGACACCGGCCGCATAGTTGTGGTTGATGAGGTGAAGCACGGTGCCGCCGTCGGGAAGGCTGGCGAGCACGGTGGTCAGGTTGGACGCCGAGACCGTGGCGACGTCGGCCAGCTCTTGCGCCCCCAGGTAGATCGCCGCGTGGTTACGATAGTAGGTTTCGAGCTGCTGGAAGAAGCCCATCATGCCGAGCGCGGTTGCGGTGTTGCTGTCGGTGGTGGTGGCCAAGGGCGGCGCGAACAGCATGCCGAGCGCCCAGACCTCCGCGCCGTACAGCCGGAAGTAGTCCTGCCGGCCCTGCGGCGTGAGCCCGTAGTACCGATCCATGGAGGAGGTTGGCCAATCGAGGAAGAGCACGATGGGCACCTCGTGGCCGCCCACCGCGTCGACGATCTGCTTGGAGCGTGCCTTGAAGCCCTCGAGCGCGGTCTTGAACGAGCGCGTGCCATCGAGGTCGGCCCCCTGGCGCGGCACCCAATTCACCTCCGTGTTGCCCGGCCCGTCCCGGTTTCCGTCGTACAGACCGATGGTCTGGAAGTCGACGAACGGAAAGGTGCCGTTGGCGCTGATGAGGATCTCGCGACCGTAGGTCTGGCGTGCATAGGTGCGCAGGGCCACCACGATGCGCTGCCAATACACCAGGGCGGGGTAGGTTTCGAGGAACGTCCCGCTCGACGGGTTCGGGCGATTGTTCACGCTGGTGCCCCAGTCGGCGGCCAGCGGGTTGCGCGCGCTGCTCAGCGGGTTCGACTGGGCGCCGTGCCGGGCCAGGTATCCGCGGTAGTCGAAGCCGCGCCCGCCACTTTGCCCCGTGCAGTCGAGGTGGTCGTCGGCGGCGACACCGAGCGCGGCCAGCGCCGACGAGGAGCCCGCGTATTTCGCGCACAGATAGGCGCCGAAGTCCGCCACGTGGTAGTCGTCGAAGCCCTCGTTGCCGCCCACCCAGTTGGCGCCGGTGTAGCCGCCGAGGATCTCGTCGTAGTGCAGGCCGTCCACGCCGCCGTCGAGCTGGATCTTGCCGATGTCCACCAACCGCTGCTGGTAGGCGGGATTGGCCAGGGTGGCCCGGTACGCGTTGGCCGCGATCTCCCCGTGCGGGACAGGCTGGCCCGAGGCATCGCGACTGACCTGATCGGAGAAGTCCGCGGCGCTGACCTCGTCTTGAAAGAGCACCGACGCCGTGGTGCCGCCCATGAACAAGGTGCCCTGCGCAACGCAAGCGCGCACAAACGCGAACTTGTAGTCGCCTGGCTTCAGCCCCCAGGTATCCCAGCGCGCCCAGGCGCGAGGCAGCAGGTCGGGGGCCAGCGCGAGCACCTGTGCGTCCTGTCCATCGGTGACCACCTGGCTGAAGGCGGGGAAGATCAGCTTCGACAGATCGGCTTGGCCGAAGGCGCGGGGATCGTATTGGCCCGGCTGGATGGCCGGCAGGTCCGAGGTGTCGTAGTGGGTGACGCTGCCGCCCGGGCCGTCGCTCGCTCCGCCTGCATCCCCCTTTGGGGGCGTCGTGCCGGGCGAGGCGCCGCCGCCACAGGAGAGCAGCGCCATCGCGGCACCGAAGGTGGTGGAGGCACGTGACAGACCGCCAAGGCGAAAACGCATGAGCTTTGCTCCTTCGTATAGCAGAGTCGCATGTCGTCCCGGGCGGCTCAGCCGTGCCCCCCGGGTCAATGGTCAATCCCGAGCTACGTTCCCATCGCCGCCGCCAGATCCTTGGCCGGGTCGTCGCCGGTCAAGCGCAAGTCGAGCTTGTCTTGCAGCACCTTGAAGACTCCGGGCGTGATGAAGGCCGGCGCATTCGGGCCGATGGCGATCTTCTTCACGCCCAGCGAGAGCAGGGTGAGTAGCACGGCCACCGCCTTTTGCTCGAACCACGACACGACCAAGGTCAGCGGCAGGTCGTTCACCGTGCAGTCGAAGGCCTTGGCCAGCGCGACCGCGACCTGGATGGCGCCGTAGGAATCGTTGCATTGGCCCATGTCCATCAGGCGCGGCAACCCGAGGTGGGTGCCGTAGTCGTGCTCGCGGATGCGGAACTTGCCGCAGCCGAGGGTCAGGATGAACGAGTCGGGCGGGGTCAGCCTGGCGTACTCGGTGAAGTAGTTGCGCCCCACCTCGGCGCCGTCGCAACCGCCGATGACGAAGAAGCGGCTGATCTTGCCGGCCTTGACCGCGTCCACGATGGTCGGTGCCAGCGCCAGGATCGTCGAGTGGTGGAAGCCGACGGTCGACTTCTTGATTGGCGAGGCGGGCAGTGGCGCGCATGCCCTGGCCTTGGCGATGACCGCGGAAAAGTCGTTCGTCGTCAGGCGCGTGCCGCCCGGGACCGCGGTGGCGCGCGTGGTGAACAGGCGCCCGGCGTAGCTTTGCGGCGGAATGACCACGCAGTTGGTGGTCGCGAGCACGGCACCCGAGAAGGCGGCGAACTCGCTGCGCTGCTTCTGCCAGGCGCCGCCGAAGTGCCCGGCCAGGTTGGGGTGGTTGCGCAGGTTCGGGTACATGTGCGCGGGCAGCATCTCGCCGTGGGTGTACACCTTCACCTCGGTGCCCTTGCACTGGTCGAGCAGGTCGGCGAGATCGACCAGGTCGTGGCCGGTGACGAGGATGCCGGGGCCCGCCTGGGTGCCCTCGGAAACCTCGGTGGGCGAGGGCTGGCCGAAGCGCCGCACGTGCCCCTCGTCGAGGAGCTGCATCACGCGCAGGTTCTTGCGGCCAAGCTCCATGGCGTACTCGAACAGCGTGCCCAGGTCGAAGCTCACGTTGGTCAGCGTCGCGAAGAGCGCTTCCTCGATGAAGGCGTTGACGGACTCGTCCACCATCCCGAGGCGGCGGGCATGGTGGGCGTAGGCCGCCATACCCTTGAGGCCGTAGAGGATGGTTTCTTGCAGCGATTGCACGTCCGGATCCTTGCCGCACACGCCGGGGCCGGTGGTCGCGCAGCTCTTTCCGAATTGCTCACATTGGTTGCAGAACATGATGGAAGCTCCTTGGGGGTGGGTTGCTGGCGCGACCATGGCAGGGTCGTGAGCGCGGCGCCTTGATCTGGATCAAGCAACCGCGCAATCTTCCCCGCCATGGACAAAGGCGCCATCATCGGAGGTTGTTCGCTCTTTCAAGGCGTGGGCCTGGGGCACAAGCGACGGTTGGTCGCGATGGCGCGCAAGCTGAGCTTTCCGGCCGGCACGCTGGTATTTCGACAGAACGATCCTTGTCCCGGTCTCTACTGTGTCGGCAGCGGCGTCGTCCGCATCTATCGCATCGGCGTCGGCGGCAAGGAGCACACCCTGCACATGGCCGGTCCCGGCCAGACCTTCGCCGAGGTCGCGGTCATCGGCGGATTTCCCTGTCCGGCCTTTGCCGAGGTCACGCAGGCCGCGCAATGCGCCCTGCTTCCCGCCCGCGCCTTTCATGCCATGCTTCGCGAGGAGCACGCGTTTTGTCTCGAGCTTCTCATCGGCATGAGCCATTGGGTGCGCCATCTCACCGGCCTGCTCGAAGACATCACCCTGCGCGACGCCAGTGGCCGCGTGGCACGCCATCTGCTCCAAGCCGACCACGATGCCCGCGGCACCGTCGGGCTGGCCGGGCTCAAGAAGCACATCGCCTCGCATCTCAACCTGACCAGCGAGACCTTCTCGCGCGTGCTGCGTCGGCTGGCCGACGCCGGCGTCGTCGTGCTGGTCGACGAGAGGCGCCTGCGCATCGTGGACCGGAAGGCGCTCGAGGGGCTGAGCGAGTAGGACGAGCGGGGGCGCACCCAACCGGCGGCTTCTGGCGCAAATCCGGGACCGGCTTGATACCTGTTCGGATGTTCAGTATAGTGGTCGTGTGGCATTGGTCAGGGTCGTTCCCTCGGTCGAGACCTCGCTCGCGGCGCTCACGCGAGCGGCTCGCCACGACATGTCTTGCGCATGCGGCCCCAGCCAGCATCGCCAGCGCGGCGCGGACGGTCTGTGGATCTACCCGGCGGCGCTGCCGTCCGGCCGGCGCGTGCCGATGCTCAAGGTGCTGCAGGCCTCCGGCTGCGAGCGCTCGTGCGTCTACTGTGTCGAGCGCTGTGGCGGGCAGGGACCGGGCGCCAGCCTCGAGCCCGAGCAACTGGCCGGTGCCTTCGTCGACCTTCATCGCAGCCGGCGCGTCGACGGGCTGTTTCTCTCGTCGGCCATCCGGGGCGGCGCGGTGGCGACCATGGACCGCATGCTGGGCACGGCCGAGCTCTTGCGCGCGCGCCACGGCTTTCGCGGCTACATCCATTTGAAAGTGATCCCTGGCAGCCGTCCGGATCAGGTCGAGCGCGCGATGGCGCTGGCCACGCGCGTGTCGGTGAACATGGAGGCGCCCAGCGCGGCCCATCTGGCGCGCATCGCGCCGGGCAAGAAGTTCGAGGACCAGATTCTCGCACCCATGCGCCAGGTGGCGCGTGCCATCGCGCGCGGCGAGTTCGCGCGCGCCGGTCAGACCACCCAGCTGGTGGTGGGCGCGGCCGGCGAGCAGGATCGCGAGGTAGTGGCCGCGGCCGCCTGGAGCTATCGCGAGCTCGAGATGGCGCGCGTCTACTACTCGGCCCTGCAACCGATCCCGGGAACGCCGGTGGCCGAGCGCCCGGCCGTGCCCTTCCTGCGCGAGCATCGCCTCTACCAAGTCGATTTTCTCCTGCGCAACTACGGCTTCTCGGTCGACGAGATCCACTTCGACGAGGCCGGGGCGCTGCCGCTCGATACCGATCCCAAGACCCTGTGGGCGCGCCGTCACCCCGAGCGCTTTCCGATCGAGATCAACCGGGCCGGGCTCCACGAGCTCGTACGCGTGCCGGGGATCGGGCCCCGCTCGGCCGCGCGCTTGCTCGCCATGCGCCGCACGCACCGCCTGCGTGACGTGGAGGCCCTGCGCGCCGCCGGCGCCTCGTGGAAGATCGCGTCGCCATTCCTTCTTCTCGACGGTAAACCGGCCGAGCGCCAACTGCGCCTGTGCTAGCGGGCGCGATTTCAACCGCTGGGGTTGACGATCGAAATTTCGCGCTTACAGTGAACGGACGAATCCGTGAGGCATGGTGCCCACGGACACGAAGACCCCGCCGGGAGCTGAAGGCCTCGGCGAAAGGAGAAGAGAAGATGCAAACTGGAATCGTTTCGTGGTGGCGAGCGCACCGTGGACATTGTGGCGGTGCTTCGGCATGGAGCTGCAGCCCGGGCGGCCACCGAGGTCATGATTGGCCGGGGGGCGGCGACGGCGGCGGTGGCGGCGGCGGCGATGGCGACGGGTTTGGGGGATTCGGTGTGCGTCGACCGCTGCGCTTCTTCGCCTACAAGCTGGAGCTCGACGACCGTCAAGTCGCCGAGTTGGCGAGGATTCTCGACGAGATCAAGACCGAGCGGGCCCAAGCCGAAGTGGATCGTCGACGCACGTTGTCGGCCTTCGCCGATGCGATGGGCGGGGAGACCTTCGACCAGGCCCGGGTCAAGGAGGCCGCGGACTTGCGCGTCGCCTCCGCGGAGAGGCTGCGTGACGCGGTCGCCAAGGCGCTCGCCCGCATCCACGCCCTGCTGAGGAACGATCAGCGCGAGCGTTTCGCCTATCTGATCCGAACCGGGGTCATCACCCTGTAGGCGGCAGGCAAACGCCGCAGTTTCGTGGGAGGGGCGGCCAAGCCCTCCCACGAGGGAGGTTGCCATGTCCATGACGACTGCAACAAGCAATGCTCGCGAGGACCGCGAGGACCGCGACTTGCTCGACGCCTACTCACGAACGGTCACCAGCGTGGCCGAGCTGGTCAGTCCGTCGGTGGTGCGAATCGAGGCTTCGGGCAGCGGTTCGGGGTTCGTGACCACCCCCGACGGTTACTTGCTCACCAACAGCCACGTCGTCAGTGGCGAGAAGCGTATCCACGTCACCCTGCAAGACGGGCAGCGCCTGCCGGCCCAGTTGGTGGGCGACGATCCCCACACCGACCTCGCGCTCTTGCGCATCGACGCCCCAAAACTGATCGCGCTCGCCTTTGCCGATTCGTCGGCCTTGCGCGTGGGACAATTGGCCATCGCGGTCGGCAATCCCTATGGATTCGACTGCACGGTGACCGCGGGAGTGGTCAGCGCGCTCGGCCGCTCCTTGCGCACGAAGACCGGACGCCTCATCGACGACGTCATTCAAACCGATGCCGCCTTGAATCCGGGCAACTCGGGTGGTCCGCTCGTCGATTCGCAAGGGCGTGTCGTCGGCGTGAACACGGCGGTGATCCTGCCCGCCCAAGGCATTTGCTTCGCCATCGCGGCGAACACGGCCGGGTTCGTCATGGGCAAGCTGATTCACGATGGCCGCATCCGCCGATCCCACCTCGGCATCGCCGGTCAAAACGTGCCCCTGCATCGCCGCGTGGTTCGTTTTCACGGTCTGGCCAGCGAAAGCGGCATTCTCGTCGTGTCGGTAGAACCCCAAAGTCCCGCCGCGCACGCCGGCCTGCATGATGGCGACCTGATCGTTGCCTTCGGCGATCGTCCCGTGGCCAGCATCGACGATCTTCACCGCCTGCTGACCGCCGAGCGCGCCGGCGTCCCCACGACGGTAACCATCCTTCGCGACCTCGAGAAACGCATGGTCCAGGTGGAACCCCTCTTGCGCGAATAGCGGATGGCCTGACGTAGCCCTGTCAGCCAGCCGTCACCGAGAAGTTGGTGACCGCGAACGTGGCGTCCGCGCCGCCGGTCGACACCAACTCGACCCCGTAGTCGATGGCTCCGAGCGTGGAGCTGGCGGGGATCCAGCCCTTGCCGATGATGCAATCGAAGAACGACAGCAGGTTCACGGTGCCCGAGGTCACGTTCGTGGTGTCGACGAAGGCGATGTAGCTGCCACTCTTGTAGACGTCGTACGTTTGCCCGTCGAAGGTGACGGTGTCTTGGCGCGAACCCGAGGGCACCTGGTGGTAATTGTCCGTCCAGATCATCACCTCGGTGGCGCCGCTGCTGGCGACGCCGTTGAGCCCAATATCGTAGGCGAGCTCGTAGATTCCGACCTGCGGCGCGGTGTGCGCAAAGCTACTTGAAAGGGTGGTAAACGAGCTGATCGCGGGCGCGTTGTTGAAGTCCTTGTGAACGTTGGGGTAGGTCTTGACGGCTCCGTCGCCGCTGTCGTTGTTCATCGTGGCGATCACGTACCAGTTGTTGTAGTCGCAGACGTACATGGTCTGCGACACCTGGTAGCCGGCTGCGTTCCAGGTGTCCGTATCCAGGTAATAACCGCTCAGCGTGATGCCGTCCTGGGGGTTGGACGCATTCATCGGCAAGACGTGCGTAGGATTCGTGCAAGTCTGCGACACCGCCGAAGTACCGCCGGTCGAGGTCCCAGGCCCCCCAGCAGCGCCGCCAGCGCCGCCTCCCATCCCGGCGCCACCCATACCGCCACTTCCACCGGAGCTGGACACCCCAGCGCCGCCGGAAGCGGTGACAAGGCCGCCGTCCGTCGTGGATGTCGGGTTGGAACCGCCGCAACAGCAGAGCACAGTGAGCGCCGCGAGCAGCAGCGTGGGTCCATCGGGCGGCCATCTGCGGCCGACCGTCCGCTTCAACGGCTTTGGCGGCGCTTCCGCGATGTCATTTCTCGTCGGAATGATCGTCGCCCTCCTCCTTGGAGTACCAGTTCGCGAGCTCGATCCCGCCACGAAGGATCTCCAGAATCTCGGGGCCAGCCTCGGTTTCGCTGATTATTCCGTTGGCGATAGCGCCGGCTACAGCCAGCTCGATGGCGTCTCCGGTGTATGTGGTGAAGAGCCGGCGATTGGGGCCTTGATGGAATTCGTGGATCCGCTGGTCCAGGTCGTGGGCGGTTATCGCGCCGCTGCGCCATCGAGCGAGCTCCCCGTCGAGGGTCGTCAGCTCCCGAGAGAGTTCTCGGTCGTAGGCAATGCCCGCGAGCTCGCGGATGCGCCGTCGCCGTGATTTTGTGAGATCTCGCCTCATGCCATCTCCTCGTCCGGCGAACGTCCTGGCGTTCAGCAGCAAGGGCGGAGGTAACCACCTTCAACGGGAGCCCAAGCGTGCCATCTGGTCCCGTCCCAGAAGGGCATAAGCAAGGGCTGCCGGCCATTGAGCTGCGAAAGATCGAGATAGGGGATATCGCTCAGGCTGATCAAATGGAGAGTCATGGCTTGGTCGGGCTAACGCTTTGCCGTTCAGCTGCGAGCCCGTCGCACGAACGGTTCGTTGATGTTACTCCGATTTCCCTGCGGCGGGTTCGTCAGTCTGCAACGGCTTGGTTAGCCATCGCCAAGTTCGAGCCGACGACGCCACGCCCTCGGATTGCGGCTGCCATGAAAGCAGGCAATCACCACGACGCACTCTGGATAGACTCGATACAGAAGCCCAAAGGGAAACCGACGAATCGGCGCGCGACGAACGTCCCGGTAGAGAAT
The DNA here is from genome assembly GCA_963796685.1 of uncultured delta proteobacterium. Classification (GTDB taxonomy): domain Bacteria; phylum Myxococcota_A; class Polyangia; order Fen-1088; family Fen-1088; genus Fen-1118. Next base: position 276,824 of record CAWCMR010000006.1, read on the forward strand.
CTGGTAGGACTCGGGCAGTTCGGAGATCGCGTTTGCAGCATGGGTAGCTGCACGAAGGAACTCAGCGCCGCTCATACCAACCGTTCGCGTCAGCCAGATCGGCCTCGGCTGCTGGCCGAAGAATGACCGGCTTCACCGTGAAGAGCCGATGCGACGAACCGCCTCGTCCCAGGCTGTGCCAGTCGGGCCTTCACGTTCCAGATCATCGAGGCGACCGTCGAGCTCTTCCCGCTGCGCTGGGGTCAAGGGAAGCAAGCTCGCAGCGGAACCAATGCTGTCCCAGAGCCTCCCGATCAGATCCAAACGCTCATCGGTACTGAGACGATCTACATCGATAGCTGGCATGGCCATGAACGTAGTATTCCACACTGCATCTGTCCTGCCAACCTGCACGCCGTAGCGTATGGCTAACGCTTTGCCGTTCAGCGGCGCGGGCGCCGCACGAGCGGTTCGTTGATGTTACTCCGATTTCCCTGCGGCGACTGCGCTGCAACGGCTTGTTCGACGGCGAACCCTCGTCCTTGTGAGCCTTCGAGATTCATCACTATCGCCGCCGCTGCCGGCACCATGCTTCGCCGACCTGCCGCGGTTGCCGCCGCAAGCATTGATCGCTGCCGCAAGTGGCACGAACGGCGACGCCCAGTCGCACGCCGACCAGAGATGTCGTCCCGTCCGAGCCCTCAGATACCGTCACCTTCCAAGTAGTTTGTCCGTCGAACGCCTTGCCGTTAAGCTGCGAGCGGCCGTCCGCGGCCGATCGACAGCTTCAACGGCTTGGTGATGCCTGGAGGTACCCATGAAACCATAAGGTGAAAGTCCTGAAGCGGTAGAAGATCGAAGCCGCATAGCTTGGGTGGCGCCGACATGGGAAATCCTGGCGGCGAAGCCCACCGACAAAGCCCCGCATGGCGGGGCGAGCAAGGGCGCGGGCCGCAACGACGAGTGAACGTCTGGACAAGGCCCCGAGATGAAGGAACCCCGGGTGCCGAGCTGGCCAAGTAGGGGCGAAGGCAGTAGGTGACTCCAAACGCGATCTGGGGAGGCACCGCCCGGCGGGGTAAAGGACGGCAGCACGCGCTCAAGGTCATGGGAGAAAACAGGGAAGGGCTCCTCGCCCCGTGGAGAAAGCCCACGGAAGCAAGGTAGTCGCGCGAGCCGGAAGGCGAAGTGCGGTGAAGGCGAGAGCCTGACGGATGGGTCCGTATGAGCGAGGAAGCGGGGTAACGCCCGCGGAGCAAAGGGGCCCTGCCGGAGGCAATCGGAGCAGAGAAGCGAGGCAAGAGCGGGATGACAAAGCCCACCATCAGTTTGCAAGAACTTCGAGCGAAGATAGGCCAACGGGCGAAGTCCGCCCCTGCGCATCGCTTTTGGGGATTACACGTCCACATCAAGAAACTCGAAACGCTCGAAGCGGCGTACCTGGAGGCCAAGCGCAATGGCGGAGCCCCTGGGTCAGACGGCGAGACGTTCGAGATGATTGAGGCGCAGGGCCGAGGAGAGTTTCTCGCGAAACTCGCCGAGGAACTGCGCGCGGACATGTACCACCCGAGGCCGTATCGACGAAGAGAGATTCCCAAGGAGGGCGGCAAAGTCCGCGTGATTTCGATTCCTGCGATTCGAGACCGCGTGGTGCAAGGCGCCCTTCGGCTGATTGTGGAACCAATCTTCGAAGCCGACTTCTCGGACAGCTCGTATGGGGCTAGGCCGGGACGAAGCGCGCATGAGGCAAGCGAGAAAGTGCGAATGGGATTGCGCCAGGGCCGACACCGCGTGGTCGACGTCGACCTGTCCCGCTACTTCGATACGATTCGGCATGACCGAATCTTGGCGAAGGTGGCAAGACGGGTTGTCGACAGCGATGTGCTGGCCATGGTGAAGCAGTTTCTCAAGAGCACCGGCGACCGAGGCGTGCCACAAGGCTCGCCGCTGTCACCCCTTCTCGCAAACCTCGCGCTCGACGACCTGGACCACGCCCTTGACCGAGGAGGCGGCACCATCACCTATGCGCGATACCTGGACGACATGGTCGTGCTCGCGGCCGACACCTCCAAAGGGCGGCAGTGGGCAGACCGAGCGCTCGTGCGCATCCGCCAAGAGGCGGAGGCCATCGGCGTGTCGCTCAACGCAGAGAAGACCCGTCTGGTCACGATAACGGAGCCAGGGGCGAGCTTTGCGTTTCTGGGATTCGAGTTTCGTTGGGAGCGGAAGCTCGAAGACTGGAAGATGGTATCCGAGCAGAACCCCGCGACCGAAGAAGGTCATCGCGGTCCTACAGGAAGTTGGGAGAATCTTGCGCAGGAGCCGCCACTTGCCTATGCCAGGGGCGGTTGCGCAGGTGAATTCTGTCCTGCGGGGTTGGGTGAACTACTTTCGTGTCGGCAACTCGGGGACGGCGTTCGGCAAAATCAAGTACGAGGTCGAACGCAAGGTGAGGCGACTGGCGGCCAAGAAGTGCAAGCGCAAGGGATTCGGCTGGAAGCGGTGGAGTAGCGCCGTGGTGTACGGAACGTGGGGCCTCTTTCGAGACTACCGCGTGGTGTACTGGAGCGCGAAAGCATGCCCCGGCGGAACGGACGCATAACCCCGATGGAAGACGCCTTCGCGGTGAGCCGGATGCGGGAAATCCGCCTGTCCGGTTCGATGTGGCGGGGGCCGGAGACGGAGTGATGGAACCTCTAAACGGGCACGAAGCCGGAAACGGCGGACACAGCCAAGGGGCATCCTGCACACCACCGCGCCGGTCCCCGACCCGACTTCGACAGCCTACTACAGTTCCTCGGCAACACGTTTCCACCAACTGTCCCGGGTCATCCGATACTTCTCGACGCGCTCGCAGAGGTCGGCGCCAGGAGCCGTGCATACATAGTTACCCCGCTCCCAGGATGACGTCTTGGTGTAGCCCATTTCCGTCATGATGTCGAAGGCCTCACTGTACGTGAGAGCGAACGTAGCCGTTTTCGACACGTCATCGAGATTCCAAACATACGCAATCAGCAGATTAGGGAACTTCGCGTATTTCTGGTCGAGGCCAAAGCTTCGATTGCTTGCAGCCTTCATCTGTATGGGGCGCGCTCGAAATGTTGGGACACTGGAGAGCAGATCGGCGTAGGCGATGAGGTCGACGCTACGGTCTCGGAGAGGCAGGGACACCTCAAGCCCGGAACGGATCAACTCGCCGACGAGATGATTGCGTCCGAGCAGCTCAACAATCTGTGAATCCATGCAGATGCTCCTTGGTCTGTCGAACGCTTTGCCGTTCAGCAGCGGGGGTGCCGCCGAACCGGCGACCGGATTCTACACGATGCCCCTGCGGCACCACCGTCTGCTGCAACGGCTTGTTAGGCGCCGCCCTTCGCCTTCGCGAGCCATGACTTGTATTCTGCTCTTTGGGCCGTAGGGACGGACTGACGATCCAACAGCGCTACGAGCTCTCGATAACGAGCTGTGCAGTTCGGATTATTGGCCATCCGTTTACCAAGAACAACGGATGTCTTGGGTGCTTCAAGCATCAAGCCGATCTCCCGGGGAGAGAAGTTCCGGATCATCTTTTCGTAAGCGGACGTTGCGCCCCGAGAGAATCCCCAAGGATTTCCCACAGCGCAAATGACGACGGCCTCGACATACTCAGGCTGAACGGTCTCTGGAAGAGCGCCTTGTCCAGCCAGCTCGGCGAGCTGGTCTGCAAATGGAGGCTCGTTATAGAAGTTGTTGAACTCGTTATGCACGGCCAGGAGGCGTTGACAGACGCGGGAAATGAGGCCATGGCGTTCCATGTCGCTTAGCAGAGCAAAGATACCCAGCTTGGTGAAGAATGTCCGCGAGGCCTTCTGCCGGTCGACCTTGCCTTCGGCGACGTATTCGTTATGTCGATTAATTAGCTCCGACTTCGTCTTGTCAGAGAAGGTTTGAGAGAAACCTTTGCAGATATCCAGGCAATTGACTCGCGTTTCCTCTGAGGAGTTCGGATCACAGAAGACTCCGTGGAGCATCGCAAAGATGAAATCGCGTTGGGAATTATGCGTTGCGCCGAGCCGCTCGATCCACTTCGAGGTCTGGGTCACTGAGAACTTTCCCGCCTTGAGCGCAGCCAGAAATGCCTGCGTATCGACACCCTTCGGGTTCGTGCCGGAGCCTAGGGCGTATTTCACGCACCGGTTCAGGAACGCCAGAAGCTCGTGGTCATCCAAGGTTCCGGTTGGAGGATGTGCCGACGAAAAGTTGTTTCTGACCTCTCGGCACTGGTTCAGAAAGAAGTGGGCTTCCTCATCTACCAGGTTGAGACTCAGGCATAGGTCGAGCAACTCCGAATCCTTAAGATCGCCCAGGGTCTCCTCTTCGAACGGCTTGCGCGTAATCTGGGCCACGACAGAGAGCCCGAAGCCTCTTACTTTCTCGCGGAGAGCAACCACGGACGAGTTCCAAGCATAGTTTACAGCTGCGTCGAATAGACCCGCAGCGACCGCCACACACAAACGGGCATGTTGCGCCGTCAACTTGTCTTTCGGAATCCCACCAATCACGCGTGGAAGGGACTGCCAGGCATGGGCGATCTCGTCGTCCGCAGCGAGCAGCTCGCGCGGAAGCGAGAGAGCCGCAGTCAGCCTCGCGAGCAGGTCACCGCTCGATCCGGTTACATCTGGGAGCTTGATGAGTTCCTTCTTCATGTGACTCCTCTCAAGTGCGCCTAAGGTCTCGCGCGAAAATAACTGATCGCATTAGTCTGATTGCGGCGTGACTGTGTAGTTCCAGTCACCTCTGAAACGGGCGGGGCGAAGATTGGCTCTCCTGACATCTTCATGGAAGCGCGGGCACCTTGAAGACGGGATGAAGGACAACGCCTGAGCAGCAGAGGAAGATGAAGCCAATGAGGGCTTGAGCGTTGTGGAAGCCATAGGCCCTGCGGGTGATGACCCTGATCTTGCCATTAAGGCCCTCGGTTCTTCCGTTATTGAGCCCTGTGGCGACAATGGCCACGATGCCGTCCAGGTATTTCTTGATGGTCGCGGCGACCTTCTTGAAGGAAGGTAGTCTGGATCGCCTGGCCCAACTGATCCATTCTTCGAGCTTCTGTTTGACGACGTTGACCTGGCGACGACCGAGGATGTCGCAGATGGCGATCTTGAGCAGGTAGCCGCGATAGAGTCGGGCATTGGTCTTCGGGAGGGTCGAAAGCCTCTCAGACTCGGCCCTGGATAGGTTCCACGGATTCTTGAGCAGAAGGTACTTGGTCTTCTTCAGTTGCCCGCGTTCGTCGGTGTCCTCCAGGAGTCGGACCTCCGCACGCCGGAGCTCGTCGAGTGCTTCCTGCACGAGTCTCTGAACGTGGAAGCGGTCGAAGACGATCTGCGCTTGTGGCGCTCGCGAGGTGACCGCGTCGATGTAGGCCGCGGACATGTCGATGGTGACGGTCTTGAGCTTGCTGGTTCGTTCCGGGCCGAGAGCGTCGAAGAAGCAGCCGAGCGTCGCAGCGTTCTTGCCCTCGTGGGCCCAGACGACCCGCTGCGAGACGTGGTCGACAACGACGGTGACGTACTCATGGTGCCGCCGGTACGACAACTCGTCGACGCCGATGTGTTCGAGGTCCTCGAGGAGAAGGCTAGGATTCTCGGTGCCGCGGCACCACCCGCTGGATGATGGCGCCGACGGTGCGCCACGCGATGCGCATGGTTTCGGCCACCATCGTCTGGCTTGCTTGTTGGGCCAGATAGGCCACATGGTCCTCGAAGTCACGCGTGAAGCCGACCTTCGGCTCGGCCCAAGGGACCATCTCGATGACCACGCCGCACCGAGGACAGTCAACCCTGCGCAGGGTGTAGCGCAGAAGAACCTCCATCCCGCACGCGTCCAGATGCCGCCAGTTCCGAGCCCGAGCATCGAACACGTCATGGACCCGACATCCGCAGCCTGAGCAGTAGGGAACGGTCGTCGTTGGCGCCACGTGCACCAATATGCCAAGCAGATCGAATTCGACCGCCAGGACACGGGTATGTGGAAATTGGAGTAGGTTTCGGAATAGGGTGGTTGCGCGCATGGGCTCCTGGGCTTGTGGGTTCTAGACAAGCCACACGATACCCCAGGTGCCCGTGCGCACTTCGTCTCCACCTCACCCGAAACTCATGCCGCCCACATCTCCGTCGACGACGTGCGTCGCACCTACGAGATCTCCCCTTACGAAGATGTCAGGAGAGCCCGAAGATTGACGGCTTCCATCTCCTCGTGTGCGACCTTGATTCCCTTTTTGTACGAGTTCCGGTCGGCGGCGGCGCGGATGTGGAGGCCCCGCTTTGTCGTTGTGGCTCCAATCAGATTGACGACGGTTTCGAGAGTCTCAAGCGGCCTCCCCCTCCAGTTCGCGGTGATGTGGCAGAACATCCGGTGTTCGATCTTGTTCCACTTGCTCGTCCCAGGCGGGTAGTGCGCTACTTGTATCCGCAATCCGCTCTCGTCCGCGAATTCCTGAAGTTCTGTCTTCCAAAGACGCACTCGTGCCCCGTTGCTGCCACCTCCGTCCGCAGTGATGAGCAGCTCCTCCGCTTCCGGATACACTGCCTTGCCCATCCTCTTCCACCAACGACGGATGGTTTCCACTGCAAACTCGGCGGTGTCGTGGTCAATCCCCACGCTCACCCAACCCTCGTTCCTTGCGAGGTCGTACACGCCATACGGAATCGCCTTGCCGAGTTCCTTGTCAATGAAGTCATGAACCCGGACGGGAACCGGCGAACCCTTCGGCTCCCATTCGCGGCCTCCGTTCTTGAAATCGCCCAGGTTCTCCTTCTTTTTGGTGTCGACAGAGATTACAGGCAGCCCCTTCGACTGGAACTCCTTCGCCCGGCGGTTGATGTACTCGAACTGGGCATCTCGGTCTGGATCCTGCTTGCCCTCTCTGGTCTTGTGGTTTGCCTGCAGACTGTAGTCCAGATCCACCAGTAGCTCTCGCACCTTGGTTGCGCTGACCGGGTGCCCCTGCGCTGTCAGTTCTTCAGCGAGGCGCCGCGTGCCTTTGCTTGTCCAACGAAGCGGCGATTCCGGATCTCCTCGTGTAGCGGGGTCGATCAGACGCTCAAGGGCTTTGACCAGTTCTGGGTCCTGATCCTCAATGCGTTTGCGCCCAGCACCGGGGCGGCGCACCCTCTGTTCGCATGGTGCCGCCAATGGCGGCGTCTCCCGCTGCACCTGCAAATCTCTTTTCCCTGCAACGATTCTCTTGTGGCGCAGGCCGGTCGCGCGAGTGACGATGGCGACGCCGCCGCGACCCAGTGATTCTGCTTCCGCTGCGGCCCACAGTCGAATCTGGCGCTCATTCAAAATGGGCGTCAGATCACAAAAGAGCTTTCGAACCCGTTCCACTTCGTCCATATTGCGACACTCTTCCCTTTGAGTGCACAATATACGCAATTGTCCCTATATGCGCTCCTTTATTTACGCGCGAGACCTAACGCCCTGCCGTTCAGCGGCGAGGGCCGTAGGTGAAGGTCGATAGTAGCACTGCCGGGGCCGCGCGGCGGCCTTCCGATCATCAGATGAGCCGCGCGGCCCCGGCTCGTTGACCGTCGACCGAGAGTTGACAGGCCCTCGTCCGCTGCAACGGCATGTTCGACAGCCAGGCCACCGACCTTCTCCAATTCCACTTCCAAACCCTTGACGAAATCGGTCCTCCTCGGCGCCAAGCTCTCGACTTAAGGCTCGTCGCCCACCACGAGGCTCACGACGCTGGTCCCGATCCAACCTTCAAAATGGCACCAGTCCTGCCCGTGAGATCGGTCTTGCTGCTTCGATGATCGCGGGCCGCGCCCCATCATTGACCTACCCGCTTCCGGCGACTTCTTCCTCTGCGGCGGTCTGTCGAACTACCTATTAGCATGCGAAGAATAACATTAGCGCAGCGGCGGAAGGTGGGGTTTTCGGGCGGGTCGGGGGTTCGAATCCCTGCGATTTCGCGTGGTTGGCGGTCGCGCTTGGCGCCTTGGGCGCTCGTGGCCGCTTCGTAAGCAGGATTCCGTCCGCGCGCGGGCGCTGCCAATTGGTGGTCTAGCGGTCGAGTGGGCTGCGTAGGCCAAGGCCGGTGACCAGGCGCGCGTCGGCCGATAGGCCCGCGTCCGCGAAGGTGGCGCAGGCCGCAAGGGCTTTCGGTGCTCTACACCACGATCCGGCGCCGCAGCCTGCGCACGGCGAAGGCGCCCGCCACCAGGGTCGTGAGGACCAGGAAGGCGAAGTCGGCGGCCAACATGGGCGAGAAGTGGGAGAGGGCGAGCGAGCGGGCCAGTCGGACGGCGTGGGTCAGGGGCAGAATTTCGGCCACTGGACGAAGCGCGCGCGGCAGGCTGGACAAGGGAAAGATGGTTCCGGAAAAGAAGAACATCGGCGACAGGAAGCCGGTGAAGTAGAAATTGAAGTGGTTGATGTTGCGGACGAACGAGGCCACCAGCAGCGAGATCGCGCCGAACATGGTGCCGGTCAGAAATCCGATGGGCACGGCGAGCACGCCCATGGGCATGGGAATGGCACCGAAGAGGGACATGACCAGCACGACACAGGCGCTGAAGAACAGGCCTTTGCTGCCCGCCCACAGGATTTCGCCCACGAAGAGATCGTTGACGGTGACCGGCGCCGCGACCATCCCGTCGTAGGCCTTCTGGAATTCCAGCCGCACGAAGGTGCCGAAGGTGCACTCGTAGGACGACGTGAACATGGCCGAGGTCACGGGCAGCGCGGTGGCGAGAAAGACGAGATAGGGGATGCTGTCCATGGCCGCGATGTACCGGCCGAGGCCGAGCCCGATGCCCACCAGGAAGATCACCGGTTCGAGAAAGGGCGGCAGCCCGTTGCTGACCAGGTTGCGCGTGTACACGCGCATGTGGCGGTACCAGACGCTGTGCAGGCGCCAGGCGAGAGCCGGCGGATGAATGTCACTGGCGGGCATCGAGCCTCCTTCCGGTCGCCTTGAGAAAGACGTCCTCGAGGGTGCTCGGGCGTAGATGGAAGTCGCCGGGCGGCAGCTGGTCGGCGACTGTTTTCAGGGCCGCATAGTCCGCGGCGTACACGCTCACCGATTCTTCCGATTGCTCGACGCGCGCGGCCCCCGCGGGCAGGCGTTCGAGCGCCTGCGGCGCGAGCTTCACGTCGGTCAGCTCCAGCACGTAGGGCTCGATGTGGCTGCCAAGGAGCAACTTGGGGTTGCCGCGCAACACCGCCTTGCCGTTCTCGAGGATGAGGACGTCGTCGCAGAGCTGGAACGCCTCCTCCATGTAGTGGGTGGTCAGCATGATAGTGAGGCCGCCGCGCTTGAGTTGGCGCAGCTTGTCCCAGATGGTGTGCCGCACTTGCGGATCGAGACCGGTCGTCGGCTCGTCGAGAATGAGCAGGCGCGGCTCGTTGAGCAGGGCGCGCACGATGACCAGCCTGCGTTTCATGCCGCCCGAGAGCTCGCGGATGCTGGCCCGAGCCTTCTCGTGCAGCTCCATGAATTCGAGCAGCTCGGCGATGCGCGCCTCGGCCCGCTTGGCGGGGATGCCGTAGAGTCGGGCGAAGACGCGCAGGTTCTGCTGCACGTTCAGCTCCTCGTCCAGGTTGTCGTCCTGGGGCACCACGCCCGAGCGGCACTTGATTTCGAGCTCGTCACGCTCGGGATCGAAGCCGAACACCGAAACCGTTCCATGCGGCTCCGCGTCGCGCTCGGCCTTGCGATAGATGAGGCGCATGATGGTGCTCTTGCCCGCCCCGTTGCGCCCGAGCAGGCCGAAGCACGTCGAGGGCGCCACGTCGAAGCTCACCCCGTCGACGGCTTTCACGTCGCGGTAGGATTTGTGGACATTGTCGAAGACGATGACGGCATCAGCCATGGCCGCCTAGGGTTAGCACAACCCGTCGACAATCCAAGCGGTCTCGCTCGGCGCTAATCTCGCCAGGCGTAGGGTGGCGCCGGGGTCTTGTCCGTGCCAGGGTCGAGACAGGTCGAGCCGTCGACGAAGCCCGAACAGGTGCCGCTTGCTCGGTCCGCGCGCAGCTCTACGTCGCCGATGAGCGCGCCTCCGCTGAGGTTTCGCCCCTCGAAGAAATCGAGGGGATAGAACGTCGTCATCGCCTTGGTCGAGGCACCCGTCACGGAGAACGCGCTGCCGAAGATCGTCAGAGCACCGACGGTGGCATCCGCCACCTTGCCGCCAAGCACCTGGGCGTGGTCTTGGATCTTCGCCGAGCCGGTCACACCGTTGCCCGTCACCAGGGCATAGGGTCCGACGTAGACCGTGGAAGCCAGGCCGGACGGGCCGCAGCCGCCGCCGTTGGTGATGCGCACCGTGCCCGAGGGACAGGCGTCTAGTTTGCCACCCTGGAATCCATCGGGCCAGGCGTTGGTCAACTGGATCATGTAGGGATAGCGCGGCACGGTGCCGTAGGCCTGATCCCAGACGATCTGCTGCTGGGTGGAAGGAGTGGCCGCGACGGCCAGGAAGAGGGACTCGCCCGCGTTGATGCAGAAATCGAGCGCGGCGTCCGAGCCGCTCTGCATGGTGCTGTAGCGGGCCTTCGTGATGCCGGAGTCGGTGGCGACCAGGCCCCAGCGCCAGTCCGGGCTGGGCGCGGCCGAGGTCACGCCACGGAAGGTGACGGTGACGCTGGTGGCACCGGCATCGGGATAGAGCCGGATGATGTTGTAGCCGAAGCGTTGCGGTGCCCAGGAGAAGGGCGAGGCGAAGCGCCGGTTGTTGGCGTAATCGGTGTCGAGCGGCTCGACCTTGGTGAGGCGCAACCTGCGCTCGTTCTTCGATGTGTCGGTGACGAGACCATAGTTTTTGCGGAAGAGCGCCCCTTGATTGCCGCCCGCGGTGCTCTCGGGTGCAGGGTCCTGGTAGTCCCAGGTCACGTTGTGCATGGCCCAGTCGCCCGTGAAATCGTTGAGCTGGGTGATGGTCCAGCTTTGGCTGTTCATGATGGCGGTGAAGGGATCGCTTACCGCCTTGCCGTCCCAGATGGCGTTGACCGCGCTGTAGCAGTACTTGTCCTTCAGGTATTCCATGAACTGCCAGTTGCAGTACCGGTCGCGCGTCGAGCCCAGGTAGAGGTGGGACGCGTTGGCCAACATCTCGGAACAGTGGACATTGCTCGCGTGGTATTCGACCTGCTGCTGCGCGGCCCAGTTGGCGTGGCTTTCGTAGATCCAGCCACAGGTGTTCGACTGGTTGCAGGCCAAGCCGCCCTCCACCGATTGCACGCCGTGCATGAACTCGTGGGCCAGGCCCCAGTGATCGGACAGGCCTCCGGTCCCAATCCACATGCCCATGCGACCCGTGCCGAAGGAGCCGCCCGTCAGCCCCCAATCGGAATGCACGTGGATATTGGCCTTGTACTTGGTGGCGGAGTCGCACGCGGGCTCGCGCATGTAGATGGGGTTGCCGAAGTAGAGGCTCCACACGGTCTCCAGATGGTCGACCGCTCCTTGTGCCAGGGCAGCCGTGGTGGAGGCTTCGTCCCCGTAGACCGCGAAGTGAGCAGATTCCGAACGCAACGTCATGGCCGAGCAGCACGGATCGTTTTGCGGTCCCCCGGCCGTCCACGTGCCCGCCGTGCAGGTCGTGGGGGGCGCCGTCGGGCAGTTGCTTGCCCAGGTCGTCGTGGAGGAGCCCGGGTCGCAACTGCCTGGAGGCAGCGTGGTGTCGCCCGCGCCTGTGGTGCCGCCCGTGGCGATGGATCCGCCGGAGCCAACGCCACTGGTCGCGCCTCCGGTGCCGCTCTTCCCACCTGAGCCCGTCGCACCGCCCGCGGCACTGCCGCCCGAGCTCGTTGCGCCTCCGGAGCCGGCCGTGCCACCCGTCACGGTCGCGCCGCCGCCGGCCGAGCTTCCCCTGATCCGATCTGGCCGCTCGCGGTCGTCGTTCCACCAGCGAGCGATCCACCGCTCGAGCTGACGGCGCCTCCCAAGCCCGCGCTTCCACCCAAGCCCGTGGCTCCGCCCGAGTGTGACGTGCCACCTGAAGCCGACGCACCACCCGTGCCTGCACCCGGCGAGCTCCCCCGCTGTTGCAGGCCAGGGGACCTGTCGCCAACAGGACGAACAGTGAAGCCGAAGCCGAGCGAAGCGTCATCCTATCCTCCTGAAACTTTCGTCACGCAGGTAAGGTCGTGTTGGAGCGCTGAATCGGCTCAAGTATCAGCGGATGGGCCGTTTTGGCCGCATGCGCGAAAGATAGCGCATCTCCATCATGGCGGTGCTTCGGCGCGGCTGCGAAAGACTACACGTGTCCGCCGCGCGCCTGGATGATGGCGTGAAGCCATCCATAGAAGCGCCACGCCCCGCCCAGGGCAACCAGCGCCGGCGACAGCATGCCGAAGGCGCAAATCGCCTTGAACGGCCAGCGACCTTTGCCCGCGTGGACGAATAGGTACACGTAGGCGAGCGGCGAAAACAGGAAGATGAACAGTGCCCACCAATTGTGGCAATCGCGAAGCGCGCTGACGATCATCACGACCCAGACGACGAAGGCGAAAAGCCCGGCCACGATCGACAGCACGAAGATGGTCAGAAGCAGGTGGCTGAGCTGGGAGCGCTCGGGGGCGGTCAGGGGACTCGTGCCCGCCCGCATGAGCTTCGCATCCACCACGGTGGCCGCGATGGCGGGTCCGTCCTTCCACAGGCTCTTTCCCGACAAGGCCCTGCGCAGGTCCGCCCCGGTCGTGCGTGGCGGCTTGGCGGTCGCGGGAGCCGCGCTCGGCTCGCTGGCGCTGCTTTCATCGGCACCCTCGGACGGCTCATCGGGGCTTGTCTTCGGCCGGTCCGCGGTTTCGATGACGATCCTGGCTTGGGCACGGTACTTGCGCGGGATCTGATCCAGGCGATTGACGAACACGTCGCGGCCGGTGCTCATGTCGCGGTACTTGTAGAAGGTCTCCCCGTGGCCTGACGCGCTCCACAGGACGAACCCGATGCACATGACTACGCCGAGCCGGGTCTTCGTCCGCGTCCCATTCATGCCGCGATTGAACCGCGGCTTGGTGGATCGCGCAACAATTGCCACCCAACGGGCCAACAAGTCGACACACAAAAATTTGCGGTGAGCGGCCAGGTTTCCTACGATATGGGCATGCTTCCAGAGCGCCGCCGGGCGGAACGAGATCGTCGCGAGAGCTGGCGAGTGCCGCTGGTGTGCGCGGTTCGCAACACGGTCGAGGGCCGACTGCACCTTGGCCAGTCCGAGGACATCGGTCCGGGCGGCATCACTCTACGCCGTCCGCGCGACGTGCCGATGTCGCCCGAGACCCCCATGACCTTGACCTTCGATCTGCCGGGAACGCTGCCCGGAACGCGAAGGACGATCGACGTGGTCGGTCGGGTGGTTTCGGATCGGCGCACAGGCTCGTTCCGGCGCACGGGTATCCGATTCGTCCGACCATCGTCCGAGCAGACGGCTCTGTTGTCCGAGTTCTGCCGGATGTTCATTTCCTGACGTCACAGGCGGAACCGCCCAGAGCGTTACCAGCTTTGTGGCAAGCCGCGAAACGCAGGGCGAAAGTGGCCGACAACGGCTGCAATGGGGTGAGAGCTGAGATGGATGTAAGGCAACGGGCGACTTGTCGTCGTGATCACCGTCGTGGCAGAGGGCAGCTACAGGACGCGAAACCATCTCTGGTAGGGAATGACTGTTGTTGTGGCATCATAATGATCCCCGTGCTGGTGTCTTGCTCGATCTCGACACCGGCTCTTCTCGCTCGCAGCTCAGATCAACGATGAAAAATTCAAGCTCTTCAGGGCGCAACCATCCGATGGAAGCCGCGCAGTTTCGCGGCAAGAGGGGAGCCGTGAGCCGCGCGCTGGTGCTGTTGTGGGGCCTGACCCTCGGGTCCGCTTGCGTGGATCTCACCCCGCCGCCCGAGGTGGTGAAATACCGCAATAGTTTGAATTCCGGCGGCGCGGTGGGCAGCATGGGCGGGGCGGACGAGGGGGGCGATACAGGTGGCGCGATAGCTGGCGGCGCGACTGGGACTGCCGGCACGACCGGAATCGCCGGTCAGATAGGCGCGGGAGGTGCCATCCTCCAGCCGGATGCTGGCGGCGGCGCGGGCACGGATGGCGCCACGGTCCTCGATGTCGCGTTGGGCAGCGGTGGAGCTGTCGGCACGGGCGGCGTCGTGGTCCAAGATGGTGCGGCCAGCGGTGGCACCGGTGGCGCTACTGGTGCGGGCGGCGGGACCATCGACGCTTCGCCGGGCGCGGGTGGCTCGACCCCTGATGCACCGGTTGACACGGGCGGCATGCTAGGCACTGGCGGCGTGGGCAGCGGCGGAGTGGGCACCGGAGGCACGACCGGAACGGCTGGTGCGACCGGCACTGGCGGCACGACCGGGACGGCTGGTGCGACCGGCACTGGAGGCGTGGTCGGAACGGGCGGCACGACAGCGGGAACTGGTGGTGCCACCGGCACGGGTGGTGTGCCAGGGACGGGCGGCACGACCGGGTATAGCTGCGCGAGTGCCATCGTGCCGGCGAGCGGTGTGGTCACGGATTTCAGCGATTGGAATACCACCACTGGAAACTGGGGCTCGGGCGCGCTGACCGGGAACATCTACCAGTACGCCGGCACCGGCGCGACCATGAATCCCGCGAAAGTGGAAGGGACGCCCGTTGGTCTGCATTTGACCGGTACGGTGCCCGCGAGCGACTACGGTGGCGGCGGCATCACGTTCTTGTCGTGCGTGACGGTGGCGTCTTTCACCCGGGTCCAGTTCGACATTTACGGCGGAAGTCCAAACTGCTCCATCGAGCTCCAGCTCCAGACCTTCGACCAGCGTCCCGCCGACCAGACCCCGCCCGGTGGTTGCAAGGCCGACGGCGGCTCGAGTTGCTTCAAATTTCCCGTGATGAGCAAGGTCGTGGATCTTTCCACCACGATCACAACGCCGAAGACGGTATCCGCCACACTGGCAAACTTCACCAACTGGTCGGCGACAGCGGCTGGGCAAATCGTCGGGATGCAATGGCAGTTCACTGCCAGCGGCAGCAATAGCTGCTCGGTCAATGCGACCGTGACCAATATCAAGTTCGTGCCCTAGCTCGCCCTGGTCGGACGCATACTGGGAACGTCCGAAGTAATTGTTCGGCGTACTGCCCAGGTCGGTGGTCCATTGCCCGACAAGCTCCAGTTAGATCTCTTCGATCAGGATCTCGCGCTTGCGGCCCGGCCTGTGCTGCGCGGGCTCGGCGATCATGCGCGACACGCCCCACGCCGACACGAACTGTCCCTCGCGGCCAAGCCCGGGCAGGTTCTCGTTGCTGGCCAGATAGACGTTCTTGAGGCCGGTGGTGTGGGGCGCGCCACCCAGGCCGAGCACGCGCTGCAAATCGCAGCTCAGGGCGGGCGTCATTTGGGTGGGCGGAATGCCGGGGAGGCGTCCGTGTTCGCCCGGATCCACACGGGCCGCGGGTCCGAGCTCGGGCGGCAAACCGTCGTGCGGCGAAGCCACCACGATCAGGTGGCGGTCGTGGAAGGGCATGATGCGCAGGAGCTCTTCGCGCAGCCGCGCGCGTACGACCGAGAGGTAGCCCAGGCTCTCGCTGGCCGAGGCCGAGACCAGGCATTCGAGCCAGATCGGGATCTGGTTCTGCTGCCGGGGAGGCGGCAGTCCCACGGTGATGCTGAAGGCGTTCTCCTCGAGATTGGGCTTGGCCGGATCCTTCACCGCGATCACGCGCGCGCCCATCCCCTCGGGCAGCGCCTCGGGGCGAACCAGCATGCACAGGGTGTAGCGGAAGCAGGCGGGCCGGATGGACGAGGCGATTTCGCGCAGCCGGCGAGGCGCTTCGCTGCCCGCCAGCGCCACCAGCGAGGCCGCCGAGCCGGCCCAGATCAAGCGGCCGAACCCGATGGTTTCGTTGCGCGGTCGCACCCGGAGCCCGTTCAGGTTTCCGCGCCGCCACACCAGCTCGGTCGGCACCACGTGCTCGCGAATCTCGCCCGAGAACGTGCTCAGCTTGTCCAGAAACAGGGTGCGCAGATCCGCCTCGCTGGCCAGGCGATGGAAACCTCGCCGCGTGACATCGTAGGCGCGCGCTTGCACCAGGCTGCCGAGATCGGCTGGGGAGAAACCGCTGGCCAGGGCACCCAGGGCGGCGATGCCGGCGCGCATCAGATGGTGAGGCGGAAGCGGCGCCAGCAAGTCGGCTTCCGAGGAAGGAAGCTGGGCCTGCACCCGGCTGACATCGCGTCGCTCCCAGAAGCCCTGCGGAGGTAAGGTCATGTCCGAACCGAGGAGTGGATCGAGCACCGCGCTGGTGGACCGCAGGCGAGACAAGATGGGCTCGATGGTGCCGTGGTCGTCGGGGAACTCGCGCACCAGCTCTGCCAACACGGCCTCCACGCCCGAGGTGAACTCGACGCGGTGGTTGGGAAAGACGAACTGCAGCGAGGGCTGGGCTTGCGGGGCGCGGCGGCGAACGATCTGGGAATGTCCAAGCTCGCGCAAAATGCGCGCCACGGGTTCGGAATCGGGCGGAGGCAGGGTGCCTGGCTCGCGTGCCAGGGTGTAGGGCCCGGCCTGGAAGGTCGCCGGCACGGCGTCGTGCCCGCACAGAAGCACGCGCAGCCCGCGCCGACCGAGCAGGCTTGCGGCGATCAGCCCGGTCAGCTCGGAGCCATGGACCACGACGTCGAAGTAGTTGGTATCCACGAGAAGCCGACAGTCTCCGGGAGCAGGGTGGAACGAGTCAACAGACAAGTCGCGGCAAGATGGATGCGCTGGACACCCATGACGAGGTGCCCATACCTGCGACGGTGGTTGACAGGGCGACCGAGCCGGTTGAAATTGGCCGTTCCTGCCTACGCAGATCCCACCATGGCCTGGTACAAACGAAGCAAGAAGGTAGACGAAGAGCCGCAGCTCGAAAAACGCAGCATTCCGGTCGGCGTTTTCACCAAGTGCCCTGGTTGCAACCAGGCGTTGCTCACGGCGGACTTGCACAAGAACCTGGACGTCTGTCCGTCGTGCGATCACCACTTTGCCATGGCGACGCGCGACCGCATAGCCAGCATCATGGACGAGGGCAGCGCGGTGGAATTCGATCACGGTATCGACAGCATCGATCCCCTCGGTTTTC
Organism: uncultured delta proteobacterium; assembly: GCA_963796685.1. Lineage (GTDB taxonomy): Bacteria > Myxococcota_A > Polyangia > Fen-1088 > Fen-1088 > Fen-1118. The sequence continues at coordinate 293,910 of CAWCMR010000006.1, forward strand.
GCGATTCCAAGCGCTACAGCGACCGGCTCAAGTCGTCGCGCAAGTCGAGCGGAGAGGTCGAGGCCTTGCTGTCCCTCGCCGGGCGTATCGATGGCATCGAGGTCGAGACGGGGTTCTTCGTATTCGAATTCATGGGCGGGTCCATGGGGTCGGTGGTGGGCGAGAAGATCACGCGCGTCTTCGAGCGGGCGCTCGAACGTCGTGTTCCGGCGCTCATCTTCGCGGCCTCGGGCGGGGCGCGCATGCAAGAGGGCATTCTCTCGCTTATGCAGATGGCCAAAACCAGCGCGGCCATCGCCCGTCTGCGCGAGGCCCATGTTCCCTACCTGTCGATCCTGCTGCACCCCACCACGGGCGGCGTGGCAGCCAGCTTCTCCATGCTCGGCGATCTGCACATCGCCGAACCCAGGGCGCTCATCGGCTTCGCTGGTCCGCGGGTCATCCAGAACACGATGCGCCAGAGCCTACCGCCGGGCTTCCAGCGCTCCGAGTTCCTGCAAAGCCACGGCTTCGTCGACATGATCGTGCCGCGCAAGGAGCTGAAACCCACCATCGCGCTCTGCCTGCGCTGGTTCGGCGTGCGGCCCGCGGCTGGCCAGAACTGACCGATGCCGGATTCGGAGCGAGGGCGGAAGATGGGCGAGCCCTACCGCCGGTTCCTGGCCCGCCTGCAAGAGGCGCGCGGCCACGGCGTTTCCCTCGGCCTCGAGCGAGCTCGGCTCGCCCTCGAGCGGCTGGGCTCGCCCGAGCAGCGCGTGCCGGCCGTGCACATCGCGGGGACCAATGGCAAAGGCTCGTGCGCGGCGCTGACCGATTCCATCCTTCGCCAGGCGGGCCTGCGCACGGGGCTCTTCACCTCACCGCACCTGACCCGTTTCACCGAGCGCATCCGCATCGACGGTGAGGAGATCGACGGCGATCACCTGGCTCTGCTCGACGAGGCCGTGGCGGCCACCGCGGTGCCGTTGACGTTCTTCGAGATCTCCGCCGTGCTGGCTTTTCGCGCCTTCGCCGAAGCCCAGGTCGACCTCGCGATCCTGGAAACCGGTCTCGGGGGTCGCCTGGACGCGACCAGCGTCTGCCATCCCGTGGCTTGCGCCATCACCAGCATCGCCTTCGATCACGAGGCCATCCTGGGCAACACCCTCGGCGCCATCGCCTATGAAAAGGCCTGCATCGCCAAGCCGGGGATTCCGCTTTTTCTCGGGCCGCTGGCCAGCGAGGCCGACAGGCGGATCGCCGAGGTGGCGCGTGCCACGGGCGCTCCCGTCTTGCGTCCGGGCGTGGACTACCCGCCGGCGCCGGCCGCGCCGGCATTGCCCGGCTCGCACCAGCTTGCCAACGCCGCACTGGCGGTGGCGATTTCCCGGCACGCGGCCGAGTCCCTCCGGCGGCCACTCGGCGACGATGCCGTCCTGCGCGGATTGGCCGAGGTGCGCTGGCCGGGCCGGCTCGAGCGCATCGGCGAGGTGCTGCTGGATTGCGCCCACAACGTCGAGGGTGCGGTCGCGCTCGTGGCCTCGATGCCGGAGGCGCCTTGCCGGATCCTGGTCACTTCGATCGTGCGCGACAAGAACGCGGCCGGCATGTTGGCGGTCTTGGCCCCGCAGTTCGATCGCGTGGTGCTCACGCGGTCGCAGAGCGACCGTGCCGCGGAGCCGGAGCAGCTCGCGGCCTTGGTGTCGGGCACGCGGAATGGAGAGCGCCAGGTCGTGTGCGTCGAGAATCCGGTGGCCGCGCTCACCCGGGCGCGCCAGCAAGCCGGCGAGGTGGCCGGTGGCCTGGTGGTGGTGGCGGGCTCGATTTTCCTGGTGGGCGAGCTGCGCGCGCACCTGCTCGGGCACGGCGAAGGCGCGGCCGAGGCCTCGGACCCGCTCCCGTAGCTCGCCTGAATCCAGGTGGCGCGCCGCTTCATTTGCCGAAACCCGGAAACGGGGCTTATCATGGGGTCGGGGTGAAGCCAACGTGCGCGCAACGACTTGTCTCCTGAGCACCGCTTTCATGGCATGGGTGGGCGTGTCCGCGACCTCGGGTCCAGCGGCTGCTCAGCCCGTCACGCCACTTGAAAAGAGCATGGAGGCCGTGCCGGGGCCGGCCCTGGGAATGAAGTACGAGGGCGTCGTTCCGGGCCCGACCGGCCGAAATCCCCTACCCGCTGCACCCAAGGGGGGGCCGTACTTGGTGTGGACCGGCTTTCAAATGACGGCGACGGGATCGCGCGTTTTCTTGCAGACAACCCAGTCGGTGCAGTTCGATCTGAACGAAGGAGCGGTCAAGAAATCGGGCAAGTCGAAGCTTTCGGTGTTTCTACGTGGCTGCCGCATCTACATGGCCAACAACCGGCGCAAGATCGACACGCGCTTCTTCGCGACGCCCGTCGCGGGGGTCTCCGCGCGACAGCGGGGGCGTGACGTGGAAGTGCGCTTGGCCCTGCGCGAGGCGGCCACCGCAGTTCCTCATAGCGAGGCCGGGCCCGACGGGACCCAATTCGTGATTCTCGATCTGCCCCCGGGCAAGGCCTCGTCCGAACCGAGCGCGTTGCAGGACCTGGCTGGCGAAGACACCCCCAAGTACAGCGACGGGGTCGCCGCTCCGGCTGCCGCCGATACACCGTCGCCCAAGGGCAAGAGAGCCAGTCGATCCGCGCGGTAGGAAATTTCGCATCAACAAGGAGTGCATATGAAGCGAGCATCGGTGTTGCGTGCAGCGTGCGCGATCGTGGGCGCGGCGGTTTCGGTTCTGGCTTGCTCGAGCTCGAACCCGACCCTGCCACCCGGGGTCATCCCGCTCGATAGCGGTCTCGGCGAGCGTGGGATCGCCAGTCAGCCCGATACCCTGCTCGAAGGAATCGAGGCCGGCTCTGTCGATACGAGCGTTCGCGACGGCGCCAACGACGAGGCAAGGGATGTCGCGAAGGATAGCCCGCTGCCCGCCGACAGCGCGGAGGCGGGTATCGACGCCTCGCCGCCTTCCACGATGACCGTCACCATCCTGTCGCCCGTTGCGAGCCCGGGCGTGGACGGCGGGGCCTCCGATCCGCCCGTCATCTCCAAGTCCGATCGTCTGGCGCCCACGGTCCAGGTCGAGGTCCACTCGATGGGCGGCGATCCCACGCTCGATGTCGTGACCCAGGTCAAGGCCTCGATCGTCGGCGAGAGCAGCAAATCGACCGGCGCAACCATCAGCTTGAACCAGACCCAGTACAGCATCGTCCCGGAATCGGGCAGCAAGGTCTATGTCTATGCCGATACGCCGTTCGATCTCAGCGGGGTCGCGGGAGATTTCTACGATCTACAAATCGTGGCCACGACGGCGGGCGGCGTGGTGGGGACAGCGTCGCTACGCATCTACATCGATGGCGGCCCCATCATCACCTTCCTGCAGCCCTCCGATGGCGCCTACGTCAAGGGCTCGGTCGTGGTCACCACCATGGTCGTCGACAACCGGTCCGGCGTGACTGGGGTGACCTTTTCCATCGGTCAGTACCCGATCGATCCATCCGCCGTCGCGAGCAATGGCGCCCAATACTCGACCACCATCGACTTCGGCAGCTTCAATCCACCCCTCGACGGCGCCCAGATCGTCACCGTGACCGCGACGAATGGCAACGGCAACAAGTCGATCGCCACGCGCAACTTCACCGTCGACAACCAGGGCCCCACCATCAGCTCCACCAAGCCGGCCACCGGAGACATGATTGGCAGGATCATCAGCATCGAGGCCAAGGTCGATGACCCCGCCGGCGTCATGGATTCGTCGGTGATCGCGGTGGTCGCCAACGGAGATGTCCACTTCGAGGTCAGCCTGGTCAAGGGGACCGACGGAACCTACCGGCAACTCTTCGACACCACCAAGCTTCCGATCTATGCCATCTTTCCCAGCATCTCTTTCCGCGCCCAGGATGTGCTCGGCAACGAGTCCTCCGTGGGATACCTGGTCTCTCTCGATAACACGCCGCCCATCCTGGATCTCGATCCGCCGGCCAATTTCCGGATCATCAAGAAGGACGGAACCTGTAGCTGGCCGTTCGATCCGGTGGGTCCGGATGCCGTCGATGATGGCTCCGTGGTCACCCAGCTCTTCGATATCCGGGCTCGTGTCGAGGATCGGGGCAACAAGCCACTGACCGGGTCGGCCGACTTCGTGCCCATCGCGGCGGTGGATCCGGCCACGGTGAAGGTGTTCATCCTCGACGACACGTCGCTACCCCTGGTCGTCGACACCTCCGATCCGCCGGATGGTATCTGCGACGACATCAACCCCGACCTCGTGCCATCGGTCTCGCCACAGTCTTCCAAGGACGCCCAGCTTTTCGACATGGTGTCCATGCCCGCGAATGCGGGATCAGGAGACTTCTCGTACCAACCGGATCCACGTTTGCTTGTGGATGGCACTACTTGCAAGCCGAGCAACGACAGTCCACCGTCCGCCCTGTGCGACACGACCTACAGCCCGCTCAAGAACCAGGTCATGACCTATTCGCTCGGCTACTCTGCCTCGTTGCCCTCGATCTGGACCATCGCCCCCATCGTGGCCGATGGGTACCAGTGCGCCGGCCGCCAGTTCGATGCCTCGAACAGTCTTCACGACGGTTGGGCCTGCGTGGCCGTGGAGGCGAGCGACAAGCTGGGCAACAAGCAGGTCTCGCGGCCGATTCGCATCTGCGTGATCGTCACGCCGGGCAGTACGGCGTGCTCGGCGGCCAGCTTGGGTGGTGCCGACCTAGCCAGCATCACCCTTCCGTCATCATCGGCGGGGACCACGGTTGTTACCACCAAGGCCCCGCTATCGGCTGTTGGTGGCGCGGCCATCAAGACCGGCGATATGATCATCTTCTCGAAGGTTTCGCCGTCGCCGTTCTCGATCATCAACGGTTCGCACACGGTTAGCCCGGCGGACGCCAGCGCAACCCAATTTGATCTGACGGACCTGTCCCCAACGCCGCTCACCCTCTATCTCGACAATCTCGACGGCAAGGCCCCCACATCGAAAGGTACCATCGGGCTGATTGCGCAGGACGGGGCTGAGATCCAAGTGGTCACCGATACCGCGGCCACCCAATTGGATCCCACATTCGCCGGCGCTGTTGTTCTGACGAGCACCGGCAATCCCCCGGCGGCCAGCGACAAACGATGGCTCGTCCACGATATTCAGGCGACGGGGTTCATGCTGACTGAAAGCACCATCAAGCTTAGCGGCGCCGCTCTCCCCCCTTCCGTCCTTCCCGACTGCACCGGGACCGTCGTCAAGCAGACCTCGGGCTCGACGGTGGACGGTAGCCAGCCATGCAAACCGTGGAGGTCGTACTCCGAGTACGAAGACCTGTACCAGTGAGGGGCGGCCGCCGCGCCGCCGTTACCAGGACGTGGTGTCGAGGCCGCGCGCGATGCGCTCGCGCGAGCGCGCGGGTGGCTTGCCGTACCAAGCGGTCTTGGCAGCGGGCGCGGCTTCGAGCTCGAAGGGGATGAAGAGCACCTTGAGGAAGCGGTTGCGCCCGATGCGCTCCCAGCCCACGATGCCGAGCAGGGCTTCCCACATGTAATCGCCGGGCCGTTTGATCTCCGATTCCCAGAAGGGAAAGACGAAGAGGTGCGACGTGCCGGCGTTGGCGCCGAGCCCCTTGCGATAGTAGATGTTCGGGAAGACGTAGGTCACGTCGGAGGTCGCACGCCTGACGCCGACGTAGAAGGGGAACGCGACGGTGGTGCTGCGTTCCGCGCTCCAGAAGCGCCAGAAGAGCGGGAAGGCGATGGTGGTGGCGTCGGTCGGGCTGCTGTGGCGGTAGAAGAGCGGCGCGACGGTCGTGGTGGTACCGCTGACTTCGTTGCGATAGCGGAAGAAGAGCGGCAGCACCATGGTCAGCCGGCTCTGGTGGTAGGAATGGAAGTCGTAGACCAGGGGCAGGCCGATCGTCGTGGAGGACGTGATATCGCTGCGGTGCCAGACCAGCAGGAACCACGTGCTGAGCGACCGCTCGGGGCTGGTGTGCTCGTAATGGAGGAGGGGCGGGATGACCAGGGTGCGGGTGTCGGTGGCCTTGTCGTGATGGTAGAACCAAAGCGGAAAGAAGGTGTGGAAGCTGGACCGGGTGTCGTTGCGCCAGAAGAAATTGCCCGCGTACCACCACCGGCCGTCGTGTGTGCTCTTGTAGCCGAAGAGAAGGGTCAGCACGGCCTGCGAGGTCGGCGAATGGCGCTCGTAGAAGAGCGGCACGACGGCGTTGCTACCTGTTGATTTCTCTCCGTCGCGCGAGTACCAGGCGATGGGCAAAAGGCCACGCGTTCGTTCGCTGCCCTTGTGCGCGAAGTACAGCGGCCCGGCAAGGGTCATCGACTCGTCGGCGCGTTTGTCGGCGACGTGCCAGAAGAGCGGAAAGCCGACGGCCCAGCTATGGTTCTCGTCGCGGCTCTGGTACCACAGCGGAAGCACGGTCCGGAACATCGCGCTGCCGTGGTTCGATTGGTAGTAGAGCCAAGAGAGGATCTTGCGATCTCCATTTTGGCGATTGGTGTGCGACAGAAAGAGCGGCGTGACGAACAGGTCGCGCTTGGGAGTGTGTGCCGAAAGATAGAAGGGAATCAGCCCGGACGACGAGCCGCTTGGCGAATGGTGGGTGAAGTAGGGTCCGACCACGCTGGTGTGGGAATCGGGCGAGCTCGACAGCCACACGAAGGGAAAGAAGGTATCGAGGCGATAGCCGTCGTCCCGGCGCAGGCGGAAGAAGGTGGGAAAGACGTACGTGCCTTGTTCTCGCGGGTTCCGGTAATGGCCCCACAGGGGAAACAGCACTCGCGCCTGGTGCCCGGGACCATCCGTTGCGACATAGGGGCCCCACATGCGCGTCCGCTCGCCGGTGTCGAGCTGGGTGTGGTCGAGATAGAGCAGCGGGACTCCCTGCACGGCGAAGGACTGGTTGCGGTACCAGAAGTAGGGCCCGGCGAAGCCAGCCTGCTTGTCGGACGAGCGCATCCATGCCGTCACCGGCGAAACGAACAGGGTCGTGGCCGCGTTCCTGCGGTAGTGGAAGAGCGGAAAGACGGTCAGGCTGGTCTGGTCGCTGCCGCCCGGTTTAGCGCCGCGGCGGTAGTGGAAGAGCGGAAAGAAGGCGTCCGTGGTCTCACCGCCTTCCGTGCGGTGCAGGTAGTTGGCGACCACGGTGGTCGTCCGATCCTTGGCATCGTCACGGAACCACCAGAACAGGGGAAACAGGGCAACGTGGCGCTGCTGGCCGCCGCCGCCCCAAAAGAGCAGGGGCAGAATGCCGGCGGCATAGCCCTTCGGATCGTCGTAACGGAAATAAGGCGGCGCGATGGTGGTCGCGGTGTGGTTGCGCTGGTCGACCAAATTCCAGTAGAACGGAAACTGGTAACGGTAACTGCCCTGATCGTCCCGCCCGGCGAAGTAGAGCAGGGGAAAGACCATGGTCGTCGACGTGTCCTTGCCGGACGAGGCGTAGTAGAACGGGAAGAACAGGGTGGAGACCGCCTCGGCCTTGCGGAAGCGCCAGAACAGCGGAAAGACGATGGCGTGGCTGCGATCCTTGCGGCTGCCGAAGAAGGCCAGAGGGAAAAGCCCGGCGCTGCTTCCACCATCGGCGAATTTGCGGTAGTAAGCCCACAGCGGAAAGATGCCGGCCGCGGTCAGCTTCTCGTCGGGCGAGTTGCGCCTGAAATAGAAGGGCAGAAACGAGTGGGCGGTGGCGCCGGTCGGGGCATCGCGAAAGTGCCAGAAGAGAGGAAAGAGCGCGTCGGTCGTGCCGGCGGGATCGTCGCGGTGGTAATACGGCCCGAGGATGGTGGTGTGTGCATCGCCCGGAATGTCGTGGTGATGGTAGTAGATGAGCTCGTAGTCGGTCTCGCCGGTCTTGTCGCGCCAATAGGCGAGCGGCGGGACGAGCATGGTCAGGTAGCGCGAGCCGGTCTTGTCGTCGCGTTGGTAGGTTCCGATCGGCCACAGGTGGAACGTCCGCGCCCCGTCGTCGTTGCTCTTGCGAAAATAGAAGGGCAGGACGAGCTGCCAGCTCGAGCCGGCCTTTTCGTCGCCGGCCCACCAGGCCAGCAAGGCGAAGGTGCCGATGGACGAGCCCTTGCTGCGGAAGTGGAAGAGCGGCGGGAAAATGGTGGTGCTGGCGCCGGGCGAGCGGAAGCTCCACAGCAGCGGGAAGAGGACATCGTAGCTCGACTCCCGCGAGCGGCCGTACCAGTAGAGCCATAGGAACGAGCCCGTGGTCGCCTTGTTCTCCACCGAGGCGTAGCCGAGCAGCGAGGCGAAGGTGCCGCCGGTCGGCGTGACGTTGCGATAGAAGAAGGGGATCGAGAGCAGGTTCTCGTCGTTCTTGTTCCGCCAATAGAAATTGAGCGGCAGCGCGTAGGTGAAGGCCGAGTCCTTGGAGCGCGTGGAAATCGCGAAGGGGAACAGCAGATCGAACTTCGCTGCCGGGCTTCGCGTCCAGAAATAGAGCAGGAACCACATGCCGAAAGACTTGCCGTGGTCGGGATCGCCGATCTTGAAGGACAGCAGCGGCGGCGCGGCCCAGCCGAATTTCGTCGACAGGTAGAACAGCGGCCAGAGCGCCCACGAGCGCGCGTCGGGCTGCGTGGTTTGGGAATAGGGGGGGATGACCAGGACCACGCGCTGTTTGAGGCGGTCTTCCACGCGCCAGTAGAAGGGCGCGAGAATCAGGGTATGGCTCTCCGGGCTCCAGAAATGGAAATAGAGCGGCGCCACCACGCGATGGCCAGGGTTGCCCCGGTTGGAGAAGTAAAAGGGAATGAGGGAGGTGCTGCGGCCCTCTTTACGGTAGAGCAGGATATCGATGCCCCGTTCGAAGGGCTGGCAGGTGCCGCTTTCGCAGATGGTGCCCGCTGGACATTGGTCGTCGCGCTCGCAGGTCTGCGGGCCCCCGGCCGGGAGCGAGTGGGGCTGCGATGGGGTCTCCGGTTGTGCTTTGCTCTCCGGTACGGCCGTCATCTTGGGCGCGGGCGGCGGCTCTCGCGCCGGCACGGCTTTGGGCGTCGGCAGCGAGCTCTCGGGAGCCTCCTCTGCCTGGGCGGTATGAAAGGGCAGGAGTGTCTTCGGGGTCGGTCGGGCGAAGGGATCGAGATTGGTCGTGGCCCAAACCGGCGACGGAAAAAGCCATACCACCGCGCAGCCGAGGGTGGCGGCCAGGAAGGGCAGGGTAAGGCGAAGCTTCTTCATCCGTGCGCGAGAATCGGTGATGGAGTCTTGCCCGGTCACTGCGGCGGCAACATCTTCCATTCGCTGTTTTCTCGCACGAAGGGAATGTCCACCGTCTCCGAGTCCTCGCCCTTCTGGCGCGTCACCTTCAGGATCGCATTGTCGCCCTTGATGGACGAACCCTTGAACGTGAACTTGGTGCCCTCGACTTCCTTCTGCATCTTCTTGAGGCCGTCGCCAACCTGGCCGACCTGCATGGCCAGCATGCCCTGGAACATGAGCGCGTAGCAGTCGACGACCTTCTCCAGGCTGCCCTCGGCAAGCGCCTTGCGCCAGCGCTCGAAGGTCTTCTCCGGGGTCGAGAACTCCGCGCGCGGCGCCGGCAACTGGAAGGTGATGCTCTTGATCTTTTCCTTGGGCACCTTGACCGTCGTGCCTTGCGATTCGACCGAATACACGCCGTCGTAGTAATGAACGATCTTCGCGTTCATCTTGGTCTTATCGAGAAACTCGATGACCTCGGCCCGGGCAGGGCGAACCGTGGCGAGGACCACGATGCTGACCGTGGCCAAGCAGCAGATGAAATTAACCACAGCGGACACAGGGGACACGGAGAAGGAAGAAGCTCGGATCCAGGATCCGGAAACATCTTCTTCTCCGACCTCTGTGTTCTCTGTGTCCTCTGTGGTGAAATTCCGGAAAATCGTCATGGGTTCCTAGGGAAGGAGGATGCCGGGGGCGGGAAACTTTCGGGTCACTTCTAGCACCTCGGCCAGAACCTTGGCCGCGGTCTCGTCGTCCGGCTTGCCTACCACGCGGTCCATCCATCCTGCGATCAGTTTCATCTCCGCCTCTCCCATGCCTCGACTGGTGACCGACGGCGTGCCCAAGCGGACGCCGGACGGATCGAAGGGCTTGCGTGTGTCGTAGGGGACCGAATTGTAGTTGAGCTCCAGGCCGGCCTTGTCGAGTGCCTTGGCTGCCACCTTGCCCGGCACGTTCTTGTTCGAAAGGTCGATCAAGATGAGGTGGTTGTCGGTGCCCCCGGAGAACACGTGGAAGCCGCGGGCCATCAGCTCGGCAGCCAGCACCTTGGCGTTGGCGACGACGTCGTGCGCATACTGCTTGAAGGCGGGCCGCGCGGCCTCGCCCAGCGCCACGGCAATTCCCGCGGTGGTGTGATCGTGGGGACCGCCTTGCAAACCGGGGAACACGGCCTTGTCGATGGGAGCGGCGTAGGGTTGCTTGCACAGGATCATGCCGCCGCGCGGACCGCGCAGGGTCTTGTGCGTCGTGGTGGTGACTATGTCCGCATGCGGAACAGGTGTCGGGTGCGCGCCGCCCGCGACCAGGCCTGCGACGTGGGCCATGTCGACGGCGAAGCGCGCGCCTATCTCCTTCGCGATCTCGGCGAAGGCCGCGAAGTCCCAGTGGCGCGAATAGGCGGTGCCGCCGGCCCAGATCAGCAGCGGGCGCTCGCGACGGGCGATGTCCCGCACCTCGTCCATGTCGATGCGCCCGGTATCCTTGCGCACGCCGTACTGGACCGACTGGAAGAACTTGCCGGTGATGGAGACATTCCAGCCGTGGGTCAGGTGACCGCCCATGGGCAGGGCCAAACCCATGACCTTGTCACCTGGCTTGAGAAAGGCGAGGTAGACGGCGAGGTTGGCCGGCGAGCCCGAGTAAGGCTGCACGTTGGCGTGCTCTGCGCCGAACAAGGCGCAAGCGCGTTCCTGCGCCAGCGACTCCAGCGGGTCGACGTTTTGCTGCCCTTCGTAGTAACGCTTTTGGGCATAGCCCTCGCTGTACTTGTTGGTAAAGATCGAACCCGAAGCCTCGAGCACGGCGCGCGAGACGTAGTTCTCCGACGGAATCAGGCGGATCTTCTCGGCCTGGCGGCGTTCTTCGGCGCGCACCAGCTCGTGGACCCGTGGATCCGAGACTGACAGCGGTTCATCGACGACCTTCATGGCAGGCAAGCTAGTCTGCCAAGGGGGCAGAGTCAACGCGCACGAGAAGTTCCGCCGGCAAGCAACTTTTTTCAGCCGACAAGCAACTTCTTTTCGGTCGGGCCGAGAACCTTCGCGTCCTTTCAACACCTATGAGGAGACCCGACCATGAACCAGAATCGCAATTTCTTCCGCAATGTTTCCTTCTCGCTCTGCCTTGCCGCCGTATCGCTGCTCGGCCCAGGCTGCGACCGCCACCAGGGCGCAGATGCCGACGAATCAGGTCAGGCCCTGCTGTCCCTGGCCCCCATCCCGGACGACGTGACTTGCGTTCGCGTCACGGCAGCCGGGGAGTCCCGTTCTTCGGTGAACGACTTCGACGTGGTGCCGGGCGAAACGCTTACGCAGGCGCTCACCGGGCTGCCGGTGGGAGCCGTGGTCTTCTCGGCCAACGCCTATTCGGCGGCCTGCGCCAGCGTCACCAAATCGACCATTCCCATGTGGATCAGCGATGACAAGACGGTCAACCTGGTCCAGGGAAAGAGCTCCAGCGTGACCTTGACCCTGTACAAGAACGGTCGCGCCAAGGTCAGCGTGGAATTCGCCGACCAAGCAGACGGCGGCATCTCGTCCAGCTCGGCGGACGCCGGCACGTCCTCGGGCGGCTAGAGTCGAGCAGACAAACCCGGCGGGCGGAGGGGACAACGCGCCTCTCCGCCTTCTTGCCGTAATCCCGCGATAGCCGCGGGAGGTCGTGGTCCTGGTCGTGGCCGTGGCCGTGGCCGGAGCGATCTTCGTCGGCCACGGCCACGGAAACGTCCACGACGACGTCTACGACCACCACTCGCCGCTCCGATTGGGTGCGAGCCTCTATGGTGGAAAGGCGTCTCTTTCTGCTGCAGTCACTGCGCTTGTCGCGGGATTAGGGATCTTGCGTGAGCCATCGACGCGGCCAGCGCGCAATGATAGGTTGGCCCAAGAAGCGAGTCAGCGGTCAGCATGTCAACCACCAAAGAGCTCATTGGAACCCGCCTCGGGCGTTACACCATCGTCGAGCATTTGGCGACCGGCGGCATGGCCGAGATCTTCCTGGCCCGGCAAGAGGCCATGGGCAGGTTCAAGAAGGAGCTCGTGCTCAAGGTCTTGCAGACGCGCTGGGAAGAGCATCCCGAGGTCGTCGACATGTTCCTCGGCGAAGCGCGCATCTCGGCGCTCATGAACCACCCGAACATCGTGAATGTGTTCGACGTGGCCGAGGACAACGGTCGTCACTTCATCGCGATGGAGCACATCACGGGGCGAACCCTGACCGAGCTCGCCAAGCGCGCCATCCAGGTGACCAAGTCGATTCCCGTCGAGGTCGGCGTCTTCATCGCGGCCGAGATCGCCAGCGCGCTCGCGTACATGTACGACGGCAGCGGGGGCTTGGGCGAGCCTTTCCGGGTGGTTCACCGGGATATCTCGCCGACCAACGTGCTCATCGGATCGACGGGCGAGGTGAAGCTGATCGATTTCGGCATCGCGCGCCAGGGACTGGCCGTCATCCAAGAATCCGGTGCGCGTCCCGGCAAAGTCACGTACATGTCCCCCGAGCAAGTGCGGGGCGCGCCCATCGATGGTCGCTCTGACATTTTCTGCCTGGGAACCATCCTCTACGAAATCACCCTGGGGCGACGGCTGTGGCGCGGACCGCGCGAGGTAGCGGTCAAGCGCATCGTCGAGGAGCGGCCCAAGCCGCCCACCTTCGTGCGTCGCGACTATCCGACCGATTTGGAGCTCATCGTCCTGCGCTCGCTGGAGAAGAAGCCGGAGGATCGCTACCAATCGGCCACCGAGCTGCATGAGGACCTCCAGAATTTCCTGGCCCGGTCGGGTGCGCACCTGCGCAACAACTTCCAGATGGCCGACTATGTGGCCAAGATCTTCTCGGAGGAAGCGGACGCGCTGATCTCCGATTCCGGTCGCCGCCGGGCGCAAGCCTTCGTCGAGGGCAGCGACGGGGTAGAGGCCGAGCAAGCGGACCTGGACTTCGACGTCCAGCACTCCGAAGGCCCGGGTGCGGCCCTGGCCCGGGCCATGCGCGCCTCTGCGCTGGGTGTGTGGGCCGATGTTGGCGCGGTGGAGCCGGCGAGCGGCGCCGCGGAAGAATCCCAAGCCCCGGCACAGGTCGCCACCCATGATACCAAGAGTCAAGTGGCGGAAACGCCCGAACCGCTGTTCTCCGAATCCGCGCGCGATCTGGAACGGGCCGCGGAGGCGGAGGAAACCGCCAGAAAAGAGGAAGCCGCCAGAAAAGAGGATGCCGCCAGAAAAGAGGATGCCAAGCCCCATGCAGAGTCGGCGCACGCAGTGCTGCCGGTCCGGGTCGCGCCCAAGGCCGAGCAGAACGATGTCTCAGAGGACCTGCCCGGGCGCTGGAACGGCATGGTGGTGGCGGGGATCGTGCTTGCGCTGGCCATGGCCGTGGGGCTGTTGTGGTGGTTGCGCGGATCCTAGGCACTTCGTCGTGCGCGCGGGAAAACATACCTCGTTGGTCGACCCGGGGGTGCATCCCTTGCCAGGGCTGTGCTACCCTGAGAAACCAAGGACTTTCCAGGATCTAGGATGAAGTTCGTCTGCGACCGCTGTCAGACCCGCTATTCGATCGCGGATGAAAAGGTAAGGCAGAAAATCCTGCGCATTCGCTGCAAGACGTGCGGCAATGTCATCGTGGTTCAGGGCGAGCGTTCTGCTGCCCCGGGTGGGGCCGCCCCGGCGGACGGCGGGGCTTCCGAGCATTTCGAGTCCGCCAGGACTGCGGTGTCGAGCGGCCCCAAGGCCGTGCCGTCGAGCGCGCCCAAGGCCGTGCCGTCGAGCGCGCCCAAGGCCGTGCCGTCGAGCGCGCCCAAGGCTGCGCCGTCGAGCGCGCCCAAGGCTGCGCCGTCGAGCGCATCCAAGTCGGCGGTTCATGGTCCACCTCCGCCCCCGCCCGCGGCGACGGCCGGCCCTGACCCTCTCGGCGGTCGGGTGGAATGGTACTTGGCCGTCGGCGGCGTTCGCAGTGGTCCTTTTTCGCGCGCCGAAGCCGCGCGGAGGATCCTTGCAGCCACTCCTGGCAAGGCCGTGCATGTCTGGAAAGAGGGGATGCCGGGCTGGAAGGCATCCGACGAGGTTTCAGTCATCGCTCGGGAGCTGAACCTGCTCAGGCCATCGCCGCCGCCACCGCCTTTCGAAACCGCAAAGGCCCCATCCGCACCGCCTACGTCCACGCCACCCAAGGTGGCGGCCATGCCGCCTACCCTCGCCAAAGCCACCAAGGCCCAAGAGCAGCCGGCCCCTCTCTTTCCCGGCAAACCCCTCAAGCCATCCCCCGCGGTCACGTCTGACATCGCTGTGGACATGGATTCGGGAGCCTTTTCCGACATCACGACCAAGAAGGCGAAGGCCGTCCACGAATCTGTCCAAAGAGCCGGACAAGGGCAGTTTCGCGGACAGCACGACCAAGAAGGGCAAGAACCTCGGCGCCCTGGAGGCTGACCCGCTGTTCTCGTCCGCGCCGGCCTTCGCCGAGAACGACAGAACACCGCCACCGGTTCATCCGTTGCCGCCGGTGGGCACGCAGGCCAAGCCTTCGACAGCCTCCAGCTCGGCAACCCTGCCGGTGGCCGCTGTTCCGGCCATCTCGTTCCACCAGCCTGCAATCGCGAGCCCGGCCGTCAGCTCTCATGCCTTGCCGGTGGTTGCGGCCGGTTCCACAGGTCCAGCCGTTCCTGTTGACCAACCAGATCTGGGTGGATTCTCCGACGTCATTCGCGCCGTTGCGGCCAGCGACCCGCCGAGCAGCCCGATGCAGGCCTTTGCCCCGTCTTTCGACCCATCGGTTTCCGAGACATTGTCCGCTCAGGTGACCCCCGGTGATGCGTTCTTGGGCGGTAGCCGACGTCCCGGTCTCAAGTATGTGGTGGCGGCAGGCGCGATCGTGGTGCTGGTCATTCTCATCGTCATGGTGACCTTGCGCATGGACACGCGAAAAGTTCCCGACGTCGTTCCCGCCCATTCCTCGGCGAAGACCGAGCCGGAGGACGTGCCCGAGCCGAAGCCGGTTGCCGCCCAGCCGCCCAAATCCGTGCCAGTCGCCACCGAGGAGAAGCCCGCCCCGGCCGTGCGCCCATCGGGTAGGCGCTCGGGCAGGTCGTTGCGACGGATGGATGTGGGCCCCGAGCCCGAGCGGCAGTCCTCTGCGAAGGCGCCTTCCAAGCCGGGCCTGCCGGCGCGGCCCAACCCCTTCGACGAGACCAAGACCGTGTCGCAATCGCAGATAAGCGCGGTGGTACGCAACAAGGCAAACCAGGACGCACTGAAGTCGTGCTACGAACGCGCGCTGAAGATGGACAACCACCTCACCAGCGGGCGCATCGACGTGACGGTTTCCATCGGCACCTCGGGGATGGTGCAGCGGGTGGTCATCAATGCTCCGCCCAGCTTCATCCTCGTCGAGCCCTGCATCAAGAGCGCGGTGAAACGATGGGTCTTTCCACCCAACATCGAGGAATACGGGACCAATTTCCCGCTCATCATGCAGGGCGGAATGTAGACCAGGGCCGTTCGGCGGCGCGCTGCTACACTTCGGCCAATGTCACCGATCTCCCCCCGCCATCCCTACGTCGGCTTTCTTGGGCAGGTGCAGAAGCCGTCCCGCTACACGGGTGGCGAATATGGCGAGCGGCGCATCGCTCCCGCGACGGCGAGGGCGCGCGTGTGTCTGGCCTTTCCCGACGTCTACGACATCGGGATGTCTCACCTCGGAACCAAGATCCTATACGGCCTTCTGGGCAAGACGGAGGGCATTGCGTGCGAACGCGTGTTCGCGCCCTGGCTCGACATGGAGAAGGAGCTGCGCAGCCGATCCCTGCCGCTGTACACGCTGGAGACCGCCAGCCCACTGGGCGATTTCGACGTTGTGGGGTTCTCCTTGCAGTACGAGCTGAACTTCACCGGGGTGCTGAGCATTCTCGATTTGGGTGGGCTGCCGTTGCGCTGGGCGGCGCGCCGGGACCGCGACCCCTTGGTGCTGGCGGGCGGTCCCGTCGCCACGCACCCGGAACCGCTGGCGCCGTTCATCGACGCCTTCTTCATCGGCGAGGCGGAAGAGCTGCTGCCCGCGCTTTGCCTGGAGGCCGCGGACCTGCGACGGGCGAAGATCGCCCGTATGGAAATCTTGGCGCGTCTCGCGCAGAAGTATCCTCTCTACGTTCCGGCGCTCCACGCGACCGAACGAGACGAAGCGACCGGATTCGTCGTGGTCGGCGAGCCGACCGATGCGCGGGTCTCCAGGCGCACCCGTCGCGTCTGGGTGAAGGCTCTCGACCGGTTCCCGTTTCCGGATGATTCGCCGTTGCCCCACGCCGAGGCGGTTTTCGATCGCATGGCGGTGGAGATCGCGCGCGGCTGCACCGAGGGTTGCCGGTTCTGCCAGGCCGGCGTCATCTACCGGCCGGTGCGCGAGCGCGATCCCGTCGCGGTCATCGATGCGCTCGTGGGCGGGATTCGCAAGGGAGGTTACGACGAGACCTCGCTGGCTTCGCTGTCGCCCGCCGACTACTCGTGCGTGACGCCTCTGGTTCGTCGGGCCATGGCCAAGCTGCGCGACGAGAAGGTCTCGCTGTCGGTGTCCTCGCTACGCGCCTACGGCCTCGATGAAGAGTTGCTTGGCGATCTGGCCGCTGGCGGCATCACCGGGCTCACCTTTTCACCCGAGGCCGGCACCCAGCGCATGCGCGACCTCATCAACAAGAACGTCACCGAGGACGACATCCTGGAATCCGCGGAGCGCGTGTTCTCGCGCGGGCACCAGCGCATGAAGCTCTACTTCATGATCGGTCTTCCGACGGAGACCGACGACGACGTCATCGGCATCGTCGAGACCGCCGCGCGCGTACAAGCCATCGGCCGGCGTTACCTGCGCGCCGCCAAGGTCACGGCCGCGGTGTCGACCTTCGTGCCCAAGCCGCACACGCCTTTTCAGTGGGCGGCCATGGACGGCCGCGAAGAGACGGCGCGGAAACACGGACTGCTCGCCGAGCATGCGCGTCGCCTGCGCGTGGAGCTGCGCACGCACGAGAACACCCAGTCGCATCTCGAAGCCATCTTCGCGCGCGGCGACCGCGCCTGCGCGGAAGTGCTGGAGCGCGCCTTCGAGCTCGGTTGCCGGTTCGACGGCTGGAGCGAAGCCTTCCGCCCGGATCTCTGGCAGCAAGCCATGGACGAGGAGCGGACTGCCCACGGTTTCGACCCCGAGCGCTACCTCGGCGCCATCCCCGAAGCGGCACGCCTGCCCTGGGACCACATCGACGTGGGGGTCGAGGACGAGTTTCTGCGCAAGGAGCTGCGCAAGGCGATGCAGGACAAGGTCTCTCCCCCGTGTGGAAAGCCGGCGGGCCGGCTTTTGCACCCCGCCAGCGTGACCGATGCCGAAGCGGCCGACGATCGCAAGCTGGTTTGTTACGACTGCGGGGTCGCGTGCGACCTCGGCGAGATGAAGCGCCAGCGGCTGTTCTTTCTGCGCCGGATGAACGCCTGGTCGCCGCGTACACCACTGCCGAGCGTGCGGCGAAGCGGCCCAAACAGCGGCCGTCGAAGCCGCCCCGACCCGCGACCGATTCCATGCAAGGCGAGCACGCTCGCTTTCGCCTGCGCTACAGCAAGCTCGGTCCCGCCGCCTTTCTCGCGCACCTGGATCTGGTCCGCCACCTGCCGCGCGCCTTCCGTCGCGCCGGCCTCGAGATCTACTATTCGAAGGGCTTTCACCCCAAGCCCGGGCTTGCCTTTGGTCCGGCTTTGGGTCTGGGGATTCCTTCTCTTGGCGAGTACCTCGACGTGAAGCTGGTGGACAAGGTGACACCCGACGAGATCCTGCAGCGCCTGCGCGCCGTTTCGCCGCCAGGGATTGAATTCTTGGCCGCGGCGGCGTTGGTGGACGGTGATCGGCCCCTCGGCCGCGTGCTCGCCGAATCGCACTATGCGGTTCGATTGCCCGAGGGCCTGTCTGCCCACACCGCCGAGGCCCTGTGGAACGCTGGCGCGCCGTTGCTGGCAACCCGCCGCGAGCGTAGCGACAGCCGAAGGCCCGACCGCGGCAACACCAGCGACGTGCGCAAGAGCATCGTGTTCGCGAAGACGTGCGGGATCGAAGAGCGGCGGCTACTGGCCGAGAAGCTCGGCTGGCCGGAGGAGGAGCGGGTGCTCGCATTCGGCCTGGTGGTCAGCGCCCTGGGCAGTGCGAGGCCGGTGGAGGTGATCGAAGCCTTCTTCGGGGAGGAGGCGCCGGGCGGCTGCGAGATCGTGAGGATGGGGCTGTACGCGAGCGTCGCGGGCGACACCGTCGACCCGGTGGAAGTCGCGCGCTTGCGGGCGGACGCCCGATAGCATTGGGTGGGCGTCCCGCCAAGGGGTGGAAGGGGCGCGGCAACCCGCCTGGCACCTGCTTTCTTGCCAAGCTATACCTCCGACAGGGAGGAGAAGGCATGCGCTCATGGCAGAAGAATCTTGCAGCGATGATCGGGATGGCCGCGACGTTCAGCGGATGCGCGGGAAAGGCGGCCCAGACCTCACCACGGACGGTAGCGGACGCGACCAGCGAGCCATCTCCGGTGACGGACCTTTTGCAACATCACCGCCATCACCACCACGGTGGTGTTCTGATGCTCATCGCGATGAGTCTCGACACGCTCGGGCTGTCACCCGAGGAGCAAGCGCGAATCGAAGCGATACGCTCGGATCTCATGGCCAAAATGGAACCTTCCAGAAACGACGAGCTCAAGCTGATTGGGCTTCTGGCCAGCGGCCTGGAGCAATCATCCATCGATCCGGCCAAGGTGAACGAGGCCATTGCTCAAATGGCGACCTCGTCCGAGGCCGTGCATGCAACCGCCATCGATGATTTGAACCGGCTTCACGGCATCCTGACACCGTCCCAGCGGCGGGCTCTGGTGGAGAAGGTGGAAGCTCATTGGCAATTGTGGAAACGCGCCAACACCGGCGAGAGGAGACCGACCGTTGCCATCGGGCAAGAGATCGGATTGACCTCCGAGCAAATCCGACGGGTGCAGAACGAGCTCGATGCGCAATCCCCGCCATCGCCCGAGAAGGAAAGCGAGATTCGGGATTACCTCCGCAATTTCTCGCAGGCGTTCACCGCGGACACCTTCGATGCAAGCACGCTCAAAGCGGCGAGCGGCGCCAATCGCCAGATGTCAGAGTGGGGCGCAACCCGGCTGGCCCGCTTTTGCGAAGCGGTCAATCCTCTGCTTGCCAACGAGCAGCGGCAGAAGCTGGTCGATTTGTTGCGCGAGCATCTGACCCACGATGAAGGTCAAGCCAAGGAGTGATGCCATGACTCGACTGTTTTGCTTCGTACGCAAGTCTGCGGTTGTCGGCGCACTTTGTTGGACCGTCCTTTCCTTTGGCGGTTGCTATGCGGGCACCGGCTACGCCGTGGAGTCGGACGACTACGACGACCTGCCGCCCGACTTCGTCGTGACGGCGCAGCCCTATTACTTCGAAGGGCGGCCCACCTATTGGTACCATGACCATTGGCACTATCGAGACGGCGACCACTGGCGGTACTACCGTTCCGAGCCGGCGCCCTTGCGCGCGCTCCGGAACCAGCCGCGGTTTTCGCGCCAGGCGCCTCGCACGTACGAACGCCCCTCCCATCCACCGCCACCACCCGCACGCCCCCAAGCGCCGCGCGGCGGCGGCCATCGGATGCCGAGACGTTAGCATCGGGGCCTATCCGGTCATGGCCTCTCGTATCGAAGACTACGCCCTCATAGGGGATACGCAGACCGCCGCCCTGGTAGGCCGGGACGGGTCCATCGACTGGCTGTGCGCGCCGCGCTTCGATTCCGCCGCCTGTTTCGCCGCGCTGCTTGGCGAGCCGGCGCAAGGGAGATGGTTGCTCGCTCCCCGCAAGGCGAACCCCGACCTGACTCGCAGGCGTTACCACCCTGGAACGCTCGTGCTCGAAACCACCTTCGTGACCCCCGATGGCTCCGTTCGCGTGCTCGACTTCATGTCTCCTCGCGACGGCAAGCTGGAGGTGGTGCGCATTGTCGAGGGCATCGACGGTGAGGTCCCCATGCGCTTCGAGCTCGTGATTCGCTTCGACTACGGCTCGATCCTTCCGTGGGTCACGCGCTTGCCCGGCGGGCGGCTGCGCGCCATCGCGGGCGCCGACGCCCTGGTGCTCGACGCGGCCGTGGCGCCGCATGGCGAAGGGTTCACGACCGTGGCGGACTTCGTCGTCCGCCCCAAGCGGAGGCTGCCTTTCGTGCTCACCTGGTATCCGTCGAACGAGAGGGCCCCCGCGCCGATCGACGCCGAGGCTGCCCTTGCGGCCACCCTTGCCTGGTGGCGGGAATGGTCGGGACGGTGCCGTTACCGCGGGCCCTGGCAGGAGGAAGTGCAGGCGTCGCTCGTCACGCTCAAGGCGCTGACCTACGCGCCGACCGGCGCCGTCGTCGCGGCGGCGACGACCTCGCTGCCGGAACGGCCGGGCGGCGTGCGCAATTGGGACTATCGCTATTGCTGGCTGCGCGACGCGACCTTCACTCTCTACGCGCTTCACCTGGCCGGCTATGCCAGTGAGGCTGCGGCCTGGCGAGACTGGCTGCTGCGGGCCGTGGCGGGCGATCCAGGCAAGCTGCAGATCATGTATGGGGTCGCCGGCGAGCGGCGGCTGCCCGAGATCGAGATCGACTGGCTGCCCGGCTACGAGGGCTCGCGTCCGGTTCGGACGGGCAACGCCGCCGTTCGCCAGCTGCAGCTCGACGTCTATGGGGAGGTGATGGACGCCCTCTACCAGACCCATCGCGCCGGGCTACCCTCGGACGCGACCGCGTGGCGATTGCAGGCGGCGCTGCTCGACTTCCTCGAGCGCTCGTGGGCGGGGCCCGACGAGGGGTTGTGGGAGGTGCGCGGCCCGCGCCAGCACTTCACGCACTCGAAGGTCATGGCGTGGGTCGCGTTCGATCGCGCGATCAAGTCCGTCGAGTCGCGGCGGCTGCCCGGGCCCGTCGACCGCTGGCGCAGGCTCCGCGACCAGATCCACGCCGAGGTTTGCGCGCACGGGTTCGACCCGCGCCAGGGGGCGTTTACCCAGGCGTACGGATCGTCTCATCTCGACGCCAGCCTCCTGCTCATCCCGCAGGTTGGTTTCCTGCCCGCCGACGACCCGCGTGTCGTGGGCACCGTGGCCGCCATCGAACGTGAGCTGCTGCGCGATGGCTTCGTCCTGCGCTACCCCCATGCGGGGCAAGACGGGCTGCCGCCCGGCGAGGGTGTCTTTTTGGCGTGCAGCTTTTGGCTCGCGGACTGCCATGCGCTGATGGGTCGGATGGACGATGCAAAGGCCCTCTTCGGAAGGCTCCTGGCCTTGCGCAACGATGTCGGCTTGCTCGCCGAGGAGTACGACCCGGTCCTCCGACGCCAGCTCGGCAACTTTCCCCAGGCCTTTTCGCACGTCGGGCTCATCAACACGGCCTTCAACCTGACGCCCGCGCATACGCAGCCGGCGCGCCACCGCCGAGAATGAGAGGCCGAGCGTCTTCTCGTGCGCCGATCCGCCGGTGCGGCTTCGGAAAAGGCGCAAGGACGTCCGGCTTGAATCAGGGTGAACAATCGGCGCCGATGAAGCAAGCCTGCACGTCGGTCTCGACCTGGGTCAAGGTGTTGCACTGGAGTGCCGCGGTACAGTTCACGAGTTGCGTGATCTTCGGGCATCCCCCGGTGGTGCACCTGGCGATGCACGTATCCACGGTTGCGTAGTTCGAACCGAGCAGCGTGCTGGGCGCGACCCCGAGCTTGGTTCCACAAGCAAAGAGGTTGTTGCAGGCGTCCGTGCACGTCTTGTCGGAACCGCCGCAATCGGCGATGCCAATGAAAGCGACAGCGGCAAGCATCGCCAACAAGGAGCGAAAAAGCCAGGAATGAGCCACGGGGACCTCCAAAGGCGACTATACACCATCTGCGCGCAAGAGGCGCAGGGACCCGTAATCCCGCGACAAGCTCAGTGCTCTCGCGGAAGGCCGCAGAAAGAGACACCTTTCCACGATGGATGCTCGCACCCAATCGGAACGGCGAGTGGTGGTCGTAGTCGTAGTCGTCCCCGTGGCCGTGGCCGTGGCCGACGAAGATCACTCCAACCACGGCCACGACCTTCTGCGGCTATCGCGGGATTAGGGGGACCGATAACGCCTAAGGAAGCCAAGAAAGCAGGAAGAAGGAGAACAAGCTCATGCTCGCACCGGAGACAGATGCAGGGTAAAAGGCGACAAGAGGGAGGTCTTCGAGCATGCGGAGGATTATCCGGACGTTGGGAATTCTCACGGTACTCTTCGCGATCGCTGTCTACGCCAGGGACTGTCGGATGTCCTTCAACCAGTGGAAGCAGTGTGGAGGGGATCCGGGGCGGCCAGGCATCGTGGGCGATTGGGTCCACTTCGATTGGAGACCCGCCGGAATATTCAGCGATGTCCTATACGTCGATGGGAAACCTGCAGCCCGGCTCGTGAAATATCACTTTCACCTGGCCGACGACGTCATCGAGATTGCCTCGCTCGACGCGACAAAGACATCGCGGTACTGCGGAAAGTAGGGGCTCCATGACATGACCATTCCGTTCCCCAAATCCGCGCTTGACAGACGCGCGCGGGTCGGGCGTTATCCCCCCTGGCCGCAACGGCAAAACAGGAGAAATGCGGAATGAAGCTTCGCCCAGCGCCGCCCGAACGCAATTTGGTCGAACGTTCCGAGATCCTGGATGCCGTGTCCATGGCGCGCGTGGTGCGGCGGATCGCCTTCGAAATCGTCGAGCGTAACGGGCACGAGGCCTACTTCGTGGGTATTCGAACCGGCGGTGCCTTTCTGGCCGAGCGCATGGTGAAGCTGCTGGTCGAAGGCGGCGAGAAACGTCCGGACTTGGGCGCCATCGACATCGCGCTCTACCGCGACGATGTCTTCCTGGGCTTGACCAAACCCGAGATCGGGCCGACCGATTTGAAGAAGACCATCGACGACCGCACCGTGGTTCTGATCGACGACGTCCTCTTCACCGGGCGGACCGTGCGCGCGGCCATGGACGTGCTGGCCGACTACGGCCGGCCGCGCGCGGTTCAGCTTGCGGTGCTGGTCGACCGTGGCCGGCGCGAACTGCCCATTCAACCCGACTACGTGGGAGTTCGTTTTCAGACCACGGCCGAGCAATCGGTGCGCGTGATGTTCAGCGAGCGCGGCGAGACCGATCGCGTGGTGCTGCGAGAAAGGAGCGGATCGTGACCGCGTCCCTGCCGTTTTCCCAGAAGCACCTGCTCGGCATGGAGCACCTTTCCGTCGAGGAGATCACGACCATCCTCGACCACGGTGAGCGCTTTCTCGAGATCGCCGAACGCCCCATCAAGAAGGTGCCCACCCTGCGCGGCAAGACGGTCATCAACCTGTTTCTCGAACCGTCCACGCGCACGCGCACGTCGTTCGAGATCGCGGCCAAACGCCTGTCCGCCGACGGGGTCAACTTCACCGCGTCGTCCTCGTCGACCACCAAGGGCGAGACCCTCATCGACACGGCGACCAACCTCGATGCCATGAGCCCGGACATCGTGGTGATTCGCCACGCCCAGGCGGGCTCGGCACACCTGCTCACCAGGCACATCAAGGCGGCTGTCGTGAACGCCGGCGACGGCCAACACGAACACCCGACACAGGCCTTGCTGGACGCCTCCACGATTCGCGCCCACAAGGGCAAGATCGCGGGGCTCACCGTGGTCATCTGCGGCGACATCGACCACAGCCGAGTGGCCCGCTCGAACATCTTTGCGCTTCGCAAATTGGGGGCGAAGGTGCGCGTGGCCGGTCCGCGTTCGCTTCTGCCCCTCGGCATCGAAAGCCTGGGCGTGCAGGCCTTCGACCGCATCGAGCCGGCGCTGGAAGACGCGGACGTGGTGATGATGTTGCGCATCCAGCTCGAACGCAAAGCCGGTGGGCGCTTTCCCAACACGCGGGAGTATGCGCGCTACTTCGGGCTCAACGCCCACCGCCTGGCTCTGGCCAAGCCCGACGCCATCGTCATGCACCCCGGACCCATGAATCGCGGCGTCGAGATCGATCCCTCGGTGGCCGACGGACCACGCTCGGTGATCCTGGAGCAAGTCGCGCGCGGGGTGGCCGTTCGCATGGCCGTGCTCTACCTGCTGGGCGGCGGTAGCGACGCAACGGAGTGAATGGGAGTCTCGATCTTGACAGGTGCGCTTGTGAAGTCCTATGTGAGGAGCGTTTTTCATGGCTGACATTCTTCTGCGCGGTGGACGCGTGATCGATCCGGCACGCAACGTCGATGCAATCGCCGACGTG
This sequence comes from uncultured delta proteobacterium, assembly GCA_963796685.1. Taxonomy (GTDB): domain Bacteria; phylum Myxococcota_A; class Polyangia; order Fen-1088; family Fen-1088; genus Fen-1118. Next base: position 318,425 of record CAWCMR010000006.1, read on the forward strand.
CTTCTGCAGAACGGCAAGGTTGCCAAGATCGAGCCTGGCATCGCGGCGCCGACGGCCAGAGACGCGCGCACCGTCGATGTCACGGGCAAGTGGGTCGTTTCTGGGCTCATCGACATGCACACCCACCTGCGCGAGCCCGGCCAGGAATACAAAGAGAACATCGAGACCGGCACCCGCGCCGCGGCCGCGGGTGGATTCACTGCGGTGTGCGCCATGCCCAATACGGTTCCGCCCAACGACAACCGCGCCATCACCGAGCTGATGGTGCGCCGGGCACGCGAGGTCGGCGCTGTTCGTGTCTACCCCATCGGCTGCATCACGGCCGGGCAGAAGGGCGAGACCCTGGCCGAGATGGGCGAGATGAAGGACGCCGGTATCGTCGCGGTTTCCGACGACGGCCGCAGCGTCATGAACAGCGAGGTCATGCGACGCGCGCTGGAGTACGCGCGCGGCCTCGGACTGGTCGTCATCCAGCACGCCGAGGACACCTGCCTGTCGGCGGGGGGACCGGCCCACGAAGGCGCGGCGACGACACGCATCGGCTTGCGCGGCCAACCGGCCGCGGCCGAATCAGCCATGGTGGCGCGCGATCTCGAGCTGGTGGCGCTGACAGGCGCCCGCTACCACGTGGCCCATGTCAGTTGCGCCGAGACGGTGCGTTTGGTTCGCGAGGCCAAGCGGCGCGGCTTGCCCGTGACCTGCGAGGTGACCCCGCACCACCTGACCCTGACGGACGAGGCTTGTGCCGGCTACGACACCGCGACGCGCGTGAATCCCCCCCTGCGCAGCGACCGCGATGTGGCGGCCATGCGCGAGGCGCTGGCCGACGGGACCATCGATGCGGTGGCCACCGACCACGCGCCCCATTCCTCCCTGGAAAAGGACGTGGAGTTCGAACAGGCGGCCTCGGGCATGATTGGCCTCGAAACCGCTCTCGGGCTTTGCCTGGAGCTGGTGCACGCGAACCTCCTGACGCCGACGGCGCTCTTCGCACGTATGTCGACGGCGCCGGCCAGGATCCTCGGATTGCCAGGGGGGACGCTCGCTCCGGGCTCGGTCGCGGACGTGACGGTGGTGGATCCGCTGGTGACGTGGGTGTGCGATCCCAGCCGCTTCCGCTCGCGCTCGCGCAATTCGCCCTTTGGCGGGCGCAACATGCGCGGCCGGGCTATGCTCACCATCGTGGACGGAAACATCGCATTCGCTGAGGAGAAACTCGTTGGCTGACGACCCACAGAACCCTTCGCCCGTGCCCGCCCTTTTGGCCTTGGAGGACGGTAGCGTCTATCGAGGCATGGCCTTCGGCGCGGCTGCTGATCAGGCCGGCGAGCTGGTGTTCAACACCGCCATCACGGGTTATCAGGAAATCCTGACCGATCCATCGTACCGTGGCCAGATCGTCATGATGACGGCGCCCGAGATCGGCAACGTCGGCGTCAACCTCGAGGACTACGAGTCGGTTCACCCGTTCTGCGCCGGGTTCGTGGTGCGCAACCTGGCCTCGCGCGTGTCGAGTTGGCGCTCCCAGGAGAGCCTGGGCGACTTCATGGCCAAGCACGGCGTGGCCGGCATCGCGGGCCTCGACACCCGTGCCATCACCAGGCGTTTGCGCATCGGCGGCGCCCAGCGCGCGCTCGTCACGCGCAACGTGGCGGATCCGGCCGCCGCCGTCGAACGCGCGCGCAAACACCCATCGCTGGAAGGTCGCGATCTGGTCCAAGAAGTCACCTCGGCCAAGCCCTACGCCTGGGATGAGGGCCTGTGGCAGACGCCCGGCAGCCGGAGAGTCGAGTTGCCCGTACGTCACCGCGTGGTTGCCTACGACTTCGGCATCAAGCGCGGCATCTTGCGCCGGCTGCGCGCCACGGGTTGCAGCGTCGAGGTGGTGCCGGCGCAGACCTCGGCCAAGGACGTGCTGGCGCAGAAACCCGACGGAATCTTCCTTTCCAACGGTCCCGGGGATCCTGCCGCCGTCGCCTATGCCGTCGAAGCCACCGCCGAGCTTTCCCGCGCCGGGCGGCCCATCTTCGGCATCTGCCTCGGCCATCAGATCCTGGGCCTCGCGCTCGGCGGCAAGACCTACAAGCTCAAGTTCGGCCACCACGGCGCCAACCATCCGGTCATGGATCTGACCACGCGCAAGGTGGAGATCACGTCGCAAAACCACGGCTTCGCTGTCGACGTGGACTCGCTGGCCGGCAAGGCGGTGCTGACCCACGTCAACCTGAACGACAACACCGTCGAGGGCATGCGCCACGACCGGCTGCCCATCTTCAGCGTGCAGTACCACCCCGAAGCGTCGCCCGGTCCCAACGATCCGAGCTACTTGTTCGACCGCTTCATCAAGCTGATGGACGAAGCCCGGCGGTGACCACGGTCGAGCCCGCGGCCAGGCGCTGGGATCCTGGCATCATTCACACCTTGCTCGACGAGCTGGCGTCGCGGTTTGCCGGGCCGGGCCATCATGCGGATGTCGCAGCGGCTCGCGAGGAGTACTTCACCCGCTCCGGCAAGGTCTTCGAGGACGACGCCGACGTGCACGAGTCTCGCACGGTCGCATTCCTGGAATGGTACGTGATCGAGCGACCGCTGGAATCCGGTCTGCCTCCCGTGATTGCCGCGCTCGAAGATGCCCGGACGCAGCCCACGCCCATGGAGCGTTTGCAAGCCCTGGCCAGTCTTGCCGGAAGCCATCGCAGTCTGTTCGACATCGCCCACGTGGACGGCAACGTCATCGAGCTCGAGGACATCCTCGGCGGGGCGCGCTTTCGCGTGGTCGAACGCCGCAGCACCATCGGCTTCGAGGTGGGCGCCGTGGTCGAAGCCCGCGTGGTGTGGGATGGGGAGCAGCCGGTCTTTACCAAGACCTTCCTGTTCCACCCGCGCGATGCGCGCAGCGAGGTGCTCGACTACGTCGATGGGGCGCTCTCCGCGGGCACCGACCGCGACGAAATCATGTTTCATTTGGCCCGGCTGTACCTGCGCTGGCACCGACACGGTCACAGCAACGCGGCTCGCATTTACAAGGGCCCTGCGACGATTGGTCCCGTTCCGCTTTGATTCCATGATGACATGTACTAGAAAGCAAGTGCTCGCGGTCGCGTCTTTCCTTCCAGAACGCCGTCGCGGGCGGAGAAGAACAAGATGCCAGTAGTAGTTGTCGTCGGCGCTCAATGGGGCGATGAAGGCAAAGGCAAGGTCGTCGACCTGCTCACCGAGCACGCCCATATCGTGGCGCGGTGGGGCGGAGGCGCCAACGCCGGCCACACCATCGTCGTCGACGGAAAAAAGTACGTCACCCACCTGATTCCTTCGGGCGTTCTGCGCCCCGGCGTCGCGTGCGTGCTCGGCGAGGGCATGGTCATCGATCCCAAGACCTTGGTCGAGGAGATCCAGACCTTCCGCGGACAGGGCCTCTTGGCCAACGACCGGGATTTGATCGTTTCCGGCCGCGCCCACCTGACTTTTCCCCACCATCGCGACCTCGATCGCTCGCGCGAGGCCCAGCCGGGCGCCATCGGGACCACCCAGCGTGGCATCGGCCCGACCTACGAAAGCAAGGCCTCGCGCACCGGTCTGAGGGTCGAGGATTTGCTGCGACCCGAGCGGTTGCGTCGCAACCTCGAACGCAACATCGCCTACGTCTCGGCGGCGTTGGCGAAATTCGGCGCCGCAAAGCCTGATCTCGATGGGCTGGTCAAGGAGTACCTCGGCTACGGCGAGCAGATTCGCCCCTTCGTGCGCGATGCTTCGCGTTTCCTCTACGACGAGATCCGCAAGGGAAGGAACGTCCTCTTCGAGGGCGCACACGGCGTGCTCCTCGATCTCGATCACGGCACCTATCCGTTCGTGACCTCGTCGTCGACCACCGCGGGCGGTGCCTGCACGGGGTGTGGCGTCGGCCCGACCTCGATCGACACGGTGGTGGGCATCGTGAAGGCGTACACCACACGGGTGGGCAACGGTCCGTTCCCGACCGAGCTTCTGGACAAGTCGGGCGAGCGCTTGCGCGAAGTCGGCCGTGAGTTTGGCAGCACCACCGGGCGCCCGCGCCGTTGCGGCTGGCTCGACTTGCCGGCCCTGCGCCTGACCATTCGTTTGTCCGGCATCCATTCGCTCGCGCTGACCAAGCTGGATGTGCTCGATGGGCTCGACGAGATCAAGCTTTGCGTCGCCTACCGTTTGAACGGCAAGTTGCTCGACGAGATGCCGCTCGATCCCGACGACATCATGGCCGTCGAGCCCGTCTACGAAACCTTGCCCGGATGGCCCGCGCGCGGGGACAAGTCTCCGGCAGCCAGCCGAGTCGAGGATTTGCCCGAGGCTGCCCGCAACTACCTTGCGCGCATCGCTGAACTGGTCGGCGTCTCCGCGTCCATCATTTCGTGGGGACCGTCGCGCTCGGAAACAATCCTGCGAAGCAATCCGTTCCTGGAGGCCAGTGCCAACTAGTGCGATGCGAGAGCTGCGTTGCACAAGGACATATGCGCGGAGCAACAATTGTCGTTGGGAATGTCGTTTGCAGGCAGTTCTTCTGTCAGAATCCGGCTTGCCTCATAATGACTCCTACATATAATCGCCCGCCTAGCCGTCCGTCGATGCCCGTCGAAACGAGGAGCCCATGAAGATCGTCTGTGATGCCTGTCAGGCTAAGTACTCCATTGCTGACGACAAAATCCAGGGTAAGGCATTCAAGATCCGATGCAAGAAGTGCAACCACATCATCGTGGTCAAAACGGGTGGTGATGGGGCTGCGTCCGTTGCGGCGGTTGCCGAGAAGCCCAAGATGGTGGCGCCTGCCGCCCCAGCTCCTGCGGGCGAGCAGGGCGTCTGGCACGTCGTGGTAGACGGCGATCAGGTCGGCCCTCTCACGGAAGCCGAGGTCAAGGACCGCCTTCGCGCCGGGCAAATCAACTCGGATACGCTGGTTTGGAAAGAAGGCTTCGCCGACTGGATGCAGCTTTCGACGGTTCCCGAAATGACCACCTTGCTGGCCCGGATTACGCGCAACCCGGCGGGCAAGCCCGCGGCGCGCGAGCCGGCGCGCCAGTCGGGCTCCATGCGTGCCGTGGCGGTCGCGGCGCAGTCCGCGGCCGAGGCCGATCCCTTCGGCGCGCCGACGGTGATCACGCCGGCCGGAACCGCGGATTTGTTCGCCTCCACCGCGCCGTCCGCCGTCCCGGCGGCGGTCGCGCCCGCGCCGTCCTCGCCGTTCTTGTTCGGGGGTGGGGCGGCCGCCCAGCCGGCCGAACAGGTCGTCATCAAGAATCCCGGTAACGGTGCGGGCGGGACGCAGTTGACCGGGCAGCGCAACGAGAACTCGGTGCTCTTCTCTTTGTCGAACCTCGAGGCACTGGCCGTGCCGAGTCACTCGGCGGGGATTCGACATCCTTCCGGAAGCTCCAACACCGAGGGGTCCGGCCTCATCGATATTCGCTCGATGGCGGCGATGACGCTCAACGATCGGGCCTGGCGAGATCCACCGTTCAACCGACTCCCTGCCCACGTTTTCCACGCCGCAGTTCTCGCCCGTGGCGCCCGTGCTCTTGCCCATGTCCAGCAGCGGGCCCCCCAAGTGGGTCTATCCCGTGCTGGGGTTGCTGGCCGTCGGCATCTTGGTGCTCGGCTACGGCATCTACAAAGTCGCCGCCGCGCCCCCCCCAGGACAGCCCGTGGTCGTGGCACCTCCACCTCCGCCGCCGCCCCGGCCGGCGCCACCGGTGGCAGTCGCCCCCGTTGCTGCCAATCCGACCCCGGCGGCGGCCAAGCCCGCCTCTCCGACCGAAGCGAAGCCACCTTCCGAGGAGAAGGCGCCCGAGAAAGCCAGGAGCGCATCGGGCAAGGGAGAACGGGGACATCACAAGGGCAGCGAATCGTCAGGCAAGAGCTCGGGCGAATCCGGCAGGAAGGGCTCGGAAACGGCCTCGTCATCGTCTTCTTCCCCCAGCACTTCCTCGGCGTCCAAATCGTCCGGCAAGAAGGGCGGCAATTCTCTCGACGACCTGCTCGGCGAGGTGGGCAACAAGAAGGGGGGAGGCGAAGCAAAACCCGCTGCTCCGGCGGTCAAGTTGGTCACCCTTACCCAAAGCGACATCGTCAACGCCATGAAGGGCGTGCAGCCCAGGGTGCAAAACTGCGCCAATCAGTTCAGGGTTCCTGGCACGGCCATGGCCACGATCTCCGTGGCTTCGGGCGGACACGTCAGCTCGGCAAAGGTGACCGGCAAGTTCGCCGGCACACCCACCGGCTCGTGCGTCGAGACGGCCGCCAAGGCGGCGAGATTCCCGCCTTGCCAGGGGATGTCCTTCCCTTGGCCCTTCACGCTCAGCCCACGTTAGTACGGTGCTGACGGCGAGAGAGTCTCAAGGCCCAGTGGCCACCGCGGTTCGAGCGCACATAGCCGGGACGGTCTGGAAGCTCGAAGTATCGTTCGACGACGAGGTCGAAGAGGGCCAGACCGTGGCCGTGCTCGAGTCCATGAAGATGGAGATGCCGGTCGAGGCTCCCATCGCCGGACGCGTAACCGCGATTCACGTGACGCCCGGTCGGTTCGTCGAAGAGGGCGAATCGCTCATGGACTTGGGCTAGTCGTCGGGGGCTGCGGATTCGGTGGCCCTGCGTCGGGTGGACGGGGCGGAGGTGTCGGCTTGGGTGGCGGCGGCGCCGGTGGGCCTTCATCCTCGTGCAGCTTGGCGACGAACTTGTCGAGCAGCATCTGCTCATAGCGGTGTGGCATTTCCGGGATCGAGATGGCGATCTTCGTGGCGTCGCGGCCCTCTCGGTCGGTGACGCGAATGAGCTGCGATCGAGCCCCTGCACGGCTTGGGACCGTCCGTGTAGTCGAACAGTACATAGGCGGCCGACTCGTCCTTTTCGACCACCGGGAAGCCTCGATCGACGCGCAGGAAGCGCACCGCCGCCGGCCAAACGCTGGTGATTGGATAGGGCGAGACGTCGACGACGCGAGCCCAAGCAGCGCTCGGGGCAAGCCACCCCATGGCGGTCAGGGCCGTTGCCACAAGACGGATGGAGCGG
>CAWCMR010000007.1:0-65843 GCA_963796685.1 uncultured delta proteobacterium
AACGACGTCTCGCCACGCGGCATCCGGCCAAAAGGGACGTCCTTCACGCCGCAGAGATCTCGTACCATTTGCGGTACGTCTGGCGATCGACCGGATGCCCGGCCCGGGGCGGCTCGGAGATACCGTGGCGGAAGACGAGATACAGATGAAGGGGCACGGCCGCGAAGATCACCGCGGGGATGAAGAAGACGTGGAATGCGAAAAACCGCGACAAGGTCGCCCCGCCCACGGTATCTCCCGCAAGGATGAAATGCGCCAGAGGCATGCCGATGAGAGGAACCCGCCCGGCCTGTTCGGCAGCGACGATGACGGACCAAACGGCATTTTGGTCCCACCGAAGCAGTTGCCCGGTGAAGCCCATGAGCACCGTCACCCCCAGCAGCAGGACTCCACTAAGCCAGCTCATCTCGCGGGGATACTTGTAGACCCCCATGAGAAAGACCCGAATCATGTGTATCCCGATGAACAAGATCATCGCCGAGGCGCCAAAGTAGTGCAGGCCACGCAGGAAGTTGCCAAGCCAGGCGTCGTGGCTGATGAACTGGAGGGTCTCGTACGCGTTGGCGGTGGAGGGCACGTACATCGTCGCCAGGGCAATGCCGGTGGCCACCTGGATAATGAACGCGGTCAGTGTCGCGCTGCCGAACACATACCACCAGTTGGTATCCGGAGGCACCAGGTGGTGCGCTGCCTTGCCTATCAGGGCCCCGGTGCCGGTGCGATCCTCGAACCACAACCAGATGTTCCTGAGCAAGCGCATCGTGGCCTCACGTGGTGGAGATTGGAACCGGGCTGGTCAGCACTTCCACGCGACCGTCGCGCACGCGCACGGGGTACTGTACGAGTGGGCGGGGTGGAGGGCCTGCCGCGACGGTCCCGTCGTTGTAGTAGACGCCACCGTGGCAGGGACACATGAATAGATCGGCCTTGGGGAGCCAGCGCACGGGACAACCGAGATGTGTGCAGTTGACCGAAAATGCGGTGAACCCGTCGGAAGCGTCTCGTCTGAGCCAGGCCGCCGAGGCGGCCGTCAGTCCCGACCACGGCAATGGCGAGGCGTTCTCGAACCTGACCTCGACCGTGGTGCCGACCTGGAACTGGTCGACCGACCCGACATTCCACCAACGCCGAGGCACCTTGCGCAAAAGCGGTGCCAGGAACGACCCGACCACCGGAAGTCCGATGGCCGTCCCGGCAATGCTTGCAAGGACGATGCTAAGGCGCGCCAGAAATTCGCGCCGCAGGATCAAGGCGATCCTCCTGGCGATGCTCTTGGGTGAGGTTCCTAATCCAACCCGACAGGCTGGCGACGACCAGAACCATCCCCACCGCAGAGATGATCCAGGTGGTCACCAGTCCCCACAAGGCGAGCAGGTTTCCAAGCGCGAGCGCCACCGGCCAATAGGTCGGCTCGGGCAAGGTGGCGGGTTTGGCGGCGTTCCAATCGTTTGACATTTTGGGGGTCAAGGGTGACGAGCCTCCTCTTCTTGGTACCATCGCAGAAGGGTGGCGAGGATTGCGGTGACGAAGATGACACTACCGAGGACCCACATGATGGCGCCCCCCAGACGCTGGTCCGAGATGGTGCTGAGTCCCCACCGTTCGCGAATCATCGCCAGGGCACCGAGCTCGTCGTGCGGGTGGGCGTAGCCGGCATAGAACGGCGTGGTCGAGAAGGCGAAGATGATGCCGAGCAGGGCATTGGCGGTCGCCGCCAGCGCCAGGTAGGCAACCGCGAGGAGCGCGGGCATCCGGTGGCCGGCGATGGGCGTCAGGATGGGCCACCACAGGATGGTACCGGTCACCAGGAACGTGAGATGCTCGAGGATGTGTACACGCTCGTCGGCCAGGGTCAGGTCGTAGAGGGAAGGCAAGTGCCAGATCCACAGGGTGCCGATGGCAAGCGGCCACGCGACGCCTGGCCGGCGCAAAATACTCTCGACCAGCGCCGCCGGCCGCCAGCGCAGAATTCGGCGAGTCAAGGCAGGGGAAACGCCGAGCACGAAGAGCGGCGGCGCGACGAACACGAGGAGGATGTGCTGCACCATGTGGGCACTGAACAGGTAGTCGTCCGCCAGGACGTCGAGGGGCGACACCAAGGCGAGCAACATGATGGCGACGCCCGCAGCGAAGTAGAAGGTCGACCGTTCCAATCGGAAACGGTTGGCCCCCAAGTATCCCCCCATGAGCAGCGACGCGCCGGCAATCACGGACGGCTCCCAATCCCATCCTCTTCGCAGCAGGTCCCATCCAGTCATACGAATTTCCATAGGTAGACGACCCCGAATATCACCACCCAAACGACGTCGACGAAATGCCAGTAGAGGGAGATCCCCTCGGTGGCCCCCAGGCTCGGTTCCCGGGCATTTCGACCGAGCGAGAGACCCAACAGAATCGAAAGCATCACCAACCCGACGAATACATGCAGTCCGTGAAAACCGGTCAGGGTGAAGAAGGTGGTGCCGAACAGATCCCGGCTGATGGTGATGTGATGGCGCAGGAGGTTGGCGTATTCGGTGCCCTGGCCGAACAAGAACACGGCGCCGAGCAGGATGGTCAGCAGCAACCAACAGGCGGCACGGCCGCGCCTGCGCGCCCGCAGGCCGACCCCGGCCCGCCACACGGTCACGCTGCTGGCGAAGAGGGCCAGCGAGAAAAGGCCCGTCCGGAGGACGTCGAGCGCGCCCGCGGCGTGCGGTCCCCGGCCACCCGAGAGATGAAAGAACATATAGGCAACCACCAGGAGGAGGAAAAAGTTTGCCTCGGATACGATGAAGAGGACCATACCGAGCTTCGCAGGGTTCATGGCGACTGGGCCTCCTTCCCCGCGGGTTGGGAATGCGTCAGATCCCAAAGCGGGCGTCGTCCGTTGACGGGAGGAACTCGGTCGAAGTTGTGCGCCGGCGGCGGCGAAGACGTGGCCCATTCGAGGGTCCACGCATTCCAAGGGTTGTCGCCAGCGGCGGCACCACGGCGCCAACCGAAGACCAGATTCACGATGAAGAGCAGGATCGCCGCCGCCAGCACGAAGGCAAACAGCGATGAGATGAGATGGAGGATCGGTAGCGGGGGACGGTTCTCGTACGTGTACGCCCTTCTCGGCATCCCCACCACACCGAGCGCGTGCATCCCGAGAAAGGTCCCGTTGAAGCCGACGACCATGAGCCAGAAGTGCCAGCGACCGATCCTCTCCGACAGTAGCCGCCCGGTCATTTTGGGGAACCAATAGTAGAATCCCGCGAGCATGGCAAAGAGTGTTCCGCCCAGGAGCACGTAGTGGATGTGCGCGACGACGAAGTAGCTGTCGGTCAGCTGCCAGTCGATGGGAACCGCGGCGAAGGTGATGCCGCTGAGCCCGCCGATGGTAAACTGGACAAGGAACGCGGTGGCAAACAGCATCGCCGTGGTCATGCGCAACGAGCCGCCCCACATGGTGGCGATCCAATTGAATATCTTGATACCGGTGGGAACCGCAATGAGCATGCTGCTTGCGGAGAAGAGGTAGAGAACGGCGAAGTCCAGCCCGGTCGCGAACATGTGATGAACCCACACGGCGAAACTGAGAAAGCCGATGGCCACCGTCGAAGCCGCCATGAAGCCGTACCCGTAGATCACCTTGCGCGAAAAGACCGGGATGACCTCCGAAATTACGCCAAAGGCAGGGAGAACCAGGATGTAGACCTCGGGATGGCCGAAGAGCCAAAAGTAGTTCTGCCACAGCAGAGCAGAGCCGCCGGTGGCCGGCGCGAAGAAATGGGCGTTGAGCTGGCGATCGATGAAGAGCATCACCAGCGCGGCGTTCAGGGCGGGCAGGGCCACGACGACGAGAAAGGCGTTGATGAAGACCATCCATACGAACAGCGGCAATCGTCGCATCGACATCCCGGGCGCTCGCAAAGTCAAGATGGTGACGATGAGGTTGATACCCGTGGCCACCGAGCCGGCGCCGCTGAGCAAGAGGCTCAACGCCCAGTAGTCCATGCCGGGCGTGATGGAGTACCCCTTTTCCGTCAATGGGGCGTAGCTGAACCAGCCGTCGGCCGGCGCGCCCCCTGCAATGAAGCTGAAATACAACAGCAATGCGCTGAAGAGATAGACCCAGTAGGACCAGGCGTTGAGACGAGGATAGGCCATGTCGCGCGCACCGATCATGAGCGGAACGAGGTAGACGGAAAAGCCGAAAAGGAGAGGCATCGCCATCAGAAACACCATCGTGGTGCCGTGCATGGTGAAGACTTGATTGTAGGTGTCCGGCGACATGAAGGTGCTCAAGGGCTTGAGCAGTTGGACACGCATGAAGAGTGCCTCGGTCATGCCGACCAGGAGAAAGATCAAGGCGGAGGCGATGTACAGGATACCGATCTGCTTGTGGTCCACAGCGGAGACCCAGCCCAGGAGACGGCGGTATTCCTTCACATCGCCCAAGGATGCGATGGCACGTACGCTCTGCGGCGCTCCATTCATCGTTGTCCCTCCAGGTAGAGCGCGATGGCTCGTGCCTCGCCTTCAGCAAGACGCAGATTGGGCATGTGGCACTTGGGTTTGTAGCGCTGCGGCCAAAGGATCCACCGCGTGAGATTGTCCAAGTCGTTGGCGAGCACGCCCGCCGCCAGGGTTTGGCGGGAACCGACGTGACTCAGGTCCGGCCCGACTTTGCCGGCAGCCTCGCTACCTGCTATCGCGTGGCAGCTCTGGCAGGTCTTTTCTTGAAAGAGCTGGGCGCCGGTAGCGGCCGGACCTTGGGTGGGCTTCTCGGATACCTGTGTCTGAAGCCGCTCCCATGCGGCGAATGCATCGGGCGGCTCGATGATAACCCGAATGCCCATCAAGGCGTGCTCGCTGCCGCAGAACTCGGCGCACGTTCCAAGGTAGGTCCCCGGCCGGAGGGGGGTCAGCCACAGATAGTTGGGATGACCGGGAATGGCGTCCATCTTCGCTCCCAGGTCCGGAACCCAGAAGTCGTGGATGACGTCAGCCGACTCCAGCTTGATGAGCAATCGCGTGGCTGCCGGCAGGTGAAGCTCGTTCGCCGTCAAGACACCGGATTTGGGATAGTGGTATTCCCACCACCACTGGTGTGCGACCACGAGGACATCAGGCTGCCGTTCGCGGACGGGCGGATTGATGATGCTCATGGCATGGGCCGTGGCGATGAAGAGGGCGGTCAGGACCAATCCTGGGACCACTGTCCACATCACCTCCAGCTTTGGATTGCCCTCGTCCTGGGAGGGCTCACGCGCGCCGGGCCGCTGGCGAAATCGTGCAACCGCGTAAAACACGAGCAAGGCGACGGTCAGAAAGACTGCCGCGGTGAGCGCAAGATCGAAATAGAAGAGCCGGGCGATGGCCTGAGCCTGAGGGCTGTTTGCCGCGAATACCGATGTGTCCCGCAGGGTCATGGACTGCACCCAGGTCGTGCGAGACACCGTTGGAGGAGGCAATGGCAAGTCATGGCTTCGCGATGCACGCTAATAGGTCTTGTTGAATGCAGCGGGGCGGATCAGTACGCTCGGCTGATGCCCGCTTGGATGCCTACCGGTTGCAAACGGTGTCGGCGGTTTTTCGCTGGTGCCGTTGGAGCAATGAGCAGGGCGCTGATCTTTGTTCTTGAAAAGGCCTGACCCCACGGTCAGGTTTCGACCATGAGAGCGAGCTTTCATGGAACCTGGTCGCTCCCGACAGTGGTGGTGGTCGTGGTCGGGACGCTCTTCTTACACACGTCTGCTCGGGCCGAGGAGATCAGCAAGACTGTCAAGGTCGGGCCTTCCGAGGTGACCCTGAAGGTCCTGCCTGCGGAATCTTTCACGGGTGTGGGCGCCGCCATGGCGCGCGACGGTGGCGCGGAGCCCAATGCAATAGATGGTCGCGAGCATCCCAACCATCATCTCGTCGCTTTCATCAAGCGAAATGGCAAGCCGGTCGAGGACGCCGCGGTGTCGATCGAGTATCGCGAGCTGGCGGCGAAAGAGGGGAAGCACAAGCCGGATGAGAAGCACAAGCCGGGTGAATGGACCACGCTTCCGGTCGTGCGCATGCACATGGCCGGCAAGGGGCTCGACACTACTCATTATGGCAACAACGTGAGGCTCGTCCCCGGCAAGTACGAGGTGCGCGTTACTGTGGGTATCGGCAAGCCGGCACTCTTTCACGTCACGCTATCCTCATAGTGAAGCCGCCGGGTGAAGGCTCCGGCTGAAGGAGTGCTGCGATTCCGAGGCAACTTGTCTCGCGTGGCGGGCTGCCTCATCGCTCGCTCCCCGTCTGGCTGAATTTTCCGCCCGCCCGGCGAGGTCTTTTGGCGCCGTCCATGCATTCCCCCGTTTCGCTGCCGGGACTCGCACCGGCGACATGCTTCGGCGGATGCGATGCCACTATGCCTACGTTCGCGACCACGGGTGGAGCAGCCACCCGGAGTGTCCGTTCGACGTCCGGGGCGTCGAATTCCGCCGGACCTCCGATCCCATGGCCATCGAGATCATCGGTCAGAATCGCGGCGCGGTCGCCCGGATCCGGAACGGTATCCATGCCGGCGCCCTGGGAGCCGTCGCGGCCCGCGAGAGGTAGCAGCTCGGCATCTATTCGAAGGTGACGCTCGGCGGGCTCTTTGGGGCACTGCGGGCAACGGCAAGCGTCACGGTCCGTCGGGTTTTCGAGGTGAGCTCGCGTAATTTCAGGTACTTGGGCAAGCCTTACCCGATTCACGGCGCAACCTCGGGTAGAAGGGGCATCTCCCTTATGCAGGAAAGATGAACCAATCCACCGTCGTCGGAGCCACTGCTGTGCATCTTCGGATCTTTCAGTGCGCATGCCAACTCGTCGTTCCCACGTGCCCTTGTCCCTGGTGGTTGGTGCAGACCGGCGAAATACCAGCGATGGCGACCTCGCGCGCGGTTTGATCGCGGGTGAGGTCTGGGCCGTGGCCGAGACATGGCATCGTTTTGCGCCCATGGTGCTCACGATGGCCGAACGCTCGTTGGGATCGAGGTCCGAGGCGGACGACATCGGCCAGGAGGTCTTCTACAGCGTGTTCCGCAAGGCGAAGGCGCTGCGCGATCCCGACAGGTTGCGCAGCTTCGTCTATTCGTTTGCCGTCCGCGCGTTGAAGTCGGAGCTACGTCGCAAGAAACTGCGCTCCTGGCTTTCCTTCGACGAGCCTGAAGCGCTGATGGACTTCGAATGCCAAATGTTGGATGTGGAGTCGCGCGATCTTCTGCGAAAGTGTCATGCCTTGCTCGACCGCCTGACGCCGCGCGATCGGCTGGTGTTCGTGTTGAGACGCATGGAGTCTATGACGGTGGAGGAGATTGCCGCGACCATGGACATCTCGGTGTCCACGGTGAAGCGATCGATGGCGCACGCTTCGAATCGGTTGTTGCGCTGGATCGATGCCGACCCTGGGCTGGCCGGCCTTCTCGACAAAGGGGGGTGGGGACGATGAAGGTTACTTCCGCTGAAGAGAAAGATTCTGAAAGGCTAGCTGCGTTCGCCAAGGTGACCCGTGATGGCGTCAGACAGCGAGCGGCGGTGGAGCTCGACGATGGACTGAAAACGCTCTTGGCACGGATCGCTTCCGGTCGGACGCACCGTCGGGGACTCGTTCGTTGGTCGTTGGTCGGCGTGACGGCCGCCCTGGGTACCCTGGTGGCTCTGCAAGTCGCTTCGTCGTTGCGCCGGCCCTTGCCCGCTCGCGAGCCGCTGGCGCTGGCCTACCGCATCGAGGGGGGCAGTGTCCTCGAGGGCGGGTACCTGCGCGAGTCCGGCCACGCTGGCATCCAGCTGCTCTTCAACGAGGGGACCAAATTCGCGCTCATGCCGGGTACGCGGGGGCGGCTCCGTGCGGTCAACAAAGAAGGCGCCCGCGTCGCCATCGAGCGTGGCACGGCCTCCTTCCAGGTCACACCAGACAGTGATCGGCGGTGGATGGTCGAGGCAGGTCCGTTCCTCATCACGGTCAAAGGCACCGTCTTCACGGTCTCCTGGGATCCGTCGAGCGAGCGTTTCGAGTCTCGCGTTGCGACGCGGCCGCGTCGTGGTCAGCGGACCAGTTTCGGGCGGAGACATCGTGTTGCGGGCAGGCCAGCGGTTGGTCGTCAATCTGGCAAGATTGGAGACTCTGATCACCGAAGAGAAGCCCGCGGAGGCCATCGCCGAGCCTGGCGGAGCCCCCGACCTCCATGCTGCCGCCTCGCCCGCCTTGCGCCCGCCCGCCGTGAGAGACAAGGCCGCCGGAGCGAATGCCTCCGTAACGACTGCTCCATCGTCCGTCGGCAAGCCCGACGGGCAGCGCCGATGGGCCGACGAGCTGGCGAGCGGCCACTGGGATCGCATCCTCGAGGACGTCGAGCGCGCCGGCGTGGAGGCGACGCTGGACAAGGCCTCGAGCGAAGACCTGTTCGCCCTTGCCAATGCGGCTCGGTACCGACGGCGAACGGACTTGGCGCGTACGGCACTCCTCGCGGAGCGCCGCCGCTTCCCGGGCTCGCCGCGCGCTCTCGATGCCATCTTTCTCCTCGGTCGCGTGGAAGAATCCGGCGAACGGGGGATGGCGCGGGCGATCACGTGGTACGACCAGTACCTGGCTCGCGCACCGACCGGCGCCTTTGCAGCGGAAGCTCTGGGACGGAAGATGACCCTCGTAGACGAGCTCGAAGGACCGGCAGAGGCACGGCCTATCGCCGAGGAGTATCTGCGCCGTTTTCCAAGGGGAAGCTATGTCGGATCCGCGCGCGCCCTGTGTCGTGTTCCCTAGTCGCGTGGAGGGCCGAGTGGTTCTGCGGGGCGCACACGTATAGGATGCCTTCCATTGGATCGCCTACGACTCATGGTCTTTGCTCCGCTTGCTTCGACTTTGCTGTTTTGGGCGGCGCCCGCATCTGCGGTGACGGTGGCCATCGTACGGCCGTTGAACCCCGCTCCGGAGATGACCGAAACCTTGGTTCGTCTCCATGGAGAATTGCTGTCGGTGGGGATTGAAGTCGAAATTGTCGGCGGCCCGCCCGAGCGCGGACAGGGCGCAACCGAAACACGTCCTTGGATGAAGGAATTGGCGACCCAGCGTGGTTTCGACGCGGTTATCAACATCGTCGGCGACGGCGGGCTGGTCGCGGTTGAAGTCTTGGTCGTCGACAAGGCCCCGCGATTCGAATTCTCGCGAGTGGCACTCGAAGCCGGTTCGGAGAACGCCCCGGAGCGGCTGGCGATTCGCGCCCTCGAGGTCTTGCGCTCGAGCTTTCTCGAGATCGATCTGGCTGCACGAGAGCGGCGCAGCGAGGTCGGCGCGAAGCCAGCGACAACCACCTTGCCTCAAGACGGGGTGAACGAGGCGAAGCAGAGGGCAGGCCAGCCCGAACGCCTCGCCTTCGAGGTGGGCGCTGCCGCGCTTACCAGTCTGGATGGCGTCGGGCCTGCGATCCTGCCCATCATGGGCTTCGGTTGGGTAGCACGCTCATGGCTCGTGGTGCAGGCGGCGCTGGCGGGTCTGGGAAGTCGCCCCACGGTTGCGACGACCATGGGTACCGCCCGGGTCGCTCAGCAATATGGCGTCCTCGGTGGATGCTATCGCTTTCGCTCCGACCAGCGGTTGCGGCCCTTCCTCTCTCTCTCGGCGGGTGCGCTGCGTACCGCGGTCGAGGGGCAGGCCGACTTGCCCAAGCAGGGGCACTTCGTGGACCAATGGTCGTTCTTGCTCGACGGGAGCCTAGGGATGGGGCTCCCCTTGGGCGGGCGTTACTACTTGACCCTGGCGGCGCACGTGCATGTAGCCGAGCCGTACGTGGTCATTCACTTTGTCGATGCGGTGGTCGCGACGTCTGGGCGTCCCAATCTCCTCTTGACGCTTACCCTCGGTGCTTGGCTATGACCCGGCGGAGGAGGGTGGGGTTGCTCGGCATCCTTGGCGTTGTCGTGGGCGTCACCGGTTGCTCGCGCGCCGATGTGTACGCCATCACGGGCGAAACCACCCTCGACGCCAGCGGCGGCGACCAGAGCACAGTCTCGGTCCCATGCCCCTCGCCCGTGCTGCAGGCGGGGGAAACGAGCGTGACGTTGCAAGTCGGCTCCTTGAGCCGTAGCTATGTGCTGCACATTCCCTCGGCGTATGACGGCAGTAAGCCGGTCCCGCTGGTCGTGGACTTTCATGGGATTGGCGGCTCGGGAGCGAGCGAGCTGACGAGCTCACCGTATCCCGCCACGACCGATCCCGAAGGTGTGGTCATGGCATTTCCGGACGGCCTCAAGGGTCCTGCCGGCACGGCCTGGAATATGGGTCCCTGTTGTGTGGCCAATGTCGACGATGTGTCGTTTGCCCGGGCCTTGCTGACTGATGTTCAAAGGACCGCTTGCATCGATCCCAAGCGCATTTACGCCGTCGGCGTCTTGACGGGCGGCGGGATGGCCTACTACCTTGCGTGCCATGCGGCCGATGTGTTCGCCGCCGTGGCGCCCGCAGCGTTCGATCTCCTGGCCGAGAACGTCGACGACTGCAAACCGACCCGTCCAATCACCGAAATCACCTTCCGTGGCACCGCGCCTAGTCGCGTGCCTTACGCGGGCGGCGCGTCCTCCCTGGTGCCCGGCATGCCGATCACGTTCCTCGGCGCGGTAGCGACCTTCGCGACATGGGCCCAGCTCGACGGTTGCACGGGATCGCCGTCCCAGGCCGACAGCCATGGGTGCTCGAGCTACTCGGGTTGCCAGGCGGGGGTAGAGGTTATCCTCTGCACCAAGTCGGGCGGCGGTGAGGATCCGGGCGACCCCAGCATCGCTTGGCCCGTGCTCAATCGCCATACGCTCTGACCGGCATCTGACCTGTCCGCCCGCGTTTCCCGCACGGCGACGTCACTTTCTTGGACCAGTTCGCGGGGCCCGTGCAGCTGCCATACGACCTTGGCGCACAAGGTGTTCGCCTATACGGAGGAGCGCATCGATGAGAACAGTGCATCTGGTAAAGAGCATGGTGGTCGCCGGCATTCTGAGCATCGCCATTGGCGGCTGCGGCAATTCAGGCAGCGGAGGTGCGAGCACCGGGGGAACGACCAGCCCGGCAGGCGGTGTAGGCGGGGCCTCTGGCTCGGGCGGCACCACCAGCACGGGGAGCGGGACGACCGGCACTGGCGGGAGTACAGCGCAAGTCGTCACGGGTGGGGCGACCGGTCATGGTGGGATGGCGGCGTCAGGTGGCTCGCAGGGCACGGGTGGGGTGCAGGGAACGGGGGGAACGAAAGCCGGCACGGGCGGTTCATCGATGCAAAATAGCGGCGGCGTGGCTACTTCTGGAGGCGCGATTGGCACCGGCGGTGGCATGGGCGGCGGGATGACGGGCACGACCGGAGGTGCGGCGACAGGGGGCGGAATGGGAAGCGGCGGTCGTACGTCGTCGTCCACCGGTGGTGCGCCCACCGGTGGCTCGACAGGTGCGGGTGGAGTTGTCGGCACGGGCGGGGCCGCAGGTGGCAGCACCGGCACCGGGACTTGCACCGCATCCAAGGCCGCGGGCACGAATGCATCGGGGAGCGGGCCGCACAAAGTGACCGTCGAGACGAACTCCGACCCCGGGATTAACGAGGGCACCGTTTACCGTCCCACCGACCTGGGGGGCACCGAAAAGTATCCAATCTTTGCCTGGGGAGAGGGTGGCTGCTCGGAGAACGGATCGTCGAACTCGGCGGCCATGGCCGAGATCGCCTCCCACGGATACTTCGTCATCGCAGACGGCACGCCGGGCGGGTCGGCCTCTCGCAGCATGGATAGCTCAAACCCCGCGTCGATGGGGACGCCCCTGCTCGCGTACATCACCTGGGCCATCGCCGAGAACGCCAAGCCCTGCAGCGCGTACTACCAGAGCCTCGATACCACGAAGATCGCAACCAATGGATTCTCGTGCGGCGGATTGATGGCCGAGGGCACCGCCGGCGATCCTCGCATTACCACCTGGGGGCTCAACAGCAGCGGGCTGTTTGCTTCGAACCAGGCTTTCTACAAGACGATCCACACACCGGTGCTGATCGTGCTCGGTGGCTCTGGCGACATCGCGTACACGAACGGCGAGAACGACTACACCAACATCAGCGCGCTCAAGATTCCGATCATGTTGTTCAGCAAGGCACTCGGTCACGGAGGGGATTTGTTCTCGACCCATGGTGGCGACTTCACCAAGATCGATCTGGCCTGGCTGAACTGGTGGCTGAAGGGTGACGAAGGCGCGACAGGGAAGGGCGTTCTCGTAGGCTCGGGCTGCACCTATTGCACCGACAGCGCCTGGGAAGTCAAGTCGGCGAACCTGCCGTAGGGTGCGCGTGTCGGGAAATTGCGGGCCGCCCGAAGGGCAGGCCCGCGGGTTGGTGTCGTGTTCAGTGAACCTCATGCGCGTCAGGGTTCTGACGAATGCAATTCCGCATGCCTCAGGATCGTCGCAAATCCGACAGGTTGCACCCATGACCCAACGACCGTGGCGCGACAGGAATGTGACGCTCCATGGAGCCATTGAGTAATAGACACCATCACAATTTGCTTAGTTAGCTACACCACAACAATATTCGGCGCTATTATTGAGACATCTTGTTGGGCCGTTTCCCAACCAAGTGACTCCATGGGTTCTTATCCCGATTCCATGACAAACCGAATGCAACGCCTGCAACAGCGAAGGAAAGTCCTTCGTGCTTGCTGAATTGGAAGCGGACCATCTGGTCGGCTTGGTCGTGGGCGGAGCCTACCAGTTGGTGGGGCGCATTGGCGAAGGTGGCATGGGCGCGGTCTACGAAGCGCACCATCTTCGCCTGCAGAAGCGCGTGGCGGTCAAGCTGATGAACCGTGCGATGGTGCGCAACCCCGACGCGCTTGCTCGCTTTCATCGCGAGGCAAGGATCGCCTCGCGTCTCGGTCATCCCAATCTCGTGAACGTTCTCGATTTCGGCTCCATCGAGGAGGGCCAGCCCTATCTCGTGATGGAATATCTCGAGGGGGAGGATCTCGATCGGCGGATTCATCGCGTCGGCGCGGTGCCGCTGGCGAATGCTATCCAGATTGCGCGTCAGGTGGCGTCGGCTCTGGCGGTGGTGCACGCGAAAGGCATCGTGCACCGCGATCTCAAGCCGGCCAACGTCTTTCTCGTACAAGTGCCCGGCGAGCCGGACTTCGTCAAGGTTCTCGACTTCGGTGTCTCGAAGATCAAGGCGGCGCGAACCAAGCTTACGGATGCGTGTACGGTGCTTGGCACCCCCGAGTACATGTCGCCCGAGCAGGCATCCGCTTCGGGCGACGACATCGATCATCGCGCCGATCAATGGGCACTGGCCTGTATCGTGTGGGAGATGTTGTCGGGCCGCACCCCCTTCGCCGCCGACCATACCGATGCCGTCTTCTACCAATTGGCCAACCTCGCCCCGCCGCCTCTGGCGAAGCACGCGCCCGACTTGCCCTCGGCGGTAGAGTCGGTTCTGCTTCGCGCGCTGTCCAAGCGGGCCTTGGATCGCTATGCCTCGATGCGGGAGTTCGCACGTGCGCTTGAAATGGCCGCGCTCGGCAGTTGCAGCGATTTTACGCCCATGCCCCTCGAACGCGCAAAGACGGTTGCGAAGTGCGAGGCGAATGCATCGGGCGAGGACGTCTCGGATGTTCCGCTCGAGCTTCATCCGGCAAGGCGGCGCGCCTTCGCAATCAGGCCCATTCTCGCCGGATTGGCGATCGTGCTTGTCATCACCGTGGGTAGTGTGTTGTTCGCCGGGGCACGCGGCACGGTGGGCAAGACCGCCCAACAGGCAGCCATCGCCGCCGTGTCGGTCGTGCAGGTCAGGCCTGCCTTGCCGATCGTGGTGCCCAAGCAGGAGCTTGCCGAGGAGGCAACGGGTGCGGAACCGACGGGTTCCCCGTCGATGGCCGATGCGCTGGGAAGGGCGAATTCCTTCACCGGCTCCGCCGTGTCGCGCGCGCGACGTTCGAAGTCCCGCGACAAGCGGCCAGCCGGCCGCCTCATGGCGAGGCCGATTGGCACGAGGCCCATCTTCGAGGCGCTATGACGGTCATGTTCGCGGCGTCCCTCGTCATGATGTCCCTGCTCGGGCAAGGGGCGCGTGAGACGTCGCCATCCGGCGAGGCCAAGGCCAAGGCCCAGGTCCTGCTCAGACGGGGAACGCAACACTACCGGCACGCCGAGATTGCCGACGCGCTCGCGGACTTCAGAACGGCCTACGGGATCTTTCCAAGTCCCAAGCTGCTCTTCAACATCGGCCAGTGCAGCCGCGATCTCGGTCGGCCCGTCGAAGCCATCGCAGCCTTCGAGCAATTCCTCGCCGAGGTTCCCGACGAATCCGGGGGGATGGTGGCAGAAGCCAGGCGCTCGGTGGAGGAGCTCTCCATGGAAGTGGGCAAGTTGCTCATCGAATGCCCGGTATCCGGTGCGCAGATCGAGCTGGACGGAAAGAACATCGGCGCTGCGCCCATCAAGAGCTTGGTGCGTGTCACGCCTGGATACCATCAGCTGACGGCGGTTCGCGAGGGTAGCTCGCCGGTCATGCGGGAGACCCATGTTCTTGCGGGAACCCTCGAGACCGTCGTGCTACAGCCCCGGGCGTCGGTCGATGGGACGCGTGCGAAGGCCGGGGGCACCAACAAGCCTCCGCTGCTGGCTTCCGGCCGGTCCAACCGGAGCGCACGCAGCGGCGGCGACTGGTTGCTGGGGCGGACATGGACTTGGGTGGCCACGGGCTCGGCGATCGTCTTTGCAGGAGGCGCGACTGCAGCGGGCTTGGTGATGCGGTCGAAGTTCAAAGCCCTGGACGCCAGCTGTGGCCGCTCTTCCGGCGAGACCTACACGGGGTGCAATTCGAGCGACTTCGCCGCTCTTGATTCTTGGAAGACCACGGCCAACGTGCTGTGGGGACTGTCCGCCGCCGCGGCGATGACCGCGGGAGTGCTATTTTACGTCGAGGGCCGCGGGGTGGATGTTTCACCCAGCGCGGGCCAGGTGATTGGTTTGACCGCGAGCATGAGGTATTGAACATGGGGAAGCTCGGCATGACACCGCTCGTCTGCGCCCTGCTAGGGTCCTGTACCTACGACGCCGAGCGGTTGCTTCCACCGGTTGATAGGTCACCGGTTGGCGATGCCTTGCGCTCGGACACGGCGGCGGACCTTCGCGAACCCGATGTCTGGAAGACCGATTCCCGCGACGCAGGCGTCGCCCAGGAGCGCGAGGCGGGCACGCGCGGGCCCGGCGCTCCCGACGCCGACGGGACGAGCAGCGCCATGGGCAGCAAGATTGAGGAAGCGACCTTCCTGTCCGGTCGTGCACAGGGCGCTCTCACGGGTCTGGGGTACGTAAGTCTTGGCGTGATTGATGCGGTCACTTCCCCCACCTGCAGCGGGATGCAAATTGGTGGGCTTTCTCCATCCATGCCTCCCGTGACATTCAATTCGACCTGTCGACCCTCGTCCATCACGTGGGATTCCGCAACGGGCCTTTGTGTGTCCGGCACCATCCCGGGCGAATCGTCCTATCCCAGCTACATGGACTACATGATTGACTGGGGGATCTTGGTCGGCGTCGCGACCCGAGAGCCGGTGCAGGCGATTGGCATCGCCTACAGTAGCATCACCCTGATAGTATCGGGATGGGACTCGGACAATCTGTTCGCGGTGGTGCATCTGGCCGACGATGCGAGCGGCTTGACGTACTGTTCCCGCATGACGTCGGGCATCCCCATCAAGCTTTCCTCCTTCAACACGGAATGCCTATTCGGCAGCGGCAAGCGCTTGGCCGAAGCGGACGTGCAAAACATCGACAAGATCGGTGTTCAAATTCCACCGTCGCAGTCCGACCTGACGGTTGCGGATTTCTGCCTCGGCAAGATCGCGCTCGCCCGGCCTTAGGCGAGCGACGCAGCCAGCCGGGATGAATCGACCGCGAGCCTGCTAAGGTGACTTAGCGCCCGGGCGGGCCGTACAGGGTTTCCCGCCAGTCGGCGTAACCGAAGCTGCCCTTGAGGGTCTGCACCGTGTTCCACGACGGGTCGACCTCGATCATTTGACCCGAGGTCGTATAGGTGACGAGCGTATTGCCGTTGGGCAGGCGTTGCACATCTCCGAGCACGTTGCTCGACACCCCGGACGAGAAATCCTTGACCTGCGTGTAGCTGATGGCACTGGCGGTTTCGGTGAGGCCGAGCTCCAGGACGTGCGCGCTGCCCGAGCTGCCGTTGTTGAAGATGAGCAGGTTGCCGCTCTTGTGGTCGAAGTCGTGCCCGTGGTTCACCATCCAAGCGCCCGCGGCGCACTTGGGCGCTTTCGCCCCGGTGCAGCTACCGCCGATTTGCCACACCGGCGTGCCGTCGTGCTTGACCTTGACGTAGAGGTTGGGGTTGCGATCGCCGATGGTGTAGGTGTCGTCCTCCTGGTGATACAGGATCGAATTGCAATGGTAGGTGTTGCCGCTGCCGCCAAAGGCGCTCTGTCCGCCGGCGTAGAGATTCGAGCCGATCTTGAACGCGGTGGTGCTGTCCCCTGAGCCATCATCGGCATGCTCGACCAGATTGCTCTCCGGATCCGTGCCCGTCGTCGTCCACACCATGGTGGCGATCTTGCCCGGCAACACCGCGAAGTCGTGGTGGGCCGACGACAGTCCGCTGATCTTCGTCTGACCGGTCTGACCGTCCATGGACAAGAAGCGCGCCTCCCCGCCGGTGTTCTGCACATTGAGCGAGAGCATCCACATGTTCACGCCCTCGTAATCCATGCGTGCCCGACTGCACTGGCTGGGCGCCGCGGCAGCCCAAACCACCGCACCGTCCGCATCGAGGATGTAGGCGGCGTTGGCCGAGCTGGTCCCTCCGCCCATACCGCTGCCCATGCCCGTGCTGGTGACGATGAAACCGACCGCTTGCGCCGAGGTGTTGCTTGCAACGGTTCGCGTGACCGAAGGCACCCCGGACAGGGTGCCGGTCTTGGGCAGGGCGTAGTCCGAGCTCTTGCACGTCTGGCCGTTCGACGAGGTGGCCTCGATGTGGAAGGTGTAGCTGCTCGACTGTTTGAGGCCGAGCAAGAGGGTGTGGTAGTGGGTCTTCTTGAGATCGACCGGTGCCGCGCCGCCCTTGTTGAGGATGCCCGAGCCGGCGTTGTCGAGGGTGTACACGATCTGCGCGCTGGCGAGAGGCGCAAGCGTCGTCGACCATTCCACGATGCCCGCGGTCGCCATGGCAGGGCTGAGCTGATTGGTGATGATGGTGAAGGTGCAGTCGGTGCCGGACGAGCCCCCCGCGCTCCCGCCGCCGCCCGAGACCCCACCGCTTCCGGAGGAGCCACCCGTGGCCTTCGCGCCGCCGCTGCCGCCGGAGCTTCCCCCCTTACCCGAAACACCGCCCGAGCTGCCTCCCGTCGTCGTGCTACCACCGCTCCCGACGCGGCCACCCGACGACGCGCCGGCATTGCCACCCGTGGAGGAATCGCCGCCCGTGGCCGAGCCACCGCTGCCGGTCCGGCCGCCGCTGCCCAATCTACCACCCGATGCGCTGGTGCCGCCGGCCCCGCCTCGCGCGGAGGTGTCGGCCGACGAGCCGCCTCGGCCGCCCGAAGCACCGCTCGAGGTCCCGCCTTGGCCAGCCCCGGAGGCGCCGCCACTGCCCGAGCCTGCACTGCTCGGCTGGGTGGGATTGCAGGATGCGAAGAGAATCAAGAAGCTCAGGCGAAGGAGCGTGGAGCAAGGCCGTCGTATCTGCATGCGGAACACTTCCTTTTGTCGGGTTGTGCGGGTAGTCCGGGTTGGAGGCGCAGGTACGACGGAATCGCCAATGAAAAGCCCTGCGTCGACAGACAGCGTCGACATGATGCGTTCTGCTGCCCGGCGCTGTCGTCCGCGAGGTCATTGCTCGGTGGCCTCCAGAAGCATCACCCATCCAAGGAGCTTGGAAAGGTGTCCCGCCCGCTACAGCTCTACGTCACCGTACTTTTGACAGGTGGGCCGCTTGATTTGCTCTACGGTGTACTTGAACGTAAATGTCGTTTGCGGGGAGCCTTCATCCTCGCTGACGGATATCTTGATGGGGACAGATCCCTTCTTGGGCGCCTTGATGTCCCCGGGAATGTCGACGAACCCGAATGACTGGATGGTTTGGCTGTTGTTTCCGAGGGATACTTCCAGCTTGTCATTTTCCTTGTTGGTCTGACAGCTCAAGTTGAACAAGAGACTGCCATCTTGTTGCTCCCTGCAATTGGAAGGGCTGCAAGTGAACGTGATGCTCCTTCCCTTGCTCTTCAGCGTATTGATCGTGCGAGCAGGTTCGGAATTCTTCTGTCGTCTTTCCGCCTTCTTGGCCAACGAAGCCGAAGTCAGCATCAAGAGGATGATCGCGGCGCCAACAAGTTTCATTCTGCGCACTCCTTTCGTTCTTGTTGAGAGCACGGTAGCCGGTCCATGGGTGTCCACCGAGGATGACCGACGCGTAGAGCTTGGTCAACCGGTAGCGCAGGCTTCAGTAGGCGTGGCAGTCGAAGCAGTCGGGGCGGACGCTGGCCTGTAGGTGGCAGCGGTCGCAGAACTGTTCGCGGTGGGCGTGGCAGCTTCGGCAAGACGAGATGCCTTGCGGGCGAGCGCCGGCGAGAATCCATGCGCTTTCCCTCGCGCACGACCTGGTCGCGCAGGCGCTTGAGATGCTGCATGTGCTCGAAGCGCATGTTGGCCTTGGGTAGGATGCAAGTCGTGCTCAGGGCGGCTGGTTCCAGCCATGGGGCCTTGGCTTCCGGTCGCGCGGCAAAGACGATGACCGCGTAGAGCAGGGGCATGGCCATGAGCACGAGCGAGGCGACGATGGCGCGTCGGTGCCCGGTCATCGCGCACCTCGGCCGGTGCGTTCGGCGTAGAGCAGGGCGAGGGCGCGATACACGACGTGGGCCAGCTTCGAGTAGGGAAGCATCCACAAGAGCACGAACACCGCGACCAGGTGCGCGGCGTACGCGGCGTGGCGCAGAGGCTCGATGCGAGTGAAATGGAGCAGCTCGGTGGCGAAGCCGGTAAAGACGATGACCAGCAGAGAGCCGTCTCCACCGGTCAACACTTGCACCTGCACGATCTGCAGCGCGGGGGAGGCGTCGCCATCAATGGCCTGGCTTGCCCCATCCATGGAGTCGCCCCCAGCGCCGCTGGAACCTCCCGCCTGGTTGCCGACGCTGCCGGCGCTGCTCGCGGCATCGATACCGCCTGAACCGAAGCCGCCAAGGCCAACCCCGCCGGTTCCAGGCACTCCACCCGAGCTAGGCGAACCACCGGCTCCCGTGGTTCCACCGGTGCCAGACTTGCCACCCGACCCCGCCATGGCAATCGTTCCGCCTGTGCTGACCAAAGCCCCTCCCGAACCGGCCGTGCTTCCCCCGACGCCAGAGTCTCCGTGGGCACAGGCGGATCAACCTCGACGGCCACCACCGTTCTGGACACTTGCTCCACCGATGCCGACTGCACCCCGTGTATCTGGGGACCGGCCCCGACGGACCCGAGCGAGTGTCCCGGATTTTTCAGTTGTTGTGGCGGATTCTCAGCGACCAAGAAGAGGTGCGAGTCCAATCGTGCGGGCTGGAATGCCTCTTGTCCCGGCCAGTCTCCGCAAGATCGAGCATGCCCTTGCATCCTACTGTGCGATGGCATCTCGGCGATTCCTGTGTTGCAGGCCGGTGCGCCTTTACGTGTCCATCAACTGTCGATGCGGCGCCGGGTGCTGCCGCCTAACAGCTGGGTATAGGGGGCATCGGGCATCGGTTGGGCGCGTGGGATATGCAGGTTACGGAATCTCGGTTATCGGACATTTCTTCGGCGAGGGGAAAATGGCGCTTGTTCCGCCTGCCTGCCCGAGCATCATGTGTTCACGGAAGGGGTGAATATTCTTCTTGCCCGGAAGAGGTGAAAAGGCTAACCTCATGGATGCGTGATTCACAGCTTCGCGGATGCCCGAACGGCAGATCTCTGGGTGGGCAAGGCCAGTGCCAGATTGCGGCAGGTCCCACCGGATGTGCAGGACCGCGCCTTCAGGAAGCTCGTAAGCATCCATGCGGCCGAGGAGGTCGAAGACTTGAGACGGCCTCCATCGAATAGGCTGGAGAAGCTGAAGGGTGCTCGCGCACAGCAGTACTCAATCCGCGTCAACGATCAATGGCGGATTTGCTTTCGCTGGTCGGGCGGAGCGCATGACGTCGAGCTGACGGACTACCACTGAGCGCGCGGCAACGGGAAATTGAGAACCGAACCAAGGTCAGCAGCATTGGAGACAGACATGGCATCCATACCAAACAAGGGACTTCCCGGAAGGGTCGCACCTCATCCTGGCGAGTTTCTGAGCGAGATGCTCGAGGAGATCGGGGTATCGCAGACGACGTTTCACAAGCGCACGGGCATGTCCATGCAGCGAATCAGCGAGATCATCAACGGAAAGCGCGGTATCACGCCCGAGACCGCCTGGATTTTGGGCGGCGCTTTCGGTCAGACGCCGAATTACTGGCTCAATCTGCAAGCCACGCACGATCTCACGAGGACGAGGCCCGCGCGACCGATCACCCGCATGCCCGAGGCGGTCAAGACCACGGGCTAACCGGGTACAGTGCCGGGAACCAGCGGGCGACTACTTCTATCGGAAAGCCGAACCGGACTGGCATCTTTGGCCTGTCCGATTGGAATAGGCTATCGGACATTTTTTTGTGACTGTCGATACAACAGTCACCACTTCCGATATGCTGTGGTTCGCCAGGTCCTCATCCGCCGTGCCTGTTTCCCGACGGTGGCGACGATTTGCGAGCGATGACCGCCGACCGCATGCATGATCGAGCCATGACCGGCCTCTGTATGAGTTTCCTTGGAGTGTTGCGTTCCGCCTGCCGCATCCGCGCAGAGTTGGCGCTCGAAAATCTCGCCCTTCGCCAGCAACTGGCCAACCTCCGGCGTACATCGGGGCGCCCATGCGTGCGCATGGCCGACCGCTCCTTTGGGCTCGTTCTCTCTCGCCTTTGGTCGCGCTGGGCGGACGTGCTTGTCATCGTCAAGCCAGACACCGTCGTTCGCTGGCACCGGGCTGGCTTCCGTCGTTTCTGGCGTTGGAAGTCGCGTCCGCGCACTCCGGCGCGAGATGATGTCTCGCCGAAGACCAAGGCGCTCATCCTCCAGATGGCCAAAGCCAACACATCTTTGGGAGCGCCAAGAATCCACGGCGATTGCTCAAACTCGGCATCGACATCGGCGAGCGCAGCGTCTCCCGCTTCATGCCACCCAAGGCACGCAAGCCTCCCTCGCAGACCTGGCGCACCTTCCTCGACAACCATGTCGATTCGCTCTGCTCGATCGACTTCTTCACCGTGCCGACCGCGACTTTTCGCGTTCTCTACGTCTTCCTGGTCCTCTCCCACGACCGCAGGCGTGTCCTGCACTGGAACGTCACCAGCGACCCCGGCGCGCAGTGGACCGCCCAGCAGATCGTCGAGGCATTCCCCGAGGACACGGCGCCAGACTACATGACGCGCGACCGCGACGGAATCTACGGTGACTACTTCCGCCGTCGTGTTGGGAGCTTCGGCATTGAGGAAGTCGTCTCGGCACCCAGACCACCTTGGCAGAATCCCTATGTCGAGCGACTTGTGGGATCAATACGGCGAGAGTGTCTCGATCAGGCCGTCGTCCTCAATGAACGCCATCTTCGTCGCATCCTGACCGCGTACTTTGCGTGCTACCACAGGTGCAGAACTCACCTATCTCTGGGCAAGGACGCGCCCGAGCCGAGAGCCGTCCAGCCGCCAAGCATGGGCGAGATCGTGGAGTTACCGGAAGTGGGTGGCCTGCATCACCGCTACGAGCGCCGCGCGGCCTGATCGCGACAAGTGTCCGCCGTGCCGACGTCGACATAGACGGCCATTCCTTTGTCCGCGCGACGAAACCGCGTTCGCTCCGACATGATCACGCGCCCGGCGTGGTCGCTCTCGCCCGCGATCACGCCCGTCGTCGTGCCGTCCACCCAGGCTCGACATCACGTCGGCGCACGGATAAGACGTTGGCGAAGGACAGGGGCGATGTCTTGCGGTGGCGACCAGAGGTCTTGGTGGCGCATTCTGCTACGACCCCAACTAGAAGACTAACCCATCTCAGTAGGCGTGGCAGTCGAAGCAGTCGGGGCGGACGCTGGCCTGTAGGTGGCAGCGGTCGCAGAACTGTTCGCGGTGGGCGTGGCAGCTTCGGCAAGACGAGATGCCTTGCGGGCGAGCGCCGGCGAGATCCATGCGCTTTCCCTCGCGCACGACCTGGTCGCGCAGGCGCTTGAGATGCTGCATGTGCTCGAAGCGCATGTTGGCCTTGGGTAGGATGCAAGTCGTGCTCAGGGCGGCTGGTTCCAGCCATGGGGCTTTGGCTTCCGGCCGCGCGGCGAAGACGATGACCGCGTAGAGAAGGGGCATGGCCATGAGCACGAGCGAGGAAACGATGGCGCGGCGGTGGCCGGTCATCGCGTCCCTCGGCCAGTGCGTTCGGCGTAGAGCAGGGCGAGGGCGCGATACACGACGTGGGCCAGCTTCGAGTAGGGAAGCATCCACAAGAGCAAGAACACCGCGACCAGGTGCACGGCGTACGCGGCGTAGCGCAGCGGCTCGAGGCGAGCGAAATGCAGCAGCTCGGTGGCGAAGCCGGTGAAGACGATGACCAGCAGAGAGCCGAGCAGGGCGAGATCGGAGTAGGTGGTGGTGCCGGCGGTTTCGGGGCGTTTGCAGCGCTCAACCAGCATCAGTGTCGCGCCCGTTGCCACGGCCAATCCGGCCAAGTTGGCCATCAGCTTCCACGGATTCCAGAAGCCGAGGGGATACACCAAGCCTTCGAGCAAGGGATTCCAGCGGGCGGTGACGGCCCACAGGCTGGTCAGCCACAGGGCGAGCATGCCGTAGACGACGATCAGGTGGTGGGCACGCCGGGAGCGGTTGCTTGTGCACAGGGCGAAGTCGTCGTGCCAGACGATGCGCCGGAAGGCGGTGCGGAAGCCGCGAACGGGCCGCGATGGAGCAGGCTGCTCCGTGAAGGCGTTCATGTCCCGCCACAGGCGCCGCGCACCCCTTGCCAAGACGGCCAGGTCGAATGCAACCAGCAGCGCGAAGACCGTCCCCAGAAACCCGTGCGGCAGACGCGTCCAGAACGGGAAGACGGCCCGCCGGCCGGTGACGGACAGCGCGAGCTCGGTCTTCGCGAGCCCTGACATTTCCCACGCCCCGGCGGCGGCCACCAGGAACACGACGGCGGCGAGCACGATCCAAGGCAGGCTGGCCGGCCGGTCCGCCCACCGCCCGAACGCGCGCGGGGTGGAGTAGTGAATCACGCACTCGCGGCGCAGGGCCGCCATCACGTCGCCGGGACGGGCGCCGCGCGGGCAGCGACGCGAACAATCGCCACACTGGTGGCACAGCCACAGATCCGGATCCGCCATCAAGCGGTCGCGCAGGCCCCATTGCGCCCACAGCATTTCTTTGCGCGGTCCCGGATTGTGCGCGTCGGCCAGCTCGCACACCGTCGAGCACGTCGCACACTGCATGCACTTGCGCAGATCCTCGCCACCGCTTTGGAGTAGGTGGCGCAAGAGAGCGCGGTCGGGCCGCAGGCGCTCCCTCGATTGCGCTCTTTCGACCGGTGGTTCGCCAGCGCCCATGCTGCTCACTCTTTGAAAGGATTGGGACCGAGGTCTTCGATCTTCTTCACGAACCTGTCGATCAGGCCGGGCAGGGTGAGGTAATCCGAGAGCGCCACGTGCTCGACCTGCACCCGCTCGTCTTCGAGAGCCATCTGCTTGAGCTTCTGCTTCACGTTCTCGCTGCGCGTGGCCAGCAGATCGCTGCCGCGGGTGTAGTGGCATTGCGTCTGTTCGCCGGGCTTGCACCCGAGCAGCAGAACGCCGTCGAACCCGCGCGCGAAGGCGTCGGACAGCCACACGATGTTGACCGCGCCCAGACAGCGCACCGGAATGGCGCGCACGAAGGCGCTGTAGCGCTGGCGATGGAAGCCGGCCAGCTCGAGCGCGGGGTAGGCGTCATTTTCGCACAGGAACATGAGGATGCGCGGCTTCTCCTCGAATTCGTCCGGGACCTGGATGGATTTGATCATGCGCACCACCATGTCCACCGAGTAGTCGGCGTACGAGATGATGCGCTCGGGACACGCGCCCAGGCAGATGCCGCAGCGACGGCAGCGACTGGGGTTGGGCTTGGGCGTGCACTTCTCGTCCTCGTCGAGCGTACCGAACGGGCACTCCTCGGTGCAGCGCTTGCACTGGGTGCAGCGCTGCAGGTTGAAGGTCGGTGGCGAGGGGTCGCCCCAGCGCGGGTGCACGGCCAGCCCCAGGGCGGTCTGCTCGATGGCCTGGATGGCCTTCAGGGCCGCGCCCTCGCCGTCCACGCGGCTGCTTTCCAGATCGGCGGGGGCGCGCAGGCAACCGGCGGCATAGATGCCGGTCCGGCGGGTTTCGTACGGGAAACAGATGAAGTGCGAATCGGGGAAGCCGTACTCGAGCGGCGGGAGATCGGGGCCTTGCCGGTAGGTCAAACCGAGAATCTCGGTGCCTTCGTGGGGGCTCAGGCGGTCGATGGTGGCTTGCAGGACCTCGGTGTTGCCGTCGCCGCGAGCCAGACCCTTGCGCGCATCCTTGAGCTCGCGGATGGCCGGGCCATCGGCGGCTACCGGCACCATGCCGGTGGCGAGCACCACCAGATCGACTTCCAGCTCGACGCCGTCGCCGAGCTGGCTTGGGCCCATGCGCACGAGCACGCCCTCGCGTGTCGGCTCGACCTCGGTCACCTCGCCCTTGCTGATGAAGATTCCGGGATCTTCTTGGGCGCGGCGATAGAAGTCCTCGTGCAGCCCGAGGGTGCGGACTTCTTTGGCCAGCACGTAGGCCTCGCAGGTCGGGTCCAGCTCGCGCGCCCACAGGGCTTGCTTGAGCGTGACCCGGCAACAGACGTTCGAGCAGTAGGGGAGATGGTCGCGGTCGCGCGAGCCGGCGCACTGGATGAAGGCAATCCGGCGCGCAGGCTTTCCGTCGGAAGTACGCTTCAGGCTGCCGGCGGAGAGGGCACGCTCGAATTCGACGTTGGTAAGGACATCGGGCGAACGCCCGTACCCGAGGTGTGCCAGGCGCGAGGCATCGTAAGGCTTCCAACCCGTCGCCTGCACGATGGCGCCGACCTTGGTCGAGAGTGCTTGCCCGCCGACCTTCAGCTCCACCTCGAACTGACCCGGCTGTCCCGAGATGCGGAGCGATTGCGTGTCGCAGTGAACCTGGATGCGCGGATGCTCGGCCACATCGCGCAGAAGCGGCTCGAGCGCCGGCGACTCCAGCTCGCGATACGGCGCTCGACTGGGCAGCGTCCTCTTCCACGAGCGGAGCCATCCGCCAAGCTCAAGTTGCTTCTCGACCAGCAGCACTCCATAGCCCGCGCGCGCGGCACCGAGCGCCGCCGAGATCCCGCTCGGGCCACCGCCGACCACCAGGACCGTTCGCTCGACGGGCAGCGGCTGCGGCTCGACGACTTCCACCTTGGTCGCGCGCGCGGCGCCCATGCGGACCATATCCTCGGCCAGCATCTGGGTGTCTTCATGCTTGGGCTCGTGGCTGTACACCACGAGCTCGCGCAGGCTTACGCGCTCGGTGTGGCAACCCTGACGAGCGAAGGTTTGGCTGTGAAAGCGGGCGGCGCAGCCGGCGATGACCAACGCCTTCGCGCCGAGTGCGAGGGTTTCGTCGATGGCCTTGGCTCCTGCCTCGTCGCACAGGAAGGGCAGCGAGCGCACGTGAACCACGCCCTCGCACTTGCCCGCGACCTTCTCGAGAGCGCCCATGTCCAGCGACCCGGCAAGGTCGCAACCCTGGCAAAGAAGCACCGCCGCCTTGGCCATGGTCTATGGGCTCCCCGTCGCCACGGCCATGGCTCGCAACGCCGCGCTGGTCGCGTCGCGAACCGAGGACGCGACGTCCATGGGGCCGCGCGCGCAGCCTGCGGGAAGCTGTCCGGGCTGTTCTCGAACCAGGAATCCATACTTGTCCCGCGCAAGGCCGTCGCTCGCGCTCGACGGGACCATGCCGGTGGCCAGCACGACCAGGTCCACCTTCTGCTTGAGCTTGCGTCCCTGGCCCGTGTCCTCCACCTCGATGACGGGCGAGTCGGCGTCCACGGATACGCGCGCGACTTTGCCTGGAACGAAATGGACCTTGGCATCCCGCTCGGTCTCGGCGAGGAAGATCTCCTGCCTGCCGGTCGCGCGGCGGTCGATGTAGTAGATGAAGATCTCCGCGTCGGGGTGCTGGGCGCGCACGTAGCGCGCGTGCTTGGCCGAGGCCATGCAACACAGGCCGGAACAGTAGGTGAGGTGGGCGTCGTCGCGGGAGCCCGCGCACTGGACGAAAGCGACGCTGGCCGGGGTCTTGTCGTTCGAGGGACGAACGATGCGTCCGCCGGTCGGCCCGTGCGGGGACGCGAGCCGCTCCATCATCATGTTGGTGATGACGTCGCGGTGGGTACCGAAGCCGAGGTCGGTCAGTCGGGAAGAATCGTAGGGCGTCCAGCCAGTCGCCCAGATGACGGCTTGCACGTCGAGCTCGATGGTGCGCGGCTGCTGCAAAGAATCGATGGCCTTGCTGGGGCAGGCGTCGACGCACTTGGTGCAGGGGAGCCCCTCACCCCGACCCTCTCCCCGCCGCGCGGGGCGAGGGGGATCGTCGCCCTCACCCCGACCCTCTCCCCGCCGCGCGGGGCGAGGGGGATCGTCGCCCTCACCCCGGCCCTCTCCCCGCTGCGCGGGGCGAGGGAGGTGGAGGCCCAGGCAGACCTGGGCGTCTATTGTGTAGCGGGTCGGCCAGGCGCCGGGGTACGCCAGGTAGGCGGCCTTGCTGGTCTTCATGCCGAAGTCGAACGTGCTCGGGCGCTCGGCCGGGCACACGCTGGCGCAGATCCCACAACCCGAGCAACGCTCGGCGATGAAGCGGGGTTGTTGCCGGATGCCGACCCGATAACGGCCCGGCTCGCCGGTCACCGTCGCCACCTCGGCCTGGGTCAGGGTGCGAATGCGGGGGCTCGTGCGCAGGCGCCGCAGATTGATTTCCAGCCCACACACGGGCGGGCACAGCTTGGGAAAGTACTGGTGCATCTGAACGACCCGCCCGCCCAGGTGGGGCTCGCGCTCGACCAGCACGACCTCGCACCCGGCCTCCGCCGCCTCGATGGCGGCGGAGATCCCGGCGATGCCACCGCCGACGACCAAGATGCGCCCGCGTAGCGGCATGGCTCTTTCGGTGGGAGCCGTACTCACCGCGCCGAATCGCGGGTGAGGTACTTCACCGGGCGTTTGACCATGGTCCACTCGTTCTTCTCCTGGTTGTACTTGGAGTTGCAGAACGCCAGCCAATTCTCCTGATCCAGCCCGGGCTTGTCGGTGCGCACGTAGTAGCCCGGCCAGCGCGTCTCCTCGCGGAACAACACCGAGCGCATGTGCGCCTCGGCCTGCAGCAGCCGGTGCCGGTTCTCCCAGCAGCGCATGAGCTCGTGCAGGCTTTCCGCGCCGAGCTTGTTCGAGTCCGCGCGCAGCAGGGCCAGCAGCTCCAGACCCTTTTCGAGCTGGGACTTGCTGGTGGCGAGCTGGGTCGAGACGCCGCCCGCGTACTCGTCCATGATTTTCTGCAGGCGGCTCATGAACTGCTTGGGACGCAGGTAGCTCGGATTGATGTCGGGATCGGTGGAGTAGTCGCGGTTCTTCTCGAACAGCTCCAGCGGCCTCACGATCTCGGCGGTGAGGGCCTGGATCTGCTCCGGGCTGGCCGACGGGCCGTTGCCCTGCTCGACGATGAATTGCAGGGCGGCCTTGCCGGCCAGGCGGCCTTCGGTGAACGAGCCCGACGAGAACTTGTGGCTGGAGGCGCCGCTGGCGTCGCCCGCCGCAAACAGTCCCGGCACAGTGGTCATGTTGGCGTAGCCCCAGAAGTACTCGCCAGCGGTCTCCTCGGTCTGCAAATCTTTCGGCCCCGAGACCCACGCCCCCGAGGCGCCCGAGTGGGAGCCGATGAAGTACGGCTCGCAAGCCATGATCTCCGACGGCGTCTTGTCGGGCTCGACGTTCGTCGAGGCCCACAGGAGCGCCTGCGCGATGGTCATGTCCAGGAAGTCCTCCCAGGCCTCGCTCTCCAGCTCCTTGAGCTTTCGTTTTGCGGCCTTTTCGTCGGGCATCTGCGCGCTGATACGTTTGATGGCTTCCTCGGTGCGCATGTAGATGGGCCCCTTGCCCTTCTGGATATCGAGCATCATCAGCCAGTTGCGCAGATTGGCCGGTGTGGGCTTGGCCTGCCCGTAAGGTCCCCACTTGTCGAGCTCGGCGGCGTTGGTCGCCATGTAGTCCTCGCCGAGAGCGTTGGTGGCGATGGATTTGAAAAGCAGGAACCACGCGCCCACCGGACCGTAGGCGTCCTTGAAGCGCACGGGAACGAAACGGACCTCCTGGCAGGTCATCTCGGCTCCGGCGGTGAGCGTGAAGGCCGCGCTGCCCGCCGAATTGAAAGGCGGATACCACGACCGCCCGAGCCCCTCGCCGGTGGAGCGCGGCTTGAACACGTGCACCGCGCCGCCCATGGCCGTCAGCACGGCCTTGGCCTTGAACACGTAGAGGGTGTTCTCGCGGTTGGAGAAGCCGACGGCGCCCACGCAGCGGCCGTCGACCATCAACGGGTGGGTGATGAAGACGCGCTCGAAGTATTGCCCGCCGGCCTCGGCCAGGGCCTTCTTGGCGGCCTCGGCGACGATGACCTTGTACGACTCGCCGCTGATCATGACCTGCCAGCGCCCCTCGTGGACGTAGCCGCCCTTTTCATCCTTCCAGATGGGCAAGCCCCACTTCTCGAACATGTGCACGGTCGAATCCACGTGGCGCGCGATGTTGGCCACCAGATCCTCGCGCGTGATGCCCATGAGATCGTTGCGCACGTAATCGACGTAGTCGCGCAGGGTGTTGTTGCCGCTGTTGAGATCGACGTAGAGATTGATGGCCGAAAGCCCCATGGCCACGGCGCCCGAGCGATCCACCGCCGCCTTGTCGACCAGGGTGACCTTGAGGCCGTGCTGCTTGGCCCAATGGGCGGTTTCGACCGCGGCTCCGCAGGCGGCCATGCCGCCGCCGCAGATGAGCAGGTCGGTCTCGACCACGACCGTCTTGAATTCCGTCATGACTACTTCCCTCCGTTCGATCGGGTCAGTGCAAGCTCGGGCAGCGAAGTGAACTTCACCTTGCCCTGTTCGGTGTTGAGCGCGCTCGGCTCGCCCATGAGCATGGGGCTCTTCAAGTCGTCGGTTGCCGTCGGGAAATGGCCGTGGGGCTGGATCTGGCCTTCCCCCACGCCGCGCCGGATGGGGAACTTGAAGCGCTTGGATTTGATTTCGGGGTTGCGGAACTGCACCGTCCACATGATGTCTTCGGTGCTGCGAAGCGCGCTCACGCTGGCGCCCATGGGAACGAAGTCGGAATAGCCCCGCACCTCGATGGCCTGGGTCGGGCAGATCTTCACGCAGTTGAAGCACTCCCAGCACATGACCGGGTCGCGGTTGTAGGCCTTCATCTTCTGGCGGTCCAAGGTCATGAGGTCGTTGGGACAGATGTACTGGCAAGCCGTCCTGTCCAAAGCCTTGCACCCATCACATTTGCTAGCGATGACGTAGCTGGGCATCAGTTCTCCATTGGCGCAACCGTTGCCATGCCCGGTTCGCGCGCGGTTGAGGGTGTTGAGTGGAATGCATGGAGGGTCGAAGTGGAAGCAGAGGTGAGCAAGAAGCGGCAGGCGGCCTCGAACACCAGGGCGCCACCGGCGTAAACGCCGACGACGATGGCCAGCTCGGAGAGGCTTGGCCGGTAGTCGTGAACGTAGCCGAGCGGCGACGGCACGAACCCCGAGGTCACGAGGCAAAGTCCCTTGTCGATGAGCACGGACGCGAGCACAAAGGCCGTGGCGGTGTAGGCCAAGCCCCGCCTTTGACGGAGGCGCGGGACCAGCAGCACCGCCAGGGCGGTCAACAGCAAGAGCCACGAGCCATAGCTCCAGGCCACCAGCCCGATGTGTCCGTCGAGGCCGAGGAAGAGGTACCTGAGGTGCTCGCCTGCCGTCGGGATGCCCGAATAGAGGGCCGTGAAGGCCTCGAGCAGGGCCAGAAGCACACTGGCCGTCGCGGCGTAGGTCATGATGACGGACAGGCGGTCGATGGCCTCGCGCCCGATGTCGAACACCTTGGTGTGCGCCAGCAGACCCGCCAGCAGAATGAGCAACGCAGGCCCCGAGGCGAAGGCCGTGGCCAGAAATCTTGGGGCGAGCACGGCAGTCATCCACGCCGGTCGCGCGGCCAAACCGGCGTACAAAAGTGCCGTCACGACATGGATGCCGATGGCCCACGGGATGGTGGCCAGGGCCAATCCGCGCACCCACCTCGCGGGCGCCCCGCCGCGGGCGAACAAGGTCGCGGCCAGTCCGACCACCGAGAGGATCAAGTAGCCCCCGAGGGTGAGGCAGTCCCAGAACATCAGCGACGACGGGGCAGGGTAAAGTAGGATGTTGAGCAGGCGGCCCGGCTTGCCGAGATCGACCGTGATGCACAACAGGGCTTGCACGAGCGCGATGACCGCGACGATCTCGCCCAGGATGAGAGCACGCGCGAACACCTTTTGGCGATGGACGTAGTAGGGCAGAAGCACGGTGACCGCCGAGGCGCCGATGCCGACCAAGAACGTGAACTGCGAGATGTAGAGCCCCCACGGCACATCCCGCGACAGTCCCGTCACGCCGAGGCCGCTGCGAAACTGCACCGTGTAGGCCGCGCCGCCCAGCAAGACCAGCGCGAACAGGATCCCGCGCAGGGTCCATGCAAGCAGTGGGCGGCGATTGGATTCCGGCATGGTCGTCACGGGAGATAGAACACCCTCGGCTCGGTCCCGAGCTCGGGACGGCGCCGCAGCACCTGCCGGGTGGCGAGCAGTTGGCGAAGGGGGGAACGGGGGTCTTCCAGATTGCCGAAGGTAAGCGCGTTCGCGCCGCTGGCACGACAGGCCTCCACGCAAAGCGGTATCTGCCCGAGGTCGATGCGTTCGACGCACAGGTTGCACTTCTCGACCACGCCGGCCGCGCGGGTCGGATAGTTGCTGGCCGACGGGGCGGGATGCGGAGCCTCCCAGTTGAAGCTGCGCGAGCCGTAGGGGCATGCGGCCATGCAGTAGCGGCAGCCGATGCAGCGGTGCTCGTCCATGGCTACCACGCCGTCGCTTCGGCGCCAGGTCGCGCCGGTGGGGCACACGCGCGTGCAGGGCGATTGCGAGCAATGGTTGCACAGCACCAGCACGGGAGATTGCAGGTGCGCCTCCGATTGCCAGCCGTGGGACTGCTCGGGGAACACGCGGGCGAAGGGCTCCTTCCACACCCATTTGACCTCGTGGCGTGGATCCGTGGTGGCCGGCACCCGATGGGCCGTGTGGCAAGCCTCGATGCAAGCCCGACACCCGGGCTTGCTCGCGCAGCGGGCGAGGTCGACGGCCATGCCCCACAGCGGGGTTCCCGTTTCCCGCGTGGCGCCGAGCACCTTGCGCGCGGCGGTGCCTCCGGCGAGGGCGGCGCCAATCGCCGCGCCCGTGCTCGCGAACAGATCCCGTCGGCTCAGGCTCTTCTTCATGCCCGACGCTCCAGGGCCCGATATGGCTCGCGCTTCTGCACGGTGGTTTGCACAGCACTAACCGTGCCAACCGGGCTGCCCGATTCTCCTTCGCCGCAATTGCGGAAATCACGTACTTGTTTGCTCTCGGCGAGCAGGCGGCCCGTGCCCCGTGCTGGCCTTGCCCGTCACATATGATGGTTTGATGGGGTTCGGGCTTCGCTGAAACCGTCCCTTGGAACGTAGGCAGATGCGCCAGCCGCCGGAACAGCGCCGCTTTTCAGGAACCTACGATGCAGCACGAGCCCGCGGCACGGCTATTGCTCTGTCCACGTCGCGAGAAACCCGTGACTGAAAGCAAACCAACACCGCTGGTCGATGAGCTCGAAGCCGGCCCCTGGCCGAGCTTCGTCAAGGAAATCAAGAAGAGCGCCGACGGTCCCATGGCGGCCGACCTGCTCTCCGTGCTCGAGCGATCCTACGCCGAGAAGGTCGGTCACTGGAAGCACGGCGGGTTGGTCGGGGTCAAGGGCTACGGCGGCGGCGTGATCGGGCGCTACAACGATCTGGCCAAGGAGTTTCCCGAGGCCGCCGAGTTCCATACCATTCGTATCAATCCGCCGGCGGGTTGGTTCTACACCTCGGACGTCTTGCGCCAGCTCTGCGACATCTGGGAGCGCCATGGCTCGGGCCTGACCAATTTCCATGGCGCGACCGGCGACGCCGTATTTCTGGGGGCCAAGACCGTCGAGCTTCGAGCCGCTCTTCGACGAGCTTCTGGCCGCCGGGTTCGATCTGGGTGGTTCGGGCTCGGCCCTGCGCACGCCCAGCTGCTGCTGCGGACCCGCGCGCTGCGAATGGGCGTGCTTCGACACCTTGGAGGTCACGCAAGACCTGACCCAGACCTATCAAGACGAGATGCACCGGCCGGCCTTTCCCTACAAATTCAAGATCAAGGCCTCGGGTTGCCCCAACGACTGCGTGGGCGCCATCGCCCGCTCGGATCTGTCAATCATCGGAACCTGGCGCGACGACATCCAGATCGACCAGGCCGCGCTGAAGGCCTACGTCCAGGCCGGCAAGCCGGACATTGCACATGACGTGGTGGAGCGCTGTCCAACCCGCTGCATGCGCTTCGAAAACGGCGAGCTCAGCATCGACAACGACGAGTGCGCCCGGTGCATGCATTGTATCAACGCCCTCCCGAGCGCGCTCGCGCCGGGCAAGGATCGCGGGGCCATGCTGCTCGTGGGGGGCAAGGCGCCGGTGCTGGGAGGCGCGTTGCTCTCGTCGGTGCTGGTGCCGTTCATCAAGCTGGAGCCGCCCTTCGAAGACATCAAGGAGCTCTTGGCCGCCATCTGGGACGTGTGGTCCGAGCACGGCAAGCACCGCGAGCGGGTGGGGGAGTTCATTCAGCGCATCGGCTTGGCGAATTTCCTGGAACAGATCGGCCTGGATCCGCAGCCGGAGATGGTCGCGCACCCGCGAACCAACCCCTACATCGCACGCCACGAGGACAAGCCCTGATGCCACCCATCATCGCCAAGCGCAAGACGGACATCGGCGCCCCGCACTACCGCGGCTTTTTGCCGCCCATCATCCAGCGTAACTACGGCCAGTGGGTGCGCCACGAGATCCAGAGGCCGGGCGTGCTCATCCACACGGCGGCGTCGGGCGAGAAGCTCTATTCGGTGCGCGCCGGCTCGCCACGCCTGCTCAGCACCAAGACGCTGCGCATGTTCGCCGCGCTGGCGGACGAGTTTTCCAGCGGCTTTCTGCGCTTCACCAGTCGCAACAACGTCGAGTTCCTGCTCTCCGAGCCCGGCAACGTCGATCCCCTCATCCTGCGCCTGGAGAGCGAGGGCTTTCCCGTGGGCGGCACCGGGCCGGCCATCACCAATATCGTGCACACCCAGGGCTGGGTCCACTGTCACTCGGCGGCCTCCGACGCCTCGGGCGTGGTCAAGTCGGTGATGGACGAGCTGTTTCCCTACTTCGGCTCGATGGTGTTGCCGGCCAAGGTGCGCATCGCCTTTGCCTGTTGCCTGAACATGTGCGGGGCCGTGCACTGCTCGGACATCGCCATTTTGGGATTGCACCGCAAGGTACCCAAGGTCGACCACGGCACGCTGTTCAAGACCTGCGAGGTGCCCACCACGGTGGCGTCTTGTCCGACAGGGGCCATTCGGCCGACCACGGTGGACGGCAAGCCTTCGCTGGAGATCATCGAGGAGCAGTGCGTGTGTTGTGGCAATTGCTACACGGTCTGTCCGTCGATGAAGCTGAACGATCCGGAAGACGGCGTGTCGATCTGGGTGGGCGGCAAGGTCTCGAACGCTCGCCGCGAGCCCATGTTCACCAAGCTGGCCGTGCCCTTCTTGCCCAACAATCCGCCGCGTTGGCCCGAGGTCACGACGGCCGTCAAGGGCCTCGTCGAGCTCTACGCCGCCCACGCCAAGCCCTTCGAGCGCATGGGCGAGTGGATCGAGCGCATCGGCTGGCCGCGCTTCTTCCGCATGGCAGGCATTCCCTTCACCCGCGATCACATCGACGATTTCACCCACGCGGGCGAGACCTACAAGCGCTCCGCGCAACTGCGGCGTTCGCCCGCCTGGGGCAGTCCGAAAGCATAGGAGGATGAAGCGATGAGCGAGGTCACCGTAGAGCAGGTCGCCGATGCGATGGTCGCCCTGGTGAAGGAGTGCCACGGCAAAAGGCAGCTCAAGCCGCTCGATTTGAACAAGGCCATGATGGAACGCTTCGGCGGTGCCTGCGACAAGTCCCTGTGCAAGGAAGCCATCAAGCTCTTGATCGAAGACGAACGCTGCACCTACTCCTACGTGGGCGGCAGCTACATCGTGCTGCCACCCGAGACGTGACGCCATGGCGCTCTTGCACCGAGGCGAGACGAAAAAGCCGCTGCGGCCGCGGGCCGGCGCGCCGGCGAGCGCGGCGGTGTCGACGCTACGGCCCCGCCCGGTCAAGAAGACCAGCCCGTGCCAGAGCGCCTGCCTCGCGGGCACCGATGTGCGCGGCGCGGTCGCGATTCTCAATCAGCGGGCGAAGCTCGGATTGACGGATGACCAGGCGTGCGAGCAGGCCTGGCGGCTGATCGTCGAGACCAACCCCTTTCCCGCGACCACGGGCCGCATCTGCCCACACCGCTGCGAGGACAGTTGCAGCCGCCACGAAAAGGACGGTGGCGTGGCGGTGGGAGCCATCGAGCGTTTCCTCGGCGATTGGGCGCTCGACCGCGGCCTTGCGCTGCCCGGCTGTCCGGAACGGCCGATTCATCGCGAGCGCATCGCCATCATCGGCGCAGGGCCGGCCGGGCTGTCGTGCGCGTACCAGCTGGCGCGCCGCGGGTACGCGTCGACCATCTTCGAGGGCATGCCCCAGCCCGGCGGAATGTTGCGCTACGGAATTCCGGCCTACCGTCTGCCGGCCCGCATTCTCGAGGGCGAGATTCAGCGCGTGTTGCAAACCGGCGTCGAGCTGAGCACGCGCACGACCATCGGCCGCGACGTGAGCCTCGACGAGCTACGCAAGCAATACGCCGCCGTCTTCGTCGCGCCCGGCGCGGCGGTGAGTCGGGACGTGAGCATCCCGGGCGCCAGCGGCGCGGGCGTCATGCGCGCGGTGGACTTCCTGCGCGATGTGGCCCGCAAGGAGCCTCCCGCGCTTGGCCGCCACGTCGTGGTGGTGGGCGGCGGCAACACGGCCATCGACGCCGCACGCGTGTGTGCCCGTCTGCTCGGCGGCACCGGGGTGATCACCCTTCTGCGCCAAGAGAACGAAACCATCGACGACGATCTGCGCGAGGCGATGGAGGAGGGCGTGGAGGTCGAGTTCCTGACGACGTTGAGCTCGGTCGTGCGCAACGTGATGGGCGGCGTGGACAGCGCCGTGGTCCAGCGCATCGAGCTCGGGGAAAAGGACGAAAGCGGCTATCCGGCGCTGATTCCCGTCGCGGGCAAGAGCTACGAGCTGCGCGCCGATGCCATCA
This sequence comes from uncultured delta proteobacterium, assembly GCA_963796685.1. Taxonomy (GTDB): domain Bacteria; phylum Myxococcota_A; class Polyangia; order Fen-1088; family Fen-1088; genus Fen-1118. The sequence goes on from CAWCMR010000007.1 coordinate 35,657, forward strand.
TCCTGGCCCTGGGCCAAAAGCCCAACGTGAATCGAATCTTCAAGGGCAACGAGGCCCAGTTCGAGACCGATCACAAGGGCAGGACGCGGACCGAGGGCGTGTGGCGCGGCGGCGATGCGGTCACCCCGAGCTTCGCCGCGGTGGTCATCGGACAAGGGCGGCAAGTCGCCATTTCCATCGACGCCGAGCTGCGAGGCAAGTCGGTCCCCGAGCGCGAAAGGCTCCCGGAGATCCAGCCCAGTCGCCTCAAGCTCGAATGCTACGAAGCGCACGCGCGCCTTGCGCGGCGGTTGGCCCCGGTGCGCGAGCGTTTGGCAGACCTGCAAAGCGAGATCGAGCTCGGTTACGAGGCCGCGGACGTGTTCCGCGAGGCAAGCCGCTGTCTGTCGTGTGGCAACTGTTTCGGTTGCGAGCGCTGCTGGATGTACTGCACGCCCGGCTGCATGACCCGCCTGGCAAGCGTGGCGCCCGGGCAATACTACGCCGTCCATCTCGACAAGTGCGACGGGTGCCGGAAGTGCGCCGAGGAATGCCCGGCCGGATTTCTCGAAATGAGTTAGCGGAAATCGGTACGACGCCATGGCTTCATTCTCCTTGCCCAGAATCGTCGTCGCTGGCCTGGCCGGCGGCGCCGGCAAGACGCTGGTGTCCGCGGGGCTGATGCGCGTTTTGCGCCGGCGCGGGCTGCGCGTGGCGGCCTTCAAGAAGGGGCCGGACTACATCGATCCGGCGTGGCTCGGTGCCGCAGCGGGGAGCGAGGCGCGGAGCCTCGATACCTTTTTGATGTCCGATGAAGCCATCGTCGCCTCGCTTGAAGAGGCGGGCGAGTCAGACATGGCCGTCATCGAAGGCAACCGCGGAGTCTTCGATGGCGTCGACGCGGTGGGGACGCACTCGACGGCGGAGTTGGCCAAGCGCATTCGCGCCCCGCTCGTGCTGGTGGTGGACGTCAGCAAGTCCACGCGGACCGTCGCGGCGCTCGTGCTCGGGTGCCAGGCGCTCGATCCCGAGCTGCCCTTGGCCGGCATCGTGCTCAATCGGGTCGGAACCTCCCGGCAAGAGCGGGTCATTCGCGAGGCCATCGAGCTTGCCACGAGGGTGCCGGTCTTGGGCGCGCTTCCCAGGCTGGCCTTCGACCACCTGCCCTCGCGCCATCTCGGCCTGGTGATGCCGGGCGAGCGCGACGATCGCGAGCGCGCCATCGACTCCATCGCCGACGCGGTCGAGCGCGGCGTCGAGGTGGAGGCCATGCGCAACCTGGCAGCCCAGGCCGCCGACCTCCCCTCGTCGCTGTCTGCTCGGATTCTTTCGCCAATCCCCAGGCAGCAGGTGCGCATCGGCATCCTTCAAGACAGCGCCTTCTCGTTCTACTATCCCGAGAATCTCGCGGCGCTCGAAGCGCAAGGCGCGCAGCTCGTGCCCATCTCGCCCCTGCAAGATGTCGAGCTGCCCGCCATCGACGCCCTCTACGCGGGCGGTGGGTACCCGGAAGAGCACGCCGCCGAGCTGGCCGGCAATACCCGGTTTCGTCTGGCCCTTGCGGCCAGGATTGCGGCGGGACTTCCGGTGTGGGCCGAGTGCGGAGGGCTCATGTATCTGTCCTCGGCCATCGTCTGCAACGGCGGGCGCCATGCGATGGTGGGCGCCCTTCCCATCGAGATCGAGCAGACCGGGCGCCCCCAGGCGCACGGGTACGTCGAGGCGACGGTGGACAGCGCGAATCCCTTTCTCGCCTGCGGCACGCGGCTGCGTGGACACGAATTCCACTACTCGCGGGCGTCGAGCGGGAGCGACCCGGTCAGGACGGTCTTGTCGTTGCAGACCGGAACCGGCCTGGGCGCCGGCCGAGACGGCATCGTGGTCGGGCGTGTGCTCGCAAGCTATCTGCACCTCTTTGCGCCCGGTGCACCCGAGTGGGCACCGGGCTTGGTTCGCGCGGCTCGGGTGGCGCGGATCGAAGCGGGCCGGAATCAACCCAAGACAGGAGACGACCGTGGCATTCATGACAGTACAAGACACGCAGATCGAAATCGACGAGGACGGGTTCATTCAGGAGCCTGCTAAGTGGAACGAACGCGTGGCCGCCGCCTTGGCGGAGACGGAAGGTGTCACGGAGCTGGGTGAGAGACACTGGCTGCTCATTCGTTACCTGCGCGACCACTATCAGAAGTTCGGCATCGCCCCGATGATCCGCAAGATGTGCAAGGAGGTCGGAATGAAGCTCAATGAGGTCTACGAGCTCTTTCCCTCAGGTCCGGCCAAGGGCGCGTGCAAGGCCGCGGGATTGCCCAAGCCGACCGGCTGCGTGTGAGGGCTTCCTTGCGCCAAGCGGGGCGACCCACGACTCTGCACCTCGGCGCCGCTCTGGGCGCGCTGGCGGTGGCCTGTGGGGTGCCCGCGTTGGCGTCCGGGCTGCTCGGCGCGCGCGGCTGGCTGGGCGTGGCCCTCGTGCTGGCGGTTGCGCCTGCAGTGTCGCTCGCACTTTTCGTCTGGAAGGTCGCGCGCTGGGGGCGAGCGCCTGTGCCGTTTCGCATCCCAATCATCGTGGGCCAGCAAAGGGGGGTGGCCGCCATTGCGCACAGTCGGACCGGCAGCCCGTGCTCGGTGGCCGAGGTGGTGCTGCGCGTGCTGCTCGACGTGCTGCTGATGCGGCCGCTGTTTCGGGCCACGCCCACGGCACCCTCGCTGGGGCCCGGGCTCGGCCACGGCATGGCCCGATCGCTGTGGCTGGCCGCCGCCATCTTTCACCTCTCGCTTGCCGTGGTCGTGCTCCGGCACCTTCGTCTGTTCCTGGAACCGGTCCCCGGTTTCGTCGCCGTCCTCGAACGCTTCGATGTCGCGACCGAGATGGTGTTGCCCAAGCTCCACGTGTCGAGCGTGCTCCTTCCGCTCGCCCTGGCTTTTCTGCTCGGGCGCCGTTTGCTGCTCGTCCGCATTCGCGCCCTCTCCTTGGCCGCGGACTATTTTCCACTGTTGCTCTTGCTCGCCATCGCTTGCACCGGCCTCGTGCTGAGACACGTGGTTCGAACTGATGTGCTTGCCTTGAAGCAAGTGACGGTGGGACTGGCCAATTGGGCCCTGGTTTTGCCATCCCAGGCAGATCCGTGGCTCTTCGTGCACGTTTTCCTGGTGGGGCTCCTCTTGGTCTACTTCCCGCTTGGCAAATTGATGCACATGCCGGGCGCGCTGATGAGCCCGACCCTGACCATGGCCAACAGCAATCGCGAGAGACGCCACCTCAACGCGCGCAATCCCGAGGTCGCGACCTTGCACTACGCCGACTACGAGGCGGTCTTTCGCGAGCGCATGCTCGAAGCCGGCCTGCCGGTCGAAGGGGCGTCGGAAACCACGCCCGGGGAAAAGTAGGATGGCGTCGCCACGAAAACCCGACCAGCCCGACTATTACGACCGGACGGTCCTCGAACGCGTCGACTACGCCCCTCCCCGCGGCCCGTGGGCGCGTGCACCCGTATCGTTCCAGCCGGGCGGGTTCCTCTATCCCGCCAAGGCCAAGAATCTGGAAAGTCTCGGGCTCGCCAACGCCCACGCGTGGTCGCCGCTCGATGAGGATTGGAAGCTGCCCGAGAATTGGCAACAGATCGTGCTCGATGGGCTGCGCGAACGCCTCGAGGGCTCGCGTACGCTGCGCATCTTCATGGAGACGTGCGTTCGCTGCGGGGCGTGCGCGGAGAAGTGTCCCTTCTATCTCGGTAGCGGGGATCCGAGGAACATGCCGGTGGCGCGCGCCGAGCTGATTCGGTCCATCTACCGCAAGTACTTCACGGTGTCGGGACGGGCCCTGGGCGAGATCGCGGGCGCGCGCGAGCTGACCGAGGATGTCATCAAGGAGTGGTTCAAGTATTTCTTCCAGTGCACCGAGTGCCGTCGCTGCGCGGTGTTTTGTCCCTACGGCATCGACACCGCCGAATTCACCATGCTGGGGCGCGACCTGCTGCTGCGCCTGGGGCTCTCGGCCAATTGGGTGATGGAGCCCGTGGCCAATTGCTATCGCACCGGCAATCACCTCGGCATCCAGCCCCAGGGCATCAAGGACTCGCTCGAGTTCCTGGCTGACGAGCTGGCGGAGGTGACCGGGGTTCGCGTGGACGTTCCCATCAATCGCAAGGGCGCCGACATTCTGTTCGTCACGCCGTCCGGGGATTTGATGGCGGATCCGGGGACCTACACCGCCATGGGGTACCTGGCGCTCTTTCACGAGATCGGCCTCAACTACACCTTCAGCACCTACGCCTCGGAGGGCGGCAACTTCGGACTCTTCGCTTCGCCCGAGCTGATGAAGCGACTGAACGCGAAGATCTATGCCGAGGCCAAACGCCTGGGCGTGAAGTGGATCCTGGGCGGTGAGTGCGGCCACATGTGGCGCGTGGTTCACCAATACATGGACACCATGAACGGGCCGGCGGACTTTCTCGAAGTGCCGACCTCGCCCATCACCGGCACGCGCTTCGAGCACGCGCGCGGAACCAAGATGGTGCACATCGCGGAATTCACCGCCGACCTGATCGCGCACAGCCGGCTGAAATTGGATCCATCCAGAAACGCGGCCATCCGAGCCACGTTTCACGACTCGTGCAATACCGCCCGCGGCATGGGGCTGCTGGAAGAGCCGCGGGTGGTGTTGCGGAGCGTGTGTCGCGAGTTCCACGAGATGCCCGAGGACACCATTCGCGAGCGAACTCTGTGTTGCGGCGGCGGCGCGGGCCTGGGCGCCGACGAGAACATGGGGGTGCGCCTGCGCGCGGGCATGGGGCGAGGCAAGGCGGTGGCGCACGTCCGGGACAGTCACGCGGTCAACACGCTGGTCACCATCTGCGCCATCGATCGGGCCACCTTGACCACGGTCTGCGACTTCTGGGCCGAAGGGGTTCGCGTGGCCGGCCTACACGAGCTGGTAGCCAACGCCCTGGTCATGAAGGGGGAGAAACCGCGCACGGAGAACCTGCGGCACGAGCCCCTCGGAGGGGTGCCCTAGCTATGGCGGATGGGGGCAGAATCGTCGGCGGTCTCGCGATCCTGGTCGCTGTCACGGCCGGTCCTCTGTGGCTGGGAGCGGCCCGTGGTGTGAAGAGCGAACCCTTGCCCAGGGCCACGGGGGCGGACGTTTGCATCGAGCCGCCCGAGCAGATGCGTCGCGATCATCCGGCGCTGCTGGCGCGTTGGCGCGAACGTGCGGTCCGTCTCGGTGAGCGCACGTACCACGGAGGCGATGGGCGCGACGTGCGCATGAGTCTCACCGGCACGTGCCTGGGTTGCCACGGCAAGGCCAGCGCATTCTGCGACCGATGTCACGTGCAAGCCGCGGTCACGCTGTCGTGCTGGGGATGTCACGCCCAGCCCGCGAAGAACGCGCCGTAAGCCAACTCTCGCTCTCCATCTTGACTCTTGACATCATATGCCGCCCACGTACACTCCTTGCGTCTGCGGAGTTGACTCGTGTAGCCCAATCGATCTGGATGCTTTTGCTGGGATGCTTTTTGGGCCGGGAGGAGGTCGCGGGATGAGCAGCAAAATGGACGAAGTGTTCACTGTACCCCCGAGGGATACGGGGGTGGACCTTGACAAGGTGCCGGGCATCTCGATGCGCGTTCTATTCGTCGGAAAGGATTGTGCGGGCTCCGAGGCATTCCTGGGCGTGTTGGCCATGTTCGGGATCGAGGTGACCGTAGCCCAAACTGTCTCACGTGCGCGCCGAATTCTGAAAGAAGAGGGCGACAGCTTCGATTCGGTATTGCTGGATTTGAAACTCCCCGACGGCAGAGGCGAGGACCTATTGCCCCAGATCGAATCCTTGTCGCAGCAGCCAGGCCTCGTCATCTTGAGCGACTTCCTGGACGAGCTGCGACCCGAGGCGATTTCGTGCCGGACGGTGCTGGTCCCGAAGACGATTGCTCCGCCCGCACTCGCGGCAATCTTGCGGGGGGTGGTGCGAGGACACGTCCACACCACCTTTAGCCGCTTTGCCGAGCATTTCAAATTGAGCCCCAGGGAATCGAAGGTCCTCGATCGGGTGGTGAGCGGCGATACTCCGAAGCGGATTGCCTTGGACAGCGGTTGCTCGATTCAGGCCGTCTATGCGCACCTGGCGAAGGCCAGCACCAAGACAGGGTGCACGTGCTACCAGGAAGTGCTGGCGAAGCTGTTTCGATTTTCCTGTCACCAGCCAGGAACCGGCTCTTCGAACCTGGAGGCCAAATAGTCCGCATCGGTTGGGAACGGAGCCTGACATCGACCGACAAAGTCTTGGGTTCGCGCCCTTGAATGATCTGGGGCCGGGTCGTATATGTCCCCGCCATGGGAGTCTGGGAAGCAGAGCGATGGATCTCGAGACATGGCAGGATCGCCCCGATCCGAGGGGCTTGCGCGATGATCCTGCTGGCCGCCACGTTCGGGCACGGCACGGCGCAGGCAGAGCCCAAGTATGCCCGAGACGGCGAGTTCAACCACGACACGGTCATAGCGTTGGCCCGCGACCTGGCACGATCGCCCTTCACACCGCCGAAGGCAGAGCTGCCGGCCTCGCTGCAAAGTCTTGATTACGATCAGTACCGGGACATTCGCTTTCGGCCCGAAGAAGCCATCTGGGCCAAAGACGCAGGCAGTTTCTTTCGCTTGCAGCTCCTTTGTCGCGGCTGGCTCTTCGAAGACCCAGTCGAGATCGCGATCGTGACCGATGGCCAAGCCCGGCACGTGGCCTATCGTCCCGAGCTGTTTTCGACCGGAAAAGTCATGAAGGCCCACTTGCCTTCCGGCGATATCGGCTTCTCCGGTTTCAGGGCACTCTTTCCCATCAATCACCCGACCGTCTTCGACGAGATAGCGGTCTTCCAGGGGGCAAGCTACTTTCGCTCGCTCGGTCGCAACCAAGTCTACGGGCTCTCTGCTCGTGGCCTCGCGATCAAGACCGGCGACTCTGCCGGCGAGGAGTTCCCCGCCTTCCGTGCCTTCTGGATCGAGCGGCCAACACGTGGGGGCCAGGCATTGGTCGTCCACGCCCTGCTCGACAGCCCCAGCACCACCGGGGCCTACCGGTTCACCATTCGCCCCGGCTTCAGCACCGTCATGGACGTGGAGGTGGTGCTCTTTCCACGCACGAAGATCGACGAGATCGGGTTGGCCCCGGCGAGCAGCATGTTCATGTTCTCGGCCAACGGCCGCCGCGATGTCGACGACTACCGGCCGCAGGTTCACGACTCCGACGGACTTCTGATTATCAACGGCAATGACGAACACTTGTGGCGGCCGTTGGCCAACCCGAAGGACTTGCAGGTGAGCATGTTCGAGGATCGATCTCCCGAAGGATTCGGTCTGATGCAGCGGGATCGCGACCTCGCGACCTACCAGGACTTCGAAGCGCACTACGAAAGACGCCCGAGTCTGTGGGTCGAGCCGAAGAGCGACTTCGGTCAGGGCGCGGTGGTGCTCACCGAGATTCCCACGAACGCAGAGATTCACGACAACATCGTGGCCTTTTGGCGTCCCCACACGCCGCTCGCGGCCGATTCGGAGTATCGCTACGCCTATCGTTTGTACTGGAACGAAGGTCCGAAGGCCGAGCGCGATCGCGCCCGCGTGCTTGCCACGCGACGCGGGCGCGCCGACCCCCTTGCCCCCACGCCCGTGCGGCGCTTCGTCATCGATTATGCGAAGGCTCCGGGTGAGACGCGGTCAGAGCACGCTCTGCCCACGGCGAAGGTGACGACCTCCAAAGGCGTGATTGGGAACGTCGTGGTGTCCGATAATCCGCTGACGCAAGGGTATCGGGTCAGCTTCACCCTGGATCCCAAGCAGTCGCAGCTTTGCGAGCTACGCGTCGAGCTGGCCTTCAAGGACAAGCGTCGCGCCGAAACTTGGGTGTACCGATGGACGAAGCCGTGAGCCCGGTCGGATGACGAATGGTCGTGTAGCGCGATTTCATGGTGTCGGCTGAGCCTGGTCGGGCTCGAACGGGTCGACGCCGCTCGGTTCCTTGGCGGGTACAGGCTTCTTCGCTGCCGGAACCTCGGATTCGAACGGGTCCGCGTAGTCCGGTTTCCGTGGGGCTGCCTTCTTCGTGGCCGGCGTGTCGGGCTGGAACGGGTCGACGACGCCGGGGCGTTCCGTCGCCCTGAGGTTCTTGACGGGCAGGGGCGCCCTTTTGTGGTCACCGTGGCTAGGAGCCCTTGTTCTCGATGAAGGCGGCTCGTCGCTCGGGTGCCTGCCGAATGTTGGAACAGGCCCCACCTCCTTCTCCTCGACATGGACGATCGGCGCGGGTTCCGGGGCAGAGGCTTGCGCGGGGACCGGCTCGGGCAATGTGCGCACGATCGGGAGGTACTGCACCTCGTGTGCAGGGCTTGCCGTGGTTACGACCTTGTGCGGGCGGAGCGCGACGACCGCAGCAGCGAGGATCACGCCCGCGGCAATCGCCGCGATGGCCACCGGCCTGTACCAGCTGGTGGAAAGCCCCTTCTCGAGGGCATTCTCGAGGTCATCGGGGCCTGTCGACGACAGCACCCGCACCTCGAACGTCGATGCGTTCGACGTCGGCCCTCCCTCGGAAGCGCCCGCCATCGGGGGCATCCCGGGCCGAGACCGGCCGGGTCGCGCCACCTGTGGATCGCCGTACCCCAGCGTCGCTCGTCGCTCGGTACCCGGGGCCATCCCGGCAAGCGCGGGAGCCGGGCTCAGGTGCGGCGCGCACACGGCAATGGGCGGTGGGGTCGCCTCGACGGGCTCTCCCCTCGCCGCCGATTCGAGCGCACGCGAGAATTCCTTGATCGTCGGGTACCTGTCGGCGATCTGCTTGGATAGGGCTCGCCGCAAGATCGGCTCGATGGTGGCTGGCAGCTCCGGGGCCCGAGCGGACAGTGCATGAGGATCCGTGTTGATGATGCGATAGAAGACGGCGGCGATGTCATCCGCGACAAACGGAGAATAGCCCGACAGCATCTCCCACGCGATGCAGGCCAGCGCCCACTGATCCACGCGATGATCGATATCCTCGACAAAGCCGTTGATCTGTTCGGGCGACATGTATTCGGGGGTGCCCATCACGGCAGTCGCTCGCGTGAGCTTGGTGCGCCCCGCCTTGATCTTCGAGATGCCGAAGTCGAGCACCTTCACGAAGTCCGCCTCGTCCGGCACCTTGACCAAAAACACGTTGGCGGGTTTGAGATCGCGGTGGACGATGCCCTCGGTGTGCGCGGCGCCCAGGGCCGAGGCGATCTGTCTGGTGATGGCGACGGCCGCATCGAGGGACAGGCGTCCATCCCGCCGGAGGCGGCGCTCGAGGTCTTCGCCGTCCAGGTACTCCATCACGAGGTACGGCTTGCCGTCATCGGTCGTCCCGAAATCCAGGACGTTCACGAGGTTGGGATGCCCGAGCCGCGACGTGATCTCGGCTTCGCGATGAAAGCGCGCCAGCGCCTCGGGATTTGCCGCTAGCTCGCGCGCCATCAGCTTGACGACGACGCGTTTGTTCAGGCGAAGATGGCGCGCCTCGTAGACCCAGCCCATGCCGCCCTCGGCGAGCAGGCTCGCGATCTTGTAGGCACCTCCGAGCACAGCCCCGACCATCTTTCGCGGTTGGACAGCAGGATGCACGGTACTGGCCCTCATGGCTGCCTCATGGCCCACCCTCAGGCAGCCAACCCCTCGCTATGATTCCCGCGATACCCCATGGCGACACAGACTATGAACGCGCAAAGAAGATAGCACCATTCATTTGCGTAGGACAACTCAGACCAGTCATGGAAGCAGCGAGCCGGCGCCGGTGGCCACAACCAAGGGGGCGGGATGCGCTCTCACTGCGCTTGGGCTCTCGCGCCTGCACGACGCTGCGGTTCAACAGCGGCGTGGTGTAGTTGGCGACCCATGCAGTCATGCGGTCTCGATGGCAACGGACTTCGCGCATGCTAGGCTGCGCTTAGAGGGATCGCTTCATCCGAAGGTGCTTCATGTCTGCGACCTTTCCCCAGCTATCCGCCGACACGTTCATGCGAACGGCGTTCGAGAAGTTCCCGACCGGGCTCGTAGTCGTGGACGAGTCAGGCAAGATGGCGCTGGTCAATCGCGCAGTCGAACGCCAGTTCGGATACACCCGCGATGAGCTCCTTGGGCGGTCCGTGGAGATTCTCGTACCTCATGACCTGGCCGTGGGACACGCGAAGCTGCGCGCCCAGTACGCCGCCATCCCCACCTCTCGCCGAATGGGCGCCGGTCGCGAGCTGCTCGGACGTCACAAGGATGGGCGCCAGATCCCAGTCGAGATAGGACTGACGTCGTTGTCGACCCCGGAAGGGCTCTTCGTTCTCGCAACCATCACCGATGTTCGCGAGCGCCGCCATCTGGAGAATCGCCTTCGCCAGCCACACAAGTTGGAGGCCCTGGGCAGTCTGGCCAGTGGCATTGCCAACGACTTCAACAACATTCTCCTCAATGTCATGGGCTACACCGAACAGGCGCGAGCGGTGTTGGCCGACAGGCCTTCGGCAGTGGCCGAGCTCGATGTCGCCCTGGACACGATCCGCCGCGGGCGGGAATTGGTGAACCGCATTCTCGTGTTTGCGCGCACCACCGATCCCGTGCGCACCCAAACCGATGTTGCGAAATCCGTCCGCGAAGCCATCCGGCTGCTGCAAACCACGCTTCCCTCCGGCATCGAGATCCGCGAAGGTATCGACGCGAAGACGCCGCATTTGCTGGCGGATGACGACGAGCTTCGCCAGATCGTCATGAACCTGGCGACCAATGCGGCCCAGGCCATGCAAGTGCGGGGAGGCGTTCTCGAGATCCACCTGGCGCCCGTGGCGGTGGACAAGCTCTTCATCGTCGACCATCCCGGGATGCGCGAAGGACTCCACGTGCACCTTCGGGTCTCGGACACCGGTATGGGGATTCATCCCGAGGACATCGGCCATATCTACGAGCCCTTCTTCACCACCAAGCCGGGCGGTGAAGGTTCCGGGCTGGGCCTGGCGGTCGTCGATCAGATCGTCCAGTCGCTCGGCGGCACGATTGAGGTGAGGAGCCGCGTGGGCGAGGGGACGCGTTTCGACGTCTACATTCCGTCCATGTCGGTCCGGGCCACCCCGGTTCGAGATGAACGGCACCACGGCTTTGGCGGCCGAAATATCCTGCTCGTGGCTGGTGAGGGTGGCATGGTCCGCATGGGACAACGTCTACTGGAGTCGGCCGGCTTCGAGGTCACCGCGCACACCTCCAGCCTGCGCGCACTGGAGAGCTTCCGACTCCATCCCCAGCATTTCGATCTGCTCATCACCGACGACAGGATGCCGGATATGACAGGGCTCGCAGCTCGTGGACCGGATCATGGCCATCCGTCCAAGCCTGCCCGTCCTGATGGTGTCGGGCGCGGGCGAATCGACTCCCCTCGACGTGGCGAAGCTGCGCGGTGTCACCCGCGTTCTTCCCAAACCCTACGACTCGGCGGTCCTGGAGGCCACGGTCAGGGAGATCCTGGATTCTTTACGCTAGGTCGCTCAAGGTAACCCGCAGCAGGTCGAGGTGAAGCGCTCGTGGCTTTCTCGGGCTCGGCGTGGCGGAGATCACAGCGAAGGAGCGTCCGCGAAACGCTGTCGAGTATAGAATGAATCTTGGACGGCGTAGAAACTCCAGGAGGCCACGATGCGCTCTTCTATTGTGCTCACTTCACTTATGGGGTCCTTCCTCGCAGTGGTTGCCGGCTGTGGCTCGGACCAGGCCGACAACAGGCAGGATGCGCTACCTAGCGACGGGAAGGACGCGGCCGCGGCCAGCGGGCAGGACGGGCCGACCGTCACCCCGCCGGACACGGCAGCAGACGCCGCGCAGGACACCGCCGCGGTCAACCCGCAAGATGCGGCCACCCTCGACGCGCAGGACGCGGCACAAGCAAATCCACAGGAGGTAGGGGGAGTCGACGCGCAGAGTGGGGGGGAGGTCGGGGCGTCCGAGGCGGGAGCCAATCCGGGAGCGTTGGCCAGCTCGTCCCTGGCGCGCGAGACCGTCGTGCTCGGCGACACGGAGAAGAGCGATTTGTCGACCGGCATGTCGGCCTTCGCCTTTGCGCTGTTGCAGGAGCTCCGCGGAGATCCGTCCACGGTGAGCAACTTTGCCTTCTCGCCGGTCAGCATCGCGCTGGCGCTGGGCATGACCTATGCCGGCGCAGCGGGGAACACGGCGGTCCAAATGAAGGACTCCATGCACGTCGCCACTGCCAGCGACGTCTACTTCCGCTCGCTCAATTGGCTCGACCAGCAACTCGAGTCCAGGGCGGATGCCGCCCTGAAACAGGCGCAGAACATGTACACCAGCAGCGGCAGCCAGGGCGCGGCCCCGGATGCAGCCAACTTTCGCCTGCACGTGGTGAATGCGTGTTGGGCCGACCGCACGTTGACCTTCGAGCAGCCGTACCTGGACACGCTGGCCGCAGAATTCGGCACCGGTGTCCACCTGGCCGACTTTTTGACCCAGCCGGAGACCGAGCGCATCGCCATCAATACGTGGGTGAGCCAGGAGACCTTGAATCGGATCAACGACCTCATCCCCCCAGGCGCCATCGAATCGACCACGCGGGCGGTGCTGGTCAACGCCATCCACCTGAAGCTGCCCTGGTACGATCCCTTCGTCGCGACCAGCACGAGCCCGGCACTCTTCACCAAGACGGATGGCTCGACCGTGTCCGTTCCCTTCATGAACAAGAGCAGGCACTGGTCCTACGCGGAGGACGACACGACCCAGGCCGTTGCCATCCCGTTTTCGGGCAGCGCGGTCGAGCTCGTCGTTTTCCTGCCCAAAGCGACCTCGGCCCTGTCCCAGCTCGAAGACTCCCTGGCACAGGGCCATGTGCAAACGCTCGTGGCTGGCATGGCGGGCGCGGACGTCAACCTGGCCTTGCCGAAGTTCGTGTTCACGACCGCGTCGGTACGCCTGAGCAACGCTCTGATTGGGCTGGGAATGGCGGACGCCTTCGACCCGGGCAAAGCCGACTTCACCGGCATGACCAAGGAAAAGCCGTTCTATATCGGCGACGTCGTTCACAAAGCCATGGTGGCGGTGGACGAGCACGGTGTCGAGGCGGCGGCGGCGACCGCCGTCATGATGGCGGGAAGCGGTCTTCCCACCGAGGTGAAGCAGGTGAACGTCAATCGGCCGTTCTTCTTCGGCATCTACGACCAGCCCACCTCGACCTGGCTCTTCTTGGGGCACGTCACCGATCCGTCGTCGTAGCATTGGACGCCCCGGGGACCTCCACCTCGGCGACGATTTGCAGCGCGTGTGTGGCTGGTCAGTATTGTTCGGGTGGCGACGCGGAGCCGGTCGCTTGCGCAGGCGACACTTGGGATAATGACCTCAGCCCTGCCACCCCTTGTGTGGCGAAGACCTCGTGTCTGCCTGGCACCTTCGTCGGCTCCGAGGGGAGCGCAATCAGCGACCGGACGTGCGCGGCGTGTGCCACTCGAGGACGCTCCCATGCCGCGGCGCCTCGCTCGCAAATGCCTTCAGGGGAGAAGACGGCGTTCACCTTGTGCTCGCATCGGACGCCACGGCACGCCCCTGCGAGAGAGTGGTACCGATCGGCCGCTGCGGGGAGGTGAAATCAGGGCGCCTGGCGGGTCGGGGAGTTGATGTCCCAGAGGGCGCCGATGTCGAAGGCCACTGCGTCGAACGGCGGAATTCGCGCCTCGCCTTCGCCGCCGAACGTATCGGCGACCATCCAGCCACGCTCGCCACGGCTGAGGACCTCGATCGTGCGCGCGGATGGATCGACAAACCACAGCCAGGACACGCCGTGCTCGCGGTAGATGTGCTGCTTGCGGGTCCGATCGATGAGAGCCGTGGCGGGCGAGAGAACCTCGCACACCCAGTCGGGCGCCATGGAGAAGTAGGCCACGTCGGGACATGTCGCCATGCGCTCGCGGCGCCAGCTTGCCAGGTCGGGCACCAGCACCTGCGCGTCCAGGTGAAGCTCAGGCTCATCCAGGATGACCCAGCCGCCTGGGCCGCCGCGTCCCCTGTGAAACGGTCCCGCCAGCTCGCCTCCGATGGCCGAGCTGGCCACGGCGTGGCGTGAGGCCGGCCGAGGCGAGACAATCAAATCGCCGTCGACGATCTCTCCGATCACGTTCTCGGGGAGACGCAGGACGTCCTCGTAACTGGCGGGGCGGGACTTCGTCGAGGCAGACGACATGGCGCAAGTCTAGCAGTTTCCAAGGAACGCGATTCGTCTGACCATGGACCACCCGGCGGAAGTGCTATGAGCCATGATAGAAGAGGCCTTTATCCCATCCTTCGTCCCATGTACCCGATCATGCTCGATCTGCGCGGTCGCCGCTGCCTCCTCGTGGGGGCAGGGCAGGTCGCGTATCGGAAGCTGCAGCGCCTGCTCGCGGAGCACGCCGTGGTGACGGTTGTTGCTCCCACTGCGATCGCGCCCATCACGCGGCTTGCAACCGAGGGCAAGGTCACCCTGGTCGAGAGGCCGTTCGTCGACGCCGACGTGGATTCATGTCAGCTCGTCATGGTCGCCACCGGCGACCGTGGCGTGGATGAGCAGGTCAAGCGCGCGGCGCGGGCTCGCGCTGTCTGGGTCAACGTCGCGGACGTGCCGGACCTGTGCGATTTCCACCTGCCGGCGGTCGTGCAGCGGGGGGATCTGCAGCTCGCGATCGCCTCCGGTGGCGGGGCGCCGTTTGCCGTGCGCCGGTTGCGCCAGATGTTCGAGCGCAAGATGGGACCGGCGTGGTCGGGCTGGCTGGCCGCCGCCAAGCGCTTCCGCAAGCGCGTGCAAGCGCAAGGACTTACCGTCGCAGCCGCGGACGCGTGCTACGACCGGTTCATCACGGCCACGGTCGACGATGAGTCCCTCGACGTCCGCATCCCGAGCGAGTCCGAAGAATCCTCCTTCTGCGCCGACCCGATCCCGCCCGCTCGACGAGCCTTGGGGCAGGTCGCGCTGGTCGGCGCGGGCCCCGGCAATCCCGGCTTGCTCACCGTCGCGGGCCTCGACCGTCTGCGTGGCGCGGACGCCGTCGTCTACGATCGGCTCGCGATCCCGGCCATCCCGCTCGATCTCCCGGATCGCGTCGAGCTTCACGACGTGGGCAAGGCAACGGGGCGACATCCGGTGCCACAAGAAGAGATCAATGCGCTGCTGTCGCGACTGGCCCGCGAGGGCAAGCGCGTGGTGCGGCTCAAGGGCGGCGATCCTTTCGTCTTCGCGCGCGGTGGCGAGGAAGCCCTCGCGCTTCGTCACGACGGCATCCCGTGCGAAGTCATTCCGGGCGTGACCGCGGGAATCGCGGTCCCGGCCGCGGCGGGCATTCCGGTCACGTTTCGGGGCGAGGCGGTCCGTCTGACGTTCGTCACCGCGCACGAGGGCGGAGCGCCGCAGGCGAGGTGGGATCTGCTGGCCCAGGATACGCACGCCACCCTCGTCGGATACATGGGGGTGAGCACCTTGGCCGAGGTCAGCGCCGCCCTGATGGCCGCCGGGATGAACGGCACCACGCCCGCCGCGGTCATCGAGCATGGAACACTCGCGGCCCAGCGCTCGGTACGTGCCTCGCTGGCCGAGATCGTCGAGGTCGCCCAGCGCAGTGCCATCAAACCACCCGCGATCTTCGTCATCGGACAAGTGGTCGCGCACGCCGAGGTGCTCGCCTCTGTGCCGAGCCCGCTGCGCGGCGCCCGCATCGCCCTGTTCGCTCCGCGGTCGCAGCTCGGCGATGCCATTCAGGGCGCGGGCGCCGAGGTGTTGTTGGCTCCGGCGCCCCTGACCGCGGCCTCGCGCTTGGTGATGGGTGCGACGTGGCTGGCCGGGTGGATCGTGCAGACCGAGCGCGAGCTCGACACCCTCGAGGGTGAGAAGGCGGCTCGCTCTCTTCTCGGCGGGGGGGTGTTGTGGTGCATGGGCGGCGAGCTTGCACACTTGGCCCGCCAGCAAACATGGCCTCGCGTGGTCGAGCTCGATGGCAACGGCCCGCTCGCGGGCATCCTCGCAAAGCTGGGCGAAACCGTGGATGCCACAGGCACCAGACAAGAGGCACGGTAGGTCGACCTTCAGGTAGACGGTCGGACGTTTTCCCGAACCATCGGGAAATATTCCCGCTCGTAGGTGCAAACGCGGCAATTTGCGCCCACTATCCTGGGGCCAGCGCCCGGCACGAGAGTTGCTGCACCACGACCCTAGGAGGTGCACCATGAACCGAGGTCTAAAACGGGTCGTTGTTGCCGCGGCGTTTGGGTTCGCGGGGTCTTGCGGGTATGCCGCGCCCTACAGTAGCTCCGGGCCGGCAATGTCCAAGGAAGGTGTCGGCATTTCCATCGCGGGAGAGCGCTGTTTCGTCAACCGAAGCGCGGAGCCATTTCCCACCACGGTCGACGAAGACCAATTGAGCTTGGATTTGCGCCTGCAGGTCAAGAACGAGGCGACCCACCCGGCCGTGTTGTCGCTGGATCGCTTCCGAGTGTCCGAGAGCACCAGGGGCGAACGCGCGGTCATGCGGCCGATGGAATCCGGGGCGTTGGCCTTGGCTCCTGGTGAGACCAAGACGATCGCGCTGGCTTTCCAGAAACAGGGCGATCTCGATTGCCATCACGACATGGCGTTGGAGGCGGCAGGAGCCATCGCGATCGACGGTGGGCACGTCGATGTCCAACCCATTCACTTTCTTGCCTCGCGCTGAATAGTTCACCCGAACGTCACTCTTCTGTAACAGAGCTTCATTATCTTCCCGTGCATGCAAAACAAGACAAGACGTGTTTTCCATGCCCTGTGCTTCCTATCCTTCATCCTGCCCCCGGCGCTAGCGCGTGCCCAGTCGGGCGCCGCCTCCGAGGGGCAGCCGCCTCAGGAGTCGACGCCGGGCACCAGCGGCCCACTGTCGCAACCCTCGTCGTCCGGCATGTCGGCCTCGTCCCCGATGGCCCCTGTTTCCGCGCCGCCGCTCATTGCTGCTGTCGTATCGGCAACCCCGATGCCGGCCGCGCCTCCCAGCCATCCCCCGGTCACGTCGAAATTCAGCGCTACCCTTTACGGGTTCGTCGAGTTCGACTCCATTCTCGACTCGACCCAGAGCTTCAACGATCTGGCCGGGAACGGCACCATCGCCCATGGCGATTCGTACGCGGCGAAACACGACCGCATGACGTTTGGCGCGCGCAACTCCCGCCTGGGCTTCAAGTTGAAGGGTCCCGAAAGCGAGCTTATCAAGTCCTCGGCCATCGCAGAGATGGACTTCTTCGGCAACCAGCCGCAGGGTTCGCCCGCCCCGGCCGGCTCACCCTCGGTGTCGGAGTCGGCCTACTTCGCCAACCCGACCTTCCGCATCCGTCACATGGCGCTCAAGCTCGAAACGCCCTACATCGATATCCTGGCCGGTCAGTACTGGCAGCTCTTCGGATGGCAATCCAACTTCCACCCCAACAGCGTGGATATCCAGGGGTTGCCAGGGCAAGTCTACTCGCGTGCCCCCCAGTTGCGCCTGTCGCACACGATCAAGACCGATATGGTGAACGTGGAGATCGCGGTGGCTGCCGTGCGTCCGACTCAGCGTGATTCGGGCCTGCCCGATGGACAGGCCGGCCTGCGCCTCACCCTCAATGATTGGAAAGGCATGCGCACCGCGGGTGGAACCGGAACCTCCGTGGACCCCTTGTCCATCGGCGTCTCCGGCCTTGCTCGTCGTTTCCGTTTGCCCATTTTCGAGGCCGCGATGCCGACCGACCAGACCCAGACCATCAACGGTTACGGGTTTTCCGTCGACGGGTTCATCCCTGTCGTTCCCGCCACGGCCACGAACTGGGACAATGCCCTCACCCTGACCGCTTCGTTCGTGAAGGGGCAGGCCATTGCGGATCAGTTCACCGGACTCTCCGGCGGCGTCAGCCTCGTCTCGCCTGCCGCGCCCAGCGGAGGGTCCTCGTCCTTCATATCCGACATCGACAACGGTTTGGTCATCTTCGACAGCAACGGCCAGATGCATGCCATCCGCTGGCAAGCGGTCATGCTCGGCCTGCAGTACTACTTCCCGACCACGCCGTTTCGCATGTGGGTGTCGGGCAACTACTCGCACATGAATTCCAGCGACATCAAGAACATCGTCGTCGGCACCTCCGGTCCCAACGTCAACAGCAAGCTCTTCGACAAGTCGGACTTCGCCGATGGCAACCTCTTCGTCGACGCCACCGAGTCCATCCGCTTCGGTCTGGAGTACGCCTGGTTCCGCCAGACCTTCCTCGACGGAAGCAAGGGAACCAACCATCGCGTCCAGCTTTCGGGCTTTTATTTGTTCTAGCGCGTGCGGAGCCTACGCTTCGCTGGTTTTGCCGGCAGCGCAGCGCCCCTCACCCGCCTCGCTACGCTCGGCGACCTCTCAGCCCTGCGGGCACTTCGGGTCCTACACGCCCTACACCTGCCCCCGCGGCTTCGCCGCGCCCTCGCCCGCTTCGCGGGGCGAGGTGGTTTTGGGGTTCCCATCGATCGCGTAGGCGTAGCCGGGCTTCGCCCGGCGGAGCCAGAGCGCGGGAGGGTATGGGAACCCTCCCAGGGTTCCCATCGATCGCGTAGGCGTAGCCGGGCTTCGCCCGGCGGAGCCAGAGCGCGGGAGGGTATGGGAACCCTCCCAGGGTTCCCATCGACGATAACCACTAGTCCGGCTCGCCGTCGCTCAGCCACTTCCACAGGGTCTTGGCGTCGATGCCCAGCTTCTCGGCGGCCTTGCCTTTGTGGCCGCCAAGCTGAGTGAGGGCCCAGGCCGCATACCTGCGCTGAAGATCCCGGATCGGCACGATGTCCCCCTGAAACTGGGACACCGCCGGCCGATCCGGGTGCCTGACGTTTTCGGGAAGGTCGTCCAGGGTCACCACGTTCGAGCGGCCGAGCAGCACGACCTTTTCCAGGACGTGCCCAAGCTCGCGCACGTTTCCCGGCCACGGGTACGCCATCAGGCAATCAAGGGCTTCGCGCGAGAGCTTTTCGGGGAGCGCGTTGGCGTACTTGTCACGCGATTGTTTGAAGAAATGCGCGACCAGCTCGGCCAAATCCTCGCGCCGCTCGCGCAGCGAGGGCATGCTGATGGAGAGCACGTCGAGCCTGTAGAGCAGGTCGGCACGGAAGTTTCCGTCCCGAGCCGCTTCGTGCAGGTTGCGATGGGTCGCTGCGATGATGCGGACGTCGATCTCCTTTTCCTTGGTCGACCCGACGGGGCGGATCGTGCCGTGCTCGATCACGTGCAGCAGCTTGGCTTGCAGACCCGCCGCCATCTCGCCAATCTCGTCGAGGAACAGGGTGCCGCCGTCGGCCTCGCGAAACAGTCCCGGACGATCGGATGCGGCCCCCGTGAAAGCGCCCTTGACGTAGCCGAAGAGCTCGCTCTCCAGCAACGCTTCGGGCAGAGCGGCGCAGTTGACCACCACCAGGGGGCGGCCGGCGCGCGTACTTTCGGCGTGGATGGCCTGCGCGACCAGGCTCTTGCCCGTGCCGGTCTCGCCGAGAATCAAGACCGGTACGGGAACCGAGGCGACCCGCGCCACGATCTCGCGCACGTTCCTCATGGCGGCGCTGTTACCCAGGATGCGCTCGATGGAAAAGCGCTCGCGCAGGGTGCGCTTGAGGGCTGCGGCCTCGCGGCGGATTTGCGACTCGTCGAGCGCGCGGCGAAGGAAGAGCACCAGCTCTTCGGCCTTGAACGGCTTGGTCAGGTAGTGGTAGGCGCCTTGTCGAATCGATTCGACCGCGGTGTCGACGGCGCTGAAGGCGGTCATGATGAGCACCGGGCGTTCGGGGGCCAGGCTGCGCGAGAGGGACAGGAGGTCGAGCCCATCGAAGGCCGGCATGCGCAGATCCGTGACCAAGGCGTCGACCTGTTGGGACCTCAAGTAGTCCGCCGCCGCGGTGCCCGATCCGACCGCCACGGCTGCGAAGTCGCGGTCGCACAGGCTGTCGGCCAGGGTGCGCGCCATCTCGAGATTGTCGTCGACGACCAGCACGTGCGGCTTGCGCTCAGGCATTGGCGGTGTCCTCGGAGGATGGCAGTTTGATGGTGGCCCTGGTTCCGTGTGGCGAGACGGATTCGAGGGTCAGCGAGCCGCGATGACTGGCCACGATTTCTTGCACGATGGCGAGGCCGATGCCCGTTCCCTGGCCGCTCGGCTTGGTGGAAAAGAACGGTTCGAGGACGCGGTCGGCGTCCGCGTGGGAAATGCCGGGCCCATCGTCGGCGACCGTCAGCAACAGCCCGTGATTGTGGTCCCCGTCGCGTGCGGAGACCACCACGTTTCCCCCGCTGCTGCAGGCATCGCAGGCGTTGAGCAGGAGATTCACGACCGCGTGCTCGATCAGACGCGGATCGCCACGGATGACGGGAAGGCTCGGCGCAAGGTCCGTGTGCAGGCTGAACGCTTGCCTTGGCAAAGCGATGTTCCACCAGTGAGACCGCCCCTGCAACCAGGGCCGCCGGGTCGACAGGCTCGGCGGTCGGTCGGTCGCCGCGGGCCAGTCCCAGCAGTCCGCGAATGATGCGGTGGATGCGGTCGATCTGCTCGAGAATGATCCGTGCGCTGCCCGCCGCCCGTTCATCCCCCGCCAGCTTCGTGGCGAGTTGTTCGGCTCGGCCGGCGATGATCCCGAGCGGCGTGGAGATCTCGTGCGCAACCCCCACCGCCAGGGTTCCCATGGTCGCCGCCCGTCCCGCGCGTTGCAGGCGTTCGTCGCGTTGACCGCTGACATCGGCGAGCTCGAGGCGATGGCGCAGCAGAAGCTGTTTGCGCTGATTGCGCATGGCCAGGCCACCGAAGCTGAGCACGAGCCCGCTCGCGGTGGCGACGCTCAAGACCAGACGCCAGCGCGCCCAACGTTCGCGGTCGCGTTCGCGCTCGGCGCTGGCGACGGCGACGATCCCCCATCGACCCGCGGGGCCTGCATCCACACGGGCCATGCCGGCAAGGGCCGTGCGTGCCGGTAGCCCTAGCTGGCCTGCCTCGGCAGGGGCCAGACGCAGATAGGTTCGCCCCTGCTCGAGGGCAGAGAGGATCCCTGGTGCCGCAACGAAGCGTCCGTCGGTGGTGTGAAATCCAGAAGCGCCGGGTGGGCGAAGTAGCACCATGAGTCGATTGGTCTGTTCGGTCGTCTTGAGATCGCGAAGCAAGGTGGACAGGGCGACGGTCAGGTCGACACTGTTTTCCCCTGGAAGGTGGAACGAGAGTTGGACGGCGCTGTCGCTCGCCGCTGGCGCGGGTCCGGGCTCCGTCCCGGCTGGGCGAACCACCACCGACAAGTAGCGCTCCAGCACCGAAGGGATATCCGGCTGCTCGGCGCGATGGCTCTGGGCAACTGCGAGCGCGTCGTGGCGAACCGCGGACAGGTGCGCGCTCAAGGCGCCGGCCAGACTCTGGGCCAAGGTGGTCTGCTCCTCGGCGAAATCGGCCAGCGCGGTCGCTCCCTCGCGCTCCTCGTCGACGTAGGCAAGACCGGCAATGGCGACGATGGCAAGCAGCATGAGCCAGAAGATCGAGGAGATCTTCATTTGTTCATCACCGATCGCACCAGGGTTTGGGCGTTTCGCCTCACTTGCCCGCCGAGTGACTCTGGTTGTCATCGGCAGCCGCAACGTCTTTGAGGAAGAAATCATACCCTTGAACGATGGGCAAGCAAGAGGTGCGCCGGGGCTGAGTGCAGTCAAGTCGGACGCTTTCCCCCTCTCGAAATTGCCCGGGTCGGGATTTATTCCTGTTGCCTCGGAATTCCTCCCGATCTCGGCGGCCTTCGCATCTCGAATCTCACGCAATTCCGGCGACTTTGGTTGGTACGGCGAGTGCTTATGGGACGAACTGTGGATTCGACACAGCCAAGGTTCGACTTGACTCGGAGCGGCGGAATCAATGACTAGAAATCAAGGGCGACTTGGAAGGATTCGTGCCTCGACGGGCCTCGTGTGTCTTCTCGTGTCGTCTCAGACTCTCGCTGCGCAGCTGGGCGAACAGGAGCCTGCACCGTTCCCCTGGCAACTCGGGTCCGCGCGCGCCATCAGCCTCAAAGACGCGATCGCCTATGCGCAAGCGCACCAGCCCTCGCTCAAAGCTGCTCTCGACCGGGTGCAGGTCGCCCAAGCCGATGCGCAAGTACCGAGGGCAAGCTGGCTTCCTCGCTCCTCTCTCGTGGGTGAAGTCTTGGAGGGAACGACGAACAACACGACCGCCTCGTATGTCGGGCTCCAAGATATTGCCCTCCCACGAATTGGTGCCACCACGGCCGTGGACAGTGGAGGCGCCTGGACGCCATCTCCCTCGACCCTGGCCGCGATCTCCATCGGCCAGGAGCTGTTCGACTTCGGTCGCATCGCTGCGCAAGACGCTGCCGCCGACGCCGTCGTGGTCAGCGAGCGCCATCGTGCCGAGGCGGAGCGCCTGGCCATCGCCCTCGTGGTGAAGGAATCCTATTTTGCCGTCCAGAGTGCCAAGGCCGTGCTGCGCGCGGCGAAGGACGGGTACGAGCGCACGCGGGTTCACCGCGATATGGCCGAGGCTGGCGTGCACAGTGGACTGTACGCCCCGATCGAGCGGACGCGCGCCGAGGCGGACCTGGCTCGCTTCGAAGTCAATCGCATCCGCGCCGAGGGCGGTGTGGCCAGCGCCCAGGTCGTTCTGGCGGCGGCGGTGGGAGTGTCCGATCGCATGCTGGACGTCGCCGATATTCAGTCTCCCGTACCGCCCATGCCGTCCCTCGATCAAGCCATGTCGGACGCTGCCGCGCGCGATCCCGTGCTCAAGGAGGCCCGAGCGAGGGTCGCCGCCCAACAAGCCCTCACGCGCGCCATCGGCGCTGAGATGAGGCCAGACATCCTGTTGGCAGGCACCTTCTCTGGCCGAGCCGGCGGGGCCACGCCAAGCTCGGGCGTTGCGGCGAGCTACGGCGGGTGGTTGCCCGACGTTCCCAACTGGGATGTCGGACTGATTCTGCGCTGGCCTCTCTATGACGGCATCATTGCCGCGCGGCAGCGGGCTTCTTCGGCGCGCGAGCAAACCCTGCAGAGCGACTTCGCGGCGATCGTGCAGCAAGAGGTTTCGGAAATCCAGCGAGCCTATGTCGGGGCAGAAGTGGCAAAGGCCGCGCTTGCCAGCCTGGGCCGTTCGGTCGAGGCCGCGCGCGCGAACTACGCCCAGGCCGAGGCGCGTTTCAAGGCAGGGCTGGGAACGGCCCTGGAGCTTGCGGACGCGGAGTACTTGCGTACCGACGCCGAGATCCAGCTCGCCGACGGACAGTTCGAACTTTCTCGTGCGCGCGCGGTGCTCGGGAAGCTACTTGCGGAGGAATCGTGATGTCATCTTCACCCATCGAGACCCCAGAGGCCCATCCCTCCGTTCCCGAGAAACGGCACCAGCGACGGGTCCCCATCATCATCGCCCTGGGCGTCGCAACCGTGCTGCTGTTCGGGTTTCTCATGGTGGCCCGGGCCGGCGCACGGGTGAACCAGGTCGCCCTGGCCTCGCTTCCCGTGGGGGTCACGGTCGTGGAGGCGCGGGCCACGCTCTACAATTCCACGCGCCACTACGTCGGTACCTTTCGCCCGTGGGTGGAAGCGAAGATCGGCCCGCAGCTCATCTCGGCCTATGTCGGCTCGGTGTTGGTGCGGCCAGGGGATCGGGTCAAGCGCGGGCAAATCATCGGCACCCTCGATTGCAGGAATGCCTCGGCCGCGAGCCAGGGCATTTCCATGCAGGCGCGAGCCATCGAGGCGCAGCAGTTGGCCCTGTCGCACGAGGCGTCCCGCATTGCCGAGCTGCAGAGCGGGGGCTTCGCCTCAGCCAACGAAATCGAAAGAAAGCAGGCCGACAGCGTCAGCAAGGAGGCCGAGTTGATGTCGACCAAGGCGCGTTTGGAACGCGCCACCCTGGAGGTCAGCGACTGCGTCCTACGTGCGCCCTTCAACGGGGAGGTTTCCGAGCGCACCATGGATCCGGGTGCCTATGTGCACCCCGGCGAATCCATCGCCTCGGTCATCGATCGCGACGTCGTGCGCGTGGTGGCCGACGTTCCCGAGGAGGATTTCGACCTGGTCAAACCCGGTGTCAAGGTGGACATCGTCGCGCTCGCCATCGGGCAAAAACTCGTGGGGACCATCGCTCGCCGCTCGCCCGCCGCCGACGGAGCGACGCGAACCGTCCACTTCGAGATCGATCTGGCGGATCCCAGCCGAACGCTCCCGGTCGGCACCACGGCCGAGCTCTCGGTCGCCGCTGGCGCGCCCGTGCCAGCCACGGAGATCCCGCTTGCGGCCGCCGAGGTCAGGGGTAGCAAGGCGACGCTCTTTCGGGCCGAAAACGGGCAGGCGAAGAGGGTGGTGGTGAAGGTGCTCGGGGAAAGGAATGGCCGGTTGTTCGTGGACAAGTCGTTGCCCGCCGAAGCCCTGGTCGTCACCGAGGGCCGCACGCTGCTCAAGGATGGCGAGAACGTCCAAGTGAGCATGGAGCGCTTGGCGGAGGGCCCGAGGTGACGAGTCTTTCGCTCCGCAATCCCATCGCGATCTTGATGATTTGCATCGGCCTGGTGGTGTTCGCCGTGGTCGTCACCCCGCGCATGAGCGTCGACACCTTTCCCGAGCTCACCCCTCCCGTACTGGTGGTGGGTACCTTGGCGCCCGGTCTCGGGCCCAAGGACGTGGAGAAGACCATCACCTGGCGCATCGAGAAATACGTCAGCGCCACCCCGGGCGTGGACCACGTCGAAAGCAACTCGCGCAACAATCTGAGCGTCGTCTTCGTCTGGCTCAAATGGGGCACGGACCTCAATTCGGCGCAGACCCTGGTGCAACAGCAGGTCGCTTTCGCCATGTCCGCGGTCCCCAAATCGTTGGGTGTGTTGCCACCCTTCGTCCTTCAGTACGATCCGTCGAACGCGCCGGTGATTCAGGTCGCGGTGTCGGGCGGGGGTCTCAGCGGACCCCAGCTTTACGACTATGCCTTGAACTCCATCGAGCCGATTCTGGAAGGCATCCCCGGCGTGGCCAGCGCCGCCATCAACGGCGGTCGGCAACGCCAGATCAACGTCATCGTGAACCCGGCACGGGCGCAGGCGCGCGGCCTGACGTCCACCGACGTGGCGGCTGCGGTGGCGCAGTCGAATGCCCTTCTTCCCTCGGGCGAGCTGATCGCGGCCACCTTCGACGCCAATGTCTATACCAACGCCGTGGCCCAGAGGGTGAGCGATATCGGTGACGCCATCGTAAAGCTTCGGGGTGGCAAACCGGTTCTCATCCGCGACGTTGCCCGTGTGGAGGACGGCGGTTCGCCGGAAACCCAGGCGGTGGCCGTAAACGGAAACGACGCCGTCTACCTGAACGTGCTGCGAATCCCGGGCGGCAACACGCTCGAGATCGTCGACGCGGTGAAGAAGATGGTGTCCGGCCTCAAGGATCTGCCACCCGGCGTGCTCGTGAAACCCATCTTCGACCAGTCGACCTTCGTGCGCACGAGTTACGAGGGTTTGAAGAAGGAGGTGATCCAGGCCCTCGTCCTCATCGCGCTGGTCATCCTTCTCTTTCTGCAGAGCGTGCGCGGGACGATCATCGTTTCGGTGGCCATCCCGCTCTCCTTCGCGGTCACACTCATCGTGCTCTACGCCGGCGGGCACACGCTCAATGCCTTCACGCTCGGCGGACTGACCTTGGCCATGGGCCGTTTGGTCGACGATGCCGTGGTAGTCCTGGAATCCATCCACCGTCACCAAAACCAAGGCCTATCGCCCTACCAAGCCGCGCTCGAAGGGGCCAATGCCGTCGCGCTGCCCGTCCTCGCCTCCACCCTGACGACCATGGCCGTGCTCTTGCCGGTGGTCCTGCTGGCGGGACTGGCCAAGAAGCTCTTCGTGCCGCTCGCCATCACCGTCGCGGTCAGCATGATCGCCTCGTACTTCGTCAGCATGTGCGTGACCCCGCTCGCCTGCCGGTATTTTCTCGTTCACGACAAACCTGGGCGCTTGCGCCGGGCGGTTGGCGGTTTCATCAACCGCATGGCGGAAGGCTATGCAAACACCCTGCGCAAGGTCCTCCCCTTCCGTGGGACCGTGGTGGCATCGGCCGCCGTGTTGGTGCTGGCCAGCGGATGGATGGCGATGAAACTGCCGAGCACGTTCTTTCCCGCGATCGACGAATCCATGGAGAGAGTCTACGTGCGGCTCGCCCCCGGCACGTCTCTTTCCGACGCCGCCAAGAAGATCAACAGCATGGGCGCGGTCCTGGCAAAGGAGCTGCCCAAGGACGACGTGGAATTGGTCCTCACCAACGTGGGGTCGCCGCAGAATGCGCGCAGCGCAATGACCAGTCCCAACGCCGGGCCTCACATGGGATTCATCCGCGTCGCCCTGGCCACGCCCGAGAAGCGCAAGGCGAGCCAGGGGGAAATCGCCGACAAGATGCGCGAAATCCTGAACCGCCATTTCCCGGGGGTCGAGTTCCTGCAGTGGCCGGGAGGGCTGGTGGCCAGCGTCTTCTCCAACGGCTATTTGGCACCCTTGGTGGTCGAGATCACCGGCGACAACCTTCAGGTCTTGGAAGACGAGTCCAAGGCCGTCGCCGCCGTGGCTGCCACGGTTCCGGGTATTCGCGACATCTATCCTTCCTTGCAAGTGAACTATCCCGAAATTCGGGTCGAAACCGATCGCACCAAGGCCGGTATGGTCGATGTCTCCTCGCGGGAAGCGGCCCAGTCGACGCTCGAGGCAACCCTCGGCAACATCAACACCCCCAGCGTGTGGATCGACGGGAGCAACGGACAGTCCTATTACGTCGTCACCTATCTCGACGGCAAGGTGATCAACGACCCCTCCGCGTTGGCCAGCGTTCCCGTTCGCATCGGGGAGTCCGGAGACGCCGTCACGCTGGGCGCCTACAGCACCATTCGCCGCTCGCTTGGTCCCATCGCCATCGAGCGCAACCGGCTGCAGCGCGCGGCGCACGTTCTCATGCAGACCGAGAGGCGGGACATTGGCAGTGCCGCCCGCGAGCTGCAACAGAAGCTTGCTTCGGATCCGCGAACGCGCGGGCTCGATCTCCGCTTCGTGGGACAAGTCGAGCTCATGCGCACGACATTCTCGGGGCTGGGCTTGGCCCTGGCGCTCGCGATCATGGTCGTCTTCATGATCATGGCTTCGCAGTTCAAGTCGCTACGCCTGCCCTTCGTCATGCTGTTCACGATTCCGGTGTCGTTGCTCGGCATCGTGCTGGCACTCCTGGCCGGTGGCCAGGGATTCTCGGTCACGGCGCTGATGGGAATCCTCATGGTCATCGGCATCGCGGTGTCGAATGGCATCCTGCTGGTCGACGATGCCAATCGGAGATTCAACGAGGGCGTGGCCAAGGTCGAGGCGGTCGTGGCCGCGGCGCGAACTCGGTTCATTCCCATCGCCATGACGAGTCTCGCCACCGTCATTGGGCTCATTCCGACCGCGCTCGGTCTCGACGTCAGCACCGCCTCGAACCGCCCCTTGGCGCTGGCGGTGGTCGGCGGCCTCACCTCGTCGACCCTCCTGTCGCTGTTCCTCGTCCCGGTGATGTTCTTGCTGCTTGCCAAGCGGCCGGCAGAGTCCACGCGCGAAGTCTTCGCCCACGCCCCGGCCGAGGTGCCGACGTGAGCGGTCGCATTCGAAAGGAGACCACCATGAAGCCCATCCCCAATGCCCTGGCCATCGCGCTGGTTCTTGCCGGATCGGCCTGCGCACACAGGCCCCGGTCTGACAGCTTTACGGTCGCACAGTCTCGGAATGCCATGGACGTCCTGGTCCAGACGCTGGCGGCGAACGGGCTCGAGGCTGTCGCCGTGGACCGCGCCCACGGCACCATCACGACCCAATGGTTCGATACGGGCTATCGCTTCAGGGCTACCAATGCCATCAACGATGGTCCAACGCGCAAGTACGACACGGACATTTTTCTGCGCTACCGGGTATCGCTCGTGAGCCGGAATGGGCAGCAGACGGTCAGGCTCGACACGGATGTGCAGCGCTGCTCGCCGAGCGATTCGGTCATCACGAGTCAGGGCGTCGTGGGCACCTGTTTGCCGCTCAAGGTTCTGTTCCCGACCCAGCAAAAACAGGTCGACGAGCTGGGAAACAGACTAAGGGTGGCCCTGGTTGGCGAGAAGGGGACGGGAGGGTAAATCCCGAGGTAAATCCCGAGCATGATCGAACCAGACGCTGTGATTGCCTTCCCCCCGCCACTCCTCGAGCGCGACTCGGTCGAATTCCTTCGCCCCCCGACAAGCCCACCGAAGATCCTGCCCGCCAACGTGCGTTGGCTCCGACAGCGAGCCACTTGAACCAGGCGCGCCTTGCTTCGTCCTGCACCAGCAACAAACAACGGAAGTTGCCGCTGACCCCGACGTGGTTGACCCCGACGTGGTTGTAGTGCCCCTGGCCTGGATGCGTCGGTAACGATGTAGCCCGTCGGTGAGATGCACAAACCCGTTGGGGGTTAGCTACCGTGTCGATGCTGACAGGCGCAATCACCACATCGTGACATCCGTGTTGCGGAAAGGTTACTTGTCCCTCGGCCTGGAATCGCGTACACCGTTGCCGCATCCAAGTAGTTGAAGGCACCTATGCATCTTTTTAACGGAGATAGACTATGTTCAAGAATGTTTCACTTTTCGTTTCTCTTGGCTTCCTGGGTGTCGTGTCCTTGCCGCAGCTTGCGCAGGCGACCGACGACGATGGCGAGCTTGCCAGCGTCGAAGACCTCAACATTCAGCCCGAGGTCTTCCTGGTTTCGAGTCAGCACAGGAAGGATTGCCCTCGCGTGGGCAGTGTGTGCCTATTTGCGAATGGCGGAAGTACGGTGGCTGGGATCGACGTGAATCCCATGGTGGGCATCGTTACGACGCTTGCCCGAGGGACGCAGGTTGCGACGCTCGCGGGAACGGACACGATGTCTGAAGCCGATGCTTGGCGAGTAGAGATGATCGCCCGATTTAGGGCGCGAACAACCGCAGATCCCATCATCGTGGCGGTGATGGACTACGCGGATCCAGAAGGCATGGCGAAGAAAGAAGCAACCGCTGTCTGGAAAGTCGATGGTTCATCCGTGAAGGATCTGGGTATGCGGTTGGTCTTCTCGGCCGAGGACGGATTCCAGCCTCGACACACGTACTTGGTGCGCGTGGTGCAGGGTATCGGCTCCGATGAGAAAACACTCGCCGAAGGCAACTTCCTGCTGGAATAGCGGTCGTCGTTTGGCTTGCCACACTAGGCATACGTCAGTTCCGACTCTGTGGAGGCCAGGAGGCGCTATTGGCCTCGATGTACTTCAGGGCGGCGGCGATGGCCTCCATGGCGCTGGAGCCGCGGGCGGGGCGTTCGGGGAATACCTGATCCTCGTCGAGATGGCCGAGGGCTCCGGCTGCGCGCAACCCTTCGAGTAGATCGGCCCGCATGCCGGCCAGGATGACACGGACGCCGTTGGCCTTCATACGGCGAACGAAATTGTCGATGTCGCGCATGCCCACGGCGTCGGGGTTGCGTAGCCGTTTCGTGCGCAAGACGATGACCCGCGCGCCATCGGCGGCCCGGCGCTCGAAGTAGGACAGGTGCTCGTCGAGGGCCAGGTTGGAGCCGAAGAACAATTCGCCCTCGAGGCCGAAGATGAGGACCTCTTTGTCGGCCGGCTCGCCTTCACGCCGCTCGTGGGAGATGCCATTTTCTCCCAAGACGAATTCGGTGCGAGTCATGCGTCCGGCGCGCGGCACGGCAAGCAGGAACGAGGCCGTCACGCCGATCAAGATGCAGAACTCGACGGAGACGCCGACCGCGGCAATCGCGGTGGTGAGAACGATGAAGGCGTCGAAACGGGTCGCGCGCAGGTGAAAGGGCAGGGCTTTCCAGTCGATCATGCCGACCGCGGTGACCATCAGGATGCCGGCCAGGGCAGAGCGCGGGACGAAGCGGGCATAGGGGGCGAAGACCAACGTAATCAGAGCCACGGCCGCCGCGGAATAGACCCCGGACCATTGGGTGCGAGCACCGGCCTGGTGGTTGATCGCCGAGCGCGTGAGCGATCCCGAACCCGGAATACAATGAAAGAGGCTGCCGGCGACATTGGCCAGTCCGGTGCTGAGGCAGAGCTGATTCAGGTTGAAATCCTGTCCGGTTTGAGAGGCAAGATTCCTTGCCATGGCCAGCGCTTCGAGCAGGCCCAAG
>CAWCMR010000008.1:0-844552 GCA_963796685.1 uncultured delta proteobacterium
GCCTCGGTGGTTCCATATTCGATGTCCGCGCGTAGGGTGTGCAACGGCACCCGGCCCTCGTGGTACCATTCGTAACGGGCCATTTCAGCCCCGCCCAAGCGGCCCGAGCAAGCCAATCGAATCCCCTTGGCGCCGAACTTCATGGCGGTCTGTACCGCCTTCTTCATGGCGCGACGGAAGGCCACGCGACGCTCCAGTTGGGTAGCCACGTTCTCCGCCACCAGCTGCGCGTTGGTCTCCGCCTTGCGGACCTCTTGGATGTTGAGGAAGACCTCGCTCGTGGTGAGCGCTTGCACTTCCTTCTTCAAAGTCTCGACGCCGGCGCCGCGCTTGCCGATGACGATGCCTGGGCGAGCCGTGTAGATGTTGATCTTGACCTTGTTGGCCGCGCGCTCGACCTCGACCGAGGCCACCCCCGCGTGTCCCAGCTTCTCCTTGACGAACTTCTTCAGCCGCAAATCCTCGTGCAGCCACTTCGCGAATTCCTTCTCCGAGTACCACTGCGACGACCAGCCGCGGACGACGCCGAGACGAAAGCCTATTGGATTGGTTTTCTGACCCATCTGATTCTCCTAGGGAACGTCGACCACGATGGTCACGTTGGAGGTTCGCCGATTGATGCGATTGGCGCGCCCCATGGATCGAGCGAGCCATCGCTTTTCGACGGGACCCGGATCCACGGTGATTTTCGTGACCATGAGAGCGTCCGCATCGGCCTTCTCGTTGGCCGTTGCGTTGGCTACCGCCGAACCGAGCACCTTGCTCAGCATCTTGGCGGCCTTGCGCTGTTGAAAATTCAGGATGGCCATGGCGTCGGCCACTTGTCGACCGCGGATCATATCCGCGACCATGCGCACCTTGCGCGGCGATTGTCGGAAACGTCTCAACACTGCGTGTGCCATGTGCGTTTACCTTCCGTTCCCTACTTCTTCACTGCCGACGCGCCTGTCGCGGCGGAGGGTGCTGCGGGCGCCGCTGCAGCTTGGGCGCCTGCGCCGGCCGCGGCCTTGCGATCACCCGAATGGGTCATGAAGATTCGGGTCGGCGCGAACTCACCGAGTTTGTGACCAACCATGTTCTCCGTGACGAAGACGGGCAGGAACTTGCGACCGTTGTGCACGGCGAAGGTAAGGCCAACCATCTCGGGGAGAATGGTCGAACGACGAGACCAGGTCTTGATGACCTTCTTGGTCTTCTGCTTCTGCATGTCGACCACCTTGGTCATCAAGTGGCGGTCGACGAACGCGCCCTTCTTTATTGATCGGGCCATGACTAAGCCTTCTTTCCTCGGCGCTTGATGATCATGCGATCGGTCCTCTTGTTCTCACGCGTCTTGAGCCCCTTGGCCAGCTGCCCCCAGGGCGAACAGGGATGGCGTCCGCCGGACGAGCGACCTTCGCCGCCGCCCATCGGGTGGTCCACCGGGTTCATGGTGACGCCGCGGTTGTGCGGACGCCAGCCGGCCCAACGCGTTCGTCCGGCTTTGCCGACTTGAACGCTGCTGTGCTCGACGTTGCCGATCTGGCCAATGGTGGCCCGGCAATCGAGATGGACCTTGCGAACTTCCCCCGATGGGTAGACGAACCTGGCCCCAGTCGCCTTCCTTGGCCATCAGTTGGGCTCCGTCGCCGGCCGAGCGCACAAGCTGGGCACGGCCAGCCACGTGCAGACAGACGTTGTGAATGGTCGTCCCGAGGGGTATGTGGCGCAGGGGAAGGCTGTTGCCTGGCTTGATGTCGGCCTCGCGCGAGGACACGACCGTGTCGCCCACCTTCAACCCGATTGGCCATAAAATGTAGCGTTTCTCTCCGTCCGCGTAGTTCAAGAGCACGATGCGCGCGCTACGATTCGGATCGTATTCGATGCTGGCGACCTTGGCCGGGACACCGATCTTGTCGCGCCGAAAATCGATGGTGCGAAATCGCCGTTTGTGTCCACCGCCGCGAAAACGCACCGTGATGCGGCCAAAGTGATTGCGCCCGCGCGGGATTGGCTTTGCTCGCCGTCAACGACTTGAGCGGGTTGTTGCCTTGGGTCAGCTCGGAAAAGTCCGGCGCGACTCTGCCGCGGACACCGGGGGTGGTTGGGTTCAATGTGCGAAGGCCCATGTCCTAGACTCCCTCGAAGAATTCGATCTTTTGCCCCGGAGCCAACGTGACCAGGGCGCGTTTCCAATTCGAGCGTCGGCCGATATAGCGTCCAACGCGCTTCTGCTTGCCACGAACGACGGCGGTGCGAACCTTGAGAACATTCACGTTCCAGATCTTCTCGACCGCGTACTTGATCTCGATCTTGTTGGCGTCGCGGGCCACTTCGAGGAGAAGCTGCGGCGGAACGCTCTCGGGGTCGCCGAGGTCCGCTTCCGCCCGACCGCCGGTTTCCTTGAGGAAGGTGCCCTTCTCGGTGAGAAGTGGTCGAACGATGATGTTTTCAGGAGAACGCATGGTGTTCCTCTCTTACGTTCCGGAGGCTTCGGTTTCGGCCCCGATCACGCGAGCCTCGACCGCCTTGATTGCGTCCTTGGCAATCACGAGCCCGCCGTGGTTGAGGATGTCGTAGACATTGAGTCCCTCAGGCGGCAGGCAAACATGGGAGGGCAGGTTGCGAATCGACTTGACCAGGTTCAGGTTGCCCTTGCCATCCACCACCAGGGCGGAAGCAAAGCCGAGCGCCTTGAGGACACCGGCCATCCGCTTCGATTTGGGCGCCTCGATGGTCAGCTTGTCGACGACCACGAGCTTCTTCTCCTGCGCGCGAAGCGACAAGGCCGAGGCAAGCGCAGCCTTCTTGATCTTCTTGGGCAGCGTGAACTCGTAGCTGCGCGGATGCGGTCCGAAGACCATGCCGCCGCCGACGAAATTGGGCGAACGGGTAGAGCCTTGCCGGGCGTTGCCCGTGCCCTTCTGGCGGTACGGCTTCCTGCCGCCGCCGCGCACGTTCATGCGGGTTTTCGTCGAGTGCGTTCCCGCGCGCTTGGCCGCCTGTTGGGCCTTCACGGCCTCCCAGAGCAACGGCCCCTTCACCGTGGCGGCGAACACCTCGTCGGCGATATCCATCTGGCCGACCTTCTGTCCTTCGATATTAACGACGTCGATCTGCATGGCTGACCTCAGGTCTTGATCTCGACATCAACGCCCGCCGACAGGTCGAGCTTCATGAGAGCGTCCAGCGTCTGCTGCGTCGGATCGAGAATATCCAGCAGCCGCTTGTGCGTCCGAATCTCGAATTGCTCACGCGACTTCTTGTCCACGTGGGGTGAACGCAAGACGCAGTACTTGTTGATCTTCGTCGGCAACGGAATTGGACCTGCGACTTTGGCGCCGGTTCTTTTGGCGGTGTCGACGATCTCGCCCGCCGATTGATCCAGCAGGCGGTGATCGTAGGCTTTCAGCCGTATCCTGATTTTGGGTGTCACTTGGTGCCCCCTTTTACTTTGCTCGCTTTGACTCCGCCAGAGATTCCTACGCAATAATCTTGGTCACGACGCCGGCGCCGACCGTCTTGCCACCTTCGCGGATGGCGAAACGCAGCCCTTCTTCGCACGCGATAGGGCGTGATCAGCGTGATCTCCATGTCCACGTTGTCCCCCGGCATCACCATCTCCATCCCATCGGGCAGCTTCACGTCCCCCGTCACGTCCGTCGTACGGAAGTAGAACTGCGGCCGATACCCCTTGAAGAACGGCGTGTGGCGCCCGCCCTCTTCCTTCTTCAGAACGACCACCTGCCCCATGAACTGCTTGTGCGGCGTAATCGACCCTGGCTTCGCCAGAACCTGTCCGCGCTCGATCTCTTCGCGCTTCGTCCCGCGCAAAAGTGCGCCGATGTTGTCGCCCGCCCGACCTTCATCGAGCAGCTTGCGGAACATTTCCACCCCCGTCACCACCGTCTTCATCGTGTCCTTGAACCCGACGATCTCGACTTCCTCGCCCACCTTCACGATGCCGCGTTCCACGCGCCCCGTGACCACCGTGCCGCGACCGGAAATCGTGAACACGTCCTCGACCGGCATCAGGAACGGCTTGTCGATCTCGCGCTTCGGCTCCGGAATGAACGTGTCCAGCGCATCGAGGAGCTTCATGATCGAGCCCTCGCCGATATCCGACTGCTCCCCTTCGAGCGCCTTCAGCGCGCTGCCGCGTACAATCGGCGTCTTGTCCCCGGGGAACTCGTACTTCGTCAGAAGCTCACGCAGCTCAAGCTCGACCAGATCGAGCAATTCCTCGTCACCCTTCGCAATCATGTCGACCTTGTTGAGGTAGACGACGATCGAGGGTACGCCGACCTGGCGGGCCAGAAGAATGTGCTCGCGCGTCTGCGGCATCGGCCCGTCCGGAGCAGACACCACCAACACCGCGCCATCCATCTGCGCCGCGCCCGTGATCATGTTCTTGATGTAGTCCGCGTGCCCGGGGCAATCCACGTGCGCGTAGTGACGCTTCTCCGTCTGATACTCCACGTGTGCGATCGCGATCGTAATTCCGCGCTCCCGCTCTTCCGGCGCCTTGTCAATCTGGTCGTACGCCGTGAACGTCGCGAAATTCTTCTTCGCGAGCGCCTTCGTAATCGCTGCCGTCAGCGTCGTCTTGCCATGGTCCACGTGCCCGATCGTCCCTACGTTCAGGTGCGGCTTGTTTCGTACGAATTTTTCCTTGGCCATGGTTTCCTCCTACGGCGATGCGATCACGAACTGCGAACCCGATTGGCGATTCCGTCGACAACGTGGTTCGGAACTGGTGCGAAGCGCAGGAACTGCATGGTGAACGTCGCCCGTCCCTGCGTGAGCGATCGAACATCGGTCGAATACCCGAACATGCTCGAAAGGGGAACCTCTGCGGTCACGGCTTGCGCGCCACCGCGAGGTTCGATTCCGATAATCCTGGCACGCCGAGCCGACATGTTGCCAACCACGGCTCCCACGTACTGGTCGGGGACCACCACGTCAAGAGACATGATGGGTTCGAGCAAGACCGGACCAGCCTTGGCCACGGCATCCGCAATGGCTTGAGCGGTCGCAATCTGGAAAGGCCATCTCGTTCGAGTCGAGCGGATGGTAACCGCCATCGAGCAGCGTCACTACGGCATCCCCAATCGGGTAACCGCTGACCGCGCCTCGAGACCAGCGCCGTTTTGGCGCCACGCTCGACCGCCACAACCCATTCGCGCGGCACCGCGCGCGTGGAGGCAAGGTTGCGGAAGGCGAAGCCGGATCGCTCGCTCCCGGGCTCGACCCGCAATTTCACCTGCGCGAAAAGTCCGCGCCCGCCAATCGAATGCTCGAACCGGCCTTCGGCCTCGGCCGCCCTGGTGATGGCCTCGCGATAGGCGACCTGCGGGCGTCCCACGGACGCACGCAGGTTGTATTCGCGGACCAGACGATCGACGATGATCTCGAGGTGCAATTCGCCCATGCCGGAAATCACGGTCTGGCCCGTCTCGGCATCGGTCTTCAAGCTGAAAGAAGGATCTTCGATGGCCAGTTGCTCGAGGGCCCTCAGAAGATCCTGCTGCTCGGCGCTGGTCTTGGCCTCGATGGCCACCGAACACGTCGGTTGTGGGAATTCGATGAGATCGAGCGTGATCGGCTCGTCCGCGTCACACAGAGTATCGCCCGTCGAGGTGACGCGCAGGCCGGCGGCGGCCGCGATGTTGCCGCAAGTGACTTGGCGGATCTCTTCGCGACGGTTGGCGTGCATGCGCATG
Organism: uncultured delta proteobacterium; assembly: GCA_963796685.1. GTDB lineage: Bacteria > Myxococcota_A > Polyangia > Fen-1088 > Fen-1088 > Fen-1118. Next base: position 5,703 of record CAWCMR010000008.1, read on the forward strand.
AGGCGGCCGATCCGCTCGCGCTTGCCCTTGGTCGCGTTGAAAACGGTCGCCCCCGTGGCGACCTGGCCGGAATAGACCCTGAAATAGGTCAGGGGCTCCGACACCACGTCGCTCATGATCTTGAACGCCAGCGCGGAGAAGGGCTCGTCGTTGGAAGCCCGGCGGACGATGGGCTCGCCGCCGGCGGAATGCCCCTGAACGGGAGGCATGTCGGCGGGAGACGGCAGATAGTCAACGATGGCGTCGAGCAGCGGCTGCACGCCCTTGTTCTTGAAGGCGGCTCCCAGCAGCACGGGCACGGCCTTGCCGGCGATGGTTGCGCGGCGAAGCGCGGCCCTGATTTGCTTCGCCGGAATCTCGGCGCCCTCGACATAGAGCGACAGCATCTCGTCGTCGGCCTCGCCCAGGGCTTCGATCATCGCCACACGCGCACTCTTCGCGGCCTTCACGAGGTTGGCGGGGACCTCGCGTTCCAGGAAGATGGCGCCGGTCGTATCACCCACCCATTCGAGCGCACGCATTCCGACCAGATCCACGACCCCGGAGAACGAGTCTTCGAGTCCCAAGGGGATCTGGGTAAGAACGGGATGGGCTTTGATACGATCGCGAATCTGCTGCACGCAGCGCCAGGGATCCGCGCCAAGACGATCGCACTTGTTGATGAACGCAATGCGCGGGACACTGTACTTGTCGGCCTGCCGCCAAACGGTTTCGGACTGGGGCTCGACCCCCCCGACCGCGCAGAACACCGTGACCGCGCCATCGAGCACGCGCAGGCAGCGTTCGACCTCGACCGTGAAGTCCACATGCCCAGGCGTATCGATGATGTTTACGCGATGATCGCGCCAGAAACAGGTCGTCGAGGCGGCCGTGATACTGATGCCTCGCTCTTGCTCCTGCTCCATCCAATCCATGACGGCGGTGCCCTCATGCACTTCGCCCATGGTCCGCGACACGCCGGTGTAGAAAGAGAATGCGCTCGGTGGTCGTGGTTTTCCCCGCATCGATATGCGCCATGATCCCGATGTTCCGGGTATGATCTATGGGGACTTGCCGAGCCACGATTCGTTTCTCTCTCCGCGCTCAAGTGGATCTCCAGACGGGCTCTTCACCCTCAAGGGACCACAAGGTCCGCGGTGTTGCGTTTACCTGGTCAAGAACTGGTCCAGGCTACTTCGGTCGGCTGGAAGGATGAGCAAAAACCTCTATGCCTTTGCCGACCCCTTCAACGACCTATCGAGCCCGAATCTTCTCGCCCTTATGTTGTCTGGTTCTCTCTTTGGAATGGTTATTCGATCTACTGAACTGTTGCTACTAGCCGTCGCTTCTACCAGCGGTAATGCGCGAATGCCTTGTTCGCTTCCGCCATCTTGTGCGTATCTTCGCGCTTCTTCACGGCAGCGCCCTTGTTGTTGCTCGCGTCGAGCAACTCGGCCGCGAGCTTCTCGCGCATGGTACGGCCGTCCGAGCGCTCGCGCGCCGAGTGAATGAGCCAGCGCATACCGAGGGCCAAGGCGCGATCCGGCCTAACGTCGACGGGAACCTGGTAGGTGGCACCGCCCACCCGCCGCGACTTGACCTCGATTTTGGGCTGCACGTTGCTGAGCGCCTTGTCCCAAACCTTCACCGGATCGTCAGCGGCCTTTTCCGCCACCAGATCGAGCGCGCCATAGACGATTCCCTCGGCGATCGCCTTCTTGCCGGACTCCATCACGGTGTTGACGAACTTGGTAATCCGGCGACGCAGATCGACCGGCTGATCCGTGAACTTCGGGTCGGGAAGCGGCTTGCGCTTGGGAACTTCACCTTTGCGTGGCATCTATCAACTTCTCCGTGGGGAAAGCGTCTTGAAAGGAAATCTCCGCGTCATCGGCTACTTGGGCCGCTTGGCACCGTATTTCGAACGCCCCTGACGACGGTTGCTGACGCCGGCGGTATCGAGGCTGCCGCGAATGATGTGGTAGCGCACGCCCGGCAGATCCTTGACGCGACCACCGCGGATCAGCACGACCGAGTGCTCTTGCAGATTGTGGCCTTCGCCCGGAATGTAGGTCGTGACTTCCATGCCGTTGGTGAGGCGAACGCGCGCCACCTTGCGCAGGGCCGAGTTCGGCTTCTTCGGCGTGGTGGTGTAGACGCGCACGCAGACCCCCCGACGCTGGGGACATCCCTTCAGCGCGGGCGAGTCGGTCTTTCGCCGCATCACTTGGCGGCCAGATTTCACGAGTTGATTGACGGTAGGCATCTTTGATTCTTCCTCGGCGGGCGCAGATTCCTGATTCGGAATGTGCCTATTTCCAGGTACTCCCCAGGTCCGAGGAGTGGTGCATTATAGGGATCGAGATCCCAATGTCAACGAGAAGTTCTAGGTTTCGGATGAGCTGCGTCGACGCGTCATTCCCCCGCTTCGCTCGCCATCGATAAGTCCTGGGGCGGCACCGGCTCCGGTAGGCGTGGTCTCGCCTCCTTCCGCGACATCGGTGTGAATCGACAGTCGTTTGTAGGCGCCTAGCCCGGTGCCTGCTGGGATCAGCCTTCCCATGATGACGTTTTCCTTGAGACCACGCAGGTAGTCGACCTTGCCACACACGGCAGCTTCGGTGAGCACCTTGGTTGTTTCTTGGAACGACGACGCGGAAATGAAGCTCTCGGTCGACAGCGACGCCTTGGTGATGCCGAGCAAAAGCGGCTCGCCCTGTGCCGGGCGCCCCCCCTTCGCCATCACCCGCTCGTTCTCTTCCTCGAAGATGTACTTTTCCACGTGCTCGTCCGACAAGAAGCCGGTGTCGCCGACGTCGATGACCCGCACCCGGCGGAGCATCTGGCGCACGACGGTCTCGATGTGCTTGTCGTTGATCTTGACGCCCTGAAGCCGGTAGACCTCTTGCACTTCGTCGACCAGATACTTGGCGAGTTGCTTTTCACCCAGCACCCGCAAGATGTCGTGCGGGTTGGCGGCGCCGTCCATGAAGGGTTCGCCCGCCTTGATCTTGTCGCCTTCGCGCACGGAAAGGTGCTTGCTCTTGGAGATGAGGAATTCCTTGGCATCGCCGTGTTCGGGGGTGACCACGACCTTGCGCTTGCCCTTGGTGTCCTTGCCGAAGCTGACCGCGCCGTCGATCTCCGAAATCACGGCGTGCTCTTTCGGCTTGCGCGACTCGAAGAGCTCGGCCACGCGCGGCAGACCGCCGGTGATGTCCTTGGTCTTGGTGGTCTCGCGCGGGATACGAGCGACGATGTCACCCGCTTGAATCTGGTCGCCTTCGGACACCGCGATGGTGGCGCCGAAGGGCAGGAAGTAGCGGGCCTCGTTGTCCGAGCTTGGGATTTTCAGCGTCTTGCCGCCGTCATCCTTGAGCGAGATGCGCGGTCGCAGGTCGGCATCCTTGGACTCGATGATGCTCTTGCGCGAAAGGCCGGTGACCTCGTCGAGCTGCTCGGTCATGGTGACGCCTTCGATGACGTCGCCGAACTTCACGTGACCGGCCACCTCGGTAAGGATCGGCACCGAGAAGGGATCCCACTCGGAGAGCAGGTCGCCCTGCTTGACCCTGCCGCCTTCGACGAAGAACAGACGCGCGCCGTAGGTCAGGCCGTAGCGCTCGCGCTCGCGTCCGGTTTCGTCCTGGATCACGATCTCGCCGTGCCGGTTCATGACGATGGCGTATTTCTCTCGCTGGACGAACTCGACGTTCTCCAGACGAACCACGCCGTCGTAGCGGGCTTCGAGCTGGGACTGCTCGGTGCGGACTTGGCCGACGCCGCCGATGTGGAAGGTGCGCATGGTAAGCTGCGTACCGGGCTCGCCGATGGACTGCGCCGCGATGACGCCGACGGCTTCGCCGATGTTGACCATGTGACCACGGGCTAGATCGCGGCCATAGCAGAGCACGCAGATTCCGCGGCGACTCTCGCAGGTGAGCACCGAACGGATCTTGACCTTCGCGATACCCGCGTCCTCCACGATGCGCACCTTGTCTTCGGTGATTTCCTCGTTGGACTGAACCAGCACCTCGCCCGTGTACGGATCGACGATATCGTCGACGGATACGCGGCCCAGGATACGATCGCCGAGCTTCTCGATGATTTCGCCGCCCTCTTCGAGGGGCGCGATTTCGATGCCCTCGAGCGTGCCGCAATCGTATTCGGCGATGATGCAGTCTTGGGCCACGTCGACCAAACGCCGGGTGAGATAGCCGGAGTTCGCGGTCTTGAGCGCGGTATCCGCCAATCCCTTGCGCGCACCGTGGGTCGAGATGAAGTACTGAAGAACCGAGAGGCCTTCGCGGAAGTTCGTGGTGATCGGCGTCTCGATGATTTCGCCCGAGGGCTTGGCCATGAGACCGCGCATGCCGGCCAGCTGACGAATCTGCTGCGCCGAACCGCGCGCGCCCGAATCCGCCATGATGAAGATCGGGTTGAACGAGGGCGCCCGCTTCTTCTCGCCGGTCTCTTCGTTGACGACGTTCTCGGCGCCAATCTCGTTCATCATTTCCTCGGCGATGAGCTCCGAGACTTGCGCCCAGATGTCGACCACCTTGTTGTAGCGCTCGCCATCGGTGATGAGACCTTCGGTGTACTGCTCCTCGATCTCCTGTACATCCTTCTGCGGCCTGCTCGAGCAGCTCGACCTTGCGCTTCGGGATGATGAGATCGTCGACGCAGATCGAGACGCCAGCCTTGGTCGAGTTGCTGTAGCCGAGATTACGGAGGCGGTCGGCGAGAAGAACGGTTTCCTTCTGACCGAAGGCGCGGTAGCAGCTATCGATGAGATCGCCAAGCTGCTTCTTGCCCATCACGCGGTTGACCAACTTGAAAGGCAATCTTCTTGGGCACGACTTCGTAAAGCAGGACCCGGCCAACGGTGGTTTCCACCAACTGTGCGTCGATGCGAACCTTGATCGCGGCCTGAAGATCCAACTCTCCATGATCGAACGCCATGCGCACTTCATCGATGGAGGCATACACGCCGCGTACGGTGGCCGCGCCCTTGCCGGTGCGGAATTCGCCGCGCGCGTAACGAACGCTCGCGGGTCATGTAGTAGAGACCGAGCACGATGTCCTGCGAGGGCAGGATGATGGGTCGACCGTTGGCCGGGCTCAGGATGTTGTTGGTCGACATCATGAGCACGCGGGCTTCCATCTGAGCTTCCAGGGACAGCGGCACGTGAACCGCCATCTGGTCGCCATCGAAGTCGGCGTTGAAGGCCGCGCACACGAGCGGGTGCAACTGAATCGCCTTGCCCTCGATGAGCATGGGCTCGAATGCCTGGATGCCCAACCGGTGCAGCGTGGGCGCGCGGTTGAGCAGAATCGGGTGCTCTTTGATGACCTCTTCGAGGATGTCCCACACCTCGGGACGCTCCTTCTCGACGAGCTTCTTGGCGCTCTTGATGGTGGTGACGAGGCCGCGCTCTTCCAGCTTGTTGTAGATGAACGGCTTGAAGAGCTCGAGCGCCATCTTCTTGGGTAGGCCGCACTGGTGCAGGCGCAGCTCGGGGCCGACCACGATGACCGAACGGCCCGAGTAGTCGACGCGCTTGCCGAGCAGGTTCTGGCGGAAGCGGCCTTGCTTGCCCTTGAGCATGTCGGACAGCGACTTGAGCGGACGCTTGTTGGGGCCCGTGATGGTCTTGCCACGGCGGCCGTTGTCGAAGAGCGCGTCCACCGCTTCTTGCAGCATGCGCTTTTCGTTGCGAATGATGATCTCGGGCGCGTTCAGCTCCTGCAGGCGCTTGAGCCGGTTGTTGCGGTTGATCACGCGGCGGTAGAGATCGTTGAGATCCGACGTGGCGAATCGACCGCCGTCGAGGGGAACCAGAGGACGCAGATCCGGCGGAATCACCGGAATCACCTCCAGCATCATCCACTCGGGCTTGTTGCCCGACTCGCGGAAGGCGTCGACGACCTTGAGGCGCTTCGAGATCTTCTTGCGCTTGGCCTCGGAGGTCGCTTCTTTCATCTCCTGACGCAGTTGCTCGGAAAGCTTGTGGACTTCGATGCTGCGCAAAAGCTCGCGAATGGACTCGGCGCCCATGCCGGCGGTGAAGGCATCCTCGCCCATTTCCTCGACCAGCTTGGAGTAACGCTCCTCGGTCAGAAGCTCGCCCCGCTGCAGACCGCTCTGCTTCGGATCGACGACGACGTAGGCCTCGGAGTAGAGGACCTTCTCCAGGTCCTTGAGGGTGATGTCGAGCAGATTGCCGATGCGCGATGGCAGGGACTTCAAGAACCAAATATGCGCCACGGGCGTGGCCAGGCTGATGTGGCCGAGACGCTCGCGACGAACCTTGGACTGGATGACCTCGACGCCGCACTTCTCGCACACCACGCCCCGGTGCTTCATGCGCTTGTACTTGCCGCAATTGCACTCGTAGTCCTTCACAGGCCCAAAGATCTTCGCGCAGAACAAACCGTCGCGCTCGGGCTTGAAGGTGCGGTAATTGATGGTCTCGGGCTTTTTGACCTCGCCGTGCGACCACTCGCGAATCTTGTCGGGTGACGCAAGGGAAATACGGATAGCCGAGAACGAAAGCGGATCTTTCGGCTTCTCGAAGAAGTTGAAAATGTCCTTCATGGTCATCGCTGCTGTCTCCCGTGGCGGATCGTCGTCACTACTTCGCGGCCGTGGCTACCGGTGGTACCGCACCAGCGCCAGCTTTCGCCGCCACTTCCCGAGCCATTTGCTCAATCGTTGACTCCTGCTTGCGCGGAGCGTTCGGATCCTCGATCAGTTCGACATTGAGGCACAAGGACTGGAGCTCCTTGAGCAGCACGTTGAACGATTCCGGCAACCCCGATTCCAGGGTTTGCTCGCCCTTGACGATGGCCTCGTACATGCGCGTCCTGCCAATCACGTCGTCGGACTTGACCGTCAGGAACTCCTGCAGCCCGTACGCGGCGCCGTAGGCTTCCATGGCCCAGACTTCCATTTCGCCGAGGCGCTGGCCGCCGAACTGCGCCTTGCCACCGAGCGGCTGCTGGGTGACGAGCGAGTAAGGACCGATGGAGCGCGCATGGATCTTGTCGTCGACCAGGTGGTGCAGCTTCAGCATGTACATCACGCCGACCGTGACTTCGTGGTCGAAAGGATCGCCCGTCTTGCCGTCGAAAAGCGTAGCCTGTCCGTTGGAGGGCAGTCCCGCCAACGCCAGGTTGGCCTTGATGTCCGATTCCTTGGCGCCGTCGAAGACCGGCGTCGCCAGGTGCACGCCGTTCCCCACCGTCGCGGCAAAGCGACGCAGGTCATCGTCGTCGAGCCCATCGAGGAGCTTCTGGTGATGCTCCTCGGTGAACACCTTCTTGAGCTTGGTGCGCAGAGCTTCCCCTCGCCACTGGCCTTCCAGCATGGCCTCGATTTGCCGGCCGAGCTGAAGGGCCCCCCACCCGAGGTGAGTTTCCAGGATCTGCCCCACGTTCATACGCGAGGGAACGCCGAGCGGATTGAGCACGATGTCCACCGGCGTGCCATCGACCATGTACGGCATGTCCTCGACGGGGAGGATGCGCGACACCACGCCCTTGTTGCCGTGGCGACCTGCCATCTTGTCACCCACCGAAAGCTTTCGTTTGATGGCAATGTAGACCTTGACCATCTTGATGACGCCAGGAGGAAGCTCGTCGCCCTTGGTGAGCTTGGAGATCTTGTCCTTGTACAGGGCGTCGATGACCTTGAGCTCCTCTTCGAGCTGGAGCGCAACTTGCTGCAAGCGGTTCTCGCCCTTGCTGCCCTCGGTCTGTACTTCCGGCCAGTAGCGGATCGGGATCTCGTCGAGAAGCGCATTGTCGACCTTCTGCCCCTTGGCGCAAAGGACCTTGCCCTTGTCATCCACCAGGCGCACCGCCGTGGTCTTGCCCAGGATCATCTTGCGCATACGTGCGTGGTACGCCTCGGAGATGATGCGTGTCTCGTCGCGTTCGTCGGCAAGGAGCTTCTCCTTCTCGAGCTCCTCGATCTGCTTCGAGCGCTCGTCCTTCTCCGTGCCCTTGCGCGAGAAAATCTTGGCGCCGATGACGATCCCTTGCACGCCCGGCGGCACGCGTAGCGAGCTGTCGCGAACGTCGCCCGCCTTCTCGCCGAAGATGGCGCGCAAGAGCTTTTCCTCGGGGGAGAGCTGCGTTTCGCCCTTGGGCGTGATCTTGCCGACCAGGATGTCCTGCGCCTTGACCTCGGCACCGATGCGCACGATGCCGGATTCATCGAGATCCTTGAGCGCCTCTTCGCCGACGTTGGGGATGTCGCAGGTGATCTCTTCCTTGCCGAGCTTGGTGTCGCGAGCCACGCACTCGAACTCCTCGATGTGAATCGAGGTGAAGTGATCGTCGCGCACCAAGCGCTCGGAGAGCAGGATCGAGTCTTCGAAGTTGTAACCGCCCCATGGCATGAACGCGACCAGCACGTTTTCGCCCAGGGCCAGCTCGCCGCGTTCGGTGGCCGGACCGTCGGCCAAAACATCGCCCGCCTTCACGTGATCGCCTGGCTCGACGATGGGACGTTGGTTGATGCAGGTGTTCTGGTTCGAACGCTGGAACTTCACCAGATTGTAGATGTCGGGCTTCGCGGCAAGCAGGTCGTCCGAATCCCCGGTGGTGCGCACCACGATGCGGGCGGCATCGACCGATTCCACGATACCGTCGCGGCGGGCCACCACGGTCACGCCTGAGTCGCGTGCCACGATGCCCTCCATGCCGGTGCCGATGAGCGGCGAGCGCGTGCGAATGAGCGGCACGGCCTGGCGTTGCATGTTCGAGCCCATGAGCGCACGGTTCGCGTCGTCGTTCTCGAGGAAGGGAATCAGCGATGCCGCCACCGAAACCAGCTGGTTGGGCAGCACGTCCATGAGCGTGACTTCCTCGGGCTTCGTCATAATCGTCTCGGTGTTGTGCCGACACGAGACCAGCTCTTCGAGCAGCTCGCCCTTCTTGCCGATGGGCGAGTTGGATTGCGCGATGTAGTGGCCTTCCTCCTGAAGGGCGGAATAGAAGCCCACTTCCACGGTGGCCTTGCCTTCCACGACCTTGCGGTACGGCGTCTCGATGAAGCCGAACTCGTTCACGCGGGCGTAGGTCGACAGCGACGCGATGAGGCCGATGTTCGGACCTTCCGGCGTCTCGATGGGGCAGATACGGCCGTAGTGCGTGCCGTGCACGTCGCGCACCTCGAACCCTGCCCGCTCGCGGGTCAGACCGCCTGGACCGAGGGCGGACAGGCGACGCTTGTGCGTGACCTCGGATAGCGGATTGGTCTGGTCCATGAACTGCGACAGCTGCGAGGACCCGAAGTACTCCTTGACCACCGCCGAGACCGGCTTGGCGTTGATGAAATCGTGCGGCATGAGCGTCTCGATCTCTTGCGACATGCTCATGCGCTCTTTGATGGCGCGCTCCATGCGCACGAGGCCGATGCGGTACTGGTTCTCCATGAGCTCGCCCACCGCGCGAACGCGGCGGTTGCCCAAGTGATCGATGTCGTCGATCTGGCCCTTGCCGTTCTTGAGATCGATGAGGTAGCGGACGGTTTCGAGGATGTCCCGCTTGGTGAGGACCGTGTTGTCGAGCGCTTCGTCGAGCTTGAACTTGTAGTTCAGCTTGAGGCGGCCGACCTTGGACAAGTCGTAGCGCTCGGGATTGAAGAACAGGTTGCGGAAGAGATTCTGCGCCGTCTCGACCGTGGGCGGATCGCCCGGGCGCAAGCGGCGGTAGATCTCCATGATCGCCTCATCGGTGGTCTGCAGCTTGTCCGCGATGAGGGTGTCGCGCAGGTAGGAACCGATGTTCAGATTGTCGATGAACAGGATCTTGATGCTCGCGATGCCGTGCTCGCGCAGCTCTTCCAGCTTGGTCTCGGTCAGCTCTTCGTTGCACTGAAGCACGACCTCGCCCGTGGTTTCGTCGATGACGTCCGTCGCCGCCACCTTGCCCACCAGCTCGGAGACCTCGACCGGCAAGCGCTCGACGTTCGAGTCCTTGAGCTTCTTGATGGCGAGCTTGGTGAACTTGCGGTTCTTCTTGACCAGGATCTCGCGCGAGTCGGGGTGGCGCACGTCGCGTGTGGCGCGCTGGCCAGGCAAGAGATCGTACTCGACGGACTTCGCGTATTTCTTGCCAGGCTCGAGGAAGACCGTCTCGGTGTCGTAGTAGTAGTTGAGCAGATCCTCGGTGGAGTACCCGAGAGCCCGCAGCAGGACCGTGGCGTGCAGCTTGCGCCGACGATCGATGCGCACGTAGAGCAGATCCTTGGGATCGAACTCGAAATCGAGCCACGAGCCACGGTAGGGAATCACCCGCGCGCTGTAGAGCAGCTTGCCCGAGCTGTGCGTCTTGCCCTTGTCGTGATCGTAGAAGACGCCCGGGCTGCGGTGTAGCTGGCTGACCACCACGCGCTCGGTGCCGTTGATGATGAAGGTACCGTTGTCGGTCATGAGCGGGATCTCGCCGAAGAAGACCTCCTGCTCCTTGACGTCGCGAATCGATTGCGACCCGGTGTCCTCGTTCGTGTCCCAGATGACCAAACGCACCGTCACTTTGATCGGCGCCGCGAACGTCATGCCGCGCTGACGGCACTCGTCGACATCGTACTTCGGCTTGTCGAGCGTATAACTGACGAACTCGATGGACGACGTCTCCGAAAAATCCTTGATGGGGAAAACGCTCTTGAACACGCCCTGAAGACCGATGTCCTCGCGCTTCTCGAACGGCACATCCTTCTGCAGAAACTTCTCGTAGCTCTGCTTCTGAATGTCGATGAGATTCGGGATATCGATGATCTTGCCAATCTTGGCGTAGCTCTTGCGTGCTCTGAAATTGTTCTGGATCTGGGACGCCATATGCGCTCTCCCTCGCCGTTGGTTACCTACGAACGCCGGCACGGAGACCGTGGGACGGTTTCCGTGCCTCCCCGCGATGAGATCGCGCCGAGCCAAGCTCGACGTCCCCCCACGCGAGTAAACAGTCGTACGCCGGAGGGCGCATCTTGCGTCCCCGGCGAATGTGATTTTCGACTGTCGACGGGCTGTCGACTCTGTGTTGTCAACTGCCGACGTGCCTACTTGATTTCAACCTTTGCACCCGCATCTTCGAGCTTCTTCTTGAAGCCTTCCGCGTCGGCCTTGGACACGCCTTCCTTGACGCTCTTGGGGGCGCCGTCCACCAAGTCCTTGGCTTCCTTGAGGCCAAGCTGGGTGAGCTCGCGCACCGCCTTGATGACCTCGATCTTCTTGGCACCGGCCTCCTTGAGGACGACCGTGAACTCGGTCTGCTCGGCGGCGGCGGCGGCACCAGCGGCTGGTGCGGCGGCAGCGGCGGCGACCGCCACCGGCGCGGCCTTGACGCCCCACTTGTCCTCAAGCTCCTTGGTCAGGGCAGCGATGTCCATGACGGACAGCTTGGAAAGAAAATCTACAACTTGCTCCTTCGACACATCGGCCATATCAGGGTCTCCTTCTGGGTTTCTAAATCATGTTGTTGAAAGTTCGCAGACGGGCGTAGCCGTCGGCTACTTGTTCTCGCCGTTCTTGAGCGCGTCCTCGCGCGCGGCGAGCAAGTGAACGAAATTCTGCGGGGCTGCGGCAAGCAGTCGCAGGAAGTTCTGAGGCACGGCAAGCAGGGTTGCAAGGAATGTTGCACGAGCTTCGTCTTTGCCTGGCAGCGTAGAAAGGGCTTCGACGCCCTGCTTGTCGAGCAATTTCCCGTCGATGTACCCGCCCTTGATGACGAACTTGCTCTCGACCTTGGCCATCTTGGCCGCCACTTTGGCAGGGCGCGGACGGATCCTCGGTCGAGTACGCGATCGCCGTCGGCCCCGCGAGCAAGGTACCCAGGATCTCCATGGCCGTGCCTTTGACGGCCTTGCCGAGGAGGGTGTTCTTCACCACCTGGTATTCGCAGCCCACGGCGCGGAATTCGCGGCGGAGCTTGTTGTCGCCTTCGACGGTGAGCCCGCGGAAATCGGCGAGAATCAGGCTCTGCGCCGACGCAAGCCGCGTCTTCAAGGAATCGATATTCGCGTTTTTCTCTGTAGCGTTCACGATGAAAGCCCTCCTAGTGGACGCCGAATTCGGCGACGAGCGGGGTCGTATCGACTTTGATCCCCGGCCCCATCGTGGTGGAGAGAGTGATCGACTTCATGTACGTGCCCTTGGCTGAAGCGGGCTTGAGCTTCATCAGTGTTTCCACCATGACGCGGGCATTCTCGTGCAGCTTGTCGCCGCCGAACGATGCCTTGCCGATGCGGGCGTGAACCACGCCGGCCTTCTCGACGCGGAACTCCACGCGGCCGGCCTTGAGCTCGACGTACCGCCTTGGCGACGTCGGTCGTCACGGTGCCCACCTTCGGGTTCGGCATGAGACCCTTCGGACCGAGCACGCGGCCCAGGCGGCCGACGAGCCCCATCATGTCGGGAGTGGCGACGAGCGAATCGAAGGCGGTCCAGTTTTCCTTCTGGATCTTCTCGACGAGGTCTTCGGCCCCTACGAAATCCGCGCCCGAGTCCTGCGCATCCTTGGCCTTGTCACCCTTGGCGATCACGGCCACGCGCATCGTCTTGCCCGTTCCATGGGGCAGCACGATAGCACCGCGAACCATCTGGTCCGCGTGCTTCGGGTCGACGCCCAAGCGGACCGCGATGTCGACGCTTTCGTCGAACTTCGCGACCTTGGTCTCGGGCAACAATTGACAGGCTTCCGCCAAGGTGTATCGCTTCAGGCGATCTACCTTCGCGGCCGCTTTCGTGTACTTCTTTCCGGTTTTGGGCATGGTGTCCTTCTCGTTCGGCGTTAGCCTTCCACCTCGACGCCCATGGAGCGTGCGGTTCCGGCTATGGTCCGCATCGCAGATTCGACGTTGGTGGTGTTGAGGTCGGGGAGTTTCATTGTGGCGATATCGCGCAGCTGCTTCTTGTTGATCTTGCCAACCTTGACTTTGTTGGGTTCCTTGGAGCCCGAGCCCGGCTTCTTCGCCGTGGCCAGCCCAGCCGCTTTCTTGATCAAAACGGCGGCGGGCGGAGTCTTGGTGACGAAGGTGAACGACCGATCCGAGAACACCGTGATGACCACGGGGATCGTGACCTCGTCCTTCGCTTGCGCTTGCGTGCGAGCGTTGAACTGCTTGCAGAAGTCCATGATGTTCACGCCGTGCTGACCGAGCGCGGGCCCGACGGGTGGAGCCGGGTTGGCCTTGCCGGCGGGAATCTGGAGCTTGATGTAACCTGTTGCTTTCTTCATCGGATCTACCTAGCAGTTCAGACTTTCTCGACCTGTGCAAAATCAAGCTCGACCGGGGTCGCCCGGCCGAAGATGGAGAGGTTCACGCGGAGCTTCTGCTTCTCTTGCTTCACTTCGACGACGATTCCGGTGAAGTTGGCGAACGGCCCCTCCACGACGCGAACGTTGTCGTTCTCTTTGAAGTTCTCACGCGGCCGAGGCCGCGACGCGCCCTCGGTGATGGCCGTGTTGATATTCTGGATCTCGGTTTCCTTCACGGGCTGCGGGTTCATGCCGCCGAGGAACCCGGTGATCCGGGGCGTGTTCTTCACCAGGTGGAAGGTCTCCTGGTCGAGATCCATCTGCACGAACATGTAGCCAGGGAAAAACTTCCGCGTCGTGGAGCGCTTCTGTCCCTTGACGAGCTCGACCACCGTGTCGGTTGGAATTAGCACGTTCCCGAACTTTTCGTTGAGCCCCGCTTGTCGCACCCGATCCAGAAGCGACAAGCGCGCCTTGTTCTCGTGTCCCGAGTAAGTGTGTACGACGTACCATTTCATAGCGGTGGGGCCAATCGGTTCGGTTGTCACTTGAGGATCTTGCCCGCAAGAAACGCCCAGATCAGGTCGAAGAACGACAAGATCAGGGTTGCGATGAGAACCGTCACGATGACGATAACGGTTGCGTAGTAGGTTTCCTTCTTCGTCGGCCAGGTCACCTTTTCCAGTTCCTTGGTCACGTCCGAAGCCGTGGCGAAGACGCGCTCGTTGCGGTAGGCAATGATTCCGCCCACCACGCCGCACATCAACGCAGCGCCCTGCATGGCCAGCTCGTTGGGTTTGGCGAAATAGCTCCAGATCCAGTCCCCGGTCTTGTAGATCAAGAACGAGAGCACGAGCATTCCGACGGCGAAGGTCAGCTGTATGTACTTGTTAGGGCCCATGGTTGCCCCATTCTCCACTGGTGAAATGGGAGGGGAGGGGTGGGGTCCCCCACCCTTTCCCCTCCCAAACCCTCCCGCGCTCTGGCTTCGCCGGGCGGAGCCCGGCTCCGCCTACGCGAGCCTGAGCAGGGCAGGCGGGACTCGAACCCACAACACGCGGTTTTGGAGACCGCTGCTCTACCATTAGAGCTACTGCCCTATTGTGATGGGAACCCTGGGAGGGTTCCCAAACCCTCCCGCGCTCTGGCTTCGCCTGGCTAAGCCCGGCTCCGCCCACGCGAGCCTGGGAACCCTGACCTGAAAGCACCTCGCCCCGCGTAGCGGGGAGAGGTCGCCGAGCGCAGCGAGGCGGGTGAGGGGCGGCCCCGGAGAACACGCCGTCCGGGAAAACTGTGGAGACAAAGCTCACTTCGTCTCCTTGTGCTCCGTGTGCTTGCGGCACCTGCTGCAGTACTTGGACAGCTTGAGCTTCTCCGCGTTCGCGCGCTTGTTCTTCGTGCTGGAGTAGTTGCGCTCGCGACAAACTTGACACTCCAGGGTAATAATCACTCGCGCGGTAGCCACGGGGTCCTCCTAGTTCGCTTTCCGATGGGTTGATTACGCAATAATCTTGGTCACGACGCCGGCGCCGACCGTCTTGCCACCTTCGCGGATGGCGAAGCGCAGCCCTTCTTCGCACGCGATGGGCGTAATCAGGGTGATGTCCATGGTCACGTTGTCTCCTGGCATCACCATCTCCATCCCCTCGGGCAACTTCACGTCCCCCGTCACGTCCGTCGTGCGGAAGTAGAATTGCGGACGGTACCCCTTGAAGAACGGCGTATGTCGCCCGCCCTCTTCCTTCTTCAGAATGTATACCTCGCCAAGAAAGTTCTTGTGCGGCGTGATCGATCCGGGCTTCGCCAACACCTGCCCGCGCTCGATCTCCTCCCGCTTCGTCCCGCGCAACAGCGCCCCGATGTTGTCCCCCGCTCGCCCTTCGTCGAGCAGCTTCCGGAACATCTCCACCCCGGTCACCACCGTCTTCATCGTGTCCTTGAAACCCACGATCTCCACTTCCTCACCAACCTTGACGATCCCGCGCTCCACGCGTCCCGTCACCACCGTCCCGCGGCCCGAAATCGTGAACACGTCCTCCACCGGCATCAGGAACGGCTTGTCGATCTCTCGCTTCGGCTCCGGGATGAAGGTATCGAGCGCCTCGAGCAGCTTCATGATCGAGCCCTCACCGATATCCGACTGCTCCCCTTCCAATGCCTTGAGCGCGCTCCCGCGCACGATCGGCGTCGTGTCGCCGGGGAACTGATACTTCGACAGCAGCTCCCGCAACTCGAGCTCCACCAGATCCAAAAGCTCAGCGTCTTCCTTCGCCACCATGTCCACCTTGTTCAGGTACACCACGATCGAAGGAACCCCGACCTGCCGCGCCAGCAGAATGTGCTCGCGCGTCTGCGGCATCGGCCCGTCCGGCGCCGACACCACCAGCACCGCGCCATCCATCTGCGCCGCACCCGTGATCATGTTCTTGATGTAGTCCGCGTGCCCGGGGCAGTCCACGTGCGCGTAGTGACGCTTCTCCGTCTGGTACTCCACGTGCGCAATCGCGATCGTGATCCCGCGCTCCCGCTCTTCCGGCGCCTTGTCAATCTGGTCGTACGCCGTGAACGTCGCGAAGTTCTTCTTCGCGAGCGCCTTCGTGATCGCTGCCGTCAGCGTCGTCTTGCCATGGTCCACGTGCCCGATCGTTCCCACGTTCAGGTGCGGCTTGTTACGGATGAATTTTTCCTTGGCCATCGTCTGATCTCCGGAAGAGCCCTGTTTGGTTCTTTGTGTTCAGCCCACTTATCACACTTATTCGCGAGAGCCCACGACCAGAATTGAACTGGTGACCTCGTCCTTACCAAGGACGCGCTCTAGCCAACTGAGCTACGTGGGCGTGTCTCTTGTCTCTATTCGTTCTTTTTCTTCCTACGACCTTCTTCAGACACGCTGCAAAACATGGGAGGCAGCCTGCCCGCTGAGCGGGAGACGGGGTTCGAACCCGCGACGTCCAGCTTGGAAGGCTGGAGCTCTACCAACTGAGCTACTCCCGCGTTGAAATACTTCATCCATTTTGTTTTCTGAATTCCCACAAATGTTCGCGGTCGATGATGGTGGAGGGGGAAGGATTCGAACCTTCGAAGCCAGTGGCGACAGATTTACAGTCTGTTCCCTTTGACCGCTCGGGAACCCCTCCGAAACAAGTCCTATCCGACGATGCACCCGGCCGTGAGCGCGTACCGAACGCTTCGTTGTCTTTTGTTTGGATCCCATGGTGTCTGCGGAGCTGGAGATGGGAATCGAACCCGCAACCTGCTGATTACAAATCAGCTGCTCTGCCATTGAGCTACTCCAGCGCCGGGTTTTCATCAGATGTCCTGTGATTTCGCCTATTTAGTTAGTCTCTACCTGCGGGTGCAGCTGTCTCCTCCGCACGCAGAGGCGCGAACGTATATGTCGGGATCGGGAGGCTGTCAAGCAGAATCCAGGCCGAGAGCCCTTGAATCGCCTGCAGGCTATGCCACAACGCACTAACAAGGGTGCTAGAGGACGTGTCGACTCATAGGGTCATTGTCGCTCGGTGCCGAATCCTTGGGCGATTCCCCACCTCGAAAGGGAGCCTGCGGCACGGGTGGTGGAACGGCGGATGGCACTTGTGTCGGCGATGACGGGCTTCCAGTCGGGATGTCTTCGTCGGTACCGGGAAGCTTCGGATCCAGCAACCTGAGCAGCTTGGCGTAGGCCAACCTACTCTTCTCGGCCCACTCGGTGGTGACGCCAAGGCGCTCGATCATGAGTAGGTTCTCGCGCTGCCAGCGCAGGGACTTTTCGAGCAGGATGCGAATCTTCTTGTGCAGCTCTTCCAGGTAGACCGTGCGCGCCTCGGCGTCCAGCTCGGGCGGCACGGGCACGCTCATGAACGCGTCGAAGAGCTCTTCGTAGAGCGATCCGACCTGAAAGCCGGCGGCCGAAGCCCACGCGGGGTTGCCGAACTTGATGGTGTCGATGTAGGCGCGCTGGGCGGTCAGAAGCAAGTGCGCCTTCTCCTCCAGATCCTTGTCGAGCTGGGCTTCGGGAAGCCGCAAGGCGGCCTTGCGGAAGCGCAGATGGTAGATCTGGCCCAGGTGGTACTGCGAGAATGCCAGGTAGAAGTCGGTCGATAGGCGTTCGTCGCTCTCGATCTTCTGGTTGTAGGTCATGGCCGCCCGGAAGGTCTTCTCCGCTGTGTCCAGATCGTTCAGGTTGAACTGGGCGAAGCCGCGGCGAGCGATGGCCTCGATGCGGTCGTCGGCGTTCAGATCCGTCCGCTCCAGGAGGCGCGCAAAGACCTCGGCGGACGCCGGCCAGTTGCTCTGCTCGGCGTAGCAGGCGCCGAGCTGGAACAGCGAATCCTTGGCGTCTGGATGATTCGGGTATTTCTCGACCAGCTCCTTGAACGAATCGACGGCAGCGGCCCAGTCCTTCTTGTCGATGCGGGCGAGGCCGAGGTTGTAGAGCGCCGGCCGGGCATAGGGTGATTCAGGGAAGCTCTTGAGCAGCTTGCCGTACTCGCTCACCGCATCATCGAAGCGGCCGTCCGACAGGGCCTTCCCGGCGAGCTCGAACAGCTCCGGCGCGTCGTAGGCGTCGATGTGGAGGCCGCTGGCATCGGTGGTCGCCTCGATCTTGATGGGATCCATGTCGAGGTGAACCACCGGCTCTGCGCTGGGCTGGCCGGGTTTCTTCTGCTGGCCTGTGCTGGCACACGCGGCAAGGAAGCCGAGCCCAACCAGCGGCAGCCAGGGTTGTACTCGGATTGTTCGGATTGAATGTTGGTTGCTCTTTGTCATGGTGCCCCCTGCCTTATGGACAACGCACCCGGCGACCGGGTTCCAGGCTATGTTGTCCCGAGGAGGAGTGAGGTTTGAAAGATAACAGCCAAGCCGAGCCCGTGCCGCCCCGCCAGCTCTTTTCCGCCGCGGAAATCGCCGACCGGGTGGCCGCGCTGGGGCTGCAGATCGCCAGCACTCTTCCCGAGGGGACCCTTCACGTCGTCGGGATCCTGCGCGGCGCCTTCGTCTTCATGGCGGATCTGATACGCGCCATGGATCGAGACGTGCGCTGCGATTTTCTGGCCATGCGCAGCTACGGCTCGGCCACCGAAACCTCGGGCGTGGTCGAGATCACCCACGACTTGGGCATGCCCATCGCAGGCCAGCACGTACTTGTCGTGGAGGACATCGTCGACACCGGCCTTACGCTTCGCCATCTGCTCGATCTGCTGGAAACGCGGCGACCGGCCAGCCTGCACGTCTGCGCCCTGCTCAACAAGCCCTCCCGTCGCCGGACCCAGGTTCCCTTGCACTTCTACGGCTTCGAGATTTCGGATCTCTTCGTCGTGGGCTATGGACTCGACCACGATCAGCGGTACCGAAACCTCCCCTACCTGGGCGTCATCGAATGACCGGCGAAAGGACTCCATGAGACGGGCCATCGTTCTCCAGCACCTCGATCGAGAAGGACCCGGAACTATCGCCGACCTTTGCCAGCAACATGGCCTGGAGACCGACATCGTGCGCCTCGATTTGGGAGCATCCGTGCCCGTCGCCATGGAGAACGGCGACATCTTGATCGTGATGGGCGGATCGATGGGCGTCGCGGACGCGCAGGATCCACGCTACCCGTTTCTTGCTCGCGAAGTCGCGTTGTTGCGCCGGGTGCTCGCGCAGAAGCAGCCGGTCCTGGGCGTGTGCCTCGGAGCCCAGCTCCTGGCCCACGCGGCCGGCAGCCGTGTGTATCCGAACCAACGGCCGGGCTCGAACGGGGTATTGCGGCCCCTCCGCGAGGTGGGATTCGGCGAAGTCAGGCTGCTTGGCTCCGGCGGCGAGCCCGCGCTGGCGGGTCTGCCCGAGACCCTTCCGGTTCTCCACTGGCACGGCGACACCTTCGACCTGCCCGCCACCGCCGTGCGCCTAGCGGAGAGCGACGCGTGCCGAAATCAGGCCTTCCGCATCGGTTCCCACGCCTTCGGCCTGCAGTTTCACGTGGAAACCGACGCGGCCCTGGTGCGCGAGTGGGCAGAGAACGACTCGGATTTCGTACGAAGTGCGCTCGGACCCGATGGCCCGGCGCAGATCGTCGCCCTGTGCGAAGAAGCCTCGCGAGCGATCGGCGTGACGGGCGAGCGCCTGGTCAGGAACATCCTGGGCCAGATGCTCGCGGCGTAGGGGCGGGTTTCAAGCGTTTCAGACCTGCCCTGCCCGCCCGCCCCCATCGAACATTCGCCTCGGGCGTCACGGGGTAACACTTCTATCCGCCATCGGTGTTCTGCTAGGAGAGTGACCGCATGGCGGTGGACATCGAAAGCTTCTACAGGAGCTACGGACCCTTGGTCCTGCGCCGATGTCGCCATCTCTTGCGGGACGAAGCAAAGGCGGTGGATGCCATGCACGATGTATTCGTTGAAATTCTGCGACGCAAAGATTCCCTGGATGCGAGCTCGCCGGCGGGGCTGCTGCTGACCACGGCGACCCACGTCTGCCTCAACCGCATCCGCGGCGAGCGGCGCAAACCCGAGGATCGCGACGACGAGATGCTCTTCCACATCGCCGCCCTCGATAGCCACGGCAATGCCGAGAGCCGCACCCTGGCCGGACGCATTCTCGACCGACTGTTCGCTGGTCAGCCCGAGTCCACCCGCCTCATCGCGGTCCTTCACTACGTCGACCGGCTGACCCTCGAAGAGGTGGCTGGCGAGGTCGGCATGTCCGTGTCCGGGGTGCGCAAGCGCTTGCGCGCCTTGAAAGAACGGTTGCCAGCGGTGAAGGGAGAGGCCTGATGGCCCAGCACGAACGCGTCCCCGACTGGCTGCTCGAACGCCTGGCGGCGGGCGAGCTGCCAGCCGACCAAGCCGCCGGGTTGCTGCGGCGCTTGAAGACGCGGGGCGAAGAACACCGTCTGACCGAGCTTGCAGATTCGAGCGCCAAGATACTCGCCTCGCTGCCACCCGACAGGATCGTTCCTGAAATCGAGCGGCGCTGCAAGGCCGAGGTTCGCGTCAGACCCGCCGCCCCCCATCGTCTGCGGCCCGCGTGGGCCCTGTCCACCGTCGCGGCGTGCGCCGCCGGGTTGGCCTTCGTCCTGGTCGTTCGTAACCATGGGGTCCACACGCGGCCAGCACCCGACGAATCTCAACCCGAGATCATCACCCTCAAGGGCGACTTGAAACCCGCACTGCGCATCTACCGCAAGACCGCCTCCGGTGCCGAGATCCTGCACGCGCAAGCCTCGGTCCACCGGGGCGACACCTTGCAGCTCCGCTACGTGGCCGCGGGCAGGCGTTTCGGGGTCATCGCGTCCGTCGATGCCCGGGGCCAAGTCACCTTTCACCTGCCCGAATCGCCGGGTGTGGCCACCTCCCTCGAACGCGATGGCGAGCGCGCCCTGCCCCACGCCTACGAGCTCGACGACTCGCCGGGATTCGAGCGCTTTCTATTCGTCACCTCGAACGCCCCCTTCACGACCACCGAAGTGGCCCAGGCCTTGAAGAGCGGCACTTCCCTACCCGCGTCCCTCACCACGTTCGAACTGACTTTGAAGAAGGAAGCCCCATGAAGCGCGTCGGATTGTCGATGATCAAGAACCCTGGGAGGGCGCTTTCCAACTCCCGCAGCGGGCACGCGCTCGCGCTGTTTGCCCTTGCTCTGACAGCCGCGCCGCGGGTCCAGGCGGGTGAGACGCCCGCCGACGCGACCGCCATCCGGCGCTTCGCCCTGATTGCCTCGTCCAACGACGGCGGACCGAATCGCACCCGCCTGCGTTTCGCCAACTCCGACGGAGAATCGATGGAGCGCGTGCTGGCCAGCCTGGGCGGCGTGCACGAAAGCGACCTCATCATGGTCGAGAATGCCACCCGCACGAGCCTGTCGCAGGCATTCGTCGAGCTCCGCAGGCGCATCGCCCACGAAGCGCGTCCGCAACTGCGCCGCGAGGTCATCGTCTACTACTCCGGTCACTCGGACGAGGAGGGGCTGCTACTCGGCGGCGAACGTGTAAGCTACCGCGAGCTGCGGCAATGGATCGACTCTGCGGGCGCCGAGGTACGCATCGCCGTTCTCGACTCGTGCGCGTCGGGATCGCTCATCCGACTCAAAGGGGGCGTCCACCGCGCGCCCTTCCTCAGCGATGTTTCCACGCAAGCACGCGGGCATGCCTTCCTGACCGCGAGCTCGGCGGACGAGTCCGCGCAAGAATCCGACCGCGTGGGTGCCGCCTTCTTCACCCACTTCCTGCTCTCGGGCATGCGCGGCGCCGCCGATGCCAACCACGACCGCCGCGTGACCCTGAACGAGGCCTACCAGTTCGCCTACAACGAAACCTTGCAGCGAACCGAGACCTCGCGCGCCGGTGCCCAACACCCGGCCTACGACATCCAACTCGCCGGCACCGGAGATCTGGTGATGACCGATCTGCGTGCCTCGGCTTCCCGGCTCGTGCTGACGCGTGAGCTGGCCGGCCGCATCTACGTGCGCGACGACGCCGGCCGGCTGGTGGTCGAGCTGCGCAAGGAGCCGTCCTACCCCGTCGAATTAGGACTCGACGCTGGTACCTACCGAGTGGTGCTCGACCGAGACGGCAGAATCTCCGAAGGCTCGTTCCAGCTTCCTGCCGGCGGTCATGTCGATGTCACCGCAAGCGCTCTCTCGCCTGTCGCGCCCATGGTCAGCGTCCGCCGTGGCGACGAACCGCCGGAGGCACTTCCCGCGCCGTCGCCGGTCATTGGCCCTACCTCGGCTGCCACGGACCAACGCCCTCGCCAGTACCATCATGTCGGCTTCGATCTCGTGCTGGCTCCGGGTTACCGCCTGTCGGGAGACACAGGCCAACCGGTGGAACACGCCTTCGTGCTCGGTCTGCTCGGCCACTCGGACCGCGTGCGCGGCGTGCAGCTCTCCCTGGCCGGGAACATCGCCCAAGATGGAGTCAGCGGCGCCCAGCTCGGCGGCGCGGTGGCGCTCAGCTACGGCCCGGTTCACGGCGCACAAATCGCGGGCTACAACCTGGCCCTGGGCGGGCTGCGCGGCGCCCAGCTCGGTTGGATCGGGAGCGTCGCCGCGGGACCGGTTCGCGGGGCCCAAGTCAGCCTGATCAACGTCGCCAAGGGCCCCATGCTCGGGGCGCAAGTCGGCCTCGTCAATGTGGAGAAGGGCGACCTCGACGGCGCCCAGATCGGTCTGGTGAACGTCGACAAACCGGTCCGCGAGTCGCACGGCGTCCAGGTCGGCTTGGCCAACGTCACCGGCGGCACGGGTCAGCGGACCTCGGCCAGCGTGGGGCTGGTCAACGTGGCGAAGCAACAGCGCGGGGTGCAGATCGGGTTGGTCAACGTGGCCGACGAGGTGGATGGCGTCCAAGTTGGCCTGATCAGCGTCGCGCGCAAGAACAGCGGCGCGTCCATCTCTCTCATTCCCATCGTGCTCGACGGCGACAACCGCGCAACCCTGGGCTGGAGCGAGACGAGCGTGCTCAGCTTGGGATTCAAGCTCGGCACGCGACGGGTCTACGTGCTCGGCGGCCTCGGGATGACGCGCGATCTGACTGCAAACGACCGCCGTGAATTCACCAGCACGTTCGGGATTGGCGTCCACATCATCCCGCGCGGCGGGAGGTTCTTCCTGGACATCGACGCTTCCACGACCAGCTTCGCGAGCTTTTCCTCGAAGGCGTCCGCGGGCGGCGGAAAGGTCGACGTGGACTATTCCAGCACCGACCAAGAACATCGCTGGGTTCAGAGCGTGCGCCTGCAAGCGGGGTATGCCCTCGCCCGCCACCTGATGGTCGTGGCCGGGCCAACCCTCAACGTCCAAAATGCCAGCGGCAGCGACGATCGGCGGCCGCGCACGCTCAGCTTCGCCGAGGCGACTTGGACGAGCGGCGACACGACCGTGCGCATGTACCCGGGTTTCTCGGCCGGACTCGAGTTCTAGCCCCGCCCGACAGTTTCCTGGCCAAAGGCAGATCGGCCGGCGGCATGGCCATGTCGGCCAATCGCTGGCGCGGCACCCACACGATGGCTTCCACCTCGACGGCGCGTGGGCTGCCGGCGAGGATCTTCGCCCGATAGACGGGCATGATCAGATCGAAGTCGGGATATGCGTGATACACGAGATCGAGGATCTCGCCGACCCCAATGGTGCAGCCAAGCTCCTCGCGGATCTCGCGCACCAGCGCCGCGCCAAGCTCTTCGCCGGCCTCGACCTTTCCGCCGGGGAATTCCCAGCAGAGCCCGAACGACTGATCGGCCCGCCGCTGGGACAGCAGCACCCGTCCACGCCGCTCGATGTAGGCGGCCACGACCAGCAACCGACGACGCTCAGGCTCGCGTTTCGCTGGCACCGACACGAGCCTCGATGAGCTCCAAGAGCTCGCGCAACTGGAAGGGTTTGTTGATGCAGGCGATGTTCGGGTCTTCCAGAAAACGCCGGGCCTCCGCCGAGAATGCCCCGCCGGTGATGAAGATGAATCGCTCGGCCAGCGCCGGCCACTGCTGCTTGACCGCGGTGTAGAGCTCGACCCCGGACATGTCCGGCATCTGCAGGTCGCAGAGCACGACGTCGAATTGGCGATCCTGCCCGAAGCAGCGCAAGGCCTCGCGCGCGCCCAGCTTGGTTTCGATGTCGTGATGGGACACCAGCATACGCTGGAAGGCCTTGAGCAAGAGCGCCTCGTCGTCGATGGCCAGCACGCGCCGACGCTGGATGGCCTTGAGCGAAGACACGCTGCGGGTCCTGGCCTGCGGAACCCCGACGGCCGCGGGCAGACGCACGCGGAAGATGGCCCCGCGCCCGGGCTCGCTTTCCGCCACCAGATCGCCCCCCGCGCGGCGGACGATATCCAGCGAGATGGGCAAACCAAGCCCCGTGCCCAGCTCGGGCGGCTTGGTCGTGAAGAAGGATTCGAAAATGCGCGGCATGATCTCCGTGGCGATGCCCGGACCGTTGTCCTCGATCTCCACGATGACGTGCCCGCCTTCGTCGCGGCTGCGTACGTATAGGCGGTTGCGCCGCGGGTGGAGCTCGGCCAGGGCGTGCGCGGCGTTGAGCAGAAGATTCAGGAACACCTGGCCGAGGCGGGCGGGGCTGGCACGCACGAGCTGGGTCGAGCGCAAGCTCCGCTCGACGGTGGCCCGGTAGCGCAGCTCGCTGCGCAGCATGGTCAGCGCCGAGTCGACCGCGGCGTTCACGTCGGAGAGGGCGTTGGCATCGTCGTCGATGCGCGAGAACGAGTGCAGGTCGCGCGCGATGCGATGGATGCGCGCCATGCCTTCCTTCGACTCCTGCACCACCGTCATGGCATCGAAGAGCAGGTTGGCGAGGTCGCTCTTGCCGGCCAGGGCATTCTCGGCGCGCAGCGATTCATCCACCTTGCGCAGGATCCCGGCTAGAGAATCGACGTTGGCCAAGACGAACGACGCCGGGTTGTTGATTTCATGGGCCACACCGGCCGCCAACATGCCGATGGCGGCGAGCTTCTCCGACTGCAATCGGCGCAGCTCGCGATCGCGCTCCTCGGTCACGTCGCGCACGTAGACCAGCGCCCTGCCACCCGCGGCGGGATTGGCGCGGACATCGAGCTGCCTCCCCTTCCACACCAGGGTACGACTGTGGACGGCGTTCTGCTGCTTGGCCTCGCGGGCGATCTCGGCCATGGCGTCGAAGAAGGTCCTGCCCGCCCCGCCGTCCTGGTTGTCGCCGCTTGCCCGCGGCGGGGCTGGCGGCTGGTCGAGCAGGCGTCGTCCCGCCGTGTTCTCGATCAGCACCTCGCCATCGGCATCGAACAGGAGCAGGCCGTCTTGGAAGACATCGAAGGTCTCGCGAAGCGCGTCGCGTTCGATACGCAACTCGCCTGCCAGCGCTTCGAGCTGCTGCGTGCGCTCGACGACCTTCTCGGCAAGCTCGTGGTTGTGGCGATGGACTTCGTCGGCGTGCGCTTTGGTTCGCAGCAACGCATCGATGCGTGCCAGGATCTCGATGCCGTCGATGGGCTGCACGATGAAATCGGAGGCGCCGCTCTCGAGCCCACGTTTGCGGTTCTCGGCTTGTCGATCCGGGCGGGCGAGCAGAATGACCGGCAACCCACCCGTGCGCACGTCGGCCTGCACGCGACGGCAGACCTCGAAGCCATCCATCTCGGGCAAATCGGCATGGATCAAGGCCAGGTCGTACGTGCCCTTGGCAGCCTCGCGCAAGGCCTGATCGGGCCGCGCCACCGCGACCACCTCGAAGTTGCTCTGCGAACGCACGGCCGCAGCCACCGTCGACTGCTCTTCGCTGTTTCGTGCGACGAGCAGAATGCGAGCCATTGCCGAGCTCGCCGGTTAGGCCGTACCCAGACGTGTTTGGCCGGCAACCTCGGGCAAACGCGGGACCGTGAAGCTGAACTTCGACCCAGCCCCGACCGTGCTCGTGGCCCACAGATCGCCACCCATGCGAATGATCAGGCGCCGGCTCAAGGTCAAACCCAGGCCGCAACCGCGCCCGTCTCGCCCTTGCTCGACCTCGCCCTGAAAGAAGTCCTCGAACAAGTGGGGCAGACTGCGCCCCAGGAATGCCAATCCCGGTATCGACCACATGGATCGCCACGGATCGGTCGTAAAGCTCGGTCGAGATGGTCACCTGGCCTCGCTCGGTGAACTTGATGGCGTTCGCGACCAGGTCGGACAGGACCTGCGAGAGGCGGGCCGGATCCGCCAAGACCTGCGGCAGGGCTCGCACCGGCGGCTCGACCACGAGACCGAGTCCCTTGGCGCGCGCGGCGGCTTTCTGCCCTCTCGCCACCTGCTGGATGATCTCGTCGAGGTTGAGCGTCTTGGGCTTGAGCGCCAGCTCGCCGCCTTCGAGCCGCAGGAGATCGATATAGTCCCGCAGGCGCCGCGCGCTTACCGCCGCGTTTCCCGCGAGGACCTCGATGGACTTGCGCTGCTCCTGCGAGAGCTTTCCGCCCGAACCGTCGAGCAGGCGCTGGTAGGTCGCGATCGATTCATCGAGAGGCCCCGCCACTTCGTCGACAAGCCGATTGAGGATGAGCGAAATCTTGGACCCGCCCTCCGGATACGCGACCTGCTCTTGGGTTCTTCGAAGCCGCTTTGAAAGTGTCATGGATTCGTTGCTCATGGTTCCCGTCTCGACTGCCATTATCTTTCGACCGCAGGCATTCTTTCAACAGCGAACGACGTGACAATGAGAATTTCGCTGCGCTTGACGTACATTGGCACACAAGCACAGAATGCGACGGCTCGGTGTATAGTCCTTCCGATGTACTCGGTTCGAGAGGTGAGCGCGGTACTCGGGATCAGCATCTCGCGCCTGCGGTCTTACCTGCGCTCTGGGATGGTGGTCCCCAGCCGCGACGAGCGTGGTCAGCTTCGACTGTCCTTCCAGGATCTGGTGTTTTTGCGCAGGGCCGAGGGACTGGTCGCGCAGCGGATTCCAGCGCGCCGGGTTCATACCGCACTGCGAGCGCTGGCTGAGCGCATGCCCGATGGGCTCATCGCCGCCGAGCTGCGTCTGCTCGGCGAAGGCCAGGACGTCGTCGTCGAGGACGACGGCAAGCGATGGCATGCGACCTCTGGCCAAACCCTGTTCGATTTCGGCGCGCGAACCGCCACCGAAGAGGGGGGCAGTGTCACACCCCTGGTCCAGAAACGCGCTGCGCCACAGGGGCCAGCATCCCCCGCGGAGGCGGTCCGGGAGATTCTACGCGCGGGCCTGCGCTCTGGAAGAAACCGCCCCGGCAGAAGCCATGGCCGCTTATCGAGGCGTTCTTGCGCGCGATCCGGACTTCGTCGAAGCCCACGTGAACCTTGGCCGCCTTCTCCATGAGTCCGGCGACATCTACGCCGCCCTTGTCCACTACCGGGCGGCCCTGGCCATTCGGCCGAACGATGCCACGGCGGCCTTCAATGTCGGCGTGGCCCTCGAGGATCTCGGAGCCACCGTCGACGCCATCGCGGCCTATCGAAGATCCGTCGAAACGGATGCACACAACCCCGACGCCCACTACAATCTTGCGCGCCTGCTAGAACAGGCAGGCAAGCCGGACCTCGCCGTCCGGCACCTGCTGCTCTACCGCCAGCTCGTGAAAAAACGATGAAGAATGGTTCCGCCCCCGCGCAGGAAACAACCCTGCGCATCGACAGTGCCAGCGCCATGCAAAGGCTCGCGGCCCAGCTCGGTCGTGTGCTCGAGATCGGTGATGTCGTCGCCCTGACGGGACCGCTCGGGGCCGGCAAGACGACCTTCGTGCAGGGACTGGCAGAGGGCCTCGGCGTACCCGCCGAGCGGCACGTCGCAAGCCCCACCTTCGCGCTGGTCAACGAGCATCCCGGACGCATCGATCTCGTCCATGTGGATTTCTACCGCATCCGCAGCCCGGCCGAATTGCCCGAGCTCGGCATCGAGGAAGCCTACGACCGGGCCGCCACGGCCATCGAGTGGGCCGAGCGTTTTCCCGACTGGTTGCCCGACGACACGCTTCATCTCTCGCTCGAGGTCGAAGAGAGCGGCGCGCGCATCATGCGCGTCCAAAGCAGCGGCCCTCGCAGTCAGGTCCTACTCGCCGTTCTGGCCGCCGCCAAACGCACCTGACGCGCGCGGTCTAGCGCGAGCCCGCGCGATGCAATTCCACGCGTTCGTTGCGCAGGCGTCCGCTGCGCGTGATGTTGGGTGCGATGGGATCCTCGGACCCGCGCCCGACAGCCAGCAATTGGTCGGAACCGACCCCCTTGCCCACCAGCAGGTATTTCACGGCTTCGGCGCGCCGCCTGGTCAAGGTCATGTCTTTCTTGGCATCGCCGCTGTCCGATGTATGGCACACTATTTCCAAGCGCGCGCCTGCCTCCTTCACCAGCGCCGCAGCCAGCTCTTCGAGAAAGGGCATGGAGGCTTCGGCAACCTTGCTGGTCGCGCCCTCGAATTTGATTTCCTTCGCCCGTTCCAGAAGGTCGGTGACCGTGGGAGCCTGGGCGGCCAGCGCAACCGGCTGGTCCGTGAGGCCCTCGGGAGCGAACAGCGCGGCATGGAGGTCTCCGGCGCTCGCAGATACCAAGGGTACCGTGGAAAAAAGAAGCAGGATTGGAAGAAGGAGGGGTCGTCGCATGGGTCGAAAGGAAGGTGGTGGCCGGAAGGCAAAAGTATACACCGCATCTGGAACAACTAGACCGGAACGATGTCGGGGCCTTCGTTCACGATGGCGCGTAGGTCGGCTTCGCTCCGCTTCTTTCCGTCGGCCTCGAACCACACCACGAATTTGCACCCTTCGCGCCACCGGCTGCAGCCCCAGCCCCGCTTGCCGGCGATGATTTGGCCCTGCTTGCACACGGGACACGCCAGAGCTGCGATACCTTTGCCAATCTCTCGTGACGGGGTCGCAGTGGTCGACGGCCCACTTGCCGTCGATCCCCGTGGGGTCTTCTTCGTCTTGCCACCCGGCCTGCGCACGCCCTTCCCCGCCGCAGGTTTCTGCGCGGCCATGGGCACGTCCGCCATGGGCGCTGCCGCGCGGATGGCCTCCACGACCTCCTTCACATAGCCCGCGATGTCGGCCATGAAGGTCACGCGTTGTTCCTGCCCACGTGCGATGCGAGCCAGGCGAGCCTCCCAATTGCCGGTGAGCTCGGGCGAGGCCAGATTTTGTACCGGCAAGGCCTCGATGAGCCCGATACCCATGGGCGTGGGCACGAGATGCTTTCCCTCGCGAGCAACGAAGGCGCGCTTGAGAAGGGTCTCGATGATGGCCGCGCGCGTCGCCGGGGTGCCGAGCCCGCTGTCCTTCATGGCCGCGCGCATCTCCTCGTCGTCGACCAACTTGCCTGCGTTCTCCATCGCGGACAGCAAGGTCGCCTCGGTGTGGCGCGCGGGCGGTTTGGTCCGCTTGGCCAGCGTGGAGAAATCGCCGGCCAGACGCTCGCCTTCGGCCAACTGGGGCAGCGTGGTGGTCGCGCTTTCCTCCTCGTCCTCGTCCTTCTTCTTGCTCTTCTTGCCGGATCTCTCGTCGGCCTCGTCGCCAAAGCCTGCCACCTCTTGCCAGCCGGCGACGGTACGCACGCGCCCGCGCGCGATGAAGCGGTCGGGCGGCGGTGGCAAGGTGGCGATGGCGGCCGCTTCTTCGACGCCAGGGCCTGTCTTCTCGCCCGCGCCCGACCCCACGCGCACGATGGCCTCCGTCTGCGCGAACTCGGCGTCGGGAAAGAACGCGCCCAAGAAGCGGCGCACGACCAAATCGAAGATACGCTGCTCGTCGCGCCCCAGCGATTTCGGATCGACAACTTTCCCCGTGGGGATGATGGCGTGGTGGTCGGAGACCTTGCCGTCGTCGAACACGCGCTTGCTCGGGCGCGGGGGATGGTCGAGCAGAGCGCGTGCAAAGCCCGCGTAGTCGGCCATCTTCTCGACCCCGCCCACGATGCGCTCCATTTCCTTCACCATGTCGCTGGACAGATGGCGCGCATCGGTGCGCGGATAGGTGAGGATCTTGTGCCGCTCGTAGAGTGCCTGGGCGACCTCCAGCGTAGCCTTGGCCGAAAGCCCGAAGCGCTTGTTGGCCGTCCGCTGCAAAGACGTCAGATCGAAGAGCAGGGGGGGCGGCTCGCGCGTCTTGCTCTGCTTGAGGCTCTCCACCACCGGCCCCTGCGGATCCGCGACCGTGGCGTGCCCCCGATCCCGATCCCGCACCGCCTCGGCCAGGGCGGCGCTGGCGAAGCGACTGGCCTTGCCCAGGACGAAGGTGGCCGGAAATTTCGCGTCGCCGGCCGTGGTGAAGTGGCCCTTGAGCAGCCAGAAGTCCTGTGGGACGAAGGCGCGAATCTGCTTTTCCCGCTCGACGAGAATGGCCAGCGTCGGTGTCTGCACCCGACCGATGGAGAACAAGGTCGAGCTGTCACCCCGACGGTGCCGAATGGTCACCGCGCGGGTGGCGTTCAGCCCCACCAACCAGTCGGCCTCGGAGCGGCAGCGGGCGGCGTCGGCCAGGGCTTCCATGTCGCGTCCCGACCGCAAGGCCGCGAAGCCTTTGCGAACGGCCTCGTCCGTCAACGACGAGATCCACAGCCGCCGGATGGGGAGGTGGCTACCGGCGAGCTGATAGACGTAGCGAAAGATGAGCTCGCCCTCGCGGCCGGCGTCGCAGGCATTGATGACCTCGTCAAAACGCTTGTCGCGCAAGAGGTCGCACACCGTCCGCAACTGGTCGCGTGTGCCCGGCACCGCCCGCAGCTTGAACTCGGCCGGGACCATGGGCAACGTATCCATGCGCCAGGCCTTCCAGCGCCCGTCGTAGCTGGCCGGTTCGTCCAGCTCGACCAGGTGGCCTATGCACCAGGTGATGACCTTGTCCTTGCCCTCGAAGCAGCCCTTGCCCGATGGACGCACTTCGAGCACGCGCGCCAAGTCGCGCGCCACGGACGGCTTTTCCGCGATCACCAATTGCACCATGGCAGTGTATCGGATGCGGGCGGCAAGCTGTTGCCTTCCGTGCGATCCGCGGTCGTCAGGAGGGAACTAGTTCAGCGCGTGCGGGGTGGCCAGGCTGAAACAGGGGATGGGAACGTCGATGGTTTCGCCGCCGGTGACCACCATGCTGTAGCTGCCGTGCATCCAGCCCGAGGGGGTTGGCAGGACGCACCAGCTCGAATAGGCGAAGACCTCTCCTGGATGGATGACAGGATGCTGTCCGACGACGCCCTCGCCCTCGACCTCGCGCACGTCCTGGTTGGCGTCCGTGATCCACCAGTGACGCGAGCGCAGCTGAACCGTCTTGGTCCCGCGATTTTCAATCTCGATTTGATACGAGAACACGTATTGCTTCTGGGTGGCGTGGGACAGATCCGACTCTTCGGGGCGGAAGGTGCTCACGGCCCTGACGACGATATCGTCGTCCTGTGCTCTCGGTTCTTGCTGGAAGCCAGGCATGTTTCTCCTCGTGCCGTAGTTGCGATGGCGGAGCCGGGCTTTGCCCGGCGAAGCCAAAAAGTGGGAGGGAATGGGAACCCTCCCAGGGTTCCCATATCAACGGTTTCTCGATGGTGTATGTCAGTCTACTGCATGGAATTCCGAATGCGGTGGCAAGATGATGTGCCCATGAACACCCCACGTCGTAGGTTCACCAGGACTTGCCACGCGCTACCGCTGGCTGTGGCCCTCATCTGGCCGGCCGCCCGCGCGCAGGCCGCGGCGGTGCCGCTTACCCAAGGCGATGTCGTGCTCGCCCTCTACGCTTCCGATGGCAGCTCTTCGCGCAACCTCGGCGCCGGCACCCTCGCCGGATACTTCGGCGCCCATCGCTGCAACTGCCCCGTCACCCTTTCGCCCGTGGTTCAGCTCACGACCTCAGGCCAGACCGACCTCGGAAATTCCACGGTTGCGGTCAATTTTCTCCTGGGGGCGAACTGTCTGGCTGCACCCGCGTCCTGCGCCTCACTGGGCCAGGTCTCCTTCAGCGCAGCCCAATCGGCAGCCTCGCCGACCTTCAACAGCGCTCTCGTCTACCAGGCCGCGGCAGGCGGCACGACGTTTGCCTGCGATAGCCTGGCTGCAGGCTCGACGACCCTGTGGGCGGTTCTTGCCCAGGACGGGGTCGCACTGTCCTTCGCGCTGAGCATGGACCTGCCGATTATCACGACCACGGTCGGGGCGCCCACCGCTGTCACCGCACTGGGCGCGGACAAAGGGATCCTCGTCACCTGGACGCCACCGGCGGACACCTCGCTGGTCACGGGCTACCAGGTGCTGTGCTTGCCTCCTCCAGCGACAGCATCGACCGCTGGCTACGAAAGCTGCTTTCCCGCCGACAGCGTGGACGCGGCAAGCCTATCCCCCAGGGATTCCAGCGAGGTTTGTTCGAAGTTGGTCTCGGCCACGTCGACATCGCAGCGCTTGAGCGGGCTCGTGAACGGGACGCCCTACACCGTGGCCGTGATTGCCATCGACCCGAGCGGCGGGGTCAGCGCGCTTTCGCCGCTGGCCACAGCGATACCCCAGCCGACCATCGGCTTCTACGAGAAGTACAAGGAAGACGGTGGCGCGGCCACAGCTTGCGCCGTGGAGCCGTCGCCGGGATCGCATCGCCCGGGGCTGCTATGGGTTGCACTCGTGGCAGCCCTGTTCGTGACGCGAGCCTGGCGTCGGCGCGCTTGGCGAAGGGCCGGCAGAGCCTCGCTGGTCATCCTCGCCGCGACGGCCATCAGCGCAACCTCCCGCGCACAAGATCTGCCGGAGAAGAGCAACTTCGACTGGGCCGCGAATCCGTCGGCGCAGGGGGCCGTTACGCCGCCAGACTGGGGTTTGGAAGCTCGGGGTCTCGCTCTATCGCCCGGCCATCGACAGCGAATTTGGCAGCGGGCTTCACCCCTACGCCGACATCTTCGGCTCCTCTCGCCATCTCATGTCCGAGGCGGAGGTCGACCGTTACCTCGGCCACCCCTTCGGCTCGTGGGGTCTGGGCCTACGCATCGGTTACTGCAAGCTCACCGGGACGGCCTTCTATACCGATGGGGTCACGCCCAGCGGAGACGAGACCGGCCTGCGTTTGATTCCCTTCTCCCTGTCCGCGCTCTACCGCGCCGACGGGGTTCCCGGCTTGCGCGTGGTGCCGCTGATTCCGTATGCGAAGGCCGGGCTCGATGCGGTGGTGTGGACCGCAACCCGCACGGGCGACAGCGCCTCGCACACCGGAGTCACGCTGGGCTGGCACGTGGCTGCAGGCATGGCGCTCGGGTTGAGCTCGCTTGGCCTGGGCTCCGTCAAGGCTGGCGAGGTTGCCGGCCCTGGCGCGCTCTTCTTCGAGTGGGACTACGCCGCCATCAACGGCCTTGGCCTGGGTGGCGAATTGCACGTCGGCGACAGCACCTGGGTCGCGGGCTTGATGTTCGACCTTTAGCGCTCGTCCGGGAAGCGCGACTATTTCGTGTACTTCACGGGATCCTTGTCGAAGGCCTTCTTGCAGCCGGCGCAGCAGAAATACACATATTTTCCCTTGTATTCGGCATGCACGGTGTCCTTGGCGATGGTGAATTGCTCGCCCGTGACAGGACACGTGGCCTTGGTGCCTTCCTTCTGCGGCGACGTGAAGACCTTGGGTGGGGCTTGGCTGGCGGCCGCGACCGGGGCAGCGGTGGACTTGGCCAACAGCGGCGGTGTGGCCACGAACGTGAAACCGGCAAGGATCAATGCGGTGAGAATCGACTTCATGGTGACGGCTCCTTCTTGGTCGCGCTTGGTCGCGGCCTACGCGCCGAGCGATGATTCAGCTTGGAATCGACGTATCTTGGGAGATTCGCACGCCTCCATCCAGGCGATTCTGCACCCCCTATTGGCTGAACTTGACGACCACGGGCCTGGCACCGATCGCCACCGTGGTTTCCACCAGCACGCTGCGCTGTTCCGGCGGCACGAAGATGCCAACCACGTGTTTTCCGGCAGCGACCGGCATCATTTTGGCGGGACAGAGCAGTCCGGTTTCCTCCTCGTCGATCAAGATGGGAAACTCTCCGGCGGTTCGGCATTCCACGTCGATGAATCCGTTCCCCCGCGTGGGCGGCTCGACGGGGACCAGCGTCCGCCGCACGATGGTTCCACGACCTGTGTCCACCACATCGCGAAACATGCGACGCCCAGGCGCGATCACCACGATACGATGTCCGCCCTCTCCGACCATGATGTCGGCGAAGGTCTTGCCCTTGAGCGCCCCGTCCACCCAAACCGACGCCCCGGGCGGGACCGTCTCCACGATCAGGTGCCCGGCCACGCGCGCGAGCACCGGCTCGCTCAAGGCGTTTTCCGGCGCCGGCCGCTCTTCGCCCACCCTGGCCTGCGCCATCGCGCCGCCCGGATTGCGTGCCATAGCAGGCGTCTCCACGATGAGCCTGCTTTCGCGCGCTCGGCCCTGCGAAGCCTCCCCACGCTCGCGCCGGGAGCTGTACGCCAGCAACAGCCCGCCCGCCGCCATCAAGGACAGGACCAAGGCAGCGAGGACACCGTGGCGACGGGAGCGCACGGGCTTCGCGGACGACTCGTCCTGTCTCGCGCCCTCCGCCGCGTCACAGGCGAGGACCGGTGGCTTGACGGATGGTGGCTCGAGCGTCTCGGACGTGCCCCCTGCCACCGACGCCTCGTTCGCGCGCCAGGCTCCGGTCTCGGCGATATGCAGTCCCTCGGCGATAAGCTGCCGCCGCTCGCGCGCGGCACCGACCCCGCCTGCCAACCACTCCACCAGCATGGCCGCGGACTCGGGCCGATCTTCTGGCTCGGGGGAAAGCAGGGTGCGCAGGGCCGCGCCAAGGTTGCTGGAAACGCCGGGAATGTCGGATAGGTCGGTGAGGGCGAGCCGGGTGGGTCGCGTGCGCGCCTCCGGACCTGCCGGTGCGTGGCCGGTGACGAGGAAATGAACCAGCGCTCCCAGCGAGTACAAGTCCGCAGCCATACTCTGCCGGTCGCTCAGCCGGGCCGCGACCACATCCACCCCTTGCAGCTCCGGGGCAACGAACGCCCAGCGCTCAGGCGGCTGTTCGGTGACGGCGCGAAAGGTGGCCGCCATGCCGCAGTCCAAGAGCACGACCTCGCCGGTGGCCATCACCATCACGTTGTGGGGGCCGAGGCCGAGATGGCACAGCATGGGTTTGGCCGAGTGGCCGACGTAGAGCAGGCGGGCGATTTCCGACCCTATCAGGCCTGCCAAGGTCGGATCGACGACGGTGCCGTCCGATCGCCCGCCTCGGCTTTGCTCCACGAGCCGGGCCAGATCGGTTCCGGAGACGTGCTCGGTCACCACGAAGACTGAGGCAGGATCCTCGGAAAGGTCGACGACCTTGGCGAATCCCGGCCGATGGAAGTCGCGCAATTGCCGGCCAGCGGCGAGAAAACGTCGCGCAACGTCGGCGTAGGCGTTCTCGGCGATGCGATCGGAGCGCAAGAGCTTGAGCGCAACCAATGTTTCGGTCCTGCCCTGCCCGGGCTCGCCGGACGCATCCGGCGCAAGGTGCGCCAGGTAGGTTTCACTGACGCCACCCGGGCCGAGTAGCCCCTCGACGATATACTTGCCCAAGCGGAGGGAAGGAGGCACGGTTTTCCATTGTAGGCCAGACCGAAGCTCCGCGCTGGATCCGATGCGCGGTGATCGAGGTCTGGCCCCGCCGTCGGGTCTTCACGCCGCCGTGTCGAGCGGTCGCGGGCAGACCGCACGCAGCTTGCACGGCGCACACTCGGCCCCGCGCCAGATGGAGTCGAAGTATCCCTGTACTTCGTCAAGCAGCAGATCGTCCCGACTGCACAGCCCCACCTCGAAGTTGCGCCTGCCCTCGCCCTTGGCGCCCAGCCCCGCGCCGGTCCAGTTGGCGCTGCCGAGATAGAGCATGGTGCCGTCGACGATCACGGCCTTGAAGTGCACACGCGGACACAGGTGCAACGAGAACGAGCCCCCGCATGGGCGACGCAGGCCAGGGCGCCGGCGCAGCTCCTCGCGAAAGGGCCGCGACGGTTCGGACGCGTGCAGGATGCGAATCTCGACCCCGCGCATGACCTGCTCCTCGAAGACCCCGAGCACCGACCGGTACTCGCCCTGACGCCCGAGGGCTCGCCGTCGGCCCGGCCGCGCGTGCTCCTCCTCGACCATCAGCTCCTTCAGGTTCGCGGTGGCAATCCACAGACTGCGCTCCGCGTTCATCGCGGCCTTGACCACGGATTCGTAGTGCCCGCGTCCAGCGACCAATGCGAGGTTTATCGGACGGTGCTGACGAACGAAGTCCATGGCCACCTGCAGCCTGCCCCGACCCCGCGCAACATTCCAGTTTCACCACCGAGAAGATTCGGAGGCCTCCGTGTAAAGCTCTTCGCCCCCTGCGTGGAACTTTCTGCTCAACTTTGCTCGTCCGAGACGACTTCGATGTAGTATTCCGCCGGGTTGAACTTGCCTAGTCAGGAACCACCTGCTTCCAGGTCCAGCTATCCGCGCCGATTCGGGCCACGCTTCATCCTGCTCAAAGAACTCGGCAAGGGGGGCATGGGCCACGTCTTCATGGCGCTGACCGGCCAGGCCGGCGTGGAACGCGTATGCGCGCTCAAGGTTCTCAAGGAGGTCCGCGCCGGGCGCGACGCCGAGGAGCTGACGCAGCGGTTTCTCGACGAAGCCAAGGTGGTGACCAAGCTCTCGCACGAGAACCTGGTCTACGTCTTCGACTTCGGCATCCACGAGCGGCAGGGCTACCTGGCCATGGAGTACGTACAGGGAAAGTCCATCACCGAAACCTGGAATCGCTGCGCCGCCCGACGCGACGGCTTCCCCATCGGCTTGTCGATCTATTACATCGCCGAGCTGGTATCGGCGCTGTGGTATGCCGCCAACGTCGACGGCTTGGGGCTGGTCCACCGCGACATATCGCCTTCCAACGTCATGTTGACCTATACCGGCGGCGTCAAGCTCATCGACTTCGGGCTGGCCAAGTGGAAGGCGAAGGTGGTGCAGACCGCCACCGGTGTGCAGTGGGGCAAGACGAGCTACATGTCGCCCGAACAGTACATGGGCAAGCCCGTCGATCACCGCAGCGACCTCTTCTCTGCCGGCGTGATCTTGTGGGAGCTGCTCACCGGCCGGCAGATGTTTCCGCCCTCCGAATCGCGCCTGCCCAATGCGACGGTCCAGCCGCCGTCGCGCTTCACCCGCGACGTGACGCCCGGGCTCGATGCCGTGGTGACCCGCGCCCTGTCCATCCAGCCTGCCGACCGTTTCCAAAGCGGCGAAGAGATGTGCGCCGCGCTGATGGCCGAGATGCCGAGCGAACGTGGTGGGAAGATGCAGGCCGCGAAGTTCGTCGCGCGCTTGTTCGAGGCCGAGATGCGCGCCGAAATCGCGGAGCAACGCGAGCTGGTCGAACGCGCCAGCCGCATGGACAATCCCACCTCGGGCGAGCACAGCGATCCGGCCCTGGTCAGCGAACCCATCACCGACGGAGAAACCACCCCCGATCCCGATCCCGACGGGCTGGTCGGCAAGACGCTGTCCGACCGGTACTTCGTGCGTCGCCTCGTCGGCGAAGGTGCCATGGGACGCGTCTACGAGGGCCACCACACCGGCATCGGAAAACGCGTCGCCATCAAGATCGCACACCAGGTCGAGCGGCGAAAATCCGAAGTGGCCAAGCGCTTCCAGCGCGAGGCGCTGGCTCCCGCGCAGATCGGCCACCCCAACGTCGCCGACGTCACCGACTGCGGCACCACGCCCACCGGCGAGTTCTTCTTCGTCATGGAGTTCATCGACGGCGTCAGCCTGGACGCGGTCATCAAGCGCGACGGTCAGCTCACCATCGAGCGGGCGCTCACCATCGCGGCGCAGATATGCCGCGCGCTCGAGGCCGCCCACCGCGCCGGCATCATCCACCGCGATCTCAAACCGTCGAACGTGATGCTGGTGCGGTCGCAAGAACAAGAGGAATTGGTCAAGGTCCTCGATTTCGGCGTGGCCAAATTCCTCCACGACACCGGCGACGGCGCCAACTTGACCCTCACCGATGCCACCGTCGGCACGCCCAAATATATGTCCCCTGAGCAGATCCGGGGCGGCGGCAAGGTGGATTTCCGTTCTGACATCTACGCCTTGGGCGCCATCCTCTACACCATGCTGGCCGGAGGACGCCTGCCCATCGAAGGCGCGACCGTCGACGAGATCTGGCAACACAAGCTGACGCGCGATCCTTACCCCTTGCACGAGTATCGCTCCGATCTTCCGGCGGACCTCGAAGAGCTGGTGCTCGCCTGCCTGGCACGCGATCCGGCGGAACGCCCGCGCTCGGCCATGGAGCTCAAGAAGAACCTCCTCGCCCACCTCGAAGCCGCCCGCGCCATGAGCGACAGCATCATGGGCATGAAGTCGCCCTCTCAGACCGAGATCATCAGCGAGAGGATCCTGAAGCGTCGCGCGCGCATGGGCATCGCACTTGGCACCTTGACCGCGGCGCTGGTGGCCGCGACCGGGATGTACTTCATTCACTGGCCGTTCGCCGGTCGGCCATCGACACTGACGTCGGCGACGTCGGCGGCCCCTGCCCCGGTCGCCAAAGCCCCCGCCCCTCTTGCCCAGCCGATAGCTGTATCTCCTCCCGCGGAGCCGGACCTTCCCATCAAGGCGGCAGCAGGACCGGCATCCCTCCCAGCGCTACCCCCTACGGTCGCCAAGCCCGCCGAGGAGCCCCATGCGGCGCCTGTCCAGCCCAAGCAACGACGGCAGAGCACCGAGGTCGTGCGCGTGCAGCCGCCAGGCAAGGCACTGCCGGGCGCGGGTGCGTCCGAGCCAAGGACCGCCACGCACATGGCAGCCTCCAAAATGGAAGCCAAAGCGGACGACGAACAGGGCACGGCTGGATCCGGCGACGAAGCCGCCGCCGCCGCGGTGGCCAAGGCCGAATCGGCCTTCAGCGACGGTCGCCTGGCGTCCGCGCGGGTTTCGGCCACGGAGGCCGTCACGGCAGCACGCAAGGCTTCTGCCGATCTCAAGGTGCGAGCCCTCGTCATCATGGGAAAGGTGGAGCTGGCCTCCGAAGAATTCGCCCAAGCCGAACGAACCTTCGAGCGCGCCCTGACCATCGACCCGAAAGACCCGGTCGCGCGCAAGGGCAAGGAACGCGCCAGGGAAGCCGCCGCCAAGGCCGACAGGCCGTAGGTTCAGTAACTGAACTGCACGCGGTGGGGGTGCTCGGCGACGATCTCTCGGTCCAATGTCCAGATGCGGTTCTCGGGAATCACGAACACCCCGACCATGTGCCTGCCCGGATCGAGCCGCACGCCCGCGATGGGGCAGAACGCGCCGATCTCCTTGCCGTCGATGAAGACCGGGTATTTGCCCTCGGTGGCGCAAGCCACGTTGAGCCCCACGCTGCCGGTTAGGGGGAAGATGGCCGGGACCATCTCACGTTCGAACACCGCGCCTTTGCTGGTGTCGATCACGTCGCGCAACATGCGATAGCCGGAGGCCGTGATCACCAGTCGGTGCGCTCCCGGCAACGTCAAGATGGTGGAAGGCGCGCTTCCCACTTCCTTGCCGTCGAGCCAAACCGCCGCCCCGGGGGGAGAAACCTTGAGCACCAGATGGCCTGGCGGAATCGCCGGGACGTCCGGCAGCTTGGGCTTCGCCGCCTCCAGCCGTGCGCGCTCGGCGGCCAAGGCATCGTCCCTTTGCTGTCCTTGCGCACGCGCTGCGCGCCAGCTTTGAGCGAAAAAGTAGCCCTCGACCGCGACCAGCACGACCACCACCGCCACCGGCACCCAAGCGTAGCGAAAAATCCTGCGCGCGAAGGCACTCTTGGTCCACTCAAGCAGGCGGATGGCCCTGCGTCGACGCCGACGCTTCACCGTCCCATCGGCGGCGACCTCGACTTCGTCGTCCTCGTCCTCGTCGTCGAAAACCGCGCCTACATCGGGATCATCCGCCGAAATACCGTTGCGCACGTTCTCGTGCATGCCCGTCGGCCCCGCCTGTGGCACGAAGACGAAAGGCCGGACCGCCTCGGCCTCCTCGGCATCGCTTCCAGTGGAGGCCTTCGGGATCGACGACGGCGTTTGCACTTCCGGTTCGGGCCACGGCCGATCGTCACCCATGGCGCGTGCATCTTGCCGAAGCATCTTGGGAGGCGGGATGGCGAAGCCGAGCCCGGCGTTGGCCGAGAGCAGCGCCACCGAGATCTGGCGCGCAGCCTCGCCCGCCGACTTGGGCCGATCCGCCGCCGCGTAGGAAAGCAACCGGGCCATGACATTGGCCACAGCAGGGTGAAGACCCTCGAGAACAGGCGGCCCCTGGGCAAGGCGATGCGCGAGCTCCTCGGGCGTGCTTGCCTCACCGGGCGGCCGGCCGTAGCAAAGGAAGTGCATCAGCGCGCCGAGAGCATAGAGATCGGAGGCCTGGCCGCCCGCCTCCCCACGCAACTGCTCGGGCGCGGCGTAGCGCCAACTCTCGCTCGGCCAGCCCGTCTCGAAACGCAGCGCCTCGCCGATGCCACAGTCGAGGAGGAGGATGTCGCCGGTGGGCCGGATCAGCACGTTCCCAGGCGACAGGCTGCCGTGCTTGCGCGGTCCATCGGGCTGGGCATGAAGGGGCGAAAGCCGCTCGGCGAGCTTGCGTCCCACGAGGCCGACCAGGCGAGCATCCATGAGACCAACGCCTGCGACCGCTTGCGCCCGCAGCTGGCGCAGGTCCACGCCTTCCTTGAATTCGAACGCGGCGAAGACCGGCCCGGGGCTCTCTCCGATCTCCACGACATTGGCCGTGCCCGGCAGCGACGACCACTGCAGCGCGCGAGCTGCCTCTACGAAACGCGATGTGACCTCGGACCGAGGCGAGTCGTCGCGCAGCACCTTGAGCGTGAAGATCTGCGCCTCGACCGCGGACAGAGGTTCGAGCGCGCGTGCCCGATAGGTCATGGTCACGCTGCCCTGGCCGAGCAAGGCCTCGGGCAGATAACGACCCAGGCGCGCACCGTTCGCGCTCATGCGTACGAACCCCTCATGCCCCGAACCATCGACGGATCGCCGCAAGCCCTGGAATTCATCCGCAAACTTCAAGACCTGACGCGTTAGCGAGGTGCGCAGGCTCGCTGGCGAACGACCTCGAACATGGCCACGCCAGCAGTCGTCGACAAATTGATCGAACGCAGGCTCGGTTCGACCATGGGGATGCGTACGGCACGTTCGCGGTACCGAGCCAACAGCGCTTTGGGCAACCCCACGCTCTCGCGACCGAACACCAGCGCCACGTCAGCGGGATACTTCACCTCCCAAAAGGTCCGCGACGCCTGTGAGGAAAAGAAGAAGGGCTCGCCCAGCTCCGGCAGCTTCTGCTCGATGGCCTCCCAGCTTGGCCACACATGCAAACGCACGCTCGGCCAATAGTCCAGGCCGGCACGGAGCAGATAGCGGTCGTCCAGCGAGAAGCCCAGCGGCTCGACCAGGTGCAGATCCGCGCCCGCGGCCAAGGTTGTTCGACCGATATTGCCCGTGTTCCAGTGGATTTCGGGTTCGACCAGGATGACATGTAGGGAAGGCACGACTTCGACTCGCGAAGAACATAATATGGTGGGGAACCGATTTTCCATGCCCAGTTTGGAAAGACTCCTGGCTCGCAATCTGCCCTGCTCGCGCAAGGAGGCGCGGCAATGGCTCGGCCGCGCTCCCGACGATCTGCCGCGCGAGATTGCAGCGGACCACCTCCCCTTCCGCATCACCATCGAAGGACGAAGCACGGAATTGTACGACTCCTTCCACCTGATGCTGAACAAGCCCGCGGCTTGCGTAACCGCGCTGCACGACCCGACCCACGAGACCGCGGCCGCCCACGTCCAGGGTGCGCCGCTCCAGGCGGAGCTGCGCCCGGTCGGGCGACTGGATCTCGATACCACGGGACTTCTGCTGTGGACCACGGACGGCGCATGGCTGCACCACCTTACCCATCCGCGGGCCGCCATTCCGCGCACGTACCACGCGGCGCTGGAACGGCCGTTCCAGCCCCCCCGGCCAATCTGGTTCTGCGCGATGGCCATCGCCCGAGCGTCCTCGACCTGCGCCCTTTGCGCGAGGAAGAGCTTCATCCGAGCTTGCTCATCCCCGACAGCACCCGCCACTTTGCCATCATCACCATCGTCGGCGGCACCTACCACGAGGTCCGGCGAATCTTCGCCGCCCTCGGCAGCCACGTGCGGTCGCTCTGCCGCGTTTCGTTCGGCGCACTGGAGTTGCCGCGGGATCTGGCGTTCGGGCGGTGGCGCCCGATTGCAAAGGAGACCGTGGAGCGCCCCGCGTGAAGTGGGCTACTGGAAGTGTCTTCACTACCGGACGACGGTGACCAGTCGAAGCAGCTCGGGGCCGAAGGCCACGCCCTCCTCGCGACTGGCCTCGAGGTTCACCAGGATGGTGTTCTTGCCGCCAATCTGGAACACGCCGAGCGAAAGGCCAAGCTTGAGTTGCGCCTCTTGGCTTCCGACCGTCAGCACCTTGCGAGCTCGAGACACGCTCTCGATTTCGCCCAAGCTCGCATCGAGCCCGCTGCAAACATAGAGGGTGTCGATCCCGTTCTCTCGAACGCTCCGTTCGAGCGCGTCTCGACTGGTGAAGGAGAGGCTTGCCACCTTCATCGGCAGCCCGGAAAGTGTTGCCGACTCGAGTGGCGTGAAGGCCTTGACGATCGCCTCCGCCATGTTCTCGGAGTCCTTGTTGCCCTTCTTGGCCAGAATGCCGATATTGACCACTGTTCCCGCCCTGGCCGCGAGGTTGGCATCGTAAGCGATGACCCGTGCCAGGAAAACCGCCTGCTTACCCGGCGGAAGGGCCGCGCCGTACACGCTCCGACCCAATAGCAGCGCGGCAAGGATCACCCTCGCTGTCATAGGCCTACGGAGCCGCGAGCTCTTCATGGCTGCATGGATAGGGCGATAAGCAGGCGAATAGCGGAAAATGCCCGACACCTGCCGCGCTCATCGGAGAAAGGAATTATCGGTGGACTGCGCGACGTCAATCACCCATTGCATCGGAAGTTGTTGAAATGCCTTGAGGGCAAACTTCCCTTCCGCAGCGACGGACATCGCGTTCTTGTGGACCGTCGGAACCCATCCTCCTTTCATCGGGCCGTTCCGATTTCCGGACACCTACTGAGCCGTACCGACCACATTCAATTCAGCCACGGCGGTGTAGGCCTTGCCCTGGATCTCGGACAATGCCCGGAAGCGGATGTAGCGGGCAGCCGTGCTGCTGAACGACACGACCTTCTCGGTGGCGTCGCTCGCGAACGTCCCCGTCTTGACGGCGGTGCCCCAGTCGGCCGAGTCGGTGCTGGCATAGAGCCGTATTGCCCCACCGTACCGTTGGGGTTGCCGTCCTGGCGGGGCAGATAGCTCATTCCGGTCAGGTTGTAGATGGCGCCGAGGTCGATCTGGATTTCGTGCGGCAGGGGCGCCGCGCCCCCCGTGTACTTGGAATGCCAGAAGGTCGACGAAATTCCATCGAAGGCGTTGATCCCGGGATCGTTTTCTGCCGATGTCTCCTCGCTGTCGACCTTGATCAGCTTCCAATTGTCCTGCGCCACGTAGTTGCTGTTGGTGTTACCACCCGACCAGCGTCCCGTGGTGAGGTTGAGCTGCCATTGGTCGTAGTCGTTCATGCCCAAGCTGGTTCCTTTCACCACCAGAGGCAACCAGATGTATTTGGAGCTGACGAGATCGGGATCCTGCCAGCGGTCGCCGGCGTAGATGTAGGTCGTGACCTCACTGCCGACCACGGGAATGACGTAGGTCGGCTGCGTATCGAAGGTCGTCGAGTCGCCGAGATTGGTGAGAGCGGTCCACGGCCCGGCGATGGCGGATGCCGTCGCGTACTTGGCTTGGTTGGGATCCCAACTGGTCGCGGCAGAAGTGATCAAGAAATAGGTACCACCGACCTTGAACATGGCAGGAGCCTCGCGCTGGCTGCCGGCGAAGAGCTTGATCACCTGTTGCTTCATGTCGAGGTAGTCGTCGGTGAGCAGGTACACCATCATGTCCTGGTTGTTGTTCGCGGAGGACATGAAGTACGCCTTGCCGTCGTCGTCCTTGAACAGGTTGCAGTCGCGCGACATGTTGCCGTTCGGCTGGAAAGACTTCACGAAGGTGTAGTTACCGTCGATGGTGGGGCTGGTGAAAACGCCCGCCGAGGCTTCGCTGTAGTTGCCGTTCTCCCAGTGCAGCCACATCACGTACTGCTTGGTCGTATCGTTGTAGATGACCTTGGGACGCTCGATGATCCGGTCGGCAGTGTTGAGCTGGGTCGTGGTGCTGCGGGTGATGATGGCGTTGCGGAATTCCCAGGTCACCAGATCCTTCGAGGCGTAGCAATTGACCGCCTTGAAGGTGGCCGAGTTCTGCGACTTGTCCTCGCCGATCCAATACCAGGTATCGGCAACCTTGATGAAGCCGCCGCCGTGCGCCTCGATGCGCTTGCCCTTGGTGTCGTTCCAGAACACGCC
This sequence comes from uncultured delta proteobacterium, assembly GCA_963796685.1. Classification (GTDB taxonomy): domain Bacteria; phylum Myxococcota_A; class Polyangia; order Fen-1088; family Fen-1088; genus Fen-1118. The sequence goes on from CAWCMR010000008.1 coordinate 49,888, forward strand.
GTTGTGGAAGGTCACCACGACCTCGCCGGTCGCCGCATCGCCCCCCGGGCCGGCATCTCTGGGCGTGGTTTCGGCGACAGGCGCGTCCTGGCCGCGCCCGGTGGCCAGATCTGCGATGCCGGCCACGTCGCCAGAATCGGCGGTGCCGTCACGCGCGGGACCGGAACCGTCGGAGGCCGGGCCGATACCATCGGAGGCCGCGTCCGCTTTGGTTCCCCCACCTTGCCCTCCCTGCGTATTGCCGGCAACGCCCGTTCCCCCCGAACCGATGGCCACGCCGCCGGAGCCGAGCCCGCCACCGCCTGTCCCGACGGCGCCACCCGTGCCCAGCCGTCCCCCACCACCCGACGCTCCCCCCGTGTGCCCTGCGCCGCCCGCGCCACCCGTCTCGAGGGGCCCGGGCTTGTTCGCCGTGTTGGAACAGCCCACGCTCAGCGTCCCTGCCCAGAGCAGGGCGATCAAACCCTTCATCTTGAGGTGGCCCATCGGTCTACGTCTTTCTTCCTGCACAAAGGAGGATGATTCGCCGCTTCACCCTCTTCGCAGGGCGCACCGGTGACTCTAGCCCAAGCGCTGTCGCATGTCTTGCCCCCGCGGCTAAAGCTCGTCGACCGTCTGCCGATGGTATCCGCCAATCGGTGTGCTGTGGAATGCTCGCCCCCCAAGCCTTTCAGCAATGTACCGGCGCTGGTGTTCTGCTATCCCGCTATTTGACCAGGAGACAGAGATGCGACGAGTGGCGATATGGTCGGTTCTTGGATCGGTGGCGTTCATGGGAGCCTGTGGCAGCAGCGGCGTCGGCGGAAGTGCAGACGCCGGAAGTACGGAGAGCGGGGCCCCTCCACCGGCCGATACCGCACCATCCCCAAGCCCCTTTGCGCCTGCCGCCATCGAAGGCGTCATCAACTCCCTGGTTGCGGCGGTCGCGGCCCAGAACACGCCGGCAGCGGCCAAGCCTCCGATAGCGGTCCTGCTCAAGGACACGACCACCTATTGGTACCCGGTCATCATCGGCGCCAACCGCATGAGCACCCAGCTCGTAACGCCATTTGCCGTGGAGGCCCCGCTCATCTCCGATCCGGCCAACACGACCGCGGACCAGGCGGCGGTGCTCCAGAACCGGTACACCCAAAACTACCTCGCAAACAAACTGTACCGGGGCTTGGCCTACGCGCCCCAGGCCGACAACGCGGACACCGTCGCCTACCTCAACCAATTCATCGCCCAATGCGGGCCCGTGGTCACCATCGACAGCGATGCCCCTGACACCAACCGAAGCTACTTCATTGCGACCGCCAACTACCAGGCTGGCGCGACGGCGGGCAACAAACTGGCCGAGGCCCTGAAGCCCGGAGATACGGTCGCCGTCTTTGGTACGACGATCACGAGTTGGCCGAGTGGCATTCAGCGCGCCCAGGGCGCGGAAGATGCCCTCACCGCGGCGGGCATGGTCATCGCCCCGAGAATCTCCCCGGCCTTCGACACCACTACCGATATCAATGCCATCATCACCGAGCTCTCCGATCCCACCTTGAACATCAAGGGTCTTGCGTGCATGTATTCCAATTCCTCCAACTGCGCCGCTGCGGTCGAGGCCACGGGAAAGACCGGTCTGGTGCAAATCGTCGGGTTCGACATGACCACCGATACCAAGGCCTATTTCGACAGAGGCTATTTCTACGGCGTCGCCGTGCAGCGCCAGTACTACATGGGTGAGTTGGGCGTGCTGGTGCCTTACGCCATCGACGTCCTCGGAGCGGCCCAAACCGCGACGCTGTTGCAACCCATCCTCGTCCCCACCGACCCGTCGTTCATCGATACCGGCATCGACATGATCACCATGACCAACTACGCCGACTACAACGCGTTTCTCAGCTCGCTTGGCATCAATAGTTGATACCGTATTTGCCTCCGCCCTCTTCGCGGATCCTCCAAATGCAGGAATCGGGAGCCTCACAGACATCGCCATGGATGAGAAAAGCCGCTTCGGGGACACGTGCAAGGCGGCAGTCCCCGACGGTTGCATGCGTGGCCTTGGCCGTGCTGCTGCTTTCCGCAATCGACTGCGTGTCGACCCATGAGCCCAGCGCGCCGGCCAATGCCATTCACATAGGCTCGGTGCTCCCCTTCTCTGGCCAAGGCGCAGCATCCGGAGTCGAGCTGGAGAGTGCCCTTCGCCTCGCCATCGATGTCGTGAATTCGGCCGGCGGACTGGCTGGGCAGCCGCTCTGGCTCGACGTTGGCGACAGCCACTCGGACAATTCGCGCGGCACCAACAATGCCCTGGAAATCATCGACAGCAGTACCGTACCATTCTTCATCGGGCCTGAGGAACCGACCATCGCCTACCAAATCACCAATGCGATCAAGGCCGAGCACATGGTGCACCTCATGCCAGGGCTCACCTCCCCGAACGTCCACGATCCAAGTGCCCAGGCCGCGTGGTTCCGGCTGTCTCCCTCGGTGAAGTACTTGGCCTGCGCGCTCGCCAAGTACATGCTCAAGGACGGTATCGCCACGGCCAATTTGGTCATCGATCCAGATGATTACAGCGGAACCTTCGCCACCATGTTCGGGCAGACCTTCAGCACCAATGGCGGCACCATGCTTCCGTCGTTGCAGATCAGCGCCACCAGCCAGGGCTTTGCGGACATCTTCACGACCCTTGCCCGCTATGCCCCCAATGCGACCGTCCTTATGACCTCCCCCGCGGTTGCCGCACAATTCCTGCAGGAATGGGCCGTGCGTGGCAAGCCCGGGAAATGGTACCTCGGCCCTACGCTCAACAATCCGGAGCTCCTGCGCAACGTTCCGGCGGGGGTTCTCGAAGGCATGAAAGGAATTTCGGCCGATTTGGGTGCTCGAGCCACCGACTTCGCAGCCTACTTTCAAGCACAAACTGCCATTCCGCCGCTAACCGGCTCGAACTACTATTTCGACGCGGTCGCGTTGCTTGCCCTGGCTGTCAACCACGGAATTGCCGTCCACGGAGCCATGCCCGCTCCGGCCGCGCTCACGATGGAGATGCAGGCCGTGACTTCTGCCTCCGGCGAAGTGGTTTCGTTCGACCAACTCGCCGAAGGCCTGGCCTTGGTGAAGGCCGGACAAGCGGTCCAATACCAAGGCGCCGCCGGAACCTATCTCCTCAATTCGCAGGGCAATTCCACCCAAACTCGCGGCGCCATTTGGCAAATCACGGGCACATCGTTCGAGGACATCGACTATGAGCAATGCAGCACCCTCGACGTCGTAAACGACACCTAGGACCATGCGCCCCACTGGTCACTTGCTTGTGTCGTTGCGGTTCTTGCTCGGTCCGGTCGTCGCACTGGCGGCCACCCAGTCCTGGGCCAGCACGGCAGCGACAGAAACGACTGCGTTTTCCGTAGACGCGGGCGGCGCAGCGGACGCCACGCCCTCCCGTGAAGACGCCCCTACGGCCTCTCCGCCGCTCGAAGAGACGAAGCCCACCCCCGGCGAATCCGATGTGGTGGACGTGCTGAGTGCCATCAAGGGCCAGGATCTCAGCACCCTCGATCTGGAAGCCCTGCTGGAGAACGTCGTCGTCACCGCCACGAAATCGGAAATCAAGGAGGACGAAGCCCCCGCGATCACCACCGTCATCAATCGCGAGGAGATCCAGCGCTGGGGCTATCAGTCCGTGGAGGAAGTCCTGAAGCACGTGGCAGGCGTGTACGTCATCGACGACCACATCATCCCCAACCTGGGTGTGCGAGGGATTTCCGGGGGCTTGCGCTCGGAAAGTGGGATCGTCAAGGTCATGATCGACGGGCACTCCGTGGCCTTTCGCTCGACCGCTGGAAACTGGCTGGGACCCGAGCTCATTCCGCTTTCGGTCGTGCAGCAGATCGAAGTCATTCGCGGGCCCGCCTCCGCCCTCTACGGCGCCGATGCGTTCTTGGGCGTGATCAACATCGTCACGCGAAAGGCCGAGCAGATGCAAGGCGGGGAGATCACGCTCGCCGGCAACCATGAGGGCGGCTATGGCATGAGCCACGACGTAGCGCTCGGCGCCACCGCGGGGAATTGGCAGATCCTGGCCTCGGCCAGAGCCAGCGCCGAGGACCGCTCCGGTCTTACCCTCCCCTCCTCCTCTCCCGCTCCCAGGCTGGGGAACAATGCGCCGGCCGATCTGCAGGCACACGACCTGAACCTCGACTCGACCGTGGCCTTTGCGCGAATGGGGTATCAGCTTGGCAAGCGCGGATCGATCGGGCTCATCGGATATTTCTCCCAGATCGACCGGGGTGCGGAGCTCGCAGACTGGGAGCAGCTGACCCACAACCTCGACAGCAGCGGCCGTCAAAATGGGACCAATATCTCGCTACGCCAGGGTCTGGTGGGGCTCGATCTCGCTCTCTCCCTGACCTCGACCCTCGACCTGCGCGTCAACGGCCTCTTCTTCGACGGTGGTCCGACCTCCCGCGACCGCATCGAAGTCGGCAGCGACCTCTACTACGTCAAACGCGACTTTGGTTACCGCGGCTTCGATACCGGGACCGAGGTGGTCTGGCACCCGACAGACGCCTTCAGCGTGTTGCTTGGGGCAGGGATGATCCTGGATCACGAGAACCTTCCGAACGTATACGACGTCTTGAAATCGTCCCTCGGCACGCAACCCGGCGAACGGGCAGGTGACGAGATTCTGGCCACCGGAGACGCAGGCGACAAGACCTTGACCAACGTCGGGGCCAACGCTCTCGTCATGTGGTCGCCGATTTCCAGGGTCACCCTCACGGGAGGTCTGCGCTTCGATCATCACAGCGTCTACGGCGACAAGATCAGCGGGCGCCTTGGTGGGGTCGGGACGTTGCTGCCCAACCTGCACCTCAAGCTTCTCTACGGAAGCGCATTCAAGGCGCCCTCGCCCCAGCTCCTGTACGGCTCGCCGCTCGCACCCGGTGATATCGCGGGCAACCGGTCCCTGAAACCCGCCTACGTCCACACCGTGGAGGCGCAGCTGTCCTATCGGCCCAATCGCTATGTGCTCGTGACCAGCGGCCTCGCCTACAGTTACTTGCTCGACCAGGCGGCGTTCGCCCAACGAGGCATCAATCAGGTGGCGCTGAATATTTCCAAAGTGGGGTCCCTATCATGGGAAAGCGATCTCCGCTTCGACTACAAACGCAAACTTGCCGCCTACGGTAACCTGACCGTCAATCACACCGTCTCCACCTTCAGCGAAGACAACTACGCGGCGAATCTATCGGGCTACAGCAACGCTGCCTACCCCGTCGTGGTCGCCAATACCGGAGTCAGCGCCGAAATTCCACGCCTGCCCTTGCGGGTCGGCACCGAGCTGTCCGCCGTCGGCAGCCGCCCATCGAGCACGGCCAACACCTTGGAGGCCGGAGGACGGTACGCCCTTTCCCCATACGTCCTGCTCGGTGGCAGCATTCGCACCGTCGGGCTGCACCTTCTCGCGCACAAGGAAACCACCCTCATGCTCATCGGGCGCAATCTGGCAAACTCCCGCTACGCCGACCCCGGTTTTGCCGGCATCGACTACCCGCAGCTCGGCCGCACCATCCTCCTGCAGGTATCGCAGGAGTTCTAGAGATTGGGTCTGTCAGAAGTAGGCTTGCCTCCACCTCCTCGACCGCGGCCGCGACCGCGAACCCATTGGGCTATGGCGGGATCATGCTGTCAGCCCAGATCGGGCTGCCGGTACGCCGTGTCGGGCTTCGAGAAGGCAAAGCCCTGCAGCAGATCGACGCCGGCTTTGACCACGGCGTCGCGCTCGGCAATCGATTCGATGCCGGCCGCGATAACGCGCGTGTTCATCGCCCCGAGCAGCGCCGTCATGTCGGCCACGATGTCCGCCTGGGCCGCGTTGTGGTCGATCCCGCGCACCAACGAGAGGTCGTATTTCACGAACTCTGGCCGCAAGCGCGCGAAGGACGACAGCCCCGGATATCCCGGTCCGAGGTTGTCCATGGCCAGACGAAAGCCGAGCTTGCGCAGGGCCTCGGCCCGCGATTCGAGGTGCGAAACGTCGTCGAGCAGCGCGTGCTCGGAGATCTCGATGACGATGCGCTTGCCGAACTGCGAGAGCGGCGCGGACGCCGAGTAGAGCTCGCTGTCGAGCAGCTCATGGGCGTGCAGGTTCACGAACACGTACTCGGCCGGCGCCCGGGTCATCGAACGCGCCACCCGCTCGCGCACCAGCCGCCCGATCTGCTCGATGCGCCCCAGCCGCTCGGCCACACCCAGGACCGAGGCCGGGTCGGGCAAGCCGGGATCCGAGCTGCGCAACAAGGCCTCGTGACCGATGACCCGACGGCTCGACCAGGAGACGATGGGCTGAAAGGCGATGGACAGGCAACCGAATGCACGCTCGAAAACCTGTTCGAGGGCGACCCGGTCGCCCAGCTGGTTCCAGGTACCACCGAGCTCGTCCAAAGCCTTGCGTCGCAGTTTGGCCAGGCGGTGCAGCTTGGTCGCGTAAGAAAGCGTGGCGACAAGCAGGTCGGGGGCCACCGGCTTTTCCAGGAAGCAAAGCGCGCCCTGCTGGACCGCGACCGCGGACAAGCCGAGGTGGCCCGACCCCGTGACGACCACGAGGGGCACGTCCAGATCCCGTCGGCGGGCCACGCGCAGAAGCCCGATGGCATCGAGGCCGCCAAGCGCCGCGTCGGCCACGATGGTGGCGTAGCCGTTGCCTTCGATGAGCGTCCGCGCAACGCCGCCATCACCCGCCAGATCGACTAGGAATCCCGCCCTTTCCAGCGCAGGCGCGTGCGGCGACAGGTGCGCGTCTTCCGCTTCCGCCACCAGGATGCGCACTTCCCCTGCCTGTCCGCCTTCGCCGCCGGCGGGGTGACCCGCGTCCACAGACGGAATTCTCGTAGAGCGCATGCGCAACTTCTCTTTTATCATGGACCGGCCATCCCCGCCCACGACCGGGTGGCACATCCTTCATGAAGGCCACGACCGACCACGCCCCGCCCCACGAATCGACGGATTCGGACCATGCCGCTCATGCCGAGCATGCCGAACCGTCCATCGAGGACCAGTACCGGCACTTTCTGCAACTGGCCTCCGAAGGGCTATGGCGCTTCGATCTGGGGACGCCGGTGGCCACCAACCTGCCCGTGCACGAGCAAGCCGAGACCATCGCGCGCGAGGCCCGGGTCGGTTTGTGCAACGACACCTTCGCCCGCCAGTTCGGCTGCGACAGGCCCGAGGCCATGCAGGGCATCGCCTTCGGCGACCTTCTGTCGAGCTCGCGCGAGGAACAGCTTGGCTTCATCGTCGCGTTCATCATGTCCGGTTACCGACTCGACGACCTGCTGTTGGCCGAGCGTCGACGGGATGGAGGGGTGTTTCGCTCGCTCAACAACCTCTCGGGCGAGGTGGAGAACGGCCACCTGGTGCGCATCTGGGGCGTCAAACGCGACGTCACCGATCTGGTGATGGCGCAAGAGGCGCTGCAAGAGGCGAAGGATCACGCCGAGCGGCTCATCGAATTGGCCAGCATCATGGTCGTCGGCCTGGACTGCGATGGTCGCGTCCGTGCCTTCAACCGCACCGCCGAGAACATCACGGGCTATCTGCGCGCCGATATCGAGCAGCGAAACTGGTTCGAGATCATGGCCCCGCCTCGTCACTTCCCCAAGGTTAGCGAGGAGTTTCAACGGTTGCTCGCCGGGGGTGAGCCCAGCACCTTCGAGTTGCCCATGCTCACCGCCACCGGCGACGAGCGCTACATCGTCTGGCAAAACAACCCCATCGTGGAAGACGGCCGTATCGTGGGCACCATCTCCTTCGGTATGGACATCACCGCTCGTCGCCGCATGGAGGAGGCTTTGCGCACCCTCAACGAGCAGCTCGAGCTGCGCGTGGAAGAACGAACCGCCGAGCTGGGGGCCGCCAACCGCGAGCTCGAGAGTTTCGCCTATTCCGTCTCGCACGATCTGCGCGCCCCCCTGCGCGCCATCGACGGATTCACGCAAGCACTCGTCGAGGACTACGCCGACAAGCTCGACCAGCGCGCGGTCGACTATTGCGGCCGGGTCCGCAAGGCCGCCGGACGTATGGGGCGGCTCATCGACGACTTGCTCGTGCTTTCGCGCATCACCCGCGCCGAGATGCGTTTCGAGGACGTGAACCTCTCGGCGCTGGCCACGGACATTCTGGCGCTCTTGCACGAGCGTGAGCCCGAACGTCGCGTGAGGACCCATGTGCAAGCGGGCCTACACGCGCGCGGCGACGTGGGACTTCTGCGCATTCTGCTCGAGAATCTTCTCGACAACGCGTGGAAATACACCAACAAGACCGAGTATGCCGATATCGAGGTCGGCGCGCGTTGGGAGAACAACCGCCAAGTCTTCTACGTGCGCGACAATGGCGCCGGTTTCGACATGGCCTTCGCGGGCAAGCTTTTCGCGCCTTTTCAGCGCCTGCACTCGGAGAAGGACTACGCCGGCACCGGTATCGGGCTCGCGACCGTCCAACGCATCGTCGCCCGTCACGGCGGACGTGTGTCGGCCACCGCCCAGGTCAATCAGGGCGCGGTCTTCGAGCTCGTCCTACCGTCACATCGCTGACCGTCCGTCACCTCCTTGACGTTCCTTCACCGTCGGAAAAGCGACACCCGCTGCTCCTGTCAGAAATGTGATTTTTCGTCATCGATCCTCTCAAGAAGGGATCCTTGCCGCCGATGGTTGTACTCGACAAATGGCGGCTGCAGACCTTATCCAAAGCAAAGGCTCGACGATGTGCCTGTCTTCGCAAGGCGGTAAGGCGACGCCGCCCGCGGACACGCTGCTCGGTCAGACGCTCGGCTCGTTCCGCGTGATCTCGCTGCTTGGCGAAGGCGGCATGGGCCGCGTGTACCTCGCCGAGCACGTCCTCATCGGCCGGCGCGCCGCCATCAAGGTCCTCGCCGCCGAGATCGCCGACAACGAGGATTTCGTCTCGCGCTTCTTCACCGAGGCGCGCGCCGTGAACGACATCCGTCATCCCAACATCGTCGAGGTCACCGATTTCGGGACCTTCGGGAAGCTGCCCTACATCGTGATGGAGCTGCTCGACGGAGAAACGCTGGAACAACGTCTCGCCCGCGTGCGCATGCTCGACGCCGCGTCCGCGGCTCGCGTGGTGGCCCAGGTCGCCGCTGCGGTGGGCGCGGGCCACGACCATGGCATGGTCCATCGCGACCTCAAACCGGCCAACATCTTCCTGCGCAACCACCCCGACTACCCCGACTTCGTCAAGGTTCTGGATTTCGGCATCGCCAAGCTCGTGGCGCACGATCGCAACGTCCAGCACCACACGGAGATGGGCGCGCTCATCGGCACGCCCGCCTATATGTCCCCCGAACAGTGCCTCGGCGACACCCATCTCGATCACCGCAGCGACATCTACTCGCTGGGCGTGGTGCTGTACCAGATGACCACCGGTCGCTTGCCCTTCACCGCCGAGACCGCCGGCCGGCTCATCATGAGCCACGTGCAGGAGACGCCGCCACCCCCTCAAAGCATCCATCCCGCCATCTCGGCGGCCATGAGCGCCATCATCCTGCGCGCAATGGCCAAGAAGCCAGACCAGCGCTTCGCATCCATGCGCGAGCTCCGCGACGCCATTCTGGTGTCCACACCCGGCCTGGGCAACGGCCCCCGGTCCGGCTACGAAGGGTATGCCCAGGCGCTGACGCCGCCCCCGGTGGTGACCATGCCTCCGAGCGCGTCCACCATGCTGTCGACAGCCCCCACGACCTACAGCCCCACGCCCACGCCTTGCATCCAACCCGCGGCGGTGCCCGCCAGAATCGCCACCGCCGTTCCACGGCCACTGCCGAGCAGCCCGTCCGTTTCCGCCACGTCCTCGCAGGGCATCTTCGCCCACACGCCCTCGCCGCTCGGCACCGACAAGAACACCCTGGTTGACGGGCTGGTGGAGGCGGTCAAGTCACGCACAGAGCCCGATGGCGATCTGGAATTGCCCCTGGTGCCGCGGCCCATTCTGCGCTGCCTGGATCTGCTCGGCTCCCCCGACTTTTCGTTCGGCAGCATGGCGGCCCTGGTCAACACGGACGCCCGCGTGGCCAACCAGCTCGTTCAAGTCTCCAACACCAGCGGTCCCACGCGTACTCTCGCCCGCTCGACCGAGCAAGCCATTGCGCGCATGGGTGCCGAAGGCGTACGCACCGGTCTTCTGGAGATCGCCCTGCGCCCGCTGCTAGAAACCGCGACGATTCGTTTGCAGGCGGTGTGCAAGCAACCTTGGCAGCACGCGCTGGCGGTGGCCACGATCGCGCAGCGCCTGGTGCACGCCCACGGCGGAAGCGAACGTCTTGTCCTCGATGCCTACCGCGGAGGCCTCTTTCACGACGCCGGCAAGCCCGTGACCGCAAACCTGCTCTTCGACATCGAGAGGGTCATGACCAACGCCAAGGGGCGCAAGATCATCAGCGATGACATGCTGACCACGTGCCTGGACCGTAGCCAGGCCCGCGCCGGCGCCAGGCTCGCCCGCGCCTGGGGTCTCTCGCCCGAGGTCGCCGCCGCCATCGAGGAAGCTGCCCAGCCGCCGACCGAGTCTTCCTTCCCGGAACCTTCCCGGCCTTCTTCGACCCAGCTCAGCCTGAGCGCGGTCATCCGGCTGGCCAACGCCCTGTCCTACAAGGCCGGCTTTCATACCCGCCGCGACGAGCTCGACCGCTCGCGCCTGCTCATCGACGATGCCCGGCGCTGGGCCGGCTTCGACGAGGAGACCTGTCACCGTGTGCTCGAGGGGATCAAAGATGCCATCTCCCGCCGCCTCTAGAAATCCATTGGCTCCACGTCCACGCGACAACTGCACCGGCCAACGGCCCGGGACACCGCTTGCCCCCCCGCGCCGGCTCCTTAGCCTGCTGCTCCGGCTCGCGCATGGGCTCGGCGCGGAGGGATACGCCCCCGTGCCGGTGCGCGTGTACTACAAGTTCGACTCCGGCTGCTGGCGCAGCCGGAACACCCAACAACTGCGTAAGGTGTATCGATGCAGATAACCGCGCTCAAACCGCAGCCCACCATGTTGCCCAAGACCATCGCCAACGAGGATGGAATCGTTTGCGCCCCGGAATCACCGGTGGTGGACGTGATCCGCGCCTGTGCGCGCATCGCCAACAGCGACGCCACCGTCCTGCTCACGGGCGAGACCGGCACGGGCAAAGAGGTGTTCGCGCGCATGGTGCACACGCACAGCGTACGCTCGAAGCGCCCCTTCGTGCCCGTGAACTGTGCCGCCATTCCCGATGCCCTCTTGGAAAGCGAGCTGTTCGGCTACGTGCGCGGCGCCTTTACCGGCGCGGTGGCTTCCCGTCGCGGTCGCGTGGCCATGGCCGAAGGTGGCACCCTTTTTCTCGACGAGGTCGGCGACCTGCCCCTGCCTTTGCAGGTCAAACTGCTGCGTCTCTTGCAGAACCATTCCTACGAGCCTGTAGGCAGCTCGGAATCGGTGACCGGCGATTTTCGCCTGGTGGCCGCCACCAATCGCGATCTCGGCGAGGACGTGCGCTCCGGCCGTTTTCGGCGCGATCTCTACTACCGCTTGCATGTTTGCCCGCTGGTGCTGCCGCCCTTGCGTGAACGCCGCAGCGATATCGCTCCGCTGTTCTTCCATTTCTGGCACAAGCACGGTGAGACCCGCGCCGTGGCCCCCGCGGTGCTGCGCCAACTGGAGAACTACGCTTGGCCCGGCAACGTGCGCGAGCTGGAGAATCTTGCCGAACGGCTTTCGGTCTGCGCCGAGAAGCTCCACCATCATCCTTTCCGACCTGCCAGCCTCGTTCATCGACGTGGAGACGCGGCACCAGGATTTCCGATCGGGCATGGTGACCAGCGCGGAGATTGTCGAGAGCGCTGGCGCGCTCATCGACATCGCCGAGGCGGCCACCCGCGTGGAAACCGGCGAGATTGCCCTCAATCCGCTTTCGCCGCTGTCCGACGACGATTCCACCGCCATTCCCGCAACGCCCGTTCCCAGCTCGGACGAGATCACCGCGCCGGTGTCGATGGCACCTCTTCCATTGCCCTTGCCTACCCTGAGGCTGCCGGTGGATCTGCCGCGCCTCCTGCGCGAGACCGAAGAAGCCTACATCCGGTTGGCCCTCGACCAAACCGGTGGCAACAAGAAGGAAGCAGCGCACCTGCTCGGCATGGGCCGCACCACGCTGGTCGAAAAGCTGCGCCGCAAAGCCGCCGTCGCCGACGCCGTCGAGAAGTCCGCGGAAGAGCTCTGACCGTCGCGCTTCGCGTATCGATCCGCTCGGCGAGCGCCCGAAGTCGTCCAACACAGAGGACACAGAGAACGCAGAGGTACGGAAGAACAAGGGATTCGCCGTCGTGGACGTCCCCGTGGCCGTACGCGTCCTCGCCGTCGTGGCCGACGAAGATCGCTCCGGCCACGGCCACGGCCACGACCAGGACCACGACCTCCAGCGCCTATCGCGGGATTACGGATTTAGAATCTGCAGAACCCCTCTTTCCGAGCTCTGTTGACCTGTCCATGAATTGGACAGGTCAACAGAAGCCGAGCCAAAGGCTCGGCCGCAGGTGGGGTGAAGTCCGCGAATTCACTTCGCGGACGAGGGGCGGGCCGCGGCCCGCCCCTTTGAAATCTTCAAGACGGGTCCATTTATGGACACGTCTTGTGTCCTCCGTGTTTGGTATCCGGAACCACGGCTCGCGCCACGGGGGTGACACGCCACCTTGACGACAGGGGCCGCGCGACAAGGGCCTGACACGCGAGCCGACGTCGCGTTCCTGTCGACAGTCGTGCACGAGAAGCGAAAGGCCGCCAAGACTGGGGACTTTCTGCCGGGCAGGAATGGACTCACGCCTGACTTGCCGATCGGCACGCCGGCTGCATAGGGAGACAGCTACATGTTCCACCTCGCCGTCATCCTTCTCGCCCTCGGCACTCCACCGGAGAATGCAGAGCCGGAGCGCGTGACGACGGTGGCTGTGGTCGAACGCCTGCCTCTGGCCGCTCCCATCGCGCGTGTCGCGCTTTCGGTCGATTCGCTGGCCATGCGCATCGACCTGACCACCACCGCCGATCCGCGCGCCATCTACCAGCGCTTCGTGGCCAGCGATCCGCAGCTTTGCCCCTTCATCTCGCGCGCCGGCGACACCGTCGTGCTCGAGTGCCGAACCCCACGCATCGAGGCCAGGCTGGAAGCGAACGGCGGCAAGCCCGTGCTCGAGATTCGCGAAGTTCGCGGGTTGCCCCTCTCGGAAGATGGAGACCAGATCTGGTTCTTCTACCATCCCATCGCGCTCCGTTTCGGCAGCGGTTGTCCGGGCGACACTGCCCCCGCGCGCGGCGAGTGTCACTTCAAGGCTGGCCGCTTCACCGAGGCAGCCATCGAATTCCGCAAGGCCCTACCTGGGGAGTTTCGCCGTTTGGCCGCGCTCCGTCTCGGCGACATCGCGCTGCGCACCGGCGATCCCTCCACCGCGGCCGGCTGGTACCGCATGGCGGGCCGACACGGCAACTACGGCCGCATGGCCGTGGCGCGGCTGTGCGAGCTTGGCGGCGCCTGTCTCGGTGAAATGCGCAAGCGCGTGTTCGACGCCTCCTTGCTGCCCGAGCCCTTGCACGGCGAAATGCTTCTGCGTGCGGCCCGCGCCCATGCCTACATCGGCGCGGTCAAGGACTCCATGGTCAACCTGCTCGCCGCCATCCGGACCAATCCCCACATTTGCGACGAGGAAACCCGCGTCCTGTGCCGACGTCTGGTCCTGTTTGCCCTGAAATTCCCCGACACCGAGGGCGGCCTCGAGGCTCTCGAAAGCTATCTCAATCTGCCACTGCGCACGGAAGGATTCCTCGCCATCGAGTTGGTTCGCGCGGCGGCCGAGAAGGCCCTCGATCTCGGCGCGCCGCTCTTTGCCGGCAACCTGCTCGCGGCCAGCGTGCCCTGGGTGGAGGGTGCGGACGTGGAAGCCATCAGCGATCACCTGCTGCGTTCGGCGGAGATGTACCTCATCGCCAAGGATCCGGCGCGTGCCCGCACGCTCTATGAATACGCGGACGGGCGCATCGGGCGAAAGCATCTCCTAGGACCGCGCTGGTCAGCCGTCATCGCCGCCGTCCAAGGCGTCGACACGGATGCCAAGTCCGGCGCCGACGAAGCCGCACTGACCGAGGCGGCTGGCGATATCGCCGCAGCCTATACCACGATCTCGCGCTCGCTTCGTTTGCGACAGTCGCAATCCCAAACCAACGGTTCGGAGTCACCATGACAAGCGCCGTCTCGTTCCCCATTCCCCACCGTCCCGACATCCTGCCGCCCATCGGTCGCACGCAGATCATGCAGGACGTGCTGTCCGCCGTCGAAGATGTCGCGCGGGCCAGCACCACGGTCCTGCTTCTGGGCGAAAGCGGAACCGGCAAAGAGGTCTTTGCCCGCTACATCCATGGTACCTCTCCGCGCAGCAGCGGGCCCTGGGTCGCGGTCAATTGCGCCGCTTTGCCGGGCGAGCTTTTGGAAAGCGAGCTCTTCGGTCACGAGAAGGGCTCCTTCACCGGCGCCGCGGATCGCCGCATCGGCCGCATCGAGCAGGCCGACCACGGCACGCTTCTCCTCGACGAGATTTCGGAGATGCCCATTGCCCTGCAGGTCAAGTTGCTGCGCGTGTTGCAGGAGCGCGAGGTGGACCGCGTGGGCGGGGCGCGCCCGGTGCCCGTCGACGTGCGCATCGTGGCCACCTCGAACCGCGACCTGGCCGCCATGGTGGCCCGGGGCGAGTTCCGCGCCGATCTCTATTATAGGCTTTCGGTTTTCCCCATTTTCCTGCCGCCCCTGCGCGAGCGCCGCGAAGACATCCCGGCCCTCGCCGCGCAACTGACCGAGGAAATCGCCGTGCGGCTGGGGCGGCCCGCCCCCATGCTATCCGACGAGGCGCTGGCCAAGCTCGTGGCCTACGAGTTCCCGGGCAACGTGCGCGAGCTCGCCAACGTGCTGGAGCGCGTGCTGGTCCGCTGCCACGAAACCGCTGTCCCCGCCGAACACGTCGCGGTGGCGCTGGCCACGGTTGGCATCTCCTCCATCCGTCCCTTGCCGAAAGATGTCCCGGGCCGGCAACCCGCGCGCCCGGTCTTCTCGTCCGAGGCCGGCCACCACGACGAGGGTGACACGAACAACCCGCTCGGAGCGACGACCTTCATGCTGGACGGGTTTCCTCTGGCCCTGGCCGAGCTCGAACGCATGGCGATCCTCGAAGCCCTTCGCCGCATGCACGGCAACCGCACCCACGCTGCCCGCCTGCTTGGAATCAGCCTGCGCACCCTGCGCAATAAGCTGCGGGTGCTGCGTCACACGGGCGCGCTTGCTCCCGATGGGCAACTTCTACCCGTGACCGCGCGGGTTGGCGCCTCCGGCGCCGCACACGTGGCACGCCAATCGCATGAAGAGTCTGCAGCATGAAGGTCTTCGACAATACTCTGGCGCGCCTCGAACGGGCTCTCGATGTCCGACTGGTACGTCAGAACGTGCTGTCGGCCGACGTGGCCAACGTCGACACACCCGGGTTCAAGCCCAAGGACGTGGACTTCACCGCGACCATGGCGGCCATCGAGGGCGCGGCCCACGACGGAAGCGGTGTCTCGCTGCCCACGCCGCCCACGCTGGGCGCCGCGGCGACGGACACGAACGGTCTGGCCGCGCGCGACTTGCCCATCGTCGATGTACCCGCGGGCGGCGCTTCGTTCGACGGCAACACGGTGGACTTGGACCGAACCATGGTGGCCATGGCGGAGAACGCCCTTCAGTACGGCGCCAGCGCCAAGGCCGCGGGAAAGAAGCTGGCCATCTTGCGCTACGTGGTTTCCGACGGAAACGGATGACGGGAGAGAAATCATCATGGACTTTCTGACTGCCTTGCATGTGAGCGGCTCCGGACTTTCGGCCGAGCGAACGCGCGTCAACCTCGCGTCGTCCAATTTGGCCAACGCCGAGACCACGCGCGGCCCGGGCGGCAAACCCTACCAGCGCCTGGATCCGGTCTTCCAAGCCATCCACATCGGCGCGGACGACGAAGCGGCCACCGTGGGCCAGTCGCCGCTCGGCGTGCAGGTGTCGCAAATCGTCGCCGATCCCACGCCGGGCAAGCAGGTCTACAGCCCCGGTCATCCGGATGCCGACGCCAACGGCTTCGTGACCTTCCCCAACGTCAATCCCATCAGCGAAATCGTGAACCTGCTCTCGGCCTCGCGCGCCTTCGAGGCCAACGCCACCGCAGTGGAAACCCTCAAGGCCATGGCCGCCCGGGGCCTGGACATCACGAAGTAATTCGCCATGAACCTGCGCATCGAAGGTGGTCAGAATCTCTCGGAAGCCGGCGCCGCGGATCGCCTCGGTCAAATCGACCGCATGGATCGCGCCATCGTCGCGCCGGGCGCGGACAAGACGTCACAATTCGGCAGCGAGCTCGGCAAGGCCATCGGCGAGATCGACAAGCTGCAAAACGCGGCCGACACGCAGGCCGACGCTGTCGCGCGTGGCGCGGGCAACATCCATGAGATGGCCCTGGCCCTGGAAAAGGCCGACGTGGCCATGCGCCTGGCCATGCGCGTGCGCAACAAGCTCGTCGACACCTACAACGAGATCATGCGGATGGGGATCTAGTCCATGGAACCAGTCCTCAAGACACTCAAGGAAGCCAGCAAGCGCTACGCCGAGCTCAACGCGGCGACGCGCATGCTGCTCGCGGGCGTGCTGTCCCTGGCCACGGTGATCGCGGTGGTCGCCATCGTCTTCAGCACCGGTTCGACCTACCAGTACGCCTTCACCAACCTCGGCCCCGAAGACAGCACCGACGCGGCCGCAGCCCTCAAAGCGGCGGGAATTTCCTTCCGCACCGAGGCCGGCGGCAGTGCGCTGTCGGTACCGGCGTCGCAGGTCCACGAAGCGCGCCTCATGCTCGCGGCCCAGGGGCTTCCCAGGGGCGGCGGGGTCGGATTCGAATTGTTCGACCGTGGCGACTTCGGCGCCTCGGAGTTCACCCAGCGGGTGAATTTGCGCCGGGCCACCGAGGGCGAGCTGGCGCGTACCATCTCGCATCTCCAGTCGGTGCGCTCGGCCCGCGTGCACGTGACCTTGACCGAAAAGGGTCTCTACCGTGACGACGATCGGCACGCCTCGGCGGCCGTGGTGCTCAATCTGCAACCCGGAAGAACCATGCAGGAGCGCGAGCTGGCGGGCGTGCGCCACCTGGTGGCGTCTGCGGTGGCGGGCCTCAACCCGGACAGCGTGACCGTGGTCGATCAGCGGGGCGCGGTGCTGTCCGGCGATCTCTCGCCCTCGGCCAAACAAAACAAGGAAGAGCACGATATCGAGTCCGGTCTCGAGCAGCGAATCACCGACCTGCTCGAACCCGCAGTCGGGCGCGGCGCCATCGTGGCCAAGGTCACGGCCACGCTCGACACCACCGAGATCGAGACCACCCAGGACAACTACGACCCCGACTCGGCTACCGTGCGCAGCGAGCACAAGACCACTGAAACCGTCAACAGCGACGGCACCACGGGCTCCGGAGTTGCCGGCGCGGCGGCCAACCAACCCATCGCGGCCGTGCCCGGCGGCGGCTCGGGTGCTTCGCGGACGCAAACCGCGCGCGACGACGAGGTTCGCAACTACGAGATCGCCAAGAAAGTGACCCACACCATCACGCGCACGCCGCGGGTGGTTCGCCTGTCGGCCGCGGTCTTGGTCGACGGCGTCGGCGGCAAACCGCGGCCCGACGCAGAGGTGCGCCGCTTGTCGGATCTGGCCAAGCACGCCATCGGCTTCGACGAAAAACGCGGCGACGTGTTCGAGATTTCGAGCGCCCCCTTCACCAAGCTCGACGAGAGCACGGTGACCATCCCCATCTGGGATCGCGCCGACATCTGGCGCCTTGGCCGCATCATCCTGTGGGGCATCCTGGCCACCTTCGGCATGCTCATCGTCTTTCGCATCTACCGCCGCGCCACCTCCGCGCTCGCCTTCATCAAGCCCGGAGCCCGCGTGGGCGACGTCCAGATGTTGCTCGGCCGCGGCGACGGCGCCGCCCTGCCCGCCATGGGCCGCGCCGATGCTCTGGTCCTGCGCGAACAAGCGCGCGAGCTCTCCAAGACCGATCCGCAGCGTGCGGCCAATCTGCTTCGCGCCTGGGTCGACTCCGACGGGAACCCGCGGTCCGGGGCCGTTAACGAAGGTGCAGCAAGGAGATGACCCATGCCCGATAACGCCCTCGCTGAATTGACCGCCGGTGTCGGAGCCCAACGGGCCGCGGCGGTGCTGCTGGGGCTCGGTCCCGAGGTGGCGTCGCAGATCTTCAAGACTCTCGACGAGCGTGTGGTCGAGCGCATCGCCGCCGGCGCCCGCGACCTGCGCCGCGATCCTTCCATCGTTCCGGCCGCCTTGGACGCCTTCGTCAACGCCATGTCCGGCCTGGCTGCGGATGCCTACGGCGCCGACGGCCTTCTGCGTGAAGCCACGGTGAGAGCCATGGGGCAGGACGTGGCCAAGCGCATTTTCGACGTTCAACCCGAATCCGAGGAACCCGTGAGCGAAAACTTCACTGCCCTGGCCGAAGCCGATCCGGAATCCCTTGCCATGCTGCTCTCGCGGGAATTGCCGCAGACCGCGGCCGTGGTGCTCGGCATTCTGGAACGCCCGCGCGCCCTGGCCGTCCTCAAGCACATCCCCGTCGAGATGCGCCCCCAAATCGTGCGCCGCCTGGCCACCCTGGAATCGGTAGCGCCCGAGGTGCTACGCGAGGTCGGGCAAGGTCTTGCCGAAGAGCTGACAGCCTCGGTACCGGCCAACACCCGTCGCGTCGACGGCCGCTCTGCCGCGGTCGAGCTATTGCGTGCCGTCCCCGCCGCCCAGCAGTCCGAGGTGGTCGGGGAAATCGAGAAGGACGATCCCGAGCTGGCCGCCAACCTGCGCGGCAAGCTCTTCACCTTCGGCGACCTCATGAACCTCACGGATCGCGACATGCAGACCCTCATCCGCGAGATCGACATGAGCCAGCTGTCCACGGCGCTCAAGGGCGCACCCGATGCCATCAAGGGCCGCTTCACCAAGAACATGTCGTCGCGCGCGGGCCAGATGCTCGAAGACGAGATCGAGGCCATGGGCCCGGTCAAGCTGGCGGCCGTCGAGGGCGCGCAAGCCGAATTGGTCAAGGTGGCCTTCAGCCTCGCCGAGCAAGGCCGCATCACCATCGTCAACCCGACGGACAAGATGGTGTAAGTCATGCCAGCCCAACCAGCACTGAGGCGTCCCACTTTCCTTGGCCGTGTCGGCGACCGGACGCGGGTGGAAAACGCGGCGTTCAAACCGGGCGGCGATGGGCGCTTTCGCCCGCAGGTCATCGCCAGCTCGGTGCCCGATTCCGACGAGATGGACGGACGCGCCGCGGTTGCCGCGGTCGCCGAGGCTCAAAAGCTCGCCGCGCAGTTCACCGAACGCACCTCGGCCGCCGTGGAGGTTCTGCGCGCGACCACGGAACGCTTGGCCGCCGAGGCACGCACGGACGCGCTCGAGATCGGATTTCTGGTCGCCCGGCGCATCCTTGAAATGGAGCTTACCGCCAGCGCCGAGCCGCTGGTCAACCTCGTGCGCTCGGCCGTGCGTCGCCTGGGCGAGTCCCGCCGAATCGTCATCCACCTTTCGCCGGGCGATGCGCAGGCCATGAACGCCATCATCGAAAGCCGCGGCGCCCAGGCCGTGGCCCAGGCCGCCATCTCGCGCGTGGAAATTGTCGCCGATCCGTCGCTGGGACGCGGCGACTGCCTGGTCGAGGGCGACCTGGTCACGGTCGATGGGCGTATCAACGCCCGCATCGAAGAGCTGCGCCGCGTGCTCGAAGCCGGCGCGGGGGAGAACGCCGAATGAGCCTGGTCAATCTTGCCGCCGTCAAACGCTCGCTGGCCGATGCGCAATCTTGCGTGCTGGCAGGCAAGGTCACGCGCGCCTCGGGCATCGTCGTCGAGGCCGTCCTACCCCAGGTCGCGGTGGGAACATCGTGTGAAATCCGCATCGCCGGCGGACACACCATCACCGCCGAGGTGGTCGGGTTTTCCGGTTCGAATGCCATCCTCATGCCGTTCGGGGACGTCAAGGGAATCGGCGAGGGTTGCCCCGTGATCCCCCGAGCCAGCGCGGGTGAAATCATGGTGGGCAACCGCCTTCTCGGGCGCGTGGTGAACGCCGCCATGGAGCCGCTCGACGATCGCGGCGGTCTCATCCTCGATGCACGCGTGCCCATCCACACCGCCGCGCCACGGGCTATGAGTCGACGCCGCATCAGTCGACCTCTCGTGCTCGGCATCCGGTCGATCGATTCCTGTCTCACGTGTGGCGAGGGCCAGCGACTCGGCATCATGGCCGGCCCCGGCATCGGCAAGAGCGTGTTGCTGGGCATGCTCGCCCGCAGCGCGGACGCCGACGTCATCGTCGTCGGGCTGGTCGGCGAGCGCGGTCGCGAGGTACGCGAGTTCGTCGAACGCGATCTGGGCAAGGGGCTGTCGCGCTCCGTGGTCGTGGTGGCGACCGGCGATGAATCGCCGCTCGTACGCGTGCGCGCGGGCATGGCCGCAACGGCGGTGGCCGAGTTCTTTCGTGACCAGGGCAAGCGCGTGCTCCTGCTGGTCGATTCGCTCTCGCGCATGGCCATGGCCCAGCGAGAAATCGGGCTGGCCGCGGGCGAGCCCCCCACCTCGCGCGGGTATCCACCGTCGGTGTTCGCCATGTTGCCCCGCCTGGTCGAGCGCGCCGGCAACGCCGAGGGACAGGGCAGCATCACCGCCATGTACACCGTCCTGGCCGAGGGCGACGATTTGACCGATCCCGTGGTCGATGCCTCGCGCGCCGCCCTGGACGGTCACATCGTCTTGAGCCGCAGCCTGGCCATGGCCGGCCACTTCCCGGCCGTCGACGTCCTCGGCAGCGTCAGCCGCGTGATGACGGACGTCGTGACCGCCGACCACCGCATGTTGGCTCGCCGCGTGCGCGAGGTGCTGTCCGCTTACAAAGACGCCGCGGATCTGGTCGAGGTCGGCGCGTACGTGAGTGGAACCAACCCGCGCGTCGACGCCGCTCTTCGCTGCATCAGCGAGCTGAATGCCTTCTTGTGCCAGGAACCGAACGAGCGCTTCGCGCTTGCCGAGACCTTGACCCGGTTACGCAAAGCCCTCGATGGAAAGCCAGCCGATGGCAAGCCGCTTGCAATGGGTCCCAAGCAGGAGGAACGTCGTGCCTAGTCTCGCCATCCCGCTTTGGCTGTTTTTCGCTGCGGCCGCGCAGCCCGATCCGTTGTCGCCACCTCCCCACGGCCGCGATGCCGGTGTTCCCGCCCAACCGATCAAGCCAGCCATGCCCGTGATCAAGGCGATACCGTCGGTCGCGAAGCCCATCGATCCCACATCGCCCACATCGCCCACATCGCCCAAGCCGCCGAAGTCCCCCAGCGCGACCGTGGAGGACAGAAGCACCACCCCTTCCTCTCGAGCTGGCAAGACCGTCAAATTGCCGCCGCGACTCGATACCGCCGACCCTGCCAACGAGGAACCGGAGGAGGAAATGGTTGCCTCGCCATCGAGCAGAAGCAAATCGCGGCGAAGAGGGCCCCGCAAGGTCGCCACCGTCGAGCGCGCCGAGGCGCCGGAACGCAAGAGCCCCTGGTCGGCGGATCGCTACGCGGCGGTCGTCCCACCGGGTCTGACCCTGGCGGCCTTGCGCAACCAACTTTCCAAGAACGCCACGACCACCGTGGATCCGGGCTCACAGGCCGGCGACCGCGCCAGGCCGTCGGATTCGCTGTCCGACATCGAAAAAGCTCGAGAGAGCCTGCGACAGGAAACCATCCGGCTCGAGGCACTCATCAAAACGGCGAGCAACTGTGGTGGTGGCGGTAGCGGCATGGCCATGGGCGAGCCGATGCTACCAACCGCATCCATTCCAGCCGAGACCCTGCGCGAGGCTGCGAGCGAGCAGATCGATTCCGTCTCGAAGGCGATCAAGGGCATGAAGCCCGAACAGGCAGCGCCGGTGATCGGGCGCTTGGATCGCGGGTTGGCGGCGGAGATTCTGCGCCGGATGAAGTCCAGCGACGCGGGCGCAATCCTCGGCCTGCTCAAGCCCGATCTGGCGGCCGAGCTGGCGACGGTCATTGCCACGCGCAAGCCGATGTACGGGAAAGACAAGAAGGCGAGCGCCAAGTGAGCACGCACGCGATGGCAACCCATTTCCATGCCTCCCAGGGCGAACTCGCGCATGACGTTCAAGTCCACGACAAGGGAGCACACCAGGACCCACACGGCAAGACTGGCTCGGCAGCATTTGCCCAGATGCTCGGCGAGCAGGTCGCCAAATCCTCGCCGAAGAGCGCATTTGTGGAAGCGCTCGGCGAGCGGCCCCTGTCGGATGGCGTGTCCTCCTCGCGCGTAGAGGGCACCCCACATGCCTCGCCCATCGCGGAAGAGCAAGCCTTGCCGAGAGCCAAGCAAATTTCGTCGTCCACGCCTTCGCATACCCCTGGCGAAACCGCCTCCTCGCGAGTACCGGCACACCATTTTGGACAGAGGGGGCTCGCCCCGTCGGCCGCGGTGGGCGCCGTGCCCAAGGAAGGCCCGCACGTACCGGCCGACATGCGCCCTGCGCGCGATTCTGCACGGCAGGCCCGCACAGACGATTCCGCCCTGGCAATCGAGGAGCACCCAACCAGACCGTCGATGAAATCATCGCAACAGCAAGAAGCCGCGATTTCGACGATTGGACGCCGCGCCGAATACCTCCACGGCTCCGCGGTCGAACTGGAGCATGCCCCGTACGAACCGAGGCCCGCGGCGGTGACGCCACCAACAGTGCCAATCCCTGACGCCAAGGCTCAGGCAACGGGGCTGGAAGGTCGGCAGTTGCCGCCGGCCTCACCCGCACCCCTCTCGATCGAAAGTCTCGGCATTGCCACCGCGACTGGATTCAAGAACCCGGAGATCTCGGGCACAGTTGACGCCGCCAGCGGGTACGGCTCTTCGGCATCCCCATCGTCGCGGGGTCCAAGACGTGAAATCACGCAGTCAAGGCTTGCGACCAAAGACACAGGTCGGGCGGTCGGAAGCCGGATCCGCACACCCGCAACCGAGAGCCCCTTCAGCCCCGCCACGACCAGCCCAACACTTGACGCCAAGGTCGGGGTCAAGCGCGCATCCGTCGATAGCCGCGGTTTCCCCGACCGACCTTCCCCGGGCCAGAACGAAACCAGCCCCCGCCCGCATTTCATGTCGAACGACCACGCCGCTCACGGGCCGATCCTGTCGAATGAAAACGCGGCACACGCACCAACCATCGCGAAGAGAAGCGTGGCGCAGGCCCCTACCGCCAAGAACACGCCGCCTTCGCCAACCAACGCCAGCGACACCCCTGCTCTCGTTTCTGAGAAGGCAAGCGAGGACGGCGTGCAAGACCCAATCGTCTCCATCCCTGCTTCGTCGCCGCCGACCCCACCTTCCGAACCGACGATCCGCCACGACGTTGTAGCGAGGCCCTTCGCCACGGCGGCTTCTCCTGCAACGCCCCTCTCCACCCACGCCGGAGCCGATCCCCATCGAGCACCCGTTACCACGCATCCCTCGATTGCCCCTTCCTCTGATGACGCCCCTCACGCCGAGCACCTTCTTCCAACCAGGGGGTCGCAGGAGCACGCATCTCCAACGGCCCACGTCCGAGCGGACCAGCCGCAAGCGGCGCCGCGGCCCCACGCAGAGACACGACCCGCGTCCGCATCCGAGCTTCCGGTGCCATCGCAAAACCTAAGGGCCTCTGCTCGCCCTCTTGTCCAGGTCGAGGCTGCAACCGAGCCGTCCCCCGCGCGAGCGCACAGAACGCGCAGCGAACGGGCCCCTTTGGAGTCGGTCCAGAGTCCGCAGGTCCTCGCGATTCCGACCTCTTCCCCCAACCAAGCGACAGTTTCCGGCGACACGGCTGACGTGCGAGTCACACCAACCAGGAGAGCCGCGGCACCGCCCCAACCAACTGCGCCGGCTGCGCCTCAAGGCGGCGTGGTGAAGGAGCCGTCACCGCGACCGAGCATGGGTCGCGCAAACAAAGCCCAGGAACCAGAACCGGACGAGTCGCATTCGCTCGGCGGACCCCCCGCCCTCGACGTCGTCCGGCCCTCGCTGTCCGATGCGGCGCCTGGACACGTCGCGACCGTCATCTCGGTCCCGGTCCCAGCAAACCAGGCACCAGCCGCGCCTGTTGTTACGCCGCGCCGGACAGCGAGCAAGACCACGGTCCAGGTAGAACCGAGCCCGGGCAAAACGCGCGACCGTCACGCGGATGACGACGAACCGGCCGAAGCGTCCTCGTCGCCGTCGACGCACGCACACACGAACGCGCTCCCTTCACCATCCTCGTCGTATGCAAGCAGTGACTCCCGGCCCGCCAAGCCCGAGGCGCGACAATCCACCGACAGCAGAAAGGGCGTCGAGGATCCCTCGCAGCCGAGTCATGCTCCAGCGGCCTCGGGCCAGCCGCAAGCGGGGAAGGCCGAGAGCCCCCCCGCGGTCTTGCCCTCCGATCGACCCGCCACGTTCGCGTCGGGGGCCGTGTTTCTGCCTGCCAACGGCGCAGCCCATCTCGCGGAACCCGCGCCGGCACCGCTCCTGGCCTCGGAACGAACCAAAATCTTCGACCGCGCCATCGACGATCCTGGCCTCTCGGTGAACGTCATGCCCCACTCGGCCCATCTTTCCATCACGGGCGACGCAGGCGATCTGGCGCTCCACGTGCGTGTGCGCGACGGAAGCGCCGATGTGAACGTCAGCGGCACGATGGCCCCGCTCTTCCATGCCAAGGCCCCGGAGATGCGCGCCGCCCTGGCCGGAGAAGGCCTTCAACTCGGCAGCTTCGCCACCGATCAGCAAGGCTACTCGCAGGGCCGACAAGGCCAGCCGGAAGATGCGCCAAAGGCCGCCAACTTGCAACCCTCCACACCCCAGCCTCGGACATCGACGTCCGCGCCCGAAATTCCTATCGCGGATGCCCACCGCATTCACGTGACCGCATGAGGAGTTGACCATGGCAATACAATCGACCATTTCACAAATCCAAAACGCAGCGGCAACCACCCAGCAACAAGCTGCCGTAAAGAACGATCCAAGCCAACTCGGGGAAAGCGATTTCCTGAAGCTGCTCACCACTCAGCTTCAGCAACAAGACCCCACCCAGCCCATGGACAATACCGCCATGGTGGCTCAACTCGCACAGTTCTCCGCGCTCGAACAGATGACCAACGTCAACACCACCCTAACGCAGATGCTCACAGGACAGGGCACCGCCCTCGAAGCCAATTCTGCAGGGATGGTCGGCAAGACCGCCATATTCAATACAAACCAAGTCAGTCTGACCGAAGGCAAGCCGGCAACGATCACGGCCAACCTTTCCCAAGCAGCCGCCAACGTTACATTGACCATACAGGACGGAACCGGCAACACCGTGCGCACCGTTGGAGAGGGTGCCTGCACCTCCGGCAACAACATGTTCACCTGGGACGGCCATGACGACAAAGGCAATCAGCTGCCGACGGGAACCTATACGGCGCAAGTTCTTGCCACGGACATCAACGGCAACCCCGTTTCCCTGACCCAAAATGGGAGCGCGCCAATCACAGGGGTCGTCTTCAACAACGGTGTGCCGCAGTTCCTGGCAGGCGGCTCGACTTTGCAGCTCTCGGATATTTCCCAATTGACCGAATAACAACCAAAGGAAAGGCAACAAACATGAGTCTAGTCACATCCCTGTACGTAGGAGCCAGTGGCCTCGACGCGTCCACCAACGAGCTCTCGGTCGTGGGCGACAACATTGCCAACAGCAGCACCGTCGGTTTCAAATCGGCGCGCACCGTCTTTTCCGACGCCATGGCACAGCAACTCGTCGGCGCGGATGGTCAGATGGGCCTTGGCGTATCCACCATGACGATCCAGAAGCTCTTTTCCCAAGGCGGCTTCACCACGACGGGTCTGTCCACGGACGTGGCAATACAGGGCAACGGCATGCTTGTCGTCAAGGGCAATCAAGGCGGCGTCGATGGAACGTTCTATACACGCAATGGCCAGCTCACCGTGGATAAGGACGGGTACCTCACCAACCTCGAAGGCCTGCGTGTCCAAGGGCTACAAGCCGATGCCGCCGGAACAGTGACGTCCGGTCTCCTAGGCGATCTGCAGGTCGGCAACGCGTCCGCCCCGGCCAAGGCCACAGACAGCATCACCATTCGAGGAAACCTCGACCAGACTGCCCCGGCCACCGACTCGACCTTCGATGCCACGGATGCCAAGGACACGTCCAATTTCAATACCACCATGACGGTCTACGACTCACTCGGCAACGCCATCCAGCTCGAACATCTACTTCTGCAAGAAGGATCCGGCCAACACCAACGCGGGCGATTCCGGGGACTGGACGTACCACGTCCTGACAGACGGCGGGAACCTGTCGCAAGATGCGTCCGGTGGCGCAACTACTCCGAACACGGCCACCGAGGTCGCCACAGGCGAGTTGGACTTCGACAGCCAGGGTCGCCTCATTTCGAATACGACCACGGCAAACGGCTTCTACCCCAAGAACGCGCTCGCTCCGCAGCCGTTGGCCTTCAATTTTGGCAATGGAACTGCCACCGGTGGTAGCGGGCTCGATGGGCTCACCCAATACGCGGCCACCTCGGCGGTAAGCTTCGTAACCCAGGAAGGGTCCAGCTCCGGCAGCCTGAGCAGCATTTCCATCGGACAAGACGGTACCATTACCGGCGGGTTCACCAATGGCCAGACCCGAACGCTCGGCCAGTTCATCTTGGCCAATTTCAAGGCGCCAGACCAACTTCAACGCATTGGCTCCACTCTCTACACCGAAACGCCACAGTCAGGATCGCCCACCCTAGGTACGCCATCCACGGCTGACCGAGGCAGCATCAACGCCGGCACTCTCGAACAGTCGAACGTGGACATCAGCGCCGAGTTCATTCGTATGATTGCCGCTCAGCGCAACTTCGAAGCCAACTCCAAGACTCTCACCACTGCGGACCAACTCTTGGCCGAGCTGATGCAGATCAAGCGTTAGTCCAACGACCGCGCTGGGGCCGCTCGACCTTCGCCAAGCGGGTTTTGCCACCAGCCATTCACCTAAAGCGAAGGCTGCGGTAAGCCGAGATCAACCAGGAGACTGCCATGATTCCACTGATTCGCCTCGACGGCTCGGAAGTCATCGTCAACGCCGAGCTCATCGCGACGGTGGAAAAGACACCCGACACCATGCTGACACTCACCACAGGCCACCACATCCTGGTCAAACAAAGTGTCGAGGACGTGGTCGCGCACGTCATCGAGTATCGGCGCAAGCTGCTGTGCGGGCCGACCATCCTCGACAGGGAGGAATAGCCGATGGATTTCGGAACCATCGGCGGCATCGTCTTCTCGATCGGCATGATCCTGGTGGGGCAAGCCATCGAGGGTGGGCATGTCGGCTCGATCATGCAGCTCACGGCTGCCATGATCGTGTTCGGGGGGACCATCGGCGCCGTCGCTGTGTCCTTTCCCATCAACGAGTTCATCCGTGGCATCAAGATGGGCGCAGGAACCCTCACCCAGCGCAAGAGCGACCTGCATCTCATTTTGGACCAGGTCGTCGACCTCGCCGGGGTGGCCCGTCGCGACGGCGTTTTGGCTCTCGAGCAGAGGCTTCCCGAGCTGAACGATCCCTTCCTCAAGCGCGCCGTCGGCTTCATTGTCGACGGCGTTGACGCGACGGTCGCGCGCGATGCCCTCGAGACCGAAATCATGCACGAGTTCGAACAGGGAAGCGTGGGTGCCAAGGTCTTCGAATCCATGGGGGGGTATGCGCCTACCGTGGGCATCTTGGGGGCCGTGCTTGGTCTCATTCACGTCATGGAGAACCTGAACGACCCGTCCAAGTTGGGCGGGGGCATCGCCACCGCGTTCGTGGCCACCGTGTACGGCGTCGGCAGCGCGAATCTCCTGTTTCTCCCGCTCGCCAGCAAGATCAAGCGCAAGCTTGCCTTGGAGAAAGAACGGCGGGTCTTGATCGCCGAAGCCGCCCTATCGATCCAAGCCGGCCTCAATCCTCGTGTTCTGCGCGAAAAGCTGCTGGCCTACGCCGGTATGCACGGCACCCCGGCGGAAGCCAAGAAAGAGTGACCGGTGGCCAAACGCGAGACACCCGAAGAACACGAGAACCACGAACGCTGGCTCGTCTCCTACGCCGATTTCATCACCCTCCTGTTCGCCTTCTTCGTGGTCCTCTATTCGACGAGTCGCATCGACAACAAACGCATGGTCGACGTGGTCAAGTCGATCAAGTTTGCCATGCATTTCAAAGGTCAGGGCGGCGTCGATACCATGCCCATTTTCGACGGTCCCGCCAGCGAAGGTGGGTGCCAGGCCAACCTGTCCGATTCCGAAAGACCCTCGCAAAAGCAGATCGAGGCCATCGAGGCCATGCGCCGGCGCATGGAAAAGAAATTCAAGGGTTTCCTCCTGGAAAAGCCCGGCATGACGACGGCGGTGACCTTACACGTCGAGGGCAGGAAGCTCATGATTCGCCTGTCTGTCGCCCACTTCTTCGATCCCATGCAGGCGGCCCTGCGACCAGACGTCATTCCCGTCCTGGATGTCATCGCCGACGAGCTCTCCCGCATGCACCGGCCGATTCGCATCGAGGGCCACACGGACGATACACCCGTCATCACCGCGCGCTACCGCGACAATTGGGATCTCTCGGCCTCGCGCGCCGCTTCGGTGACCAGTTACATCGAGCGCGCCCATCAGATCCCCGGAACGCTGCTGAGCGCGGCGGGCTACGGCGACAGCAGGCCTGTGGCCACCAACGACACCGCGACGGGCCGCGAGCTCAACCGCCGGATCGATCTCGTCGTCGAGGTCAAGCCCACGGACAACCTGGACGCGATCGCACAGTGACCGGCACCCCCCTCTGCCTTCTCATCGAGCCGAGTCACAGTAGGCATTCCACGCTTCCCGATAGGCCCCTTCCAAGGCGCGCGCCAAACGAGAGGCATCCATGACCGCCGAGCCGGCGAACCTTTCACGCAAGCCAGACCGCAACTTGGCCACGGTGGCCCGGTCCTTTCCCAAAGCCACGGCCCCGTCAACGTAGGTCTGTCGATCCTTCGCCACGAGCTCAGGCAAGCCCGCATGCGTGAGCAGACTAGCCCCCACGCGCCCGGCATGACTGCTTCCTTCGAGGGTCAACACGGGCGTTCCCATCCACAGTGCTTCGCAGGTTGTGGTCGTTCCGTTGTACGGAAAGGTGTCCAAGGCCACATCCATGCGGTGGTAGAGACGGAAGTGGTCTTCGGCCTCACGCTCGTGTCCCATGAACTGTATCCGACCCTCTTCCGCCACACCACGCGCCGCGAAGGCCGCCAGGATTCTTTCCTTGACCTTGTCGTTGCGCAACCCCCGAGCCTTGAGAAGAAATGTGCTTCCGGGCACGCGTTCAAGGATCGCCGCCCAGGTATCGAGCACGACATCATTGATCTTCGCCAAATTGTTGAAGCTACCGTAGCTGATGTGATCCACCTCGTTCCACGGTGAGTCGGCAACAGGGAGCTGCCGTGCAAACTCCGGAGGCTGATACGCAAGAAAACCACCTTCGATGCGCACGAGCTTTTCCGTATGCCGCACGTCCGCGTTGCCAACCGGATCGGCAATCGCATCGGTCAGCCTATAGTCCATATCCGTAAGCCCAGTCGTATTCGGGTAGCCCAGATACGTCACTTGTATCGGCGCCACGCGATTGCCGAGCATCACCAGACGGTTGTCGCAGGTGTGCCCGGAAAGCTCCACGAGCACATCGATCCCGTCCGCTTGGATCAACTCGGCTAGGTCGTCATCGCTCATCCGATAGACATTTCGGTAGCATTCGGCGGCAGCCTTGATCCGCGCGCTCATGTCGTCCTCCCTGAAACCCGTCGAGTAGCAGGTGACTTCCAACAACTTGCGGTCGTGCTGCTCGAGCACCGGACAAATGAAGAACGCCACCGAATGCATCCGAAAATCTGGAGACAAGTAGCCTACGCGCAGCCTTCGCATGCGATCGCGGTCCGCTACGCGCAACGAGCGGCGGCCGCCCTTGATTAGGCCTTGGAAGCGGCGGTGTTCACCGGCAACCCACTCCGGCTCCGCATTGGGATCGTCGTTCAACGCGAGCAAATAGCCGGAAAACACGTTTCCATTCTCGGGTCTCAAACGCACGGCTTGCTCGTAGTGCTGGCGGCACAACGCCTGTTCTCCTTGGTCCCGAAGAAGTAGAGCCAGGTTGTTATGGACCTCGCTACAATTCGGATCGATTTCCAATGCACGCCGCAAGAAGCTGATTCCAAGCCCGGTCAAGCCCGTCAAATTGGCCAGGAGTCCAAGGTGGGTGTAGGCAACGATCGATCGCGGACAGAGTCGCAGTACCTCCTGAAACGCGCCTTGGGCCTCCGACAGCCAGCGGAGCTCGAAATAGGCCAGCCCAAGGTCATTGTAATACACGGGATTGTTCGGATCCAAATTGACTGCCCGAGTGAGCTCCTTCACTGCACTCTGGAGATCCCCGGTTTTCGCAAGGCAATAACCAACTTCCCGATGGTTCGACGCGGCTCCTGGCTCGATCTGCACCTTCCGTTGCAGAAGTGGCAAAGCGTCCCGGTATCGTTCATCCTTCATGAGCGCACCGGATTGTCGGCTCAACGTCGCAAGGAAGTTTCCGCGAATCTCCGGATTTTCCGGTTTGAGCTCGTAGGCTCTTCCGAGGAGGTCGATCTGCTCGTCGAGCTTCACTGACCATTTGCTGTAGATGGCCGCCAGGTTATTGGAGATGTCCGCATCCTTCGCCCCCAGAGCCACGGCCTGAGCGTACGCCTTCTCCGCGGCCGCCAGGTTTCCGTCCACGACCGCCCTGCGCCCGGCTTCGCGCAGCTCCCCTATGCGCCTCTCCAAAGATACGCCCGCAACCTTGTTCTTCGATCGAAGTCGGTCCTTCCTGCCCATGTCTCTCCCTAGACTCGACTTCGACGGACATCAGCACTTCCTTGAATCTTCCGCAATCCACGCCAGTCTCAAGCATTCCTCGCTCCTGCCGATAACCTTGCTACGCGTTCGGGCGGTGTCGCCGCTCGGGGTTACTCGCCAAGAGACACTACCATCGGACCTATGATGCCAGAAGCGCGCAAACTTCATATTGGTGGGACCGTCAGGGTTGCCGGCTGGGAGATCCTCAACATCTCCCCCGGGCCTCACGTCGATCACGTCGGGAACGCCAACGATCTCTCGCGCTTCGGCAACGGTCTCTTCGCCGAGGTGTACGCTTCCCACACCCTGGAGCACTTCGACTACGCGGGCGATCTGGAACGCGCTCTCGAGGAATGGTCAAGGGTGCTGTCGCCCGGCGGGACGCTCTATCTGAGTGTTCCGGACCTCGATGTGCTCGCAAAACTGCTCCTCGTTAAGGAGGAGCTCGCCATTTCCGACCGCTTTCTGGTGATGAGGATGCTCTTTGGCGGCCACGTAGACCGCAATGACTACCACCTTGTTGGCCTGAATGAGGAGTTCCTCGGGCACTTCCTCGCGAAGGCTGGGTTCTCCGTAGTGCGTCGGGTCCCCAGTTTCGGAATCTTCCACGACACCAGTGCAGCTCTTGTTCAAGGGCATTCCGATTAGCCTGAATGTCGTCGCCGTGAAGCCGGCCATTGGCGCGGCCACCTGACAGTGCTGTAAACGATGGTCGGCCTGGTATTAGGAGCCGATCTTCAAATTGGCGATCTGCGTGAGGTAGCTACCAGCGCTGGTAAACCCGCTGATGAGCTGCTCCATCGCGGTGAACTGAGCCACCAGCCTTGTTCGCTCCATGTCCAGGTTACTTTGCATTTCCGTGGCCTGGGTGTCCATTTCGGAGATATTCGATTGAAGCGAATTCTGCTGAGAGACGAGAGCGCCAGTGACCGAGTTGGTTTGGCTGTTGACCAGGGACTTGACGATGTCCCCTATGCCGGTCGTGGTGGTGGAAAAGACCCCGTTCACGGCGCCGGGATTCGATGAAATCGCGTTATCAAGCGTGGCAGCATTCAACGTAATCGAACCGTCTTGCTGCAACTCCAGTCCGAGATCTGCCAGGATTCGCACCGGGCCACTGGGAACCACCATCTGCGACAGCATGCGCTGCATCGCACTCTGGATCGTCGTCATGGACGAGTGATCGAGAAGCGTGGCGCCATACGCGACGGTTGGATCCGTCACGAGCTGGCTGCGCACCGTTGCCGAAAGAGTGTTGTACGCGTCTACGAAGGTACTGAGAGCAGCCTCGGTATTGCTGCTATTCGCGGCGAAGGTCACGTTGTTGTCTGTACCGGAGTTGCCCGTCAGGTGTAAGGTCGCGCCTGAAACGACATCGGTGATCGCGTTGCTTGCCCGTTCTACTTGCAGACCATCGACGGTCAGCTGTGCATTCTGCGCGCTCTGCTGCAGCGCCAATCCCAGCCCTGGATCGCTGACCACGGTCAGGGCCGCATCGGCGGTGGTCGAGTATCCCGTGTCCTTGCGTGCCACGTTCAGATAATAGCCCGTCGTAGTGGAAATCACCGAGGCGTTGAGCCCGGAGATATTCTGATTGATGGCCTCGGCGACGTCAGCCAGAGTCTTTCCCGTCGTGTCGATAGCGACCGTGCTCTGCCCATCAATGCTGAACACCAGGTTTCCATCAGGGACCACGGAGTCGTCTTGTGCCGAGGTGAAGCTGCTCGAGCGCATCTTGGCCTCTTGAGCAACCTGTTGGACGCTGATGGTGTAGCTGCCCTCGGACTTGGCCGAGCCCGTCACGGTGAAGTCGCTGTAGGTCGAAGTCGGCTGAATCGCGACCACGCCGTTGGTCGAGAGGTTTGACGCGGCGGTTTGCAATCCCTGGAGCTGGGTTACGAGAGTGCCCAGCGTCGAAATCTGAACATTGTAGTCGGTCTGCTTCTGCCTGAGCTGGTTCAGTGGGGCGGAATCCGCGGCGATGAGGTTGTTCACTATCGAGTTCGTATCGAGCCCCGATGCGATGCCGCTGGCTTGAAACAGCGCCGACGTCAAGGACGAGGTCGGCGTCAATCCCGCCGTTGAAGTCGTTGTCGCCGTTGCGCTCGTTGTGCCTGTCGACCCAACCGACGAGATTGAACTTGCCATCGAGGAATACCTCCGACCCTATATCGACCCGTTTTCGAACGCCCTTAAGGCCTCCCGCTGTAGCGACGGTAGACCAACGACTTTCTTGTCGCGGCGAGACGCTGCAAGGACCCAAGCACCTTCTGCCGCATGATCCCCTCCATCTCACCGCACCGTCCAAGGAGACGGCCGGCTTCGGCAAACTCCTCCGTGGTCATTTCCAACGGAAGGGAAGGAAGCAGCCCCTTCATCTCGACCGCCAACGCGGCTGCCTCGATCACTTCCCCCGTTTCCATCAGCTTGGCGATCTTTTGCAAGCACTCGCACAAGCTGTTGGTCGCCGGCTTGGCCATGGTCACCTGGCGGCGCTCGCATGAGCGTCCGAAGAGGCCATGGATGCCGCTTCAACGAAGGCCTCCGCGATGGGGGCAAAGACTTGCTCCGCTTCCACCACATGACGGGAGGAAAACTTGGTTCCAGCTATACCCAATCGACAGGCGACGAAGGTGTAGAGGTCATTCAGACGTGCACACAGCTCCGGAGCGACCTCTGTCCGCAGCGTGCCTTGCAGGCCCAAAACGATGCTCGCCGCCTTCTCAGCCATCACACTCCCCGTTTGATTGTCACCACGCTCGAAGGCTCCCACCGAGGAATGCATGTTGCGCAACGCTGCCTGAAAGAGCGAGACCATGATCTGGGGCCCCGAAGAGGTCGCAACGTTGGCCCTGGTATATGCTGCAAGCGGACTCATGACGACTGCTCCTTTTGTCCTTCGCTAACGCCAGATTTCTCTTTCTAAGCTCGGCCGCCCCGGGGCTATCCGCCCCGGAGCGACTTTGCACGAAGTCGAGTCTCTGATGGCGCCCTACCTACTGTCTTCGACTATTAGCCGAGGAGCTTGAGAGCCAGCTGGGGCAGTTGGTTCGCCTGCGCGAGGACCGACACACCGGCCTGTTCCAGCACCTGGTTCTTCGCCATGTTCGAGGATTCGGTTGCCACGTCGACATCGCGGATGCGGCTGTTGGAGGCGGACAGGTTCTCCGAGGTGGTGCCGAGGTTGGCGATGGTGTGCTGCAGACGGTTCTGCGCGGCACCGAGGGTCGCTCGGCTGCTCGAGATGGAACCGAGCGCGGTGTCCAGCGCGGTGATCAGGCTGGAGGCATTGTCGCGCGTCGCGCCACCCGAGGTGGCGAAGGTGTTCAACGTCGCGGCCAACGTGTCGAGAGCGGTCACACCCGTTCCCCCGGCCAGGCTGGTGTTCACGAAGGCCACCGCCGTCTCGTCCCCCTGCATCGAACCCGTCTGGAGCGTGGCGACTCCACTGCCGGTCGTCGTGTCGATGGAAGCCGTTGCACCCGTGATGCCCCCTGCGATGTTGTCCGCCGTCTCGCCCGCACTCGACGTCAAGGTAATGCTGACACCCAGATTGGTGAAAGCGAGGGTCTCCGCTCCACCCGCGGTCATATCGGAGATATTGATGGTCTGCGTGACGTTGCTCGTGTGCCCTGCCTGGTCGGTGATGACGAGAGGGGTCCCGGCGGTGTCGACCATCGTAAGCGTCGCCTGTGCCGGAACCGTGCCTGCGGCAGCGGCTGCAGTCAGGTTGAATCCCTTGGCAGCCTGGGCACCATCCACGCTGATGCTGCCGACGCTCGCGGCACCAAAGGCAGCCGCCGTCGCCAGCTCCGTCAACCCACCGTAGGAGGTCGTTCCCTGTTGTTTCACCAACGAGCCGCTCAGCAGCGATTGGCCGTTGAACTTCGTGCGCATCGAGATGCTGTTGATCTCCTGGCCCAGCTGCCCGAGCTCGAGGTTGATGTTGTCGCGCTCGGTCTGGCTGTTGGTGTCTGACGAAGCCTGAACCGCCAGGTCACGCATACGTTGCATCATCGACTGCACCTCGTCCAGGGCGCCTTCCGCCGTCTGAATCATCGAGATGCCGTCTTGCGAGTTTCTCGAGGCCTGGTTGAGACCGCCGATTTGCGCCTTCAACTTCTCGCTGACCGCCAGACCGGCGGCGTCGTCCGCGGCGCGGTTGATCCGGAAACCGGACGACAGCCGCTCCATGGCGGTACCAAGAGCATCGCTCGTGGCCCCGAGGTGTCTCTGAGCACTGATTGCACTTACGTTTGTTTGTACTGAAAGCATGACCCAACTCCTTTGTTTCTTTTCGTCTGAGGGGCGCCTTGCCCGTCTTCACCTGGAGCTACGGCACGTTATGGGACCGTCGATAAGGACCTCGAAGCGCTTTCCTCTCGCAATCAGGTAGGGTCCAACACAAGACGGATGAAGAAGCGCGCGCGAGCACACGAACGCCAGAAGGGCGTCGCGTGCAAGCGCTGGTAGTCCCGACTACGGCAGCTTATCCGCCAGCGACATGCCCAGCGTTTTCGCCGAGGCAGTCAAGGTGGCGTTCAGGGCATACTGGGCCGACGCCAATCGGGTCGAGGCATCCAGGATGTCGGCGTCGAGCAATTTACCGATCTTGACGGTTTCATCGGATGCGGCAGTCTGCGCGGTGGTCACGGCGGTTTGGAATGCGTCCTGGGCCATGCCGGCCTGGGTGCGCCCTGCCGCCAGTTGGCTGACGACAGCATTCACGTTATCCAGGCCGGTTCGAACGCCGGCACCGTCATTGGCCTGCAAAGCCTTGGAAAGATCCGACAGGGTTTGGAGCAAATCAACTCCGCCATTGGCGCCCTTGACAATAGCGTTGGCGTCGATGGATGCCGACTGGTACAGGCCCGGGGCAACCTCAACCGTTCGTACATTGTCGTCACCCATGTACGCCCCGGTTGGGTCGAAGGGCGCCGTACTATCCTTGAAACCGCCAAAAATGTACCTTCCACCGTACGTGGTGTTGAGTAGAGAGATGGCCTCTTTGAACAGTCCGTCCACCTCGACACTGGCCGATGCGCGATCCGTCGCACCGTAGGAATCGTTACCGAATTGCGTGGCAATGACCTGCGCGCGATCCGCCACGGTCGTAATCCCGTCCAAAGCGTTGTCCGCGGCGGTCAGCTCGTCGACCGCTTTCTGAGCCGAATCTCCCACCGCGGCGAAGCGTGCCTTGTCTACCGTGTGGCCTACGGAAAGGGCCGCCGCCACCGGATCGTCACCTGGGTGCTGGACGCGCGTACCACTGGCCACCTCGTTCTGCGCCTGATCGAGGCTCTCCCGCGAACGTTGGGTTTGAGCGATGCTGCTCTCGAAAATCATCTTTTCGGTCACTCGCATGGACAAGCCCCTAGATCATCTTCATCAACGTATCGAGCATGGTATTGGTCGTGGTAATGACCTTCGACAGGGCATTATAGGCATTCTGCGCCTGAATGAGGTTCGTCAGCTCGTCGTCCACGGAAACCCCCGACGCGGATTCACGCGCGTTTGTCAAATCGGCCAACAGATTCTTGTCGAATTCGGAGCTGTCGTTCACGGTCGAGACCGCGATACCAAAATCCGAGGTCAATTTCGCCATTCCATCTTGCGCATTCAGTCCGGTGGAGAGTTGCGTGCTTTCCGTGCCGATGATCGCCTGCAAATTGGTGGAGTCGCCTGGTCCGCTGTTGGCACTCCCCGCAGCCGCAAGCAAGGACGGATTGGCATAAGTCGTTGAATCCACCGCGATGTTCGAGGCGGCGCCCGTCGCGCTCGTGAGCGTGGCGAACAGATCGTTGCCGGTGCTTCCATCCAAGGCATACCCGGCCTCGTGCTGCGTGTTGACGGTGGTCGCAAAGTCATAGGCCAGCGTATCCAGGCTGGTCTCCGCGCCGCCAAGCACATCATCTCGCGCGTTGACCAGACCACCGATTTGCCCGCTCAAGTCGCTCGCTTTCAATGCCGATGGTTGGCTGCCGTCGAGCGGTGTAAAGGTAAGATCGAAGTGTCCACGGTTTGCCGTATTGGCCTGCGTGCCGAGCTTGGCGGCAACGGCCCCGCTGACCAGCGCGGTACCACCGGGCAGGACCAAGCTGATGTTGGAATGGTCGTCGGGTACGGCTTGAGTTCCCAGCATCTGGGCCAATTGATCGATATCATTCTGGCGGACATCGAGCAGGTCATTGGGTGTCCGCCCAGAATTGACCGCG
Source organism: uncultured delta proteobacterium (assembly GCA_963796685.1). Lineage (GTDB taxonomy): Bacteria > Myxococcota_A > Polyangia > Fen-1088 > Fen-1088 > Fen-1118. The sequence continues at coordinate 87,192 of CAWCMR010000008.1, forward strand.
AGCGCGATCTTCCGGTTCAAATCCGCGACACTTGCCAACAGGCCGTTCGCTTTGTCGGCCAACGCGCTGACGTTTTGGTCTATGCCGCTTCGAGCAGAGCCGAGAGCGTTCGCCGCGACATTGAAGGATCTGGCCAACGCTTGCACACTGTCGACCACGGCTTGGCGCAAACCCTGATCCCCAGGATTCTGATTGAGGTCGCGCAAAGCCGAATAGAACTTGCCCAGCGCGTCGGTAACCCCGCCCTGTGCTTGAGGATCGAGCGCCGTGACCGTCGAAAGCGCGTCTGCCTGGGCCGACGTGCTGGAGCTGTTGGCAAACGCGACGCCGATTTGAGCCTCGATGAACTGGTCTCGATTCTGCACGACCCCCTGAAGAGACACACCACGACCAATGTAGCCGTTGATTCCGATCTCTTCGGCCGGATTGGTTTCCGTGGCCACTGCATCCTGACGCGCGTACCCTGGGGTGTTTGCGTTGGCAATGTTGTGGCTCGCGGTTGCGACCTGGGCTTTGAAGACAGCCAGTCCTGCGCCCGCGTTCATGATGACGCCGATGAGATCCATGGCTCAGGCCACCTGCCGCGCGATGGAAGCCGCGCCGTCACTCCTGACGCTACCGTAGCGGTCGTAGACATCGGCTCGCGGTGACAAGGCCGAGAGGTATCCGCGCACGCACGCCAGGGCCCGTCTCGCAAGGACCTGGTTGAGAGCATCGATTTCCTGCAGGGCCTGCGCCGACGCCCGCAATTCCGAGAGCGCCTGCGCCACCTTTCTGGCTTCGTGGATTCCCGACGTGTGCAAGACATCCATCGATACCCGCTCCACGCCGAGCACCTTGGCCGTCTCGTCCAGGGCCGCTCCGAGCTCGTCCTGCATCTGCGCCAACCTCACATTGAGCTCACCTCGCCGACGGGCTCGCTCGAACAACCCCTGCACGTCGAGCTTGCGCACCAGGACACGCTGTTCGCGGGCCTCGTCGAGCTCGGCCTGGAGCGCTTGGCGCATCCGGGTCGCAACGTCCAGGGCATGTTCGAGTGGGTCCATCGGCTATCCTCCGAAGATGACTTTCAAGCGGGCATCGACCTCCGCCGCTTGCACGATCTTTTCTGCCAGTTGCCCGGCGTCGGGTTTGTAACCGCCCTGGCGGATGGCGGCTTCGAGCTCTTGCAACCGCGTGCCGCGGTCCACCCCCAGGCTCGTCTGCACCGCCTGGACGATGGCCTCGACCTGCTTGGCCCCGTCGAGGCTGACCTTGTCCCCCATCGGGCGTACTGCGGTTTTGTCCCCCGCCGGCTTGGCCGGCGCCGCGTCCGTTCCTTTTACCGATTGTTTGTCTTCGACCCTCATGGCTGTCTCCAATGGTGGTTCTATGGTTTCCTGCCAATCAGAACGTCGGCACGTTCTCCCCACCTATTAAGGGTCGACTTCGGATCTATCGGTTTTCCGTCCTTTCGAACTTCGAAATGCAGGTGGGAGCCGGTGGCGCGCCCGGTATGACCCACGAAAGCCACCGGCTCTCCGGCCTTGACGCGCTCCCCTTCTTTGACAGCCAGCGCCGAAGCGTGGCCGTAGAGGGTGCTAATCCCCTTGCCATTGTCGATTTCCACGGCATTGCCATAGCCACCGCGCCTGCCGACGCGGCGCACGATGCCAGGCGCCGCCGCCAGAATCGGGCTGCCTTCTGCGGCCGCGACATCGACGCCGGTGTGAAAACGCTGCGTGCCATTGATCGGATCCGTGCGCACGCCAAATCCGCTCGACACCTCGGGCGTCACACGTGTGGCGTCGGCAGATGCGGGCGCGGGCTGGGTGGAACCCTCGAGCAGACTTTTCCCCGCGATGTTGGTGGCGCTGCCGTCCGTCGCTTCCTGCGCTGCGTTCTTGTCGAACGAGCCCTCCACGAGCTTCGCGAGCCCGATGCCGCCACCCTGCGCTACCGCATTGGCCAGCGCCTCGCAAAACATCTCGCCGTAGATCTTGCCCCCGGCCTCGCTCATGCCGCGGAAGGCGCCGCTGTCCTGGATGAGCTGCTTGAGTAGGAGGGATTCCAGGGTTCGCGCCCCATCGGCCGCATCGCGAATCGGCTGCATCACATCACTTCCAGGTCGGCGTCGATGGCCCCCGCGGCCTTCATCGCCTCCAAGACGGCAACGAGATCCCGCGGGCCGACACCGATCATGTTCAGCGCCTTGACCAGATCTTCCACCGTCGTCGTCGCCGGCAGGGCCACCGCACGTCCCGTGGCTTCCCGAGCCTCGATGTTTGCAGTACGGCCCGTCACCGTTCTGCCTCCCTGCGACATGGCATTGGGCTGCGATGCGAACGGCGTCTGCTTCACCTGAATGGAGAGTCCACCGTGCGCCACCGCCACGGGCCGAATGCGAACCCCCTCCCCGGCCACGATGGTGCCCGTTCGTTCGCTGACCACGATACGGGCGCGTTGATCCGGATCGACTTCAAGGGTCTCGATCTTGGCCAGGAGGCCCACCATCTTGCCCTTCCATTCCGCGGCGGGCCTTATCTCGACCGAGGCAGGATCCAAGGCGTGCGCGGACTCTCCGCCCAACGCCTTGTTGATCGCATCCGAGATGCGTAGAGCGGTCGTAAAGTCAGGGCGGCGCAGACCGAGCAGAAGCGGCCCCTTCTCGAGGTTCGCCAGTACCGCGCGCTCGATGCTGGCGCCGCTCGGAACGGTCCCCGATGTGGGCTGGTTCTTCTGCGTCCGCGAACCGGCCGCGCTCACCTCAAATCCGCCGGCCTGCACGGGTCCCTGCGCGATGGCGTAGACTTGTCCGTCTGGACCGGTGAGAGGGGTCACCAGCAGCACGCCTCCCGCGAGGGAGCGCGCATCGCCCATGGAGCCGACGTTCACGTCGATGCGGGTGCCTGGACGAGAGTAGGAGGGCAACCGTGCAGTCACCATCACCGCAGCGGTATTGCGCACCCACACGGACGAGGGATCGATGCGGATGCCCAGACGGCCCAGCATGCCGGCAATGGACTGCGCGGTGAACGTCACCATCTGGCTGTCGCCGGTGCCGGCCAGGCCGACCACCAACCCGTAGCCGAAGAGTGCGTTGTCGCGCACCCCTTGGACGTCTACCAGCTCCTTCACGCGAACCGGCGCGGCCACGACCGGCGTAGCGAGGGTTTCGCCCGCAAGCAAGACGACAGTGAGAAGGATGGATGTGCGCATGACTTAGAAGGGCCAAAGCCAGCCGAGGTAGCGTGAGAGCCACCCCTGCTTTTGGTTGTCGGTGAGATCCCCGCGGCCAACGAACTCGATCTGCGCATCGGCGACGACCGAGCTCTTGATGCTGTTCTGCTGATCGATATCGATGGGACGCACGACGCCCGAGATGTAGAAGTGGTGCTCTTCGGAGTTCACCAGGATGGCCCGATGTCCCTCCACGAACAGGTTGCCGTTGGGCAAGACCTTCATCACCACCGCGGGCACGGTGGCCGTGAACGATTCGCTGCGATCCGTGGATCCCTGGCTGGTGAAGCTTCCCGTGGAGCTACCGCCGATGTTGAGGCCTGAATCGGTCGAGCTGACCTTCAGCTTCTTGAGCAACCCTAGGAAGGCGTCGATCTTGGCCGAGCTGGCGGAGCTACGGGCAAGGTTGGTGTCGGAAGACCGGCTGGCATTGGCGACCTCCTCGATGTTGATGACGACCAGATCGTTGGCGTGCAGGGCACGCGCATCGGTGAACAGCATCGAAGCCGGCCGGCCGTCGCGCCACAGACTGCCGGGCGAGGACGGCTCGTCTTCTCCCTTGCCTTCCGTGGGGAGCTTGTACTCGCGATGTTTGGGCGTGTACTCGCCGATGTGCGCGGGCCCGCAACCGGCCGCGGCCCCCCAAAACACCACCAGCAACCATCGGCTGGTCATCAGGGAACCTCCACAATCAGGCGGCCACTATCGTCCATGTGTCCTTCCAGGTGTTTGCCCGAAGACAGAACCGCGCAGGCACGGGTCGGGGCACACGGGATCCGCCGTCCTTGGGCCTCGATGGCCAGCACGCCGGAAACGACGAGGATTTTGACCGGATCGCCGGCGACCACGGCGCTCTTGCCCACATCGGTCGCATGGATCGTGGTTCCCGAAGGAAGCCCGCGAACCGCCACGGCACCATCGGGTGGAACGAAAGGCATGCGACCGGGCCTCACCTCTTGCTCGATCATGGCAAACGAAGAAGCAAGCGATTCGCCGGCGCGCACGGCACGTGTGGTAACCGCCGTCTCGGCCCAAACCTCGAGATGAACCCAACCCCACCCCGTGCAACCTCGGCCGTAGAACTTGACCGCCACGCGACCGGATCCCTCGATGGCATGCGAAACACTGGCATTTCGGACACGGCAGTTGGCCGGCGCCGACCAGGTGATCGGAACGATGCGTGCTCCTGGAACGGCCAGTGCGTGGGTTAGGGACTCGCTCACCTCGCGGGGCAGGATTTCTCGAGTGGCCGGCGCCGCATCCGAGACTGCGAGGAGAGCGAGTAGAAAGGCAACCATTGAAATCATTCCTGCCTAGTGAAGCTGGGTTAGTCTCTGCAGCATCTGATCCGCCGTCTGAATCGTCTTCGAGTTCATCTCGTACGCGCGTTGGGTGGTGATCATGTCGACCATCTCCTGCACCGCCTGCACGTTGGCGTTTTCGAGGTAGCCCTGGCTGATAGAGCCCGCGCCCTGCTCGCCCGGTTTGACCAAGATGGGATCTCCGGACGCGGCTGTGGTTCCGAAAAGGTTGCTCCCCAGGGCATCCAGGCCCCCCGGATTGGTGAAGGTTGCCAACTGAAGGCTGCCGAGCTGTGTTGGATCGGTCCTTCCGGGCACCGCCACCAGCACCGTCCCGTCGGCGCGGATGGTGATGCTGGTCGCGTCCTGTGGGATGTTGATGGCGGGATCCACAATCTCGCCGGTCTGGGTCACAAGGCGGCCTGTGGCATCCACGCGAAAGTTTCCGGCACGCGTGTAGCCGAATTCGCCGTTGGCGCGCTGGATGCGAAAGAAGCCACCACCCTCGATCGCCAGGTCGAGCGGGTTTTGCGTGGAAGTCATGTCGCCTTGGGCGAACGAACGCGTGGTCGTCGCGTTGCGCACGCCGAGGCCAATTTGCAACGGCTCCGGACGCCCTCCTCCCTCCGGCGTCGGCGCCGTGGCAGAGCGAATGGTCTCCGAGAGCAGGTCTTCGAAATCCGCACGTGCCCGCTTGAAGCCGGTCGTGCTGCTGTTGGCGAGGTTGTTGGCAATCACGTCCAGCTTCGTTTGCTGGGCTTCCATCCCGGTAGCGGCAGTGTAGAGAGAGCGAAGCATGTTCTTTTTCTCCGTTATCGAACCATCCCGACCTGGATCACGCGATCATCGAGCTGCTTGTAGGCCTGGATGGCTTGCATGGCCATTTCGTAGTTGCGTTGGGCGCCAATCATCTGCACCGTCGATTCGAGCGCCGAAACATTGCCCAGCTCGAGCTCTCCGACACGCACGCTGCCATCGGTGACTTGATCCATCTGGGTTCCCGTCGAGGGCATCATCAGCGAGGAGCCGACGCGATCCATGGCTCCCTGACTGGTCCACAGCGACAGGTTTCCGACGACCTGGCCTTCGACCTTCACTTCGCCGGTCGACTCGATGGTCACCTCGCTTCCGTCCGGAACCGTGATCGCTTCCCCTGATGTGTCGAGCACGGGTAGTCCGGCAATTGTGAGAACCCCGTCGGGTCCAGTCTCGATATGCCCATTGCGGGTGTAGGCCACCTCGCCACCCGGCATTTGCACCGCCAGCATGGCGTCCCCATCGGGGATCACGTCGGTCAGCGAGTCCGTGGTCTCGGTCGTGCCCGGCCGCATGTCGAGGGTCGTCCCGACAGCGCCTGACAGAACCTTGTCGGTCGGACCTCCGGGCGGAAGGAACGAGCTGAATGCCGGCCGCACGCCCTTGAACCCCGGCGACTCGATGTTGGCCAGATTGTCCGCGATGGCATCGAGCTGCGCCGCCCGCCCTATCGCCGCCGACATGCCTACATAGATTCCATCTGCCACGTTCGTGTACCTCGACGGGCTTTCAAAGCAATTCGGGTGCCAGCCAGAGTGTCAGATCCATGGCGTAAGCCGAGCTCATGGCTGGCAGGAGTTTCAAGGGTCCAGCTCCAAACAATTCTGCGTTCTATCTCCTCTGCGACCTCCTCCCCCGCTGTGCTCTCTGTAACGAAGCGTCCGAGCGTGGGCACGACGGGATCGTGCTTTTTGCGGTCATCTCTGCCGGGCAAGTCTTGCCGGTCTTCTCGATGGGGCTGTCCCGGGTTCGCGCGGCTGCGGGCACGCTTCCTGCTTCGTATCGAAATGGGCTTCAGATTTTTCCCGTTCGTACCGAGGAGAAGATCGTGGGCAAGAAGAACCGACTGGAAACCGTCGTCTGGCTCCGAGAGACGGAGGAGGATCGCGCTCGCCTGGCGATGGCCGATGCTCAGCGCAACGTGGCCACGGCCAACGAGGCCTTGTCCGCCGCGGAAACGCGAGCAAAAGTGGATGAGCGGCGAAGCGCGAGCGCTGCCCACTGGTCCCTGGTCGAGTCGGCGCACACGCGAGCCTTGCAGGAAGCCAGGCAGGCGGAACACGCCGTGAAGGCTGCCTCCGACGGTCTGTCGCAAAGCCGAGCCCGCTATCTCGGCGCGCACACGCGCACCGAGGCCTTGCGCAGAGCCATCGAGACCCGTCGCGCCGAGGAGATTCGGGCCGAGGTGCAGGCCGATCGAAAGAACATGGACGAGATCGCCATGCTCTTGCGCGCGGCGATGGCGTAGCAGAGAGAGCGCAGAGGTTTGGAAGAGCGCCGGGGCAGCGGGCAGGCTTCGACTGTCGAACCTCGATGCCCTATGCTTCAAGCCATCCGGCCAGCCAGGCGCGCGGGCAGCGCGGCGGTAATGCCAGCGATGGTGTCCTGATCGAGCCCAAGCAGCGCGGCCCCGCCCTCGACGATGACGGCGGTTTCGTCCGCCGGCCGCGCCGACAAGTCATGTCCTGCTACCGCGGCCAACGCATTGGCCATGCGAACCACATTCGCCAGACGGTAGGGCCGCTCTTCGTCGTACTGGTCGCAAAGCCCGACCGCATCGACGACCGAGTCGGGCAAGGTCCAGGCCCGCGTGACGGCGAGGCCGACCGTGCGCTCGCATTGGGTGATGATGCCAAGCCACTTCGACGGCATGATCCAATGATCGACCCGCTTGCCGAGCAACCTGTTTTCGGCGTCGAGGAGCATCTCGGCCACCACGGGCCGCCCGATGTCGTGCAGCAGGCCGGCCAGATAGGCCGCCTCGGGGTCGAGCCCGGGCAGGGCCTCGACCAGGTCGTGCGACAAGATGGCCACCGACAGCGAATGCTCCCACAGCCCGTCGCACATCTGCGCGATGCGCGGATCGTGACACTCGACGAGTTGGCGGGCAGCCGTCTCCATGAGAAAGAATGAAAGCTCGCGCGCGCCCAGGCGGGTCACGCAGGCGAGCACCGATTCCAGCCTGGTAAAGGTGGCGAACGCCACGCTGTTCGCCAGGTGAACCAGGCGCGCGGCCACCACGGGATCGGTCTCGATCACGGCCGACACCTCGTTCAGGCTGAAGTCTCGCTTGCGCAGCAGGGTGAACGCGCGCGTCGCCACCCGCGGCATCGCCGGCAGCGCCACACGATCTGCCGCCACCTGATCGAGCACCGCCCGCTCGACCATCGCAGCGAGCTCATCGGAAGAGATCCTGAGACGTGAGAGCTTCAATTGCCCGACAACCATGAACCGCGGCTCCTGTGTTCCTGTCCATCGACGGATCCGGGCTCCGCCTTGATAGGCCTAGGCGACGACGTGAATGAGCGACCGACTCGTCTCGTCGGCGACGCGCGCCACCACCAGGTTGGCCTCGGCGGCTCGCTGGTTGGCCATGATGGCCACCATGTCGGCGGTCAGATTCTCGTCCGAGCGTTGGCCGCGAAGGCGGTCCGCCAATCGTTCGATGTCATCACCGCGGGCCGCGTAGCCCGCCAGCGCGGTGCCGAGTGCCTGGATCATGCCGCCTCTCAACCGGTCTTCGACACGCAAACGAGAAAGATTAAGTCTCTTTCGTGGCGAGCTAAATGACTCGCCTGCTTCTGCCGAGTGAGAGTGCAGGCAGACAATGCTTGGTTTCCGCAAAGTCGAACGCATGCTGGCCGTGCCGGATCCGTCCGAGCTGACGCAGATGATCGCCGACGCGGCCAACGATCTGTGTCAAGACACGCACGCCATCAAGCGCACCCTGCCGGACGTGGCAGCCGACGTCATGTCCCTGTGCCAACAATCGACCACCGATGCCTTGCGCATCGAGAAATCCGTCACACGCGATCCGTTCATCAGCGCCCAGATCGTCTCGGTGGCGAACTCGCCCATGTTCGCCCCGCGCATGCCTATCGTCAGCGTGCGCGACGCCATCGTGCGCATCGGACTGTCCAACGTCAACGACATCGTCATGATGGTGGTCACCAGCTCCACCATGTTCCGCATTCGCGGCTTCGACGAGCACGTCACGAGCGTCACCTCGCGTTTCCCCGCGACGGCCCTGGCCGCGCGCTTGATCGCGTCCACCTTGCATCTGCCCATGGAATCCGCCTTCACCGCGGGGCTGCTGCACGACATCGGCGACCTCATTCTTCTCGACCGCTGCGTGAAGACCGGCAAGGTCAAGCCCGAAATGGTCCGCGAGCCCGTGTTCTACGGGGTTGTCATGGATGCCCTGCACGCCAACCACGCCAAAGTCGGCGCGGCCGTGTGCACGGTGTGGAAGCTGCCCAGCAGCACCGTGGAGGCCGCCGCCCACCACCATGAGTACAAGCTCGGGGGCCATCGCTTCTCCGCCAATCTGGTCGCTGCGGCCGACACTTTCGCGGACATCCTGGGCATCGGCGTGGCCAACAAGCGCGTCTGCGATCCGGCCGAAGCCGTATTCAAGGATCTCGGCCTCAATGCCGAGCAGGTGACCGCAACCCTGGTCCAATTCGGCAAGCTGCTTCCGTCGGTGAGGATCTTCAAGTAGCCCGCGCCCACTCGCCCTCTTGTCGCGTGCGGCAAGGTGTGCGCGAAGGAAGGGCCGGCGAAAAGGGACGAGCCGAAGATGGAATTGGGTTGCACTCGCCCGAATGCCATCGGACACTTCGTGCCATGGAAGACACATCCGAGGTGGCTCACGAGGGGGCGAGATTTTTCGACGGGAAGGAACGCGACCTCGGGTGGGCGGCGAAGGTGGCCAAGAGGGCCCCAACGCTGGGCGGCCTGACCGTTCTCGACATCAGCGCGGCCGACCCCTCGCTGGCCACCTTCCTGCGGTCGCTCGACAAGAGTCGATTGTTCGTTCGGCCGAGCGATGCCCTCGGAGAGTCGTTCGTCTTCGCCTGGGCTTCGGGCTACGCCAACGGCCTCAACATCCGCGTTCAAGGCGTGCTCGAAGGAAAGTGACGGAGCCGTCGCGCTGTCATCGCGGCAGGGGCTCGCGCGCGGACCTACTCGTCGTCTTCCATTTCCTCGCGCAACTTCTTGAGCGCGTCGCCATGCAACTGGCACACGCGCGGCTCGCTGACCTGCAGAAGCTTGGCGATTTCCCGGTAGGTGAGATCTTCGTCGTAGTGCAAGGCCAGCACCATGCGCAGGCGCTCGGGCAAGGCCTCGAGCGCTCGGGTCAGGCGCCTGACGGTCTCGGCACGTTCCAGGTTGGCATCCGAGTCGTCCGCGCTGGTCACGCGATGGAGGACCGAATCGAGCGGCAGGTGAGGCTCCATCAAGGCCGCGATACCCGCCACCTCGTCGAGGTCCAGGTCGAGCTCCTTGGCGATCTCCTCCACCGTCGCCTCGCGTCCGACCTCCTCCTCGATCTTGCGCTTGGCTTTGGCCATGTCGTCGGTGCGATTGCGCAGCCTGCGCGGCAAGTGGTCCATGCTGCGTAGCTCGTCGAGCATCGCGCCCCGCACGCGGTGCTCGGCGAAGGTGGCGAACGTCGCGCCCTTGGCCGGATCGTAGCGGCGGGCGGCCTCCAGCAGGGCCAAAGCGCCCGCCGACCACAAATCGTCGTACGCGCTCTGCATGCCCGTCCGCCACACCAGACGCCGCGCGATTCGCTCGACCAGCTGTTGGTATTTCTCCAGCAGAGCGGCCTCGTCCGAGGGCGCGGGGGCGGTGGTGGTATAGGTGGCAATGGCCCTGTGCATAATCATGCGAGCTACCGAGGCACCGAGGCCTCCCTGAAGAGTCGGTGCCACATCAGTTTCATCCCGCCGTCGACCATCGGCGGCGGTGCGGTGTTGAACAGCCGATCCGCAATCAAAGTGAGCGCGCGGCTGGCCGGCGCCATGGCGAACAGATCGGTGATCGGCTTCTGCGCCATCACCGCCCGGTGCACGTTCTCGTCGCGGGTGACGTAGCCCAGGTGGCGAATGCGCACGCTCAGGAATCGGTCGGCCAGGCCCACCAACTTCTGGAACACGTCACGCGCGGCCAACTCGTCGACCACCGAATTCACCACCACGCCGAAATCCTTGATCCCGACCTGCTGCGACAGCACCTTCACTGCGGCGTAGGCGTCCACCAGCGAGGTCGGCTCGGGCGTGACCACCAGGACGATCTCCTGGGCCACGCCGACGAAAAACAGAACATTGTCGCCAATACCGGCCCCCGAATCGATGAGCACCAGATCGAAGCGCTCGGCCAGACCATCGAGGGTGGAAATGAGGCGCAGCTTTTCGTCCTCGCCGAGCTGGGTCAGCTCTTGAATGCCGGAAGCCGCGGGGAGGATGTGGATGCCGGGCCGCACCTCGATGAGCACGTCGCTCGGGGACACCTCGGGATTGAGCAAGTCCCCCACGTGCCGCTTGGGCTTCACCCCGAAGACGATCTCCACGTTGGCCAAACCCAGATCGGCATCGATGACGAGCACGCGCTTGCCGCGCTTGGCGCCGAGCACGGCCAAGTTGGCGGTGAGCATGGTCTTGCCCACCCCGCCCTTGCCGCTGGTCACGGCCATCACGCGCAGGGGTTCTTGCGGCACCGTCCCGACGGGCTTGCCGCCGGCTACGCGCAGTCTGAGATTCTCCGCCTGGTCCAAGCTCAACCTCCGTTGCCCAGCACGCGGTCGACCAGGCTTTGCCCGCTGGCGGGATGGATATCTTCCGGGACCCGCTGCCCGTCGGTGATGCAGGAAATCGCCAGGTTGGTTTCCGTGGCGGCCGAGAGAATCGAGCCCGGTCCGTCGGTTTCGTCGAGCTTGGAAAAGATGAGCCGTTGGGCCTTGTAGGCGCAAAAGCGCTTGGCCGCGGCGCGAATCTCCCGTGCGCCACTCGCCGCGGAAAGGACCAGATGGCACTCGATGCCTTCCACCTTGTGCAGGAGCTGGGCTTGCGCTGCCAGCGCCGCGGCGTCCGAGCGGCCGGCGCTGTCGATGAGCACCAGATGCGCGTCTCCCGAGCGAAAGATTGCCTCGCGCAAGCTTGCTTCGTCGCGCGCAACATGGGTCGGTACGTTCATGATTTCGCCGTAACGCTGAATGTGTTCGCTGGCACCTATGCGATAAGTGTCGACGGTCACGAGCGATACCTTGAGCCGCGAGTCGAGGATGGCGTGGGCCGCGATCTTGGCGATCGTGGTGGTCTTCCCCACGCCGGTCGGCCCCACCAGCGCCACCAATCGTCTGTCCTCGCCTTCCCACGGACACCGGCCGGACGAGAGCCTCGAGCGCAAGGCCTGGCGCAGCGCCACCGCGACGTCCTTGTCGCCGGCCCCCCCCGAGCCGCGCATGGCCTCGCGCGCGATTTCGCCCGCCAGCGCCGACTCGACTCCCCGTTCAATCAAACGTTGCTGAATCCGACCCACCGGCGCTGGCGTGTCGGTTCGCGGCTCTCGCGGTTGCATGGACTTGGGCTCGGCACGGTTGCCCTGTATCTCCGCCCGCAGATCCTCGACGATGCGGCGCAAAGCCGCCACTTCCGTCTCCACGTCCATCGGCCGCCGTTTCTTGGTCTGGGGAGCCTCCTCGCCCGACTTCACGGCCGTGATCTCGATCTCGCGCTTACCCCACAGCCCGCCGACCTCGCGCGTGTTGAGAATGATGGCCTCTTCGCCAAGCGAAGCCTTGACGGCATCGAGGGCTGATTTGGGATCCCTTCCGCGGAAGGTCTTGACGATGGCGTTCATGCATCTTCTCCGTTCGGTGTGGTGGGCATCAGGCGGCCTTGGTCCAAGACGTGGGGTTCAAATCGATGGTGCCGGCGGGCTCGACCTGCGTGCCGGACACCAGCTCGCGCGCGGTCACGACCCACAGATCGGGGATGAAACGCGAGGCGAAGTCGTAGATGGGGCGGCGCAAGTCGGGCGACGTGACCAACGTCGTAGGACGACCGCTGGCGGCGAAATTTGCCGCGTGCGCCTCGAGATTCGAGATGAAGCGTTTGGCGGTGGCCACGTCGGGCGCCAGCGTGGCCTCGCCTTCGCTTTGCCCGAGCGACTTGCGCAGAAGCTCTTCCGTGTTGCGGTCGAGGGTCAAGGCGTGCACCACACCCTTGGCGTCGGACACGCGCGAAGTGATCTGACGGGCCAGGCGGCGGCGGACTTGCTCGACCAGGAATCCCGTGTCCTTGCTGCGCGGAGCCGCATCGCCCACGCCTTCCAAGATGCTGCGGAAGTCGCGAATCGACAGGCCTTCCTTGAGCACGAGCCGCACGACGCGCACGAGCTCGCCAAGGGAGATCGTCCCCGGCACCACGTCTTCGACGACCTTGGGGGCTTCCTTGCCGACGTGGGCAAGCAGCTCCTGGATTTCTTGCCGGCCGACGAGCTCGTGGGCGTTGCGCCGCAACACCTCGCACAGGTGCGTGGTCATGACCGATGCCGTATCCACCACGGTCAGCCCCGCGCGTTCGGCGCGCGAGCGCTCGCCCGGGGTGATCCACAGCGCGGGCAAGCCGAACGCGGGCTCCTTCGCGGACAGGGCATCGGCGCCGTCCAGGCGTGGCGTTGCGCCCGCCGGATCCAGCGCCATCACGCGGTCGACGTAGGCGACCCCTGCGGCGAGATCCAGCCCGCGCAGCTTGATGCGGTACTCGTTGGCATCGAGGCGCAGGTTGTCGCGCAAGTGGACCGCCGGGATGACCAGGCCAAGCTCGCCCGCGATCTGCTTGCGCAGGGCCGTCACACGACCCGGCAACTCGCCGCCGCGTTCGAGATCGATGATGGACAGCAGACCGTGCCCGACCTCGAGCTCGAGGGTGTCGAGATCGATGAGCGAGCCCAGGGTTTCTTGCTTGGGGGATGCCGCGGCGGCCGCTTGCGCTTCCGCGCTGGGCACGGGCTTACGCGGCTGGCGCCGCGACAGCACGAGTGCCAGACCAGCCAAGGTCAGGAAGGTAATCATCGGCATGCCCGGCAGAAGACCGATGCCGGAAAGGACGAAAGCCGCATGTCGGAGTGTGTGCTTCTGGCCGAACATCTGCGCGCCCAGCTCGGCGCCGAGCTTTGCCCCCGAGCTGGCGCGCGTGACGACGATGCCGGCGGCGGTGGAGACCAGCAGCGCAGGGATCTGGCTGACCAGGCCGTCGCCGACGGTCAGGATGGTGAAGGTCTCGACCGCGCTCGCCAGGGACATGTGGTCGCGCCCGAGGCCAGCGATGAGGCCGCCCACGATGTTGATGCAGGTGATGACAAGCCCGGCGATGGCGTCGCCGCGCACGAACTTGCTGGCGCCGTCCATGGCGCCGAAGAACTCGATCTCTTGCTCCAGGGACGAGCGGCGTCTACGCGCCTCGGTGTCGTCGATGATGCCGGCGGCCAGATCGGCGTCGATGGACATCTGCTTGCCCGGCAAGGCGTCCAAGGTGAAGCGCGCGGCGACTTCCGCGATGCGGCCCGAACCCTGGGTGATGACCGCGAAGTTGACCACCAAGAGGATGAGAAAGACCACCGCCCCGACGATGAGGCTGCCGCCGACCGCGAATTGTCCGAAGGTCTGGATGATGTGGCCGGCGGCGCCGGTGCCCGCGGCACCTTCCAGGAGAATCAGGCGCGTGGTGGCCACGTTGAGCCCCAACCGAAACAAGGTCACGATGAGCAGCAGCGAGGGAAATACGGAAAAGTCGAGCGGGCGGGCGACGTTGAGGGAGACCAGCAGCACCAGCAGCGAAATGCCAATGCTCATGGCCAGCAGCACATCGAGGGCGAAGGCCGGTAGCGGCATGACCAGGATGGCGACCACGCCGAGCACCGCGGTGGCCAGGATGACCTCGCTGCGCGAGCGCGGATCCTTTCCGGCCAAGAGCGGCTTCGCGCTCATCGCGCCCCCCCTGCAGCCCGCAGCGGGCTACGACCGAGCACGCGGTAGACGTAGGCCAGAATCGCGGCCACGGCCTTGAAGGTCTCCATGGGGACGCAACGACCGACCTTCACGCGCCGGTAGAGCAGGCGCGCGAGTGGAATGTCCTCGACGATGGGAATGCCGTGCTCGCGCGCCAGGTCGCGCATGATCTCGGCCAATTGGCCTTTGCCCTTGGCGGTCACGCGCGGGGCCTGATCCTCGCCCGGTCGGTAGCGAATGGCGATCGCGATGTGGGTCGGGTTCACGACCAGGGCGTCCGCGCGAGGCACCTCGACCTTGACGAGCCCCTTGGCCAGCTCGCGGTGCTTGCGGCGACGGCGCGCGCGAATCATCGGATCGCCCGATTCTTCGCGATGGTCCCGCTTGGCCTCGTCCTTACTCATCTTCATCCGCTGCTGATACCGGTACCGCGTCAGTGCAAAGTCCACGCCGGCCAGCACGGCCACGGTCGTCAGGATCTTGGCCAGGCCGGCCGCCAGCGGGTGGTAGGTCGCCTCGACCTGCATGGCCGGCGACATAAACAGCATGCGCGGCAGCGACAGGAACGTGGCACCGAAGGCGCTCCACAGCGCCCAACCGAGTGTCAGCACCTTGACGAGGGCGACGCCCAAGTCGATGAACATGTCCTTCTTGAACAGGCGCTTGAGCCGCCCGGCGGAGAACACGCGCGTGAAGTCGGGAAAGGTCAGCTCCGGCCAGAGGCCAAGCCTGGTCTGCGTTCCAAAGGCGAGGACCACCGCCATGGCCACTGCCGTGGGCACGATCAGGGTGATGAGAGTCGGCCGTGAGAGGTAGGGAACCAGGCGATCCGCCGACGGATTTCCCAGCCCTTCCGCCGAGGCGTGCACCAGATTGGTAAGCGCGTCCTGCAGACCCCTGCCCACCAGGGTCAAGACCGCTCCCCCTGCCCCGAGCGTGGCCAGCATGCCCACGTCGCGGGACACGGCGATATCGCCATTCTCGTGCGCCGCCTGCAAGCGACGTTCACTCGCGCGTTCTGTCTTCTCGTCTTGTTCGGTGTCGTCTGACATGAGGGCAGGCCTTGATGCCTACCTTCCTGCAAAGGCCGTGCGCGCCGCCTCCGCCGCCAGAACCGCGGCGCTTGGTGCCACCAGATAAAAGGCGCCACACCCGGCCACCAACGCGATGGTGAAGCCGATGTTGGCCAGGTTGAATTGGGGAGCAGCGCGGTTGATGAGCCCGAGCCCGAGGTGGCCGAGGGTCACCGCGGCCAGGACGGGAAAGGCCAGGCGAACCGACAGCGCGAACGATGCCGCGCCGTCGGCGATCACGCGGTTCGCGATGGTGGCAACCGAAAAGTCCGAGCCCGGCGGGGTTTCCTGCACGGAACGGCACAGCCACACCACGGCGTCGCGGTGCAAACCCATGCCCAACGCCACGGCCATGGTCAGGAACGAGAGCAGATCGCCGATGGCGGTGCTCTCGGCCCCGTGCAGAGGATCGATGACATTGCCGAAGCTGACACCCGCGGCGATGGCGATGGCGCTGCCCGCCGCCAGCGACGCTTCGATGGCAAAGCGCGCGGCCAGCCCGGCCCCCACCCCCATGATGACTTCCATCGCCACGGCCGGGATCAGCTGCGCCGTTCGATCCCAGCCCGCAAACACCGGTGAGCCGGCGCCGAGGAAGACGGCCACAGCGATGGGTACGGAGAATCCCATGCGGACCAGCGCCGGGATGGTTTTGGTGCTGAAGATCGGCGCCACCATGAAGAGGCTCGTGCAGCGGACCAGCACCAGGAAGAATCCGACCGCCAGCGGTTGCAGCAAGGGGGCCAGCATTCCCTCACGAGTGTCCCGACATGCCCCGGATCGCGGCGGCAAGGTAGTGCGATAGCCGCTCCAGTACCCAGGGACCGGTGAAGTACGCAATGAGCAGCCCGGTGACCAGTCGGGGAAGAAACCCGACCGCAGGATCGTTGATCTGCGTGGCCGCCTGCAAGAGCCCCACCAGCAGACCGACCACCAGCAGCCCAATCACGAACGGCCCTCCCACCGCGGCCAGCACGCCGAAGCCTTCACGCATGAGGCTGGAGGGCAAATCGGTGGACATCAGAAACTCCGCACCAGCGACGACACGACCAGGTGCCAACCGCCGGCGAGCAGAAACACCCCGAGCTTGAGCGGCATGGCGATCAGGGTTGGCGGCACCATCATCATCCCGAGCGACATCATGATGACCGACACCAGGAGGTCGATGAGCACCATGGGGATGAACAGGTAAAGCCCCATGCGAAACGCGGTGCCCAGCTCGGAAATCATGAACGACGGCACGAGCACGGTGAAGGGAACGGCCTCCCCGCGCGCCGGACGAGGCGCGTTCGACACCTCGAAGAACAGACGCAAGTCGTCTTCCTTGGTTTGCTTGAGCATCCATTCGGACAGCGGCGCCTGCGCGCGGTCCAGGGCTTCACCGACGGAGATCTTGTCCTCCATGAGCGGCGCCAGGGCCTGTTCCTGAATCTTGTGCACCGTGGGCGCCATGATGAACAGGGTCATGAAGAGCGACAGTCCGATGAGGATTTGGTTGGGTGGCAGTTGCGGCGTGCCCAAGGCCTGCCGAAGAAACGAGAACACGATGATGATGCGGGTGAACGAGGTGACCGACAGGATGATGGCGGTGCCGAACGACAGCGCAGTCAGGACCAGGAACAGCTTGACCGCGGTCGACCCGTTGCCAGCCACGGTTTGCAGGCTGGTGTTGGCGAGATTGGCCAGGGATGGTGCGGCGGCGGGCATGTCTACGCGACCCGTCCCGCCTCGCCGAGCGACAACTTGCGACGCAGCTCCTGGTCTTCCAGGCTCTCGGCCAAAAGCTGGTCGAATTCATGTCCACGCCGAGCCGACTCGGAGGGCGTGGTCCCCCGCTGGAAAAGGCGACCGAGCAGCGACCCCTCGTGCCTGGCGTCGTCGGCCGCGTCCGCGCGAGCCTCGGTATGATTGGTCACCATTCCGCGCAGGCCCAGCGCCGCTTCCTCGAAATTCGAGGGCTGCCCCCTCTCCGGCATGGCAGGGACGCCCGGAGGACCGGCTTGCGCGTCGAGCAGAGACACGCCCGCCTCGCTCACGCCGAGCACCATGGTGCGGCCGCCTATGCAGGCCACGACCAACGAGCGACGCGGCCCGATCGACGCGGTTTCGACGATGCGGATCATGCGCACGCGCGTGGACCGGCGGCGCGCGAAGAGCACGGCCGCCACCCCCAGCCCGGCAAGAAGGGCAACCGCCAGCAAGACCGAGGGCGCACCCGAGGTGGGCTTGCCCTGGCTGCCCGAATTGCCGGACGACGATGGGCCGGACGATTCGGTAGAAGCGACGGCCGCGATGGGAGCGTCGGGCTGGGTGGTCGGTGCCAGGGGCGCGGCCTTGGCCGACGCCGCAGCCAGCGGGCCCGCGTTCGCCGGTGCTGGCCCTGTGGCGGTCCCCGTCGCATCGCCACCGGAACCCTTCTGGCCCGCGGAATCGACCGCCGTGCCGTCGGCCTCCTTTTCCGAGTCCGAGGCCCCCGCCGGCAGCGACAGCACCGCCCGCAAGGAATCGGCCCGGGCTCGACCACGCCCGAGCGCGGCCGACGGCGCATCCGGCGAAGGTTCCTCCGTTTCGGCCTTGCCCGGCAAACGAACCGGAGGGGGAATCATGGCGGCGATCGTCCTACTGCCGCGACATATCGCCCGCACGCGAACCCCCGCTGACGTGGACTCTACGGACATGGGCTCCGCGCAGCGTCCATCCGTCGGAATCTCCAATTTCGTGTAGCGCGCCCTTGGATGGACCACGATGGCTTCCGGGCCGCTGCCGAACGACTTCCGGCTGGCCGAGGTTCCTTGCACGTAGACGAACATGCGCCGCGAGCCGCCGGACACGCCGCGCACATCCGCGCGGGCAACCGGCTCGGAGGTGGCGACATCCACGGTTAGGACATCGCCTGAGCTCTCGCTCCTGACATCGTTGATGAGGACCGCAACCAAAGGCAAGCAGGCAAGATGAAGAAACATGGGAACCTCCGCTTAGCGCAACCGCGCGATTCGTTCGGACGGGCTGACGATGTCGGTGATACGCACGCCGAACTTGTCGTTGACGACGACGGCTTCGCCACGTGCGACCAGACGGCCGTTGACCATGAAATCGAGTGGCTCGCCCGCGATCTTGTCCAGCTCGATGACCGATCCCGGGCTCATGTTGAGCAGATCCTGAATGGACATGCGGGCGCGCCCCAGCTCGACCGAAAGATCGAGGGGGACGTCGAGCAGCAGGTCCAGCTTTCTCGGGGATGCCGATTCGCCACTCGTGCCAAGATTCTCGTCTGCCATGGATTTCCTCGTCGATTAGGTTGTGGTCTGCGCAGAAGGCGCGAAGGCTTGTCCCGCCGCCCGGGCGGCGCGTGTGGCTTGAGGTGGTTGCGCGATGGCCTTCAGAATCTCGATGGCCATGCCTCCGCCCACCACGCGAGGAGAGGCGGTCATCTTCTGGCGCCCTTGCACGAACACCGGCAGGGGCGACCCCTCGCTGGTGTTGAGCGTGATGACGTCGCCGGCCTTGAGCTCGAGGAGATCGCCGAGCTGCAACGAGCGGTGGCCGATTTCCACGCGCAACTCGACCTCCACGGCTTCGATCTCGCGCGCCAGGGCCTGGGAAAACCTGGCGTCACGCTGCCCGCCG
The DNA here is from genome assembly GCA_963796685.1 of uncultured delta proteobacterium. Taxonomy (GTDB): domain Bacteria; phylum Myxococcota_A; class Polyangia; order Fen-1088; family Fen-1088; genus Fen-1118. The sequence continues at coordinate 106,244 of CAWCMR010000008.1, forward strand.
AGGCGGGGCGGCGAGGTGAGCAGCTTCTTGGCCGGCTCGACGGCGGCGTACGGGATGGCCAGCATGAGCTTGCCGTCGAGCGCGCCCGTCACCTCGAAGGAGCAAAGAATGGCCACGTCGGACGGTGTCGCGATGATCGCCATGCGCGGATCCGATTCGAAGCGCAAGACCTCGGGCTTGAAAGCGAGGACGCCTTCCCAGGCCACGGCCATACCGTCGGCGAGGATGCCGAGCAGGTGCTTGAGGACCAGCTTCTCGACGTTGGTAAGCTCGTTGCGCTGTTCCGGGCTCGGCGCCGCCGCGGCCGCGCTGCGATCCCCGAGCGCGGCCCCCAGCAGCCCGCGCGTGAGCGATCCCTCCATGACGGTCAACGCGAGGCCGTGTCCCGCGCCGAGACTCAACACACCGGTGACCGTCTGGTCGGCCACGGTTCCCGTGACCTCGGCGAATTTCATGAGCACGGCCGGAGTCGAGGCCACACGCAACTCGAGACGCAAGCGCCCGCCCAGGGCCTTGGCAAAGGTGGTGGCGATACGCTCGTTGATGGAGTCGAGCGTCGGCATCTGGCCACGGATGATGCGGTCTTGGCTTGTGAGATCGTACTGCACTACCGAACCGTCGCCCGCCTCGCCGCCGCCGCTCGGGTCGGGCCCGACGCGCCCTTCCTGAATCGCCTGCATCAGGGCTTCGAGCTCTTGTGCGTCGAGTGGGGAGGCCATGGTTGCGTTCTCCGTGGGTGGGGCCGCTTGCTATTGAATGACCAGCTCGGTGATGAAGACGGATTTCACACGATGCGCGGCCAGGATGTCGTCGAGCTTCTTCGAAACGGCGAGCTTGATGCGCTCCATGCCTTCGCTGCCGCGCAGCTCGTCGAGAGAGCGGTCCGAGAAGTAGGAAATGATGGCGTCGCGAATGTGCGGCATGCGGGCCTGCACCATCGCGCGGTCGGCTTCGGTGCCGAGCTCCAGATCGAAAGCCACGCGCACATAGCGGTCGGTGTCCGTGCCGCGTAGTTGAATGATGAAGTTTTCCAGCTTGAGAATCGGGCCCGGAACCCCATTGGGATCCGCAGCCTGCGTGGACTCGCCGGTACCCTCGCCGTGTCCGCCTCCTTCCTCCTTGCCACCCTCCTTGCCGCCCTCCTTGCCGCTTGGGGCTGTCGAATTGGCGGATGACTGCGCGGGCTGCACGACCACAGCTCCCGCGGGCGCGGGCTTGCGCAACAACACCACGGCCAGCACCGCGCCCATGAGCAGCGTGTTCGCGACCAGGATCATCGGTATCAGCTTGCTCGGACCTTGCGGAGCCTTCGCGGCCGGTGGCGCTTCTTCCTTGGTGTTTTCCGCCATAACGAGATTCCTCCAGCACCCTCCCACAGCAAAGAGCGTACCGTCGCCACATCGGCCACCACATCGGCCATTTCCGCGGACTTCGCGCGCCAGAGCGGTGACACACGGCCCGGATCGCGTCAGGTTGTTGGCTTCCCTGCCGCCCGGATTCTGGCACGCGAGACTTCGCCTCAAGTGTGCGGACGATCCGCCGATGGTTGTCGTGGGTTGGTCCAAGACCGCTCGCCAGGGCAAGACAACTTCAAGCCTCGGGGACACGCATGGGCATCACCGTCGAGGACAAGCAAGGCTCGTGACCGCATCCAACGCGCCCTTTCGCATCCTCATGATCGAGGATGCCGACCGCGATGCCGACCGGGTGCTGCACCACCTGACCCGAGCCGGGATCGAGGTCGACTTCAGACGGGTCGATGGAATGCAAGCGTTCGGACAGGCGCTCGTCGAGCGCCCCTGGGACCTCCTCTTGTGCGCGGACCGTCCGCCGGATGTGGACGCGCTGAATGTCCTGGCGCTGGTCGACGCGAACGCCATCGACACCCCCGTCGTCCTGGTGTCGGACGCCATCCTCGGCGAGCGTGGCACCCTACTCAAACGGGCCGGCGCCCGCGACCACGTGGCCAAGAGCGATCCGTTGCGACTCGTCGCCTGCGTCTACCGCACGATCGCAGGCACGCGACTGCGCGGCGAACGCGCACGCGCCGAGGCCGAACGCGCGCGACTGACCACCGAGCTTCGACAGTCCGAGCACCGTTTCAAGCTGCTCTTCGGCAGCTTCACCGATCCGGTCCTGGTCCTCGATCTGGACGGCCACATCGTGAACGTCAACGACACGGCCTGCGAGATCCTGAGTCTGGAACGCGCCGAGCTGCTGGGCAGGAATTTCTGGGAGCTCGACGACTCGGACGTACCGCCTGCCGTCCATGCCGCACGCATGGAGGCCGTGTGCCAGTTCGGCCATGCCCGCTGCGAGCTCAGCCACGTCCGGCTCGATGGGTCTCGGCTGTTCTTCGACACGAGTCTGCGCATCATCGAGCATGGCGGCGCGCCCGCCATCGTCGTGGTCGCCCGCGAGGTCAGCGAGCACAAGCGCGTCGCCGACGAGCTTCGACAACTGACCGCCGAGCTGGAGCGGCGCGTGGCCGTGCGCACAGCCGAGCTCGAACGCTCGAACGCCGCGCTCGGCGAGGCCAAGGCGGAAGCCGATCGCGCCAATCGCGCCAAGAGCCTGTTCTTGGCCAGCATGTCGCACGAAATCCGCACGCCGCTCAACGCCATTCTCGGCTTTTCCCAGCTGCTGCTTCGCGACACCGTCGTGGCGCCCGAGCACCGCGAGCAACTCTTGACCATCAATCGATTGGGGGAGCACCTGCTGGCGCTCATCAACGACATCCTGGAGATGTCCAAGATCGAGGCTGGCCGCGCCCATCTCCATCTCACCACCTTCGATTTGGGAGCGCTGGTCACGGACATCGCGGCCATGTTCAAGCTACGCGCGCAGAGCAAGGGCTTGTCGTTGGTGGTCAAGCTGTGCAAGGACCTGCCCGCGGCCGTGACGTCGGACGAAAACAAGATTCGGCAGGTCTTCATCAACCTGCTCGGCAACGCCGTGAAGTTCACCCAGTACGGCCAGATCACGTGGACCATCGGCACCGCGCAGACGGGAAGTGGCCACCACCTGGTCACTTCCGTCGATGACACCGGGCCCGGCATCGACCCCGCCGAGATAGGACGGCTGTTCGACAAATTCGTACAGACCTCGCTCGGCATCCGCGCCGGAGGCACCGGACTTGGACTGGCCATCAGCCGTGAGTTCGCGCGCTTGCTCGGGGGCGACGTCACCGTCTCGAGCCAGGTCGGGAAGGGGGGCAGTTTCCATTTCGTCATCCCGCTCGTCGAGGGGCGGCAGGACGAGCTTCAGGACAGCATGCGGCAGCGCCAGATCGCCGGGATCAAGCCGGGCACGGGACCCTGGCGCATCCTGGTCGTCGACGACCAGGCGGACAGTCGCTCTCTGTTGGTGAAAATCCTTTCCTCGGTGGGATTCGAGACCTGCGAGGCCGCAGATGGCGTGCAGGCCCTGCAGTCGTTCGAGACGCTGCGGCCCCACGCCATTCTCATGGATCTGCGCATGCCACACATGGATGGGTTCGAGACCACGCGCAGGATCAAGCAGAGCGAGCACGGTCGAGTCACGCCCATCATCGCGGTGACGGCCAGCACCTTCGAGGAAGATCGCAGGCGGGCTCTCGACGGCAACATGGACGACTTCGTGGGCAAGCCGTTCCACGACATGGAGCTACTCGAGATCCTGCGCGATCATTTGCGCGTCGAATACCTTTACGTCGAGGATCCGAGAACCCCCACCCCCATCTCGTTGCCCATCGGGCTTGCCGGCTGGCGGCCCGCGGTTCTCTCCAATGTACCGCCCCGTCTCCTCGATGAGTTACGTTCGGCCACGGTCGCGGCGGAGTATGATAGGGCCTTGGAAATCGTGCAGGACCTGGCTGCCACAGCACCAACCGCAGCCGAGGAGCTGCGCCGGCTGGTGCGAACCTACGACTACCAGGGCGTGATCGACAGGCTGGGAAGCTGAACCCCATGCGCGAAAGCCCATCCCCGGAGACCTCGGCACCGAGCATCCTGGTCGTGGATGACACCCCGGCCAACCTGCAGATGCTGGCGGACATGCTCAAGCGCCGCGGCTACCGGGCGCGGCCGGTTCCCAGCGGCCGGCTGGCCTTGTTGGCCAGCAAGGCGGATCCCCCGGATCTCATCCTGCTCGACGTGAACATGCCGGAGATGGACGGCTACGACGTGTGCGCCGAGCTGAAGAAGGATCCGGTCCTGGCGGCGATTCCCGTGCTCTTCATCAGCGCGTACGGGGAAACCGTCGACAAGATGCGGGCGTTCGCCGCGGGCGGGCTCGACTACATCACCAAGCCCTTTCACGTCGAGGAAGTCGAAGCGCGCGTCGCCATCCACCTGCAGCTCCGCCGCCAGAGCCGCGAGTTGGAAACCCTGCTGGTCAAGCAACGCGAGCTGGAAGGCATGCGCGACAGCATGGTGCACATGATCGTGCACGACCTGCGCGCGCCGCTCACCGCCGTGTTCAACTACCTCGATTTGGTGCGCGAACAAGAGGCGGGCTTCATCTCGCCCGAGTCCATGCAAAATCTCGATCTGGCCATGAAAGCCTCGCGCTGGATGGTCCAGATGGTGAACGTCCTGCTCGACGCCAGCAAGATCGAATCGGGACAGATGCTCCTGCGCATCGCGGAGTGCGACGCGAGCGATGTGGTCTCGGACGCCATCGACGCCATTCGTTCGCTGGCCGACGAGAAGAACGTGCTTTGCCATCTCGTGCATGTACGCGCCGCCATCGATCGCGATGCCATCGCCCGCGTGGTCCAGAACCTGGTCACCAACGCGGTGAAATTGACTCCGCCCGGTGGCGACGTCCATGTTTCGCTGCAAGGCAAAGACGGGATGTTACGCATCGAGGTCGCCGACCACGGCCCCGGCATCGCGGCCGAGCACCATCCCAAGATCTTCGAAAAGTTCGGCCAGCTCGACACCAACGTTCGGCAAAGCATTCCCTCGTCGGGTCTCGGCCTCTACTTCTGCAAGCTGGCCGTCGAAGCCCACGGGGGCCGCATCGGTGTCGACAGCGAGGTCGGCCGGGGCAGCACCTTCTGGTTCGAGCTACCGCTTACGGCATGTTTGGTAGGGGCGGCTTTCAAACCCGCCCCATAGGCTCTAGAGCGAGCGCAGCCGTTCGCGGTCTTTCGCCGGAACCGCGGCGCGGGCCAGGCCCACCTCCTCGGCCATGGCGCCCAAGAAGGCATCGATGGTGGCGTCGGGCAACTCGCCCATGTTGGCGATTTGGACGTGATGGGCGCCAAGCTCGCCCTTACAGCGATAGATGATGAAGCCGCGCTCCTTCATGCGCGAGTACAGGGCGTCGATCTCGATGAAGGGGGGCACGCGTGCGGTGATGATGGTGTGCGATTCCCGGCCGGTGTTGGTGAGGGACTGGAAGCCCAGATCCGTCAGCACGCGTCGGATGAGCAGGTTGCGGCGGCGGTAGGTTTCGCGCCGCGCCTGCACGCCGCCTTGTTCGAACAGCTCATCGAGCGCCTTTTCCAGCGCGAAGAAGGAGGACACGGCAGGGGTGAACGGCGTTTGCGCCAACTCGGTCAGATAGCGGCGGTAACGTTTCAGATCCAGGTAGTACACGCGCGGGGGGATGTCCGCGATGCGTGGCCACACCTGGGGTGCCACGCAAACGAAGGACACGCCGGACACCGAGTGCAGGCACTTGTTCGCCGACGATAGACAAACATCGATGTTGTCGCGAACCACGTCGAGATCCTCGGCTCCGAGCGACGACACGGCATCGACCACCAGGGTCACGGAACGCGCGCGGCAAATGCGGCCCACCGCGCCCACGGGATTCACGATTCCGATCGACGTCTCGTGATGAATCATGGCCACCACCGCGATCTCGGGATCGGCGATGAGCATCGCCTCGATTGCGGCAGGATCGGGCAAGGTTCCCCACGGACAAGCGAGCGAGACGTGCGGAATCCTGTGCAGGCGCGCGATCTCTCCCAGGCGCTCGCCGAAGGCGCCATTGGCCACGGTCAGGATCTTCTTGCCCTCGGGCACCACCGACGCGACCGCCATCTCCATGGCCGCCGTTCCCGAACCGGTCAGCAGAAGCATGTCGTGTTCCGCGGAGGCCCCGAACACGGGCCGCAGCTTCTGTTGCAGCCGGCGTACCACGCCCGAGTAGTCCTCGTCGCGATGGCAGACATCATAGTGAACCAAGGCGGCTTTCACGCCCGCCGAGGTCACCACCGGGCCGGGATTGAACAAGGTGTAGCGGGGCAGGTTCTTTTCCGCCAGCAAGCTCTCGATGAGGGCGAGCGTGTCGGCGCCCGTCGACCGCGTCGCCGACAAAGGCCCCGGATGGAGCAGATTCATCGCCGTAAACGCGCAGAAGCCACTCGGCGTGCAGCCGCATCTCGGCCGAATCGACGTCCTGCCAGATGGCGCCCGCCACGTCGTGCGCCACCACCAGCCCGCGCCGCGCGGCCTCGGCCACCCCCTCGGTGAGCGAAGGTGCCTTGCCCTTCGCCAAGTCATCCAGACACGCGACAAGCGTGGGGGACATGACGAATAGGCCGACGCTGACCGCGTCGTGGTCGGCCATGATGCTTGCCGATGGCGGACACCCGCCTGTCCCGGCTCTTGTGATCCCGCAGCTTGACCTTGGTCGCGTCGTCGAAATCGAAGACGCGCGACAGATCGGGATCGACGGCCAGCACGGTCAGGTCGCCCTCGCACGGCTGCTGGGCCATTTCCCGGACCAGGTGGGGCGCGGCGATTTGATCCGACATCACGAGCAGGGTTCGCTCGCTGATGAACTTGCGCGCGGCCAGGACCGACGCCCCGTTGGGCTGCTCCCACGCCGGGTTGTCGAAAAACACCACCTCGGGCAGATCGCGCATCGGCCCGTTTCATGGCCTCGACCTCCTTGCGCACCCGCTGGGCGTCGAAACCCAAGCGTGATGGCGACGCGCCGAATTCCGGCGCCGGCCAGGACCCGCAAGGTGCGCAGGAGCAGCGGACTTCCGCCCACCTTGACCAAACAATTGGCGGTCTCGGAATCGGCCACGGGCCGCCCACGTCCGGCGGCCAGGATCAACGCTTGACGAATAGTGCCCAAAACAGGGTGAGAATAACACGATGGCGATGGCATGGATCCACTCGGCTGCAATCGCCGTTCCCGATGACCATGGCCGTGATTCCGCAGCCAATCGCCCTTCGTTCAACGCCGAGCGTCCGCTCCTCGACAAGAGAACGACGAAAAGCTGACAGAAGGAATCGCTACTTGCTGACGGCTCGCGCGCTGTCCGCGGCGGAGGTGCCTGCGCGCACGCGCAACCGGTACACCGAGTTCTCGGTCTCCACGTAGATGTCGGGCTCGCCGAATTCGCCCAGCACGCGGCGGACCGGCGTGGTCACCATGCGATGGCCGCTTGGCTCGCGAAAGATTACCATGCCGCGGCCGATGGTCGGGTAGCTGATGAGAAAACCTTGAAAAGCGCGGCCCAAACTGACCACGCTGGAGGGATCACGCGAGTTATCACGTATTTTTGTCGCCGTGATGCTGACCATGCCGAAACCTTGAATGCCAGTTTAGCATAAACACCGCAAGCGCTATACTGTCGAGGAATATGCCGAAGCCGCCCCGCAGCCCCTTGCTTGGGTACAACCACAACGTCAAGTACGGCGGGCATATTTTCCACGTGCAGACGGAAGATTCGGGTCCGGGAAACCCCCATCTTTTCACGCACTTGTTCTTCGAGGGCAGCATCCTGGCCAGCAAGCGCGGCCAATACGAACCAGCCACGCCCGAAGACGAAGTGCGGGCCATGATGCAAGCCCAGCACAAGGCGATCCTGAAGGAGCTCAAGCAGGCTGCCTACGACGAGCGCATCGCGCGCTTCTTCGAAATGCGCGGTGAGACATTCCGCGCGGACGACTTCTTCTCCGAGCAAGTGCAGGTGCCAGTTGCGGTGGTGACCCCGAGCCGGTTACCCTCAGCGCCGACCCGGCAAAACCCCCTGCCGAGGTGGAGGTGCTGGATCTCGACGCGCTGCCGGTGCAACACCGACCGAGAGGGCGAGCACGCCGGAACCGCTTCCCATTCACGTGACGAAGCCGGCCGTTCCGGGGCCGGGGACCTATACCTTCCGACGCCCCTCGCGCGAGCAATTCTCCAGCGGCGCCCCCCCTACGCCACGAAGCCGGCTGCGGCCACGCGCACGGCGCCGGTTCGCCCCCTCACGCCCGTGGTCGTGCAGCGCCAGGTCGTCGTGGGCGGGGGAGGACCTGCCGCCACTTCGGCACGCAAGGCTGCGACCACCCCGGTTCGCCGTAGGCCCGTATCTGGCGGCCCCTACGTCGTCAAGGAAGGCAGCTATGCCAATATCGTCGGCTCGGCCGCCAGCCGCAAAGCCGAGCCACCGCCCCGCCCCATCGCACCCATCTCCGAGGCCGAACAGGCGCCCCGCACGGCCGAACCCAAACCCCCGCCGCAGGAAGGCGCCCCCAGCGCCTTCGTCACCGATCAAAGCCTGGACGACGTCATCCTCGCCTACCTCTCCCAGGGCGAGAGGAAGCGCTAGCCGTGGTCCGAGGCAGGGGCTGGGCGCCGCTCAGTAACGCCGCCGGGGCGAAGGCCCGGATCCTTCGGTCATGAAACGTGGCAGCCCCTCACCCGCCTCGCTGCGCTCGGCGACCTCTCCCCGCTCCGCTCCGCTGCGCGGGACGAGGTGGTTTCAGGTCAGGGGGCGAGGCCCGAGCACGTGCCTCGCCTGCCTGCTCGGTCTGCCGATGGTATTGGGATGCAGCAGCAACAGGGCGACGACCGATGCGGCCCTCGCCGTGGTCGACGTACCTTCGCCCCAAGGCGAGGAGGTGATGGCGACACCACCGAACCTCGATGCCAGGGCCGGATCCGGGGGCGGGTCGCCATGCGACGCCCCCGAGCAGTGCCTGTCGGGGGCGTGCACGCTGGGCGTTTGTTCCGACTGGATGGGTGCCATGCAGATTGCCATCGACACCACGCCCGCCGGCGCGGCCGTGAATGAATCCGTCATGTCGTTCCCGTTGCTCGTCCGCTTGGACGCCAAGAACTTCGTCTTCGCGGAGGCGCGCCAGGATGGCTCCGACATCCGCTTCCTGGACGACAGCGGCAACACTTTGGCCTATCAAATCGAACGCTGGGATGCACAAAAGGCCATGGCGGAGGTTTGGGTGCTCGTTCCAAGGATTCTCGGCAACAGTCGCGACAACGTGCTTCGCATGTACTGGGGCAATCCACTTTCGGCTTCGACCTCGTCCGGCCCGGCGGTGTTCGGGAATTTCTCCTGCGTCTTCCACATGGAACAGGCGCCCAACGCCAGCGCCACCCAGATCGAGGACGATTCGGGCCACGACAATTCGGGCACCGTGCAAAGTCAATCAAGCGCCGGGCCGCTTGGCGAAGGCGTCGCCGGTAGCGGACTTGCCTTGGACGGCAGCTCCATGATGAGCACTGCGGACCGTCTGCCACCACCGCTGCCCGTCACTTTTTCCCTGTGGCTCAAGACCACCAGCAAGACGGGCGGAGGCATCGCGGGGTTCGCCAACAAACCAACCAGCGACGACGCCACCTACGACCGCTTCGTGACGATGGATTCCAGCGGCCGGCTGTCGTTCGCGGTCCTGCATGGTGGCGCGCGCTCGACGCTGACCAGTCTGTCCGGCTACAACGATGGCCAGTGGCACCTCATCGTTGCTCGCTTCTCCAGCGCAGGACAGTATCTGTTCGTCGACGGCGACGACGTGGCCGACGATCCGACGCTGACGAGTGCCGATGCCTATCCGGGATACTGGCGCTTCGGCGAAGAGCCAGCCAGTCCGGGCTACTATGTTTCCGGCAACCTGGATGAGGTCCGAGTCAGCAACAACGAGCTCAGCGACGCGTGGGTCAAACTGTCCTACGCAACCCAGCGCCCGGAGACGAATGCCGTGGTCTATTCCCGCCAACCCTAGACCGGCTACTTGCCCATCTCTCCCGTGTCCACCACACGCACGCCGGCGGGCGGGGTCCATTTGAAGAACGAGTCCGGGACCTTTGCATTCACTTCCAAGTCATCGAAGATGAAGTGGTTGGTGTTGCCCTGCGAGTCTACCAGCACGCTCTCGCGCACCAGGAACTCCTTGGGATCGACGACGAAGAGGATCGATTTGTAGGCCGACTGCGGCTGCTTGGGTGAAAGCGCGAGACGAAAGTCCCCCGGGCGGCCGTGGTGGTCATCCTTGGCAAAGGTGACATCGAACTCGTCCGTGATCTTGCCCTTGCCCATCAGAAAGGCCAGCGCTGCCGGCAACTGCGAGGTCTTGAGGTCCTGCCTGAAAGCCTGCTTCTCCGTCGGTTCATAGAGCCAAAGAACCTGTCCGTTGGACAGAAACATGCGTGGCTCGGGCTTGTCGTAGTCCCAGCGCATGCGGCCCGGCTTCTTGAAGGCGATGGTGCCCGTCGACAGCGTGGACCTACCCACCACGGCACGGGTGTAGGTCTGCGAGAAGCGCGCGTGAAAATCCTTGGCCTGATCGTAGCGCTTCTGCATCCGTTCCAGCACCGTGCGCAGGTCGAGGGCAGACACCGGCGCCGTGCCTACAGGCGGCGCAACGGGCTCGGCCGCCGCGCCAGCGGACAAGACCAGCGCAAGAAGAAACGTCATCATGGCGTCGAGCTTACCCCAATGCGGGCGGCGATCACGGGGGATACCGCGGAAAGTGAAGAACCGCTCGGCCTGGGCTGGATCGAAGGAAGTTGTTCGGATCAGGATCCAGAAACCCTTCTTCCTCGGCCTCCGTGTCCTCTGTGTGTGTGTGGTGAAAATCCGGCTACGCGCCGGGCTGGCTCAAATATTCGCCTCGCGGCGCGATCACGTCACGCGGCTTGATGCCGTTCGACGGGCCTACCAAGCCTTCGCGCTCCATCTGCTCGACCATGCGCGCGGCGCGGTTGTAGCCGATCTGCAGGCGGCGCTGGATGAAGGACACGCTGGCCTGGCGGGTATCGCACACGATGGCCACCGCCTGATCGTAGAGATCGTCGTGGAAGTCGTCGGCCGCCGCAGCGCCCTCGCCGTCTTCCTCGTCGCGTGCCACGAGGATGTTCATGTCGTAGACCGGCTTGGCCTGCTTCTTGAGGAAGTCGACCACGCGGTGAACCTCGTCGTCGGACAAGAAGGCGCCCTGGATGCGCCTGAGCTTGGTGCCGCGGTCCGAGAACAACATGTCGCCGTTGCCGAGCAAGGTTTCGGCACCGGGCTGCCCCATGATGGTGCGCGAATCGATCTGCGAAGCGACCTGCAAGGCGATGCGGCTGGGGAAATTGGCCTTGATGACACCCGTGATGACGTCCACCGACGGGCGCTGCGTGGCCAGGATGAGGTGCAGGCCGGCGGCGCGCGCCTTCTGCGCCAGGCGCGCCACCGCGGTGTCCACATCCTTCGACGCGACCATCATGAGATCGGCGAATTCGTCGATGACGATGACGATGAAAGGCAGCTTGCGCGCCGGTGGCTCGGCGTTCTCCTTGGCGGCCTGGGCCGCGGCGGCCTTCGCCGAGATCTCCTCGGCCATTTCCGCGCTGATGGCACCATCGTCCGCAGGGGGAAGGGGACCGCTTTCGGCCTCGACCTCGACCTCGTGCTCCTGCCCGTCCGCATCGGCCATGACCAGCTTGAGACGTTTGCTGCGCTTGGAATGGGTCTCGTGCAGGTCCTGTTGAACCTCGGCCTTGTTCTGCTCGGCCTCGATCCTGGCGTTGTAGCTGGCGATGTCGCGCACGCCGCTCTTGGCCAGAAGCTCATAGCGACGCTCCATCTCGTCCACGGCCCAACGCAAGGCCAGCGCCGCCTTTTTGGGATCGGTCACCACCGGCAAAAGCAGGTGCGGAATGCCCTCGTAGATCGAGAGCTTCGAGCATCTTCGGGTCCACCATGATGAAGCGGACCTCCTCGGGATTGGCCGAGTAGAGGATGCTGGTGATCATGCCGTTGACCGCGACGGACTTGCCCGAACCGGTGGTGCCGGCGACCAGGAGGTGCGGCATCTTGGACAGGTTCACGCTGACCGGCGCGCCCTTGGTGTCCTTGCCCAGGCAGATTTGCAGCTTCGAGGCCGACTTCTTGAAGCTGTCGTCTTCGAGAATTTCCTTCAGGTAGACGGTCTCGCGCTTCTTGTTCGGGATCTCGATCCCCACCACGGCCTTGCCGGGGATGGGCGCCACGATGCGCACCGACTGCGCCTCCAGCGCCATCGCGAGATCGTTTTCCAGCTGCACGATCTTGCCCGTGCGCGTGCCCGGCGCCGGCGCGAACTCGAACGTGACGATGACCGGACCCATTTGTATCGCCGTGACCTTGCCGCGCACGCCGTAATTGCCCAGGGCCTGCTCCAGGCGTTCGGCCATGGCGCGCAGGGTGGCTTCGTCGGTCTCGGTGCCCTTGGGGGGAATGTATTCCAGAAGGTCGGACGAGGGCAGCTGGAAGGCACCGTCGGAGAGGCGGATGAACCCCGGGCCGTCCACGTTGTCGTCGACGGGCTCGGCCTTCTCGACAGGGCGAACGACCGGCGGAACGATGGTCGGCCTCGCACTCTCGTACGCCATCTCGGGCGCCGCCGCATTGGCCTCGGTGGGACCGTCGTCGAGCGCGCTGGCCACCGGGGCGATGATGGCGATCTGCGACTGCGCTACGGCCTCCACCGCCGCCTCTTCCTTGGTCTTGGCGACATCGGCTTCGGCCATGGCGGCGCACTCCACCGCGGCTACCTCGGCCACGACGGCGGCAACCGCACGCCGCTCCTCGCTCTCGCGTGGAGACGCGCTGGAGGGCTCCTCCTCCATGCGCGACAGCGACTTCCCCTCGTCCGACACCGTCTCGCCGAGCGCGAGGGTCGGGATCCCCTCGCCGACGGCGAAGGCTTCCTCGGAGGAGGGGTCGGATTCGGATTCCACCTGGCGCATGGCCGCCGCGTCCATTTCGCTTATGTCCTCGGATGGATCTGCATCCGCGTGGGCGCGCTCCTCGTCGAGGGTGTCTTCGTCCGCGGCGTCCTCGGATGCCGATTTCTCCGGGAACATGGCCACCACCACGCGACCAAGCGCGCGCGCACCCTTGACCGTCGCTTGGCAGAAGACACTGGCCGTCCAGCCAGCCGCACGGCCCAGGTGGTGTCCGGCCCAGGCGAGCGAATCGAGGACCTCGGCCACCCGGATGTCCGTAAGAAGGAGAATGGCCGTGCACAGCAAGGTCGTGGCTGCCAGGGCCGCGCCCACCCCACCGATGAAGCTGGCCAGGATCTGGCCGAGGTATTGCCCGAGCAAGCCGCCGGGACCGCGCAGCAGCACCTTGCCGTCGGCAAATGGCAAATGACAGAGCACGGCCGCCGAGAGGAGGAGGGACAAGAACCCCACCGGCTCGACCACGCCGCCGACGATCGGTCTGCCGCGACAGAGGCGAATCGCGACCACCAGGCTCGCCCCGATCAGGATGTACGAAGCAATGCCCGAAAAAGAGTAGATGGCCGCCGCAGCAGCCGCGCCCCCTGGTCCCATGAGACGGCCGTTGCCTGCCTGCATGGAAATGGTCGAGACCAGCGAGAAAAGGCCGAGCCCGAGGAGCCCAATACCGAGAATCTCCCGGCGTCTTCCGCTTGATCCGCCCTTGTTCTTGGATGTGGCCATTTTGTACCTGGTGTGTGTCGGAGTATGTACTTCTCTTACTACCTATACCTACATCACCACCGTAGACCCAGGCCTGGAACCGTCAAGTTTTCGAGGCCAATGACCGTCAAATCGCGAAACGCAGCGATGACTCGATTAGACTACCGCAATGGGCCATGCCGATCCTGATGGGGTGAAGAACGGCCTCCTAGAAGCTCGCGCCCAGCCGCGCGCTGCCTAGCCACGTCGGCCGGCCCATGCTGCCAAGGTAGGTGCCCTCGGTGCTGTCGATCCTGACCTGACTTTGCAGCCACAGGGTTCCGGCGCGCAATTCCAGGGAAAGAGAAGGAAGAACGCTCACCGCCAGCCCGACGGCGAGGCTTGCGCCAGGACTCGACAAGGTCGAGGTTTGGCCCTGCCCCACGCTCGGCGACTGGGCCTCGCCGCGCACGCGAAGCCAAAATTCCCCCCCGCCCGCTTCGACGAGCGGCTGCAAGCGGTGCCAGGTCCGGCCGAACACCGTCAAGGTCGCGCCCACGAAACGTGGATCCAGACTCACCCGCCCGCCGCTGCCGTCGTTGTGCGGGCTTGTCCCAAAGCCAAACGCGGTGGCACCGACGCGGCACCATTCGGTCCATCGGTAGCCCACCTCGATCTGGGGGGTCAGCGCGGGCGAAAAGCGCGCGCTGCCGCCGAGCACGCCGAGCCCGGCCGCGAGGTAGCTGTGCCGGAGGGGCGAAGGTTGCGCCTGCGGCGCGGGACTCGCCGGCTCGGCCTGGCGCCCGGCCAGGGTGTCGAACATCCGGGCGCGAATGAAGTCGACGGCGCGCACGGCAAGCACGACCTCGCTCCGGTCCGGTGCGTCGACGTCTTTGTCCGCGGTCAAATGCGCGACCGAGGTCTTGCCGCTGGCGCGGTCCAGAAACCACACATCGAGAGCGCGTGCAGATTGCCCACCTCCCTCGGGACCGGCAAAGGCCACCACGGCGGCCGAGCGCAACCCGCGCGAAAGCGCGTCCAGCCGGGCGAGGGTCATGGATTCCGTCGCCGCATCGACGAAGCGAACCTCGAATCCAACCGAGGTTGCTTCGCCACGCAAGCGATTGAGAGCCTCCAAGATGGCCCGATTCGCGTTGGTGGGCAGGGCGACCACGACCAACGCGGGCGGATTGCCTTCGCCCGGCTCGACGGGGGTATTGCCCACGACGTCGACCTGAAGCAAGCCGAACAGACCTAGCACCAGCGCGGAGAGCACTATGGTGCTGATTGTAGTAGAGACCTGGCCAGCTCGGCTTGGGTCCCGTGCGGAAAATGTTCCAGGTAGGTTCGGGCCGCCTTCTGCGCGCGGGCTCGATCCGTACGCGCAAGCAGGGCGATTTCGCGCCCCAGCGCCTCGCCGGCATACGGGCCACGCTCGGATTCGCGAAGGTAGGTCTCGTACCAAGCCACGGCCGCGCCTGGGCCCGCGGATGGCTGCTCCGCGAGACGCCCCAGGAAGAAGGCGGCGTCGCTGGCGCGCGCGGTACCTGGGAAGCGGGCGCGCAGACCGAGAAGAGCCTGACGTGCCAGATCGTTATGCTTGGTGTAGCGAGCCGCATCGGCGAGGGAAGCCAGCTCCGCCGCCGACGCGCCAGCCAGGGTCGCATCGAGACCCCGCCGTTCGGCGTCCTTGACCACGCCAACGAAATCACCCTGGGCGATGAGGTTGGCCCAGACCAAGGGCTCGGACGCAGCCCGCTCGGGCTGCAGCGCCCGGTGCCGAGGCAAGGAGGTCGGCATGCGCGACGGGGTCGGCCCGGGCGAGAGCGGCGCATCCTCGACCGGCCCTGTTTCGATAGGCGGTGTTTCCGCCTGCTTTTCCTGGGCGCGCGCCGTCGTCGGTGGGGCGACGGTGCCGCCGCCGGCCTGCGCGCCCGCAAAGAGCTCCAGGGACTCTCCCGCGCGCAAGATCAGGACGCGATCGTCGGAAGGGCCGCGCACCTCGACGGTGCCGGCCACCATTTGCAGCGCGAGCCTCCCGCTCTCCGCCGTGTAGCCAAGGTGAAATGCCGTGCCGCGCACCTTCACCGTAAACGGCCCGGCATCGAATCGCCAGGACGAGCCCGGCCGGTGCTGAACCCGCACATCCAGCTCCCCGTCCGCAAGCGCGATGCGCGAGCCATGGGCATCGAGCGATACCACCGACAACTTGGTCGCAGGCGCAATGCGAACCTGCGAGGCATCCGAAAAGACCAGGTTTGCGGGTCCCGAGGATCCGACCGTGATGGTTTGTTTCGGCCCCACCGCCGCACCTTCGAGCGTGTAGTGCAGCGGCGCTGCCGGACGTAATGGGAGCAGGCGATAGGTCGCGAATCCCAAGACCAGCGCGGCCGCCACCAACGAAAGTCCACGCAGCCACCAACGCGACGCGGGCACGACGATCGGCACCGACGGGTACTTGCCGCCCGAGAGTGCCGCTTCCAGTCGTTCCCATCCCCGGTCGAGCTTCCCGGGCGCGACCGTGGCCAGCCCGTTCCGGGTCACCTCGGCGACGGCGTCGACGATCTTCTGCCTACGCTCGTCACTCATGGCGTGTCTCCCGTGACCGCCTCGGGCAGCACGCCGCCGAGGCTCGCGCGCAGTCCCTCATCTTTCGAGAAGGCTTTTTCGACCGCCGCCGTGGCCTTGACCAGGTAGCGCTTGACCGTGGCCAGCGAGACCTCGAGGCCGGCTGCAATCTCGAGTAGCTCCATCCCCTCGACATGACGCAGAACGAACACCGCCCGGTGCTTGTCCTTGAGCCCTTCCAGCACGCGCTGAACGCGAAGCAACCTCTCGCGTGCCTCGAAATCGGCGCCCGCGCAGCCGGCATCGCGGGCCATGAGCTCGAGTTGATTGCGCGCGCGCTTGAGCACGTAGAAGTGCCGGATCTCCTCGCTGACCACGCGAACCGCAACCGAATAGATGAAGCTGCGCAACGCCGAGGTCTTCTCCAGCGTGTGCAGGCGGCGAAAGACACGCAGAAAGACCTCCTGGGCGAGGTCGTCGTGATCGTGCCGCGCGCTCAGGCTGCGGCGCAGGAGACCGAGAACCATGGGTGCGAAGCGATACCAGACCTCCCGCTGGGCCCAGCGCTTGCCGGCCAGGGCCTCGCGCACCAGGGTTTCGTCGTCGGTCTTCGCTCCCACGCGCTCGCTTGCACCTTCATCGTCGACGTTCGAATCGCGCCGGGACACGAGATACATTCTGGCATGAGCTTGGGAGGGCATGGGGATGGAAGTGCTGGCGAAAACGATCGGGTGACCTGACGTTTCCCCTCGATAGTGTAGGCTGCCGGGCGAAACAGCTCAGCCCAGGACGCCGAGACCCGCTGCGTTATTGGGGACGAGCAGCCGGCGGGAGCGGAAACGTTATCGAGAACTTGGTCCCCTGCCCCGGTTGGCTTTCCACATCGATGTGTCCGCCGTGGCGCTCAACGATCCCGTGCACGATGGACAGCCCAAGGCCCGAGCCCTCGCCCACGTCCTTGGTCGTGAAGAAGGGGTCGAAGATACGCGGCAGGACATCCCCCGGGATGCCAGGGCCGTCGTCGGACACGGTGACGAGCACGCAGGTGTCCTGGTTGTGGACGGTCACGCTGATCGTCCCGCCTTGGTCTCCGATGGCTTGGGCCGCGTTGGTCAACAGGTTCATGAGGACTTGGTCGAGCTGCCCCGGAAAGCCGAGGATGCGCGCCTTGGGCTCCACGTCCTTGACCACCTTGACGTGGCGCAGACGGTGTTGGAGCAGCCCGAGGGTTTCGTCCAGGCTGCGCGCCAGATTGACTTCGCGCTGAACCGAATCATCACCCCGCGCGTAACCGTGCAGGGCCTGCACGATGGCCTTGGTACGCGTGGCTCCGCGCTGGACCACGGCCAGGATTTCCTCGGCTTCCTTGGCAATCTCGATAGGCGAGCCGCCCTCGCCCGCCGCGATCCGTTTCACGGCGTCGTCGAGGGGGCCGAGCGAATTGATGACCGCGTTGACCGGGTTGTTGATCTCGTGCGCGATGCCGGCCACCAGGCGCCCCATGGAGGCGAGCTTCTCGCTGCGCACGAGGTTGTCCTGTGCGCGCCGCAGCTTTTCCATGGCCTCGTGCAATTCGGCGTTGCGCTGTTCGAGGGCTTCCGTGCGCCGACGCACCTCGCGCTCCAAGTCCACATTGATGGATTCCGTTGAGCGCAAGCGGTCGCGCAGCGAGCGCCGCATCTCCTCGAAGATGACGGCCAGCCGGCCAATCTCGTCCGCCTCGCCCCATGGCGGCACCGGGCGAGCGAGTTGCCCGTTGGCCATCTCGCTCGAGCGCTCTTCCAGGGCACGCAGGGGCGCCACCACGTCGCGAACCAAGAACATCACGATGCCCAAAATCAAGGCCATGGCCA
Organism: uncultured delta proteobacterium; assembly: GCA_963796685.1. Taxonomy (GTDB): domain Bacteria; phylum Myxococcota_A; class Polyangia; order Fen-1088; family Fen-1088; genus Fen-1118. The sequence goes on from CAWCMR010000008.1 coordinate 124,288, forward strand.
CCGCCAGCGCGGCCGTACCCCAGGGCGCGTTCGCCCGGCCCACCAGCCAGACGAATGCACACGCGCTCACCAGCACGGCAGTCACTGTCGCACCCAGCTTGGCGTGCAGTCCGAATGGCGAACGCACCTGATCCAAGGGCAGAGCATGGCGCGAGCCAAGGTGCCTGATGAGCGGACGAAGCACGCTCTGGAGCAAGAGCGTCTGGTAGATCGTTGCCAGCAGCGAGAGCAGCGTGGCCAGCAGAAGCAAGCGGCCGGCGGTGACCAGATCCACCTCGCCGCGAGCACCCAGGTAGGCCACCGCCGAGAGCGCGGCGAAAAGAAAGACCACCGCCTGCACCATGCCGAGCGCGTACGGCGTACCCTGCGCAGCGATGAACGCGGCCACGGCCTTGGGATCCTCGCGCGCAGGCCCTTTGCCACCCTTGGTTCGCAGCGCCACTTCGAAATAGTCCTCGATCGGCCGGGTCCGCCGAAGGAGCAAGCGCCACCAAAGGTAAGCGCCCAAAATCAGCGTGGGCCACAGCGCCAACATGCCCGTGGTCAGCACCCGAGCCGAAGCCCGGGCCAAGGTCGAGGCAAAGAAGGCCAGCGCCGTCTGCCACAGACCAAGCAGCGCGATCCCCACCGCCAGCAGCGCCCCCCGGTAGCGCTCCGCGAACACCCGGATACCTTGCAAATTGGGGATCAGGATTGGCCGCGTGGGCGCCAAAATGATCTCCAGCGCCAAGGTACGAATGGCGGCCAACCCCGTCGAGGTCAGCAACACCAATTGGGCGAGCGCAGACGCCGACGACAGCTCGCGTTCGCCGGCCAGCACGGCATGGGCGGGAAGCACTGACGCGACGAGGGCCCAGGCGAGCAAGTGCACGACCGCCACCTCGCGCGGAACCCGCGAGAGCGCGACGCGCGCGGCTTCGGTTTCGGGTAGCTTGGGCTTGCCACCCTGGCGAATGGAGTCCACGAGGTCGAGCAGCGGGCGAACCCGCGCGGCCATGCGCAGACCCGCCGCCGCCCACACGGCGAGGGTCAGCGGCAGCGCGACCTTCAACCACAGCATCTCCCACGGCAGATTCCGCATCCACAGAACCAGCGGGAGCCCACAACACACGAGCTCGGCAGCATCGAGAACGAGCCCGGCCGCTAGCAACCGACGACCGAACCTCGGCAAGCTTGCGCCTTGTCCGCCCTGTGACATGGTTGGCATTGTAGCGGAGAAGCTGGACAAAGAGCTGTCGAGCTAGCACCCTACGGAATTCAATGAGCTGGGAAACGATCCGTAATCTGGTCCACGACGAGTGGGTCATCCTCCTGCTTCTCCTCGTGTGGTCGGTGGCTGGTGTATCCGTGATCTGCGAACGCGTCTATTCCCTGTGGAGGGTCCTCGCCAAATCCGAGGTGTTCAAGAACCGCGTGATCGAAGCGGTCGAGAATGGCGACCTGGCCAAGGCCACCGCCCTGTGCGAAACCGCGACGGATCCGCTGGGTGAGGTCTTTGGCCGCGGCCTGCGCGTGTATGCCAGGACGCCTCCCAAAACCACCGAGGCGGTGAATTCCCAGCGCATCGTCGCCCTGGCCGGGTTCAGGCGCTACCTGTGGGCGCTCGGCACCGTCGGATCGTCGGCGCCTTTCGTCGGCTTGTTCGGAACGGTGGTCGGCATTTTGAAGGCGTTCCAGTCCATGTCCCAGGCGGGCACCGGCGGCTTCAAGGTGGTCTCGCAGGGTATCGCGGCCGCGCTCGTGGCCACGGCGGCCGGCCTCATGGTCGCCATCTACGCCATCATCGCCTACAACTACTTCGTCGCGAAGGTCGGCGTCATCGGGATACGGTACAAGGTCTTCTGCGAGGAATTTCTGCTCGCCCTGGGGGAATACGGAAAGTCCCAGCCCGCCCCGGTCATCGCGCCGCAAGCGCAACCGTCGGGCAAAGCCCCACCTTCCTAGCGATCAAGCCATGGCGATGAGCGTACACATCGACGATCCCGGCGCCGAGCCCGAAGCGGAGGGTGAAGGCAGCGAATCCATCGTCGCGGAAATCAACATCACGCCACTCACCGACGTGTTCCTGGTTCTGCTCATCATCTTCATGGTGACCTCTACCGCGATGGTCGAGTCCGAGGTTGCGTCGCGCACGGGGGTAAAGGTCGCCCTGCCCAAGGCCAACGCGGCGGGTGCGGTGACCAAGCGGCGCACCGATCCGGTCCTGACGGTGACGAAGAACAACGAGCTATTTCTCTTCAACCGCAAGATCGATCCCGCCCATCTCGAGGAAGAGATCCACAAGGCCCTGACCGAGGTGGATTCGGAGACCTTGCTTTTGCGCGGCGACAAGAGCGTCTTTCTCGGCGCGGCCGTCGATCTGATGGCCATCGCCAAGAAAGCCGGGGCCAAGAACATCGCCATTCTCACCCAGACCGAGCACAAGCCGTGAGGCGATTTTCACCACCGCCATCGCCGCCCGAACAAATCCGCCCCATACGGATAGCGACACCATCCGATGGAAGACTCCTAACCAGCTAATATCATTGCACTAGAGGGTACCTATTCGGCTGGCACATCCAGTGCAAGAGGAGGGGGGGAACTGGGCCGAACGGTCCTGCAAACCAGACAACAAGGAGACCCCATGAAGCTGACTCGCGTTATCCTCCTCGCCCTTGCCTTCGCCATCCCATTCGCTACCACCACACTGGCCTCCGCCGGTGACGAGCCCGCGGCTGAGGGTGCCGAGAAGCCGGCCAAGAAGGCCAAGAAGGGCAAGAAGGCAAAGAAGGGTGAAGACAAGAAAGAGGGCGAAGAGGCCGCGAAGTAATTCATCTGACGCCTCGAAGCGCACAGGCCACAGGCATTGCCTGATGGTGCTGGCTCTTCTCTGAAGAGCCCCCGGGATGACCATTCCGGGGGCTTTTTTGTAGCCACGGAGAACGCAGAGCTCGTCAGAGGGTACGGAGACCGCCCCCTCCTGGGTTAGGATGGCATCGTGACGATTCGAACCAAAGTGTGGATCCTGGTGGCCGTCAGCGCGGCGGTAACCGCTGGAGCCACGCTATGGGTGCGCATCTATGCCATGCGCAGCGAGCTGACCCGACAGGCCCAGGCCTCGGCGGATGAAACCGCCGACGATATCAAGCAAAGCCTGGAGCGCTTCGAGCCCGACGCTGAAGAGCGCGACTACGCCATCGCGCTGTCGAACTACATCAACCGCCACCCGCGTATCCAACGTCTTCAGCTGGTCGTCGAGCACGACACGCCGAGCTCGTTGCCCAGCTCTCCGTCGGTGCGCATCGTGGCCCCGCGCGGCGAGGCCACCGAGATCACCCGCCTGCCCTACCTGCCCCGCGAGCCCATCGTGTACACGCGCAAGGCCGCCGAGGGCGATGTCTACATCCTTCAGCGCTTCGTCGATCTCAAGGGACCGTGGCAGGGCAATCTGCTCATGCACTGGAGCCTGAACCCGGTCATCGCGATCATCCGGGTGACCGAGCGCTGGTCGCTCATTCTCGGCGCCGCGAACTTGGTGGTCCTGGTCCTCCTGATGGGCTTTCTCATCAACCGCATCGTGCTGCGCCGCCTCGAGAGCCTGGCAACGGCCATGCGCGATGTCGAGGGCGGCAACCTCGACCGCCGGGTCGCCGTCGGAACGCCGGACGAGGTGGGGCGGCTGTCGCAAGGCTTCAACCAGATGCTCGACCAGCTTTCGAGCGCCAATCGCGAAATTCGCGAGTTCAATCTGCGGCTCGCACACGAAATCGAAACGGCGACGCAGGATCTGTCGCGCAAGAACATGGCGCTCGGACAGCTCAATCGCCTGCTCAACGATCTGCGCCGGGAAAACGCCTCCAAGGTTCGCCTGGCCACGCTCGGCCAGCTGGCGGCGCAGCTCGCACACGAGATCGGCACGCCGCTCTCTTCCGTCTCCGGCCACCTGCAGCTCGCACTCTTGCAGCGCGACCTCACGCCAACCTTGCGCGAACGCCTGGAGGTGGCGACGCGAGAGATTGCCCGCATCGGCCGCATCGTGCGCGACTATCTCGACTCGACCCGCGGCCTCGAACCCGAGCGCAAGCCCACCTCGCTGCGCCAGCTCCTGCACGAGGCCGTCGAGGTCACGGGCGGACTGGAGCAGGCCATCAAACCCGCGGTGTCCATCGACATCGCCGACGAGCCATCCGATTTCCAAACCGACCCCGGGCTCCTGCGCCAGATTCTGATCAATCTGCTTTCGAATGCCTTCGATGCCGTCGCCGCCATGGCCAAGGACGGACACGTGACCATCACGGCCGGGGCCAGGAACGGTCAAGTGGACATCGCGATCGGCGACACGGGCGCGGGCATTTCGCCCGAGGATCAGCGCAGTATCTTCGAACCCTTCTACACCACCAAGGGGCGTGGCAAGGGCACCGGACTTGGGCTCGCCATCTGCCGCGAGCTATCCAAGTCCTTGGGTGGCTCCATCGAGGTGGAAAGCACTCCCGGCAAGGGCTCGACCTTCACGGTTCATCTGCCGCTGCACGGTCCCGGGGAGGGAGACTCCGGGACGCCGAGGCTCGAGTCCGGCACGCGCAAGATTTCAACGGGAGGAGTTGCATGACTCGAGTGCTGGTGGTCGAAGACGACGCGGTCGCGCGCGATCTGCTGTGCGAGATCTTGCGCGGCGAGGGTTTCGATGTCGAAGCCGTGGACGACGGCGCGCCCGCCGTCGAGCGAGCGGGAGGCGGACGCTACGATCTGGTCCTGTCGGATGTGCGCATGGAGCGGGTCGGCGGGCTGGACGTGCTGCGCGCCTTCACCGAAAAATCGCCGACCACGCCGGTCATTCTCATCACCGCCTTCGGCGATGTCACCGGCGCCATGGAAGCCATCGGCCACGGGGCCTACGACTACGTGTCCAAGCCCTTCAACATCGAAGAGCTCCGCCTGACCGTGGCGCGCGCCCTCGAGCGCAGGCGCCTTTCCGCCGAAGCGGACACGACGGCGTCCGCGGGTGGCGGCCAGAGCCAGGTCGCCGACATCGAAGGCAAGAGCCAGCGCATGCTCGATGTCTACAAGCTGGTCGCACGCGTCGCCCCCTCGACCGCGACCGTGTTGGTAGTGGGCGAGTCGGGTACCGGCAAGGAGCTGGTCGCACGCGCCATCCACCAACGCTCGCCGCGAGCGACCAAGCCCTTCGTGCCGGTCAATTGCACCGCCCTGTCCGAGTCCCTGCTCGAATCCGAGCTGTTTGGTCACGCACGCGGGGCCTTCACCGGCGCCGTCGCGGCCAAGCGCGGCCTGTTCGAGACCGCCAATGGCGGGACCCTGTTTCTCGACGAGATCGGCGACATGGGGCCGAAGATGCAAGCCCAGATTCTGCGCGTCCTGCAAGACGGGGAAATGCGCCCGGTGGGCGGAACCGACGCCCTTCGCGTCGACGTGCGCCTGGTGTGCGCCACCAATCGCGATCTGGAGGCCGACGTCAAGACCGGGCACTTCCGCGAGGATCTCTACTTCCGCATCAATGTCGTGACCGTGCGCATGCCTCCGCTACGCGACCGATCCGGCGATATTCCCATCCTGGTCCGCCATTTCATCAACAAGATCGCCAAACGGGAGGGACGCGCGCTCGCCAGCATCTCGCCCGAGGCCCTCGAGGTCCTCTGCCGCTACGGTTGGCCAGGCAACGTGCGCGAGCTGCAAGAACGCCATCGAACGCGCGGTCGCGGTTGCCAAGGGCAACGTCGTGCTGCCCTCGGATCTGCCCGCGGAGGTCTACGGCGGGGCGGCCATCGCACCCGCCAGCATCATCGACGATCGCCCGACCCTGGGCGAGTTGGAGCGGCGTTACATCGCCCTCGTGCTCGCCGAATGTGGCGGCAACAAGAAGCGGGCGGCGGAAAAGCTCGGTATCGACCGGCGCACCCTCTACCGCGCCATCGAGCGATCCGGGGACAGCGCCGAGCCCGAAGAAGACGCCGAGGGTTAGAGCACAGTTTCCAGGCGTCGCGGGAGTGCGAGTCTCACTCGAGCAGCGCCAGAAATGCGCGCGCGGCGTGGGACAGCGTGCGCCCCTCCGGGTACACGAGGCGAATCTTGCGTTCGGGCATGAGCCCCTTGACCTGGATCTCGCGCAGCGTGCCCTGTCCGATCTCGTCCTCCACGCACATGCGCGGCAGGAAGGCCACGCCTTCGTTCCGCTGTACCATCTTGCGAATCGCCTCGACCGTGGGCATTTCCAGGTCACGGTTGAGCGGTACCCGCAGCCTCTCGAACTCGCGCACGACGACCTCTTTGTAGGGCGAGACGACAATGTGGCCGATGAAGGTCTCCATGCCGAGATCCGCGATCGACACCGAACGTCGCCGCGCCAGCCGGTGTTGGGGCGCCACCACGCAGGCCAGGTGGTCGGTGTAGATGATGCGCGAAGCGAGTCGGCCGTCGTTGGGATCGTAGCTGACCACGCCCAGCTCCAGATCGCCCTCGAGGATTTCGGTGGGGATCTTGCTCGACTGGCAGCGCCGCACCTGCACCTTCACGCGCGGGTAACGCCGCCGGTAGCGACTGATGAGCGGCAACAGATACAAGGTCGCCGACTCGTTGGCGCCGATGAGCAAGCGGCCGGTGGCGTTGTCGCGCAGCTCGGCCAAGGCTTGGGTCAGATCGGAATGCAGGTTCTCGAAACGCCGGGCATGATCGAGAACCACCTGGCCAGCGTCGGTCAGGCGCGTCTGCCTGCCGCTGCGATCGATGAGGAGCTCGCCCACGTCCAGCTCGAGGCGCTTGATGGCCAGCGAGACCGCGGGCTGGGTCCGCGCCAGTTTGACGGCGGCCCGCGAGAAGCTCTTTTCGGTGGCGACCGTGCGAAAGACCGCGAGTGTGGCGAGATCCATGGCTGTCGGGAAGTATAAGGGAAGCTTATAATATAACCAACTGTAATGGTAACAAGGAACAGAATAAATTCGCCATATCAAGCGGATCGCGCTAATTTAGCCGCCGTTGTCCCCCTTTGCCAAGTTGAAAGGAGCCCGCTGCCATGAGTAACCGCGTCCACATCTTCGACACCACCTTGCGCGACGGCGAGCAGTCGTGCGGCTGCAGCATGAACGTCCCCGAGAAGATGAGACTGGCGCGCAAGCTCGTCGAGCTCAACGTCGACGTGATGGAGGCGGGATTCCCCATGGCCTCCCAGGGCGACTTCGACGCGGTCGACGCCATCGGCCGCGAGTACGGCCAGGTCACGGTAGCCGCCCTCGCCCGCTGCCATGCCGGCGACATCGAGCGCGCGGCCAAGGCGCTGGAAAGGGCCAAGCGCCCGCGCATCCACACCTTCATCGCCACCAGCCCCATCCACCTTCAGCACAAGCTGAAGAAGACGGAAGAGCAGGCGCTGGAAATCGCCATCCAGTCGGTCGAATTGGCGCGCAAGTATGTCGACGAGGTCGAGTTCTCGGCCGAGGATGCGACCCGCACCTCACCCGAAATCCTGGTTCGCTTCTCGCGTGCCGTGGTCGCCGCGGGCGCGCGCATCGTCAACCTGCCCGACACCGTCGGCTACTCGATCCCGGCGGAATACGGACAGCTGGTGGGCACGGTGGTACGCGCCCTGGAAGGCCAGGCCGAGGTCAGCGTGCACTGCCACAACGATCTCGGGCTTTCGGTGGCCAATTCCATCGCCGCGATTCAGGCCGGCGTACGCCAAGTCGAGTGCACCATCAACGGCATCGGCGAGCGGGCCGGGAATTGCTCGCTGGAAGAGATCGTCATGGCGCTGAAGGTGCGCGGCGACATCCTGCCCTTCACCACCGGCATCAAGACCGAGGAGCTGTACCCGACCAGCCAGCTCCTGACCGAAATCATCGGCGTCGGCGTCCAACCCAACAAGGCCATCGTCGGCAAGAACGCCTTCGCGCACGAAGCCGGCATCCACCAGGACGGCTTTCTCAAAGAGCGTACGACCTACGAAATCATGGATCCAAAGTCCGTCGGCGTTCCGTCGAGCCAACTCGTCGTCGGTAAACACAGCGGCCGTCACGCCATCGCCGATCGCTGCACCCACCTCGGCTACAAGCTCACCGTGGCCCAGCTCGATGACATCTACCACCGCGTGATCGCGGTGTGCGATAAGAAGAAGTGGCTGTCCGATCAAGAGATTGGCGACATCGCCTTCGCGGTCGTGCAGAGCTGACAACAACTATGACGCGACGAGCCTGGGGCGCCGAACGGCTTTGAACCCGAGCAATTTCCGGATTCTAACCACAGAGGACACAGAGAACACAGAGACGGACGAGAAGGGAAGGGTTCGGATTGAGATCCGGAAAACCCTTACTTTTCCGGACCTCTGTGCCCTCTGTGTTCTCTGTGGTGAAAAAATGGCTTGTGCGCTCTCTGCATAGCGGCCTCGGCGGCGCCAGGCAATTCCTTGCGTCTCCCCGCCTCGTCCTCGGCGAGCGCAGGTGCCGGAGCCTTTGGCTTGATTCACCTTCGCGCTCCCGGCGCTTGATGAGGTATCATGCGCGCGGGCATTTTACCTCGGAAGGAGCCTGGCGCATTCGATCATGTCGGTAGTTGGAATCGATCTCGGGACCACGAACTCCGTGATTGCCACCGTGCGAGACGGTCAGGTGGTCGTCGTGCCCGCGGCCCACGGCGGCTACTTGCATCCCTCGGTGGTTTCCTTCTCCTCCGACGGGCTGAAGTACTTCTCGCGCGAGGGGGTAGCCCGCCGCATCGTCGACCCCAAGTACACGGTCTATTCGGGCAAGCGTCTCATCGGCCTTTCGTTCCGGTCCAAGGAAGTTCAGAAGGCCATCGCCCGCCTGCCTTACGAATTGCGCGAAGGCAACAACGAGCAAGCCGTCTTCGTCGGCCCGGATCGCACGTATACGATTCCCGAGGTTTCCGGCCTCTTGCTGGGATACCTGCGTCAGTGCTGCGAGCTGTTTCTCAGCGACACCGTGACGGGCGCGGTGATTACGGTACCCGCGAATTTCAACGATGCCCAAAGGCGCGCGACCATCGACGCTGGCCGCATCGCGGGGCTGGATGTCCTGCGCGTGCTCAACGAGCCGACCGCCGCTGCACTGGCCTATGGCCTTGGCCAGAACATGTCGCAACGGATCGCGGTCTACGACTTCGGCGGCGGGACCTTCGATATCACCATCCTGCAAGTGGAAGGCGACGTCTTCGAGGTGCTCGCCACCGGGGGCGACACCTTCCTCGGCGGCGACGACATGGACACCGCCCTGCTCAACATCCTGGCCGAGCTGTTCCGCGCCGAGCACGGCATCGATCCGCGCAACGATCAGGCCGCCCACGCGCGCCTGCTCATCGCGGCCGAGCAGGTCAAGTGTCATCTCTCGGAATACTCCGAAGCGCGCGGCGAGCTCAAGAACATCGCCATCAACGAGCTCGGCGAGCAGCTCGCCCTGCGTTTTCATATCGCGCGCAACGTCTTCGAGACGGCGATTCGCGGCCTGGTCGCCCGCACCGTCCAAACCATGCAGGAGGTCCTGGCGTCGGCAGGCCTGGCTGCCTCCCAGATCGACGAGGTCATCATGGTGGGCGGTACGACGCGCGTGCCTCTCGTGCGGGCCGAGGTCGAGCGCTATTTCGGGCGGCCGCCGCGTACCGATCTGAACCCCGACGAGGTCGTGGCCTGGGGTGCCGCCATCCAGGCCGAAAACCTGGCCCACGCCGGCGAGAACCTGGCCAACCAGGCCGTCCTGCTCGATGTCACCCCGCGTGCCCTCGGTATCGCAGTGGCCGGCGGTTTCGCCGAACGCATTCTGGACCGCAACGTCCCGGTTCCCGTCGAGCAGACGCGCATCTTCACCACCTCCGGGGACAACCAAAGCTCGGTGCGCATCCAGGTCTGCCAAGGCGAGTCCCGCCGTTTCGACGAAAACGTGCCTCTGGGCGAGCTGGAGCTGACCGGCATACCAGCGGCCCGTCGAGGCGAGATCGCCATCGAGGTCACCTTCCGTGTGGACACCAACGGCATCCTGCGCGTGCGCGCGCGCGACGCAGCGACTGGTGCCGCGCGCGAGGCCGCCGTCAACGTCCGCGGTGGCATGTCCGACGTGGAGGTGGCAGAAGCAGTGGAGCGGCAGAAATCGCAGGAGAGTCCCGTGGATGACTCGATGTTGCCTGAGCTGGCGGGTCTCGAGGAACTAGAGGAATTGAAGGAATAGCGAGACGCGCATGGCACGCCAGACCCCGGAACAACTAGCCAACTTCGTGCGCCAGCTCTACGGGAAGCTGGATCACCTTTCCTACTACGACCTGCTTGGCGTTTCGTCTGGAACACCCGACGCCGACATCCGAGCGGCGTTCTATCGCATGTCCAACGATCTGCACCCGGATCGCTACCACACCTTGGCCGACCGAGAGCTGAAGGAACGCCTGGAGACCATCTACGCCCGCATCTGCGAAGGCTATCGCGTGCTGACCACGCCCGAGCGGCGGGCCACCTACACGCGCATGCTGAACGAAGGCAAGAAGCGGCTGACCAGCACGGACCGTGAATCGCGGGCGCCGCAGACCCCCGAGGACAGCATCAAGCACGAGGAGGCCAAGAAGTTCTTCCGCCTCGGCATGCTTTGCCTCGGCAGCAAGGACTGGAAGGGCGCGGTGATGAACTTCAACTTCGCGCGCTCGTTCGAGCCCAACGCGGCCGTGATCAACCAGAAGCTCGGCGAGGCCCAGGCGGCGCTGGGCAAGCCGGGCGGTCCGGGAGCAAAATAGCCATGGCGGCGGGATCCCAGGGACCAGGCGAGATGGGATCAGGAGCGGCCGTCTCGTCGAGCTCGTCCGGCAGCGCCTTCGCGTCGCCCAAGATTGGCGCCACCCTGGGCCGCTACGAGATCGTCGCCGTCCTTGGCCACGGCGCCATGGCCACCGTCTTCCGCGCCCGCGATACCGAGCTTGGCCGCGACGTCGCCATCAAGGTGATGAGCATGGGGCATGCCACTCGCGGCGGCGCAGGCGAACGCTTTCGGCGCGAAGCACACGCCGTGGCTGCGCTCAAGCATCCCGCCATCGTCGAGATCTACGACTTCGTCGGCGCAACCGACAGCGAGCCCAGCTACATCGTGGTCGAGCTCATCAAGGGCCCGACCCTGCGCACGCTTCTCGAAGAACGGGGTGGACGATTCCTACCCGAGATCGCCGCGCTCATCGCCCTGCCCCTGGCCGAGGCCCTGGCGGCGGCGCACGAGCGCGGGGTCATCCATCGCGACGTGAAACCCGACAACGTCATGATCGAAACCAGCGGCGAGAGCAGCCGCGTGGTGCTGACCGATTTCGGCGTCGCGCACATCACGGGCATGGAGACCATGACCGCGACCGGCGCGCTCGTCGGCTCGCCCGCCTATATGTCGCCCGAGCAGTCGCACGGGCACGAGGTGACCTCGGCCGCCGACCTGTGGTCTCTCGGGGCCATGCTCTACGAGCTGGTCACCGGGGTGGTGCCGTTCGCGGGCAAGGATCCCTTCACCATGATCGCGGCCATCTTGCGCGGCACCTTCCGCCGGCCGTCTCAGGTCGTCGCCACCGTGGGCCCGGATTTCGAGGCCATGATCATGCGCTGTCTCAAGGCGTCCCCTGGCGAGCGCTACCCCAGCGCCTCGGCCCTGGCCGCCGATCTGCGCGAGCTCACGCGCGCATCCGGGCTGGTCCCCGAGGCCAAGGCCTTGCGCCGCTTTCTCGACGAGCCGGAGGCGATGATGGGAGAGTTGCGACCTCGGGTAGCCGGCACGGCGGTGGAGCGGGCTCGACAGTTCGCCCGGCGCGGACAACTGGCCCGAGCCCTGGCCGAGATCGGACACGCGACGGCGTACGTCCCCGACCACGCCGGCGCCGAGAGACTTCTACGCCGGCTTTCCGCCAGCCGCCTTGCCATCAGGATCGCCATGGCGGCCGCCGGCCTTCTGGCCGCGCTCGGCATCATTCTCTTGGCGAGGACGCGCTTTGCGCACAAGGTACCTGTGGCGGTCGTGCCCGTGGTAACGGTTCCGGTGGCTTCGCCGCCGCCCGCGCCGGTCGAGAAGAAGCCGGCCGCCGTCGAGGCGCCCCTACCGGTGCCGGCCGCCGCGCCCGGCAAGTCGCCGAGAAGAGCCCACGCCCCTCGACGCGCACGCGCAATGGCCAAGTCGACCACCGCTCCGGCCGTCGAGCCCACGCCGGCACCCGTGCCCTCGGCGCAGCCAAGCCCGCCCGCCGTCGAGCCCGCCGCCCCTTCGCCCAAGCGAGAAGCCCCGCAGGTTCGCACCGGGACCATCGCCCTTTTTGCCAAGGGCGGTCTCTGCTACCCGAGCCTCGACGACCATCCGGCCGGCAATCTGATGCCGGTGTTTCGCGATCTCGTGCCGGGCAAGCACACGATCTATTGCTCCCGCACCAAACAGAGCCCGCGCGAATGGGTGGGCGAGGTCGACCTCATCCCCGGCGCCAGAATCGAACGGACCGTCACCGAGCAGGACGGCCGTTTCATCCTCGCGCGGCCGAAGTGAGCGCCGTCACAGACCTCCTGGCAAGCCGCTGAGCCGGTGACGTCTAAGGAAGCCAGAAAAGCAGGAAAAAGCGAGCAAGCAGTACTCCCAGCAGGACGAGCAAATGGGACTCCCGACGGCCATACACCCATTCCTGGCTTCCTGGCTTCCTTAGAGGCCTCCTCTTCTGTCAAGCATCAGCGACCAGCGGGCTCGTTGTGCCAGCCCTAAGTATGCTAGCGTCACACCGTGACCACGGGCGGTTGCAGGTTGCTCTTGCTTGGCTTGCTTGCGAGCGGCATGGCGGGCTGTCTGCTCTTCACCGATCCCATCAATACCGCGCCGACCGTTTCCTTTCCGCCCCAGACAGAACCCCTCAAGCTCGTCCGTAGCAAGACGGCGTTTACGGTCGACGCATTCGATCCCGACCAGAGCACCGACTCGCTGAGATTCGACTGGTACCAAGGCAAGACCTGCGACGAAGCGCTCGCCGGACCGCCCGCCGCGCCGAATGTCGTGGGGAACGTGCCTTTCCCCTTTCAGCCCACGAAGCTTGGCTCCGGGTGCGTTGTGGTCGTCGTAACGGACAACCGCGGGGCCACGGCCTCGGCCGCGCAGAGCTACGAGGTCGTGGATCAGGCGCCCACAGCGAGCATCGTCATCCCGTACGCCGCGGGTCAACCCGAGCCCGTCAGCGGCCAGCCCTATCCGCTCGCGCTCTATTCGACGGTCACGTTATCGGGCAAGGTAGACGACCCCGACAGCGAGGACATCGATTTTCTGACTCCCATCTGGCGCGTGTTCATCGCGGACGGCACGCAGCTATCGCTGCCAGCCTGTCCGGACAATTCCAAGGGTCCCCTCGTGTGCACGTTCACCACCACGACGCCGGGAAGCTACCGCGTGGAGCTTGTGGTGAACGACAAAATCCTGGCGAGCGATCCGGCCGAGCAATTCATCCAAGTCGCGGGCGATCAGCTCCCGAACATCGTGCTCGACAGCGCCCAACCCCTGCCGCCGACATCCTCCAACAACTCGCCGCTGCTGCTGCTCGCCGCCCAGAACAACGCCTTTGCCATCAACCGCGTGGAGGATGACGGCGACCCCTACCCGCCCGTGGAGCCGCTCGATCCCAACTCGCCGAGTCCGGCGGGTTTCGTCTGGTACGTCCGCCTCCCGAGCTCTCCCCTCTTCGAGCGCTGCATCGGCGGCGGCCCCTCTTTTACCCTCGGAAAAACCTTCAATCCCCAAGACATCGTCCAAGTCCGGGTCGAATACCACGACCGCGTGACCGCCTGCCAGCCCAGGACCCCGGGCTGCGATGCGGTCTTCGCGGCCTGCGACCCCAATGCCACGATTTGCTACTCCCCCGATTACCGCGTCCAGTGGGTGACCTGGACGGTGGAATTCCGATGAAACGCGCGCCGCTCGTCCTCGGGCTCGCGCTCTGCACTCTGGCAGCCAACGCTTGCAGCGGCTCGTCCCCGGGCAAGAAGGCCGCCGATGCCGGAACCGGGGCGGACGGCCGAGGAGGCTCGGATGCGAGCCCCGACGCCGGGCCGAACGACGCGAGCCTCGCCGCCGATGGTGGCATGGCCCTCGATGCACCCGCTCGGGCCGATGCCTCGAGTCGCCCTGAGGTACCCTGGAGCATTCCCGACCTCGTCGGCGCTTGCCACCTCGACATCGCACCGCTTTCGCCCGCGAGCTTGGTCAACCTGACCGCCAGCCCGACGGCGTTCCTGCGTGTACAGGCCTCGATCACCTGGGGTCAGACCACGCCGTACCCACCCGTCTGGACCTGGTCGGTGACCCGCTCCGACGGACAGACCATCACACCGACCACCGCCGGCGTGGATCCGAGCGTGGTGCAGTTCCCCATCTCCATCGCCGCCCGCTACGATATCGCGGTCAGCATCGGAGACCACTGCTCGGGAGACGCGCGCGCCCTGGTCCAGGACGCGCAAACCCAGTACGGGCTCTATCGCTTGCGCGTGCTGCCGCCAAGCGATTCCGCCGCGGGAGCCGTCCCCTACGAGGTCGACCTGAAGATCACGTCCGGCACGCCCCAACCCACGAGGGACGTGGATTTCGCCACCGGTCTGGCCCTGGCAATCGATCCGAGCACGGGTCCGGAGACGCCCTTGACCCTCGCCGTCCCGTCCACCATTCGCATCCAGTCGAGCGGGTCGACCTGGGTCACCTACGGCCGCAGCACCAACCAGGCTCCGTTCCGAACCGTGCTCGATCCCTTGCTCGAATACCAGGTCCTGGTCATGCCCGACCCACCGAGCACAACCAGCCCGCCGCTGCCCCCTTACCTGCTCAATCGCGGCACCAGCAACAGCGCCAAGGTCGACGCTCGATTCATCAAGACCAACGCCAATCCCTTGCCGCTTCCAACTGGCATCGCCATCGCCGGACACCTGCTGTCGCCCGACGGCCCCGCGACCGGAGCCACCCTCAGCCTGCACTCCTACCAATCGTCCACGACGGTCGGCCAGACCGACCTGCTCTTTTCGACGGTGGGTCGGGCCGACGCCGACGGGGCGTACAGCCTGGGCGTGAACCCGGGGAGCATGATGTCTGTCGTCATTACGCCCCCGGACGGCTCGCCTCTGCCCGCGGCCACCATCGACCAGGGCATCAATCTCGCAGCCTCCGCGACGGCGGTGCCCAACGTGGATTTTCAGTGGTTGCCGCTGCCGGCGACCGATCTGCAGTTGACGGTGACCTTGCCGGGCAGCATGGTCCCCGGGGACCCCATCGCGGTCCACATCGAATCCACCACGGGCGGCCTCCCGGCGGTGGGCATTCTGTCCGTGGCGGGCAGCCCGGGCAGCGATGGTGGAGACGCATGGTCTACGGTGGCGACGGGAAGCGTCCGCCGAGACGGCGCCACGGATGTCGAGGGCAAGCTGACCTTCGCAGCCTTGCCCAAGGGTCCCTACAAGCTCACCCTCGCGCCGGCATCGTCGCTGTCGGGCAGCGCGATCACGACCTTGATGATCGACACCTCGAAGGCTGGCGACAGCGTTCAAATGAGCGTTCCTCTTTCGCCCAAGATCACGGTTTTCGGACGCCTCCTTGACGCCACGGACGACGACACCACGGACACCGAGGGGACCACCGTGGTCGCCACCGATCTGAGCCACGACCTGATTTCGAGCATCGCCACCGCCAGCCTGGGGTCCGATGGAACCTACCTGCTCGTCCTCGATCCGGGCCGCACCTACCGCCTGGCGGCTCAGCCGGTAGCGGGCCGCGGACTGCCCTCGTACGTGTCACTCTACGGTTTCTCGACGGGCACCACGAACCTCCAGCTCGACGACCAGCGCATTCCCAAGGGGTTGCTGGTTCATGGCCACGTGACCTACGCGGGCTCGTCGGTAGCGGGGGCCATCGTACAGGCCTTCTGCGAGGGCCTGCCGCCGGATTGCGTGGACCGCAACAACCTCGCCGCGGGGGCCCCACCCGCCCACGCCACGGCGCTCAGCAACGCCAACGGTGACTATGAAATCTACCTACCCGACCCGGCGACCCTGGCAACCCCGGCGACCCCGGCTGGCAACGAATAGTCGAATCCAGCGATTGACTGGCGAGCCAAGGTCTGCACCAATTGGCGTACTGAACGGATGAGAGGCGTATCGCTCACGATCGCGGTTGTTGCTGCCCTGGCGGGGTCGGCCTTGCCTTCCCCTCTCGCGGCCCAGGAAGGCGAGCCGAACGCGCCGGCTGCCACCCCTCCCGGCGACAGCGCCGCCCCACCCGCGACGAAGCCGGAGAAATCCCCACCGGCGAGCAAGCTGCCACAGGACGCCGCCGCCGCCCTGGTGCGGGCGTCCGCCGCCTACGAGTACGGCGACATGAATCAGGTGGTGGACGCCGCCCGCCCGGTGGCCGAAGGTCTTCTGCCCGCCACGACCGAGGAGCAAATCCAGGCCTTCCGGCTGCTCGGCATCGGGCTTTACCTGACCAACCGACCGCTCGGGGCAGAGACCGCGTTCACCGAGCTTCTACGCAAAGATCCGCACGCCCGCCTCGACCCTACCTCGACCCGGCCCGAGCTGGTCGCGTTCTTCGAAAGCCTGCGCCACCAGCAGATGGCGCGCCAGCGCTCCACGCGCAAGATGTTCTGGAACTTCATCCCGCCGGTCGGGCAGTTCCAGAACGACGACCACGTGAAGGGCTGGGTGATCTTGGGCGTGGGCGTGGCAGCGGGCGCCACCGCAGCGACGACCTTCGGCATCTACGAGTCCTGGAAACTATCCCATGACATGTCCAAGCATCCCGAGACCGCCCAGACCCTCAAGACGGTCAACATCGTCAGCGGCGCCATTCTCGCGGCCGTCTACATCTACGGCGTCGTCGACGGCCTGATTGGCTACGGAAAACCCATCGAAGACAGCGCACCGCTGTCGCTGCATTTGTTTCCCGGCGGCGGAGGTCTTGGTTTTACCTTCTAGCGCCAGGGTGTATACACTTGCCGCCTCCAGGCGGGTAGCTCAGTGGTAGAGCAGGCGCCTTACACGCGCCGGGTCGCAGGTTCAATCCCTGTCCCGCCTACAGATTCCGTCAAGCCGTCCGGATGCGCGGCTTGGGTCTCTCGCGGAAGATTGAGATCCCGCTGGCCGGGCCTATCATGTCCCGCATGAGTGACCAGCTAATCCCTGCCGACTACGCCGGCTGGTTGGCGGACCTGAAGTCACGCATCCAGCGCAGCCGGACGCAAGCCGCCCTGGCCGTCAACCAAGAGTTGGTGCGCCTGTACCACCACATCGGCAGCGAAATCCTCGCCCGGCAAGGCCGCCAGGGTTGGGGCTTTGCCCATCGCTTCAAATTGGTCAGCAACCTGCTGACCAATTGCCGTGGTTCCACATCGTGACCCTGCTGACCAAGGTCGCGGACCCAGACCAGCATGAACGGTACGCCATCCGTGCCGTCGAGCGTGCCTGGTCCCGCCCCACCCTGCAAGCCAACATCAAGGCCCAGCTGCACCTGCGCGAGGGCGCGGCCGTGACCAATTTCAAGCAGCGGTTGCCCGAGCCCCAGGTGCAACTGGCGCAGGAGATTCTGAAGGACCCCTATCACTTCGACTTCCTGGGCCTGGGCGATGAAGCCCACGAACGGGACATCGAAAACGCTCTTGTCCGCCACATCACACGCTTTCTGCTTGAGCTCGGAGCAGGCTTCGCAACTCTTGCGGCAGTAGCCTTCCATCGCCAGTCCCTGCTGGTGACGAGGCGATCTGGTCCCAGCTCGGCTTCCCATAAGCAGTACATGGCGCGCGGGAAGACATCGCTTGCCACCCTCATGTTCACAAACTATCCTTCTGTGAACATGCCGCTTTCCCACAAACACCTCAAGCTCGACCAGGCCAAGATCGACAAGGCCCGCCGTCTGCTCGGGCTCGCCACGGAGCAGGAAACGCTAGATCGGGCGCTCGATCTCATCATTGCCGAGGAACCCATCCTGCGTGCCCACCGCAAGGTCAAAGGCTCGGGTGGCGTTGTAGACATCTTTGGCGATCGGTGAAGAAGGTCCTCATCGACACCTGCGTCTACATCGACTGGCTCAACCAGGGCCGTCATGAAGATGTCATGCTCGGCACGGGACTCGTCCGGTACATGTCCGCCGTGGTGGCGATGGAGTTGCGGGCAGGCGCTCAGCATCGCGCTGCTCGCGATTCCACTTCTGCCCTGATTCGAGCCTATCGATCTTCCGGGCGACTGGTCGTGCCATCCAGCGTGGTTTTCGAACGTGCAGGTGGCGTCCTACGCCAAATCAAGCTCGCCGGTCGCGATGCTCGTCTGTCGTCGCTTTGCAACGATGTGCTCATCGCGCTCACAGCGCGATCGATCGGCGCATCGGTGGTAACGGCCAATCTCGACGACTTCGCTGCGATCCGGCGGATCGAGCGCTTTGATCTCATGCCCCCGTAGTGGAGTCGTTCCCGATCTGGATCCAGGACCGAGGTGTCGGGACGTCTTGAGCCGGCTCAAGACGTCCGCGCTGCAAGCGATCTTGCCACCACGTTGCCCGCACACCTCCCCTGCACGGCTCTCAACCCCTGGGACCTGCACTCGGCGTGACCACGGCAAGTCGGCGCTGTGGCTGTCGAGGACCATCCGCAGAGAGCTTGCTCGACGAAGGCAGGAGGGGGAGCGGTCGTTGCCAGCAGTATTCAGGTGTTTTTCCCGTACGGGAATCCTGGGCTTGGATTCTGCGCCATCCGGCAGTACTATTCCCGTACGGTAATAGGAGCCGAAGAACATGGCCCAGGACAACAGGAAAATCCCGTACGGGAAGATTGCCGATGTTGGCCAAATCGGGATCGCCATCGGGCAGAAGCGCCGCGAGATCGGCATGCGGCAGTCGGAATTGGCTGCCCTGTCGGGCGTGGGGACGCGGTTCCTTTCCGAGCTGGAAAACGGCAAGATCACCGCGGAGATCGGCAAGGCCCTGCGGGTCCTACAGCGCCTCGGCCTTGACCTGTGGCTCGAACCTCGCGGGTCACTCCGCACTCCGGAGCATCGCTGATGCAGCGACTGGGAGTCTTCTTCGAGAGTCGCAAGGTCGGCACGGTGGCCGCGGACGATGGCCGCTTCACCTTCGCCTACGATCCATCCTGGCTCGACGACCAAGCCAGTTTTGCCATCTCGCGTTCCCTGCCCTTGGTCGCCGGGCCCGAGGCTGGGCCCGCCGCGCATGCGTTCTTCGCCAACCTGCTGCCTGAGGGGCGCATCCGTGCGCTCGTCGCCCGCCGGCTTGGCATCTCGGAGGACAACGATTTCGCGCTGCTGGCCGCCCTGGGTGGCGAGTGCGCGGGAGCCATGGTGGTGGCCGCTGCGGCGCCGAAACCCGCCAAGCACACGTGGCGCCCCCTCGACAACGAGGAGTTGGTGCGACTGTCGGCGGGTGGTGCGGCCTTCGCCGAAGCCGTGGCGGGCGGTGGGGTTCGGCTTTCTCTCGCCGGGGAGTCAGTCGGGGTTGGGCCCGCCTTCGTGCTCGAGGTCGTGCGGAACCTGGCGAAAGCCATCCCTGAACGCGCCCGCACGATTGACGCCGAGATGCACTCGGGTCGTGGCGACCTCCCGGCAGCCAAGATGATCGTGCCCATCCTGCGCAAGCGCAGTCGGCGGCTACTGCAACTCTTGCGGCAGTAGCGAAGCCCAAATGCGAGCACGACATCACAAAACGAGAGGACCCCTGATTGCCGGTCGATCAAACTGCCGTAAACCGCCAGCGCCCGATCCTCGGGCTAATCATGCTGTTCAAGATGCTGCGGTTCATGAAAAGGAGAAGATCATGCAAATCAAGGAGCTCTTTCGTGTCCACGGTCCCGGCCATCCACACACGCACGTGTCCTGTTCCAAATCCAAGCCCGTGCGCCAGAGACTGCCTTTCCTTTGCGCATGCGCCGTCAGCGCATCGCTGCTTGGGGGTTGCGACGACGGGTCATCGGAAACCGACAACGAGGGCATCGGCGCCTCTCAGCGCGCGGCGCACGTTGCCTGCCAGAAGGACAATTCAGGGACGCCGAGCACGGTCATGGTGGACACGAGGTCCAATTTGGGCGTCCTCTCGCCCATCGCTGTGGGTGTGAACACTGCTGCCTGGGACGGCCATCTGACGGATGCAGAAATTCCCCGATTGCTGGCGGACGCAGGTATTCAGATCCTTCGCTATCCAGGAGGTTCGACCTCCAACAACTATCACTGGTTGTCCAACACTCCGGACGATCCCAACCAGGGAGGCACGGTTCCCAGCGCAAACTTCGACGCCTATATGGCGATCGTCAAGGCAGTCGGCGCCGAGTCCATGCTGACGGTCAACTATGGCTCAGGGACAGCCCAGGAGGCTGCCGACTGGGTACGCTATGCCAACCAGGGTGGCCGAGCCTATAGGGGGCCTGTGCCGACCTATCCTGACGCGAGCCGTACCGGCCACCATTACGGCATCAAGTACTGGGAGATCGGCAATGAGCTGTACGGCGATGGCACCTATGGGGCAACCTGGGAGGTCAATCACAACGCTCACGACCCGACCACCTATGCCAATGGCGTCGTGAGCTACAGCTCGGCCATGAAGGCGATTGACCCTTCCATCAAGATCGGTGTCGTCCTTACGGCGCCTGGCAACTGGCCTGATGGGCAAACCAGTCCATCGTCGCCGCAGCCTTGGAACGATACCATCCTGCCCATCGTTTGCTCTGCCGTCGATTTCGTCGATGTCCACTGGTATCCGCAGGGACCGACGGGGGAATCCGACTCCGCCTTGCTGGCCGCTTCCCAAAATGGGGAATCTACAAGCGTCAGCTATACCCCCAGCATTCCCAGCATGGTCGCCAGCCTGAAGGCCCTACTCACGCAGTACTGCGGCACCCGTGCCAACGCGATCCAAATGATGATCACCGAGACCAATTCGGTCTCCTACAATCCTGGCAAGCAGACCACCAGCCCCGTCAATGCGCTGTTCCTTGCCGACCAGGTCATGACCTGGCTAGAGAATGGTGTGGCCAATGTAGATTGGTGGGCTGTTCACAACAGTCCCTTCGACGGCAATATCGACCCATCCCTGTACGGCGACTACAACTTCGGAGACTATGGAATCCTATCGGCCGGACTGACCACTACCAACGGCGCTGTCGAGCCGCCTGCCAACACCCTATTCCCCGCATACTACGGGCTACGGATGCTCTCCTATCTGGGACATCACCCACGGGACACCATGCTCCACGCCGCATCCTCGACTCCCGTCGTATCGGCACATGCCGTCAGGCAAGCAGACGGCGACATCAACCTGATGTTGATCAACAAAGACCCCAGTGTTGCCTACACCGTGACTGTCTCGCTACAAGGAGCCCGCGTCCATGGCCGGGCGCATGTGTTTGCCTATGGTATCCACAGCACGACGATCGATACGACCTTCACATCCGTTGAGGGTTCGTCCTTCCCGATCACGATTGGGCCCTACTCGATAACCACGGTAGCGCTGCCGTAACTGAGCATAGCCTAGCCTATACTAAGACGTAACTCACCGGGCAGAGGCAAAGGAATCCTATCCGGGTTCCGCCTCTGCCCGTCTTACCATTTGACATCCTCGTCGAACGGAATCGGCACGTCTTCGCAGATCGCGAGCAAGCAGCTCCCTTGCGATGCGTGCCATCTTTCGTAAGCGGTTGAAGACGGTCCTGCGAGCAATACCGAGAGCTGCTGCGATCTCGACCTGGGACATCCCCTCGAGGTAATGCATGATCGCCACCTGGGCTCCGTCCTCTCCGCTGAGGGCCAGGACGGCGAGGACGAATTCGCGATCCGCGAATTCGTTCCATCGGATGCCGGGAGCGTTCGTCGCCAGTGCGGCCACGGCGCGGGCTTGCATCTTCTGCTTGCTCAAGATGTTGAGGCAAACGTTGGTGGAGACGCGATACAGGTAGTGAAGCGCCCCCGTCTCGAACGCCAGAACGGTGCCGCGCGCGATGACGCGCACGAAGGTCTCCTGGGTTGCGTCCCGCGCGCTGGCGGTCGAGTGCAGAAATCGACGGCAATGCTCATAAATGGCCGGGGAGTAGTACGCGTACAAGTGGGCAAGTGCCGTTTCGCGTGCTCGGAACGCGGGCGACCTCTCCTTTTCGTCTTCCACAGCATCGGCTAGGCCGGTCTGGCTTGGCACATGGAGTGGCGCTGGTCGTAGCAATTCCATGACGACCATTCTCCGTGCCCGGGGAAAGGCGGTCTTCTCGTTTCGTGACCAGCGCCTTGCATTTCGGACCTCGCGCAGGCAAGGCGCGCTCGGTCACTAGAGTTGCTGCTGCTTGAGGCGCGCCAAATAGTCGCGCGGTGAACAACCCATGGTTTCCTGAAAGACGCGATGGCACTGGGCATAGCTGCCGAACCCGGAGCGAAAGCAGGCGTCGAGCAGGGTAAGGCGTCCTTCACACGCAAGCTCGACGAAGTGTTCCAAGCGAAGCCTTTGTCGGTAGGTCACCAGATTGACGCCCAGTTGCTCCGCGAATTGACGGCTGAGAGCTGCGGGGCTGATTCCCACGCGCTGGGCGAGGGTCTCTCTCGACATAGCCGGATCCTGGGACAGCAGGCGCATGCTTGCCCGGACTTCAGGCGAGACGATGCTGTCCGACGTCCTTGCGCCAGACCCGTCGAATGCTTCCCAGGCGTCGAGCAGTGAATAGGCAAGTCCGGCCTTGCGCAGGTCCACGGAGCTCGACTGCCTAATCCTGGCCAGCTCTTGGTCCAGTCGGCGCGTGTCCCTCCAATCGATGACTCGACACTGCTCGCCTCCGGGCATTCCAGAGCGCAGCGCGGCATGCGAGCCGCTGCTGCAGGTGCGATCGATCAGCTCGGGTAGAAGCACCACGATCCACATTTCGAAGTCGGCGGTCCGCTCTTCTGCGTGGTGGTTCTGTTCCGGGTACAGCCACAACAAGGAGCCGACACCGAGGGCGTAGCGTTTCCCGTCGACCTCGTAGTGGCCGCGGCCCGAGACGACGAGGTTGAACTCCAATCCTTCGTGACGGTGGCGAGGATGATAGTACCCGTTGCCACGATGGGGCCACACCGTGCCCCCGCAGGTCTCTGGAATTGCCAGCCGCTCGATGATGGACAGCCGTGGATCTATTCTGGACTGTTGGATGTCCATGGCGCCTCCTCCCACGAATACAACACATGGCCCGGCAAGAATGTGCAACCGAAAACTTCGTTCGTGTATCATGCGAACGTGAAGCCCGGTTCGGGTCATCCAGCGAGCCTCATCGTCCTCACCAGCATCCTTCACCTGGCTTGCGGAACAGCACGTTCTTCCTCCGCCCCTCCGGCGTATCACTTCACGCAAGACTGGTTCGTCGGGAAGGTCTCCTGGCCTGACCTGCTGCGCGAATATCGTGACAAGCCCGACATCCGCTATCTGGAAATCGGTGTGTTCGAGGGCCGCTCGCTGTTTTGGATGCTCGACAACATCCTCACGGGTAACGGCGCGTCTGCCGTGGCTGTCGACTTGTTCGAACCGAGCTATGAGGGCACCTTTCTCGAGAATCTCCGGGTGTCGGGAAAGGCCAGCCGCGTCCGCATCCTCAAGGGTCGCTCGGACAGCGTGCTGCACACCTTGCCCGTGAATTCCTTCGACATCGTCTTCATCGACGGAAGTCACGCCGCTCGCGATGTGCTGACGGATGCCGTCCAGGGATGGCTCCTGCTGGCCGACCACGGCCTGATGATCCTGGACGACTACGGAAACGAGAAGCCTCGCGACGAGTTCTTATCGCTGTCCCGGGTCCCCGACGAGCTCAAGCCTCGCGTGGCCATCGACGCCTTCATTACGGCTTTCCGCGGAGAAGCTCGATATCGTGCAGCGAGACTTTCAACTCGTGGTCAGGAAGCGCGCGCCGGCCTGCCAAGATTGGGTCTGTTCCACCGGCCAGAATTGGTTCTACGACTGGGCGCAGCGGCGGCTTTTCAAGAGAAAAACCCGAGAGCCCATCCCGCTTACGGAAGAACAGCGGCGTGAGCTAGAATTCATCCTGGCCACCATGCCGTTCGGTGCCACGACTCCGGAGCCAAGCCAGGAATGCCTTGCCAAGGCCCCGTGCAAGAGCGTGGTCGAGCTCTTGACCGCGCCGTAGGCGACGAGCCGCGGCGGAAACACACAAGATCTGGCTTTCAGATGGCAACCGCATCAAACTGGCTAAGAGCGGCCCAGGGCCGCCCAAGCTGCATCGATGGCCACCATCAACCGAGATCACGCCAAGCTCATTTGTGACATTGGGGAGCTGTCCGCCATCATCACCGACGCGTCCGATCTCGACGCCATGTTGCAGAAGATCGTCGATACGGCCGCCGGCCACATGGAGGCCGACGTCTGCTCGGTGTACCTCTTCGACGAGGCCTGCAAAGAGCTGGTTCTGCGGGCTACGCGCGGTCTTCTGCCAAGCTCGGTAGGCAACGTGCGCCTGCGGCCGGGAGAGGGCCTCACCGGCCTGGCCTTCTCGGAGCAACGCCCGATCTGCGAAGCGGACGCGCCCTCGCACCCCGCCTACCGGTACTTTCCTGGCATCGGCGAGGAGGTCTATCGCTCGTTCGTCGCGGTGCCCATCCTACGCGGCCGCCGTCCGGTGGGTGCCATGACCCTGCAAAGCAAGCAGCCCGATCACTTTTCGGCCGAAGACGTCCAAGTCTTCCGCGCTATCACCATGCAGCTTGCCACGACCATCGAGATGGCCCGTCTGCTCCTCACCCTGGAAGCCCCGGCCGCATCGATCGCGCCGACACCAGGCCTTTCCGACTTGCGCTTCGTGCACGGCCAGGTCGGCGCCGAGGGTGTGGCCCTGGGCGAGGTCGTGCTCATCCGGCAGCCATCCCTGGCCGAGATCCGCGCTCTCATAGGCAGCGTGACGTTGGAGTTGCCCGATTTCCGCCGGGCCGTGGACGCCACCGAGAAGCAGCTGGAGCACCTCGAAAAGCTCGCGGGGGAGCGCCTTTCCGACGTGACCGCGGTGATCTTCTCGGCGCAGCTCATGATGTTGCGCGATCAAAGCTGGCTGGGCGCAATGGAGGAACAAATCGCGGCCGGTACGCCTCCCGCCGAGGCCGTTTACCGGGTGCTCCTCAACTATGTCGAGCTCTTCGACCGCATGGACAATGCGTACATGCGCGAGAAACGCTACGACGTGATGGACGTGGGCCGCCGGCTGCTCGCCAACCTGTCGGGTCATCGCGCCGTCGAGTCTCGCATCGAAGGACGCATCGCCATCGCCGCCGAGCTTCTGCCCTCCGATGTCCTCAAGCTGGGCTTGGAGAAGGTCGGCGGCATCGTGCTCCTGTCCGGCGGCGTGACCTCGCACGTCGCGGTGCTGGCGCGCTCGCTCGATCTGCCGCTGATCTTCGTCGACGAACCGCGCCTGCTCGCGATCCCCGATGGCACGCGCGTGGTCCTCGACGCCCGTCAAGGCAACCTGTTCGTGGCGCCCGACGAGGAAGTCGAGCAGCACTTTCGCGAGCAGGAGGACTCGCGTCGCTCGGCCCCTCAGTCGGCCGAGGGCATGCGCGAGAAGACCCACACCGCCGACGGGACGCGTGTGCGCCTCCTGGCCAACATCAACCTGCTGGCGGACGTCGAGGTCGCGCGCGCGTACAAGGCCGAGGGCATCGGACTCTATCGCACCGAATTCCCCTTCATGATTCGCAACGATCTTCCCAGCGAGGAAGAGCAGTTGCGTATCTACCGCCGCCTGGTCGAGGGCATGCCGGGCCGCGAGGTCACCTTCCGCACCCTCGACGTGGGCGGCGACAAGGTGCTCTCGTACTTCGACTATGCCGCCGAAGCCAACCCCTTCTTGGGTTTGCGCTCGATTCGCTTTTCGCTCCGTCACCGTGACGTCTTCCTACAACAGATTCGCGCCATCCTGCGCGCCGCCCATGACGCCAAGGTGCGCATCATGTTTCCCATGATCTCCTCGCCGGACGAGCTGGCCGCCGCGACCGATGCGGTCGACGAGTGCCGAGCTGCCCTCTTGCGTGAGGGCATGCCCGCCTGCCAGCACGTGCAGCTGGGGATGATGCTGGAGGTCCCGTCGGTGCTGGAGATGATGGACGAGCTCGCTCGACGGGCTGACTTCTTCTCCATCGGCACCAACGACTTCGTCCAGTACATGCTCGCCGTGGATCGCACCAACGTCAACGTCGCCGATCTGTACATTCCACACCACCCCGCCGTGCTGCGCGGCCTTCATCGCGCCATCACGGCAGCCTTGCGCCACGGCCGCGATGTCTCGGTGTGCGGCGACATGGCGCATGATCCACGCTTCGTGCGTTTCCTGCTGGGCATCGGCGTACGCAAGTTCAGCATGAGCGCGCGCTACCTGCCGCGCGTCCAGGAAGCCATCTTCTCCACCGTCCTCGAAGAGGCGCAGGGCTTCGCCAAGCGCCTCCTCGCCGAGAGCTCGGTTTCCGGCGCCACCCGGGTTCTCGAAGCCGGGTGAGTGAGACGGCCCCGCCCGGGTCCTCGGGCTGTCGAGTGTCGAAAACGTGCAGCATCCGCTTGCCATGGGCTGGGACCATCGCGCACAATCCTTGCAGTGGTCCCAGCACAGGCCAGGGAAGATGCCAGACGAGATCAAGCTGTTGCCGGTTTCTCTCGATAGGTGCAGCGAACGACGTCCGGCCGGGCAAGAGTGATTTTCCAGTCGCTGGCGGGAAAGACCACCGCGCGGAAACTGCTAGAGATCCTCCATGAATGGCGAACACGACACCCCCATCGGAACCCCGGTGGTCATCGCTCCGGGAAAAATCTTCCTGGTCGGCGAATACGCCGTGCTCGACGAAGGTTGCGCCGTCTTGGCCGCCATCACCCTGCACGCCAAGGCCCAATTCATTCCGCGCATGGACGCCATGCCCCCCATGGTCTCGGAGCTGGTCAGACGCGCCAAAACCGAGCTTGGTGAGGCCGCGTCCGCGCTGCCACCCGGCTCGGTTTTGGTGAACGCAGATGACTTCCATTCCGGCCACGCCACCGGCGGTTTGGGCTCCAGCGCCGCCATCGCCGTGGCAACGGTGGGCTCGGTGTACGAGTCGCTGGGCCTGGCCATCGAAGAGCACAGACAGCAGATCTTCGCCATCGCTGACGCTGGGCGACGAACTGCCCAGGGTGACGTGGGGTCAGGCGCGGACACGGCGGTCGCCACCCACGGAGGTCTGGTTCAAGTTACCCGTCACAAGGACACGCTTCCCCGCATCGACTATTTGACGGCCCCGGCCGGCCTGCACCTGGTGCCGTTCTCGGCCGGCCGCTCGATCTCCACCCGTCAAATGACGGTCGGTCTACGTGCATACGCGCGAGACGAATCGACGGCCTTCGAATACGCGATGGCGAGTCTGCGCGAGATCGCCCATCGCTTCGTTGCAGAATTGACCGCCGGGCGCGCCACGGGCGCGGTGGTCGCCGCCGGCAGGTATGGCGAGGAGCTGGCCAGGTTGTCGGCGGCCGCGTCGGTCCCCATCGTGACGACCGCCTTCGAGCAGGCCTCCAATCTGGCTCGCGAGCTCGGTGGCATCGCCAAGCCCATCGGTGCGGGCGGCGGAGAGATCGGCCTGGCCATGTTCGCCACGCCGGAGGCCGCGCAATTGTTCAGGACGGCATGCACCAATCCGCTCGTGCCGCTTGCAGGCGACCTCGAACCCTGCGGCGTACGCTGCCACAACTCCGAAAAGACCTCGGAAGACGCCATCGAGGTCGAGGAAGCCGTGGTCGAAGGAGGCGAGGTCGAAGGAGGCGAGGTCGATGAAAGCGAGGGCGATGCGTCGCCCGAGCCAATCGTCATCGAGCCTGCGCCCGTTCGCGCACTCGCTCGCATCGTCGTGACCGCGGAGGAGTTGGACACGGTACGAGAGCGGAAGGCGGATGAGCTCGTGACCGTACGCATCGGCGAGCTGCGTGGCCGACGACGACGGCGCATCATTTCGGCCGCCGCCATCGTTCTCGCGGCGGCAGCGGCGTGGTACGCGTTTCCCAGGACCGCCGGGATTCATGGCAAGAGCACGCCGAAGGCGTCCAGCACGGGTGAAGCTTCGCATCCGTTCGTCGCGATACCCCAAAAGGGAGCAGCGTCCCCGGAAGGCATCGCGGCCCCCGAGGAAACGGCCGCGCCGGCGGATGTGCGTCCTGCAGCCGCCGTGCCGGAAGCGCCAACCCTCACGCCGGCGCACGAACATGGACATAGGTTCGAGTCGACTCGACACCCGCACGGTGCTCCGTCTCGCGGACAGGCTTCCGCATCGCGGCCTCGCTCCGCAAGACCGGCACGCCGCGCTGGCAACCTGTCCGCGGACGATTTCTAGGAGACCGCCCGGCTTCAGTCCAACCTGCGCGAGCTTCTCCCGGATCGACTCCACCAGGACTTCCAGCAGTCGCTCGGCGGAGACGGGCTTGAGCAGATAGCGATGGGCACCGCATTCCACGGCTGCGCGTGCGGTGGCGAAGGCAATGCCGCTCGATAGCAGCACCACGGGAAGATCCGCCCGCTGTTCGTGAATGCTCTGCAGCGTCCGATCCTCGCAATCCAGCAGAGGATCCGCGTCTCCGATGACGACATCGAACGGATGCTCGGTCACGAGGCGAACCGCGCCCTCGCCCTGCGCGACTCGTACGACCGCATAGCCATACGCCTCGAGGGCACGTCCATATCGCTGCGCCAGCTCGGCGTCGTCGTCCACAATCAGGACCGACGATCGCGGTCGGGTGGGTGCGGACTCGGCGCGCGCGTGGTTGGAACCCGTGAAGATTGTGTTCGTCGACTCCGGGTTGCCCTGTTGCTCCTTGGCCACGATCTGAACATCGACCTACACCGAAGGGACTTGAGCCCTTTCGGGTGTCGACGACGAATGTCCGCTCCTTTGTGCGAGCTCAGACGACATGGAGCCGATTTCCGCATACTGGTACACTTGCACGCGGAAAATCAGGATGGGCTCAGCCGCGGAAATTGCAGTCGTCAAGGCCGACATCACCACCCTCCACGTCGACGCCATCGTCAATGCCGCCAATGCATCGCTCCTGGGTGGGGGCGGCGTCGACGGCGCCATCCATCGCGCGGCGGGACCGCGGCTGCTGGCGGAATGCCGAGCCCTCGGTGGATGCGAAACCGGCAGTGCCAAGCTGACGCGCGGACACAACCTGCCCGCGCGCTTCGTGATTCACGCCGTGGGTCCGGTATGGAACGGCGGCAGTCACCGCGAGGACGAGCTGCTTGCCTCCTGCTACAAGACCGCCCTTGGCCTTGCCGAGCAACAAGGCCTTGCGACCATCGCCTTCCCCGCCATCAGTTGCGGCGTGTACCGCTTTCCCATCGAACGGGCGGCCCGGATCGCGGTCGAAGCGATTCGCCGAACCCGGCCTGCCTGTCCATCGCTTACCGAGGTCCTGCTGGTCGCATTCAGCCCGGCCATCGAATCGGCGTTGGCCCAGGCCCTGGGCAAACCCGTGTAGAATCGCCTCCGGCCGATCCGGCAAGCGCACGAGAAAGGGACGCATGAAGAAAAACACCGCGAGCGGGCTCACGCAATTCGGATTCACGTCCAAGCTGCCCTTGCTGTCATGGCGGGGAATTCTCTACCTGTGGCTGCCGCTCTTGGCCCTGCTCGTCTGCGGGATGATCATTTCGCAGAAGTTGATCCACCCCGCGCCGACCACCATCCGCCTGCTCAGCGGTCCGGAAGACAGCAGCTACCGCCACCACGCCGAAAAGTACAAGAACATCATCGAGCGCTTCGGCGTGAAGGTGATCGTCCTACCTTCTCACGGCGCGCTCGACAATCTCGAGCAGCTGGCCAATCCCAAGGTGAATGCCGATGTGGCCTTCGTCCAGGGCGGCCTGACCGATGGCGTGGATACCTCCCACCTGTTTTCGCTCGGCAGCGTGTTCGCCCAGCCCCTCATGGTCTACTACCACAAGAGCGAGCCGGTCGAAGTGCTATCCCAGTTGAAAGGCAAGCGCCTGGCCATCGGCCCCGAAGGCAGCGGCGCGCGCTCCTTGGCGCTCAAGCTGCTCAAGGCCAACGACATGGACGGGCCGCCGACCGTGCTGCTCGATCTCGTGGGCGAGGAAGCCGCCAACGAGCTCATCGCCGGGAAGATCGACGCCGCCTTCATGATGGGCGACTCGGCGACCCCGGCCATCATGCGCAAGCTGCGCAAGATCGACGACATCGAGATCGCCAACTTCCGTCAGGCCGACGGCTACTTGCGCAAGTTCCGCTTCCTGTCCAAGTTGACCCTGCCCGAAGGCGCCTACGACCTCGGCAAGGACGAGCCGCCCAAGACGCTGAGCTTGGTCGGCCCCACCGTCGAGCTGGTGGCGCGCAACAACCTCCACCCCGCTCTCTCCGACCTGCTCATCGGCGCCGCCCGGGAGGTTCATGGCGGGCCGGGACTTTTCCGTAATGCCGGCGAATACCCGGCGCCGCTGGCGCGCGACTTCCCCATCAGTCCCGATGCCGAGCGCTACTACAAGTCCGGCGCGCAGTTCCTGTACAAGAAGCTGCCCTTCTGGCTGGCCAATCTGCTCGATCGTTTGGTCGTGATCATCGTCCCGCTCTTGGTGATTTTGATCCCGGCCACGAAGGTGGTCCCAACGGGCTACAGGTGGCTGATGCGTTCGCGCATCTACAAGTGGTACGGCGCCCTGATGACCATCGAGCGCGCCATGCTCGCGCCTCCCACTGCGGAAGAGAAGGTCATTCTGCTCCGCCGCTTCGAGGCCATCGAGAAGGCGGTCAACGAGCTGAAGACGCCGCCATCCTTCGGCGATCAGCTTTATGTGCTCCGCGATCACGTCCGCTTGGTGCGCGAGCGCCTGTTTGCCGTGGCCCAGCCGATGGACCAGGCGCGCCCTCAGTAGTTGCAACCCTCTGGTTGAACGGCGGACGGAGAGGTCGAGCAGACTTGGCACTGCATATCGAGCTGCGTGCCGGCGGGGAGTGGGCCGGCAGTTATCTCTGCTCGGGTCCGCAGGACGTTGACCAATTGACCGTTGAATGCGCTGGGGCACTTCGTCGTATCGCTCGTGAGCTGCCAGCAGTCTGTTGCAATGGTGTCACTGGTCGCGCCTGCTCCACATTGAGGGATCGCCGTCGACGAGTCCACGTAGATCACCTTGCTCGGGTCGTTCGGATCGACGGCGGGCGTACGGTAGACGACGCGACAATCCGGCTGCAGTCCTGGGGTCACCAGATCCTGGTCGGCCAGCTTGTCGTTGATGCATAGGTTTTGCAGGTTCTTGGCGATGCTGGCGCCGATGCCACTCATCGCGCCGGCGAAGTCAGGCTCGCAGATGCTGTACTTGAAACCGTTGCCGCCGAACTGGTCGATGAACGCCGACATGCGCAGACCTGGCGTGGCTCCATATCCAGCGGCAATCGCATCGAACCCGGTGGTCTGGTCCGTGGTCGCAACCGTGGGCATGTGATTCGGATCGTAGCAAACCGGCCATGTGTCGTAGACTGCAGGGTGGGCGGTGTCTGCGCTGTTTGGATTGGGAACCAAGGCGATCTTGTACTGCGCGGTTGCTGGGTTGCTGCCACTCGGCGACCAGCCGAAAATGCCCGCCACGAGGATCTGGTTGGCGGGATCCGGCTTGAGATTCTTGATTTCATCGGCCATGGTCTTGTAATCCCTGAGCGGATTGCAGGTCGTCGGATTCGAGACGTCTACGTCGCTGCTGCAGCTCGTCGCCCACGCGCGCCGCGCAGTTCGTCAAGGCCATCGAGAATGCGGCGGTGGTTGGATAACCGGGAGGTGGGTTCGTCAAGTTCACGCCGTTGCAAATGTGAGAGCGGGTGTAGCAGCGCAGACTGGCGGATTCGTTGTTCAGCTCCGGCTTGGCTCCAAACATCGCATCATTCGGCGCTGCCGAGCAGTCGTCCTCGTCGGTCAGAAGGACCAACCCCAGGTAGGCATTGCCACGCAGCATCTGGTGCTGCTGGTTGTTGACGTCGCCCAGGCCGCCGACGACGAACGCGAACTCGAAGGCTTGCAACTGGTGCTCTTCGCCACAACCCAGGGTGCCGAGGTTGCCAGCCAGGCAGGCGAACACGGTGTTGATGTCGCCGCTGAAATTGAGGCCTGTGTTTCCCTTGGTCTCGAGGTATGTGGCATTGCTGGACACGCCACAGGCCGAGGCGCCGATCATCTGGAACCTGCCCATGTCCCCGAAGCTGGACATGGTTCCGTCAGACAGCGTCTTGGGTCCGCACGAGCCGCTCACATACGCTCCGCCGGTGCCGAGATCGCTGTCCAGGATGGCGACGCGCAGATCGGGCAAGGTCCCGTCGATGGGATCCTTGAGTGCCGCAATCAGCTTGGGAAAATTGTCTCTCAGCTTCTGCTGCTTCGGCGCCATGGACGGCGAGTTGTCGATCATGAACACCAAGTCGAGCAAGCGCTGGGGTGCTACCGAGATTCTGTAGTCGATGGTCGGAGTGCCGGACGGCGCGTCCGGACTGTCGGTCCCCGCGTCCGGTCCGGTCGCTGTCGTGCCGCCGGTCCCAGGCATTGCGCCGCCGGTCCCAGGCATTGCGCCGCCGGTCCCAGGCATTGCGCCACCGGTCCCAGGCATTGCGCCGCCGGCGCCGCCGGTCCCGGGTAGTGCGCTGTCGGTCCCGGGGGACGGGCCTATGCCGGCGTAGGGATCGGTCCCGCACCCTACCAACGTCAATGCCGAGAACAAGACCAAGGTGAGCTCATAGGTCGTTGTCTTTGTCATGCTTGGACCTGTCCCTCCAGATCGCGAGCCCTTACAAAAGAATCTGCGCAGTCGCCACCAGCTCAAAGAATTCCCAGGGAGAATCCGAGCGCGGCGCGCACCTCCCACCCCGGTAGCGGCTCGGCGACATTGGAGATAGAGGACCCCTGCTCGCTGAGCACGCTACGACCCTGCGGCCACGCGATGGTGTCCAGCCGTACCCACATTTCGTTGCGTTTCCACGGCAGCGCCAGGGTAACCCCGGCATCCACGCCCCACATGACCGAGCTGTCGCTCTGATTCGTCTGGTAGTCGCTGCCATGGACGAGCAGGACGCCCAAGGCAGGTCCGACGTGCGCACGCAGCAGCCAGCGCTGGCGATAGAGCTCGAAGGTCGCTGAAAAGACGATGGTCGGCCGCTGAATGTGGGCCGTGCCCTGACCGATCTTCATCTGCCGGGACGAGGTCATGGAGGCCTCCAGCAGCCAGCCCACGTTCTCGAGCAAGCCGGGCATCCCGACCGCCGCAAGGAGGCCCGCGCTGGCGCCAAGCCTGTCGCTCAGGCCGAAGACACCAGCGCCCAGCAACGTGTGCGTGCCGATCGACAGCCGCCGGCCCTCCGCCTCGTCAGATGAATCGGCGTCCCCGGCAGCTTTCGCCTCGTGACGGACCTCGCGCGGCGGAATGCCGGGAGCACGGATGGTTCCGACCGGCATGGCGTCGAGCCACGCGGCGATGATGAACGCCGCCATTTCGGCGCGCGCCTCGCAATCGCCGGTCACCAAGACCGTGCGCTGGCGGCTCTCTTCGCCTGGCGTAGAGACCTCGATGCGCATGGAGTCGCCCTCGCTGCGCACCCGTGCCGAGGCGCTCTCCGGGCCGCCTGCCGCCAGAAGACCGAGCAGCTTCAGGCTGATGGCATCCGAGGAAGGACAATCGGAGTTGCTGGAAACACGCGCGGCGGCAGCCGATTGCGAAGGAATCGCCAGGACCGTCGCGGTCAGCACCAGGAGAGCAGCTTTCATTTCGTGGGGAAGAATTTCGCGGCCTCGGCCGCGAAACGGCCGTGGGGGTAACTGTCGAGGTAGCGTTCGATATCGGCCATGCCCGCTTCGCGCTCGCCGCAGCGGAGCCGGGCCACCCCGCGCCCCCACAGCGCGCGTTCGTGCCAGGCGGGCGAGCCCGAGACCAGCGCCAGGGCGTGATCGAAATCCGTGCTGGCCGCGAGCCAACGATGGACCGCCGCGCGCAGCTCGCCACGAACCACGAAGCGTTCGCCACTGCGCGGTAGCTCGTCGAGAGGCATGGTGTCCAATCTGGCCAGCGCCTCGCGGTCGCGATGGAGCGCGAGCAGGGCTTCGACTTGGAGGGCGTTGCGCTCGCCCGCAAGACCGCTACGCGGATAGACCCTGGCATGCTCCTGTAGCGCGGCAAGGGCCGCAGCGGGATGGTTCTCCGTGCGCAGGTCACGCATGGCCCGGCCAAAGAGGGCCAGGTCGCTCTGCGGTGGAAGAGGAACGGGAACGACCACGGGCTTGGCGACCGCAACAGAGGGCATCGCCGGTGCCGGCAATCCGGCTGGCGTTGCGAGCACCGCAGGCGCCGCCACCACGAACGACGCGGATGGGCTGGCCGGAAAAAGTGGGGATGGCTGGACTCGCGCGGCGGCCGGCTGCGTGGCAACAGGCGCCGCACGAGGAGCGCTCAACGGAGCCGCAATCACGGGCGCCGTGCCCACCGGCACAGGCGCCGCGAGCGCAGGCGCGACATACGCCAAGAGCCTTGCTGGCCTTCGCGATGACCTGACCGGCGTCTCCACGGCATCGACCGCCGCGCGCTCGAGCCCTACCGGCGCGGGTGGCTCCGCCGTCTCGGGCAGCACGGACCATCCTGCCGTGATCGCCCCGCCGGGGGGAGACAGCAACGGATCCGGAATCTCCGGCAATACGACCAGGGGCTCGACCGGGGACGCCGCTCCTTCGCTGGCGGCGGTTGTCTCGGGCGCGGAAAGCCCCCCTTCGCGGACGGCGGGCCGCACCCCATTTCGCCGGCGTTTGTGCGTGTCCTGTTTGGGCTCGGCGGGGCGCGCACTCGGCGCCTTCGTGCCCAAATCGGGAAGCAAGCCGAGCCGCTCGGCCGTCGCGAAGGCGACACCGCCTACCACCAACATGCCGAGAGCGGCCAGCACCGGCACCAGGCGCGCGCGGAGGCTCGGAGAGCGGGTTCGAAACAGGGTACGCACGATTCGCCTGCGCACCTGCCTCTTCTGCTCTTGCGAGAGAGCGTCGAGGTCAGCGGCGGCATCCAGCAGGGGCGCGATCGCTCCGAGATAGCGCTCGCGGAGGCCCTCGGAAGATGCATTCTTCGCGGCCCTCATGCCTCGACCCTCCCTTGCAAACCTGTTAGCCGTTCGAGGAGCATCGCTCGCCCGCGATGGACGCGCACCCAAACCGCATTGGCGGTCAGCCCCAAAAGGTGTCCGACTTCCTCGGCCCCGGTGTTTTCGATGTCGCACAGGATGACGGCCGTGCGGTACTTGTCGGGCAGCCAATCCAAGGCGGCGTAGAGCCTTTGCACCCGCTGCCTCTGCTCGACCACCTCGAGCGGCGTGGGGCTGGGCTGAACGACCGCGAGCTCGTGCGAGCGATGGAGCACATCGAGGCACTGTCTCAGCTTGCGGCGAAACCTCCGCTTGCGGACCACCAGCTCGGTGATTCGGAACAGCCACGTCGAGACCTTGGCCTCGCCACGAAACTCGCCACGCCGGCGAAGCGCGACCACGAAGACGTCGTGGACCAAGTCCTCGACCTCCGCGCCGGGCCCGGCCAGCCGCCTGACCCATCGCTCGACCATCGGCTCGTAGCTCTCGTAGAGATGGTCGAAGAGCAGCTCCGGGTCGGAGGCCTCCAGCTCGGCCTTGATGGCCGGATGCTCGCCGCTGTCTTGAAGTTGCCCTTTGGACATCCGTCTAGTCTCGTTCCTCGACCCAGGCCGACCTTACGAACTATCTGCGCGCTCGCTTCGCAAACCGTGCCCGCGCCAGCGTCGCATGCCGATGCCCGCCAAACGCACTCGGCCATACTATCACGGCGGCGACGATGTAGGCCGCATCCCCACGCGTGCGCAGCACGTTGGCAGCGATCGCAGCATCGTAAACGAAACGATGGTGTCGCGACGTTTGGCAAGGGCTGGCAAGCTGGCGGGGACGGTGCTCGGCATTGCCCTCCTCGCCGCGTGCGTCCTACCGCCGCTCGTGGCGACGCCAGTCGCCCATTGGCTGGTGTCGCACCTGAGCACAGCCCGGTGCGGCAGCTTTGCCATACGCCGCGCGCACCTCGGCTGGTCGACCGCGTTCCGGTTGATGGCCGGCCGGCCCGTGGTGTTGACGCTGCAGGATGTCGCGATTGCCTCGCCGTCCGGCGAGCGGGTCTTCGCAGCGGCTCACATCGAGGCGAAGCTCGCCCTGGGCCTCATGCCGCCGCGGATCGAGCGAGCATCGGTGCAGGTCGCCGACGGCACGTGGCGGTTGGCGATGGAAGGTGCCGACACCGGCCTCGCCAATGCCTTTCGCGCGCTCCCGGCGGAAGGGCGACAGGCCTGTTTGGCACCGTCGCGGATCCAGCCACCGAGCGCCCCACCGACCGAGACAACGCCCGTGCACGTCAATCTTCGCGTGGTGAACCTCGACGTGCGCCTGGAGTTCGACACCTGGGCGCTCGCCCTCACGCACGTCGCCGCTCTTGGCAGCGTCTCCGTCAACGGCCCGTTGGCGTCGTTCCTCTTCGACGCGCGCGAGATATCCGCTGCGAGCAGCCGACTGCGCATCGGCGAGCCGCACGGCCATGAAGCGGTGGAGATCCCGTTCGACACGGTCGCGATCACGCGTGTCGGGGTCCTGCCCAGCGCCCCGACAGACCTGCTGCTGGAGGTTCGCGTGGCGCGCACGGCACGCGCACGGCTCTCCGGCCGCGCGGTGTTCACCGGGCTCTTCCCGCGGCCGGGCCGTGCTGCGCCCGAGACCGGCATCCGGCTTGATGCGCGCTGGGCGCACTTCGGCGACGTGCTCGGCGCTGCCGAAAGCACGTGGCTGCCGCACGGGCCATGGACCAAGCGCTTCGACGGAGAGCTGGCCGCCGCGATGAACGGGCCGTGGAAGGGCCTCCATACGACCGTGTCCTTTCGCGGCCAGCACGGGCAATTGCGAGCCCAGCTGGGCCCGCGCGGGCGCGGCAGCGTGGCCCTGCACCTCGCCGACGTGGAGACGGGCTGGATGCTCGATCCTGCGCTGCGCCCCTTCCTGACCGGACACTTGGGCGGCAACCTCGACGCCCGGTTCCGACTCGCCGGTACGGTCCGCGACAGCGAGGCCGAGATTGGGTCGGCCGAGCTGCACCTGGATCGGGCAAGCTCCGCGCCGGGGCCGCGCGTGGTCGAGCTGCGAATCGGCCGCGCAGGCCGCGCCGAGAGCAGCGCGCGCCGCCTGGCAGCGAGCGTCGCCGTCGTCCGCCTACACGATGGGACGGTGAAGCTGGGTGGCGCGCGCTTTGCCTGGACCGGGATCGCCGGACGGGCCGACGTCGCCATCGCGCTGCCCATGCGGAGCCGGCGTGGCAGCCGATCCGCGTGGGAGAACCGCTCGGTGATCGACGCGCACGGCAGCGTGCGCGTCGCATCTCCACATCTGTGGAATACGACCTTGCCAGCCACGGCGACGCTCCATGTGCTGACCACCGTTCGCGGCACGTTGAAGGCGCTCCAGCTCGGCGTCCAGGCGCGCCCCGCGACCATCGCCGCGTTCGACCAGCGCTTCCATCTGCCACCCAAGATAGAAGCTCAGTGGTCGGCGGCCGAGGGCTGGCGACTCGAGCCCGTGCGCCTGCGGCGCGACGGCGGCGGCAAGGTCGAGCTGTCGGGGCGAATCTCGGCGAACGGCGAAGTGGACGGACGCGTGCGCATGCGCGACTATCCGCTCGCGGCCCTGCCTGCACCCGCGCATGCTTCCGCGCTGCGCGCGCTCGGCGGGACGCTTGACGGCGAGATGGAGCTGGGTGGAGACGTCGCCTCACCCACGGCCGAGGGCCGACTGAGCGTCGAGAACGCCACCGTCGAGGGACACGCGATCGGGCCGCTGGCGGCCCGGGGACGCCTGGGCCGCAGGCACGGTTTCGTGGTCGCCAAGCTGGGCCCCGCGACGGCGGCGACCGTGTCCATCGAGCGCCGACCCAGTCTGGCCGTTCGCGCCCGTCTGCGGCTGGACCGCCAACCGGTCAACGCCTGGCTGCCAGCGCCCCTCGGCTCGGTCCCGCTGCTGGCGTCGGGCACCGCCACGGTGGCGTACCGCCGGGGCAAAGCGGTGCTGGGAACGGGGCGCTTCGAGGTGCGCGGTCCGCACGGCCTCGACCTGCTGGTTGACGGCAAGAGCCGAAACCGCCAAGTCGAGGGCCGGATACGCGGGAGCTTGGACCTTGCAAGCTGGCAAGGGCTGTTGCGCCCCCACGTCACGCGTGCGACGGGCACCTTGCACCTCGATGCGCGCGTGGAACGGGGGCCGGGCTTTCCGAGTGTTCACGGCTCCGCGGTCGTGGCCAAGGACGTCGCGCTCGGCCTGTCGGGTTGGCGCGCACCCCTGACGATCGCCGCTGGCGGAAGCGTTACGCTCGACGGGGATGACGTGACCACGCTCGGGCTCGATGTGCGCGCGGCGGGCGTACGCGCCCACCTATCCGGGCACGCGCATGTCGAGCGCGACCAGATCGCCGAGACCGAGGTCGGCGTCGCGGTGTCGGCGGATCTCGATACCGCGGCGTTGCCCTTCGACGTCCCCGGCGTCCGAGCCAGCTCGGGCCATGTGCGCGTCCAGGGCACGGTCGACGGCCCGCTCGCCAGCCCTCGTCTCGACGGACGTGCCGCCATCGACGACCTGGCCCTGCGCCTTTCCCGCCCGGCGCTGCCGCGCTTGCGCGTCCGCGGCCAGTTGCGTGCGCAAGACTCGACGCTGTCGACCGAAGGGCTCGCCGCCCAGATCGCCGGCGTCGGAACCCTGCATGTTGGCACGCCGACGACGCCGGCCCATGCCGAGATGCTGTCCCTGATCCCCTTCACGCTCGGACGTGTCGACGTTCCGCTCGACGCCGAGCACCTCCGGCTGGGCAGCCGGACGTCCGCCCTTCGCATAGCGGATCTGAGCGCACGCGCGCGCCTGGTCGGGGACGCGCGAAGCGAGCTGCGGCTGGTCGGCGAGATAACGGTCGCCCACGCCTCCTACGACGTCCGTCGCGGCACTGCGGTACGGACAAAGTCCGAGACTCCGTGGTTCCATTTGCTGCCACCGCGCCTGACGCTGGATCTCGACGTGCGCGGCGCCAACCACGCCCTTGCCGTGGACGTGCCGTTTCTGCCCGACGTCGCCGTCGACTTTCATTGTCGTCTGGTCGCGAGCCATCACGGCGCCGATTGGACGGGGGAGGTGAAAGGAGACTCCCTCTACTCCCGCGCGGCCCTCGCAGCCTACGACTGGCTCAGCAGCAGCGACCTCGCCGGCTGCGGGCTCCCCGCGCGCCGATGACCCGTCCATGAATTGGACAGGTCGGCGGAAGCCGAGCCAAAGGCTCGGCCGCAGGTGGGGTGAAGTTCGCGAAATCCGCGAATTCACTTCGCGGACGAGGGGCGGGCCGCGGCCCGCTCCTTTGAAATCTCGCAAGCCTACTCGAATCGCAAGGCGTCGATGGGGTCCAGACGCGCCGCCTTTTGCGCCGGGTAGAGACCGAACGTGACGCCCACCAGACCCGAGAAGCCGACCGCGATGAGCACAATTCTAGGCTGAATGACGACGGGCCAGCCAAAGCTAACAGCCAGGCGGCTGGCAGCAATCTCTCCCAGGGCCACCCCCATGAGCCCGCCAAGGATGGAAAGGGTCATGGCCTCGGCCAGAAACTGGGCGAGGATATCGCGGGGGCGCGCTCCCACGGCCATGCGGATTCCGATTTCGCGTGTCCTCTCGGTCACGCTGACCAGCATGATGTTCATGATGCCGATGCCACCCACCAGCAGGGAGACCGCAGCGACGCTGGCGAGCAGGGTGGTCCATGGTGCACAGGTTCGTGACGTCATCCGGCGGCGGCCCGGACCCTGGCTGCGCGCGCCGCCACAAAGAAGCCGAGACATTTTGCCATGAGGGGCGTTTTGCCATCCCGACAAGCGCTTCGAACGTGCGCGGTT
Organism: uncultured delta proteobacterium; assembly: GCA_963796685.1. Classification (GTDB taxonomy): domain Bacteria; phylum Myxococcota_A; class Polyangia; order Fen-1088; family Fen-1088; genus Fen-1118. The sequence goes on from CAWCMR010000008.1 coordinate 164,212, forward strand.
CCCTCGGATGACGCTCTCGAACAGCGCGATTTCTTCGGCAAGGCACGCGACTTGCATTTACGGGTTACACCCACTGAGGTTCACCTCTTCCGAGGTGCGCGAGGCCCTTATCGAGAGCCGGCGAGCTCCCTCGGAGGGTGGTGGAAAACATCAATGGAGAAACATCAATGAACGATGGGGGAACGACAATGGAAACGGAAACTGTTGGTCAAAACAAAGGCTTATACGAAGACCTATACCGTGAAGGTGGAAGGCAGCGATTATCCTCGCCGACCGCGCTGCGACAGATCAAGGAGGTCGCAGCAGGCGGTTCTTCCGCAGGGGCCGTCGCAGGAGTCGGGGCCGGCGTGCTCGCCATCCTCGGTTTGGCGGGAACACTGCCCCTCTACATGATGACGATCGCCATAATCGCGATTGGGGTCGGCTTGGTCGCGGAGGGAATTTCGCTCCGCTCCGCTCTTGTCAAAATCGATCGCCAGATCATCGACGACCACAGCCTCGTGGCAGGCTCCTTCGGATTCGAGAGCATGGCGGGCACGGTAGGTATTGTCCTGGGCATATTGTCTCTGCTCGGGCTTTTGCCGGGGATTCTGATACCGATTGCCATCATCGGCGTGGGTGGGGCCATGGCGTTCGTGGGTCCGATTCGAGCCGAACTGGACCTCAATGCCCTGGAGACCGGAAAAGTCAATCAGACGGTTCGGCGCTTGGCCGCCCAAGCCCTCAACACCTCGGGTGGGCTTTGGACCCTGACCGGGCTTGCCGCGGTGACGCTTGGGATTCTCGCTCTGCTTCACTTCCCGGGTGCGCCCGTACTGGTGCTTGTGGCCCTGCTCGGGCTCGGTAGCGCCCTGTTTCTCGGCGATGTGCTGCTACTCTGCCGCGTAGGCCTGCTTGGTCGGGTGGCAACAATGACAAGTGTCACCCATTGATTGATGGCAGGAGCTCGATTCTCCGCCCAGAGGCAAGCTCAGATGCCACCAGTCGATGCTGCGCAACCGCGCGCGGGAGCTCCGATTCTGCGTCGGAGCTCTCGCGCGCTTGCGGATGCCGCGAGGAACGGTAAATTCCGACTCGTAAGATGCGATTTCTGGATAGGCGCTGGAGTTTTATGATGACGTTCAATCACCTACTGGTTGCCACACTAGGTGCGTCCCTGTTGCTCGCATCACCAGTTCGCGCCGCACCTTCTGCCGCGCAGGAAGCACCGGCCACATTGTCGCCGCCGGAAGCGGTGAAGCCCCCGGGCCCCGCGCCGACACAAACGCCCCCGGCCCCGCCTGCCCAGCCTCCTCCGCCTCCCCTCCAAGAACAGCAACCCCACCCGCCTGCGGCGGTTACGCCGTCCGCACAAAACCCACCGGCCGGACAGTGGGTCTACACCAGCCAATATGGATGGGTCTTCATGCCCTATGGCAACCAATACGTGGATGAAGGCACGCCCGACGATCTTTACCCTTACGCTTATGTCTATTACCCCGACTACGGTTGGACCTGGGTCGCATCACCCTGGCTTTGGGGCTGGGGGCCGTACCCATACTTCGGGCTCATCGGGCCATGGCATTTCCGCTGGTACGAAGGGCTACACCGCAGCGGTTGGGCTTGGGGGCGCTACCGAGGCGGTGAGCCTCACTTCGGCCACTTCAAAGAGGGACTCCATGCGCGCTGGGGAGGTCTTCCTCGCGGGAGAGCGCTCGGACATCCCGATGGCCTCGGCCGATTCCGCGCCCAGCCCTTCCGCCGCGAGCCTGGCCCCGCCCTCAGGGGAACGCGCGAAGAGCATCCCCATAGCGCCATGGGAGGCGGCTTCCACGGTGCCGGCCTCCATGGCGGTTGTGGCTTCCACGGTGGTGGCGGCTTCCACCGCGGGCGGGGTTAGCTTGGCCAGGTGGGTCCGTCAATAGCGCTTGGTCCACAGCAGATCGAAACCACCAACGCCCGCATCGCCATATTCGGATTGCAGCGCCCACCGGCGGGATATCCGATACTCGATATCGGCCTGATTGCTGTTCTCGTTCTCGCCTGCCCCGAAGATGTGCGAGTAACCCACGTAGATCCGGCTCGTGATGTTCTTGCCGAGCTCGACCCGAGTGGCCAAGGGACCGGCGCTGGTGGGCACCAGCGGCGCCGGCTGCGTGGTCGGCGGCGCCACCTTGCTGATTCGGAGCACGCCGGCACCGAGTGCGGGCACAATCCGCTGGGCGAGATTTCCAATCAAGGCCGTCGAAACCGCAGACAGCGCCGCTGCGCTGAGATCGGAGTTGCCCCCCCTGGGCGTGCTCTGCTGTGTCCCGGACAGGACCAGGCTCATGAGCTTCCGACTTGCTGTAGACCGGAGGCTCACTCGCGAAATCCAAGACCGGCTTACCCGCGGTTCCGTGGATCGATAGCACCACCAGGACATCCGGGAATCGACCGGTGAGCCGAACGTCGAGCGCGGGGTCGAGGCTGGCGCCATTCCACATCAAGCTCGCACGATCGAGCGCGTAGCGGTTCCCGAGAAAGAACACGGTTCCCCAGTGGGCCACCACTTGCCCGGTCAAGCTGGTCTTGCCCTCCTCGCGCTCGAGCTCCAGGTCGACCATGAACGCGCCATGAAAGTCCTGTCCCTGTACCTCGAGATCGCCGGCACGAATCCGGACACGTAGATTCGCAGGCAATGGCCCCTGTGTCTCCTTGGCTGGTGACCGGGGTGTAGACGCCTGGCCCACGAAGGTCACATGTTGCATGGGGGTGAGACTCTGCAGATTGCGTCCGGTCTCCAGGCGAGGAATATCGAGCTGCGCGCTCTTGGCACGGACCGTGAGATCGAGCCGCCCGTCGTTCACCACTCCGTTCGCTTGCAGGTCCGCGTCGATCGTGCCGGTCGCGATGGCTTCGGTGCTCAAGGGAAGGTGCTGCGCGCGGAGATCGAGGACCAGCGAGGCCAAGTGCCAGCCCGCAAGGCCAATCTTGCCCGTCGCCGACAACGAGCCGGACCCGGTTTCTGCGTGCAGCTTGTCGATCTCGATCCCGGCGGGCCCCACGCGAGCCTGCAGGTCGATCTGCCGAAACACCGGCTGATCCGCCACGCCCAGCTTCCCTCCGGTCAGCTCCAGCTCCCCGCTCAGGTGGTCCGGGCTGGGCTGACCCTGGAACGCCAATACCGCCCGCAGCTCGCCACCTGCCACTGCCAGGCCAGGGACCAGCCCGGTGAGGAATGCGAGGTCGAAGTGGCTTGCCTCGAGGTGGCCGCGAAGTGGCTCGCCCCGTTTCCGCCCGGCAGTCATGCTCAAGCCGCCTCGTCCTCCCTGCTCGGCGGAGACGCTCGCCTGCCAGGCCTCGGGACGGTAGCTCCCCTGTGCGCGCAAGCTGACGAACTGCACGCCGTGAATCCAGGCCGGCGCCATCGACATCTCGGCCAACAGGCGCGGACTGGCGACGGTGCCGGTGATCTTCCCATGCCCCGACACCCGCCCCTTCGAATCCACCAGCTCGGGGAATGCGCCGGCGAGGCTCTCGATGCCGAGGCCGGGCATGTCCACGTGGAGATCCAGCGGCCAGTCGACCGGCCACCGCTTGGCGCCGTGCCAAGGCTCGCGGCCTGGAACGACCTGGCCATGGGCTGCCAGCAGTGGCTGGCCATGCACCTGACTTTGCAGCGAAACGTCGGCAATCCCGCGCTCCAAGGTGGCGCTCACCTCGGCCGAGAGGCCGGACAGTCCTCTCCAGCTTACTCCGGTAAGCTGGCTATCGAGGTGGAGCACGGGCTGCGCCAAATCGCCGCTTCCGTCGAGGCTCATGCTCACTTCCCCCGATTGGATGGGTAGGCGAGAGAGGAGCGCACCGGGAAGCTCGTCCAGCCGAGCCGCCTGCGCGGCAACGTGAAACGCGATGGGTCCGTCGCGCGCCAGGATGGGCAGGTATTGCCCGGTCCGGAAACGCACGGGCAAAGTGGCCGTTGCGCGCAAAGCCCGGCGAGAGGCCACGTCGACGCGGGCTTCGGCCTTCAGAATCCTTCGTTGTGAGCGCCAGCTCGATGTCGGCGTTCGCCGGGGGAGCCTGGCGCGAAACCCGAATCCGCTGCGCGGCCACGTGCAAGTGCGCAGCTCGCTCGTACCTGCCCCTTTCCTGGTAGTCTCCGTCGGCCAAGAGCACCCCGCCCAGCGCCGAAACGCGCAGCCCGCTGAGCGCGAGCCGACGCCCGCGCTGCCAGCGGACGGTGGTGGGCCGGCGCAAAGAGAAAGCCCGTTCGCCAATCCGTGCCCGCAGCCGGGTCACAGTCACCTGCGCCGAGCAATCCGTCGCCCTGCCTGTCGCCGCGAACTTCGCCTGCCCCATACGAGACCCGACACTTCCCGATACGGCAAGGTGCGAGCCTGCAGCGGTAGCCTCGAGGCGGAGGTCGCGGATGAACGCCTTTCCCGACCTCAAATCCCTGGCTACGAGGTGAATACGGCCCTTGGGAAGAGGAAGGCGCCCCGTCGCTTCGACTTTCAACTCGACCGCACCGGCCTTCTTGTCCGCAAAGCCGAATCCCGGGCCAGGATGGTGGCGCGCAGGTCTTCCAGCGTGCTTGGAAGATGCGCGCGCAAGCGAAGGTTAAGCCGGGCGGTTCCCCGCAGCCCACGCGGAAGGTAAGCCACCCGCTGGGGACGACGGACCGAGGCATCGACATCCAAGGCCACCTCTCGCTCGCTGCCGCTGCCCTTGGCCGTCGCAGAGACCCCCGGAGCCTCGACGGCCAAGCTCTCCAACCGCCACGCCTGACCGCTGAGGCTTCCGCGCAGACGGGCCGTGAACCCGGTGACCTCGGCCAACGTCGAGGGCAGGATCTTGGCCCGGATGGTGGCGCTGGCAGAGGGACTGAGCGGCAGACCTTGTCCGGAGATTTCACCGATGAGGCTCACCTCGCCGGGCGGCAGCAGGCCGTTAAGCCTCGCGGGATCGACGTGCGTGGTTTCGATCTCCAGCCCGTAGCCCAAACCATGCACAAAACCCAGGGTCCCGTGCACGCGAGCCTGGCCCTCCCCTGGCAGCCCGACCTGCACCTGCATGGCCAGGGACGGAAAGGCCCCCGTGGCCGAGCCGTGGAGCTCGAGCATTCCGCCTGGCACCACGCCCCCCACGGTCAGACGCGAGAGGAAGACCTGGATGTCCTTCTCCGACCATTCCCCGGCAGCGTCGAGCGTCACGCTCAGGTTACGCCCGCCCAGCCCGCCTTGTGCCTTCAGCTTCACCGAGGCATGGAAGCTTCCGCTGGCGTAGCCGACGCTTCCCACGGCGTCGACATCCATCGCCTCGACCTTCGGTCTCTGCCAATGGAGCACTCCGTCGGTGAGCGCGAAGTCGTGGATCTCCCAGGCCCAGCCAGCGCGCTGGCTTGCCTTGGCGGATGGCTGCGGTGCCCCGCCGCCCGCGAACAACTGCGCCAGGTTCAGCTGGCCGTTGGCCAGGGAGCGCGCCTCGACCTGCGGTTCGGCTACCAGCAGGTCACCGACGCGGAGCTTGCGTCCGAGAAGATCGCGCAGATCGATACGGCCCCGCACCTTGGCGATGCGAACAGCGGGGCGCCCCTCCCGATCCCGAGCGATGACCTCCCTGAGCTCGATGGTATCGGGCAGCGTCAGCCGGAAGCCGCCGAGGGACAATCCTGGGATGACCTTTCTGAGCTGGCTTTCCACCCGGTCGCGCAACCAGGCGTGTCCGGCCGCGGTGTGTATCCAGACCCACAATCCGGCACCTCCGGCCGTCATGCTGGCGACCAGCATCAGGATGAAACCCAAGAGCAAACGCCAACCTCGGCGTCTGCCTGGTCTTACGCGCGACAAAGCTCCTCCTTTTCTTCAGATGCTCGTCGGCGGGCCAGGAGAGCTGCCAGGAGCGTTTTCTTCCTGCGAAACACCTCGCCCCGCGTAGCGGGGAGAGGTCGCCGAGCGCAGCGAGGCGGGTGAGGGGCTGCCACGTTTCACCTCTGAAGGATCAGGGCCGCCGGCCGGCCAGGCGGCGTCGCTCAGAAGGCCTCACCAATGGTGATGTGAAATGCCAATCGCTGGCCGGGGTCGGGATTGGGCAGTCCATCGGGGCCGACCCCGCTCAACCGGTTCAGGCGGAATCCCGAGCCCGGCTCGCAGGGGACCGACCGGGGTCTGGTACAGGAGATCGGGACCGACGGCGATGTGCAAATCGGACAGGTGCAACTGCGAGACCTCAGGCACCACATCGCCCGCATCGATGAATGGCACGAAGGCCAGGGGATTGCCCCACAGATGAAACGTTCCCAGCCGCAACTCGGCAGAGAAGAGCACCTCGCCATCCCCGCCCACGGGAACCCGGTTCCCGGTCGTCAAATCCACGGCTTGAGGTGACAGGCGTCCGTAGCTGAAGCCACGTTGCGCAGACGGCCCGCCCATGAAGAACCGGCGCGTGATGGGGCTGTCGTGGGTGCGAGAGCTGGGAAAGACGCCGCCGAGCAACGCACGCCCCGCCAAGGTCACGAAATCTCCCAATGGAACGTAGACACGTGCCTCGGGAACCACCTTGGTATAGGTGAAATCGCCGCCCAGTTGCGGCAGTCCCACCTCGAAGTGCGTCGCCAGCCAGACACCCTCGTGGGGATTGAGACGGTCGTCCCGCAGGTCGAGCTCGGCGCTGGCTTCGATGTACGCCAGCCGGTAAGGATTCTGAAAACCAAAACCGAGCGGCGTCGTCACCGGATTGAAGGCTGTGGTGTCGATGGAGAAGAACGTGAAGTACTGCAGGTTCCACGCGGCCGAGAGCAAGAGCCGGTCTCGCCATACCGGCCGTTCCACCCCCACGACGGCGCGCGGGCCTTGGTAGTCGTAACCCTCTTGAATCTCCACCTGATACCCGACATTCACCTGGGCCGTGATGGCGCTGCCGAGGAGGTCGGGTTGCACGAGCTGGGCCAGCACGTCGACGGCGAAGCCTTGACGTCTCGAATTGGTGAATCCCGGCACCAGGACGTAGGCGGGTTTGGCCGACAAGCGCAGGGTGCGCATTCCCCCGAGAAAATCGTGGGACGCCCATTCGAGCCGCAAGCGAAACTCGTCCCGCTGCTGCTCCACCCCGACGCCGCCACCCAGGCGCAGCTCGTGCAGTTGCTTGGCCGGCTCGACTTGCACGGTCACGTCGGCCACGGGCTGTGGCACCGCGGGAAGCTTGATCGCCACGGCCGAAAACACCCCCAAGCCATAGAGGCGACTTTCACTGAGGTCGAGCTCGTGTGGCGAGAAGATGTCACCGCTCTCGAAGGTCAGCCGCCGACGGATGGGACCGACGGGCAAACCGTCGTTTCCGGTCACGTGAATGGCCCCCAGGGTCACCTTGGGACCGAGCGTGACCTCGTACAGTAGCCTCGCCTCATGCTTCTCGCGGTCCACGGTCGCGTGCCCATGTACCTCCGCGTAGGCATACCCGAGCCTTCTCAGCTGGTCCCGTAACCGACCTTGCGTCGAGGTGAAGTCCGCATAGTCGAAGATGCTGCCTACGGGGGGTTCGATTTGGTTGCGCAAATGGCGCTGCTCCGGCTCGCCGAGCGCACTCAACCCGGACAGGTCGACCTGTACGACCTTCGTCGGCAACCCCGCTTCGAACGTCAGGGTGACATCCACACCGTCCTTGTCGTACGGCTTCACGTGCTCATCGACCACCCGCGCGTCGAAGTAGCCGTGCTCCTGACAGTAAGCGACCACCCTCTTGCCGTCCGCCCGCAACGCTGCCTCGGAGAACTCGTGCCGCGTGGCAAACGGCCACCACCCCGTGGCCTGCAGGGCCAGGTGCTTGCGCAGGTCACCGGTCGAGAGCTTCCCTTGGCCATGGAGGGTCAGGTTGTGAACCCACTTCTCCACCGGCGCCGCCGGGTGGCTGCACCCGGAAAGATGCACCGCCAGGGCGTACAACAAGCAACGCTCGCGCCAACGCTGCGCCCACATCGGGCGGAGCTTAGCGCACGGACTTGCCCGCGCCAGACCACTCGCGGACGGTGGTGGGATCGTCGCTGAGAGTGGTCCGGCGCGCTCAAGCTGCGGCGACCACGGCCGTCGATTGCCGTGATTGCCGTTCGCATCCGTTGGGCCCTCTCGAGTCGCCGAGCGCGATGCATTCCTCGCGCGCTTCGAGGGACACGATCTGTGCCTGCGATCTCCGGTGCGACGCGCGAGCCGGCTTGCGCGGCAATCCGACTGCGACACCCATCTCTCCCCCTCAGCGAGCGCGGGTGAAGTCGAGGAAGCCGCGCTCGAAGTCCGTCGACACGAGGGTCGCGCGAATCTTGTCACCCACGTGCAGTCCGTGCGTGCCCTGCACCAGCCGCCCCTCGGCCGGCGGATCGAGGATACGCACCCAGGTACCCTTCTCGGCCGCGCCGGTGATGAGCCCATCGAAAGATTCGCCCACGCGCCTTTCCAGCAGGAGCACGGCCGCCGATTTGCGCACCTGCCGCTCGGCCTTGGCGATGTTGCCTTCCTGGACCGTGCAACGCCCGGCGATCAGGGTCAATTCCGCGATGCCATAGGGCGAGGGGTGATCGGCCAGCGAGGCCTTGAGCAGGCGCTGGGTGACGAGATCCGCGAACCGTCGGTTGGGCGCGGTGGCATGAGTATAGTCTCTGATCGAAAGACCGAAGTGGCCGGCCCGCGAATCACCCGGACGCTCGGCCACGTATTCGCCCCGGCCCATCAGCTTGACGACGGCCAGAGACAGATCGGGAAATCGCAAAGGATCCGCCGCCCGTCGTTTCGCCAGAAAGGCCTCGAGCGCGCGCGCCGAAGGCTGCCCGGGCAGCGACTCGCCGAGCTTGGCGGCCAAGTCGACGATCCGCGTCCACCGCTCGGGCGAGCGAACCACCCTGCGCAACGCGGGCCGCCCCTTGGCTTCCAGAAAACGCACCGCCACGCCGTTGCTGGCGATCATGAATTCCTCGATCAACTCCTTGGCCCGATTCGTTCTCTCGGCGCGCATGCCGACCACGGCATCGTCCTTGAACACGGGGCGCGCCTCCAGCGAAGCAAAATCGAGCGCGCCTATCCGGTGGCGCGATTCGCGCAACCGCCCCGCGACCGCGTCTTGAAGGCGAAGCTGGGCATCCATGCCCGCCACCGATGCCGCCCCTTCCGGCAACGGCCCCTCCCCGTCGAGCCATGCAGCGACCGCGTCGTACGTCAGCTTGGCGTGGTTGCGCACCACCGCCCGGCTGATCTCGCTCTCGGCCAGGCTGCCCTCGGCGCGCACGACGTATTCGACGACGAGGCTGAGGCGATCCACGCCTTGACCGAGCGACGTGAGATCCGTGGACAACCGTTCGGGCAGCATGGGATAGACGTGCCCGGCCGCATAGACGGACGCCGTATTGTGAGCCGCATGTCCATCCAGGGGCGTGCCCTTGCCGACCAGGGTGTCGACGTCCGCGATGGCGATGAAGACCCTGACCGAGCCGTCGCCCAAATCGAGAGCGGCCGAAAGCTGGTCCAGATCCTTGGACTCGTCATTGTCGATCGAGCACCAGGGCAGTCCGCGTAGATCGCGAATATCGCCCCCGCCCTCCTCGGACGGCCCGCGAATAGCGTCGAGCTGTTCCAGCGCGGAAGCATCGAAGTCGCCGAGAAGGCCGCGCTCCCGTAGCGCCCGCTGCGCCACCCGCTGCAGATCGTCCCTATGATGCGCGAGCGAAGTCATCTCCCAGTGTCCTCCTCGCCGGCCGCCGCGCACCCCTACCGCTTCGCGGCCTCGACGGGTTGAGGCGCAGGGGCAGAGCCGGGAGGCGCAGCCGCAGCCTGTTGCTGAAGATGCTGGTTGGCCGTGATTTCGATCTGCACGCGACGGTTCTGCGCACGCCCGGCCTCGGTGGTGTTGGGGGCCACCGGCTTGTCGTCGGCCAAGCCTTGCGCGGTCAAACGGAGATCGAATCCACGCCCTGGGATTCCAAGAGAGCGATGACCGCGTTGGCGCGCGCCAGAGAGAGCTTCTTGTTGAGCGCCTTCTTGCCCTTGTTGTCGGTGTGGCCCTCGACCACGAGGTCGGTGTCCTTGTACTCCTTGAGGACCTTGGCGAAATTGGTCAAATCCGTCTTCGACGCAGGCTTGAGCTTGGATTTTCCGGTGTCGAAGAGAATGGCCGAGTTGAACTTCACCACCAGCTTGTCGCCCTGGCGTTCTACGTTGGCGCCTTTGACTTCCTTGAGGGCCTTCTCTTGCTTGTCCATGTAGTTGCCGATGAGGGCGCCCGCGCCCGCACCCGCCGCGGCGCCGACCGCGCCGCCAATGAGCGCGCCCTTGCCACCACCCGCCAGCGCGCCGATGCCGGCGCCAGCCAGCCCACCAGCTCCAGCCCCCACCAGGGCCCCCGACTGAGCCTTCGTTGCGCAGGCCGTTGCGAGATACGCGAAGGCTGCAACAGCAGCGCCGAGTCTTGTTAGCTTCCAGGAGTTCATGATGTAGGTCCTCTGTGGGTGCTTCATGGCCGCTGCATCTATTAACCCAAAGCCAAAACTTTGCAATTGCTGTTGTGCCCTCGTCACGGCGTGAGCCAGCGGCACATGCGCGACGTGGCACGCGGATTCCGCATTTTCTCGGCTATAACACCGCAAGGGTTCCTCCCAGGGCTTGGGCGAGCACAGCCGGGCAAAGGCGCCTGTACTCACGCACACAGTTTGGGTACGCTCCAGCTGGATTTCGCCACTCCCTCGCAAGACGAGGGGGCATCCCGGTCGGCACGGCGAATGCTACGTCATGATTGAAACAAGAAGGTGTCGTATGAAAACCAACCTCTCCTTCGTCTCATTGCTCTTGCTCGCTGCACTGGCACCAGCCTGTGCCACGACCGAGGGCGAAACCTGGGGCCAACCGCCACCGCAGGGCAACTGGGTGCTCTACGGGCGCGTCGAGAACGTGCGCGAAACTCTGCGCCACCAGCAGGGCGATCCAGCGGCCGGCGCGGTGGCAGGAGCGGTCATCGGTGGCTTGCTGGGGACCGCCCTGGGCGGCAGGGGCTTCGGGACCTTCGTCGGCGCCAGCGAAGGCGCGATGATCGGAGCCAGCTCCAGCCAGAGCGGCTACGTGGGCCGGACCTTGGAGGTCTTCGTTCGCTTCGACGATGGCAGCCTGCGAACCTTCGTGTACCAGGACTATCTTCCCTTCCGCCCCGGCGACTACGTGGTGTGGACGCCGCAAGGATTGTCACGGCGTTGAGATGGAAACCCTGACCTGAAACCACCTCGCCCCGCGAAGCGGGGAGAGGTCGCCGAGCGCAGCGAAGCGGGTGAGGGGCTGTCACGTTTCACACCTGAAGGATCCGGGCCTTCGGCCCGGCGGAGTTACTGGGAGGGTTCCCAAACCCTCGGCCCCACCCGCCACCCTCCTCCCCGCTCGCTGCGCTCGGCCTCGCGCGCTCTGGCGGAGGCGCGAGGGGCGCGTCCGAAGGACGCGAGGGGGAGGGCGTGGAGGTGTAGGTCCCGAAGCACCGACGAAGTCGCCGGGCAAAGCCCGGCTCCGCCTACGCGCTAGAGCACCGAACGGGTTGAATGCTGTGCAGAATCGAGAGCTTGCGAGTGCTCGGAAAATTCACCTCGCCCCGCGAAGCGGGGAGAGGTCGACGCGCGAAGCGCGTCGGGTGAGGGGTTCGGCCATGCGAGAGGGTGCGCTGGCCCCTCACCCTAACCCTCTCCCCGCTGCGCGGGGCGAGGGGATCGGAGGGGGCACGTGCGTAGCAACTTCTTGAATTCTCTGCACTTTCAACCCGTTCGGTGCTCTAGGACTGCGTTGGATCGCGCGGGTCGCTGGCCAAGGCGCGAAGGTCCTCTTCCGCTGGCGCGAGCACGCGCGGCCGCTGCTCGATACCGTCGATCTCGCCGACGGTCTTCTCGCTGGCCGCGCCGAGCTCCTCCAGCTTTCGAATGGCGGGGCGAACGCGCCCGTCGAACGAAGCCACCGCCTTGTTGAAGTTCTCGGTCGCGCTCTTGATGGCCGAACCCACCTTGGCCCAGTGATCGACCATGGTCGCCATGCGCGCGTGCAGCTCCTTGCCCTGCGCGCTGATGGCCTGCGCGTTTTCCGCCAACAGCTCTTGGCGCCAGCCGAAGTGCACGGCCTGCAGCAGCGCGATGAGGGTGGTGGGCGTCGCGATGAGGACCTTCTTGCCCACCCCCTCCTCGATGAGCGATGGCGATTCCTGCAAGGCCGCGCTGTACATGGCCTCGCTGGGCAGGAACATGACCACGAACTCGGGCGTGGCATCGAGCTCGGACCAGTAGCTCTTGGCCGACAGCTTGAGCACGTGGGCGCGAATCTGCGCCGCGTGCCGGCCCATGTGCGCCCGGCGCGCATCCTCGTCGCTGGCGTCGAGCGCGTCGAGATAGCCTTCGAGCGGCACCTTGGCGTCGACCACCACGTTGCGGCCCCCCGGCAGTCTCACGATCATGTCGGGCCGCAAGCGGCCGTCCTCCCCGACGAGCGTTTCTTGCTGGAAGAAGTCGCAGTGCTCGACCATGCCGGCGAGCTCGACCACGCGCGCCAGCTCGGATCTCGCCCCAGCGCCCGCGCACGGCCGGAGTGCGCAGCGCGCGCACCAGGTTCCCGGTCTCCGACGAAAGCTTGCTGTGCGTCTCGGACAGGTTGCGGACGAGCTCGGTCAGCCGACCGTAGGCCTGGCCGCGCTCGCGCTCGAGCTCTCGGATCTTGGTGTCCACGCGGTCGAGGGACTCCTTGACCGGCTTGAGCAGACCGTCGATGGCTGTCTGCCTTGCCGCCAAGGTGTCATCGGCCTCTTTTCGAGCTGCGGTCAGCTTTTGCGAGGCCAAGGTCAAGAAGCCCTCGTTGTTGGCAGCCAGTGCCTGCGCGGCCAGGGCACGAAAGGTGTCGCCCAATCTTTCTTCGGCGTGCTCCAGCAACGCCTTTTGCTCGTCGAGGTTGCGGCGCAGCTCCACCACCTGGGTTTCGGCCACCGCCCTCGCCTTCTGCGTTTCGCCCAGGTCTTGCTCCAGCCGGTGGCCCCGATCTTCGGCCACTCCCAGCGAACGCCGCAGCTCTTCCGCCGTGGCTTGCGCCGCCCGCGCTGCTCCGTCGGCCGCGCGCAGCTTGGGTTCCACCTCGCGCAACTGCGCCTCCAGCTCGCGCGGCCTGACCTCGCCGCGCGCCCGCTCCCGCGCCGCCGCCCACAGCCAACCGACGGCCAACCCCAACGCCAGCGCAACCAGCGCGGTCAGCGCAACGAGAACGGCTTCTCCTCCCGACATCGCGCCGATACTATCCGAATGTTCAGGTGCGCCGCAAGTGGGGACGCCTCCCGAATCCTCCCGTGACACCATCACCGCGGTGGGGTGAGGTCGGGTCGCTCAGCGTCGGCGCGACCAATAGCCGGGCCGTCGTTTCTGGTGGGCGACCGCCACGATGACGATTTCGCGGGCGTCGAAGCGGTAATGAATGGTGAAGGGAAGCGGCCGAGGATGCGTTTATGGGCACGCGGGCCACGAGGCCAGCGTCCCGGCGCCTCGGCGATTTCTTCGACGGCGGCACGGAGGACACGCAGAAAATCGTCGCCACGACCAGCACGCTCCTCGTTATAGCGGTCAGCACTACCGAAAAGCTCGCTCTCTGCGGCGTGGAGAAACCGGACGCGGGGCTGGACTGGCACGCGTGGGCCAGCCTATCTCTCACCGAGGCGCTTGGCGATTTCGGCCTTCACATCGTCCCACTCGACGACCTCGGCGCGACCTTCGTCGAGCTCCTTCGCTCTGCGGGCCAGCTCGTCATCCCAGGCCTTGTCGATCAACGCTTGGTCGTGACCTTCTTCGAGGCTGCCCCACAGATCATTGGCGATCTGCTCGCGCTCGTGCGGTTCGAGCTCAAGCGCGGCATCGAGAATTTCTTTCGCGCACAGCATGGTCCTAGTTTACCACGAGCCATCCACACGAATGAGAGGCAGCGGCGCCCGGCCTGCGCTGCTGTGTGCTTGAACACTCTGCCGCCCGTCAGTACGTGAGCCCGAATCCGTAGGGGAACAGCGGATCGTACTTGGCGTCGCCCTGGTTGATGGGGATCTGGCTCATCGAGCGTGGCCACGTGTGCGGCAGCTTGCCCGTCGGCTTGTAGTCGCCGAAGAGCACGTCCGACACGCCTTCACCCTCGGTGCCGGGCAACCAAGCCACCACCAAGGCGTCGGTCAGGGGCAGCCAGTCCTCGATGATGAGGGGGCGGCCGGTCAGAAGAACCGTCACCACCGGTTTGCCCGACTTGCGAGCCTCGGCGATGGCACCGCGGTCGGCGGAAGAGAGGGTCAGATCGTTGCTGTCCCCCGCCCCTTCGGCGTACGGGGTCTCGCCAACCACGACCAGGACCACATCGGCTTGCCCCGCGCTGGACGCGAGCGTGTGCGAAGCGACCGCTCTTTCGATGGCGCGCTGGATCGTCGTTCCCGGAGTCACGGGGCCAAGCCGGCCTTGCCAGCCCATGGTCCAACCTCCACATTGGGCGCCCATATCGTTGGCCTTGGACCCGGCCACCTCCACCTTGGCGTTCTTGCTCAAAGGCAACACCTTCTTGTCGTTCTTGAGCAGCACCACGCTCTGTCGAACCGCATCGCGGGCCACGGCCCGGTGCTCGGGCGAGCCGATTTGGGACGCGAGCCGCCGGTCCGCCATCGGATGCTCCCACAGCCCCGCCGCAGCCTTCACGCGCAAGATGCGGCGAACGGCATCGTCGATGCGCGACATGGGGATGCGGCCCGAGCTGACCAGCGACTTCACGGCGCGGGTGAACTTGTTGTATCCGCCCGCGGCCATGGCCATGTCGATGCCCGCGTTGATGGCGTTCTCCACGTTCTCCTTGTAGCTGGTGCTCATGGTGTCGATGCCTTCCCAGTCGGACACCACGAAGCCCTGGAAGCCCAGCTCGCCCTTGAGCACATCGGTGATGAGGTACTTCTGCCCGTGCATGCGCTGGCCGTTCCAGCTGCTGAACGAGGCCATCACGCTGCCCACGCCGGCCTTGACCGCCGCCGCGTAGCCGGGCAAATGGATCGCACGCAGCTCTTGCTCGGAGATCTTCGCATCTCCCTGATCCACACCCTTGCTGGTCCCGCCGTCGGCCACGAAGTGTTTGGCGCAAGCGATGACCGATTCGAGCCCGCCCAGCTTGTCACCCTGCAGGCCGCGTACGACCGCGGGAGCAAACATGCTCGCCAGCTCCGGGGTCTCGCCGAAGCCTTCGTAGGTTCGCCCCCAACGCTCGTCACGAGGCACGGCGATGCACGGGGCGAAGGTCCACTTGACGCCGGTGGCCGACACCTCCTCGGCGGTGACCTTGCCTGCCTTCTCGGCGATTTCCGCGTTGCGGGTGGCGCCGAACCCGATGTTGTGCGGGAAGACCGTGGCGCCTCGCAACTCACCATCGCCGTGCACGGCATCGATGCCATACACCAGTGGAATTCCTAGGTGCGTTCCCAGCGCCTGCATCTGCAGACGATCGATGGTGTCGGCCCACGCCTCGGCGGTGTTGGGCTTCACGAGGTCGTCGGCCCCGTTGAGCACCGAGCCCAAGAAGTACTCGCGTACCTCCGCCCCTTGCAGGGCCGCGCGGGAGGCTTGGGTCATCTGCCCGACCTTCTCCGCCAGGCTCATTTGGGCCAGCAGAGCTTCGAGGTCGGGCGCGGGAAGGCCCGCCGCGCGGACGTTCGCGGGAACCAGCGGCGCGGTCGAAACCGGACCCATGTTCTTCGTGCCCACGCAGCCCACGACGGCACTGATGGCACCGATGGCGCCGATGGCGCCGATGGCCAGAAGGATAGCCGGGGCGAGTCGGCGGTTCGTGGCTCGGAAGACGGATCGCGATGTGTTTGTCATGTTGTTGCCTGTATCGAGCGCGAGATACTAAGGGAAACAGCCCGCGAGGGGTAGTTGGGAACGGACAAGGGAGAATTCCAGGAGTTGTCGGCGGGGCCTGCGCGCGCTAGGACTCGTACGCCTATGAAAATCACGAATCTCCTCGCTTCGGGCAAACGCCTGTTCTCGTTCGAATTCTTCCCGCCCAAGACCGAGGTCGGGGCTGCCAATCTCGCGCGCACCATCCACGATCTGAAGGACCTGTCCCCGGACTTCGTGTCCGTCACCTACGGTGCGGGGGGCTCGACACGTGAACGCACCGTCGAGCTGGTCACGCGCATACAGCGCGAAGAGGGCATGCGCGCCATGGCCCACTTGACCGCCGTATCGGCGTCGCGCGAGCAGATCGCGCGGATCGTCGATCGTCTGGTCGAAGGCGGCATCGAGAACATGATCCCCCTGCGCGGGGATCCGCCGGCCGATGCCAAGGACTTCGTTCAGCCCGCGGACGGCTTCCTGCACGCTTCCGACATGGTGGCGTTCATCCGGCAGCGCCACGGAAACCGGCTGTGCCTGGCCGGGGCGGGCTATCCCGAAGGCCACCCGCAGTGCCGCGACCTCGACCGCGACATGGAGAACCTTCTGACCAAGGTGCGGGCCGGCATCGACTTCATCATCACGCAGCTCTTTTTCGACAACCGCTACTATTTCAACTTCGTCGAGCGCGCGCGCAAGGCCGGCATCACCATCCCCATCATCCCCGGCATCATGCCCATCACGGATGCCCCCCAAATCGATCGCATCACGCGCATGTGCGGCGCCACCGTGCCCCCGCTGCTGCGTGCCGAGCTGGATCGGCGGCGCGACGACCCGGCGGCCACCATGCAGCTCGGCCTGGCCCAAGCCACCGCCCAGTGCATCGGCCTGCTCGCCGGTGGCGCGCCCGGAATTCACTTTTACACGCTCAACCAGTCGCCCGCGACACGCATGGTCCTCACGGCCCTCCGCATCGCGAGCTTCGGGTAGCCGGCTCGACGGCCTACTTGGGCGTCAGCTCCTCCTCGACGATACGCTTGACCATGGCCGGGTCGAACTTTCCCTTGTGGGCCTTCATGATGTCCCCCATGACCTTGCCGGCCTGCTTGGCATCGGTGACGGCCATGCGAGCAATGGTTTCCTTGGCCACCGCGCGCACCTCGTCCTCCCCGGCCATCTTGGGCAGAAAACGGCCGCACAGCTCGATCTCGAAATCGAGCTGCGGAAGGTTCTCCGCCCCGCGCGGCCCGAGCCCCGCATACTCCTCGCGCGCCTTGCGCAGCTGCTTCTGGTAGGCCGTGATCACATCGAGCCAAAGCGCGTCGTCGAGCTCGCCCTTGAATCCTGCCGCTGTCCGGCGCTCCATGTGCTTGGTCTTGATCATCCGAACGCAGTCCGCGGTGCGGGCGTCCTTGTTGCGCATGGCCTCCTTGAGCAGTTCCTGAAGCTGGCTTTCGATCAACATGGTCCTAAGCTCGCACAGCGAGGGTGGACCCGTGAAGCATATTCACACCCGGGTCACGTGTTTGCGCCACATCCATCTCCATGGACCAAGGCAAACACTAGCAAAATCCAAGGGTTGAGCATGTCTGGTGTTGGCTCCGGTCTTGCTTTTGGTCCGATAGAGCACAACCGCCAGCAAGGCCTCCCAATGTTGCGTACGGCTACATCGATAGCGATCTTGTCCGCCGCCTTCCTGGCGGAGCATGGAGCCCGTGCTCAAGGGGCACCCGCCGAGGAAGCCATGCCCGCCTATGCGCCGCCGGCCGCCCCGGAGCAGGAGGGCCCGGCACCGCCCATCCCGCCCTTCGCCGACAGCCCGCCGGTTCCAACCTCGGGTGGCGGCTATTGCTTCGTGGGCCCCCACCCGGTCGACAGCAGGGTCGACCCCGGCGTTACCTGGGACAACACGCAGGGAAGGCACGTGCACGGCTATCCGCCCTTCGACCTGCGCCTGTTCAACTTCGAGAACGGCTGCTACTACTTCATTGGCGATCCCACCGACTTCGGCTACGTCGGCGACACCTCCAGCTACTATGGCGCGCACCCCATCCTGGACACTTACGGTGGCGGCTGGTGCTTCATGATCGGCCCGCACCACCACATCTGGCGCCCATGGTCTCCGCTCTTTGTCACCGTCGGTCCGTGGTTCTACTGGGAAGGCCCCTACGATCCATTCTTTTGGACCTATTGGCCTTTCTATCACTACTACTATCGCACCCATTACTCTCGCTACTACGCGCACGGAGCCTTCTTCCGCGGGCACACGGTGGCGCCAAGAATCACGTCCGTTCCGCGCCCGCAACGCTATGGAAACGCTTGGCACGGCGCAGGCGGCGCCATGCGTGCCCGCCCCACGGGCCCGCACGGGGCGGCGCCCCCGGTCGGCGGCGGCCGGGCGGCACCGGGCGGCGGATTCGCTCCGCGCAATTTCTCCACCCCGCGCGCCGGCGGCGGCGCGCGCTTCGGGGGCGGCGGGAGGCTCCGGCGGTAGAGTTACAGATCCAAATCCGCCTGGGCGGCGCGTTCCATGATGAAGTTGAAGCGTGCCTCCACGTCCTTGCCCATGAGGTCGGTCAGGATGCGGTCGGCCTCTGCGATGTCCGTCACGTTGACGCGCAGAAGGCGCCGCGAGCTCGGATCGAGCGTGGTGCGCTTGAGCTCTTCGGGCTGCATTTCGCCGAGGCCCTTGAAGCGCATGATCTCGGGGTGCGCGTTCTTGGGCAACGTTCCGACGATGCGCTCGCGATCCACCTCGTCGAGGGCCCAGTAGGTCTCCTTGCCGTGATCGATGCGAAAGAGCGGCGGCTGGGCCAAGAACACATGCCCGTGCTCGATGAGCGGGCGCAGGTGCCGGTAGAAGAACGTCAGCAGCAGCGTCGCGATGTGGTGACCGTCGGAATCGGCGTCCATCAAGAAGATGACCTTGTGGTAGCGCAGCCGTTCCAGGTTGAAAGCCTCGCCCACACCGCAACCGAGCGCCGAGACCACGTCCTGCAGCTCCTTGTTGGAGAGCACCTTCTGCAGCGAGGCCTGCTCGGCGTTGAGCACCTTGCCGCGCAAGGGAAGAATAGCCTGGGTGCGGCGCTCGCGGCCTTGCTTGGCCGAACCGCCTGCCGAGTCGCCCTCGACGATGAACAGCTCGCTCCGGGCCGGATCGGTAGACGAGCAGTCGGCCAGCTTGCCGGGCAGGTTCAGCCGGTGCGAGATGGCGGTCTTGCGCGACACCGCCTGCGAGGCCGCGCGCGAGGCCTCGCGCGCCTTGGCGGCCAGCACGATGCGCTCGACGATGGTCGCACCCAAGGTCCGGTTTTCGAGCAGATAGGTCTCGAGCGCGGGCCGGATGGCGGAGTCGACGATCTGCGCAGCCTCCGGGTTGCCCAGGCGCTCCTTGGTCTGCCCCTGGAACTGCGGCTCGTGCAGATAGATCGACAAGACGCCGACCACGCCTTCGCGGATGTCCTCGGCGGTGAGGTTCACGTTCTTGGGCGCGAGCCCGGCGGCGTCGACGAACGAGCGCACGGCCTTGACGATGGCCTGGCGCAGTCCCTGCTCGTGCGAGCCTCCCTGGGTGGTGGGGATGCCGTTCACGTACGAGCGCAGGGTCTCCTCGTGCGACTCGGTCCACTGCAAAGCGGCCTCGATGCGCATGCCATCTTCGCGCTGGAAGTAGAACATCTGCGGCGTGGTGGGTGCTTTGCCGCGATCGGTGACGATCTTGGTCAGAAAGTCGGCGATGCCGCCCTCGTGCTGCAACACCTCGGACGTGCCGGCCGCCTCGTCACGGAAGGTGATCTTCAGGCCCTTGTGCAGGAAGGTCTTGGTTTCCAGGCGAAAACGGATGGTCTCGGCGGAGAAATCCAACTTGCCGAAGATCTGCGGATCGGGACGGAAGAAGATCGACGTGCCCGTGCCGCGGGCCGCGCCGATCTTGGTGAGCTTGCTGGCCACCTCGCCGCGCGCGTAGCGCTGCTCCCATTCGTAACCATCGCGCTTCACGCGCGCCACCATCTCTTCGGAGAGCGCGTTCACCACCGACGAGCCCACGCCGTGCAGACCGCCCGAATACTGGTACTGGTCCGAGGAAAACTTGCCGCCCGCGTGCAGCACCGTGAGCACGAGCTCGAGCGCCGACTTCTTGAATTCCTTCTTGATGTCGACGGGAATGCCGCGGCCGTTGTCGGTCACCGTGACCGACTTGTGATCCTTGTGCAGGATCACCTCGAAGTGGGTGGCGAAGCCGTTGATGACCTCGTCGACGCTGTTGTCGACGATCTCCCACAGCAGGTGGTGGTAGCCCTTGCTGTCGGTGCCACCGATGTACATGCCGGGGCGTCGGCGCACGGGCTCCAGGCCCTTGAGGACCGTGATGTGCTCGGCCGTGTAGGTTCCATCGGACGGGGTCATCTCAGTTCACCAATTTGGGCTGTTCGGCGGCCGGCGCTTCGACCGGGACCTGGACGCGCACGACCTTCGCCTTGCGGGCCAGGGCGTGGCCTCGGCCACCGCGCGCGGTGACCTGGTAGCGCCCGGGGCCGACCGGGATCTTCTTGCCGCTTTCCAGCTCGGCCACCAGCACCTCGTCGTCCTTGCGCTTGCCCAGGGCAAAGCCCACGACCGCATCGTCGTCGGCCACCTTGATCATCGTCACCCCGCGGCCGGGGTTGGCCAGCTCGGCGGCCTCGTCGGCGGCGCACACCAAGGCGCGGGCCTCGCCGGTGATCACGCACAGGATATCCTTGGGGGCTACCGGCAACACGCCGACCACCTCGTCGCCCTCGGCCAGCTTGGCAAAACGGCGGCCGGCGCGGGTCGACAGCTCGCGGTGCGGATCGAGATTGAAGCGAAAGCCGAACCCTTTGCGCGTGAGCGAAATCGCCAGCGTCCCGGCGGGAATGGCCGATGGCCCGTTGCCCGAAACCACCAGGCCCGCCACCACGCGCTCGCCGTCGCGAAAATTGAGCAGCTTCTGCACCGGCTCGCCGTAGCCCGTCGAGGCCGGCACGTCGTTGATGCGGATCACGTAGCAGCTGCCGAGATTGGAGAAGATGGCGAGCGAGTCCTTGGTCGAGCCACGCAGGGCCGCCAACACCACGTCGCCCTCGCGCAGGCGCGTGGCCGAGAGATCCTTGATCTCGCGCACGCGCTTGAGCCAGCCATCACGCGAGAGAATGACCGTGACTTCCTCGTCGACAATGAAGTCCTCGGCCTGGAACTCGACCTCGTCGCCTCCGGCGCCGCCGATTTTGGTGCGCCGCTTGTCGGTAAAGCGCTTGGAAATATCTTCCAGCTCGCCGCGAATGACCTTCCACAGCTGGCGCTCGTCCTTGAGAATGGCCTCGATCTCCTTGGCCCGCGTGCGCTTCGCGGCCAGCTCGTCGAGGATGATTTGGATTTCCAGACGCGCCAGCTTGTACAGCCTGAGCTCGAGGATGGCGTCGGTTTGTTCTTCATCGAGGCCGAAGCGCTTGATCAGCTTGACCGCGGCGTCGGCCTTTCCGTCCGACTTGCGGATGATGCGGATGGCTTCGTCGAGGGCATCGAAGATGAGGGCGAGGCCTTGCAGGATGTGGATGCGCCGCTTGAGCTCGGCCAGCTCGTATTCGAAGCGCCGGGTGACGACCTCCTCGCGGAAGTCGAGAAACTCGCTCAAGATCGACAGCAGATTGAGGCGCATGGGCCCCGCGACCTCGCGGTTCTGCGTCGGAACGAGGCACGTCATGTTGACGTGGAAGGAAAGCGCGATGGGCGTGTGCTTGTAGAGATACGCCATAACCAGCGCGGGATCCGCGCCGGGCTTGAGCTTCGAGCACGATGCGGACCTCGCCGGTGGATTCGTCGCGCACGTCCACCAGCATGGGCAGCTTCTTGGCGATGATGACCTCGGCGATGCGCTCGACCAGATCGGCCTTGGACACGTTGTACGGGATCGAGGTCAGAACGATGAGCGGCGCACCCTTCTTGCTCTCCTCGCTCTTCCATTCGCCGCGCAGGTGGACGGGGCCTTGCCCGGTCTCGTAGATGTCGCGCAGCTCTTTCTTCGAGTTGGTGCAAAGGCCGCCGGTGGGAAAATCCGGGCCCTTGATGTACTTGAGCAGATCTTTGCACTCGAGCTTGCGATCGTCGATGAGCGCGATGGCGGCCTGGCAAATCTCCGACAAGTTGTGCGGCGGGATGTTGGTCGCCATGCCGACCGCGATGCCCGCGCAGCCGTTGGCCAGAAGCTGCGGCACGCGCGCCGGCAGCACGATGGGCTCTTCGGCCGTGCCGTCGTAGTTGGGGCGAAAATCGACGGTGCCTTCCTTGATCTCGTCGAGCAGCTCCATGGCCAGCGGGGCCATGCGCGCCTCGGTGTAACGGTAGGCCGCAGGCGCGTCGCCATCGAGCGAGCCGAAATTGCCGTGCCCATCCACCAGGAGGTAGCGCACCGAGAAATCTTGGGCCATGCGCACCATGGCCTCGTAGCACGCCGTATCTCCGTGCGGATGATACCTGCCGAGGACGGTGCCGACGATGGTGGCGCACTTGCGAAACCTGGCATCCGGGTAAAGATGCAAATCGCTGTGCATGGCGAACAGGATCCGCCGCTGCACGGGCTTGAGACCATCGCGCACGTCGGGCAGCGCGCGCGAGGTGATGACGCTGACCGCGTAGTTGAGATACCGGCGCTGGGCCTCGTCGACCAGGGATGCTTCGGTGGGCACCGTCGGCCCTCCACCGCCGCCGTCGCCGCCCCCCCCGTCCGAACCGCGCCCCCCGCCGCCCTTGCCCCGCTTGGGCGGAACCGCTGGTGTCTTCCCACTTTCTTCGAGCAGATCTAACTGTTTGGCGGACATGATGCTTGGCAAGGCCTACGCCTGCCCCGCCTCAAGCTACGGGAGGCGAGCGAAGAGATCAAGAAAGGACAGCAGCCGCCGTGAGGCTGCTGGATGCAAGGGTGGGCCGGAGGTCCCGAGGGCCATCGGGTCCCGACGCGGTCTAGCTTTCCGGATTCTTGCGCTTGAATCCGCGAGGGGGCAGCCGGTCGCGGGCGTCCGGGTTCGATCGCGAGTAGTCGATCCAGCGGTAGCTCGGGGGCTGGCGCACGTCCACGTGGACGAAGCCGACCTTGGGATACCAGCCCACGCCCATGCCACCGGCGTCGAGACTCTCGACATAGGTTCGGATCTTGCGCGGGTCGATGCCGGGAATGCGGATATCCGCCGCCGTCCCATGGAAATGGTTGCTGGTGGTGCGGCGCTGGAAACGGTAGCCCGAAAGCAGCTCGATGCGCTTGCCTCCGAAGTGGTCGTAGACGTGCGACAGGATGGTGATGAGGCGGGTGTCGATGTCGTGCTCGAGACCGCTGCGCCGGCACTTGAAGATGTGGCTGATCTCGGCCAGCGCCTTCACGCTGAACGAACCGTCTTCGTTGTAGATGTCGACGTCCGCTTCTTCCTTGTAGTTGACCGAGTAGATGCGCAGGTGGCCCGACGGCGGCGCTGGCTTCTCCGCCAGCAGCTCCTTTTCCGGCACCGGCCAGCCGATCATCTTGCCCGAGCGCTTGCCCCGATGTTTGGTCGAGCACCTTCGTTTGGCCGAGCACCTTCCCGATCGACTGTGCAAGGATGCGCGCGAGGCGCGCATGATGCAGGTTGCGGACGCACCGAATTTCGGGGCGCCTTCGACAGCCCCCGCGGTCTGAGTGCCGGCCGTGACCGCCAGCAGCATCAACGAAAACCGCAGCATGTCTTTCTAGAGTTAGCCGGGAACCGGCATCTGTCAACCTTCGATCGAGTTTTTGTTGGGCTGGCTTACAGGTACCAACTGTAGGTGTACCAGCTCGATGCTGAGTGTTTGGGCTACCTGGAAGATGCGATCATCGCGGTAGAACTCGCCGTAGACGATACGGCGCAAGCCCGAATTGGCGATCTGTTTGAAGCAGCTCCAGCACGGGCTGGCCGTGACGTACAAGGTGCCGCCGTCGATCATCACGCCGTTCTTGGCCGCCTGAAGGATGGCATTGCTCTCGGCGTGGATGGTGGCCACACAATGATCGTTCTCCATCATGTGGCCCACCTCGGAACAGTGGGGCATGCCGCGAATCGATCCGTTGTAGCCGGTCGACAAGATGGTCTTCTCGCGCACGATGACCGCACCGACGAATTTGCGTGGACACGTCGAGCGCGACGCCACCACGCTGGCGATGTTCATGAAGTACTCGTCCCAGGAAGCTCGCTTGGGCATGGGGATTTCTAGCAAAAATCCGGTCCAAACGCCCAGCCATCCTACCCATCCATCCTGCCCATCCATCATCCCACGATAGCCGCAGGAGGTCGTGGTCGTGGCCGTGGCCGTGGCCGACGAAGATCACTCCGGGCCACGGTGACGTCCACGACCACGACCACCTTTCGTCGCCCTGCCAGGCGAGAGGCTTAGCCTTGGAATGGGGCCTTTAGCCTGGCGCCTCGCGACGTCGCTGAGCTTGTCGCGGCCGCTATCTCCTGCGCCGCTTGCCGTGCGGGGCAGGCGGCGCTGCCCCGAGAGCGGTGAGGGCGGCGTCGATATCCTTTCTGACGCAGGCGTTGCCCGAGGCGCCGAGCAGACCACCGAGGAGGCTGCGCCGCTCGGAGCGAGCCCGACTCAGCGGCTCGATGGCGCGCTTGTCGCCGGTTTCGCCCAGCTTCTGCACGGCCGCGCGCTTTTCCTCGCAGGTCTTGCCTTGGGCCAGATCCAAGGCGTAGCTGTTGACGAGGTTGACCTTCTTGCCGCAGTCGAGGGTCTCGCACGCCTCGCGCGCGGCCTGGCGGAACTCGGCGCGACGATCGTCCGAGGCAAGGTCTGCCAAAAGGTCGATCGCGGGTTTCCCGATCTGTTTGGTCAGCATCTCCAGGGCGACGAGCCCGAGCTTGCGGTCGTTGAGCTCGCCGCGCACATTCACCAGCAGGGCCGCGTCGGCGCGCAGGCCGGGATCCATGCGCAGGGCTTCCTCATAGGCTTGCAGCCCGGCGCTGGGATTCTTGTCGGCGAATTCCAGATTGCCGAGGAGGTAGCGCACGTGTCCGTCGGTGGGATGGGCCGAGATCTGCTGCATGATGAGCACGCGCGACTCGGTCAGAAGCCCCTTGGCCATGGTCTCTTCGATGTGCTTGATGGGCGACTTCATTTCGGCGGCGACGGGTTTGGGCTTGGGCGGCTCCAATTTGGGCGAAGCCCCTTTGCGCCCGCCCCCTCCGCGCGCGAAAACCAGCACCAGCAGCAGAAGCACGAACACGCCCGGCACCGCATAGCGCCGGGGTCTTTCGGGCAAGTGCTTGAGCGCCGGGTGCGCGAGCTCATCGATCTTGCCTTTGACGGCGCACACCCGCGCCCACGTCCACCGTGCGGCCGAGATGACCGCCGGGCGTTTGGACCAGATCTTGGCGCCGATGGAGAACCCCATGCGCACCGAGGACGCGGCAAAGCGCGCGCCGAGCTCCGCGGCGTCGGTGGACGCGTTCTCGATAGCCGTGCGAAATTCGGTCGCGCTCGCGTAGCGCTTGTCGCGCTCCTTTTCCAGCACGCGCATGACCACGGCTTCGAGGACAGGGGGGATGCGCGCGTCAGGCGCGACCTCGGCGAGGCGGGGCGGTGGCGCGGTGATCTGCATGCCGAGCAGCTTGACCAGATCGGGATCCTCGAACGGTTTCCGACCGACGAGCATCTCGTACAGGATGATGCCGCACGAATAGAGATCGGCCCGGCTGTCAGCCTCTTGTCCCGCGGCTTGTTCGGGTGACATGTAGGCGGGCGTTCCGAAGATCATCATCCCGCGCGTCAGCGGTTCGTCGTTGCCCTGGGCCTGGGTCATCTTGGCGATACCGAAATCCAGGATCTTCACCGTCTCGGGCTTCTTCGGATCGGGATCCCTGACCAGCATCACATTGGCGGGCTTGAGGTCGCGATGAACGACCCCCTCGGCGTGCGCGTGTTCGAGCGCACGCAGGATCTGGCCCGCGATATGACAGGCGCGACCGGGCTCGAAGCGTCCCTCGCGCAAGAGCACTTCGGCGAGGGGCTCACCAGCCACGAATTCCATGACCAGAAACAGCTCGCCATCCGCGCCGTGGCCGAAATCAGTCACCGAAATGATGTTGGGGTGGTTCAGTCGACTGGCCGACTGCGCCTCGCGTTCGAAGCGCCGCGCGGCGTCCGGCACATTGCTGAACTCGGCGCGCAAGAGCTTGAGCGCCAGCACTTTCTTCATCAAGGTGTGCTCGACGCGAAAGACCGTCCCCATGCCGCCTTCGCCGATGCGGCCAAGGATGCGATAGCGCTCGCCTATGATGGTGTCGACGAGGGGATCCCTCGCGACGTTCAGCATCTGCGTGGGTGCGATCTCCGAATCGGACATACCTTGGTCGGTCAGACTACCACCGCCAGCGCCGCCTGCGCGAGGTTCGCCGCTGGGAGACGAAGACCCAAGTGCGACAAGGCTGTCGCGATTTCGCCCGGACGCGCGGAACCTACCAGCCTCCTAGGAGAGGCGGCGCGTGACGTCGCGGTCTTCGTTCTCGACTTGCGCGACCTCCATGTAGCAAATGCGGAAGGTGTCGCCGCCGTAGGTGAGAAGTCCCCAGTCCACGGCGTCTTCAAGCTCGATGAAGATCGCCGATGGAGCACTCTGTCCGTCTGGAATGATGGCGTAGCCGGAGATCACGGATGACCTCCTTGTGCACAAGCGCCGTGACCGATTTCGGCTCTACCTGACGAGAATCGGACGGCGGTGATGAATCGCGGACGAACTTGCACGGCGAATCGCTGCACGGTGGGCTCCTTGACGGCGTATGCGCCAGTCAAAGCAATTCGCGGACCAAAGCCGCTTCGCGTGCTACTTCTTCTTCTCGGGAAGCAGCTTCTCGTCCTGCCGCCGGTAACCGAGGAGACCTGGCGCCTCTTCGACGCGATAGAGACGGACGCTCACTTTGTCGTTGCGATCCGCGTAAAGCCGCGTGTGATACGGCATGTAGCCCTCTGCCTTGATGTCCAGATCGATCGGCCCACTGCCACGTGGTCGACTGAGCTCGGTATCCATGCTGCCAGGTGACAGCCGGGCAATCTGTTTGGCGCCCCACGTGACCAGGGCTTTCACCTGTGGTGTCACGCTGAGCTTGAGCGTCACGGTTTGGGAGTACGGGTTGGCCTCGCGTTCCTCGGTCCTGAGATCGTCGCCCTCGACCTTGGGCGACTCCGGCCGAGCCTCGGGCATCGCGCGCGCGGCGGAAGCCGCCAAGGCCTTGGGCTTGGTGACGGCGGCGGAGGGCGTCGGTTCGACGGCGGAGGGAGCTGCCGGCCCGACAGGCCGGGCGGAGCGCGAGCAGGCGCACGACAAGACCACGGCGGCTGCCCACCCACAACGCGACCTCACGGAGCGCCTCCGGCCTTGCTGTCGGGACCGCTGGATGCAGCCGGCGGCTTGGCGTCGGTGTACTTCACGCCAGGCTTGCGCACGTAGCCGGTGATCGGCTGCTTGAGCTTGCCTTTGATGGTTCCCTTCAGGGTTTCAATGGGCAGCGGCGGTTCGAGCTCGAAGTAGAAGCCGCGCGTGGGCAGGCGCATGTCGTAGACCTCGCCTTCCCAATAGAAGGTGCGCCGGAACCCAAGCGCCATGGGGCCCAGCACTTTGGCCCTGCGGTGGCCGAGCACGAAGGAAAACAAGCGTACCGCGAGGTTGTTGTAGAGCCGATGACAACCGTGCGAGAAGCGCCCGCGCAAGGATAGGTAATCGAACGAGCCGTGGGTGCGAATGCCGTTGTCGAAATAGGCCAGGCTCGCGCCGTGCCGACGCAGCTGCTCGTGAATCCCGGCCACGAGGCCGTAGGCCGACAGGTAACCGGGGCCGGTCTCGTCGTAGTTGACCACGTGCGGATAGGCGCCGGCGACCCACTTGGTCTTGACCATCGCGCCAAGCGGCGCGGAGGTCGGCGGCAACCACACTGGTGCGGCCACGATGTGGCGCCACACGCGCGTGCCCACGTCGGATTCCTTGTAGCGATAGTATTCTTCGCCATCGGAGGCGACCTCGGTTCGCCAGCCACCGATGGTGGTGCGCCAATTGACGAGCGGTACCTTCTCGCCTCGCCACCGCACGAACAGCGTGAAGGACGGAAAGCGCTCGCGGGCTTGCGCGATGCGCACGCCCTTGTCGTCGAAGGGGAAGTCGTACCACACGTCGCCGCGATCGATCTCGGCCACCAGGTCCATGTGCGGACCGTAATATTCGGGCAGGGCGGGAAAGCGCACGGCCGCGCGCAACGAGCGAAAGTCGCTTTCCGGGTGGCGACGGAAGAACGCTAGGGCGTCCTCGGGCGTGGCCAGCCCCAGACGCGCCATGGTGGCCAGGGTGGCCTGCCCCACCAGATCGGGAACCGGCACGTCCTCGCCGGCCTTGTTCTTGTACGTGGGTTGCTTGCGCGGCCGGTTCCGCTTGGCGGGCGGCATGGCCTCGATGGCGCTGCCGTCCTCGAGGATGCGGCCGGCGTGCGCCGCCCGTTCGGCCAGCACCCGACGCAGGGCCAGAAAGTCGTTCAGCAGGAGCGGGCGGGCCATGGCCTCCAGCGTTCCGCGCGTGAGATCGGCCTGCGCGAACACCGCGTTTTTCTGCTGGAAATCCACGGCGGCGCTACGCATGGGACCGTCGTAGGAACCGGTCTTGTGCTTGCCAGGATCGAGCAGCCCTTCGCAGATGAGGCGTTTTTCCACCTCGGCAAAGGCAGCGCGTTCGGCCTCGGTGCGCAGATGATCCTTCACCTCGCGACCATAGCGGGGATCCTTCGTGGCCAGCTCCTCCAGCGTGGAGGCGCCCAGTTTCTTCTGCGCAGCTTCGAGGCGCATGCCGCGGAAACGGTGTTTCGCGCTTTCCTTCTTCTCGGTGGTCCTGCCCCAGGTCTCGATGCTGTCCACGGCCAAGAGCTTGGCCGTGTCCACCGTGCTCTCGCAGGTGCGCGCACGGTCTTCGAGAAAACGCCTGCGCATGACCGACAGCGAGGGCGGCACGCCGTAGAGCTCGAGGTAGTTGCGCTCGCCGGGTGGCAGCGGCTCGCCATCGCCGTCGGTGCGATCGTTGGCCAGCCCCACGAACACGGCCCGGTAGCGGTTGGGCAAGGGCGCACCATCGGCGGCCTTGCCGTCCTGAAAGATGAAGGGTGCGAAGTCGTCGGACAGATCGACCAGGGTCAGGCCCTTGTCGCGCGCCATGTTCGCGTCAACCACGCGCTCTTGGCCGTCCACCACCTGAATCGCTCGGCGCTCGAGGGCGAGCTTGCCGGTCGCCTCGGGCAGGGCATCCTCGTCGGGCTTGGATGGCCCGGAGGTCGGCGCGGGCCGCGCGGAAGGCGGGGCAAGAGCGACGGCGGAAGGCGGAGGCTCGGACGGCGGTGCCGGCTTCGTGGACGGCGTGCCCTCGCCCCGGCAGGCAAGCCCTCCCGTCGCGGCGAGGAGAAGAAGCGGCGCATGCGGAAGAAAAGTTCGATTCACGGTACCGGTCGAGGATCTACCAGCGACGGACCGCGGATGGCGAGATTTGTCTGAATCGAATACTATGCACCCCATGAAACGCGTCATCATCACCCTGGCATTCGCCCTGGTCGCCCTTGGCTCACGCCCACGCACGGCCCAAGCGACCGAGGTTGGAACATCGCGCACCTTTGGCCTCGGCGTTCAGCTACTCAATCCGACTGCCCTCATCGGCAAGGTCTTCCTCGACAGAAACGATGCCCTGGACTTCGGCATCGGCTTTTGGGGCTACGGCACCTGCTACGACGGCAACGGCCACCCTTACTACTGCAACGACAACCGGCACGACTTCAGCTTGCACTTCGACTACCTCTACGAGGAGCCCATCGTGAACTCGGTGGTCAGACTCGACTGGCACGCGGGCGTGGGCGGACGCATGGTCGTCTGGGGCTATACCTACAACAACGGCGATCACGGGGTCGTCTTCCTGGCCAGGGTTCCGCTCGGCCTGGACCTGACCTTTCGCCGCCCACGCTGGTTGGAGGTCTACCTCGAGATCGCACCGGCCCTGGTCGTCATCCCGCCGCTCGATTTCACCATCGATGTCGGACTGGGTGTGCGGGCATACTTCTAGCCCGGGGATCGTTTTCGAAGCTACTGGGGCTCGGACTCGGGACTCGGCGTTCCCATCAAGGCGTCGCTGAGCACGACGTTACCCGAAACCGGAGTCTCCGCATGACCCGTGACGACACCGGACTCCTGACCAACCTCCTCGGCGGGATCTTCCGGCGCGGTCGCGACCGGCACCTCGGCCGCCACGGTACCTGAAGCGACAGGTGCTGCCGGTTGCGGCACGCCCGCAGCGCGAGATTTCCATCGGGCGATTGCGAACTCGAAATCGGCGTACGAGATCATGGCCGAACCAGCGTACCGGTTTCTCCGCCACGCCGCAAATGCTTCCCTGATTTTTCCGGCGTCGCTAGTGAATGAGCTTGCGGTACTTGATGCGGTGGGGTTGGGCGGCTTCGGCACCCAGGCGGCGACGACGGTCGGCCTCGTAGTCCTGGTAATTGCCCTCGAACCACACCACCTGGCTGTCGCCCTCGAAGGCCAGCATGTGCGTCGCGATGCGGTCAAGAAACCAGCGGTCGTGGCTGATGACCACGGCGCAACCGGGGAAGGACAGCAGCGAATCTTCCAGAGCCCGCAAGGTGTCCACGTCGAGATCGTTGGTCGGCTCGTCGAGCAGAAGCACGTTGCCCGCGCTACGAAGCAGCTTGGCCAGGTGCACGCGGTTGCGCTCGCCGCCGGACAAATCCTTGAGCCGCTTCTGCTGGTCGGGACCCTTGAACCCGAATCCGGAGACATAGGCGCGCACGTTGATGGTGCGTTTGCCGACCTCGAAGAGCTCCGCCCCCTGGGCGATCTCCTGGAACACGCTGTTGTCGCCCTTCAAGGCGTCACGCGACTGGTCCACGTAGGCCAACTTCACCGTCTCGCCGATGCGCAGGACGCCGCTGTCGGGTTTCTCTTCCCCGACGATCATGCGAAACAGCGTGGTCTTGCCCGCGCCGTTGGCGCCGATCACGCCGACGATACCGCCGCGAGGCAGATTGAAGGTGAGGTTCTCGATGAGCTCGCGGTCGCCGTAGCCCTTGCACAGGCTCTCGGCCTTGACCACGAGGTCGCCCAGGCGCGGACCAGGCGGAATACTGATCTCGACCGTCTCCTCGCGCTTCTGCGACTCCTCGGCGAGCAATTCCTCGTAGGCGGCCAGACGCGCCTTGGACTTGGCCTGACGGGCGCGCGGCGAGGCGCGCACCCATTCGAGCTCGCGGGCCAGCGTGCGCTGGCGGGCAGACTCGGCCTTTTCCTCGGACTCGAGCCGCTTGCGTTTCTGGTCGAGCCACGACGAATAGTTGCCCTGCCAGGGGATGCCCTCGCCGCGGTCGAGCTCGAGGATCCATCCCGCCACGTTGTCGAGGAAGTAGCGGTCGTGGGTGATGGCCACGATGGTGCCGGGGTATTCCTGCAGGTGATGCTCCAGCCACGCGACGCTTTCCGCGTCGAGGTGGTTGGTGGGCTCGTCGAGCAAGAGCAAGTCGGGCCGCTGAAGCAGAATCTTGCACAAGGCCACGCGGCGACGCTCGCCGCCCGACAGCTTGGTCACGTCGGCATCGCCCGGAGGCAGGCGCAGCGCGTCCATGGCGATCTCGAGCGTGCGGTCGAGGTCCCAGCCCTTGGCCGCCTCGATGGCGTCCTGAAGCTTGGCCTGCTCCTCCAGCAGCTTGTCCATCTCCTCCGGCGTGACGTCCTCGCCAAGGCGTAGGTTCACCTCGTCGAAGCGGACCAGCAGCTTCTTGGTGGCCGCAACCGCCTCCTCGACGTTACCGAGGACATCCTTGCCAGGGTCGAGCTGCGGCTCTTGCGCGAGATAGCCCACGGTGATGCCGTCGGCTGGCCGCGCCTCGCCGAAGAAGTCCTTGTCCACGCCGGCCATGATGCGCAGAAGCGTCGATTTGCCGGCGCCGTTGCCACCGATGACGCCGATCTTGGCGCCCGGGAAGAACGACAGATAGATACCCTTCAGAACCTCCTTGTTCGGGGGGTGAACGCGGCGGAGATCCTGCATCGTGAAGATATACTGATGAGCCATGGGCCGCGCAGTTTACCCGATGATCCGCGTTCGTCACGTCTGGCTTTGGGCGTGCGAACCTGCCCAGACGGTCTACCTCGAGCCTACTTGACCTCTTCCTTCCCGTTCTTACCCTCCTGGCCCTCTTGCTTGGGCGCCTTCTTGGCCCCCTTCTTGGCCCCCTTCTTCTCTTCGCTCTTGTCTTCCTTCTCGGCCTCCTTCTTGCCCTTGGGCTTCTTGACCTTGTCCTTGGGTCCGGGCGGCGTGGTCTCGTCAGCGGTCTCGCTGTCCTCGCCCTCCGATTCGTCGGCGGCTTGCTCCACGGCCTTGGCTTTGGCGGCCTCTTCCTCGCGCCGCTTCTTGTCGGCCTCTTCCGCCTTCTTGGTTTCGGCTTGAATTTCCTTGTCCAGCTCTTTCTGCCGCTTTTCCTCGCAGCCCTTGGGCTCGCACTCTCCCGGGCAGCCGCACTTGCTGGGCCTCGTGCAGGTACATTCGCCAGCGGTGTTCTGGTAGCATCCGCAGGCGTTGATCTTGCGATCGTCCGCGCGCGCCGCCAACCAATCACCTCCCAGCACCGATGCAGCGGCTGTCAACGACGCAACAACCAATAGTCTGTTCCAATTAATTTGCATGGTTTCCATTCCCTTTGGCCCCGGACCATAACCATAGGTGTGCCCGGATTCAACAGGACAAATGCCGGACTCAGTCGCCCAGGTCGAGAAAGGTCAGGGCGTCGACCATCATGGCGTCTTGCTTCGAATGGTTCGCGATGCGAACCCGCACCTCGCCAGAGACCGGTACAGGCAACCGGACCGTCTGCGGCGTGAGGACGTTCGGAGCGGCGGGCGCGCCGCTGCGACCAAGCTCGAATCCAACCGGCGCCGTCGCGCGCCTCCACGACCACGGAGGTTCCCTTGCCAGGGCCCGCGAGCAAGACACCAAAGCGGGAACCAGACCAAGGCAAGGGCCCCCAAATCGCCTCGCTGCAAGGCTCCCGGACGCACGGGGGGACGAACAGGAAGGAGCGGCCCTGCCCGCCCAGCATGGACGCCGGGGGCCGGGACACGAGCCACGTCCGACTGACGTTGTCGAAGTGTAGCGACGGATCGGATGCATTTTCGAAGCCCTGTATGAGGACGCGCAGAGGATGATTGGGATGGTTCGAGCAAACCAGGTCGGGCATGAGCCGCGAGCGCAGTCCCAGGGCGGCGACCGCTTCGCAGAGCAGGTCCTGGACCTCGGGCCTGCGCGCAAGACCTCGGCCGAGTGCCACAAGAAGAAGCCTGTCGTACTGCCGCGCCAGCAAGAGCGCACCCAGGCCGGCGCGCGCTTGCTCGGGCGACGGCTCGCCGGGTTTCAATTCGGTGGCCGACCATGCCAGCGCAATCTCGTCGAAGTAGGTGTGCCGCGATCGTTCGCGGTCGAGGTGCCTGCGCACCGACGTCGAAATGGGCAGCCCCAGGTCGGGGAACACACGGTAGGCATCGTAGCGATCGTCGGGAGACGCCAGCCCGGAGGCTTCGGCTTCGATCGCTTCGGCGACCCGCGCACGATCGTCGCGAGAAAGCCCACCCCCGCAAAGACGAGCCACGAGCGCCGTCCCGCGAGCACGGGCTCCGGCGTGGGCGTGCGGATCGAGATAGGTGCTCACGTCGCAGCGAGGGCCGGGCTGGCCGGCCAGACGAAAGAGCGGCAGCCGGGTCATGGCCGCCGCGTCGGCCGGTGCGCTCACCACGCTCGGCCAATCCGTCAATCGAAGCTCCGTGGGTTCCAGTCGCACGGGCAGCACACCGGCGGGCAATTCAACCATGCCGACGATGGGCGAGCCCACGGGCCCCGGCTCCACGTCGTGCCCCGTGTGCCACTGCACCGGCCATTCATCCTGATCGGCGTCCTTCACCGTGAGGGTCGGCGGCGCGCCAGAGCCCGTCTGCAGGGCGTGAACGAACAAGACCCGGCTGTCCGAGCCAAGCGACGAGAAACCGAGGATCCGAATCGAGTCTTGGCTCGCTTGTGCCTCCACCACCGGCGCAGCAGGCGGATCGACGAGAATCGGCGCGAATCGCGGTTAGCCAGCAAACCTCCAATTGCCGCATGAACGCCGGGCCCATCACGCGAAAGTCGTACCGAAACGGCGAGAGCGCGTAGAGCGGACGCGCGCCAACCCATCCGCCGTGAACGTGGAAGGTGTCGGGACGTCGCTCCCCGAAGAAATAGTCGACGATTTCGGAAGGCTGCCGCGTCCACGAATAGCCGAAGACATGGTCGGCGAGGCCGCCTATATCGAGGACATCGACGCCGGGCGGGTAGGACATCCCCCCCACGTCGACATCGGCGATGAGCAAGGGTCTGCCCAAATCAAGGCGATCCCCAAGGCGGCGGTAGAGGGCACCCACGCTGGAGATCCGTCGCATGTCGACGTCATGATCCTGGGCGCACGTCTTCACCCGGCTCGCGCGCTCCGCCCATCCGGTCGTGGAGAGAGGCAGGATCGCGACCAGCAGCAACAGGGGGCGCAGCCCGCGCGGACGGCGGCCAGGTTTGCAACTGCGGGCGGAGAACAGGGCCAGCACGCCGAGCAGGCACAAGGCCCAGTAAGGGCCTTGCAAGGGTTGCATGAAGCGCCAGTGGCGCATCCAATCCCCACCGCTGAGAGCGGCAAAGACATTCGCGAAGGCCATTTGCGCAAACGCGGCGAAGGCGACGAGGCGGGTCCTGCCGACGAGGAAGGCAAAGAGGGGAAGGAAACACAGGAAATAGGCCGTCCCGTTGGCGTTCCAGAATTGGCGTACGTAGTCCGCTCCCGCCCCCCATCGGGTGTCGACATTGATCTTAGCGAAGTAGGTGTTGGGGACCCATTGCCGAAAGAGGGCAAATCGCAGCAGCAGGATGCAAGCAACGCCGATGCAGAAGATGGCGGCGAGTCGCCAGCGCCGGCCCGATTGGAACGCGCGAAACGCGACGACGATGCCGCCGTAAACCACGCCTTCGGGCCGAGTCAAGGCCAGCAGCAAGGCCACGATGCCAAGCGCCGCGTCTCGCCTCCCTTGCAGGGGTGAAACGGCGAGCAAGGCGATGGACAGGATCTGCAGGCCGCACAAGAGCCCGCCTTCGAGGCCCGCCACCAGCCAATGATTGAACGCGGGCCAGAGAAATCCGAAGGCGCAGGGCACGGCCAGCCACAGACGCGACAGCGGATCGAGGCGCCGCCAAGCGACGAAGGTCATCGCCAAGATTCCACCCAGGACCGCCGCAAGGTTCAGGAATTTGCAGGCCGCGTCCAAGCCCGCACCGGCCCACGCAAAGGGAACCAACAAGAGGACTTCGAGCGGATTCGAGAACCCCTCCACCGGACTTGCATTCGGGGTCAGTCTGAAACCATTTCCGTGGGCCAGGTTGTCCGCATAGGCGTACGAGATGGCGGCATCGTCCACGGTGAATCCGGCGAAATTCGTGTCCACGTGGCGCGCATAGAGCGCGAGCACCAGCGCGATCAGCGCCGCACTCAAAACCGACGAGACAGGCCGAATCCCGGGCACGCGCATGGAACCTAGGTCGCTTCCTGCGCGGGATCCCCGACGCCCGCGACGGGCAATGCCTGCGCGCGACGATGTCCGCGCCAAACTTCGAGCAGAAAGAGCACGAACATGGCCACGCTCGCGGTCGGAAGGAGGACGATCAGAAACCAGGACAGGCGAGGGAAGGCGCGGTGGTATTCCGTGAACCACCAATCGACGCGAGCCCGTGCGTAGGATTCTCGAATGTCGATCTGAAGATTGGTGTATCTGCGCCAGGGGGCATCTTTTTCGGCCCGAACCCAATCGTGCCCGTAGGGGAGGTGGGTCAGCAGCCAATAGTTTCCCACGATGTGCTGGAAGGGAGGCAACCATTGCAATTGGGAAATGGTTTCGAAACAGACCGGACAGGGAATGGCCCGGGTGCTACTGCCGTCGCCCGTGTTGTTGGGCGTTCCCAGCCAGGCTCGCGTCGCGTCGGTTTGAATGCGAATGAAATGATCCCAATAGATCGCATTGCCCAAGTAGGTGACGAAAGCGCCCGACGCGAACACGCCGGCGAGGAGGGTCAGCCCCAGCCAGCGTCGCAGCCTTCGTCCTTGGTTCAGGCACGCCTGGACGACGAAACTGGCCGGAAGCAAGAGAACGCCAAGAGCAAACGTCGTGTAGCGCGGTCCCCAGGCATAGTCGCCCGCCCAAGAGATCAGTTGGGCATGGACGTAGAGCCCGGGAACGATGGTCAGCGCCATGGCCAGGACGACGTGACGGTGGCTCTTGGCGAAGCGAAGAAGCCCCGCGAACGCAACCAATAGAGGGGGGCTGTAGAGAAAGATGGATTTTCCCGGCGACAAGAACATCCCCCAAAGGCCGATCAACGGATGCTCGTGGACGCCCGGCCCGGTTTCGATTCCCGAGCTGGTGATGGCCACGCCGTAGCCGGTGGAGGTGATGCTGCCCCAGCGCAGATAGTTGTAGTCGAGGACCATGGCCGCGAACGGGGCGGCGGACCCGATCGACACCAGCGCCACCAGCAGCAGCGCCCGCCGGTCTCGTCGCAATTCCCAAAGCAGAAACAGACCTCCCCCAAGCCCGGTCAGCAAAAAGACCGGCTTGGCGTTCACCAGCAGACCGGCCCACACCCCGAGCCACATGGCCTGCCGCCAGGTCGGCCGGTCGCGCACGTCGAGCAGCTTGCAGAAGAACCCCGTGAAACAGAACAGCTGAAGCGTCTCGGAGTAGGGGTAGCGAGAATAGACCCAGACGGACGACGCCAAGGCCAGCGCCAAGGTTGTCAAGGCGGCCGGAAGGATCGAGGCTCCCAGGCGCCGGCACAGGGCAAAGAAGAGCAGACACGAAAGCGCGCCGAGAACCGTGGACGCCAAGTGCGAGGTCAGCCGCCAGGCGATCTGCCAATAGGCCGGGTAGACCTTGGCGATCTGCCGCTGCAGGATGGCCCCCGGAACGTGGATGAGGCTCTGCAGCAGGGGCGCCAGGGCATAGAGATGGCCATCCTTCCCGTTCGGCAGAGTCATCGGCCAGCGGGTCGTGGCATGTAGGTTGTGCTTGCTGACGATGCTGTCCGCCACCTCCCAGATCGGCGTGGCGTCGCCCCACGGGCGCGCGCTGCTGGTCGAAAACAGGTACAGACAGAGAATGGCGCCGAACAACCACAACTGGCCGAGCCAGGGAAATGCTGGTCCACGTTCCATGGGCGCGGGGATGATACTCGTGGCTCGCTGGACCCGCTAGCGCATCGGTTTTTCCCATGTGCTATTTTGCCGTGCCGTGGACAAACCGGTCGTCATCGTCAACCCGCGCTCGGGCGGTGGGCTCAGCGAAAAACGCTGGGCGGGGGTGGTCGGCGCGATCTCGGATGGGTTGGGTGTGTTCGACACTCGCTTCACCGAGGCGCCCGGACACGCTCGCACCCTGGCGCACGAGGAAGCCAAGCAGGGACGCAAGTTGGTCGTGGCCTTGGGTGGCGATGGCACGATCTCCGAAGTGGCCGACGGCTTGGTGGCAGCAGGAGGCGACACCGAGATGGGCATCATTCCCCGAGGAACCGGGGGCGACTTTCGCCGCAGTCTCGGCATCGAGAACGAGCTCTTCAGCGCCGCGGAGCACGTGCGCAAAAGCAAGCCCCGCAGCGTGGATGTGGGCAAGGTTACCTTCATGACCCATGACGGCACGGAAGCTTCTCGCCACTTCGTGAACGTGACCTCGGTGGGATTTTCAAGCGTGGTGGCCGAGCGGGCCAATCGAGGCTCCAAACGGCTGGGCGGCCGGATCTCGTTCCTCTCCGCCGTGGCAAGCTCGCTGCTGACCTACGACAACACCGAGCTCGCGATCTCGGTCGACGATGGCGATGCGCGTCACATGACCCTGTTGCTGGCGGCTGTCGGCAACGGGCGGTTCTTCGGGGGCGGCATGAAGATTTGCCCCGAGGCCCTCCTCGACGATGGCCGTTTCGATCTCGTCACCGTCGGAGACCTTGGACGTCTGGAGGTCCTGGCCAAGATCCATCGCATCTATTCGGGCAATCACCTGGCCATGAAGGAGGTGAGATCGGTGCGTTGCCGTCGAGTGCGACTGGCCCCGGTTGATGCCAAGGCCGAGATTCCCCTGGAGATCGACGGGGAGACTCCGGGGCGTCTGCCTGCCACGCTGGAGATCCTGGAGGGCGCACTGCGTCTTCGCGGGTAGCCATGACCGCCGGTCCTGTTGGCGCTGGCGAACCGCTACATCGAATACCGTTGGGGCGATGGAGAGAGCTCCGACACCAGACTGGCCCTTGAAGGTCGCCCGAGCTTGGTGCTACGGTGGCCCCGCTGTCCAGTAGGACGGCCCCCTATGCAAATTCACCTCGCGAAGTCCGACATCACCGAGATGGCTGTCGATGCCGTGGTCAGTCCCGCGAATTCGCTCGGCATCATGGGGGGAGGTGTAGCCGCCGCTCTTTCGCGCAAGGGCGGCCCACTCATCCAACGCGAAGCCATGTCCCTGGCGCCCATCGCCGTCGGCGCCGCCGTCGTGACCAACGCCGGCACGCTGTGGGCGAAACACATCATCCACGCCCCCACCATGGAGGAGCCAGGCCTCAAGGTCACCGTCGAGAGCGTCCGCCGCGCCACCCGCGCCGCCCTCCTCGCCGCCAGCCAGCGCAGCTTCGATGTCATCGCCATCCCTGGGCTGGGCACCGGTCTGGGTGGAGCCGATCCCGCGGATGCCGCGCGCGCCATGGTCAACGAGCTTCGCGCGCACAAGCAGCCGCACCCATCCACCGTGTGGCTGGTCGACGTGAACGACCAAATCCTCGCCCACCTGGAAGAGGCGCTGCAGACGACCGCGCCGTAACTGCGAGTCCGACCGAGAACCAACCCCGAAGGAGGTTTGCGTGAAGATCCTTGTACCCTGTAAACGCGTTCCCAATCCCGAGCTCAAGCTGAAGATCGCCGGCGGCGCTGTCGAGCTCGGCGACACCACTTGGCAGGTGAACCCATTCGACGAGTACGCGGTGGAAACGGCGCTGCGCCTGACCGAAAAGAGCAAGGGCGGCGAGCGCTCGGGCGAGGTGGTCTTGATCAGCATCGGGCCCAAGGACACCTCGACGCAGCTTCGGCAGCTCTTGGCCATGGGCGCGGATCGCGGCATCCTCGTCGCCGGTGACGACGCGGCCCTGGACGCGGACCTGGTGGCGCGAACCCTGAAGGCCGTGGTGGAAACCGAAAAGCCCGACATCGTGGTCATGGGCAAGCAAGCGGTCGACGGCGACGACAACCAAGTCGGACAGCTGCTCGCCGGCTACCTGGGCTGGCCGCAGGCCACCTTTCTGTCGACCATCGCCCTGGCCGCCGACGGCAAGTCGGCCACGGTGTCGCGCGAAGTGGACACCGGCGTAGAGGAACGCCGCGTGCGCCTGCCCGCCGTCACGACCGTCGACCTGCGCATCATCGGCAAGAAGGCCGTGCGCAACGAGGCGCTCTCGGGTCCCGAGGTCGAGTGGGAAGACACGCAACGCCTGGCCTCGCTCAAGGGAATCATGGCCGCGAAGAAGAAGGAACTGAAGGAAGTCACCGCCGAATCGCTCGGAGTGACAGGGGGCATCCTGGTCAAGACCCTGCGCCACGAGAACCCGCCCGCACGCAAGGCCGGCATCAAGGTGGCCTCGGTCGAGGAATTGGTTTCCAAGCTGCACACGGAAGCGAAGGTGATCTGATGTCCGCAACGCTCGTTCTTCTCGAAACGACTTCCTCCAACCTGCGCTCGTCGTCGCTGCCCGCCGTGACCGCCGCGCGCGCATTGGCCAAGCACCACGGCGGACCGGTCGTTGGCGTCGTCAT
This sequence comes from uncultured delta proteobacterium, assembly GCA_963796685.1. Classification (GTDB taxonomy): domain Bacteria; phylum Myxococcota_A; class Polyangia; order Fen-1088; family Fen-1088; genus Fen-1118. The sequence continues at coordinate 204,022 of CAWCMR010000008.1, forward strand.
CGGCGCCGGCGTGGCCGCCGCCGCCTCGGACGCGGCCCGCTTCGTCGACAAGGTGCTGTGCTACGACAACCCGGCCCTCTCGGCGGCCCTGGCCGAGACGTGGGCGCCGCTCATCGCAAGCGCGGTCAAGGAAATCGGCGCCACGGCCTTGGTCGCCTCGGCGACTTCGACGGGCAAGGATGTCCTTCCCCGCGCGGCGGCCCTGCTGGGCGCGGGCATGGCCAGCGACGTGGTGGCCGTGCTCGGCGGCAAGTCCTTCCGCCGGCCGACCTATGCCGGGAACGCCCTCACCGACGTCGAGGTCACGACCGCCGTCGTGGCATGCACCGCGCGCCAGACCGAATTCGCCCCGGCGGCACCGGCCGCGAGCGCCGGCCCCGTCGACAGCAAGACCGTTGGTGCCGTCGATGCCTTGGGCAGCGAATTCGTGGCCCTGCACGCCACCAAGAGCGCGCGCCCCGATTTGGCCGAGGCCAAGGTCGTGGTGGCCGGTGGACGCGGCATGAAGGAAGCCGCCAACTTCAAGGTGCTGGAGGAGCTGACCGATCTGCTCGGCGGTGCGCTCGGTGCCAGCCGCGCGGCCTGCGACGCGGGCATGGTGCCCAACGACCTGCAAGTCGGCCAAACCGGCAAGGTCGTCGCCCCCGAGCTCTACTTCGCGGTGGCGCTCTCGGGCGCCATCCAACACCTGGCCGGCATGAAGAGCTCGAAGGTCATCGTGGCCATCAACAAGGATCCCGAGGCACCCATCTTCCAGACCGCGGACTACGGCCTGGTGGCCACCTGGGAATCCGCGCTTCCGTCGCTCATCGCCGAGATCAAGAAGATCAAGGCGGCATCGTAGCGGCGGCGCGCCGGATGTCTCGTGACAGGCGCGTCGGCCGTGGTAAGCCCACAGGGTGACGCGCTCCGATCTGCTCGGGTTTCTTCGCCAGCACAGGCTCGCGGTCGAGGCGTCGATGGCGCCGGACGGGCGGCCGCAAGCCGCGGTGGTTGGATTCGCCGTGAGCGACCTCCTCGAGCTCGTGTTCGACACCGTCACGACCTCGCGCAAGTATCAGAACCTGCGTCGCGATCCGCGCATCGCCCTGGTCATCGGCTGGGACGGAGAGGTCACGACGCAGGTCGAGGGCATGGCCGATTTTCCAAGCGGCGACGAGCTACTGCGCATTCGAGAGTGCTATTTCGCGGCGTACCCAGACGGCCGCGAGCGCCTGAGCTGGCCCGGCATCACGCACGTGCGGATTCGTCCCACATGGATCCGTTTCAGCGATTTCACGAAGGATCCGCCATCCATCGTGGAGATGGACATCGCGCAGCTCGGGTAGCGCCGGGGCGCCGGCCACACATTCCGTCACCTTGTCCGTCACGTCGGCCTTTGCCGTTGTATGATTAGCCCGATGAGCCGACTTATGGCGGCCGAGCAGGTGAAGAGCGTGGCTGAGTCCATCGACCGGCTGGAGCGCAATGTTGCGCGCGTCATCCGGGGCAAGCCAGAGGCCATTCGCAATTGCGTGCTCGCGCTCTTGGCCCGCGGTCACCTGCTGATCGAGGACGTCCCCGGCGTGGGCAAGACCACGCTCGCGCGCGCTCTGGCCGCCTCCATCGGCGGCACCTTCCACCGCATTCAATTCACCAGCGACCTTCTGCCGTCGGACATCATCGGGGTGTCGGTCCTGGTGGGCGCCAAGTTCGAGTTCAAGCCCGGACCGCTGTTCGCCAACGTCGTGCTGGCCGACGAGATCAACCGCACCACGCCGCGCACGCAGAGTGCCTTGCTGGAGGCCATGAACGACAGCCAGGTCACCGTCGACGGCGTCGGCCATCCGCTCGAGCAACCGTTTCTGGTCGTGGCCACGCAAAATCCCGAAGAGCACTACGGCACCTACCCCTTGCCCGAATCGCAGATGGATCGCTTCGCCTTGCGCATCCGGCTCGACTATCCCTCGGCCGAGGTCGAACAGTCGCTGCTGCTCGAAGCGCCGGCGCTGACCGAGGAAGCCCTGGCCAAAATCGAGGCCGTGGTCTCGCTGAGCGAGATCGTCGCGCTTCAGGAAGCCGCCGCGCGCGTCCATCTTTCCCCCGAGCTGGCCGGCTACATCGTCGAGGTCGCGCGTGAAACCCGACGCTCGCCCTTCCTTTCCCTCGGCCTCTCGCCGCGCGGGGAGCTGGCCTGGCGCAACCTGGCCCGGGCCGCAGCCCTGGTCGCCGGACGCGGCTTCGTGCTGCCCGACGATCTCAAGGCGCTGGCCCTGCCCGCCCTGGCACACCGCCTGGTCTTGGCCAACCAACTCGATTCGACCGGCCGCGCGCGCGACGAGGCCGAGCGCATCGTCACCGACGTGCTCGGTCGCGTACCGATCCCGGCGTAGGTGAGGCCGGCATCGACATGGCGGGCCTTCGTTCGCGTCTCAGGCGCTGGTTTCGGCCCCCGCGCAAGTTCAGACTGACCCGCGAGGGCAAGTGGTTCATCGGCGCCACGCTGGTGCTGGGATTCGCTGCCGTCAACGGCGGCATCAACTTGCTCTTCCTCGTCTTCGGCATGCTGCTTTGTTTGCTGGTGGCCAACGGCATCCTGGCCGAGGCCTCCATGCGTCACCTGGAGGCGCAACGGCAGTTGCCCCACGCCATCTATGCCGACAGCCCCTTTCTCATGGGCATCGCCGTGCGCAACCGAAAGCACCGAATCGCCACCTTCTCCCTCGAGGTCGAGGATCTCTCCGCGGATCGTACCCCTGTCGACCGACGCTGCTTCTTCCTCAAGATCCCGGCCCACCGCCGGCAAGAGACGTCCTACCGGCGGACCCTGACACGTCGAGGGATCCATCGCCTGACCGGCCTGCGCCTGTCCACGCGGTTTCCCTTCGGGCTTCTGCGCCGGTCCATCGACGTGGAGTCGCCGGCCGAGCTGCTGGTGTACCCCGCCCTGATTCCAACCGACGACCTGACCTTGCGCACGGGCCTTTCGCGCCTGGGCGAGAAACAGACAGCGGCCCGCGCACGCAGCGGGGAATTTCACGGCCTGCGCGAGCTGCGCCCCGGCGACGACCCCAGCAGCATCCACTGGCGCACCTCCGCGCGCCGAGGTCGCCCCTTCGTGCGCGAGTTCGAGGAAGAGGCCGGGCGCACGGTCGTCATCGTGCTCGAGACCGCCGTCGAACCCGGCGCCGACGAAGCCTTCGAAACCGCGGTCTCCTATGCCGCGTCGCTGGCGCTGGTGCTGATCCGGCGCGGACTTCGCGTGGGGCTCGTGGCGGGTGCCTTCGGCATCGCGCCCGAGACCGGCGGGGCGCAAGGCGGCCAGATTCTGCGCGCGCTGGCCATGGTCGAGCCGGCCGCCAACAGCCAAAACGTAGGGGACAGACCGGCCTGGGCCGGGCCCGGAGCAACCACCTTGACCGTCGTGCCGGCGCCCGGTCGTCCGCGCGTCGAGGTGGGCGCCGGCGGTGCGATGCGGAGGATGGCGTGAGGTTTCGCCTGGTCCACAAGCTCGCCACGTACCTGCTGGCCGCCACCGCCGTGTTCACGCTCGGCACCTCCGGCATCCTGTCTTCTTTCACCTTGGTGCTGGTGGTTCTCTTCTCGGCGCTGTCCTGGTACGCGGATGTGGAGACCCGCATCGGCCAACGCATCGGCCGGGCGACGGTCCTGTTCAATGTGGTGACCCTGGTCCTGCTGGCCGGCGCGGTCTTTCAAGTCGCGCGCAGCTTTCCCGATGTCGACCTCCTGCCCTTCCTCGATTTCGTCCTCTTCCTCCTCGTGCTCAAGCTGTGCCAGCGCCGCTCCAACCGCGACTACCTGCAGGTCTACATTCTGTCCTTCCTGGTGATGCTGGCCGCCGCCTGGTTGGCCACCAGCGTGATCTTCATCGTGGGGTTCGGTTTCTACGTCCTGCTCGCCACCTGGACCCTGGTGCTCTTCCACCTCCGCCGCGAGATCGAAGAGAACTACATCGTCCGCCACGCCAGCGAATCGAAGACCGAGCAGGTCACCGCCACCCGCGTGCTCAACTCGCGCCGGGTGGTGGGTCCGGCCTTCTTCGCCACCACCGGCGTGGTGGCGTTGTTCGTGCTTCTGGGATCGTCGCTGGTCTTTGCCCTGGTGCCACGCGTGGGCCTGGGCTTCATCCTGGGCGGCGTCCGCCGTCCCGTCGGCGTGGCCGGCTTCACCGACGAGGTCAAGCTGGGCATGTACGGCGTGATCTCCACCGACAACGAAACCGTCGTGCTTCGCTCGCAGGTCCCGGCCATCGCGGCCATCGCCGACGACGGCATCCGCAATCGGGTCATATCGTCCCTATACTGGCGCGGCACCGTCTACGACACCTACGACAGGGGCCAATGGCTGCGTTCGCGCGACGCGAAGACGCGCACCCGGCTGGCCTCCTTCCAGTCGCCCATCGAGCTTTCCCGCGGCTACCTTCTCACCGACCCGTTCGAGGTCGATCCTCCGCGCGGCCGGCGGGCCGCGATCAGCGGCGCCATCGAACAGACCGTCGAGATCGTCGCTCTGTCGCACCCCGTGGCCTTCGCGCTCGACCGCCCTGTGCTGTTCGAGATTCCCCCACCGCCCGCGGGCTCATTCACGGCGGTCGACCTGGAAGCGCGCTGGTCCGACGAGGTGTCGCTGCGCATGTTCCGCGTGAACCCCGCGAATCCCTACGACCGGCACCAGGCCATGACCGAATTTCTGGGTGCCCGCTACCGCGTCTACTCCCGCGAGGCCGATCGCGCCCACCCCGGACGTGCCAACCTGCCCGTGGAACAACTGGCGCCCAGGGTCTTCGACAACTACTTGCGGATTCCCGCCTCGCTGACCGCGCGCGTGTCGGCCTTGGCCAGGGACATCACGGCCGGACAGGCAACGCCCGCCGCCAAGGTGCAGGTGGTGGTGGCGTGGTTGCAGCGAACCCACGGCTACACCACGAATCTGAAACGCGACGAGCGCATCGCCGATCCGCTGGAGGACTTCCTTTTCGCCGAGAAGGACGGCCACTGCGAGTACTTTGCGTCCGCGGCGGCCATCCTCTTGCGCGCCGGCGGCGTGCCCACGCGCTACGTGAATGGTTTCCTAGGCGGGGAATGGAACGACCTGCGCCAGGCCATCACGGTCAGGGAGAACCGCGCGCATTCGTGGATCGAAGCCTATCTCGGTCGCGAAGGCTGGGTGCGCGTCGATGCCACGCCGGCTCTCAACCGCAATTCGCGCATGGGCACGTTCCGACAACTGCTCGACTCCGCCGAGCTGCTCTGGAATCGCTGGGTCGTGGAATACAACGCCAGCCAACAGCTCCTGCTGGCCCAGCGACTGGGGAAGAGGCTCGGATTCTCGGGTCGATCCTTCGTCGGCGGACATCGTGCCACCGGACTTACGCGGCGGCAGGCACTGGTCGTCACCGGTATCCTGATCCTCGCCATCGCCGTCATCAGTCAACGCAAACGCCTGCTCGGCTGGCGCAGAGGACAGTCGGCCGGGGACAGAGCCCAGCCCGGCGAAGTCCCCATCGCCCGCGTCTACCACGCGACGGTCAAGCGCCTGGCCGCCGCCGGCCTGCCTCGCCGGCCGTGGGAAACTCCGCACGAATACCTCGCCCGCCTGGAAGACACCAGTCTGGAAGGCGCGGACGTGCTCGCGCGCCTGACCGAGCTTTATGCCTCCGCGCGCTACGGCGACGTGGAGATCCCCCCCGACGTCGTGATGCGCATCCGGAGCGAATGCGGCCAGATCGGCATTTCGGAGTAGTCGCGACAACGCCATCGCTTCACTTTGAACGCCTCGGAAAACCCGGCCAAGCTGGGCAGCTAGAATGGCAAGGTGCTTTGCCAACTTGGCAAGAGCTTGGGATTCCTCATGCCAGCAGATCAGAACCCCGCCCAGGACAGCGACGACTGCGTAACTTTCACTAGTGATATCAATTAGATGAGGCTAAACACCAAACGGCACCCGCATTGCAAGGTCTTGCCTTGGCATATGCGTTCAGCACCCCGCGTCCCCAGATCACCCCTCGTCGGCCTCATCGTCGCTACATTCGCGCTTCTCGCAGCCGGCCGCGCCTCGGCGCAGTATGGGGGCACAAGTGGTACCGGCACCGGCGGTGTCACGGGTACGACCGGCTCCCTAGCTGCCACGGACTTCACCATCCTCTTCAATGGCTACTTCGATGGGAAGTGGGTCCAGATGAACTCGACCACGCAGCAGTACTACTTCAACCAGGCACGCTGTCTGTGTGACACGGATCCCAACGGCGAGTTCGAGGTCATCGTGCAGCCTGGCGCTGGTGCCGGAGCGAAGATTCAGGGTCAGCTCGAAAACAGCCTGACGGGGGGGGGGCAAGGAGCCTCGTACTTATTCGCTGGCGCCCAAGGCTACGACTGCCTCAATCCAACCGCCTATGCCGGAGGCCTCGGAACCTTTTGCACCAATCTCATCGACCCGGGCAGCGGCTACAAGGGAACGCTTTTCTCGACCATGGCGGCCTTCGGGAACGTGAATTACATTCCGAGTGGTCCGATTCCCGTTGCCTACCTCTTCAATTCCCTGAGCAACCCTACCTGTGGTTCCAATGGCACTTGCCATTCGCCAGCTGCGTGCAAGACGACGAGCACACAGACGAATCTCCAGCTCTGGATCCAAACCAACTCTGGCGTCACTCCGGACTTCGACTCAAGTCCACCGGCCCCCGTCAGCCTGGTGGGTTATGTTCCGGTGACACCCGCCAACGTTGCAGCCGAGGGCGGCAACGAGGCGCTGAAGGTGAGTTGGGACTGGGGGGGGGTCAACATCGCCACCGACACAACGCTGAGCGGGGTTCAGATTTTTTGTCGACGCGGCGCCACCGATCAGGTTTTCCCTACCGGCTCGTTTGGCGCGGCCTACCAGACTCCCGCGACGCTGTGCCCGAACAATGTCGCCGCCGTTGCCGCCGCCAGCACCGACGGTCCATTCTCCAATCTCGATCCCAAGTACCTGTGCTCGGGACTTATCCCCGCTGTCTCGAACAGCTACCGCATCACCGGGTTGCAGAACGGAATCCAGTACGGCGTCGGCGTCGCGGCGGTAGACAGGTACGGCAACATCGGAGCCATCGCCAACGTCGTCTACGGGGTACCCATCCCGACCGTGGATTTCTACGCGGAATACAAGGACGACGGCGGGTCTGGCCAGGGCGGCTTCTGCGCGTTGGTCAGCCAGCACGCTCGGCCGGGCGTTCTCACGGTCCTGTGTCTGGCAGCGCTGGGCCTGGTGCTGCATCTGCGCCGCCGATCGAGACGGCGCCGTCGACCCGGCGCCGGGACGCTCGCGGTCCTTCTCGTGGCAGGCACGCTGACGTCCGCCCAAGCGCACGCGCAGGTCGGATACGGCGGCACCTCCTTCGTCGATGATGGCGCGGACGAGGCGTGGGAGGGAAGCCCGCGCGAGTACGCCATCGAGGCGCGTTTCGGGCTGTATACGCCGAACGTCGACTCGGAATTCGGCAAGGGCAATACGCCGCAGGCCTCAGTCTTCGGCAGCAAGAAGCGCCCCATGTGGCAGTTCGAATTCGACTGGGAATTCCTGCAGGAATTCGGCACGCTCGCCCTCGGCGGGGTCCTTGGCTACTACAAGGAGAACGCGCTGGCCTGCAAGCAGTCCGGGCTCCAGGCAGACGGCAGCTGTAACGATCGCTCAGGCGACAACACTGGCCTGCGCTTGATTCCGCTGGCGGCCCTGCTCGTCTACCGCATGGATGAAGCCGCCAAGCGATGGAACATCCCCCTCGTGCCCTACGCGAAGATCGGGCTCAACTACACCATTTGGACGATCACCAACGGGAACGGGGATGTTGCGTGGTATCAGGATGCCAAGGGCCAGAGCACCAAGGGGCAGGGCGGCACCATGGGCTGGCAGGCGGCCGTGGGAATTTCCCTGCAGCTCGACTTCCTCGATCCGAGCTCCGCGCGCGGTTTCGACGCGGATTCCGGCGTAAACCACACCTATGCCTTCTTCGAGCTCGACCACGTGGATGGCTCGGGCCTCTACCGCAAGGACGTCCTGCGCGTCGGCGACGACACCTGGTTCGCCGGGTTGATGTTCGAGTTTTGAGATGGCGTCCGCGGACGCGCCCCCTACCCTGCGCACGCTGAAGCTGGTCGTCGAATACGACGGCACCAACTTCGCGGGCTGGCAGCGCCAGCACGGACAGCGCACGGTGCAGGGTTGCTTGGAAGAAGCCTTCCGCGCCATGACCGGCCAGCCCGTGGTCGTACGCGGCGCCGGCCGTACCGACGCGGGCGTGCACGCCGAGGGTCAGGTGGCCAGCGTCGAGGTCTCCTCGCGCATCCCCACGCTGGGGTTCCTGCGCGGAATCAACACGAACGTGCCCCCCGAGATCGCGGTTCTCGAGGTCACCGACATGCCCGCGGCCTTCAATGCTCGGCACGATGCCCGCGGCAAGATCTACCGGTACCGGGTGTGGAACCACCCCGTCCGCTCGCCCGGGCTGGCGCGCTCGTCGTGGCACGTCTACGACCCGCTCGACACCCATGCCATGCGCGAGGCCGCCCGGTGCCTCCTCGGCCAGCATGACTTCCGCTCTTTTCGATCGTCGGATTGCGATCGCCTGAACACGGTTCGCATCATCCGGCGCTTCGACGTGCGACGAGAGGGCGCGCTGTTGTCGTTCGAAGTGGAGGGCACGGCCTTCCTGCGCAACATGGTGCGCATCCTGGCCGGAACCTTGGTCGCCGTCGGCAAGGGTAAGATGACTCCCGACGAAGTCGCGGCCCTGCTCACCACCTTCGACCGCACCCGGGCTGGCGTCACCGCGCCCGCGTGCGGGCTCACCCTGGTGCGGGTGATTTATTAGAAGAAGGACCGCTGACCTGAAACCACCTCGCCCCGCGAAGCGGGGAGAGGTCGCCGAGCGCAGCGAGGCGGGTGAGGGGCATCGGTCTGTCGTGCCGTTGAATCTCGTCGTGCTCCTTCGCCTTTGGTGGCGAGCGTAGCCCAGCTTTGCTGGGCGAAGCGAGGGGGGGACCGGGGGACTGCGAGCGCGAGCGAGCCAGTCCCCCGTAAGATACAAGGGGCTGCCGCGTTTCAGGACCGAGGGATCCGGGCCATCGGCCCGGCGGCGTTACTGGAAGGGTCCTTCACATCCAGACCCGAATAACACTGTACGCCCGCGTCGTTTCATGGTGTGATGACGCCAGGAGGGATCGCGATGATGAAGACCTTGGCGGCGGTTGTAGCTTGTTTGTTGGTTCCTGGCCTGGCGGCCGCGCAGTACGGGGATGCACCCCCGGCATACTACGCTCCACCCCCGGCTGGACCGCCACCCGGCTACGCTCAACCAGCCGCCCCGCCAGGCTACTACTCGTCCCGAGAACAATACGCACCCCCAGAGCCGAGCGCGAATCTCGAGGGCCTCGCCCTTTCGGCTGCGCTTGGATATGGCACAGCATTCGGCGGCCTCATGAAGGACGGCAGTGGAAACGATCTGACCATGAGCGATGGCATCTCGGGTCAGATACCACTCTCGCTTGGCGTTGGATATCGCGCGAATCCCCTGTTCTCGTTCGGTGTGGCATTTCAGTACGCGCCCCTGACGACCAAGAACTGCGATCCTGGCTCGTCGTGCTCCGCCTCGGACACCCGCATCGGGGTAGAAGGGCGGCTTCATCTCGTGGCCGAGCAGTCATTTTCGCCTTGGCTCTCGGGAGGCATCGGCTACGAGTGGTTCAGCCTGTCGGAGTCGGGAGCGTACGTGGGAGATCTAACTCTCAAGGGTCTCGATTTCGAGTTTCAGGCGGGTGGGGATTTCCGCGTGAACAGCACCTTTACCCTTGGACCTTACCTTGGCTTGAGATTCGGAACATACGACTCCGCGTCCTCCGGGAGTGCCTCGGCCGACATACCCGATGCGAACCAAACCAGTCACGGCTGGGTTACGTTCGGAATCCGGGGCGCGTTCACGATTTAGGCGCTCTTGCTGCCGAGCGAGGCTTTCGACTTCTCGGTAAGGAGCACTTCCACCGCGACGCGCACGCGTTCGTTCAGGGTCGCGCGCTCCTCGTCGGAGAGGCCCTGGGTGGCGATGGGCTCGCCGATGATGACGGTCATCGTTCCGCTGCGCAGAAGAAGGCTCCCGGCTGGCATCAGCTCGCGCGTTCCGCGCAGTGCCAACGGCACGATGGGAACCCCGGCCTTGATGGCGAGGTGAAAGCCTCCCTTCTTGAACGTGCCCAGCGTGCCGTCGCGGGTCCGCGTGCCCTCGGGAAACAGCAAGACGGAATCGCCGTCGTGGATGCGCCGCCCGGCCTCGTCGATGCTTCGCCGGGCGGCCACTCCGTTTTGGCGATCGATGAAGATGAAGCGGCCCGCCCACATGACCCACCCGAACAGCGGGATGCGCGCGAGCTGCCGCTTGGCGATCAAGCGAATCCGACGCGGAATCGCCACGAAGACCGCCCAGATGTCGAGCGAGGAGGCATGGTTGGCCATGAACACATAGGGCCTGTCGGGGAGCAAGTTGGCGCGGTTCTCGACCACGATCTTCACGCCCGCGAAGGACGTTATCCAGCGCGACCAGGCGCGGGCCAGATCCAGGATGAGATCCCCGCTCTTGTCCACGAGGCGCGTCGCCAAGCCCACGAGGCTGCCCAGGATGGTGACCACGGCGATGAACAAAACAGTCAAAGCGGCTCTAAGGAACGACACAGAGAGCATGCTATCCTCTCGTGGTGGATTTCCGGAAGACCTACTACATCCTTCCAAACCTTTTCACACTGTCATCCGTGCTGTGTGGGTTCGCGTCGCTCGCGCTGTGCGCCTCTGGCCGCAGCGGAGCGGATCTGTATTTCGCGGCGCTGGCCATCTGCTTCGGCTTGGTCTTCGACACCTTCGACGGCCGCGTGGCACGCCTGACCAAGACGCAGACCGATCTCGGCCGCGATCTCGATTCGCTGGCCGACGTCATCACCTTCGGCGCTGCGCCAGCCCTGCTCGTATACAAGTGGGGCCTGACCGATTTCGGCTATACCGGGATCTTCGTCGCGGGCCTTTTCGTCTGCGCTGGCGCCATGCGCCTGGCCCGCTTCAACGTGCTGTCCCGGCGCGACGAAAGCTCGGGGCACAAGAAACCGGGCAAGTTCACCCTGGGGCTGCCCATTCCTCCCGCGGCCAGCCTGCTGGTGTTCATGGTCATCGTCAGCCACAACAGCAGCGAGTACAGGCTGGTCAGCGAGAGCTCCACCGCCGTGATCGTGCTGATCTTGTCCTTCTTGATGGTCTCGCGCGTCCGATTTCGTTCGTTCAAGGAGCTGCGCCTGAGCCTGAAGACGGTGGGCGTGGTGCTGCTCATCTGCGGCGCGAGCGCGACGTGGGTGATGGGCGGTTTCGCCAAGGCCTTCATCTTCCTGTTCCTGGTGCTGGCCTACATCGTTCTTGGACTGGCCGAGGAAGTGTTGTTCTACCGCCGGCGGCGCGCGCAAGAGCGCAGCGCCAAACAGTCGGCCCTTCAGGAACCGCCCACGGTTCCCGACGAAGAGGTGCTGCGCGAGCTGGGCGCCTTCGACGACGAAGAGCCCCAGGACAAGCAACCGACCGCCAAGGGGAGCGATACCAACAGCGCAGCCAGCGGATCCACCGACGATCCGCTGTCAACACGGGCCGTCAGACACTAGTTCTTCGCCACTACCGGCGGCAGCGATTTGAGAGTCGCGACGCGAGAACGGATGGCTTCGAGGTAGGCGACGCGATTGGGCGGTCCGGGCTCGCGCTGGACCGAGAGCTTGGACGGATCGATGTAGTGGCCGTTCTTGACCACGCTGAAGTGCAGGTGCGGTCCCGTGGAAAGCCCCGTCGTGCCCACGAATCCGATGACCTCCTTCTGCGCCACCTGCTTGCCCGGCTTGATGCCCTTGGCGAAGCGGGACAGGTGGAAGTAGCGTGTTTGCAGGCCGTTCGCGTGCTGAAGCACGATGGTGTTTCCCGAGCCCCTCATCATCTCGGCTTGCAGCACCTTTCCGCTGGCCGGCGCCCATACGGGCGTCCCGACCGGCGCCGCGTAGTCGATGCCGAGATGCGCCCGGATCGTATGCAGGATGGGGTGGAAACGCTTGAGGTCGAATTTCGAGCTGATGCGCACGTAGCGCAGCGGCGTCTTGAGCATGCTCTTGGCGAGCGCCTGGCCCTTCTCGTCGTAGTAACGGCCGCGACCGCGCTCGCCCGTCGGGTTCCAGTAGAAACCACGGAAGGTGCCGGTCTTGCCGCTGTACTCGACGGCCAGCAGCTTGCCGTACTTGTAGAACTGACCGCCCAGATACTGTTTCTCGACCACGACCTTCCAGTGATCGCCGGGATGGGTGTCGGTGTAGAAGTTGATGTCCCAGGCGAACACGTCGACGATCAGGCTGACCAGGGCGCCGGACTCGCCGGCCTTGGCGACCGACTCGTACAACGACGACTCGATGGTACCGTAGGCCTGCCCGGTCTTGATCTCGACGGGCTTTTCCTGCTTCTTGGCCTGCCAGCTTCCATCCTCCTGGCGCTTGACCAGGTAGCGCAACACCGGAGATGGCACGTATTCGAAGCTCTCCGGCGTGCCCTCGTCGTCGCGGTCGACCTGGTACCTTTCGCCGGCCCGGATCAATTTCGGATCGATGAGCTTGTCGAGCGCCGCGCTGACGTTGGCCACCGAGCTGCCGAAGCCTTCGCGCAAAAGTACCGTACTGAGCGTGTCCGACGGCCCGAACTGCCCGGTCAACGTATTGTCATCGAAGCCGACCCCCGGGCCGGCCCCGGCCCCGCCGGTCGCCTTCGGCGGCTTCTTCGCATCGTACGCCGCGCCCAACAGGGATGGAGGAATCGATTCCGCAAGGGCCTCGTGCTGCCCGTCGGACAGGGTCTTGCTGGTCGACACCGGCTTCATGAGGCTGCCCACCGAGGTGTCGTGGCGCAGGAAGAAGTAGTAGACGTTGACCGCCGTCAGCGCGACCAAAAGTGCACCCAGCCCTAGCGAGCTGCGTAACTGCTGAGGTCGGCGCTTCTTGCGCCTGGGGACGAGCGGACGGGCCACCCCTTATAACCACCACAGCGACGGCGATACGTCAACTTGAGATGGGAACCCTGGGAGGGTTCCGCGTTGCACTCGGCACCTGCCACACGCCCCGCCTGCCCCGCTCCTCCGACCTAAACGCGTCCTTCGCGCTCGATGAACTGGAGAAGGGCGCGGCCCTTGTCGCGGACGCGCTTCTTGAGCTCGGCGTGCAGCCGGCGCTCCTTCCAAAGCTCCTCGGTGATTTGCAGGGCAGTCAAGATGGCAAGAGATTGGGTGTCTGCGGCGCGCGTCTGTTTCTGCAGATCGCGCAAATGCTTGTCGACGTGGGCGGCCATCTCGCGCACCACGCGCTCGTCCTCGTCGCTGCGCAGGGTGAAGCGGTGGCCGGCAATGCTGACGCTGACTGGGGTCTTCATGCAATCCCTCGGGCGCCGACTTTACCCCGTGCCCAGCCCTGCGTCTCCCCCGTTCCACGGGCACCGGGGTTTCACGACGGGAGTCAACCCGTTCGGTTGCTCTAGGCTTCGCCGCCCGGAGGATCGGCATAGGCACCGCCCGCCAGCGCGGACAGCCCCAGCGAAGACAAGACCATCCGGTCTTCGAGACTGACGTCGATGAACTTGATCCCCATGCCACCTACGTTGGGTGTGTCGTTGACCCAGCGAACCTCCCCACGCAGCTCCAGCGGATGGCTGCGCCAAGGAATATCGAGCCAGACGCGCACGGTTTCGCCCGTGCCGTCGAGGTAGTCCGAGCAGAAGAAGAGCCCGTCCGCGCTCACGTCGGTTACCACCCCCTCGGCGACCAGGCTATCACTGACGTACTTGGCCACGATTTCCACCTTCATGCGAGCGGAGCGCCTCAACTCTTTCGGTTTCTCGAGATATGGCAGCATGGGGGGAAATCTCCAGGGATCGAGCGGACATTCAACTGTATCGGCCGTCGTGTCAACTTCTGTAAAATCAACCCTACCTTGTTCGGGGGCGATGGCTAATTCCTTCACAGCGCACCGCGCTGCGAGGATCCCGGCGCCTTACACGTTGGAGGCAGTGGGCGAAGGATTTTTTCCTTCTGAAAGTCGCGACCCGTGCTACAACAACCCGCCCGGTCATCCGGCCGGGCGTTTCCTAGCTTTTCCGCACATCCGGGCCCATAGCTCAATTGGTAGAGCTGCGGACTTTTAATCCGTAGGTCGCAGGTTCAATTCCTGCTGGGCCCACAGCCCCGAACCTACGCGAAAAACCGAATAAGACCCTATCGTCTAGTCCGGCCCAGGACAATGGCCCTTCAAGCCATGAACACGGGTTCGAATCCCGTTGGGGTCGCTATCTACCTGGCTGATTTTACTCAGCTTCGTCTCTTCCGTCTGCCTTTGCTGCCACCTGGCTGCCACGGACGTCGGCGTTTCGAGCGTCGCGATGAGTTCACCAAGCCCAATCGAGCTCAAGGACACGCGATCATCGCAGGGCAAGAATGGGATTCGTCCAACCGCTCCCAATATCCATGGATGCACGCCATCGACGGACCGAGCGAGAAACCACGAGAGCATCCGTCGGCGTAGATGCACCAAAGGCCTTCGAGGCTGCAGCCGTCGCCGGAAAGGGGTCGCTGCATGGGACACGCATTGCCACCATCGGGTGCCTGGCGAGAGACATATGCGGTCGCATATCCCGGAGCGATGCAGCTGGCACGCGAGCGCGGACGACACCGAGCCGCAGTTGCACAGGCCTTCGGGGTAGTTGCAAAAGAACGCGTCGCGCGGCGCGCAATAGCCGGCATCGATAATGCCCCCGGACGTCGCGTCTGCAGCATCGTAGGACGCTGGGCAACCGGCTGGATTCGGGTCGCAGCCAACGCTCGGGTAAGTTTGAAAATGATAGGAACCGTCGGTTTGCAGCGCACAGGCAGTGCTCTGCGTGCAGCGGCCGAGCGCATCGCCTCCGTATTCGCACTCGAGGGGCCCCGCACTTGCGTCGCAGGCTGTGCCTGCGTTGGAAAGGGTGGTTGGACAGCGCGGGTCACGCGCCTGCGAGCTCACGGCTCCAGCAGCGGTCGATCGCTGGGGCGCGGTGCCGATCGCCGTCCCGTCGGGGGCGAGCAGGTAGTCATCGACGACGGTGTACATGCCGAGCGTGACCCCTGGATTTCCGTACAGGTGCACCGTGATGAGAGTCAACGTCGAACCGTTTGCGGTATACGGGGTGCTGCCGTCCCAGGCGCTCAATTGGGAGATGCTGAGAGCCTGCGGGACCAGGGGTCCGTACGTACCCCCGCCGCTGCCCCCGCCTGCTTGAAATCCCTGCTGGAACATATCACCGGTCACGGTGACCTCGGCGCTCACGACATCACCAGGATTGCCGAAGCCGAGGTTGAACAGTGACGGCGGGAGGGGGCCATAGAGCCCCAGTGTCGCCCAGCGGACCGTCACCCTGTTATTGTTCGACTCAAATGGGCTCACCCGGCTGGGTCTGTCCTATTTAGGTGTAGTCAGGAGGATTCTCGGTTTCGGACGAACAAACCAGAGAAGCCAGCGATTCATTGTGCGCGGGTTCGGTGGCCAGGGTCGTCCATGTACCGTCGCCCCATTTGCGGAGGGTCCAGGTGTTGCAATCTTAGCGCGCGCCGGTGACGACCTCGGGGTGCCCATCCCGGAGGCACAGATTGAGCGCCGATTCGGACAAGTCCACACCGATGCGCTTCTTCTCGCCTTCCCTGATGCTCGATACCTCCCCGGCGTCGGAAAGCAACCAAAGTCGTCCCTCGGCGAACACCGCACGGCTAAGTGAGTTCTCTTGGCCGGGCCGCTTGGGTTCCATCGCGAGCGAATCGATAGACACAAGGCTGAGGTAGAGGCCAAGTAGCCAGGCGACGTCCAAAGCGATAGGTCTGCGCATGCTCAACGGACAACTCACGCGCCGCAAAGTTCCGTCGGGTCATGGTCAAACGCCCTTTCAGGTCCTTGGCCATATGGGCTGACGGTCTACGCTTTCTTCATCCCCGCCGCCAGCTTCACGGCCTCCGCCACGCCCTTCTCCTTGGCGGCTGCCTTGACCTTCGCCCGGTCCGCGCCCTTGAGCGTCTTCAACGCACCCAGGTACTGCCCTTGCAGCTTCCTTGCCCGCGCCACCTTGGGCGTGGCCGCCTTCTTGGTCTTCTTCACCGCCGCCGGCTTTGAGGAACTCGCAGGCTTACCCTTGCGCTCGGCCCGGTACATCTTGATCTTGGACTTGGCCACGTTCCTGTGGTCCTTGCAGACCATGCCGAAGACTGGTGCTGCCACGTTCTTGCAGCCGGGGACTGGGCATAGCTGCTTTGGCCTCGTCTTCTTTCCGGCCGATCTAGCCGCCACTGGCGCCACAGCCGCCACAGCCTTCGTAGCCGGTCTACCTGGCCCGCGCTTCTGCGGCGCCCCGAGGGCCCCTGCGATGGCAGCTTCGAGTCGGTCAACCATGGATGATTCCATGGCAGCGGCGATCTGACTGACGAAGGACTCGACGAGGGTGGTGATGTTCATCTCGGGCATTGGTACTCCTGGGTGTTGTTTCCGGCCTATGCTACGGGGCTTGGGCGAGATGGGCAATGGATCATTGCGGCGATGGATGAGGTGGCGCCCGGCCGGCACTTCGTAGACTGGCGAAGCCGGAATGAGACTATCCAACAGCTCTCGGCAAGCGCTCAGGAAGGAATTGCTAGTCGCAAAATATGCCGCCAAGACCGGGAGTCGGTTCGCAGAGAGCATTGGGGTTCCTGCATTGGGAATTGCACCACACAATACCCTTGAGATTCGCGGTCCACGGCCATGAGGTAGTGTCAAGCGGCACGTCATTCAGGTCTCCAAGATCGCAATCTTCGTCTCGGTCTACGATGCCATCGCCGCAGCAGCGTGGTGAAGTTGGGCCGCCTCCATCTGCAGAAGGGTCAGATGTTTCAAGTGAAACGCCGTCTGACCAAACGCCAGTGCAGACCATCGGAGGCACACCTGCATCTGCCGCAGATTTCTTCTGGGACCTACCCTAGAAATCCACCACCAGCCGGTCCAGGAATTCGGGATTGAGTTCTTCGACCGCGTATCCGAACGGATTACACCGCACGGTGGTCTCCCCGATTTGAACACGCACGGAGGCGTGCGAGTGACCGTGCAACCAAAGGCGCGGCCGGTGTTCCATGATCTGCCCGGTGAGGTCGCACACGAAGAACGGGTTGAGGGGATGCCCCTGGAATCTGGGTGCGACGCAGCGATGAGACGGCAGGTAGTGGGTGACGACGATGTCGCCGGGGTGTAGCTGCCGCTCGAAGAAGGCAACGGCCTTGGCATTCTCCTCGTACACCCAGGACTCGAAGTCCTCGATGGCGGAGAAATCGTTCATCGCATGCTTGAGCCTTTCATCGACCGTGGAGCGCGGGAACCACAGCGTCGCTCCCAAGAAGGTGAATCCATGAAGTTGGATACCCGAGCTGTCGAGCCAGACGAGATTGGGGTTCTCGGCCTGCGCACGCTTCGTGATATCGATCACCGAGGTGCGGCCCGAGCCGTAGAACTCATGGTTGCCGTGGACGTACACCACGGAGGCGTCGCAAAATCTCCCGCACAGCAGCGCGAGCGCAGGCTGAAGTCCTTCCCCGACGGCGATGTCACCCGCGAGCACCAGCACGTCTATGCCGGTTGGGTCGAGCGAGTCCACGAACGAGCGCCCGTTGTCCCGGTGAAACTCAAAGTGCAGGTCGGAGAGGAGCTGGAGGCACATGGTTCACAGGATGCATAGGCTTGCGGCGGCCGTCCACCAAGGTAGCAGACGATGCCCCGGACCGCCGGGCAGCCGTCGAGAAGTTGCACGCTATTCACATTGAACAGACCTGTGAGTTGCACGGACGGACGGACATCGTGACTGTGCACTTCTTGTAGGAAGACGTAACGAACCCTCCTCCATCGAACGGCATCCCATGGACGTAGCTTAGATAACTTAGAGGTGGCGGTGGTCCAAGGGCGGGCAATTGAAAACGAGAAACGGGAGAGCGGCGTTCGGTTGCCAGGAGTGGTTGCGCTCCTGGCTCCGCTGAGGCCGGGCAGGTCGAGCGAGGACGTTGGGTGGCGGCCTGAAGCCAAGCGGCGTAAGCCGACCGTCGCTCTCCCGGTGGGTTCCATCCCTCGGGCCGTTGGCGGCCACAAGAAGAGCATCGTCGGCAGATGCGCGCCGGAAAAGGGTCGCTCAACTTTCGGTCTTCAACCTCCGCCCACCTGCTCTAGAAACGCGCCATGAGCATGATGGCCTTCCAGCTCCTCTTTCCCGAGGAGGCGAAGAACGAGACCCGAGCAGTCACGCCAGTCTTTCCCGGCAAGGTGACGGGGCATCGCTACCTGCTCATGGAATTCTACTGCGTCGACCCAGGATGCGGCTGCCGTCGAGTCATGATCGACGTCGTCGACACGGAAACCGACAGGCATGTGGCCACCATCAACCATGCCTTCGAGCCACCCAAGCCGCCGTTCGAGGATAAAGGCCAAACATTCCTCGACCCGATGAACCCGCCGTCCGCGCTGTCGAACGGCCTCCTCGACATGTTCACGAAGATGGTCGCCAACGACGAGGAGTATCGGCAGCGCGTATTCCAGTAGACGGAACAGGGCGTCGCAGGATGGTCAGGGCGCGCTCACGACCTTGAGCATGACGACGGTGTGACTTGCGACATTGCTCGCCGTGTAGGAGTCCGTGAATGAGCCGAGATCTTTCGCCGCCCAAAGATCGCGGACCGTGGCTGCACCCGCGGGAAGGCCGATCTGGCTCCACTGAACGGCTATGGATGCGCTTCCGGTGCCGCGATTGAACAGCGCCACCGCTCGCGTGTTGGTCTCCGTCATCTCCTTCGACCAAACCTCCAGGTTCGATCCCGGCGTGGCCACCACGCGACCTTGTTTGCCGAGCG
The DNA here is from genome assembly GCA_963796685.1 of uncultured delta proteobacterium. Classification (GTDB taxonomy): domain Bacteria; phylum Myxococcota_A; class Polyangia; order Fen-1088; family Fen-1088; genus Fen-1118. The sequence goes on from CAWCMR010000008.1 coordinate 222,980, forward strand.
GGTCTTGATCGACGGCGATGACCTCGGCGTTCATGAGCGTCGCCTTCGTCGTCGCGGTCATCTTGGTCAGGTCGTTGCCCGTGATGAGCGGTGACGCCATGATCGCCCACATGCTGAAATGGGCGCGTCCTTCCGTGTCGCTCAGGCCATTGCCGACCTCCAGCATGTCGGGATCGTTCCAGTGTCCTGGCCCGGCACCGACTTCCTGGCCCTTGTTCGCGTCGATGAGCCGGGTGACATCGGCCCAAGTTGCGGAGATGTCGAACCCGATGCGCCACATGTTTGCAGTCGTGGGCAGGTTGAGCGAGCAGCTCGTCGGCGTGCAGAACGGGCCCTGGTCTGCCGGATTGATGCTGTAGAAGATGGGACGCCCGGTTGCCTTGAGTGCGTCGCGCATCGTCGCGAACGCACTCAGCTGACCTTGGCACTTGTCGTACTTCAGATAGTCCACACCCCAGGTGGCGAAGCTTTGCGCGTCGGCGGTTTCATGACCGACGCTGCCCACGCCGCCGGTGTAACCGCCGTAGAGGCCGGCGCAGGTCTTGGTGTTGGGCGTTGAATAGATACCAAGCTTGAGGCCCTTGCCGTGAACGTAGGTAGCGAGCGAGGCGATTCCCGAGGGGAACTTGCTCGCGCTCGCCTTCAGATTGCCGCTGGAATCGCGCCCATCCATCCAGCAGTCGTCGAGATTGACATACTGGTAGCCGACGTCCTTCATGCCGGTGGTGATGAAGGCATCTGCCATGCTCTTGACCACGGTTTCATTGAGGCCGCTGCAATTGAACGCATTCCACGAGTTCCAGCCCATGGGGGGAGTCGCCCCAACCATGGTCGAGCCCCCTGTACCTCCGGTCGTGCCTGCATCCGACGAGGATAGGCCGCCTGAACCTGTCGCACCCCCGGTGCGCGCACCGCCATTGCCCGTCGCACCGCCTGAAGCAGCTCCACCCGTGCCGGTGGCACCACCCGAAGAAGCTCCACCATTTCCCGTTGAGCCTCCTCGGCTCGTGGCGCCGCCCGTATTCGGCCCGGCGTCGCCTGTCGCGCCGCCCGAAGCGGCTCCGCCGGCGCCGGTCGAGCCACCGTGGCTCGTGGTGCCGCCGCTGGACATCCCGCCGGTTCCGCTCGTGGCGCCCGCGGTGCCGCCCGTTGTGGCCCCACCGGCGGCCGCGTCAGCCCTGCCGCCGCTTCCGGACGTCGTTCCGGCCGTTCCGCCCGCGCCGGTGGTACCGCCAGCGGAAACGCTACCTCCCGTATGCGTTGCGCCACCGCTTCCCCGGCTGCTGCCGGCGGCGCCTCCCGTCGAGGAAGTTGGGCCAGAGGGGCTCGTTCCCGAGCAGTCCGCCCCGAAGACGGCGACCGCAAGCGCAAGAAGACATGCCTTGATCTTCATCTCAAACGATCTCCTGTCCATCCGACGATGTGTTTTTGTGCACAGTCAGTGTGGCCTTCATCAACGAATACTCTCGCACATTTTCCATTGCGAGGGTGACGATGTCCGAAGTAGGGTAAATTCGTGAAGGTCCGCTCCTTCCCGCGATCGAAAGTGAAGCTGTGGCGGCGCAACGCATTCGAGGTCCTCACCGCGGATGTCGTGGCAAGCCGACATCCAGGCCCGGCGCCGCCACCAGAATGGGCGCCGACCCTGCACCAGCTTACCCGTTTGTTGCGCGATCCGGCAACGCCCCCATCGTGGTGGACGCCGATGACGGCGTTCTTCGGCAGCGTCGAAACCCGGACCGATCCGAGCAGTTACCACTGGGACGGAATGAAGCGTCTCGGGCGCACCGATGCGCCGTTGTTCGCCTTCCAGCTGACCCTGGCGGGTTGGGGGCACTTCCAACTCTACGGTGAATCGCCTCGCCGCGTTCCACCTGGTACCGCGTTCGTCGCGATCATACCGTCGCGCCATCGCTACTACTTGCCCGAGGATTCGCCGGGCTGGACGTTCGGCTGGATCTCCATCCACCATCCCTACCTTCTCGGCAGAATGGCCAAACAAGTGGAGGCCACGGGGCCGCTCATCGAGGTGGCGCCCGATGGTGCGCTGGCGGCAGTTGCCGTGCGCCTCATGCGTGGCGCGATCAAGAAGGATTTTCGCGATCGATACGAGACCGAGCTGGCCCTGTTCGAGTTCCTGGTTGCTTGCGAGCGAAGCGTGCAGCAGGCGCGCGACACCTCCAGCGAAAGCCGGCGGCTGCTGGAGGCGGTTCGGTCGCGCATCGTCGCGAGCCTGCCCAAGGCCCTCGACGTCAATGCCCTGGCAGCCGAATACGGGATGAGCCGCACACACTTCAGTCATTTCTTCCGGGCACGTACCGGGCTCACTCCCGCGCGCTTCGCCACAGACGTGCGAATTCACCAAGCGACGCGCATGCTGCTGACCACCCGTACACCGCTGAAACAGATCTCCGACGCCTGTGGGTTCGCGAATGCCAACTACTTCTGCAAGGTGTTTCGCCGTCTGCAGCACCTGACCCCAGCTTCCTACCGGCGAGCCTTCGGCTGACCGAAGACTATCTCCAGCAGAAAACGGGGTCTTGTTTCGACTTGGTACCGAGTCCTTGCGGCAGACAACCGAATCTCTTTCGGCGAACAACCGTTCGAAGTCGCCTCCTCGCCCTCAACCACGCCGCTCGGCCACCTGCCTCACCTCGAGCGAGGAGACCCTCGCGAGTGCGGCGAAATCGCGGTCTCGGTGCAGGACGGCGACATCGTGCCGGATGGCACAGGCGGCGATGAGACAATCGACCCCGGAACGGATGGTCAGACCCGCCTTGCGTGCTGCCCGATACAGTCTGCGCCGCCTCCAAGAAGACTTCCTCTGGCACCGGCGACTCGATCATCGGCATGGACAGCAGTGCGTCCCGGGCCACGCGATAGCTTGCCTCATCCCGGATGCCTTGGAGGATCTCCTGGACGATGGGAAGACAGACCACGACCTCGTCGAAGACTACCAGGGATTCGAGGTCCAGCGGCCGCTGCTTGCGAAACACCTCGATCCAGACGGACGTGTCGACCAGGATCACGAACGTGCGCCCCGCCGTCTCGGCCCCGCCGAATCCGACAGATCCCGGCGCATCTCGGAAAGCGCTCCCTGCCACGCTCCACTGCCGCGCAGCGAGAGAATCCTTTGTGCGCGAACCCTCCTGACGAAATCCTTGAGCGCGGCGTTGACAGTCGCCGAGTAGGTCTTCTGCCCGCCCAACCTGGTCGCTTCCTTGAGCACGTCCACATCAAGCACAAGATTTGTACGTTGCATACACACAGTATGCGAAGGACCCCCGGCGATATCAAGCCCGCGTCCCTGTCGTTCGCCATCTCGCGGTCAACGCGATCGCTCTCCCACTCGTTGGCCTGATCGGCTGCAGTTTGCCGCTCTGTGAGTGGTATCGCGCGGGTCGCAGCGGACCACCAGGATCACCGCGGGACAGCACGCACAATGCGCAGCAACCAGGGCGTAACCTTTGCCACGTGACAACTTGTCGCGCGCGGCAGATTGCCACGCTCTTGGCCACGAACCGGGGCGTCCTTGTTGTTGCTTCTTCTCTTCGAGCTGGCATCGGCCATGCACGAAAAGCCTGCGGTTCTCCACAACCAATCGATGCCGATAGCCGAGGAGGTCCCCTATGAGCCCTACCAAGGGTTGCGCCCTGTTTCTCGTAGCCGCGTTCGTGATGGCAGGTTCGCCCGACGCTGCCGCCCGAGGGAAGAGACGGAGAGCCACGGACGAACCTTCCGCCTCCTCGCCGCCTGGCACCCTGGCCGCTCCTTTGACGAGTGGCGGGGGATTGACGGCGCTCGACCGCGGCGACAAGTTCTACGCCCACAACGACCTCTACATGGCGTCGATCGAATACAACAACGCCCTCGAAGACAAGAGCAGCGACGAGCTCGTGCGGCAGACGGCCGAGTTCAAGATGGCAAAGACCCTGTACAAGCTCCACTTCTACTCGGGAGCGCTCAGTTACTTCGACCGCATCGTACAGAAGGGGAATTCGCATCCCTTCTACAACGAAACGCTGCAATGGTTGGCGGCGTTGACCCATGACATTCCCGACTCGGCCGGGGTCCTGGAGAAGATCGGCAAATACGATCGCAGCGAATTGGAAAATCCGCAGCTCGCTGCCGTGCGCGACGAGCTCTACTTCTTGCTTGGCAAGTACAACTACCAGAAGAACAAGTTCAAAGAAGCGGTGGAGCTCTTCGACATGGTGAATCCGCAGAGCCCCTTCTACGTGCAGGCCAAGCTTTTCGAGGGTGCGACCCACGTCCGCGAATACGATGCCAAGCCGGCGGTGGCCGCCTTCAAGGACGTGTTGCGCGTGGCCGAGAACAGCTCGGATCCCAAGGTTCGTCCTTTCGAGGATCTGGCCAATCTTTCGCTGGCGCGCGTCTTCTATTCCACCGGGCAGTACGCGCTCGCGGCGAAGTACTTCGACCGCGTGTCGCGTGACTCGTACGACTGGCCGAACAGCCTGTTCGAGTCCTCCTGGGCGAATTTCATGCTCAAGGATGCCGGCTACTCCAAGGCGCTCGGCGACATCCACACCCTGCGCGCGCCCTTCTTCGAATACTTCATCAAGCCGGAATCCGCCGCCGAAGCGCTCACGGTCAAGGCCACCATCTATTTCTACAATTGCCTATTCGACCGCGCCAGCGATGCCATGGACGAGTTCGACGAAACCGTTCCCGAAATCAAGAAGGGCCTCGACGAGCTCCTGAAACAGCACCAGGACAATGCGGAGTTTTACGACCTGGCCGTCAAGATTCGCGCTGGTCGATCGCGCATGAATCCGGTCGTGGAACGCGCGGCGCGCGCCGAGTTGCTCGACCGCAGCCTGGCCAAGCGTTTCGAATATGTACGGGAGCTGGACAAGGAGATGGCCCAATATGACAAGGCGGACCCGACTTGGAAGGCCACGGCGGTGGCCAACAATGTCTTCTCCGACCTCGGCGTGAATCGGGCGCTCATGGTGGCCGCGGCCGGCGATTTGGCGCGCAAGCGCGTCGAGCGTCTGGACAACGAGCTTTCGGCGCTCATCACGCGCGTGATCAAGATCAAATACGAGATTCTCGAAGGACAGAAACGCCAGGAGGAGGAGGATCTGAAGGAGGAGCAGGCCACCAGCCACGCGCGCAAGGCGAAGAGTATCGTCACCATCAATGTCGACGACGAGCACGAGTTCTGGCCATTCACCGGAGAGTATTGGCGCGACGAGCTCGGATACTATCGCTACAAGCTGGTCAACAAGTGCGGGCGGGCAGGAACGCCGCAGGGCGCGCCCGAGAATGCGCCAACCGCCGAGACCGGCGGCGAAGGCGCCGCGGCCACGGGCGGCGGCGAGGCCGCACCAGCCGAGGGTGCCCCACCCGCGGAGAGCGGCACGGCCCCCGGCGGCGGCGGGGAGGGAATGCCTGCGCCCTCCGCGCCAGGGACTTCACCGTAAAAGCCTCCACTGGCGTCGGACGAGCTGTGCCTGGTCGGCGATGTTGGCGAGCCACTGGTGGGTGAGCTCGGCATGGGTCAGGTCGCTCCAGTGCGCGAACCAGGCGGCCCGCTCGCCGAGGGGCTTGCGGGTCAGGCGAACCGTGGGATGGATCTCCAGGGTCAGCGAGATCCGATCGGGCGGGAGGTGCGCGTGGACGGCGTCGAGCACGCCGCGCAAGCCCTCGGCGCCCAGGATGGTAGGCAGGGTTCCGTCCGGCGCCAGCGCCGTGCTCGCCGGGATACGTTCGACGAAGGCGAGGTGGTCGCACACGCGGTAGGGGCTGAGTCGCGAGAGGAGATGACCGTCGTGCAGGTGGAAGTGCATCGGCTTGCCCAGGCGGGCGACCCGAGCCACCAGCGCGATCAGAGCGCGGGCGGCATGGCTGCCGGCCTCGTCAAGATCGCACGCCAGCGAGCCCAAGACCGGATCGGCGGGGTCCAGGCTCGAGACGTCGAGATCCGGATGGCGCGCCCGCATCCAACGACGGGCGGCGAAGATGGTCACGTGCCCGGTGTCGATGCACGCGCTCACGTGGCGCAGCGGCGACAGCCCCTCCAGCATGGTCGCGTACGAAGAGAGCTTCGAGCCCGGCCGCGTACTCGAGATGCAGAACCGGCCCATCCGCGAGCGTCGCCAGTTGCGTATCGATCTCGCCCAGCGCCGTGGCCAGCTCGTCCGCGCGCGACGGCCAGTCGCCGCGATCGTGAACCACGAGGCCGCGCACGCGCCCCTGCAGCGCCCGCGCGAAGGCGGGGATGCGCGCTCGGTCCCCCGGCGCGAAGACATCCCAGTTGCGCGAGAGATGGAGCATGTGTCGAGCCAGGCCTCGTGGTACGAACCGCCAATCGTGCAACGCCTCGTCGACCGTACCGGGATAGACCTCGGCCCCCATCTCCGCCCGCTCGAGCTCGGCCTGAGCGAGGCGGAGCAGCGCCTCGTCGCCCGAAAAGTGGCGATGGAAGATCCCGAACAGCTCGGGCATGGCCCCTGGTCGACTCACGTCACCTCCTCGGCGGTCGGGATCGCGGGCCTAGACTGCACCAACCACAGGTCGTCGTGCACGATCGCACCCTCGACGTCCTGGGGTCCGCCCAGCTCGCGCTCGAGCGTCAGCGCGGCATCCAACAACCGCTCGACCAGCCCTTGCCGCCAGGCCGGGTCGCGTCCGAAGCGGAGATCGTCGTGGCGAACCGCGCGCCAGCGCAGCTCGCCGTCCGCGCCGAGCATGAGCCCCTCGGCAAAGCTCAGGTGGGTTGCCAGCCGGTGGGTGCCTCGACGCCGATCGATGTGGACCCGATAGGGGCTGCCCTCGCCGCTGGCCGAGCAAAGGGTCTCGCCCAACCCCACCGCAAGCTCGACATAGGCCTGGTCGCCGGACGAATCGAAGGGGCTGCGCGTGTACATCACCAGGGAAAGATCGGCGGCAACGACCGGCTGGATCAACAAGGACATGCGTAGATCGCGGGCGCGGACAGCCGCCGCGCGACAAGCGGCGAGCGCCCGGCGGCCATAGAGCGAGGCCCAGACCCGGCGCACCGCCGCGGACAGATCCGGTGGATGGACGCCGATGGCCGAGTCGAAGAGGCCGGCGCCCACTGCGCCTTTCAGGTCCTCGGCGTTGCTGCTGGAACGTACCGCGAGCGGCTCGAAACCGGCGGCGCGCTGGCCGAGCTCGCGCTGGAAATCCTCGGGCAGCGCCGTGGCCTCGACCAGGTCGTGCAGGCGTCGGCCGGCATCGGCCCATGCACCGGATTCCTCGTGCCGGTCGGCGGCGGCCAGCAACGAGCGCATCTCGTCGGCGGCATGCGGAGCCCGCGCCAGGCAAGCCTCCATCACCCCGAACGGCACCACGAACCCGGGCGGCGCACGAAAACCGCCTCTTCCGTCCGCCGCCATCTCGGCCAACCTGCGCGCCCCCCAGGCCTTGCCGCCCGCCGTCGCGCTCTCCGCCTGCTCCAGCGCAAGCAGGCCCGGACTGCCAGTGCACGCAGCCTCGCCGAGCGTGAATCGCCGCGTGGCGGTGGTGCCGCCGCCGGCGCTTGCCGGCCGCACATGAAGACCTTCGTTGTCGACGGTGAGCGCGGTCAGTTGGCCCACGCGCGCGGCGAGCGAATCCTCGAGTGGCCCCGGGTCGCGGCGGGCCGCCATGACGACGCCACGCTGGCGAGCGCGAATCGCCACGTGCGATAGGTGGGGAAGGTCGTGGCCGACCAGCAGCCCGCGCACCCAGTCGGGCAGCTCCTCGTCCCCATCGAGGCGGTCGAGCAGCACGAGCGCGGGTTGGGCTTGCTCGTCCATCTCATGGAGATGGTCGAGCGAGAGCAGCCTCCCCTCCGCGGTTCCCTCGACCACGGCCTGCCAAGGGGACAGTCCCAGGGCCTCCGCGGTCGTGGACAACCCGAAGTCGACCAGACGGGACAGTTGAAAGGCCAGGCTGCCCCTGATCTCGCGCTCGGCGAACTGCCCGGTCACCTGCGCAGGCATGGCGAGCCGGCGACCCAGCTCGGCGGCGAAGCGGGCACACCCGCCGAGAACCCGATCCGCATAGCGCCCCAGCACGATTCGCGCGGTTTCGAAGCGCGCGCGCGCCAACCGCATGTCTTCCTCCCGCCCGCCGGGGATGCCTTCGTGTTTCTCGGGGCGGACAGCCAGAGCTTGCATGAATTCCGGCTCCACCCCCGAGATGGCAAGCTGCGCAGCCACCTCGGCCATCACGTCGAGCAAGGCATCGACCTGCGTGGCGTCCGTCTTCGCTTCGAGACGGTTCACCCTCATGGACACGAGCACGAACGCCCTCTCGTCGAGCTTGAGATCCGCGAGACGCATCTTCTGCCCCAAGGGCGCCTCGCCGTCGGCGAACGCGGGCGCCAGAGCGCGGCGGAGGCGCGTGATGGCCACGAGCTCGCGGTCGATGCGGTCGGGCGAGTCGAGCGGCAGGCGATGGAGCGCGAGAAAATCCTCAGCGGCGGAGGCATCCACCGCAGGCAGCTTGGGCAGCAGCTCCCGCAGGTCCTGTTCGACGCTGCCGGCGTTGAAGAACGCCTCCAGCTCGGCATGAAACAGGCGAAACTCGCGAACGAAGGATTCCGGAAACTGTGCCTCGGGGCTGGTGATGCGCGCGAGCAGGTCGGCCGAGGTCTGGAGATCCTCGGGACCCGCGCTACGGTGCAGCTTGTTTTGCAGGGTACCCTTGATTTCGTTCTTGAGGGGCTGGGGAATGTCGTTGCGGTGGGCGATGTCGCGGATGCGCGTCAGCGGCTCGGCACGCCGAAACGGAAGATCGTGCGAGGGCAACCAGCGCAGGATGCCGCGCACCAGCGAGCGATTCTCGGGCCGAACGTCAGCCAACAGGACGTGCTCGATCTCGAGACCCAGCTCCGCATGGTGGCTGGGCCGGTAATGGCCGCCATCCTCGTGTCCTGGAATGGCGCCGCTCGCCACCAGCTTGAGAAAGACCCCAAGGTAGGCCAGCACCTCCGGATCACGCGCGCCATGGTCGCGTGTCAGGACGTCTCTGACCCACTCCAGGCGACGGCGCCAGCTCCCGCGCTCGCCGGAAATCCGCGCCACCTCCGCGGCAAGCTCCAGACACCGATCACTCCCTGCCGCGGACGGCGGCGTCCATGCTGGCTTGTCGGAGGATCTCGGCATGGGAGCCCACTCTGCTGATTACGTCGAGCAAGTGTACCTCCCCAAGCCTCGCGGGCGAGACGTTTCGAGGGCACTACTGGACGCGCGTCAATTTCCGGAAGCAGGGATCCGTGGTCATGGTCGCCGACAGCTCGTTGGCGGTCGCCACCATGCGAATCGGATCTCAGCGGCTTTGTCCCGCGATACTGCGCCACAACAGCTGTGCCACGATCGGGCCAACCCCGTGTGCCAAGACTGGCCATACGACCCGTTCCTGGCTTCCTGGCTTCCTTGGAGGGACTTCCTCACGCAGTTCTGGGCGGAGAACGGATCCGAGGCTGCAGGCGCCTCGACAGCACCTGCAGCCGCAGAGATCAGCCCGTCGGTTGGGCGGGCTGCGGTCGGCGGGACCGGCCGGCTCGCTACCTGACTACCACGCGGTGAAGTAGGCCCACGACTGATTGCCGGTCGTGGTCTGGATGCAGTAGCCGCCATTGCGCGTGGCGGGCAGCGACGACCAGTTGCCGCCGGTACAAGACTCCGTCGTGCCGTTGACCTTCAAGGTCCGCGGGCTGACGAAGTTGCCGCAATTCCCACTATGCATGGTGGAAGTCGTTTGGTAGCAGACCGCGCCGGTTCCGAGGTTACCGGATGAGTAGCTGCCATTGACCGTAAAGGTGATGGGGTTCGTGCAAAGTCCGGTGCACGGCGTGGTTCCAGCGGCGTTGACCGTGATGACGATGTCGTCGGTCCCAGAGAGGGCGCTGTCGTTCGCGGTCAAGCGAAGCGTATAGCTTCCGGCCGTCGAGAACGTCGCAGTGGTTGCGCGTGCGCTGGCATTGCCGAAGGTCACGGTCCCTGATCCGCTTACTTTCGACCAGGTCGTGGTCACCGTCGCGGGCGGGCTCGGCAGGCCGTCGTCGGTCACGCTTCCCGACAGGCTGGCCGTGGCGGGCAAGGTGATCGTTTGATCCGGACCGGCGTTCGCCACCGGCGCGTGGTTCACCGGCGCGGCGTTGACCGTCACCACGATGTCGTCGCTGGCGGAGAGAGCGCTGTCACTCGCGCTCAGGCGAAGTGTGTAGCTGCCTGACGTCGAGAACGTCGCGGTGGTGGCGCGTGCGCTCGCGTTGCCGAAGGTCACGGTCCCGGGACCGCTGACTTTCGACCAAGTCGTGGTCACGGTTGCGGGCGGGCTCGGCAGCCCGTCATCGGTCACGCTTCCCGAAAGGCTGGCCGTGGCTGGCAAGGTGATCGTCTGATCCGGACCGGCATTCACCACGGGCGCCTGGTTCGCAGGCGCGTTGACCGTCACCACGACATCGTCGCTGGCGGACAAGGCACTATCGTTCGCGGTCAGGCGCAGGGTATAGCTCCCTGCCGCCGAGAACGTCGCCGTCGTGGCCCGCAGACTTGCGTTGCCGAAGGTCACGCTCCCCGGTCCACTCACCATCGACCAGGTCGTGGTCACTGTCGCGGGCGGGCTCGGCAGGCCGTCGTCGGTCACGCTTCCCGACAGGCTTGCCGCGGCAGGCAAGGTGACGGTCTGATCCTGACCCGCATTCACCACGGGTGGCTGGTTGACCGGTGGCGCTGCGCTCACCGTGATCACGATATCGTCGCTCGCCGACAGGGCGCTGTCGCTTGCGGTCAGACGAAGCGTGTAGCTGCCCGGCGCCGAGAAGGTCGCGGTGGTGGCCAGAAGCGCCGGATTGGCGAAGGTCACCGTGCCCGTTCCGCTCACCACCGACCACGTGGTGGTCAAGGTCGCGGGCGGGTTCGGCAAACCGTCGTCACTCGCCATGCCGGTCAGGCTGGCCTGAGCCGGCAAGGTGATCGCTTGATCGGGTCCCGCGTTGACCACCGGCGGCTGATTGACCGGCGGGCTCGACCCCACCGTGATGACGACGTCGTCACTGGCCGACAAGGCGCTGTCGCTCGCGGTCAATCGGAGGGTGTAGATCCCCGATGCCGAGAAGGTCGCGGTGGTGGCCGGAAGCGCCGGATTGGCGAAGGTCACCGTGCCCGTTCCGCTCACCACCGACCACGTGGTGGTCAAGGTCGCGGGCGGGTTCGGCAAACCGTCGTCCGTCGCCGTCCCCGTCAGGCTGGCGATGGCCGGCAACGTGATCGTCTGGTCAGGGCCGGCGTTGACGACGGGCGCGGTGTTCGCGGGTGGCGTGCCGTTGGGAGGCACGAAAGCAATCGCCTGCCCGTCGCTGAGCACGGCCTGGTTGTACGCGTACTGCAGAGCCACGGTTCCCGAGCTGTTCTCGATGCCGATGGTTGCCGAGTTGCCTTGCGCGCGCGGGTCGGTGCCGATGGTGGTGTACTGAAGCGTGACCTGGCCATTCTCGGCGAGAACCACCTCGAACCCGAACAGGGGCGCGGTAGTGTTGTAGAATCGCACCGTACGCCATTCGATGACGAAGCTGCGGTTCGGTGCCGTGCCTATGAGCCCGGTGCGAACGCTGCCGGTACTGCCATCGACGATAAGATCATCCCACAGCGCATAGATGGCGGCGTTGGGGGTCGATGTGGATGGAATGCCGGTGTTGGAATACGACGTGTCCGCGGCGAGGAAGCTCACCAACCCGTTGGTGGAAACGTATGCCGTGTTGTAGGCCTGACCGTAGAGGGTGAAGGCGAACGGCAGCGTCACCGAGGTCGCGTAGTCGTCGCCCGTCAGCGCAAGCACCGTGTTGGCGGCAACATAGGCGTAGGCGGTGGCTCGGCACGTATAGCCGAAGCTGTCTTGACGAGCCACGACCGCGAAGTCCAGCGTGGTGTCCGAGCTGATCGTCACGTGCAAGGTCTGGCCGGCAAGGCAACCATTGCTGTCCACCGTGACGTCGTATTCCCCCTCGAACACGGCCGCGAAGCTATAGCTACCGTCGGCGCCGGTGGTGGCGGGCGCAAGCGACGATCCGATAATGGTGACCTTGACATTGGCCACCGCTGCACCCTGGGCATCTCTTACATGACCCGAGAGAGCGTGCGCGGGGGGCGCTGGGTTCACGGTGATGACGATGTCGTCACTCGTGGACAGGGCACTGTCGCTCGCCGTCAGCCGCAGCGTGTAGGTCCCCGCAACCGAGAAGGTTGCGGTGGTGGCCAGCGCCGCTGGGTTGGCGAAGGTCACCGTGCCCGGCCCGCTCGCCACGGACCACGTGGTGGTCAAGGTCCCGGGTGGATACGGCAGGCCGTCGTCGGTTGCGGTCCCGGACAAGCTCGCCGTGGCCGGCAAGGTGATGCTCTGATCCGATCCCGCGTTGACGACAGGGGCCGTGTTCACGGGTGGCGTGAAGGGCGGCGACACGAAAACAATCGCCTGCCCATCGCTGAGCACGGCCTGGTTGTACGCGTACTGCAGAGCGACCGTTCCCGCGCCGTTCTCGATGCCGATGGTCGCCGAGTTGCCCTGCGCCCGGGCGTCGCTGCCCACGGTAGCGTACTGAAGGGTTACCTGGCCGTTTTCGGAAAGCACCACCTCGAATCCGATCACCGGAGTCGAGCTGCCGAGGAACTGCACGGAACGCCACTCGATGACGAAGCTGCGATTCGGCGCCGTGCCCACGATCTCGGTGCGAACGCTGCTTCCGCTTGCCACATTCAGGTCATCCCACAGCGCATAAATGGCGGCGTTGGGGGTCGACGTGGACGGGATGCTGGTGTTGGAGTACGACGTGTCCGCGGCGAGGAAGTTCACGACCCCGTTGGTGGAAACGTAGGCGGTGCTGTAAGCCTGGCCGTAGAACGTGAAGAGGAACGGCAGCGCCACCGCCACCGCGGAATCGTCGCCCGACAAAGAGAGCACGGTATTGGCGGCAACATACGCATAGGCTCCGGCTCGGCACGAGTAGCCGAAGGTATCTCGCCGGGCCACCACCGCGAAATCGAGGGTCGTGTCGGCGTGGATGGTCACGTGCGAGGTCAGCCCAGCGAGGCAGCCGGTGGTGTCCACCTTGACGTCGTATTCTCCGTCGGGCACGGCAGCGAAGCTGTAGCTGCCGTCTGCACCGGTGGTGGCAGGGGCAAGCGGCGTGCCAAGGATGGTGACCTTGACATTGGCCACCGCCGCCCCCTGGTCGTCTCTCACCTGACCGGAGAGCGCGTGCGAGGGGACCGCGACCATGACGAAGCTCTGGACCGTCGCCGCCCCTTCGGTGATCGCCACCTGGTTGGCGGTGGAGCTTTGATAGGCGTACAGGCTCGCGGTCACGGTGTAGGAGCCCACCGGCAACGTGATCTGGTAGGCGCCGGTCGCGTCGGTGGTGGCGCTCCGACTGCTGCCCGTAACCGTGATGGCCACACCGGCCAGGGGCGCGCCCGTCGACGACGACGTGACCGTGCCTTGCAGCGTGCCGGTAGGACCGCGCGGGGCCTGATCGATGGCCGCGTAGATGTCCAGCCTTCCCTCGCCCCAAACATTGTTGTTGGCCGCCGTGCCGCCGCAGCTGGTATCGGAGGTGTCCACAGCGGTGAGCGACAGCAGCGCCTTGGTGGCGGCGATGTCGCCAATCAGCGACGGCGCGGACGACCAGAGCAGGGCGACGGAGCCCGCAACATGGGGCGACGCCATCGATGTGCCACTGAAACTGGCATAGCTGTTGCCCGGGATGCTGCTGCGAACGCTCACGCCGGGCGCTGCGATATTCGGCTTGATGATCCCGGCGAACGCCGACGGGCCACGGCTGGAGAAGCTGGCAATCACGTTGTTGACATCGTAGGCGCCGGCCGAGAAGCTCTCGGGATAGTCGCCCGGCGTGCCCGAGGTGCTGCAGCCCGAGCCCGAGTTGCCGTTGGAGAACGCGGGAAAGATGCCGGCCGCCACCCAACTCTGCACGATCTGCTGGTACCAGGTGTCCCCACCACCGCCGCCCCACGAGTTGTTGACGATGTTGGGACGCAGGTCTGGACGCGGATTCTGGCCGTTGAGGTCGGTGGGGGCCAGGATCCACTGCCCGGCCGCCAGCAGCGAGGAGGTGCTGCAAGAGCTCAGCTCGCATCCTTTGGCGGCGATCCATTTGGCGTGCGGCGCGACGCCGATGCGGTTGGCGCCCGGAGAACCGTCGTCGCCCACCATGGTCCCCATGGTGTGCGTGCCGTGGTCGTTGTTGTCGCAGGGAACGAGCGACGGGTTGCCGCAGGTGTTGGACGGGTCGTACCAGTTGTAGTTGTGGTTGAAGGATCCGTCGGCCTGTCGGCCGCGGTATTGATTCACCAGGGCCGGGTGATCGTACTGCACCCCGGTGTCGACGCTCGCAACGACGATCCCGTCACCGAACGCCCCGAAGCTCTGCCAGGCATCGGGGGCCCTGATGCTGTTTAGCCCCCATTCCGTACCCTCGACGGGAACCACGTCCGCTGCCGGCAACAGCGGCGGCAGCGGGAAGGACTTGTCTTCGACAATCCGAGCCACGTCTGGTCGCTTGGCGATCTCGTCCAAGGTGGCCTGATTCGCCGTCACCTTGATGGTGTTCACGATCCAGAACGGCTTGTGCTCGACCCCCTTCTGCTTGAGCCAGGCCCGCAGGCTCGCCTGATGGACGTCGGCATGGTTCCGGAGACCCTCGTGCACCGCCTTGCCTCGCGCCTTCCAGTCCTTAAGGCCACGGGCCTGTGTCAGGTCGGCCTGATCCTTCATCAACACCCACGCGGTGATCTTGTCCTTGTCTTTGCCGCCGACATCGCCTGCGGTCAGATTTTCCGTCGACGACTCGACCGGCGTCGGACTTGTCTTGTTACAAGAGGCCAGGACCAGGAGCCCGAGAGCGACGAACCGAAATTTGGTCTTCTTCATCGATACACCTCCACGAATTCGCGAACTGCTATTGGGGGACAGTCTCCACGACGGTGACACAACAGGTCATCAGCGCGATGCTGCACCATCCCCTAAGAAAGGCAAGAGGCGACTTGGCGCGTACTGACTTTTGATGGGATGCCGTGTGGTCCGCGTCACCTGGGCTTGGTTGCGAAGACGGAGGCGATCGAAAATGCTCGGCCGGCAGACGGAGCCTGCACGCTCTCCGACGAGAATTCGCAGAACCGATCGTAGTCCGTAAACATCCTATGGATACCCCTTGTCAACGTATCGAGAACCGGAACAAAGCTTCGACGAGCACGTCGCCACCCGCTACCGGCTCTATTCCGGCCTTCTACTCGGCCTGCCTTACAACCTGCTGCAACGGGTGGGGAGGCTCTTGCCGGTTTTTACCGAGCACTGTCGCAAAGGCCTGCAACAGAAGGAGTCGCCCAGCGCCATCGTGGAGAGGTTCTTCGCGGAGAACCCCGCGCTCACGGATGTCTCGCAGAGCGATGCGATCTTTCTCTTCCTGCAACTCATCGAGCGCCAGGTCGTACTGTTCGACGCCCTCGAGGACGCATCCTTCGGCCAAACCCACGACCTCGACGCGCCGGGAAGCGTGTCCCAGATCGTCGAGGAGATCTTTCGCGACGACCGCCGCGCGGATCTGGCGAAACTCCTGGACCAAACCGCCACGCGCATCGTGCTGACCGCGCATCCCACGCAATTCTATCCGGACACGGTCCAGGAAATCATTCACGATCTCCGCTCGGCCCTGAGCCGCAACGCCCCGGCAGAGGTGGAGAGGCTACTCCTCCAACTTGGCAAGACGCGCTTTTCCAACCACGAGCGTCCGACACCCGTGGACGAGGCACGCAGTGTCCTGCGCTCCCTCGAAGACGTGTTCTATCCCGTGCTCTCGGGCATCGCCGCGCGCATGCTGGTCGTAGCGCACCGTCGCGCACGGCTGCCAGAGCACCTGCCGAAGCGTCCCAACATTCAGATCGGCTTTTGGCCGGGCGGCGACCGCGATGGCAATCCCTTCGTCACCGCCGCGGTCACCCGCGAAGTCGCGCGCCTGCTCAAGGAGCGGGTGCTCGAGCAACACCACGCCACCGCGGTCGCGCTGGCCCGGCGCCTGACCTTCGAAGGCGTCCACAGCAAGATCCAAGGTATTGTCGCCCGCTTGCGCTCGACGTGGCTTCACGCTGCCGACATCGGTCGCAACGGAGCCGGTGGCCATGCCGTGGCTGGCAGCACGCCCTATGCCACGGTGACGGAGCTGCAGTCCGAGCTACTCCAGCTGCGCAAGCTCATCGTTCGCGATCACCAGAGTCTGTTTTTGGACGAGCTCGACGATCTCATCGTCAAAGTCCACCTCTTCGGATTCCACTTCGCCTCGCTCGATTTGCGCCAGAGCAGCGATGTCTTCTTCTCGAGTCTGCGTGAGATCGCGGAGGGCATGGGCGAGACCAACGCCTTCTCGGCATCCGACCGTCTCGCCTTGACCAGGGCCGAGTCTGCCCAGCAGGTCCCGTTCGACGTGCTGGAGCGCCTTCTCGGCCTGGTCGAGCCCTTGTCCGCAGAAGCCGTCGCCCGCCTCTCGCCTCTTGCCAAGGACACCTTGGAAGTTCTTGGCCTGGTACCGAAAATCCAGGAGAGCAACGGCGAGCTCGGGCTCCATCGCGTGATCATCAGCCACACCCGCGGACCCGAGGATCCCATGGTGGTGCTCGTGCTGGCGCGATTGGCGGGTCTTTTGCCGTCGGCCGGGCGCTTGGATATCGTGCCCTTGTTCGAGTCCATCGACGATCTGGAGCACGCCGAGGCCATCATGGGACGACTTCTGCAATCTCCCGCCTACCGCGAGGTCCTCGATGCACGCGAACAGCGGCAGGTGGTCATGCTGGGGTTCTCGGACGGCACCAAGGATGGCGGGTATCTCACCGCCAACTGGAGCATTCGCCGGGCCAAGCGTCGCCTGACCAAACTCGGGCGCAGCCAGGGCGTGCGCATGATCTTCTTCGACGGACGCGGCGGACCGCCGGCGCGCGGCGGCGGCAACACGCATCGCTTCTACCGTTCGCGGGACTCCCTGATCGAGCAGTGGGAAACCCAGACTGACCATCCAGGGCCAAACCATCAGCAGCAATTTCGGAAGCCCCGAAATGGCTTGCTACCATGTGGAACAACTCTTCACCGCGAACATCGAGAACCACTTGTCTCCGACCCAAGGCGAGGATCCCGCGCCGGAATTTGGGCCCCTGATGGACGAGCTGTCGAGCTTGTCCTTCGAGGCCTACCGCAAGTTGCGCGACAACCCGGCCCTCATCACCTTTCTGGCCGAATGCAGTCCCCTGCCACTTTTCGACCACCTGACCAACGCAAGCCGGCCGGTAAGCCGTCGCGCCTCGCAGACCCTCGATTTGGAAAGCCTACGCGCCATCCCCCTGGTCGCGACCTGGAGCGTGCTCAAGATCCAGATCTCCGGTTTTTACGGGCTTGGCTCGGCCCTGGAACAAGTCATCGACTCGGGCCGCGAGGAGGAGCTGCAGCGGCTGTACCGCCACTCGCGCTTTTTCCGCGCCCTGGTCGACAACACAGCCATGAGCGTCATCAAATCCCGTTTCGATATCACCGCGCACCTCGAGCGTGACGAGCGATTCCGAACGCTCTGGGGGCAGATCCACGATGAAGCCGTGCGCGTCGAGCGAAGCATCCTGCGTATCACCCGACAGCCGTGGCTGCTGGCGAATGACCCCCTCGTCAGGGCCAGCATCCGCTACCGCGAGGAAATCATCCTACCCTTGTTGGTCATCGTTCACGATGCCTTCGCCCGCTACAACGCCAATCTGCGCGCGGGTAGCGCGGGCACGGAACGGGCGGTGCTGGCTCGGCGAATGGCTTTGAAGGGCATCGCCGCGGTCATCAACGCCACCCGCAACGCCGCCTAGCCCCAAACCTGCCCGCACACGAAAGTATTGAAGGTTTGCCGCACTCCGGATTAGTCTCGCTTTGCGCAGCGCGAACACACTGCGTGAACAGCAACCAGGAGAGGTGAAGAATGGTCCGTTCCAGCCGCTGCACGTATATTCTCGCAAGCACAGGTGCCTTGATGTTCGCTGCCGGTTGTTGCCATTGCCCGGCGCCGGCGCCCATGGCCCAGCCACCCCGCCCCATGGTCTACGCACCCGCGCCGGTCCCCGTGCCCGCGCCCGCTCCGGTCGTTACACCCCCGCCGGCCGAGGCCGCGCCCGCATCGACGGCGACCATCGTGCTCAAGGACGCCGGACTGCAGACACCCGAGTGCGCCTTGTGGGATCCCGATCAGGATATCTACTTCCTCAGCAACATCAACGGCGATCCAACGGCCGTGGACAAAAATGGATTCATCTCGAAGATCAGCCCGGAGGGCAAGGTCATCGAGCTCAAGTTCATCGAAAGCGGCAAGAAGGGCGCCGAATTGAACGCGCCCAAGGGCATGGCCATCGCGGGCAACATTCTTTACGTGGCCGATCTGGACGTGGTTCGCAGGTTCGACCGCAAGTCAGGCAAGCCCAGGGGCAAGATTGCGATCAAAGGCTCCGTCTTTCTCAATGCCCTGACCGTCTCGCCCGATGGCAAGGTGCTGTACGTTTCGGACAGCGCGGTCAAGATCAACGCGGGCGGCTTCACGGGCACGGGCGGCGACGCCATTTTCGAAATCGATCTCAAGAAGCGCTCCGTGCGACCGCTCATCCAGAACAAGGCGTTGCACTGGCCGAACGGCGTGCTCGCAGACGACACCGGCATCTGGTCGGTCTCGCTGGGCGCGAACGAGTCGTTCACGTCAGCTACAAGGGCGAGCTCGGCTCGGTCACCAAGCTTCCCAAGGGCGCTCTCGACGGTATCGTCCGTCTCGCCGACAATTCGCTCTTGATTTCGAGCTGGGATGCATCCGCCGTCTATCGCGGCCTGCCCGGTGGCGAGTTCAAGGAGATCATTTCCGGCGTGACCTCGCCGGCGGCCATCGGACTCGACAGCAAGCGACGCGCGGTGCTCATCCCGATCTTCATGGCATCGGCCTTCGAGATTCACCCCTTGCCCGTGCTGCCCCTGCTCGATCCTCCGGTGCCACCGGCGCCCGTCGCAAAGCCCGAGGCCGCACCGGCCCCCGTTGCCTCACCGGTGCCTGCCCGGCCCGCTTCACCAACGGCGATGGCAGCGGCCCCCGTGCGCGCAACGGCGCCGGCCCCCGTGCCAGCGCCTGCACCAGCCGCCGCACCGGCACCCGCCGCCGTGCCAGCGCCCGCCGCCGTGCCAGCGCCGGCACCAGCTCCGGCCCCCGCGGCTCCGAGTGGCCCGCGCCCGGCGCGCTGGCAGTAGGGTCGTCGACGTCCCGTATACCTCTCGGTGCGGCCTAGGGTGATGAAGGCCGCACTGCTGGCCCTGGCCTTCGTTTGTGCGACCAGCGCCTCCGACGAAACGTGTTGCGCGTCCTGCCTGACAAGGTCGACCTGGCATCCCTGCAAGCGATCTACGGCGAAGTCCTCTACAACTCAAATGAACAGCGTGGCCTTGCTCGATCCTGCCTGGCCGAGGAACGACCCGACGCCAGCGAATTTGAGACCGGGGTAATCGATGAGCTCTTCATGCTTCATGCCCATGAGATTCATGCTCATTTCGCACACGTAGATTTCCACGCCAGACTCACCGGCGGTCTTGATGAGCTGTTCAAGCGACATCACGTTCTTCTTCTTCATGAGGCCTTTGAGCATCGCGGTGCCCATGCCTGCCATGTGCATCTGCGAGAGTTTCAGGTTCGGCGCGCCCTTGGGCAGCATCTTGCCGAACATGCGGCCCATCATGTCCTTCTTGACCGGCCCCTTCTTGGGATCGCGCAAGGCGGCCGTGGCCCAGAAGGTGAAGAACATCGTCACCTTCTCGAACATGGCCGCCGCGCCGGTGGCGATGATGAAGGCCGCCAGCATGCTGTCGAGGTCGCCGCTCATCACCACCATGCTGAATTTGTCCTCGGGGGCGTTGGCTTTGATGGTCTCGAGCTCGGACTCGAGGGCTTCTACGCGAGATTTCAGGGACGCGAGCTCATCGGACATGGGTTCTCCAGGGTGATGGGGTGGTCGGAATCAGGGCAGCGAGGCCACTCTCTCGGTCGAGCATCCGGGACGAGGCACGACTTCGACCGCGGGGTCGCGGCGCATGTGCATGAAGAGAAGAGCGAGCGGGCGGCCCACCGCATGGAAGAGCTTGGTCGCGCCCATGAGCAGCACCAGCTCCATGGCCATCACGGAGTGGACCAGCAGGATCCAATCATTGACCGGGGCCTGGATGGCGAAGGTGACGGCGATTTCGATCCAGAACCCGGTCACGGCAAGCAGGAACAGCAAGATCAGCAACCAAGCATCGGCGGCCCGGGTGGTGGCCGCGCTCGGACCATCGCGACGAAGGCGACGAACGATGGCCAGCAGCACGCCGACAAGCAGGGCAAGACCGGCCCCGGTGCCCAGCACCCGCGCCGGCCAAAACACCGCCAGATGAAGCGTGTCCTTCAGCAGGTAGAGAACCACCAGGTCGAGGGTGGTGGCCAAGAGGAGTCCGGCGAAGCCACCCAGGATCAACATGTGAATGAACCAGGGGTTGCGTAGCCAGCCCAGCCCCTTGGGGCTTGACTCCGACCGCTGCCGCCGCATGGTCGCTACGTCCACAAGGGTGTTTCGCAGCGCCGCCAGAAGACTCGTCCGTGTGGCAGGGTCTTTCTGCAAAAGACGCTTTCGTCGCGGCCTGACGAAGCGAAAAAGCGAGACGGCCAAAGATAGGGTCAGCAACCCGCCGACTGCGATGCCCACGGCGTGAATCGTGCCGTAGGCAACCAGCGCCCGGAACGGCCAGCTGTCGACGCCGGCTTCAAATCCTTCTTGTGCCCCCACCTTGATACGCAGAAGGAAAAGCCCCAGCACCATTGCGATGCCGAGCGTCACCAAGATCGGTCCCACCACGCCCCGGAGCATGAGCTTTCCGATGCCGGTAGGTTCGAGACGCGCAACCGTCCAGCGACGAACCGCGGCCATGTATTCGCCGGGGTCGGCCTGGCGCGGACAGGTTTGCGTACACTCGCCGCAGTGGTGGCACAGCCAGGGCTCGTCGCTGGCCAGCAGCTCTTGCGCGCGCCCCAGCTGACCCAAGCGAATGGCCCGGCGGGGAAAGCTCTCGGCTCCCTCGGACAAGGGGCAAACGGCCGAGCAATTGCCGCAATTGAAGCAGGCCGAGATGTCGACGGCACCGTAGCGTGCGATGTCGCGCAGAAGACCGGGTCTGACCAGGGGAGCGTTCACGGTTGACTCCTTCATCCCTTACTTGCGCGTATAGGCGATGTAGTCGCCTTGCTTGGGGCCATCGGCCACTTCGTTGTATTTCCGCAGCGCCGCCACCTGCCACAGAACCAAACGAGCGTCGGCGCCAAGCTCGGCCGCCAGCTCGGGCACCGTCCTCGGGCCCTTGGCCAAGGTATCGAGCACGGCCTTGCGCAGACGCATGCGCTCCTTGCGCTCGGCTGCGTGCGCGTCGGACGGTTTTCCGTGCAGCTCACGCGCGCTCTGCAGCTCTCGTTTGTAGCGCTCGGACATGGCCTTCTCGGTCATCGCGCCCTCCTCATGTCGCCACGATGGCATCGACCATCGCCTCGTATTGGTCCAGCGACCATCCCGCCACATCCAGCGCCCGCGGCGCGCACACGGCGACGCATGCACCACAACCCTTGCACAGCGCCGGGTTGATGTGCGCGACCTTGTCCGACTGTCCAGCGCCATTAGGCTCGCATTTCACCATCGAGAGCGCCCCCTCGTAAGCGCATTCCGCGAGGCAGTCGCCACACCCATTGCAACGGTCGAGGCGCACGGTCGCGATGAAGGGATCGAGCGACAATTCGCTCTCGGACAGCAGAATGCCCGCCTTGGCCGCGGCCGCACCCGCGCCAGCCGCGGCCTCGGAAGCGTCCATGGGTGCCTGACAGGTCCCCGCCAGGAAGATGCCATTGTTGGCGACCTCCACCGGGCGCAGCTTGGGGTGCGCTTCAAGCAAAAAGCGATCGGCGCCCACCGGCAACTTCATCGACTCGACCAGCTCGGCGATAGGATTCGGCAACATCCCCGTGGCGAGCACGACCAGATCTGCAGCAACGGCGATCTCCTCGTTCCAAGTGAGGGCATCCTTGAAGCGAACTTGCAGCGGGCTTTCCGCCTGCGCCGGAGCGGCCTCAACCACCGGGGGCTCTTCCCCGGGATAGCGGAAGAAAAGCGCGCCGCCCTTGCTGGCCCGCTCGTACATCGCCTCCTGGCCACGGCCGTAGGTGCGAATGTCGCGGTAAAGGTCGTAGACCTGCGTCTTGGAAAACTGCTCTTGCACTTGGCCAACCGCATTCATCGCGGCGGCACAGCATACGCGCGAGCAGTAGTCGTTGATCTTGCCGTCGGCGCCGGGCTCGTGCACGCCTTCGATTTGCCGGCTGCCCACGCAGTGGATGATGGCCAGATTGCGCACCACCTTGCCTTGCCAAATCAGGGCGCCGTCCTTGCTGCGCGCCAACGTGGGCAAGGCTTCGAGCAACGCCGCCAGCGTCACCACACGCTCGTCGCCCCAGCCAAGCTCGCCCGCCGAGGGCCGATAGAGGTCGAACCCCGTGGCCAGCACCAGCGCACCCGCGGTGACGGGTTCGCGGTCGCGCAGGCGCACGATGAAATTGCCCACGTAGCCGTCGACCTTTTCGACCGCCACACCCGTCAGAACGGTGATGAGCGGCTCGGCATTCACGCGCGTTTCCAGCTCGCCCGTAACTTTCGAGCCATCTTCGCGCGTTTGATGGAGGCGCCCGAGCGTGCGCAACTTGCCGCCCAGCTGCCCTTCACGCTCGATCAGAATCACAGGTAACCCGATGCCGGCCAAGGCAAGCGCCGCCCGCATGCCGGCGAGTCCGCCACCGATCACCGCCACGCGCCGTTCGGCGGGTACCAAGATTGCCTCAAGCGGATCCTTCAGCACAGCCGCGCGCACCCCTGCCCGAACCAAGCTCGCCGACTTCGCGGTGGCCGCGGCGTGATCCGCCTTGTGCACCCAGGACGCCTGCTCGCGCACGTTCACGTGCTGATAGAGGTACGGATTCAGCCCGGCTTTCTGCATGGCCCGGCGGAAGGTGCTTTCGTGGAGAGCGGGTGAGCACGCGGCGACCACGACCCGATTGACGCCCTTGTCGCGAATGTCGTCGATGATCAGGTTTTGCCCCGGATCGGAGCACATGAAGACGAAGTCCTTCGCGGCAACCACGTCGGCATCGAGACCGGCGGCCTCGGCGACCGCCTTCACGTCCACCACGTCCGAGATGTTCCCGCCGCAATGACAGACGTAGACACCGACCTTGGGCTTGTCCTGTGCGGGCGGGGCAGACACGACGGGTAAGTGCAGCTTCTCGGTCATGGCGTCCTCGCGGACTTGGTGGTGCGCAGGTGCCCGAGCGCCTCCATGGCCGCCGAACCGGCATCCATGATGGAATCCACGATGTCCTTGGGGCCACTGGCCGTGCCGGCCGAAAAGACCCCACGAATGTTGGTCAGGGTTGGCGAGTGCAGCAGGTGCGGCTGATCGACGAAGCCATCGGGCGAGACGCCGACGCCACAGCTGTCGAACAGCGCCGGATCGGCCCCTGGCACCATGCCGAGCGAAAGCACCACCATGTCGTGGCGCACCTCCTCGACCCGGCAGTCGTCCTCTTGCCGCTCGATGCGCAGGATAGGATTGTGTTCCGCGTCCTCCGCCACGCGCGCCACCTTGGCCTTCACGAAGTTGATGCCCATGGCTTTGGCCGACGCGTAGAACTGCTCGTAGCCTTTGCCGAAGGCGCGGATGTCCATGTAGTAGATGGTGATATCTGCGATGGGCAGCGACCCCGAGAGCAACACGGCCTGCTTGATGGCGTACATGCAACAGACGCGCGAGCAGTAACCCGTGCCGAGTGACAGGTCCCGACTGCCGGCGCACTGAACGAAGGCAATGCTGTCCGGGATCTTGCCGTCCCCTGGGCGAAGCACACGTCCATACGGTCCGTGCGGCGCAAGCAGCCGCTCGACCTGCATCGGCGTGAGCACATTGGGCAGCTTGCCCAGCCCGTATTGAGGCTTGGCGTCGACGGGTGTCAGGTGGCTGCCCGTGGTCATGATGACCGACTTGGCTTGCACCTCGATCTCTTTCGGTTTCTGTAGGAAGTCGATGCAATCCGTTGGACACGCCCTGGCGCAACGGCCGCACCACGTACAAGTTTCGGGATCGAGAACTGCGTACTGCGGAATGGCGTTGGTGAAGGGGATGGCGATGGCCTTGGTGGCGCCGAGTCCATGCTCGTAGGCATCCGGCTGGTACTCGGGACAGGCTTCTTCGCACAGCCGGCACCCGATGCAGTTCGCCTCGTCCACGTAGCGCGGCTTCTTGCGCAACCGCCCGCGAAATCCGTCCCCAACGCGCGCGACCGAAAGGACCTCCGTGTGGGTGAGGGTCTCGATGCGGGCGTGGTGGGCCACCGAGGCCATGCGCGGCGTGGTGATGCAACTGGCGCAATCCAGGGTCGGGAACACCTTACTCAAGTTGATCATGCGACCGCCGATGCTGGCGTCCTTCTCCGCCAGCACCACGCGCACGCCCTGGTCGGCCGCCTCCAGGGCGGCCTGCATGCCCGCGATGCCGGCCCCCACGACCAAGACATCCGTCTCGATGATCTTCGGCTGGTCCATGATTGGCCCGAACGTCAGGGTCACTTCTTCCGTGTTACGAAGATGCTGTCGTATCCGTCGCGCTCGGTGAAGCCCATGAACAGCTGGCCTGTCTTTTTGCACCAGGCGGGGATGTCTTCGCGGCTGCCCTTGTCCCCGCTGAGGATCTCCAGGATTTTGCCCACGGGCACCGAGCCCATCGCCTTCTTCGCCTCGAGCAAAGGGCCTGGGCAGGCCATGGCTCGCGCATCCACCACTTTGTCGCCCTTGAGATTCACCAGGTCGGTCATACTTTCTCCATAGCTTTGGGTTGAGATCGCCTAATTGACTTTCAGTCCCGCGCAATACAGACCCCGCACACATCTCAGCAAGTCGCCAATCTTCGGATCCTTGATCGAATAGAAGATGCGATTGCCATCGCGGCGCTTGCTGATCAGGCCTTTGTTCTCCAGCAGCCGCAGGTGCTGGCTAACATTGCCCTTGGTGGTACCGATCTGCTCCAGCAGCTCTCCAACGAAGCGCTCGCGCTCGATGAGCAGACAGACGATGAGCAAGCGCAGCGGGTGCGCAACACTACTTAGTACCCGCGCGGCCTTCTCGGCATGTTGCAATTGACGTTGATCCATGGTCCTCAGGCAAGCTTGGGATGGGATGAGTCGGCTATACTCTTGCGCATCTCGCCGATCTCCTTGAGAAAGGCCGACCGGCATACGGTGCAGATTGTCGTCAGCTTGAGTCGCGTGGTCGGGATGCCGCGCTCCTTCATGAGCGTGTAGACGCGATCGATGCGCTTCGACAGCCGCGTATACGCACCCTCGTAGGGACAGTCCGAACCCGAGCTCATGATGATGATGCCCGCGATCCCCTTGTCGAAAGAGCGCAAGTAGAACGATTCGGGAAACATCACCGGATCGGGCACGCGCAGGATGTACGTGTTGGGGTCGTACTGAAGCCGTGCTTGTCCTACGGCGTTGGCGCCCGGATCGGAGCTGTGCAGCGTGGTCAGGACGAGGATCCCAGGGACCCGGTTCGCGCCAGGGCTTGGATCCTTCTTCTGTATCTCGGTATTCATGGTCTGCTTTGCTGTTTAGTAGTTAAGCGATAACTAAACTAGAGTCAAGCCCGAATGTGATCTTTTTCACGGCGGGCAAGCAATTTGCGTCTCATCCAGTTACACTTCGGCCCATGGTCACCTTTCACGGGCAACTTCGCATGTGGCTTCCCTGGGTCGCGTCCGCGGCCTTCGTCTTGACCGGTGGGTCGTGCCGACACAAGGAAGGCAAACCCACCGCTCCGGGCGCCCATGCAAGCCTTGCGACGCCCTCCCTGCTTGGCAACACGCCCGCCGGCACTCCTTCCGTTGGCCACGGCGCCTCGTCAGCCATCGATGCCCAAGCCCACGATCCCGCGCACCCTCCTATCGACTGCCCGCTGCGCAAGCTGGGCATCGATCCACTGCACCTTCGGCCCTTCGATCAGGTCGAGAAGTACATCGCCTTCTTGGAAAAGCCCGAGCGTGCCATCTGGCAAAAGCCCGATGAGGTCGTCAAAGCGCTTGGCCTCACGGGAACAGAGACCATCGACGACGTCGGCGCGGGCTCGGGCTACTTCACGTTTCGATTCGCGCGGGCCTTGCCCCACGGCAGGGTCATCGCCGCGGATACCGAGGCGGAGATGATCCGGCATATCCATCATCGGGCCATGAGCGACGGCATCCAGAATATCCAGGCCGTGCTCATCAAGCCCGACGATCCCGAGGTCAGCAAGGACGCGGACTGGGTCTTCATCTGCGATGTGCTCCACCATGTTCCCGATCGCTCGGCATGGCTCCACCGAGTCGCTTCGCAGATGAAGACCGGGGCCAGGCTGGCGCTCATCGAGTTCAAGCAAGGCAAGTTGCCCCAGGGACCGCCCGAGTCGGCCAAGATTCCGCGTGCCCTGCTCATCGAGCTTGCCACCAAGGCCGGCCTCAGGCTCGAAGGCGAAAAGACCACGCTTCTGCCCTATCAAGTCTTCCTGGTGTTCAAGAAGGCCTGAAGCTCCGAACGTTGGCGCGCCCGCCGCACCGGTGAATTGAAGACCTCCGGCCTATGGGATTTTCCCGGTGGATGTCGCGCCGTCGTTCTTCAGAGATGACGGCAGCAGCGTGCGAGCGATGATGTCCGCTGCCGAGGCGACGATCCGAGCGCACGGGCGGATCGCGTAGTATTCTGCGGTTCGTTCCGAAGGGTCGGGATTGAACGTACACGACGCCTTCTCGAGCAGCTCTCTGCAACAAATGGTCCCGTGTCGCTCGGTGAACGCATGGACCATCCTCTTGATCAGATCGTACAGCCTCGTCTTGGTCTCGATGTCCCCTGCCGGGTAGGGTCCGACATGCAAACCGGCAAGGTAGGCCATGGCGCCGACCGCGCCGCAGGTCTCCCGCAGTCCGCCGATGCCGGCGCCAAAGCCGGCGGTGGATTTCAAAACGAAGCATGGCTCGAGGCCAAAATCCTCGGCGAACGCCGCCGTCGTCGACTGGGCGCAGTTGTAGCCCTGCCTGAAGAGCTCCTCGGCCTTGTCGCTGTGTTTCACGCGGGTGCCCCTCAGCCATCCGCACAAGCAACTCGCAGCGCTTGACGATGTCGCGCGAGATGACGGGTCTTCATGCCCGCACGATAGATCCGAAGTGGGCGATACGCGCTCATATCTTTTGCACGCTTGGAGCCAGACCGTGGCCGGAAGGGTTCGCAAATTGAAACAGCGGTCGACGGCGCGGCAGGTGCAGATACACGCGGCCGAGTCCTTGACCCAAGTAATGAACATATGCTAATAATACTCCGTGGGTGATGACGCTTCTATCTATCCTGGCTGCCGCGCTGGCGGGCGGCCTACTGACCGTGCTCGTCGCAGGTGCCGTGCTGGCGGTGAACGCAACGCTACTGGACCGGGCCCTACCCCGTCTTGTCAGCTTCTCCACGGGCGCCCTGCTCGGCGCCGCCCTCATGGGGATGATTCCCCACGCCGCACGGGTGCTACCGGTTTCCACCGTCGCGCGCGTGGTCCTTGTGGGGCTGGTTCTTTTCTTCGTGCTCTCGGATGGAAAGCGCATCCCCATCCGTGTTTCGACCGCGTCGCTGCGCGACGATCGGGGAAAGGTCATGGGAGGAGCGGAAACCTTCCGCGATCTGAGTGTCATCGAAGAGCTGCGCAAGGAGATCAAGGGGCGGCGCCAGGTGGGTGACATCGTCAGTCGCAGCCCGTCCATGCGCCAGGTCCTCGAGGTACTCCCGCGCATCGCCGAAAGCGAAAGCACGATCTTGCTCCAGGGCGAGACGGGCACGGGCAAAGAGCTTGCGGTGCCGTGAGTATGAGTACCAGCACCGGCACGATCACAATCACCATCCTGGTCGACAATCGGGCCAACGAGGGACTCGTCGCCGAGCACGGCTTTTCTGCCTGGATCGAGACCGCGGGCCGGCGAATTCTCTTCGACACCGGCCAGGGCGTGGCGCTCGCCCAAAACGCCGACGCGCTCGGCGTCGCCCTGAGCTCCGCGCACGCCTTGATCTTGAGTCACGGCCACTACGACCACACCGGCGGTGTGTCTCTGGTGGTCGAACGCGCACCGGCGGTTCAGGTCTACTGCCATCCGGCGGCGAATGGCCATCGCTACGCTGTCCGCGATGGGGTGGCCAGGCCGATCGACATGCCCCATTCGTCGGTATCGGCACTCGCGAATCTCCCGGCGGAGAGACTGCACTGGACCGAAAGGGCACGGGAAATCGCCCCGGGCATCGGTCTCTCCGGCCCCATTCCCCGGCGCACCGACTACGAGAATGTCGGCGGCCCGTTCTTTCTCGACATCCAGGGAAAGCACGCCGATCCCGTCGAGGACGACATGGCCCTTTGGCTGCGCACGGAGAGAGGGCTCGTCGTTGTTCTCGGGTGCGGCCACGCGGGCATCATCAACACGCTCGACCATGCCCTGCGCGTGGGTGGCTCTTCCCACATTCATGCGGTCCTCGGGGGCTTCCACCTGCGCGAAGCGAGCGATTCACGCATCGACCGCACCCTGTCGGCGCTCGGGAAGCTTGCACCCGACGTCATCGTCCCATGCCATTGCACGGGAGAGCGCCCTATCGAAGCTCTGAAGAGCGTCTTTGGCGATCGCGTGCACCTCGAAGCGGCCGGGGCGATCCACAGCTTCGGGTCCTGAGTCGCTGGAAGCGACAGCGGTACGACCTCAAGGCGCCGTCGCCAAACGATCACGCCCGGCCTGTTTGGCTGCATAGAGGCATCGATCGGCGCGTTCGAGCCAGGTCTTGGCGTCGTCATCGGCCTTGATCTCGGCCAGTCCGATCGAGACGGTGACGGAAAGGGTTTGGTCATTCGTCGTCGAAACGAGCAGCGAGCGAATGCGGCCAAGCACTCGCTCGGCCAAGGCGCTCGCGTCTCGAACCCCGGTCTCGCGCAGGATGACGGCGAACTCGTCGCCGCCAAGGCGTGACACGAAGTCGTTCTTACGCAAGAAGACCTTGACCACGGCATCGGCGACCTGGCGCAAGACCTCGTCCCCGGAGATGTGACCACTGCTGTCGTTGACGTCCTTGAAGTGGTCGACGTCCACCACCAACATGGACATCGGGGAGCCGAACGCCTTGTGAATCTCCACGCTGCGCGCGAGGTAGTCGTCGAACGCCTTGCGGTTGGAGATGCGGGTCAAAGGATCCGTTTCGCTCTCC
Organism: uncultured delta proteobacterium; assembly: GCA_963796685.1. Classification (GTDB taxonomy): domain Bacteria; phylum Myxococcota_A; class Polyangia; order Fen-1088; family Fen-1088; genus Fen-1118. Next base: position 252,387 of record CAWCMR010000008.1, read on the forward strand.
CGCCGGGCAGATTCCAGCTCGCTGCCGAGCGACCGAACCTGCGCCCCCAGGAGTTGCACTTGCTTCTGCTGCCGCTGGTGGCGCTCTTCGATGATCGACTTGAGCATGCCTACGGCGTCGAGCACCTCCCGCTTCAAATCCGCGGTCGAGTTGGCCTCGACCAGCTTCTCGAGCCGCCCGATCTGCATGCCCAGTCTACCGTCGACCTCTTCGTCTTGCGCGAAGGCCTGGCTGAGATTGCGAATGAAGACCCAGATGACCTGTCGCAGATCGGTCGAGATCTCGCTCACGCGCTTGGAGCTGGCCTGGCAGTAGTCGCGCACGAAACGACGAACGCCTTCCCATTCGCGACGCCCCTTGCGCGTCTGGACATCATCCTCGACGGCTCCGGGGGGCGAGGTGGCCAACGTGACGTGCATGGCCCATGCCTCGGCGGTGGCGCGAAAGGTCGGAATGTCTGTGGCATCCTGTTCGAGGGCGAACTCGGCCATGCTGCGCAAGACCCCCGCCAGGGTATCCAGCGCCATGTCGCCCGCGATGGTCGCGTCAGCCTCCTCGACGGGCGGCTTGCTCTCGTGCGGCTTTGGCGATTTTCCGAACATGGCGGCGAGCAGTCAAGGACGGTATCGGCAGCTACCAGATTGGGGTTGAGGAGATTGTGCCAAGAGCGTCAAACTGTCCATGCCGCATCCGCACACCGCTTGCCTCCACGCGCAGACACTCGTCCCGCGAAACGGACTTTCGCGGAGTCATGGACGCATTGTGCCCGCCACGTTTTCCAACACGCATCATCTATTCCGTATGACTGGCTCTCCTTTTCTTTCGGTACTAACTCTGCAGGGAGCTTCCACAATACGGCCTCTCTGAATCGCCCGCACACTTGCACCGCGGAGGTTGCGCCCAATGACAACTACAGGTTCTTCTCGAATCATCGCGACGACAAAAGCTCTTTCTCCGACGCTGCTGCTTGGAGCAGTCTTTCTGCTTGGCGGGCATGCCTGCCAATCCGGCGGCACCATCGGCCCGTCTGTTGCTGGAAACTCCGGCCATGGTGGCAGTGGCAAGGGCGGCGGCGGCGTCTCGGGCGGCGGCGGTACCGGCGGACTCACGCTCACCACCGTGACCGTGGGCTCAAAGGAGAGTTGCGGAAATGGCAGCTTGGACCCGGGCGAGCAGTGCGATGATGGAAACACGACGAGCGGCGACGGATGCAATGCGCTTTGCCAGCTCGAAGCCAACTACGTATGCAGGACGCCTGGGCAGCCCTGCACGAATCTCGCGGCGTGTGGCAACGGAGTCTTGACCTCCGACGAGACCTGCGACGACGGCAACACGGTCAGTGGCGATGGTTGCTCGGGAGACTGCAAGACCGTCGAGGACGGCTATGTGTGTCGCGTGCCGGGCAAGGCGTGCACCCCCAAGTGCGGAGACGGCCAGCTCAAAGGCTCGGAGAACTGCGACGACGGCAACGACGCCAGCGGCGACGGCTGCTCGAGCACGTGCCAAATCGAGCCAGGCTATACCTGCCCGACACTCGGACAGCCCTGTATCCAGTCCGTGTGCGGGAACGGCAAGCTGGAAACCGGCGAGCTGTGTGACTGCGGCACCGACCCCAAGAATCTTCCCAGCGGTTGCAAGGCGGTCAACGGGCTCTTCTACGGAGACGGCAAGGGGTGCTCGAAGACCTGCACGAAAGAGCCGACTTGCCAGGACAGCAGCGGCAAGACCCAGGCCTGCACCTCGACCTGCGGCGACGGCAACTTGGATCCGGGGGAAGACTGCGACGACGGCAATCTGGCCGACGGTGATGGGTGCTCCTCGCACTGCACGAAAGAGGACGGTTTCACTTGCACGACCAAGACCTACCAGGACTCCTCACCTTGCACGCAGACTACCGGGCAGTGTCTCGAATTGCCCATCATCTACCGCGACTTCAAACCCCAGAACCTGACCCCGGACGGTCATCCGGATTTCTACTTCTACGGTTCCAAGGACGCGAGCGGCAACAAGACCATCTGCGTTCCCAATTCCGGCGGTCCGGCGAAGGGCAACGATTCGACGGCCCGTTGCTGGGGCATCGTGGCTCCCAACTTGCTCAATGGCAAACCGCAACCGGGACCTACCACGACCTGCACATGTCAATTCAGCGACTGGAACATCAGCAATTCAAGCCATATCCCGGGTGGGTACACCCAGGCCAACAACGACAGTCCTCTGTCCAACGGAAACGGCGGCTATATTCCGTCGGTGACCGCCTATACGACGGGCTCCCCTGGCGGGCCGATTGTGAAGGGGGTCATGGTCCCCACCTACTCCAGCACCAAGAGCTTCTCGCAGTGGTGGAACGACGATAGCACGGTCAACCAGACCTTCACGTCGGTGCTCGAGATGCCGTCGATCGGTACCAACATCTACCAGTACGCCAGCACGTCGCATTTGGCCCAAGGGGGCTTCTTCCCCCTCGATACCCTGAATCCCAGCGAAGCAACCTTGTGCAACCTGTGGCCGTATTGGAACAGGAGCGACGGCAAGACGCCCATCTGGAGCACTTGCACCGGCGATCAATATCTATTTCCACCTCGCGTCGTTCAATCCGATTGCCCGAATCAGAACCCGCTCAGCAACGGCTGCTGGGTCACCGCAATCCCGGGCGTCAAGCACGACTCCTACTTCACGGACGAGGCGCGTTACTACTTCGTCTACGACGGCACCAATGGTATCACGCTCCAGTTCTTCGGCGACGACGATCTCTATATCTTCATCAACGGCGTTCTCGTCCTCGATTTGGGCAGCGTCCACCAGCAGTTGCCCGGCAAGGTGGTCGTCACGGGCGATCCGGGTGACGCGCAGGTGACGGAAGGCGGGTGCCTCGATGCAGCCGGCAACATCACCGGTGTCACCGTGGGCTCGAGTGCCTGCTCCCCGACCAACACCACCCCTCCCACCGCGACGACACCGGATGACTTCCGGGTCCGCACGGTCCCCTTGGGCCTCAACACCGGCAAGGTCTACGAGATTGCCATCTTCGGCGGCGACCGTCATCCACCCGAGTCGAACTACCAACTCACCCTCAATGGCTACACCACCAAGCGATCGATCTGCACCCCACGCTGCGGGGATGGAATCGTATCCGGCGGCGAGGAGTGCGACTGTGGCGACGGCTCGGTGCCGACCCCCTCGGGTTGCTCGGGACCGAACAACGACTCCACCTACGGCGGTTGCACGACCCAGTGCAAATTCGGACCATTCTGCGGCGACGGTACCGTGCAGAGTCCACCCGAGGACTGCGACCTCGGCAAGCAGAATGGGGACACCACCCTGGGTTCCTCCGGATGCACGATCGGCTGCACCAAGCCCCACTACTGCGGCGATGGCATCGTCGACACCAACCTAGGCGAGCAATGCGACCTGGGCGCCAACAACGGCCAGCCGGGACAGCCGTGCGACAGCCAGTGCAACTACGTCATTCAGTAGGGCAAGGAACGCCGTACCACCGCGACAATCGGGGTGCGCGGGTCATTAGTTGTCCTGCGCACCCTGGCAGACCCAGTTGATCATCGTCCGAATCTCGGCCGGAGCGAGCTGGCCGTTCTGCGGCATCGTGCCGACACAACTGTCGATGCCAGTCAGCGCCTGCGTGAGCAGACTGAAGGACGGGTGGTCTGGGGCTACCAGGAGCCTCCGATCGCAGCAGGCACGCGATGGCTGGTTCACGAGAGTACCGTAATCCCAAGGCGCGTGGCACACCTCCCCGGAGCAGCCAGCGAGGACCGGCGCGATGTCTCGACTGTAGGAGACCGATGCGGCATTCGGGTCGCACATGGGGTCGATTCCGGACGGGCTTGCATCAGGAGGTGGGGTATTCACGCAGAGAGAGGCGTCGCTCGAAGGCAGAACGATCACGACGGTGTCCGCATCAGGCTTTCGGCCTGAAGCTCCACTACACGCCGTGGGAAGAAAGCACAAGCACAATAGCGACGACGCAATCTCGTACCTCTGCGGCCGGATATTTCTCATATGAGTAAGACGTTCTTTGCACTGCAGTAGTCGCAAGGTATTACGGATTGCTCCGGTCGACGCGAGGTATGGGTGGCTCGCCCTCGATAGGGACTACGAAGCGAGGGTGGAGGCACCCGGCGCGTGCTTGCGATGTGCGAGCAAGATGAGAGCCGGCTGCAGCAGGCGCGGCAGGACCGCGAGGGCCAGCGCGCCGCCGATCACGACGATGGCGAGCGGCTTCTGCGTTTCCGAGCCGATCCCGTGCGAGACGGCTGCGGGCAGCAGCCCGAGCATGGCGACGAAGGTCGCCATCAGGACCGGCCGCAGCCAGCGCTCGGCCGCCAGCCGGGCGCTCTGCTCGGCGCTGTGACCTTCTTCCCGTAGCCTGCGGGCATAGGTGACCACGAGAAGTGCGTCCTGCACCGCCACGCCCAGAATGGAGATGAATCCCATGGCCGCCGAGATCGAGAAATCGGTTCCGGTCAGATAGAGCGCCACGACGCCGCCGCTCGACGCGACCGGCACGCCGAGCAACACGATGAGCGTGTCGCGGCCGTTCTTGGCCGAGCCGAACACGAGAAAGGCGATGACCAACAGAGTGATGGGGACGATGACCAGGAGACGCTGCGTGGTCTTGTGCATCTGGTTCATCTCGCCGTCCCATTCGAGGTGCGTGTCGTAGGGGAGTTGTTTCACGATGGGCGCCACGCGCGACTGCGCTTCGGCGATGGTCGACCCGAGATCGCGCCCGCGCACCGAAAATTTCACGGGCACGTAGCGCTTCAGATCTTCGCGGAAGATCACCGATGGCCCTTCTTCTTCGACGACCTCCGCGATTTGACCGAGAGGCACCTGCGCTCCGTCGGGCGTGGACACCAGGATATTGCGGATGGAGCTGCACATCGCGCCGGTACCGCTCCGCCCAGCGCAGGATCAGATCGAAGTGCTTCTCGCCCTCGAAGACCTGCGTGATGACCTGCCCGCCGATCGCCGCCTGCACCACGGCGGCCACGTCGCCGGTGTTGAGCCCGTAGCGTCCGATCTGGGTGCGGTAGGGCGTGATGCGTATGGCAGGCTGGCCGAGGGAGCGGAAGATGCCCAGATCCTCCACGCCTTGAACCTTCTTGAGCGCCTCGACGATGTCCTCGGCCTTGGACTCGTCCACGTGCAGGTCTGGTCCTACGACCTTCACCGTGTTCTCGCCCTTGACGCCCGACATGGCCTCTTCGACATTGTCGGAAATGGCTTGCGAAAAGCTGAACACCACGCCCGGGAAGGCATCGGTCAGCTCCTTCTGCATCTCGTCGGTCATCGAGGCCTTGGTGATCCCCTTGCGCCACTCGTTGGCCGGTCGCAGAGGCGCGAGCAACTCGATGTTGTAGAATCCCGAGACGTCGGTCCCGTCATCCGGACGCCCAAGCTGCGAGATCACGGTCTGGATCTCGGGACGTCGCTGCTTGGCAGGGGTGCAGGTGGCATTCTCTTCGGTCGGACAGCCACGCACGATGGCCCGCATGCGCCCCACCAGGCTCCCGGCCTTTTCCAGCGAGATGGACATGGGCAAGGTGGCGCGAATCCAGAAATTCCCCTCCTCGAGCTTGGGCATGAATTCTCGGCCTAGAAAAGCCGAGGCCACCAGCGCCAGGACCACTGGGGCCACACCGACGAACACCGCCAGCTTGGGACGACGCAGAGAGAACGAAAACAAGGGCGCGTACAGCCTGCTGACGAAGCGCATGGGCAGGCTTTCCTTCTCGTGGTCGCTCGAACCGACCGGAAGCATGCGCGACGCCAGCATGGGAGTGAGGGTGAGCGAGAGCAGAATGGAGCCGCCAATGGCGAAGGCATAGGTCTGCGCCATCGGCGACATGATGACGCCCGCCACGCCGGTCAACGTGAACAGGGGAATGAAGGCCACCGCGATGATGAGCGCCGACGAGAACATGGGTGGTCCGACCTCGCGCGCCGCTGCGACGATGCGCTCGAACGCGGTGCCGCCTTTGCGCGCGAAGTTGCGAAAGATGGTCTCCATCATGATCACCGTCGAGTCGACCACGATGCCGAAGTCCACCGCCCCCAGCGAAATGAGGTTCGCGGCGGTTCCGCTCGCCACCATGCCGGTGAAGGCGAACATCAGGGCCAGCGGCAGGTTGATGGCGGTGATGAGGGCGGCGCGCGCACTGCCGAGGAACAGCCACAGCACGAGCGAGACCAGAATCATGCCGATGAGCAGATTCTCCATCACCGTGTGGGTGGTCAATTTCACCAGATCCGCGCGGTCGTAGACGGGGTGGATCTCCATGCCTGGCGGCAACACGCGATTCCGGCGAATGTAATCGACGCGATCGTGAATACCACGAATGGTCGTAAGCGAATCGCCACCGTAGCGCATGAGCACGATACCCTCGACCACATCCGCGTCCGTGTCCTGACCCACGATACCCAATCGGGGCGCCGAGCCCACACTCACGTTGGCCACATCGCGCACGCGCACGGGCACGCCCTTGACCGCGCTGACGGTGATATCGCCGATGTCCTGCACGGAGCGAATCAGTCCGATGCCGCGCACGTCGAACGACTGTTCACCCAAGGTGAGTCGCTGACCGCCCACGTTCTGGTTGGCGTTGGCGATGGCGGACTGCAGTTGCGCCAGGGCCACGCCATGACCGCGCAGGCGGTAGGGGTCGACCTCGACATGGTACTGCTTGGTCAGACCGCCGAAACCAACCACGTCGATCACCCCAGGGACCTGCCGGAACTGCTTCTCCAGAATCCAATCCTGCGCGGTCTTCAGATCGACGAGCGTGTAGCCCTTGCCCTCGACCTTGTAGCGGAAGAGCTCCCCGATGGCGCTCCAGGGAGACAGCGCGGGCGATACCCCCGGCGGCAACGAGATGAACCCGAGATGGTTGAGCACCCGCTGTTTCGCCGTGGCGTAGGTGGTGTCCCAACCGAAGTAGCACTTGACGTCGGCCAGCCCGAACAGCGACTGCGAGCGGACGTGCTCGAGGCCGACCATGCCGACGAGACCGGTCTCGAGGGGCACCGAGACGTAGCGCTCGACTTCCTCCGCGCTCCAACCCTGCGGCTGCGCGATGATCTCGATCATGGGTGCCACCGGATTGGGGTAGGCCTCGATGTCGAGCTGCAGGTACGAACGCAGTCCGACGCCAATCAGCGCCAAGGCCAGCACAGCCACGATCAGTGGCGCGCGCACGGCGGCAGCGACCAACCTCGCGATCATGGCTAGAACATTCCAGACAGCAAAATGGCGCCCTGGGTGACCACCTTCTCCCCCGCTGCGATACCACGAATGACGGGTAGGTAGTCGCCGCCCAATTCCTCGTTGACCGCCACCGGCCGCCGTTCGAAGCGGATGCGACCGTCGGGCGCCTTGCCTATCTCGACGAAGGCCATGGTCTGATCGCCCAAGTGAAGGATCGCCGAGCGCGGAAGCGCCAGGGCACGCTGCCGATCGACGGCGAGAGCGGCCGTGGCGTACATCTCGGGCTTGAGGCTGCGATCGGCGTTATCCAGCTTGCAACGAACCTTGGCCGTTCGCGTGGCGGGATCGAGCGTGTCGGAAACCCAATCCGCCACGCCCTTGAAGACGCGCCCTGGATAGGCGACGACCTTGACCAGACACTCGGTGCCCTGCTTGACCCGACCGAGATCCATCTCGAAGAGGTCGGCCATGACCCACACGGTGTCAAGCTCGCCGATGGTGAAGAGCTCGAGAACGGTTCCTCCCGAGTACTGCCCCTGCACCTCCGCGCCCGGGTTCACGTTACGGGCAATGACCTCGCCGCCGATGGGGGCACGCAAGACATAGTTCTGGCTGCCCGCGTTGGCCCCGCCGGCGCGCAGGAGTTGCGCCTTCTTCTTCGCTCGCTGCAGCTCGGCCTTCGCCTTCGCGAAGTTGCCCTGAGCCGCCTCCAGGTCGCGCTGCGACCCCGCATGCACGTCGAACAGCTCTTTTTGTCGATTGAAGTCCTTCTCGGCGGAGATGAAATCCGCCTGCGCCTTTTCCAGATCGGAGAACGCGCTGCCCACGTCCGGCGATTCGATCACCGCCAAGGTATCGCCTTGCTTCACCCGCTGACCGGGTTGCGCCTCGATGCGACTGACCCGCCCCGTGACCGGGCTCATGACGTGCGCGACTTTCAGGTCGTCGAAGGTGACGCGCCCGCTGGTCACGACCAGCCCGCCAACCGGCTGAGGCACCAAAGGCTCGACGACCAGCTTGGCAGCGGCCACCTGGTCCTGCCACAGCCAGACTTCGCTCATCGGTGGATCCGCGGAATGCGGTTGTTGCGCGTGTCGCTCGCACCCTGGCGCGGCCCACAGCAGCGCGGAGAGAGTCAGAAGCCGTCCATTCATGGGCCCATCTCCAATCCTATCGCTTGGCCAATGAGCACCACGGCCAGCCAGTAGTCGGACAAGTCGCCTTCATAGTCCAATTTGGTGGAGATCAGGATACGCTGCGCGTCCAGGTATTCGAGGAGCGACGCCGCGCCTTTCTGGTACTGAATTTGCACGAGATCGCGCGTTCGATTGGCGTGGTCGAGCAGCTCGCGCTCGGCCCGCTCGACGCGGCTACGCGCGGATTTGAATTGGGTGAACGCGGTGAGCACGTCGCTTTGCACCTGGGCTTCGGTCTTGGACAGCTGAGCCTTCTGCGCGGTCAGATCGGCCCGCGCCTTGACGATCTCGCCCTCGAAACGGTTGAAGAGGGGCGGGGTCAGGGTCAGGCCAAAGCTGAAGGTCGGCGGATTGATGGCGCTCGAATAGCTGCCTTGCCCGCTCACCCCTGCCGACAGCTCGACGTCGGGAAAGCGCAAGCGCTGGCTGGAACGCACGGAGGCCTCGGCGCGATCGCGGCTCAATTTTGCGCCGGCCAGGTCGGGCCGCTGCTTGCGCGCAACCTCCAGCAGGGAATCCACGCTGGCGCCCTGGAGGGCTGGCGGAACACGATAGCCGGGTAGCTCGGTGTCGACTTCGAACACGGGCACGCGTCCACGCGCGCCCAGCATGAAGGCGAGTTGCGCCTTGGCCACGTCCAAATCCCGTTGCGAGCGCTCGACTTCCTGGTCGGCGGTGAGCTTCTCGGTCTCGATCTTCAGCACTTCGACCTCGGAGATGGAACCGTGCTGGTAGCGCGCTCGAATCAGATCGGCCAGATGACCCAGCGTGTCCTGGGCTTCCTTCTGCGTGGCAAGAGCTTGGCGCGCAGCGACGGTCTGCAGGTAGGCCTGGCGAAGCAGTCCTTCGAGGGTGCGGCGGGCGTCCGCCGCCCCTTGGCGCGCAACTTCGAGGGCCAGGCTCGCCGTGTTCTTGCGCAACCCGCGCTTGCCGGAGAGCGAGTCGAAGAGAGCGGAGCCGTCCGAGATCCCCACGCTCCAGGCCAGAGACGAACAGTCAATTCCTTGAGCATCCGAACAGGCGAACGACCGCCCCACCCCGCCCGAGAGCGAAGGATTGGGCGCGGCACTGGCCAGCAAGGTATCCCCGCGTGCCCCTTCCACTGCTGCCTCGGCCAGAATGAGGTCAAGCCCGTGCTCACGGAACAGACGCATGGCGTCGTGAAGTCCCAGGTGCGCCGGCACCTCGAAATCGCCGTCGGGCTCGCGCGCGGCCGCCGAGCCTCAGATCCAGCAGGATCGGAATCGCCACCAACCAATGGTGCTTCGGGAACCAGAGTGACTTCCTCGTCGGTGAACGGATCGGTGCTCGCATGCCTGTCCTGGGCTCCTTCAAAGAACCGGCACACTATGGCACTTATTCCCCGCGCTGTGGACACGCGTCCAGTGAAGAAGCACCCATCGCAACTTGGGCGTGGGGTCCCAAAACCCGACCCAAATCCGATTTCGCCTCCTGGCCCGCTTCAAGTCACGCCCAGGGTATCGACAGCACAACAATAATTCTGCATAGTTCTTGCTGCGTGACCAATCTAACCTGTAGCGGGTTATGGCCCGCTGGGAGGTACTTTCATGCGCGCATTGGGCAGTGTCACCGCTTTTTCCTTGGTTCCTGCGATCCTATTTTGGGGCCTGCTGGCGCCCTCCTGCAGTCCCAGCGCGTCTGGAACCGTGGGTTCTTCCGGTGGGACCACCACCACCACGCAGGGCGGCGGCGGGGCCGGCGGCTCACCCCTGTCTCTGAGTCTGACCGCCCCTGACTTTGGAGGGTCGACCGGCAGCGGTGGCACCACGTCTTCGGTCCCGACTTGGCCGCCAACGGGCTTCGTGAACGTCACCGACGTGACCTATGGCGCCTATGCGACCGACCCGAACCAGCTTTCGTCGACCGGCGGCGACACCGGACAGGGCGGCAGCTCGGGGGGCAGCAGCGGCTCCTCCCAGTGCGCCGGATTGTTCGGTGTGGTTCGCGACTTCAAGATGGACGACGGGACCGGCGGACATCCGGACTTTCAGCTCCCGACGCCGCGCCAGACCGCCGAGACGGGAATCGTGGAAGATACGCTTGGCGATGACGGCAAGCCGGTCTACGCCAACCCGCCCCCCGGGGGAACGACGTCCACACAGGCCAATTTCGATCAGTGGTACCGCGACGTGGACGGCGTGAACATTCCCTTCGTGGTCGGCCTGCACTTCGTGGCGAATCCGAGCGCCGGGACCGACGTCGTCACCTTTGCCGCCTCGCTCGGGAGCGGGACCGGGACCGGAACGGGCCCCGGTCGGAACCGAGATGCGGGAGCCCCGGCAGCATCTGCCGGCTCGTCGTATTTCCCGGTCGATGGGCTGGGATGGAACGACACCGCTGTCGCCTCCGACGGCAAGGAGCACAACTTCGCCTTTACCACCGAGATTCACACCACGTTCATCTACAAAGGCGGCGAGAAGTTCACCTTCCAGGGTGACGACGACGTCTGGGTCTTCATCAACAAGAAACTGGCCATCGATCTCGGCGGAATCCACCAGCAAGCTGCAAGCGACCGTGGATCTCGATGCCCAGGCAACGACGCTCGGAATCAGCACCGGCAATTCCTACGATTTGGCCGTCTTCAATGCGGAACGACACACAACCCAATCCAACTTCCGCATCGACACGACCCTGGTCTTCACGGACTGCGGGCAAATTCCCATCCAGATTTACTAGGTACCCTCCCCTAATCCCAATGCCCTTTCCCGAGGGTGGCTTGCGGTTGTAGGCACTCATCCAGGGCTTGCTCGAGTTGCATGCGACCTCCCGCGTCCATGCTCAGCCTACCCGTGGCTTTGGCAATTTCTGCTTCTCCGCCCTCGCCATCTTCCTACTGTGCCCCGATGCCCAGCTGGCGCAGGCGTGGCGGGTGGCTGCGAGGGAGGGGCCCCGTCGTGCGCGGAGGTCGCGTGCCGCCTGTGCTGCAGGCGCACTCCGGGATCGTCGCTTTGTGCAATTTGCGAATTGAATCGACCGCAGCACACGACGGGGAGCAAACCCGAGCTGACAGGACCCGTCACGCCGAAGCCGGCGGGTCGCCCAACAGCACTTTCCTAGGCTTATCCGAACGGTATTGCCCCTAATCCCGCGATAGCCGCAGAAGGTAGTGGCCGTGGCCGTGGCCGTGGCCGTGGCCGGTTCTAGTTGCCTTTGGCCACGACGGCGAGGACGCCTACGGCCAGGCCGGAATGACTGCGGCGTTCCAAACCCGCCCCGACGAGACCCCCGAACAGGCAGGCACAAAAAAGGCGCGAAGAGGTTGCCCTCTTGCGCGCCTTTTCTTCTGGCTGAATTCAGCCGGCTACTATTTGCCTTCCGCCTTGATCTGCTCCTTCGGAATGCGCATCCCATAGAAGGAACGATACACGAACACGAAGGCCACCATGAGGAAGCCGGCCGCCAGCGCGCCCTTGAGCCCGCCGTTGTCGAGCTTGACCGCGAGCTCGACGGCGAGGAGGCCGAAGAGCGTGGTGAACTTGATGATGGGGTTCATGGCCACCGACGAGGTGTCCTTGAAGGGGTCGCCCACGGTGTCGCCGACCACGCAGGCATCGTGCAATGCGGTGCCCTTCTCGTTCAGCTCGGTTTCGACCAGCTTCTTGGCGTTGTCCCAGGCTCCGCCCGCGTTGGCCATGAAGATGGCTTGGTACAGGCCGAAGAGCGCGATGGAGATGAGATAGCCGATGAAGAAGTACGGCTCGACGAAGGCGAAGGCCAGGGTGCTGAAGAAGACGACCAGGAAGATGTTGAACATGCCCTTCTGCGCGTAGATGGTGCAGATTTCGACGACCTTCTTGCTGTCTTCGACCGAGGCCTTCTCGACCCCTTCCAACTTGATGTTGGCCTTGATGAATTGGACGGCGCGGTAGGCGCCGGTGGACACGGCCTGGGTGGAAGCGCCCGAGAACCAGTAGATCACGGCGCCGCCGGTGATGAGCCCGAGCAAGAAGGGCGCGTGCATGATCGACAGATTGATCACCTCCTCCGCTTGCAGCCCATGGGTGAGCATCATGATGATGGAGAAGATGAGCGTGGTGGCGCCCACGACGGCGGTGCCGATGAGCACCGGCTTGGCGGTCGCCTTGAAGGTATTGCCCGCGCCGTCGTTCTCTTCGAGTAGGCGCTTGCCGTTTTCGAAGTCGGGGTCGAAGCCGAAGTCCTTCTTGATCTCTTCCTTGACGTTGGGGACGTTCTCGATGAGCGAGAGCTCGTAAACCGACTGGGCGTTGTCGGTGACGGGGCCGTAGGAGTCGACGGCGATGGTCACCGGTCCCATGCCGAGGAAGCCGAAGGCCACGAGCCCGAAGGCGAACACGGCCTGGGCCATCATGAGCGAGGACAGCCCCATGGTGCTGAACAGGAAGGCGATCGACATGAGGCCGACGATGACGATACCCATCCAGTAGGCGCTGAAATTGCCGGCGGTCAGACCGGAGAGCACGTTCAGCGAAGCCCCACCCTCGCGCGAGGCGGTCACGACCTCTTTCACGTGACGCGATTCCGTCGAGGTGAAGACCTTGATCATCTCGGGAATGAGCGCGCCGGCCAGGGTGCCGCAGGTGATGATGCAGGAAAGCTTCCACCACAGGGTCCCGTCACCCAGATCCTTGATGAGGAAGTAGGACGCGATGAACGTGGAAATCATGGACACGAACGAGGTGATCCACACAAGCTGGGTCAAAGGCTTCTCGAAGTTCATCTTGTCGGCGGTGGCGACGCTGCCCTTCACGATGGTCTCGTTGATGAAGTACGAGAGCGCGGAGGCAATCACCATGACGACACGCATGGCGAAGATCCAAACCAAGAGCTGGACCTGAACCTTGGGCTCGGGCACCGCGAGCAGGATGAACGAGATCAGCGCGACGCCGGTGACGCCGTAGGTCTCGAACCCATCGGCGGACGGACCGACCGAGTCGCCGGCGTTGTCGCCCGTGCAGTCGGCGATGACGCCCGGGTTGCGCGCATCGTCTTCCTTGATCTTGAAGACGATCTTCATCAGGTCGGAGCCGATGTCGGCGATCTTGGTGAAGATACCGCCCGCGATGCGCAACGCCGCGGCGCCCAGAGACTCGCCAATGGCGAAGCCGATGAAGCAGGGGCCGGCCCAGTCATACGGAATGAAGAGCAAAATGCAGAGCATGATGATGAGCTCGACCGAGATGAGCAGCATGCCGATGCTCATGCCGGCGCGAATCGGAATGGCGTAGATGTTGTACGGCTTGCCCTTGAGACTGGCGAACGAGGTGCGGGAGTTGGCGAAGGTGTTCACGCGAATCCCGAACCAGGCCACGAAGTAGCTACCGCCCACGCCCACGAGGCTGAAGGCCATGATGGCCGCCACACGAGGAATGGCCATGTGCTGCAGAACGGCGAAGTACACCACGATGATGACGCCGATGAACGCCCACAGCTGCAGGATGAACTTGCCCTGCGTGAACAGGTAGGTCTTGCAGGTTTCGTAGATCAGCTCGGAAACGTCCCGCATCGACTTGTGAACCGGAAGGTTCTTGAGCTCTTTGTAGATCACCAAGCCGAACAACAGGCCAAGGGCGCTGATGAAGAGGCCATAGGTCAGCAAGCTGCTTCCCGGGATCCCGTGGAACTTGACTGACGACAGGTCTGGCAGGATGAGGTCGCTCTCCGAAGCCAGCGCTGACGAAGCGGACAGCAGCAAGGTCATTGCGCCGCCCAGTGCACCGAACAAGTAGCGTAGCGGTTTCATGGGTCTCCTTCTGATTTGGCGCGCAACCTAGACTAGCCAAGCGGCAGACGTCAAGGATGACCGCGGCACAGTGGGCGGTAGTCGTGAAAGTCTTACAACGCTAAGAGCCAAATGCGGTATCAGTCCAGGAGGAACGTTGAGTCATTGGCAATAAGTAGCTGAAATTACGTAATATTGTAAGTCTAGACACCGAGCATTATGAGCCCGCATAAAGGACGGATCGGAAGCCCCCGCGGTGATCCATCGAAGGGGCTTGCAAGGCCGGCAAGATACCCGACGCGGCAGCAAGCTCGATGCGGCATCAGTCCCTGAAAAGCGTTCCCGGCAACAGGACCTAAAAAGGATCTAATGATCCAATGGATCCCAGGCCCGGCTAGGGACTGCGATTGGGAAACCACAATCCAGCAGCGACAGTGCTCGGTCCCCACGACAGAGTAGAGGACCAACACCATCCCATTTCGCATCTTCCCACCCCCTCGAAGCGGATCGTCGGCGGCGCTGCTGACACCGTAATCCCGCGATAGCCACAGAAGGCCGTGGCCGTGGCCCACCCCGCATGGCCAGTTCCAACTTGTGCAGTAGACTGCCGGCCATGCATTCGTCCCCCCTTGTGTTTTCGTTTCTCGCCCTGGGCTTGCCCGTGCTGTTGGCGCCCGCGGCCGAGGGCGCCGTTCCCGACATCGCATTCGAGCAGTACCGTCTGCCGAACGGGCTCGACGTCATCCTGCACGTCGAGCACCGGGTGCCCATCGTGCACGTCGAGGTCTGGTACAAGGTCGGCTCGAAAGACGAGGTCGCGGGAAAGACCGGCTTCGCCCACCTGTTCGAGCACATGATGTTCCAGGGCACCAAGCACATCCCCGAAGACGCCTACTTCAAGTATCTGTCGCAGGCCGGGGCCTCGGCGCGCAACGGATCCACGACCATGGATCGCACGAACTACTTCGAGACCCTGCCCGCCTCGCAACTCGAGCTCGGCCTGTGGCTGGAAAGCTCGCGCATGGGCTTCTTACTCGAACGAGATGGGAACCCTGACAGGGTTCCCATACCCTCCCGCGACGCTTCGCTGCCGGCCAAGCCGGCAGGCTCCGCACGCGATCGTCCGTCGTTCCAGGAGACCTTTGCCAACCAGCGCGACGTGGTCAAGAACGAGCGACGCCAGCGGGTAGAGAACGTCCCGCTGGGCGCGGTCTCGCACCTGGAGCTTGAAACCCTGTTCCCGGCGGGACACCCGTATCGCCACGAGGTGATCGGCTCGATGGAGGACTTGGACGCGGCCAGCGTGACCGATCTGAAGGACTTCTACAATCGCTACTATGCGCCGGGCAACGCGGTTCTGCTCATCGCCGGCGACATCGATACGGCCATCACCAAGGGCCTCATCGAAAAGTACTTCGGCCCCATCGCCGCCGGCCCCCCCATCAAGCGCGTCCCCGTACCGCCAATCCCGGCGCCGCGGGCCGAGCGCAGGTTGGCCATGGAGGCCAACATCAACTTGCCGCGTGGACAGATGGTGTGGAACACCGTGCCCGTGTTCGCACCTGGCGATGCCGAGCTCGACCTCGTCGCCAACATTCTCGGCGAGGGCCACAGCTCGCGCCTGTACCGGCGCCTGGTCCACGATCTCAAGATCGCGCAGTCGGTGTCGGTCCATCACGGCAGCAGGTTGTATGAGGGTGCCTTCGTGATCGACTACAGCGCCATGCGCGGCCATTCGCTGGCCGAGATCGAAAAGGTCATCGACGAGGAGCTCGACAGGCTGCGCGCGCAGCCGCCCACGAGCGAGGAGATCGAACGCGCCAGGAACCAAATCAAGACCGACCTGCTGAGGAGCATGGAGCCGCTCTCCGGCCTGGCCACGAGACTTCTGTACTACGCCGTGTTCGCCGGCGATCCCGGATACCTGCGCCGGGATCTCGAACGCTACGACGCCGCGACGCCGGAAACCCTCGGCACCTGGTTGAGGAAGATCCTGGGCAAGAACGCGCGCGTCGTCGTCACGGTGGCGCCCAACCCCAAAGCGCCCATCATGGGCCGCCTGGTCAAGCCGTTGTCGTCCCCCGCGACGACGATGGCCGCCGCCATCGACGCAGGAGTGACGGACAAAACGCCATCGGCAAAAATCGCGGCACGCAACTCGCCGGATGCCGCCTTCCGCGCCACCCTACCCGCGCCAGGGGAAAGGCATCCCTTCCATGTGCCCTCGGTGAAGAGGTTTCGTCTCAAGAATGGCCTGCCCGTCATCCTGGCCGAGTCGCACAAGCTGCCGCTCGTAAGCGTGGATCTGGTCCTGAAGACGGGTAGCAGCGCCAACCCCAAGGACAAGGCCGGCCTGGCGGCACTGGTGGCGAGCATGCTCGACGAGGGAACCAAGAAGCGCACGGCGTCCCAGATCGCGAACGAAGTGGCGCAGCTCGGTGCCAGCCTCTACGCGCACACCACCTGGGACGCGACCGCGGTTTCGCTCTCGGTGCTGGCCGAGAATCTGGAGCGAGCCCTACCCGTCTGGGCCGATGTCCTTCTCGACCCCGCCTTCAACCAGGAAGACCTCGAACGCGTCGCCGACAACCTGCTTTCCTCGCTGTCCCAGCGCAAGGACTACCCACCCGTGGTCGCCGGCCAAGTCTACGCGCGCGCCCTGTGGGGCGACGGCCATCCTTTCGGCTGGCCGGACGCGGGCACCCAAGATTCCATCAAGAAGCTCGGCCCGGCCGACCTGAGGCACTTCTATGACACCTACTACGCGCCCAACAACGCCGTGCTGGTGGTGTCCGGCGACATCACGGAAAAGCAGATCCACGCCAAGATCGAGCCGCTGCTGGCCGGCTGGAAAGCCAAGAAGCTCGGAACCATCAAACTTCCCCACGTCCTGGCCTCCCCAGAGCCACGCATCGTTCTCGTCGACAAGCCGGGCGCGCCACAATCGTCCATCCGCATCGGCCTGCCCGGCATCGAACGCAAGAACCCCGACTACTACCGGGCCCTGGTGACGAACCAGATCCTGGGCGGCACGTTCAAGCGACTGACCATGAACCTGCGCGAAACCAAGGGCTGGACCTACGGCGTCACCTCGCAGTTCGATGCCCGGCGCGCCCAGGGGCCGTGGACCGTCAGCGGCGAGTTCGTGGCCGCGCACACCGCCGACGCCGTGGCGGAGATTCTCAAGGAGATCGAGCGGCTGCGCACGGATGACGTCACCGACAAGGAGCTGGCCGAAACCAAGGACGAGATCGTCGGTGCCTTTCCGGCGCGCTTCGCCACCGCGGGCCAGCTTGCCTCGCAGATGGCCGCGCTGGCGGTCTACGCTTTGCCGCCCACCGAGCTCGATGGCTTGGCGGCCAAGATTGCGGCGGTGAACAAGGACCAGGTGCGCCAGACGGCGCGCAAGTACTTCCGCCCCGACAACCTTCTCATCGTCGTGGTCGGCGATCGCACCGGCAACGAGGCCGCCTTGCGCAGGATCGCCGTGGTCGAACACCGCGATCTCGACGGCAACCTCATCGAGACCAACAAGTGAAGTCGTTTCGGGAGCTGCGCGAAGAGCGCCTCGCGGCCGAACGAGGGACGATCTTCGCGCAGGCCGATCTGGCCATCGCGCTCGTCTACCCGAGCCCGTACCACATCGGCATGTCCTCGCTGGGATACCAGACCATCTACCGCGAGCTCAACGCCTTGCCGGGCGTTACCGCCGAGCGCGCCTTCCTGCCCGACGACGTGGCCGACGCCCGCTCCCGGCGCGAGAGCCTGTGCACCTACGAATCGAACCGTCCCCTCGCCGATTTTCCCATCGTTGCGTTTTCGCTCAGCTACGAGCTGGAGCTTGCCGGACTGGCGCACTGCCTGGACCTGGCCGGCATCCCGGCCCTGGCCGCCGAGCGGGACGTGCCCGGCCGCCGCTGGCCCTTGGTCGTCGTGGGCGGCCCCTTGACCTTCTCCAATCCCGTGCCGGCCGGCCCCATGGCCGATGTCATCGTGATGGGCGAGGCGGAAGAGGCGGTGGCGACACTGGTGCAAGCCTTCCGCGACAGTCCCGACAAGCGCGCCTTGCTCGAAACCCTGGCCAAGCGGCCCGGTTTCTTCGTACCGGTCATCCACGGCGAGCTGCCACGCCCCGTGCTGGCCGCGAGCAATGCCCGCTTGCCCGCGTTCTCACAGATCGTCACGCCCAACACCGAGCTCTCCGACATGTTTCTCATCGAGGCCGCGCGCGGCTGCAGCCGCACCTGCACCTACTGCGTGATGCGCAGGTCGACCAACGGCGGCATGCGCAAGGTCGAGCTCGACCAGATCCTGTCCAAGATCCCCGAGCATGCCCGGCGCGTGGGACTGGTGGGCGCCGCGGTCACGGATCACCCTCGCCTGCCTGCCATTCTACGCGCGCTCATCGATTCGGGCCGCTCCATCGGCGTGTCCAGCCTGCGCGCCGACCGGCTCACCGACGAGCTGGTCGGCTTGCTGGCCGCCGGCGGCTACCGCACCCTGACCACCGCCTCCGATGGCGCCTCCCAACACATGCGCGACGAAATCCGGCGCGGCACCAGCGAGGAGAACCTGCGCAACGCCGCCCGACTATGCCGCGCGCACGGCATGACCGCGCTCAAGCTCTACATGGTGCTGGGATTGCCTGGCGAGACCATGTCCGACGTGGACGAGCTCGTCCGTTTCGCCCTCGAGCTATCCGAGCTCGCGCCCCGGCTGATCATCACCATCGCCTCCTTCGTGGCCAAGCGAAACACACCCCTCGATCGTTCGCCCTTCGAGGACATCGCCGTCCTGGAGTCCAAGCTCGGTCGCCTGCGCGCGGCCCTGCGCGGCCGCGTGAAGCTGGTCGGCGAATCGCCCAAGTGGGCCTGGGTCGAATACCGGCTGGCCCAGGGCGGTTTCGCCGAGGGCATGGCCGCTCTGGCAGCCGCCCGCGCGGGAGGCAGCTACGCGGCGTGGAGGACCGCCCTGCGGACGTGAGGCCATAAACTGCAATCCATGATACAAGGGATCTCTCGCAATTGGAGGCTTTGATGCGTGCATGGGTTCGACCGTTCGCTGTATCGTCTTTGCTCTTGGCCGGCGTGCTGGCGCCATGCGCGGCGCACGCACAAGCCGACCCGAATCAGCCAAACCAAGCCCAGCCCGGCGATCAACAGCCCCAACCACCCCAGCAGCCTGAGCCTCAGCCTGGTTACCAGCAGCCCCAGCCACAACCTGGTTACCAGCAGCCGCAACAGCAGCCTGGCTACCAGCAGTATCCGCAGCCGCAGCCTGGCTACCAGCAGCCCCAGGGATATCCCTATCAACAGCAGGGGTATCCGCAGCAGGGCTATCAGCAACCACAACCCGGCTATCAGCAGCCGTACCCGCAGCAAGGCTACCAGCAGCCGCCTGGCTATCCTCCGGCCCAGGGATACGCCCCGCAAGGCAACCCACCGCCGCCCGGCTACTACGCGCCCGCGCCTCGGCCCGCCTACGGCCCCCCACCCGGCTACGGCCCACCCCCGAGCTACGCGCCCCCGCCCGTCGAGCCGGCCTTTCGCCGTGGTTTTCTCTGGATGCCGTACATCGGTGTCAACGTGCCGGTGGGCGACACCTCGAAGGGTGTTTCGACCGGTCTGCGCCTGGGTGGGCTTTTCGGTTTCAACGCCAGTCCTTTCCTGTCGCTCAACGGCGAGCTGACGATCGACGTCCTCAACCTCGACAGCTCGATGGGAACGAGCGCATCGGGGGCGGAAGTGGATTTTGCCTTCAGTCCGCTATTCCACATCGACCTCCCGGCCCTCGAGCTCGTCGTGGGGCCCAAGCTCGGGTTCTTCGCGATGTCCGCAACCTTCAGCGAAAGCGGATACCCGGACACGACGCTGAGCGGGAGCGGGCTTGCCTACGGATTCAACGCAGGTGTCTTCATCCCCCTCGGCCACATCGCCATCGGCGGTCTTTTCAATTTCACGGGTCGCAGCTACTTCAGCTCCTGTCTGAACGATGTCTGCGGCGACGCATCCGGCGGCTCGGACGACAAGTTCTTCGGCTTCTCCGGCGCCCTGATGTACTGACCTAGGAGGCTGGTGTTAAACAGCTCCCGTCGCTTGGCGGGCTGCGGGCCCCGCCCGCTTCGTTGCTCGTCGGTTGAATACGTCCAGTATTCGCCCTCCTCGCGCCTCGCGGCCGGGGCTCCTCGCTCCGCCAGGACTCGGTCCGCCGTTTAACATCAGTCTCCTAGGCCATGGTGCAGTCGCAGTTTACGGACTGCACTGCGAGGTCCACCGTGCGAGGTGGGCGGATCGACCTGAGCTATCTCGCCGATATCGTTGTCGAACCCGAAAAAACGGCGCATGCGCCGCACGCGCAGTTGCCGCCTCACCGTCCGCACGGCGATGGTGGCCAGCCAACCCTTGATCGCCCCCGGCTGGCGCAGCCGCCCAATGCCACGCGCGGCCTCCACGAACACGTCTTGCACGAGATCGTCGACCTCGTGGCTGCGGCCATCGAGCCGCAAGACCACCGCCGCCACATACCGGCAGTAGCGACGATAGACCTCGTCGAGAGACGAGCCCTGCTCCTCGGAATCGACGAGTCTCAGGACGACTTCGCTGGAACGTTCGGGCTTGGCCAATGTAGACTCTGAGTGTGCCACAACGGGAAAGCGGCTCACCCACTTCGCCATTTTCCCCGAAACGCGCGGCACGCAGAGGCACGTTTCCATGAAGACAGGCAATTCTCTCAGGGACCTTCTCTTGACCGCGCCGCTGGCCATGGCGATCTTGTCGATCGCGTGTGCCGGACCAAGCGGCGGCAGCGGCGGCAGCGGAGACGGGGGATCGAGCGGCGGCGGCAACTCGGGCACAGGCGGCGGATCGAGCCAGGGAGGCTCATCGGGCTCAGGCGGCACCGCCAGCTCGGGCGGAACGAGCACCTCGGGTGGCTCATCCGGCTCGGGCGGCACAAGCTCGAGTGGCGGCTCCAGCGCTCCCGATGCTTCCATTTCCTCGGGTGGTACCTCGGGTTCGGGCGGCAACGCCGGCGCCGGCGGTGCGTCCAATGCCGGAGGTTCGCACTCTGGTGGTGCGGGTGGCGGCGGAGGAGGTGCCTCGGGTGGTGCATCAGGTGGGGCGTCAGGTGGAATGACAGGCAGCGGTGGCACCACGACAACCGGCGGAACGTCCGGTCCTCCCCCCGTGAGCTACCAGCTTCCGCCGCCTGATCGATGTCACGACCAGGACTTCATCCCGTATGACTACAACGCCAAGACGGGCTGCAAAGACGGTGACGCCACCAGCGACTGTGGCGGGAAATGCACGGTCGCCAACGCTGTGCACCGATCCCCCCGGCAGCAAGAACGGCGACTACACCTTCATGTGCCAACGCAACCAGCTCTTCAGCCCCGAGATGGAGCAAGCCGCGATCGACGACGGCAACACCGGCTTCCACTACGCCGTGGTCGGACACGACGTGGGCGATCCAGGGGGAATCGACGGCACCGCCCAGAGCGCCTGCTGCCAGTGCTACCAGTTGGTCTACGCCTACCCCAGCCCCAGCAACGACAGGCAGGCGCAGCTCAATCCCGACAATCCCAATCCCCCGGCCTCGGGCGTGCAAGTTCCACCGCCCATCATCGCGCAGGCCTTCAACACCGGCGCCACGCCGACGACGTTCGACGTGTACATGCCGGCCGGTGGGCTCGGTGCCAACAACGCCTGCGCCCAGGTCGCCGGGGCCAAGTCGCAGTCGGGTCTCTACATGTACACCAGCTACCCCGCCGATGGTCAGCCGAGCCAGGGCGGCGTGAAGCCGGCAAGTCTCTATTCCGAGTGCAAGACCGCCGTGAATTGGGTGACCACCGCGACCATCAGCTCGTCGGCCTGCCAACAAAAGACCGCCGACGCGTGCGACAAGATCGCCTCGGACATCCCGGGCCTGACCCAGCAAGCGCAGAGCGGTTGCATCAAATCCAACAGCATCGACACGCTTTACCACCTCAACTGGTCGGTGTACGTGGCCAAAGTCGAGTGCCCCGAGAACCTCACGCGCGTCACCGGCTGCAAGCTGGCGCCGCAAGGCTTGCCCGCCGTGAAGAAGGACGTGACCACCGCGGCCCAGGCCGCCAAGGATCCGGACTTCCGGACCAAGACCGGCGGCGGCAGCAACCCGTACGAAACCACCACGATGGAGGACTGCTGCCGTCCTTCCTGCTCCTCCATCACCTGGACCCAGCAAAAGGGGCTGACGACGGATCCCGAATACCGGGCTTTCTACCTGTGCGATGCCAAGGGCGTGCCCTACACGCAGTAGCTCAGTTCGTCTTGGTCAGGAGGTCCAACCTGCACATCGGACCCAACGAACTCGACAGGTGCCCCGATGTGATCTTTGATACTCGACGGCCCCAACGCCAGCATCCACGTCGGTGTGGATGCTGTAAACTGTTCATCAGGAGACATCGAGATGTTCATCAAGTACCTGCCCATGGCGATCGCCCTTGGGGCAATCGGATGCAGCAACGACAATTCGCAGTCCGTGGGCGGGGGCACCAGCGGAAACAATGGCAACGGTGGTGGTGGCGGGGTCATCATCCCCATCAGCGGCACGGGGAGCGGCGGCAGCGGCGGCGGAACGGGAGTCTCCGTCGATCCGGCTGGGGAGCTCACCATCGTGGTCCGCGACTTCAAGTTCTGGGACGCGAACGATCCCCAGCACACGAACCCCGACTTCGAAAACGTGCCAGCCACGGATGGCAGCGGCAACCCCGTTCCCGCCAATACCTACTGGGGAGATTGGGACGACCGGGACATCGTCACGAACACGCTCGGCTCGGATTTCAAGCCGGTGTACAGCAGCGCATCGGGCACCACCCTTACCACCCACGGCAAAGCAGCTTTCGACCAGTGGTTCAATACCGTCGATGGGACCAACATCATGAAAGAGATCCCGATGACACTCACCAAGCAGGCCGACGGAACATTCCAGTACTGGAGCGAGACCGCTGGCCCACCCCTCAGCCCGAACGGCGGGTTCTTTCCCATCGACGACGGAACGCCGTACGCGACCCCGTTCGGGAACCAGGGTGAGGATGGCAACGGCGTGAGTCACAACTTCTCGTTCACGGTCGAGATCCACACCGTGTTCACCTACACCGGCGGCGAAAAATTCACCTTCAAGGGCGACGACGACGTGTTCGTGTATATCAACAATAGGCTCGTCATCAATCGCGGTGGCATCCATGGGGCGGAAGAGCAAACCGCAGAGCTGGACTCACTCAAGGTGTTCGGTACCGGGGAGACCATCACGCTCACCAAGGGCAACACCTATCCGCTCGACTTTTTCTACGCCGAGCGCCATGTGGTCGCGTCCGACCTCAAGATCACCACCGCGCTTGGCCTCACCACCAACACGGACATTCCGATCTTCTGATTTCCTCGCCTGCGCGTGCGCGGGAAGACGCTCACATCGTGCGCACGTCGACCGAGCGCATGCCGGCCCGGCTGGCGGCCTCGAGGCCGAGCTCGGTGTCCTCGTAGACCGTGCATGCCGCGGGCGCCACGCCGAGGCGCCGGGCAGCCTCCAAGAACACATCGGGCTCGGGCTTGTGCCGGGTAGTGTCCTCGGCGGCCACGATGACAGGGAACCAATCCAGGATCCCGATCTGACGCAGGGTCTGCTCGACCATGTAGCGGTGGCCGCCCGAGGCCACGGCCATGGGCACCGTGCCGCGAGCGCGGCGGGCGACCTCGACGACTTTCTCGATGGGACGAATCTCGTCGAGCTTCTCCATGAACGCCGCCTCCTTCTGCCGAGTCAGGACCTCGATATCGGGAGCTTTGCCGACCTCGGAGAAAAGCCGCTCCAGGATCTTCCCTGTCGGCATTCCGCCCAGGGAGTAGAAGCGCGCCTCGGGGAACGGGATGCCGTAGGGGCGCAGGATCTCGACCCAGGCACGGTAGTGCGCGGGCATGGTGTCGGCCAGGGTTCCATCGCAGTCGAAGATGAGGGCGCTCACTGCGCCTGTTCATAGCAAAGCCGTGGCCAACTTGGCACAAGAGAGAGCACAGAGAAGACCAGAGGGCGCGGAGCGCCGCCCCTCATCAGGACGTTGCGTGCTCTCGGCTCCGCGCGCCCTCTGGGGTTGCCGGGTCGCCGCGGGTGCGGCGCACGAACATGAAACCGGCGCCCACGGCCCCGCCCGAGAGGAGGATGAGCACCATCCACGCGGCCACCCGGTGCTGGCGGGTGTCGTAGAACCAGTGATCGACGCGCGCGCGATCGTAACTGTTCTTGATGTCGAGGGCGAGGCGCGTGTGCCTTCGCCAGGGCGCGTCCGCGGAAGCCTGCTGCCAGCTGTCGCCGAAGGGCACGTGGCGCAGAAGCCAGAAGTGCCCGAGAATCGGTTGAAACGGCGTCAGCCACACCGTCGGGTAGACGTCCTCGAAGCAGCCTTCGCAGAATCCCCCCTTGTCTGCGGTCAGCGAAGCGCTACGGTTGGCTTGGCCCAGCCACTTGGTGCGCACGTCGAGGGCGATGCGCAGGAAGTGATCCCAATAGAAGGCACTGCCCAGGATCTGCACGCACACCCCCGCGACCAGCAGCCCCGCCGCCAGCGAGCGTCCGGGCCAGCGCGCGCCCGACAAAAACGAAACGGCGGGCAAGAGCAACACCGGCACCGCGAACACCATGTAGCGCGGCCCCCAGGACCAGTCGCCGGGCCACGCCGGGAAGCGCAAATAGACGAACATCACGGGCACGATGGTGGCCAGCATGGCGAGCACGGTCGCGCGATGGCCGCGCCAGAAACGCGGCAAGCCCAGGACCGCCAGTACGAGCGGCGGGGTGTAAAGGAAGATGCTCTTGCCCGGCGAAAACAGGAACCCCCACGCGCTGAGCAAGACGTTCTCGACCATCACGCCCGCCACGTTCGTATACCCGGTCTTGGTGATGCTGCCGAAGCGGATGAAATTGTAGGTAAGGAGCATGATCGCGCCCGGCACGAAGCCCAGCGCCACGAACCCCAGCGCGCGCACGAGCTGACGCCAGGCCTTGCGGTGCTCGAACGCGACGACCAGCAGCGCGCCAGGCATGCACAGCACGTAGATGTACTTGGTGTTGAGCAGCATGCCGGCCCACAACCCCGCGGCCAGGGCGGTTCTCCGATCGAGCCGCCGCGCAAGCTGCGACAGCTCGAGGAAGAAGCCGGTGAAACAGGCGATCTGGACGATCTCGGTGAAGGGCGAGCGCGCGTAGACCCAGACCATGCTGCCCGTGGCGAGCAGGATGGCCGCATAGCGCGCGACCTTCGGCGAGGCGCCGTGCCGGAGACAGAGCAGGAAGAACAGCCAGGCGATCAGCGCCCCGAGCAGCCCGCCGGCGAGGTGGCAGGAAAAGACGTCCACGAGGTGGGCCACGTCGGGCTCCATCTTGAAATGCATGGCCAGGGCGCGGAGGGCGACGCCGGGAACGTGGAGCAGCGAGGGCAGCCACGGGTGGGGTCCGTAGAACTTACCGCCGCGCCCGGGCTCCGCGTCAGAAGGCCAACGCGTGGGCACCGAAACGCCGTGTCCCTGCACCATGGAGACTGCCACCTCGTACACCGGCCGCGCGTCGCCCCAGGGCACCTCGCGGCTCATGGTCGCGAAATAGAGACAGGCCACGGCGGCGAACAAATAGAATCCGGGACGACCGCGAGATACCCAGCCGGCCATGAGGTGGAGCTTGCTTGCCATGCGACTCACCTTCCCGACACTCCCATGGGCGTCAATCGCCCAAAGCCTGAGCTGCCCAAGGGCGGCTTCTTGCACGCCCCATCCCTCCGGTAGAGCACGTAGGCGCCCTGCTTGGAAAGGGTGCGATAGCGAGCATCGTCCATGTGTTGACCCGGCCCCAGGAGGACGTAGTTGGCGGCGTCGAAATCGGACTTGGTTCCGGTCCACAGGATGGGCACGGGTCGGTGCAGATACGCGTATCCGCCGGTCCAGTAGGGATTCATGGTAGGCGCCGCGAGTCCACAGATGTCCACATGGGTTCCTGCTTGCTCGAAAAGGCGATTTCTCTCATCGAAGGCGCGCCAAACCAAGCTGGAAGTTGGGCCGCCATAGCCATAGGCGTCCATCAGTTGACCGATGTCGGCGAAGGTCACGCTGCGCGCGCGCACGGCAAAAGCGACCAGGAGCACCAGCGCCAGCGCGGCTGTGGCGGCGCCTCGCCGCGCGCGTGAGAAGGGAAGCCTCGACAGAAGCCCGGCCAGGCCGACCGCGGCGCAGAGAAGAAACATGGGCAGCACGGGATAGAGGAAGCGCAGCTCCTTGTGGGAAATGGCCGTGTGCACGCCAAGGAAGAACAGCGCGGGCAGCGCGACGGGCCAGGTCCGGCGCAGCCCGGCGAGGAAACCCAGGACCAAGACGAGCACCGCGGGTCCGTTGGCCGACAGCAGGACGCGCAGGTAGAAGCCACGCTTGGCGATTCCCCACTGGCTGGCTCCACCTTCAACCAGGTTGAAGCGCAGGTAGACGATGAGCGACTGGAACGGCCGGCCCCACGTCGCCCAGTCGAGAATTCCACCCAGCAGCAAAATCGCGGTGATACCGGCTGCGACCCAGGCAGCGGCACGCAGGCTTCGTCTGGCCGCGACGACGAGCAGGATCACGGGAAGCAAGATTCCGCTCTGGTAGCGCAACACGGTGGCCAACCCGAGCAGGGTGCCCGCGCCGACGAGCCCGAGCACGCCGTTCCCGCGCCCGCCCGGCACCGGACGAACCGCATAGACGGCGGCCTTGCCGGCCTGGCCCATTCCCCAGGGCCATAGCAGCCACAAGCCCCATGCCAGAAACGCCGCGCTCGCTACCTCGGCCATGGCGCGACTGCCATAGATGAGGCTCGCGGGGAAAACGCTCGCGAACACGCCCATGAGAAGCAACGCGAAGACCCCGCCCCAGGCCTCTGCCATGCGCAGCATGGGATAGAAGGTGGCCAAGGCCAGCGCGGCGAACATCAACTTCACCCCGATGACCAAGCCCGCGGCGCTCGCGACCCCGAGGAGCGAAAGTAGCTTCATCGCACCGCCGATCAGACCAGGCAGAAGCCACGAGCGCGCGCCGACTTTGAATTCCCAGGGCACGAGACCGTAGCCGAAAACCAGGCGATGCCCCTGCTCGATGGTTTGGAAGATCTCGTCGGCCCAAATCATGCCCTGGTCGTAAATCGCCCCGTACGCGCGCGGCAGCAGGATGGCCGCGCACAGGCCGAGCCACAGCCATGCGCGCGAGCTTGAAAGTGAGGGACGCTTCACCGAGGCCAAGAATGCCTGCTCGCTCCAGCCCGGTCCATAGAGATGGGAACCCTCGAAGGGTTCCCAAACCCTCGGCACCTGCCTCCCGCCCTGCCACCCCCGCGCTGCGCGCGGCCTCGCGCGCTCTGGCGGTGCCGGGCAAAGCCCGGCTCCGCCTACGCGATAAGATGGGAACCCTCGAAGGGTTCTTCAGGCGTCCACGACGGGCGAATTCACGGCCGACAGCACGGACACGCGCGCGAACGACTCGGCGAGGGAACGATTGTCGGCGGTGCCGAGCAAGGCTGACAAGGCATCGGCCGACACGGGCATGGGCACGCTCAGCTTGGCCTTGAAGCGCAACACCCGTTCGGCGCTCTCCTTGATGCGTGCGCGCACGGCCGGTTTGGCTTCGCCGGCCTTGACCAAGGCCTCGAAGGCGCGCACCTGGCGCTCGCGCGGCTCACGCACCAGGAAGTGGTCGACCCCGGCGAGAAGGCTCTCGACCACCAGATCCTCGACGGCGAAGTGGTCGGCTACCGCCCGCATCCCCAGGTCGTCGCTGACCAGCATGCCGGTGAAACCGAGCTCGCCACGCAAGATGTCGCGGGCAATCCGTCGCGACAGCGTGGCCGGCACCTTCTCGTCCCAGGCGGGATACAGCACGTGCGCGGTCATCAAGGCCTCGATACCAGCCCGGGTCGCTGCGGCAAAGGGTGCCAACTCCACCGAGCGCAGCCGTTCGTCGCCATGGGACACGCGCGGAAGCTCGAGGTGGGAATCGGTCTGGGTGTCGCCGTGGCCGGGAAAATGCTTGCCGCAACCGAGAAGACCGGCATCGCGCAGGCCGCGCCAGAAGGCGAGAGCGTGATCGGTGACCGTTTCCACCCTGCTCCCGAAGGCACGGTTACCGATAACCGGGTTTCGGGGATTGGTATGCACGTCGAGCACGGGGGCGAAATCCCAGCCGATGCCGAGCGCGGCCAACTCCCCGCCCAAGGCGCGGCCCACCGCACGCGTGCGCTGAACGTCGCCGGCTGCGGCCACCGAGCCCATGTCCGGCCACACCGTCAGCGGACTGCGCAGGCGCTGCACGAGCCCGCCCTCTTGATCGACGGAAACGACCAGCGGCGCGGAGGGTGGGCCAGCCATGCGCAAGGCCGCCACCAACGCGGCTACCTGGGCCGGGCCTTCGATATTGGGGCGAAATAGCATGACCCCGCCGACCTCGGAGTCAGAGATGCGATGCAGCAATTCGGTCGGCGCGGTCAGTCCATCGAACCCCACGGAAAGGAGCTGACCACAGGCACGTCGAAGCTGAAATTGCGTCACAACACGAACTGTACCCGATGAAAGCGCGACGAAAAGGGAGAGACGAAAGAATTCGATACGACGTCAGAGATCCCGAGCTGCGGAGTCCGCCGAAGCGGAGGAGGCGGGGACAAACACGACCAAATCGCGGGCCGAGCTGGTAGGGGTTTCCGCCGCAGCGGGCTCTTGCTATAAGGTCCCCTGCCTTGCGCACCCCAGGAAAAATCGAGGTTCACCGAATGTCCCCAAAGACACGCAGCTTGCGTTTCCGGCTGGCGATTGGCCTGCCGCTCACCCTCGCCCTTGCCGGCACCTCGCCAGCCTGGGCTCAGATGGGCGGCATGAGCCCTGGCATGGGCCCCGGCATGGGCAATCCCGGCGGCGCGTCTCCGCACGAGGAGAAGGAAGAGGGACCGGCCGAAGCCGCGCCGGATGCCGAAGAGAAGGCCCCGACCAGCAAGGAAGACAGCGCCAGCCATCTCGAGCTGGCTCGACGGCGGAGCAAGGTCGTGGAGCTCGACGGGTACTACCGGGTGCGCACGGACTACCTCTACAAGATGAACATGGGGCAAGGCTACAACACCGGGGGCCCGGTTCCCGCCCTGCCCCCGTTTCCCGTTCCCGCCGAATGCCTGCCCTCGGGGGCGATCGGGAACAGCGGAGGCGGCTCGGCGGGTACCAAGACCGGCGCCTGCGACAACGGCCTGGGTGACGGCAACATGCGCCTGCGCATCGAGCCCACCATCAATCTTTCCGACCAGGTCCGCGTGCGCAGCCAGTTCGACATCTTCGACAACTTGATCCTGGGCTCGACGCCCGACTCGCTCGTGAATCCGTACGTGCCCAATCAAAGCCCCACCGTTGGCCAAACCACCGCAGCTGCGCCTGCCGACGTCATGTCGAACACCCAGAACAGCTACGTCGGGAGCATCCTGGCCAAACGGGCGTGGGGCGAGATCGATTCCGAGCTGGGCTCGCTGCGCTTTGGCCGCATGCCCTGGCACTTCGGCCGCGGCATGTACTTCAACCGCGGGGATTGCGCCGACTGCGAGGGCGGCACGACCGTGGATCGCCTCATGGTGCTCACGACCATCTATGGACATCAGCTTGCCCTCGCCTCCGATTTCGGAGCCCAGGGGTATCACATCGGCTACACCGACCTTGGCCAGAACAACACGGGCGGTTTTCCCCTGGACCTCACCCAGAAGGACGACGTCACGCAGTACATGATCGCCCTCACGAAAATCGACGACGAGAAGACCTGGCGCGAGCGCGTCGAGGCCGGTGACGTGGTGGTCAATTACGGCGCCCAGCTCGTGTATCGCAGCCAGGACTACGCGACCTTCAACGTTACCCCCTATTCAGGGTCCGCCTACTCACAAAGCGCACAAAATTCTCAGGCGCCGCTTTCGAGCACCGACCTCGGGGGCTCCATCACCACCAATGTCAACGCCTTGCTGTTCATTCCGAGCCTGTGGTTCAAGCTGGGATGGAAGGCCCTCACGCTGGAGTTCGAGGGCACCATGCTCGCCGGCAAGATGGGCAATGCCGGTCCGCTGCGCCTCGACAACAGCAACCAGAGCGACCAAGGTCTCACCATCCTGCAGGCCGGCTTCGTTCTGGCCAGCCAGCTCAAGCTCTATGGCGACTCTCTCTTCATCGGCTTCGAGACCGGCGGGGCCAGCGGCGACCAGGCCGAGCTGGCCTACGATCCCACGAAACAGATCGCCGGCAGTAACGGCCTCTACTACCCCTACCTCAACTACCGTTGGAAGTTCGTGCCCCAACCCCCTGGTGACAAGAACCTGAACGACTTCCACTTCTCGCCCGAGTACCACGTGGACGAGATCCTCTTCCGCCGCATCCTGGGTACGGTCAGCAACGCGATCTACTTCAAGCCGAGCATCGCCTACTGGCTGGATCTGGATTCGCGACGCGAGCACGACGTCGGCGTCTCCGGCTCGATCATCTACAGCATCGCGCCGGTTCCGGTATCCACGCCGGGCAACTCGATCAACTACGGCGTCGAGCTCGACCTCGGGCTCCACTACCGCAACCAGCGCGAGAACATCTACGCGGGCGCCACCTGGGGCATCTTCTGGCCCATGGCCGCCCTCAGCCGCCCGCTCGGCAGCGTGGACACCGGCAGCTCGCTGTGGAACGCGCCCGAGGACACCAGCGCTGCGCAGGTCATCCGCACCTTCGTCGGGATCAAGTTCTAGGATCGGCTATTTCTTCTTCGGCACGGCGGCTTCTAGCGACTTGATGCGCTCCTGGGCGTCTTGCTCGGACGCCGGATCGTGCCGGTCGCTGGTGGCCAGGTACTTCTTGAACGCGGCCAGCGCCTCGTCGTAGCGGCGATCCTGCGAGTAGAGCAACCCGAGGTCGTAGTAGGCGCCTGAGAGCAGCGGGTCGTATTTGATCGCCTCCTGGTACTCGGGAATGGCGTCGTCGATGCGCTTCTGCTGCCGGTAGACCACCGCCAGGTTGAAGTGGGCTCGGCCGTTCTTGGGCTCGATATCGATGGCCTTCTTGAGCGCCTGGGCGGCCCCCTCCTTGTCCGAGGTCTTGGACAGCGCGACGCCGAGATTCGACCAGCCGAGCGCCTCGCCGGGCTTGAGCTCGGTGGCCTTGCGCAGGTTGGCGATGGCCTTGGAATAGTCGCCCTTTTGCCGATAGGCCGTCCCCAAGGTCGCGCGCGCTTCGTAGTCATCGGGCTGCAGCGACACCGCGGTCTCCAACTCCTTGATGCCCTCGTCGATGCGCTTCAGGCGAATGTAGAGCGCACCCAGGTTGGCGTGCCCCGCGGCATCCTTGGGCTGCAGCGCGGTGGACCGCTGGTAGGCCTGCGCGGCATTGTTGTAGTCGCCCTCGCCGCGGTAGAGATTGCCCAGGGAAAACCAGGCCGCGGCGTAGTCCTTGCGCGCGGCGATGGCCTTCTTCATTTCGGCGATGGCCTCCGCCATCTTGCCCTGCCTTTTCAGCACCAGGCCCTGGTTGTAGAAGACCGCCGCGTCGTCCGCCGCCGCCGGACCGGCCACGGCCAGCGCCAGGACGAACACCCCAGGTTGCAACCATGCATGCTTCATGGCTGCAAGCTTCAACCCGATGCGGGTTTCAGTCAACCGCCCTACCACTCGACATGCACGCCAGCAGACGGAAGCACGAGACGGTAGTAGTTCTCGTAGATCGATCCGTCCACCTGGCGCTTGACGTCGAACACCTCGCGGCTGAGCGTCGCGTTGACCAGCTCCACGTACGCCTCCATCACGAACTTGTCGAAGATGAAGCGCTTGTCGCAGCGCAGATCGAGTTGCGGGAAGGCGGGCAGGTTGATGTAGTAGTCGACATCGCCGCTCTTGTTGTCGAACAGGGGGTAGGGCCTGCCGCTGTTGTAGTGGAAGCGCACCGAGGTCGAGTAGTTGCGCGGCCAGCGATAGCCGACGACGAGGTTGAGGATGTGCCGCTGGTCCCAGTCCGACGGCACGATGAAACCGTCCACCACGCGCAGCGAGCGCGACAGGGTGTAGGCCAGCCAGCCGTAGAGCTTGTGCTTCATGGGCCTGCGGATCATGACCTCGAGGCCGTAGCTTTCGCCCTCGCGCGTTTGCAGAAGATCGCCGGCTTCCGGATCGGGGATGAGGGTGTTCTTGAGATCGGTCAGGTGCAAGCGCTGGTAGAAGACCGACGTGTCGAGGTCGACGTCCAGGCCCAGGCGATCCTCCAGCGCGGATTCCACGCCAAGCGACGCCTGCTGCGATCGCTGAAGGCCGTAGGTGGCCAGGCCGAACGATTCGAAACCAGGCACGCCCACGGGCAGGCTGGGCATCTGCGAAAATTGCCCCACCGCGGCCTTGAGCCAGTCGTGGGGGCCCACGCGCAGGCGAACCGAGAGGCGCGGGCTGGCCGCGCCCTTCTCGGTCCCTTGCTCGAAATAGCCGTCGTAGCGCAACCCCGGCGCGACCATGAGCCAGTCGCCTGCGCGCAGGGTGACCCCGGTATACGCCCCCGCGGACAGAATCCTGCGGTTGCTGAAGAGGTCGGTTTCGTAGTCTTTGAGCGCCGGATAGAGCGCGACCATCGAGATGGGCCGCGCCCACTGGATCTCGGAATCGGCGCCCACCTCGAATTCCAGCCAGCGCCAGACCGACCAGCGCTCGGATATCCGCGGCGCCAGGGTGTACATCTTGGTGCCCACGGGCAACGAAAAGAGCGAGGTCAGGCTGACGGTGGAATCGTCCATTCCGGCCACGGCCGCCACGGTAAAACGGCCTCCGGCCAGGGCGCCGTCCCAGCGTAGTTGCGCGCGATGGAACATCAGCTTGGCCAGGCCCGGTGCGATGGACTGGGGCGCGTTCACGAAACCGTAGTCCGTCTTGTCCGGATTCTTCTGATCGAGGTTGTCGCCCGAGCCAAAGGCGAAGAAGGTCAGTCTGCCCGGTCCCAGCGTGTGCTGGACGCGAACCTGGTAATCCCAGTAATCGAGCGAATAGGCGTTGGAAAAGGCCGACAGGATGAGTCCCGTGTAGGAATAGCGGCCGGCCACCGCCACGGTGCCCTTGCCGTCGTCGAAAGGCGAAGCCGCGATACCGCCGGCGTCGAAGAGCCGCACGTCGGCCGACACGTGCAGGCGATCGGTCGCCGGGGTGGCGGTATTGGCCGTGACGATGCCCGAGACGTACCGTCCGTACTCGACCGGGAAGCCGCCGGGATAGAACTGCAGATCCTGAATGAAGAAGGGGTGAATCACCGAGGGTCCGAGGGCGAAGTGAAAGAGCGCGGGAGCCCGTACGCCGTCGATGAAGAAGCCGGTGTTGCCGGGGTTGGCGCCACGAATGGCGTAGAACGGCAGCGGCCACGTGGTCTGCGCCACGCCGGGCAAAGACTCGATGACGCGAAAGGGATCGCCGAGCGAGCCCGCGGTGTGTACCAGCTCTTCCTTCTTGAGGGCAATGGAATCGGCCGCCTGGGGCTCGGCGGTCACGACGGTTTCGTAGCGTTCGCCTTCGCTGCGCGGATCGAGCCGGACCACGAACCCCGACGTGTCGACCGCGATGGTCACCGGGCGCGTGGTGGGCACGTAGCCGGGACACTGCACGTGAAGCTGGTGCTCGCCGGGCGGAACCTCCAAGGTGAAGCTGCCGTCGGGGCCCGTCTCGGTGCCGGCGTGTGAGCCGTCACCCACCGCGATGCCGAGCGAGGCACCGACGAGGAGCTGGCGCGTTCCCCGCGCGAGCACCCTGCCCGACAGCTTCACCAGTGCCACCCTCGGGGCCTGGCCGGCAAATCCGGTCGGCGAGGCTTCGCTTGCACCGCCGTCCACTTCCGTCGCTCCGGCGTCGGCGCCAGGCGCACGTGCCTCGCCCGCGTCCGCCGAGCCGTCCACAGGGCCGGCCCCGCCATCGACGGCGAGGACCATCAAGAAAGTGACCAGGAGAACCGACGACACGCTAGTTGGTGCCCCCGTCAGGCTGTACGGGCGGTGCCAAGGTGGTCAGCCAAAGGCCTGAGCGGTCGGAGTCCGTCCGGCCACGCACGACGTAGGCCGCGTAGGAGGTAGACAGGTCGGGGCCACCGCGCTCCGTCGCGTCGGAGACTCCCTGGGCGTAACGTGTCTGCACGCCCTTGTCGATATCCATATACACCAAGTCGCCCACGCTATCCTGTTGCGAGAAATTCAAGATGCCAAACAGAGCGTGGGCAGAGATCGAAACCGAGAGGATCGACTTGGCGATGAGGCGAAGACCGCTCGGCAAGGATCCGCTCTGATAGTCGGCGAAATAAAGATCGGAGCTTCCCCGGCCGAGGTGCGCCCAAAACACCAGGAGGGGACCGTGGTCGCCATCGGTGAAGAAGTAGCTTGCGCCGTTCTGGACATTCGCCAACAGCCCGGGTGGCGTCACCATGGTGGGCGGCAGGTCGGTTTGATCGGCGTCCTGGAACATGAGTGGGCCTTGCACGCTCGTATCGTAGAGCGTGGCGGCCGCCGGCGAAATGTAGACGAGGTATTTTCCGTCGGGTGTGAAGCTTGGCGTGAACAGGGGACCCACGAGCGTCCGCCGCCCGACGAGGTCGTTCTTGCCCGTGAAGACCCCATGTCCCTGGCTGTCGAGGATCAACCTTTCGTCGCTGTTCGGGCGATCCAGCGCCCCGCTGAGATTCACCAGCGGGCTTGGCAGAACCTCGAACGTGTCGTCGCCGGTATCCAGATTGAAGACGTGGAGCTCGGCCGGCGCGGTCGAGGTCGCGTTCTGCGAATAGGAGAAGGTGTTACCCGAAAAGCCACCCCAGCCCGACGGGTTGGGACGCGCGGGGGTCTTCTCGGCGCCGGTCTCGAGGTCGCGAACGACGGTCTTCGACTTGCCATTCTCGTTGACCGTGAGCGCGACGTAGTGCTCGTCCCCGCTGACCGAGAAGCTGAAGACATTGTCGCGCAGGGAATCGAGGGCATAGCTTGGCCGGTCGAGCCGCGTGAGGGTGTGTTGATCGTCGAGAAGGAAGTAGGCGTTCCGTCCCACCGTCTGAATCTGAAAGGAGCCGGCATCGGCGCCGAGGGGCAGGTGGTCCGTGCCGTCCCACAGCATGAGAGTAGGATACTTCTGCCCCGACTCCGTGGGGCGCTCGTAGAAGAGCTGCGGGCAGTTGCCCTGCAGGGTGGAAAATCCGGGACACGTGCGGCCAGCCGGCGGGTTGTCGTAGAGCGCGCCGAGGGGCACGGTGAAGCGCGTGTACCGCGCGATGCCTTCGAGGCGAAACTCCTCTTGCAGGGTCGACCCGAGCCGCACCAGAGAAGCCACCCTCGCCTGTCCGGCCGCGCTGTCGACGAGATGCTCGTCGACCATGAAGTAATCTTCGCCGGGACCGGGCGCCTGCTCTGGCCAGTAGTCGGAGCGATTGGCAACCACCTTGCGCTGCAACGTCCCGACGAACGAGGTGATCCACACATCGGACACGCCACCCAGGGTCGTGGTGGCAAAGGCCAAGCGATCGGCGAAGCGCACCATGGGCTGGTCGCCCACGGTGATGAATTGCGGGGACTCGATGTGGTCGCCGTGGAACAGGAGCTGACCCGTCGGCGCCGGCCCCGCGTCGAGACATCCCGCGAGCGGGAGCAGGCAAAGAAGAACGATGGGCCGACGGTGATTCATGGGTGCGACTCGCCGCCTACTTTAGCCCATGCCGCAGCAATGTACGACACCCCCAGCACGGTCGTGGTGATGCTGGCCACTTGGGCCAGTTGCGGCGAACCGCGCGACGCGAGGGATGGGGCGCACGGATGGCTTTCGTCGCGCACCCAGCCAGGGTGCAGGGGCGGCACAAGACGGGTCGATGGTGTAGAGATTGGCCACTGGGAAAGAATAGGAGGCTTCCATGCAAGCGATACGACCCAAGCAGACCGGCGGTCCCGAGGTTCTACAACTGACCGACGTGCCCACGCCCGCGCCCGGCCCCACCGAGGTACTGGTACGCGTGGAGGCCGCGGGGCTGAACTTCATCGACGTTTACCAACGCACCGGACTTTATCCCCTGCCCTTGCCGCTGCCCATCGGGCTCGAGGGCGCGGGCACCGTCGAGCAGGTCGGTGGCGCCGTCGGCGATGTGAAGGTGGGTGCGCGCGTGGCCTGGGCGGGGGTGCCCGGATCGTACGCGACCCACGTGGTGGCGCCGGCCGAGCGCCTGGTGCCGGTTCCCGACGCCGTCCCCACCAACGCCGCCGCGGCACTGCTACTGCAGGGCATGACCGCGCACTATCTGACCAAGACGATCTTCCCGTTGCGCCCTGGGCACGTGGCGCTCGTGCACGCGGCGGCCGGGGGCGTTGGCCTGCTGCTGATTCAGCTGGCCAAGCGCGCGGGCGCCCTGGTCATCGGCACGGTTTCCACCAAGGCCAAGGCGACCCTGGCCAAGGAGGCAGGCGCCGACCACCTCGTCAACTACCGGATCGCCGACTTCGCAGCGGAAGCCAAGCGACTCACCGGCGGGCGCGGCGTGGACGTGGTCTACGACAGTGTCGGCAAGACGACCTTCGATGGCAGCCTGGACGCCCTCGCCACGCGCGGACACCTCGTGCTGTACGGGCAATCGAGCGGCGTGGTGCGGACGCTGGACCTTGCCCGGCTGGCCAAAGGCTCGTACTCCATCACCCGGCCGTCGCTCCACCACTACACGGCCACACGCGCCGAGCTTCTGTCCCGCGCGGGAGACCTCTTGGAGATGGTCGGCGCGGGCCAGCTGCACGTGCGCATCGACCGCACCTTTCCCCTCGCGCAAGCCGCCGACGCCCACCGCGCGCTCGAAGGACGCGAGACCACGGGCAAGGTACTGCTGATTCCCTAGAGCACCGATCGGGTTGACTCCCGTCGTGAAATCGCGTATTTGCGTCGCGCCCCTGCGTTGCTCGTCGGTCAAATACGTCGAGTATTCTCCCTCCTCGCGCCTTGGGCCGCTCGCAACTGCGCAATTTCACTCGGTCCCTCAACCCGTTCGGTGCTCTAGCAGAGGCCCCGAGCTACTTGCCCAGCAGGCGTATGAGCGACGAGAAATCGTCGTCGCCCATGCCTTGCGCCTCGGCGCGCGCCAGGCATCCGCGCACGGCTTCGAGCAGGGGCATGGGCGTGCCTCCCGCGGCTTCGGCCAGCCGCATGTCCTTGTGCATGTGCTTGATGGAGAACTGCGGGGCGAAGTCGGCCGTCCTGAGCTTGCCCTCCTTGAGACGCGCCAGACCCGAGCTCGAAACATTCTTGGCCAGCACTCGAAAGTAGAGATCGTCATCGATGCCGGCCCGGCGGGCGAAGGTCAGGCTTTCGGACAGGGCTTGCATTTGCGCCGCGATATTGAGGTTCATGGCCAGTTTCAAGGCCGCCGCCTGGCGCACGCCGGGCAGGCGGAAGCGGGTCTCGGAGACCAAGGCAAGGAGCGGCTCGACGGCGTCGAGCGCCGCAGCGTCGCCCCCCATGAAGAACACGATCGTGCCCGACTCGGCGGCAGGCTTGCTGCCCGTGAACGGCGATTCGACGTAGAGCGCGCCGCTGGCGCGCACCCGCGCCTCGCAGGCCGCCGCGCTCTCGGGATCGATGGTGCTCGACTGCACCACCACTTTGCCCGAACCGAGAGCGGGCAGGATGGCCTCGAGCACCGACGCGACGGCCGGCGGATCGGCAACCACGATGTGGACAACGTCGGCCGCCGCCGCGACCTTGAGGGCGGTTGCCTTCCACTGCGGGGCATTCGGCTTCGCCGTGCGATTCCACGTGCCGGCAAGGCGCCCCGCCGCCTGGTAGCGCCCCGCCCAAGGCGCCCCGATGATGCCAAGCCCAAGAACTCCGATGGTCTGCATGGGACGATTCTACCTGCAGCCGTCGCATGCGCACGCGAAGACGAGTGCACTCAGCGGGCGCAGCCATCGCTCCATTCTTGCACACGATGGTCCGACCTTGTCGAACCGGCGCTTGATGCTAGCCTCACCGCATGGCAACCATCGGAATCATCGGTGCGGGGATGATCGGCAGCCAGCTTGCTCGACTGGCGATCAAGAACGGGTACGACGTCGTCATCAGCAACTCGCGTGCTCCCGCGACCCTCTCCGGCCTGGTCTCGGAGCTTGGGCCGAAGGCATGCGCGGCGACGCCCGCGGAAGCAGGCGCGGCCGGCGACATCGTGGTCGTGACCGTGCCCCTGCGAGCCTATCGGCAAATTCCCATCGAGCCGCTGGCGGGAAAAGTCGTCATCGACACCAACAACTACTACCCCGAGCGCGACGGCCACATCCCCGAGCTCGACAACGAGTCGACGACCACGGCGGAGCTGCTGGCGGCGCACCTGCCGAAATCGAAGGTCGTCAAGGCCTTCAACCACATTCACGCCGCTTCCCTGACCACCGAGGGCCAGCCGGCCGGCACCAAGAACCGCCGCGCCCTGGTCATCGCGGGCGACGACCAGAAGGCCAAGGCCATCGTCTCGTCCCTCATCGACAAGTTCGGCTTCGACGTGGTGGATGCGGGGCCGCTCAAGGAAGGGTGGCGCATCCAACGCGACACCCCCGGCTACGGGCCGCGCCGCACGGCCGAGGAGATGCGCCGAGATCTGGCGGAGGCCAAGCGCTACGCGCAGATGAAACAGTCGGCCCGGTAGTGCAAAGACAACGTCCGGAAAGAGGGTGATCACCCGGGTGCAGACCCGCCTTCGATGCCGTGACCAGCCCGCCGTGCTGGCGATCAATGCTATCTTTGTCAGACCGTGGATGCCGAGCCGACCCGCTTGACAGGGGAAACCGCCCTGGTGCCTGCCGATCTGGTGCGCGCCATCCTCGTGCTTCGCCTGTTCAGGTACCGCTGGCTCTACCTGGCAGGTGCCGGCCTGCTGGTCGTCATGGATGTCGCCATGAGTGGACCGGGCGGCACCACACTGCAAGGCTTTGCGCCCTTTCTGGTCTTTACCGCCCTGTTCGCGGCATTTCTGTTCGCCGGACCTCACGTCTTCGCCAGGCGGGCCATCTCGGCCATGCCCGACCCCACCGTGCACTGGGAGGTCGGGGAAGACGCGCTCACGATCGCGACCAGGGGAACGCGTGTCACGTGGAGCTGGGATCGAATCACCGCGTTCCGCGAGGAGGCGTCGGTCTTCCTGCTCTGGGTCCGTTCGGGCAACGTGCAGGCGATCCCGAAGCGGGCCTTCGCCCCGGACGGGGTGGCTTGGCTGCGCGCCAAGCTCGAACGGGCGATCGCACCTCGAAAAATGGGGCTCGGCCGTCGCATACGCTGGCTGCTCCTCTGGCTGGCGCTGGTGATCCTATTCCTCGTCGTCTGGCAACTTCTGAGCGGAGGGACCTGATGCTCGTGGACAAGGCAAGCAGGTGCGGTCTCATCGTCGTCGTCGCCTCTGCCATCACGGCGTGCGGCGGAATAGGGAGAAGAACCGTTACAGCCGGAGCCCGACAGCCTCCTGCAGCTCACCTCCGCCCTCGATCGGCACCGCCAGGCGGCCGAACAAGTCCCCTGGCAATGATCGGGTTGGTGCCATGAAGGAGCAGGCGTTGCGACGGTTCGCGGTCAAGCTGCGCGAGCGGCCGTTCGCCGCGCTGGCCCGCTTGCTCTCGGACTACCTCACCTACGTCGGCATGGTCGCGTTCTGGCTCTTCCTCGTGGTCAGCAAGCGGCCGCTGGCTTGGCTCGAAGGGCGAGTGGACCGGCCCATCCGCGAGCGCATCATCGCCTGGATCGCGCGCCTGGCCCGGGGTTGACCATGGATCCGTTCAGCTTCCTCGCCTGGCGCTTCTGGTACTTCTTCCGCGATCCGGTACGGCGCCCCCCGCCCGGTCGGAACGTGGTCTCACCGGCCGATGGCCGGGTTCTGTACGTCCGCCAGGTCCAGGCGGGCACGGTACCCAATCCGGTGAAGGCGGGGATCGCGGTTCCGCTCGACGATTGGCTCGGCACCCCGCCTCGCGTGGACGGCGGGACCTTGATCGGCATCTACATGACTCCGGTTTCGGTGCACTACAACCGCGCGCCCATCGCGGGGCAGATCTCCGAGGTGGTCCCCCGTCCGGCCCGCGGTGAAAACCGTTCCATGGTGCGCGCCTTCATGCGCCTGGCCTGGGACATGCCGCCATTCGAGCAAGACAGCCGGCACATCCTGGACAACGCGCGCAACACCATCGTCATCTGCGGCGATTTCCCCGTGGTCGTAATCCAGATGGCCGACCGTTTCGTGAGCGAGGTGGATTGCTTCGTCAGCCCAGGCCAGCAGGTGCAGAAGGGCGACAAGATCGGCTTCATTCGCATGGGCTCCCAGTGCGATCTTTTCATCCCCGGTGTCGCCGGGCTGAGCCCGCGCTGCCAACCCGGTGACCGCGTGCGGGCCGGAGAGAGCATCCTGGCCGAGTATTGAGGCTATTGAAACCGAGGTAATTTCCGTAGGGGCGGGTTTGAAACCCGCCCCTACACGGTTCCCACGAGGAATTCGTGCACCATGGCGAGGTCGTCGAGCGACAACCGTTGTTCGAGAGCGGAATCGCGGCTGATGCGGGTAGCGTATTCGCCGGGCAGCGGGCGATGCACGAAGATGCCGCGCGAACAAATGCGTGCCCCGGGCCGCGCCGTTCGCATGATCTGGTCCATGAGCGCGCCGAAATCGGTCTCGCTCAGGTACGAGGACACGTCCGCGATCGAGTAGGCGTCGAAGCTGCTGTCCCCGGCCGTGGCCAGGACCGTGGTGATGGGAGCGGTGACGGGCGTGATCCGGGTCGTCGCGAGCGCCTCCCGGATCCGCTCGTAGGGCCCCGGCTGCAGGTAGATCGGCATGGCGGGCTCGTAGACGTAGCGGGCGAAGAAGACCAGTTGCAGCAGGTGACTGTCGCGCGCGACGTGGGTGCACAGGTAACGGTGGATGCAGTCGAAGATCCGGCTGTGCAACGGGACCTCGGGGGGAACGAACCGCCAAAAGCCCGGGTCGCGCGAGAACAGCTCGAGAAAAGAGCGGCGGCACAGGGTCTCGACGACGAAGCGCCAGATCCGGGTGTCCCAGCCCTCGATGAAGCGGCGTTGCTCGGCCACCTCCTGGCAACTGAATAGCCGGTTGACCCAGAGCGGCCGCACCACGTGAGCAACCCGCGCGACATGCACCAGGAAGCGCTCAAGGCTGCCCTGGAAGAGCACGCCTCGCTGGACGAGCTTCGGGTGCGTGTCGAAGTAGTCGCGCGCCGCACGCGACAGCGACGGCCGAACGCCTTGGTAGACCGCCTGGCGATCGCGGGCCTGGCGCACGCCGAGGAAGGCCAGGTAGGGCTCGTAGGCGAGCGCGCGCATGGCCGCGATCTTGCAGCTCGAGCAGGTGATTCTGCGTCGGGTTCACGTCGACCGCCAGGATCTCCCGCGGCCGGTCGTACAGCAGGTTGAGCACGCGACCACCCCCTGCGGTAACGCAGAGGACGCGCTTGTCCGGGGCAAGGCGCAAGGCTTCGAGCTCGCTGTGCGAATCCTCATTGCAGGACGAGTAGCTGATGCGCCCGCTGTACTGTCGCCACGGAATGGCCGCCGGCTCCTGCACGGTGGGTGCCGGGCTCGCGGCCCGCCATGACACCGGTTGTGAAGTCTTCGCTGTCGGGCTGGTACCGTCATTCTCCATGGGGTCTTTCCTCGCGCGTTGCTTGGCTAGCCGCGCTTGTTCGTGTCCATTTCGGGCTCGGCGGTAGGGCCGGTCAAGCCGAACTTGCGCATTCGGCGCAAGAGCTGAAAACGACTGATGCCGAGCAGCCTGGCCGCCTGCGCGCGCACGTTGCCGGCACGGCTCATCGCCTGGCGGATCATCTGCACTTCGACGTCCAGCAACGAGCCCATGCCTGGCACGCCCGCGCGGGCGCCCGATGACGGCGACACGTCGTCCTGCCCCGGGGTGAGCATCCGTGACGGCAGGTGCTGCAGCTCGATGCGGGAGGTCTCGGTCAGGATCACGGCGCGCTCGATGATGTTCTTGAG
The DNA here is from genome assembly GCA_963796685.1 of uncultured delta proteobacterium. GTDB lineage: Bacteria > Myxococcota_A > Polyangia > Fen-1088 > Fen-1088 > Fen-1118. The sequence continues at coordinate 294,574 of CAWCMR010000008.1, forward strand.
CTCGCGCACGTTGCCGGGATAGGCGTAGGCGCGCAAGGCCCGGCACACCTCGACCGTGAGTGGCTCGGTGGTCTTGTGCATGCCCGCGCTGAACAGGACGCGGAAGTGCTCGGCCAGGAGTAGGATGTCGTCCCCGCGTTCCCGCAGCGGCGGGATATGGATGGGGAAGACGGCGAGCCGCTGGAAGAGATCCTGCCGAAAGCGGCCGGTCTTGACCAGGCTCGGCAGGTCTTGGTTGGTGGCCGCCACGATTCGTGCGCGCAAAGGCAGCTCTCGGGTCGAGCCCAGTCGGCGGAACGTGCGGCTTTCGAGCACCCGCAAGAGCTTGCCCTGGCCATGCTCCATGTCGCCGATCTCGTCGAGGAAGACCGTACCGTCGCGGGCATCTTCGAAGGCCCCGGCTCGAAGCTCGTGCGCGCCCGTGAACGCGCCGCGCTCGTGCCCGAACAGCAAGCTCTCGGCCAGGTGCTCGGGCAACGCGAGGCAGTCGACCACGACGAAGGGCGAGCCCGCCGGGCGGGACAGCGCATGGACGTAGCGAGTTGCCACTTCCTTGCCCACGCCGGTCTCGCCGGTCAGAAGCAAGGTCGTGTCGGAGGCCACCGCCACCTTCTTGAGCTGGTCGATCACCACCCGCATGGCGCTCGAATGCCCGAGGAGCCCATGGGCCTTCGCGTCGGCCGCGCCCCGGCTCCCCTCGCGCAGCCGGGCGCGCCGGTGCAGCTCGAGCACCCTCTCGAGGATGGGGGCGACGCTCGCCTCCTTGACGATGTAGTCCTCGGCGCCGTGCCGGATTGCCTGCACGGCGTTGGGGATGGTCTGGTAGGCGGTCATCATCACGACGGCGACGCTGGGTTGCTTGACCAGCAGCTGCGGGATGATGCGAATACCGTCATCATCGGGCAGACGATGATCGAGCAGGATCACGCCGTACTGGTGCTTGGCGACGAGCTGAAGGGCTTCGCGACAGGTGTAAGCCACATCGCAATCGATCCCTTGCCGACCGATCTCGCGCCCTATCGTCTGCGCGTAGAGGGCCTCGTCATCGACGACCAAGGCGCGGAACGGCTCGGTCACCGTGCACCATCCATCACGCTGCGCCTCGCGGGGAGCACGACCGTGGCCCGGCATCCGCCACCGTCGCGATCGCGCAGGTCGAGAAACCCTCCGTGGGCATGCGCGATCTTCTGGCACACCGCCAACCCCAAGCCGGTCCCGTTCTTCTTCGTCGTGAAGAACGGGCGCAGGCAATCGGCCGGGCTGGCCGGCAAGCCCGGGCCCCGATCCTCGACCGTGATGGCAACTTGCTGGCCCTGGCGAGCGGCGCCGCAGACGACCTCGCCCTCGTCCGGCGTGGCTTCGAGAGCATTGAGCAGGAGGTTGAACACGACCTGCTTCATGCCTTCGTAGTCGGCGTCGATGGTCAGCCCGGGATTCCAGCCGGCAGCGGATGGTCTTGCCGGTCGGTCGGTTCGCCCCCTCGAGCAGCCGGCGGACCTCGTCGACCAGCTCCCCCACGCGCACGCAGGTGACGGCCAGCTCGCGACGGGCCGCCAGGTAATCCTTGAGGGTCATATCCATGCGCAGGATCTCTTTGATCAGCGCCGCCAGGATCGGGTGCTGGCTTTGCGGGGTCTCCGGGTCCGAGCGCAGGCTCTCGAGGGTTGCCCCGATCGCGACCAGCGGATTGCGAATCTCGTGCGCCAGATGCGCCGCCATCTCGCTCATGGTGGCGAGACGTTCCTGCTGTTCGAGATGATCGCCGTCGCGTTTCGCCGCGCCCCGGAGCACGAGCAAAAAGCCGACCAACTGGTGAGAATCGTCGGCGAGCAACAGCGCTTCGACCCGGACCGGGACCAGCGAGCCGTCGCGACGGCGGACGACGGTCGCCCGCTCGGAATAGGCGCGCTGGGGATCGACGATCTGATGGCTGAGGATGTTCATCACCTCCTCGGGGGCCGAGAACAGCACGCCGATCGGCTGGCCGCAGAGGTCGGCCGAGTCGGCGCCCATCAGCTGGGAGGTGGCCGGGTTGCACGAGGTGATGCGGAAATTGGGGTCGACGAAGAGCGCTGGAGCCGGGTCACCCAGCGTCAACCGCACCAGCTGATTTTCGAGCGAGGCCGCGCTCTGCTGGGGGCAGGCCAGCAAGCACAGCACGCCGGGCCGGCCGTCGAGATCGAGTCGCGACAGCGTGCCACGCAGCCTGTCCGTCTATCTCGAAGCTGCGCTCCTCGAAGCTGCGCGACTCCTCGCAGCCACGCCCGCGCTCGTCGGCGTCGGCGGCCAGAAAGGCGCGGGCGTGGGCTGCGAGGGTTTGCAGGAGCTCGGGCGAGCGCAGGATTCGTTCGAGGGCCGCGCCCCCCCGCGGTCCATGGCCCCGCAGCTCGCCTCGATCGTCCAGCCACAGGCTGTCCTGCCGGTCGCTCGGCAGGTGGTCGAAGAGCGACTGGCCCTGGCCCATGAGGTCGTTCTCGATAATCTCGCCGATGCGCCGGGCATAGCGAATGAGCACCTCGCGCTGTTGGCGATTGAAGGCGTCCGAGCCTTCCTTCTCGAACAGGAGAACACCGTAGTTGCGCGTGCTGCTCAGCGCCGGTACGCAGGCGAAGCGCCGCTGGCCGATGAGTCGTTCGACCGAGGCCAAGACCAGGGGAGGCAGGGCCGCGCCCGCCAGCTCCTTGAGGGAGTTGGTTTCGCAGAACTCGGCCTCGCGCCAACAACGGTCGGCCAGGCTTCCGCGCGCGCTTTCCATGGGCCAGGAGCAATCGTCGAACTGCGCCCCCAGCAGCCGCTCGATGGTCGAGATGAGCGGCACGGCGTCGGCCATGATGCCCAGGTGGACACGGACTCGTCGGGATTTCTCGTTGAAGAGGACGAGATGGGTGGAGCTGCAACCCACGATCTTCGCGGCCCCGCGCAGGACCGCCTGGAGCAACTGCGCAAGGTTCGCCGACTCCACCTTCGTCATGTAGGCAGGGATGATACAAAAATGGGGGTGCTACGCCCACCTGCAATTCCAGTGGTCCCGCAATAGCCGCAGGAGGACGTGGCCGTGGCCGTAGTCGTGGCCGTGGCCGTGGCCAGCGTGATCTTCGTCGACCATTCTCGGGGCTACCCGTGCGATTTCGCACGCCCGGCCCCTGCTGAGAGGGTATACAACGTAGATCAGCACACGCCGATCGAGGTGGTGCGGACCTTGCAGGCCCCGCTCGCCCATGAAGCTCTCCGTCGCATGCAACTTCGACGATGCCCTCTTGAAGGGCCTCGCCGGCTATCCGGTGTACGAGGTTTACGGCAAGCTCACCACGGACTACTTCGGTGGGGGGCGCCCCGCCTTTTACCTGCCCGAGGTCAATCGCCGGCTGCTGGCGAGCACCGTGAAGACGGCGCACGCGAGCGGCATCCAGTTCAACTACCTGCTCAACGCTTCGGCCATGGGCAACACCGAGTACACGCGGACCGGGCAGCGCAAGATGGAGGAGATGCTGGAATGGGTGGATGGCATCGGGGTGGATTCGATCACCGTGGCCAACGTCTACTTTCTGCGCCTCATCCGGCGGCGCCACCCGCGGCTCAAGCTGCGGGTCAGCTCGCATCGCTTCACGGACAACCCACGCAAGGTGCGTTTCTGGGTCGATCAGGGCGCGGACGTGATCGTGGTTTCCGAGGTCGGGGTGCACCGCGAATTCGAGACCCTCGCCGCGATGAAGGAGGCCGCGCAGGGCGTGGACCTGCAACTCATCGTCAACAACTGGTGCCGACAGGATTGTGCCATCGCCGGCAACCACGCCGTCGCGCTGTCGGCGGCCTCGCAGGCGAAGAGCCGGGGCTTCCCGCTCGACTACTGTTCCATCCTGTGCAACCAGATCCGGCTGCGCGAACCGGTCAACTACGTGCGCGCCAACTGGATCCGGCCCGAGGACCTGCACTACTACGAGAAGCTCGGCTACGACACCTTCAAGATCGTCGAGCGCAACACGCCCACACAGATCCTGCTCGAACGGGTCAAGGCGTATGCGCAGCGACGGTACGACGGCAACCTCCTCGATCTGGTGCAGAACTACGCCTACCCGAAGGACAAGCTCGGCAGCGTAGGCAAAGACGCCAGCTCGCTTCGCCGCATGGTCAAGTACTTCGTCAAGCCGTTCACCGTGAACCTGTTCCACTTCCGCAAACTGGTCGATTTCGGGCGGGCTGCCAGCATGCTCTACCCACGCGAGGGCGAGAACCCGGTGGTCGTCGACAACCGCGCGCTTGACGGATTTCTCGCGCGGTTTGCCGAGCGGAACTGCCAGTCGACGGATTGCGAGAGCTGTCGCTACTGCCACACCTGGGCGGAGCGCGCGGTGAAGATCGATCCGGGCTACAAAGCCAAGCTCGAGCCTCTCTACGGCGATCTCCTGGGCGATATCGACGCGGGTGCCTTCTGGGAGCCCTACGCGCGGACCGCTGTGCAGGCGCTGCGACGGAGGCAGCCTCCGGGATGAGCGAGCCGCAGGCGGCGAGGGACGAACCGACCATCCCCCCTGGGCTGTGCGAGCGCGCGATCGCGCGTGCGCTGGATTTTCTGGACTCGCGGCAGGAGCCCGACGGAGCGTGGCGCGGCGACTACGGCGGGCCCATGTTTCTTTTGCCCATGTACCTGGCCGCGCAGCACATCGGTGGTCGGCCGGTCGAGCCGCGCCGTCGGGAGGGCATGCTCACGTACCTGCGGGGGGCCCAGCACGCCGACGGCAGCTTCGGCCTGCACGTCGAAGGCTCCGGCTGTCTCTTCACCACGGTGCTGTCCTACGTGGCCCTTCGCCTGCTCGGCCTGCCGGCGGACGACGAGCGCGCGACCCGGGCGCGCGGCTTCATCCTCGGGCATGGCACCGCCCTCGCCTGCGCGAGCTGGGGCAAGTTCGTGCTCGCGCTGCTCAACCTCTACGACTACCAGGGCCTGGCGCCGATCCTGCCCGAGCTGTGGCTCCTGCCCACGAGCTTTCCTCTGCATCCCAGCCGCTTCTGGTGCCACACGCGACAGGTGTATCTGCCCATGGCGCATCTTTACGGGACGAAGGCGCGGATGCCCCCCGACGATCTGACCCATGCCCTCCGCCGTGAGCTCTACGATCGCCCCTACGACAGCATCCGGTTCTCCGACCACGTCGACACCATCGCCGCCAGCGACGTCTACACGCCAGCCACGTGGCCGCTCAAGCTGGTGGGCCGAGCCCTGGGCCTTTACGAACGGGTGCACCCGGCCGGGTTGCGCAAGCGTGCGCTTGCCCGCTTGGCCGAGCACATCGATTTCGAGGACCGCGCTACGCATTTCATCCGCATCGGTCCGGTCAACGCCGTCCTCAACACGCTCGTGCATTGCTTCCGTTCCCCGCACAGCGAAGCCACGGAGCGCAGCTTCGCCAAGCTCGAAGGCTACCTCTGCGACGGGCACGACGGCACCAAGATGAACGGCTACAACTCGACCGCGCTGTGGGACACCGCCTTTGCTACCCAGGCCGTCCTGGCGACCGCACAAGCCGGCGCTCATCAAGGCACGCTCCGGGGCGCGCACGCGTTCATCGTCGCCAATCAGGTGCTCGAGGATCTGCCCGGCTACCGCCTTTACCATCGCCACCCCAGCCGCGGGGGCTGGCCGTTCTCCGATCGCGAGCACGGATGGCCCATCACCGACTGCACCGCGGAGGGGCTGAGCGCCTCCCTGCTGCTCGAAACGGCGGGCCTGCCGGCGCTGGGCTCCGAGCGCGTCCGCGCTGCGGTCGAGCTGATCCTCTCGTGGCAGAACCGCGACGGCGGCTGGGCCACCTACGAAAAGCAGCGAGTCGGACGCTGGGTCGAGCTCTTCAATCCCGCGCAGGTCTTCGGCGACATCATGGTCGACCACTCCTATCCCGAGTGTACGGCGGCGTGTCTCGCCAGCCTGGCCTTGTGGCGGCGGCGCCCGGCCGCCGAGAGCGACGACGTCCTCACGCACAAGGTCGCCGTGGCCATGCGCCGGGGCGAGAGCTTTCTGCGCCGCTCCCAGCGCGACGACGGCAGCTGGGAAGGCTCGTGGGGGGTCTGCTTCACTTACGGGACCTGGTTCGGCGTGCGCGGCCTATGCGCCGTCGGCGCCGCCAGCGACGACCCGGCGCTGGCGCGGGCCTGCGCCTTTCTCTACGCCCGCCAGAACAGCGACGGCGGTTGGGGCGAAAGCGGCACGAGCTGCGCCGAGCGACGCTACGTGAGCGCGCCCAGCCACGCCGTCAACACCGCCTGGGCGCTGCTGGCGCTGACCAGCGCCGGTCAGGCCCACGATCCGCGCTGTGCCCGGGCGGCGCACTTTCTTCTCACCAGCCAGCGCGACGACGGCGACTGGCCGCGCCAGACCCTCTCGGGCGTGTTCAACAAGACCGCGCTCATCAACTACGAAAACTACCGCCGCTACTTCCCGCTGTGGGCCCTGGCGCGTTTCACGGCCGAGAGCCGCCTCTAGAGCAACGAAGCAATTTTCGGATTTTTCACCACAGAGAGCACCGAGGGCGCAGAGGCCGGATGAGGAAGGGTTTCCGGATCTAGGATCCGAACTACTTCATTCCCCTCCATCTCTGTGCCCTCCGTGCTCTCTGTGGCGAAGGTCTTCTTCGCCGCTCGCGGTGCTCTTGGCCTAGCCCGAAACCGGCTCCGCGCCCGCCGACGGGACAATCACGGGACGGAACTTGTAGCCGTAGACGATGGTGCCCTTGTTGCCGTCGTCGCACAGCTTGCGCGTGACCATCTCGACCGGCATGCCGATCTCGATCTTCTCCCCCTCCACGTCGGTGAGCTGGGCCGCGACCAGCGGCCCCTCGACCAGGCGGATCAAGGCGACCACGTACGGCGCGAATCGCTCGAAGCCCTCCGGCGGGTGGCGGACGGTCGAGTAGGAGTAGACTTCACCCTTGCCACTGAAGACGAAGGGGGTCTTGGCGGGGGCGTTGCACTGGGGGCAGACGTCGCGCGCGGGGAAGATCTTGTCGCCGCAATGCGTGCACACCTCGCCGACAAGCGCGTAGCGGTGCCGCTGCAATCGCCAATGCCTAGCAATCTCCATGGCGCGTTTCTCCTCTTCTCGGCCTTGCGGTGTCAAGCATCGAAGTCGTCAGCCGGCGGCCTCGAGAATCGTGGTCACGACGGTGGCGCCGCTGCCACCGATGTTTTGCGCCATACCGAGTCGAGCCTGCGGTACCTGGTTGGCACCCGCCTGGCCGCGCAGTTGCAACGCCACCTCGATCACCTGGTAGATGCCGGTGGCGCCCACGGGATGTCCGCGCGCCTTGAGCCCGCCCATGGTCGTGATCGGGATCTGACCGCCGATAGCAATGTCACCGTCGCTGGCGAGGTGCACGCCCCGCCCCCGCTCGGCGAAGCCGCACGCCTCGAGCGACAACACCGACATGATGGTGAACGCATCGTGCAGCTCGAACAGATCGATATCCGCGGGCGTGAGCTTGGCTTGGCGGTACGCCTTGGCCGCGCTCAACGCGGCGGCTTCGAGCGCGAGCAGGTCGCGTCGGTCGTGCAGGGCGACGGTGTCGGTGGCCGACGACGACGCCAGGATACGCACCGACCGGGCCGAGAGCGAGCGCGCCATCTCCGTGGGGCACAGCACCACGGCGGCAGCGCCGTCGCAGACGGGCGAGCTGTCGAGCAGGTTCACGGGATCCGCGATCATCCTGGCCGAGCAGAAATCCTCGGCTGTCACCGCGTGCGGAAAGATGGCGTTCGGGTTGGCCACGGCGTTCTTGTGTGCATTGATGGTGAAGGGCGCGAAGTCGCGGTGTTGCACGCGGTATTCGTGCATGTACCGCCGCATGAGCAGCGCATTGAGCGCCACGAACGACAGCCCGTTCTGCGCCTCGAAGTCCCCGTCCGAGGCCATGGCCAGCGCGGCGGTCACCTGCTGACCCGGGCGATCCGTCATCTTCTCCACCCCGGCGACGACGACGACATCGGCCAGCTCACCCGCGACCGCGATGTAGCCCAACCTCAGCGCGGCCGCGCCCGAGCCGCAGGCAGCCTCGACCTTGACGGCCTCGACCCCGCGCAGGCCGACCCAGTCGGCCACCAGCGCGCCCAGGTGCTCCTGGCCATTGAGCACGCCGGACAGCATGTTGCCGACGTAGAGCGCGTCGACGTGGTCCACGTGGGCATCTTCGATGGCGGCCTCCACGGCTTGCCCGGCGAGATCCTTGAGCGATTTGTCCCAATGCTCGCCGACCGGGGTCTGGCCCATTCCGATGATCGATACGTCTCGCATGTCGGTTCCGTGACTTCCTTCTTGGGTGTGAGGCCGTTCTACTCCATCCGGATCTTGTTACGATGGCGCGCGTAGGTCGCGTAGTCGAGCTCGTGGCGGCGGACGATGTAGTCGCGCGTGGCGAGGGCGCGGCCGCGCCGCTCGGTGATGGCATCGGTGACGAGCAGGTCGAAGGCATCGCTGCCGGCGCCGCTGCCGAACGAGACCATGAGCACACGATCCCCCGGTCGCGCAACGTCGAGCACGCTGGTGAGGCCGAGCATGGCCGCGCCGGCATAGGTGTTGCCGATGTCGTTGACCAACAGCCCTGCCTCGAGCTGCTCGCGTTCAAACCCGAGCTCGCGGCCGGCCTTGAGCGGGAACTTGACGTTGGGCTGGTGAAACACCACGTGCCGGTAGTCGGAAGGGCTGCGTTCGAGCGCCTCCATGACCTCTGTCGCCGCGGCCAGCACGTGGCGGAAGTAGGCGGGCTCGCCGGTAAACCGCCCGGCGTGAGAAGGATAGTGCTCGTGTTGCCGGCGCCAGAAATCGGGCGTGTCGGTCACGTACGAGGTCGAGCCCTCGACCACGGCGAGCGACTGCTCGGCCGGGCCGACCAGAAACGCGGCCCCGCCAGCGCCCGCCGTGTACTCGAGAGCGTCGCGCGGACGCCCCTGCGCGGTGTCCGTGCCGAGGGCGAGCGCGTAGTCGGCCATCTCGGAGCCGACGAAGCCGAGCGCAGCCTGGAGCGCCTCGGTGCCGGCTTTGCAGGCGAACTGCCAGTCCGCGGCCAAGGTATGCGGCACCGAACCGAGCGCCTCCGCGACGATGGTGCTGGTCGGTTTGACGGCGTAGGGGTGGCTCTCGCTGCCGACCCAGACGGCCCGGATGAGCGATGGCTCGATCGCGGCGCGCTTGAGCGCGTTGCGCGCCGCCTCGAGCGACATGGTCGCCACGTCTTCGTCGAGACCGGGCACCGCCTTTTCTTTCGCCGGCAGGTTGTACGTTTCCTGTGCGTCCCACATGCGGCTGATCTGGGTTCCCGGCAGACGATAGCGCGGCACGTAGGCGCCGTACCCGACGATGCCGACCTTACGACGTGATTTCATGACTTTCATGGATGACGCTTCTTCGATGCCCGTACTATGCATCCGTCGTGGCGGATGCGGCAGTCGAGAATACACCCGCGGGGCTCAAGCTCCACATCGAGCTCCTCCGGATCGAACACAGGGCGGGCGACTAGCAAGAAACACGCCGCCGAGGCTTGCCCTCGTCCTCTCCGCGCCGCAGCCTCGATTCCCAGCATGACGGTGCCGCAGGCTTGGAAGTGTGGCGGCACGCGACGGTTCTGTGCGAGCGACGTCGCACGGGCGTGCTAAATCGCACGGACGCCGTGGCATGGGCCGAGCCCGACACGAGCTTCGCGCCCATCCGGATTTCGGTGTTTCGCAATTTTGTGGGACGCCAGCATCCTGAGAGCTCGGCTGCTAGACTCCCGGACATCGTGCTGCTGCTCCGCCCGAGCCCGTGTCGCTGCCTCCGCCACCTCTTTCCGTCGCGCCTGCCAGGCCGCGCATCGCGACCGGACGCTCACCGAACCGCCGGCCGGCTTGGAGAGGCACGGTGAGCGTCGCTATCCGCGACATCGTGATCGTCGGTGGCGGCCTCACCGGCGCCTCGCTCGCCTGCGCGCTGGCAGATGGGACACGACGAATTCTCGTGCTCGAAGCGCGCGCGGGCCGCGGCCCTCGTTTTGCTGGCGAGCTGATTCACCCCACCGGCGTCGACGTGCTCGACCAGGTCGGCGTGCTCCCCGCCCTCCGGCAGGCGGGTGGCGTCGAGCTGGCCGGCTTCGCCATCGGCATCGCCGGACGTGCGACCACGCACCTGCCGTACGCCGACATTCGCGACGGCCGCCCGCACGGCTTCGCAATCGAGCACCATGACATGGTGGCTGCCTTGCGGCGGGAGGCGGCGGCGCGAAACGGCGTCGAGATCCGCTACGGCAGGAGGGTGCTCGAGCTCGTGCGCCAGGGCGATCGCGTGGCCGGCGTGCGCAGCGACGACGGCGAATGGATCCGCGCCGACCTCACGCTGGTCGCCGAGGGGCGCCACTCGCTCCTGCGGCAGCAGACTGCGCACCGGCGAGTCGTCTCGGCTGGTCGCCTACAACGCCGCCTTGCTGGTCGAGGATGCCGTGCTCCCCGAGGGCCGTTATGGCCACATCGTCCTCGGCGCACCCGGCCCCATTCTGGCCTATCCCATCGGGTCCGCCGGTGGCGGGCGCCACCGCGTGCGTATGTGCTTCGACTTCCCGGCGCTGCCCGAAGCAGGACGCGGCCTCGCCCGCATGGCCGCGGCGATTCGCGAGCGCTACCTTCCCCTGGTCCCTGAGCCGCTGCGCACCGCCGCCGCACGAGCCCTCGACGCGCACAAGCCGGAAGTCGCCGCGTGCCACGCCATCGCCACCCGTCGCTGTGTCGAACCCGGCATCGCCCTCGTCGGCGAGGCCGGCGGCTGCTCGCACCCGATCACCGCCGCCGGGATGACCGTGTGCCTCACCGACATCCGCATCCTGGCCGAGGAGCTGGGTGCCGACGTCGGGCTCGACCGCGCGCTCTTGCGCTACCAGGCGCGCCGCTACCGTTTTGCGCGGGCACGCGAGGTGCTCGCGGATGCGCTCTACGAAACCTTCCTGGCCGGCAGCGACGGCACGCGCGCGATCCGCGAGGGCATCTTCAGCTACTGGGAGGGTGGTCGCCGCGCGCGCGCCGCCTCGCTCGCGCTCCTGTCCGGCGCCGACAGCCGCCCCGAAAGCTTCCTCGCCGAATACTGGCGGGTCGCCGGCCACGGCATCGGACGAACCCTGCGCGGTGCCGTCCCGGGCCATGACGGCCGCCCGCTCGGGCGTTGGAGAGGCGTGCGGGGGCTCGTCGGGATGTCGCTCGACAAGCTCGGTCGCGTGGCAAAGCGCTCTTGAATCGTAAGGAGGTCCGCCGCGGCAGGTCCGCGACGGACATGCGGGCTAGCGACGCGCGCCCGCCGGCGGTGCGAACGCCACGTCCTCCCTGCAGCGACCGAGCAGCGCCGCGAGCGCGGGGTTCGAGGCGGCAGCCTCCGCCGCTTCGACGAGGATGCGAGCGACAGTGGTACGGCTCACCTTCGGCTCGGCCCCGGCCCGCAAGGTGTCGTCCCCCTGCTCGACCATCCGCAGCGTGGCGAACGCCAGTGCCAGCGGCACCAGGCAGAACAAGCGCACCGAGCGCCCGGCCTCTCCGCCGGCGCCCGATGCGGGCCACAACGCGACGTATTCCTCGGCGCGCCGGAGATGCGCGCGTGCGCATGCACACACGGCGCGAACCACGGCGAGGCCTGCGTCCCGCATCGCCGGATCCAAGAGGCGCTCGACCTCGAGCCCGTGCTCGCGAGCCAGGTCGAGCGGCAAGAAGCACACGCCTCGCTCGCGAAAATCCGTGGCCGCGTCTTTGACGATGTTCACCATCTGCAGGCCGATCCCGAAGCTGACCGCCCGTTCGCGCAGAGCACTGCGCAGCTCTTCGGACAGTCCCGGGGCTGCTTCCTCGAACAGCACCGTGAGCAGGTTGCCGACCGTACCCGCGACGAAGTAGCAGTAGCGCTCGAGGTCCGCCAGATCGGCCAAGCGCGGAGCGACTCCACGTGCGCAGTAGGAGCGCATGCCGCTCGACATCTCCAGCACGTGCGGCCGGATTGCATCGCGCTGCGACGCCGGCAGCGCGTGGAAGACACGAAATACCGCACCCGCTCCCCGACACAGCTCTCCGTCCGCCCCCGTTCCGCCGACGGAAGCACGTGCGCACGCGAGCTCGAGCTCGGCCGCATCCTTCCCATCGTCGAGCAGGCGATCGAAGACATCGAACAGCTCGTTCCGCCGCGCGTCCGCCAACGTCGGCTCGTCTTCTATCGAGTCGACCACGCGGCAGAGCAAGTAGGCGCTGCGCACCGCCGCGCGCAGGAAGTCCGGCAGCGCCTCGATGGACAGGGCAAAGGTGCGCGATACCCGCGGCAGGATCGCACTACAGAACTCCGTATCCAGTGCGGCTGCACCCATCGCAGACGACGTGCGGCGAGGCTTCTCTCCAGGCTCTCCCGTGTACCCGCCGGCTCGAAGCGCAGTGGCAGTCTTCATCATTCTCCTTACCTCTTCCTCGATGCGCGGGGCAAGCCTGCAAGGGAGGTGCCTCGCCGACTGGTTCGCGTCATCGCCGCGCCACGGACATTACAGCCCAAAGGAGCTTCGCGGAGAGTGCGAAAGCGCACGCACCGTGCGATTGCGAACAAGCCGAGCGGGGGCAAGGCCATGTCTGGCGGATGCCGAAGCCGGTCGAACCATGGACACCAAAGAGCTTCTGCGCCGTCGCGAAGAAACGGCGGTCCGCGGGGCGGTAGCCTTGAACGCGCTTGCAGCAGGATGATGGTGAGCGAGCACCCGATCGCGCTGGTTGAACATGGCGACCCAAATGCTGGCTCCTGGGTCGCCGTTCCCGCGCTTCGATCTCGCCGAAGCTGCGCGGCGATCCGCGCGACCTAAATGTATTTTGAGCGCGGCCAACCCGACCTCGGTAAGCTGCATTTCTTGGAGTCGTCGAAAGCAGAGGAGGCCGGGGCAATTCGCCCGGGCCTCCTGTTGAGCGCTGCCAGTTAACCGCCGTGCATCCGACGCACGGTCAGCGTCCAGCCTTCGGTCTACCGAAGGCTCGGAAGGACCCGCGTGCCCTCGATCTGGACGGCCGTCAGCGCGTGCGGGTTGAGCCCCAGGAGAGCGAGGATCGTCGGTGCAACCTGGGTGGTCTCGACGGGGGTGGACTCGACCTGAACCGGTATGCTCGGGCCGCTGACAACCATCAGGACGTGTCGGTCGCCGGTGTTCATACCGCCGTGCTCGGCCAGCTTGGTCGGCTTCGCGTAGACGATGCCCACCTGGACTTTGCCGAAGACGTCCGGGTAGTGACCGTTGTCGACCGGGACGCCGAAGAAGTGGGCGGCTTCCGCGCCGGCCCAGATCTCGGCGAGGCCCGAGTGCTGGACGGTGACGGGGTTCTTATTGACGTCGAAACCATCAGCGGTGTGGTTCCACAGGTAGCTCTTGACGAAGTCGCAAGCGGCCTGCGAGTTGTCCGACAGGTACGACTGCCACAGGTCGTCGTTGGTTCCGGCAACGATCAGGCTCGTGTTGCTCGGGTGCAGCTGCGCCCAGGCTGCGTTGATCGCGCTGACGATCGGGCCGTCCTTGACGGTGATGAGCTTGTTCGGATCCTGCGGCGACTGGCCGTGCTTTGCCGTGACGATGATCGCCGTCGAGCCCGCCAGGCCGTCCTTGTGGATCGTGGAAACCATGCGGCCCAGTTGAGCGTCGACGTAGTCGAGCGCGCTCGAGAGGACGGGGCCGGGAACGAGCTGACCGTTGACCCACTGGTAACCACATGCCTCCGGAGCGCTGGTGGTGTAATTCCCACTGGCGTCCGGACCGATCAACGTCGTCGGAGTCGAGCGGATCTTCTGCGCGACCGAGACGGTCTGGAAGTTCATGCCGAAGATCGCGGGGGTGCCGACGCGGGTCTTGCCCGAGTGGTCGAGACCGTCGATCTCATTCAGGATGGCCTGGACCTTGTAGCCGTCGTACTGCTTGGTCGCCGCGTTGATGTGCGCCCAGTCGTCGTCCTGCGGGTAAGGGACACCGTTCGGCATGACAGCCTGCGAGTCGATCTCCGGCGAGAAGAGGTCGTCGATGCTCCGGCCGTTCGAGTCCGGACCATTGAACGATGCGTAGACCTCGTGCTTGTCAGACCAGGCGGTGCGCAGGCCGGCATCGTGGATGATCTGGAAGATCGTGTTCACGCCCAGGTAGTCCCACGGGGTGATCGGCTGGCAGGTCTTCGGGTCTACTGGGAACGTGCCCGGGTTGAGCGACGTCTCCGGGTCGAACTTCAGGTCCATGATCGCGGCGGGGTTGGTGTCAACGCCGTTGGCGAAGATCGAACCGTCCTCGTCGAACGACGGGAAAGTGTTGCCGCTCCCGTTATTCAGCAGGTCCTGCACGGCGGGAAGCGCGTCGTCCGGCGAGTCATAGATGACGTCACCGCCGGTGGCCGGCTGGCCAGGGGTGCAGGCAGCGCCCGCCTCGTCGACCTTGTGGCTGTACTCGACGTCATAGAAGACGCCGGTCGATTTGGGGTTACCGCCGGTCATCAGCGCGGTGCCACCCGGGTCGGAGTCCGACGGGTTGGAGGTCGCCGCGTTGGTGTACTCGGTGCCGGAGTGAACCAACTTGGCAAGCGGCGAGTGTGGGTGGTTGGCGACGTACCAGTCAAGGTCACTCTGGTGCATGCCATCGACGCTGATGAGGAGGACGTGATCAATATCTCGCTTCCCCTGGTCATGGTCACCCTGGCTATGGTCGACGTGGGTGGCGAGAGCCGCCGAGACGGGGGCGGCGTTGTCGGTGGAACCGGGCTGGTTGGTTCCGCACGCGGTCAAGATGGACAAGGCAAACAACGAGGCGTTCTTCTTGTAGGTCATCGAACATCTCCTTTGGAGCAGATGCCGATGCCATTACCGCACACCGATCGGTGTTGCCCGTGTCGGTTTCGCAACTTTTTGGTCGCCTGGTCGGAGGGGAACCTTTTCGTCAGAATCACCGGGAACCAGGGAAACACCTTCTCGGCGCACCTTTCATGGGTGATTGGGTCGCCCGGCGCCCCCCCGAACGACCATGTCACGACGAGTTGCTGCCCAAGGTGCTTGCCAACATGGCCAAGTAGCCATATACTTGTCATCGAATCTATGACAGCCAAGAGCGATGACATATTTCGTCGGCAGGCGCGCGTGCTCAAAGCACTCGCAAATGAGTCCCGACTCAAGATCGTCGACCGTCTCTCCAAAGGGGAATGCTCGGTAGGTGACCTGACCGACATGATTGGCTCGGATCGTTCGACCGTATCGAAGCACCTGGCGGTACTTCGAGCTCACGACATCGTGCTCGACCGGCGGGAAGGGAACGTCGTCTACTACTCCCTGCTCATCCCTTGCGTGATGAACTTCTTCTCGTGTGCCACCCAGGTGCTGAAGGAACGGACGTAGCGAGCGGCTCCTCTCTTTTTTGAGTGAATGTTGTCAATATGGCCAAGTCACCATGCACCGAGGATGTAACGGTGAAGCAAGTACCCTCCCAAATACATGTAGAACGGCTTCCCGTCACAGTCCCATCCAACCGTGGGCGGTTTGTGTTGCGGTTATCACTCTCGCTATTCGCGGTGATGGCCTGGTGGCTCGTGTATCGCAATCTCGAACCGTTCGCCAAGTGGCTGACTTATGACCTGCTGAATATGACCGCCGGTAACCGTCTGGCCCTGGCGGTTGAGTTCTTCATCTTCGAGGCGCCCAAGGTCCTGATGCTTCTTACCTTGGTTGTCTTCGGCGTGGGAATCGTGCGTTCGTTCTTCACCCCCGAACGAACCCGCCGCATCCTCGCCGGCAAGCGCGAGTCAGTAGGCAACGTGCTGGCCTCGCTGCTCGGTGTGGTGACGCCGTTTTGTTCTTGTTCGGCCGTGCCGCTGTTCATTGGCTTCGTCACGACAGGCGTTCCGCTGGGCGTGACATTTTCGTTCCTCATCGCCGCGCCGATGATCAACGAGGTCGCGCTTGTGTTGCTCTTCGGCCTCTTCGGCTGGAAGGTCGCGGCGCTCTACATGGGCACGGGCCTGGTCATCGCTATCGTCGCCGGTTGGGTCATCGGGCGATTGCGGCTCGAACGCTGGGTTGAACGGTGGGTCTACGAGACCAAGACTGGCGCGGCTGCGGAGGCGTCGAGCCCAACTTGGGCGGACAGGGGTCGCGCGGGTCGCGACGCTGTCAAGGACATCGTCGGCAAGGTGTGGCCGTATGTGCTGGCCGGCATCGCCGTCGGCGCCGGCATCCACGGCTACGTCCCACAGGATTTCATGGCCTCGATCATGGGCAAGGGGGCGTGGTGGTCTGTCCCTCTTGCCGTGGTGATTGGCATTCCGATGTACTCGAACGCGGCTGGCATCATTCCCATCGTTCAGGCCCTGCTCGGCAAGGGCGCGGCCCTCGGCACCGTGCTCGCGTTCATGATGTCGGTCATTGGGTTATCGCTGCCGGAAATGGTCATCTTGCGAAAGGTTCTGAAGGTTCCGCTCATCGTGACTTTCGCGGGCGTGGTCGGCCTTGGGATTCTGATCGTGGGCTATCTGTTCAACATTGTTCTGTGACCGAGCGCAGTCTAAAGCGACGAGAGTAACAAACGGAGACAAGATATGAAGATCAAGGTTCTAGGTACGGGTTGCGCCAAATGCAAATTGCTCTACGCCGAAGCCCAGAAGGCCATCGCCTCGGCCGGTATCGGAGTGGAGCTGGAGAAGGTCGAGAAAATTGACGAGATCATGAAGTACGGCGTGATGATGACGCCGGCTCTAGTCATCGAGGACGAGGTCAAGGCCAGCGGACGAATTCCGCGGGCCGACGAGATCGTGTCGTGGATCGCGACCGCAGCTGCGCGAGCGTGACCGCATGCTCGACAGCTTCGTAGCCAACGTCAATCAGTACCTCCACACCAACCCCTGGTTGGCGTTGGTCGCCGTATTCGTGGGCGGGATCCTCACCGCCTCGAATCCCTGCGTGCTCGCGATGATTCCCCTGATGATGAGCTTCGTCGCCGGTCGAAAAGAGGATAGGCCGGGTGTTGGACGCGCCTTCTTATTCTCGCTCGTGTTCATCGTCGGGTTGGCCGTGACTTTCACGGTGCTCGGGATGATCGCCGCGCTCGCGGGAAAGATGTACGGAGATGTTTCCGGCGTCTGGAACTGGATTGTCGCCGCCGTCTGCGTGGTGATGGGCCTGCATCTCATGGGGGTTCTGACGGTCCCCATCCCGTCGCTGGGGGGCAAGCTGCAGCCCAAGACCCGCGGCTTTCTCGGCTCGTTCGTCTTGGGACTTCTTTTCGGCGTTGTATCAGCGCCCTGTGCAGCGCCCATTCTCGTGGTTCTGCTGACCTATCTTGCCGGCTCAGGTGCTTCGATTCCCTGGGGTGGCACCCTCTTGCTTGTCTATGCCCTCGGGCATAGCGTTCTCATTCTACTCGCCGGCACATCCATGGGTGCGGCGAGACAACTCATCGAAAACAAGAAGGCCACGCACGTGCTCGGGTTCCTGCGCAGACTTGCAGGAGCCGCGATTGTGCTAGTCGGCGTGTACTTCGCCTACCGAGGTCTGCAATGACAACATCGAAACTGTCCGCTCTGTCGTTCTGCCTGATACTTGTCTCCTTGGCTGACCTCGGTTGCGAGCGCTCCCGGGCGGCCACCACCGCACCACCAGCGGCGGTGAAGGCGGCCGAGACCGCGCCTGCCACTCTAAACAGCTCGAAGGTGACGAAGATCGTCTTCGTCGGCAAGAAGCACGCCTGCGACTGCACGCGAAAATCGGTCGATGCCGGCTGGGCTGCCCTGCAAACCGCGCTTGGCACGCCGCCCAAGCTGCCGATCGAGCGCTTCCAGGTCGACACCCAAGGCGAACGCGTGGAGCCCTATCGGCAGCAGAAGCCGATCATGGCTTTGCCGGCCATCTACTTCGTGGATGGGAAGGGTGCGGTGACGGAGCTGCTGCAGGGAGAGGTCACGTCGGAGCAGATCGGCGGCGTACTGAACCGCAAATGAGTGAGCCGACGGCCGCCGCTAACAGCCTTACGGAACGAACTCGCGAGCTCCTTGCCCCTTGGTTCCGAGAACGTCGCTTCACGCGAGGCGAGCTGCTGTGGCGCGAGGGCGAGACGACCGGCCTGCTGGTTGCGATTCGCACTGGCCACGTGAAGATCTACCGCCTCCTACCGACTGGACGGGCGGTCACGCTCTTCGTCTTCGGCCCGGGTGAAGTCTTCGGTTTCCTGCCCTTCCTAGACGGTGAACCATACCCCGCCTACGCACAAGCCATCGACGACACAGTTGCCGACGTAATGTCGCGTGCCGATCTCGTGGAGGCGGTTCGAAAAAGCCCCGATGTCGCGATGACGCTTCTGTCGTTCCTGGGGAGGAGGTTACGCGAAGCTTTCGACCGCATCGAGACGCAATCGACGCCGGGGGCACTAGCCCGGGTGGCCGCCGCCATTCAGGCGCTGGTATTGTCCGAGGCAACCGAGAGCTCCACCGTGATTCTGGAGCTGCCCGTCTCGTCCGCGGAGTTCGCCGCCGCCATCGGCGTGAGCCCCGAGACCCTCTCGCGCGCGGTTTCGCGACTGGTGGCCGACGGCGTCGTGCACCGGATCGGGTCGGGACGCTTGCAAGTCCTGGATTTGGCGGCTCTCGACCGAGCCGCGCGCTCTTCACGTCCCTGATCGCGTCCTCGCGCACCGAAAAGCGCACTCTCTTGACCGCCGTCAAGGCGGGCCTCCCGGGAAAGGGGGAAAAAGGAGTGGCGGAGGCTGAATATGAAGAAGCGCGTGCTTGCAGTTGTCTTGGCTCTTATCGTCGTGACAGGCGGCGCGATGCTGGTGGTTCACAAGCGCCGAGCCCTCGCGCGCTTGCCGGTCCCGGCCAGTCCACCCGTTCCTGTCTCGGTTGCGGTCGTCAAGGACGGCGCGGTCGCGGATACCATCCAAACCCTGGCGGTCGTTCAATCGGATCGGTCGAGCACGGTCGCCGCTCAGGTGCCGGGAACGGTCTTGGAGGCACGCGGTCGCGAAGGAGATCGGGTCAAAAAGGGCCAGCTCCTTGCGCGCATCGACGCTCGCACCCTTCACGATGCCGCCGAAGCGGCGCGGGCCCGAGTGGCCGCAGCCGAGGAAGACCTTCGCAAACAGCAGACCATCTTTCAGCGAGACAAGTCGCTCTTCGAGTCGAAGGACATCCCCCAACAGACCTTCGACATCAGCAAAGCGCAGCTCGAGCTTTCCCGGGCCAACAAGACCGTCGCCGAGCGCGCCTACGAGAGCGCGCGCACCTCGCGAGCCTACGCCGACGTCGTGGCTCCCTATGCCGGCGTGATCACGGCGCGACTGGTGGAGCCGGGAGACATCGCCACGCCAGGCAAGCCGCTCTTTACCCTGCAAATCCAGGGACACGTGCGCGTGCTCTCGAAGGTCGCCCAGGAGGTGCTCTCCCGCTTGCAGGTCGGAGGCAACGTCACGTTCTCCGCCAACGGTCAGACCCTGCCGGCCCGGGTGTCGCGCATCTATCCGGCCCTCGACGCCGCACGCCTCGGCGTGGTCGAAACGGATCTCGAAGCTGCCCCCTTCGGCCTGCCATCCGGAGCCACCTTGGCTGCGTCCTACTCCGCGGCGCCCGCGTCGGGAATGGTCATTCCAGCGGCGGCCCTGTTGCAAGGGCTGAAAGAGACGGTGGTCGTCCGCGTGCACGACGGGGTCACGGAGGCGGTGCCGGTCACGGTGACCGGCCGCACGGCCTCGGAAGCCATCGTCGTCGGCAAGCTCGCGCCCGGGCAGAGCGTCGTGCTCGGCCTTCCCAGCGAGCTCATGGCTTTGTCGAGCGGCGTGCGCGTAAGCGCACTGGAGAAGTGACCCATGCGACTCGTCGAAGCCTACGTGCGCAAACCTCACCTGCTGCTGTCGATCGTTCTGTTGCTCGCGGTCGTGGGGCTGGTCGGTTACTTCAAGATGCCGGTGAACCTGTTCCCAGACAGCGAGCGGCCCCAGATCTCCGTGGTGACCGTGTGGCCGGGTGCCTCGTCCGACGACATCTCCAGCGACGTGGCCCGAGTCATCGAGAAAGAGCTGAAGACCATCGAGCTGGTCCGGCGGGTGGTATCCACCTCGAACGACGAATCGTGCGTGGTCACCGTCGAGTTCGAATACCAGAAGGGGCTCGATTCCGCCGCGACCGACGTCACCAACAGCCTCAACAAGATTCGCACGCTCCTGCCCGCCGATATCCGCCCGTTTCAGGT
Source organism: uncultured delta proteobacterium (assembly GCA_963796685.1). GTDB lineage: Bacteria > Myxococcota_A > Polyangia > Fen-1088 > Fen-1088 > Fen-1118. The sequence continues at coordinate 314,789 of CAWCMR010000008.1, forward strand.
CTACAAGGTCTCGTCCGCCACGCCCGCGGTCATGACCCTCGCGCTCACCCCGAACGCGGACTCCCACCTCGATCTGTCGATGATTCGGCAGCTTGCCGACAATCCCATCAAGGAGCGTCTGCTGCGGGTGCCCGGGGTCGACAACGTGGAGATCTTCGGCGGGTACCAGCCGGTGGTCCGCGTGACCCTCGACCCGAATCGCCTGGAGACCTTTCGCCTCACCCCTGGGCAAATCTCCGCGGCCCTAAACGCCTGGAACCGCAACACACCCGAAGGTCTGGTCGTCACCGATTCCACCCACGTGCTGCTGAAGAATCAGGGCGCCTTCGAACGAAGCGAGGAGCTTGCCCAGGTCGTGGTCAGCAGTGTGGCGGGGCCGCCGGTGTACTTGCGCGACGTCGGCACGGTCGAGAGGAGCGTGCAGGAACGGCTCTCGGCCTTTCATGGCAATGGCAAGCCGGCCATCGGCATCAACATTCAGCGCTCGCTGTCCGGCTACGCCCTGCCGACCATCAACGCGGCCCTGGGGGCCGTGCCGGAGCTCGAACGACAGCATCCCAACATTCACTTCGAGGTGGCCGACACCCAGCAGGAGCTGATCCACAACAGCGTGGCCAACATGGTCGATGCGCTTCGGGACGCCATCATCATGACCGTCATGGTGATCTTCCTCTTCCTCGCTGACCTGCGGGGCATGCTGCTCACCGCGATCTCCATTCCGTTCACCTACCTCATCACGTTCGGCCTGATGTGGCTGCTCGGCTTCCAGTTCGACATGGTCACCCTCACCGGCGTGATCCTCGGCGTCGGCATGTTGCTCGACGACGCCATCGTGGTGCTGGAGAACATCGAACGCCACTACCACACGCTCGGCAAGGACATGCGCCATGCAGTCATCGGCGGCACGCAAGAGGTGATGCTCGCCATTCTCTCGGGTACCTACGCCACCGTGGTCGTGCTGATCCCCATCATCTTCATCGGCGGCTTCGTGCAGACCGTGCTGCGCCCGCTCGCGCTCACGCTGTCCATCGCGCTGGCCGCCTCCTACGTGGTGTCGGTGACCATTCTTCCCATCTTCGCCCCGGTCATTCTGCGCCTGGGCGGGCGAGTCGGGCGTTCGCGCTGGGAAAAGGCGCTCGACGGCGTCGTCTCACGGCGGGTGCTGCACCCGATTCAAGAGTTCTTCGTGAGGGCGGTCCGACTGGCCCTGCGGCGCAAGCTCCTCTTCCTGCTGCCCGCCGTGCTCTTGCTCGTGGTCTCCGCGCGGGTCCTCATGCCCCTCAACGGCCGCGATCTCATGCCGCCCATGGATACGGGAATCTTCCGGGTATCCTTCGAGGCGTGGCCGAACACGTCTCTGCAACAGAGTGAAGCCTTGCTGGCCCAGGCCGAGCAGGTCATCTGGCAGCAACCCGGTGTTCTGCGCACGTCCGCGACCCTCGGCTCCGAGCCTGGCGTCCTCTCGTTCGGCTCCGGCCGCAATGCCCAGCAGGCGTTCGTGACCGTCCATCTGGTGGACCGCTTCCACCGCAAGCAAACGTTGTGGGACGTGGAGGCCGCCGTCGCCGATCGGTTGAACACCATTGCCGGCCTGCGCTTCGTCGCCACCTACGACTACGGCGCGACGGCCCTGTCGACCATCCGCTCAACGGTCGATCTGTCGATCAGCGGTCCCGACCCGGTAGTGCTCGACAGACTGGCCCAAGATGTAGACCGACGGCTTCACACCGTCGGGGGGCTCAAGGCGGTGGTGCGGACCTGGACCCTCGACCGTCAAGAGCTTCGCTTCCTGCCCGATGCGAACAAGCTGGCCCTCTATGGCCTGGACGCGGCCAATGTGGCGGCTCAGGTGCAGCTCGCAGGTCAAAGGGATCCCATCCACGCTCTTCCGCGTCCCACAGCAAGACTCGTTTGCGGTGTGGGTACAAAGTCGCACCGACCGGCGCGACAGCGACCTCGACATCGCGACTTTGCCCGTGCAGACGTCCCAAGGACCTGCACCCCTGTCCGCGCTCGGTCGCATCGTGCCGGCGATCGTTCCGACCCTGCACACGCGGCAGGGCCTGCAGGAGACGGTGGACGTCCTCGGTTATCGCAACACCGCCGCCGTCACCCACATCAATGACAACGTCGACAAGGCGATGCAAGGCCTGGTGTTGCCGCCCGGTTATGCCATCCACGAGGAAGGCGAGCGCAAGACCATGGACGAGGCGTTCGCCTTGCTGATTGCCGCGCTCCTGTTGGGGCTGTTGCTGCTGTATTTCTCGCTGGTCCCGGCCTTCAACTCGTTCCTTCATCCCATCACGATCATGGTGGCTATCCCCTTGGCGCTCATCGGTGCGACCTGGTCGATGCTCATCATGGGCAAGCACTCCTGCATGCCGGCCTTCATGGGCATGATCCTGCTGGCCGGGATCGTGGTGAAGAACAGCATTTTGCTCATCGACTTCATCGAAGAGGCTCGGCGCAATGGAGCAAGTATCAAAGACGCGCTCGAAAGCTCGGTGCGGGTGCGAACGCGGCCCATCCTGATGACCGCCGCCGCCACCGCGGTGGGGATGATCCCGATTGCCGGAGAATGGGCGATCGGGCTCGAACGACTGAGTCCCCTGGCGGTCGTGGCCATCGGCGGCCTTCTGGTTTCCACCTTGCTGACCCTGATCTTCGTCCCGATGTTCTACGACGTATTCGAGGGGCTGCGCGGCCGGGTTCGGAGACGCCAGCCGACCGAGCAAGGGAGTGCCAATCCATCGCTGTCACCGGCGGTCGCCGTCGCGGCAAACGCCGGGGAGGAGTAACCATGTTCGTCGGAACTATCGTCTCGTTGGTAGGTCGAAGCGGGCTCGGAGTGGCCGTGGCTCTGGCCGGTATGGTCGCGGCAGTTCCCGCCAGGGCCGAGAGCAAGGTACTCTCGCTCGACGAGGCCCTGCAAATCGCCCACGGCAAACAGCCCCAGGTGCAAGCAGCCCTGGCCCAGACCCGGCAAGCGGACGCCCGTAGCGGCCAGGCGCGCGCGGCCTATCTGCCCCGGGTGGATGCGCAAGCCCAGTATCAGAGAGCCACGCCCAACTTCTTGCTGTCGCCCATGATGGTGCACACCCCCTTGACCAAGAACTATCAGGCACAGAACGATCTCGGGCCCGGCGACACGCTGAACTACTACCTTTTCGGCATCTCGGCCAGCCAGCTCATCTACGACTTTGGCAAGACGCCTTCCCTCATCTCGCAGGCCGACGCTGTGGAACGGGCCAGCGAGGCCGATGCGCGAACCGCCGAACAAACGACCGCGTTGAACGTGCGGGTCGCCTACTTCGGCGTGCTTGCCGCCCAACAACTGGTGATGGTCGGCGAGGAGACGGTGCAGAACCAGAAGAACCACGTGGAACAGGTTCGTCGCTTCGTGGATGCGAGTCAGCGCACGCGCTTTGACCTCACCAGCGTCGAGCTGAACTTGTCCAACGCGCAACTTGCGCTGGTGCGCGCCCGCAATGCCTTGGGGCTGGCCAAGATCCGACTCAAGACCGCGATCGGCCTGGATCGCGACGGCGGATTTCACCGTGGTCGAGCCGCCGAGCTCCGATGGGGCGCTCGAACGCAGGCCCGGCAACGAGCTCATCGACGAGGCCGAGCAACATCGACCAGAGCTTCTTCGGACGGCCGCGCAGTTGCAGGCGCAGCGGGCCGGGCGGAAGGTGGCCCGGGCTGGCTATCTGCCCAGTCTCAACGCTCTCGGTGGGGTTTCCGGTGCCAAGGTCGAAGGCTTCGGTGCCGGGTATGATTGGTTCGTCGGCCTTGGCCTCAACTGGAATCTCTTCAACGGGCTCTACAGCACGAAACAGGTCGCCGAGTATCGGGCAGGCGAAGACGTAGCCGCAGCGCAGAGCGAGAGCGTCCGCCTGGCCATGGTGGCGGACATCGAAGAGCAGCGCCTGGCCATCGTCGACGCGCAGGCGCGCTGCGATCTCGCTGACAAGACGGTTGCGACCGCAAGTGATCGCCTTGCCCAGGCCGAGCATCGCTACGCAGCCGGTGCCGGCGACGCGCTCGATCTCGACGATGCCCAGATTGCCGTCAGCAACGCCAAGGCACAGAAGGTGCAGGCACGATACGACCTGGCCACCGCGCGGGCACGGCTCGTGCGCGCTCTCGGCCGAGAATGATCCGCCGGATTCGCCGACGGTACTGAAAACCACGAAAGGAGATCCTGATGTCATCCGAAACCAACCAACGCTATTCACCGCCCGAGTGGGCCTTCACCTTTCACGGGCACCGCTGCCCGTTCATGCCACTCGGCTATCGCATGGGCGTGCTGGCCCTCGATGCGCTCGGCGTCGGCAGAGAGGCCGACCATACCCTGCACGTCATCTGCGAGCTTGGGGAAGGCCACCCGCAGACCTGCCTGATGGACGGCATCCAGATCGCCACGGGTGCGACCTTCGGCAAGACCCTGATCGAGAAGACCTCCTGGGGCAAGCTGGCCGCGACCTTTTGGCATCCCGGCAAGACCGCCGTGCGCTACGCGCTCAAAGCTGGCTTCCTCGACGAGTTCGGCAAGCGCGAGCTCTTCGCATACCGCAAACGCGGCGTCGAGCCTTCGGGCATCCCCACGAACGTGACCCAGGAAGCGATCGCCTGGACCTTGGGCCAAAGCGACGACGCGCTCTTTGCGATCCAGCAGCGCCCCGACTTCGTCTACCAGTCACCCAAAGGCTCCTTCAACAAGTCGCTGTGCTCGAAGTGCGGCGAGTACGTGTTCGAACGCTACGTCCGTTATCAGGACGGCAAGCCGGTGTGCATTCCCTGCTCGGGTTACCAGCGCTGAGGCGGCCGATTTAGAAGGAAAAAGCGCCATGATCAGTCCCAAGGAATTCTACCAAGCCGGTCTCATGCTCCACGGCCACAAGTGTCCCGCCATGCCGCTCGGGCTGCGCGTGGGGGCGGCGGCCATGAACGCCCTGGGCGTCGAGCGGGCCAGAGACGGCCAGCTCCTGGCCCTCGTCGAGCTGGGTGAGGACCATTGCGCGACCTGCTTCGCCGACGGCGTGCAGATGATCACGGGTTGCACCTTCGGCAAGGGCAATATCCAGAAGCTCCACTACGGGAAGTGGGGCGTCACCCTGGTCGACGTGGCGACTTCGCGCGCGGTCCGGGTCACGCCCAAGGCCGAGGCCATGCTCGCCAACAAGCAGACGGAGTTCTTCAAGGAGTACCGCGAGAAGGGCGTGCCCGCCTCGAAGGTGCCGGCCGAGGTCGTCGATCCCCTCGTGCAGAAGGTGATGGGCGCTCCCGACGGCAAGCTGCTCTCGGTGGGCGAGATCTTCAAGCACGACGTCAAGCCGCGCGCGCCAGTCTTCGCCAGCTTCCCGTGCGAAGGCTGCGGCGAGATGGTGGTGGAGGGGTACACACGCATGGTCGGTGACAAGAAGGTCTGCATCCCGTGCCAGGCGCGACTGACCGAGGGCAAGGGATGACGACGGTGTTCAGCCCAGCGGGCACCAGCGAACCTCGAGGCTTGCGATGAACAGGGCGACCGTCATCGCGTTCTTCGTGGTGCTGGCGATCTCGGTCGTGTTCTCCATGTTTGGGAAGGGCGGGGGATCGCTCTACACCCCCGTCCTCGTCATGCTCGGGTGGGATCTCACCACATCGATCTCCACCGCGCTCTTCCTCAACCTGGTGACCGCCGTGGTGGCAGACCATCGTTTTTGCGCGCAACCGCTTGGTGGACTTCAAGTCTTCATCGGTCTTTCTCCCCGGGACTGTGGCGGGCTCGCTGGTCGGAGCCCTGCTCAGCAGCAGGGCTCCCAAGGATCTCCTCCTCGGCCTGTTTTCCGTGTTTCTGCTTGGCGCCGGCATCCTGATGATCCGCTCGAACAAAGGCGAGGCCCACCAGCAGGCGCGACCGCTGACCTCGGGGCTGGTGGTGGTCATGGTGGCTTTCTCCTTCGGGGTGGGTGTGCTCGGGAGCCTCATCGGGGTGGGCGGCGGCCTGGTCATCTTCCCGTTCCTCGTCCTCTATCTGAAGTACCAGGCGCAAAAGGCTGCGGGCGCGAACGCCTACATCGTCACCGTCAGCTCGCTGGTCGGATCCCTCGGTCACCTGTCAGTCGGCCACGTCGATTACTTCCTGATCGGCGTCACCGCGATCGCGGCCATAATCGGCTCGGCGATCGGCTCGCACGTCACCGTCAAAGCAAGCCCCAAGTTCGTCAAGGTCGCATTCGCCTTCATCATGTGGTTCTTCTCGGGCGAGATCGCACTTCACCTTCTCAAGGTCATCTGAGGGATGCGCCACCTCAAAGCTCCTTCGTGGCGTCGGCGAGCGCGCATCGGTTTGGCTCTGGCCGTGACCGCGCTGGCTTGCACCACCGCGCGTGGCGAGGTTGCAGACGCCTCCGGGATTCACGACGGCGCTCAACCGCATGAGCGTGGGTACGATCTCTATTCCGATCGCAGTCGGGGTTATCCTCATGATGTTCCCGCCGCTCGCGAAGGTGCGCTACGAAGAGATCGGCAAGGTCTTCCGCAACAAGCGCGTACTTATTCTCTCCCTCGTACAAAGCTGAGAAGTCCCTCCACGCCCCGCTTGAGTTCGTACAAGCTTACTGCAGAAATGCACAACCCTTCGCGCGGTATCAGATCGTCCAGCCAGTTGACGAGTGATGGGTGTCTGGCCCTCGCGTGACGATCCAGGTACCAGGACACCACGCTGGTGTCGACCAAGAAGCCTGCGCTCATCGCAGCTCGCGCAGACGCGCCTGAACCAGAACCGTCACATCCTCGGGCGCCAACGCTGCCCTCGCCTCCTCCACACATTCCAAAACGCGAGAGCCGCGGTTGACGGACGGAGCATCTGCCTCAAGCTCGACGGAAAGGCCGAGTCGTGCCAGATGATCCACGCCACGAGAAGCTTCCAGAAATGCGCGGTCCGCCAATTCGGCAGCGCGTTCCTTGTCTCCGTCGCGCTCGGAGAGAGAGACTGCGGCCATGAGGAGAACGACGGCCCGAATCACTCCGGCCGCGTCGTCCTTGAATGCCTCGGCCAGATCCGGCTGCGCTAGCAGGCCGGGGTCCAGACTCGCTTCTTGGATCTCGGAACCAAACGGTATCGCCTCAAGAAAACCCACGAACGCTCGCATCGCCCAGCGAGCCGAACGGCGGGCGCCTGGGTCCGGCAGGAATCGGTCGAGACGCTCGCCCTCGGAGTGATAGATGCCCTTGAGCTCTGCCAGAAAGCCCGGTGCCCCAAGCCCCTGAATGATCACGGTGAGCGCCTTGCCGAACTGGGTGAAGATGGCCAACGTGGTCTCGTTTACCAAATGCGTGTTGAGCGGCTCTTCTCGAAGGCGTTTCAGTTCCGCCTCGATCACCGCTGGCGCCCATGCAAGCGCGGCCCTCTCGGCGGGCGCCAACTGCCCACCAACGCGGTTAGATCTCGCACTGACAGTGGGGGAAGCCCCATCGCCAGGTTGTCGATTTTCGCCTTGGCTGCCGCAGTCATGGTGTTTGCTCCGTTCGCAGCATTGTACCTAGCAAGAGGCCAGAATACGCGCCTTAGTGACCACGGTCTTGCCTAGGCCTGGGACGGGTCGTCCTGGATTACCGACGAGCGCAACGCGCACCGCGCCATTGACCATCCCTCGAAGAGACTCGGTCTGGATCCTTGGCGCGCCAGTTTGAGTCATCTGGTGACGCGATCCTCAACGCGAATCCTAAGTCTCGACGAACATAGCAAAATCAATAGTAAAATTAACTAGTTACAGCCGACAGGGAGCAAAAAGAAAGGGTTACCCACGCCGCTGCATCCCCCCTCGATTTCACAAAGGAATTTGGGGTAACTCAGCCTCTGGCGTAGCGAATCTGTGCCTAATTCAGTCTCTATACGATACAGTTTTAAGACTTGAATTCAGACCTGTATGCGCCCATCATTTCGAGCATGCGGGCCATCAAAGTTGCCGAAGACATCGTCCCGGTAGGTGAGTTCAAAGGCCAAGCAGCGCGCTGGCTCCGGCATGCCGCTGAAACCGGACAGCCCGTGGTCATCACCCAGAATGGCAAGCCGGCTGGCGTCCTGGTCTCGCCGACCGAGTACGACCGTCTGACCGAGCGGGAACGGTTCCTGGAGTCGGTCGCGCTAGGGCTGGCGGATGCCGAAGCCGGTCGAACCATGGACACAAAAGAGCTTCTGCGCCGTCTTGAAGAACAGCGGTCCGCGGGGCGGTAGCATTGAAAGTCATCTGGACTGAACAGGCGCTCGTGCGCCTCGCCGAGATCCAAGACTTCATCGCCCGGGCCAACCCCGACGCGGCCGAACGTCTTGTCCACCGAATTGTCGAGCGCGGTGATGGATTGTCGAAGTTCCCCGAGATGGGCAGGATTGTGCCCGAGCTTCCAGGAACCGGCATTCGCGAAATCATCGAGGGACGTTACAGGATCGTCTATCGGGTCCAGACGAAGGCGATCCAGGTTCTCACGGTCTTCGAAGGGCATCGCCAGTTTCCTTCGGGGGATATCGTCGGATAGTCACCAGTTTTGCCTTTCAAGCAGGCGCGCTGTCTTTCCAGACGCCGCTTTGGAGACGGACTGGCAAACGCGCGGAGGTTCCATCGCGCCTTGCGTGATCGCTTCTTGTCGTCAAGTCGAGCGATCCCGATGACCTTTGCGAAAAAACTGCCGCGCTCAGCCAGATCGGCGGCCCGCGCCTGTCCAAAGTTGTCTCCACTCGACCGTTTCAACCAGGAGATGGGGCAAGGCGAGATCGATGAGCGTAGATTCAACCCAAGGGACCTCGACCTCGTATCCAGCCACCCAATTCAGGCGTCCCCTCGCAGCGGCGAGGATCTCGTCAAGGTCGCGTCCAATCTCGCATGCTCCGAGCAGGAGCCCGCGCTTATGCTCTCAGAATGTCCCACGTTAACGACTTTGTGGTCGCTGCCCGCTTTGCTCACCGCACTGATAGGGACCGATCCCCCGGTGTCGCCCTACCCCGCCCTGAGCTAATCGCCATTGCCAGGGTCATGGATCGCCCCGCGGCAAGAGAACCAATTTGGCGGCTTCCTCAGCCTCTTTGAGGAGCGTCTTGCGCGGCGTGCCTAGCAGCGCACGCATGGTCAGCCCACGCACCAAATCCGTGACTTGGATTGCGCGCGCGGCTACGGGAAAGTCAGATGGGATTTCTCCCGCGCTGATCCCGTCCCGGAAGCGGCGCTCCACCAGCGCCGTTCCGCCCGCGACCGCGCTCTGCAGGAACCGCTGAACCTCGGCGTCGTTCACAAGCGGCGCGACGCATATCATAAGGCAGCCCCGAGCGGACCCTTTCTCTGTCGCACTTTCGACGGCGTACCTAAGAAAGCTCGCGATCGAGTCGCGAAGACTTTGTGGCGAGAGGAGTGCCTTCGCGGCTGATGCGCCCTTTCTCTCTGCATACGCCTTGAGGGCGCGCAAGAATATCGCCCGCTTGTCCCCGAAGACGGCATACAGGCTCGGCCGTCCCACCCCCATCCCGGCGACGAGATCGTCAATCGTCACTCCGTCGTAGCCTTTCGACCAGAACACCTGAGTCGCCTTTTCCAGCGCCCCCGTCTCGTCGAAGCTGCGTGGTCGACCCCGCGGCCTAGCGGTATTTTGAATCATTTGGTTCAAAACTCATTGACAGTTTCTCGCACCAATATATAACTGAATAGTTCTAAATTAGCAAGCCGGTTACTGGCCTCGCGGGGCCTCACGACTCGGCTTTCACCCTTCACCATGGAGACGGTTATGGAACATTCGATCGCTCTCGTCACCGGCGCCACTTCCGGGCTCGGCCATGCGGCAGCCCGCCTGCTCGCCGGAGAGGGCTGGCACGAGATCATCGTCACCGGGCGCACCCTGGCCGGGGCCCAGCAAGCGGCCGCTCAACTCGCGGCTGAGAACAAAACAGTGATCTTCACGCCGCTGGAGTTGGATCTGGACAAGCCGTCCAGCGTTCAGTTCGCCGTTGCCGAGTTGGTCAAGCGAGGTCGGCCGGTCGAGTTCCTACTGCTCAATGCAGGGATGGTCCCAGGTAAGAAGCGCGTGATCACCGCAGCGGGCATCGAGGAAGCTCAGGCCCCGCTGATCGGCCATCATCAACTGACTATCGGGTTGCTCCGCGCCAACCTGCTGAGCCCGAACGCGCGGATTGTCATCGCCGGCGCGGAACCTGCCCGTGGGGGCGTGCCGATGTTCAGATACACCGATGTGCCAGCCTTCGCGGCCAAATACTTCCGGGGAGACCGGACCGCGGCTATCGAAGCCCTGATTCGCAACGGGCCAAACGTGAAGTACGTGCCCAACAATACGTATGCCGACGCGAAGCTCATTATCGCTTGGTGGGTCGCGGCGCTGGCGCGCCGGCTACCCTCCGGCATGGCCGTGTACGCTGTCTCGCCCGGTGGGGCGACCGCCACCAAGGTGGTGCGAAACGCTGGCCCGTTGTTGAAGTATCTGTTTATCCCAATCGTGAACCTCATTCCCGGCATGAATCAGACGCCGGAGACCGCGACCCGTCGGTACCTCCAGGCGTCGGAGCTCGGAACCGACGTCTCAGGGCAATTCTTCGCCTCGGCTAAAGGGAAGTTCTCAGGCCCAATTGAGGTGCAGCGCCAGCCACACCTCTACGATCGCGCCAGCCAGGAAGCCGCGTGGCAGGCCGTCGTCAAGGTCTCTGGCGTCGACTTCTCCTCCGCAGCAACCTTGAGCGCCGTGTCCTGAAGGAGCGCGCCCCCTGCCCGCCCAGGCGGTCACTCGTCGCACGCACGGATGCGCTCATGTTCTTGATCGGCTTCGTGGTCATGTCGTCAGCGCTTCCAGGTAGGGAGCAGAAAAAAGTTACCCACGCCGCTGCATCGCTGCGATTTTACAAAGGATTTGGGGGTAACTGCGGGCCTTCAGAAGCGTTCTTTCATTGTTTTCCATAGATTCAGCATCTGCTGAAAATGTCATCTTTAGTGAAATGTCCTTGACACCGCAGTTTCACTAGATAGAACGTTTTCAGCGTCTGCTGAAAGTTAGTGATGCCGTGAAAGCACAGGACATAGAGAGACGAGCCGCTGCGGCACTCACGGCGTGTCTGCAGGAAGCACCCTTCATCCGGGTCAAGTCCGCGCGGTGGCGTCGACGCGATGATGAGGCAGACATCGTGCTCAACCTTCGGACCAAGGCCGGTTCGTTCAGCCTAATCGCCGAGGTCAAGACCACAGGCCAACCCCGCGTGGCAAGAGAAGCGGTCAACCATCTGCTGTGCCTCCGCCGCGAACACCCGGACGCCTACGGCGTGTTCGTGGCCCCGTATGTGTCCCCGGAAGCCGCCGAGATCTGCAGGAAGCACGACATCGGGTATCTCGACCTTGCCGGGAACTGCCGCCTGTCTTTTGACCAGGTCTTCATCTCCAGGGAGGGCTTCCGCAACAAATTCACGCAGAGGCGGGATCTCCGATCGCTGTACGCGCCGAAGGCCACGCGGGTGCTTCGTGCGCTGCTGATGAGCAAGTCCAAGTGGTGGAAGACCCAGGTGTTGGCCGACGAGGCGGGGGTGAGCATTGGGCAGGTCGCCAACGTGAAGAAGAACCTGCGTGACCGGGAGTGGGTTGTCGATGGGAAGGAAGGTTTTCGTCTTGCGAATCCCCAGGCCCTGCTCCGGGAATGGGCGGACAACTACACGTATCGGAAGAACACCGTTCGTGACTTCTACGCCATGGGCGAGACCGACGATGTCGAGGCCGCTATCGCAAGGGAATGCCGTGAGCTTGGGATTGAATATGCGTTCACCGGTTTCTCGGCGGCGCGCCGGATCGCCCCTGCGGTCCGAGGACAACGCGCCATGGCCTACGTGAGCGTGGTCTCCGAGGCCCTGCTGAAGCGGGCAGGGTTGAAGGAGGTGTCGAGCGGCGCGAACGTCAGCCTCCTGGTCCCTTACGACGAGGGTGTCTACTACCTGGCCAACGATGTCGACTCGATGAGGACTGTGTGTCCTGTCCAACTCTACCTCGACCTCAAGGGCTACAAAGGCCGTGGCGATGAAGCGGCCGAGGCCGTCTGGCAGCAGGAGGTCTCGAAGCTGTGGTGACCAAGAAGGATTACGACGCCATCCAGGTCGACGCGGCCCGTTCCGTGATGTTGGAACTCGTCAGGTTGCTCGCGGAGTACCGCGACGACATCGTGGTTGTGGGCGGCTGGGTGCCAGCACTCCTCATCCCGCAGGATCGGAAGCCGCACATCGGCAGCACCGACGTCGATCTCGCCCTGAACCACCGAACCTTGACCGGGCCTGGGTACAAGACGATCTGCCGGCTGCTGGAGGGTCGGGGCTACACGCAGGACAAGAAGCAGCCCTTCATTTTCTGGCGCACGGTCACGGTGGGCGACAAGGAGATCGTCGTGGAAGTCGACCTCCTTGCGGGGGAATACGAGGGAACCGGCAAGAGCCATCGAACCCAGACCGTGCAGGATGTTCGTGCACGCAAAGCTCGCGGTTGCGACCTAGCCTTCGAGTTCCCTGCGACGATTGCCATCGAAGGCAACCTGCCCGGCGGCGCCAGGGACTCGACAACGGTGCGCATCGCTTCGATTGTCCCCTTCCTGGCGATGAAAGGCATGGCCCTGGCCACCCGCTTGAAGGAGAAGGATGCCTGGGACATCTACTATTGCGTGAGGTGGTACCCAGGCGAACCCGAAGCCTTGGTCAATGTCTGCCGCGAGCACATCAAGAACGGTCTGGTGAGGGAAGGGTTCAAGAACATCGGCGAGAAATTTGCTTCCCCTGATCACGTTGGCCCAACTTTCGTCGCCGACTTCGAGGAGATCTCTAATCCCGAAGCGCGAGCGGTCACCAAGCGGGACGCCTACGAGCGCGTCCAGTACCTACTCCGGGGGATTGGTCTCGCCTGAGCGGCGAGGTTCAGGTAGCCGGTCCAGGTGTAGACAATCTTTGAAAAGCGCGACTTGGCAATCTCGGTGAGCGCGTCGCTATCTCCATCTACCAGGTTGACTTCGTTGGTCCTGGCCAGCCTGGTCGACCGCGCCAAGCGCGATCGGAAACCCGCGCTCTCGAGCGATTCTCTCCAGCCAGCCATTCAATTCTTAAGGAAGTGAACCTCTACGCGGCGGTTTCTCGCCTCTGACGCATCGGCGCCGGGGAGAGGCCGAGACTCCCCAAAACCTGCGACAACAACCCGCCCCGCTAGAACAACATCGCCAAGTGTATCAATTAGGGCCTTTCGCGCCTCACGGGCACGGGCTGCAGAGAGAGTGTAGTTGTCATCATAGACGCCGCAGTGTACCGGTCGTTCGTTCTTATCCAGGTCACAAACCACATGATTAACAGGCGTGCTGTCCGTATGCCCTTCCATTGCAATATGCGTCCGAGGGTCGCACTTGAGGAAAACCGTAATGTCTCGCCTCACCTTGTCGATCCAGGAATTCACGCTTCGATCGAGGCAAGCGTCGCCCTGTTTGAAGACACCTTCGCGGAGCGTAAGCCGGCCAGATGACTTGTCTATTGCCATCAGATCCTGTCTACCATCGTCGTGAATCGTTTGATCCAGCTTCGCCATTAGCTCGCCAACACAATCCCGCTCTGCGCCAGATCCGGCGTGCATCCCTGCAGACTCTGGCCCTGGTTGCTGAATATCTTCCCTGCCCGGAGATTGAATCCTCAACACACTGACGACCAGCAGTAGCATGACGACGGCCATCACGCCGGCCATTAGGTCAGAGATGGCAATCCACTCACTGGGCTTTTCTCTCATCGACAGCTATCCATTTGACGGCAGACTAGGACCGTTTCAATTTCTCCGATCGTGGTTCGGGCACGATTCCTCTCAAATCGCCACGCATTCCACGAATCTCACCCAGGAGCCGTCCCTGATTCTCCTGAATCGCGTCCAGGGATTGCAACGCGACGAGAACCTTCTCCTGCCCAGCAACAAACGCCGCGAGGGACCCCAGCGCAACAGACAACTTGTGCAGCTCCGCCACAACCTTACTCACAACGACTGGCTGTTCTTTCAATTGAGCAACCACCTTGTTCTCGCCACGAATCCCGGCGAACCCCTGCAGCCTGAACGGCCGCTCGTTTCCTACCACGTCGAAGATGGGACGGTGCTGATCCTGACCGCCATCGGCGGCGGGGTCTAGGCGCTATGGCCGTCGACAAGGAAATCACGAGACAGCATCTCCGCGAGGAGCTCGCCCTAGTCGAGGCGCTTGCCAAGACCTACGGCTGGGACGTGACCGTCGACTACGAGACGCTGACCGTGACCGTGAAGATGGGCGCGCCCAACGGCGACCGCTACATCGTAGAGATGGTCTGCGACGACTACGAAGAGAAGCCGCCCTACATCGAGTTCATCGACCCCGACACGCAGGAAAGGGGAATTCCGCAGGCCTACCCGAAAGGGAAGAAGGACTCGTTCTTCCATCAGTCGGGACCGTGCATCTGCGCGCCGTTCAGCCGCAAAGCCTACAAATCGATCTGCCCAGCCGCGCCTCATGAGGACTGGAGCTTCGGAAACTGGCAAACGTCGACGGTGAACAACGTGTCCTGGGCGGACTACTCCAAGCTTGGTGACATGCTGGGGCTCATCTACACTCGTATCAGCCGCGCCGACCACTACGCCGGCCGGATGGCTTAGTTATGTGGCATCCCTTCCGGCCACGAGCGACGGGAATGTCCTCGGCGCCATCGCGGCCTGCTGCCTAGGGGTTGGGCAGCTGTTCAAGCTGGCTACGCGCCTCCCCGACGAACGGCTGATACGCGATGGCGTGTTTGACCTCTTCACTCTTGACTGGTCGCAGTCACAGGAAACCCGGCATCCGGGCGACCTTCACGGCTTGCGTGGAACCCACACCGACCTTGCACTCTTGGCGGCGGCGACGCCGCTCTCGGTGAGCAAGGCACTCGGGCACGAATCACTAACCACCACGTATCGACACTACGCCGACGAAGGAATCACCCAGAGACGAGAACACGAGAGGGCGGTTGAATTCCTCGCTCCGCAAAAACCACCAGAGATCGAGCCGGCGGCGCCCGCCGGCTCTGCCTCCCGTCTCCCGAACTAGCGGGTAACTGAAAAATAGTTACCCCGGAGTTACCCGCCCCAATTTAGGGGTGATTTTGGGAAGCAACGAGCCAGAGCCAAGAAGAAAAAGCCTTACAAAACAAGGGCTTTTGAGTGCGGGAAGGGGGACTCGAACCCCCACTTCTTTCGAAACCAGATCCTAAGTCTGGCGCGTCTACCAGTTCCGCCATCCCCGCGTCATGGGTGTGCTCCAGCGGACCCGATAGTGCCAAGGTCCGCCGTGGCAAACAAGTCCGATTCCGCTCAGGCCATGTCTGACAAGTGCAGAACGCCCGTGCTGAACCGACTCGCCTCGACACACTCGGCGGTGCTAGAAAATCACCATGCTCAGCACTGCACCCGTCACCTTCACACCCACCCAAGACACTGAGGCATTCGAGACCCTCGTTCATCTGGCGGGACGGCGAACGCTGCCCGTTTCCGCGGAGCTGCTGGCGGAGCACGCGATGGCCTTGCCGGGAGGTTGGGACTGGCCCGTCAGGCGGGCGGCGTTCGAGGCGATCTTGCGCCGGCTCGCCTCGGCGCGCGGGCAGGAGCTGACCGTCGTGAAGTCGCCCCGGGGCGGGCCATTCGGCGACTACACCCTGCGTAGCCGCCAGACCGCTGGCGATCTTCGCTACGCCGTTCGCCTGTATGCCGTGGCCCCCCTGCAGGGAAGCTGCGACTGCCCGGACTTTCTGCGTGGCGCCCTTGGGCTGTGCAAGCACTTGCTGGCGGTCGTCGATCACCTCGCGGCAAAGCCGCGGCTCTGGCGAGAGGCCCAAGATGCCACAAACCACCCGGCTGCGCTGCTGCCGCGCCTGCGTTGGGATGCGACGCTGGCTCCGGCTGGCGCCTTCGATCCGTTGCGTGCACTTTGCCTGCAGACCGTCGGCGCCTCGGCGCGCGCTCGACCGCCGGCCGGACTGCTGCGCCTCTTTCGGCCCACCAAATCCGGGCTCTTGCACCTCGATGAAACCCACGATGAAGATCCCGAAGCGCGCTTGCAGCTGGTCGCCGAGCTGCAAAGGTACCAACGCCTTGCCGGATCCGGGGCGGATCCCGCGGTGGGGGCGGTCCTCGGCGACGAGCGCAATCGCCTGGAACGCATTCTGCGCCTGCTCGCGAATGCGCGAGGGCTGCGGGGAGCCAGCAGCCACGGCAAGCGCCGCCTCTATGACTATCAGAAGGCGGGCGTCGAGTGCTTCCTGACCCGGGGTCGGTTGGTGCTCGCCGATGACATGGGGCTGGGCAAGACCACGCAGGCCATCGTGGCCGCGGCGGCACTTCAGGAAGTCGGGTTGGTGCGCCGCGGACTGTTCATTGTTCCGGCGTCGCTGAAATCGCAGTGGCAGCGCGAGTGGCAGGCCGTGAGCTCGGCTCCGTTGGTGATCGTGGAAGGCGGCCCGGAGGCCCGACGCGAGGTCTACGCCAAGACACGCCGTGGATTTCTGGTGACCAACTACGAGCAGGTCGTGCGCGATCTCGACGCCATTGCGGCCTGGGGCGCCGATCTGGTCGTGCTCGACGAGGCCCAGCGGATCAAGAACTGGTCCACACGCACGGCGCTCACCATCAAGCACCTTCGTCCCGCCTATCGCCTGGTGCTGACCGGCACGCCGATGGAAAATCGCCTGGAAGAGCTGGCATCGATCGTCGAGTGGGTCGATGACCGCGCGCTCGAACCCAAATGGCGGCTTCTGCCCTTGCACTCCGCCTATGCCGATGGCTCGCGCGAGGTGACCGGTGCACGCAACCTGACGGCCTTGCGGGCCCGCCTCGCGCCGGTGCTGTTGCGCCGGCTGCGCTCCGAGGTGCTGGCCCAGCTCCCGCTCCGCCAGGACACCGTGGTGCCGGTGGCGCTGACGGAAGAGCAGCGAGCTGCCCATGACGATCTCAACCTTCCCATCGCGAAGCTTCTTGCCATGGGCAAGCGTCGGCCGCTCTCCCCACCCGAATTCCTGCGGCTCATGAGCCTGCTTACCACCCAGCGCGTGATCGCGAACGGGATGGCTCAGCTCAACTTCAAGGAGACGTGGCCGGACCTACGACTGCGCGTGCCCACGCCCAAGTTGCTCGAGTCGCTGGCCACGCCCAAGCTCAACGAGCTGCGCGAGCTGGTCGGCAGCCTGGTCGTCACCCAAAAACGCAAGGTCGTGGTCTTCAGCCAGTGGCGGCGCATGCTCGAGCTTGCGGCGTGGGCCGTTTCGGATCTGCTCGCGCCCGAGGGGCTACGCGCCATGTTCTTTACCGGCCAAGAGGGACTGCGGCGACGAACGCAAAACCTCGTCGATTTTCACGACGATCCCAAAGCCGCGATCCTGTTTCTCAGCGATGCGGGTGGCGTGGGGTTGAATCTGCAGAAGGCGGCCAACGCCTGCATCAACCTGGAGCTGCCCTGGAATCCCGCCGTGCTCGAGCAGCGCATCGGGCGCATCCACCGCCTGGGACAAAAGCGGCCGATTGATGTCTACAATCTGGTCAGCCAGCAATGCATCGAGGAACGCATCGCCGGCATCGTTTCGGACAAACGAGCCCTCTTCAAGGGACTCTTCGAGGGCGGCAGCGACCAGATCGCCTTCGAGCGCTCCTCGTCGTTCATGACCCTGCTGGAGCGCCTGATCGAACCGCCCTCCGTCCCGGCGCCGGACGCCGTCGCGGAAACCGTGGACACCGCCGCGACCGACGAGAGCGAGGCTCCCGCCATCGAGGTGGAAGAGATGATCGATGCCGCAAACGCGGCGGGACAGGAAACTCCCGCGCTGCAGCCGGAGGGGTCGCTCCTGTCTTCCATTTCTTCTTCGCCCCCGATTGCCGGAGACGCCCCGGTTGCGCGCCTGTTCGAGGCGATCAGGGTCGAGCGCGGCAGCGACGGCAGCCTGCGCATCGAGGCGCCTCCAGCCGCCGCCGGTGCGCTCGCCGCGCTCTTCGACGGCATGGCGCGATTGCTGACCGACGTCGCGGCGCCCCCTCCCGCAGCACCAGAGGCGCATCCTCCTTCGTTGCCATCGTAACAGTCAGGCGAGAACCGTGAGACCAAGCGCGCGAAAGTCGCGGTCGAAGGCCGGGCAGGCCATGTCACCCAGCCGTTGCCTACGATGACGAACGAGACCGCATCGCAGTAAGAGAGGCGGCGCCTGGGTGCCAGACGTCGAAAGACCTCCAGCGCGGCGGCGTGGTCGGTCGATATCCCTGGCAAACAGCTACGCTATCTCCTGGTGAAGCGAATCTTCAAAAAGCGCCGGCCGCGAAGAAGCATCGAACTGGCCACGTGCATACCCAGCTCACGGTCCGATAATCGCAATTGCCTCGTCGGAGAAGGTGAGCTGCTCGACGTGGTCTGCCATGACCAGGAAGGTGTTTTCGATTCGGACTCCCTGGGATCAGCTTACCGCGGTGGCGGGCCGTAGAGAGTCTTGCGTTTCTGGATATAGCCGAAGGACGCGCCAATCGGCCACGTCCACTCTTGCAGCAGATTCCCGTTGGCGTCGACCTCGTCCAGCACACCCTGGGTCGAGTAGCCGATGACGGTGTTGCCGTTCTCCATGCGCTGCAGGTCGCCCATGATGTCGTTCTGTACGTCGGTCTTGTACGACCACACCTTCGAGACCTTCTTGGCGGTCAGGTCCAGCTTGATCTCCAAAGCGATCGAGCCCGAGCCGTCTCCATTCGACGAGCCGGTGCCGCCCATCGAGATCCGGCTGTTGTTGTTGAAAATCATCAGGTGATCGACCCCGAGGACGTGGATACCGTGCTCGCTGCCCTGCCAGGTGTCTCCCGTGAAGGTGGCGTGAGCGCCGTTCAGGATCCACACCGTCGAGCCGTCGCTCCGCTTGACCTTGACGACAACCTGGTTGTCGAGGTCGGAGAAGACCAGGGTATCGTCGTCCTTCGAGTACTGGATGTTGTTCAGGTGACAGGCGCTGGCTCCGCCTTCGGCGGCGCCCGAATTGACGATGGTCTTCACGGTACCGCTCGGCGAGTACTCCTTGATGTCCTCGCAGTTCTTGCTCGTGTTGTAGGCATAGAAGGCCACGGTCTCGTCAGGAAGGACGGTCACTTGGTGATTCATCCCGTCGAACTCCTTGGACTTGTCCTGGACGGTAAGCCCGTCCATCGACACCCGTTGGACGACCGTGGTCTGTTCCGGCACGTTGGAATTGTTGATCCATACCCACTGTCCGTCGTAGCTCATGACCAGGTTGTTCGCGTCCTTGGGGAACTTGTAGGCCCACACCATATCGCCGTCGGCGTCGACGATGTAGGCCGGGATGCCTCCGCTGCCACCCATGCTGACGAACTGACCGGTCAGCAGGAACCCGCCATAGAGCTTGCTCTTGTCCTTCGTCGTGACGGCGATCTTGGGCAGGCCGTTCATCAACGCGCCGGTCTGGATGGTGGCATCCGGTCCGACGCAGTCACCGTCGCTTCCGGTGGCGGTGATGCGGTAGTGGTAGGTCTTCGATTGCTTCATGCCGAGGAGCAGGCTCGTGTTGTTCCCGCTCGCAGGTTTGTCCACGGGCGCGGTCATGCCATAGCTTGTGTCCAGCCCGAAGTCGATCTTGGCCGACTTCAAACCGGAGATGGTCGACGACCACGTGACGATGCCCACGGTGGCGATGGCCGAGCTAGTCTTGGCCGATTGGGTGATGCAGTCTCCTGCGACGGTGGTGCCGGTACCGCCGGCACCACTGCCAGAGCCACCACTGCCTGCGACCCCGCCCTGCCCCGCGCTGCCGCCGTTGCCGGTCCTTCCCCCCGTGCCAGCCCCGCCGCCGTTTCCGGTCGTGCCCCCGCCAGCCCCGGCTCCACCTGAGCCGGTGCCGCCTGCGGCTCCACCTGAACCACCGGAACCCGCTCTGCCCCCCGAACCTTGCCGCCCGCCGGACCCCTGCTCCCCGCCCGTTGCATCGCTCCCCGAGCTGATGCCACCGGAACCACCTCTGCCACCGCTGCCCTTCCCACCGGACCCCTGGGCGCCGGCCGAGCCCTGCCCGCCCCCGGATCCTTGTCCCCCGGCCGTTGCCCCTCCGCTGTTCTGAGCGCGGTTGCCGCTGGTCTCGGCACGGCAACCCGTGAGCATGGCGACGGCAAGGACCACGCAGAATAGCCGTGGCCACGTGAAGACTCGGTCACCAAGGATGCATGCTTCGTTCGCTTCGAGTGTTGACATTGCCTTGTCCGTTCTGCTTCAACTGGCCGCGGCAGTCGCCATGGCGAGGAGCTTGGTCCGAAGTTCCCTGAAATCCGGTGCAGAGTACGCAGAGTACAGTGATTTCGTGCGCCCTACAATGAGCGCACGTGGGCACAGTGAAGCAGTTGTTATTGTGGACCTTTTTGTGCGGGCAGCGCATCGGCCGCATCCACCTCCTGGGGCAGAAGCTGCCAATTGATGTCTACAATCTGGTCAGCCAGCAGATCGCCTACTTGGCGTCTTCCGGACGCGTCACGCTGCGGATCGTTGCCCGCACCACCGTCTCGAAGCCGAGCTTCATCGGGTTGTAGACGCGCATCTCGATCTGCACCGGACCCGATCCCTTGCAATAGGTCGTGCGTGTGACCCGGTCGGGCTGGCTGCGTACTTCCTCGACGACGGCACAGTCGTGGTAGCTACCCGACGGCAGCGTGACATCTCGCCCGGCCTCGACCACGGTGGCATGGCCGCTCGATACCGGCCAGGTGGCGCCGACGAGCACGGGGAGCTTCACGAGATAGTCGCCAGGCTGCCCGCCCTGGTCGCGGGCGATCCCGTCGGGCTGGATGAGGTATTCGATGGTGGCGTCGCCGTTCTTGACCACGGCCACGTTTCCTCGCCGCTCGCTCACGGAGTAGAGCGCGAGAACCTTCCCGCCGTCGCTCTCGACGTCGTAGGCCCAGCCCCAGTTGGGCAGCAGCGGGTAGTAGTCGAGCGCGGGGTTGCCGGTCAGGCTAGCCGAGCTCGCCGTGTGCGAGGTCGCGCACCCGGGCGCGGCCATCGCCAGCAGCGCGAGAACGGTAGAGAGTCGTCGCGTGGAAAGGAGGCGCATCGCTTGAGTAGACCGCAGAAGCGCCGTCTTGGATAGTTACCAGGCCGTGGAATCCGTTCCGGGGCACGACCTTGGCGGGAGCTCTCTCAGAAAACTGAGGTGGCGGAGCGCTAACCACGCAGTTTCCAGGGTCGAAGCGATTGGCGCGGGCCTTGCTACAATTGGAAACGCATGCGGTATGTCCTCAGATTCCTCGGTGCGGCCTCCTTGGCCGCGCTGCTGGCCACTTGGCCGGGGCAAGCCGCCGCGCAAGGCCCCGACTCGCCCGCGCTACGCCGGGCAGTTTCGGAATTCGCCCGCCTGCGGGCCGACCTGGACCGCATCAACGCCGAGGTCGCGCAGCTCAAGCGAGCCGATCCGACGGTTCGCAACGACTACCGACTACGCGAACGGATGGCCGACGCGGAAGCCTTGGCACTGAAGGTGACCCAAGCCGAGGCGAAGTTACGCGCTCAAGGCTGGGTGGGAGGCGCGGTCTCCGACCAGGCCGCACTCGTGGCCCCTCCGCAAGCGCTGCCCCAGGACGGCAGCGTCGAGCTGGAGGCCAAGGCAGGCCTCTTCGCGGACCAGGCCAGAAAGCTCGATCGGCAAGCGAGCCTCTTGGCCAAGGCGGCGGGCGAGCTGCGCATCCGAAGGACGCTGCGCCGACGGGCAGGCGCCTGGGATCGGGACCCTTTCTCCGGGCTCGAAACCTCGAAACGCAGCCTCGCGGTTTCGGCGCCGACGCAAAAGATAGGTACAGCGGGCCCAGGCACGGACTCGCCCCTGCGCGGCGGTAACGGCGCCAGCACCACGCAGACCGCCGCGGTGGGAGGCGGTGCGAGCACGACGGGAGGCGCCTCTGCCAGCTCTTCCACTCTGCCCCCGGTCTTAGGCCCGGCCGCGACGAGCGATAGCGCGACCAAGGAAGCCACCGTCGCTTCCGAAGCCGCCACGTCCGCGAAGACGTCTCCTTTGACCCAGAGCTTGGACCGCCCATCCTTCGAGCAGCACCTCTACCTGGATTCCGCCACCGTGGCGGAGCTGCGCCACACGCTCGGCGCACCAGGGGCTGCCTCGGATCCCGACGCGCTCGATCGCGCCGCCGCGACGTTGCACGCCCGCGCGCGCGCCTTGAACGCACAGGCGCAGGCCTTACTGGTCAGGAGCCGGGCACCGTGACCACGATCGACAATTCCTCCGTCAAGATACGCGTTCGTGCCTGAGTTCAGGCTAGTATCGCGCGGGATGCGTCTGCGCATCGTCGCCATATTCGGATTCTACTTGTGTAGCCTTGGCTCGCGAGCTCGTGCCGATCAGGTCCGCTACGACTGGCGTATCGAAGACGGCCTCGAATACGACACCAACCCGTCTCGTGCCGAGAGCATCGCAGGGGGCGACTTGCAGCCGGCCTCGCCAGCCTCGCTTCTGACGCGACTCGTGGCCTCGGGGAGCCTCTCGACCCCGCTCGGCGAAAGAAACGTTCTGGCCGCCTCGGGCGCTCTCGGTGGCAAGTGGTTCATCGATGGCGCCGCGCGGGCCGACAACGTGTCGGTTGTGCAAGGCACGGCCACCGACAGCTTGCGGCTCGGCCAGCGCACACAGGTGGACTTGACCGGCGCCTACTACGATGTCTACCAACGGCGATCGTTCGACTTGCCCGATTTCCGCTCGACCGCGCCCTCGCTGCGACTGGACCAGGGTCTTGGCAAGTCCATTCTCGCCTCGCTCGGCGCGGGCTACCGCTGGTTCACCTTCAAACCCGACGGCGACTACACCTTTGCGGCCCCCACCGCGTTCGTCGCGATTCGACAGACGCTACCCGGCGACCTTCTCTCCGGTGGTGCGGACTGGGAATGGAGCGCGGGCGGGAGTGTGGAAGAGCGCAACTTCGACGGACCCGCTTGTACGGCCACCGGCTGCGGCGACCAAGCAGGCGTTTCGCGCCACCGCGATCGATTCTGGATTGGGCACGCCGAATTCAGCCGCACGGGAAGTTGGCTGTTCGGCTTGGGAGCGGCGATGCACATCAACCAGTCGAACAGCTACGGCGAAGCCCTCCTGCGCGGGCTCTTCCACGCGCGCGCCGTGATTCCCCTGCCGTGGGGCTTGTCGCTGTCTGCCCGCGGCGAGGTGGTGGCCACCCGCTACGCCGATCCCCTGACCTTCGTACAGCCCGTGGTGGGACTGCCCAGCACCAGCATCGAGGACGAGGCCCGCAGCACCTTCCGCGTCGATCTGGCGCGTCTTGTCGAGGGGCGACTCGAGCTCGGCGCACGCTATGTCTACTACACCAGCGCGCCGACCTCGGGCGCACTGGGATACCGCCGCCAGACTGTGCTTCTTTACCTCGCATTTCTCGACGAAAGTTAGGTTTCTTCGCAGGCCAAGTTTTCGACCTTCGTCGTTGACTTCCCGGGTTCGGAGGCAAAGAATGACTGCCCGAGTTGAGGTACGAACGCATGATCGCAACTCGGGTACTTGAACAGGCGCGTGTCCTGTCCAGCGGGCCCGAAGGAGGCAAGAACTAATGGCCGGCGGGACAAGGGCTCTCCCCAAACGAACGAAGTTCATCTTCGTGTCCGGGGGTGTTGTGTCATCCCTCGGAAAGGGACTGGCGGCGGCTTCAATCGGCTCTCTGCTCGAAGCGCGGGGCCTCAAGATCACGATCCAGAAGCTGGATCCGTACCTGAATGTCGACCCGGGCACGATGAACCCCACCCAGCACGGCGAGGTCTTCGTCACCGACGACGGAGCCGAGACCGATCTGGATCTGGGTCACTACGAGCGCTTTCTGTCGCAACGGATGAGTCGCCTGAACAACGCGACCTCGGGCCAGATCTACCAGACGGTCATCCAGAAGGAGCGACGCGGGGAGTACCTGGGCGGCACCGTGCAGGTCATCCCGCACGTCACCGACGAGATCAAGTCGCGCATTCTCGAGTGCGCCGGCGACGTGGACGTCCTCATCGTCGAGATCGGCGGCACCGTGGGCGACATCGAATCCCTGCCCTTCCTCGAGGCGGTTCGCCAGCTCAGGTTCGAGATGGGCCACCAGAACGCCATCTCGGTCCACGTGACCCTGATCCCGTATATCTCGGCAGCGGGCGAGATGAAGACCAAGCCGACCCAGCATTCGGTCATGAAGTTGCGTGAAATCGGTATTCAGCCCGATATCCTGCTGTGCAGGGCGACCCGCCCCGTGGGCACCGCACTCAGGCAGAAGATCGCGCTCTTCACCAACGTCGCCCCGGATGCGGTCTTCTCCAACGAGGACGTGGACTGCATCTACGAGGTTCCCGCGAAATTCCACAAACAGGGCGTGGACGAAAAGATTGCGGAGCTGCTCAACATCTGGTCGCGGGCACCCGAGCTCACGGGCTGGGAACAGGTCGTCGAACGCATGCGCAGCCCCCAGTCCGAGGTCGAGATCGCGCTGGTGGGAAAATATGTCGACCTCGTGGAATCCTACAAGAGCCTCAACGAGGCGATCACGCACGGCGGAATCGCCAACGACTGCCGGGTGCACCTGCGCCACGTCGATTCGGAAGAGATCGAGCGTAAGGGCTCGAGCTGCCTCGAGACCGCCGACGGCATTCTGGTCGCGCCAGGATTCGGCACGCGTGGCAGCGAGGGCAAGATCGAGGCCGCGCGTTACGCGCGCGAGAAGGGCGTGCCCTACTTCGGCATCTGCCTGGGGCTCCAGATCGCGACCATCGAATTCGCGCGCAACGTGGCCGGCCTGCGCGGCGCGAACTCGACGGAGTTCGAGCCCAAGCCGGCCCATCCGGTCATCGATTTCATGCCCGGCCAACGCAACCTGACGGAGAAGGGCGCGACCATGCGCCTGGGTGCCTATCCTTGCGTGCTCAGCCCCGGGACGCGAGCCGAAGCTGCCTACGGCGCGCGTGAGATCTCCGAGCGGCACCGCCATCGCTACGAGGTCAACAACGACTACCGCGAGCGACTGACGGCGGCCGGGCTCGTCATCTCGGGCGTCTCGCCAGACAGCCAACTTGTCGAGATGATCGAGCTGCGCAACCACCCCTACTTCGTGGGCTGCCAGTTCCATCCCGAATTCAAGTCGCGACCGCAGAATCCGCATCCACTCTTTCGCTCCTTCATCGGCGCGGCGTTGCGCGCACGCCTGGAAAAGCGGCGCAAGATGCCGAACGTCGTCGAAACCCAGCCAGTGGTTTAGCCAGACAGCTCGGGCCAGGAGCCAGGCTCAGATGTCACGAATTCCGTGCTTCCACAGGCGATTTGCGTCTTTTTCTCTTGACCCTAGCAATCTGCGTACCACAGGAGGCTTTTGCTTTTCCCAATCGGTGCACGGTGCTATCAAATAGTAGGGAAATCAGCCGATGGTTTGATAGTCCGAGTCCGGTGACGCGATGTCCATGGAGATCAAACAGCACCTGAAGCTTTCGCAGCAGCTCGTCATGACGCCGCAGCTGCAGCAGGCGATCAAGCTGCTGCAACTCTCGCGCGTCGAGCTTGTAGACATGGTGCGTGATGAGCTCCTCGAGAACCCGGTTCTCGAGGATTCGATCGACGTCGCGGCGGAGCAAGCCAAGCCCGGTAGCACCGAAGAGCAAGGCGTTGGGGCGGTTCGGGAGGCCGAAACCGAGCGCATCGGCGAAACCGAAACCCCGGTGGCACAGATTTCCAGCGACAAGGCCGACTCCACGTCCGAGGTCAAGGCCGACTCCCGCTCGGATGAGGCCGTGGCCGATTTCGACTGGGACACCTACCTCGAAAACCAGTCCAACGCAGCCCCGATGCCATCGTTCCGGGCCAACTCGGAGGAGATGCCTTCCATCGAGGCGACGCTGACGCGTGGCACCTCGCTGTTCGACCACCTGGAGTGGCAGCTCAAGCTGACGCGTGGCTTTTCCAAGGAAGAAGAAGGGGTCGCCCTGCTCATCATCGGCAACCTGACCCCTGACGGGTACGTCGACGTGCCCTTGGAGGAATTGGCCGAGGAGGCGAGCGTCGACGTCTCGTTCGTGGAGAAGGTGCTCGCGCGCGTGCAGGAATTCGACCCGCCCGGGGTGGCCGCGCGCGACCTGCAAGAATGCCTTCTCATCCAGGCGCGCCACGTGGGAGCCGACGACGATCTGGTCATCGGCATCATCAGCAAGCACCTGCACAACCTGGAGAAACGCAACTACGCCGCCATCGCCAAGGATCTCAACCAGCCGCTCGAAGAGGTCTACGAGGCGACCAAGGTGGTCCTGGCCTTCGATCCCAAGCCGGGACGCGCCTACTCCGACGAGGAATCGAACTACATCACGCCCGACGTCCACATCCAGAAGGTGGGCGACAAATACTTCGTGGTGGCCAACGACGACGGTCTGCCCAAGTTGAAGATCTCCGACTTCTACCGGGTCGCCCTGTCGAAAGGCCCCAAGGCGCGCGAGTACATCCAGGAGCGCCTGCGTAGCGCCCAGTGGCTCATCCGATCCATCCAGCAGCGCCAGCGCACCATCGTGCGCGTGACCGAATCGATCCTGCGCTTTCAGCGTGAGTTCTTCGAGAAGGGCTCGGCCTATCTCAAGCCCCTCATTCTGCGCGACGTGGCCGACGACATCGGCATGCACGAATCGACGGTGTCGCGCGTGACCACCAACAAGTATGTTCACACCCCGCAGGGGATTTTCGAGCTGAAGTACTTCTTCAACTCGGGTATCACCCGCAGCGATGGCGACGACCTGGCCTCCGAGGCGGTCAAGCTCAAGATCAAACAAATCGTCGCCAACGAAGACCCCAAGCATCCGCATTCCGACCAACGAATCGTCGAGCTGCTTCTTGAACAGAACATCGAGATAGCCCGACGAACCGTGGCCAAGTACCGAGAGCAATTGCGGATTCAACCCAGCAGCAAACGCAAGCAAGTGTTCTAGCCGACCCCGTCCTCTCTTCACAACGTCCCTGGAGGCCCATTCGATGCAGCTTTCAACCACCTTCCGCCATATGGAAGCTTCCCCCGCCGTCAAAGACTACGCCGAGGAACGCCTGGAGAAGATCAAGAAGTACTTCAGTCGCGATCCCATCGCCGCGCATGGGACGTTTTCCGTCGAGCGCAATCACAACCACACCGCCGAGTTCTCGCTGACCCTGCCCAACGGCATCGCCATCCAGGCGCGCGAAACGACGGAGGACATGTACTCGTCCATCGATCTGTCGGTGGCGCGCATCGAGCGCCAGGTGCGCAAGTGGAAGGAGAAGATCCGCACCCACAAGCCGCACGGCGGGCCACGCCTGCAGGTTCGTCAGACGGTTCTCGCCGCGGAGAACCTCGAGCCACAGCCTGGCGCCGCACCCGATGCCAAACCCGCGATGGGGGAGATCCCGGTCATCCGCGACGCCACCGAAGACGTGCGCACCCTGCACGTGCGCGACGCCGCCATGCAGCTCAACCTGGTCGAGCGAGACGTGTTGGTGTTCGTGGACGCGGAGAAGAGCTCCATCTCGGTCATCTACCGGCGCAAGGACGGCAACTACGGCCTCATCGAGACCGGCGTGGTCGCACCCACCGGTTAGCCCCAGGGTTGAAGCAGCACAAGGTCATGCCATGAAGGTGGTCGATTTTCTTGCTCCCGACGCCATCATCCCCGCCCTGGCGGGCGCGACCAAGGGCGAGGTATTGGCGGAAATGGCGGCCTTTCTCTGCGCGCGCCAGACGGCCCTCATCGGCCAAAACGCGCTCGAGGCGCAAGGGCTCTGCCGCGTGCTCGAGGAACGCGAGCTCTTGGCCTCGACCGCCATCGGCGATGGCATCGCGATCCCGCATGGAAAGGTCGATACCATCGATCGCTTGGTGGGCGTGCTTGGACGATCGGTGCCGGGGCTTGCCTTCGACTCCATCGATGGCAAGCCAACCCACATCGTGTTCATGCTGGTGGCGCCGTCGAGCTCGGCCGGGGCGCACCTCAAGGCCCTGGCGCGCCTCTCGCGTCTGTTTCGCGACGCCGGTTTCCGGCATCGTCTACTCGACGCCCCCGACGGCCCCAGCATGTACCAAATCATCGCCGAGGAGGATGGCAAGTATTGAGTGACCACGGTGGACTGGCGACAACCCTCACGGTTCGTTCCCTGTTGAGCGAGGCCGCGGCCCTGAGGCTTGTCCTCCTGGCGGGCGAATCGGGCCTCGGCCGCCGTGTCACGTTCCACCGCGTACAAAAACCCGGCCTGGCCCTCGCGGGTTTCGTTCGCCAGGTCCAACCCGAGCGCGTTCAGATCCTGGGCGCCACCGAGCTCGCGTACCTGGCCAGTCTGCCTGTCGAGGAGGCCCGCCACGGCATCGAAACCTTCATGGCGCTCGAACCGGCCTGCATCGTGGTGACCAAGGGGCTCGACGTTCCCTCGGAGCTGTTCGAGGCCGCCGACCGCCTGGGCGTGCCGCTCTTGCGAACTCCCCTGCGCTCGTCGGTCGCCATCCAGTCGATTCAGAACTACATCGAGCGCGAGCTCGCGCCCACCGCCAGCATCCACGGCGTGCTCATGGACGTGCTCGGGGTCGGCATCCTTCTGCTCGGCAAGAGCGGCATCGGAAAGTCCGAGGCCGCCCTCGAGCTCGTCATGCGCGGTCACCGCATGGTTGCCGACGATCTGGTCGAGGTCCGCCGCAGCGCTCACGACTTGCTGGTGGGCTGGTCGGCCGAGCTCATCAAGCATCACATGGAGGTGCGCGGGATCGGCATCATCAACATCAAGGACATGTTCGGCGTGGCCTCGGTGCGCGACGAGAAGCGCATCGAGCTCGTCATGGAACTGGTGCGCTGGGAGGAATCGGAAGCCGCGGATCGCGTGGGTCTCGACGACCAGACGTATCCCATCCTCGACGTGCCGGTGCCCATGTTGCGCATCCCGGTCAGCCCCGGCCGCAACGTCAGCTCGCTGGTCGAGGTGGCCGCGCGCAACCGGCTGCTCCAGGTGCGCGGCCACCACGCCGCCCGCGAGTTTCAGGAACGCCTGGACCAAGCCCTGGCCGAGGCCAGACAGCGCCGCTTCCGCGGTGACGTGGAGTAGCCATGAAGCTGGTCGTGATCACGGGCGTTTCCGGGGCGGGCAAGACCACGGTCAAGAGCGCGCTGGAGGATCTCGGCTTTTACTGCGTGGACAACCTACCCATCGCGCTTCTGCCCAAGTTCATCGAGCTTTTGGCCGGCCGCGACGAGGTCACGCGGGCCGGACTGGTGGTGGATGCGCGCAGCGGCGATTTTCTCACCGACACCTCGCGCGTGCTCTCCGACCTGCGGGCAGCAGGACATTCCATCGATGTCCTCTTCCTCGACGCGCCAAGCGAAATCATTCTGCGGCGGTTCTCCGAGACGCGCCGCCGTCACCCCTTGCTCGGCAAGGACATCCGGTCGGACATCGAGGCCGAACGCACCCGCCTTGCGGCCTTACGCGCCGAGGCCACCGCGGTCATCGACACCGGCGAGCTCAACGTGCATAGCCTGCGCGCCATCGTGCTCGGCCGCTACGGCCGCGCCGAGGGCAACCTGGCCGTCACGGTCATGTCCTTCGGGTTCAAGTACGGCCTGCCAACCGAGGCCGATATCGTGCTCGACGTCCGCTTCCTGCCCAACCCCTTCTTCGTCAGCACCCTGTCGGCCCTGTCGGGCGAGGCCGAGGCCGTGCGCGCGTATGTCATGGAAAGCCAGGAGACCAAGCTCTTCCTGGAAAAGGCCGAGGAATTGCTCACCCTGTGCGTGGCGGCCTTCGAGCGCGAGGGCAAGACGTACGCCACCATCGCCATCGGATGCACCGGCGGGCGGCACCGCTCGGTGGTCATCGCCAATGAGCTCGGCCAGCGGCTGGGTGCCTTCCAGGTCGAGGTTAAACACCGTGACATCCTGCGCGGACGAACCATGCCGGGAATCGAGGTCCAGAAGTGAATTCCCACAAGCGAAGAACCTCGCTATCGCTATATCGGTTGAAAGATGTAATCTATCCGAGGCACCGATCCTCGAGCGCGGGCGGTTGAAATACGATGGCTTCCACAGGGAATAGGACGATTGAACCTATGGTGGGCGTTGTCGTCGTCTCCCACGAGCAGGTTGCCTTTGCGCTAATCGAGGCCGCGCGGCGTGTAGTGGGAACCATCCCCAACATCGCTGCCGCCTGCGTCTCCGCGGGCGAGGACAGCGCCTCGATCATGCACAAGGTGGCGCAGGCGTGCGGCCAAGTGGACGACGGGGCCGGTGTGCTCTTGCTCGTGGATGTCTTCGGTTCAACGCCCTTCAACGTGTCCATGACCATGGCCGACGGTACCCGTGCGGCCGAGGTGGTGTGCGGCGTGAACCTGCCCATGCTGCTCAAGCTGGCCACGCTCGACCGGTGCAAGCTGTCACCGGCGATGTTGGCCATGGAGATGCAGGAGTGCGGCAGGCGTTCCATTCGCATCGGATCCGAATTGACCGGCAAAGTGACCGTAGCGGGGAAGCTCTGACGTGGCAGAGTCCGAACAGCTCGTCGCACGCCAAGAACGAAGAATACGCAATCGCGCCGGAATGCACGCGAGAGCGGCGGTAAAGTTCGTCCAGCTCGCCGCCCACTTCAAGTCCGAGATCAGGGTCATCAAGGACGGCAACAGCGTCAACGGCAAGAGCATCATGGGCCTTTTGACCCTGGTGGCCGCTTGCGGGCTAAGCATCGTCGTCGAGGCCGAAGGCCCGGACGCCGAGGACGCGGTGGCGGCCCTGGGAGCGCTGGTCGACAACGGCTTCGGCGAGGGCGTGGTCGATGATTAGGTTGGCCGGTGTGGGCGCATCGCCCGGCATCGCCATGGGCGTGGCGCACTTCCTCGGCGGTCGTGTCGAGGTGCAGGAACGACGCATCTTCACCGACGAGGTCGACCAGGAGCTGCGCCGCTTCGAGGACGCGCTGGCGCGCAGCGACGCCCAGCTTCGCCGTATCCAGCAGCAGATCGCCGAGCAGGTGGGCGACGGCCAGGAATACCGGATCCTCGAAGCGCACCGCATGATGCTGGCCGACGTCCACCTCGTGGAGGAGACCAGCAAGATCATTCGCAACGACCAGGTTTCGGCAGAATGGGCCCTGCGCCGCGCGCTGGACCAGATCCAGGTCGTCTTCGCCAGCATCGAGGATCCCTACTTCCGCGAGCGCCGCAGCGACATCGACATGATCGGCGAGCGCATCCTGCGCAACCTGCTCGGCATGACCCCGCCCGGACACGAAGGCGTGCCCAAGGGCGCCGTGGTCTTCGCCCACGATCTGTCCCCGGCGGACATCACGCAGCTCGGCCGGGCAGGCGTCAGCGGGTTCTTCACCGAAGGCGGGGGCAAGACCTCGCACGCGGCTTTGGTCGCACGTGCCCTCGGTCTGCCGCTCGTGGCTGGGGTCCAGGATTTCATCAAACACATCCGCACCGGCATGACCGTCATCGTCGACGGCGGACGCGGCGAGGTGATTCTGGAACCCGATTTCGGTATCCAAGAGCGCTTCGCGGATCGAGCGGCGCGGGATCTCGTGCAAGCCGAGCGCCTGGCCAAGGCGCGCGAGGCGCCCGCGACCACGCTCGACAACGTCCGCGTGCAGCTCGCGGCCAACGTCGAATTGCTCGAAGAGATCCCGGTTTCCGTCGAGCTCGGCGCCGACGCCGTGGGCCTGTTCCGTACCGAGTTCCTCTATCTCGAACGCTCGACCCTGCCCACCGAGGAAGAGCAATACCAGCACGCGGTGGCCGCGCTCAAAGCCATGGAAGGGCGCAGCGTGATCTTCCGAACCCTGGACCTGGGTGGTGACAAGTTGCCCATGTCGGTGCGTATTCCCGCGGGCAACAACCCGGCCCTCGGCCTGCGCTCGATCCGCTATTCCCTGTGGCGCCGCGATCTCTTCCGCTCGCAGCTGCGCGCCTTCTATCGGGCGGCAGCGGTGGGACCGTTGCGCATCATGTTTCCCCTCATCTCCGGCGTGGCCGAGTGGCGCGTCGTGCGCGAGGTCTGCGCCGACGTGTGCGACGAGCTGGCCAGGGAAGGATTGGAGCACGATCGCCACGTCCCGCTCGGTGCCATGGTCGAGACCCCGAGCGCAGCCATCATCGCCGACTTCCTCTCGGATGAAAGCGAGTTCCTGTCCATCGGCACCAACGACCTCATCCAATACTCCCTGGCCGCCGATCGCCAGGATGAACATGTCGGCTACCTCTACCACCCTCTCCATCCGGCCATCTTGCGTTCCATCCGGACCGTGGTGGTGGCCGCGAACAAATGCGGCAAGCCCGTCGCCATGTGCGGCGACATGGCCGGGGATCCGCGATTCACGTGGGTGCTGCTTGGGCTCGGCTTGCGCTCGCTGTCCATGGCGCCGCGCCAGATCCCGATGGTCAAGTCCATCATCCGCTCGACGCGTCTTGGCGAGGCGCAGAAGCTGACCGAGGAAATCATGGCCCTGCGAACCGAGGACGAGATCGAAGATGCTGTGAATCGCACGATGCGGCAGCGGTTCCCGCTGGAATTCAGCGAAGAAGCGTAGGAGTCGGGCCACTTCGCCGTTCCTGGATGGGCGAGGCGAAGCCCACCACGCAGGTACCGCCACGAAGCCTGTCCATTGTGACATGGTTCATCATTCGGGCGCAACCCCGGGCGCAACCGCCCGCAGACGGAAGCGCGTCTGCGGAATTTGCCGATTCGCGGAAAGATTGTGTTCATCGCGCTGACGATTCGCGAAGCCTCCATGCCCTTATATGTGGAAGTTTGGATCCGTTTCGCCTACAGCCTCCCCCCCTCTACAACCGTAGGAACAACAACATGCGTAGAATCAACATCCTTGTCCTTGCGCTCCTGGTAGGAACCCTCGTCGCGTGTGGAGGTCGCAGCGCCCTCAAGGTCACGTACGACGGTGGAGACGCCGGCGACAGTCTCAACCCCGGCGACGTCAAATCGGACGCCCGGAGCGATGGCAAGCTCGACAGTCTCGGCACATTCGGCGACGCCCCAGCGGATTTGCTCGCGCGCGACGCCGCGCCCGACGGAGCGACGGAGAGCGACTCCGCGCGGAGCGACCTCGCGCCCGACGCCTCTCGAACCGATGCGCCCATCGCTGCGGACACGCGCGATGCAGGCGTGCGCGATGGCAGCGTGAGCGACGGCACGAGCACGGACGGCGGCGTCGATGCTGCCCCAGTCCTGGCCAGCATCGAAGTCACTCCGCCCAGTCCAACCATTGCGGTCGGAATTCCCTACACCGGCCTCGTGGTCACGGCCCTCATGTCCGATGGCACGACCTCGGATGTGACCGCGTCCTCGACCTACGCGTCCAGCGACACGACCGTGGTCCAAGTCTCGGGACACGCCCTGAGCGGCCTCAAGGCCGGCTCTGCCACCTTGACCGCAACCTACCAAGGAAAGACCGCCACGGCGAAAGTCACGGTCACGGCTTCGCCCTTGCAAAGCATTTCCATCGACGGCGTGGCTCCGGTTTCGGTCGGGCAATCCATCCTCATCACCGCCACCGGCATCTTTGCCGACGGGACAAAACAAGACGTCACGGCGCAGGCAACATGGACGTCGGGGGACACCACGCTTGCCGCGGTCGCCCTCGACGCCGCCAGCTCGAAGGAGAAGGTCACCGGCATCAAGGCTGGTACGCTGTCCGTTGTCGCTGTTCTTTCCGGAGTCACGGGCAAGGCCTCGATCACCGTGACCGCGGCGACCTTGACCGCCATCAATGTCACGCCAGCACAAGCCATCATCCAGCGAGGCGTCTCGCAGCAGTTCCAGGCCACGGGCACCTATTCCGATGGAACGACCGGCGACGTGACCGCGCAGGCGACCTGGGCATCGAGCAACACGACCGTCGCAACCGTCACGGCGAGCAGCACCGGCGTGGTGGTGCATGCGGTTGCCGCCGGGGGCACGACGATTTCCGCCACCGTCGGAACCGTCGTGGGCTCGACCTCGGTTACGGTGACCTCGCCGACTCTCCTGTCGATTGCGCTCTTGCCGGCAACGTGGTCGCCCAACGTGGGCGCTACGCAAAGCTTCACCGCGACCGGCTCCTATTCGGACAACACCACCGCGGACGTGACGCTTTCGGCGACCTGGTCATCGACCAATGCGACCGCGTTCTCGGTCTCGAACGCCGCCGGGCAAAAGGGACAAGCCACGGCCTTGGCGATTGGCACCGGACAGGTTCAAGCAGCGCTCTCGGGTGTGACCGCAAGCGCGACGGTGACGGTCTCGGCGTCGCCCCTCGCCAGTATCGCGGTCTCGCCGAACCCTCTCGCCCTGGTGCTTGGGCTCAATGGATCGCTGGTTGCGACCGGAACGTACCAGAATGGAACCACGCAGGATATCACCACCCAGGTGGCGTGGGCGGTGACGGATCCGAGCGTCGCCAGCGTGTCCAACGCGGCGGCCACCGCGGGCCGCGTGTCGACCATCGCCGTGGGATCCACAACCGTTACGGCAACTCTTGCGGGTATCAGCGGCAAGGGGACCATTACGATTTCCCAGGCCAAGCTAACGGCCATCACCGTGACCCCCGCCAGCGCCGACGTCACGGCGGGAACCAAGCAGCCCTTCACCGCGACCGGCACGTACGACAACGGGGCTACTCCTGACGTCACGACGCAAGTAACCTGGTCGTCCAGCGACATCACGGTGGCCCAGATCTCCAACGCCGCGGGCAGCAACGGAATCGCGACGTCCTTGGTCGCCGGCACGTCGACCATCAGCGCGAGCCTGACGGGCATCTCCGGCACCGCAACCCTGACCGTCGGGGCGCCGCTGTTGTCATCGATCATGATCGCGCCAACCGACGCAACCATCGAGGTCGGCAACACGCAAGCCTTCACCGTGACCGCGGTCTACCAAAACGGCACGACCGCTCAGGTTGCCGGCACCTGGACCTCCTCTGACACGGCTGTGGCCACCATCGCCGCCACGGGCGGCGGCGGTGGACGTCGCGCAGTCGTGACGGGCGTGGCCGCAGGCACGACCAGCATCACGGTCACCTACCAGGGCCTGACCGACAGTGCCACCTTGACTGTCACTGCCGCGCCGACCCTGGTGGGACTGACGGTCACCCCGGCCTCCCCCGCAAGCATCCTCGTCGGCGCCACGCAGCAGTTCCAGGCCACCGCGGTGTTCAGCAACGGCACCACCACCACGGTCACGGGTACCGCTAGCTGGACCACCTCCGATGGCAACATCGCCTCGGTTTCGAGCGGTGGCGGCGGGCCCGGGGGCGGTGGACCGGGTGGCGGGGGTCGTGGATTGGCCACAGGCATCGGAGCCGGAACCGCCACCATCACGGCCACCTACAACGGCTTCACCGCATCCGCCTCCCTCACCGTGCGCAATCCGACCCCGACCGGGCTGCTGGTCACGCCGTCCGCAGCGTCGATCGTGGTCAACGGGACGCAGCAGTTCGTCGCCGTCGTCACCCTGGACGATGGCACCACCCAGACGGTCACCAACGCTACCTCGTGGACCACATCCAACGGGGCCATGGCCAGTATCACCACGGGCGGCGGCGGTGGTCCGGGCGGTGGCGGCGGGCGAGGCCTCGCAACCGGCATCGCCGCAGGCACCGTCACCGTCACGGCGACCTATGGCGGGTTCACCGCGACCGCATCTCTCACCGTTTCCGCCGCGACGCCCACCGCGCTCGTGGTCACGCCTGCCGCGCCCTCCGTTCAGGTGGGTCTGACCCAGGCCTTCGTGGCCACGCTGATCTACAGCGACAACACCACCGCTGTCGTCACCGCCCAAGCGAGCTGGAGCTCTTCGGACGCATCGGTGGCCACCATCACGAATGCGGGAGGCGGGCCAGGCGGCGGCGGCCGTGGGACCGCCACCGCCATCGCCTCGGGCACGGCCACCATCACCGCGACTTATGGCGGTCTGTCGGGAACGGCCACGCTGACCGTCACGGATCCGCCCCTTGCCTACGTCCAGGTGACGCCGACGAATCCGAGCATTCCGGTGCAAGCCTTCGCCCAACTCACCGCGACCGCGGTCTTCACCGACAACTCGACCCGCAACGTGACCGCCCTGGCAACCTGGAGCTCTTCCGACGCTTCCGTCGCGGTCGTGGCGAGCTCCGGCGGCACCATCGGACGCGCAAC
Source organism: uncultured delta proteobacterium (assembly GCA_963796685.1). Taxonomy (GTDB): domain Bacteria; phylum Myxococcota_A; class Polyangia; order Fen-1088; family Fen-1088; genus Fen-1118. Next base: position 350,977 of record CAWCMR010000008.1, read on the forward strand.
CGCGCTGGCCGAAGGCACCGCGACCATCACGGCGACCTACCAGGGCTCGTCGGGCTCGACGGTGGTCACCGTCGCCGGCAGCGTGCAATCCATCGCCGTGACACCGGCCTCCCCGACCACCTCGCTCGGGCTCCCGGTCACATTCGTGGCCACCGCCATCCTCTCCAACAATGCCACGTTGGTCGTCACCAACAACGCTTCCTGGGTTACCTCGGATCCCACAGTCGCGACCGTGACGGCAGCAGGTGTGGCGACGCCGGTCAAGGCTGGTTCGGCCACCATCACGGCCACCTTCCTCGGCAAGTCCGGCACCAGCACCTTGACCGTGAGTCCGGCCACGCTGTCCTCCATCGCCATTGTTCCCAATCCGCTCTCGCTGACGAGTGGCGGCAGCCAGCAGCTGAGCGCGACCGGAACCTACAGCGACGCCACGACTCGCGATTCTGACGACCGTGGCGACCTGGAATTCCTCCTCGCCCGCCGTCGCGGTGGTATCGAATGCCAACGGCTCCCATGGCTTGCTGACCGCTGTCGGCAGCGGCTCTACCACGGTGACGGCCGCATTCCAGGGTGTCACCTCCGCGGCCGACACGGTGACCGTCCCCTGATCTTGCCTCCGAAGCCGGCCACTGTCCGAGGTTCTCTCCTCTCAGACGGTTGCCGGCCTCGGAGTTCTTTTGCCCTCCGAAGCCGGTGGCGGTCGACAAGCTCCTCCCTCCTACCGTTGCCGGCTTCGGACGGTCCTTTCCGCCCGCAAGTCTCTGCGTCCCACCAGGCTTGCTGCTCAGAGGCGCAGGATGAATCCGACCGACTGTCCCGTGGATCGTCCCGCCCCTCTGAAGGAATAGAAGCGGCGGCGCGCGTCGCACCTCGTGCAGTCGTCGCTGACGTCGATGTTCTCGCGCAGGACGCCGGCGGCCTCCAGCTCGAGTCGCTGGAATCGACGCAGATCGATGCGCGTCTTGCGGCCCAAAGTTCTGACCAGAACGCCGCTTCTCCCGGCCAGCGGCGTGGCCGCGACGAACGCCACCTCGACCTCGCCGCCGACTTCGAAACAACACGGGCCGATGCAGGGCCCAAGCGCCACGTGCACATCATCCGGTCTGCATCCGAACCGTGCGACCATGGCCTCGACGCCAGCCCGCGCCATCCCCGCCACCGTGCCCCGCCACCCTGCGTGCAAGGCCGCGCAGGCTCCCGTGCGCGGGCAAGCCATCACGATCGGCGTGCAGTCGGCCACATGGACGGAAAGGCCCAAGCCGGACGCGTCGGTGCATAGCCCATCCGCCTGCTCGGCGGCGACGCCGGCAGGGTCGTCGTCTCTGCCAACCCGAACGATGCGAACGCCGTGGACCTGCGAGGCGCGCCACATCGACGAGGCGCCGGAAGCGACCAAGAGGCGGCGATGGTTTTCGCCCACGTGAGCCGGCTCGTCACCCCATTTCCAGCCCAGATTCAACGTATCGAAGGGTGGCAGGCTCACGCCGCCCGCGCGCGTGGTGAAGCCGTGGCAAAAGCCAGCAGGAATCCGTGCCGAGACCAGGAGCGGCACCCCCACGCCGTCAGCGATTGGAACGACCTGCATGTCCATCAGCGTACAAGCTGCCGCAGGGCCGCGAGCGCGGCCATGAAATCTTCAGGAGGCGCGGCCTCGAATTCCATCCACTTGCCGGACTTTGGGTGATGGAAGCCGAGGACACGCGCGTGCAAGGCCTGGCGGCCGAGCTGCTTTCCGATGGCGCGCAGGTTCTCGTCGCGCGGCGAGCGGCCGTAGGTCGCGTCGCCGAGCAAGGGACATCCCATGGCGGCGAAATGGACGCGCACCTGATGCGTGCGCCCGGTTTCGAGCTCCGCCTCCATGCGCGAGACCCCGCCCACGGGTTCGATCAAGCGCCAGTTGGTCACCGCGCGCTTGCCGGTCCGGACCTTGATGCTGAATTTCTTGCGGTCATGCGGATCGCGCCCGATGAGGGTGTCGATCTTCCCCGACGCTTGGGCGGGACGGCCCACCGCCAGCGCTTCGTAGACGCGCTTGATGCGATGGATTTTGAAATCGGCGCCAAGCCCCGTCATGGTCGCATCGTCCTTGGCCACCACCAGCAGACCCGAGGTGTCCTTGTCGATGCGGTGAACGATGCCCGGCCGAAGCTCGCCGCCAATGCCGCGCAAGTCATGGCAGTGCGCCAGCAGGGCGTTGACGAGGGTGCCGTCGTCGTGCCCGGCCGCCGGGTGAACCACCAAACCGGGCGGCTTGTCCACGACCACCAGGTGCTCGTCCTCGAAGACCACGCGCAAGGGAATGTCCTCGGCGACCAGCTCGACCTCGCGCACGCGCGGAGGCGTCCACACCACCCTGTCGCCCGCGCGAACCTTCTGCGAAGGCGACGCCGCCTTGCCGTTCAGGGTGACCGCGCCCTCGCCGATGTGGCGCGAAAGCTGCGTACGCGACACGCCCTCGACGTGTTCGGCCAGCACCACATCAAGCCGCCGGCCCGCCTCTGCGCTGCCCAGCGTGAACGTACGCGGCGGCTCGGGAGCGGCCGTCGGCGCTGCAACCCCTACCTGCCGCGCGCCCGTCACCAGATCTTGGACTTGATGTTCTGTCCGCGCTGCTTGAGCAGGATATCCACCAGGGCGCGATCGAAAAGGTTGGTGGCCGCGATTTCGGTCGTCACGCGGGACCTGAAGTGCTGACGGCCTTCCTCGATCTCTTCCTTCATCGAATCGAACAAGGTGTCGTTCTGAATGCCCTGAACCAGCTTGGCTTCGTTGTACATGGCCAGGTCCGAAGCGATCGCGCGGGCGAACTGACGCGCCCTTTCCGGCTTGTCGATCAACGGTGGCATGATGCTAAAGTACCCGATTCCGGGACAACGTGCGAATGAGTTTGCAGGTTGGCGCCCTCGTTTCTAGACTGGGAAACAAGCCCATGAGCAAAATTGCCCTCCCCACCGCCATTGCCCTGACGCTGTGCCTGGCCGGTTCGACCCGCGCCCTCTGCGCCAACGACGACAGCTACGAGGTCAGCAAGACCGACGCCAGTCTGACCGCAGGAGGCAAGGGCCAGGCCAGCGTGACCATCTCGGCCAAGAAGGGCTGGCATCTCAACGCCGAAGCCCCCCTCACCCTCAAGCTCGTGCCCCCAGCGGGCGTGGAAGTGGACAAGGCGAAGCTCGGGCGCGGCGATCTGGCCATGTCTAACGACAAGTCGGCGCGCTTCGAGGTGGGCGTGACCGCCAGCGAACCGGGCAAGAAGGTCGTCGAGGCCGAGGCCGGATTCGTACTGTGTCAAGAAGACTCGTGCCGCCCGGTCAAGCAGAAGATCGCACTGGCCGTGGACGTGGAGGCGCCCAAGTCAACCAGAGGCAAACAGCCGGCCAAGCGGCCAACCAAGAAGAGATAGTTCAGCCGAAGGCGCGAATGATTGCCTCGGTCTTGCGCGCGAGCGCGGGCGTAAAGGTACCCACGATGGTTGCCACCAGCCGTTCTGGACGCAGGATTTCCTGGGCCACAGCTTGTACCTCGGCCGCGTCGACTCTGGCCATCCGGCGATAGCGCTCGGCTGGGCTGCGCAGCGGGCGGCCGAAGAGCATGCTGTCGCCAAACCAGGCGCACAGTCCCTCGACATCGTCGAACCCGGCCTCGAGGTCGCGCGCGTATCGGCGCTTGGCTTTGTCGAGCTCGGCGGTGGAGGCGGTCGTGTCGCGCAACTCGGAGAGAATGGCCAAGACCTCTCGGACCAACTCGGGAAGCTTTGCCGCCCCGCAGGCGGCGGAGATTTCGACGAGAGACGTGTCCCCGAGCGGGTCCAGCCCGGCATTGACCTGGTAGGCCAGGCCCTTGCGATCGCACACACGGTAGTGCAGCGGCGTCGACATGCCGTCGTCGAGCAGGCGCAGCAGTGCGACCAACGCCGGGTAGCGCGCATGATGGTCGGCAAGAGCGCGAAACAGGAGCTGAACCTCCACCTGCGCAGAGTCGGTACGGACGCCGTGAAACAGGAGGCCGGGCAGCTTCTTCGGCGCGGGACGAGAAGCTTCACGCTGCCCCGCGGGCAACCCGCCAAAGGCGCGCCCGGCCATGGCCATGACCTGGCCGTGCTCGACAGGCCCCGCCACGGCCAGCACCAAGTTGCGTGCGCCGTGGAAGCGGTGGAAGTGCGCGATCACGTCGTCGCGGGTGAAGCGCCGGATGTTCTCCTCGGGGCCGGTGATGGGAAAGCCGAGGGGATGACCGCCCCAAGCGTAGCTGCGACCGACGTCATCGAGGTTCACGCGCTGGCCCCGCTCGTCGAAGTCCTCGAGGATCTCCTCGAGCACCATGGCGCGTTCGAGCTCGATATCCGAGAAGAGGGGTGCGGTGAAGAGATCGCCGAGGATGCGCAGAACCTCGCCAAGCTCGCGCGGATGGAGCTGCACCTGGTAGAGCGAATAGTCTCGGCCGGTTTCTCCGCACAGCATTCCGCAGCGCTCTTCGATGGCGCGGTTGAGCGCGAAGGAAGAAGGGAACCCCGCCGAGCCGCGAAAGAGCATGTGCTCGACGAAGTGGGACAGCCCGTTCGTCCGCGCGGTCTCGTAGCGTGAACCGGTGCGCACATAGAGCCCGACCGCGGCGGCGTGCAGGTGCGGGGTCTCGATGTCCACCACGCAGAGGCCGTTGCGCAGACGCCCCTTCGACACCTGGGCGGGAAAGGGAATCAAATCCGCGGGCGTAAGCTCGCGACGGGCGTGGGCGTGGAACGGCATGGTTTGCAGGCAGTCTACACGCTGGTACGGTCGAACGCCGGGGGGAGTGTTTTCTCGCCGCACGAGCGGATGGAGAGGGTCCGCTGTCTCCTCCGTCCCCTCGCTCAGCTGTGCTAGAAAGCGCCGTGGATTCGAGCAGCGCCAGCATCCGTCTCGTGGTCAACGCCGATGGCTTCGGGCTGTCGGCCGCGCGGACGCGCGGGATCCTCGCTGCCCACCGAAGCGGGATCGTGACCAGCACCTCGGTGCTCGGCATCGCCGGCGATCTCGAAGCCATCAAGGCCGAGCTGGGCGAAAGCCCCACCCTTGGCGTCGGCGTCCTGCTGACACTGGAGGATGGCGAGCCGGTGTCCAAGCCCGCGGCGGTGGCGTCCCTGCTCGATGAACATGGCCGGTTCCCCTCGCGAGAACGCGACCTCCTCCTCAACTGGGCCAAGGTCGCCATGCAACCCGCGCACGTCGAGCAGGAATTCGACGCCCAGGTGGCGCGCTTGCGCGATCTCGGGTTGGTCATCGACCACCTGTGCGCACGGGGCAGCGTCGGGTTTCTGCCCATGGTCGCGCAGGCCATGGAGAAGGTGGCGCGCCGCCACGCCATCGCGGGCCTGCGCACGACGGTCGAGCGGCCAACCCTGGCGTGGACCGCCGATCTGCCGCGTGGCCTGGCCACGGCCGCGCTGGGCGCGCTGGCCTGGTACGGCCGTCGCCAGCTCGGGGCGCGCCGCCATGGTCCGCAAAGCTGGGGCTACTTCGAGCGCGGTCGCCTCGACGAGATCCGCATTCTGGAAATCCTTGGCCGCCTGAGTCCGGGCAGCCACGAGCTCATCTGCCAACCCGATCTCGATCCGTCAGGACAAGAGCCGCCACGACGCGGCGAGGTCGATGCCCTCGGCGCCTCCCGCGTGCGCGAAGCCCTGGCCAGCCGCCATATCGAGCTGTGCCGTTGGGCGGATCTCTTCTGAGCTGGCGAAAGACTCTCGCGTCTTTGCGGCGCTGACCGCATAATCAGGTCAGGATATGGAGCAGCAGGACGATCTCCGCTCGACGCAGAGCTACTACGACCGCTTTTCGCCCAGCTATGAGCGGGAACGCCACCACGGCTACCACCGCCTCATCGACGAGCTCGAGCTGGAATGGGTCAGGCGATACGGCAGCGGACGGGATATTCTGGAGGCCGGCTGCGGAACGGGGTTGCTGCTGGCCGAGGCCGCCCGCATCGGGCGTTCGGCCATCGGGCTCGACCTTTCGCGCGGTATGCTGACGCACGCCAAAGACCGCGGCTTGCGCGTGGTCCAGGGATCGCTCACCGCCCTGCCGCTCCCGGATGCCTCGGTGGATCTCGTGTACAGCATGAAGGTCCTGGCACACATCCCGCCCATCCGAGAAGCCGTCGCCGAGATGGCTCGCGTGACCCGGCCGGGCGGTCACCTCCTCCTCGAGTTCTACAATCCCCGCTCTCTGCGCTACCTGGCCAAGGCGCTGGGCGGCGCAGCTCCCATCGCCGAGGGCACGACGGATCGCGATGTCTTCACACGCTACGACACCTTGGAGAGCGCGCGCGCCTACCTGCCGCCCGACGTGGAATACGTTACCATGCGCGGCGTGCGCGTGGTTACGCCCACCTCCCGCGTGTTCGACATGCCGATGGTTTCCGGGCTCTTCGATCGCGCCGAACGCGTGGCCTGCGATTTGCCGTGGATCCGCAACTTCGGCGGCTTCCTCATCCTCGTGGCGCGCAAACGCACACCATGACCAACCACACCGGGGATATCCTCATCGTCGACGACGAGCGCTCGATGCGCGAGTTCCTGGGCATCTACTTGCGTCGCGAGGGCTATCGCATCGAAGCAGCTTCGGGCGGGAACGAGGCCATCGCGTCCCTCAAGGCCCGCGCCTTCGATGTGATCATCACCGATCTGCGCATGCCGGATGTGGATGGACTGACCATCCTGGCCGAAGCCAAGCGCACCCGGCCCGATACCGAGGTCATCGTCGTGACGGCCTTCTCCACGACCGAGACCGCCATCGCCGCCATGAAGGCCGGCGCGCATGACTACCTGACCAAGCCTTTCAAGATCGACGAGGTTGGATTGGTCGTCGACCGTGCCATGGAGAAGCGCCGCCTGTCGCGCGAGAACGTGGCTCTGCGCGACGAGATCAAGGGGCGCTACAAGCTCGACCGGCTGCTGGGAAAATCGCCCGCCATGCAGCGGGTCTTCGACATCCTACGCAAGGTCGCGTCGACGAGAACCAGCGTGCTGCTCATCGGCGAATCCGGCACGGGCAAGGAGCTGGCCGCGCACGCTTTGCACGAGCTCTCTCCGCGCACGGATCAGCCCTTCGTGGCCGTCAACTGCGGCGCCATCCCGGAAACCCTGCTCGAATCGGAGTTTTTCGGGCACGTCCGTGGCTCGTTCACCGGTGCCAACGCGGACAAGCAAGGGTTGTTCGAGGCGGCCCACGGCGGAACCTTGCTGCTCGACGAGATCGCCGAGTTGCCGGTCGCCATGCAGGTCAAGCTCCTACGCGTCCTGCAGGAGCGCAAGGTGAAGCCGGTCGGCGGGGTCAGCGAGCGCGAGGTGGATGTCCGCATCGTGGCCGCTACCAACCGCGACCTGGAAGCCGAGGTGGAGAAATCCACTTTCCGCCAGGATCTCTACTACCGCCTGAACGTCATCCAGCTGCGCTTGCCTCCGCTGCGCGAGCGACGCGAGGATTTGCCCCTGCTCGTCGATCACTTCATCCGCAAGTTCTCCGCCGAGCACGGACGCAACGTGGTCGGAGCCGCGCCCGAAGTCATGTCCGCGCTCATGCTGTACCACTTCCCGGGAAACGTGCGCGAGCTGGAAAACATGATCGAGCGCGCGGTCACCCTGTCCGCCACGGATTGGCTCGCCATCGACGCATTTCCCAACCTCGCGGGGCTGCAGGGCGAACAGCAGAGCCAGAGCACGGTCGGTCATCTGCCCGAGAGTGGCCTCGATCTGGAACACCACCTCGAGGAATACGAACGATCCATCCTCATCAAGGCCCTGGAACGAACGGGAGGCAACCGTACCGAGGCCGCGCGCCTGCTCGGTGTTTCGTTCCGCTCCATGCGCTATCGGTTGTCCAAGCTCGGCGTGACCGGGGTCGATACCGGCGTCGAGCTCACCGAGCCGCCACCCGCGCCCGATCCCTGACGTCATGGATGTGCCGCCCCAGAAGAAAAATCGCGGCTCTGGCGCAATCCTGGTCGTCGGAGTGCTCGCCGGACTGGCCGGCCTTGGCGCCCTCGCCTTCGGCTGCCTCGAACGCACGACGCGCCTGCGAGCGACCTGGCCGCCCGAGGCCGACACCTTCTACCTGCCCCCTTCCTCCGCCTTGCGCGTCGTCGGTCTTCGGCACAACGAGCTGCTGGCGGATCTGATCCATGCCCGCGCCAACGTGTACTTCGGCACGCAACTGCACGCCCGGGTGCCGACGAAGTGGCTGGCGCAATACCTGGACACCGCCATCGATCTGGACCCGAAGTTCCAGCGCCTCTACCTCGCGGGGGCGGCCATGCTGATCTACAACGGTCAGAAGATATCGCCCGAGATGGTGCTGGCGGCCATCCACGTGCTCGCGCGAGGACACAAGGCGTTTCCCTTCGAGTGGGAATTTCCCTTCCAGATGGGTTTCAACTACCTCTTCGAGCTGCCTCAAGATGCAGGCGAAGACGATCCCCGGGTGCCGGGCTGGCGCCAGCAAGGTGTGGAGATGCTGAGACAGGCGGCGCTGTACGAAGGCATCCCCTATTACATCCCCAATCTGGTCGCACGCATGCTGACCAAGAGCGGCGCCGACGATTTGGCCATCCGCCAACTCGAACAATCCTACGCCGTGGCCACCAACCCGGAGGCGCGCGACCAAATCAAGAACAAGCTGTTCGCTCTTCGCGGCAAGCTCTTCTCGGCGCAGCTGGAGGAGAATCTGCGCAACTTCAACCGCATGATCGAGCGACGCTTCCCCGAGGCGCCCGAAGCCTTCTCGCTGGTCGTGGGACCGCGCACCACCGCCCTCGGCATCCTCTCGCCGCCTGCCCCCCCTGCGCGGTCGAGAGACGCGCGATGAAGCTCATCCTTCCGCCGGCTGGCACCCTCAGCGCGAACGATGAGCACGATCCCCTTCCCTATTACTATCGGCCATGCGTGGGCTGGCTCTATCGCAAGCGGCTGCGCATGGGGCTCGACCTTGTTCCCCACGATGGCACGAGGGTTCTCGAGGTCGGCGTGGGCAGCGGCATCCTGATCCCAACCCTGTCCTCGCACTTTCCCCGCTACACCGGCACCGATTTGATTCTCGGCGACAGGCTCGAACGCCTCGTCGCGCCTTCCTGCCAGGCCAACTTCGTGCAGGCCGATCTGCTGCGAGAATCGAGCCTGCCGGAGGCGAGCTACGACGTGGTCATTTGCCTGTCCGTCCTCGAACACATTGCGGACGCGGACGGCGCCGCGTCTGCCCTGGCGCGAACCCTGGTCAAGGGCGGTACGCTCGTCGCAGGCTATCCCATGGTGAACGGGCTGATGGCCGGCCTTTTCCGGGCCATCGGCTTCCACAATATCGAAGATCACCACGTCACCGCGCCCGCCGCCATCGATAGGGCACTCCGGCGTGTCCTGCGCCCTGGTCGACGCCACGCCATGCCCGCCTTCGCTCCCGTTGCGATGGCGCTCTACCAGTGCGCGGCCTGGGTCAAGGTCTAGCAGCCCGACGCTCGACGACGACGAGGACGCGGAAACCAAATCCGTGAAAGAGAGAGCCCGGCAGCAGGTTCTCGAAGGCAAACCAAGCGCGCCACAGAGAAACGGGCAGAAACGGGGGGTGGGAAAAGCCGCCGGTCGCAGGATAGGCCAGACCAGCCATTCGTTCGACGCGAACCACGTCGAGCAAGGGAAACATACGTGCGAAGACTCGGCCGTGGTCGCGAGCGAAGATGAGTGTCGGGATTGCCTGGTTGGAGGCGAAGGGATCCCTGGCGGCCTCGGGGGTGTGTACCGCCGCGACCAAGGGATCGACCGACATATCCACCGGTTCGGGGTGAAAACGGCCATACACCCAGCGGGACACCGGGCTGATGTAAGGTTCGCACAGCACGATGCGGCCTCCCGGCCGCAAAACGCGGACCGCCTCGTGAAAGAAGCGCGCGGGGGCTGCCACGTGGTGGAGGACGTCGAACAGCACCAGAGCCCCCACGCTGCCGTCATCGAGGTCAAGCGCCTCGGCGGACATCTGGCGCGCGTGCCACGGCGCCTTGACCACGTCGGTCAATTCCAATTCGGGAATGAACTCGCGCGCAAAGCCGGGACCCGATCCAATCTCGATCCACGGCCCAAGCTCGCGCGGCGGCAAGGCCCGGCGTAGCCGGCCATACCAGTGACCGTAACTCGCACGCAGGGTCGGATTGGCTTGCCATACGCGACGATGTTCCTCGAAACGCACCAAGGTGCGCTCGCGCAAGGCGGCGGGAAGCTCGGACGATGCCGGGTCAGACATAGCGTAGCTTGCGGGCCGCCACGCCGGACATCTTGAGCAAGAGCCACCCGTGCTTCCAGCGCGAGATGTTGGTCTCGCCGTACACGCGCTCGCGGTAGCGAACCGGTATCTCGACGATCTTCAGATTCAACCTGGCCGCCCCGAAGATGAGATCGAAGTCGCCGAAGGGATCGAAGTCGCCGAACAGATCGCGCCCGGCCGCGATGCGCTCGTAGTCGCGCCGCCACAGGACCTTGGTGCCGCACAAGGTGTCTTTGATGGGCTGGCCGAGCAGATAGGTAAAGAGCTGGGAAAAGGCGATGTTGCCCAGCTTGTTGATGAAGCGCATGGCGCCGGGATCCATGGGATACACCAGGCGCGTGCCCTGCGCGTAGTCGCCGAGACCGCTTGCCAGTACGTCGTAGAAGACGGGCAGCTCCTCGGGCGGAACGGTCAGGTCGGCATCGAGGATCATGAGAATGTCCCCGGTGGCCTTGGAGAACCCCAACCGGACAGCGTCGGCCTTGCCCGTGCCCTGCTGCCGGTAGGCGCGAAGCTCGAGCGGGCCGCGGTAGTCCTTGATGGCCGCGGCGATGTTTTGCCAAGTTCCATCCGTCGAGCCACCTTCGACAAAGATCAGCTCGGTTCGCGAGCCAAGCATCGGCGTGCGCGCGATGGCGCCCGCCACATTGCCCGCCTCGTTGCGCGTCGGCACGATGACGCTGACGCTGGCCAGGCGTGGCTCCGGCAGCATGTCCCGCCTGCGCAAGGCGTAGATTCGATACATCGACATGCGCTGCCAGCCCGGAAGCTTGCCCAGGTAGCGATTGAGCAAGGGCGCCAGCCCTGGGACCTCGGCGGGAAAGAGCATGCGGTCCTCGAAACGGACCGACTCGAGCCCGACGATCCCGAACATGTTCTCGAAGTCGCTGTGCGAGAGCCAGTTCGAGGTCGGAGAGGGAAGCTTGAGCCCCGCCACCTCCGCCAGCCGGGTCGGCACCTCCCACAGATAGTTGTAGGCAATGAGGTACAGTCGTCCGCGCTCGCTCAGGCACGCGCGCAGCTTGACCAGCAAATCGCGCACGTCGGCCACGCTGTGGCAAAGGCGGTTACAGATGACCGCATCGAACCGGCGGTGGGCTGGAAGACTGTCGAGGTCACCGTCTTCGATGACCAGGTCGGGAAAACGGCGACGCGCCTCCACGGCCACCTCGGGCAGCTGGGCGATGCCGACGCGTTCGCGGTTCGGCAGCGCCGCCAAGATCTCGCCGGTGCCACACCCCACGTCGAGAACCGAGGCGTCGGGGGGGATGATTCGCGCAAGGGCTTCGCGCAAATCGCGCTCGAGGAAATCGCGCGCCTGGGGATGGGTCGGATTCTCGAAGGCCGCCCTGCGAAAATACGCCCGCCACTCCTCGGTAAGCCCGCGCATCCGCGGGTCGTTGGTTGGTTCCGAGCTCACCCGGCGATTCTACAGGTCGTCCTCGACCAGCGAGAAGATCTTCTTGAACGGCTGTCCCGCCTTCAAGGTCACGCTCTCATTGCGCTCGATCATCAGATCGGCGTTCTTGAACGTCACGCGATGCTTGCCACAGGGGATCGAGTAATTGACGAGAGGGGTGATCTTGCCCGTGGGCTTGCCGTCGATGCTCACCTCGGCCCAGGGTTTGGAGCTGATGGTGGCCACGCACATACTGCCCGAACCGCTGCTGTCCGTCTTGCCCTCGTTCTCGAAAATGTCGACATCGCCTCCGCCCGATTTGCCCGACTTCACCTTGGGCTTCTTCTCGCCGGGACCCTTCATCGTCTCGAAGACATCGTCGCCGCCGCTCGACGCAGACTTGCCGGCACCGCCACCTCCGTGGTGCGCCCCGGTCCTGCCCTCTCTCGGACGCTCGCCCATGGCGACGGTCGAGGATGGCGGCTGCGTGGACGGCGCTCCATGGGTCGGCGTCGGCTTGGCCCCGCCCCCTCCACCCACCGGCACCAAGTCGGCGTGCAGGCGTACGGTCTTTCCGGGCTCTTGCAGAAACTCCTGACGCCAGCCTTGGTATTGGGGATTGCCGCGAATCTCGATGATGTGAGGCCCGGGCGCGATACGCGAGGCATGGAAATTGGTGGTCGCCTGTTTGCCGAATTCATCAATGGCAAGGGGCTGGCCGTCGAGCCAGACCAAGCCGCCGGAAGGCTGGCTGGTAAGGTCGAATCCCGTATCGGGCGAGGGCTCGAGGTCGATATCCACGTGACCCGACTGGCCTGCGCTGATCTGCACGATCTGGTCGCGCGACACATAGCCGGGGCGCGACACCGTCAGGCGATACACCCCGGGCCGCTTCTGCAAATGAAACGGCGGATCGCTGGTGATCACGACGCCATCCACCGCGAGCCGGGCATCCTGGGGCTTGACCGCAACCTGCAGATTGCCAGGCCGGGTCATGAACATATAGGCCCCGCCACCGCCCGCGAGCATGAAGAGAATGAAAGCCACGTAGTACTTGAGACGCGAGGGAGTGCGCAGGGAGACCGCTTCGGCGGGATACATGTCCACCGGCATGGAGTACTGCGGGGAAGCTTGAGGCGGAACAGGCGCACCGGGAAACGTGACACCGGGAAAGCCGGGAACCGGTACTCCCGCGCCCGGCATGCCCTGGGAAGGCTGGAAGGTCGGATACACGGGTCCTCGACCTTGCACGAGGTTGGGATTGGGCAGCGTGGGGGCCTGGATGCCGCCAATCAAGGTCTGGCGGAAGACCGGCTTGGGCAGGTCGAAGGGAGACCGGGCGGGCTCGGCCGAACCGGCGGCAGGGACCTGGCCCGACTTGCGCGAAACGCCCGCTCCAGGAGTGGCGAATGCGGGGAACGCACTCGGGGGCGGCAGGGGCGTGGCATCGGAATCTTCCCCCAAGCCCATGTGGGTCTTGCGCATGCCCGCGGGACCAGCCGCATGCGCACCCGGCTCCACGGTCTTTGCCACGGGACGGGTCGGGACCGACGACTCGAAGGCCTCGCCCATCTCGGCCAGCAAGGCCTCGGAAGGCGCCATCGCCACCGTCTTGTCGCCGCCTTCGACGAGGAAGCTCGCTTCGCCGGGCACGGGCTCGATCTGTGCGGGATCCTTGTCGAATATCTGGGTTTCGCGCTCTTCCTCGTCCCAGCCGAACTCGTCGTCGTCCGGGCTTCCGCCCGCCGACAAGGCGGGCCTTTCCCCGGAGGTATGCAACAGCTCGACGTCCTCGATCTCCTCCACATCCTCGTCTTCGGGGCTCTCGCCATCCTGCTCTTGCGGGATCTCGTCCGCGAACGTGCGCTTCATCCAGGCCGACAGATCCTTGCGCGAGGAGAACTGCCCGACCGAATGCATGAACATCTGCAAGTCGTCGTGCAGATCGATGGCGTTCTGGTAGCGATCCTCGACGTTCTTTTCCAGTGCCTTGAGGACGATGCGCTCGAGCTTTTCGGGGATGGCGGAATTGATGGACGAGGGCGGAATGATCTCGACGTTGCGGACCTTCTCGAGGGTGGAAAAATCGCTCTCGCCGATGAACAGGCGCTCGCCGGTCAACATCTCGTAAAGCACGATCCCGAGTGCGAAGATGTCGCTGCGGCGGTCGATGGGCAAGCCGCGCACCTGCTCGGGCGACATGTAGCCGAACTTGCCCTTGAGAATGCCGGCCTGGGTCTTGGACGCCTTGCCTGCGGCCTTGGCGATGCCGAAGTCGATGAGCTTGACCTCGCCCTCGTAGCCGATGAGCACGTTTTGCGGCGAAACATCACGGTGCACCAGGTTCAGATCCCGGCCCTGGGCATCCCGCTTGTTGTGGGCGTAGTCGAGCCCCTCGCACAGCTGCATGATGAGGTAGCAGACCTGCGGCATGGGCATCACCTGCCCCAACTTACGCACGTCGTCGAAGATGCCGCGCAGGTCCCGCCCGTTGACGTACTCGAGGGCGATGAAGTAGCTGTCATCGACTTTACCTAGGTCGAAGATCTGGGCGATGTTCGCGTGCTGGAGTTGCACCGCGATCTTCGCCTCATCGATGAACATCGTGATGAACTCTTCGTCCTCCGCGATGCTGGGCAGGATGCGCTTGAGCGCGACGATGCGCTCGAAGCCCTCGACGCCGACGGTCTTCGCCTTGAATACCTCGGCCATTCCTCCAACATTGATGCGTTCGAGGAGGTAGTACTTGCCGAAGGGGGTTGGTTTGTTCAAGCGGCTTCCGTACGCAGCGTCGAATCCACAGCGCTCGCCTTTCCGTTATCGACTACCCTGGTTGTCCAAGTCAAGCAAGTGAGTCCTGGCATAACATGGTTGGAACACGCGAGATTCCAGACATTCTCGTCTTGCTCGTCTTGCTCGTCTTGCTCGTCTTGCTCGTCTTGCTCGTCTTGCTCGTCTTGCTCGTCTTGCTCGTCTTGCTCGTCTTGCTCGTCTTGCTCGTCTTGCTCGTCTTGCTCGTCTTGGGTCTTCTCGCCCTCCCTGCCGTTAGCCCTCTATCCAAACCCGCGTCATCTTGTCGCCCTTGCGGATCTTGTCCACGACCTCGATGCCGGAAATGACCTGGCCGAACACGGTGTGCTTGCGATCGAGGTGCGATTGCGGGCTGTGACAGATGAAAAACTGCGAACCGCCGGAGTCCGGCGCTGCAGTCTTCGCCATGGACAGCGATCCACGCAAGTGCACTTGACGCTTTCCGGCAAGCTCGTCTTTGATGGTAAATCCGGGACCGCCCGAGCCATTGCCGAGCGGACAGCCACCCTGGATCATGAAATCGTCTATGACCCGGTGGAAGGTCAGCCCGTCATAGTAGGGACGCTTCACCTTCTGGCCGCTCTTGGGATCCTTCCACTCCTTGGTTCCCTGAGCAAGGCCGACGAAATTGGCCACCGTACCTGGGGCGTCGTCCTCGAAGAGCTCGACGACGATCTCACCTGCGCTGGTTTCGAAATGTGCTTTCTTCATGGTCACACCTTAACCTGGAAAAGGCTCCGGCTGTAGGGCCGGAGGCTACTTTGCACGCTGGCATTGCACCCCTGGGTCACGCAACCAAAATCGGCCGTGCTCCGATAAGAGGCAAGGGGGCAGCATGCCAACGGGTCTCGTTTCTGGATCGATGTCATCCACGGCCGCCGGCGGCTGTGCTAAGCTGGAGCGCGGTCCATGAAGATTTCGCGAACTTCACCGCTCGATCGGGCCGGCTTGCCGGGCAAGGCAGGGGTCGACGGCGCCGCCGGGAAGAGCTTCGAGGCCAAGCTCGGGGCCGCAAAGGCCGAGGGCGCATCCAAGGCGCCTGTCGCGGCCGGTAAATCCGCGCAGACGGGAAGAGCGCTTCCGGTTTCGGACATCGGGGCCGATCTCAAAGCCGGCAAGCTGACGCCCCAGGCTGCCCTCGACAAGGTGATAGAGCGCGTGCTTGACCGTCAGGTGGGTCGCAAGGCAGGGGCCGAAGTCAGGCAGAAGATCGGGACCGCGCTGCGCGAGAGCCTGGCCGACGATCCCTTCCTGGCGGCCAAAATCCGCGCCCTCGGCCAAGAAGAGTAGCGACTACACCAGCTTGGTCAGGGTGGCGCGACGTTGCGAGACCATCTCGCGCACCTTGGGTGGCAGGAAGATGGCGTCCGTGTCCATGGTCGCGAGCGCATCGCACAAGATGGAGGCGCGTTCGGACGGCGCGGTTTTCTTGTCGATGATCACGCACCAGTCGCCTTTGATCTTGCACAATCCGCCGCCGCCGGTCGGGCCCGACGCGACCAGGGTCTCGTAGCGAACCTTGACGCCAAGCTGTTGGGCCGCGGTTTCCAGGATCTCGGTGAGTTGCTCTGCTTTCATCGCGTTTGCTTCTCTGTCTTCTCGGAGCCAGTCGATGCGACGCCGCCGACATTGCCGATCTTGCCGACCCCGCCGGTGCCGAGCGGGAGCGAGACCACGAAGGTCGTGCCGCCGCCGGGTTTCGATTCGAAGGTGATGTCCCCACCGTGGGCGAGAACGATGTTCTTTACCACGGGAAGGCCCAGGCCTGTGCCTCTACCCGCTGGCTTGGTGGTGAAGAAGGGCTCGAACACCCGCCCCCGATCCTCCTCGCGGATGCCTTCGCCGTCGTCCGACACCGCCAATCCAACGCGCCCCGGTGCATCGCTGAACGTCCGCACCACGACGCATCCACCTTCGTCGGCCAGCGCTTGTGCGGCATTGCTGACCAGGTTCGTCACCACCTGCATGATGTGGTCGCGCACCACGCGAACACGTGGCAGGTCGGGCGCCAGCTCGCGCGTCAGGTTCGCCTTTGCCTCGTAAAGGACGTGCTCGCAGAAGGACATCGCGTGCTCCACGACCTCGTTCAGGTTGACTTCCTCGATTTCGCGGCCGGATGGACGTGCGTAGGTGGTGAGGTCGCGCGAAAATTTGCGGATGCGTTCGGCGCCCTCGCGGATCTTCTTCAGCCGCTCCACGTCGGTCGGCTCGTACTGGTTGGGCACCCTGCCCTCGAGCGCGAGGGTCGCTTTGCGTAGCACGGCCTCTACGCACATCTGGACCGAGGTCAGAGGGTTGTTGATTTCGTGTGCCACGCCCGCGGCAATCTGCCCGACGGTGGCCAGTTTCTCCGCGTGGAGGACCTGGCTTTGCAATGCGCGCAAGGAAGTCAGATCGTGCCCCGCCGCCATGACGGCCAGGGGAGCTCCGTCGTCGCCGTGCACGGGAAGCACGCTGAAGGCAGCCGCGGCCATCGACCCCGAGACGCCAGGCAAACGGACCTCGCAGCGAAGCGGCTCGCGTCGGATTGCGACCTGTCCCATGATGTCCGCCAAATCGCGGACTCCGAACCCGGTGAGCCACTCGGACAAGTTCCTGCCCACGCCGTCGGAGCCGGCACATCCGGTCAACGTGTCCAGGGCGCGATTCCAAACCACGAGCCGGCCTTCGAGATCGGTCATGGCGATGAGGACGTCGGCCTCGGCCATCATCTGCACCAGGCCCGCCGCGAGAATCCGGGCCCGCGGCTCTGTCGCGCCCCGACTTCGTGGAGTTGGCCTTCGGCTTGTGCGCTGGCATCAGGTCCGATTTCCACGCCTCGCACGGGTGCGAACCCGCGAGGGGCTCTTGCGAGCTCCCGGCTCGCCCCCAGTCGGCCGAAACCCGCCTGGGCTCGCCCGTCCCTGCAGCAGCGCCAGGGTCGCCGCACCGGCCTCGTCAACGACCCTTCGCACCGCCACCTTGGCGCGCAGGGCGAGCTTGCGACAATCCTCGAATTCCGGGGTGGCGCCCAAGATCTCGCCCGACCGCGATGCCACCTTCACCCGCACCTCGCCAAAGGAAGTCCTGACCGAGGCCTGGGCGCGTTCGAGCACGGTTCGCTGCATGACCTGGCGGCGCAAACCGATGGTCGTGGAATTGGCGAAGAAAGCTTCCTCGATGGCGGACAAGGCTGCCCGCGCGCAAAGCGCCGACACCTCGATGGCCGGGCGCCCCTTCTTCATCTGGATGGGCGAAAGCCACGCGTCGAGCGCGCCCGCGGCAAACAGAGCGGTCATGAGCGGATCGGCGAGTTGCGGATTCATGTCGTCGATGTTGGCGGCGACCAGCACGACCTCGCCCTCGGACGCGGGCAACGCCTGTCCCAAGGGTTCGCCCAGGATCACGCGCAGCACATTCGGCCGGTCGGCGTGCTCGCGCGTGCCCGCGCCAAAGCCCTGCGCACGGATACGCATGGGCGGCGGCGGACCGAAGGACTGCACGACGGCCGCGAGAATCGCGGCACCTGTCGGCGTGGTCAATTCGCCCGACCCTTCGGCGAGAACCGGCAGCCCACGCAAGATCGCGACTGTCGCTGGCGCCGGCACCGGCATGACCCCGTGGGCCGTGTGGATCGTTCCCGATCCGAGGGTGGGCGGCGACGCCGTGATCGCCGACGGCGCCAGCCAGGCCAGCGCCGCCGAAGCCCCCACGATGTCGGCGATGGAGTCCCACGCCCCAACCTCGTGAAACGCCACTTCGTCTACGGTCATTCCATGCAGCGCCGCCTCGGCCACCGCGATGCGCTCGAAGATGTCCTCCGCCAACTTCCTCGCCTTGACATCCAACCCCGCGCGCCTGAGCAAGCGTCGAATCTCGGCATAATCGCGGTGCTCATGTGCATGCTCGTGGCCGTGGTCGTGGCCGTGCTCATGCTCGTGGCCGTTGCCGTGGCCGTGGCCGTGGTCGTGGCCGTGGCCGTGGTCGTGGCCGTGGCCGTGGCCGTGGTCGTGCCCGTGCCCAACCACCCTCCCAGGGAAATCCACATCGAACCCCAACCCGACAAAAGCGCCCCTCTTCCTCCGCTCGAGCCCGACCTTCAGCCCCTTCAATCCCACCGCGCGGACGGCATCCAGCACGACGTTCTCAGGCACCCCGGCGTCGACCAACGCCGCCACGGTCATGTCGCCCGCCACGCCCGAGCATGGATCGAAGTGAAGGTGCAGCCCTTGGACGATTGGCGCGGCCGTCACGCGCGCTCCCGGTTGAGCAGGGATGCCATGCGACCGGCACCGAAGCCATTGTCGATGTTCACCACCGCCACGCCCGTGGCGCACGAATTGAGCATGGTGAGCAGCGCCGAAATTCCACCCATCGATGCGCCGTAGCCGATGCTGGTGGGCACGGCAATCACGGGACGCGAAAACAGGCCCGCCACCACGGTGGGAAGAACCCCATCCATGCCTGCCACGACCACCAGCACTTCCGCCTTTTCGACGGTCTCGCGATGCGCGAGCAAGCGATGCAAGCCCGACACACCGACATCGAAGATCCGCACCACGCGGTTGCCGTCGAGCTCGGCCGTGACCGCCGCTTCCTCGGCGACGGGAATGTCCGCCGTGCCCGCCGAGAGCACGGCAATGGCGCCACGACCCCGCGTCGGCACTGTCTCCGGCCCCAACGCCACGATGCGGGCCCCTTCCAGGTAGCGCGCCGCGGGGACCAGCGCAAGCACCTCCGCCGCGACCTCGCGGGATATCCGGGTCGCCATGACCATGGCTCCGTCCCGGCCGAGCTCGCCAAGCAGGCTGGCGATCTGGGAGGGCGTCTTGCCGGTGCCGAAGATCACCTCGGGAAATCCGGTGCGCAAATGGCGATGGGTATCCGCGTGGGCGAAACCGAGCGAACGAAAGGGCAGATCGCGCAACTCGGCCATGGCTTGGTCCACGCCGGTTTGACCACCTTGCACGGATTCGAGCAGGGCACGTAGGTGTTCTGGATTCACGGGGTCACCTTATCAGACTTGGGGGCACCATCCATCCATCGCGGTCGTCAACCGCCTGCGCTCTTTCCCTCGTCGTCGAGCGCGCGGGCCTCGTAAATGACCCGCGTCCTGGCGGCGTGGTCGTGTAGAGCCTGCCGGTCGCGGTCCACGAGGGCGAACAGGAATCCCGCCAGCCATGGAATGGCGACGATGAGATTGGGCACCAGCATGGTACGCAGAAGCGCGTTCACGCTGCGATCCCAAAGTGGCATGGGGCTCGCCCCAAGACCTCCCATCACCCGCTCCTTGACCTCCACAAGGTTGGTCACGGCCCCGATCTGTAGACTGATGATGGCCAGCGCCGCAAGAGGGCCCCAAAACTCGACGACGAAGCGCAGAAGCAGTCCGGGCACGCGCACACGCCGGGTGGTTCCCACCACGTGCAGCCCGAGCAATCGCTTGCCGAGGGTCTTGCCCCACAGGCGGTGCGTGAGGATGTAATAGCTGCCGAAGAGCGCCAGCCAGATCTGGGTGGCCGCCTGCTGCGACCACGACAGCGTCGCGGCGATGATCTGCCCGAGCGGCGCGAAGATCATCAAATCGATGGCCAACGCCACCCCGCGCGGCAAGAGACCGCCTGCCACGCGCGGCCGGGGCCGCACCGATTCCAATCGCGTGAGGAGCGTGTCGTAGCTCTGCGGTCGCTTGTGCGGGTCGGGATCCATCATCTCGGCAATGAGCTGGCGCAAGCGCCAGGGCGCGACCTCGTCGCCTATCTCGGGCCGCGCGGCCGTGCGATGCAACTCGGACATGGCGTCGAGGTTGTCGGCCTTGAAGGGCACTTTGCCGGTCAGAAGCTCGTAGAAGGTGATGGCCAGGGTATAGATATCGCTGCGCAGGTCGGGCGCGGCGCCAGCGATTTGTTCGGGCGCCGCATAGTACGGCGTGCCCACGAATCTGCCCGCCGCCTTCTCGTCGGACGTGGCCAAGCCGAAGTCCGCGACCTTGACCTCGGCCCGCTGGGCGCCCGCGGGAATGTCGCCCAGCAAGATATTCGAGGGCTTGATGTCACGGTGGATCATCCCCCGCGCATGAGCCGTGGCCAGGGCGCGCGCGGTCTGGATTACATATTCGAGGGCATCTCCCCAATCGAGAGGACCGTGCTCCTCGAGCACCTCCGCCAGAGTCCGGCCGTGCACGTACTCCATCACGAAGTAGGAGGCGCCTTCGAAATTGCCGATATAGTAGATGGTGACGACGTTGGGGTGCTGCAGGCGCGCCTGAGCCCGGCCTTCGTCCACCAGGCGCGACATCAAGGTCGGGTTGTCGGCCAGCTCGTGGCGCAAGAGCTTGAGCGCCACCGGTCGGTTGAGCGACAAATCGTGGGCTAGGTACACGCGGCCCATGCCGCCTTCGCCCAGCAGTCCGCGCACCTCGAAGTGGTCGATATGCTTGCCGATGAGAGGGTCTTGGCCCTCATCCTTGCTGGCCACGGGCGGACGTTCGGCATCGTAGGCCGTGGCGGCAAACGCGCGCCCGGCGCTCGGCGTCTCTTGCACGGTTTTGGCCTCGGACCATGCCATCGGACGCCGAGCATATCCCCACCGGCCGCGCGGCGCACGTCCATCGTCAGGTCCGGGCTTTGGTCGCCGGTTCCGGCTGACAGGACCGAGTGCACCAAGCGCGGCGGCGAATCGCGCCGGCCTTGACCGGCATCAAACTGACCTGGAGGCCCATGGAATGAGGGTTCTGGTCATCGATATCGGCGGAACCCACGTGAAGGTCCTGGCCACCGGCCGCCGGCAGCGGGTCGAGTTCCCATCCGGGCCGACCATGACCCCCGCGAAGATGGTGACCGAGGTGCGAACCGCGACCAGCGACTGGAAGTACGAGGCAGTATCGATCGGATACCCTGGGCCCGTCGTCCATGGTCGTATCTTGGCCGAGCCGCACAACCTCGGGTACGGATGGGTCGGCTTCGACTTCAAGAAAGCCTTTGGCCAGCGGCCGACCAAAATCATCAACGACGCCGCGATGCAGGCACTGGCAAGCTACCAAGGGGGCAGGATGCTCTTTCTCGGTTTGGGAACCGGCCTTGGCTCCGCGCTCATCGTCGACGGCGTTCTCGAGCCGATGGAGCTGGCGCACCTCCCGTACAAGAAGGGCCTGACCTACGAAGACTACGTTGGGCTGGCCGGACTCAAGCGCCTGGGAAAGAAGAAATGGCGCCACCACGTAGGCGAGGTCGTCAAGCTGCTCAGGAACGCCCTGGAGGTGGACGACATCGTGCTTGGTGGCGGCAACGCCAGGTTGCTCAAGGAGCTGCCCCCCGGTTCTCGTCTGGGCAGCAACGCCAACGCGTTTCTGGGCGGGTATCGCCTTTGGTCAAAGGCAGGTGCAGTGTCGACGAAGGAGCGCTTTGTCCACTAACTACCCGGTCGCATTCGGAGCGCCGGGTATCGAGCCGCGCTGGACGTCGAGCGCCAAGCAAGGCCTGGGTACCGCCTACCACACGAGCTGTCGGGTATGGTTCACCCTCAGCCATGGCATCGTGAACGAGATCTACTACCCCACCGTCGACCAACCCAACACGCGCGACCTGCAGTTTCTCATCACCGACGGGAAGACCTTTTGCCACGAAGAAAAACGGGATCTCGAGCACCAGGTCGATTACCCGGAACGCGATTGCATCTTCTATCGCATCACGAATACGGAACCGGGTGGCCGCTACCGTCTCGTCAAACACATCCTCGCCGACCCGCACCGCTCGGTGGTGCTCATACGCACGCAACTCGAGGTGGTCGACAAGTCGCTGGCTGGGAAATTGCGTCTTTACGCCCTGCTGGCCCCGCACCTGGCGCGTGCCGGCGCGGGCAACTTTGGTTGGTGTTCCGAAATAAGCGGCAACAACCTTCTCCACGCGCAGCGCAAGAACGTTCATCTGGTGATGGGGTGCAGCGGAAGCTTCGCGCGGCGATCCGTCGGCTATGTCGGCGCCAGCGACGGCTGGCAGGATCTGATGAAGGGCTTCGAGATGGACTGGGAATTCCGTGCGGCAGGGCCAGGCAACCTCGCGCTGACGGGCGAAATCGTCGTGCGAGATGGGCAGCCCTTTACCGTCGCGATCGCCCTTGGAAATAGCTGTCAGAGCACGGTGACCAAGTTGCTGCACTCCCTGGCAGAGCCGTTCGAGGCGCACCATGCAGCCTACATTCGTCAATGGCAGCGCACGGTGGCCAAGTCGGAGTTCGACTTCAGCGCGCACACGACGGACGGCGGACACCTGTATCGGCTCAGCCGCTGCATCCTGCTCGCTCACGAGGACAAGACTTTCCAAGGCGCCCTGGTGGCGTCCATGAGCATCCCATGGGGCGAGACGAAGAGCGACGACGACCTCGGCGGCTATCACCTGGTATGGATCCGCGATCTGGTGCAAAGCGCGACCGCGCTCCTGGCGGGCGGGCAGACCGGGACGGCGCTCGGCGCCTTGGTCTGGCTGGCCGCCATTCAGGGCGAAGACGGCGCGTTCCCACAAAACAGTTGGATCGATGGCAACGCGTACTGGCCGGGCGTTCAGCTCGATGAAATCGCCGCGCCTGTCCTGCTGGCGTGGCGCTTGCGCCGCGAAGGCGTCTCACTGGGCAGCTTCGATCCTTGGGTCATGATCCTGCGTGCGGCAGGCTACCTCATTCGACAGGGCCCGGTGACCTCCCAGGAGCGCTGGGAGGAGAATGCCGGCTTTTCGCCATCGACGCTGGCCACGGTCATTGCCGGGCTGGTTTGTGCCGCGGAGCTCGCCAAGGAACGCCATGAAGCGACCATCGCCGCGTTTCTCCTGCAGCATGCGGACTGGCTGGCAGCCCACGTGGAAGAGTGGACGGTCACGACCAAAGGGGAGATGGTCGAGGGTTTTCCGCGCCACTACATCCGCATCAACCCCACCGATTCGAAGAGCCCCGATCCGCATGCCGACCCGAACCTCACCATGCTCTCGGTCCTCAACGGCGGGGGCAGCCATCCGGCCAGAAACGTCGTGGGCGGTGATTTCCTTCACCTTGTGCGGCTTGGCATTCGCGCGGCGGACGATCCTACCGTGTGTGATTCCATCGTGGTCGCAGATCGCTTGCTCAAGGTCGAGCTGCCGCAAGGCCCGTGCTGGCGCCGCTACAATCACGATGGCTACGGACAGAAAGAGGATGGCGGTGCCTTCGACGGTACGGGCACCGGCCGCTGCTGGCCGATCCTGACGGGAGAACGTGGCCACTACGAGCTCGCCGCCGGGCGCGATGCCAAGCCCTTCATTGCCGCCATGGAGAGCTTCGCCAATGAAGGGGGCATGCTCAGCGAGCAGGTGTGGGACGGCGCGGACTTGCCGGAGAAGGGGATGAAGCGCGGGCGGCCCACCGGCGCGGCCATGCCGCTTTGCTGGTCGCATGCGGAATATGTCTCGCTCGTGCGCAGTGCCCACGATGGCGTGTGTTTCGATCGCGTCGAGCCGGCCTTCCAGCGCTACGTCACCCAGCGCACCACCCATTCGCACGAGATGTGGAGCGCTCGCCATCCCATTCGCCGCATGGCATGTGGCCGAATTCTGCGCCTCATCGTTGTGGAAGACGCGGACATCGTGTGGACTGCCAACAACTGGGCCAGCATGAACACGACGAAGACGACGGCGATGGAAGAGCTCGGCCTGTGGTTCGCCGATCTTCCCACCGAGAGCTGCCCGGAAGGCTCCTCCATCGAATTCACGCTCTTTTGGAAAGAGGTCGGGCGCTGGGAGGGCAGAAACTATACCGTCGCTGTCGGCAAAGCGACATGACGCCTACGGCTCAGGTCGCTCCGAAATGCTCCGCGGCCTTGGCAAGCGTCATGAAGGTCGCGCCGGCATTGCGCGCCTCGGTCAGAGTGGCCTCCAGCGCCGCGAGCTTGCGCTCGAGCGACACGCGCAGATCCGGCTGTCGCGCTACCAGCGCGGGCGAGAGCCCGTCCGCGGACGCGTCGCAAAGGTCGATGCCGTGCAGTTCCAGATTGAAGTGCCGGGTGGTCAGGGCCGCCGCCACCAACCGGCGGCGCAACCACTCGGGCGAGATGACGAGGGTCGTGCCGATGACGTGCAGACGAAGCCAGGGCGTCACGGTGACCGGCAGCTCGATGATGGGCAGGCTCCCCCGGCGGTAGGGCGCCCCGGCGGCCGGTCGATACGGCGCGCACGGGGCAACGAGAACACGCGGACTGCCGAGGATGCTGCCCGACCTGCGCCCGGCCAAGCGCAAGCCTGCCATGACGGCGGCCTTGGCCAGATAGTAAGGAATGGCGGGGAACGCCGACGAGTCGTAGCGGTAGCCGCGCTGGCAAAGCACATCGACCAGCTCCGCGGATATCTCGTACCCGGGCGCGCGGAAACCCACAGGGGCAACGCCGCTCGTGTTCCCGATGGCAGCGTGGGCTCGCTCGATCTCGGCGGCGATCTTGTCCCGTCCCAGGCGAACGAGGTCGTAGGGGTGGGAGTAGGAATGGCTGGCGATCTCGTGTCCCGCCCTGGCCAGGCCCGCGACGATGCTCCTGCCCTCCGAATCTTCCTCCAAATCGCGTCCCACCGTGAACAAGGTCGCGGCGATGCCGTGGCGGGCAAACAGCTCGCCGAGCCGCGGCAGCGCCCGCCGCAGGATCGCGAAGCGTGCCTCGCCCGACGGTCCGTCCCCCAGAGCGTGAATACGGTGGTAGCACTCGACCGCGTCGAGGTCGACGGAAACCGAAACCAGCGAAGACGTCACGCCCGAATCGTAGACGGCGGCCGGGCAAAGCTCAAGGCATGGAAATCCCGATGTCCGCCGCAGAGGCCTTCGCCGCCGGCAGCAGAATCGTGAACGTGGTGCCGTCCCCGGGTGGGCAGTCGACCTCGATGCGCCCGCCGTGCTCGTTGACAATCTGTTGAACCAGCGCCAGCCCAAGACCGGTGCCCTTCGCCTTGGTGGAAAAGAACGGCTCGAAGATGTTGGCCAGGTTTTCGGGCGGGATGCCGGGACCGCTGTCAGCGAGAGCCAAGCGTACCTGCCCGTCCGTGGCCTTGCCCACCTCGAGGCGAATGCGGCCGCCTCCCGGCATCGCCTCCTTGGCGTTGCGCACGAGGTTCAGCAACGCCTGCCGAAGCTGGCTCTCGTCCACCACCACCTCGGGCAAGTCGGGCTCGACGTCGACGGTCCAGGTGATTCCTGCCAGGGCGAGCTCGCCGCCGGCGAACTCCAACACCGACGTCGCGATGGCGCCCAGGTCCTCGCGTTCGAGCTTGGGCTTGGGCAGGCGAACGAAGCGCAGGTAGGTTTCCGTGATCTCGCTCAACCGGTCTACCTCCTTGCCGATGGATGTGACCAGCTTGTGTGCCTCCTGATTGTCGGCCCCGACCTCGTCGCCCAGCAGCTCGACGTTGAGCCCGAGCGAGGCCAACGGATTGCGAATCTCGTGCGTGATGTGCGCCGCCATGCGGCCGACGGTGGCCAGGCGCTCGGAGCGGATCAGCCGGTGCTCGCGTTCCTCGATGGCCGCGGCCATCGCATCGAATTCGCGCGCCAGATCGCCGATCTCGTCGCGCGAGGAGATCCCGGTGCGCCGGACGTAGTCGCCGCCGCCAATCTGTCTCGTATGTTCGCGCAGCACGCTCAAGGGGCGCAAAGTTCGCACCATTACCAAAGCCGCCCCCACGGCGACGAGCAAGCCGAGCCCGCTCAGCGCGAAGGCAATCTCCACCGCCCGACGCTCGCTGTCCGAGAGCTGCTCGGCGACGTGCTTGCCCTGGCCGCGCAGATTGTTCTTGAGCCCGTGAAACCGGCTGAGCAGGTTGGCCAGGCTGCGGTCGGCTTCCGCGCTGTCGCCCGCAGCGATCTCGCTGCTGCCAAGCGCCGCCGCGGCACCCACCACGCGCGCATCGAGATCGGCGATGTCGCGTTTGTAGCCGGCAAACTCGTCGCGACGGGAGGGGTTGGCCTCCTCCTTGAAGTAGCGGTCGATGGCGTCGAGCGCGTCCTTCAGATTTTGCCGCGCCGACGCGATGCCGTTCTGCGCGGCCACGCGACTGGTCAGTCCCAGCGTCGAGCCCGTTCCCTCCGCGGCGCGCATCTTGGCAAAGTCCTCGAGGGATCGTAGCGAGGCATCGACCGCCACCTGAACCTCCAATCGACGTTGATTGGCCGCGAGCTCCTGCCGCCCTCTGCGGAGATAGAGCAGCGTGAACAGGCTGCTCGCCGCAAGCATTCCGAGGAGAACGGCATACGCAATGAGGATTTTGGCAGACACGCCGAGGCGCATGGAGCGGATACGCTAACACAGGCACAGCGCGCCAGGCGGCGCGAGCTACGCAAACAAGATCGTGCCTACATTGACATTACCCAAGGGGTGGGAAAACATCGTCGGAAGTCATGGAACACACTGCTCACCGGGTATCCTCATTGTCGGCACTGGGTCTGTTTGCCGGCTTGCTCCTCATGAGCCCAGCGGTCCTGGCTGGCGACGTGACCCTTTCGGTCCTCGGGTTGGAGCCCGCGGCGGGTGCGCCCGAGGCGGTTGCGACCGCGGTGACGGAAGCCCTGCGACAGCGCGTGGCCGGGGCGCCCGGCTATCGACTGGTCCCGGGCAAGGATCTGGTCGAGGTGAAGCTCGTGTTCAGCTGCGCCGACGAGGCGCCGGCCTGCATGACCCAGGCAGCGCAGAGTATCGGCTCGGCCAAGATCATCTTTGGCAACGTGCAGCCGGTAGGCACGGACGCCTATCTGGTCACGCTCAAGCTTCTCGACGCCGCGCGCGGCGTGGTCGAGTCGTGGACGTCCGAGCAAATCACCAAGGCACAGGCGACGCCCATAGGGCTGCGGGCGCCGGTGCAAAAGTGGTTCGCCGCGCTCACCGGACAGGCTCAGCCAGGGACGATCAAGGTGGTGGGCGGCGTGATCGGCGGGTCGGTTTGGCTCGATGGAGCGCAGGCAGGTCTGCTCGGCACCGACGGCCTGACCTTGGCCGGCGTCGGCGCCGGACCGCACCAAATCACCGTCAGCAAGAGCGGCTACGAGAAGTGGGAACGGACCGTGAACCTGGCCTCGGGCGCGACCGAAAAGGTGCAGGTGCAGCTCAAGGCCATCGAGGGAGCCACGGGCGCGTCGCCCGCAGCCGAGGTCGTGGCCGCCCCCGCCGCCCCCGTCGAGAGCGAGCCCGTGGCCACGGTCGAACCCTTCAACCAGGGCTCGCGCATCGGCGCCTGGGCGACCATGGGTCTGGGGCTCGTCGCCGTGGGCCTGGGTGGCTATTCGAGCTACAAGGTGACCAGCATCAACAGCAATCTCGACAAATTTCGCCGCTATCCGTGCGCAAGTGGCGGCGCCCCGAACTGCGCGGCGGACGGCAAGACCGGCCTGCAGCCGTTGGACCAGATACCGGGAGCCACCGAGTACGTGAGCAGCCAGAAAAGCACGGGCGATACCTACACCAAGCTGCAGTGGGTGGGTTACGGCGTGGGCGGCGCACTGCTGGTTACCTCGGGCGTGCTCATCTATCGTGGCTATTTCGCCCAGCCGACAACCGTGGCCTCGCGCAAGAGCCGCAGCACCTTCGTCGTGCTCCCTGCCGTCGCGCCGGGCAACATCGGTGCCCTCGCGTACGTGTCATTTTGAAAAGGACCCTCGGAGGGTCCTTTAAATCCCCCGCGAAGAGCTCCGTCGGGCTTAGCCCGACTGCGCTCACGCGTTTTGAAAAGAACCCTCGGAGGGTCCTTTAAATCCCCCGCGAAGAGCTCCGTCGGGCTTAGCCCGACTGCGCTCACGCGTTTTGAAAAGAACCCTCGGAGGGTCCTTTAGATCCCCCGCGAAGAGCCTCCGTCGGGCTTAGCCCGACTGCGCTCACGCGTTTTGAAAAGAACCCTCGGAGGGTCCTTTAGATCCCCCGCGAAGAGCTCCGTCGGGCTTAGCCCGACTGCGCTCACGCGTTTTGAAAAGAACCCTCGGAGGGTCCTTTAGATCCCCCGCGAAGAGGTCGAGTAGCCAGGGGAGGTTACCCTCCCCCAGCTCTCACAGAACCGGACTTGTGGGCCTCACATCCGGCTCTTCGGGACGCTGGCGTTCGGGAGCGACCCGTAGTCCAGCGCCGGCATTGCTGCCCGCAGCTATCCTGGCTCCAGGGCCGGGTCCATGAAGTCCAAGGCGTGATGGTCCTTCCACCGCTCGGCCAGGCTGACAAGCCCGCGTTCGGCAAAATATGCGTTGCGCAGTCCTCGTTCAACTACCGATGTGTGGCTCAGCGCCCACCAGGAGCGATGCCCCTTGTAGACCCCTTGCCACGCGGTTTTCGGTCTCACCCCCAGG
Organism: uncultured delta proteobacterium; assembly: GCA_963796685.1. Classification (GTDB taxonomy): domain Bacteria; phylum Myxococcota_A; class Polyangia; order Fen-1088; family Fen-1088; genus Fen-1118. The sequence goes on from CAWCMR010000008.1 coordinate 379,774, forward strand.
CTGATGAGGTGTCGTGCGATGAAGCGTCTGCGTTTCCAGTGCCGTAGCACTATCGCTCGCAGCCGCCGCCTGATGTGTGCGTCGAGTGCCTGCAGCGTCCGCTCTTCCGCGGCCGTGCAGATACAGAAGAAGCCGATCCATCCGAGCAAATACGCGTTGACCTGTTTGATGCAGCCCTTGAGGGACTGCCCAAGGTTTCGCGGCGTCAGCTCTCGGACCTTCTCGTCAATGCGGCTTTTGCTCCGCGCCGACAGCAGCACCTCCGCTTCCCCCGTCAGCGGCTCGCGCCGCAGCCGGAATCCCAGAAAGTGCCGCTCTTCCGGTCGGGCCACCGCGCTCTTGGCCAAGTTCACCTTCAACCGCATCCGGCCTTCGATGAACTTGACCACGCTGGCCATCACACGCTGACCCGAGCGCTCGCTTCCGACGTAGATGTTGCAGTCGTCCGCATAGCGCACGAAGCGGTGACCGCGTTGGGCAAGCTCGCGGTCGAGCTCGTCCAGCACGATATTGCTCAGTAACGGCGAAAGCGGACCACCTTGTGGCACTCCTTCTTCCGTCGCCACCACCACTCCGTCGGGCATCACCACCTTGGCTTTCAGCATCTGCCAGATGAGCTCGATGAGCCGCCGGTCCTTAACCCTCTGTTCTAGCCGCGCCACCAGCCGTTGCCAGTGGACCCGGTCAAAGAACTTTTCCAGGTCGAGGTCGACCACCCATTCGTACCCTTCCTCCAGATACTGCTTGGCCTCGGCGATGGCCGTGTGACAGCTGCGCCCAGGTCGGAAACCGTGGCTCGACGGGTGAAACGTCGGCTCATAATGCGGACCGAGCACTTGGTGCACGGCCTGCTGAACCACGCGGTCCACCACGTTCGGTATGCCAAGGCCCCGCCGCCCGCCACCGCTCTTCGGTATCCATACCCGCCGGATGTCTCCGACTCGGTATGTCCCGTCGAGCAGCGACCGCGACAGCGCCGGTATCAGCGTCCCCAACCCCTTCGCCACTTCCCCCACGCTTTGCCGGTCCGGTCCAGGTGCGCCTTTGTTGGCCTTCACTTGCTCGAACGCTCTTTTCAGGTTTCCTTCGCTCGCTACCTCCTCCATCGTCATGGGCGGCAAGGTCCTCTCTTCCTCGTTCCCCGACTTCGGCACCTCGCTCCGCGCAGGCACGGGTTGGCCCGGATCCGCTTGGGCGGTGGTCCCTTTCGGGTTGTCGGCTGTCTCGGGAAACAGTCCGAGCTGCCTTGCCTCTTTGCTGGCCGTGGTCGCCTTCCCTCCCCGCCTTCTGGCGGTTGGAACCGGCTTTCGCCGGCCTTCCGGTATTACGCGACCATCCGACTCCTCTTGTCCCTTCTTCATCTCGTCCTTTCGTTCTCGATGAATTCCGCTTGCGATTCCTCGCCGCGGAGGCCAAGAGGTCTCTCCGGGTAAGAACGCAGAACTTCGCACCGACTCCGTCGCCACTACGCGGGCCGCCCGACGAATATTGGGCTTTGCCGCCGAAGGCCAGCTTGCCCAGCGGTACCCACGCCTTACGGCGCTTCACTTTCGTTCGGTTCGGCGCTGCACCATAGACTTCCACCAGACACCTCCTCGCGGGAGACGGGCCTTGCGGCCCGTCTGGCCTGGTGCTCCAGACCGGCGCCCTTGTCTCGTAGGTGGGAGGTTCCCTCCGTCAGGGTCCCCAGAGGACTTGGCTATTTCATGGCTTCACCTCTTGTTCTGCGTCCATGCCGGACGCACCTCCGTCGGGCTTAGCCCGACTGCGCTCACGCGTTTTGAAAAGAACCCTCGGAGGGTCCTTTAAATCCCCCGCGAAGAGGTCGAGTAGCCAGGGGAGGTTACCCTCCCCCAGCTCTCACAGAACCGGACTTGTGGGCCTCACATCCGGCTCTTCGGGACGCTGGCGTTCGGGAGCGACCCGTAGTCCAGCGCCGGCATTGCTGCCCGCAGCTATCCTGGCTCCAGGGCCGGGTCCATGAAGTCCAAGGCGTGATGGTCCTTCCACCGCTCGGCCAGGCTGACAAGCCCGCGTTCGGCAAAATATGCGTTGCGCAGTCCTCGTTCAACTACCGATGTGTGGCTCAGCGCCCACCAGGAGCGATGCCCCTTGTAGACCCCTTGCCACGCGGTTTTCGGTCTCACCCCCAGGCTGATGAGGTGTCGTGCGATGAAGCGTCTGCGTTTCCAGTGCCGTAGCACTATCGCTCGCAGCCGCCGCCTGATGTGTGCGTCGAGTGCCTGCAGCGTCCGCTCTTCCGCGGCCGTGCAGATACAGAAGAAGCCGATCCATCCGAGCAAATACGCGTTGACCTGTTTGATGCAGCCCTTGAGGGACTGCCCAAGGTTTCGCGGCGTCAGCTCTCGGACCTTCTCGTCAATGCGGCTTTTGCTCCGCGCCGACAGCAGCACCTCCGCTTCCCCCGTCAGCGGCTCGCGCCGCAGCCGGAATCCCAGAAAGTGCCGCTCTTCCGGTCGGGCCACCGCGCTCTTGGCCAAGTTCACCTTCAACCGCATCCGGCCTTCGATGAACTTGACCACGCTGGCCATCACACGCTGACCCGAGCGCTCGCTTCCGACGTAGATGTTGCAGTCGTCCGCATAGCGCACGAAGCGGTGACCGCGTTGGGCAAGCTCGCGGTCGAGCTCGTCCAGCACGATATTGCTCAGTAACGGCGAAAGCGGACCACCTTGTGGCACTCCTTCTTCCGTCGCCACCACCACTCCGTCGGGCATCACCACCTTGGCTTTCAGCATCTGCCAGATGAGCTCGATGAGCCGCCGGTCCTTAACCCTCTGTTCTAGCCGCGCCACCAGCCGTTGCCAGTGGACCCGGTCAAAGAACTTTTCCAGGTCGAGGTCGACCACCCATTCGTACCCTTCCTCCAGATACTGCTTGGCCTCGGCGATGGCCGTGTGACAGCTGCGCCCAGGTCGGAAACCGTGGCTCGACGGGTGAAACGTCGGCTCATAATGCGGACCGAGCACTTGGTGCACGGCCTGCTGAACCACGCGGTCCACCACGTTCGGTATGCCAAGGCCCCGCCGCCCGCCACCGCTCTTCGGTATCCATACCCGCCGGATGTCTCCGACTCGGTATGTCCCGTCGAGCAGCGACCGCGACAGCGCCGGTATCAGCGTCCCCAACCCCTTCGCCACTTCCCCCACGCTTTGCCGGTCCGGTCCAGGTGCGCCTTTGTTGGCCTTCACTTGCTCGAACGCTCTTTTCAGGTTTCCTTCGCTCGCTACCTCCTCCATCGTCATGGGCGGCAAGGTCCTCTCTTCCTCGTTCCCCGACTTCGGCACCTCGCTCCGCGCAGGCACGGGTTGGCCCGGATCCGCTTGGGCGGTGGTCCCTTTCGGGTTGTCGGCTGTCTCGGGAAACAGTCCGAGCTGCCTTGCCTCTTTGCTGGCCGTGGTCGCCTTCCCTCCCCGCCTTCTGGCGGTTGGAACCGGCTTTCGCCGGCCTTCCGGTATTACGCGACCATCCGACTCCTCTTGTCCCTTCTTCATCTCGTCCTTTCGTTCTCGATGAATTCCGCTTGCGATTCCTCGCCGCGGAGGCCAAGAGGTCTCTCCGGGTAAGAACGCAGAACTTCGCACCGACTCCGTCGCCACTACGCGGGCCGCCCGACGAATATTGGGCTTTGCCGCCGAAGGCCAGCTTGCCCAGCGGTACCCACGCCTTACGGCGCTTCACTTTCGTTCGGTTCGGCGCTGCACCATAGACTTCCACCAGACACCTCCTCGCGGGAGACGGGCCTTGCGGCCCGTCTGGCCTGGTGCTCCAGACCGGCGCCCTTGTCTCGTAGGTGGGAGGTTCCCTCCGTCAGGGTCCCCAGAGGACTTGGCTATTTCATGGCTTCACCTCTTGTTCTGCGTCCATGCCGGACGCACCTCCGTCGGGCTTAGCCCGACTGCGCTCACGCGTTTTGAAAAGAACCCTCGGAGGGTCCTTTAAATCCCCCGCGAAGAGCTCCGTCGGGCTTAGCCCGACTGCGCTCACGCGTTTTGAAAAGAACCCTCGGAGGGTCCTTTAAATCCCCCGCGAAGAGCTTCCGTCGGGCTTAGCCCGACTGCGCCCACGCGTTTTGAAAAGAACCCTCGGAGGGTCCTTTAGATCCGGGGTCCTTTGGGTCACCGCTTCATGAGGATGCGAACGAGCACGGTCGCCAAGATGCCCCACGCAACGGTGGCGATGGGCCAGTAGGGCGCGGCCCGGCGGCGAACGCGCGAGAAGGTTCGCAGCCCAAGCCCCACGTTCACCGTGGAAAGAACGAGCAGAAAGGCCATCCAGGTGCGGCTCATGTCGCTGTGTCGCTGGGGTGACAGGGCGTAGGCCAGGGCGCCTACGAGAAAGATCGACCCCATCGCCGATTTCCCGATAGCCCAGCGAAGCGCACGCGCACGCAATTGGGCAGCACGCACCTGGCGCAAGGACCGCGGATTCCCGGACGAGGGAGGACCTGTCGGCTTGTCGAAGAGATCCTGGCTCATGCGCCTTGCCAAACACTAGCCTTTGTTGGCGCCACGTGCACGGACATACCGGTTTTCGCGCTAGAATGCCCTCGCCCATGACCACCACGACGCACCTCGTGCTCGACATCGAAACCATACCCGACGCCGACCTGTATGCGCCCGCGCAACCGAGCCCGGGAACCGAGCGAACATTCCCACCCATCTTCGCGTGCAAGCCGGTCGTCATCGGCGTGATGTGGCTGGACGAGAACCTGGTTTGCAAGAAGACCGGCACCATCGGCGAAGGCAAGGACGAAGGCGGAATGCTGGCCGATTTCGCCGAGTTTATGGCCAAGTGGAAACCCACCATCGTGAGCTGGAACGGCCGCGGTTTCGACCTGCCCGTGCTCATGCTGCGCAGCCTGCGCTACGGCGTCTCGGCGCCCTGGTACTATCAAAATCGCGACTACCGCTACCGCTACAGCAACGAGGGCCACCTCGACCTGTGCGACGTGCTCGCCGATCACGGAGCTACCCGCATGACCTCCCTGCACGGCGCGGCACGGCTGATCGGCTTGCCAGGCAAGGACGGCGTCGATGGCAGCCAAGTCGAAGCCATGTATCGCACCGGCCAGATCGAGGCCCTGCGCGGCTACTGCCTGTCCGACGTGGCACAAACCGCGTTCCTCTTCTTGCGCTACCGTCTGCTCTCCGGCCTGCTCGATCGGCCCGCCTACACCGTCGCCGCGACCAACTTGCTGGCCGCCGTTTCCGCGGATCCGCGCCTGGCCTCGCTGGTGGCACGGATCGAGCGAGACAGGCTATTGCTCGAGTAGGTGCGTGGGAATCCTCCCAGGGTTCCTCACAGGGTTCCCCTAGCATCCGGTGCGGCGTCCGTCGCGAAGGCGCGCTAGCATCCGCCTTCGATGCGCGTCCTGCTCGTCACACCGCCCATGGTCCAATTCAACACGGCCTACCCCGCCGTGCCGGCGCTCGTGGCGTTTCTGCGCGACAAGGGACACGAGGTCGCGCAGGAGGATCTGTCGCTGGCCCTGGCGCTGCGCCTGTTCTCTCCAACCGGCGTCTCGGCGATCGCGCGCGCCTTGCGCGGAAAATTCGCAGGCAAGCGCCGCCCTGCTTCGGTCCGGCATTTTCTGGCTCACACGGCTCGCATTCGCGCCGCCGTGGCGGATGCCGTGCTGCTCCTGCAGGGTCGCGCTCCGGATCTGGCGGCGCACCTGGCGTCCCCCGCGAGCCTGCCCGAGGGACCGCGCTTCGCCGCTTTGCGCGGGCTCGTCGACGGCGAGGAGGTCGAGGTCGTCGCGCGTCACCGGGCCAGCATCTTTCTCGACGAGATCGCGGACGCCGTGCGCGAGGGCGTCGACGATCGCTTCGAGCTGGCCCGCTACGCCGAGCACCTGGCCGCCGACGCCGCCGGCTTCGATCCGCTGGCCCACGCGCTCGATCGACAGCCGACGCTTCTGGATCGCTGGATCGATGAGTTGGCCGAGCAAGCCTTCACGGCGCATCGACCCCGACTGGTGGGACTGACCGTGCCCTTCCCCGGCGCCTTCTACGGCGCATTCCGCATCGCCAGGCGCATGAAGGCGCTCGACCCCACCCTCGCGACCGTGCTCGGCGGCGGCTACGTCAACACCGAGCTGCGCGAGTTGGGCGAGCCGCGCGTGTTCGACACCTTCGACTACGTCACCTTCGACGACGGCGAGATCCCGCTCTCGAGAATCGTCGAATCGATCGCCGAGCCGACGAGCCGAGCCGCGCTGGTGCGCACGCGGATTCGCCAACAAGGGCGCGTGGTCCTGTGTAACGACGCGACGGCTCCGCACTTGCGCCACCGCGAGCGCCCGGCCCCGGCCTTCTCCTCGCTGGCCACGGCAGGCTACATCGCCATGGCCGAGAGCCCCAATCCCATGCACCGCCTGTGGACCGAGCGACCGTGGATCAAGCTGACGCTCGCACACGGCTGCTATTGGCACCGCTGCGCCTTTTGCGACACCTCGCTCGACTACATTCGCAGCTACGATCCGGCGGACGCGGCGACCATCGTGGGTTGGATGGAGCGCACGATGGCGGACACCGGCCTTGCCGGGTTCCACTTCGTCGACGAGGCCGCGCCGCCGGCGCTGCTCGGTCATTTGTCGCGCCTGATCCTGGAGCGCGGCTTGCGCGTCGAGTGGTGGGCCAACATCCGCTTCGAAAGGAAGTTCGACCGCGAGCTCGCCGAGCTCATGGCACGCTCGGGCTGTCTGGCCATGAGCGGAGGTCTCGAGTGCGCGCACGATCGATTGCTGGAGCTCATGGACAAGGGCATCACCACGGCCCAGTCCGCGCAAGCCATGCATGCCCTCTCGGAGGCCGGTATCCTGGTTCACGCCTATCTCATGTATGGCTATCCCACGCAAACCGCACAGGAGACGGTGGACGCCCTCGATTTCGTGCGTGGCCTATTCGCGCGAGGCAGTTTGCACTCGGCCTATTGGCATCGCTTCGCCTTGACCGCCCACAGCCCGGCATTCCGCGATCGAACCAAGCTGCGCCTGCGCATCCTCGATGCCCGCGAGGGTACGTTTTCCCGCAACGAGATCCCCTTCGACGAGCCAGGACGCCCCGATTCCGCGGCGTTCGGCGAGGGTCTGCGGCGCGCGATCTACAACTTCATGCACGGGGTGGGGCTGGACAGCGACGTGCGGTCCTGGTTCGACTTTCCCGTTCCCCGCCCCAGCCGCCTTGGCAAGAGCCGCGCAACGGGGGCCTAGGAGACTGGTGTTAAATGGCGGACCGAGTCCTGGCGGAGCGAGGAGCCCCGGCCGCGAGGCGCGAGGAGGGCGAATACTGGACGTATTCAACCGACGAGCAACGAAGCGGGCGGGGCCCGCAGCCCGCCAAGCGACGGGAGCCGTTTGACACCAGCCTCCTGGTCTCGTCGCTGACCGGCGGTACTAGCCGGCTCGCATGTTCCAGGGTAACGTTCGTCCTTCAAACCATGCCAAGACCTTTCGTCGCTCCAGGCACCCTGTCCCATTTCGCCCCTGATTGTCCCGCTTCCGTCACGCACCTGCGGCTCGAATTGACGCCCGATCTTCAGGCGCGAACCCTGCGCGGGAGGGTGACGCTGACCTTGCAAAGCCGCAAGGACGGTCTTCAAGCGATGGAGCTGGATGCCGTGGACATGACCTTCGCCTCCGTTCGTGTCGACGAGGCTCCCGCCAAAGCTACCCACTACGACGGCAAACGCCTGCGCGTCGAGCTCGACAAGACGCGCCGCCGCGGCGACGCCTTCGCCATTACCATCGACTACCAGTGTGCGCCCACGCGCGGGCTCTACTTCGTGGGACCGGACGAGGCGCACCCGAACCGCCCGCGCGAGTGCTGGACGCAGGGACAGGACGAGGACTCGCGCTTCTACTTTCCCTGCGTCGATGCGCCCCTCCTCAAGTCCACCAGCGAGGTACTGTGCACGGCCCCTTCGGGTCTCTTCGTCCTGTCGAACGGGGACTTGCGCGAACGCCGCGAGCTCGACAACGGCCTGACCGAGTGGCACTACGCCTTGGATTTTCCCCATTCGCCCTACCTGGTAACCCTGGTCTGCGGGGAGTTCGCCGAGATCAAGGATCGCGCCAAGGAGACCGGCGTCGACGTGTACTACTACGGACCCAAGGGCCGCGAGGCCGATATGCGGCGTAGCTTGGCCGCCACGCCGGACCTCATCGACTTTTTCTCGAAGACCATCGGCGTGCCCTATCCGTTCGGGCGCTACAGCCAGATCTTCGTCTCGGACTTCATCTTCGGCGGCATGGAGAACACGTCCGCCACCACGCTCACCGCCGAGGCCATGCTCGACGAGCGCGCCGCCCTCGATCAGGACATGGACTACCTGGTCGCGCACGAGCTGGCCCACCAGTGGTGGGGCGACCTCGTCACCTGCCGCGAGTGGCCCGAGGCCTGGCTGAACGAGGGCTTCGCCACCTATTTCGAGTACATCTGGCGCACCCATTCGCGTGGCCGCGACGAGGCCGACATCGATCTGCTAGGCGATCTCGACGGCTACCTCGACGAGGCCGGCGAATACCAACGCCCCATCGTGTGCCGCCAGTTCGAAGAGCCCATCGACCTTTTCGACCGCCATCTCTACGAAAAGGGCGGTCGCGTCCTGCACATGCTCCGCCACGAGATCGGCGACGCGGATTTCTTTCGTACCCTGCGCCTGTACGCCGAACGCCATGCTCGCGGTTCGGTGGAGACCCGCGATCTGGCCCGCGCGGCCGAAGAGGCATCGGGGCGCAACCTCGATCGATTCTTCCATCAATGGATCGACCACGCCGGACATCCCGAGATCGAGTGCTCCTGGCAGTGGGACGCAGACAAGCAAGTCGGCTCGCTACATGTCGAACAGAAACAGGAGGGCGACAAGACCTACGACCTGCACACCTTGGTGCGGTTCGAGCTCGCCGGACACGAACGGGACGAAGCGATTCACCTCCACGAGCGTTCGCACACCTTCGAGCTCAAGCTCGACCACGCGCCCGACCAGATCGTCTTCGACCCCGGCGACGTCCTGCTCAAGACGGTCAAGTTCGACAAACCCCGTCCGCTGTGGGTGCGACAGCTCTCGAGCGCCAGCCTGGCCGTGGACCGCGTGCTCGCGGCTCGGGCTCTCGCGGACAAGCCCGACAGCACGACGGTGGTCGCGCTGCGCGCCGCCCTCGAGACCGACCCCTTTTGGGCCGTCCAAGCCGCCGCGGCCACGGCCCTGGGCAAGACCCGACGCCAGGACGCCCTCGACGCCCTGCTGGCGGCGCGCGAGCACAAGCTGCCCAAGGTCAGGCGCGCGATCGCGGCGGCGCTGGGCGAGTTCCGCGTCGATTTCGATCCCGGCAACACCCGAGCCGCCGAAACCTTGGAGCGCTGGGTGCGTGAGGGAGATCCCAGCCTCTTCGTCGAGGCCAATGCGGCCCTGGCTCTCGGACGGGTACGCTCGCCGCGCGCGGTGGAGATCCTGACGTCCGCGCTCGACCGGCGGGTCTACATGGACGCCATCCGCGCCCGCGCGCTGGAGGGTTTGGGCGCGACTTCGGACGAAGCGGCCTATCCGGTAGTCGAAGCGGCGATCACCCTCAAAGCCTCGTTTCAGTCGCGTCGGGCCGCGGTCACGGCCCTTGGCCGTCTGGCAGAAGGCACCGCCCATGCTCGCCGCGCCCGCGAGCGCCTGGAGGCTTGCCTCGCCGACCCGGACTTCCGCGTCCGCATGGATGCCGGGCTCGCGCTCGCCGAAATCGGCGATGCGCGCTCCATCTCCGCCATCGAGCGCGCACGCAGCGCCGAGCTCGACGGTCGGGTCAAGCGCCGCTATCGCAACGCAATCGCGCAGCTGCGCGAAAAGGGATCGCCCGGAGACAAGCTTCGCAAGCTCGGCGAAGAGGTCGAGCGTCTGCGCGGCGAAGCCACGCAGTTGCGTGAGCGTGTCGAGAAGCTCGAAGCGCGTCCCGAGGTCGCCAAGCCGCCCACGCCGACGGGGCACGGCCCGACACCGGCCGCGGCCAAGCGCCCGCGCCCGGGCGGCCATCGCGCCGGCCGCAAGACCATCGCGCCGCGCCGGAGGTAGGGGCGGGTTTCAGATCCGCCCCATGGGTCACGCCGCGGGCGGCGGAACCACCGGTGGGGGCGTTACCGCGCCGATCATGGTGCCCCGCAGCTCCGGCATCTCGGTCAGCACCAGAGGCAACAGCTCGTCCATGCGCTTGACGTAGATGATCTCAAGCTCCTTCTTGGGCTGCTCGGGAATGTCGATCACGTCCTTGCGATTGCGCTCGGGCATGACGACCCGCTTGATGCCCGCCCGGTGGGCGGCCAGGAATTTCTCCTTGATGCCACCGACGGGAAGGATCAGCCCCCGCAAGGTGATTTCGCCGGTCATGGCCACGTCGCTACGCACCGGCTTCCCGGTCAAGAGCGATACCATGGAGGCGAACATGGTGACACCCGCCGACGGACCATCCTTGGGAATGGCGCCCGCGGGGATGTGCAGGTGGATGTCGCTCTTTTCGAGAAAGCCGTCGTCGAGCCCGAGCCACCTGGAGTGTGCCCGGATGAAGGACAGGGCTGCTTGCGCGGACTCCTTCATCACATCGCCGAGCTGCCCGGTCAGCACCAGGTTGCCCTTGCCGTTCATGCGCGTGGCCTCGATGAAGAGGATGTCCCCGCCCACGGGCGTCCAGGCAAGGCCGGTGGCCACGCCCGCCTCGGCGGTGCGCTCCGCGATCTCGGGCAGAAACTTCTGCGGCCCGAGGAACTCGGGGATGCGAGCCAGGGTGACGGTCTCCTTTCCCGTCGCCTTGCCCTCGGCCACCAGCACGGCCACCGCGCGGATGACGTTGGCGATCTCGCGCTCGAGATTGCGCACCCCGGCCTCGCGCGTGTAGCTGTCGATGATCTCGCCCACCGCCGCGTCGTCGAACACCAGCCGCTCGTCGGTAAGCCCGTGCTCCTCGACCTGCTTCTTGATGAGGAACTGCTTGGCGATGTTGAGCTTCTCCTCGCGCGTGTAGCCGGGGATCTCGAGGACCTCGAGGCGATCGCGCAAGGCCGGCGGCACCGGATCGAGGATGTTCGCCGTGGCGATGAACATGACCTTGGACAGATCGAAGGACACTTCCAGGTAGTGGTCGGAGAAGGAATGGTTCTGCTCCGGATCCAGGACCTCGAGCAAGGCCGCTGCGGGGTCGCCGCGGAAATCGTGGCCCAGCTTGTCGATCTCGTCGAGCATGAACACGGGGTTGTTCGACCCGACCTTCTTCATGCCCTGGATGATGCGGCCAGGAAGGGAGCCGACGTAGGTACGGCGGTGGCCGCGAATCTCGGCCTCGTCGCGCACGCCGCCGAGCGAAATTCGCATGAACTTGCGTCCCAGCGCACGTGCGATGGACTTGCCGAGGGACGTTTTCCCCACTCCGGGCGGCCCCACGAGGCAAAGGATGGGGCCCTTCTTGTCGGTCTTGAGCTTGCGCACGGCCAGGTACTCGAGGATGCGCTTCTTGACCTTTTCGAGGTCGTAGTGATCCGCGTTCAGGATGTCGCGCGCAGCCGGGATATCCAGCTTGTCCTCGGTGACGATGGACCACGGCAGCTCGACCAACCATTCGAGGTAGGTGCGCGTGACGGTGTATTCGGCCGAGGACGGCTGCATGACCTTGAGCCGTTCCAGTTGCTTGAGCGCGACCTTCTCGCTGTCGGCCGGCATCTTGGCGGACGCAATCTTCTCGCGGAAATCGTCGAGGTCACCGCCCGATTCGTCAATCTCGCCCAGCTCTTCCTTGATGGCCTTGAGCTGTTGGCGCAGGACGTACTCGCGCTGGTTGCGCCCCATCTCTTCCTGCACCTGCGTGTTGATCTTCTCGCGGACCTTGAGCACCTCGTGCTGCCGAGAGAGAAACTGGAGCACGCGCCGCAGACGGGCCTTGAGCTCGAAGATCTCGAGGATCTCCTGTTTCTCGTCGACCTGCACGTCGAGGTTCGAGGTGATGAGATCGGCGAGCTGGCCGGGCTCGGTCACGCTGTCGAGTAGCGACGAGGCTTCCTTGGGCAGCTCGGGCATGAGCTTGATCACCCGCTTGGCCACGTCCTTGACGTTCACCACCAGGGCATCGAGCTCGGCGGAGCTTCCGGGCGGATCCGGCAACACCTGGATCTTGGCCACCATGTAGGGATCCTGGGAGCCCAGCTCGAGCATACGCACGCGCGACACGCCCTGCAAGATGACCGAGAAGCTGTCCTTGGCCAGCTTGATGACCTTCAGGATGCGGGCGGCGCAGCCCACGGTGTAGAGATCGGCCGGTCCGGGCTCCTCAATCCGGGCATCGCGCTGGGTGACGATGCCGATGACCGGCTTCTCCTTGGCGATGGCTTCCTCGACCAACTTCACGGATTTCTTGCGCCCGACGTCGATGGGGATGATCGAGTTCGGGAACAGGACGGAATTGCGCAGCGGGAGGATGGGCAGGAACTCGGGAATCTCGATCGGCCCCTCCGGGATGGACTTCTTCGGTGACATTGCACAAATCGTAGTACGCACCGAGCCCGGCTGCGACAAGTATTCGCAGCGAAAAAGTGACTATTCTCGGTGGAGGTCCGGTTCTGCCATTCTAGCGTCGCTTGTCGGGCGTGCCGGGCTTGGGGACGGCAGTGCCGGATTGGTTCGACTGACCGGGCATGCCGGCTTCGCGCTTCACCCCGTGGTGGGTCAGGATTTTGGCTTCGATCTTCTTGGCGATGTCGGCGTGATCACGCAGGAACTGCTTGGCGTTCTCGCGCCCCTGTCCGATGCGCTCGCCCTCGAAGGCGAACCAGGCGCCCGACTTCTCGACCGCGTTGCACTCGGCCCCCAGATCGACCAGATCGCCCTCGTGGCTGACACCTTCGCCGTACATGATGTCGAACTCGACCTCGCGGAAGGGCGGCGCCATCTTGTTCTTGACCACCTTCACGCGCGTCCGGTTGCCCACGACCTTCTCGCCGTCCTTGAGGGCGCCCACGCGGCGGATGTCGAGGCGCACGGATGCGTAGAACTTCAGCGCGTTGCCGCCAGTTGTCGTTTCGGGATTGCCGAACATCACGCCGATCTTCATGCGGATCTGGTTGATGAAGATGACCAGGGTGTTGGACTTGGAGATGGTGCCGGTCAGCTTGCGCAGCGCCTGGCTCATGAGGCGGGCTTGCAGGCCCACGTGGGAATCGCCCATCTCGCCTTCCAGCTCGGCCCGCGGGGTCAGCGCCGCCACCGAGTCGACGACCACCACATCGACCGCACCCGAGCGTACCAGCATCTCGGTGATTTCCAGGGCCTGCTCGCCGTGATCGGGCTGCGAAACCAATAGGTCGTCGGTCTTGACGCCCAACTTGCGCGCGTAACCGACATCGAGAGCGTGCTCCGCGTCGACGAAGGCGCAGATTCCGCCCGAGCGCTGCGCCTGCGCCACCACGTGCAGCGCAAGCGTGGTCTTGCCAGAGGACTCCGGCCCGTAGATTTCGACGATGCGACCACGCGGCAAACCGCCCAAGCCGAGCGCGATGTCGAGCCCGAGCGCACCCGTGGGAACGACGTGCACCTCGGGCGGGGCGATATCGTCGCCCAGGCGCATGATGCTGCCTTTGCCGAACTGCTTTTCTATGGTGGAAACGGCCAGATCGATGGCCCGGTCGCGACCGGCATCGCGTGCGGCCGGAGCCTTGACTGCGTCTGCCTTGCTTTCCTTGTGCTCGTGTCGATCTGGGCCTGCCGAGCCTGCCGAGCTTGCCGTGCTTGCCGTGCTTGCCGTGTTCGCGAGATTCGCCATGTCTTCTCCTGCGTTACATGAAATATCGGCGGGCCATGTCGAGCGCGTGGTACGCAGCCGCCCTGCGAATGCGCTCGCGGTCGCCGGAAAAAAGCTTACTGGAGGACTTGGTTGGACGCGGTCCCGCGATGGCAAAGCACACCGATCCCACCGGCTTGTCGCCGGCGGATCCGCCGGCCGGGACGCCAGGACGGCCGTCCATCTTGCTGCCGGCGACGCCAGTGATGGACACCGCGATGGTGGCGCCCGTCAGATTCCGCGCCCCCTCCGCCATGGCACGTGCGCAAGGCTCGCTGACCGCCCCGTGCTCGCTGAGCATCTCGGCAGGAACGCCGAGCACCTTGGTCTTGACGTCGTTGGCGTAGGCCATCACGCCTCCCAAGAAGAAATCGCTGGCCCCAGGTTCCGAGGTGAGGAGCTGGCCCGCGTAGCCTGCCGTGCACGACTCGGCCAGGGCCAAGGTGGCACCCGCCTCGCGCAGGGTCTTGCCCACCACCATGGGGAAGGTTTCCCCGTCGGTGCCATAGACCCCCTGGCCGATGCGCTTGCGCAGCTCGTGGTCGATTTGCTCCAGCACGGTCTGACTCTTGGCGAAGTCGCCCGAGCGCACCACGATCTTCACGTGGTTCTCGGGCGAGGCGGTGCGAAAGTGGACGGTCACGTCCGGGATGTTCCCGACCAGACCGACCAGACGGTGGTCGATGTGCGATTCGCCCATCCCATAGACGTGAAAGGTCCGAACCGCGGCCCGCGGCACCCCGTGCTCGGTCATGCGCTGGACCAGGCGAGGCATGCACTGCGAGAGAAAGATGCTTTCCATCTCGCGCGGGATCCCCGGCAGAAAATACGCCTCGGCCTGTCCGACGCGGAGGCAGAAACCCGGCGCGATCCCGGCGGCGTTGGCAAAGGCAGTTGCCCCCTCGGGAACACGCACCTGGCGCATGTTGTTGGGGGTCAAGGCGAAGCCGTGGGCCGAGAACCGCTGCTTCATGGCATCGAGCGAAGGCGCGTGCTCGGTTGCTGCCACGCCAAGCAGGTCGGAAACCACATCCACCGTCCGATCGTCATCGGTCGGGCCAAGCCCGCCGGTGGCCACGATCACGGCGACCTCGCCGGCCAGACTCTCGATGGCGGCGCGGATGTCGGCCGGCGCGTCGGAAACCACGCGGTGAGCCCGAACGTCGTAACCGGCGTCGAACAGCCTATCGGACAGGAATGCGGCGTTGGAATTCGCGATTTCCCCACGCAGCACCTCGTCACCGATGGCCAGAACCGCTGCCGTCCCGGGGGGCGGGGGCGCCTTGGTCGCCGTGACCTCGGGGTCTTTCAGCGCCGCGGGCTTGGCCCCGACCACACGCGCCTCGCTGACGGGCTTCGCCACCTTGCGGCTGGCGGCTCCCGCCTTGCGCGAGCCACCGGTGGCCGGCGCTCGTTTGACGGCTTGCTTGCTCGGTTTGCGCGCTTCGCTGGCCATGCTCCGGCGGAACTTAGACATTTGTTCAGTACCTTAGCGAGCGACCTTGCGCCAGTCAACAACCACCGACAGAATCTCGGGAATCGTTCAACAAGGTTGACAAGGGGCCACCTCCGACGGTCAACTGTTGGGGCTCCCCATGCGAATCCGCTACGCAGCCAAGACGGATCAAGGACTCAAGCGTAACCACAACGAGGATTACTTCTGCCTCATCGAGGAGGAGCAGCTTTTTCTCGTGGCGGACGGCATGGGCGGACACGCCTGCGGCGAGGTCGCTTCCAAGATGGCCGCCGACGTGGTCCGCGAGTTCTTCGCTCGGACGCGCGACGAGGACGTCACCTGGCCGTACAAGATGGACCACACCTTGTCGGTGCTGGAAAATCGGCTGAACGTCGGCATCCGCCTGGCCAACAAGAAGATTCACGAGTCGGCGTCCAAGGACGTACGCCTGAGCGGGATGGGGACTACCGTCGTCATCGGCCAGATCGCCGACGACCGCTTCTACGTGGCGCACGTGGGGGATTCGCGCTGCTACCGTGTGCGCGAAGGACAGGTCAAACAGCTGACCCGCGACCACTCCCTGCTCGAAGACTACAAGGAAGCGCGCCCCGGCATGAGCGACGAGGAGCAGCGCAAATTCCCGCACAAGAACGTGATCACGCGCGCTCTCGGGATGCGCGACACCGTCCAAGTGGACATCACGTCCGAGGAGATCCAGGACGGCGACATCTTCCTGCTGTGCTCGGATGGACTGTCCGGCATGGTTCAGGATACGACCCTTCCCGAGCATCTGAAGGTGGGCGGAGATCTGGACGCAGCCGTGAACAAGCTGGTCGCGGCCGCCAATGCCGCGGGCGGCACCGATAACATCACGGTGCTGGTGCTGGAGTGCCGCCAGAGCTAGCCAGCCAGCCCGCGTGATTCGTCAGGATCGGATCGCGGAGGGGCACGCCCCGACAGTCATCGACGGGCTCCGCAAATCGACTGGACGGCCAAGCGGTGTCGCGGCTCGCATTCGCGCGCAGCTCACTGCTGGCAAGACTTGACCTCGACGGCCTCGCTGCCGCGAGGGCCGAAGCGTTTGAGCACGCTCCAGTGGGCTTTGCCGCCGAGCTTTTGCACGAGCGGCAGCACGCTTTCCGCCAACACCTCGGGTTCGGCGCCGCGAATGACGATGTCCGGGCGGCCTTCGAAGACCTGCTCGAGCTCGACGCGTACGCGCCCCCCCATGGCCTGGGCAATGTCGTGCAATCCGGTCACCAGCGCTGCCTCGGCCACGTCGGCCGTCTGGCCGGCCCTTCCACAGTCGCGCAGGACCAGGCCGCGGTCGAGATAGGACGCCTCGTGGGGATGAATGCTCTCCCACGCGGGAAGTGCCGCGGGTGGATCAGGGGGACGCTGGAACCACCCCGGCGGAATGGTCAGGAAGATGGCACCACGGTCCTCGAGGCCGATCACCAGCCGGCCGTCCGGCGCCTCCGCCAGCGCGAGCACGCGCGTGTCGGCCAGCATGGGGATCGCCGGGTGCACCTGGTCCACGTGCTCCTTGTCGCGCAACACCCACAGGCCGCGCCCACCCAGCCACAGCCGCTTGGTGCCGTCGCGCATGAACAAGCTGACCTCGTCGTCGAGCCCTTCGGGCCTGAGCAGCTCGCAACTGCCCCACTTGATGTTGAAGACGCAGAGCCCGTGATCCGTGGCCAGCAGCAGCTCCTCTTTTTGGTTTCCCCAGAGGGTCAGGTCGCGGATGAGCAACCTGTGGCCATCGAGCTTGACCGGAACTTCATCGATGAGCGGCACACCGCCGGCTTCATTGCTGTCGAGCCGGACCAGCGCCCAGCTCGACTCCCCAGTGGGCAGGCCGTAGAACGGCGAGGTGTAGGCTTCGGCGAAGTGTAGCGGGTCGCCAATGGGGGTATTGGGGTGGCCGTGGCCGTGGCCTGCTGTCGCGACACGCGCGCCGGCTCCGCTCCCCGCATTCGCCGGTCCCGCGCGCATCACCATGCGCCAATGACCGCCCGCGAAGCTCCATAGACCTTGATCGTCCACATTCCAAAGCTGCCTGTCGGGCGTCGCGAAGGTGTCGTCGGGCTCGATGGGCAATTCCTCGCGGCCGAGCACGGTCAGGACCTTGCCATCCCAGCGCGCGGTCAGGAACACGTCGCGCAGGCCGTGAATATGGCCGACGTAGTTGCGGGGCGGCCCGGCCTTGGCGATGACGTAGCTGACCTCCCCCTCGATGGGGATCGTGGTCATGGCCGCCCACAGGCGCTCTTTCTCGCCGGGCCTGGGAAAGCCCATGAGCTCGGCCGGGGGCATGATGGGGTCCGGGAGGGGATGCCAGCCGCCGCCTTTGTAGAAGAGCGGCCCGCCCTCGCCGTAGAACGACATGCCGTTCGTCAAACGCACGATGGTAGAGGGTCTGGAAACGGAATCCTGCCCCTCGAGAAAATGACGGCGGGTGAGCTCGGACGTGAACTCCATGAAACCGCCACGCGCCAACGTGACCAAGACGCGGTGGCCGGCGAGATGGGCTTGGCCCACGGCCACCACCGCGTCGTTTTCGCGATGTCCGGCGGCCAGGGCATCCAGCGGTTGCCAGCCGGAGAGGTTCGCGTCGCTGACGGAGACACCGTCGTGGGAGACCACGAGAACGCGCTCGGCATCGCGCTCTTCGAGCACCTGCGTGATCGGCGTCGAGGGCGCGGCCTGGGCTGCGCGCTTTCCGCCTGCCCCGTGCAGAAGAACCGGCTTCGTCCCGGGCAGCAGGCGAACCACGTAGCTCGGCGACTCGCCCGATCGATCCGAGCCGCCAAAGGCCCAGATTTGACCGTCGGACAGCTCGACGAAGCCGCGCAGCCCGGGCCAACCGGCCTTCCACGCCATATCCTTGCGGGCACCCGTCACGAGATCGAGAACATGCACGAGACCGCCGCTGGCGAACCAAAGTCGATCCTCGCTGTCGAGAAATAGGCGAGAGCCGCTGCCCACGGAATAGGTGCGGCCCTGCCCATCGTCCTTGACCAGCAAACGTTCATCCGACTCCGATCCGGCCGGCGGACGGTAGGCGATCACCAGCGCGCCGTCTTTCGCCCGCTTGCCAACCCACTGGGGCTGTCCTGGGACATCGGTGACCTCCTCGATACCGAGGTCGCTCGCGGTCACGCGGACGATGGAGCCGTTGGCAATGCCGACGAGCACATGGGTCTTGTCGGCTGGGCCGAGGCAGGTGGCGCGGCGGCGCAAGACCTTCTCCTGGCGCAACTTGAACGTCTCGGCATCGAAGGTGACCAGGTTTCCCGACGCCGCCAGGCCGAAGATTTGTCCGTCGAGCAGGCGGCTGTCCACGATGGCGTTGCGATCGAAGTGATACTCGATACCCAGCTTGAGCTGCTCGGGCTTGTGCTTGACGTGGAATACGACCCGTCTTGGGCGCCCGCCTTCCCCTTCGTCGTCCAGCCCCGACGGCGGCGAAAAGACGAAGCTGACCGTGGCAATGACGACCGCGCCCGCAAGCGCGAGGATGAGCCAGCGTTTGCTTCGCCCACGAGTCTTGACAGGTTGGTCTGGTGGGGCGTCGTCACTCATGCGGAGGTCGGCCTAGGATACACGAGCCGCAACTATAGGAAACGGGGGACGCGCGCCTGCTTTCGTGGCCTCAAGACTTTGAGAAATTCCTCCGATCCCCAGGCCAGGCAGTCGAGCGCGTTATCGTTGATCTCACCGTCCTCGCGCAAGACGCCGTGTTGGGCATGAACCTTCACGATTTCGGCGACGAAGAGATCGTGACTGCCGAGCGGCAAGGTATGCCGGACCTGGCACTCGAGGTTGATCGGGCACTCGGCGATGAGGGGCGCCGTGACGACCGAGGGGGGGTGCTTGGCCAACCCCAAGGCCGCAAATTTGTCGCTGTCCCGCCCGGAGGTCGTGCCACACAGCTCGACCGCATGGATCTGTCTGGAAGTCGGGATATTCACGACGAACTCGTTGGTAGCGAGGATGGTGCCGTGGCTGTGGCGCGATTTGCGTAGCGACACGGTGACCATGGGTGGCGTCGTGCACGCCACGCCGGCCCAGCTGATGGTCAAGATATTGTCTCTGCCTTGGTGGTCGCGCGTCGTCACCAGCAGCACCGGTCGAGGGAAGAACCAGGGTCGGGGAACGATCTTTTTCTTCATGAGATTGCAAGGCTCGGCAAGGTGAACGAGGTTACCAGTCGAAGCGATGAGATTCCAATGCTCACGGCCGATCGTTGCACAGCCGAAACCCTCTCCCCAAGCCACGAAAACCGCGTCCTCGCGGATACCGGCTAAGGGGCCGAGGGCCGCGCCGTCCGTCCCTGCACGACATAGGCGATGGCGCCAACACCCAGGGTTGCGAGCCCGATGAGTCCTTCGACGGGTCGCTGCACCACGGTGAAGATCGTCGCGCCCACGACGAAGGAAAGAAACAAGCCGGGCACCCATGGCCAGCCCGGTACGGGCAAGGCCCGCCCCTCCTTGAGACGCAGTCGGCACAACCCGATGATGGTGGCGACCGTGCTGATGCCCAGGGTGAAACCGACGTAGGTAAGAATGTGCTCGAAGGTTGCCGTCCATAGCGCCAGGAGGCCGAGCGCGAGCTGCGCGAGCAGTGCCAGGCGCGGCGGACGCCCGGCCGAGGCGGCGAAGACGCGGGGAAGCAGCCCGTCGCGCGCCATGCGCGCGGCCACCTGCGGACCGGTCATGGTCAGCGCGGACACGCAAAGGGCCAAGGCCAGCGCCACCAGGGCCGATACGGCAGCGGCCAGGCGCGGTCCCCCGACGGCGGCGGCCGCCACGTGCGCCACATCGATGCGACCCGCCAGCAACGACGGTGGTGCCGCAAACACGAAGAAGGCGTTCAGGGCCATGTATAGGATCGTGACGATCGAGGTGCCAAGGATGAGCGAGCGGGGCAGATTGCGTTTGGGATTCTTGACCTCGCCACCGATGTAGACGGCGGCGTTCCAGCCGAGGTAGCTGAAGGACACCAAGACCAAGGCCAGTCCCAACCTCCCGACATGCCCCGTCTCCCCCGTGGCGTGGAAACCGTTCGGGTAGAGCCGCCCGAGACCGAAGGAGGCGAAGAGGGTAATGAGCACCACCTCGGCCACGACGATCGCGGCCTGGATGCGCGCGCCGAGGGACACCGAACCGAAGTGCAGGAGGGACGCCCCGATCATTAGGACTGTCGCGGCCAGACGTGGGCTCAGCCCGGCGGGCAGCCAGGGTCGCATGTACTCGGCGAAGGCGAAGGCCAGGGCGCCCAGCGGGACCGCGAAGCCGACGATGAGCGAAAGCCAGCCCGCCACATAGGCCACCGCCGGGTGCAGCGTGCGCGACAGGAAGACGTACTCGCCCCCCGATTCGGGAATTCGCTGGGCCAAGGCGCCGTAGCAAAGCGCCCCCAAGAGCGCGACGACGCCTCCGAGCAGCCAAGTGACAAGCACCAGCCACGGCGAACCGAGGATATCCATCAGAATGCCGCTGGTGGTGAACACACCGGTTCCCACCATGTTGGCCACCACCAGCGCGGTGGCGGCCCCTGGACCGAGTCGTCTCTCTCCGTCGCACATGCGCTGCCAGTACAGCACAGCCGAGCACGCACGGCGACAACCTTCTACGCGCGAGCGGGAGAGACGCGAGACGCGAAGCTGGCCTACTTGCGTTCCTGATGCTGAAGGCGCCCCACGAATGCCAGCCAGCGCGCCCGTTCGCTGTCGCCGGCATTCACGATTTCGACGCCCACGCCGAACTGGGCCTGCGTGTCGTCCGCGCTTTCCTGAACCCGGGTCACGCGCCCGTGCACCACCGCGCTCTCCGCGCCGGCTGAGACCGCCAGGCGCAAGACGTCGCCCACCGCCAGCAACAGCGACGTGGCGAGCAGCACCCCGTTCGCGCTCAGGTTCTCGGTCCATCCGGGCATGTCCTCTTGCCCAAGGGACAAGGTCACCGACGAGGTCACCACGCATACCGACACCGGCAACCGTGCCGCGATTCGGACGGGATTGCGCCTGGGATCCGCGCCGAGCGGCGACAGGCGCTTGAAGGTCACCGTGACCGGCGGGCCTGCGGCCACGCGCAGAACCTGGCCGACGGCGGTGAACTGTCCCGACGGGGTCCGGTAGCGCACGGTCGCCTGGGCCTCGGACTCCAGACCCTGGGGCGGCGCCAGCAAGTCGGGAAAGGTGAGCAGGACCTCGCTCGGGCGCATGCTCAGCACGAATCCGCTCAGGAGGACCGGGTTTTGAAGGTCTTCCATCGAAACCTCCACCCACTGTCCTGCGGCGAGCTGACTCTCCATATTTCCTTTTCGATTCGGGTGGCCGTCCGCACGGCTGACGGCTGTCGCACCGTCGGCGATTCGCGCTCCCTTTGAGCATCGGCGTCCGGCTCGAAACCTTGACCCACAAATACGCGGAATTCATGAGCAAGGCACACTGACGCATTGATTCCACGGGCATGGGTGGGGCCTATCACTGCCGAACCCGTGATTCCTCGCACTTGCTCTATTTTGCCAGGCAGTGCAGTTTACCGCCTTTGATTCATCCCCAGGCAAAGGAACCAAGCGCGTGCAAGCACTCATGGACCTGTTCCACCAAGTCTACAATGTTCGAGGAATCATCGAATGGGGCGGCATGGCCGCGCTGGTCGCGGTCATCTTCTCCGAGACCGGCCTCTTGGTGGGCTTCTTTCTGCCGGGCGATTCCCTGTTGGTGACCGCGGGCGTGTTCTGCACCTCGGCCAACCCGACGGGAAAGCCGCTGCTCAACATCCTGTGGCTCAACCTCGCGGTGGGCATTGCCGCTGTCCTGGGCGATCAGGTGGGGTTCTATATCGGGCGAAAGACCGGGCCCAAGCTCTTCAAGAGGGAAAACTCCCTGCTCTTCAACAAGAAGCACCTCGTGCGCACGCACGAATTCTACGAGCGCCACGGTGGCAAAACCATCATCATCGCGCGTTTCATGCCCATCATCCGCACCTTCGCGCCCGTCGTCGCCGGCGTGGGCGACATGAACTACCGCCGCTTCGTCAGCTACAACGTCTTCGGCGGCATCGGCTGGGTGATGAGCATGACCGGGATCGGCTACGGACTGGCCTCGGTGTGGCCGGACGTGACCAAACACATCGAGAAGCTTATCATCCTGGTCATCTTCCTATCGCTGCTGCCTGGTATGATCGCTTACCTGCGCAACCACTTGGCCAAACGGAATGAAAAACCGGCAACCTGAAAAGAAACGCCACACCGCACCCGCCAGCACCAAGACGAGCCCACCGGTTGCCACGAAGCCGCCCAAGGTCGCCTTTCCCAAGAAGAACCAACCGCCCACCGCTGCTGCCTTCGCGGCTCGCCTGCCGCTGACCCTCGGCAAGCGCTTCGAGATGGCGCGTTCCTTTCTCTTGCGGCAGGAAAAGGTACGCGAAGACGTCTATTTCTACGGCCCGAAGACTGGCTGGGCTTTGCGCTACCTCGTCGGCGAGAAGCCCCTGTGCTCGCTGCTCCTGCACGAAGACTCGCCCGTGGGGATCGTCGCGCTCTCGGCGTCCGCCACGGCGGCGGTGGACTGGAGAAGTCTGTCGCTGGTCGGCCAACT
This sequence comes from uncultured delta proteobacterium, assembly GCA_963796685.1. GTDB lineage: Bacteria > Myxococcota_A > Polyangia > Fen-1088 > Fen-1088 > Fen-1118. Next base: position 402,673 of record CAWCMR010000008.1, read on the forward strand.
CGCGCGCAAGCACGCCCACGGCAGCCCATCCATGCTGTGGCTGGACGTTCCCTTGGCGGGGCAAGGAGCCGCGGATTTCAAGTCCATCCTTCGCGTCAAGTTGGCGACACTGGCGAGCGACTAATTTCGTTCGTAGAGGACGATGAAGTTGTCGGCCACCGGCTGCCAATGCCATTCCCAATAGCGCTCGACGGGATGGTAGGAGGCCGCGAGCTCGGGTCGCGCGATCAGCGCGGTTTCCCCCTGCCAATAGCCCGGATGGTACCAGACGCCCGCCGTGCCCGGCCGCGTGCGCGTGTTGAGAACCACGACCCGAGGTTTGCGGTCAAGGATGTAGGCCGCATCGAACTTCTGGTGGAGCCCGCCTTCGACCTCCTGGGCGATGTGCCGATCGCAAAGTCCGGTCATGTCGAGGGCGGGGTTGGGCAAGGCGTAGGGCAAGGCGCCGGCATGATTGACGGCCACCAACGCGTCCGCCGGATACCTGGCGGCGATGAACTTCGCGGCGCCAAGGGCCGCCTGAACCATCGTTCCCTCCTGGTAGGCAATGGCCGGCAACCGTTTGCCCGCGAACGCATCTGCCAGAAGCGAGGCGGGTGGCAGGAAACCCGAGCCCGCGAGCGCGCAGGCCAGGCCCAGAGCCAAGCGGCGGTTGGCCCGCTCGCGCCCGACGGCCGTAGCGGCGAGCGCCACCAGGGACGGAACCACGGGCAAGAGCATGCGTCCGTGCCACATCCAATCCCCGCCCGCCCCGACCACGGCAACGAGGGCCAGGGTCAAGAAGGCCAGCACGCATCGGATCCTCCGACCCGCGATCCCCGCCAACCAGAGCGCCAGCGTGGTCGCCGCGAGCAATGCAAGCGCCGGCGAGGCATAGAGGATCCCTGATTCCAGCCTGAAGAGAAGCTGGCCCGTGGCCTTCGCATAGTACGTGTTGGGCAACCACGCGCCGTAGTAGGCGCGTCGAAACATGAACCAGGCCGCGGCCGGGCCGAGACCAAGGGTGAGGAAGCTCGGCCGAACCGCCGCCGGCCCGTGGGCCAGCCGGGCGAGCACGGCCAAGGCGCAGGCGAGGAGCGGCCCTTCCGGTCGCGCCAATCCCAAGAGTGCCGCCGCCAGCGACCACCGCCACGGCGAAGAAGCCACCAGGGTCCATGCCCCGAACGTGACGAGCGCGGCGAACAGAGCCGTTTCGAGGCCAGCCGGCGCCCAGAAGTAAAGCGGGTACACCAGCGAGGTCGCGGCGCAAGCGGCGGCGGCAACCACGCGGCTCTGCGCGCTCTCGAGGGCGAACCGATGCACCAGCACCAGGCACAGGGCCGAGCAGGCGACACCAAGAGCTCCCGCGAAGGTGGTCAGCTCGGCCCCGAACGCCTTCCCTAGCACCAGGAGCCCCAGCCACAGCGGCGAGGAATAGCCCTCGACGTGCTCGCCTCGATTCCACACCGGCCCGAGCCCGGCCACGAGGTTGTCGGCGTAGCGAAATGCGATGAACGCGTCGTCGCAAATTTGCTGCCAGTGCTGGCGGGTCAGCGCGACGAAGCACAGAATCGCCGCCCCGAGCAGGGCCCGCTCGGCCAGCCCCAAAACACCTCGCCCCGCGCAGCGGGGAGAGGTCGCCGAGCGCAGCGAGGCGGGTGAGGGGCTGTCCGAAGGATCCGGGCCTTCGGCCCGGCGGCGGGACCGGCGTGACAAGGCACTATTCCCTCGCCTCCTTCGTCTTGGCCTTGGGCAGCGGGCGGGTGCGCGGGTGGCGCACGCTGAACGCGGGCTTCTGGTTGGGGTCGCAATGGGGACCGAACCCATCCGCTTTGAAATCGTAGCCCAGTCGGCCGCGCATCCCCCCCTTGACGGCCTCGATCTCCACATTGTGCTGGCCGGCCCGCGCTGGCGAGCAGTACGAGAGCAGATAGTAGCGACGTGAATAGCCCTCGATGCGCGTGCCGATCTCGTCAAAGCCGCGCCGGATATCGGCCGGATTCTTCGAGGTGAAGGTTCCGTTGCGCCCGATGGCGCGGATCTCCTGTTCGTTGACCTCCGACCCCACCGCGATGGCGTAGACCTCGACATCGACGTCGTTCAGGGCCTCGTGCAGGGCGTCCCGCGAAACGCGGGCGGCGTGGTCGGTGCCATCGGTGAAAACCACCAGCGTGCCGAAGCGCAGGGGGACCGACGACTGGCTCATCTGGTGGTCGAGGGTCTTGATCGCCTCGATCACCGCGCCGTTGAGATTCGTCGAGGGATCCTTGGACTGGTAGCCCGCGAAGGCGCGCAAGGTGGCCTGCGGATCCCCGCCGCCGAAAGGAACGACCTGCGCGATGTGGGGACTTCCGTCGAAGGCGTAAATGCCGAGCTTCTGGTACCGCCCGACCTGCTGCGCGAAGGAGGCCGCCCCCGCCACGACCTTGTCCAGATCCGGGGAGCCGACCACGCTCCCGCTCATGTCAACGAGGAGCAAGGTGTAGTGCGCGGCAGCCACTTCAGGTTGCAAGATGGTTTGCTGGCTCTCGAAGATCGACACGGGTTGGCCGTCTTCGTAGATGTGGAAGTCGGCTGGCGTCAAATCCGGCACCGGAGCGCCCCGCGAGGTGTCCACGGTGAAGTAGACGGCGATGTTCGACGGCTTTTGCACGGAACGGTCGACCATCTGCAGCTTCAGGCTGGCACAGCCCGCGCCCGAGACAGCCGTGGCAAGCACAAAAACGTGAAGGAATTTCGCGTGCATGGCGCGAAGTATAGACCTGGCGCGGGCAGGAAAAACAAGGCATCTTTCGAGACGAAGTTCCTCCTGTCCGACATTCCTCGGATGAGGGCCTACCGAAAAATTCAAGCGTCGGAGCTGCCATGGCTGCATTTGGAAACCTAACGCTTTTAGTCTCTTTTGTAGTTGCCGCACTGGCCGGTGTCACCTCGTTCGTGGGAATCCGCCGCGGCTCGGAGCGGCTCATGCGTGCCGGCCGCGCAGCGGTCTACCTACTCGCCACCACCCTCGCCATGTCCATCGCGGCCATGGCGCACGCCTTCACGTCGAGTGATTTCTCCATCAAGTACGTCCAGCACTACTCCGAGGCGGGGCAACCCTTCGCCTACAAGCTGACCGCGGTGTGGGGCGGCCTCGACGGGTCAATCCTGTTTTGGGTGTTCTTGCTCGCCATTTGCTCGGCCATCGCGGTCAGGACGCTGTGGCGACGCGAGCCCGCCATCACCGCCTACGCCATCACCGTGCTGATGGGCGCATGCGACTTCTTCATCTACCTCGTGGTCTACGAGAAGAACCCGTTCGACACCTTCCTGGTGTCCCAACCGGCCACCGGCCAGGGCATGAATCCCCTGTTGCAGAATCCCTACATGGTCGCGCACCCGCCGTCGCTCTACGCGGGCTTCGTCGGGCTGACCATTCCCTACGCCTTTGCCATGGGCGCGCTCATGGCGGGCAAGTTCGGCAACGTGTGGTACCCGCTGATCAAGCGCTGGCTGCTCTCGGCCTGGTTCGTGCTGTCGCTGGGACTGACCCTCGGCATGATCTGGGCCTACGAGGTCTTGGGTTGGGGCGGTTTCTGGGCCTGGGATCCGGTCGAGAACGCCGGCCTTCTGCCCTGGCTCATGGCCACGGCCCTCATCCACTCGGCCAAGGTGCAAGAGCGCCGCGGGCTCTACGTACGCTGGAACTTCACGCTGGTCATCTTCGCCTTCTTCCTGACCATCGTCGGCACCTTCATGACCCGGTCGGGAATCGTGCAGTCGGTTCACGCCTTCGGCAAGGACATCCACCTGGCCTACGTCTTCGGCGCCTTCATGGCGGTCATCCTGATCTTCAGCTTCGGGTTGATGTACTGGCGGCGGCGGGAGCTGCGCCCCTCGGAGGCCATCGGTTCGATCCTCTCGCGCGAATCCATGCTCGGCATCGGCAATTGGTGCTTCGTCCTTGCGACGGCCATCGTGCTGGTTGCCACCCTCTTCCCGACCATTTCCGAATCCATCATGCACGAACGCGTGAACGTGACGTCCGCCTTCTTCAATCGCACCATGGTGCCGGTCGGCATCGTGTTGCTGCTTCTGACCGGCACCGGCTCGCTCTTTCCCTGGCGGGGCATGGAGAAGACCGTGGCCCGAAGGCGCGCCCTGCTGCCCGTCGGAGCCGGAGCGGTCATGCTGGTGGTGAGCGGCATCATGGGTGGACGTCAGTCTCCGGCCGCCGTGATCTGCTTCGCGGTTTGTGCCTTCGTCGCCACCGTCATCGTCCAGGAGCTCGTGCGCGGCGCGCGCAGTCGGCAAAAGACCAGCGGCGATTCCTTCCCCGTGGCCATGGGCGGCGTGATCTTCAAGGCTCGTCAGCCGTACGCCGGCTACATCGTGCACATGGGCCTGGTGCTGATGTTCGTGGGCTTCGCGGGCCAGGCCTTCCAACACGAAGAAACCGCGGTGATCGGGGTGGGCGAGAGCAAGGACTTCGGTTCCTACAAACTGCGTTTCGACGGCATGACCCAAGGACGCGACCTCATCAAGGAAAGCTATCGCGCCGACATCGCGGTCTCGTCCGACGGCAAGAGCCTGGGCCACCTGAAGCCGGGACGCGACTTCTACGATCAGCGCCCGAACGAGCCCGTCAGCCAGGTGGCCATCAGGCGCGGTGTCGCCGAGGATCTCTATATTACCCTCGGCAGCTACGATGAGGCCCGGCGCGCGGTGGCGCTCAAGCTGGTGCGCAATCCCCTGGTGGACTGGCTGTGGCTGGGATTCCTGGTCATGGCTTTCGGCGCCCTCCTCATCCTGGTACCCGCGCGCGCCCAGGAAGCCGAGGCCGGCCACCGCTCGCTGTGGGTCACCCTCGCCGCCGGGCTGGGCATGGCTGCACTCGCGGCCCTGGCGGGCAAGGCGATCCTGCACATGCCCGTCTCGGCCCAACTAGGAACCCTGGCCTTGTGCGGCCTCACGGTCGGACTGGCCGGGCTGGCCTGCTACAGCTTGCTGCAGTCGCTGATGGTGCCTGGCGAGGATTCGGGCACCAAGGCGCGGTAGGGCTGGCGAGCCTCTGGCGAGGCCGTCCAACCGTTCAGCGACGTCAAGAAGCTGCTAGACTTGCGCCATGCCTTCGGCCACGGCGAAGTCTCGACCCGCCACCTACGAGGACATCCTGCGTCTTCCTGACCACGTCGTCGGCGAGATCATCGACGGCGACTTGATCGTCTCACCCCGCCCAGCCGCCCGTCACGCGCGCGCCAGCTCCTCGCTTGGCATCGAGATCGGAGGGCCGTTCGATCATGGCCGCGGCGCGCCTGGCGGGTGGATCATCCTTGACGAACCCGAGCTGCATCTCGGCAAGCAAGTGCTGGTGCCCGACCTGGCGGGTTGGCGGCGCGAGCGTATGCCCGCCTGTCCCGACGTCGCCTGGTTCTCGCTTGCGCCCGACTGGGCGTGCGAGGTGATCTCCCCCTCCACCGCCCTGCTCGACCGGACCCGCAAGCAGGACATCTACCGCGAGCACGGCGTGGCTAGGTTGTGGTTTGTCGATCCGGCCACACGCACCATCGAGGTTGTCCGTGCCGGCGAGCCAGGCTGGCTGGTCAGCGGCACCTTCGGCGAGGCCGGCGAGGCTCGCATTCCACCCTTCGATGCGGTGGCACTGAACCTCGGTGCGCTATGGGACATCGGACCCGCCCCAACGCCGTGATGTGCAATAACTACGCTCCGCACAATCAAGGCTGGTGTCGACACAAAAGTAGCCTTGCCAAGAGTCACATTTTATCTCAGGATTCGCCGCTATGAGCCATAGTGCTAGCTCCATATTCCGCCGCAATAAAGTCCTTCAAGCAGTCGTTGCCAGCACCCTCTGGCTGTGCGCGGCCACGCCGGTCCTTGCTGCGAGCAAGCAGGCACGGGAACGCACCGCGAGAACGGCATGCCTTAACGGCAACTACACGACGGGCGTGTCCATCCTTTCGGACCTATTCGTCGACACCAAAGATGCAACCTACATCTTCAACCAAGGCCGTTGCTTTGAACAGAACCAGCGGTACGAAGATGCGATTGGCCGTTTCGAGGAGTATATGCGGGCAGCCGAAGCATCGCGCTCCGGCCTCGCTCCGGAGGACAAAGCCGCCGCCGACAAACACATCGCGAAGTGCAAAGAGCTGCTCGCCGAGCAACTCGGCAAGTCGGCCACGCCAACAGCACCACAGACTTTCTCGCCGCCAGCGCCTGCGCCCGCCGCGGCACCCGCACCGGCACCGCGACCAGAAGCAACGCCAGTACCGCTCATTTCCGGCTCCTCGCTATTTGGAATGGATTGAATTGGGAAATGCACAGGGAAGTCTGAAGTCCAGTTTTGACAGCAGCAGATAAATCACAGTCTTCATTTTGCGCGCGGAGCGAAAGCCACGCGCCCGCGCCTTGGCCGCCTGGATGAGGCTGTTGAGTCCTTCCAAGAGACCATTCGTCAGGCCTGACATGAACCATCTCATCACGCCTGCCTGGTGCGCCTTGAGGGTCTTGGCGGCCCTGATGACGGGTTCCAATCGGCTATGGGTGGCCCAGAAATACCAGCGCTGAAACCACGCCTCCGCTTCATCCGCACTCAGGCTATACAACTCCTGTAGCATGAGCTTGATGTGGTAGGCCCGCGCAGTGGCCAATTTGGAGGAGCGCAAGACCGCGAAGTGCTCCCTGTTCTCGGATTTGATGTTGGCCTCGTTCCTCAGCCAGTCGTGGCGCGTGCCCTTCAACTCCGGAGAGGACTTCTGCTCCTGCCTTCGCACCTCATCGATTGCGTCGTTCATGAGTTGGATGACATGGAACCTGTCGAAGGTTAGGTGCGCCGCCGGAAACGTCTCCAAGATGCCCTTGATGAATGCCTGCGACATGTCGAGACTGAAGTCCGTCACCTTCTTCACGTCTCCACCGTGAGCGAGCAGATCGTCCTTGAAACAAGCCACCGTGCCGTGATCTTTCCCCTCCGTGACGAACAAGACTTTCGCCGCAACCATGTCGGCAAAGACCGTGACATAGACGTGGTTCTTCTGCCGCGAAGTCTCGTCGACGCCAACCTCGGCGACCTGGCTGTAGTCGGCTCGCTCACGGGCCTCGTCCACGTAGTGTTCCAGGATGCGCCACAGGAGCGTGTCATGCTCGCCGACGATGCGACCGACCGCCGCCACCGTGAGGCCGTTGCGTGCCAGTTCCACCACCATCGCCTCGAAGAGAAGGGTGAAGTTCGACCCGCCACGAGCCCATGGCACATCGACCGTCAAGACGCCGTGCTTGTCACACTTGGTTCGAGGTTGTCTTGCCTCGACATAGGTGAGGTACTGGAAGAAGTTCAGGTGTCGCCATGTCTGCGGCGAGGCATCGTGTACCTTGCAAGCATCGCCACACGTAGGGCAAGGGAAGGTGCTCCCCGGCTTGAAGTCGACTTTGATGTCGAGGCGCTTCTTCTCGGCGTCAAGGTTCAGCTCTACGACCTCCCATGGATTGACCATGCCGAGAGCCACTGTAAAAAGCGCATTGACGTCAAGACCAGAACTTGGATTTTGCACCACGGAAGATTAGCGGAACAACCAACCTCGCGTCCATTTTAGACAGCGAGGAGCCTCATTTCCGCGCCGCCCGAGTCGCATCCGTCATCCGCCGGCACCGGCTCGGGACTGCGAACGGCCGGCGTCATCACAGCCTCTGTCGGTGTCGCAGCCGTGGTCGTTGGGATCGTTTTCAATGTGAAGTCGAACAGCATCATCAGCAACTTTGAAACGAAGCCCGGCAGCTACACGCCCAGCCAGGACTCTAGCCGTAAGACTTACCAAAGCCTCGCCTGGGTGAGCTACGGCGTAGGAGCGGCGTGCGTCGCGACTGGCGCGGTGCTCTTCGGGATCGGATTCAACGCGGGCAGGACCTCCTCGACAAGCGTGGCTCTGTTTCCCACAGTAGGAGACGGCCAGGCTGGCGTCTTGCTGACTGGAGGTTTCTGATGAAAACGCGTCGCCGTACCCCAGCGTTCTGGGCCGTCTCCCTGGCTTGCCTCAATTCTCTAGCCTGCTTTAGCAGTTTCGACCCTTCGAAGATCGAGTGCGTGAGCGACCCAACCTGCCCGAGCGGCTACGTCTGCTCCCGGACGCCTGGCCAAGACCATGGCACCTGCGTTTCCAAAGGGCAAAACGGAGGCACGAGCGACGGTCCCCTCGCATCGCCGGTCGACGGCAGCAGCGCCCCAGACCGAGCTACGTACGACAGTAGCCAGGGTGACAGCGGATGGTTTGTCGACGGCCCGATTGGCGCCGAAGGGACCGCTGAGACTGGAACCTCGACTCCTCCGAAGGACGGACCCAGTGCTGACGCGGCAGATGTGCCGACCAACGCCGGCCCTGAAGCCGGCACATCGACTGACGCGACGGACGCGCCCGCTGGCTCCGGTCCTGAGGTTTCTAGTAGCGACGTCTCGACGACCCTTCCAAACGGCTCAGCTTGCACAGTCGACCTGCAATGTACAAACGCCCATTGTGTCGACGGCATCTGCTGCAACACCCAGTGTGATGGCCAGTGTGAGTCGTGTGCCGAAAGTGGCTCCACAGGAACTTGCAAGGTCCGCACGGGAGCCCCAATCGCTACGCGCACTGCCTGCAGCGGCTCAGGAACGTGCAAGGGTCAGTGCGACGGCAGCACCAAGTCGTGCGTCTACGCTGGGAGCTCCACAGTTTGCACGCAGGCAAGTTGTGTAAATGGCAGTGCTTCGCCAGCGTCGAACTGCGATGGCGCGGGCAACTGCCCAGCGGTAACGGCGAGTCAATGCGCAGGCGATTTGTGCGCAAGCGATGGCAGCGGCAAATGCGCCGCAAGTTGTACGGCAACATCCTGTTCGGCGGGCACCTACTGCAGTGCGGCGGGTGCATGCGCTCCCAAGAAGACCCCGGGGACGGCTTGCTCGTCGACAGCCGAATGTACGACCGGGATCTGCGTGGACGGAGTGTGTTGCAACACGGCCTGCACCGGTCAGTGCCAGGTATGTAACACCACTGGCACTTGCGTTAACAACTCCTCGGGGGCGCCCGTCGGCGGTCGCGGTGCCTGCACGGGTGCGGGTACCGCCTGTGGCGGAACCTGCGATGGCACCACGGACGGATGTGTCTACCCAGGTGTGAGCAAGAGCTGCGGAACCGCTACCTGCTCTTCCGACTTGACGATGTTCAATTGGACGGCATGCAACGGGCTAGGTGCCTGCTCATCGCCGCAGACGACAAGCTGCGGCACAGCAGACTACTGCAGTGGCGGTGCGTGTACGACCAAGCTAACCTCCGGGGCTTGCCAAAGCAACACCCAATGCCAAAGCGGAAACTGCTCGATTTACTCGGTTACGGGCACGAGCATTTGTTGCCAGTCCGGCTACTCAAACTGCGGGAGTTGCTCATACCTACAAACTGACCCTGCCAACTGCGGATCGTGCGGGAACAAGTGCGGGCCGAATCGTACGTGCTCGAACGGATCCTGCTCCTGCGCGGGCTATGCCTTCACCTGCGGAGGTTGTGGAAGCTGGAACTTCGAATCGGGCACGACGGAAAGTTGGGCGATCGGCTATGATGCCTGGGCTACGGATAATTACATGCACAACGGGGTCGTGAACGCCCTGCCGACCAGCAGCGTAGTCCATGGCGGAAGCAGCCATGCGCTGGCGGCCACGCTTAGCATGGATGGCACAAGTATCATCTGGGCCGCAATTGCGGTTCCACTTTGTCAGACCAACGGGGTGAACTTGGCCGGCTTCACGCTGTCTTTTTATGTATACTTTGCTGGCCCAGCGTTTAGCGCCCCAATGGCAAATAGTATCAGCGCCGACGCCTGGAACGCCTCTCAGAATTCAGTTGACACTTCAACTGGTGTGAATGGTCTGTACCAAACTGCAACCAATACGTGGGTGCCAATACTGCTTAATTTCCCCACTGTCATGACCCAGCCGATGGATCACTTGGACATCCGTTTCGCGTCAGGAGTGCCATGGAACGGCACGATGTACCTTGATGACATCCAACTGTCGCCGCCGTAGAGTTCATATGCGGACATGCCGCGCAATCCAGCTCCGATTTGCTCTGTCCCGCATATCAGCTTTCACGAAGATATCCCCCATACCCAGACAATCCAAAGACGGTCGCGAAAACAGTAGCTCGACGGATCTTCTGTGGTAGGAATTTACACAGTCAGGGTGAGCGAGCCGTTATCAATTTCCACCAGGGCCCGGTGCAACGCAGGCAGGTGCGATGTCTAGCGGCTCGGGCAAGTGGGCGAGCAGCAGCCTTCGGCTACTGAAGGAACCCACGGTTCACTTCTTCATCATCGGGGCCTTGCTCTTCCTTGCCCACCGGATGATCGTGGGCGACCCGAGAGTCATCGTCGTCAGCCCTGGTCTCAAGGCCGAATTGAAGCGGCGATTCGCCGACGAGTATGGTCGTCAGCCTAGCCCCGCGGATTTCGAGGCGGCCCTCGATAAGTGGAAGGGGGACGAGGCCCTCTATCGTGAAGCGCTCCGGGAAAGGCTTGACCGGAACGACGCGACGGTTCGGACCGTCTTGGTCGACAAGGTACGTCTGCGCGCCGTGCAAGAAATGCCGAAACGAAAGCCGACCGACGCAGATCTCAATGACTGGCTGGCCTCACACCGCGACGCCTACGAGATCCCGGTGAAATACGACTTCGAGTCCGTGGCCTTTCCGAAAGCCGACGCGTCGGCGGAAAAGCTCCGCTCGAGCTACGCGGGCGCGCTCGCGGAAGGAGCGAATCAGGCAAAATTGGGGCGTCCGATTCTGAGCGGCAACCTGACGCGCGATCAGCTGAAGGAGAAATTCGGTCCCATCCTTTCGGCAAGCATATGCGCTCTGCCCGTCGGAAAATGGCAGGCGCTCGAAAGCGACGAAAGCCTGCTGCTCGTTCGCCTGAACGGCACCAGCGGTGGGCTTCCAAGCCGGGACGTTCTCAGGCCGCGCTTGACCTACGATTGGCTCGCCTCGAAACAGCAGCAAGCTGTCGCGCGTGCGATTAAGGAAATCAGCGGTCGTTATCGCTTCGAGGAGTCTCGGTGACTCGGGGCCAGGCGATCAAGCTTGCTTTCCTGGGCGCCGCTGCCGGCCTGTTTGGCGCCACGGGCGAGGCCCATGGACACGATCTCAATTCTGCCTCGCTTTCCCTGACCGAGGTGAGCGACGGCCGCTTTCTGATGCGCTGGCAGGCGAGCTCCTTCGCACTCGAGAGGGAATTCTCAACCCCGGCCATATTTCCAACGCCATGTCGAGTGCAGTTGCCATACGTCGACTGCGGCGCTTTCGGCCTGGTCGGCGCCCTGGAATTCCCCTGGCTCAAGGGAACCGAAACCAACTTGATGGTCGACATCGAATGGCGCAGCGGCGCTAGGCTCCTTCGCGTGCTGACCGCCAGCTCGCCGCGCATGCCGGTCTACGGCATCCCCGCTTCCGCCGGCCTTCGCTTCTTGAAGCCGATCGCGCTCGACTATACGCGACTGGGAATCGAGCACATCTTGACCGGTTTCGATCATCTGCTGTTCGTTATCGCCCTCACGCTTCTCGTGCGCAGAAGAAAGATGCTACTTGCCAGCATCACGGCCTTCACGGTTGCCCACAGCCTGACGTTGGCTTGTGCCGTGCTCGGGTTGCTGAGACTGCCCTCTCCACCCGTCGAGGCCTCGATAGCACTTTCCATCGTCCTCGTGTGCGGAGAGTGCTTACGGCCCGCGGACTCGCTTGCTCACCAAGCGCCCTGGGCGGTGACCTTCGCGTTCGGCCTGTTACACGGTCTCGGCTTTGCATCCGCGCTGCTCGCGGTCGGTCTGCCCGAAGAGCACGTACCTGCGGCGCTCTTCTTCTTCAATGTTGGCGTCGAGATCGGGCAGCTCGGGGTGATCGCCTTGGTGCTCGCGCTGCGCTGGCTCATGTCCCGCCTTCGCTTGCAAAGGCCCGCCCTTGGGCGTGGCCTGGTCTATGTGCTGGGGTCCACCGCCGCCTATTGGTCCGTCGAACGGGTCCTTGCTGTCTTCACAGGTTAGCCTGACGGACCTTATCACCCCATGCTGCCCCGGCGGACACTCCGGAGGTGGACCAGCATCTGGATAGGAAGTCAGAGGGCGATCCTAAGCATGTTGGCTGGGAACGCCGCGTGGACACGATGAGGCTGCTACTTCGCCAGGCGCATGATCTGGCTCACGCCGGTGCCGGTAATTGATTCCACGCGGCCCCAGTAGAGAGCGGTGTCGTCCTGGTACAACGTGGATACTATGGATTCGCCCTGTGACTGCGTGGGTTGATCCGTGGCGAGAAGGGTCCTGGATGCGGCACAGTTGGCCGGGCTGCAGCGATAGAGTGAATACGAGCTGTCGATGAAGTACATACCGTTCGCGTCCTCTACGGCATTGAATGTTCCGACACTCATGGCGAACTGAGCTCGACTGGTCGAGCTCAAGGCCGGAAGAGGGATTCGATAGACATCACCAGGCCCCGTGGCGATCAGTACGGATCGCAGGTTGACGTCGATGATGTTGCCGACATCCGCCAAGGCGCTGGCTATCTGAATGGGCGTGGTATTGGAGACGCTCGCCGTGAAGACATCCGTTTCCAGCGGATTGTTTGCTGAGTCCGAGAGACCTCGTAGCCAGTAGACGGAGTCACCGCCTGCATACGCTGATGTATAGAAACTCGGAGAATCGCCCGATGGTACACCTGCCGTCTCGCTTTGCGAGGCGCGGATGATGAGGCCGTTGCTGAGATTGAACCAGCTAACGCTGAATGTCGAGGCGCTTGCGTCGTCACTGGTTTCGGCGTAGTAGCGAGGCGCGACACTGCTCCAGAGAACCGGCCAGCTCGTAACATTGGGATTCGCGATGGCGGCGGGCGTGAAGCCCCCACCACTCCCAACGGTCTTAAACGCAAAACTTCCGCCCAGACCACGCTCGAAAATCGTCGAGCCGATGACGCCAGCGAAACCAGAGAAGGAATCGCTCGTAGCCACCAATGAGCCATCTTGGCCTACCGCCGACTTCGCGACCCTGTATGCATCGGCCGCAAGGCTGGTGGACGCGCTCGGGACCTGGTAGTAGACATACTGACTGTCCACGCCGATGACTGACGGCCCAGAAGACAGGACGCCGGTCACCGCCACGGGCTGGCAGGCCCCCGAGGAGCAAGTACCCCCCAGACAGCTATGACCACAGGTCCCGCAGTTGTTGCCATCGGTCAGGAGGTTCGAACACGAAGTCGTGCAATTGCTGAAGCCGGCACCCGTGCAGGTGCACGAGCCACCCGAGCAGGTGAAGCCGTTCGTGCATACGCTCTGCGGCTGGTTGACTCCGTTTGCATCGCACAAAAGGGGCACGCCATCGGCTCTACAACTGGGCGTCCCAGGCGTGCAGCTGCCGGTGCACCCCTCCTTTCGCCAGCACGCAGGCATAGGTGCATGGCTCCGGGGCCGGCATGTTGCATGTACCCGAACTGCAGGTCCCCGCGGCCTGATAGGCACCGGACGAGGAACAGGATATTGTTCCGCAGCTTGTTGTTGCGGGAGGGTATGTGCAGCTCGGACTAGTGCCATTGCAGTAGCCCACGCACACGTCGGTGCCGGAGCAGGCCGGGTGATTCAGGTGAGGGGAAGCGCCGTTGCCCAAGGGGGTGCAAGTCCCCTGCTTACCACTGACGTCGCACGCATGGCAGGATCCAGTGCAGGCATTATCACAGCAGTAGCCATCGGCACAGGTTCCGTTCGCACAATCAGTCCCGGCCGTGCAGGGCTGGCCCTGGGCGGCCTTACACGCGCCCGTGGGGTCGCAGGTTCCCGTGCAGTGGAGGGATGGATCGGATTGGTTTCTTACCGGGGCACAGGCATGGTTGGCACCACAAGTCATGCACGACGTCTTGCAGTCGGTGGCCACGCAGCACGAGGTGGAAGGATCGATACAGTCGCCGTTGCAGAGGACCTTCGGGGCGGTGCAGGTCACGTTGCCGTCAGGCACGACTTGGGGAGCATCGGTCGGAGCATCGCCTTCGCCCGCGCCGCCCACGTCAGTCTGCACACCGCCAGCCCCACCTCCGCCACCACCGCTGCCGGCAATCGAGCTGTCGAAGAATTCCGTTCCACCGTCCTTGCTTCCCCCGGTGCCACCGGCTCCGCTGCTGTCGATCGCACTGCCCGTCCCCAAGTCCAACCTCCCGTCGACACCACTCATGTCCGAGGTCCCCGCCTCGGAAACAGTGCCCGGAGTGGTGTCTGGCTTACCATCAATGACGCTGGCATCCATGCTGGTGCCGACCGAGACGCACTTGGGGGCGACGCACACGTAGCCGGACGGGCAGTCGTCGAGCTGCATGCACACGATGTTGCTCACGTCGACCTTGGTCTTGGAAAAGCACCCGGCGAAAAACACGCTCAGCGAAAGCCGCAGAAAAACCGACGAACCAGCTCGCACCTTATTGCGCTTTGCCATTAGAATTCCCCTCGCAGAAGACAACCGGCTCCGCTCGCGTCAAGGACCGGCAATAGTGACACAGTCGCTTGGGCACTGTCGTTGGAGCGCCGGCCGAACAACCACATCGCTCCTCCCGCCAAGACGGCGGCGGCACCGGCGCCATAGCCCACCCAAGACCAGGTTTCATAGGTGCCGATGTCGGACTCTCTGCCCCGGCTGAACTTCTGGGTGTTCTGTTCGTTGACGAGGCTTTCGTGCTTGATGTTGAGCACGATTCCCGTCACCAGTGCCGCAACCCCGACCCCTGCGGTCACCATGCCTGCTACACGTAGCCCGGCGCCCGACGACGCTGCGGCCGATGTCGGGGTCGCAACGGTTTGCGCGGGCCCCTGCGGCACAGGGTAGACCAGTTGAGGAAGCGGATGGAGCGTGGGCACGACAGCAGGCGCGACGGCTGGCTTGGGCATCAAGCTCTCGCAGTCCGCAATGTGCTTCTCAACACCCGTACGGTCTTCGTCCGGCAGGTTCTCTGCCTTGCGTAGGAACTCGCGGAAGCGCTCGACGGCCTGTTCGTAGCGGCTGTTCTGCTCGTAGCAGCGACCCTGATTGTAGACGTAGTTGGGATCGTTGCTGTCCACGTACAGGTCGGCCAGGATGTCGATGCCCTTCTTGTAGTCGCCAGTTGCACAGGCCTTTTTGGCTGCCTTCTCCTGCGTTTGTCGGTTGAGAGCGGCCTCCTGGCCCAGATGGCTCGATGCCTTGCCCGCAGCCCACGCGCTGGAGCCGCTGAACGATGTGACCAGGGTTAGCACTAAAAAGGTACGCATGGAGGTACGCATAGGTTGTTTCCACCTTGCCGGGAAAATCAGTCCGGATGCCCGATATGATGCATGGTACCCATCGTATCTTCAACCAGTTTATGCGCGCCGCGGTGACCGTGCTTTCCGGCTGCGCCGGCCTGCGAAAAGCGAGAGTGGCGAGGCCGGATTCAGGGCCGAACGGACACGCCGTGTCTGGTGGTTTCTCGAGACCCAAGCACGGCGTTCTCGCCGAGTGCGCCCATTCCGCATTCAGCTTGCCGCTAGCGTCGCCGACGCAGGAGGAGCGCGGTCAGGCCGAGCAACAAGGCCGTGAACGAGACGGAGTTCAATCGCCGTGAAGGGCCGCCAAGCACACAGCCGCATCCGGTCGACCCGCCTCCACCGCCGGTGCTCGAGCCACCACTGCCGGCGTTCCCTCCGCTTCCGCCCGATCTCGACGAGCCGCCCGAGCCACTGCCGGCGCTGCCGCCCTTGGCCGAGCTGCCGCCGCTGCCAACCACGCCGCCACTTCCTGACGCGCCACCGGTCCCGCCTCCGCCTTTGCCCTGAACGCCACCACTGCCGTTCGCATCGCCGGCGCCGCTCCCGCCACCACTGCTATTCGCACCACCACTGCTATTCGCGCCACCACTGCCGTTCGCGCCGCCGGTACCGCCCCCGCCGTCGCTGCCGACGCTTCCGCCACTTGCGACTGCCCCGCCACTTCCGGTTCCACCAGCGCCGCTGCCGGCATCCTTGTTGCCGGCCGCACCGCCGATTGGACCGCCATCCTTGTTGCCTCCCACCCCTCCCGAGCCTGCGCTGCCGCCCGTACCACTTGCGCCACCGGTCCCACCAATGGGCGCGCCAGCGTCGCCACATGCATTCACGCCAGGATCGATATCGCTGCTCTTGTCCAGGCCGAAGAAGCTGATCACTGAGCTCGCGTCAATCGGCGTGGTATGCCCGCCACCTTGTTGCTCATGCGCTTCAAGAACCGTGAACCCGCATGAATTCTGCCACTTCAAGATAGTGAACCCGGATACTGAGGTCTTATCCGTCGAGCTCGGCGTTGCGCTCAAGCCGAGGAGGTCGGTCCATTGCTTGATGGCTTCCGTCTCGTTGTTGTAGTTGATGGTGGCGTCCGCAGTCCCGTGCCAGAGCTGCATGCGGGGGTAAGACCCCGTATAGCCAGAATACATCTTACGAGCGAGATCCCCCCATGCTTGGGCGGTCATCGTATCCTGGCCATTGGCGCACGTGCCCCCCCAATTGCTCGCGGCGGACCACCCATCAGACCAACATCCAGCAGGAACACCTGAGAATTCGGCACCCGCCTTAAAAACATCGGGGTAGACCGCACACATGGCTTCGGTCAGCATCGCTCCGGAGGAGGCCCCCATGATATACACGCGGTTTGCGTTCGCATTGCGTTTGCTAACCTCGTACTTAACCATTTGGGCAATGGCTTGAGTGTCACCCCCTCCATCGTGTGTAAGGGACTTGGCCGACCCGACATCCCAACAGGCCGAGGAAGAAGCGGGGTTCGTCGTTTGTGGAAAGATCATGATGAAGCCATACTTGTCGGCCGCCGCCTCGACGGCAGGCATGCCAGTAAAACCGAAGAAGGCAGAGGCACTTCCACCGCAATAGTGAGCGGCCACCACGATAGGCGGTGATGCGGCCAGAGTTGCCGGCACGTACTCGTACATCGAGATGTACGAGGGCACGCCACTAGCCCCCCAGTTACTGACCTGCTGTAGTGACGCGGCTTGCGCCGGCGTGACGACAAGCAAACCAAGCGCAGAGGTCAACATTGCACAAACACTGCTTGGACTTCGATTCATGATTGGAAGACCTCCGCTCGATTCGATTGTGAGCTATTGCGCCGACAGTGTCAGCGTTCCGGCGTCCAGGGAGACCTCGTAGTAGCCGTGGTCGTCCCATTGCAGGACCGTGCTGCCCTGCTTAAGGGTTCCGCCATTGGTCGTCACACGCAGGTACTTGCCCGTCGGGAAGGGTGTGGCGAAGTCGGAGGTCTTCCATGTCCAGGTGGTGTCGGTGCCTGATTTCGTTGCCGTGAGAGCTGAGAATTTGTACCCGCCAATCCAATACGCGGAGATGCTACCAACCGTATCGATCCAGATGTTCCCCTGGGTCTTGGCCCAGCTTACGGCGCCGGTGAACTGAGCGATGTCAACAGGTTGATAGGCACCGTCATTCCCGCCGGTAAATCCGTGGACCAAGAATATGTTCCATTTTCCGCCGCTTATTCCCGAGCTGATGGAGCTCGTCATGGCGCTCGTCTGGGCACCGGTATTCGGAATGATGCATGGAAGTGAGTACTGCTTGGAGCTGGGGTTGTCCGTCATGGAAATTCCGCCGCTGTTTCCAGCCGTGCGATTGGTCGTGAGTATCTTCATTGGCGGGACCGCAGTTTGATACGAGGCATCGCCGTTCGGCGCGGCGAACGAGAACGCCGTCACGCCAAACTTGCTCTTGATCGTATCTTCCGCAGTCTGGATGTCGGACGCGTTCGCATTCGATTGATGGCTGTTGGTGTGGTTGCCCAGCTCGTGTCCGTCCTTCACGGCCTGCGGCCAAACACTGCTGCCCATCTCGGTGCTCTTGTTGGTCCACAGGTAGAAGGTGTAGTGAACTTTCTCAGCCTCCAGCTCACTGTAATGCGAGATCTGTGAGGAATTGGTGTCGTCGAACGTGAAGGACAGGGCGCTCTTGAATCCGGCCCAAGGAAGCACGGTGACCGTCGTCCCGGCTCCCGTGGGAGCGGCCTGGCCGCTCGCACCCGCGGCTGGATAGCCGGAGGCACTAACAGTCACACTCGTTCCACCGCCCGCGCCACTCGACCCGCCCGTGCCATTCGATCCACCGGAGCCTTTCGCATCCGACATACCCCCGTCGGCGCCTCCCTTGGCCGTGTTTCCGCCCGTGGCCATCACACCGCCGCTTCCAGAAGCACCGCCGCTTGCACCGCCCGCCCCCGAGCCGCCCGCGGCCGATGTTCCCCCCGAACCCGTGGTGCCACCGCTGGCCGTGCCACCCGTCCCGTTCTTGCCGCCCGTGCTGCTGGCTCCTCCCGATCCACTGCCGCCCGAGCTTGAGCTGCCGCCCGAGCCGGAAGCTCCGCCCTTGCTGGATGTCCCACCCGTGTTGGTCACGCCACCCGAGCCAGATGTGCCGCCAGCGTGCGACTGACCGCCGCTGCCTGAGCCGCCAGTCTGTTCAGGCTGGGAAGTGCCACCGTTCGAACAACCGGTCAGGGCCAGCACCGTGGTGAGAAATAGCGAGGAGAGCTTCATCTTCATCGGATCAACTCCTTGGCAGCTCGAACAGCCGTTCTTATAGATTGCCTAGAGGGACAGTGTCCTTCTAAGGCCAGAACCGGCTCACGCCGGATTGCGCCTAAAACGAGAATTTACGTACTCTTCCAAATCGAGTCGCGAATATCTTCGCATCCCTGGACGCGAACTCTCATTTCTGACCCAAGGGCGCTTGTTGTGCTTGGCAGTTGGGGATAACCTCGGGCGCGTATGCCCCGAAGACGACGCATCGACTGGTCCGTGATCCTGCACAAGGACGATCCCATCCCGGTCTGGGGAGGAAACGAGGCACCGTCGGATACGATCGATCTGCTGCTGGCATGCGGCGACCTCTTGACCCTGAACGATCGAGATGCCTTGCTCAAGCGGTCGGTCGAGATCGTGCTGCACACGGTGGGATTGGTCCGGGCCGGTGCCTACCTGCTCGACGAGGAGCTCGATTTGATGCTGGGCTCGTGGGGCACCGATATGCGCAGAAAGGTCGTGGACGAGCACCACGCCATGTTCAAGCTCGGCGAGCCAGGCCGTCGCGTGTTCAACCGCGCGCTATCGGGTGAAGCCCATTGGACCATCGTGGAGAATGTCCCGATCATCATCAACGATGTGAATGAAACGAAGATCATCGGTCATGGGTGGGCCGTGTGTACCCCCATCCGCTCGGCCCGCACCCCCATCGGCATGCTGTACAACGATGCGGCGCTGACCGGCGAACCGGTGGATCCCCGAAAACAGGAGCGCGGCGCCATCGTGTGCACCTTGCTCGGGCTTCGTCTCGAAGCGTTGCGGGGCTCTGCCAAAGCCACCTTCGGTCCCTCGGGGAGACACCCCGCGGTCGCCACGGCACTGCGCATGCTCACGAGCGACCCGACCCTGGGTGGCAATGTGATTGCCAAGAAGCTCGGCGTCAGCCTCAGCCGCTTTGCCCGGGTGTTCAAGTCGGACATGGGGATCTCCCTGGTGGACTACCGCAATCAGCTGCGTCTCGACCGCTTTCTCGGCCTCGTCGACAAGGGTGGCTCGAACCTGCTCGAAGCCGCGCTGGCCGCCGGCTTCGGCAGCTATTCCCAGTTCCACCGCGTGTTCCGCGCGCTGCGCGGCACAACCCCGCGGACGTACTTTTCGGGCTAGCCACCCGGACAACTTGGGCCAGGAGCATCCGCCAGGGACCTTCGCCAGGCTTGCTGAGTTGACCCTGGCATGGTACGGCAGGCACACATGGAAATTCGTTTGGAGCAGATCGACCCCGATGCCTTGCGGGTCGTGCAGCGCTTGCTTCGCTACCAACACAAGGCTTACCTGGTCGGCGGCTGCGTGCGGGACCTTCTCCTCGGTCGCAAACCCAAGGATTTCGACGTTGCCACGTCGGCGACCCCGAATGAGATTCGACGCTGTTTCCGCAACTGCCGCATCATCGGCCGGCGGTTCAGGCTGGCCCACGTCTTTTTCGGCCGCAAGATCATCGAAACCGCGACGTTTCGCGCCAATCCGCGGGCCGTGGAAGACGAGCCCAACGAGGTGCCTGCCGAAGACAAGGCCGAAGACAGAAGCGAAGACAGGAGCGAAGACAGGGCTGAGGCTGAAGGCCGGCCGGAGGACAGGCCTGAAGACAAGCCCGATCGCAAGCCTGATGACAAGCCGAACGACCTGCTCATACGCCACGACAACGTCTTTGGCACGGAAGAGGAGGACGCCCGTCGGCGCGATTTCACCATCAACGGGCTGTTCTTCGACGTACAGAGCGCCCAGGTCATCGACCATGTGGCCGGCCTGCCGGATCTCGAGGGCCGCCTGGTGCGCACCATCGGCGATCCCGATATTCGATTTCGCGAAGATCCCGTGCGCATCCTGCGCGCGGTGAAGTTCGCCGCACGCTGCGACCTGACCATCGAAGCCGAGACCTACCGCCGCATGATGGAGCACAAGGCCGAGCTGGCCAAGTGCGCGCAGGCCCGGGTAACCGAGGAATTCTATCGCCTCCTGCGCGCAGGCGCCGCCCGACGATCGTTCGAGCTGCTGTTCGAAACCGGCTTGCTCGAATTCCTGCTGCCCGAGATGGCGCAGGCTTGGAAGGCCGGCGACGACGATCCCGAGATCAAGCAGCGCATCGAGCGCTTCTGGGCCTATCTGCGTGCCCTCGACGAATCGATCGCCACGCACGACCAGCCTCCGTCCGATGCCATGATCCTCGCCACCCTGCTTCTGCCACCCCTGCGCGACGCACTCTCCCCCGACGCCGCGCAGATGCCGAACATGGCGAAGATCGTGTCCGACTCCGTGCAACCGGTCCTCGATCGCCTGAAGGCCTCGCGCCGCGACTCCGAGCTGTGTCGGCAAATTCTGCTGACCCTGCGCTACCTTCTTCCCTCGAACCGTCCCGCGCGTCAGCGCGCTCGGCTCGCCAACCGGCCTTTCTACCAGGATGCCGCGTGGCTTGCCGCCATCGTCGCCCGCGCGGAAGGACTGGAACCTGCCTCTGCCCTCGATGCAGCGGCGAGCGAGGCGCCGGCAGACGGACCCGCCCCCGAGGAAGAGCTTCCGCCCGAGCTGCTGGTGGACGTGGACAGCGCATCCGGTCGCGGCCGGCGCGACAGACAGCGAGGGCGTCGGACCGAGACGCCTCCGGCGACGGGAATACCATCCCCCGTGCGCGAGACGCGCGTCGAAATCGCGGCGTCCTGGCAGGCCGGCCCTCGCGTACGCACGCCCATTCCCAACTTGGAAGACCTGGGTTTCCTGCCCTTGCCGGGACCGGCCTTTCTCGGCCGAGGCAATTTCGGCAGCCGTTGGGCCGCCCGCTCGGATTAGCCGAGACTACCGCCGGTAGCGCGTCGGATCTCGCTGACCCGCCCGTTCGAAGCCCTGGCGCCGCAAGATGCAGGCATCGCACGCCCCACACGCCTCTCCCTCGCCCGACGGGTCGTAGCACGAAAGCGTGAGCGCGTAGTCCACGCCAAGCGCGGTTCCGGCGCGGATGATGTCCGCTTTGCTCATGGCCAAGAGGGGAGCCACCAGCTTCACCGGCTGTCCGGAGACCCCAACGTGGGTGCCCAGGCGCGCGACCTCCTGCATGGCGGAAAGCCACTCGGGACGGCAATCGGGATAGCCAGAATAGTCGAGAGCATTGATTCCGAGCGCGATCTCTTCCGCGCCCATGGTTTCGGCCAAGGCCAGTGCATGGGCCACGAAAAGCGTGTTGCGGGCCGGAACGTAGGTCACCGGAATCCCCTGTCCGATGGCTTCTTGGCTGCGTCCCTTGGGCACTTCACCCCGCCCCGTCAGCGCCGAGCCGGCCAGGCACTGGACATCGATGGCACAAATGCGGTGCGAGGCGGCTCCCAGTTTGCCGGCGATGCTCGCGGCTGCCTCCAGCTCGACTGCGTGCCTTTGCCCGTAGCGAAAGCTGAGGGCGTGACATTGCCTGCCCTGCGCCAGGCACATGGCGAGCACGGTCGCCGAATCGAGCCCGCCGGAAAGCAACACGATGGTCTGCATGACCCAAGGTTATTGCATACTCGAGCGCATGACGAAGGGCCGCGATCGATTCTCGCGCAAGGACGCGGAGGCAGGCTGCCGTGAGCCCTTCCTCGACGCCGAGCTTTACGACTACGAGTACCGCCGGCGCCGGGCCGATATCCATTTCTACCGGCGGCTGGCGCGCAACCGTCTGGAGTTCGCGGCCGGGCCGGTTCTCGATCTGGCTTGCGGCAGCGGCCGCCTGCTGCTGCCCCTAGTGCGCGACGGGCACAGCGTGGTGGGCATCGATCGCTCCTCGGAGATGTTGAGCGCGGCGGCGGAACGAATCCGACGCCTGTCCGCGAGCCGCAGGCAACGGTGCACGCTGGTGCGCGCCGATTTGCGCACGTACCACCTTGTCGCCAAAGCCGGTTTGGCGATCTCCGCCTTCCACAGCGTGCAACACCTCTTGTCCGACGAGGATATCTTGGCCTTCCTGCGCACCACGCGGGCCAGCCTCGTGCGCGGCGGTTGGCTGGCTTTCGACGTGCTGCCACCGGATCCAGGCTGGCTCGCCCGCGATCCGAGTCGTCGCTGGGGCCGAACCACCTTCCGCCACCCGCTGACCGGAGAGCGGCTGGTCTACACCGCCAACCACGTCTTCGACCCGACCTCGCGCCTGCTGCACATGCGACTCTACTACCAACCGGTCGATGACAAGGGACGCCCGTCGAGCCCGGAACGCACCGTCCGCCTTTGCCATCGCCAGCTCTGGCCAGGCGAGATCAGGCGCCTGTTGGCGGCGTCGGGTTTTCGACCGATCGAAGCCTTCGCGAGCTTCGACGGCACCCTCCTCGTCGACGATTCCCAAGCGGCCGACGAGCACATCTACGTGGCCGTGGCGGTGTGAACCACGAACCTCCGACGGAAACAGCTTGACAGCACTGGGGCCGCAGTTACCATGCGAATGATCTCATTTTCGCCACAACTCAGACGGAGGGCGGAGTAATGGCCGAGAAAGTCAAGAAGCTAGGGATAACTCGCGACAAGGACTTCATGCTGTATGTGAAAGACGGGGATGTTTGGAGGGTCCGTCGCAAGCAGCCAGGGGTGTCCAAGGGCAAACCCGAAAAGGTGGCCGACGGCGGGTTCGAGATGGACAACAACTACATCTACTTCGTCGACAGGGATGGCGACGTGTCGCGCGCCAAGCGGGCCGTGGGCGGACAGAAGCGCAAGAAGGCCACCAAGAAGAAGGTCGCCAGAAAGCCGGCCAAGAAGAAGGCCGCCAAGAAGCCGGCCAAGAAGAAGGCCGTCAAGAAGCCGGCCAAGAAGAAGCGACGCTAGTCCGCTGCTGCCGTTCGTGGCCACATCGAGTCCCTGACGTTCCCGCACCCGGATGGGTGCGGGGATCCAGGGACGAAACTACGAAGGCGGCAGACCGCGATTGGAGCGACAGGGGCCTAAGGGCTCGTCAGAGAATATCTGCAACGATTTGGACGCCGATCCATCCCGGCTGGCTTCGTTGCTCGTCGTCGCAATACGTCGAGTATTCCTCCTCCTCGCGCCTCGCCAGCCGGGCGCCTCGTCGCCCAACTCGTAGCATCTATTCTCTGACGAGCCCTTAGCGGCGCCGTCGGCGCTTACCGCCGTGCATGCGGCGTTCGAGGCGCTCGCGCCAGATCGGCTGTGCGGAGGTCCCGTCCTCCGTCGAGTCTTCCTCTGCGGCGACGACCAGCTCTTTCACCTTCTTTGGCTTGACCTCGTCAGTGGCTTTGCCCGTGACCTGGGTCTTGGCCGGAGCCAGGACTGCTTGCCGGGCGGCCATCATGTCCCAGGCAATCATGACGAACCCGAAGAGCGTCGCCAGGGCCATCCAGGTGTACTGTTCGTCGAGGCCCGTGGGCATGCCGAAGTTCTTCAGCCCGGCCGCGTTCCGTATCGACGACGGAAGAATCTTCGCCAGCCAATCCGGCATGCCCTGGATGGGCGCCCAGCCTATGAACTGGGTGAACGCCGTCACCCCCATCAGCCATCTGCCCGCCACCTCGTATCTGGCGTAGAGCAGAGCCACCACGATGAGGAAGGCATAGTAGTAGCATGTCAGCTCGGCCCCGAACGCGATCAGGGTCGCGGACAAGGCTGTCGCCACCCACGGATCCTCCCCGCGTACGGCCAAGCCGATGAGCACGAGGTAGCAGATGATGATTCCGACGTAGAGGGGCCGCGCTTCGCGGAAGCTCTTCAGGCGGGCCTCCTTCCATCGGCTCCACGGATCCACGAGCTGATCGTTGCGCATGAGACGTCCGACTTCGGAAGGTCGGTAGTCCAGCACGGTTCGCAAGCCCATGTAGTTGGTCAGCGGGGTTTCCGCGTGCTTGATGGTATTACGAAAGAACGCCGGATAGGCTTGCGGTCCGCCCGCGGTCACCACGCTGATGGGCATGAGAATCGCCACCGCCACCGCGGCGCCAATGAAAAAGCGCATGAAACGCTTCTCGAGCTCGCGATGCTTGACGTAGTGGTAGCCCGCGGCGAGGAGCGGCGCCACGAACATGAAAACCGGAAAAATGCGCAGCAGGGTCGAGTACGCCAGACACATGCCCGCGTAGAAGAAACGCTCCTTCTTGAGCAGGCAGACCGCCGCCACCATCCAGAACAGCCAGTCCCAGCGCAGGAGCGAACCGCCGGTCCAGTACCAGCGCGAAGGGAAATTGGTGGAAAATACGATGAGCGCCACGGTGAGCGTGCGCCAACCGAAGGCCCACCAGATCATCAACGACAGCAAGACGATCAAGATGCAATCGATGCTGTCCAGGATGAGCACCTGGGTTCGACTGGCGGGCCCTAAATTGGTGAGGATGGTGCCCAAGATGTTCCACACCGGCGTACCGTTGTACCCGTGGTCGGTCTGGGCGTCATCCCAGCGCCGCGCATTCTCCAGGGTGCGGAAGTAGCGCAGATCGTGTTTGAGGGCTTCCCAGCGCGCGGGGGTGAAGTGCGATTTGCAACGCTCGGGATGGGCCAAGATGTCGGCGGTGGTTTCAACCACGTTGTTGCGCAAGTTGGTCATCTTGCGCAACTCGACCCGGCGGCGCAGGTTGGGCTCTTCGCTGTCGGCAACGGCCACGCATTCGTACAAGCGCTCGTAGCTCAGCTCTTTGAAGTACTTCGAGCCGATGTAGTAGTGAAAGGTGTCCCAGCCGTGGATGAAGTTGGGAAAGTGGAAGGAACCGAAGTTGAAGTAGGTCAAGAAGGCCAGCACCCCCATGACCCCGACGAGCGCGTTGCGCACGCGCCTTCTCGCCGCCAACCGACCCGCATCGCTCAGCTTGCGCTCCCACCACAGGAAC
The DNA here is from genome assembly GCA_963796685.1 of uncultured delta proteobacterium. Lineage (GTDB taxonomy): Bacteria > Myxococcota_A > Polyangia > Fen-1088 > Fen-1088 > Fen-1118. Next base: position 428,063 of record CAWCMR010000008.1, read on the forward strand.
GCAATCCCCAGCATGGCCAGGATGAGCTCCCAGCGCGCACTGGCATCGTTGTCCCAGTAGTCGAGCAGTTTCTTGGGCGGTACCGCTGCTACAGGCGCGTCCACGACCTTCATCGCGGCCGGGAATGGCGTCGGCACCTGGCAGTAGGCCGCAACCTCCGAAATCGAGTAGAAGCTGTCGCCGACGCCCTCGCCCACGCGGATGAAACGCGCCGGCATGCCGCCCACGTTGAGCACCCGGGTCCGCAAGCCGTGGTTGGGCACGGGATCGATTTGCCCGAACACCTTGTAGTCCTTGCCGTCGAGCGAGCCCCAGACGGTGTAGGTGTCGTTGGCATCGGCCTGGATGGCGAAAGAGCGCAGGTTGGTGACTTGGCCCAGATCCCAGGTCACGGTCGAGGCGCCGGTGTCCAGGATGACCGCGGGCGCGGAATCCCACATCGAGCCTTCAGGCGTTACTTGCTCGTCGGTGAGCAGGCTCAGCTCGCGTCGCACATCCAGCCACTGGACGGGCAGCTTGTGGGCCAGAAGGTTGCCCTCGGGACAGGCCGGAACCTGGGAAAGATTTTGAGCGCTCGCCGGTGATGGCGAGGTCAGGAGCAGAAACAGGGGCAAAAGGCCCAGAGCAAGGCGTCGCATGACCGCTCAGTCTATCCTGCTCGTGGCCTCGGCGTAACCTGCCGAGAACACCTTCGTGTAACCCAGCGCACTGTAGTATCCGGCGGCGATTCCCAACCCTACCGCCAGGCGCCCTAAATGCCCGAGGTAAGGCTCGGCCGCCGGCACGAGCGCGCTGATGGATAGATAGGTAGGAAAGAAACCCCACATGATGAGGTTGGTCTTCACCTTGCCGGCCAGGCTGCTCGGAATGTTCATGCGCGCCCCGGCCATGAATCGGCGCAGGCACGTGACCCAGAACTCCCGGAACAGGTACAGGAAGATGATGTACGGGGGAAAGAAGCCTTGCAAGGTCGCGATGATGAGGATGAACGCCTCGAAGCAGAGGTCGCAGAACTGGTCCAGGATCTCACCCAGCCGGGTGACCTGCTTGGTGCGGCGGGCGATGTACCCGTCGAGGTAGTCGGTCACGCCGGCCAGAATCGCGAGCGCGATGCCGACGCCGTGCGACACGTAGAAGTACACCAACACACCCAGCCAAAGAAGCACGATTCGCGACAACGTAATGATGTTCGGTAAGGTCCGAAGGTCATCCCTGATGGTCGAGCCCATGGCCCTTTGATACCACGAACGGGCCCCGGATTGGCCGAACTGGTCCTCCTGCCTGTACTCTTAGGGGATGTTGAACCCGAGCACGGCTCTACTCCTGGCCGCCCTGATGGTCATGGCCAACGCCTTCTTCGTGGCCTCCGAGTTCGCCATCGTGAAGATCCGACCCACCCGGGTCAAAGAACTGGCATCGGGCGGCGGGCGACGCGCCCGGATCTTGTCGAGCGTGACCCGCCGCCTCGACCGGTATCTCTCGGCCAACCAACTCGGCGTTACCCTCGCCTCGCTGGCCTTGGGATGGGTCGGTGAGCCTGCCTTCGCCTACCTCATCCACCCCTACATGACCTGGCTTGGCCGCCTGACTGGCGCCGCCACGCATTCTCTGGCCCTCGGGTGCAGCTTCGTCGTCATCACCTTCTTGCACGCCGTGCTGGGCGAGCTTGTTCCCAAGGCCATCGCCCTGCAGAAGGCCGAGCTGGTGGCGCTGTGGGCCGTGCTTCCCCTGCGCGTCTTCGCCATCGTGGCATTCCCCTTCATCTGGGCCTTGACCGCGACGGCCAATCTCTTCTTGCGCATGCTTCGGCTTCACCCCGCCTCGGGCGCCGAGATGTTGCACTCGTCGGACGAGCTGCGCCTGGTGCTTCAACACGTCGAGCTGGATCCCGGCGCCCGCCGCCTGATCGACCGCGTGTTCGACTACACCCACCGGGTCGCCCGCCACGTGATGACCCTGCGGCGCGATGTCTCGGTCCTGGAGGAAGGCAGGCCCTGGCGCGAAAACATCGAGATCGCCCTGGCCAACCAGTACACGCGCTACCCGCTGGTCGAGCCCGGCACCGATAGGGTGCTCGGCTACATCCACATGAAGGACATGATGGCGGCGTTGGCCTCGGGGAACGAGCCCAAGCGCATGCGCGAGCTGGCGCGCGAGCCCATCTACTGCTCCGAGGAGACCCCGAGCGAGTGGCTGCGCCGCGAGTTCCAGCGCCGGCGCGTGCACATGTCCATCGTGCTCGGGGCCGGCAACACCTTCGTCGGCGTCGTGACCCTGGAGGATCTGCTCGAGGAATTCGTGGGCGAGATCCAAGACGAGCAAGACGTGGGCGAGATCCAGCCCATCGTGCGCGGCACCGAGGGGCGCTTCGAGGTGGACGGCCGACTGACCCTGGACGTTGCCGAGCGCGAGCTTGGCGTCGTGTTGCCGGAGATGCCACCCGAGATCGACACCCTGGGCGCCTACGTACAGTCCCACCTGGCCCCGCCCCTGCGCCCGGGTCGCGGCGTGGAGATCGCGGGGTTCCGCTTCACCACCATCGAGATCCGCGATGGCCGCATCCGCCGCTTGCGCGGCGAGCCCCTTCCGCGCGAGGTCGGCGAGGACTCAGGAGAAGGTTGAGCCCGTCTTCGCCCACGCTTCCGCTATAGACCGTCGGCCTTGAACCGCCTCGGCGTCACCCCGAAGCTCTTGCGAAACACCTTGCCGAAGTAGTTCGGGCTGCTGAAGCCGCATCGATACGCCATGTCCTTGAGCGAGTACCCGCCGGTCCGGATCAGGTTCGTCGCGTGCTCCAAACGCAAGCGAAGGAGATAGCGGGCCGGGGACGTTCCCCAGACCTTGCGAAACTTGCGCGAGAAATGGAACTTGCTCAATTTCGCGACCTGCGCCATCTCGCCGACCCCGATGGGGCGTGCGAGATTCTGACGGCAATAGGCCTCGACTTCGCCGACGAACGGAGGCGCAGCCCGCGATGGACGCGCCGGAGCATCCGCATGCGACCTACTCTCGTTCAAGAGCTCCATGAGAACGGCATAGGCAAGCCTCGAGCCGTGGTAAGGCGACTCGATCTTGTGCTCCAGGCCGTCCGCACACGCTTCGGCCGCGCGTGCCAGCGTCGGCGAGTCGGCCGGCAATTCCACGATTGGGCCCACCTTGTCGGCAATTCCTCGAATGCACCTGATCACCTCCCTGCCGGCAAGGGTGAGGTAGAAGAACTCCCATTGCTCGCCCTCCTCGATCCAGCACTGCTCTTCGTGCGGGAAGTAGAGCAACATGGCCTGTCCTGGCTCGACCGACACCTGCCGCTCGAAGAAAGCGCACGTGCCCGCGCCCGCTCACGGTGTATTGAATGGCGGCCAGTCCGCCGCTGCTCCCCTGCAGACCGCTCCACTTCTGGCTGGGTCCCTTCCCGACCTGGAACCCCACGCTGTGAATCTGCGCCGGCAGCGACGCCACCAAGTCCGGAAACACCATGGATTCCTGGTGCCCAAGCTTCTGGAGCCGCGCGATGCCTGGCACACCTGAAACATCACACCTGGACATGGCGCTCCTCCAAGAATGTCCTGAGAACGAACAGACGGATCTTCATGGAAACCTCCTCGGGATCGGAACTGTCGCGGACCTGAAACAAGCACATAGTGTCCACGTGGGGCACATTTCGGCTCATGCGGATCCGGTTTCGAATCCGATTTCATGGGATGGGGGACGTGACCGAGCGCAATCGCGGAACGGCCCGCTGCCGAGGTGAGTCGCTATTTCGTGAACAGCGTCAAGTCGACCGTCTCGCCCATCTTCTGATAGCCAGCAGGCCCCGGGTGAAGTCCATCTGTTGACCCTGCTGGATTCCCCGGGGTCCAAGCGGCGTAGGTCGACTGCAACGCCGGAGGACTCTTGCCATCCGTGAGCGCGGCATCGAAATCGATGACGCCGTCGAACACCCCGCTCTTGATATATGTGTTGACCTGTTGGCGGACGCTCTCATGACCCGAGCTGTAGTAGCTGTTCCCGTAAAATGGAGTAATGGTTGCTCCGAAGATGAGCACACCCTTTGCGTGTGCCTGGCTGATTAGCTGGTCGTAGGCAGCTTTCAGGGAATCGAATGTGGCGTTATTGCTACAGATGTCGTTGACTCCATCGAAAACGACCGCGTACTTCACGCCGCTTTGCCCGAGCACGTCGCGCGCGAAGCGACCTTCAGCTCCGGTGCCGTTCCCAATCAGATTGGTCGCGCCGATCCCCTGATTCATGGTCGCGACGTTCGCGGTGGCGGCGTTCGCCTGTAGCCGTGCGGCCATGAAGTCCGTCCACCGGTTGTTCTTGTCGTTGTCCGTTCCCCTGCCGTCGGTGATGGAATCGCCAATCGCGACGACGCCCTTGGCGGAGGCATCGGCCATGACGTCGATGCCCGAGATGTAGTACCAGTGCTGGAACGTCGTCGCGGATGTCATGCTGGCCGCGTTGAGAGCGGTGCTGCCGCCTGCCAGGTAGGACGTGGTCCTCGAGCCCGAGTGGCCGACGACCTGGCTCGGCACGCTCCCGAAGGACGTGGTGATGGTAATGTTCCCTTGATTGGGGACGATGAAGTCAATCGGGTCGGACCAGACTTCCTTGTTCTGTGCGATGGTCACCGAGGCGGTTCCCGAGAAGGCAAGGGCCTTGTCGGTCGAGGTATCGATGGTGCTGTCCACGGTCGGAGTGGCCTTGCAAAGCGCGATATGGGCCGAATTGATGGTGACCGATCCATTGCCTCCCAGGTTGGAAAATTGCACGCGAAGCTGGCTGCCACCCAGTGAGACGTGCGTGACCTGACGAAGCACGCTATTCGCCAGCGACGACGGAGGCTGGTTGCCCGAATCGTAGTACGGCGAGGCGGTCCAAGTGCCCACCCAGTGCTGCGTTCCCGTGCCGCCGCCCGTCCCGGAGCTACCACCCGAGCCACCTCCGTCCGCACCGCCCGTTGCCCCGCCAGCGCCACTGGCGCCGCCGGTTGATTTGGTTCCGCCGCTGCCCGCGCCGCCGGACCCGGTCGTGCCACCCAATCCTGATGCTCCGCCGCTGCCGCTCGAATCCAGCCATGCCGCCCGCGCCCGAACCACCGTTTCCACCGCCCGCGCCGCCGGCCTTCGAGTTTCCGCCCTGCCCGCCACCCCCCGTGCCTCCGCCCCCGGCGCTGCCACCTGTTGCACTCCCGCCCTGCCCTGAGGCCCCGGCCGAGGCCTGACCGCCCGAACCCGTCGTGCCGCCAGCCGAGACACCGCCCGAACCGGAGACACCCCCTGTCGTGCTGCCACCGTGGCCGGATCCACCGTGGCTGCTGGACGCACCAGCCCCTCCACCGCTGCCACCGCCCTTCCCGCCTTCGCCGCCGGAGCCGCCACCGTTTGAAGAGCAGCCGACCAGCAACGCGGCGGTAGCAAGGACACGCAACACACTTCGACTGCTGCTCATCAGACGGATCCTCCTGGGCTTGGGCGAAATCGAGCCATGGCGACCGCAGATTATTCTCGGCCAGTGTCCGCGAGTAGCACTTTCCGGCTCATGCGATGTCCAGCCGCAAGGGTGTACGCCGCGCAACGACGGCGCGCCGACCGCTCAAGGCTCGAAGCGCAAGTCGTCGATCCAGATGTCGAACTGCTGGCGTGGGTAGATGATGAAGCCGACCAGCTGATCGCGTCGCATGGGGACCAGGGGGTTGCCGAAACCGCTTTGCGCCATCTGATTGAAGCGAATCACGAAACGCTGCCAGCTGTGAGAAAGCGGAACCTTCGCGGCATAGAAATCCATGCACACCGTGCATCCGCCGCTGTTCCAGGCGTTATCCATGGTCGTCAGCCCCATGGGCACCGCGAATTCGGGGCCATTGTCGCTGCCAAAGGCGGCCCAGAATGAAATACCGCTCCACTTGCTTCCGTCGTAGGGCAACGCGGTGGAGCTGCTGCTACGAAAAACAGCGGTCCAGTTGTTGCCCCAGCTCGTGAAGCCCCTGGCCGCAAAGTGGCCGGAGAACTTTCCGCGAGCCACACACTGCGGCGAAACCTCGTCGATGAGCTTGCCCGAAGAGCCATCCGAGCCGAGAATCCATGAGCCGTCCCTCCCTGAAACCTGGGCGAGGCGATAGTCCCCGGATTCGAAGTCGTCGATGAGGCGATCGGCGGGTTCGGCTGCGTAGCTTTCAGGTCCACGCAACGGCTGATCCGGACAGACGGGGTCGACTTCGATCGGCTCCACTGAAGGGCCGCATCCGAGGCAGATCTGTACTGCGACGAGCACGAAAACGCACGTAGCACCCCAACGTACCATTGTGGACTGAGCCGATCAGGCTTGACGTTGAGACTACACAGGATGTCGCGGAAGCGGTAGGGAGAATGGATGCGAGCGTGAGCCGGTTTCATCTCCTGGGGAACACTGCCGAATGAATCGAAAGAAGATTACCGGACCCAAGAAGACTGCCGGAAGATGCTTACGCCCTTAACCTTCGTCGGTGACGAGCACGCGCTGTTGCAGGCGCTGCGCGCCGGACACCCCGGTGCCGCCGCGACGTTCTATGACCAGCACGCCGCACACGTGAGCCGAACCCTGCGTTCGGCGCTCGGGGCCGACGAGGAAATTCCGGACCTGCTGCAGGAAGTCTTCATTCGGGCCATCGACGGCATCGGCAAGTTGCGCGAGGTCGACCGCGTTGGCGGTTGGCTGACCACCATCGCGATCTTCGTGGCGCGCGCCCAGATACGACGACGCGCGCGCCGCAGTTGGCTTCGCGCGTTTTCGCCCGAGCACGCCGGCCCGCAACATCAAGAACAGCCCTCATCGGAAGCGCGCGCCGCACTCCGCGAGGTCTACGCCGTTCTGGGACAGATCCCCCTCGACGAACGCATGGCATTCACCCTGCGGTACATCGAAGGAATGACCCTACCGGACGCGGCAGAGGCCTGTGAGACCTCGCTGGCCACATTCAAGCGCAGGCTATCACGCGCCGAAAAACGATTCCTTGAAGCGGCCAGCAAGCGGCCGGTCCTGGAACAATGGCTGAAGGAAGGGACGCGATGGAACGTCCAGAAAAAGAGCTAGCCGAATTCGGATCAGCGGTACGCGAGGCGCTCACGGGCGAGGCCTCGACGAGCGAAGAGATCCGGCAAGCGCGCGCCGGATTCCTTCAGCATTTCGCCGCGGGCGGCAAAGCAGACGCCGGGTGGGGACGCCGAACCGAGGGGCGCCGCTGGCGCTTTTGGGCGCTTGCCGGAGCGACGATCGCAGGGGCCGTGGCGCTATGGGCATGGACCACCCGCCCCATCACCTTCCAGGTCGGGGCGTCGGGCACCCCCGGCCAGACCGGCGACCTCGTGCGCGGCGCCTCCGAAGGACTGGTCCCGATACGCTTCTCCGAGGGAAGCTCGGTCATTCTGCATGAGGGCACCCGCCTGCGAGTGCTGGCCACTGACAACCGCGGCGCACGCATGCTGATCGAGGATGGCACGGTGGATGCGAGCATCGCCAGCGCGACCATCGGCAAGAAGCACTGGAGCTTCGAAGCGGGACCCTTCAAGGTCCAGGTGACCGGTACCCGGTTCACGCTGACCTACCGGGCGCATGACCAGTCTTTCGGTCTCGCGACCCACGAGGGGCGGGTCATCGTCTCGGGCCCTTGCCTAATCGCACCGACGCCCGTGGCGGCGGGTAGCCGACTGGATCTGTCGTGCCTGGCCCGGCGACCGATGGCCCTCCAAACGGCGAGCCTGTCGCCGCTCCCGTCGGCCGGAACCGAGCACACGGATATCCCCGCGTCGTCGGACAAGGCCGTGCGCACCCCCCAAAGCTGGCGCGAGCTGCTGGCAACCGGACACCTGCTGGACGCGGTGCGCGCCGCCGAGCGAGCCGATTTCAATCGCGTGTGCCAGACCGCGAGCGCGAAGGATCTGCTGGCTTTGGCCGACGCTGCCCGGCTTTTCGCGCGCACGGCGAGAGCGGTCACTGCCCTAAGCGCGTTGCGTCGTCGCTTTCCTGCCTCGTCCGAGGCTTCCACCGCGGCCTTCGCGCTCGGACGCATCGCCTTCGAGCAGAAGCGCGACTACCCGGAGGCCGTCGATTGGTTCACGACCTACCTGCACGAACAGCCTGGCGGGCCGCTACACGGTGACTGCGTTGGACGCCTGATGGAGGCCAAGCTTCGTGCAGGCGACCAAGGCGGGGCGCATGCGGATGCGGAACATTACTTGCGCCGATTCCCGGAAGGGCCCTACGCTTCGGAAGCGCGAGGCATTCTGGCGAAGTGAGACGCGATCGCTCCAAACCACCGTGGCGTGGATTCGTCGGGGCCAGGTCTGTCCTGGTCCTGGCGGCGGCGTTGTCCATCGCCAGCGCGATCCCGGTCGCGGCGCGCGCCGAGGAACCTCAGGCGCTGCGTGTTCTGCTGATCATCGACCGACCCAACGACCCCCTGATGGCTCGCATCCAGGCCGAGATCGTCGCGCTTGGGCTCACGGTGGTGAGCAGCAGCGCAAGCGGTCCCCTCGAAATCAGCGCACGCGAGCAACGCGCGGTCGCGGCGGTACGTGAGTTGCCTTCGCACAAGGGTGTCGAGTTATGGATGGCGGATGTGACGACCGGCCGCACGCTCACGCGGCAGCTCATCGTGGACGAGCAGCCGGAGGGACCGGATCAAACCCTCGTGGCCATGCAGACCGCAGAGGTCCTGCGCACCGGGCTCTTCCCCAAAGCGAACAAAGCCGTGTCAGGGTCTGCAAGCGCGCCCGCGACGCCGTCGCCCCCCATCACGACGCCGGCCGCCCCGGCACCAACCGAGGAGACCCGGGTCCGGGCCGGCATCGGCGGCCTGTACAGCCTCGGCGGTGCGGACACCGCGCTGCAGGCCTGGCTCTCGCTGCAGCGACGCTGGCGGCACCGTCTCCACATCGCCCTCACCTTGAGCGGGCCGATTGTCCGTGGCTCGATTTCTGGACCAGAGGGGCGCTCTTTAGTTGGGGCCTACCTGGCCGGCGCCGAGCTTCGTTTCAGCTTTCTCAAAGACGATCCGCACTGGTTGCTGACCGGTGGCTTGGGTGGCGGCGTCGCCGACCTCCGCACCGAGGGACGCAGCAACCAGCCCCTCGAACAGGCAACGTCGAGCGCTTTCACGGGCGTGGGCTACGCCCTGGTCGAGCTGGGCTTGAAGCTCTCGACCTCGGCGCGGCTTGGCATTGCGGGGACCGCGGGCACCACCTTCGCGCCCGTGACCATTCGCTTCGCAGGCAACCACGCAGGCACCTGGGGTAGCCTGCTGCTGGCGATGTTCATGCAGCTCGGCATGGACTGGGAATAGAAACACCTTGCAGAAGGAATGAGACCTTGAGCCGTTTTGCCGCGCTTGCGGACACTTCCAAGGGGGGGCCAAGGGGCCTCTTCCCTGGTCCGGTGAAGGATGCCGACGAAGCGTATGACGACGCGTATGGTTCATTACGAGCAAGCGATGGTCACTCCCCTGACATTCGTCGGAGACCAACGGGCGCTGGTGCAGGCGCTCCGATCAGGCCATCCCGGCGCCGCCGCGGCTTTCTACGACCAACACAGTTCCCACGTGTACAAGATTCTGCGTTCCGCCCTGGAGACCGAAAGCGACGTACCGGATCTTCTGCAAGAGGTTTTCATTCGCGCGCTCGATTGCATCGACGATCTGGCGGATCCGGACCTGCTCCAGGGCTGGCTCACCTCTATCGCGGTCTTCACCGCCCGCGCCCACATCCGGCGGGCGACCCGACGGGCTTCGTTGGGCGTGTTCTCCCCCGAGAGGACTAGGCCCCAGGAGATCGAACCGCCATCCTCCGATGCACGCTTTGCCTTGCGCGAGATCTACCAAGTGCTGAACACGATGCCGGTAGACGAGCGCATGGCCTTGGTGCTCCGGATCATCGATGGCATGACCCTGCCGGATGCCGCGCAGGCATGTCGGACATCGCTGGCCACCTTCAAGCGACGGCTGTCTCGCGCGGAAAAGAAGTTCCTGGTGGCGGTCGCGAAGCGGCCGGCGCTCATACAATGTCTGGAGGACGGGACGAGATGGAAGCTCCCGAGTCAGGGCTAGATCCCGTCGGCAAGGTCGTCGAGGAGGCGCTCAAGGTCTGCTCGAACCCGGCCGACGTTATCCGCCAGGCACGGGCGGGATTTCTCGAAAAGGTGGCGGCCCGAAACGCGTCCAAAGACGCTTGGTCGCGGCGATCCCGGTTTCGGCGCTGGGGGTTTGCGCTGGCGGCAGCGGCAGCTGCCGCGCTGGTGGTCGGCGTCGAGCTCTGGTCGACTCGTCCCATCACCTTCCGGGTCGGCGCCGGCGCGACCACCGGCCGGCCGGACGATCTCATCGAGGCGCCGACCGGCAAACCGGTCTCCGTTCACTTCTCCGAGGGAAGCTCCTTCCTGCTCCATGGCGGTGGCCGTGCGCGCGTGTTGGCCACGGAGGTGCGCGGTGCCCGCGTGCTCATCGACAGCGGCGACATGGAGGTGGCCATCACCCATCCCAACTTCCGGCCCGGGCGGTGGAACTTCGAGGCCGGCCCCTTCCGCGTCCAGGTCACCGGAACGCGCTTCCATCTGGCCTGGCATCCGGCAACCCAGCGCTTCGTCCTGGCTACGACGGAGGGCCGCGTGATCGTGTCGGCCTCGTGCATGCCGGCGGTGCGCGCCGTGGCGGCGGGCGAGAGCGTCGACCTTTCCTGCGCACCCGGGGCTTTCCCCGCAGGCCCGGCCACGGGGCCGGCCGAAGCCAAGCCCGAAGCCAAGCCCGACGTGACGCCATCCGAAGCACCGACAGCGCCGACGGCAACGGAGATTTCTGCGCCCAAGCCTTTGCCCAGGATCCCGGCGTGGCGCGAGCGCATCGCCGCCGGACAAGTCACCGACGGCCTGCGTGCGGCCGAGCAGGCAGGTTTTGCTCGCGTGTGCCAAGAGGCGAGCCTCAAAGAGCTGGTCACGCTGGCCGACGCCGCCCGTCTCACCGGCCACGGCAGGCACGCCACCCTAGCGCTGCACGCGCTGCGCCAGCGTTTCCCTCGCACAAAGGAGTCCTCCACGGCGGCCTTCACCTTGGGCCGCATCGCCTTCGAGCAGCGCGGTGCCTACCAGGAAGCCGCACAGTGGTTCGGCACCTACTTGGTCGAGCAGCCGAGCGGTCCCCTCATGGGGGACTCGGTGGGCCGCCTGATGGAAGCCCGGCAGCGAGCAGGAGACATGGCTGGCGCCCGACAGGACGCCGAGCGATACTTGCGGCGGTTCCCCGAAGGCCCTTACGCCTCGGAGGCCAGGGCCATCTTGCAGAATCGATGAACCGCTCGAGCTCTCACCACGACGCTCGCCGTCGCTTGTCGGGAATTTGTCTGTCCGCCGCACTGGGCGCGGCCCTGCTGACGCTACCATCGGCCGTCGCGGCCTCGGCCACAACCGCCGTCGAGGAGCGGCCCGCTCGGCGCGTGCTGCTCCTCGCGGATAAGCCCGGCGATCTGTTCGTCGAGCGAATCAAGGCCGAGATCGAGGGACTGGGACTGACCGTCGTCGTCCGTGCCCCGTCGGGGCCACTGGAGGAGGATGCTCGCAGCCAACAGGCCATCGCCGCCATCCGACCGCTGCCGGCCCGCAACGGGGTCGAGGTGTGGATGGCGGACGAGACCTCGGGGCGATCGCTGTTGCGCCAGGTGATCATCGACGAAAGCCCCGACGGCCCGGATCAGAGCTTGATCGCCTTGCAGACCGCAGAGCTCTTGCGCACCAGTCTCTTTCCCAAGACGCCGGAAACGCACACCCAGAATCCACCCGCCAGTCCACCGTCGCCAGCGGCCGAAAGCCCGACGGCCGCGCCTGCCGGCCCCAGGGCGACCTCGGCGACGGCCGAGACGGCGCGCACTGCCGAGATGGGCGCCCAGGCAGGAGTAGGGACGCTGCTGAGCCCTGGCGGCCCTGGCCCCGAGTTGCATATCTGGCTTTCCCTGCATCGGTTCTTCGGTCGCCGCTTCGGCCTGGCCGCCGACATCGCCTTGCCCGTCGTCCGCTCCACGCTCGACGGCCCCGAAGGCAGGGCCAAGATTGGCACCGCCATGGCCGGGCTGGCGTTTCTGTCGCGTCTGCGTCTCCCCCCGACATCGTGGTTCCTGAACGCCGGCCTGGGGGCGGCCATTCTGCATGTGGGCGTCGACGGCGAGGCCGTGCAGACCTTGATGTCGTCCTCGACCGGCGTGCTCACCGGCGCGGGCTACGCTCGCGTCGACGGCGGCTACGCTCCGGCCGATTGGCTGCGCCTTGGCCTGCACGTGCTGGGGGGCGTCTCCCTCGACCGCGTGCATTTCCAATTCGCCGGAAACGACGCCGGAGTCTGGGGCCGTGCCTTCGCTGCCGCAGCCCTCTTCGCGGAGCTGGACTGGTAGTCAAGCCCCGCGGACTGCCCAGCCCGGTGGCCCGATACCGCGGGCTGCGATTTGTGTTACGGTTTCGCCCGGCCCCCGCGGCCGTCCTATTACGAGGGAGAAATCATGCCAGAAGCCGATACCGCGTCGAAAGCGGAAAAAGAATTTCACGTCAAGCTGCCGCAGGAGAGCCACGCCTTCTTTCTCAAGGGCTCGAATTGCCACGACTGGGGCATGAACAACCGGCTGGCCCGCATCTTCAATCCGCAGTCGGGCAAGGCCGTGATGCTGGCCTTCGATCACGGCTATTTCCAGGGGCCGACCACGGGGCTGGAACGCGTGGACATCTCGATCCTGCCCTTGGCGCCGTTCGCCGACGCCCTGATGCTCACCCGCGGGATCCTGCGCAGCGTGATCCCGCCCGAGTCGCGCAATGCCATCGTCATGCGCGCCAGCGGTGGCCCCAGCATCCTCAAGGAGCTGTCCAACGAGCAGATCGCGGTCAGCATGGAGGACGCGGTCCGCATGAACGTGTCGGCAGTGGCCGTCCAGGTGTTCATTGGCGGCGAATTCGAGACCCAGTCGGTGGCCAACATGACCCGCCTGGTGGACGAGGGCAATCGCGTCGGCATCCCGGTGCTGGCGGTGACGGCGGTCGGCAAAGAGCTCGTCCGCGACGCGAAATACATGCGCCTGGCCTGCCGCATCTGTGCCGAGCTCGGCGCGGCCTTCGTCAAGACCTACTACGTGCCCGAGGACTTCGAGACCGTGTCGGCTTCGTGTCCGGTGCCGCTGGTCATCGCGGGCGGCAAGAAGCTGCCCGAGCTGGAGGCGTTGCACATGGCCCACGCGGCGATTTCGCAGGGTGCATCCGGCGTGGACATGGGCCGCAACATCTTCCAGGCCGAGTCGCCCGTTGCCATGATCCAGGCCGTGCGCAAGGTCGTCCACGAGGGCGCGAGCCCCGCGCAAGCGTTCGATTTCTATAAGGCCGCCAAGAGCGAAGCCCGAAAGCGCTAGCGGATGCAAAACCGGTGGTCCGAATCCGAAGCCGCGCGGCTCGGCGGCGCCGAACCGGGTAGGCAAGACCTCGCGTTGCTTGCCTACGCCACGCACCTCATCGGCGCCAATCCCGACCTCGCCATGCACGGCGGCGGCAACACGTCGTGCAAAGGCTCGCTCACCAACGCATTCGGTGAAGCGCAACCCGCGCTTTTCATCAAGCCCTCGGGCATGGCGCTCGCCGACGTAGGGGCCGACGATTTCGTCGCGCTCGATCTTCGTCACCTGCAACGGCTCGTCGAGCTTCCCGCCATGTCCGACGCGATGATGGCCGGCGAGTTCGCTTGCCACACCCTACGCCCATCCACGCGCCGAGCTTCCGTCGAGACCTTGGCCCACGCGGTTCTGCCCCAGCCCTTCGTCTTGCATACGCACCCGAGCGCCATCCTGGCGCTCTCCAATCGTGACGATGGCGCCGCGGCGGTGGCGGCGGCGCTCGGAAACGCGACCGCGACGGTCCCCTATGCTCCCGCCGGCCTGGCGTTGGCCCGCGCCATCCGCGACACCCTGGCTCGCTTTCCGGCGGCGACGGCGCTGGTGCTCATGCACCACGGCCTGGTGACGTGGGGAAGGAGCGCTCGCGACGCCTACGACGCAACCCTGGCGCTGGTCAACCTCGCCGAGGGCTTCCTGGCCCGAGGCCGCGTGCGTGAGCTGCGCCCGTCGCTTGCGCCCGCCGCCGCGGAGCGGACACGACGCTACCTCACCCTGGCGCCTGTCATCCGCTCCGTGCTCGGCCCACGTCACCCGGACGCCATCGCGGAGCGCATCGTGCTCGACACCGAGCTGGGCGGAGAGATGGTGCGCGTGATCGAGTCGCCCGAAGGCAAGCGCCTGGCCCTATCGCCGCCGATTTCACCCGACTACCTCATCCGGGCAGGACGGCTACCCTTGTGGCTCGACCAGCCCGCGCTCGACGACGCCAAGGCATTTCGCGAGCAACTCGGGAAAGCGGTTGCCGCCTACCAAGACGACTACCGCGCCTACGTGCGGGCCCATGCGGCGGGCAGTGGGTTCGACCAGGGCGATTTTCTTCCTCGCGCCCTCATGATTCCGGGTCTGGGCGTGGTGTGCGCCGGCAGGGACGCGGCCAGCGCGGCCATGATCCGGGACATCATGTTGCAGGGGCTAGTCGTGAAGGCCGCCATCTGGGAAGGTGGCGCGGACTACCTGCCCCTTGGCGAGGACCACTTGTGCGACATGGAATTCCGCGCCTACCAGCAGGCCAAGAATGCGACCGTCGCAAGCCATGCCCTGCGCGGCAGTGTGGCGCTGGTGACCGGTGCCGCTGGCGCCATCGGTTCGGGGATCTGCGAAGCCCTGCTGGCCCAGGGGTGCCACGTCGCCGCTGCCGATCTGCCCGGCGCCGCCCTGGATGTGCTCGTCGAGGCTCTGGGCCGGCGCCACCCCGCGCGGGTCGTGGCCGCCGCCATGGACGTGACCGACGAGGCCTCCGTGTCGGCGGGCTTCGCGCGCGTCATTCGCGCCTGGGGCGGGATCGACGCCGTGATCGTCAACGCCGGAATCGCGCACGTGGCCCCGCTGGCGGAGCTTACCCTCGGGGCCTTTCGCAAGCTCGAAGCCGTCAACGTGGAGGGGACGCTGCTTACCCTCGCCGAGGCCGGGCGGCACTTCGCGCTGCAAGGCACAGGCGGGGACGTGGTGCTGATCTCGACGAAGAACGTGTTCGCGCCCGGTGCGGGCTTCGGCGCCTACAGCGCCACCAAGGCCGCCAGCCACCAGCTCGCTCGCATCGCCAGCCTGGAATTCGCGCCGCTCGGCGTGCGCGTGAACATGGTCGCGCCGGACGCCGTTTTCTCCCACGGCGACAAGCGCTCGGGTCTGTGGGCCGCGGTCGGCCCGAACCGCATGAAGGCGCGTGGCCTGGATGAACGCGGCTTGGAGGAATACTACCGTTCGCGCAACCTGCTCAAGGCCGAGGTCACCTCCGAGCACGTGGCGCACGCCGTGCTCTTCTTCCTGACCCACCAGACCCCCACGACCGGAGCCACCATCCCCGTCGACGGCGGCCTGCCCGAAGCGACACCTAGGTAGGGGGATGCCGGTCGCGCATATTGGACAGGTTTCGAACGAATGCCTCGCCAGTGCCTCATCGTCCTTGAAGTCGGCGCATCGGGGGATCTAGTCTCTGTTGCTTCATGTCGCGCGGCAGCTTCATGGTTGTCCTCTTCACCGCTGCGGTTTGGCCAGCCAGCGGCTGCGACAGCACCCTCATCCCGATCCAGGTCCTACCCGGCTGTCCGGATCGGCCGTTGCGCGACCCCGAGCACTGGGCTGCTTCAGCGCCTGCCACGCAGCTCATCGACGATTTCGAGTCGGCTGACGGCAGGTTGGCGCGGGAGGAAAACCGCAACGGCCAGTGGGTGCTGATCACCGACTCCGCCTCCGGGGCGTCCATGGCCGGGACCTCCTCGCTGTGCGTAGCTCGCGGGGCCTACGCAGGTCACTTCGTGCCCGTCGCGTCCGCCGATTGGGGAGCCATGTGGAACGCCGATTTCCTCGCTCCCCTGGCCGGTGGAGCCCAGCCGTACGACGGTAGCAAGTACGGCGGCCTGTCCTTTTGGGCTGGGTTCGACGCCGCCAATGGCCCCCCCTTCTCCATTCGTGTGGGGCTGGTGACCGTGGACACCGCCTGGAATGGCGGCGTGTGCAGCACCTACTGCATGGACTTCCACGGCATCGATGTGACGCCCGGCACGGCCTGGCAACGCTTCGAGATCCGCTTCGACGATCTGAGGCAGCAGGGGTGGGGCGACGTGCAAGCTCCGTTGCGGCGCGATCGAGCTGGTCGGATTCGTGGTGTGGCCCGATCGGAAGGCCGATCTCTGGCTCGACGACCTCCGCTTCGAGCTTTAGAGGGCGTCTGAAAAGTGCGTCTATCTGGCAGCGAGATCCAGGGTCCCGCTGTTGTCCGGCGGCGGCAGGTCGGTCCAGATGCTCTGCAACATCGTCCCGGAGAGCTGCATGACCCCGTCGCTTGACGACTTCAGGGTCTGGGCCTCGGCCTGGGCGTCCGCGGGCATGACCTCGTCCCCGGCGTAGTGGGCGACCAAGCCGTCGCCGAGCCACGGGGCAAGCTGGCCGGCGTCGGTCGGGGCCACCGCGTACGGCGGCTGCTCGATCAGCGTCGTGATGAGGCTTTCGAGTCCCTTGCGCAAGCTGTCCTTGGCGTAGGTCTGAAAATCGGGCGCGCCACCGAGGTCGTACGCGATGCTGGTGATGTGCTGGGTGGCGATGGCCAAGGTGTCGTCGCTGACGTCGACGATTCGGTACGGGCACGGGTAGGTCACGGCCGAGCCGGTTTCCACGTCGTAGATCGACTTGGTGGCCGCGCTCGGGGTTCCACGGGTGATGTCGTTGGCGTGGAAGTGGCCGGTGAAGACCACCCCCACGCCCCCGTTCGACAGCAGGCTGCCGACGGCGTCCCGGTTGCCGACGACGAACTCGGGGAAGATCAGTGCCTGACCGGCAAAGTGCTCCAGAACCCCGTGGTGCATCATGGCCATCACGCGAACGCCGCGCTGCTTCGCCTCGTCGAGCCGGGCCTGGATCCATGTCATGGTCGCGTCGAGAAAACGCCCGGAAGACTGCATCGGGCCACGGGTGTCTGCGTAGATGCACGAATCCAGGGCCAGCAGCCACAGCCCGGGCACGATCTCGGCCACGTAACTGAGCGAATTGCTATCGCGGGCAATGGCGTCGCCGAACCCGAAGTCCTTGTAGATATCGGCGAAGTCGCCGGCCGAGATGGCGGGAACAGGCGTCGCAACGTCCCCGGCGTAGCTGGAGGCGCCGCCGTTTTCGATATCGTGATTGCCCGGCACGACGAACACCCGGCGCCCGCCTGTCTTCATCTGGGCGAGATAGGCGGCCATGGTGTGATGCGAGAGCATCTCGCCGTCCTTGGTGAGGTCGCCCGAGATGAGCACGACCTCGGGGTTGACGGCCGCGACCTCGGCCACCATCGCCCGCATGATGGCGTCGCTCTCGGCGATGAGCTTGCGGTCGCTGGCCAGGTAGGCCTCGAAGGCCGCGCCGCTCGTGCCGAGCGAGGGATCGAAGTAGTGCGGATCGGAGAAGACCAGCATCTTGACAGCGGGATGGTAGACCGGCGCGGGGCCCGTGTCGGAGCAGGACGGCGCGGACGCCACCAAGCAGACGAGGCAGACGCGGTGAAGCCAGAAGCGAAACCGAGAGATTTCAAACATGGGAACTCCTGCGCCGCCAACTCTACGAACGAGATGGCCCGGGCGCTATCCGGAACTGCTCCAGGGCGAGGACTCGGCAACCACCTCGGCGACCAGCGGGGCGGCACCGTGCTGAACCTGAACCGGGGCGCCGATCGGAACCGCGCTGGCGAGGATGGCCAGCGCCACCGGGCGCTCGTCGGGAAGGCAGCCCACGCTGGTGAGCTGGCCTGCGATGGGCAGCTCCGCGGTGGCGATCTTGTCGCCTGGCACCGGCATTGCCCCCGCGGCCAGCCGCAACAGCACCAGCCGCTTGCGAATGATCCCGCGGTCGCGCATGCGCACGATGGTTTCCTGACCGACGTAGCAGCCCTTGCCATGATCGATGGCGAGGCCAAGGCCAACCTCGACGGGAAATCGGTCGGGGGCGATTTCGTTGCCGGGTTTGGGCTCGAGTGCCGAGATGCGCAGCGCCTCGGCGATCTCGGGTTCGAGCCGGGGCGTGCCCTGGGCGAGTAAGGCCGCCAGCAAGGCCTCGCGCGCCGGCCGGCTCGAGACCACGCACAGGCCCTCGGCGCCGGAGGCGTGGCCGTGCGCGATCCAAAGCGGACCGAACGTCTCGCTGGCCACGTCGACGTGGTCGTAGAGCGGTGACTCCAGCAAGGATGGCAGCCCCGTCACCCCCACCGCCGCCAACGCGGCCTCGGCCCGCGGTCCGAGAATCGCCAGGGTCGCGAGCTCCGGCTCTGGAACAATCTGGAAATCATCCATGACCGCAAACTTGGACAGGCCCGCCACCACATCGGCCCCTTGACCCGCCGCAGCGATCAGACGGATGCTCTTGGCACGCACGAAGGCGAGCAGGCTGGCGAGCACCCGGCCGCGCACGTCGAGCAGCAAGGTGCGGCTGCCCTGCCCCGGCGATTTCCCGGCGATGGTTCCCGAGGTGATCCGGTGCAGAAAGGCGGCTCGATCGTTGCCCGTGGCGCGAAGGACATCGTGGCCCGCGCCAGGGGCCACGACCGCGGATTCGCGGAGAGCCCGCAAGCTTGTCACGTCAGCCATCGCTCTTTCTCTCCCTTGTTCTCTTGGTTGGATGCGCCGGACGGCGCGCGAGATGCGCGCGTTCGCGCAGGCGTTCGGCTCGCCGCTTGGCGGCCTGGCGGAAACGACGGCGCTCGGAGGCGGTTTCAGTGACGAGCGTCGGAACCGGCCGCGGCTGGCCGTTCTCGTCGATGGCGACGAAGGTGAGGAAGGCATGCGTGGTGATGGCACGCTCGCCGGTCCACGGGTTTTCGGTCAGGACTTCCACCTCGACCTCCATCGAGGTGTGGGCCGCGTAGCTGACCTCGGCGCGCACGATGACGAATTCCTCCACACGCGCGGGACGCAGAAAGTGCAGCCGGTCCATGGACGCCGTCACCACCGGTCCTCGGGCATGGCGAGCGGCCGCGATGGCCGCCGCGACATCGATCCACTGCATCACGATGCCCCCGAAGAGCGTCCCCATGGCATTGGTGTGTCCCGGCAACACCGCCTGGGCCGTTTCGACGCGGGTTGCAGCCACGGTATGCCTCTTCTCGACCTGCCTTTTCATTCGTGGATTGCGGTATCATGCGCTTCCTCGCGGGTCAAACCAGAAAGGCCCCGCCACGCACCATGATCAAAACCAAGCGGTACCCGATTTTCATCGTTGTTCTGTTGCTTCCCACCGTGGCCAGTGCCAGAGCGTACAAGCTCGACGAAATCCTCGATCTGGCGAGAAAGGGCAATCCCGGCCTGGCGGCCGGCGAACAGGCCACCGCGGGCATCGAAGCCCAGCTCCTCGAAGCCAAGCGCAGCTGGATGCCCACGGGCGAGCTCAACTCGCTCTTGTCCCAGGCGCCACGCATCAGCTGCACTGGCGTACAGGGGGCGACAGGTACCGACGGAAAACCGTTCACAAGTGGCGAACAGAACTGCGTGGAAACGCAATCCATCGGGACCAACTCATCGGGGTTCCTCAACGCCATTACGCCAGCGGGTGTCTTCACTCGCACCGAGCTCAAGGTCGTGCAACCCATCTATACCTTCGGCAAGCTCTCCGCCGGCGTGGCGGCCGCCGAATCGGGCGTGAAGGCTTCCCAGAGCCGGCAGTTCGGGCTGGTGGCGGATCTCGACCTCAACGTGCGCAGGGCCTATTGGGGGGCCAAGCTGGCCACGGAGATCCTTGCCACGCTCAAGGAAGCCAGCGGGTATCTCGACAAGGCCCAGAAGAAGGTGGAGGACGACCTCGCCGAGGGGACCGGCGACTCGACGGTCACGGACCGCTTGCGGTTGCGCACCACGCGCGCCGAGATCGACGGAAGGATCCTGGAAGCGCAACGCGGTGCCGATCTGGCGCGCAGCGGCCTGCGTGCGCTCATCGGCCCCGACGCACCCGCCGACCTCGATGTGGATCCGGATCCGCTCGGCACCGTGACCATCCCCGATCGACCACTCAAGAGATACGAAGAGGAGGCGCGATCATCCAGGCCCGAAGTCAAGGCCCTTGACAACATGGTGGCGTCCAAGCGGGCGCTGGCGGATCTCGAGTCACGCCGACAGTACCCGGACATCGTTCTCATCGGCACGGCGGCCTACGCCTATGCCAGCAGCGTCGACACACCCCAGAACGCCTATATGAACGATCCCTTCCATGCGCTGGGCGCGGGCATAGCGGCAGGGTTCCACATGCCGCTCGACCTGGGGGTGAAGAATGCGCGCGCGGCCAAGCTGCACGCCGAGGCCAAGGAGGCCGAGCAGAGGCGCCGCGAAGCCCTGAGCGGAATCGTCTTCGAGGTCGAGAAGGCGCACACCGAGCTGATGGAAGCCGGCAAGCGAACCAAGGTCATGCAAAACGGCGAGAAGGCGGGCAAGCAGTGGATCGCCGCCGTGGCCCAGGACATCGCCGTCGGCGTGAGCGAGGCCAAGGACTTCACCGATGCGCTGGTGGCCTTCTTCCAGGCGCGCGTGCGTTACCTGCAAAGCATGTACGACTACAACGTGGCCGCCGCCGCCCTCACCCACGCCACCGGAGTCGACGTCACCGCCGCCCAGTAGCGGTGTTTCACCACAGAGACGCAGAGAGCGCAGAGGAAGAAGGGTTCGGATCCAAGATCCGGAAACCCATTCCTTTCCGACCCCCGTGCCCGCTGTGTCTCTGTGGTGAAAAAACTAGATACCCAGGAACAGGCGCGTCCCGAAATTCGGTTCGAGGTCGGAAGCCAGGATCTTGCTGGCCGAGGTCTTGACGTCGTATTCGACGCGTTTGTATTCGAAGGTCTTGGTGTCGCTGTCGTAGAGGGTGTAGCTGGCGCGCGGGTCGAAATCGCGCGGCTGCCCCACCGAGCCCACGCTGACGATGTATTTCCAGCCGTCGCGCAATTGGAACTTCAGGGTGACCACCTCTTGCGCGCCCTCGTGCTCGGGGTTGATGGCGAAGGCCTTGCACAGGTGCGAATGCCCGATCAGCGTGAGCTGCGGCAGGCGCTCCCAGATGCCCAGGCACTGCGCCGCCTGGTCGCGGGCGAAGATGTAATCGAACTCCTCGACGCTGACCGGCGAGCCGTGACAAAAGAGCACGTCGTTCTCGCGGAATTCGTAGGGCAGCGACTTGAGCCAGGCCATGTTCTCGGGCTCGAGCATCTGGGCGTGCTTGTCGAGCACGTGGCGGGCGGCATGGTAGTAGTAGGAATAGTCCATCCGGCCCGACACGGCGGCATCGTGGTTGCCGAGAACGGTCTGGGCCACGGTGGCGCGCATGAGGTTGCAGGCTTCGTTGGGGCTGGCGCCATAGCCGACGGTGTCGCCGAGGCAAATGAACTTGTCCACGCTCTCGGACTCGAAAGCCTTCAGCACGGCTTCGAGAGCCTCGATGTTCGCGTGTGTATCGGAAAGGATGCCGTAGCGCATCGACCAGGCACTATAGCAGGAAGATTTCCTCGTCGCCGGGATCAACTGTCCTCATGTTAGAAGCAGGTCTTCGCCATGCCCTCCGTCGTGCTGTCGTGTTTCTTCCTTTCCGGCGCCTCGGGTCTCATCCTCGAAGCTCCTGTGGACGCGCATGCTGACGCTCGTCTTCGGCTCGACGGCCCTGGCCGTGTCGACGGTGCTGACCGCGTACATGGGCGGCCTCGGGCTCGGCTCGTACCTGGCGGGCAAGATCAGCGACCGGCTCAAGGAGCCCGTGCGTGCCTACGCGTTGGCCGAGGCGGCCATCGGTCTCTACGCGCTGTCCGTGCCGTGGATCATCGGCTACTACCCGGGGCTCAACCAGTGGCTGTGGTCGACCTTCGGCGACCGCTACACCTTGCTCTCCGTCCTGCGCTTCTTCGCCTCGGCCGGGCTGCTCATCGTGCCGACCACGCTCATGGGCGCGACCTTGCCGATCCTGGCCCGCTATTTCGTCTCGCGTCCCTACGAGCTTGGCCGCGTCAGCCTGCGCCTCGGGACGCTGTACGCGGTCAATTTGTTCGGTGCCGTGGCCGGCTCCTTCATGGCCGGCTTCATTTTCCTGCCCATGATCGGGATCCGCCACACCAACCTGGTGGCGGCCAGCTTCGACATGTCGCTGGCGGTCGCCATCCTGGTCGCGCGACGCCTGATGCCGGCCGGAAAGACGATCCGGGTCAATGAATCGCTCGACGAGCTTGCGGCGGCGCAAAAGGCCGCCGCCGGGGGCCCCGCGACTGCCCTGCCTGCCATTTCGCCCGCGGCCCGGCGCGTCGTGCTTCTCGCCTTCGCCGTCTCCGGCGCAACGGCCATGACCTTGCAGGTGCTGTGGACGCGCGCCCTGGCCGTGATCATCGGCTCGTCCATCTTCTCGTTCACCATCATCCTGCTCGCGTTTCTCATCGGGCTCGGCGCTGGCTCGGCGGTCTTCGGCCGGCTGGTCACGCGTTTCCGCGATCCGGTGCGCGGGCTCGCCCTTACCCACCTCGGCATCGTCCTGTGCATCGGGCTGTCGTATCTCATCACCGATCGACTGCCCTTCGTCTTCACCTACTTGCTGTCCTCGACCATGGTCAGCTCCGACGCGGTCCTGACCTGCCAATTCGCCCTCGCCTGCCTCGCCGTTCTGCCCTCCACGTTCCTGATGGGCGCCATCTTTCCCATCACCGTGCGCGTGGTGACGGGAAATCTCGGCACCGTGGGCCGCGACGTCGGCTTCGCCTACGCCCTCAACACCGTGGGCGCCATCATCGGCTCGTTCTTTTCCGGCTTCGTGATCTTGCCCAGTCTCGGGCTGCAGCGGGGAATTTACCTGGCCGCGGTCGTCGACCTGGCCTTGGCCGCCCTGCTCTTTTCCGTTGCGTCCAGCCTGCCGCGCGCGCGCCGGATGATCGGGATGGCCACCGCGGTGGCCATGGCCCTGGCGGCCCTGGTGCTTCCCCGCTGGAACCTGACCAGCTTCTCCATCGGGTTCTTCCGCATCTCCATGGCCCGCGACTACATCGACATGGTCGAGCACCGCCACCAGAAGAAGAAATGGCAGACGCCCAAGCTGGTTTATTACAAGGACGGCATCGCCACCACGGTGTCGGTGGACCAGTGGGGCAAGGTGTTCTCCCTCAAGAACAACGGCAAGGTCGATGCCTCGAACGACGCCGACATGCCCACGCAGATCAGCGTCGGCCTCTTGCCGCTTCTCCTCTATGGCGGGGATCACGCGCCCAAGGTCGCCCTCATCGGCTACGGCTCGGGCGTCACGGCCGGCGCCACCACCCAGTACCCCATCGCCAGCCTGGAGGTCGTCGAGCTGGAGCCGGCCATCTACGAGGCCGCGCACTTCTTCGACAATGTGAACCATCGCCCCACGGAGAATCCGAAGGTCAAGGCCATCGCGGGCGACGGGCGCAATTTCCTCTCCCAGCGTCGCGATCTTTACGACGTCATCATCAGCCAGCCGTCCAATCCCTGGATCACGGGCGTCTCGAACCTGTTCACGCGCGAGTACTTCCAGTCCGTCAAGTCGCGCCTGGCCGACGATGGCATCTTCTGCCAATGGGCGCAGCTCTACGAGATGGCGCCCTGGAACATCAAGGCCATCTACCGCACCTTGACCGAGGAGTTTCCCTACGTGATGGTCTTCGCGGCCGAGGATCTGTCCTCGGACACCATCCTCATCGCCAGCCGAAAGCCCATCGATCTCGACATCCGCAAGATCGCGCGCGCCTTCAAGAACCCGGCAACCGCAGCCGAGGCCAAGCGCGCCGGCTTCGATTCGCCGCACGACGTGCCCGCCTTCGTGCTGCTCGGTCCCGAAGAGCTGCACTCATTCGTCGCCGGCGCGCAGCTCAACACCGACGACAACGCCCTCATCGAATTCGCGGCGCCGCGCGATCTGCTGCGCTACCAGGCCTACGATCCCTACCTGGCCAAAGTGTACGGTCCCATGTGGCCTTACGGGCACCTGACGGGCGTGGTCGAAGGCTACGACGGCGCAACGCGCGCCTCGGACATGGCCCACCTGGCGCGCAGCCTGCTGGCCCATGGCAAGGCGCGCGAGGCCAAGCTGTGGCAAGGCCGCGCCGAGGCCGCGGCGGACAAGAACGCGGCCAACCCCGATGTGGCCCACACGCGCCTGCTGCTCGAATTGGTGGCGACCCGCGAGGATCGCGATCCCGAGATTCCCCTCGCCCCCGAGGACGGCCTTGTGCCCCCGGTCATCCCGCCCGACCTGTCGGCCGAAATCGCGACGCGCGTGCGCGAGGAGTACGTGGACGTCACAGCCCAGGTCGAGAAGAACAAGTACGCCGGCGCCTTCAAGATGATCGAGGATTGGCCGGAACAGACCTGGGGCGGGAAGCTCGGCAAGGACTTCTCTTTGCTCACCGGTTTTCTCGACTACAAGGCGGAGTTCTATGGCGACGCCATCGACGAATTGAAGCCGCTGGCCGACAACGCCGAGCTCGCCAAGCGGCGGCCCGAGCTGCTCTACTACCTCGGGCGCTCGTACTTCGCCAACGCCAACTGTGCCAAGGCGGTGGCGGCGCTCGAACGCTACATCGTGGCGCAAGAAGCGCTGGGACGGCCCGTCTTACCGGCGTCGGCCCAAGCAGACGAAGGGGACGAAGCGGACGGAGCGGAAAAGTAACAAACCACCACGTCGGTGGTACCATGAGTCCGTGGCCAAGCAGCGCGCCAGACCTCCATCCGCCCGCGGCCGAACCAGGGGCCGAGAAAAGGCCGCCGCCAAGCCGCGGCCTGAGCCGCCCCGCACGGTGGTGGGCGTCGGACTGGCCACCGTCGATCTTCTCTTCGTTTCCCCGCGCATCGACGAACGGCTGGTCGATGCCTCGGTCTTCAGCATGCAGGCCGGCGGTTCGGCTTCGAACATGCTGGCCGCCCTGGCCGTCCTGGGGGCAAAGACGCGCTTCTTCGGCCGCATCGCCGACGACGAGCACGGCCACTTCATCCTGCGCAGCATGCAGAACCTGCGCATCGACACCTCCATGCTCATGGTCGAAAAGGACAAGGTCTCGCCGGTGTCCATTCTGCAAATCGACGAGCTTACGCGACGGCGCAAGATCTTGCGCTCGCGTGGCAACGTCACCCCGCTGTCGCCGCGCGATCTGCCGGCCGGCTTGCTCGGCGACGCGGCCATGTTGCTCATCGACGGCACCCAACCGGCCGTGCAGGCCGCCATCGCCGAGAAGGCGCGCGACAAGGGCATCAAGGTGCTGCTCAACGCCAGCCAGCTCTCGGGCGGGATGGGCGAGCTGCTCTCGCTCTCGGACATCGTCATCGGTTCGGAGCGGTTCGCCCACGAGCTGGCCCCTTCCGACAACATGGGCGACAGCCTGCGCGAAATCCTCAATCTGGGTCCGCGCATCGCGCTCATCACCATGGGTGAAACCGGCGTGGTCGGATTGGAGGGCAGCAAGCTGGTCGAGCAGGAAGCCCTGGACGTGTTCGTGGCCGACACGTCGGGCGCCGGAGATGCCTTCGCGGGCGCCTTCGCTTTCGCCCAGCTGCACGGCTGGCCCCTGGAAAAGGCGGTGCCCTTCGCCAACGCCGCCGCCGGCCTGGTGTGCCGCAGTATCGGCGCGCGCTCCGCGCTACCCACGGTGGAGGAGATCGTCGCGGCGATGGACGGCGCTCAGCCCGGCCCGAAATCCTGACGCAGACGACACTTCAGGTGCGGGAACAGCAGCCCGCTACTGCTTGCTCGGCTCGGCCGGCACTGCGGGCATGCCTGGCACGAAATGCTGCGGAAAAGCCTGGAAGCCCCACTGGGCGGTCAGCCGCTTGGTGAAATCCGACAGCTCGCCCACGCTCAGGTTGCTGAGATAGTTGGCGACCTGCTCGCGAGAAGGTGGCATGCGGCGGCCCAACACGAGGCCGAGGATGAGTCCCGCCACCAGACTGATGACCGAGGTAATGAATAGGCGTTTCATGGGCTTCCTTCGTCCTTGGGTGTGCGTCGCGATTGGGCTCGATGCTAGCACGCGGACCGAGCACCAAGCACCATCCGCATCGTGTTGCCTCTTTTGGGTTTTGGACCGAGTTGTGCCAATCTCCTGGCATGGCCTTGAGCCGAGAGCTTCCCTCGAATGTCGTTCTACTCGTCCTGCGCGCCGTGGTGGGCGTCAACATGGCCTGCCTGCACGGCTGGGACAAATTGCACCACTTCAGCTCCAGGCTGGGCAGCGTCCCCGATCCCTTCGGCATGGGGCCCAAGTATGCCCTGATGGTCGCCGTGGTCGGGGAATTGTTCGGCGGCGTCCTGCTCGCCACAGGCTTGCTCGGCCGCGCGGGCGCGTTCCTGGTCGCCTTCATGTCCGCCGTGACCCTCTCCTCGACCCTTCACGGCTCCCCCTGGCACGAGCGCGAGCTGTGGGGACTCTACCTCGCCGCCAGTTTGACGGTTCTCCTGCTCGGCTGCGGGCGCTATTCTCTCGATACCGTGGTCTGGAAGAAGCTCGGCAAGGGCGGCGGAAAAGGCGCGCCCGCGCCGTCGAAGAAGTAGTCACCGGCCTCGATCATCTGCGCGCGCTCACGAAGATGTCGGGCTTGGGCGGATCGGCCATGCCGGCGCCGATGTGGAAACCGACGTGCGGAGGCTGGTTGTAGCTCGATTGCTCGAAGGAGACCTGCGCTCGGTAGGTCGGATCGTGCATGAGGGTGTAGATTCTGCGCTTGGTCACATCCGTGGTGGTGTACACGCGCAGGGCCGAGCTGTTCGATTCGCGCAACACGAGCTCCTCGCGCCAGTCGCCGAGCAGGTCGGCCGTGAGGGTCGGCGTGGACTTGGTGCCGTTGTTCGAGGCGCACCCGCTCGCGCTGAGCAAAGTCCCACCTCCGGACTTGGTGATCGACGTGTCGCTCTCCAGCTCGCGCGCCTCGTCGGCGTCCCAATAGATGAGGAAGTTGCTGCCGGCGTTGCCGCTGACCGTGGTGCCGGTGCCACAGTTGACGTTCCCGCCCGTCGAGCTCGAGCAAGTCGCGGCGGTGAGGTCGTTCATGGTCACGTACTCGGCGACGCCGCGGCCGGTGTCGGTGTCGGCCTTCGTGATGTTGAAGTAGAACGCGCAGGTGGCGCCGTCGTGGCAATCCATGCCGCCCGCGGACTCGTGGACCGTGAACACCGAGATCCCTTTGCCTTTGACCAGCTCCCCGACGTGCATGGCGTCGCCATGGCCGAGCCCCGTGGTGCACTTGAGGGTTCCGTCGCTGCCGATGGTCGAGGCGCCGGTGATGATCTCCTGCGCCCCGTCGCCATCCACATCCGCAGCCATCGCCGAGTGATCCCCCTGGCCGGCGGCTTTGCCGTTTCCGGAGCCGTCGCTGTCGAAGGTCCAGAGCTTCGACAAAGCTCCATCGCGCCAATTGTAGGCCGATACCGTCAGGCGCGTGTAGTACCCGCGCTGCTGGATGATGCTGGGCCGCCCGGTCGCGGTCTTGCCGCTGCCCGTGTCGCTCACGAATGCGAAGCCGCCATTGTAGCGGTCGAGTCGGTTGCCGTACGAATCGCCCCAGCTCGACACCGTCCCGCGCGGCACGGGATAGCTCACGGTCGACAGCTCCTTGCCGGTGGCCCCATCGAAGACGGTCAAGTACTCGGGCCCGGTAAGGATGTAGCCATCCGAATTGGCGTACTTGGCGCTATCGTCGTCGCTGGCGGCCGGGCCCTTGCTCAAATACGCGCCCGTGCCGTCCTTGGTGCCCGGCGCCGTCTTGCACGCCACCTCGGCCTTGCCATCGCCATCGAAGTCGTACACCGAGAATTGCGTGTAGTGTGCCCCAGCGCGAATGTTCGGCCCCAAGTCGATGCGCCACAGGCGCTTACCCGCCAGGGTGTAGCCGTCCAGAAAGACGTTCGAGGTGACACCAGATTGAGAATTGTCCTTCGCATCCGACGGATCCCATTTGAGCACGATGTCGTAGATGCCGTCGCCGTCCAGGTCTCCGGGACTGCCGTCGTTCGCGCTGTAGCTCGCCCCCGACGGGCTGTTGGCGGGCACGTCGAGCGGAATGCGAAGATAGTCCTGTGCCCAGGTCGTCACCGAAGGCGACTGCGCGCACTCGGTTCCGTCGATGACAGCGGCCACGGTGTAGGTCGAGCTGGCGGAGCCGCCGGCATCGAGATAGTTGGTGCTGTCGGTGGCCGTGGCAAGCTTGGTGCCGCCCCGATACACGTTGTACGCGATGCTGCCGGGGCTGGTCGGATTGTACTCGTACCCCATCATGCGCCAGCCCACGTAAACGCCGCCCGTGACCTTCACGGCCACCACGCCGCGATCGAGGTCTTCCATCTGGAAGTGCCCGGTCGTGGGCGGAACGCAGGATCCGGCCTGCTTCGTGCCGCCCGCGCCAGAGCTGCCACCGCTCCCACCGCTCGCTCCGCCGGTCGTCGTGTCGAGACCACCGGCTGCCGTGGCTCTTCCACTGGCTGCCATCCCGCCACCCGTCGCGCTCGCCACACCGCCGGTCGCCGTGGCGGTGCCACCGCTTCCGGACGTCGCCGGCGCGTCGACGAACGTATCCCTGGGCGCGGCATCGGCGGTCGTGGAGGCTCCACCCGCCCCACCCATGGTGCTGGGCAGGCTGGTGCCCGCGCCCCCCCTGCCGCCCATCGCGGTCGCGCCACCCGCCCCCCCCATGCTCGACGTCGAGCCCCCCATCGAGGTGGTCGTGGACACGCCGGATCCTCCGGCCCCGCTCGTCCCCGGGTGGGTGGCGCCCCCCGCGCCCGAGACCGTAGTGCCGCCGCCCGCTCCGGGCGTCGTGGCCCCCTTGCCCGTGGAATCGCAAGCCCCGATCAGGAAGCTTGCCCCCAGAAGCGCCAGGAATATTCCTCGGGGCGTCGAGATTCTCCGAATCGCGCTCATCGCTTCCTCCGTACATTCAACCTATTACGTGCCTGTTATCTTAATTTGACCGAACGGAAATGCAGTGACCCGTGCGCTCTGCGCGGCTCACTCCCGACGTCGATATCTCGACCCCGTGTCCCTCGTCGCGGTTTGACCCTAATGCCGCCATGGAAACCGCCCTATTCCCGTCAGGCAACTTTCACGGCCCGGATCCGAGAACCCTTGGCATGCGCGACACACAGTCCTCCCCCAGCCAAGCAACCCTTCCGGCCCTTCAAGCCCCGGCCTTGCACGCCCCGGCCTTGCACGCGATAATCGGCCAGGCTCCCGCGCTTCGCCTCGTCCTCGGCCAGGCCGCACGTGTTGCACGCACACGCTTTCCCGTCCTGGTCACGGGGGAAAGCGGTACCGGCAAGGAGCTGCTCGCCCGCGCCTTGCACGACATGAGCCCGGTCGCATCCGGACCGTTCGTGGCCGTGAACTGTGGCGCCCTATCACGTGAGCTGGCCGAGAGCGAGCTCTTCGGACACGAGCGCGGCGCTTTCACCGGCGCCGGCGCACGCAAGCTGGGTTGGTTCGAAGAGGCCACAGGTGGCACCCTGGTGCTCGACGAGATCGGCGAGCTGCCCATCGATTTGCAACCCAAGCTTCTGCGTGTGCTCGAAACCGGCCGCCTGCGCCGGCTGGGTGGGCAAGGCGAGATCGCCGTCAACGCGAGAGTCGTGGCGCTCACCCTGCGCGATCTGCGCCGCGATGCCAGCCGCGGCCTCTTCCGTCTCGACCTCTACCATCGTCTGGCGGGGTGCGAGTTACGCATGCCCACCCTGCGCGAACGGCGCAGCGACATCGTCCTTTTGGTCGAGCACTTTCTCGCCGAGCTCGCGCCCGAGCTTGGCCCGCGCACCATCGAGGCGGAAGCCATGGCGCGCCTTTTGGCGCACGATTGGCCAGGCAACGTGCGCGAGCTGCGCAACACCCTGAGACGGGCGGCCGCGCTCAGCGATACCGTCATCGACGGCTTCGCGCTCGAGAGCGAGGCGTCGATCGCTCCGCCATCGGCCTGCGAGATTCGGCTCGCCTCGCACGCCGCGGACGCGCCGTCGGTCATGCCACCGGCAGCAGCCCTACGCGCGCGTTTGCCGACGGGTGGCGGCGAGGACGTTCTTTTCCTCGCGGGCAAGACTTTCGAAGAAATGCAAAATACCATCTTCGTTTGGGCTTTGCGGCGAAGTCGCGGCAGCCGCAGGCAGGCCGCCAAGTCCCTCGGTGTCTCGCGCTCGACCTTTTGCGACCGCGTCCGCAGGCTCGGGCTGGCCGAGGCCGACAAACAGCTCCGCTAGCAAACATCAACCACGCACCCATCCGCACTCAAGCCGCCGTCGTCTCATGCCGATGGAGACAGCGGATGTGACCCGTGGAGGCTCGACTGAATGATGGAACGATACCGGTCGGCGGTGTGAACGGTCCTGGGGCGGGAAGCGGCGGCGCTTTGCCGGCAGAGCCACCCGGCACCAGTCGTGCTATCGACATGCGTCACAGCCTCACGATGCGGGTGCTGGAGATCCTGAACCAAACCAGTGGGCCCGAGGGCGAGGACGTTCGGCGAATCCTGGCCGAGCTCGGCAGGTCTCTCGATTTCGATTCGGTCGCCATCCTCCTGCGGGGAGACGATGGCCTCGTCCACTTCGAGTTGCCGGAGCCGCGTGGTATCTTCATGGGCCCGGATCGCAACCTGTGCGAGCCCGCCATCCAAGGCCAAGCGTGCCTGTGCGGGCGCATCCTGCGCAGCGAGGTGGACGCGAGCCTGCCTTGTTTCACCGGGCGCGGAAGCTTCTGGAGCAACGACTATCCACGGACCGTGGCCACCCTGGCGAAGCTGGAGGCGATGCTCACGCGCGAAACCTGCATTCGCCGGGGCTATGCGTCGATTGCCGCGATCCCCCTGCGCAATGGCGCCACCACGCTCGGCCTGCTCCACCTGGCGGACCATCGGCCCGATCGCTTCACGCCCGACGCCCTGGCTTTTCTGGAGTCGCTCGGAACCGTCATCGGAATCTCCCTGGTACGGCAACGGGCGGCTCGCGAGCTCAGGGACGCGAAGGAGCGCGCGGAGGCCGCCAACCGCGCCAAGAGCGAGTTCCTGGCCAACATGAGCCACGAGATCCGCACGCCCATGAACGCCATCCTCGGCTTCACCGACCTGGTGCTGGAAAGCGGTCTCACCGGCGAGCAGCGCGAGTACTTGACTATCGTCAAAGGCCGTGGCCAGGACCTCCTGCACATCATCGACGACATCCTGGATCTGGCGCGCATCGAGGCGGATCGCCTGGGCCTCATCGACGAACCCTTTCGCGTACGTGAAGCCGTGGCCAGCACCCTGGCCTCGGTCCGGCTGCGCGTCGAACAGAAGGGGCTCACGCTGCGCAGCTCGATCGCGGACGACGTGCCCGTCAAGCTGCGCGGCGATTCCCTGCGCCTTCGCCAAGTGCTGCTCAATCTGCTCTCCAACGCCATCAAGTTCACCAGCGAGGGCTCCATCGAGCTTCGCGCCGAGCTCGTCGAGGGTGCGCCAGAGCCTCAATGCGACCTGCGCTTCACCGTCACCGATACCGGCATCGGAATTCCGCTCTCGCGCCAACAAGTCATTTTCGACCCCTTCATCCAGGCCGATTCCTCCACCGTGAGGAACTACGGCGGCACCGGTCTTGGTCTGACCATCTGCCGCCGATTGGTCGAGAAGATGGGCGGCCAGATTGGGGTGACCAGCGAGCCCGGCCGGGGCAGCACCTTCTTCTTCACCGCGTCCTTTCGCAAGCTGGTGGCCCAGGTCAGGCGGACGAGCGGCCGCTACCCGGCCACCAAGACGAGCCCGGAGCGCGCGCTCCACATTCTCCTGGTCGAAGACGACCCGACGAGCCGGATGCTGGTGGGTGGAATTTTGCGGCGGGATGGCCACACCGTGGAAGAAGCCTGCGAAGGGGAAGCCGCCGTAGCCGCCGTACGCGCAAGGGATTTCGATCTGGTGCTCATGGACGTGCAGATGCCGGTCCTGGACGGCCTGGCGGCGACGCGGGCCATCAGAGCCCTGGCCGAGGATCCGGACCCTGGCATGAGAGGGAAGTCGCGGGTTCCCATCATCGCGGTCACCGCCCACGCCATGCGCGGCGATGCGGAACGTTGCCTGGAAGCGGGCATGAACCGCTACCTGACCAAGCCCATCCAGGCCGATCGGCTGCGCGCCTGCCTGGGTGAGTTCGTGCACGTCGCGAAAGCGGAGAAGGACCATGGCCGCGTCTAGTCCACCCGAGCCGCTCGATATCGCAGGCCCCGGCCCACGTCACGTCGCCGCGAGCCTGTTCGAGTTCCTGCCCCTCGGCATCGTGGTGGAGGACACCAGGGGCGAGATCCTCGAGGCCAACAAGGCCGCGCAGCAGTTGCTCGGATTGGTCGTCGACAGCGACAGCAGGCCCCAGTTCCTGGACTGCGAGGGATCCCCGCTGCCCCCGGGGGAACACCCCAGCACGCGTGCGATGCGAGACCACTCCGTGCTGGCCGACGAACAGATTGGCGTGGCCGGCCCCGACGGAGCGCCCGTTTGGTTCCAGGTGACCGCCACGCCCCTGCCCGGCGTGGGCGTGGTGACGACCTACCACGACGTCACCCAGGGCCGTCGGACCGAGGAAGACCTGCGCCACCACATCGACCAGCTCGATGCGTTCTTCGATACCAACCTGGATCTGCTTGCGATCCTCAACAGTCAAGGCCAAGCCGTCCGCCTTAACCCCGCCTGGGGCACGCTGCTCGGCTACGACCTCGAACAACTCGACGGCGCGCGTGTGCTCGACTTCACCCACCCGAGCGACATGGAGGCCACCCTGGGCGCGCTGGCGCGCCTGCGTACGCGCAAAGAAGTGGTCGCGTTCGTCAGTCGCATGCGCCACCGCAAGGGAAGCTATCGCTTCCTCGAGTGGCGGGCCACCGCGGGCGAGGATCTGATCTACGCCACGGCCCGCGACATCACCGATCAGCGGTTGGCCGAAGCAGCCCTACGCGAGAGCGAGATGCGATTCCGCGCCATCTTCGAACAAGCTACCGTCGGGGTCGCCGAGGCCGACGCCGAGACCGGGCGTTACCTGCGGATCAACCAGCGCTTTTGCGACATCCTGGGTTTTTCCCAGGACGAGCTGCTGTCGAGTGGTCTCGACAGCCTCGCCCATCCCAAGGATTCGCCGCACGACCTGGCGATCTTGAAAGGGTTCCAGGACCCACTGACAGACGATGCGGGATACGAAAAACGCTGCCTGCACAAGGATGGGCACACGGTCTGGATCAACTTGCAGGTCAAGGCCCTCAGCGAGCCGAACGTTCCCGCGCGCCACATCGTGGTGGTGATCGAGGACATCTCGTCACGCAAGGAGACCGACGAGCTTCTGCGCAGAAGCCTGGCCGACGTCATCGAAACCAACCAGCGCCTGAATTTTCAGATTACGCGCATGCCGCTCGGGTACATCGCCTGGGATCTGGAGTTCCGGGTCACGGTCTGGAACACGTCGGCCGAGCGCATCTTCGGATACCCGGCAAGCGAGGCCGTGGGGAGACACGTCTACCAGCTCGTGGTTCCGCCCGACGAGCGGGCCAAGACGACACGGTTTTGGGACTCCGTCGTCAACGACCGCGACAGCCATGCCATCTTGGACAATTGTACACGTGACGGCAGGCGCATGACCTGCGAGTGGTTCGGCGCACCGGACGTCGATGCCAGCGGCCGGATCGTCGGCTGCCTGTCGATGGTTCACGACATCACCGAGCGACTGCGCGTCGAGGAGAAGGTGCTCCATTCGCAGCGCATGGAAAGCCTGGGCAGCTTCGCGGGCGGTGTCGCGCACGACACGAACAACGTTCTTCGCATCATCATGGACTTGGCCGGCGCAACCCGACTCTCCACGCCGGACGCCGAAACATTGGGCAAGCGCATGGACAAGGTCCTGCAGGCGTGCGCGCGGGGCAGAACCCTGGTTCGCGGGTTGCTCGATTTCTCGCGCCAGGATCTCCCCGAAACGTCCACCCTGGACTTGAACGACATTCTCGAGGAGCAGGTGCGATTCCTCGATCGGTCGATTCCATCGAGCATCCGCGTACAGCGGGAGCTGGATGGCAAGTTGCGCCCCCTGCGCGGCGACGCCTTCACGCTCAGTGGTGCCATCATGCACCTCTTGATGAATGCCCTCGACGCCATGCCTGACGGCGGCCTTCTGACCTTGCGCACGCGCATGCAAGGGGAGTCCATCGTGCAGCTCGACGTGGAGGACACCGGGTGTGGCATGGGCAAGGAAGTCCTCGAAAAGGCCATGGAGCCCTTCTTCACGACCAAGCCGCAAGGCAAGGGCGCCGGGCTCGGTTTGCCCGCGGTCTACGGCGCGGTCAAGGCCCACAAGGGTTCGATGGAGCTCCACAGCGAGCCCGGACGCGGCACGCAGGTCCACCTCACCCTGCCCGTCTCGCCAGAGCAGGTGGAAGCCCCGACGGTTGCGGGCGACAAGGCTGCAGGCGCGTCGGGCTTGCGCATCCTGCTCGTCGACGATGACAACCTGGTCCAGACCGCCGTGTGCGCGCAACTACGCAGGCTTGGGCACTCGGTCGTCATCGCCAACCATGGCCAAGAGGCGCTCGACAAACTGCAAGACGGGCTTGCGCTCGACCTCGTCCTGCTCGACATCGACATGCCGGTGTTGAGCGGAGGGGAAACCTTGCCTTGCTTGCGCGCGCTCCGGCCAGCGCTTCCCGTCATCATCGAGACTGGGAACATGGGCCCGCAAGTCGAGCAACTCGCGCGCGCCTTCGCCGATGTGTCGGTGTTAGGGCGCCCCTTCAGCCTGAGCGAGCTCAAGGCGGCGCTCGAGCCGTGGGTCGAGCGATTCCGCGCCCAGGCGGGTACGGCGCAGTCCTGATGGCAATCCTCGCGCACGGGTGCTGAACAGAAGAGGCGGACTCTAAGGAAGCCAGGAAGCCAGGAACGGGTGGTCTGGCCGTTGGGAGGCAATGACACGCTTGATTTCGAGCGTTGGCTTGGCGAAGCTCAAGATCAAGCTCGAGGCCCACCTGCCTGTCCTGTTGGGAGTAGGACCGCCTGTTCTCTTTCTTCCTGCTTTCCTGGCTTCCTTAGACATTATCGGTCACGGGCCTTGGGGGAGTGCGTGGCTGACCCCCGAATCAGTTTGGCCCCCCGTGCACAAGGCGCTTCACTTCTTCGCGATTCGGACGATGATCCACGGAAAGAGCTCCCCTTTTCAGGTCGATGAGGACGGTTTCGTGATGCTACCCGGAGAGAAACAGATGCGAATACTCGTCGTGGAAGACGATAGGACCAGCCGTCTTCTGCTCACAAAGATGCTCGAGCCGTTTGGAAGCTGCGCCGTGGCCGTGAACGGCAAAGAGGCGGTCGAGGCGTTTCGGAACGCCCAGGAATCCGGCGAGCCTTACGCCCTTGTGTGCCTGGACATCATGATGCCCGAGATGGACGGACAGGAAGCGTTGCGGGCGATGCGGGCCGAGGAAGATGCTCGTTCGCTCCCGCCCAGTCGGGCCGCGAAGATCGTCATGACCACCGCTCTGCGCGATCTCGACAACGTCACCAATGCCTATCGCGAGCTGTGCGACGGCTACCTGGTCAAGCCTATCCTGCGCGACAAACTGGTGGCCCTGCTCAAAGAGCTCGATCTCCTCACCCTGCGCGAGGACCACCTCGCTCATTGAGGAAATGACGGCGATCCTGCTTGCCGCCCACATGTAACGGTATCAGGGAGCATGTGGGCGCCATCCCACGCCAACCGCATCCACCTCAATGCATATGCCCGGTTGCGCACATAAATTGCTATACTTTTCACTTGGGACAGGCGCGCCGGTGGACAACAGCTCCAAGCGCCTTCTCTCCACCGCGAGGCACAGCTCGATGCCCAATGACCTTACCGCAACCTCAAGACCGCAGAGATATCTCTTGCGCCAATTCACGCGAACATGCTTCGCCGCACTCTCGATGGTCGCAGGGGTCGCCTGCACCAACGGGACCATCGAGAGTGGAGGCGAGGGAACCGGCAGCACCAGAGCGGGGGGCGCGGGCGGCGGCGGTGGCGGCGGTACCGGTGGTGTCGTCATCAGCACCTCCGCGGTTGGGTCCACCGGAGGGACCGCCGGATCCTCGGGTATCTGCAACAGCACCAACACCTCGGGCTGTGTCGTGAAGATGCCGGAGGGCTGCGGCGACGGCATCAACAACCAAAACGGCATCGAGCAGTGCGATGACGGCAATGTGCTGCCCGGCGACGGTTGCAACGGCATCTGCAAAAGCGAGCCCAATTGGACCTGTCCTCCAGCGGGCAAATGCACGCGCGACATCATCTGTGGCGACGGCGCCATCGGCGCCGGCGAGGTGTGCGACGACGGCAACACCCTCGACAACGATGGCTGCAATTCCACCTGCACGGTCCAAGACCCGGCCTTCCAGTGCACTGCCGGGCAGCCCTGCGTTCGCACCTCCCAGTGTGGCAACAAGCGCATCGAAGCCGGGGAGGTTTGTGACGACGGCAATAGCGAAAGCGGGGATGGCTGTAGCGCCGGTTGCCAGCTCGAAGGCGGCTTCGTCTGTCCGACACCCGGCTCGCCTTGCAAGCCGGCACCACGGTGCGGTGACGGCGTCGTCCAGTCGTCCAACGGCGAGGCGTGTGACGATGGAAACCAGAAAGACGGCGACGGTTGCTCGGCCGACTGCAAGAACAAGAGCGCGGGCTGCGTTTGCATCCCCGGACAATTGTGCACGTGCCCGGTCGTCAAGTGCGGCAACGGCACGCTGGAAGGCAACGAGGCGTGCGACGACGGCAACACGAAGCCGGGCGACGGGTGCTCCGGTACCTGCACCGTCGAGACGGGATATGCCTGCCCCTTCACGAACGCCCCGTGCGTGTCCGACTGTGGCGACGGCATCGTTTTGAGTCCGTTCGAACAATGCGATCCGGCCGCGCCCGGCACCAACATGGACAAGGCCTGCTCGAGCACCTGCAAGTTCAACGACGGCTGGGCCTGCGTCGGCAATCCGCCGAGCTGCCACCAAACCAAGTGCGGCGACGGCAAGGTCGAGGGCTCGGAAGGCTGCGACGACGGCAACACCCTTCCCAACGACGGATGCTCGCCCACCTGCCACTTCGAGCCGAACTGCAGCACCACCACCGGACAGTGCACCTCGAAGTGTGGCGACGGCCTCGTGGTCAACGAGGACTGCGACGACGGCAACACCAACGACGGCGACGGCTGCTCGCACGACTGCAAGGTCGAGCCCGGCTATCAGTGTACCCAGGCCACCAACACCGCCGACACCATGACCGTGCCCGCCACCTTCAGGGACTTTCTCCTGGGCGGAGACTTTCACAAGGACGACATCACCGGCAGCAACAATGCCACCACCGGCCTGGTCAAGAGCACCTTGGACAGCGAGGGCAAGCCCCATTTCGCCGGTGCGCCGGGCGATGGTCACATCGCCAGTGCGGACACCTTCAAGCAATGGTACCGCGACATCACCGGGACCAACACCACCTTTGTCTCGACGATCCTGTTGCATAACAACGGCAACGGTGGCTTCGTCAATTGGTGGAAGGACGACCAACAATGGTCGAGCTACTCCGATGTGCGCTGGTGCTCGGACGGTACGTGCAGCAACTGCAACGCGCCGGCCTATGTCGATGATGGCACCATGAAGTGCTTTGCTCTGTGCACACCTTGGGGCACCGACAACACCAACCCGTGCGTGGCGAACGTCGCACTGGTTCCCGGAAATCCTCTATTCTTCCCGGTCGACAACCTCGCCGGAATGATCACACCGACCGCCGACTACGTGGCGGCCAAGACCCCACCCATGTACAGTGGCAACTGGCTCGACGAGCCGGGAACGCCGAAGCACAACTTCAGCTTCACCAGCGAGGTCCGCTACTGGTTCAGTTATCTTTCCACGGGAAAGTACACCCTGGATTTCACCGGCGACGACGACGTCTGGGTGTTCGTCAATCGGCAATTGGTCGTCGACCTGGGTGGCATCCACACGCCGGTCGAAGGAAACCTGGTTTTGAACGCCAACGGCAACGCCTCGGTTACGATCACGCCGACGGAAGGCAGCGCCTGCACCACCCCGGGCGTGATTTCGACGTGCAAATCCGTGACCAGCACGGTGAACCTGGGGCTCAAGACCAACAACGTCTACGAAATCGCCGTCTTCCAGGCTGAAAGGGCCTGGTACGGCTCGACCTACAAGCTCACGCTCAGCGGCTTCAACGACAAAGCCAGCTCGTGTGGCCCCATCTGCGGCGACGGCGTGGTGGCGCCCGGCGAGCAATGCGACAACGGCAGCGACCAGAATCTGGGTGGCTACAATCGGTGCACCCCGGACTGCAAGCTAGGCCCCTACTGCGGCGACGCACAGGTGACGGACTCGGAAGAGTGCGACAACGGCAAGAACACCGATGACTATGGATCGGCCTCCGGCTGTGGCCCCGACTGCAAGGTTCCGGCCCGCTGCGGCGACGGGAAGATTCAGACCGCCTACGACGAGGAATGCGACGACGGCGACGCGAACTTGGACGGCACGGATCCGAACGTGGCCTATGGCGGGTGCATGTCGAACTGCAAACGTGGAGGGCGTTGCGGCGACGGGCAGCTCAACGGCAGCGAGACCTGCGATGACGGTGCCAACGACGGTACCTACGGCACCTGCAATCCCGACTGCACGGCCGCCCCGCGATGCGGCGACGGCGTGGTTCAGGCCGACTACGGCGAGGAGTGTGAGCCCACCATGTCGGATGACCCGAGCTGTACCAATGCGTGCCGCAAACCCGGAGGATGCGGCGACGGCAAAATCGAGGCGCCCGAGCAATGCGACGACGGATCGCTCGCCAACAATGGAGACTACGGCGCGTGCGCGCCAAGTTGCATCTACGCCCCCCACTGCGGTGATGGGATCATGCAGGCGGCCTACGAGGAATGCGACGACGGCATCCTGGATAGCTCGTACGGCGGCTGCACACCTCAGTGCAAACAAGCTCCTCACTGCGGCGATGGAAACTTGCAGCCCGACCACGAAGAATGCGACCACGGGACCGACAACGGCGTCGACGGCCTGTGCACCACCGGGTGCAAGTTGATCATCTACGCGCCACCGTAGGCGCTGGGCGCGCTCAAGGCCCGCGGGCCGCGCGCGTGCGCAGCGAGGGACCGACGCAGCTCCGATACCTGTCAGCTTGCGACGCGTCGAAAGCTTCAGACCCGCTCACGGACGAAACCACGACACGAAAATCGTGGCGTCCGAAAGGCCATTGCCTCGTGTCTCGCGACCTTGGCATGGCCTTTCGGACACGACAGGGCTAGACGACCTTCACGCCGCTGGCCTGGGGCCCCTTCTTTCCTTCGACAACGTCGAATTCGACCTTGGACCCCTCCTGAATCACCGAGCCGCCGAGATCATTGGCGTGGACGAAAACGTCCTTGCCGCCACTGTCCGGCGTGATGAATCCAAAACCCTTTGCCGTGTTGAAGAACTTGACCGTACCTTTTTGCATTTACCTTTTCCCTTACTCGCCTCCCACCGTGGGAGGCATCGTGCCGCAAAAATCCGGACCGAAGGCCCGGGCGGCGAGCAAGTGTACACGGCAAATCGTCCGAACAAGGGATTTTTGACGAAATCTTATGGCGCACGATGACATAACCGGCCGCGCAAGGTGCGAACCGCGTTCAAGTCCGCGGCGGAACGAGCGCCGCGGCGGGTACCAGCTGGGGCGCCTTCTTACCCGTGGGCCGATGACGAAGGAAGTACAGGCCCGCCTGGGCACCGAACTTCGCGCGCTTGAGCAACGGCAGCCCCTCCAGGCCGGGCCAGAACAGGTTGCAGGTGTCGCAGGGGTGGATTTCATTGCGCCTGCCGCTCCAGTGCATCTCACGATACTTGGCCGCGACGGAGCCACGGTAGACTTCCAAGATCGGCTGCTTGTTGACGTCACCCCAGCTGTATTCGCCGTCCTGATCCATGCAACAAAGGGTGACCGTGCCGTTCGAGAGGATATCCAGCCGATCCATGTGCTCGCAGGGATAGTTCGGTATGGGTAGGTTGCTCTGGATGTCGCCCTTGTAGTTGAACAGGCCGGAGATGAAGGGCTTGACGTCCAGCTCTCTGCATAGAGCGAGGAATTTCTCCTGTTCCTCCAGCGACGTATCCGACACGCGAACCATGCGCACCGTGATCTGGCGCGCCAGGCGATGGCGCCGAATGGGATCGGTTGCGTAGCGCAGGTTGTTCAAGGTGCGCTCGAGACTGAGGCCCATCACCGCCTTGTAGCGCACCGGGTCAGTGGTGTTCAGGCTGATGAAGAGGTGATCGATGCCGAAGTCGGTCATGGCATCAACACGCTCCGGCAGCATGCCGAAGCCGTTGGTGTACAAACGCAGCTTGGTCTTGGGCAGCCGCTGGTGAATCATCTCGAGGCGTGGAAGAATCTTGGGGTCGGAAAAAGGATCGCCCTGCAGAAAGGGCTCTATGGCCGGCAGAGGAAACTCGCGGCACTGCTCGATGATGCTTTCGAACAGCTCGTCGGTCATGTGCCTCTTGCCGCGCTTGAGCGTGTCGTTCGGACAAAAAACGCACTTGGCGCTGCAGAAGCTGGTGGTTTCGACGGCAACGAGCCGGGGAAATTGCGCAGGATTCATCGGTGTACTTGGATGCTGGCTGGCCCAAATGGATTCGGCGCCACGGCTTGCCGCAGGCGGACAGGCCCGATCTCGGCGGTGGACACCCGGCAGCCGTGCCAAGCGCCAAGGTCGGAGCCTCGTGCGTGCACCCTCGCGGATCCCTAATCCCACGACAAGCGCAGTCGCGGAAGGCGGCAGAAAGAGACACCTTTCCACGATGGATGCTCGCACCCAATCGGAACGGCGAGTGGTGGTCGTAGGTCGTAGTCGTCCCCGTGGCCGTAGGCGTCTTCGCCGTCGTGGCCGACGAAGATCACTCCGGCCACGGCCACGGCCACGACCACGGCCACGACCTCCCGCGCCTATCGCGGGATTATGGAGGATCCCGCAGCTTGCCCCAAAATCCCTGCAGTGCTAAGAAACGGCGCGAAGGAAGCATTTTTCATCAAAGGAGATTCTCATGCAATTGCAGCGAGAACTTCCGCTGATGGGACGGGTCTCCCTGGGAGCCAAGAACGCCATCTTGTCGAGCCTGCTGCGCGCGTCCGCCCATCTGCCGGAAGGTTTTCTGGTCAAGACCGTAAGAGGAATCGCGGGAACCAACGACTTCCCCATGGGGCAGAAGTTCTTGGAAAAGGCCCTGGTGTCGATGAAGCGGGCCATCTCGCGTTCCAACCCAAGGTGTCGCCGCAAGCTCATCGAGAACTTCGTCCTCGGCGAAATGGTGCGCGGACAAGCCAAGCGAAATTGGGTGACGGAACAGCTTGGCTACGAGATCCCGCTGCTCCTGGTGATCTCGCCCACCATGCGCTGTCCGCTCCGCTGCTATGGCTGCTATGCCGCCGAATACGGACAGGACTCCGATCTCGACTTCGAGTCCTTCGATCGCCTGATCGGCGAAGCCAAAGCCCTGGGAATCTACTTCTTCGTGATCTCGGGCGGCGAGCCCTTCGCGTACAAGCGCATTGAGGAGATCTTTCGCAAACACGACGATGCCTGGTTTCAGGTCTACACATCGGGCGTGACCTTGAGCCAGACCGGCGTGGGGCGGCTCGCCGACCTCGGCAATGTCATGCCCTGCCTCAGCGTGGAAGGGTTCGAGGCCGAGACCGATCGCCGACGCGGGGCCGGGCATTTCGCCAAACTGCTGTCGGCTTTTGCCAATTTGCGCGCTGCCGGCGTTCCCTTCGGCTTCTCCGCGACCGCCACGCGCGAGAACAACGACCTGGTCGTCAGTGACGATTTCGCCCGCTTCTATCTCGAACAGGGCGCGTTGCTCGGTTGGTACTTCCAGTACATGCCCATCGGACGCGAACCGGCCCTCGCTCTCATGCCGACGCCCGAACAGCGACTGCGACGCTTTCATCGCCTGCTCGAGCTGCGCGAGAAATTCGACGTTCTGCTCACGGATTTCTGGAACGACGGCCCCCTGGTGGGCGGCTGCATCGCCGGCTCGCGGCGCTATGTGCACGTGAACAACAAGGGAGACGTCGAGCCGTGCGTGTTCTGCCAGCTCACCACCGACAACATCCACGACAAGAGCCTGCTCGACATTCTACAGACCTCGCCCTTGCTCGCGGCGATTCGCAAGCGGCAGCCCTACAGCGACAACTACCTGCGCCCCTGCATGATGCTCGACAATCCGCAGACCCTCAAGGAGGTCATCGACGAGGCCAACCCGCGGGAGACCTGCCGCGGAGGAGCCCGGCGGCTGGTGAACGATCTCTACCCCCACCTGCAGGCCTACGCGACGCGCTGGGGCGAGCTGGCAGACAAGGAGTGGAGGGAGCGCTACCAAGACGACTACCGCGAGGTCCTCGCCAAGGCGCATGCCTTGAGCGAAAACTTCGCGCGCTGTCAGCAAGCCTGCCGCGAGGAAGAGGCCGC
Source organism: uncultured delta proteobacterium (assembly GCA_963796685.1). Lineage (GTDB taxonomy): Bacteria > Myxococcota_A > Polyangia > Fen-1088 > Fen-1088 > Fen-1118. The sequence continues at coordinate 470,657 of CAWCMR010000008.1, forward strand.
CAAGCGCGAGCATGCGAGCGGCATCGGGCGCGGCTGCGACAAGCTGTCGGCGACGATGTAGCTTGTCGACGTGGAGCGCGCGTCTTCTCGAAGCGTGGCCAGTCAGCCCTTGCGATAGCGAAGACCAGAGGCGGTGGTCAAGAGGGCGCGCTCCTTGAGGATGGCCGCGTCCTCGATCTGCCCCATCACGACCAAGTGGTCGCCGGCCTCCACGATGCTGGTGACTTCGCAGTCGAAGTAGGCCACGGCGTCGGTCAGGATGGCCGCCCCGCTGTCGGAGGCACGTTGCGCGACATCGGCCAGCTTGTCGTCGCGGTTGGTTGCCTGTTTGGCGAAGCGACCGGCCAGCACGGCCTGGTCCTCCCCGAGGAGGTTGACGCAAAAGTTCTTGGTGCTGCGCAGGAGATCGACGCTGTAGTGCAGCTTGTCCACCGCGACCATGAGCATCGGCGGGTTGAACGAAACCTGGCTCATCCACGAGATGGTCAACCCGTTCTCGACCTGGGCCCCACCCCGCCCCATGGTCACCACGGACACGCCGTAGGGGATCTTGGCCAGGACATCGCTGAAATTGCTCTCGCTCATGGGGCACCTCGGGGTGGGTCGTCAAAAAGAAGGAGGTCAGGCTATGCGACGACGGCGCCCGAGGCAAGCGAGGACGCTCGCCGCCCGGAAAAAGTGCGGGATGCTGAACGGGCTACGGCACGTACGGCGGGAAGGGCGGAGCGCCCTCACACCCGAAGAGAATCTGGACGCTCGTGTCCTTGCCCGCGGTGATGTCGTCGCAGTACGAGCCGGTGAGGACGATTTCCTGCGGATTCGAGCCGAAGGTCCAGCCATTGCCGCTGTCTTGCGCCACCTGTTGCTTGTTCACGTAGACGGCGATGTTGTTCGGGTCTTGCGGCGTTGTACTGGTTGGGTCGACCGTGAACGAGCACGAGCCGACCAGCTTGCTGATGGACGAAAGTGCGTCCGCCAACTGCTGCGGCGAATTGGCTGGGAAGTAGTCCGTGGTCCCGCCCGCGCTGGCCAACTGCGTTAGATTGCCCAGATTCGGTCCGATGCCAACCACGTAAACCGGGAATCCTGCTGTCAGGGCGGCGGCGGCGGCGGTGCTGGCGCCGGTCACGTCGTCGGTATTGATGCTGGCCGGGCTGCCGCCGCAGTTGGGCTCGCCGTCGGTGGCCACGAGAATGACCTTCTTGTTCGAATCGGTGAGGGTCTGCAGATAGGCCGTGGCGGCGTTGATGGCGGCCGTCGTGGGCGTACCCAGGCTCTTGGTGGCATTGGCGATGTCGGCTTGGACAGCGGCGGCCGAGTTGGGGTCTATCTTGACTTCGACACCCGCCGTGACGCCGCAGTTGGAGGTGCTGGACGAGGGGAAGAACTTCAGCCCCCAGTCGACGTTGCTGGAGCTCGACAAGGTTGCCGTCACCGCCGGCTCGATGGCATTCCACCTCGTCGTGCAGTTTGTCGTATCGGCGCACAGATTGCCAAAAGTTCCGCCGGTGGTCGAGCAATAGCAGTCCTCGTCGATGCTGTAGTCCATCGAGGCCGAACAATCCAGGACCAGCAGAACATCCACCGACTCGCGGGTCGTGTTGCTGGTAGCCATTCCACAGTTGGCGTCCGCCGTCGGCGCCGGGGGCAAGTCGGGCTCGGCGTCGGCCGTTCCCCACCAGGCCGGGGGCGCGTCCAGGTTGAACGTGACGATGGCGGCATCGCGCCCATCTGCCCCGCCCGTCGCGGCGGTTGTGTCGTTGCCCCCCATGGAGCCGGTTTGGCCGCCGTCTCCGACGGCCCCTCCGTTGCCGCTGGATACACCGATGTCAGGCGTCTTCGTGCAATCAGGCAGCAGCAACCCCGTAACTGTGCACGCGGCAATTAAACTGACCCTTCTTACGACTCTGTTCGGATTCATTGCCACTCCTTCGATTCGAGGAGACGTTCGCCCAACCCCTTTCCAACACCGACCACCTAACGATGCAAGGGGAATCTACCAAAAAGAAGTGGCCGCGCCGCCTGTTCCGTGTCGGCGGCACGAATTTATTCTTTACCGCCTTGAGTCATTCGACACGACAGAGATATGCCGCAGGGAAGCTAAGGCCTTAAGGCCGCGCGCGGCGACTAGAAGAAGAAGACCTGCCACTGCAGGTTGAACTGGTTGTATCCGTTGGCCTCGCCGTTGGTCTTCACGTGGGTGTAGAAGGCCTTGACGTTGCTGGTGTGCCCGTAGGGCCAGAACGCCAGGCCGCCGCTGAGACGAGTTTCGTTCTGGACATCTCCGCTGCCCCACCGCTGCTCGACGTGAACGATGGGACTCAGGCGAACTACGGCGATGGTGTATCCCGCCTCGCCCATCAGCGCGGTCTGCTTGACCATCGCGGGAATGAAGGTGCCCCCATCCCAGTGCGCCAAGTTGACCTGCGCCGTCACCACCCCCGGTCCAGCCGGCAGATCCACGATACCGTCGGCGGCAAAGTATTTGTACTTGTCTTGGAAATCGTAGGAGCCACCGATGGACGCGACCTTCTTGGCCCCGAGGTAGGTTCCCGCGTAGAAGAAGCCCGGTTCGGGGTCGAGGAAGTTGATCTGCAGGCGTCCGGTGACCCGGAAGAAGTTACGCGCAGCAACATCCCCATTGGCGCTCTGATTTTCGCGCAGACCCTGGAAGATGCCCAGGCGGTATTCGATGTGTCCGTCGAGCACGAGACCGCGCAACTGCACGCCGGCATCGCGGCCCACCGAGCTTCCCGCGGTGCCGAACACACCGGGAGCGCTGTGCACGAAGCTGTAGTTGTAATAATCAAAGCCGTAGAGCGTCCCCGCTCCTTGCAGGGCGTTGTGGGCCAGGGCCGGCAGCATGTAGCCGGCATCGACTTTGAGCATGTTGCCGTAGGCCTTGAAGGTCACGAAAGCATCTTGGACATTCATCCCCGTCGTGTTCTTCAAATAGTCAGGAGCGGCCGCGGTTCCGGTGTTGCTGTCCAGAAACAGGTTCGGATAGTCGGTGTCGACGAAGTACTCGATCTTGTCCAGCAAGGTGCCGCCAAGCAGGATACGTGTCCTGCGCACGTACATGTTCTTGGAATAGCCGCTCAGCGTTGGGCTGTTCACCACTTGCAGCTGCGGCTGAAGCAGCAGACCGATGCGAATGCTGGTTCCGTTCGGTCCCTCGATGCGAAGTGGGCTGGCGGACGGCGGGACCAGGGACGGTTCGGACACCGCCGGGGGCGCAGGCGGGGGCGGCTGCGGCGCTACGACGGAAACGCTCGGAGGCGTGGGCTGTTGTTCGGCTGCCGGAGCAGTTGCCGCTTCGGGTTCCGCAGCAGGGGTCGGCTCCTCCGCCAATGCACCCGATGCGCTCAGGAGCAAACCAAACACGATTACCACGGAACTTCTGAATTCACGATTCATCGCTCTATACCTCCCATGAAATTCACGAATGCTGTCGGGCGACCAAGCGTAGATGCCCGCGCGTCACATTCCGTTACACACCGAGGATGCAATTCCTCACGTTCGATTCGCTGCCACCGCCGCGTCCCCCCTGACATCCCCCCAATCGCAAAAAGCGACGAAGCCAGCTGGTCGATATGGCCGATTGCTACGTGCTGATGACATCCGCCTCGATCTTGTGGTCCTTCGTCTCGCGGATATACAAACTGCTGACGACGACGGTCAGGATGCAAACCCCGATGGGATACATGAGTCCCGTGTAGATCGAGTTTGCCCCGAAGGTGGTCTTGGCCCAGGCCGAAGCCGTCACAGCCGTTGCAATGAGTGGCAAGAAACCGCCAAACCAACCATTGCCGAAATGGTACGGCACCGACATCGAGGTGTAGCGAATCTTGGTAGGGAAGAGCTCGACCAGGAACGCCGCTATCGGGCCATACACCATGCAGACGTAAACCATCTGTAGCGACAGCAGCAAAATCATCATCGGCCAATTGATGTCGGAGGCAGCGGCCACCGCCAGCCCGTTCGGATTCGAGAATGCCTTCATGCCCATGTAGATCGGGACATAGGTCAGCGCCGCGAGGATGCATCCGGCCATCATGATCTTCTTTCTCCCGATCCGATCGGAAAGCCGGCCAAAGAAGATGAACAGGGGCGTCGTAAGAATGAGCGAAGCCGAGACCATGAGGTAGGACGACTGCCACGAGACCTTGAGCACGCTTCGGAGGAAGGTGAGAGCATAGAATTGCCCCGTGTACCAGACCACGCCCTGCCCAGCGGTCGCGCCGAACAGGGCGATGAGCACGTACTTCACGTTCACGGGATTGGTAAAGCTTTCTTTCAGTGGATTGACGGAGGTTTTCCCGCTGCTCTTGAGGCGCGCGAAGACAGGGGATTCCTTCATCTTCAAGCGAACGTAGAGCGACACGGCAAGCAGCGCGAAGGAGAGAAGAAAGGGGATGCGCCAACCGAAGCTCCGGAAGGATGCTTCGTCGAGCAACGAGCGCGTCGCTCCGATGACCCCCATGCTGAGGAAGAAGCCGAGGGTGGCAGTGGTCTGGATGAAGCTGGTGTAGAGGCCACGCTTGTTGTCCGGAACGTGCTCTGCGATGTACGTCGCCGCTCCTCCGTACTCGCCGCCCAGCGCGAGTCCCTGCAGCAACCGCAAGCCCACCAACATCACGGTGGCAAGGATGCCGGCCGAGGCGTAGGAGGGGAGCAAACCGGTCAGCGCCGTCGCAATCCCCATGGTCGCCATGGTGACGAGGAAAGTGTATTTGCGGCCGATGAGATCCCCGATGTGCCCGAACACCAACGCGCCCAGGGGCCTCACGCCGAACCCGGCGCCGAAGGTGGCCAAGCTGGCCAGCAACTGTGCCGTGGCGTTGCCCTTGGGGAAGAAGAGTCCCCCGAAGAAGACCGCCAAGCTGCCATATAGATAGAAGTCGTACCACTCGAACAGCGTTCCCAGCGACGCGGCAAGGATGACCTTCTTCAGGTTGACTTCGCCCGGACCATCCTTTGTGGATACCGCTCTATCCGATACATTGAGCGCTTCGATTGCCATGCAAGTTCCTCTCGCAAACTCGGTCGCGGTGGCCGCGACCCGCCATGATTCACCAGTCTTGCCGATTCGTCGTGCGCCCGGACCGCGGCGCCGAAGGTCGTATTCCGGGGCGATGTCAGCCCGCCAGGACGCCGTGTTCCTTCGCCCCAGATCGATACAGCACCACCGCTCTGGTCAGCTCGGATTGAGACGCTATCGCGGGCATGGACTTCCCTTTCCTCACCACGAAACACCTTGCGATGCTTGGTGTCGGGAATCCGTTACACAAGTTCTCCACTGTTCACGAGCTGGGGCTTCGTTCAAGCCGTGGCGCGGCTTCCGCGCCTGGCCGGCCATTCTCATTTGTGGCAGTCTGTTCTCAATTATGGCGGTTGTCGCCAGTCGCCAACCGGGCCCAGAGCTCCTTATTGCATCTTCGAAGTCCGACCCATTGCCTTATTGGGGCTGGCCGCGAATTGCGTTGCCATCCGGTTCGTAACTATGGAGCTTCGATTGCGCCGATGTCCGGCGCCATGGCGCTCTTGGCCACGGCCACGACCTCCCGCGCCTGTCGCGGGATTATGATGTCTTCGGCCCCTTGCCGGCGAACCTGCCGAGGTGATAGGTTGCGTCGCATTTTGCGCTTGGAGAGGTCATGAACGCTGCCGAGATCCTGGACTTCATAAGGTGTACTATGTGAAGCGTGGAAGGCGTTCTACGCCCATGTGCTTCCTCGGTTGAAGCGCATCTCCGACGGGATCGAGGATCAAGCAGGGGGTGACCCATGACCAGACTGCCATCCAGCCTGTGTACCGCATTCGTCTTGCTCGCCGGAGCCTGCGGCGGCCTGGGCGAAAGACCCGGGAGCCCCGATGGTGCAAAACGGCCCCCCGTCCCTATCCCGCCGAATGTGTTGATTCTGCTCACCGATGACCAGCGCTACGACACCATCCATGCCCTGGGCAATCAGCTCATCCAGACTCCCAACATGGACCGACTTGCCTACGCCGGCACGTCCTTCAGCCAGGCCGCCTGTCAGGGCGGGGTCAACGGCGCGGTTTGCATCACCAGCCGGGCCTCGCTGATGACCGGACGGACCATCAATCACTTGGAGGGTGACGACGGGGCGGGCGAGATCATCCCTCCCGAGCACACGACGTTGCCGGAGCTGCTGCGCCAGGCGGGATACTTCACCTTTGCCACGGGCAAATGGCACAGCGACCGGGCATCGTTCGCGCGGATTTTCGACTACGCCGACAACATCTTCTTCGGGGGCATGCATTTCCCCGAGGATGGCGGACACGAACACCCGCTGCTCTACCATTTCGATCCCACGGGCGAGTATCCCCCCGAGGCACAGTTTCACGGCGACAAGTTCTCGAGCACGATGTACGCGGACGCCGCCGTCGCCTTCCTCGAGAGTCTGCCAGCGGGGGGACCGCCCTTCTTCGCCTACGTCGCGTTCACCTCGCCGCACGACCCACGCACGCCCCCTGCGCCCTTCGATGCCATGTACGACCCCGAGCAGACGCCCCTGCCGGACAACTTTCTGCCCGAGCATCCCTTCGACAACGGCGAGCTGCACAACCGCGACGAGGACCTGTTGCCCATTCCTCGGGATCCCGCTCAGGTCAAGCAGCAGATCGCCGCCTACTACGGCATGATCTCCGAGGTCGATGCCCAGATCGGGCGCATCCTCGACACCTTGGAAGAGCGGAGCTTGCTCGACCGGACGTTGATCTTTTTCGCCGGTGACAACGGCCTGGCGTTGGGCTCGCATGGGCTTCTTGGCAAACAGAATGTCTATGACGACAGCGTTCGCGTGCCCATGATCCTCGCCGGGCCGGGCATTGCCGCGAATGCCATCGACGGGCGATTCGTCTACCTGCACGATCTGCTGCCCACCGTGGCAGCTCTGCTCGGCCTCGCCCCACCAGCGAGCAGCCAGGGCAACGCGCTGCTGGGGGCAGGCGCCGCGTTTTCCCGACAAAACGCCTACCATCAGTATCGGGACCTCCATCGAGCCATTCGCACCGCGGACCACTGGAAGATCATCGGCTACCGGCTGACAGCCACCGGCGCGCAATTCGATCGTCTGCAGCTTTTCAATCTCAGTGTCGACCCAAGCGAAATGAACGACCTGTCCGCTGCGGACGAATATCAGGCCAAGCTTACCGACCTGCAGTCCCTGCTAGCCGGCGAACGCGCACGCTACGACGATCCTCTGCTTCAGTAGAACGGCAGTGTGCCATAGCCCAACACGACTGAACGCTCGCTTGAATACCTCTAGTATTCGGCGCTTCGCTGCTCCTTGCATCCGGCCCGAATCCACTCCGAATAGCCCGGTCCGGCTTCCACCACGGGCTGCTAGCGTCGCCTGCGGGCTGGGATCGGTACGTGGCGCTGACCAAGGTAGAAGGCCAAGGCGTGGGCGTACTTCGTAGACGAGGGTTCGAGCTCGCTGGCGCGGCGGCTCCAGGTCACGGCCTCGTCGACCTTATCCGGTCGTTGGCGCGAAATCACGATGGCCAGGTTGTAGGCCGCCGCTGCCGACCCGGGATCCTCCTCGAAGGCAGCGCGCAACGCCGCCTCGGCCTCAGGCAGGCGACCGATCTCGCCGAGGAGCATGCCGAGGTCGAGGTGCGCCGCCGCGCTCCCGGGCTCGATGTCGAGGGCCCGGCGCAGGGCGGTTTCCGCATCGCTGTTCCTGCCGACCGCATTGTACGCCAGCGACACATTGACCAGCGGGGCCACCATGTCCGGGCGCAACCGGATCGCGACTTCGTAGGCGTCGATGGCTCGTGACATGTCGCCCCGGCGCGCGGACAGCCTGCCGAGGTCGTACTGGGAGTCGAAATCGTCGGGACGCGTGGCAAGCGACGCTTCCAGCTCGCGGGTCACGGCCATGAAGTTCGCGCGCAGCCCGTTCGGCACCGCGCCGACGGGAAGGCCTGCCAGGGCGTTGGCCGCGCGGACACGTGGCAAGCGTACCGGATCGCGCATCATCTTCAGCAGCGCGGCCACAGCAGTGGGCACGAGGTGCTCGCCTGCGCTTTCGGCCGCCGCCGCGCGTACCCAAGGTGAGCGATCTTCCATGGCCGCCAGGACGGCGGGCCACTTCTCGTCCGATGGACACGACCGAAGCATCCGGAGCAACGCCACGGCCATCACCTCGTCACGCTGGCTTCCACCCACGGCGTTCAGCATGGCCGGCAGCTCCGACCAGTCGCCCGTACGCGCGGCCGCGATGAGCGCCGCCTGCCGCAGCACCGGCGCCTGGTAGTCCCGCGCGTGCCACGTTCTGACCGTTCCGTCGCTCCAGGCGGCATCCTTGTCCTGATGGCACAGGTTGCAGGCGTTCGGGGACTTGAACGCGACGGTGGCGGCTGGCGTGGGCGGCCGCATCGAGTGATCGCTGCGTACCATGCGCGCAAACTGCGTCTTGGGCATGTGACAGTCGGTGCAGGTTGTCTTCCCTTGCGGGTGATGGCTGTGCGCCAGCACGCCGCGCACCTTGTCCTCGTGGCAGGGCAAACATGCTTGCTCTGCCTTGGCCGGATCCTTGAACCGGTAGCGACCGCTCGAGGTGTGGCAGTGAAGACAGTCGAGCTGCCCGGATTTCACGCAGGGGCTTTGGCGCCACGAGGTGAAGGTGTAGTTCTCCCCGAGGTCGCGGCCATCAGGGTAGAAATCGCGGCTTTCGACGCCAATCAGATCGAACGAATCGAAATAGCGATCGCCGGGACGAAAGCCTTCCGTGAGGGGCGACATCCTGGCGTGGCAGGGAGCGCACATGTCGTTCTTCTGCTCGTGCGTGAACTGCCTGGTCACGATCAGCTTCGGACCCGCCGGGCTCTTCCCGGGGCCGGCCTGCCTCATGACACGGATGTGCTCTTGGCCGGGGCCGTGGCAGGTCTCGCAGTTGATGCCCGGCTCGCCCCAGGTGGTCCGGTACGAGTCGGCCGCTGGGTCGTAGTTGCTGGTCAGTTGGCTGACGTGGCAGGCGTAGCAGGAGGTGTTGAAGGTGAGCTCCGGTTGGGTCCAGCGCACGGCCACCTCGCTCACGTCCGTGAAATGCCGCAGGCCGCTCGCAGCAACATCGTACCACTCCTTGTGCCCGAGATCGTACGCCACGGGAAGGACCTGCAGCCGCCCGCGCAGGTAGGGCGTTAGGAAGTAGTACACGTTCTTGCCACCCAGGACATACGCAATGGGATGGTCGACGACCCCCGTCCCGGTCGTCTCACGCACCTGGCCAGCCCCGACCTCGGCCCGATAGCGATGGCCGCCAACGACGATGTCTTGCTTCTGCGGGGTGAGCTGCGCGCGCGCAAGCCTGGTCGTGAAAGGCTGCATGGCAAGGCCATGATGCGAGGTGGACCACAGACGGTAGAATTCCTCGTGGCAATCGCGGCATCGCGCCGACCCCGCATACCGCGCGGTGGCCGCCTGCGACGGCGCCGCCGGGCTGCGCTGTTGCCGAGTGTGGAGGAACATCAGCAGGAGGGCTGCGGCCACGACGACCAGCAGCCCGGCGATCACGTACGTCCACCCACGCCGCATGTTGCCGGGCGAGTGTCCGTCATGCCCGGTTTCGCTGTCAACCGCGGCCTTTCCGCGAAGAGCGGATGTCCCTACCGCCATGCCGGCTTGACCAGGCTCGATCCGTGCGCACTCTCTACAAGGGAGGATTTGGTGATGAAGGCAGAAGGGCAAGAGACGAAGGCACGGGCCACTCTTGACTTGTCGGACAGCAATCGAGAGTCGATGATAGCGGATGCGAACACCACGATGTCGCGTGCGGCAGAGTGCGCGGTTCGCCTCGACGTCGATCTCGACGGGTTCATGCAGGCAGCACACGCGGCGTACATGCAGGCCAATCCGGCCGAGCGTGAACGTCTCGAGGCGATGCACTTGCTGGCCTATTTCGATGATTTGCGCCGCCGGGGGGCGCTCGCCAAGGCCTGAGCCCGATCGCACATAAGTGCGTGCGTGGACACGCGCTGGCGGGCAGACTTGACAGGAGTCGAGGCAAGGAGGTCGCCATGACGCTGCTGGATTCGTTGAAGAAACACACCGTGGTCGTCGCCGATACCGGAGACATCGAGGCCATCGCCTTGCACAAGCCGCAAGATGCCACGACCAACCCGTCGCTCCTGCTCAAGGTCGCGCCGCTGCCGCCGTACCGCGCGCTGGTGGAAGAGGCGGTCCACTATGCCCGGACGCAACCTGGCGAGGAAGCGCGCCGAAGGTCGGCTTTCCTGGAAAAGTTGGCGGTCAATTTCGGTTGCGAGATCCTGAAGATCGTTCCCGGCCGCGTCTCGACCGAGGTCGACGCGTCCTTCTCGTTCGACACCGAGGGCACCATCGCCAAGGCCCGCAACTTCATCGACCTCTACCGCAAGGCGGGCGTCGCCAGGGAGCGCATCCTCATCAAGGTCGGCACGACCTGGGAAGGCATCCGCGCTGCCGAGCAGCTGGAGAAGGAAGGCATCCACTGCAACATGACCCTGCTTTTCTCGTTCGCGCAGGCGGTGGCGGCGGCCGAGGCGAAGGTCACGCTCATCTCTCCCTTCGTGGGACGCATCTACGATTACTATCTCAAGGAGCGCGGGGTGCACGACATCCCGCCCGAACAGGATCCGGGCGTGGCTTCGGTCGTGCGCATCTACAACCACTACAAGAAGTTCGACTACAAGACGCAGGTGATGGGCGCGAGCTTCCGCAAGACCGAGCAGGTGATGGCGCTCGCCGGGTGCGATCTGCTCACCATCAGCCCCGACATCCTCGCCGATCTGGAAAAGCGTGAAGGCGAGTTGCCGCGCCGTCTGTCCCCGGCGTCGGCCATGGCCAGCGATGCGACCCCCCTTCATCTGGACGAGAAGAGCTACCGCTTCTTGCACAACCAAGACGCCATGGCCGTGGACAAGCTCTCCGACGGAATTCGCCACTTCTACGCGGACGCGCGCAAGCTCGAGGCCTGGGCCGCGGAGTTTCTCGCCAAGGTGGCGTAGCCGCAGACGGTGCTCGCCTGCTGTCGTCCGGGCGCCCCCGTTATCCGGTCAACAAAGATTGCCCTCGCGGTGTTGTTGTGATTAACCGATGATGAACATCGGCCGCAAAACCCGACCAGGCGGAGTCGGGACACACGGAGGGATCGATCCATGCGCTATCCTATTCAACTCTTCTCGACATTCATGGCTTGTCTTTCGCTCACGTCGCCGGCGGGTGCCCAGACCACGACCTCCGAAGAGCCGGCGCGCTCGCAGTCTCCCCTTCCGGGCATCGAGACCCCTCCTCCGACCAATCCGCCCTCGCCGTCACCAAAGCCCCCGGAAGAGGCACCTTTGCCCGCACCAACCGGGCCGGCCGCTCCCGTCGCGCCCGTAAGGTTCGAGACGGTATCGGCCACACCTCAGCCTGGCGCCGCAGAGCCCGCCGACTCCGCAGCCCGCTGTGGCTCTCAGGTCGCGACCCCACGACTGCTCGGGCGATCGGATTCGCAACGGTTTCTACATGCGGATCGGCAGCGGGTTGGGCGACGTGCACATGGCCGGCAACGGTCCCAAAGGGACAGCGTCCTTGTCCGGTTTGGGGTCCAATGAATTGATTGCGCTTGGCGGGAGCATCGTGCGCGGATTGGTCCTGGCAGGCGCCATTCAAGGTTCCAGCATCACCACGACTTTCACCGGCGGCCCCTTTGTGGACGAAAAGGTGACGTCCAATGGAGGGTCACTGACTGCTTCGCCCAAGGCCGATGCCAGCTTCTCGGCGCTCGGTCTGCTGGTTGACTGGTACCCCGATCCTTCCGACGGCTGGCATGTCGGTCTTACCGCGGGCGTTGGCTTCACCAGCATCAAAAATCACGCGGATGACAGCGTGATGACCGGCACGAGCACCGCCGGCAACGTCTTTGGCGGGTACGACTGGGCCATCGGTCCGCAGTGGTCCATCGGGCTCGCGCTCGTGGCGGGTGGCGCCCTATCCGCCTCGATGAAGGATTCATCGCAGCAACCCGACACCGGCTATCGCCTGAGGTCCTATTCCCTGGGACTCTCGGCATCCTTTCTCTATTTTTGAGCTGGGGCCGAGCTCGGCACCCCTGCCCATTGCCGCAGCCTATCGCTGACACGCTCGAGGTACCCGTCGCCGCGCACGACCTCTTCGTAGTTCGGAACCGTGCCAACCCACCTGCCCAACCGGACGTTCGGCGCATGCGTGAGGTACAGCGTGGGCAGGCCCATCAGCGCGGGGCCGTCCATGCCCGCGGTGGTGACCCCGAGCTGGCCGACCAGACCGTGCTCCGCCTTCAGATGCTCGAAGAGCTGGAGCTGCGCGCACCGCATGTCGGGGCCCTGGAAGATGGGCTCTTTCCAGAAGAGCGTCATGTCAACGCCGCCCAATGGTCTTTCGCCGTCACGGACAGCGTCACCCACCAGAACCGGCAAGAGCTTGGCGGCCAGTGCTCGTCGAACAAGCTCGACCAGCTCGGGGTACGTCGTGTTTCGCGCGGGCTGGTGTGCGCCGTAGCGGACCCAGAGCAAGACCTTCCTACCCGCCGGTGCGCCGGCGAGCCTTCGAGCGACCCAAGCGAGGATCCGCTGCGGGATCGGCGCCTCGCCGAGGAACGCCGCCCGGACCTTGCGCCGCGCGGAGATCGGGTCGATGCCGAAGGCACGCGCGACGATCTCGGGTAGGTGCTTGTTCGCGCGCGGGCGGGAGCGATACGGCACCAGCCTGGAACCGAGGCCGGCGTCGCGAAGGAACCGCTCCGCCTGCGCCGTCTGCGCCTCGCCCGGCTCGATCTGAATCGCGACGCCGGCAAGCACGGCGGCCGCCGCGAGGTACCAGCCTTCACCGAACGAGAAGCCCGGGTCCGCGTGGAAGGTGTAAGCGTCGTTTCGCTCGTCGACGAGTCGGCGCGCCTCGCGCGCCACCTCCTGCGCCACACGGGCTGCCGTCCACGCCGGCTTGCTGTCGAGCTCGGCGGCCACGCGCGCCGCCGCCAACGCCGACGCCTCCGCAACGGCGACGATCTCCTCGACCCGCCGCCAGCCATCGTCGCAGTCTTCGCACGTCGGGGCGCGCTGGGCGCCGAGCGAAAGCTGGCCCGCCCCGTGGCGAGCATCTCGCGCACGGGCGGCGTAGGCTTGGACCAGCGTGGAACGGGCGCCTGCCATCGTTTTCGCGTCCCCTCCCCCATTTTCGGCAGCGGCGAGGACGCGACTCGCGAGCTCGATGGCCTGCTCGAGCTGACAGCGAAGGCGCGCGCGCCCGCCGGGCAAGTGCAGCCTGGGCGTCTGAGCCAGCGCGTCGGCGAGAATGACCGCGGCCGCCCGCTCGCGAGCATGCTCATCGAGAATCGCCGCGAGGTCGGACGTCGCTGCCACAGGCTCTCTCTACCGTCCCCGCGTCGGGCGGTCGAGCGTGGAATGCCGTCAGGAGGCAACTGGGAAAGACCTTGCGTCCGTGGAAGACTAGCTGCCGACGATACCCGACGAGGGGCAGGTCACGACCCGTGAAAGCACGACATCCTCCAAGACCGCTCTGGGAGCGCGCCCGCGCCGCCCGGGCCGCTGGCCAAATCAAGGAGGCCGAGAGCCTCTATCGCCGGCTTCTCACCCGCAGCCCGGACCACCCGGACGCCCTCTTCGACCTGAGCGTACTGCTGTTCGAATCGGGGCGCTTCCTGGAGTCGACCCGCATCCTCGAACGGCTGCTGGCGATCCGGGCGCACGAACCCGAGCTTCTCCCCGTGCTGCTCACCAACCTCGGCGAAGCCTATCGGCGAGAGGGCGACCTTGGACGGGCCGCCGCGGCTTTCGAACGTATCCTCGCCCTGGATCCCGCCTTTCCGGAGGCCCACCAGAATCTCGGCATCACGCTCATGGATGAAGGGAGACCGGGCGAGGCGCTGCCGCACCTCGAACGAGCCGTGGCGCTCCGTCCGGAGAGCGCGCCCTTTCATGTCAGCCTGGCCTGGGTGCTGTTACGGCTCGGGCGCGTGGAAGAATCGCTCGCGCACTGCCGGCGCGCCGCCGAGCTGGACCCGAACCAAGCCATGGCCCACCATCACCTGGCGAACGCGCTGGTCGAGCTGGGAGACCGGAAAGGCGCCATCCTGAGCTACCGGCGCGCCTTCAAGCTCGACCCGACGGACCACAACGCCCACAGCAACTTGATTCTCGTGGCGCTCACGGATCCCGGGTACGACGCCCACGCCCTGCTGGCCGAGGGCCGCCGTTGGGCGCGTTTGCATGCGGAGTCGATGCGACGCTACCGACGCCCTCACGACAACGACAAGAACCCCGACCGACCGCTACGAATCGCCTACGTCTCGCCTGACTTCCGCGCCCACCCACTGATTCAGTTTCTGACCCCGCTCTTGGCGAACCACGATCGGTCGTCCTTCGACATCTACCTCTATTCCTCGGTGGACCACCCCGATCTCGCCACCGAGCAGGTCCGGACCTGGGCAGGGCCACGCTTCCGTGACATCCGGTACCTCGACGACATCGCTGCCGCCGAGCTGGTGCGCAAGGATCGGATCGACATTCTCGTGGATCTCGCGCTGCACAGTGCCGGTGGCCGACTGCGGCTGTTCGCGTGCAAGCCCGCACCCGTGCAAATCACCTGGCTTGGCTATGCGGGCACCACCGGGCTCGACACCATCGACTACCGCATCACCGATCCCTACGTCGACCCGCCAGGAACCGACGGCAGTGTCTATTCCGAGGCCTGTCTGCACCTGCCCGAAACCTCGTGGTGCTACGACTCGCTCGAGCTCGATCTCCCCATCGGCCCCCTGCCCGCTCTCGCCGCAGGGGTCGTCACGTTCGGCTGCCAAAACAGCTACCGCAAGGTGCAACCAGGCGTGCTATCCCTTTGGGCGCGCGTGCTGCGTGAAACCCCGCGCTCTCGGCTGTTGCTCTACGCCGAGGAACCAGGCCGGAAGGACACTTTGCACAGGCTGGCTGCGGAGGGCGTGACGGCAGAGCGCGTGGAATTCGTCGGGCGCGTCTCCCGGCGCGAATATCTCGAGCGCTATCAGCGCATCGACATCGGACTCGACACCTTCCCGTTCACGGGGGCGACCACCAGCCTCGATGCACTCTGGATGGGCGTTCCAGTCGTGACCATGACGGGCGGCACGTCCTTGCACCGGGCGGGTACGTGCCTCGCCATGAACCTCGGGCTGCCCGAGCTCGTCGCCGGCTCCGAGCACGAGCTCGTGGCCAAGGCCGTCGCGCTCGCGGGCGACCTGCCCCGCCTCGCCCAATTGCGCGTCGAGCTTCGTCCCCGGCTCGAAGCATCCCCCCTCGCGGATGCACCGCGCTTCGCACGCCACCTCGAGGCGGCGTTTCGCACGGCTTGGCGACGGTACTGTGCGGGCGCTTGACCCGGAGCGATTCGCCTGCAACCCGCGCACTGCGCCCCGCCTCTAACGAGAGAAGGAACCTGTCGCCCATGCCAAGCTCAAGGAGGACCGCTCGCACGCCGGATGTCACTCCCGCCATGATTGTCTTGCTTGTCCTGCCCCTCGCCTGCTCACCGGGCACCCTTGGCCATGGAGCAGGCTCGGATGGCGGTGCGCCCGGACGCGACGACGCCTCCCCTGCCGACGATGCGTTGGACGGAATCAGCGACGTCGACGGAATGGCGTCCGGCGACGATTTGCTTTTCGTGCCCGTCGGCCTGTCCGACATCAGCGGCGATGGGACGGACCGGGGGCTGACGCTGGTGGCGTTCACGCTCGTGCAGGACGCAACCGGCCTCAAGCTCTTCGCCGCGGTCAAAAACGAATCGGATACGCCATCCTGCGAGGCCGGCATGACGACCGATTTCGTCGACAAGGCCGGCAACGTCGTGACCAGCTCGGGCAGCGTCTTGCTGAGCGGAAAGCTCTATCAATTGACCGACGGAACGATCATTTCATGCATCGACCCGGGCCAGGTCGCCATGACCGCCTCGACCGATCTTCCGAGCTCGATGACGATCGACCAGCTGGGGTACCTGAGGCACCTGTTTCCGGCCTTCACGGTAGCCGGCGTCGTTCCCATTCCCGGGCTCTCGGTAAGCGACGTGCAAACCGTCGCGACCGACGCGGGGACTGCGTACATGGGCAAAGTCACCAATGGGCTCGGCTTGACCGTCAGCGCTCCCTCGGTGACCATCTTTCCGGTGAATCGCGTTGGCCGGCCGCTCGGCGCAGCGACCAGCAGCACGACTTCCGACCTTCCACACGGTAGCACTTGGACCTTCACGACCAACGCCGTGGACGATCCCGGCGTCGACTACGCCGCGTACCCGACTGCATCGATCCCGCAGTAACCCGGCCGCGCGAAGCGCGGGGGGGCAGGGTGGGAGGCAGGTGCCGAGCCTCCCAGGGTTCCCATCTTATCTTACTGTTCTGGCGCCCCGTTTTCGATCCACTGCCAAACACCGTCGAGGTAGTCCTGGGGCGTGCAGGTATCCACGCACCCGAGCGGCATCTGGGGAAGGGAGGGCCCACATTGACCTTCTTGAGCGAGGTAGAAGGCGCTCTGGTCCGGTGAGCCAGGCTTGACGAGGACGCGATCTCCACAGAACGTCGATACGTAGGTCGTGAGCGTCGTATAGAGCTCCGTGTCGGAAATCCCCACCAGGGTCGGCGCTGTGCCGCCGTTGTGGCAGCCCGAGCCCCCACACTTGGCCTGAACAATCTCTCCGACGGTGGCGAAGTTTGCATACTGCGAGCTGCCGCCGCCTGCTCCGGAATTGCCTCCACCCGACGATGTACCGCCAGCGCCAGTGTTTCCGCCACTTCCCACACTCCCGCCACTTTCCGATCCACTGCGCGCGTATTCAGTGCCAGGGGCGCTAGGGGTACGCTCCACCAGGCAGCTCCCGGTCTGGGCCAACAACGCAAAGGCAGCCGACGTTCCCGCAAGGACAACGACGCTGCCCTTTACCTTCAAGAGAACTGCACGCATACCACGCGAACCACCTACTCGGCACGCATAGCGGTCAGCTGCTCGCCTTCAGCTCCGTGTACTCCCCCGGGCTCTTGATTTGGGCAGGCTGGGTGCCCCCCCCGGTGAAAAGGCTGCTGTCGTCGTACTTGCCATACTTGGTCACCGGTTGCGTGCCACCCTTCACCGGAAACCCGGTACTATCGGCCATGACGCCGATGGCGTTCATCAGGTTGCAGAAGTACTTGTTGATGGGCTTCGAAGCCACCGTCGGCGGCATGG
This sequence comes from uncultured delta proteobacterium, assembly GCA_963796685.1. Classification (GTDB taxonomy): domain Bacteria; phylum Myxococcota_A; class Polyangia; order Fen-1088; family Fen-1088; genus Fen-1118. The sequence continues at coordinate 487,892 of CAWCMR010000008.1, forward strand.
TGCCGGCGTTGTCCAGGTTGGGAAGGGTCGAGCCGTTCTGACAGTCGCCGTCGCTGTTCCCGACGCTCATGTTGGTCGTGGCCCCGTCGACGTTGATGGCCCAGCCCGTCTTGAAGTAGCCCCCACAGCTCCCGGCCTGGAGGATCGGCAGGTTATTGAGGTTGTGGCTGTCGCCGTCCGACATTTCGTTGAACCAGACGGTGGCAGTGTGGTCGAGCAGGGTACCGTCGCCTTCCGCAAAGCCGTCGAGCTTCCCGACCAGATAGGCAAATTGCTGTGCGTACCAGACATCGATGGCGTGCAACATATCCATCACGCCGTTCACGCATGCACCCCCCATGTTGGCACTGCCAATGCGGTGGGAGAGGCCGTGTGACTCCGAGGTCTGGTTCAAGAATTTGAAGGTGTAGTTCGGCGGCATCTTCATGAAGATCACCCGGTTGGCATCGCAGATGGCCGTAAGCACTGCCAGGTCCATCATGATGGGTCCGACCTGCGAGATGTCCGCTGACAGGCCGCCGCTCCCTTGGACGGACGAGCTGGTCAAACCGAGCTGCGTCGCGGTGTCCGAGCTGCACTGGGACGATACCGCCTGCGTCGTCTGGTGAAGAAGCTGAGCCCAAGCATCCAGTTTCTGCTGGTCGGCCGAGCTGCATGGGCACCCTCTTCAGATTGGCCAGGTCGTCCTTGACGATGTCAATGATGCTGTTGCCGCGAGCAACCTTGTAGGTATCCGACGACACGGGTCCCTTGCCGAAGAGGTTGGTGAGGCTGCTGTAGATTTGCTGAGGCGACCCGTACCCAGGGTTGATCGTGTTGGCCGCGCTGTACGAGATGACCGCTTGGGTGTTGCTCGCGCTGCCGGAGACGCCGCCGATCTGCATGAAGAGCGGCGCACCACCACTCGGATTGACCTGCTCGGCGCACACGAAATCCAGCGACCGGTCGGTGGGGGTCGCGTTGAACTTGCCACTGTCGGGTGTCACCGGCTGGCAGGTGAAGTACGAGCCACAAACCTGCGTGTGCGGGTCGGTCGTCTGGCCCAAGGTACCCTGGAAGCTCCACTCGTTCATGGCCCGCATACCGCGAACCATCAGGAGCTTGCTGGCGTAGGGTGCCATGGCCGAGAGCGTCTGATTGTTCGTGTAATCGTCAGAGGACAGTTGGCCATGGGATAGCGCCGGGAACCATCGATCTGTCAGACAGCCGTAGTGGGTGAAGTACACAATCAGCCGCTTGGGAGGACTGGCGGTGGTCGACTGGGCCCTCGCGGAACGCTCCGCAATCGAGCTCAGGAAGGGAGCGGCGACAATAGCTCCTCCGAGGCCGCGGAGTATTTGTCTTCGACTCATCACTTTCGTACTCATGTTCGCTCTCTCCTATCAATTGGCAACGGTGCGCAGATGGAAAGAATCGGCTTGGGTGTAGTCAGCAATGACGCTGAGAACGGGATAGCTCGACTGGGCCATGTTGCTGCTGAGCTGGTTCACGATGCAGGCGTCGTTCTGGTTGGGCACCCTCCCCGTGGCAAAAGATACCCACTGTTCGGCGTAGTAGTACTTGGCCTCCGGAAGATTGCCGATCTCGGTCATCAACCCCACCGGATTGGTGATTGTCTTCGTGTCCGTGGCGCTGAAGCGGACGTCGGCGGTCCCGTCGATATCTCCACCAAGCGGATCCTTATCCTGCCAGCTACCCACGGAGTTGTAGTGCTCGAGCACGAACCCCGCCGGGTTGATATTGACGCCGTGACACCCCTGGCACGGCTGATTGGCGGTCAGGGCCTCGATCTCCTGGCGCATGGTCGTGTAGGTGCCGGGCGGGATGGGTGTCTTGACGAAGCTGGGATCTGGGGTTCCGGGATTGATTCCGAGTACCCTACCGCTGATGAACGCGCCACGAAGGATGGGGCTCGTGACGTCATACTTGGAGAAGGTGCTCAGGAATCCAACTCGGGTCAGGAACCCAGGTCGTTGGCTCGCATCGAGTGCCACCTTTGTCGGCTGCGTGCCATAGCTCGAGGCGTCGAGTCCGTAGAGCGGAGCGGTGTCCTTGGTCACGAAGGCGTTGTTGCCAAGGAAGAGATCCTTGAACGTGCCACCGCCGAGAACGACATCCTGGAAGAACGCATCCATCTCCGCCATGGCGGGAGCGTACGCGGCGTCGGTCCAATTCGGATACTGGCTCGAATCGTGACTATTATTGTTGATCCAGTGCGACCCAGTTTCGATGCCCGCGTAGTAGTGAAGGAAGTTGGTCACGACCGCCTTCGCCTTGTCGCTCTTCAGCATCCGTTGCGCCTGCGCCGCGATTTGACTGGTCGTCGTAAGCTGACCTGCGTCGGCGGCCGAGCTCAGCGTGTCATCCGGAACTGTGCCCCAGAGAAGGAACGAGAGTCGCGTCGCGACTTCGTAACTGTTGAGCTTGGTGTTGCCATTGCTGTCTTTGTCTTGCGCCAGCTCCGGGAGCATGATGAACGAGGGCGAAGCGAGGAAGGCGTACAAAATCGCCTCGGCGACCTCTAGCGGCTGCCCCGCCGGGGTCAGGCTGTTGAGCCGCATGAAGCTCGTCACCTCTGTATCTGTAAGTGGTCGACGAAACGCTTTGCGCCCAAAGGTCTTGACGGTGTTGGTCAAGCAGGAGGTATCTTTGGTCGGATCGCAAATAATGAAGTTGGACTTATTGGAGCCAGCCATGACTTCGGCGGCAATCTCTTGCGCAGCCGAAAGGTAGCCGTTCCACCCGATGTCGGTGAGTGCGCCATCGGAATCCGGGGCGAGGAGCGAAGATGGGGGTTGGTTCCCGTTGCTCGACAAACCCGTGAGGCCGAGCAGATCTCGCACCACATTATCGTATGCCGCATCCTTCATACGCGGGATCTGAGACGTCGGCGGGACGCCTGAGACGCAGGACAGCTCAACGGTCGCGGAGCCGGCGTTGCCGGAGGCACCCCCGTTGGCGGAGGAGCCACTCCCGGCACCGGTCCCCCCGCCTGCCCCCGAAACCGTACCAGTGGAGTTCGTGCCGGTGCCCCCTCCTCCCGCCCCACTCGTAGAGATGCCACCGGTTCCGTTGTCCTGGCTCCCGCTCCCGCCCGAACCGGACGGGGAATGGTTGGGCACGACCTGGGGTGGTGAACAGCCAAACATCAGCACGGACGCAATGGTGATAGCACTTAGAGAAAGACGCATGGCACCTCCATTCTCGTAGGCTAACCTGACAGGTTCGTCATAGTTCAGGGCAACGACGACCGAATAGCCGGCCCGGCTACACCCGCCGCGTCCGGGACGCTAATTGCAGTTCGATGCATGGACTCGTCACTTCGTTACAGGAAAGGTGCGAACCACGTGCAAGGAATGGGAATCCTTATTGCGGACCTGGCAGCTCCGCATTTGGAACCGATGGAGTTGCCCACGGGCAAGTTCTGACGGGCGCGCTACGTTGTCCGCATTATTGGCGATGAACCGGCTCGTTTACGCATGTAGAATGGTCGTGTTGAAAGCACGTTTGGCACCACGAGATATGCATCGGAGGTTTCATGGGTATCTGCTCTCGTCCTTGGATGGCGCTGATTGCGTTGAGCCTGTTCTGGTGTGGCGTAACGGTGGGGTGCCATCGAGATAGAAAAAGGACTGAACAACTCCTGACCGAGACGGTCAAGTCCTACGATCAGCTCCAGCCGGAGCTCACCGCGCTCAAGGCCTCGTTGGGAGGACTGCGCAAGGACGTCGAGGACATCGCAACCAAGGTCCCGGGCGGGGCCGAATTGCGAGCGAAGTATTACAACGCGGATGAGGTCGCCGGCGTGCTTGACGCCAAGATGAAGTGGCTGTCCGACAGGATTGAGTCCGCCCGGCGTGACCCGAGGATGGCCGAGGTCGACAGCTTGCGGGATGCGATCGCGAAGACGAGTGACGACATGGGACAGGTGAGCAACGTCCTAGTCGAGCTGACGCACGAAAAGGCACGCCTGGAGCGGCTCGCCGCGCTCCTCAAAGCCCCCTACGAACGCCAGCTTTCCACGGGCTACGTGGTCAAGGCCGCGACGGACGGCGTGGAGTCGCACCTCATCGATTTCATCGAAGACGCCAACAAAAAGATCGACAAGGCGGATTGGTTCGATTTCGATCGGTTGCGGTTTGTGGGCGACAGCGCCAACCTCGACTTTCGAGGCTCGTTATCTCAGCTCGAAAACGTCGCGCGCATTCTCGCGGCCTATCCCGCCGTCAGGTTGAAGATTGGAGGCTTCACCGACGATAGAGGGACGGCTGCCGCAAGCAAGAGACTGTCGACACAACGGGCTCAGGCCGTGAAGAAGGCTCTCGTTCAGTCGGGGGCAAACCCGGCGCGCCTTGAAGCGCAAGGTTATGGTGCCCAACATCCGGAGTGTCCAGCCAATGATTCCGAGGTCTGTCGGGCGCGCAACCAATGCATCGCCGCGCTCATAACGGCGAAGTAGCCTGGTGAAGTTCGAGCCGTCCATTGCGTATTGAGCACAAAAGTACCAATTGGTATCGAGAATGGCCGGACGACTGCACGGCCGGTCCGCGCAAAGTGACATCATGTAAGCGACTTCGTGGCTATTTCGGTTGTTTGCATGAAGTGCCGAAATGTGCTGATTCACAGACGCGGATGTTCCGGCTCGTTGAAGTGTGTGCGCACGTGGCACCATTTCGCGGGCTCTGCATCTGAACGAAATCCCGAGTCGTTCGGCTCGCCAGAACAGGTGGGGAAAATCATGCTCTCTTCCAGACTCTTCAAGCTCGCAATTTCAGGTCTTGGCATCGTGGCCGCACTCGCCAGTTGCAGCTCGTCATCCAACTCCCCTTCGGGCTCGGGTGGCTCGGCAGTGGGTTCGCGCGGCATGGCCAGTGGCGGCGTCATGAGCTCCGGCAGCATGGCCAGCGGCGGCGTCATGGGCTCGGGCGGCGTGGCCAGCGGCGGAATCTTGGGCTCGGGCGGCATGGCCAGCGGTGGCTCCTTGGGCTCGGGCGGCATGGCCAGCGGCGGCGCCATGGGCTCCGGCAGCATGGCCAACGGCGGCGCGACCGGCTCTGGAGCTGGTGGCAAGACTGAGTCAGGGGGAGCCGTGGCAGGAGGCGGAGGGTCTGCGGGCACAATGCTTGGCGCTGGCGGCGGTGGCGGGAGCACCGGCTCGGCAATCGGGGGCGCCGACGGCGGCACGGAGAGCGGCACGTTCGACCTGACCAGCCCGGATCTGATGGATGGTGCCCACTTCGATTCCCAGTTCACCTGTGCGGCCTCGAATGGAACGTTCGGCTCCGGTGTCAACCCCGAGCTCGATTGGTCCGGGGCCCCGGCCGGCACCATGTCCTTCGCAATAACCTTCATCGACACGACCCTCGGGGACACCAATCCGATGGGGCAGCATTGGGCCATCTGGAACATCCCGGCTACCGTGATGAAGCTCCCGCAGGCAACAGCGACGTTGACCGGGGATCTCGCGATGGCCAAACAAAGCGGCAAGTTTCTCGCCCCCTGCGCGCAATCGCTGACGAACAATATGGACGATCAATACGCGTTCACCATCTATGCGCTCTCGACCGCAACCCTCGATGTGACGGGCACCACCGTCGCGAATGCGCTGACGGCGTTGAAAGCCATCTCGCCGCTGGGAACGGCGGTCCTCCATGGACACGCCGGCCTCAAAGGCCAGTAGCTCAGTACCACAGGTGGAACGTGCCGCTCACGTGGAGTAGCGCGAGCATAGAGAGTGTACCGTCCCAACTTGTCACGGAAATCGATGACGCCCCGAAAAGGTATCCTCGACACTCGTGACGCGTCTAGGCTATGCGGCCATGGCTGAATCTCGACTGACCTGCCTGTGCCAATGCGTAGCGCCGGCACACCGTGACGCGACCGCAACGCCACAAGGTTCTCGTCGTTCTCCACGCGACACTCCATCGCTGATGAACATGATGTTCCTACATGATATATTCGGGATGTGAAGAGCCTTGTCACAACCCTGACCGAACGCGGACAGGCATCCCTGCCCGCATCGTTGCGCAAAGAACTGGGGCTCAAGCCGGGGCAACGTCTAAGGTGGCAGAAGCTCTCCGCATGCGAGGTGCGGTTGCTCGTGGAAGTGGGGAAACAGATCGCCGGGCCCAAGGCCATGCTGGGATTCGCCAAGACCTTTCGTAGCCCCAGACGAACCGCTGATTGGATGAGGGATCTGCGCGCTGGTGAAGCCCCTCGATGAGCTGGGTGGTTGACACCTGCGTCCTCATTGACGTGCTCGAGGACGATCCAACCTTCGGAGCCTCATCGGCGAACCAGCTTGAAAAGTCGTTGCGGAACGGGCTCGTGATCTCCCCAGTGACCATGATTGAATTGTCGCCGGCTTTTGACGGCAGCATGGAAACGCAGAAACACTTTTTGGGTCAGGTCGGCATCGGCTTCACCGAAAGCTGGACCTTCGCGGACACTGAGTGCGCGTATCTCGCCTGGAATGCGTATGTTCAGGCTCGACGCGCAAGCGATACGCCGAAGCGCCCTCTGGCCGATCTACTCATCGGCGCTTTCGCGTGCAGGTACCAAGGACTGATCACGCGCAATCCCAGCGATTTTCGCCGTTGGTTTCCCAAACTGAAACTACGGCAGCCGTAACCCGGAACGACGCAAGACGATGAGCTGCTGGCGAAGGACCACATCCTCCGCGAAGAGGGCGGCGCGGGATTGGAAGATGTAACGCAGAGCGCTCGACACGGTCTCGAGGATTTCGACAAGCTCAAACCGGGTCGGCAACGCACTGCTCAGTCCCTCATGATTCCCTCATTCGGAATGAGGGACGCCGGAGCAAGACGATTGGGACCGTAAGACTGCGAAAAGTTTGTAGCGGGGCCAAGATTTGAACTTGGGACCTTCGGGTTATGAGCCCGACGAGCTACCAGGCTGCTCCACCCCGCATCACGTTCGAGAGGCAAGAAGGTGCAGCATCACGGCCTGCTCGTCAAGTGAGAACGCGTGAAAAGCTAGAGCGCGACGCGAAGTCCCACGCCCAGGTCGAAGAGCGCGGGTGCACGAACGATCGGGGGAGATGGCGGACAAGGCAGGTCGTTGCTGTTGAAGCCGAAGCGAAACTCGCCATTTTGTTGGCCCCAGTGAACGGCACCGTAGGCTTCGAAGCGAATGTGGGTGAGCACCGTCAGCGAGTAGTCGAGCCGGGTGATGCCGGACCGGTCCGACAGGTTCGCCAGGTTCGAAAGGGTGAAGGTTGTGTTGTCCCAGGAGTAGGGCGCGGGAGCCGTGGCGAACACGGCCAGGTAGTGCCGCCCAAGATAGAAGAACGTCGCGGGATTCAGGAGTGGCTGGCTACGAGGAAGAACGAGGCCGAGATAGTCCTTGGCCGAGGAATAGCCGAGGCCATTGTAGAAGTACTCGGCTCCCACGGTAACCGTGTCCTTGTCGGCATACTGGCGGGTATACGAGACCCCGCCCGTAGCCTGCGGCTTCCAGCCCGAACCGCGCCCCGAGGGGAAGTAGCTATTCACCAAATCCGAATAGCTGGGCGAGCTGGGTTGGGCGCTGCAGACGACCGGCTGCCCCGTGCCAGCCGTGGCGTCGTAGTGAACGAAATCGACATCCCCGGCGTTCCGCAGCGCTGCCTCCCCGTAGAAATCCAGATCCCAAACGCCGAACGAGAAATCGCCCGCGAACTTGGCCTTGCTGTTTTGTCTGCCGAAGACGCCGACGCCGCCCTCGAAGGTGCCAAGCACGACTTCAGCGCGCGACGCCACCGCAACTCTGCCGGCGGTCTGGGTTGCGTCCACGTTCTCGGGCAAGGCATAGGCGTAGAAATTCCACCCGCGCTCCTCCCACGGAATGTCCAGCTTCAGCATGGTGGTTCCGGTGCGCGCGTCGAAGGGAAGCAGGGGATTGCGCGCCTGCATGTGCAGGTAGTCCGTGGGAGCCCAGAAGCGCGCGGTTCCCCAACGCACGTGCTGCTTGCCCGCGGTCACGAACACAGTGTGCAAGAGATCGAAGCTCAACCACATCTGGTCGAGCAATACATTCGGTCCGCGCGTTTGCTGGCCGAAGATAGACGCGCTCGTGGAATCGCTCTCTTGCGCCGAGGACGACGACGCGACGGTGGGCGTGGACGCAGAGCTTCCGTTCGGTGGGAGCGTGGGATCGTAGAACATGCGGCCGAGCACGAAGGCTCGCACGCGATCGTTGGGGCGCGCATCCATGAAGACGTCGAGCAGCGCCGGGGTAGACAGACTCCAGTTCTGCGGCTTTTGTCCCTGTCCGACGGTGCTCATCGCGCGCCAATAGAGTTGTCCGCCGATCTTCAACGGATCCTCCGGTGCCACATCCGCAGAAAACCGTATGGGCGCGTTGGGATTCCCGAGATTCATTTCATCCCGCACGTCGGTTTCAACCCCCGTCCCTGTCCCCGTATCCGTGGTCGTGGCCGTGGCCGTGGTCGTGGCCGTGGCCGTGGCCGTGGCCGTGGCCGTCCCCGTCGCACTCTCACCCTTCCCCGCCCCGCCGAAGATCTCGTCTTCCGACGGCTGCTCCTGCGCCTGCGCACTTCCCGCAACCAGGAGCGCCCCACACAGCACCCCGACGGTGCCCCTCATCGGCTCTTGCTCTCCAGCCAGGCCTTCGTGAACAGATTCGCCTCGAGCGGCTTCATGTCGACGCTCTTGACCACGATCAGGGTCTGGTTGGCCTTCTCGACCTCGTCAAGGAAACGCATCTCCTCCGGGTACCACACGTCCATCTTGCGTGATTCGCTGTAGGCCTTCATCCACTTCGGGTAGTATGAGGTGCGCAGAAGACGCCCGGACAGCGCGAATTCCTGGCGCTTGAGCACGTTCTTGGTGGCCTTGTCGACCCACAGCTTGATGACCGGGAAGGCGAGATCGATGTCGGGCTTCCCCTTCAGGGTCATGACCTGCGCGGTGTAGGCGCCCAGCTTGGCTTCGCCATTGTCCTCGGGATCGTACTCCTCGGCCAGGCGCGATTCGTCGAAGTCCGAGCGCCGCGAGTTGGTGCCGCCGATGCGCTCGCGCTCGGTCCGGCGTTCCCACTTGCCCACCGAGGGATCGTAGAACCACAGGTTCTTGTCGATGCGCAGGTACCCCTGCCCCTGCGAGGCCTTGGGCTTGGTGAACAGGATGATGAACTTCTGATCCTGGCTGCGCCGGAACACCAGCGCCTCGTAGGCCACGTCGACCTTGCCCTTCTCCTTCTGCTCCATGTAGATGAGCGAGCGCCAGTCACCCTGGTTGCGTTGCCGGTCGTCGACGGCCTTCAAGAGATCGACCATCTCCTGTTTGGTTGCCGCGTGGGCGGCTTTGGGCAGGGCGAACCCCGACAGTATCGACAACAAGGTCACGGCCAGGTAACCCGTACGACTGCTCGACCTAGACGACGACGACGACATGGACAGCTCCTTCATGGTCCGAGACTAACCAAAGTGGGACATGGCCGACACGGGTGGCAAGCGCGCCGCCCGGTAGGCGGGATAGAGGGCGGCCAGAGTGGTGATGACGGTGATCATGAGCACCGACTCGGCCAAGGCTGGAGGATCGATCGCCAGGTGAAGCTGGTCCGACATCAAGAACAGCTGCACCGACAGCGGCACGCGAATGTGGGCCGCGTTCACCGAAGCCGCGATGACGGTGCCGGCCAGCGCCCCGGTCAGGGTGCCGATGAGCCCCATCTGGAACGACTCGAACAGGAACATGCGCAGCACCCCGCCCCGCTGCATGCCGATGGCGCGCAGGGTGCCGATCTCGCGCGTGCGTTCGCGAATGGCGATCCACATGGTGTTCATGATGCCGGTGATGACGATGGCGATGAGGATGGTCAAGAGCACGACCTTGAGCACGCTGATGACCTTCAAGGTCCAGGTCAGGAACGAGACCTCGTCTTCCCAGGTGGTGACGTCCAGCTTCTGGCCCGTCCAGTCCTCGCGATTGACGGTCTGAAACTTCATCCAGAAGGGATTGGCATCCGCGTCCATCAAGGTGTAGCCCGCTTTCTCGAGATCGCCACGCAACCGCCCGGCGATCTCGGCCGCCTGCGAGACGAACTTCGGCTTCAAATAGATCTGGATGACGCCCGTGGTGTCGGGCCGCAGCTGGTAGAGAGCGCGCGTGGTCTCGATGGGCACGAAGGTGCCGAACTTGCTCATTAGGCCCATGTCCTTCGCGATGGCGACGATGCGGCAGTCCACGGTGTTGGCGGCCCCGCGGTTGGTCTGTGCCGAGATCGTGACGGCGTCGCCGACCTTCACCTTCAGGCGTTCGACCTGCGACTCGAAGATCATCATGGTGTTGCGCTCGGCCAGGTCCTCGATGCGACCGCTCACCACGGAGATCACGCGTTTGAAATCGGGCTCGTTCTTGATGTCGATACCGGTCACGCCGGCCTGCATGGAGCCGGAATCCGAGATGATCTTGGCCCAGCCGCGTCCGCGGTGTACCCAGTGCTCGAGCTCGGGCACGTTCTGTTCCACGACCTTGGCCACCTTGGCGAACTCGGTCACCACGGGCCCCGATTGGCTCGACGTCACCTTGAAGAAGCCGCCCACGTTGACGTGGCCGGAGGACAGCGTGGTCGCGGCGCGAATCATGGTGTCGCTGACCCCGGTCGAAAGGGCATTGAGCAGGACCAGGAGCCCGGTGACGCCCGCGATGGCCGCCACCAAAAAGACGGTGCGCCTGCGGTGCTGGAAGAGGCTGCGCAGGGCGATACGAAAATCGAGGAATAGATTGGTCATGGTGGTCACTCGTCGGATTGCATGGCCTGGCGCGGGCTGACCCGCATGGCGATGAGGCCGGGGTAGATGCTGGAGGCGCCGCTGACCACGAGCACGATGGCGAGCGCGATGGCGACGTTGGCGACGGACATGCCGGGGTGCAGGCGCGGGCCGGAGAAGAAGAAGTAGAAGATGTCGTTGGAAGCGGGAATGCCGACTATGCGCAAAATGGCCACGATGCCGGCGCCCAGCGCCGAGCCGATGCCGCCGAAAAGGGCGCCGACGGCAAGGGCTTCGACGAGCAGCATACCGAGCAAGAACCGGCGTTGCGCACCGACGGCGCGCAAGGTGCCGATTTCGGCGATGCGCTCCAGCGTGGTCATGACCAGCGCATTGTTGATGACCACCAAGGCGACCGCGAAAATGATGAGGACCGAGATGTAGAGCACGTAGCGAATCATGGTGACGAACTGCCCGACCAGGCCGGACGCCTTCTGCCAGTCGATGGCCTTCAAGGTCATGCCCGCCTTGGTTCCGGCGGCCTCGATGTCCTTCATCGTCTGCGGGATGTGCCGCGGATCCTTGACGATGACCGCGGCGTTGAGCACCACGCCCTGCTCAAGCTGGGCCGGATCGTAGGTCTGGTCTTCGCGGCGTTCCCGCTGGCTCTTGCCCGCAAGGCCGCGCAGAACGGCGTCCGCGTCCTCGTCGGCGACCGCAGCCGCCGGCGCTTCCGTCTCGGCCCCGCTTTCCTTGGTACCGAACAGCTCGGCCTCGGCGTTGTCGCGATCGATTTCCTTGAGCCCGGCAGCGGCCTTGATGGCCTGGATCTCCCGATCGCGCTCGGGCGTGGAGAAGCCGTACAGCTCGCGGAAGGACACCAGGTCCATCAGGTTGAGGTTGCCCGCCAGGTGGGAATCCTCGAGCCCCTCGAAGGCGAAGGTGCCGTACACGCGCAGGTTCACCGACTGCACGTAACCTCGCTTGGTGAAGGCCTTGATGGTAAGGGTGTCGCCCACCCGCACGCGGTACAAGGTCAGCGACGGCGCCAGCTCGTCGTAGAAGAACTTGTACCGGCTCATGACGTTGGCATCGTCGACACGAAAGAATCCGGCCAGCAGTTTGCCGACGTCGTCTTCCTGGCTGCCGAGCTCCTTGCGCAGCTTGCTGCGGAACGTGGCGGTCTGCTGCCCGTCGAGCTGGAGCATGATCTCCTTCACCTCGGTCGCGTTCTGCTTCACCAGGCGTTGCAGATCGGGATCGGTGGCGATCTTCTTTCCGCGTTTGAGGATGGCGTCGTGGATGACATCGAGCCGGTGCGCGGTCTTGAGCTTGACCTGCTCCTCGTACATGAACTTGGAGAAGAGGAATCCGCGCTTGCCCGGGGGAATGGTCGTTCCATCGACGATCTTCATGCGGTCGAAGGACTTGGCGAAGGCCGTCGGATCGGTGCCGATGTAGCGCAGGAACAGCATGTCCGCGTCGCTGGCCAGGGGTGCGATCCGGTTTTCGAGGAATTCCAGCGTGCCCAGGGGATCCTTGTCGAATTCGCCCCAGAAATTCGGCGCCGTGGCGCGACGGATCGCCGCCAACTCCTCGGGGGCCACCGCCTTGTCGGTCAGGACCTTGCCCACGTTGGCCATGTCGGCGGCGAGCACGCTCACGATCTGGCGCACGTGATCCTTCTGCGACTCGATGGCGGCGTGCACGTCCTGGCCGGCCTGCTGGCGGCGGACGAGGTCGCGCAGCTTCTCCAACACCACATCGACGGAGTTGCCCGCCGGTACCATGGCGCCCGACAGGCCCATGGGCACCACCGCCTTCACGTTGGGCACCGACAGCAAGGTCGCGCGCATGGTCTTGAAATCGTCGATCTGCTCCAGATCCGCCCCTTCCATCTGGAAGCTGCCCATCACCGCCAGCTCGTCGGCCGACTTGGCGTTGTAGACCTGGATGTGCCCGGCCACCGAGCCGATGATACTGCGGCTCATGGACGCGTCCACGCTGTCCACGAGCGCGGTGCCGACCACGACCAGCATGGAGCCGAACAGGATGATGCCGCCCACGATCAGCGTCTTGAGCCGGCTCGCGAACAGGTTGCGGAAGGCGATGAGCAGAATCACCTTCAACGTGTCGACGTATCCGCGCATCTAGGTAGCCCTCGCGCTTGGCAGGTTGCCCACGCCCCCCACGCGCACGGCCTCCTCGGCGCTGACCCGATCCACCATCTGTCCGTCGGCCAGGCGCACGACCGAGCTGGCGTAGGACCAGACCCTGGCGTCGTGGGTCGAGAAGATGAAGGTCGTCCGCTCGGTACGGTTCAGCTCTTTCATCAAATCGAGGATGTTGGTGCCGGTGACCGAGTCCAGGTTCGCGGTGGGCTCGTCGGCGAGCACCAGTTGCGGACGCGTGACGAGCGCCCGCGCGATGGCCACGCGCTGGCGCTGCCCGCCCGAAAGCTCGCTCGGCCGGTGGGTGGAATACTCGCGAATGCCGACCCGGTCGAGCAAGGCCTCGACGCGCGTGCGTCGCTCTTTCGCGCCCGCCGAGCGCTGAAGCAAGAGCGGCAGCTCGATGTTCTGAAACACGCTGAGCACCGACACCAGGTTGAAGCTCTGGAAGATGAACCCGATGGTATGCAGGCGCAGCCGCGTGAGCTGGCGCTCGGACATGGTCTCGGTGGCGTTTCCCGCGATGCGCACGACGCCCGCGCTGGGAGTGTCCACGCAGCCGATGAGGTTGAGCAGCGTGGTCTTGCCGCTGCCCGAGGGGCCCGCGATGGCGAGGAACTCGCCTTCCTCGACGTCCAGCGAGACCCCGCGCAAGGCCGGCACGACGAACGTGCCAAGGGTGTAGTTCTTGAAAACCTGCTGTACGGAAACGATATGTGTCATGGTCTTACCAGTCGGTGGGTTGTCTCGATCCGCTGTCTCTTCGTCGCTGTCTATTCGTCGCTGTCTCTTCGTCGCTGTCTATTCGTCGCTGTCTATTCGTCGCTGTCTTCGGCCACGTCGTCGGCAAGCAGGCGATAGAGCGCCTTGCGGGCCTGGTTGAGGATCTTCTGCGCCTCGCGAATTTGCATGCTCGATCCGGTGTGGACAACTTGAATGGTCGCGGCCGCGATGTGTTTCAGCTCGGCAAACAGTCCTAGCATAGGATCGTCGCTGGCGGTCTGGCTCGCTGCCTCCCAGGGCGCCGCGAATTCATCCGGGTGTTCCTGCACATGGCTACGCCCTTTTTCGGTCAAGTGGAAGGTGCGCCCGCCGGATGGCTCTCCGCGCAGACCAGTCCTTCATCCTCCAGTTGTTGCAAGGCCGGATACACGGCACCCGGGCTTGGCCGCCAGGAACCGCGGCTGCGCTGTTCCAGCTCTTGCATAATCTGGTAGCCGTTGAGCGGCTTTTCCGCGAGCAGCGACAGAATCGCCGCGCGCACGTCGCCGCGCTTGGCCCGCGCCTTGCGGAAGAAATTCCACGGGAACCCGCCAAAGGGCGGAAACGGTGGCGATCCGCCGCCTGCGCCACCTGCGCCAGAGCCCCCACCGAAGCCGCCAAAGTTGAATGGACCACCACCGTGCCCATGCCCCATGGCCCAAACCCCGTGGCCGCAGACAGCACGGCCGGCCCACATGCCCGCTTTGCTCCTCAGATACTCTCGAGTGTGTTCTTCCAAGGTTGAACGCCCCAGCGCGTGTATCGCGACCCCTCTAGATGCATCGTAGATATATCGTTATCTTCGATTGGGTCAAGCCTAAAGATCACTGGCAAGCGCCATACCGGGCCAATCACGAACTGCGTCACATCCCGGTGCCCGGACCTGCCGATGCAAAGCGGAAGCTGAAGTCGCCAATGCGCAACCCGGGATCCGGAAAGCAGTCAGGACGAAGGCGAACATGACTTTCCTCGTCGTAGCGGCGGATTTCACAGCGCGAATGCAAGCGCAGCTCGTCACGCACACGGTCCGAGGTGCGTGGATCGACCACGATCCAATCGTAGCCGTGCAGGGCGACCCGATTGCGCAGAAAGTCTGCCAGCTCTCCCGGCACAGGAAAAAGCCCGATGCAGTCGTGATCCGTGGCCGCCAGGTGAAAAGGATGGCGAGCAAGGCGAACCCCCGGGAAACCAGGCGCGTGACGGATACAGGATCCAGCCCCGTGACCACATGAACGAGCTTGAGCACGAGGACGTAACCCAAGTAGCCCAGAGGATGGGGTTGGAAGTGAATGATGTCGAAACGCGAAATCGCCAGGGCCAGATTGGTGTCGTCGCAGTCCAGGGCATAGCGGCCGGCCAAGCCGTGGAAGAGCGCCATCGCCAGGCTCAGAATCGCTCCCAGGAAGACCAACTCGGTCAGCCAGCGGGGAGAGCTATGAGGATGTGGAACGGGCTCGGATTCCGCCATGGCGGTCCAAAATCAATGTACCAGCGGGCGACGACGCGACCAACGGATACTTGACCGAGCAGCGGGCGAGGACTGACCGGCACTATCCCATCGATGCCGTGTTTGGCTCGCTGCTGTCCGCGACGGCGATCGCGGTCGGTGGGCTGGCGTGGTGAATGTCGTGAAAGATCACCGAATCTGTCGACGACAGGCCCGGCTTCCAGTAGAAATCGGGCATGTCCGAGTTTCTCAAGGATCTGAAGCGTACCCATGACTGCGGCGCCCTGCGCGGCGCCGACATCGGTTCGACCGTCGTGCTGTTCGGTTGGGTTTCTTCCCGGCGCGATCACGGCGGCTGCGTATTCATCGATTTGCGCGACCGCGCCGGCATCACGCAAATCGTGTTCGAGCCGCAAACCAACGCCGAGGCCCACAAGTTGGCCAGCGAGCTGCGCTCGGAATTCTGCGTCGGGCTGCGCGGCGTGGTCCACGACCGCGGCGAGCGACGCAACCCCAACCTGCCCACCGGCGACGTGGAGATCCACTGCACCGACCTCACCATCTTCTCGCGCTCGGACACCCCGCCCTTCGAGATCGGCGATAGCACCGCCAACGAATCCATCCGGCTCAAGTACCGCGCCCTGGACCTGCGCCGGCCGTCGCTGCAGAAGAACTTCGTTCTGCGCTCGCAAATCTACCAGACCGCCCGCCGCGTGCTCACGCAACACAAGTTTCTGGAGATCGAAACGCCCTTCCTGGTCAAGTACACCCCCGGCGGCGCACGCAACTTCCTCGTGCCGTCGCGCCTGTCGCCAGGCCAGTTCTATGCCTTGGCCGAATCGCCCCAGCTCTTCAAGCAGCTGTTCATGGTGGCGGGCTTCGACCGCTACTTCCAGATCGTCCGCTGCTTTCGCGACGAGGACTTGCGCCAGGATCGCCAGCCCGAGTTCACCCAGATCGACGCCGAGATGAGCTTCGTCGTCGAAGAAGACGTGCAAAACGTCTTCGAGGATCTGATGCGCGCGCTGTGGAAGGACATCCTCGGCATCGACCTGCAGACGCCATTCCCGCGCCTGTCCTACGCCGAGGCCATGGACAGCTATGGTTCCGACAAGCCCGATCTTCGCTTCGGCCTGCCCCTGTGCGATGTCACCGAGGTCGTGCGCAAACACGATGGCGGCAACGTCGAGATGCTGAGGCAGGTGATTTCGGGCAAGTCCGCGGGCGGCGAGGCACCGGTGGTCAAGGGCTGGCGCCTGCCGGCGGCCGAAGCGGCCAAGATGTCGAACGCCGAAATCGACAAGCTGGAGGAGTTCGTCAAGGGACTCGGCGCGCGCGGCCTGGCCCGCGCCCGCATCGGCGCCGGCGGGGCGTGGACCCGCTCGCCCATGAAGACCATGAGCGAAGCCTTGCGCGTGGATCTGAACCAAGCCGCGGGCTTGCAAGAAGGCGATGTCTTCTTCCTGCAATTCGGAGCGCGCAAGCTCGTCTACACCGTACTCGGCGCCCTCCGCCTGCACGTGGCGAACAAGCTCGGCATCATCCCGGCCAACCAGTGGAAATTCTGCTGGGTCAATGCCTTCCCGCTCTTCGAACGCAGCGACGACGGCAAGATGGTCGCCGCCCACCACCCGTTCACCTCTCCGTTCGCGGAAGACATGGAACGCCTCGAGTCCGATCCAGGCTCCGTGCGCGCGCGTGCCTACGACCTCGTGCTCAACGGCAACGAGATCGCGGGCGGGTCCATCCGTATCCACCAAAGCGACGTGCAATCGCGCGTGTTCCGCGCGCTCGGCTTTACCGACGAGGACGCTCGCACAAAATTCGGGTTTCTACTCGATGCCTTCCGCCATGGGCCACCGCCTCACGGCGGCATCGCGGCCGGGCTCGACAGGCTGGCCATGCTCCTATGTGGCGCGGATTCCCTGCGTGACGTCATTGCCTTCCCCAAGACCCAAAAGGGAACCGACCTTTGTACCGATGCGCCTTCCACCGTGGCGAACAAGCAGCTCGACGAGCTGCACATCGCCCTGGTTGGGGTCGAGCCGCAGTAGCGCCCAAGCTCCGAATGCAGTCGGCTTCATTGATGTATTCAGGAGCCGATAGGCCTCAATAGCGCCAGGCACGTAGCGGCATTCAGCGCGCAAGACCGACATCGACTGCGAATGCGCCTACGCACCCGAGAGGCACTAGATGCGTACCTGCGCTCCGCCGACCTTACAGATGAGAATCCCCGCTGCGTAGACTTCTTCGCGCCAAAATGCGCGTCGCGCTACATAATCGTGTCCTTTCGGTGTGTTACGACTCTGTGTCAAGAGTGTGTCAGCTGGCACATGTCCTGCTTAGGCCAGGGGCAACCTCTTGGGAGGAGGAAAAATGTCACAAGCCCTCGCAACCGTGCAAACCGAAACGCCAATCATCAACCGTGAACGGGCGCTCCGAATCCTTTCTAAGTCGCTGTACAAGGATCTGCGACAAAATGGTTACGAGCCGAAACAAATCGTGGCACTCGCCAGCGAGCTTATCGCGCAGGTCACCACGGATATCTCGGACCAGAGCACGCTCGCCTAGCTCATTATTTGTTTTGATGCATCAAAAGGGAGACCCTCGGGTCTCCTTTTGATTTTCAGGCCCCAACCACCCTCCCAAGCCTAATACCCTGGAAAGTCCTCGTACTTCCGTGTAGAAGCGGCCCTCTCATGGCGGCAAAGAGCATTGCCGAATTGGACCTCCAGGGTCGAAGGGTGTTCATACGCGTGGACTTCAACGTCCCGCTCACCCCGGCCGGAGGCGTGTCCGATGCAACCCGCATCCGCGAAAGCCTGCCGACCATCACCCACGCCATCGAGCGTGGCGCTCGCGTCGTGCTGGCATCGCATCTCGGCCGCCCCAAGGGACGGGTCAAGCCCGAATTCTCCTTGCTGCCGGTCGCCGCCTACCTGGCCGAGACGCTCGGCCGCGACGTCGTCTTGGCCGACGAGCCGGCCGGCGATGGCGCCAAGAAGGTCGTGAACGACCTGCGCGATGGCGGGGTGGCCATCCTGGAGAACCTGCGTTTCACGCCCGGCGAAGAAGCCAACGACGAAGGCTTCTCGCGCATGCTTGCCACCTACGCCGACGTCTATGTCAACGACGCCTTCGGCACCGCCCACCGGGCGCATGCCTCTACCGTCGGGATGGTCAAATACGTCGCGAGCAAAGGAATGGGCTTCCTCATGGATCGGGAAGCCAAGATGCTGGGCAAGCTCCTCGGCGAGGTCCAGCGACCTTTCGTGGCCATCATCGGTGGCGCCAAGGTCGCGGACAAGATCGGGCTCCTCGAAAGCCTGCTGGGTCGCGCCGATGCCGTGTGTTTGGGCGGCGCCATGGCCAACACCTTCCTGTGTGCGAAAGGCGCCAACATGGGCCGATCGCTGGTTGAATCGAGCAAGCTGCCTATCGCGCGCGCGTTCCTGGCCAAAGCGGAAACCAGCGGGGTGAGGATTGTTCTGCCGCGCGACCTGGTGGTGGCCGAAGATGCCAAGGCCGAATCCGGGACCGTGGTGCCAAGCACCAGCGTGCCCGGCGACCAAGCGGCGCTCGACATCGGTCCCGAGTCGGCGGCCGAGATTGCAGCGGTCCTTTCTCGCGCGCGCACCGTGTTCTGGAACGGTCCCATGGGGGTGTGCGAAGCTCAGCCCTTCGCCGCGGGGACCATCGCCGTGGCCAAGGCCATGGCGCAGGTGATGGGCGGAACCACCGTGGTCGGGGGCGGCGATTCGGTCGCCGCCGTCCATCGGACCGGCGTCGCCAACAGCATCACGCACATCTCCACGGGCGGAGGCGCCTCGCTCGAATTCCTCGAAGGTAAGAAACTCCCGGGGCTTGCCGCCCTGGAATCATGAAGTAGAAAGGAGTCTCGATAGCAATGTCTAATCCGCGCGTTCCTCGACCCTTTTTCTGTGGCAACTGGAAACTGTGGGGCACCCTGTCCGAGTCCGTGACTCTGGCCACCGGCGTTCGCGATGCCGTCGCGGCCGTCACCGGGGCCGATGTCGCGGTAGGACCGGGATTCGTGGCCCTGGCGACCGTTGCCGAGAAGCTCAAGGGCAGCTCGCTCGGCGTGGCGTCGCAGGACGGGTATTGGGAAATCAAAGGCGCGTTTACGGGAGAAGTCGCCATGGCCCAGATCGCCGATGCCGGCGTTCGCTACGCCATCGTGGGGCACTCCGAGCGACGCCAGTATTTCCACGAGACGGATGAGACGGTCGCGCGCAAGGCGAAGGCCGCGCTGGCCCACGGGCTCGTGCCCATCATCTGCATCGGCGAAACCCTTTCCGAGCGCGATGCTGGCCAGGCGCTTGCGATAGTGGCCAAGCAGCTCATCGGGGCAACCTCCGCGCTCAGCGATGACGAGCTCGTCAAGTCGGTCATCGCCTACGAGCCCGTGTGGGCCATCGGCACGGGCCGCGTGGCGACACCGGCGCAAGCCCAGGAGGTTCATGCGTCGATCCGAGCGAACCTCACGCAGCGCCTGCAGACGCGCGCGCAGCAGATCCGCATTCTCTACGGCGGCAGTGTGAAGCCCGACAACATCGCCGTGCTCATGAAGGAAGAAGACATCGATGGCGCCCTGGTCGGAGGCGCGTCGCTTACGGTGGATTCGTTCGCCAAGATTGTCACTGAAGGGGTTGCCGCGTGTACACGTTCCTAACCGTTCTCCACGTTTTTGTTTGTGTCTTCCTCATGCTGGTCGTCCTGCTGCAAGCCGGACGTGGCGGAGGCATCGGTCTGGCCTTTGGCGGCGGCGGCGGCAGCCAGAGCGTATTCGGCTCGTCCGGCGGGGCGACCTTCCTGACCAAGATGACCGCGGTGTGCGCCGTCATCTTCTTCACCAATTCGCTGGCCCTGGCCTACCTGTCGAGCCAGTCCGACTCGCGACGCCTCGAGAGAATCGCCGAGAAGAAGGCCCTGACCAAGAAGGCGGAAGACGCCGCCAACGCGAAGTTGATGACCGAAATCAACAAGGAGCGCGAAGACAAGGCCAAGGCGACCTCCGCCAAGTCCGGCGAGAGCACACCCGCGGAGGGAACCGCAGGCGAAGAGAATACGGAAAAGAAAGACCCCGCGGCCGAGGACAAGACCGCTGCCGGCAAGGCTGCCGACGACAAGGCTGCCCCCGCGCTCAAGCTCACCCTTCCCGGACAAGGTGGCGGAAAGGTCCTGCCCGGAGCGCCAGGCAAGCTCGCGGCCGATTTGAAAGTCGGCAAGCCCGAGAAAGCAACCGCCGATAGCAAGCTCGACAAGGCGGACAAGGCCGCGGCCGAGAAGAAATCCGTGAACGTCGGCCCCGTCCCCAACAAGAAGAAAATCGCCGCGGAAAAGGCCGACGACGGCAGGAAGCCCGCCGCCGAGGCGGAGAAGTCGGCTGCGGAAGAGAAGCCGGCTGTCAGGAAGCCGGCGGCCGAGAAGAAGTCCGAGAACAAATCCGAGAACAAATCCGATGAGAGCGCAGCCGAGAAGCCTGCGGCGGAATAGGTCCACGTGCTAGGTTCGGCACATGGCCCATTTGCCCTTCGTCAAAGTGGAAGGACTGGGAAACGATTTCCTGGTCGTCGATCTGCGGCCGGGAAAGCCGGCACACCCGCTGGCTGAGCTCGTCACCAACCCCGGGACGGTTCGCGCCCTGTGCGACCGCAACTTCGGGGTCGGTGGCGACGGCGTCCTGGCCATCCTGCCCGGCATCCAGGGCGATGCGCGCATGCGCGTGCTCAATGGCGATGGCAGCGAAGCCGAAATGTGCGGCAACGGGATCCGCTGCGTGGCCAAGGTTCTCCACGACCACGACCCGGGCATGCGACGCGAGGTGCTGCGCATCGACACGGGGGCCGGATTGCTCGCCTGCAAGATCGACGCGCGCGACGGTCGCGCGACGAGTGTGACCGTGGAGATGGGCGTGCCGCAACTCTTGCCTCGACTGGTGCCCGTGGCAAGCGATGCGCCTCGCCTGGTGCGCGCCCCGCTTCGTGTCCAGGATCGGATGCTTGCCTTCACCGCCGTCTCCATGGGAAATCCCCATGCCGTGATCTTCGTCGACGACCCCGCTGCCAACCTGCGCGACCTGGCCCTGCGCTACGGTGGTGGCATCGAGCACGATCCACTGTTTCCAAGGCGGACCAACGTCGAGCTCGCGGCGGTGCGCAAAGACGCGGCGAATAAACCCGAGATTGACCTCGTGGTTTGGGAGCGCGGGTGCGGCATCACCCTGGCCTGTGGAACGGGCGCCTGCGCGACCGCCGTGGCCGCGTGCCTCGAGGGCCGCGTCCAGCCGGGCCGCGAGATCCCGGTGCACCTGCCCGGCGGAACCCTCTTCATCACGGTGGCAAACGGTCCGGCCAACAGCGATGGCCCAACCTATGCCGGCGTGTCCATGCGCGGCCCCGCCAACGTGGTCTTCGAGGCCAGCGTCGACCCCTCCGCCATTCACCTGCCCGCGCAAGACCGAACCTGACCCCCATCATCCTGCGACAGCCACAGAAGGCCGTGGCCGTGGCCGTGGCCGTGGCTGGTCGCAATTTCCCTCGGCCACGACGGCGAGGACGCCTATGGCCACGGTAAGCCGTCTAGGTCCACGACTACCCGTCATCGCTCCGATTGGGTGCGTGCGTCCCTCGTGGAAAGGTGTCCCTCTGTGTTCCGCGCTGCAGGCTTATGCACCCTGGAGCGTAACCGCTCGACGCCTACGGGCGGCCAAGGTGGGGTAAGATGCACGCATGGCAAGCTCCGAGGAACCGCTGGCCCCGGCCGGCTCGACCCCGAGCGGCGACGAGTCGAGATTCAGGGATTTGTTCGATCGCTTGCCCCAGACGGTCTTCGAGTTCGATCTCGCGGGCCGTTTCGTCTACGTCAACCGCACCGGTCTGGAACGGTTCGGCTACACCGAGGCGGAGGTGGCCCAGGGGGTCTCCGTCATGAACGTCGTGGTTCCCGAGGAGCGCGATCACCTGCGCGCCAACATCGCCAGGCGCCTGGGCGGGGGCGAAACCGAGGGTTTCCAGTACACGGCCCTGCGCAAGGACGGCGGCACCTTCCCGGCCCTGGTGCACACCACGGTGGTCTGCAAAGATGGCCGTCCCTGCGGGGTGCAGGGCTACCTCATCGACATCTCCGAGCGCGTGCGCGCCGAGAATGCCCTGCACCGCCGCGTGGACCTCGAACAGCTCGTCATGCGCGCCTCGACCCGATTGGTGGCGGAGCTGGCGCCCGGCGAGCTCGACGCTCGCATCGATGATGCGCTGGCCGAGATCGGCCGCTTCCTCAACGTCGATCGCAGCTACGTCTTCCTGTTCTCGCCCGACGGCGCGTTCATGGACAACACCCACGAATGGGTGGGTGAAGGCGTTTCGGCAGAGCGGGGCAACCTGCAGCACCTCCCGGCGCAGACCGGCTTCCCCTGGTTCGTGAACGAGCTGCGCAGCCGGATGGTGGTGCCGGTGCCCCTGGTAGCCGAGCTACCTCCCGAAGCCGGCGCGGAAAGGGCCGAATTCGAGAGGGAAGGTATTCGCTCGCTCCTCTGCGTGGCCATGGTCCACGCCGGAACGGTGGGAGGCTTCCTCGGGCTCGATTCCGTCCGCGCCCGGAGCTGGTCGGAGGACGAGATCTCGCTGTTGCGGGTGATGGGCGAGATCCTGATGGGAGCCATCGCGCGGCAGCAGGCCGAGCATGCGTTGCAAGAAAGCGAGCGGAAGTACAAGACCTTGGTCGAGACGACCGCGACGGGTTTCGTCATCACGGATCGGCAGGGTCGCGTGATCGACGCCAACGCCGAATACGTGCGCATGTCGGGGCACGGGACACTGGAGGAGATTCGCAGTCGCAGCGTGGTAGAGTGGACTGCCGACCACGATCAGGTGCCCAACGCCGAAGCCCTGGTCGACTGCATCGGTCGCGGTTCTCTGAGAGACCTGCAGATCGACTACGCACACGCCGACGGGACCATGGTTCCCACGCTGATCGATGCCACCGTGACCGAGTTCGAGGGAGAACCGCGAATCATCTCGCTCGTCCGCGACATCTCGGATCGTAAACGCCTGGAAGCCGAGCTCCTGCGCTCGGAAAAGCTGCGCTCGGTGGGCGTCCTGGCCGGCGGCATCGCGCATGACTTCAACAACATCCTCACCGCCATCCTGGGCAACGTCTCGCTCCTGCAGGCCTCATTTGCCGCCGATGATGCCGCCGCTGGACACCTGGACGAGGTCGAGAAAGCGTCTCAACGCGCGCGCGAGCTGACCCGCCAACTCCTCACCTTTTCTCGCGGCGGGGATCCGGTGCGCAAGCCGTTCCCCCCCGAGCCGCTCCTTCGTGAGAGCACCACGTTGGCCCTGCGCGGTCGGGCCAGCGCCTGCGAATTCGCGATCGACCCCGACCTGGCCCTGGTGGATGGGGACGAGGGCCAGATCGGGCAGGTCATTCGCAACCTGGTCCTCAATGCCAGCCAAGCCATGGACGGTGGCGGCACTGTCCGGGTCTCGGCGGAGATGCGCGACCTCCACAGCGGAGAGAAACACGGGCTCCACGCCGGAAGATACGTGGCGTTCGCCATTGCCGACCACGGCAGCGGTATTCCCGAAGAGCACCGACTGCGCATCTTCGACCCCTACTTCACCACCAAACGCGACGGTCGCGGCCTGGGCCTGGCGGTGAGCCATTCCGTGGTGAGCAACCACCACGGTGCCATCGCGGTCGATTCGCACCTGGGGCACGGTACCGTCTTCACGGTCTATCTGCCTGCCGCCCAAGGCGACGCCGTCCTACCCCCGACCGACACGGCGGAGATCGTGCGTGGCCGCGGTCGCATCCTGATCATGGACGACGAAGAGAGCGTGCGACAGATCGCGGGAAAGATCGTCGAGGCGCTCGGCTACGAAGCCGAGCTCGCCCGTGACGGACGCGAGGCCATCGACCGCTGGCGGAAGGCGCGGACGCAGGGCCGTCCTCTCGATGTGGCGATCATGGACCTGACCGTGCCCGGCGGCATGGGCGGTCGCGAGGCCGTGGGTGTTCTGCTCGCCCTCGATCCCGAAGCCAAGGCCGTGGTATCGAGCGGATACTGCCAAGATCCGGTCATGGCCAACTACCGCGACTACGGGTTCCGTGACGTTCTGGCCAAACCCTACAGCGTGCTCGACGTCAGCCGTGTGCTGTCCTCGCTGCTGCGTTCCGGTTGACCGACGAAAGGTTGAATTCTTACGCGGCGAAAGGCATGCCGACGTGAAACCCTAGAACAGGCTGCCCTGGCCGCTGGTGCTTCGGCTGGGCATGGGGAGGTGCAGGTGCTCGAAGGCAAGCGGCGTGGCTTGCCGGCCGCGCGGCGTGCGCAAGAGGAAACCCTCCTGAATCAGGTAGGGCTCGTGCACGTACTCGAGCGTGTCGCGATCTTCGGCCAGGGCGGCGGCCAGCGACTCGATGCCGACGGGACCGCCGTCGAAGCGCTCGACGATGGCGCGCAAGAACCTCCGGTCGCCCTCGTCCAACCCGCGCACGTCCACACCCAGACGCTTGAGCGCGTAGTCGGCGGATTCGCACGTGACTTTGCCGTCGCCGCGCACGAGCGCAAAGTCGTGAACCCGGCGCAAGATGCGATTGGCGATGCGGGGCGTGCCGCGCGCGCGGCGGCCAAGCTCCTCGGCGCCGTCGTCCGTGCAGGCGATGCCGAGCAGCTTCGCCGAACGCTTGACGATGGTCGCGAGCTCGCCGGGCGCGTAGAAGTCCAGACGCTCGACGATACCGAACCTCGACAGCAACGGCGAGGTCAGCTGCCCGGTGCGCGTGGTGGCACCCACCAGGGTGAAGCGTTCGATGGGTACGGTGATGGCGCTCGCGCCCGCGCCCATACCGGTGACGATCTCGATACGAAAATCCTCCATGGCGGGATAGAGGCTCTCTTCGATGATGGGCTGCAGGCGGTGGATCTCGTCGATGAAGAGCACGTCCCCGCGCCCGAGCGAGGTCAGGATGCCGGCCAGGTCGCCCTTGCGCTCGAGCGCCGGGCCCGAGGTCACGCGCGCCACCGTGCCCATCTCGTGCGCGATCACATGGGCCAAGGTCGTCTTGCCGAGGCCGGGCGGCCCGGAGAGCAGCACGTGATCGAGGGTTCCCGCGCGCTTCTTGGCGGCGGCGACGTAGACTTCCAGGTTTTCGGCCACCTTGCGCTGCCCGATGAATTCCGCGAACGAGCGCGGACGCAGGGCAGATTCCTCGTCGCCGGGCAGGGCCTGTCCGTCCGTGATCTTTTCGTCCGGCGCGACGGTTGGCTCCGGCGCCGGCGGCCCTTCGACACCCTCGTCATGCCGCCTTCGCGCCACTATTTCCTCCTCAGCGCGGCCAAGGCCTGCTTGATGAGATCCGTCACGGGGTGGCTATCGTCGAGCTTGGCCAACACCGAGTCGAACTCCGAGGGCTTGTAGCCGAGCGCCGTGAGCGCCCCATGCACCTCGCCCATGCGGCCCTCGGGAATAGTTCCCGCCAAAGCGGCGCCCATCGCGGCAGCCTGGCCGGCACCCACCCCGATCTTGTCGCGCAGCTCGATCGAGATGCGCTCGGCGGTTTTGCGTCCCACGCCGCGGATCTTGATCAAGGTCGCGATGTCGGTCGCGCTGATGGCGCGCACGAGCTCGCCGATGGGCAGGCTCGAGAGAATCGCCAGCGCGACCTTGGGTCCTACCCCCTGCACCGAAAGCAGGGTCTCGAACACGCGACGCTCCTCGGCGTCGGCGAAACCGAAAAGTTGCATCGGCCCATCCTGCACCGTGTGGGTGTGAACGAGCAGAAACGCCGTCGCCCCGAGGGGCGGCAGCGCCCGCTGGGCGGCGGCCGTGACGGTCACCGCGTAGCCGACACCGCCGGCCTCGATCACGACCGAGTCCGGACCACTTTCGAGCAGGGCTCCGCGCAGCGATGCAATCATGGCGTGACATCATCGCACGCGCGGGCGGCGAGGTCGCGTTTCCTGTTCGGCCGCGACCCGTTCGGCTACGACCATGGTCCGGTGCCGGGCATGGCAGATGGCGATGGCCAGCGCATCGGCCGCGTCAGGTTCGGGCACGCGGCGCAACGAGAGTAGCGCGCGCACGAGATACCCGATTTGCTGCTTGGTCGCGGCACCGTGCCCAACGATGGTCCGCTTGACCTTGGCGGGAGCGTAGCCGGCCAGCTTGAGCCCCTTGTCGCAGACGATGAAGGTCACCGCGCCGCGCGCCTCGCCCAGGACCAGGGTCGATTGGATATTCTTACCGTAAAAGGCCTGCTCCATGGCGACTTCGTCCGGCGCGAGCTCGTCGATGACCTCGCGCAGACCGCGCCCGATGGTGGTCAAACGCTCGGCGCGCTCCATGCGCGACGGCGCGGCGATGACCCCGCACTCGACGTAGGTCAGCCGGCCCGGACCCACCCGATCGATCACGCCATAGCCGAGGCGCAGCGATCCGGGATCGATGCCCAAAATGCGAACGCGGCCGGACGCCGGCATCGGGGTCCGGTCAGTCGGCGTCACCCAGCTCGGATTCGTCGACATCCAGGTTCGAATACACGTTCTGGACGTCGTCGTTGTCTTCCAAGGCGTCGAGGAGCTTCAAGGCGACCTCGGCGTCGCGGCCGGTGAGGTGAACTTTGTTTTGCGGCACCATGGCGACTTCGGCGGAGACCGGATCGGGCATTCCGGCGGCCTTGAGCCCGTCACGGATGCGCTCGAGCTCCTTGGGCTCGGTGATGACCGTCAGGACGTCGTCCTCGGTGCGAACGTCGTCGGCGCCCAGCTCGATGGCCGCATCGGTGACCTTGTTCTCGTCGACCGTGGCCTTGTCGTACGCCACGATGCCCAGCTTCTTGAACATGTACGCCACCGAGCCCGAGCTGCCGAGGTTGCCGTTGCCCTTGGTCAAGATGTTGCGAATCTCGCCCGTGGTGCGGTTGCGGTTGTCGGTCATGATCTCCATCAGAATGGCCGTTCCGCCGGGACCGTAGGCCTCGAAGTTGAACTCCTCGTAGTTCACGCCCTCGAGCTCGCCGGTGCCCTTCTTGATGGCGCGATCGATGGTGTCGTTGGGCATGTTCACCGAACGTGCCTTGTCGACGGCCGCGCGCAAACGCGGATTGCCGTTGACGTCACCGCTCGAGCGCGCGGAGATCGTGATCTCTTTGATCACCTTCGTCCAAACCTTGGACTTCTTGGCGTCGGACGCGCCCTTCTTGTGCTTGATCTTCGACCATCTGTTGTGACCGGACATGGGCGACTATCTAACATCTTTCTGGCCAAAAATCGCCAAGAGCCAAGCACTGCCGCGATTGGCGCAAGCCGTCGCGAGACACGGGCCGGCTACCAACCCGGCGTGGGTGCGCTGGGGGTCTTGCTCCACGCGTCCGGGCCGTCGCAGGCCTCGGGCGACGAACGTTTGACGCTCTTGCCGGACCATGCCGTGGCGCTGACATCGACCCAGCCGCCGTATTGGCTGATGACGAACCCGTCGGGCGTGAGCAAGCGCACCGGCTCGCCCGCGTTGGCGAGCCCATCGCCGGCCAGCCGCCCTGGCACCCTGACGACCACGGCGCCATCGCGGGGTGCGGGATCCTTGCCATCGGCGGGGTCATACAACTCGGGAACCACCACGGCGAAGGCCCCGGCCGGCAGAGACGCCTCGGGCAGCACGTCGCTGCCCGCCTTGTCGGCGAGCACGAGACCGCCGAGCGCCAGGGCCTCGCTGCCTGCATTGTAGATCTCGACGAATTCCTGCGTGTTCTCGGAGCCCGCGGGATTGGCCAGGACCTCGGTGATAGCAAGGCGCGGAAGAAGCGGCGGCAGATCGATGCCGACCGGTGCCGAAAGGGCGCTGTTGCCGGCGCGATCGACGGCGTGCAGCACCGCTTCGGCGCGCACCCCGGCGGGCAATTCCGGCAGGCGTTCCGCGAGGTCGAGGGTCGTGGCAAACCCATCCGTCGAAATCGTCGCCTGGCTGTCGCCCGCGGTCAGGTCGATTTCGGCGCGAACGATTTCATCGGCGGCCACATGGGCCGACAGACAACCTTCATTGACCTCCACCGTAAAGGCCTCGATTCTGGGCGCGAACGGATCCGCCTCGGCCCCGGTCGTGAAGGAGCCGGCGCTCCCGGTTGGCGTCGGTTTCCCGTCGAGAAACTGCAAGGCGCCCGGAAGAACTTCGAAGGTGTAGAGGGTCGAGGGCAGAAGCGTTGCTCCAGGAGCGATTTGGTAGCAACTCCCAGCACAGGGCACCGCCAGGCCGAGCACCAGGGGCAACCCGTCGCCGGCCGCAGGTCTGAGCGTGAAGGGCAAGCCCGTTCCCTCGGCCTGTACGTCCTCGGTGAACCGCACCACGATGGCGGCCAGGTTGGGCGGAATGTCCGTCGACCCCGAGGGAGGCTCGACCAACACGGCGGCCAAGGGGTCGGCTGCAGGGCTCGACAGGGAGCCGCTGGCGGTCTCCGGGGCCTGAGCAGCGGTCTGTTCGCTCTTCAGGTCGGTCTCCGGAGTGCAGGCCAGCGCGACAACACATGGAAGCAAACAATTGCGGGTGCGCATGCCCGCACTATCGGTAATGGCCGCCCAGAGTTGCGTGCTTGCCTGCTTGCGCAAGATCCCGATTCTTGTGCGGTATTCGCGCTGCACCGGCGTCGGTGTGGGTATCTGACCTACCGCAACAAAGTTCCCCACTGCTTTGGCGCAACGGGGTATGATGCCGGCCAACCTTTGGAGGTCCTAATGTCCCGCACGCAGATGCTCTCTTCCGCCGCCCTTCCCCTGCTGTTCGCCTCGCTGTTGCCGGCGGCCGCGATGGCGCAATCCGACCAGCAAGGCTATGCCCAACCAGGGTACGCGGCTCCGCCGCCAGGGTACGCGGCTCCACCGCCAGGGTACACGGCTCCACCGCCAGCGCAGTACGCCCCCCCTCCGGGGCCGCCTCCAGGGTACTACGCTCCCCAGCCTTACCCGTCGCAAGCCTACGCACCCGCCGCGCCGGTTGGCTATCACGAGCACGACGGTTTCTACATGCGCGCTCTCCTCGGCCCTGGCTACATGCACAACAGCGCGAGCTATGCTGGCTCTTCCCTATCCATCTCGGGCGTGGGCGCAGCTTTCGGCGTGGCCTTCGGTGGCGTCGTGTCCAAGAATCTTGTCATCTACGGCGAGCTGACTGGAACGTCGGTGTCGGATCCGACCGTCAGCGACGGCACGAACTCGGCCACCGCGAGCGGTGTAACCGCCACCGTGGCTGGCTTTGGACCGGGCGTAGCCTACTACCTCGACGATTACAACCTCTACTTCTCGGGCACCCTTCTGTTCAACCGCCTGTCCATTAGTGACTCGAACAGCAACGACACCCTCGGCGAAACCGACATCGGGTTCGGCGCCCAGTTCGCCTTGGGCAAAGAGTGGTGGATCAGCACGGACTGGGGACTGGGTGCAGCCTTGCAGGTCGGAGGTTCCTCCATCAAGGAAAAGGACGCCGACTACCGCTGGACCAGCATCACGGCCGCGCTGATGTTCTCGGCGACCTACAACTAGGAACGATCCTTGCTGGGCTTGATGGCATGACAACCCGCTTCCCCCTTCGTCGGTGTGTCTTCGCCGTATTGCTCGCCTCGGTCCTCGGGGGCTGCTCGTTCGCGTTCGTGGACGGGCCGCCCACCATGCACAAGCAGTTGCCCTACTTCGAGTGCACGTCGAGCAAGGCCTGGCCCACGGTCGACCTCGTGGTCGGGGGCATAACGGGGATCGAAGCCGTGGCCCTTCTGTCCGACAACTCGCTCTACTCGGACTCGAGAACCCAGGCCGCGATCGCCGCCGGGGAGGCGGCCCTGTTCGTGGCCTCGGCGGTGTACGGCTACGAAAAGACCTCCGACTGCCGGGAAGCCAAGGACGAGCTCATGCAGCGACTCTATCGGCAACCGGCAGGCCCGGGGTACGGGCCTGGATTCGGCGGCTCGCCCTACCAACCGCCACCCTACGATCCTTGGGTTTCACCCGCGCCTGGGGCCTTTGCCAAGCCGCACGTTTCGCCAGGCCCGAGCTCCCCCGCCCGCGGGCAATCCCCCACCCGCCGAGACGCCGCCGGACGCACCGGACGGTCCCGGGGTCAAAGGGGACCGGTAATGTCACGACATTCCTGTCCGGAGCACGACCAGTTTGTCGCGGGTCTTGCCAAGTTCGCGTGCTGAACACGGAGGTTCCCATGGTCCATGGCTTGCAAGCTGAATCGACTGCCCTCATGACAAAACGTTTGCCTTTCGTGCTTGCCTGCATCGCCTTCGCCGCCGCAACCGCGCTGCCTCGACCCTCGCCGGCTGCCCCGCGCACCGTCGCGGTGTTTCAGGTTTCCGGCGACAATGTCGCCCCCGAGATCCTGCAGGCCACGCGCGAGCTGCTCATCGATCACATGCAACGCACCGGCCTTTACAACGTGGTCCAACCACCGTCCGCATCCCAGGGCGCGGCCGAGCCGACAGCGACCCAGGCGGCGCAACAGGCGGCGGCGCTCGGCGCCGAGCAGGCCATCGTCCTGCGCGTCACGCACTTCGGAAATTCCGCGCGCATCCGCCTCAATGCCTATGCTGTGCCATCGGGGCAAATCGTCTATTGGGACAGCATCGCGATCTCGGGCGGCCCCGACGAGCTCGACACCGTCGTGCAAAGGTTGGTTCACGCGATGGTGACGGGCAAGCCGGTTCGTGAAAGCGCGGAGATCGACACCGTCACAGACAAAGAGGGCCAGAGGCTCAACCGTCGCAATGCCAACAAATCCTTCGGTCTCCACCTGTTCACGCTCTTGCCGCTGGCCACGGCGAACGACTCGTTCAGCGCGATTCCGGGGGGCGGAATCTTCTGGCTCTACGACGCACGATCGTGGATGGCCGACATCTCCTTCGACCTCGGAGGTCGCGAGGGCCACGTCTTCTACGACGCCGCCATCGGTGGCTACTACCCGTTCTCGCGCGAAGACTTCACCCCGTACGTCGGCGGGCTCGTTCGCCTGGCGTACATGGAGCTCGGGGGTCAAGGCGCGGGCGGCATGACCCTGCAACCGACCGCAGGCGTTCTCCTCGGCCGGTTGTCGACGGTCCAGCTTCGCGCCGAGGTAGGGTACTTCTTCAACACCTTTGGCGAGCGCGGCAAGGTGACGTCCGACGATCCGACGCCGGGACAACATTTCGGCCACGGATTCTCCCTGAGCATCGGGCTTGGGTTCTGACATCGCGGGAACCCAATCCCGCGATAGCCGCATAAGATCCCCGGTTGTAATGCCGTCGGCCACGGCCATGGCCATGGCTAGGGCAAGCCGTGTACGTCCACGTCACCCCGCCATTCCGATTCTGGAGCAGGTCTGAGCCGGTTTGGGTTGCTCGTGGGCTCTTACAATTGAGGTGTTCCATGAAGCGCGCTTGGATTCGGCTTTTCGGGGCTGCGTTGCTTGTAATTTCGAGTCATGCATCTTTGGCGCTGGCCGCCGACGTAACTTGCTACGTCGACAGCGTGGCGGGTGACGACGCCAACGACGGTCTGTCGGAGACGACAGCGAGGGCAAGCTGGTCGAAGATTCCATCCGCCTGCACCATCGTCAAATACAAGCGCGGCAGCGTCTTCAACCTGGGGGCCGGGGACACGGTCTATCCTCCCAAGGTGGCGACGGACGGTGGTACCTCGTACGCAACGAGCAAGATCACCACCCTCACCAACTACGGCGATGCGAGCTTGCCGCTGCCCAAGTTCATCAAACAACGTCAATTCGGCAGCGGAGGAATGATCAGCGCCTACCAGGGCAACCTGACCATCGACGGGCTCTACTTCGATGGAACCGAGAGCTCCGTGGCCATGAAGACCATCTCGCAGGGTATCGTCATCATGGGCGGGAACAACATGAAGATCCTGAACAACGAGATCACGAATTCCGATATCGGCATCATGCTTTCGGGAACCGGCTCTCTGGTTCAGGGCAACTATGTGCACGATCTGCACGTGGTGATCGATGCGCCCCCCGGGGTCGATCCGAATTTGGTGGGTGGCGCCGAAGGTATTTTCGTGAATGCCTCGGACAACGAGGTGGCATACAACACCTTCATCGACTGCAGCGACTACGCGGAGTGGACCGGCGGGGATTGCGACGGCGGCGCCACCGAGGTCACCGTGCCTGGGGGTGTTGGAGGCACCGTGAGCGGACTCAAGATCCACCATAACTTCGGCTACAACAACTGCGGCTTCTTCGAGGTCTCGAGCATGGGCAATCTGGTTGGGGTCGGAGGCGGGATCGCCGACGCGGGCGGGGTCAAGGGCCTGTTTGCCGACTCCACGTTCTACAACAACGTCAGCATCGACAGCGGCTGGATCTCGCTTCTCCAGGTCAGCAACACGGATCTGAAGGATATCAAGTGGGAGAACAACACCTTCGTCCAGCACAAGGGATCCGTCAACGCGGGCATCATGGCGATCGTGTACACGGCCTGCTCGTCGGGCATGTGCGGCGGTGCGCTGCAGCCGAACACCGTGTTCTGGACCAACAACCTCTGGGTATTCGACGGGGTCAACCAGGTGGCGCCGGACAAGAACTTCGTGCAGACCACGAATGTCATCACCAAGACGGATCCTGGCTTCGTCAATCTCCAGGGCATGACCGCCGCCGACTACGACTTGACCGCCAGCGCGACCACGGTCATCGACCAGGGGACCAAGCTCGACGACATCACACTCGATTTCCTCAATCGGCCGGTTCCGGATCCGACGAGCGGAAAGCCCGACATCGGGGCATTCGAGTACAACTCGGGCCCGGCCACCACGCCGCCACCCGTGTACACGAACGGGCCCATCAAACCAAGCCATGGCAATCTCATTGGACAGGGCGGACAATCGGGCAGCGGAGGTGCAGGCGGCGCCGCCACGAACCCGGCAGGAACGGGGGGCGCGACGACGGTGCCCGTGGGTAGCGGAGGGAATACGACGGTGCCGAAGGGAACGGGCGGCTCGACGTCCGTACCGAGCGGCACGGGTGGAGCCACGCCAGGCTCGGGGGGCCGAACCGGGAGCAGCGGCGCGGGTGGCTCTGGTGGCACCACGACGGCTCCACCGCCGGCAGGTTCGGGCGGCAGCAGCGTGACGTCGAACGGCGGTTCCGACGGGGGCGGCGCACAGGGCGCGGGCGGACAAGCAGCCGGCAAGAGCGGATGCAGTTGTCGCCTGGATCGACAGGAGCGCGGTTCCGGCCTATGGGCTGGCCTGCTCGGCTTCGCCTTGATTGCCTTGCGACGTCGCGGCCGCCGGCGTTAGTCCACAGGCTCGCCCAGCACCTGGCGATCGGATGCGCCAACGACTATCCTTTGCTCGTTTGAAACCCACCCCACCCCGGTCCACCGAGCGGCCGCCGGATCCGTCCCACGGCCCCGGTGACGAGTCGCGGCCGCTTGGTGCGTATGTGCACTTCCCCTTCTGCGGCTCGCGCTGCCCCTACTGCGACTTCGCCGTGGCGGTCCGGCCTCGGATCCCGCACGACGAATACGCCGACGCCGTGCTGGCCGAGCTGCGGGTGCGCACGCCGTGGTGGCGAGGAAGCTCGAAGGAACCTTCGCGATTGGTCTCGATCTACTTCGGCGGGGGCACGCCGGGACTGTGGCGGGCGGACGCCCTCGGCCGCGTGCTCGCGGACGTGCGACAGGCATTTCTGGGCGGTGCCGATCTGGAGATCACCGTCGAGGCCAACCCCGGAGAGCTCGACGCCGAGAATCTGCACGAGCTACGCGCCCAGGGCGCGAATCGCCTGTCCTTCGGCGCACAGGCGTTTCAAGACCGCTTGCTCGAGCGCATCGGGCGCAGGCATGAAGCCGCGGCGATCCCGCGGGGATTCGAAACGGCGCGCGCGGCGGGCTTCGACAATCTGTGCGCGGATCTGATGTTCGGATTGCCCGACCAGACCATGGACGACTGGCGCTCGTCCCTGACCGCTCTGTGCGAGCTCGGCCCCGAGCACATCACCGCCTACGCGCTGACGGTCGAGTCAGGCACGCGCTTCGGCGCGCTGGAACGCTCGGGCAAGCTTGCCCGGCCCGGCGATGACCTGGTCGCAGCCATGTACTCCCTCTGCCACGACATGCTGACCGCGGCCGGCTACGAGCACTACGAGATCTCCTCCTACGCACGCCCCGGCCGTCGCAGCGTGCACAACAGTCTGTACTGGACCATGGGCGCCTATGTCGGCCTCGGGGTCTCGGCCGCCTCCTTCCGGCCGCTCACGACCGGCGCGGGCTGGCGATTCTCCAATCCACGCTCGGTCGGCACGTATCTGCGCGACGCCAACGCCAACGCCGGTGCCGTGCCGCCCGAACAGGTCGAGCTGCGCTCGTTGGCTCAACTCGAGGATGAAGCCCTGTGGCTCGGTCTGCGCATGTCGGATGGCGTGGATCGACGCGCGCACGAGCAGCGCTACGTCCATGACCCACTCGCCTTGCCCGAGCGCAGCGCCGCGGCGGAATCCTGCGCTGCCGCGGGTTGGCTGGAGGTCACGCCGGAGCGGCTATGTCTCACGACCGCGGGTTTCCTCTTCGCCGACGAAGTGGCGGTCCGCCTGGGGCGCCGAACCTGATCCATCGGCCTTGGCGACTGCGCGTTTTTGGGGTTAGATCAAGGTCGTGAACGACATCGGCATTCGCGCGAAGAAGGTCCTGCATGCCGTCGTGTCCGAATATCTGGCCACGGGCGAGGCGGTCGGGTCGCAGACCGTGGCGCGTCGCTACGCCCTGGAGATCTCGCCGGCGACGGTTCGCACGGTGATGGGAGATCTGGAAAACGAGGGCCTTTTGCGCCATCCGCACACCTCGGCGGGGCGAATTCCGACCGACCGCGGCCTGCGCATCTACGTCGACACCCTGCTTCGCGTGCGCAGCCTGTCGGCCTCGGAAAAGGACGACATCCGAGGCCGCCTGGGCCCGACCGCCGAGCTGCAGGAAGTCATGCAGCGCGTGGCGCGCCTCCTGCGCGAGCTGTCTCACCTGGCCGTGATCGTGCAGGCCCCGCGTCCCGAATCGGATGCCGTGTCGCACGTGGAATTCGTTCGCCTGCGCGAGGGCCAACTGCTCGCCGTGATCGCGACGGCCAGCGGGCAGATCCAGAACAAGCTCATCCCCATCGACTTTCCCCTGTCACCCGGCGATCTCGATCGCATCAACAACTATCTCAACAGCCTGGTGGCCGGCCTCACGCTCGATCAAATGCGCCAGCGCGTGCTGGTGGAGATCGACCGGGAGCGCGAGCGCTCGGCCAGCGATCCGGTACTGGCGCACGCCCTCGGGCTGGCGGCGGCGGTGATGCCCATCGCCGCCGCTGCGGGCGAAATCCTGCTCGATGGCCAGTCGAATCTGGTCGCGGAAGCCGTGGATCTCGACCGTGCACGCTGCGTGCTGCGCACCCTGGAGGAAAAGGATCAGATCGTGAAGCTGCTCGATCGGACCCTGGCCGCACCGGGCATTTGCGTG
Source organism: uncultured delta proteobacterium (assembly GCA_963796685.1). Lineage (GTDB taxonomy): Bacteria > Myxococcota_A > Polyangia > Fen-1088 > Fen-1088 > Fen-1118. The sequence continues at coordinate 523,509 of CAWCMR010000008.1, forward strand.
TTCATCGGCAGCGAAGCCAACCTGGCCGACCTGAGCGACATGTCGGTCGTGGCGGCCAGCTACGGCAACGACGAGCGCCCCCTTGGTACCATCGGCGTGATCGGCCCCTCGCGAATGAACTATTCTCGGGTCATCCCTCTGGTAGACTTCACCGCCGATGTGATTACAGAGATCCTTCCGAGGATCTCAGGCACCCCCACCACCGCCGACCCTCGGTTCGGAGCGTTCTATTCATGAGTGAAGAAAATCGAGAAAAACCCGTCGAGATTGATTTGACCACCTCGGACGAAGCTTCGAACGAAGCGTCGAACGAAGCTTCGAGTGATGCCGCGCCCACGAGAGAGCCGGCCTCGCCCCCTCCGGCCCCACCCACCAGCGAGGAGCGCATTGCTTTGCTCGAGTCGGAAAAGGCCGAGATCAAGGACCGGATGCTTCGCATCGCCGCCGATTTCGACAACTGGAAGAAGCGGTCGCGCAAGGATCTGGCCGACGGGGAGATACGCGCCAAGGAATCCGTCCTGCGCGACTTCCTGGAAATCGCCGACAACCTCGAACGCGCCACCACCTCTTGGCAAGAAGGAAAGGCGGGCAAGGACAGCGACGCTAAATCCGTTCGCGATGGGGTCGAGTTGGTCCTGCGCCAATTCCGTTCGAAGCTCGAACGCTACCAGGTGAAACCCATCGAAGCCCTCGGGCAGCCCTTCGATCCACGCTACCACGAGGCCATCTCGCAGGCGCCCAGCGCGGACGCCAAACCGGGCTCGGTCCTGCACGAGCTGCAAAAGGGCTACTTCATCGGCGACAAGCTGCTTCGTCCGGCCATGGTCGTCGTGGCCTCGGCCGCACCCGCGGCCAAGCCGGCGGAGGACGACGCTTCTCACAAGCCCGCCTCGTCCGACTCCGAAGGAGAAGACTGAACCCGTGGGCCGAATCATCGGCATCGACCTCGGCACGACCAACTCCTGCGTCGCGGTGGTGGAGGGACTCGAGCCCCTCGTCATTCCCAACGCCGAGGGTTCGCGAACCACACCGTCGGTGGTCGCCTTCACCGGCGATGGCGAGCCCCTGGTGGGACAGATCGCCAAGCGCCAGGCGGTGACCAACGCCGAGAACACCGTCTCCGCGGTCAAGCGGTTGATGGGGCGCAAGCAGACCGACCCCGAGGTCGGCCGCCACGCCCAGAACTCGACCTACGAAATCGCGGCCTCGGACAATGGCGACGCCTGGGTGCGCGTGCAGGGGCAGGGGTACGCGCCCGCGCAGATCTCCGCCTACATCCTCGACCGCATGAAGCGGACCGCCGAGGACTACCTGGGCGAAGCGGTCACCGACGCCGTGGTCACCGTACCGGCCTATTTCGGCGACAGCCAGCGCCAGGCGACCAAGGACGCCGGTCGCATCGCCGGGCTGAATGTCCGCCGCATCATCAACGAGCCCACGGCCGCGGCCTTGGCCTACGGGAGGCTCTCCGTGGCGCCCGAGGCCAAGATCGCGGTGTACGACCTGGGCGGCGGAACCTTCGATATCTCGCTGCTGCACCTGCATGAAGGCGTGTACCAGGTCAAGGCGACCAGCGGCGACGGATTCCTCGGCGGCGAGGACATCGACGCACGCATCATCGGCCACTTGGCCGACACCTTCCAGGCCCAGCACGGCGTCGACTTGCGCACCGACCGCATGGCCCTGCAGCGCTTGCGCGAGGCCGCCGAACGCGCCAAGCACGAGCTGTCCACCAGCCTCGAAACCGAGATCAACCTGCCCTTCATCGCCGCCACCGCCGACGGGCCCAAGCACCTCATGCAGTCGCTGACGCGTGGCAAGCTGGAGACGCTGTCGGAGGACATCATCGGCCGCACCCTGCCGCTGTGCGAGCGCGTGCTCAAGGACGCGGGCTGGACCACGGTCGACATCAACGAGGTCATCCTGGTGGGCGGGCAAACCCGCATGCCGCGCATTCAGGAGCTGGTGGCGGCGTTCTTCGGCAAGAAGGGCTCGCGCGCCATCAATCCCGACGAAGCGGTGGCGGTCGGCGCGGCTTTGCAGGGCGCGGTGCTGACAGGAGCCCAGCAGGACGTTCTCCTTCTCGACGTCACCCCGCTGTCGCTCGGCGTGGAGACCGCGGGCGGCGTGTTCACCCGCATCATTCCCTACAACACGACCGTTCCCGTCCGTCGGTCCAGCATCTTCTCGACCGCGGTCGACAACCAGCCCTACGTCAACGTGCACGTCTTGCAGGGCGAGCGCGAGATGGCCGCGGACAACAAGAGCCTGGCGCACTTCCAACTGACCGGGATCCCGCCCGCGCCGCGCGGCGCCCCGCAGATCGAGGTTTCGTTCGATATCGACTCGAACGGCATCGTCAGCGTGTCGGCCAAGGATCTCGGAACCGGCAAGGCCCAGGGCGTGATCGTGCAGCCCACTTCGGGCCTGACCGAGGCCGAAATCAAGAAGTTCATCGCCGACGCGGATACCAACCGCCTGGCCGATCAGGCGAAGAAAGAGTTGGCTGACCTGCGCAACAACGCCGAGACGCTCATCTACGGCACCGAAAGCACCTTGCGCGAATACGGCTCGAGGCTGGACCTGATCGCGCTCGAACGCCTCCAGCTGGCTCTCGACGAGTGCAAGTACGTCGTCGAGTCGGAGGCCGACAATGTCACGCGCCTGCGCGAATCGCTTGGCCGACTGGAAACCGAGGCGCACGCGCTCTTCCTGACCCTGCAAGGTGGCTCGGCGAGCGACGGCGATTCCGGCAAGGACGAAAGCTCGTAGTCTGCCGCATGCGAGGCGCGCCAATACGCGATCCCTACGAGGTCCTGAGCGTCGAGCGCCAGGCCACGGCGTCCGAGATCAAGGCCGCGTATCGAAGGCTCGCCTTGCAATACCACCCCGACCGCAACCCCGGCGATAAAGCGGCCGAGGAGCACTTCAAGGAAGTCTCGCTGGCCTATGCAGTGCTGGGGGACGAGGCCAAGCGCGCCCACTACAATCGGTTCGGCGGCATCGCCAGCGACCTCCCCTTCGGCGCCGAGGCGGACATCGCCAAGGTCACCGACTTCTTCGACGCCATCTTCGGCGATTTGTTCGGGACCGGGCGCAAGCGCACGGCTGGTCACGACCTGCGCTACACCTTGGAGCTGACCTTCGAAGAGGCGGTGCTGGGGTGCGAGAAGGAGATCCGCTTCACCCGCACCAGCGACTGCCCGGACTGCCGGGGCACGGGTGCCGAGGGCGGAGCCGCCGGACTTGTCGCTTGCTCGCTTTGCGAGGGCCAGGGATTCGTGCGCCAGAAGGCGGGCTTCCTTTCCACGCGCCGGGACTGCCAAGCTTGCGGCGGTTCGGGTGAGGTGGCGCGCGTGCGCTGCAAGGTGTGCGCGGGCGCCGGGCTGACGGAAGCGGAGCGGGTGTTCACGGTACGTATCCCGCCAGGCTCCCATGCCGGCAACACCCAACGCGTGGCCGGCGAGGGCTCGCCCGGCCGGCGTGGAGGACCCGCGGGCGATCTGCACGTCATCGTGCGCGTGAAACCCGACCCCCTCTTTCGCGTCGAAGACGACACCCTGGTGTGCGAGGTTCCCCTCTCCGTCGACGAGGCGGCCCTGGGCACCGAGATCGAAATCCCGCTGCCAGGCGCCCGGGTGCGCATGAAGATCCCCGCCGGCACACAGGCAGGCGGTGTCTTCCGCATCCGCGGCAAGGGACTGCCGCGTGCCACGGGTGGCGCGCGGGGGGATGCCCATGTGCGCGTCAGTCTGGAAGTCCCCGCGCAAGTGTCCGAAGAGGCGCGCGAGCTGCTGAAAAAGCTGGACCACGCGCTCGACGATGCCGCCTACCCGCGACGCACGGCCTTTCGTGCCCGTGCGCATGGGCCTCGCGAAGAGTAAAACAGGACCATGCCAATCCTGAATGTCGCGCTCTTTCTGACCACCCTGCTCACCACCACGATTCAGGGCGCGGTCATGCAGCACGGCACGTCCAGCATCTTTCCACTCAGCGACGGGCTCAGCTTTTCCATTCCCCTCATGGCCATCCTGCTGTGCCACGAGATGGGGCACTACATCGCGGCCCGCATTCACCACGTCCCTGCCTCGCTGCCCTACTTCGTGCCGCTGCCGCCGTTCATCGGCCTTTTCGGCACCATGGGCGCCGTCATCCTGCAATCGCGCACCACCGATCGCCGCAAGCTCATCGACATCGGCGCCGCCGGACCCTTGGCCGGTCTCATCGTCGCCATCCCGGTGCTCGCCTATGGCCTGCACCTTTCCCAGGTCGGCCCCGTCGGGGGGGGGATCCAGGAAGGCAATTCGCTGCTCTACGCCGTGCTCAAGCGTTTGGTGTGCGGCGCCTGGCTGCCCGACCGTGGCGTCGACGTCAACCTCCATCCCATCGCCTTCGCGGGGTGGGCCGGACTGTTCGTGACGATGCTCAACCTGATTCCCATCAGCCAGCTCGACGGTGGCCACGTCGCCATCGCGTTCTTCGGCAACAGCTACGGTCGCGCCAGCCAGTTTCTGCGCAAGATGCTCTTGCCCCTCGCGGCGGGCGTGACCCTGGCAGTGTATTACACCACGACCCGAGAGCTGGTGCGCGCCGGGTTGGAAGGCAGGATCTCGCCCTGGACCGTCGCCATCCCCGCGGGTTTGCAGTGGCTCATCTGGTACGTAATGCTGGGACTGCTCCGTCGCCTCTCCGGCGGGATCGATCACCCACCCGTGGACGACCGGCCACTGCCGCGCAGCCGCGCCCGCCTCTTCTGGACCGTGGTGGCAAGCTTCGTGCTGATCTTCATGCCCGTCCCCATCCGCACCAACATCGGCGCCGTGGCCAGTCCGCAAGTCGAGGCCACGACGGTGGCGCGGTAGAAGCGGACCAAGTCCCTCGGCACGGGACTCGTGACCTGCTCCCAGGGGATGGTCTTCGCCCTTCCCGCGTTCAGCTCTTTCACCCTGCGGTCGAGCTCGGCGGCCCTTGTCGCCCCCCAAGGGAGTGCGGCCCTTCTCCTGGTTGGCGGCGTAGGCGGCAGCGTCAATCTCGCGGACGACGCGATGGTAGTGGGCCTGCTGCTGGTCAGCCGTCATGTCGAGGACGCAGGGCAAGGGCGTCAGCTTGACGTCGAAGGTGGTCGTGAAATCGCCAGGCTTGATGTCTTTGCCCGCGGCGCGGGCACGGTACTCGCCAGAGCGGTCGTGCCAGGTGCCGCGAAGGAGGTCGCCATGGGTGAGGGCGGCAATGCAGTTGGCGACCGGGCCAGTCGCCTGCGGCCGCGACCAGCCCCTCTTTTGCCCCGTGGGAAAAGTGCCCAAACCTTTGGTCGCAAGGGGACAGAGATGCAACTGCTAACTTCCCCTCTCCCTTTGGCTCCCTTTGGGAGATGCCTGGCGGGCATCCCCGTGACGGAAGTCGTCCCCCGCTGCCACTGCCGGTCCAACCGGTTTTCTCAGTACTCGCGCCTGGAGGGATCGAATGTCCACGTGTCGAATTTTGGTAACCATGCTCGCAATTACCGCCGCTGCCTGTTCATCGAGCACCGAGGGAGGATCGGGGGGAAGTGGCTCAGGAGGAAAAACGGGCCAGGGCGGCGCGTCTGGCGGAACCCCCGGCTCCGGCGGCCAATCGAGCACGGGTGGCTCTTCCGCGTCTGGCGGAAAACCTGGCACGGGCGGAAGCGGCTCGGGTGGCTCTTCCGCGTCCGGCGGAAAACCTGGCACGGGCGGAAGCGGCTCGGGCGGCCAGCCGTCGACCGGTGGCGCTCCCGGTTCGGGCGGATCGTCTGGGACCGGTGGAACGTCGAAGGCCCAATCGGGCGGCACGAGCGGCCAATCCTTGGGTGGAAGTGTCGGGAGCGGCGGCGCCGCGGCTGGCGGTAGCAGTGGAACCGGGGGCAGCGGGGTCGATGCTGGCGACAATCCCGGCGGCGCTGCGCAGCCGAGCGCAGGATGCGGTAAGACCGACGGCCTGAAGACCCTTACGACCGGCGGCTCGTCGGTTTCGGGCGCTCCCAGCACGTCGACCAGACTCAAGGGGGTTACGAGCGGCGGCAAGAGTCGCCTCGCCATCCTCGACGTACCGGCGGATTACGATCCATCGAAACCCTATCGCCTGATCTTCTCCTGGCGCCAGATGGGTGGTTCAGACACCGGCAACGCGACGGGCCTACACCCCGCTGGTGACGGACCCAACTTCGATGCCGAACACTATGCGTATTTCGGGCTCCGTCGCGAAGCGCTCAATGCGAAGCAACCCGCCATCTTCATAGCGCCCGACACGGACCCCGCCGGTTCGCTATGGGATTACAACAAGGACAGCGTTTACTTCGACGACCTGCTCAAGCTGCTCACCGACAACCTGTGCATCGACGAGAGTCGGGTCTTCACCACCGGCTTCAGCTACGGAGCGATGATGAGCTACGGTCTGTCGAACGGGCGTGCCTCGAAGCTGCGCGCGGCTGTCACGATGGCACCGAGCCAATTCGGCCCGAGCACCGCGAGTGGTCCCATCGCCTATATGAGCACGACCGGCATGAGCGATGGCACGTGTTCGTGGGGCAACGACACGAGCGGCGGGAAGGGATGCGTCATGACACACGCCAAGGCCAATGGCTGTACGATTCCCTCGACGTTCCCGACGGCGGCGGTGGGCAGCAAGAAGTACGTCTGCTACGACTTCGAAGGGTGCAAGGCGGGCTATCCTGTCAAGGTGTGCACGTTCGATGGCCCGCATACGCCGTCGAGCGTGGATGACGGGACCCAGGTCGGGGAAGATGGCGCGAAGGCCTTCATTCCCCCGATCGCCTGGAAGTTCATCTCGCAGTTCTAACTTCGCCCCTTCTATCGAGTGGGCTTGGTGCCCTGGTCATCTACCCGATAGGGCTCGGAAATCCGCGCCCCTACCCGCGCCGACCACCGCCGCCGCCCGTGGTCGCGGCGCCGGTGGTGAAGGTCCAATCGAAGCTGACGCTGCCCGAGGAGGTGGTACCGGTGATGGTCACGCGATAGGTGGTGTTGGCGGTGAGGGGCGCGTCGGTGTAGAGCACCTTGGCCGTCGAACCGAGGGTGCTATCGCCGTCGAGCCACTGGTGCGCCAGCGGCGTGGCGGTGCCGTCGACGACGATCTGGTGGCTGCTGACGGTGATGCCCTGGCCATAGAGTGTGACGGGATAGCCGCTCGGCCAACCCGTGGACGGCACGGGCGGCGTCGGGCCCTCCTGGGCGCCGTTGAACGACAGCGGCACGCCGGTCTGGCCGTCGTAAGGATAGACCGCGGTCACGGTCTTGGCCGTCGACGTGCCGGGGCCGAAGTCGATGGTGTCGCAGCCGGTGCCGCCGCCGTAGCCCATGTCGCGATACCAGGGCGAGAGCACCGGCGTGCGGTGGTAGACGGAATCGATGAAGGTCTTCACCGCGCCCGCCGGGTTGCCGAGGAAGGCCATGCACTCGCTCCAGCCGTTGCCGCTGTACCCGGCGGCCTTGATGCGGGCGCCCGGGTCGGCACCCGTGAACTGCGGACAACCCGAGACTTCATTGTGTGCGCTCGAAGCCTGGCAAGTCGAGCTGCCTTGGTTGGTGGTGTAGTAGTTGCAGTGATTCTGGGCCGACGTGCACAAAGTCAGAACCAGCGCAGCGCAAGGGACGCCCATGGCCACGCGCGCGGCGTTCTCCGCATTGAGCGCGGTAACGGCATCCGCCGGCGCGTCCGCGGGCGGCGCGGGACATTCGGCCGGCCCGCCGACCTCGGCCACCTCAGCCCCGGCATCGCGAATGCCGCTGGTGCCCCCCGTCCCAAGAGCGCCACTGCCGCCTGAGCTTGAAATCCCCCCAAATCCTCGAGTCCCACCAGCGGCGGCGTCTCCCGTCGAGGCAGCACCGCCCGTCGAGGGGACGCCGCCCGTCGACACCATCCCGCCCGAGGAGACGGCGCCCCCGGCAGACACGGTCCCCCCGGTCGATATGCCGCCACCGCTGGACTGGGCACCGCCTGACGACAACGCGCCACCAGTTCCCGACGAAGTACCGCCCCCACCGCAACTGGCAAGCGCCAGCCCGGTCAGAATTCGCGCCAAGAGTCCCAAACCGTTCGCGCCCGGTTTCCTCATGTGCAGCTCCTCCATGACTTTCACGTTGGGGCCGCGGCGAGCGGAGCATTCAGCACGGCATTTCACGCCCTGGTTTCCGCGCCCGCTTGCGCCAACTGGAAGGCCCGGCCATTTGCCCTTATCATGCTGGAAATGCCATCGAGCGAGCCCCAAATCGCGCCCGGCTGTCCCAAATGCGGCAAGAAACGGCCGCCCGAGGCCGAAGCCTGTCCCCGCTGCGGTTTGGTCTTCGCGTTGTGGAAAGAAGATGCCGCGCCCATGGCTCCGCTGGACAGCCGCGGCGGCGAGCTGTGGCAAGAGTTGCAGGCGCATTGGAGCGATTCGGTCCGCCATGAGGACTTTCTCAAGCATTGCCTGCAAACCGACACCCTGGCCGCGGCCGGCCGCCTCTACCGCGAGCGCCTCGACGAGAACCCACGCGACGCCGTGGCCGCGCAGATGCAAGCGCAGATCCTCACCAAGGCCACGCTCTCCCTCAGCATCAACAAGAGTCAGCCCCCCGAGATCATGACCCGCAGCCGCTGGTTCTGGGCGGTCGTTCTCGTCGCCATGGCCCTCGGAATCGCCGGAGGCCTGTTCTGGCGCCGGCTGCGCTAGTCCGCTCCGGAAAACACCTGATCACCGTCGACCGCCTCAGCAGATTCGAAGCCTTCTGTCGTCCTATTTTCCACCAGGCCCATCCCCAGCGTAGCCCTTGGGCTGCGTCACGGCTACACTCTTGCCCCTTCCATGAAGGTCCCCGGTTTCGACATGTCCCTCGACGAGGTCAAGGCCAGCCTCGAGCCGCTGCGTCGGCCCCTCAGCATCGCCATCCTGCGCGCACGCAATCCCTTCAATGTCGGCGCCATCATTCGCGTGGCCCATTCCTTCCTGGTCAAACGCATCCTCCTCGTGGGCGACGAGCCCTTCTACCAGCGTGCGGCCATGGGCATGCAGCGGTACGAGAACGTGATCTACCTGCCCGACGAGGAATCGCTGATCCCGTGGTCGCGCGAGCACGAAATCCCCATGCTGGTCTTCGAGCGCGAGCACGCCCGCGTGGACCTGTGGCGGGCGGAGCTGCCCGAGGAGTGCCTGATGGTCTTTGGCAGCGAGACCACCGGCGTGCCCGACTCGCTGGTCGCAGCCGCCCACCAAGTCGTGGCGATTCCCATGTACGGCATCAACAATTCCTTTCCCGTCACGGTGGCGGCCGGGATCGCCATGGCAGAATGGACGCGCAGGCACTTCGTCGTCCACAGCATCGGAGGTCGTCCGTGATTCCCTATTTCGCGCAGCCCCAGCTTCACCTCGGTCCCATCACCATCCATGCCTTCGGGGTGCTGGTGGCAACCGGGATCCTCCTCGCCTTCCGCATCATTCGCCAGCGCGCGGCCAAGCAGGGACTGGATCCGGTGCTGGCCGAACGCCTGGCCATGCGCATGGTCATCATCGGTTTCATCTCCGCGCACATCGTGGATCGCATCGCCTACTTTCCCCGCGATGTGCTCGCCAACCCGCTCAGCCTGCTCTGGATATGGCAGAGCATCAGCTCGTTCGGCGGCATCCTGGGCGGAACCCTGGTCGCGGTGTGGTTCGTCCGCCGCCAGAAGACCGGGGCGCTCGGTTGGCGCTACCTCGATCTTGTCGCCTATGCCTTTCCCTCGGCCTGGCTGTTCGGCCGCATGGGCTGCGCGGTGGCGTTCGATCATCCGGGTTACCGAACGACCTTCTTCCTCGCCGAACGCTACACGGACAACGTCGTCCGCCACAACCTGGGGCTCGACGAGGCCCTGTGCATCATCCCCCTGGTCGTGCTCTTCCACTGGCTGGACAAGGGCAAGCCACGCAAGCCCGGCTTCTACGTCGGTCTGCTCGCCCTCGCCTACGCACCCGTACGCTTTCTCCTCGATTTCCTCCGCTGGGACGACGCACGCTATTTCGGATTCACGCCCGGGCAATACGGCTCGGTGTTGCTGGCGGGGATTGGCTGGCTCGTCTTGCACTGGGCCTCGCAACGCAAGGACACCTCCACCACGGAGAAAGGTTGATCCCGGGCGACGAGAAGGTGGGCACTATCCTTCGACGAGCGGGTCAGCCCTTCACGCAGGCGAGCGGAAGCAGGCGCGCGACCTTGCCGGCCAGGCCCGCGCTCGCCGCGGCGTCGACCACCTGGTCGATGTCCTTGTAGGCGCCGGGCGCCTCCTCGGCCAGGCCGCGCATGGACGGGCTGCGCAGGAAGATGCCCTGGCCGGCCAGCTCGCGCACGATGGCGTTGCCTTTCCAGCGCCGGGTCGCCTCGTGGCGGCTCAGGGTGCGGCCGGCACCGTGCACGGCCGATGCGAAGGCGGTACCGGCGTCGCCGCCGGCTAGCACGTACGAAGCGGTACCCATGCTGCCGCCGACCAGCACCGGTTGGCCGAGCGAGCGATACGGCTCTGGCAGGTCGGGGTGGCCGGGGCCGAAGGCGCGCGTGGCGCCCTTGCGATGGACGAACAAACGGCGCGGCGAACCGTCTACCGGATGGACCTCCTCTTTGCAGGTGTTGTGCGAGACATCGTAGAGCAGCGTCAGGCGCGCCGAGGGAAACAGGTCGGCAAAGGCGGCACGGGCGAACTGCGTGAGCACCTCGCGGTTGGCCATCGCGCAGTTGATGGCGGCGCGCATGGCACCGAGGTAAGCGCGACCGAGCTTGGACGCGAGCGGGGCACAGGCCAGCTCGCGCTCGGGCAGCTCGAGCCCGTGTGGCTTCGCCTCGGCGAGCATGGTCTTGAGGTAGTCGGTGCCGATCTGGTGCCCGAGACCGCGCGAGCCGCAGTGGATGCTCAGCACGACGTCGCCGGCTCGCAAGCCGTAGGCCGCGGCGGCTTCCTCGTGGTGGATGGACTCGACCGCTTGTACCTCGAGGTAGTGATTGCCGGACCCGAGGGTGCCGAGCTGGTGGTGCTGGCGCTGCTTGGCCTCGGGCGAGACCGCGTCCGGATCGGCGCCCGCCACGCAGCCGCGTTCTTCCATGAAGGCGAGGTCGGCGGTCTCGCCGTAACCGTGCGCGACCGCCCAGCCCGCCCCGCGCAGCATCAGAATCCTCGAGGTCGCCCGGGCCGAGGCGGATGCGGCTGGTGCTGCCCACGCCGCACGGGATCACGCGAAAGAGCCCATCGGCCAGCTCTGCGAGTCGCGGGCGCACCTCGTCGATCGACAGCCCGGTGCGCAGGGTGCGCACGCCGCACGAGATGTCGAATCCCACGCCGCCGGCCGAGACCACGCCGTCCGCCTCGGGATCGAAGGCGCCCACGCCGCCGATGGGAAAGCCGTAGCCCCAGTGCGCGTCCGGCATGGCGAAGGATGCGCCGACGATGCCGGGCAAGGCCGCGACGTTGGCGACCTGCTCGGCCACCTTGTCGTCCATGCCTTCGAGCAGCTCTGCCGTGGCGTAGAGGATGCCCGGCACGCGCATGCGGCCGGCGCGCGGCAGCCACCATTCGGTCGCGGACTTGCGGACGAGCTGGCGCAGCTTCATGCAGGAAATTCTACTGCGCTAAGGCTCGGCGACCACGCGCAGCCGGACCGGAACGATCCCGGCCCGCAGCATGTCGAGGCGGCGCGCGGCGGCCTCGGACACATCGATGATCTTCTTCTGGCCGGCGCAGCGGTCGTTGATGCGAACGACGACGCTGGGAGCGTAGCGGTCGGTGCGCGTGACCTGGACGTGGGTGCCGAAGGGCAGCACAGGGTGGGCGGCGGTGAAGGCGGCGGGGTCGTAGCGTTCGCCGCTGGCCGTGCGGTGACCGCTCAAGCGCGGCGAGTAGTAGGTGGCCATGCCCTCCTGCTCGGCACCGAGACGGCCCTCGCGCAATTCGGCCCGCTGCCCGGCGCAACCGGCGGCCGCGAGCACCAGCGCGACCACAACGAGAGGCAAACACCTACACATCGACCACACATTGGGCCAGCCAGCTGCCGTCTGCAAGCTGGGCCACACGCAAGGCGGCTGCGGTGGCCGCCTTGACCTCGACGCCAGGCTGATGGCGAGCGACGTCGAGGGCTTCGCCCACCATTTCGCCCTCGAGCCGCTCGCCGTCGATGCGCACCGTGAATTGCGCGAAGATCATCCGCCTCGTGGCCATCTGGTAAACAAGGGCGTTCAGCCAGTCGAGCAGCAAGAGCTCGTCATCGGGCGCCGTGCACGCGACCTGCACCGTCTCGCGCGCGACGATGGTTTCCGGCGGCACGAGCACCGCGGTCAGCGCCAGCGCGGCCTGCTCGAAGGCCTCGTCGCGCGTGCGTCCGAAGCCGCGGATACCCATGTCGGCCTGATGCTCGAAGTGCTCGAAGGACGGTGCGGGCATCACCAGGCTCAGAGAATACACGGCGGGGGAGCACCGTACCAGCCGCAGCCGCACAACATGCTGACGCTGGCGGCGGCACCTTCCGCTACGAATCGGTCGCAGCAGGCTCCGAGCAGCTGCACGGTCGCGCTATCCCCGTCGTATTGCCAGCAGGGAGCCGGGCTACCGGCGTCGGGCTCGGTTTGCGCGCTCTCGCGCACGCGGCCCGCGGGCCGCCAGCCGGCCCTTCGGGCGGCTAGGGAAATTGCACCAACGCCAGAGTCTCCACGTGCGGCGTATGGGGCATCATATCGAAGGGGGTCACTTTTACGACCTGCGCGCCCGCGCGGGCCAGCTCGGCCAGATCGCGAGCAAGGGTCCGCGGATCGCAGCTCAGGTAGGCGAGCATGCGAGGGCGCAAGCGCGCCACGGCGGCGAGCACTTCTCGGCCGCACCCCTTGCGCGGGGGATTGAGGACCACGAAGTCGGCCTCTCCGATGTCGGCGAGACAGCGGGCAGCGTCGCCGGTCACCACGCGCACGCGGGCCGCATCCTCGCCTTGCTCGGCGAGGAAATCGCCGGTGGCCCGGGTGGCGGATGCGTTTTCCTCGATCGCCACCACGTCCTTCGCCTTCGCTGCCAGCGACAGCGCAATGCCGCAGGCACCGGCGTACACGTCCACGGCACGCACCATTCCGTCGGGTGCGGCGGCCACGATGTGGCGGTAGATGTGCGACGCCACCAGACGGTTGGTCTGAAAAAAGGAGCGCGAGGACAGGCGTACACGCACCTCCGCGATGGCGTCCTCGACGCTCGGCTGGCCGACGAGCACGCGCTCGTGCTCGCCGAGCAAGGCGTTGCCCGTGCTTGGATTCACGTTGAGCACCACGGAGGTCACAGCCGGACAACGCTGGCAAAGCGCAGCCGCCACGGACGCGGCGGCCGCCCACTCGGGTCGCGCCGTCACCAGCGTCGCCATCACCTGTCCCGCGGCGGTCGCGCGCAGCACGGCGTAGCGAAGCACACCCGTGCGCAGGACCTCGTCGAACGGCTCGACGTCGTGGTCGCTCAAGAGGGCGAGCAAAGCCTGCCTGACTTCATCGAGGACCGGCTCGACCACCTGGCAGCCACCAAGGTCGACCACATCGTGGGATCGGGGAGCGAAGGCGCCCAGTACGGGTCGGCCCGAATCGTGGGCAGGACCGTAGACGTACTTGGCCTGGTTGCGATAGCCGAGAATCCGCGGCGAGGGAGCGCACGCCTCGACGGACAGCGCGGCCAGACCAGGGTGGCGCGCGAGCTCGCCCCGCACGCGCGCTCGTTTCCAGTCGAGCTGGGCCGGGTAGGCCAGGTGCATGAGGGTGCAGCCACCGCACGCCCCATGCGCCGGACATGCCACTTCCACACGATGCAGGGAAGCTGCCAGCACGGCACGAAGGCTCGCCCATGCCTCGCGCCCGGATCCGTCGCGGTGAACGGACACGTGGTCGAGGCGGACCCGCACGCGCTCGCCGGGCAAACCACCCACGATGTGCGCGCGCAAGGTTTCGCTCCCGGACGCGACCTGCGCCACGCCCGCGCCGGCCTCGTCGAGGGCGGTGCACGTCACCTCGAATTCATCGCCCGGCCGAAGCTCTTGGTCTGACACGTGTGTGGGACGGGCTAGGCTCGTCCCGAGCCGCCCTTGGCGACCGGGCTGTCCGGAACGGCGAGATTGGTCACCGCGATGGGACGCTCCAGGGTGGAGGCGATTTTGGCACAGGCCAAGGTGCGCGCACCGCCGGGAAACTGCACATCGACCTTGCCCGGCCCAGGTGTCGCTGCCACCACGCCCACGCCGAAGGTCGCGTGAATCACGCGTTCACCGGGCAGGTACGAGTCCTTGGGCGAGTAACCTCGCGGCGGCTTCGCCGGATCGAAGTCCGCCAGGCGCGGCGCGGGGGTGCCGGTTGCACGTCCCGCCTTGCGACGGCGCGGGCGTCCCCAGGAGCTTCCTCCGCCGCCACCGCTTGGCGCCGGCGCGTTCTTTTCGCCGCGATAGTTGTGCTGGCTGCCGCACAGCTTGCACACGACCTTGGCGACGCGGTCGCCAATTTTGGCCATCACCACGTGCCAGGTATCCCCGCAGCGCGTGCAGATGTCCTCGATATCCTCGCCTACCCCTGGAGTCGCCATGTTGAGTTGCTTCGCGGCCTCCTGTTACGTCCTGAGGCCGATTCTATCAGGCATCGAGCTTCGCCGCTGGCTACTTTTTCAGCGACGCCGAGTAGAGGATGAGCGCGTCGACCTGATCGGCTCTCAGCCGGTCCTTGAAGGGCTTCATTTCCTGTTCCTTGCCCTGGACGGTCCGCTTGATTCCTTCCAAGACGGACTTGCGCGCGCCTTCGAGCGTCAAGTCCTTCCAGTAGGCCGCCTTGGTCATGTCCGCAATGCCCATTTCACCACCCAGCTCGGTCTTGGCGCGGCCGTCGTCGCCGTGGCAGGTCGCGCACTTGGCCTCGAAGAGGCGCTTGGTCTTCTTGTCGGGCTTGTAACCCGCGGGCGGCGCCAGGCCTTCGGCAAGCAGGATCTGTGAAAGAAGCAGCGTGAAGAGCAAACTCGCCAGCGCGAGGCAGAGGGAGCGATTCATGGGGTACTTCCGTCCTCGACGATAGGCTTCATGCCCGCCGGCCGCTTGTCAAGGAAGAGAGAGCACGGAGACGGAGGAGAGAGCGCAGAGGCGGACGGGGGGCGGGCTTGTTACTGCGGCTGGGCGCCGCAGGTCGGGCTGGGGGTTGCGCACGAAACGACACCGCAAAGCGTGTCGATATCCAGCGGCGTGTTGCCTGAGGCCAGCACTCCCTGGCCTTGGATAGGTCCCGCGCAACCGAGGTCGATTGGCCGGTTGTTCTGGATGGTCACCCGATCGAGATTGATGGTCTGGCCTTGGGCTGGCAAGCTATCGACGCGGATGCCACCCACGTCCGCGCCCCCTGCGGTCTGACCCGGCCCGTTGCCGGTGATCGAGGTGTTGCGAATGTCGAAGGCGGCGCCCGCAAGGAGGATGCCACCGCCCGGGTTGTCCTTGATGGTGCATCCGTCCACGTGGAGAGCGACCACGGCGCCGATGGCGGCCTCGGCGTTGATACCGATGCCGGTAACGCCCGACGGATTCCCCGCCACCGTCAAGGCGCGCAGGTAGACCTCGCCTCTGGTGATGCTGATGCCATCGGTGTAGTCGACCGGGACGATGACTCCTTCTTTGCCGACGACGGTGAGGGGCGCCGACAGGGCGCCCATGTCGAAGGGTGCCTGGACCTGTCCCATCACCACCACCACCGGTTTCGCCGCGGACTTGGCCACGCCAATGGCTGTCCGGGCCGTGCAGTAGGGCGTCTGGGCCGAGCCCGCGTAGGCTCCCGAATCCGAGCAGGTGCCCGCGGCGCTCTTGCCCACGTAGACGGTTTCGGCATCGGTCGCACAGTGGCCGTCCAGCTGGAACATACACACGCCCGGCCCACCAACCTTGGCCGCGCACTGCACGTCGCTGGTGCATGCCGTGCAGGCGTTCGCCGTGGTATCGCAAATGGGCTGCGCAGCGGACTTGCAGTCGTCGTTCGTCGCGCACTCGGCGCACGTGCCGCCGGACAGGCACACGGGCTTGGCCGGGGTTCGCGTGGCGCAAGCCGAGGCGCCGACCCCGGCGCAGCCCACGCACAGACCGCCCTGACAGAAAGACCTGGTCGCATCGCGAGCACAGTCGCCATCGCCCAGGCATTCCACGCAGCGGCCGGAAACCTCCTCGCAGACAGGCGTGGGCGCGGGGCAGCCGGCGTCCACCGCGGCACACGATACGCACGCGTGACTGGACGAACAGATGGGGACGCCACCGCCGCACTGATCGCCCGTCTTGCAGGAAACGCATTGCCCTTGCACGCAGTAGGGGGCGCCCTGGTCGGTGCAGTCGCCGTCGGTGGCGCAGGTTCCGGGAACGTCGGGGACGTAGGCGTCGACCGCGCTGGCGTCGAGGGCGCCGCCCTGACCAGCCTCGCTGGCCGAGTCCAATTCCACGGCGGCATCGGCCGAGACCGAGACGTCCTCGCCGGCATCGACGGAAGAAACATCGGTGAACGCCGGTGCGCCATCGATTCCCCGTCCCTGGGGGACATCGGGCGGGCTCGCGTCCCAACCGCCGCCATCGGCGATGGGCACGCAGCGGTTGCTGATGCACGTGAAACCGTCGTGGCAGGGTTCCGTGAAACAGGTTGCCCAATCGCGGCGGGTGGCATCGCAGCCCATCCCCAGGGCGCCTGGCAGGGCCAAGGCAAAGACAAGCACCAGCCTTGGAAGCGGCAGGGGCGCTGCCATCTGCCCCTTCATTGGAATCGCCCCGCGAGCTGCAGGCCGGTGGGGCCGGCGACGACCTGAGCGTGGGCCGGCCACAGGCTCCAGGTCAGAAGCCCCGTACCGCCCAACAAGGCAACGCCGCCCACGATGGCCATGGGCCAGCCGTACTTGGACGTATTGCGGACCCGGTCGCACCGCGAACAGGCAGACTTGCCGTCGACCGCGACGTAATACGAACCGGCCACCAGGGTCGCGAGGCCGGCACCCGCGAGTGCAATAGCAGAGTATGCGAGCATGCCGGATCTCTCGGGTTCGGCTTTCGGGATCACCGGCACGGTCACCAGGGGCGCCGGTGGTGGTGCCTTGGGAACCGTCTGGGGCGCGGCCGAGCGAGGAATCTCCGGCGCGACTTTCGCCGTTGCACGTAGCGCCTTTTCGATCAGACCTTGGGTCAGGAGCGCGGCCGAGCCCCACAGATCCTGTTCGTCGCAGATGGGACAGGCACGCCCATCCTTGCCCAGCAGCTTGCCTTCATCGGCGTTCCACAACTGGATGGCCAGCTTGAAGCTCTCCTTGGCGAAACGCGCCTCCACGTGCAGCACCAGGCTCGCGCCGGAAGCCGCCGCGATCTGCGGCAGGCAACCCGGGATCTCGCAGTGAAGCAGACGGTCGGGCAAGACCGTGGAGGGCACCAGCGTGATCCCGTTGCGCTTGATCACCTCCGCGATCTCCTTGCGCAGGCGCTCCTTGCTGCCTCGCGAGAGCTGGCCGGGCGAGGACGGTTCGATGACCACGAGACGCGTGTCATCGGCCGTCGACGCATCGGCGCGGGCGGGGCCGCCCGCGAGCAACCACGCGAGCGCGGCAAGGCATGAAAAGCGAAGGCTCATGCCTGGACGTTTTCCGATCCTGGCGGTGCCGTCAAGGTTCTTGCCTGTCTTTGCCGCTCCTGGCCGGATTCGACACGCTTTCCTGAACGCGCGCGTGGGCGATGCCCAGGCGATCGCGCAGGAGCGCATCCCCGGGGGCGAGCGCGATGGCCTTGGCGTATTCCTGCTCGGCCTCCGCGAAGCGCCCCATCTTGAAGAAGGTGTTGCCCACGATGGCGTGGGCCTCGGCGCCACCGCCCACGGTCACGGCGTGCTTGCCTTCTTCCAGCGCGCGCCGCCAGTCGCGGGCATTGAAGGCATCCCGCGCAAGCATCAGATGATCCGGCTTCGCGGGCGGAGCCATGGCGTCCGCGACTGTTTCGGCCTGCGCCAGCGCGCGCCCTTCCTTCGCTTCGACTTTCGCATCGCGGCCGGGCTGCGCCAGGGTCGGCGACGACGCGACCGCGGCCGGCGGGGATGGCTTCTCCTGCGCGCGTGGCACCACCGCCGCCTGACCTGAGACCGCCTCGACCCGCGTGGCGGACGCGCGGCGGGGAGAGTCGGGTGAGGGGCTCTGCGCGGCCAAACGCATCCAGAGCAGCGCGCACAACCCCACCAGGCCTCCGACCACGATGGGCGCGACAAAGCGCAGCTTCTGCCGAATGGAGCCCGTGGGCACGAGGGCGGCCTTGGGCAGGCTGGCGCTCCTGGCGCGCCTTCTTTCCGGCAGGCCGTCGGCGTCCAGCAGGTGGCGCGCCGACTCGACCCACTGGCGCCGCTCCGTTCTTTCCTGCTCGGGCGTGAAGATCTCCTTCATGGCCAGGGAGAGCCACAGCTCCGGGTGAACCTCGGGCGGAATGAAGACGGCGAGCGCGCGGCGAAGCTCGTCGGCGTTCGCGAAGCGCTCCTCGGGCCGCACGCTGGTGGCCTGCTTCACCACCGCGTCCAGCTCCGGCGGCACCTCCGCGTTGAAGATCGACGGCGGCAGGTGCTCCCCGCGCGCGATCCACGTCAGGATTTCGCCCTCGGTTTCGGCGAGTCTGGTCTCGCGGCCCCTGTCGCGGATCGTGCCCACCGGGCGCTGCGTGAGGAGTTGCCACAACAGCACCCCGAGCGCGTAGATGTCGGTTCGACGATCGAGCTTGTCGCCCGACTGCAGCTGCTCGGGGGCCAAATGCCAGAGTTTCCCGGCGGCCCGCTGTGCGCCCGGCCCGCCTCCGTGCAGATCCGACGAGGCGATGCCGAAATCGAGCAGCTTCACCTCGCCCGCATAGGTCAGACGCACGTTGGGCGGATTGATGTCGCGGTGAACCAGGTTCAGGTTCTCGAAGTCGTGCGCGTAGGCCAACCCGCGCGCGATCTCGGCCACGATGTAGACTGCCACGGGAACCGGAAGCACACGTCCCTGGGCGACCATCCGTTCGAGCAAAGCCGAAACATCGTGCCCCTCGACGAACTCCTGGACCAGGAAGACCTCGCCGTCGACCTCGCCGATATTGTGGGTGTGGGCCAGATTGCTGTGCACCAGTTGGCGCGCCAGATCCGCTTCATGGCGAAAATTGCGAACGTGGTCGGGCTGCGACGACAACGCCGGCAAGAGCCGCTTGACCACGCACAAGGTCTCGAGCTCGCGATGTCCCGACATGGCCAGGTACACCGCCCCCATGCCACCTTCCCCGAGTGGTCTGAGCAGGACATACGCCCCGAACTTCTGCGGCAGTCGCGAATCCAACCCGCGCATTCTAAGCCCGCTCGCCCAAGCAGGCATGTTTTCACGACCTTTTGCCTCCTAGCGAAGCACCGCGACCCTGTCCCCGAACACCTGCTCGAGCCTCGCCAAGAGCTCGTCCGAGGCCTCGACCTTGAAGTCGTCGCCCAGATCGAAAACCGTCTCGCTGCGCTGCGGGATCTCCAGGCGCAATCGCGTGCGGCACGTCCCGGGAAACTGCACCAGCAGCTTCTGCAGGGCCGTGAGCTGCTCGCCGCTCAGCAGATCCGCGTTCAGACGGACGTCCAGCATGGTGCTGCGCTCGGCGCGAATCGACGTGAGCAGCTTGGCGTCGACGAAACGCAGGCGCTCGCGCGGATTCTCGGCGTCGCCCCAGGGGACGTCCACCGTGCCGGTCACCAGCAAGGGATCGCCCTTGGTCAGCACCTCCCGGTATTCCTCCAGCTTGGACGAGGCGACGTGAAACTCGATCTGTCCGTGTTGGTCTTCCAGCTTGAAGAAGGCGTATTTCCCCGTGCCGCTCTTGATCTGCCGCTCTTGGTAGTCGGAGACCACGCCGCCCAGGATGACCTCGGCGCGGCCACCGCGCTCGGTACAATTGGTGGTGATGGCGTTGGCGAACCGGCGCAGCTCGCCGGAGAAACGATCCAGAGGGTGCCCGCTGATATAGAATCCCAGGCTCTCTTTCTCGAACGCGAGGAGCTGCTTGGGTGTCCACTCGTCGCCCTCCAGGTAGATGTCCTCGGCGGGTGGCGGCGGCTGCCCCACAGCGCCACCGCCGAACAGCGACAGGAGTGACGTCTGTCCGCTGTCCCGCTCGCGCTGGGTAGCCGCCGCCGTGTCGATGGCCGGACCGATGGCCAGGAACATCTTGGCGCGGCTGACCTTCTTGCTTTCCGCGATGCCGTCGAAAGCGCCCGCCTTGACCAGTGCCTCGATGACCTTGCGATTGACTTTGCGCGTGTCCACGCGCTGGCAGAAATCGACCAGGGACAGAAACCGTCCGCCCGCCACGCGCGCGGCGCGAATGACCTCGACCGCACCCTCGCCCACGCCTTTCACCGCGGCCAAACCGAAGCGAATGGCCTTTTCCGGCGGCGCAGGCGCCGCGGGCGCCGATACGGGCTTCGCCTCGCTCTTGCGCCGCCCACGCTTGGGCTCTTCGGCCGGCGCCGGCGCCTCGAGCACCACCGTGAAGTCCGCGTCCGATTCGTTGACGTCGGGACGCAACACGCGGATGCCTTGCGAGCGCGCCTCGGCGATGCACTTGACGACTTCCTCGGTCTTGTCCTTTTCGCAGGTGAGGAGGCCGGCGAAGAACTCCACCGGGAAGTGGCACTTGAGGTACGCGGTCTGATAGGTGAGCAGGCCGTAGGCGGCGGAGTGGCTACGGTTGAACCCGTAACCGGCGAACTTCTCCATCAGATCGAAAACGCCCTCGGCGATTTTGGGGTCGACCTGCTTGGCCTCGGCGCCCTTCATGAAGGTCGCCTTTTCCTTGGCCATGACCTCGACCTTCTTCTTGCCCATGGCCCGGCGGAGCAAATCCGCCTGCCCGAGCGAGTATCCCGCCAGGGCCGACGAGATCTGCATGACCTGCTCTTGGTAGACGATGACCCCGTAGGTGTCCTTGAGGATGTTTTCCAGCGACGGGTGGGGATACTCGACCTTCTTGCGCCCGTGCTTGCGCTCGACGAAGTCGTCCACCATGCCGCCCTCGATGGGGCCCGGCCGGTACAGCGCGCCCGCGGCCACGATGTCCTCGAAGCAGTCGGGCTTCAGCTTCTTGAGCAGGTCGCGGAACCCCGACGATTCGAGCTGGAACACCCCCGTCACGTCGGCTCGCGGAATCATGGCGTAGACCTTGGCGTCGTCGAGCGGAAAGAGCGCGGGGTCGAGCGGCTCCTCGCCCTCGCGCTTGCGTTCGGCGTTGATGAGCGCCACCGCCGTCGCGATCACGGTCAGGGTCTTGAGCCCGAGGAAGTCGAACTTGACCAGGCCGACCTTCTCGACGTCGGTCATGTTGAACTGCGTGGCGATGGTCTCGGTTTCCTGGCCGGCCGGGCGGAAACACGGCACGTACTCCCACAGCGGCTGCTCGCCGATGACCACGCCCGCGGCGTGCGTGCCGGCGTGGCGATTCAGCCCCTCCAGCGTCTTGGCGATGTCGAGCAGCTCGCGGTAGGGGCCGTTGTAGAGCTCCTTGAGCCGCGGCTCGTCCTCGATGGCCTTGGCCAGCGACACCGACTTGCCCTGAATGGGCTCGGGCACGAGCGTGGCGACCTTGTTGCCATCGGCGGGCGTCATGCCCATGGCGCGCGCCACGTCGCGGATGCAACTGCGCGCCTTGAGCTGGTGCATGGTCACGATCTGCCCCACGTTGTTCTTGCCGTACTTGCGCGTGACGTAGCTGATGACCTCCTCGCGCCGGTTCATGCAGAAATCCACGTCGAAGTCGGGCATGGAAACGCGCTCGGGGTTGAGGAAGCGCTCGAACAGCAGCTTGTTGGCGATGGGATCGATGTCCGTGATGCGCACGCTGTAGGCGACCAGCGAGCCCGCGCCCGAGCCGCGGCCCGGGCCGACGGGAATGCCGTGATCCTTGGCCCAGTTGATGAAATCCCAGACGATGAGAAAGTACCCTGGGAAGTCCATCTTCTTGATGACCCCCATCTCCAGCTCCAAACGGGCGCGGTAGTGGTCCTCATCGAGCTTCTGGCCGTGGCGCGCGGCCGTGGCCAGCCGTTCGGACAAGCCCTTCTGCGCCAGCTCGGTCAGGTAGGAGCCGGCGTCGTAGCCCTCGGGCACCTTGAACTGCGGCAGATGGGTGTCGTACAGCTTGAGCTCGACGTTGCACAGGTCGCCGATGCGCGCGGCATTTTCCAGCGCCTCGGGCAGATCCTTGAACAGCACCTCCATCTCCTGCGGCGAGCGCAGGTAGTAGGCGTCCGTCGGGTGATGCATGCGCTTGGCATCGTTGACCGTGGTCTTCATGCCCACGCACATCAGGATCTCGTGCGCGCGCGCATCCCGCCGTTCGAGGTAATGGCAGTCGTTGGTCGCGATGATGGGAATGCCCGTCTTCTTCGCGATCTCGATGATGCCGGCGTTCACCGTCTCTTGCTCGGGCACGCCGTTGGCCTGCACTTCGAGGAAGTAGTTCCCCCGGCCCATGATGTCGTCGTACTCGCGCGCCACCTCCATGGCCTTCTCCATGCCGCTGTGGAGAATCGCGCGCGACACCCCGCCACCGAGACAGGCAGACAGCGCCACCAACCCTTCGGAGTGCTCGCGCAAGAGCTTCCGGTCGATGCGCGGGTTGTAGTAGAAGCCTTCGAGAAACGCCATCGAGTTGAGGTACGACAGGTTCTTCCAGCCGGCGTTGTTCTTGGCCAGGAGCACGAGGTGGTGGCTCTTGCGCTCGGAGCGGTCGAAACGATCCTCGGCCACGTAGGTTTCGCAGCCGAGAATGGGCTTGACCCCGTGGGCCTTCGCTTTCAAGTAGAAATCGAGGGCGCCGAAGAGATTGCCGTGGTCCGTCATGGCCACCTGTTTCATGCCCAGGCCGAGCGCTTTGGGAAAAAGCTCGTCGAGGCGAATGGCGCCGTCGAGCAGGCTATACTGGGTGTGAAGATGCAGATGGGTGAAGCCGGGCATGTCCAGGGGGTTTACCCGTGAGATGCACGAAGGTCAACGAGAGCAACTCGTGCTAGCGTAGGCTGCGTCAGTGGCCCCATGATTCGTCTTCCGCGCATCGTGAACCTTGCCGGCTGCCTCTTGGCAGGCGTGGCTGCGACTGGCTGCCGAGCCCAGTCCATGATGCCCCTGCCCGACGCCGCACGCGAAGGCATCCTCAGTTTGAGCGCGGTGCCCGACTCCCTGGTCATCCGGCCGGGCAGCAGCGGCCGCATCAAGTTCCAGCTGCGCGACCAGTTGGGCCTGCCGGTGGCGAGCTCCCCCTCGACTTCGCCGTCATCGGGGATGGGACCACGGAGGCGCAGCTTTCGTCCAGTCAGGGGCTCACCGACGTCAACGGGAGCGCTGTGGTCGAGGTCATGGTCGGCAATCTGGCCAGCGACAACAGTCCTGCGGCCTTCTCCGTTACCGCCACCTACCAGGGTTCGGCGACAGCGCAAGTCGATGTCCTGGTCACCACCAACGCCTACTCGGTCGAGATCCTGCCCGTGCCTGCCGTAGACTTGCTTGGCTCCACTTCGATCGCGTCCACGAAGCTCCTGTTCTACGACGACACGACATGCGGAGAGCTGGATCTGACCAACCTGAATGCCGCGCCCACTCGGCCGCGCAGCACCCCGCAACACCCCGTGGTCGCAAATTCGACCTGGGTGTTCTCCGGGGTCGCGGCCAGCGGCAGCCACGCCGTGGTCGGATTGGGGCTCGACAGCAACAACTTCATCCAAATCGGTGGCTGCGTCGACATCGCAGGTGCTTCCCTGCTCGAGTCGGAAACCATTCGAGCAACGCTGTTCATGGACCGCCTGTTTCCGGTGCCGATGGGGAACTACCAGGTGGCCTCCGACTTCAAGCTCACGCCCGCGCCATCGGGCCTCGGCGCCATTCAGTCGGCCTGGGGACAATGGACGCGCTGTCCCCTCGACCCCGCCCGCCTATGGCTCGATTGCACCCTGGACGCCCTTGCCACGGATCCAGCCACGGATCCCCTGGACTGCGTTCCCATGCCTGGCGCCGAGGGCGCCTTGGGCGACCTGCTCTTCGCTCGCCGAGGCACGGTGGTCGCGCCGGCAGCCGGAACCAGCCCAAGCACATCGGACACGCCGTGCCGCGCCCTGACCGACGGCGATGGCAACACCAGCCTCGACGCCATCGTCACGAGCCTATTTTCCGGGACAAGCGATCAGCTCCAGGGGACCAAGCTGGGCGACCTTCCCATGGAGATCGCCGCCCTATTGGATGACGTTCACCTCGATTCCTCGATGGCCATCACGGCCGCCGACGACGTCAACGGTTACACGATCGAGCACGACCTTCTGGGGGTGACCTTCCCCGACGCACTCGCGCCCATCAGCTTCAAGACGACAGACCTGGGCCTGCCGGTCGCGAGCGTTTCCGGGATCTTGGCGACGCTCAAAGCCGGCCAGCTATCCATTCCCAGCCATGGATTCACCCT
This sequence comes from uncultured delta proteobacterium, assembly GCA_963796685.1. GTDB lineage: Bacteria > Myxococcota_A > Polyangia > Fen-1088 > Fen-1088 > Fen-1118. The sequence goes on from CAWCMR010000008.1 coordinate 547,978, forward strand.
GCGGCTCGGTACCACCGCACGCTACGCCTTCGAGGCCACCAGCCTCAAATCCAGGGGCGCCGAGAACACTGGTACCCTGGTAAATTCGGTCTGTGCCCTGGCGCAGAAGAGTGATCAAGGCAGCGTGCTCTCGGGATGCCACGCCTTGGATGCCGCAGTCTGCGATCAGCTCGGGCTATCCAGGCTGTGTTTGTTCGACGCTTGCCAGAACGGGCTTGCCGCGTTGGCCTCCGGTCTGGCCAAGACGTTCGACGGTCTGAACGGCAACAGTCTCGACTTCTTCCTTTCCGGCTCGACTCCGGTGGTCGATGTGAATGGTGACGGACTCGCCGATGCCTTGGGGCAAGGAGGTCGGGCCGGCAGCGTGTCAGCGGGTCCCGGTTTGTGGTCGGCCACGTTTGACGCGCAAGGAGGAGGGTACGTCATCTATGGTTCATGGAGCGCCTCGAAGGTGGCCAGCGGGCCTTGATTGCGCGTAGGACTGGCCCAACAAACCCGCCCGTGAGATGATCCATCCAATTAGAGAAATGGCTCGTCATCCCGGCATCGAAGCAGAATCAGCGAACGCCGCGCTCCGCACGGGAAGCGACGCTGCACCGAGCCTCGCGCAGGCGGCCGACAGCGCTTCCTTGTCCGCGGACAGTACCGGTCTCACCGGAAGCTCCTCAATCGCGCCGACGAGCGACCCACCCCAGGTGGCCAAGACCGGCATCACGCGGAATCCCTCGTCGGCCACGCCGGCGGGCGGCCCGGCCCCGGTGGTCAAGACCGGCATCACGCAGACCCCGTCGGCCACGCCCGCCAGCAGCCCTCCACCGGCGGTCAAGACCGGCACGCGGCATCCCGCGGCCACGCCGACCAGCGGTCTTTCCCCGGTGGTCAGGACCGGCACGCGGCACCCCGCGGCCACGCCGACCAGTGGTCCTCCCCCGGTCAAGACCGGCACGAAGCACCCCTTGGCCACCCCGGCCAGCGGCCCGCCCCCGCTGGCCAAGATCGCCCCCCCCAACCCGGAATCCGGCGTCAACCGAACCCCGTCGCCGCTCGTGACCTCGGGCTTGCACGCCCCCGCGCCCACGCCCGGACCGGTGATTCAGCAATTCGTAACCCTCGGACGGTACCAACTGCTCTCCCGACTCGCGGTCGGCGGGATGGCCGAGGTCTACCTGGCGCGGCAGGGCGAGCTGTCAGGGTTCAAAACCCTGGTGGTGGTGAAGAAAGTTCTGCCCCACCTGGCCGTGAAACCCGACTTCATCGCCATGTTTCTCGACGAGGCACGCATCGCCTCCATGCTCGACCACCCCAATGTCGTGCGCATCACCGAGGTCGGCCGCACCGAGAGCGAGTACTTCCTGGCCATGGAGCTGGTGCAAGGGAAGTCTCTGGCATCGATCCTTCAGCAGTCGGAAAGGGCCAAGACGCCGATCCCGCACAACCTGAGCGCGCTCGTGGTGGCCAACGCGGCGGCGGGTTTGCATCACGCCCACCAGTTGACCGACGCCTCGGGCAACCTCCTCGGCCTCGTCCACCGCGACGTCTCGCCCCAGAACATCATGGTGTCCTTCGAAGGGTCGGTGAAGGTCATCGATTTCGGCATCGCCCGCGCCCTCGGCCGACTGGGCGATACCAACTCGGGCTCGCTCAAGGGGAAGCTGGGCTACATGGCTCCCGAGCAGGCACGCGGAGAGCCGGTCGATGCGCGGGCAGATATCTTCTCGCTCGGCGTGGTGTTGTGGGAATGCATCGCCGGTCGCCGGCTGTTCTTGCGCGAAAACGAGCTGGCCACCCTGCGCGCGGTGGTCTACGAGCCCATCCCCAGCGCGAGCAAGTTCACCGAGGTCGATCCCGCCCTCGATGCCATCATTCGCCGCTCGGTCGCCCGCAACGTCGAGGAACGATTCCAGACCGCCGAGGAGATGCGCATCGCCCTCGAGCGATGGGTGTTCTCGTCAGGGGGTGCCAGCACCCACGATCTCTCGACCTTGATGAAGTCCTGGTTTCCGAGCGACCACCTGCAGTGGCAACGAGCGGCCCGCCTGGCGCTCGACATGCAGGAGTCCGATCCGCCCATCGATGTGGCGTTTCCCAGTCTGGACGCCAGCAGGACCGGGCACTCCAGGACCGGGGCCGGCCGCATGGAAGGTTCCGGATCGGGACAGAGGGTGGGATCCGAATCGAGCCATCGCGCCTTGCAGCCGCTGACCCTCCCTGCACCCATGCAGGAGGTGCCTGACCTCCGCCCGAAATTCTGGCGCCATCTCGCCACCCCGATGCTGGTGGTGCTGGCCCTACTTGCCGTCGGGGGCGCCGTCTATTACTACCAAAACAGCAGGACTCCTCCCGCGCTGCCCGCCGCGGGAGACAACGCCGCGGCCCCGGTGCGGCCCATGGTCGAAACCCTGCCAGCCGCCGAGGGACCCGACCGCGCCACGACCGACAGCGGCAAGCATCCCCAGCGTGCAGGAGAAGCACCCCGACCTCAGGAACGAGCGCCCGGCAATTCGACCGATGAAGCGTCCTCGGGAAAGAAAAAAAACCGAGGCGCGTCGGGCGAAAAACGCGCGATACTATACCAGGAGAACGGAAGGGAAGGCGGTCCTGGCAAGCGCCCCAACCCGTTCGCCGACAAGTCCGCGGTCAAGAAGAACCACAGTCCTCGCCCCAACCCCTTCTAGCCATTTGGCAACGCCATGAAGCACACGCCCCTTGCACGACGAATCTCGCGACGGCTCGTTACCCCATGCTTCGCGCTTCTGTTCTTGGCCCCCGGCGCCGCGCGCGCGGCGGAGTGTCCGGCCTCCTCTCCCGAGGATCCTCAAGAGCGCCGAAGGCTGGCCAAGGAGTGGTTCGGTCTGGCCGAGACTGCCGAGAACGGCGGCAACGACGCCGAGGCGACGCGCGACTATGCCTGTTCGTACAAAATGGTTGCCCACCCCTTCACCGCCTACAACCTGGGGCGCGTGGCCGAGCGGAGCGGCGACAACGAGCTGGCGCTCAAGATGTTCAAGGCCTACCTGACGCTCAAACCCGATGCCCAAGACAGGGAAGAAGTGAAGAGCAAGGTCAAGGCCCTGGAGGACAAGATTGCTTCCGCCGGCACGAGCGGCCCCTCCGAGGGCACGAACGCGGAGGAAGGCACCCAGGCTGCACCGACACCCGCACCGGAGCCGCCGCAGGAACAACTGGCGCCACCACCCGAGCCCAAGCCGGCCCAGGTCGTGCAAACCCCCAGACCCGCCGAACCCGCGCCCGAGCAAGAACCCCCTTCCCATGCCATGGAATGGATCGTGGGCGGGGCCAGCGCAGCCGTCCTGGTCGGCGGCATTGCGCTCAACCTCGCCGCGCGCAGCAAGATGAGCACTTGCGAGGCCGATGGGGCCAAGGGCTCCTACGCGTCGGCCAACGACGCGTGCAATTCCGCCCGGCCGCTGGCCTTTACCTCGTACGCCCTCTTCAGCCTCGCGGCGGTGGGTGCCGGGGTGGACGCGGTTCTCATCTACCTTCATCATCGAAGCAATGGCAGCGCGTCCTCGGACGATGACTCTTCGGTGGGCTTCCTGTTGCTGCCGGGCGGTGGTGGCGCCCTGACCGCACGGGGCAGATTCTAGGCTCTTCTGACTGATCTGGCTGATCTCGCAAGCCCGGACCGCGAAGCCTTGCTTCGCCACGCCCGGGCGCTCCTGGGCGCGACGCTTGCCGAGGTGGCGGACGGGCTCGGCATGCCCGTGCCGGTGGGTGCACTCAGAACCAAGGGCTGGTCGGGCCAGGTCGTCGAGCGCGAGCTCGGCGCGGGCGACGGCGCCACCCACGGTCCCGATTTCGCCGCCCTCGGCATCGAGCTCAAGACCGTGCCGGTCCACGGCGACCTGATCCCGCTGGAGTCCACGGCGGTGTGCCTCATCGATCCCGTCGCCATCGCGGGCGAATCCTGGACCACGAGCTATGTGCGACGAAAGCTGTCCCAGGTTCTCTTCGTCGCGCTGGAGGTTCCACAAGGCGCCCGCTCGGTCGGCGAACGGCGGGTGGTGGCGGTGACGCTGTGGACGCCCTCGCCGGAGCAGGAGGCCGCCTTGCGCGCCGACTTCGAGCTGTTCGCACGCACCTATTTTCGCAGCGGGCGCTCGGCGGAGATCACGGGACACCTTGGCCAGGTCATGCAGGTGCGTCCCAAGGCGAGAAATGCCGACGACCACCGCAACGCCTTCGGACCGAATGGCGAGCCCGTGCGCATCGGCAAGTGTGGGTTCTATCTCCGCCCGGCCTTCGTCAGGGGCATACTGCGCAGCGGAGACACGATTCGATGAAATGCGTCGTCCGTCCATGTGCCGCCCTTGCTCTCGCCGGCCTCATCGGATTCTGCCCACCCGCGAAGGCCGAGCAGACGCAACCTCTTTCCGTCCTGCAGGCCATTGCGCGCGCCGTGGCCGGCAACCCCGACCTGCGCCGAGAACGCGTCGCCGTCGCACAAGCCGCCGCTCGCGCGCTGCAGGCGGAGGGTAAGTTCGACGTGCTTGTCGACGCCGCGCTGGAGAGAAAGCACGACATGGTGCCGCCGCTCACGTGCACGTCTTGTCAGGACCTGCCCCTGTTCGGCACCACCACGACCACGGCGGAGCTCGGCCTTGCCCGCGGCTTGGAGACCGGCGGGACGTTGCGGTTGTCGGGCTTGGTCAGCCAGGCCACGGCCGACGTCCCCGACAGCCTTGCCAATGATTCGGGCGTGCTGCCTGGAACCTACTACAACAGCAAGCTCGCGCTGACCTTCTTCCACCCCCTCCTGCGCGGTTTCGGAACCGAGGTGACCCTGGCCAATCTGCGCAAGTCGCGCGTCCAGCGCGACGTCGCCCAGTTGGGCCGCCAGATGCGCGCGTGCAATGTCATTCGCGACGTCGTCGTCGCCTACTGGGAATTGGCCTATGCCACGCAAGACCTTGCCATCAAGCGCTCGGCCCTAGCCCTGGCGCAGGATCAGCTGCGCATCACCAAGGCGATGATCGGCGCGGGTCGCCTTGCCGATGCAGACGCGGCGTCCGTCGAACGAGCCATCGCACAACACCAGGAGGACTTGGCCACGGGCGAACAAACCCTCTTTTTCCGCAGCCTGGATCTGCAACGCCTATTCGGCGTGCCCGCGGACGCGAACATCGCGCTGCTCACGGCTGTCGACGCGCCATCCGCGGTACCGACGACCGTGGACGAAGCCGCCGAGATCGGCCGCGCGATCGAGGCCAACCCGCAGCTGCGCGCGCTCAAGCTCGGGCTGCAACTTTCCCAACTCGACGTGGCCACCGCACGCAGCACCTTGCGCCCCAGGCTCGACTTCACCGGCAGCGTTGGCCCGGCGGGTTTCAAACCTTCCCTGGGGGACTCGTTCAAACAAACCGCCGGCCTGGGGGCCCTGGCCTGGTCCGCCGGCCTCCGCTTCGAGCTTCCCGTGCAGAACCGGGCCGCGCACGGCCAGATGCAGGCGGCGGAGGAGGATCTCAACCTCGCCCACCTCAATGCCGAGGACTTCGCCGCGCAACTTCGCGATCTCGTCCTGCGCACGGCGCGCAGCATCCGCACCGCCAGCGCCCGTGTCGAGCTCGGCCGGCGCGAGGTCGAGTTCGCCCAGCAGAACCTGGACGCCGAGCGGGCCCGCTTTCAAGCCGGCCGAGCCACCAACAACGATGTGCTGCTCCGCCAGCAAGAGCTCAAGGACGCCGAGACGCGCCTCTTGCGCGCCACCGTGGATCAGAACGAATCCGAGATCGCCTTGGCGGCCGCGACGGCCGAGGTATTGGACCGCTACGGCGTCGTGCTCAAGGGACTGTAGCTCGGTTCGGTGAGCAGTGGCACACAGAGGACACAGGGAACACAGAGGATAGTAAACAGAAGAACCCTCGGAGCCAAGATCCGGGAAAGCCATTCCTCTGCGTCCTCCGTGTTCTCTGTGTTTTCCTTCCCCTAGGGTGGGCATACCTCGTAGGTGGCATCGCAACCGCCGCGCGGCGCGGGCACGCTGGCCGCGACGCTGTCGTCGGGATCGGCCTCGACGAAGTAGCCGTCGCCATCGCCATCTACGCGCGCGGAATCGCTGGCCACATAGCGATCGCCGTTGACGGTGTAATCGATGCCGGTCGTGGTGCGCACGACCACGTGGCCCACCACCTTGCCGGTGCGCAGGTCCGTGCCGGGATCGCCGTGCTCGGTCAGATAGAGGGCCGATGTGGTCAGCAAACGGTCGATGGTGCCTTGGGTGGGGTGGCCGTATGCATTTCCGTCGGCGACCTGGATGATGGACACCCGAGGCTGCATCTCGGCCAAAAGCGTGCCATTGGAAGCGTGGCTGCTGCCGTGGTGGCTCACGCGGTAGACGTCGACGTCTTTCACCAGGGGTGCCGCGCGCGTCTCGATATCGTGATACGAATATCCTCCCTGTGCCGAGACCAGCATCTGCCCGGACATGTCGCCCGCGGTGAGGTAGTCGAGCCTGCCCATGCGCAAGAGCACCGCGATGGAATAGTCGTTCTCGTCCGGCGGCGTGGGGTCGGCCGCGAAATCCCCGGCCGGTAGAACGCCGTTTGCGTCCACCGCAACGAAGGCGAGCTGCACGCCGTCGCCAAGCTGCACCTGACCCGCTCCCAGGGCGGCAATTTCAGGATGCAGGACTTCCGCCTCGCTGCTCTTCAGATAGGTGCGCCAGGTTTGCAAGGTGTCGCCGCCGGCGCCCCCGTAGCGGAAGAGGTCGCGATGGAGGAGCTTGCCGACCGTGAAGCCTTGCCGCTGCACGAGGTGCCAAATCCCTCCGTAGCCGGGATAGCCAACATGGTCGAGGTGAAAGTGCGACAAGACGACGTAGTCGAGACGGGCGCAGCCAAGCACCGCGCGGACATAGGCGCCCACGAGGGTCGCTCCGTCGTCGCTGTCCCAGGTGGCCTCGCCCGCGTCGATGAGCATGCTTCGCCCTGCGGGACTGACGATCAACGTGGACATCGCTTCGCCGGCATCGAGGTGATGGATTTCGAGCCAGCCCGGTTGCCACGCTCCGCTGCCGCACACGCCTGTCCCTTGCGCTGAAGAGTTACCGCCAGCCTGCCCGCTTTGTAGGGACGCATCCGGGAGCGCGGGCATGCACGAAGCCGAAACGACGATGCACGCCAGAGGGAAGATCCTTGCTGCCATGCCTGCTTCTCGGCATGGACGTCGAAAAGGTTGCTTGAGACACGACGGTGTCCCCGAGATTGTTTCCTACAGGTAACAATTATTGCATCAACCCAATAATCGCAATACCGACGGTAATCCTACATTGTAACCTTCGTGAATCAGGGGCATCTGAACGAATGTAACTTGGATATCGGGGAGTCTTAGTCATGGTATTTCTTACCTTGTTTCTTGCCGCCAACTTAGCTCAGCCTCTGCTCAGTTCCGCCGATCAGCATGCGCCTTCTCCACCGGCTGTCGTGGACTCTGCCCTACCGCAACTGCTCAAGCCAGCAGCGGCGTTGGCCAGTGCCTGCGCCACGCCGGGGAGAGTGTGCGCGTTCGCGGGAGGCAACGATACCTATGGTGATGAGCACCAGACCTCACAAGAAGCGTCCATCATCGTGCTCAAGCGCAGCTTCCGTATCGCCAGCATGGTCGCGGCCGCACCACCGGTCAATCAGCCCTGGCAGGTCGAGATCGTCGCTCGCTTCAAGGCGACCACGGTATCGGCGCCCATCAAAGTTGTCTTGCTCGACAAACACGATCCCGATGCCGTGGACGAAAAACGCGCAATTGCGACTTGGGAAGTTCGCATGTCCCCCACGAGGCTGTTGGCCATGCGATTCGACCTGCGGCCCGAGGATGGCTTCGCCCCTGGACGCCGCTACCTCTTGCTCATGGTTCAGACGAGCCGCGTGGGCAAGACCATTCTCGCCCACGGTTACGTCAATCTGGAGTAGCGCGCCGTTAAGCCACTTGGCTTCGCTGTGGAGGCCAAAAGCCGACGCGGAAGCCAGGGATCCCAGCCTCCGTGCGGTGTCGACAGTGCTGCTGCGGGCGCGCTTACTTCGTCGCGGGCGCGGGGGCCTCTTGGGCGGGCGCGGCCGCCGTGGGCGCTTTCTCGGTGGCCTTGGTGCCCTTCTTCATCTTCTTGTCGGCCTTGGCGACCTTGGCATGGGCCGGCTTGGCTTCGGTGGCCCGGGCGACCTTGTGCGCGGCCGGCGTGGTCTTCGGCGCCTTGGTGGCCGCGAAGGCGGAGCTGCTGGTGAGGGCGGCGATTCCGAGGATGACGAGAATGTTCTTCAACATGGCGGCTTCTCCTTGGTGTGTGTTGCGAGTCTCACAAGGGACCAATTGCACTCGGCATGCCAGCGCGCCGCCGGAAAATAGCTCGCGAATCCGCTTCTTTTACCCGCGTGTCAGGGCCTGCGACGCCATTCCGCCCCGTTTCCGCACACAAAACTGTCCACGCGTCAGTCGATAGGGACCAGCAGGTCGCTGGCACCGAATACACCCGGGAGCGCGGTCGAGTCTGGCGAGCCCCGGTAGGCGACCATCCGGTACGTCAAGGCCCCATCGTGGCAGAGGCGCAGCAAATGCCCGCCAGCCTCGTCCTCGCATGAAAGCGGAGCGCCGTCGCTTTCGAGGATTTGGCTCGTGTTGCCCGCCTGCGCTTCCCCCATTGCATTGGCATTTGCCAACTACAATGGCGTGGAGCGGGTGGGCTCGCGGCCCGTGATCAGGCGCGCGCCACGGCGGTAGGTCAGGTAGGACCAGGCCCAATTGATGATGACGATGGTGCGATTGCGGAAATCGACCAAGTAGTAGATGTGAACGAGCAGCCAGGTGAGCCAGGCGACAAAACCGCTCAACCGGACGCTGCCGAGCTCGGCCACCGCGCGGCTGCGTCCGATGGTTGCCATCGAGCCCTTGTCGCGATAGCCAAAGGTCTCGGCCGGGTGTCCATCGATGCGCCGACCAATCTGGCGGGCCACGAAGCGTCCCTGTTGCATGGCCACCGCGCTCACGCCCGGAAGTGGGGGCTTGCCGACCGCCGGAACGAACGCGGCGGCGTCGCCGATGCAGAAGATCTCGGGATGCCCCGCCAGGGAACAGTCCGGTTCGACCAGCGCCCGGCCCGCGCGGTCCACGGGCGCGGGCAAATCCTTGGGCAAGGGAGCGGCGGCCACGCCGGCGGCCCACAACACGGTCCCGGCCAAGATGCGTTCGTCGCCGAGCAGGATGCCTTCCCCGTCGATCCGGGTGACCGGGGCGCCCGTGCGCACCTCGACGCCCATGTCGGCCAGGCTGTGCAAGGCGCGGTCGGAAAGCTGGGGCGCGAAGGTGTTCAAGATGCGCGGTCCGGCTTCGAGCAAAACGACGCGCGTGCTCTCGGGATTGATGGCGCGAAAATCGCGAGCCAGCACGTAGCTCGCCAGCTCTGCAATGGCTCCGGCCAGCTCGACCCCGGTGGGGCCGCCGCCGATGACCACGAAGGTCAGGTGACGGCGCCGCGCTTCGGGATCGGGCTCACGCTCGGCGGCCTCGAAGGCCAACAGAACACGCCGGCGGATCTCCACGGCATCCTCGATGTCCTTCAAGCCGGGCGCGACCTTGCGCCAATCCTCGTGGCCGAAGTAGCTGGTAAGCGCTCCCGTGGCCACGACGAGATAGTCGTACGCGAGGGGCGGCGCCTCGCGCAGGAGCACCTGGTGGGCGGCAAGATCGATGCGCGTCGCCTCCGCGAGCAGGACGCGCGCATTCTTCTGCCTGCGCAGTACACTGCGGATGGGGACGGCGATCTCGGCCGGCGACAGCCCGGCCATGGCCACCTGGTAAAGCAGCGGCTGAAACAGATGGTGGTTCCGTCGATCGACCAGCGTGACGTGCACGGCCTCGCGCGCCAGCGCGCGGGTCGCCGCCAGGCCGGCAAAGCCGCCTCCGATGACCACGACTTGCTTGCGGAGCTTGATAGCCACGTCAGAAAACATGACACTTCGTCGGGGCCTCTGCACCGGCGATAATGCGGGGGCCCGAGCGCCCGCCACGCCTTCCGCTCCGCCCGCGCAGGCGAGGTGTTTTCAGGTCGACGGCCATGCCACCCATTCCTGGCTTCCTGGCTTCCTTAGAGGCCTCCTCTTCTGGCAAGCACCCTACGAAAATTGGCGCCTTTTGCGCAAGCAGGTGAAGGTGAGCACATGGGGACGTTCCTCGGCGCATTCCGCAGCAAGCGGGTCTTCATCATGATCGGCATGGGGTTCGCGTCCGGGCTGCCGCTGGCCATGTCCGGTTCGACCCTGGGCACGTGGATGGCCAAGGCCGGTGTCAACCTCAAGACCATCGGTCTCTTCGCGCTGGTCAGCCTGCCCTATTCGTTCAAGTTCCTGTGGGCGCCGCTGCTCGACCGGTTCAGCCTGCCCCTGCTCGGCCGGCGTCGCGGCTGGATTGCGCTGACCCAGCTCGGGCTCGCGCTTGGGGTTTGGGCCACCAGCACCGTGGATCCGCGGTCGGCGCCGGTGGCCATGGCGACGACGGCCCTGGCGGTCGCGCTCCTCTCGGCCAGCCAGGACATCGTCAGCGACGCCTACCGCACCGATGTCCTGCCGCCCGAAGAGCGCGCCTCGGGCACGTCGACCTTCGTGCTCGGCTACCGCATCGCCATGCTCGTCTCGGGCGCCGGCGCGTTGGCCCTATCCGATTACCTGACCTGGCCGACGGTGTACAAGATCATGGCCCTCTTGATGCTGCCCATGATCGCCATCACCTGGCTCGCGCCCGAGCCCGAGGCCGTTCGACCGCCGCGCACCGTGGCCGATGCATTCACCAAGCCGTTTCTCGATTTCTTTGCCCGCAAGGACGCGCTGGTAGGGATCGGGTTCATCATGTTGTACAAGCTCGGCGATTACGTGGCGTCCGGCATGATTCAGCCGTTTCTCATCAAGACGGGGTTCTCCGGCACCGAGATCGCGGCCTGGTACAAGCTGGTCGGCTTCACCGCCATGACCGTCGGGGTTCTGCTCGGCGGCGGCATGGTGACCAAGCTCGGGGTGCGCAAGGCGCTCCTGCTTTTCGGCATCCTCGCCTCGGTCACCAACAGCGGCTATCTCGCCTTGTCGCTGGTGGGGAAGAACCACGCTCTCCTGGCCGGAGCCATCGGCATCCACAACCTGTGCAGCGGTATGGCCGAGACCGCGTTCATGGCTTTCCTGATGTCGCTTTGTAACAAGTCGTTCTCGGCCACCCAGTTCGCCCTGCTGTCGAGCGCGTCCACCGTGGTGGGGCGCACACTCGGCGCGGGCTCGGGCTATCTCATCGCCGCGGCGGGTTGGCCCGCCTTCTTCGCCACCACCATGGCCATGGCCGCGCCGGCCCTGGTGATGCTGAGGTTCCTGCCCAAGGAAGAGCCCAGTCCCTGACGACCAGAGGCCACCCGATGGGCCGGCAACCCTTGCATGCATCGGTGGCAAATGCGGTTTCGCTTGTTCGCCCGCCACCCTACGCCGCCTGGCGACTTTCGCCCGTGAAGGCTCTTTTGGGCTTTGGAGATGCCACGACCAGAGTTAGAAACTGCGCTGGCTCGACCGCTATCCTCGAGTAGGCCGAAGCACAGCTCAGAAAGGATTGAGATAACATGGTGTCGACGGTAGTTCTGAATGCCTCTTCCAGGCCGTCTTTGACTGGCCTCGTTCTCCTCGCAAGCATTGTCGGGTGTGGCGGCCTCGGGGGCCGGGATGCGTCCACCGTGGACGCCCCGATTGCCCCGGTCTGGTCGCCCGACATCACGTTCAGCAGTTGTGACGATTTCGCGACCATCCCCATCGGTTCCTACGTCGTGCAGTCGAACTATTGGAACAAGGCCGTCTGCCCGGGTACCCAGTGCATCGAGATCAACACCGTCAACGGCGATTTCGCGGTGAATCCCGGTCCGCCAGGCTGTGGCAACAACGTGGCCTCGTTCCCCAACGTGCTCTACGGGTGCGCGTACGGGAACTGCAGCCCGGGGACGATGCTGCCGTTGCCGGTCACCGCGCTCTCGCAGGCCAGCAGCACCTGGAGCTTCGCCGCGGCAGAGGGCGCAAGCGATGCCTGGAACGTGGGTTACGACATCTGGTTTTGCCCGGACAACAACTGCGGATCCAGCGGATTCCCCCACGGGCTGGAGCTGATGATCTGGCTCGACTACAAGAACGCCCACGGCTACAAGGACCACCTCGGCGCCGTGAATATTGACGGCTACAGCTGGGACGTCTGGGCGGCCTCCATGGCCGCCGGCGGAGCGCTCGATAGCTGGAACTACATGGATTACATCGTCAAGGGCCAGATGGTGACGTCCGTGACCGACCTCGACCTGATGCCCTTCATCAAGGATGCGATCGCCAGGCACTATGCCGAGGATTCCTGGTACCTGTACGCGATCCAAGCAGGCATGGAGGTGCGGTCCGGAGGCATGCCCTTCGTCAGCAACACCTTCTTGGTCTCCATCAACGGCGTCAGGCCGACGCACGCGCCGCTGCCGTCCACGGGTCCATCGTGCGATGGTGGCATTGCCACCGCGGAGGGCCTGCTCGCGGTCAATGACGACTACGTCACCGTGGGCCCGCTGCACGGGTACGCCGACGCCTGGGCTACCCCGGGCCCCACCTCGGCCGCCAGCGTGATCGCCTGCGGCACGCCCGCGCTGGGGCCGACAGCCCTGTGCACGACTGGGGGCATTTCGGCGGATACGACCTACAATTCAACCGCCGGACTTGGCTTCTACCTCAACCAAGATGTGGGCGCCCGCATTTTTCCAGGCGTTGACGCGGCAACGGTCCCGGTCGGGACCATCACCATCCCCAACAGCCTCTCGGTCTCCATCACGAAATCCGGCACGTTCAACGGGAACAACTCCCTGCGAGCGCAATTGGTCGACCAGGACGGCAATCGTTTCTGCTACGGCGGACCCCTGAACGTGCCGATTCCCATCACCGACTTCAACACCATGTGCTGGAACAACACGGGCGCCTTCGCAACACCCACCACGCCCTTCCAGAGGCTCGAAATCATGGTGCCGAGCAGCGCGGTGTCGGAGGAGGACTTCTCCTACTGCCTCACCGGCGTCACCGTGCAATAGCGCGGGAGGCGTTCGACCGTCCGGCGGGGGGCCTATCCACGCATGAACATGCGCGGCGGGACCGGCTGTCGGTAGGCGCCGCGCAGCTTGAACTTGCGTTCCAGATCGGCGATGGCGGCGTCCGCCAGGTCGACGCCGTAGAGCTCGTGCATGTTGTGCAGACCCCCCGGCGCGAAGACGTTGATCTCGAGGATCTTGCCTCCCGCGATGTCCAGCCCGACGAAGTAGAGCCCGTCGGCAATGAGGCGGGGACGGAGGGTTTCGCACAGCTCGCGCTCGGCCTGGCTCAGCCGGCAAGCGCGGCGCGAGGCGCCCAGGTGCATGTTGTTGCGGCGGTCGTCGCTGGCGTGCACGCGGCGGTACACGGCCACACGGCCGCCCACCTCGAGAGGAACGCCGGCCATCAACAGCACGCGTTTGTCCCCGCGGCTTGCCGCCGTCACATACTCTTGCACGATGAGATAACCGCTGTCGCGCACGGTGGAAATGATCTGCGACAGGTTGGCTCTTTCGCCGTGGCCGACGAAAAAGACATTGCGTCCGCCGTATCCGAAGAGCGGTTTGATGACCGCGGCGCCGTCGAGCTCGCGCAGGAAAGCCCGCACCCGGTTCGCCGAGCAGGTGATGAGCGTCCTCGGCCGGATGGTGGCTGGAAAGCCGGCGAGGTACATTTTTGACCCCGCTCGGCGCAGGCCGTCGGGATCGTTCAGCACCATCACGCCGGCTTCCTTGAGCCGCCGCCCGAGCTCGATGGCTGGATTGACGCGTATCGTGTGACCATCGCCCACATGGGGGTTGTTGCGCAGAAGCACGACATCGAACCCGGACAGAGGCACCTCCTCGCGTCGTGATTCGGGCGATCGCAACGAGGCGAGCATGGACGTGGGATCGACCTGCGAGCCCGGCGCCGGGGTGACCACGCGCCCGGTAACCTCACGCTCATGCGCGAAGTCGTCGACGGAAATGAAGGCTACCTCGTGACCACGCCTCTGTGCCGCCGCGGCCAGGTAGGCGGTCGTGTAGGTCGGGCGAAGGCTTCTTGGGTTGTTGACGACGAAAAGGACGCGCATGGGCTGCGGGGTGGACCCGCCTCGGGCGAGTCTCCCAGCCCGAGATTGGTCCGACCGACGCGAATGCGCAATACCTCGGACAGCGCTTCCTCGGGGGTGCAGGCCACGCAACCTCCAGGACCCGTGACCGATGACGTCTAAGGAAGCCAGGAAAGCAGGAAGAAAGAGGACAAGCAGGGCTCCCAAGAGGACAAGCAGATGGCTGCGTCAATCGTCGCCGTGGTTCGCTCCTGCCTGCGTCATTGCCTCCCAATGGCCATACCACCCATTCCTGGCTTCCTGGATTCCTTAGATCCCCCCTGCTCTGTCGAGCACCCCTTCCTCGTCAACGCATAGCCGCCCTTTCCCAGGCCTGGTAATCTGAACGCACGTCATGGCCGGTTCCAAGACCAGATTCGGTTTCCTCGGAAACGGGGACGAGCCCCCGGACTCGGGCGACCCCAAGGCCGCGCGTACAATCATCGGGCACGACATCCATTTGCCCAAGCTACCGTCCGGATTCGAGCAACCGAGCCCTCACCTTCCGCCAACCCCGCTCGCGCCAGCGAGAATTGCCTACCCCCGCTCTCGGCCGGCAGCGGTTCTGGCGCCTATGACCGAAGTCATCACGGAATCGGTTGCGGTGAGAAGGCACTACAAGCCGCAGCAGAGCCGGTTGGCGCGTTTCCTCGGCCGCTGGACCCGAAGCGGACATTTCCAGTCGCGCAGTCGCATGGGTGACAGCCAGGCCGACTCGGGCGACGACGGTTTGGATGTTCCGCACGACACTGCCGGCCGGAATGTTCTGCTGGTTCTGGTGATCGCGGCCCTGACCTTCCTCATCACCTTCGCCATCGTGAAGGCACGCCAGCGCTACGCAGCGGTGCCTTCGGTCCCCGGAACGCAAGTCGCGGAGCCCCCCACCGTGTCGCAGTCCCCGAGGCCTGTGGTCCCGGCCTCGGTCGCGCCTGCAGTAGCCCTGCCTCCGGCGCCCACGGCCCCCGAGAAGCCGATGTTGCTCGGGACGCCGACGTCCAGGGCTGTTGCTCCGCCCGCCGGCCGCCCGCAAGCGCAGCCGGCGCCACATGCCACCGCACGGACTGCTACCAAGCCGGTCCCGCGCAAAGCTGTCGCGCGCCCGGACTCGACCACCTTCGAGCTGCCCGACCACCTCAAGGGTGAGCTGCTTCCCCTGGGACATTAGCAAGGAGCAACCATGAAAGCCGTCGTCTTCTACGAACCCGGGAGCGCCTCCATGGAATCCATCATGGCCGTTTATCCCCGCCACAAGGTGTTGGTGGATGCCTACGCCGCGCGTGGCGAAGCCCTGGCCATCGGCACCTTTGCCGGCGGCAAAGAAGGCTCGATGGGCGTATTCAAGAGCCGCGAAGCGGCCGAGTCCTTCGTCAAGGAAGACCCCTTCGTGCTCGAAGGTCTGGTGGGCCGATACACCATCAAGGACTGGAACGAAATCCTCTTGGGATAGAGTCCGTCGGCTGACCGGTCCGCGATCCCAATCCGGACGGATTTCCTCCGCAAGTGGCCTATCCGGGTGCGTAACGGGGTTGGCGTGCTATGGTTCCACGTCTCGTGACCCGAAAGACAACCGTTCTCAGCCAAGCCGCTCTGTGGCTCGCGCTCGCAGCCAGCCCCTCCATGGCGCAGATGCCACCGCCGGACCACAGCGCCACCAGCGCGCCGCTCTTCGTCGAGGATCTGCCGGTGGGCACGGTCTCGGTACGCATCTCCCGCCCGTCCATGACCGATTCCATCGCCAACGTGGAGGTCATGGGGTCGTGGACGACCAAGGACGGCCAGTCCAAGTCCGCCACCGTCAAGACGAGCGAAGACGGACGCGCCGTCTTCGCGGGCATCCCCGCGGGCAGCACCTTCGGGGCCAAGGCCACCGTCGAGGGCGAGAATCTCACCACCCAGCAATTCACCGTGCCCGACCAGGGCGGTACCCGTCTGCTCGTCATCGTGGGCGCCCAGGCCGCCGAAGCCATGAACGACATGACCGGCGGGGCCGCGACGGGCAAGCCCGCCCAACCGAAGCCGCTCGGCGTGCGCTCCGGGAAGGTCGAAGCTCGTGACGGCATGAAGGCCGGCACCGTGGCCATCACCGTCTTGACCGCCGAGGGCAAGCCCATCCCGGGAATCGGCGTCGACTTGGGACGCACCCAGCACGGAGGCAGCGGGGTCGACTTCGTGCATGCGGTCAGCGATGCGTCGGGCGTGGCCCACTTTGTCGACCTCAAACCAGGTGACGGCTCGGCCTACGCCGCCGTGATCGAGCGCGACGGCATCCGCGTGGGCACGCCGGCATTCATGCTCGAGGCCAAGCGCGGTGCCGTGGGCGAGATCCGCATACCGGGCAGGACCGGCGATCTGTCCGCGCTGCGCATCTCTTCCTCGTCGCGCATGATGGTCGAGCTGCGGGAAGACGCGATCGGCGTCTTGCAGAACCTCCTCGTGGAAAACACCTCGGACAAGATCTTCGATCCGGGCCCGCGCGGCCTGTACATTCCACTGCCGGACGGATTCACCGGGGCCGAAAAGCTGGCCGGCGGGGTCGACCTGGAGATCAAGGAGGGCTCGGGCGCCTATCTTCACGCCATGCTGCCGCCCGCGCAATCTCCGGGCACGATCGCCTCGGTACGCGTGGGCTATCTGCTCGCCACCCACGAAACCCCGACGCTCGAAATCGTTCAGCCCATGCCGCTCGGGCTGGAGGGCGCGCTGGTCCTGATCCCGAGCGAGTACGCCATCAGCGTGTCCGCCCCCGGCCTGCGCGTACGGCCTCCCGAGCGCGACGACAATGGCAACGAGCTGCGCATGTTCGAGCTGGGAGCCGTGCCGCCGGGACAGGCCCTGCACCTGACCGTGCTCGGGTTGCCCACGCGCCACCAGGCCGGCAAGTGGATCGCCGGCGCGCTGGCCGGCCTGATCGTCGCGGCTGGCTTCGTGACGGCACGCCGCCCGCGCAAGGCCCTCGGGGGCAAGGCCGGGTGATCCGATGAGCGAACGCCACCTTCGCGTGGCGAAGGTCTGCAAGAGCTATGGCCGACAGCGTGCCCTCGTCGAGGTGTCGCTGACCTTCGAGCCTGGGCGTGTGGCGGCCATCGTCGGTCCGAACGGCGCGGGCAAGACCACCCTGCTCGGCATCCTGTCCACGCTGTCGAGGCCCACGAGCGGCGAGATCTTTCTCGCCGACGAGCTCATCACGCGCAACCCGGCCGCGCGGCAGACGATCGGCTACGTGGGACACGAGCCCGGCGTGTACCCCGACCTCTCGGCCCGGCAGAACCTGCGCATCTTCGCCTCTCTGTATGCCGTCACCGACGCCGAGACGCGCATCACGTCCATGCTCGAGCGGGTCGATCTGGCGGACGTGCGCAGCGATCTTCCGGCGCGGGCCTATTCGCGCGGCATGCTGCAGCGCCTGGCCCTGGCGCGCGCCCTTCTGCACGGTCCCGAGATCCTGCTCTTCGACGAGCCCTCGTCGGCCCTCGATCCCGTCGGGGTGCGCTGGCTTTCGGAAGAGCTTCTGCGCGAACGCGATGCAGGGCGACTGGTCATCCTGGTCACCCACGATCTGGATGCCGCGGCCCAGGTCGCAGGCCACCTGGTGGTGATTCGGCGCGGACGTGTCGCGATCGATCGCGCCGAGCCCTCGGGATTCACGACCGCACAAGTGCGGGGCCTATACGAGGAGGCCCTGCTTGGGAAGTAGCTTCTGGCGCTACACCGCGCTCATCGCGGTCAAGGATCTGCGCATCGAGGGGCGCAGCCGTGAGGTGCTCTACACCATGGGATTCTCGGCCGCCCTGGTGGTGCTGGTCTTCTCTTTCGCCCTGGCCAGTGCCACCGACCCGGCACAGGGTCCCATCACCGCGGCTGGCGTGCTGTGGGCCGCGACGCTTTTCACCGGCACCGTGGCCCTGGCGCGCGTGCTCGACCGCGAGCGCGAAAACGAATCCATCCGATCCCTGCTGCTCTCCCCCGCGCCACGCGCGGCGATCTATGCCGGCAAGCTCATCGCGACCTCGGTGCTCATGTTGGCGGTCGAGGCTCTGCTGACCGTGCTCGTCGGCGTGCTCTTTTCGGCCGGGGTCTTCACCCATCTTGGCTGGCTCAGCCTGGTGCTCCTGCTCGGCACCCTGGGATTCGCCTCCACGGGCGTGGTATTTTCGGCCGCGCTTCTGCGCTCGCGCAGCCGGGAAGCCCTGCTCGGCGCCCTGCTCTTCCCCATCGTGATCCCGGTGCTGCTTGCCGCCAGTCGCGCCACGGCGTGCCTTTTCGACCCTCTTTCTCCGGATCTCGAGCCCGTGGCCTTTTGGACGCGTTTCCTTTTGGCCACCGACGTCATCTATATATCGCTGGGCCTGTGGGTCTTCGAGCCCGTGGTCAGCGGCGAGTGAACCAACCAAGAACTGCGATATCATTCCCCATTCCACCATGACCACCACGCCCACCGAGACGCGCCCCACTTCGATACGATTTCTGGTCGCCTGCACCGTCACCGCGGTCCTGTTCGTGGTCGCGTGCAATGCCATCGCCGATGCCCCACGTGAAGTGATCATGGGCCTGGTGCAGAAGATCTTCTACTTCCATGTACCCTGCGCCTGGCTGCTGATGCTCTCGACCCTGGTGTGCGCGGGGGGCAGCATCGCCTACCTGTTCGGCGGGTCCGAACGGGGCGACCGCGTGGCCGTGGCGGCGTCCGAGCTTGGTGTGTTGTTCGGTCTGTGCGTGCTGGTGTCCGGCCCGCTGTGGGCCAAGGCAGCGTGGGGCGTGTACTGGCAGTGGGAGGCACGCCTCACCTCGTCGCTGCTCTTGTGGCTGATGCTGGTGGCCTACATCCTGGCTCGGCGCTATGGCGGAGCGGCGGCCCGTCGACTGGCCGCGGCCCTGGCGCTCTTCGCCGCCATCGACATTCCCCTGGTCTACTTCAGCGTGCGCTTCTTCCGCAGCATTCACCCCCAGAGCACCGTGGTGTCCACGCTCGGCCCGGGCATGCGCGGCGCCTTCTGGCTGTCCCTGCTCGCCTTCTCGGCCCTGTGGGGGGTGCTTTTTTCGGCCCGATTGGCGACGGAGAACGCCTACGCAAGACTTGTCGACCTGGAGACCCTACTCGACCAGGCAGAGGAGAAGAAATCATGAAAATGGTGGCGCTTGCCTACGGATTCATCTGGCTGGCCGTGTTCGTCTACGTCTTCATCACCAGCCGCCGGCTCGGCAAGCTCAACGGCGAAATGGACGAGCTGCGACGCCGCATCGACCGATTGAAGCCGTAATTGGCAGCGAATAGCTAGAAATCGTCTTCCGACAGCTTACCGGCTCTCATGCCTTCGGACTTTGCCGAGGCGCGCTCCTTAGGCGATACCCTCGCCTTGGCAGGACCGCGACCACGCCTTCCGTGCAGTCCCTGTTTTCCCGATTCTGCCGCGGGCGAGCTCGGCAACATGGCAGGTACCGTCGCAACACGCTCCGTGGCGTCCAGCTCGCCCCTCTGGGACGTGCCGGGCGAATCCGACACGGCGGATGGTGTCGTGATTGGCACCACGGAAGGAATTCTCGATGGCTGGTCCTGCTCGCGCGCGGGACGGTCGATCGCCATGCCCGAGACCGGCATGCTAGCCTGATGGCCACCGAGCGCTCGGACGAGCGCCCAAACCGCAAGGACCAGAACGACCGCGATTCCCGAGCCGACGATCCTACCTCGTCGGCCCAGGGCAGCTCGAAACCAAGGTCGAAGAGCGGCGTGCAACCTGGCCGACAGGGCAGCAAGCGCCTGAACGCGAGCACGCACGCGCTCCACCCTGGAGCGCACAAGGACCGTATCCTGACCGACAGGCGGCGCTGGCTCTCCCGTATTTTCACCATCGCCATGGATCGCGCCGGCCTGGCCACGGGAGTCGCCCTTCTGTTTCTGCGCGGGAAACCCGTAAAGCATCTTGGTTTCCCGATAGCGCTCGGACGGCTCCTTCCTGAGAATGGCTTGCACGACAGACTGCCCGGCCAGGGCATCGCGAAAGATCTGAGCGGGCACGCCCGTGATCGGCGTGATCAGGTGCTGCAGCGGGGTCGCCGGCAGCAGCTCGTCCTCGAGGGCGGCGATCATCAGATTCAGGTCGGAAAAGCGATGGTTGGGATCCTTGGCGATGGCGACGTCGACAATTCGCACCAACCCCGGGGGCAGATCCTGCCGGAACGTCGTCATCGGAGCCGGAGGCTCGGTGAGCACGCGGTTCGAGAGGTCGGAGCCTGGCTCTCCGGGAAACGGCATCTTTCCGGTCAAAGCTTCGTAAAGCAGCAAACCGAACCCGTACACATCCACGCGTTCGTCGATGCGGGCCGAACCCGAAAGATGCTCGGGAGACATATAGGCAGGCGTTCCCATGGCCTGTCCGGGAACCTGTCCCGCAGAGGTGCCAATCACCCTTTCCATCATGACCGAGATGCCGAAGTCCAGAACCTTCGCGGTGAGCGCGCGCCCGTCGGGCCCTATGCAAACGAAGATGTTTTGTGGCTTGAGATCGCGGTGGATCACGTCCTGCGCATGGGCGGCGGCCACGCCGCGCATGGCTGGCAAGAGCAGGGCCGTCGTCTCGCTGACGCTCAAGCACCCCTTGCGGTCGATGTAGCTTCCGAGCGGCTCCCCATCCAGCAATTCCATCACGATGCAGGTCATTCCCTCGTGGTCGATGACGTCAAAAACGGTCACCACATTGGGATGATTGATCCGGCTCGCGGCCAACGCTTCTCGATGAAAGAGATGCTGCGCCTTGTCCGATGTAGCCATGGACCGGAGAATCATCTTGAGGGCGACCTTCTTACCGGTGCGTTCGTTCGTGCCGGCCCAGACCGCGGCCATGCCGCCCTTCCCTGCCAAGTGATCGACACGGTACTTTCCCGCCACGACCTGCCCAACCTGCAAGATCGTGTCAATCGTATTGTCAGGTTGAGGTTTGACCATTTTCACAGCCGCAAGCCGTGTCATTCTGGATTCTTGCGCGTGCAAGTGCAACAGCCCTGCGCGGCCCTAATCCCGCGACAAGGCCCGAGAGGTCGTGGCCGTGGTCGTGGCCATGGCCGTGGCCGGAGTGATCTTCGTCGGCCATAGCCACGGGGACGACTACGACCACCACTCGCCGCCGAGGTCCAGCGACGCCTAGGCTCGGCGCGTATAGATCCTTTTCCGTGCTCGCGCGTTCACAGACCTAGGCCCGTGGAACGACATTCCCCCACGGCGGGAGGTCCGTTATGCAACGCGCACACGTTCTTGCTCTGCTCGCCTGCCTGGTCATCGCCTCGATCGCACCCGCGCCTTCGGCCTCGGCGGCCACCGCGGCCGTGACCGGCCCCTTGCTGGTTTCCGGCCAGAACCTCATTCGCACCAAACAACAGGTGTCCGACGATCCCCTCGATGGTTTGCCCACCGATGACGGCGACCATCGCGGGCTCCCCAAGGCGGGGGGCCACCGCCGGGCCACCTGCGCGGTGGACGCGAGCCCGGCCAACTATCGCGACATCGGCGATCTGCGCGCAGCCCTGGCTTTCGTCAAGCACGGTCCAGCCTCTTGGCCATGCCCTGCTCGCGGGGCCCAGTCCGACACGCGGCTGCGCATCGGCATCGACGGCGATGGCAGGATCGCCGTTTGCGAACCCGTCGCTGGCAACCCCGCCGTCGCCAGCGCCATGGCCAAACGACTGATCGGGAAATCAATCGCCCGCCGGCCCGCGGGCGCAACGTCCGGAATCGTCGTGCTCACATTCCGGAAATCCGGGCTATAACCCGTGGCCTTCCGGCCATGAATCGCCCCTTCGTGATCTTCGACTTCGACGGCACCGTTGCGGATTCCTTCTCGGAATCGCTCTTGGCCTACAACCGCATCGCGCCCCGCCTGCGCCTGCGCACGGTCGACGATGCCGAGATCCCCGGGCTGCGCCGCATGAGCG
Organism: uncultured delta proteobacterium; assembly: GCA_963796685.1. GTDB lineage: Bacteria > Myxococcota_A > Polyangia > Fen-1088 > Fen-1088 > Fen-1118. Next base: position 570,067 of record CAWCMR010000008.1, read on the forward strand.
CCGGTCAGTTGATGCAGGCACTGGGCATCCCCATGTGGAAGCTGCCGCGCTTGATGATCGCGGTGCGGGCCGAGCTGCACGACCACTTCCACGCCGTCAAGCCCTTTCCCGGTATCGCGGAAGCCATCCACGACCTTCACGATGCCGGTTGCAACCTGTCCATCGTAACCTCGAACTCCGAGGAGAACGTGCGCAACTTTCTCGTCCGCCACGGCATCCAGGAATTCGACACCGTGGTTGCCGGCGCCAGTATCTTCGGCAAGGCAACGCGCCTGCGCCGGCTCATCAAGGCCGAACGCGCGCGGCGGAAGGCCTCGGTCTACATCGGCGACACCGTCCCCGACATCCGGGCCGCGCGCGAGGCAGGTGCGGTGGCGGTGGCAGTGACCTGGGGTTTCAGCGATCCCGCGCCCCTGTCGGCCGAGGTACCGGAGGCGTTGGTGGGTTCAACGAGCGATCTCACCGGCTCCATCTTGCGATTGCTCGGCGAGCCGCAAGGAAGCTGAACACAGAGGACCGACCGGATAACCGAGATTACGCCAGCCACCTACACGCCCGCATGGTAGGGCACTGTGGCTGGCCCGCCACAATCGAGGCCGCCTGGTTCCACCTACTGTCGCAACAAGCTACAGGTAGCCAGATCAGGGCCAGGACGAGAGGTCCGGCCGGCCCTGCCCAGAAACACGGGGCCGTGGTTGTAGCGCCCGTAGATCCTTCTTCCGGCTCGCGCGTTGGTACCTCCTGACCCCGGAAAATTTCTCGCCCGGGGCAGGAGGTTCGACATGCGCCGCTCGCTTTCGCCCCGACATCTCGCCCGTTTCACTGCCACTTGCCTTTTCCTGGCCACAGCCATCGCCTGCGCGCAAAGCCAGGCGCCCCAAACGCCCGTCACGAGCCCGACCAAGGTGCTCGAGGCCGTGCAGTACACCGGCCCCGTGATCCTGCAAACGTCGGGCAACCCGAATCCGGATGGTTTCGATCACAGCCTGTCGCCCTACCTCTACGTGGCGGGCGGCGATCCCGCACGCGATCAGGTTCCTCTCAAGAAGACCTGGGCCCAGGTGAACATCGCCGGCGTGATCGCGGCGGTCAAGGTACACCAGATCTTCGAGAACACCGGCGCCAAACCCATCGAGGCCATCTACGTGTTCCCGGCCAGCACGCGCGCGGCCGTGCACGCCATGCGCATGACGATCGGCGCGCGCACCATCGACGCCAAGATCGAACGCAAGGCCGAGGCACGCGCGCAGTACGAGGCGGCCAAGCGCTCGGGCCAGCGTGCGTCGCTGCTCGAACAAGAGCGGCCCAACGTCTTCACCACCAGCGTGGCCAACATCATGCCCGGCGACCGCATCGAGGTCGAGCTCGACTACAGCGAGCTCGTGGTTCCGGAAAACGCGACCTATGAATTCGTCTACCCGACCGTCGTGGGCCCACGCTATGCCGGCGGCGCCGACCCCAAGACCGATCAGTGGATGGCCAATCCGCATCTGTCCGAGGGCAAGCAAGAACCCTACGCGTGGGACGTCGAAGTCCACCTGCAAAGCGGTATCGGGCTCAAGGAAGTCTCGTCGCCGTCGCACAAGATTTCGGTGCGCTACACCGGCCCGTCCACGGCGGACATCAAGCTGGATCAGAGCGGCGGCGGCAACAAGGACTTCATCCTTCGCTACCGCCTGGCTGGCGACAAGATCGAGACTGGCCTCTTGCAATTCGAGGAGCCTTCCGCCGGCCTTGGCCGCCCGGCGGAGAAATTCTTCGCCCTGCTGGTCGAGCCGCCGAGGCGCCCCACCCTGGCCGACATTCCGGGCCGCGAGCTCATCTTCCTGCTCGATGTCTCGGGCTCGATGCACGGGTTCCCCATCGAGACCACCAAGGAGCTCATGCGCAACCTCCTGCCCAAGCTGCGCCCCACCGACCATTTCAATCTGGTCTTCTTCTCGGGCGCCAACTACGTATGGAGCCCGTCAGGCTCGCGCCCGGCCACCGAGGCCAACATCAAGGAAGGGATGGACACCATCCTCAAGCAGTACGGCAGCGGGGGCACCGAGCTCATGGGCGGGCTGGAAGCCGCGTACGCCATCCCTCCGGTGGGCAAAGGCGTGTCGCGCACCGTGGTCGTGGTCACCGATGGCTACGTGGGCATCGAGGCCAAAGCCTTCCGTTTCATCCGCGAGCGTTTGGATCGGGCCAACCTGTTCGCCTTCGGCATCGGCAGCTCGGTCAACCGCGCCCTCATCGAAGGCATGGCGCGCGCCGGGCTCGGCGAGCCCTTCGTGGTGCTGGGACCGCAGAGGGCTGCCGCCCAGGCCGAGAAGCTGAGCCAGATGATCGACCGCCCGCTGCTGACCGACATCGACGTGCGCTTCGGCGACAGCGGCGCCTACGAGGTCGCGCCGCAAAAGATCCCCGACTTGCTCGCCGAGCGCCCGCTGCTCATCTATGGCAAGTACCGCGGCGACCAACCGACGCGCATCGAGATCACCGGACGCACCGGCCACGGCTCCTTCCACCACGCCGTGGACTTGCGCCCCGCGGACGCGCGCAGCGAGAACAGCGCCCTGCGCGCGCTGTGGGCACGCAAGTGGGTCGAGGTGCTGGAGGACGAATTTCACATGGGCGGCGGCAAGCCCGTCGAAGACGCCATCACGGAAGCTCGGTCTCTTCTACCATTTGCTCACGCCGTTCACGTCCTTCGTGGCCATCGATTCGGAGGTGGTGAACCGCACCGGCAAATCGGACACGGTTCGCCAGCCCCTGCCCATGCCCGAGGGCGTGTCGAACTACGCCGTCGCCGAGGCCCAGTCCATGGCGGCGATTCCGGCCGCGCCGGCCCCGGCCTACAACCGGCCAGCCATGCGCATCGCGGCCAAGTCATCAAGGAGCCTCGACGACCTTTCGGGTTCCTTCGGCGTGGGTGGGCTCGGCGTGCACGCGGTTGCCCCCGCCGCACCCTCCGAACCCCGGCAAGCCGAGCTCGCGAAGGACGAGGAAACCGACAAGAAGACCGGCGCAAAGGCCAAGGCGCTAGCCTGCAGGATTGAGGTGACCCTCGACAAGACCGAGCACGTCGGCGACGCCAAGACCCTGCGCACCCTCGTCGAGCGAACCGCGCGCGCACTTGGCTGCCAAGCCGCCGGCAAGATCGAGTTGCGCATCGCCGTCGATGGTGCGGGCAAGATCGTCGGCGTCGAGGTTGTGTCGGGTGACAGCGACATCGGCACGGCGTTGGGCCACAAGCTGACCGGCGCCACGTCGGCCGCCCACGCGACCGGGCAAAAGAAGGGCACCATCGCGGTCACCATCACCATCGCGACAAGGTGAGTCCGACTCACTCTCTGGCAAGCAGGCCCGGTGCCGTCCTCACGCCGGCACCGGGCAATACGATAGGCAGCTACGTCCTATTATGCTTCCTAGCATAATGTTGAACTCCATAATCCTGGACGAGCAGCTTCGGTCCCGGACACGCCGGCCATGGCCACGGCTTCTCACCCTGCGCCCGGCCAAGCCGAGTTCGACTCGGTGATCGGCCTATCGCTGCGCCTGATCGCGGCCCCTCGTGATGACTCGGAGCGCCGGTTGAAGCTGTAGATGTTTCCAAGGATTCGACATGACCACTATGGCGTCCTAGCCTTTAGGTGGAATACCCGGTAAAGATCCAGGTTCAATAGTGATGAAGAAGAGTCCATTCGTCAGCCTTATTTTCAAGGGAGCCAGGTTTGGAGAGGCGTCCATGCCTCTTGAGACCCTTCCTGAGCTGGCGGCGTACCGTGAGCTAGTTCTAGAGGCGGCCAAGGCTCTATTTCAGGCTCGGAATCCCACACGCAAGCGCCTTCCCAGGGGCTTCGAAAACGGCCTTCATCTCGTTCTTGAGAAAGTGATCGAGGGGGGCAGTGCAATTCCACAAATCTCGCGGGTGGACGAGCGCGACCTGGCTCTTTTAGACGTTCCACGAGAAGACGACATTTTCGAGTTGGCGAGAGACCTGATCCAGAATGGGATCGCCGCGGGTGGCATGGCCCCGGACGTATTGCCACCCGACCTGGCCAAGCAGGTGCTGGCGCGATTTGGTTCCTTCGGACGGACCCTGGGGCCAGATGAGTCGATCGTCGTAGGCCTCCCGGGTACCCGAAATGGCGCAATCTACAACCGGGCGCTCAGGAAGAAGCTCGTGCTCCAGGCGCAGCCGCTGTACGAGGACGAAATCGATCTCGTGGGTGATGTTCGCGCCGCTGACCGAGATTCCGAGGGCTTCGATCTTCGAACGCTGGAGGGAATCAAATACCGCGTTCGCGTGCCCGAGATGTTCTTTCCAATCGCCCTGCGCTCCCTATCAACCTCCGTGCCCGTGCGTGTCCGTGGGACTGGTCTTTTCGACGAGACAGGGAGTCTTCGACGCATCGAAATGGCGACTGATGTCAGCATCGCAGAAGAGGACTTGGCGGGCGATCGCCGCAGAGGATGCTCGACCCCCATCGAACAGCAGGTGCATTCACTGTCGATCTTGCCAGCCGGCTGGTTCGACGAGTCCAGTCCAAGCTATCAACAAGGGCAGCTGGATTGGATGTTGAACCTTCTGAAGGGCATTCTCGAGGGGTTCAATCTCCCCGTCCCCTATCTCTACCCAACCCCCGAGGGCACAGCCCGCGCCGAATGGCCTGGAAGCAAATGGGAGGTGGTTGCGAACGTCGGGTTGGTGGAGCACGTGGCGGACGTGATGGCTGTGCGACTTGATTCGGACAGGATCGAGGAGGACAAGTTCTCCCTGAACCTGCCAGGATCCGAAAGCAAGTTGGGACGTTTTCTCGTCGAGCACCTGGAGGTTTCCTAGATGGCGGGAAGGCCACCGCCGACGTCGCTATTGACGGATTCGCACGAGGAACTGCTTCGCCAGGTGCATCCGAGTTTTCTGCGCGACGGTCGACCCAGCAGTCAGGCCTTTCGGCCAACCAAGAAGGACGAATGGATGCTGTCCGTGGCGCGAGGCAGTCTCACGACGGCAGAAGCGGCTTTTCGTCATCACAGCGAGAAGCTCAAGTGCGCGTCTGCCGGCACCTGGGGGATCACCGTGGGGGAGTGCGATGATCAGGATCTCAAGGCTTATTCCGATCCCATCGTGTCCCCACCTGAGGCGACAGATCTCGCGCATGCCTTCGTCGACTTTCGCGGAATGAGCAACAGCCAAGTTGAGGCGCGCGGGATCAAACTGGCCCGCGCTGCTCACGAGCGAGGTGCACTCTATCGACCTTCAGCAAGCGGTGGCCCGGCCAATGAATAGAATGGCTGGGATCCAGCTATGCGCAGGTGCTTGTCCGGCAACCTACTCCCACTTCTTGAAGAAGGTCTTCAGACGCTCGACGGTGTGGCGCCACTTGGGGGTGGTGGGCTGGCAGACGGTGTTCTGGTTGCCGAAGAGGCCGATTTCGTTGAAGGCCTTGTTCTCGGGGACGGTGTCGAGCCATTCGACGCGGACGAAGGCCTCGATCAGCTCGGGGTCGGTGGCTCGCTCGCGCAGACGATCCGCGGTTTTGAGCACGTCCAGGCACGGCACGCCATCGAGCTTGAGCTCGTTCAAGGTTTGCACCGACTCGGTCACACGTCCCACGCCGACGTAGCCTTTGCCTGGAATCTTGACCCAGACGCGGTCGCCGGGAGAAAGCGCCTTCAGCGTTTGGGTGTACCAGGCCCCGCCGCCTGCACTGACGAAACCGTGGTCACTGGCGTCCTCCCAGGTGCAGTCGCCCCCGAAAGAGACGTAGTACTCGCCATTCCACGGCTCCTTGCCTTCCGTGTGCTTGGTGGGGGTGGCCACATTGGCTTGCGTCTCGCCAGGGTCGATGAACCAGGCGCGGCTGAGCAACTGGTCGGTGCCGTGGCGAAACACGCGGAAGAAGACGACGTTGATGGCGATGCCGCGATCGTTGAGGTAGCGGATGATCCGCTCGGTCGCGTCGTCCAGCTCGGCCGCGACCAGGATGATCCGATGCGACTCGTTCAGCGATTCTTCGTCCAGGGTGGTCCCGAAGCGCGTCCTGAAGGCATCATCCAGCGTGCGGTCCTTGGAGAAGCGCTGGTAGATCTGCGCGATCTTCTCGGGCGCCAGATCCTCGACCCACGAGGCGTAGTCCAGTCGCCTGCGCAACGATCTCGCGGGGTGTCCGATCACGCTTCATCTCGATGAGCACCAGCGATGCATCGGGCGCGATGGCCAGCAGGTCGATGCGCCCACCGAACGGCGTGATCACTTGCTGGCCGATGAGCATCCAGTCGGGGGAGAGGATGGTGGGATCGGCGACGATCATGTCCTCAAGCTTCTGCTCGCTCAGCAGGCGGTCGGGGGCGAGGGGCGTGGGGGAGTCGCCGACGGTCCAGATGGCGTGTTTGTTGGGCATGGTGCCTTCACTCAGGGCAGATTGTTCCTTGCGCGGCACTCCCGAGTGGGGACGAGTCGGCTTGCCGAAAGCAGCAGCGTCGCTCATACCCCATCAGCTGACAGGGAGCCATAACAAGGTCATGACGGCGCCAAGGCTCGGGATGAAGATGGAGTGCTCCTTGAGGATTTCATCATCCCTGGCGTCCGGCTTCCAGGCAGATGCTTCCACTGATTCTTGCCGAGAGGGAAGCGCCTTCCCAGCGAATGCATCGATGGCCAAGCTATAACTGTCAAGCTTCGCTCCCCGTTCGATGATTCTGCCAAACGTGCGACTTCTTCGCGTCCATTTCACCTTGGCGTCGATGGAATAGACTACTGCCGCGCGTTCGTCCGATAGTTCGGCGAATCGTAGGGCGGCCGCGCTGAGGGTCACCTGGAATTCGTCAGACAGTCTTCGGGGAACGTCCCAAGTCACTTCTCGCGCCTGGGTGCGAGGCTGGAAGAGCTTCGCTGGCATCAAGAATTCCGCCGCGAACGCGTTCGCCTCGGCCTCGGTCCCTCCGCCTTCGTAGTCTGTGACCAGTTGTTCGCCAGTGCAAAGGCCCAGATACGATTCGTCCTTGTGCAACTCGAAGTGTCCCAACTCATGGGCGATTGCGAACCGTCTTTCTTCGCGCGACAGCTCGGAAGAGACGGTCACCATGCCCTTCTTGCCGACGCGTACCAGGTTCGCCCTGGCACCTTGGATTGGGGCTTCCCGCACCTCCAGCCCGCGCAGTGAGGCGAGCGTCTCAACCATGCCCAACCTGGGATCGGGAACGTCTAGTTCTGCAAGTGCGCGCCTGGCCGAGGCGGCTGCCCCGCCCCAGTCGGGTGCGATTCTCTGACCGAAGAGATCCCGCCTTCTCACTCCCCCTTGCCTTCGAGTAGGTGCCTCAACGAGGCGATCATCTCGGCGATGTCTTCCGGCCCTGCGTCCTGGAACTTCATGGCGTGAAAAGCTGCCTCGCGTCCGGCCGCTTGCATCAGAACGCGTAGCTCCGCGACCAGCTGTTCCTTCGATGGAAGAGGTCCATCGGGTCTTGTGACTGGATTTGCCAGCGACCTTTGCCTGCGTGCTTGCTCGGCTTCGGCCAGCCGTCTCATTGTACGCTCGCGATGTAGCCTTTCGATGAGCGCGGATGTGTCCGCCACCATGGCCTTCATTTCGGCCTGAGCTTCCGCATCAACCGCGGCCGCTACCTCAGCGCCGGTATCCTCCACGAGGACGGCTAGCAGGTCATCAAGCGTCTTGGATGCACGTCCATCACTCATGGTCGTTCCCCCGCCTGGATATGGAAAGCTTGCTTCGTTCGATCAGGCGCTTGAGGCGCTTTGATACCACGGAAACCTTGTCGGGGGACCAACCGAGCCCAGCGGCGATGTCTTCCCTCTTCGGCCCCAACTCCTCGATTCCCAGAATTAGGTACTCTTCCAACTCTGTGTCGCCAGTGCTCTTCACAAGATCCCGCACCGCATCGAGCACCTCACCATCGCCGCCTTCGACTGGAGGCGGATCCAGATTCTCGACATTCTCGGCAAGTTCGGTCCGTTGAAGCTTCTTCGCGACGGACGTTGTAACACTCGTCATGGCCAGCACAATTGTCTTCCGCACGTCACCATCGAACTCCGGGCTTTGCTCTCCTTCGAAAATCCTGATCAAGGTTTCGCTCACAAGTTCTCGAGCCTCCATCGCGCTCGGTTGGTAGTCTGACCCGCCGGCCCATCCCCGTCGCCTCAAAATTGCGGTCGCAGCGCTCAGGAGAGTCGGCAGCAGCGCTGCAATGTCTGCAGCGCGGATGGCTTTCACCAATACATCGTTATGGTCGCTCACTGGATGGCTACCTCACAAGGTTCTTGTGCCGGCTATTCCTGGTCAGCAATCGCATGATAAGCCGCGTACGGCAAAACCTGAAAAATGTCCCCCGCTGACCAGAAACGTTCTTGTCGGGAACCTTTCTGGGTAAGGGCGATCATCGATCCAAACGCGCCCGCAACAACCAAGGGGCACGATGCCCAGGAAAGAATGATGCAAATGACAATGTCGACACGAAATTCTGGAAAGGCCTGGACTGGCGGCGAGAAGGCGCAGCTTCGTTCTCTCGCGCGCCAGAACACTCCAACTCGAGTCGTCGGGTTGAAGCTCGGCCGTACCGAAGAATCGGTCCGCTCGAAGGCCTCGGAATTGGGCGTCTCGCTCAAACCGACGAACCAGAGCCCGTACAACCGTCACAAGAGGTAGCACCCCATGGCTGACGTACTTGTCACGTGCATCACGAAGCCGGATCCCAACAGCCGCTTCGAGGGAATAACCCATGTCGGCGGCCAGGGGTGGCAATGGCCCGTGTCTCAGGTCATCGAGTCTATCCGCAGCCGCACGAACACCTTCTATACATTCGTCGGCGGCAAGCGCGCCGATCTCGAAGTAGTCGACGCCCCTCGGCCCTACCTACGGACACGGGCTGACGGAGTGTGGAACGACAATCTGCTGGCGCTTTCTCGCTGCGGTGGGTGACGCTTTCCGGGTCCAGTATTCCCGCGACGGCGTGGTGGGCTGGCGGCACCGGCCTAGTGTAGGCGGTCAACTCCGACCAACATCTTCGACGCCACGGCAGCCTTCGTGATCGCCAAGAACTCATGCGACGGGATGGTCGCATCGAACACACCTTCGGCCTTCGATTGCAGTGTATCCATCGCGAATTCCAGATGGGTATCCGGGACCTTGGCAGACGATCCAAGAATGATCGCCGCGCGATAGAGCTTTCGACCTTCCGCCTCTTCGAGAATGTCCTTGACCTTGCCGAGCTGGTGGAACCCGTAGCCGATGCGCAGGGCACGGCGCTCGAGATCGGCTCTTGGGGCCTCGGGATCGATCGCATCCAACGCCACGAGGTGTTCGCGGGCACTCAGGACGCGAGCGAACTTGAAGTCTTCCGCGGCGAGGTGCTTGCGGACTTCAGGCGAGAGGTATTCCCTGGGCGGGGCTTGCTTGCATAGGTAGTCGCCCGGGATCTCGAACTTCGAGACGAGCAAGTCCTCGAGACGGGACTGGATCTGCTGTGCCTTCGCCCGCTCGCCTCTCTTCGAACCGGCTCTTGCCAGGTATCGTTCGACCAGCGTTTGCACGAACGCGTTGATGTTGCTCGTTAGAATCTCCCGAGGTCCGGTCAGGCTGAACTGCGCAGAAGCGGACGAGATGAGCCTTGCCCCTTCGCCGCCGGCGTCCTCCACCGCTGTGCTGAGATGTCTCAGGTAGAGGTCGAGGAGCCCCCTGTCGAACTTTGGGGCCACGCAGGACAGCTTGGGGAAGGTCTCGTCGTAGACCAGCGAGTTGCGGTCGTTCGCCACGAACAGTGCGACGTTGACGGGCTCTACGACTTCCGGGTCTGGTGAAAAGCGAACCACTTGGTAGTAGGGCTTCATGACCAAATCTCCGCGAGAATTTGTGGCAACTTCATCTTTCGCTTCTGGAGGGCCTGGCACGTGCTGTCGGCCCAGGTGAAGGAACTTCCTACCGCTGACTCGACAGTTTGGACGACCTCTTTGATGGTGTCCACCGGTAGATCCTGGAGGCGTTGCAGGAACCCGCCCCACTGAACCGGTCGCGTCACGGCGCGGGACAGGTCGCCCGTAGGTCGCAGTTTTCTAGGGTCCACGCCGGTGGATTGCATCAGCGGATGTGGGCCTCTGAGGGCCTCCGCCTTCTCGAAATCGATCGCGACGACCTCGAGTTCCTTCGCCGACCCACGCACGAGCACGTTCCCGGAATTGCGGTCGGTGTTTGCGATCCAGGCGTCAAACGCGACCAGGGCCCCCATCGCGAGGATGGTCGAGGCCGACGGGCACGCGCTGAGCAGCCTGTCTCCACCGCGGATGACGTTTTCCTCCTTGGCCGACGCAAACCACAAGGCCGACTCGTCATCCCCGAAATACCCCAGCGCAAACCCAGGCGTCAGTATTCCGGCTCTCCTGACATCTTCGTAAGGGGAGATCTCGTAGGTGCGACGCACGTCGTCGACGGAGATGTGGGCGGCATGAGTTTCGGGTGAGGTGGAGACGAAGTGCGCACGGGCACCTGGGGTATCGTGTGGCTTGTCTAGAACCCACAAGCCCAGGAGCCCATGCGCGCAACCACCCTATTCCGAAACCTACTCCAATTTCCACATACCCGTGTCCTGGCGGTCGAATTCGATCTGCTTGGCATATTGGTGCACGTGGCGCCAACGACGACCGTTCCCTACTGCTCAGGCTGCGGATGTCGGGTCCATGACGTGTTCGATGCTCGGGCTCGGAACTGGCGGCATCTGGACGCGTGCGGGATGGAGGTTCTTCTGCGCTACACCCTGCGCAGGGTTGACTGTCCTCGGTGCGGCGTGGTCATCGAGATGGTCCCTTGGGCCGAGCCGAAGGTCGGCTTCACGCGTGACTTCGAGGACCATGTGGCCTATCTGGCCCAACAAGCAAGCCAGACGATGGTGGCCGAAACCATGCGCATCGCGTGGCGCACCGTCGGCGCCATCATCCAGCGGGTGGTGCCGCGGCACCGAGATCCTAGCCTTCTCCTCGAGGACCTCGAACACATCGGCGTCGACGAGTTGTCGTACCGGCGGCACCATGAGTACGTCACCGTCGTTGTCGACCACGTCTCGCAGCGGGTCGTCTGGGCCCACGAGGGCAAGAACGCTGCGACGCTCGGCTGCTTCTTCGACGCTCTCGGCCCGGAACGAACCAGCAAGCTCAAGACCGTCACCATCGACATGTCCGCGGCCTACATCGACGCGGTCACCTCGCGAGCGCCACAAGCGCAGATCGTCTTCGACCGCTTCCACGTTCAGAGACTCGTGCAGGAAGCACTCGACGAGCTCCGGCGTGCGGAGGTCCGACTCCTGGAGGACACCGACGAACGCGGGCAACTGAAGAAGACCAAGTACCTTCTGCTCAAGAATCCGTGGAACCTATCCAGGGCCGAGTCTGAGAGGCTTTCGACCCTCCCGAAGACCAATGCCCGACTCTATCGCGGCTACCTGCTCAAGATCGCCATCTGCGACATCCTCGGTCGTCGCCAGGTCAACGTCGTCAAACAGAAGCTCGAAGAATGGATCAGTTGGGCCAGGCGATCCAGACTACCTTCCTTCAAGAAGGTCGCCGCGACCATCAAGAAATACCTGGACGGCATCGTGGCCATTGTCGCCACAGGGCTCAATAACGGAAGAACCGAGGGCCTTAATGGCAAGATCAGGGTCATCACCCGCAGGGCCTATGGCTTCCACAACGCTCAAGCCCTCATTGGCTTCATCTTCCTCTGCTGCTCAGGCGTTGTCCTTCATCCCGTCTTCAAGGTGCCCGCGCTTCCATGAAGATGTCAGGAGAGCCAGTATTCCAAGCTGTCCGGCCAGGATGTATGCAATCGCTTCGCTGACCACAATGTTCAGATCAGGACCTTTCACGATGTATTGGTTGCCGGCTTCGTCCATGGAAGCCTGGGGATCCGTGCTGTATACGATGCCCTCCGGCCGCGCGACGGTGCCCCGATCCATCAGCTCGACGATGCGAATCTCGGTGACCACTTGGTTCGGGTACGGTAACACCGGTGACGCGCGCGCACAAGAAAGCACCCACTCGGTCGATTCCTGGATGGCACTCAAGGAGCCACAAGTTCGCGTATGTAGGACTTGTCCATCTCGTCGAGCCCGCACACGCACGGGCTGGGGAGCCATCGGTCGACAGACAGGTTCAGGTCCTCACAGTAGAGGCGGAGCGCCGAATCCGCCGCTGACGCAAATTCATCAGCCATGACCCCGCCGAACTCACTCACCAGGGCAAAGCCAAAGCACCATGCTCGTGTCTCTTCGCCAAGGATTTCTCCTCGTTCCGCCGGTGACAGCGGATTCGGCTTCTTTGCTTCTTCTCGCTCCCACACCGTCTTCCGAGTTTCCGCAGGTACCGGGTCCCCGTTCTCGATGGATAGGAGCTCGTCGGAGTTCCTTACCTTGCATTCCAGGTCTGCTACCCACTGCTGGTACTTGTATAGGGCGCGATCATAGTCGCCCGTTCTTCGGCTCCTTGCGTGCGCACGAAAATGGCCAAGCTCATGGCAGAGGGTGAAAAGAGTCTCCCTGTCGGGACGACCGGGCGCGAGTTGGATTTCGTTCTTTCTGTGAAGGAATAGCCCGAAGGCGTTCTTTGGCTTGACGTCAACGATATGGACGGTTCGCCCAGCAAGGGAGACGGTTTCTGAGCGCAACCTGAGCCGTGCGAAAAAGTCACGCATGAGTGCACTGTCCGATTCTCATGCCGCCGTGAGATCCGCAACCAGAGCGGAGAGGAGGTGGTCGGCGGTGGTGCGGGCGGCGGCGAGTTGCGACTCGCACTGGTCTACCAGGGCCATCAACTGGTCCACCTTGGCGACGATTCGGCGTTGTTCGGCGAGGGGCGGGATCGGAATGGCAAACTCCCGGGCGTCGGTGAGGCTGATATTCGGTTGAGCGCTAGTGACCCTGGAGGACAGCATGTACTCCACTGCGAATGGACTGTTGAGGTAGTGAAGCAGAAAGGATGGATCCAAGTCCTCAACCCCTCTCACAAGTCGGATTAGGGCCACAGCCTGATTGATGTTGGCGACGACGTGCAGGTCATAGATGGCCGTACGACCGATCGATGCTCCGACCAGGTTCATCAAGATGTCTCCTGTGATTAGGATCGATCTTGGCTCTATTTCGTTGAAGCACCGGTCAACGTACTTGAGCTCGTCGAGCTTTCTGAGCCTGTAGTTGCCAACATTTTCGCTCGTGATGAAGAGGACGCCTTCGGGCTCTGAAACGTAAGCTATGCCCTGCCATTTCGGTGATGAGCCTTTGGTGATGAGTTCGGTCACTTCCCCAAGCCTCGCCCAGCACCACGAATCGGGGACCTCAAAGGGTAGGCTGCTTGAGTCAAGCAGCCCGACCGGTTTGTCCTTGCCGATCTTGCCCTGCGCTTGAAGGTGCGCCTTGGTGGCCGAGATGCTAGCGAGTAGGTCCCGCGCGTCTCCGTCCCTGCGATCTTGCGGGACGAGGTGGCCTTGGACGGCTAGGGTTAGGATGGTTTTGCGGAGGTCGGCGGGGGTGATGGTGAAGGAATCGTGGAAGAGGAGCTCGAGGTTGGCTGGGGTGGGGGCGTCGGCGAAGCGGGCCAGGGCTCCGCGGGCGAGGGCCGTTTGCCAGGTGTCGCGCTTCTGTAACTGCGCCTCCAGCCGGTCGCACAACGCCATCAACTCGTCCACCTTCGCCACGATCCGCTTCTGCTCGGTGAGGGGTGGAAACGGGATCGGGCACGCACGGACCTGTCGCATGTTGATGGATGCCAGGTTGGTGGTCTGCTTCGATGCTGACTCAAAGTAGGAGCGTCCGACGGGCGAGTTGAAGTAGCCTTCAAACCAGCGCGGTAGGAGCGCATCCGAACGCATGCGAGCACGAAAGATGTGGTTCTGATGGAGGCATGGCGAGATTTGTCCCTTCCAGATCGCGGCTCGGCCGACCTTGTCCCAGTCGCCACCCTCGGTCATCAGAAGATCGTTCTCACGGAGCGCGTATCGTTCGATTTCGTCCTCAGCGATGGTCACTTCCTTGATCACGCTTAGGTCGATTTCGCCTCTTTTCACGTTGGCTACGCGCAGGTACGGGAAAGAGACCATCTTCTTCCCCGTCACCTTACGACCCAAGGTCACACCGCCTGCAATGACTGCGACGTCCTCGAAACGGACGCGGTCCCACGACGGCAGGAGTGGGGAACTATCAGCCTCAATGCTGTCCTCTGTGGCTGCCGGCGTTTTCAGGCCTAGCCGTGCGAGGCATGTAGATGCCTCTTCGTCGTCGGGGACTTGTGGAACAAGTCGGCCTTGGACGGCGAAGCTGATGATCAGTTCGCGAAGTCTCCCCACTGCCCCGGTATGATCGGCAAGTTGGTCGAACCTTTCGAGAAGGCCATTCTTTCTGCGATCGGCGGAGGCTGCCTTCCTCATCGAGACAGGGCTTCCAGAAGCTGGGACTTCAGCTCCGCCTTCGTCTTCGCCACCTGCGCCAGCAGCTTCTCGTACTCCGGCAGCAGGTGGTCCACGTCGCCGGGGCCGTCGTCGGTCTGGTGCGGGTTCTTCAGGTCCAGGTTGTAGCCACCGGCTTTGATCTGGTCGATGGGCACGCGCCAGGCGCGGTCGGTTTCCTTGCGGGCGGCGAAGCCGTCACTTTCCTTGCCCCACCATTTGCGCTCGACCTCGAACTCCTCGATGCGGATGGGCTTGCCCTTGTTGTAGCTCTTGGCGCCGTCGGGGTAAGGGTGCTCGTAGTACCAGACGGCGGTGGTCGGGGCGCCGCTGGTGAAAAACAATAGATTGGTGCGGATGCCGGTGTAGGGGTTGAACACGCCGTTGGGCAAGCGGACGATGGTGTGCAGGTTGCACTCGGAGAGCAGCTTCTCTTTGATGCGGGTCTTGACGCCTTCGCCGAACAGGGTGCCGTCGGGAAGGACCAGGCCGGCGCGGCCGCCGGGCTTGAGGATCTTCATCAGCAGCACAAGGAACAGGTCGGCGGTCTCGCGGGTGCGGAGCTCGGCGGGGAAGTTGGATTCGATGCCGTCTTCTTCCATGCCGCCGAAGGGCGGGTTGGTGACGATGACGTCCACGCGCTCTTTGGGGCTCCAGTCGCGCAGGGGGCGGGACAGGGTGTTGTCGTGGCGCACGTTGGATGGCACCTCGATGCCGTGCAGAAGCAGGTTGGTCATGCACAGCACGTGGGGCAGGTGCTTCTTCTCGATGCCGGAGAAGCAATCCTGGATATGGCGTTCGTCGGCGGGGGTCTTGGCCTGCTTGCGCAGGTGATCGATGGCGCAGGTCAGAAAGCCTCCCGTGCCGCAGGCGGGATCCAGGATGGTCTCGCGCTTCTTCAGGCTGGGGTTGACCTGCTCGACGATGAACTGGGTCACGGCACGCGGGGTGTAGAACTCGCCCGCGTTGCCGGCGGATTGCAGGTCCTTGAGGATCTTCTCGTAGATGTCGCCGAACATGTGGCGGTCATCGGTGGCGTTGAAGTCGATGCCATTGATCTTGTTGATCACCTGGCGCATCAGGGTGCCGTTCTTCATGTAGTTGTTGGCATCCTCGAAGGTCATGCGCACCAGACCCGCGATCTTGTCGGCCCCGCCGGAAAGCGCCTTCAGCTTGGGCAGCAGGGTGTTGTTGACGAAGTCCAGCAGGGCATCGCCGGTGATGCCTTCTTCATCGGTGGCCCACGATGACCAGCGCAGGTGCTTGGGCAGGGGCGAGCGGTAGTCGTCACGAAGTGCGACCAGCTCTTTCTCGTGGTCGTCGAAGATCTTCAGGAAGAACATCCAGCCAAGTTGCTCCAGGCGCTGGGCGTCGCCGTAGGTGCCGGCGTCCTTGCGCATGATGTCCTGGATGGATTTGACGAGGTTTGAAACGGACATGGTCTAGGCGGCTTTCTGATAGAGGGCGGTTTCGATGTCGTGGATGGCGGCAAGATAGCCGGACTTGCCGCCGAACAAGCCCAGGATCTCCATGGGCGTGCCGAACTTGGTCAGCGGATCGACTTTGAGGATCTCGATAGACTCCACGCTGCGCAGGCCGGCGTCGGCGTACTTGTCCAGCAAGGCTTCAAGGATTGCGCGTGCCCTGTCGCCGTACTTGCCGAAGAGGTTGCGCTTCCTGACGTTGTTGGCTCGCTCGCGCCGGGTCAGCGGCGGCTGGTCAAAGGCCACGTGGCAGACCAGATCGAAGGGATCCAGCTCGACGCCGATCTGCTCGGCCAGCTCGTCCAGGAAGATCCCTTTGGTGGCCAGCTCGTCCACCAGGGCTTGCTTACGCTCGGCTGCGGTCCACTCGGTTAGGAAGGCGTCGAGGGAGGCGTAGGCCTTGCGCACGGCCTTGCGGGTGAAGTCCTTGAGCGATTCGGTGATCAGCTTGCCGTCGGCGTCCAGGTACTGCACGCGCTCGGTGGCGATGCGGACCTCCACGTCGTCGACGTAGTACTTGGTGGGCTTGGTGGCTCCGCTGCCATCCATGTCGGCGTCCCCGTCGTTCCATCGTGCGTCGGGTGCATCTGGGCGGATGTCGGCGGGCTCCGGTTCGCCGGTGACTTCGTCGGGGGGCACGGGCGTGTCGTGTTCGCCGGGCACGTAGATTTGCACCGGCTCGCCATCGAAGTCGGGATCGGCGAACAGCGCGGTGGCGTGGCGGAAGTCCATGATGGTGAAGTAGAACTTCTGGTAGTCCTCGTTGATGCGGGTGCCGCGGCCGATGATCTGTTTGAACTCGGTCATCGAGGCGATGCGGCGGTCGAGCACGATCAGGTGGCAGGTCTGGGCATCGACGCCGGTGCTCATCAGGCGCGAGGTGCAGGCGATGACGGGAAACGGCTCGGCCGGGTCGATGAAGTTGTCGAGTTGGGCCTTGCCCTCGTCGTTGTCGCCGGTGATGCGCATGACGTAGCGGGGGTTGGCGGCGGCCAGGTCGGGGTTGCAGTTCACCAGGGCCATGCGCATGCGTTCGGCATGGTCGACGTTTTCGCAGAACACGATGGTCTTGGCGAAGCGGCTGGTGGCGTGCAGGAACTCGGTGATTCGGCCGGCCACGCAGCGGGTGCGGCGGTCAAGGATCAAGGTCTTGTCGTAGTCGATCTGGTTGTATTCGCGGTCGGCAATCTCGTGGCCGTAGCGGTCGGTCTGGCCCTTCTCGGGGCGCCAGCCGTCGAGATCCTTGTCGAGGCCGATGCGCACAACCTTGTAGGGGGCCAGGAACCCGTCGGAGATGCCCTGCTTGAGCGAGTAGGTGTAGATGGGCTCGCCGAAGTAATCGATGTTGGAGACTTCTTTGGTTTCCTTGGGCGTGGCGGTCATGCCGATCTGCGTGGCCGACGAAAAGTATTCCAGGATCTTGCGCCAGGCCGCATCGTCGGCGGCGCTGCCCCGGTGGCACTCGTCGATGAAGACCAGGTCGAAGAAGTCGGGCGAGAACTGCTTGTAGATGTTCTGCTCTTCCTCGGTGCCGCTGACCGCCTGGTAGAGCGACAGGTAGATCTCGTAGGCCTTGTCCGCGGTGCGGTTGGTGACCTTGGTCATCGCCTTGCCGAAGGGCTTGAAGTCGTTGGTCTTGGTCTGATCGGCCAGGATGTTGCGGTCGACCAGGAACAGGATCCGTTTCTTGGCGCCGGACTTCCACAGGCGCCAGATGATCTGAAAGGCGGTGTAGGTCTTGCCGGTGCCCGTGGCCATGACCAGCAACACTCGGTCCTCGCCGCGGGCCACCGCTTCGACGGTGCGGTTGATGGCGATGTTCTGGTAATAGCGGGGCGACTTGCCGGAGCCGTCGTCGTAGTAGTCCTGGGTGGTGACGGCTTCCTGCTTGGGGGTCAGGCCCTTGGCCGCGCAGTAGCGGGCCCACAGGTCGGCGGGTGACGGGAAGCGGTCCATGGGCAGCGGGCGCTCCACGGTGCCGGCGGTCTGGGTGCGGTCGTGTTCCAGGAATTCGTCACCGTTCGAGCTGAAGGCGAAGGGGACGTCCAGGATGTCGGCGTATTCCAGGGCCTGGGCCATGCCCGAGGCGGCGGTGTGGTTGTTGTCTTTGGCCTCGATGACGGCGATGGGCAGGTTGGGCTTGTAGAACAGCAGGTAGTCGGCCTTGTTGGCTTCGCCGCGCGCCACGGTCTTGCCGCGAACCATGATCCGGCCCTTGGTGAAGTAGGCTTCCTCGCGAAGCTGGGTCATGAGATCCCACCCGCTGGCGACCAGCGCCGGGGTGATGAACTTGGTTCGGATGTCCGCTTCGGTGAGGTCTTTCTTGTTCACAGATCACCGCGTGCCCATGTCGGATAGAGACAGCACGAATTGTCGACCAGTTATGACTGGAAGGCAAACGGTGCCTCCTACGATTCCGACGATGGAGGACTACGAACCCTCATCTTGACGCGCCACGCGCGCCGGGTGGCTGTCGAACCCCGAATCGACGGGGCGATGGCGATGCTGCTATAGACGATTGTCTGCCCGAGCCCAAGGAACTAGGATGCGATGGCATGAGCATGAGGCGAGCACTGGGCTGGCTCCTTCTCGACACGAACCGAAGCGACCTCTGTGTATTCAACGCTGGTTACACTGCCACAGTGAATGGAGCCCGCGTGCAAGTCACCCCGTGGGACTATACCTTCCCCGACAACCTCCCACAGACCTGTTCGACGTTGCTGCGCCAGAACGTCACGTCGGGGGAGGTCATACGACTCGAAGCTCCTTGCCAGGTCGACGCAGGGATGTGCCAGGACTTCGTGGACGAGTGCGTTCCGCCCGGCACATATCGCTATGGGTGCGAGATCCCGTTCAAGAACACGGGGGCTTATTGTTCTATCCAATTCTATACCGAGGTGACGGTGACCGGCGGCTCACAGGCGGATTGCCTCAGCGACGGCAGCCAGCCCGCACCGGTCAGCCCCGAGGTCGTCCCCTGGCCGTCGGGATGCCAGTACGTCTACCGATATCTTGGGACCGCCGATGATCCGGGCCAGTGCCGCCCGCACGACGGAGCCGTGATTGACACCATTCTCGCCGACCAATACCAGCCATCGGACGGAGAACCATTGGACAATGCTGACGCATCATCGCCACTGGAGGCGGACGCGAGAGACGGCCTGGAGGTCTTGGTTTCCGGTCAAGGCGCGGCCGAGGACGGGGGCGACGAGTGGATGCTCATCGACGCCGCCACCTTGCCGCCGGCAGATGGCCTCGACGAGCCGCCTGTCGAGTGCTGCCGAGACACAGCCGCCGCGTTGGACGTGCAAGAGCCATTGGCAACACCAGATGCGTTCACGTCGCTCCCGCCCTCCCCTGGCCACGCCACGCTTCGAAACGGCGGCGCGTGCGAGTGCGGGCTCGGAGACCAGCAGTCGACGAATGGGGTAGAACCATTGACCTGGATCGCGCTCGGGCTGGTTTGCCTTTGGCGTTGTGGTGAGAAGAGGTTGCGGAAGAAGCGCCAGCCGCGAGGCCACCGTGCAGAGCGCGCACAAGCCTCTACGCGTTAACGCACTCCTTCAATTCGGGCTGGTCGCGGTCCTCCACCAAGGGGCCGGCAAGCACCGACGCTGGCGGGCGCTGCAGATCCCAAATCAACCCGACCTTTGCCAGACCGAGCAGCACCAGGTAGGTCACGTCGAGCTTCCCACCAGAAGAAGCCCTGGTTGGCCGCGCTCGGATAGTGGTGGTGGTTGTTGTGCCAACCCTCGCCGGTGGTGAGGATGGCCAGCAGCCATTGGTTTCGCGAGTTGTCCTTGGTGGCGTAGCGGCGCTTGCCGAACATGTGGGTCAGGGAATTGATGGCGAACGAACCGTGCCAGAGCAGGACCGTGGACACCATGAAGCCCCATACCAAGCCGTGCACGCCGCCGACGAGGAGAAATGCCAGCCCCAGCAGCGCGGCCGGCAGGAAGCTGATGCCGGGGCGACTCAGGAAGCGAAGCTCGGGGTACTTGGCAAGGTCGGGAACGAGCTTGAGGTTGACCCTCCAATTGTCTTTCAGAGATCCAGCCCACGTGCGCGTGCCAGAAGCCCTGCTGTTTGACCGAGTGCAAATCGAGCGGGGTGTCCGAGTACCGGTGGTGCCAGCGGTGGTGGCTGGCCCACCACAGGACATCGCTTTGCGCGGCGCTTTGCGCCGCTACGGCGAGCAGGAATTGAAACACGCGCGAGGTGCGAAACGCGCGGTGGGAGAAGTAACGGTGATACCCGGCCGTGACCACCACCATGCGCACGTAGTAGACGCCGAGGGCGAGGGCGAATCCGCTCCACGACCATCCCCCGAAAATGACTCCGACCGCCGCGACCAGATGAACCAGGACCAAGAGAATCATCGTGGGACGAATGATGCATCCCGACGACTTGGGCAAATCCGAAGATGCTTGATGAAGGCTTTTGCTTGAACCATCCATAAGTTAGGTATGAAAGGCTCCGTGTCAGCGAGCGACCACGGTTAGGTCACAACGATGTCAGCTTGGCCCTCCTCGCAAGGCGCGCAACACAGCCTCCAACTCCGCGGGCAAGGGCGAGCCGATGTCGAGCGGACCACCCTCGACCGGGTGGGGCAAGCGCAAGCGCGTGGCGTGCAAGAACAGGCGATGCAGGCCATGGCGCTCGCGAAACAGGCGGTTGTGCTCGCCCTTGCCGTAGTTGACATCGCCGATGAGCGGACACGAGATGTGCTTGAGGTGTCGCCGCACCTGGTGCAGCCGCCCGGTCAGCGGTCGCGCCTCGACCAGGCTGTAGCGACCGAAGACCTCGCGAAGGACGATCCTCGTTTGGGCCGCGACCCGCGGCGCGTGGCTGTCCTCGCCCGGCGGCAGCGGGTGATCGATCACCATCTCGGCGGGCGGAACGCCGCGAACCAGGGCAAGATAGGTCTTCTCCGCCTGGCCCGCGGCGAACGATGCGCACGCCCGCGCCGCCATGTCGGCGGACAGGGCGAACAGCAGCACGCCGCTGGTGGCCCGATCCAGACGGTGCACGGGAAACACTCGCGCGCCGATCTGGTCGCGCAGGCGCGACACGGCCACGTCGCGCTCCCGGGCCCAGCCGCGATGAACCGCCAGCCCCGATGGCTTGTCCACCGCGAGCAAGCTGTCGTCTCTAAAGAGGATGACCAGCCCGCCGTGCATGGATCTAGAAGTGATCCTCGCTGTGGTAGGAGGAGATCGAGGCGCGACTGCGGGCCGCGATGGCCTCGTCCCAAGGCGCCACCTGCCAATTGTCCTGTCGTTTTTCAGGATACAGCCACGGCGGCAGCGGAATGAGCAGGCTGTGCGCCAGGGCCTGGACGTAGGGCTCGTACATCGCGCGCAAGGCAGCGAGTCTTTCAACCGTGTCGGCGCCCTCGCCAAGTCTCAGGTTTCTGTCGGCAAGCGCCTTCCGCAAGCGCGCCAATTCCTCCGCCGGCAGCCGGTCGGGCAAGCTCGGATCGTACGTGGTGCGCACCACTTGGGAAAGATCCACGACCGCGTGCCTGGCCATGGCGAAGGTCACCTTGGCCTGCTCGCTGGGAATGCCGTCGAGCCCCACGATGACCAGCGTGGTCGCATCCAGGATGGTGGTCAGCGCCGCGAGCCAGGATTGGTTGTTGTGTTGCGAGCGGAAGAAGCTGAGCACGGGATAGGAGAGATGGCTCTCCAAAACTTCGGCGGACCAACGCTCCCAGGCGTGAAAGATCCGGTCCAGGCCGTCGTGTGGCGGACACTGGCAGTAGCGCCGCAAGAGCTCGGCGGCGGTCGGGGGGGAGCCGGCGCGTGCGTCCAGCAAGGAGATCTCGATTTCGCGACGAGAGAAGGCCGAATAGATCGTCGGCAGGTAGCCGATGACGATACCCAGGAAGGCAAAGCCCATCCCGGATTCCAGCACGGCCACGAAACGCGACGGGCCCGAGTCGGGAATGATATCGCCATACCCGAGCGTGAAGAAGGTCTCGCCACTCTGGTAGAGCAACAGCCCGAAGCTCGGGCGCGCGTTCGACAGCAGCAGGTGCGCGCCCGCCCCGTACTGCACGAGCGCGAAGCCCAGGATGAGGCCGGCAGCCCACAGCGCGAGCAGAAAAATCAGCGACAGCGGCCCGTAGTAACCGAGCACGGATTCGCGACGGGACTGCGACTCGAGCCGCCTGCTCAGGGCGGCCCACGGGCCCCAGGTCAGCCGGTAGTACCAGGCGGTCAAGCGGAACAGGCCGCGCACGCGCCTCGGCAGAACCACGGTTTCGAGCGCGTCCAGCAGGACGGCCAGCAGCACCAGTAGCCCGGCGAGGGTGAGAGCGATACGCAAGACCAGCATGAGGTTGCCGAATGCTAGCAGGCCGAATCAACAAAGCCTGCAAACCCCGGCCAGGTCGGGTAGCATCCTAACCCCGTGCCACACGATCATCCCCATCCACACCCGGAAACCAGTCCCTCCATCCGCGGCCCCGAGAAGCTGCCCGGCATCACCCACGTCATCGCCGTGGGCAGCGGCAAAGGGGGCGTCGGCAAGTCCACCGTCAGCGTGAACCTTGCCCTTGCCCTGCAGCAGGT
The DNA here is from genome assembly GCA_963796685.1 of uncultured delta proteobacterium. Classification (GTDB taxonomy): domain Bacteria; phylum Myxococcota_A; class Polyangia; order Fen-1088; family Fen-1088; genus Fen-1118. Next base: position 592,555 of record CAWCMR010000008.1, read on the forward strand.
CGGTGGGCGAGTCGGGCTGGTCGACGCCGATGTCCTCGGCCCCAGCATTCCCGGCATGCTCGGCTTGCCCAGCAACCAGCCGCCCATGGCCACGGCCAACCAAACCATCCTGCCGGCCGAGCGACATGGCGTGAAGACCATGTCCATGGGCATGCTGACCGGAGACGACAACCCGGCCATCCTTCGCGGCCCCATGGTGAACAAGTACTTGAACATGTTCATCGGCGACGTCGAGTGGGGCACGCTCGACTACCTGATCATCGATTTGCCGCCGGGAACCGGCGACACGCAGCTCACGCTGGCGCAGAACGTGCCGCTCTCGGGCGCCATCATCGTGACCACGCCGCAGGACGTGAGCCTCAAGATCGCGCGGCGCGGATTGCGCATGTTCGAGAAGGTGCAGGTGACCATCCTCGGCGTCATCGAAAACATGAGCACCTTCACCTGTCCGCACTGTGGAAAGGAGACCGATGTCTTCCGCCGCGGGGGCGGCGAGCGCATGAGCAAGGAGCTGGGCGTTCCGTTCCTGGGCTCGATCCCGCTCGACGCCGATGTCGTCACCTGCGGCGATGCGGGCTTGCCCATCGTGCTCGAAAAGCCGAAGTCGGTCGCGGCCCAGGCCTACCTGGCCATCGCCACGGCCCTGGTTCGCCAGCTGCAAGGAATGTCGAACACGGCCTTGAAACCGTTTTCCTGGGAGTGGAACAGCGCGGACGCCGGCCCCGGTTGGGCCGAGGGTGCGACCGCCCGAGCGGGCTCGCGCACGACGGCGATCGGCCTGCGCAAAACCAATCCCAGAACCTTGTCCGTGCTGTGGGAAGACGGCCGGCAGGGCGATTTCGACGTCCGCGATCTGCGCCTGGCTTGCCCCTGCGCCCTGTGCGTGGAAGAGATGAGCGGCCGCCCGCTCCTCGATCCCAGCAAGGTGCGGCCGGACATCGCCCCGGTCACGCTCACCAGCGTGGGCAGCTACGGCATCACCATCAAGTGGAACGACGGACACAGCACCGGGATCTATTCGTACGAAAGCCTGCGCGCGCAGGCCGAAGGCGGAACGAGCGCGAGCGCCGAAGATGTCTGAAGCCCGCCCCGTGCCTCTCATCGCGATTCGCGCGGAAGTCCTGTCGGCCGACCCCGACACGTGCAAGTTCACGGTCAGCCGAACGGTTCATCCGGGCGGGCCGTTCTTCTTCGACTGTCCCGAGCGCGCCGCCGGCTCACCGCTGCCCGAGCGGCTTTTCGGGTTGGCAGGTGTCGCCCACGTGCTGGTCTCCGAGAACGTCGTCACCGTGGGCAAGGCCGCCGGAGCCGACTGGTCGCCATTGAAGGCCGCCATCGGCGCCGCCATCCGCGCCCAGTTGCTCACGGGCGCCCCCGCGATCCTCGAAGGCGCCTCCCGGAAGGTTCACTGGGGACGCCCCGATGCCGAGGTCCGCGCCGCCATCCAGGAGCTGCTCGACGGTGAAGTCAACCGCGGCGTCGCCAGCCACGGCGGCAAGATTTCTTTGGTCGACTACCAGGACGGAAAGCTACGCATCGCCATGAGCGGAGGGTGCCAGGGATGCGCGTCCTCTCAGGTCACCTTGCGACAGAGCGTCGAGGTCATGGTGCGCCGGATCGCGCCCGAGGTGGTGGAAATCATCGATACGACGGATCACTCGGCCGGGAAGGCGCCGTTCTACGCCCCCTGAGGCGCCGCTCACAACCGGGTTTCCGCCAGCTCCAAGATACGCTCGAGCTCGGGGGCCAGGATCTTCACCACGCTGATGCGCGGCTTGCGCACGACCGCCAGGTTGGCCAGCGCCTTGTCCGCCTTGAGGGTGGCGAGCGTGACGGGACGGACCAGGGTCTTGACCGGGGCCAGATCCACCGCGCACCAGTCGCCCTCCTTCGCGGTCGGATCCGCGTAGCCTTCCTTCACCACCTTGGCGAGCCCGACAATCTCTTTGCCCTCGCCCGAGTGGTAGCACAGCACGAGGTCGTCCTTCTTCATGGCGCGCAGGTTGTTGCGTGCCTCGAAGTTCCGCACCCCGTCCCAGCGCGTGTGTTTGTCGCGCAGCAAGTCTTGCCACGAATAGGTCGAGGGTTCGGTCTTCACCAGCCAGTGGTTCGTGCTCATGGTCGGCAAAGTCTACCCAATGCTTTTCGAAATGCCTGCCCGCCACGGATGGGTCGACTTTGACCGCCCTCATCGTAGGCTAGGGGTTTGCGGACCGCGATGCCCGAGACCCAGCCATCTGCCAAGCACCACGGCCTTCGCACCTGGATTCAGGTGGGGGCAAGCATCGCCGTCCTCGCGGGGACCCTCACCTTCGTCGATCGCGAACAGATTTGGCGAAGTCTGCGCCACGTACAGCCCGGTTGGCTGGTGGTCACGCTGGCCGTGTTCCTGGCGCAGTTCCTGGTGATGGCCGCGCGCTGGTGGCTCTTCGCGCGCAGGCTTTCGGCCCCCCTTTCCTACTCGCGCGCCCTGTCCGAATATTTCCTGGCCAGCTTTCTCAACCAGGTGCTTCCGTTCGGCGTCCTCGGCGACGTAACCCGAGCGGTTCGACATACGCGGGCCTCGCTGAACGATGCAAGCCCAGGCGTGGGCAATGCCCGCGTGGTGCTCGCCATCGTCCTCGAACGCGCGGCCGGACAACTGGGACTGTGGCTGGTGGTCGCGGCGATTCTGCCCACCTGGTGGGTGGCGGGAAAGAGCTTGCCCGGCCACTCGCTCGCCGTCGGAATTCTCGCCGGCGCGGTCGCCCTCGCCTTGGCTGTCGTCGTGGGGATCGCGTGGCGGCGGCGCAAAGCCGCGCCGGAAATGAAACGACTCATGGCCGAAGGCTGGCGCGCCATGTTCGCTCCTGCTCCTCTCGCCACCCACCTGCCGCTCTCGTTGCTGCTCGTCGCTGGCCACATCCTCGCCTTCGTCGCCATCGCCCAAGGCATGGGGCTTTCCCTGCCCTTCGCGCTGGCCGCCCGCGTGGTGCCGCTGGTGCTGGTCACCACGACGCTGCCGCTCTTCCTGGCGGGCTGGGGCGTGCGCGAAGCCACGATCGCCGGCCTCTACCACCTGGCCGGCCTGCGCGGCGCGGAAGGCGTGACCATCGCGCTCGTCTATGGAGGCCTGAGCCTGCTCGCCAGCACACCCGGCGTCCTTGCCCTGTGGCGATCCGCCGACGGGTGCGGCCTATACACGCACGGCCACGAGCGGACCACCGCGATTCGATGAGCCGCCTCGCGGGCACCGGGGCCGATACGGTGTACACTGGGTTGTTTCATCCGGAGGAATTTCGATGCGCAGCTCTACCAAAGTCATCTTCATGCTCGTCATCGCCGGCATGGTCGTCACGCTCGGCGAATCCGCCGCATTGGCCCAACGCTACTATGGCCGCGGTTATGGTCCGCGGCCCGGCTACGCGCCCGCCCCGGCCTACGGTTCATGGGACGGATTCCACCAGCACGACGGCTTCTACATGCGGCTCTACGCGGGGTTCGGCGACTTCACCGCCTCGGAATCCTACGCCGGCGCGACCGATACCTACTCGGGCATCGGCGCGACCTACGGCGCCGCGTTCGGAGGCGCCATCGCCCCCAACTTGATCCTCTACGGCGAATTTCTGGGAACCACGGTCACCAACGCCACGTTGTCGTATGGTGGCGGAACGCCGGACTACTCCGGCCTGGATCTGACGATGTTCGGGTTTGGTCCCGGCGTGGCCTACTACATCGAGCCCATCAACCTGTACCTGTCCGGGACGCTGACCTTCACCCAGATCTCCTTCAGCGACACCAACACGGCGGCTCCGCTCGACAGCACGAACCTTGGCATCGGTTTCAGTTTCATGATCGGCAAGGAGTGGTGGATCACGCCCGACTGGGGGATCGGCCTCGCGGGGCAAATCCACGTCGCGACCATGGGCGACACCGTGAGCGGCTACGACACCCGCATGCGCGCCGCCGCCTTTTCGCTACTCTTCTCGGCGACCTACAACTAAGATGTGCGTCAGGTGCTTGGGAGATGGTCCGTCGAACATCGGTCTTGGGATATCCAGCCTTGATGACCCGCGGCCTGGAGCGGCCCCATCGGGATTCGAGCTGGTTGCGGCGGGGCGTAGTGCTCGCCCTGCTGGTCGGCATGGTCGGTGGTTGCAAGAGACCGGCGCTGGCCGCGCAAGATGCGCGGAATGCGAAGGCGGCCGGAGAGTCCCCGAAGGCGTCCAAGACCGATACGTCGCCCGGCTATCCCGTGGACACGCGCCCACCCAAGGACTTCTTCAACGACCGGCTGCTGCGCACCTTGGCGCGTGAGGCATCGGCCACCGTCGTCTGTCGCTTGTCGAGCTTGACCGATGTCTTCCCCGAGCACCGCAATCCCGACATTTTTTACGATGCCACCTGCGACGTGCTCGAGGTGCTCGCCGATTCCCTCGCCGGTTCTCTCGATGGGAAGCCCCTGCACTTCATCTGGCAAGTCGAGCGGGATGCCCGCATGCCGCCGCCCCAGTCCGAGCTCCTGGTGTACCTCAAGGCGCGCAAGGAACCACTCGACGGTCCGCCTGCCTTGAAGTGGGTCGCGCTCGACACGGGGGTCATGCGCTACACGCCCGCGCTGCGGGACAGGATGCATCGCCAATCCAAGAAGACGAAGAAGAAATAGCAGGCGCTGTGGGACGGGTCGCAAGCGGTCCACGGCGACTATTTCGATCGCGCCTCCCGCGTCTCGCTGTGGATGTCCGAGTAGTGTCGGCGTAGGCGTCTCTCAGCCCCTTGACGCTCAGGAGGCAAAGGCGTTACCGCTCTCAACGCAAGTCTCGACGCTCTTTCCGGGCGCTCCGCCCCTGTGGCCGATCGATCTTGGCAAGCGCCGACCATTCCCGCTCGCTGGCCGAGCTTGCCGCAAGCGAAAGAGGCACGTCGTGCCGAAAGGCATAGCGCACGAGATCCGCGCTGGAATGGGCGGCCAGTTTTTCGTTGATGTGGGCACGATGGGTTTCGACGGTCTTGGCGCTGATGCACAGCTCGCGCGCCACCGCCTTCGTGGTGAAGCCACGCACGACAAGGTCGAAGACCTCCCGTTCACGCAGGGAAAGCTGCTCCAGCGGATCGCCGTCGATCCCTTCCTCTTCGTCGGCGATCCGAAGCGCAGAGCCCGTCCTGCGCAAGGCTTGGGATAGGTAACGGTGACCCGCCTCCAGGCTGGCGAGGGCCGCGAGCAGCGTCTCCGTCGATTCGTCCTTGGTCATGCACGCGTCGATCCCTTCGAGCCATGCCGCCTGCAACAAGCGACGCTCCTTGCACCCGGTGAGGACGAGGAGCTTGCAGCCCTGCTGCAATCTTCGAATTTCCCGCGCCGCCGTAACCCCGTCCACACCCGGGAGCAGAAGCTCCATCATCACCAGGTCCGGGTGCAGGCGGCAGACCATTTCGTAGGCCTCGCGGGCGTTCGCGGCTTGCCCCACGACCTCCATGTTACCCCCTGCGCGCAGTAGCGCGCACAGGCCCTCCCGAAACAGTCGCTGATCGTCAACCAACAACACGCGCATGCTGGCGCCTCTAAACCCCAGGCAGGTTGATCTGGCAGGTGGGCATCGTCCTGTCAACCGATCAGTCGCCAAGCAAATGCGTGACCAATGCCCAAAGCTGTTCCATGCCAAAAGGTTTGCACAGAACCGCGTTCGCTCCGTGCTCAATCGCGCGCATAGCCAAGAAATCCGAATGGCGACTCGTGGTCAGGATGACCTTGGGCATCTTGGGCATGCTCTGAAGCTCGCGAAGGAGGTCCATGCCCGGCAGGTCGTGCAACCCCATCTCCGAGATGACCACATCCACCAGCCCCGACCGAACCAACGAAAGTCCATCCCGTCCGCGGGTGGCCAGTGCCACTGTCGCGCCGGACTGACGAAACTCTTCGAGCAGCCAGTCGCCAAAGTCCGCATCGTCCGCAATGACGAGAATGCGCCGCCCGCACTGGTGGCGAGCGGCCCGAGCAGGAGGCCGGGGCAATTCTTCCCCCGCGCCGGTCCCCGCCAATCTCGCCAGCCAAACCCCAGGCGGTCGCCCGCCAGGGAAGGAAACCTGAGATTCCACATCCATGAGCTTGTCCTGTTCTCCACCCGTCATGACTTCCTCTTTCGCATCCCGTGGATCGGATAGGCGAGAGGGTTCATGATGCGTTCCTCTCGCCTACCCGATCTCCTCCACCCCCCCCACAAGCGAGGCTATTACCCTATTGCCACTCCCGGTGCGCCAGTGCGATCGACATCTACGTGTCTAGGCTCTCTCGTCCACAGGGAGAACGGTCGTATTAGTAGCGCAGCCCCAGGGCTTTGCCATAGGGATGAGTCTGTATTTTCTAGAAACAACGCGTGCAGGTCGTCCATGGTGAAGAGTTTCTGCAGGGTGCCGGCAAGGCCGGGCTCGCGGTACCGGGACATGGCACATCTGCGTCGATCGAAGATCCTCATCGGGGGGATAGCGCTCCTGGACCGTGGCCGCCCGCCAGCGAGCTGGTATCTTGGGATCATGTCACCGCTGCATGGCCGCGTTCAAAACGGCCGAATCATCGTTCAGGAGCATGTCGATCTCCCTGAGGGGACCGAGGTTCGCCTCGAGATCGTCGAGCACGAGGAGGACCGCGATGGACTCGACGACCAGGATCGGGCTCGCCTCGAAGCTGCCATGGACGAAGACTGACAGACGCCCTGTCCATGATACAAGATCCGCCGTGAGCCTCGGTCGGCGCAAGGTCGGTCTCGATGATCCCACGCGGTGGGTGTTCAATCGCATGGCCGACGTCTACGATGCGCGTCCCGCCTACCCGACTGCGCTGATCGAGGCGCTGGCCGACCTGGCCGCTGGCCCGCGCGTGGGCGATCTGGGCGCGGGGATCGGGCACGTCGCGCTGCCCCTGGCCGAGCGGGGGTTCGAGATCGTCGCCGTCGAGCCGGCGCAGGCGATGCTGACTCGGCTGCGCGCGGAGGCGCGCAAACGCCGGCTGAAGGTACGCGCGATCCACGCGGCGGCCGAGGCCATGCCTCTCGATGCGGGCAGCCTGGATCTCGCGGTGGTGGCGGACGCGCTTCACTTCCTGGACGCCGAGCTCATCGCCAAGGAGATTGCACGCGTGCTTGCCCCCAGGGGCGCGCTGGCCATCGTGAGCTGCGAGCTGCGCCAAGACGCCGTTCATGCGAAGCCTGGTGGAGCTGCATCGAGTCGGCGGTGCCGCGGCGGCCACGCAAGCTGGACCAGAACCTGGTTCAGGTGGCGGCAATCACCGGCGTCCGCTTCGCGCACCCACGCCAGTTTCACGACGAGACGCCGGTGGATGGCGATACCCTCGAACGCATCTTACGTTCCATTTCGTTCATCGGACCGGCCATGAACCCGGCGCGCTTCGCCGCCTTTCGCGCGCGCGTTCGCTCCCTTCCGGACCGGCCGGCGTGGGCGCGAACCTTCACCTTGCGCGCGGGTCGGCGCCACCGCCCATCCCGGGGTAAGCTACAGCGGCGATGAGCGAATCCGATCGGCGCCTACCGGCAAGACGCATCGACCCCGAAGCGCGCGAGCGCGTGGCGCACGCGCTGGCCCACAACTTCGCCGCCGATCACCTCGACGCCGATGAGCTGGAGTCTCGCCTGGCGCGGGTCTACGCTGCCACGACTCCGACAGAGCTGGAAAGCATCGTCGCGGACCTGCCTGCGGTGGCCCAGGCGTCCGCAGCGGTAGTGCCGGCCAAGGCGCCCGAGGCTCACCGCATCTCCGCCCTCTTCTCGGCCCAGGAGCAGCGCCTGACCGGCGCGGTTCCGCGCCGCATCGAGCTTCGCGGCAGCCTCGGTTACATCGAGCTGGATCTCACCCAGGCGACGTTCGAACCGGGGCTCACCGAGATCGACGTGCGCGCGTTCATGGGCTACGTCGAGATCCGTTTCCCGGCCGGCGTGCGGGTCGAGAGCGGCGGCCATGCGCTGTTCGGCTTCTTCTCGCTCAAGGGCGGCTCGAGCACCGACCCATCGCCGAGCGTGGTCAAGATCACCGGCCGCGCGACCTTCGGCTATGCGGAATTTTTCGTGAAGAGAGACAAGAAGGCGTTGCCACCCACTTCGGAATGAGTCTCACATCGCCCGAACTGTCGGCGGATGGAGGGTGCCTATCGCGGTGGCAGCGATCTGAAACAGGTTGAGCGCGCGGGCGCGGAACTGGGCGGCGCTGGTCAGAAGGTAGAACTTCCACATGCGGTAGAAAGGGTCGCCGTAGCGCGCGCGCAGGGTCGGCCAAGCCCGATCGAAGTTCGCCCACCAGGCCATGAGGGTACGGTCGTAGTCGGGGCCGATGTTGTGAACGTCCTCGATAACCAGGATCTTGTCCATGGCCGTCGCCAATTGGCCCAGGGTGGGGATGACCGCATTGGGGAAGATGTACTTGTGGTACCAAGGATCGATCTGGGCGCGCGGTTCTTGGCCGCCGATGGTGTGGATGAAGACGATGCCCCCAGGCGCGAGGCAGCGCGCCGCCAGCTCCATGTACGCGCGATAGTTCTTGGGGCCGACGTGCTCCATCAGCCCGATGGAGACGACGGCATCGTAGCTGCCGCTGGCCTTGCGGTAGTCGTCGAGCCGGATCTCGACCGGCAACTTGGCGTGGCGCTCTTGGGCAAAGGCCCATTGCTCGCGCGACACGGTGTAGCCGACGACGCTCGCCCCATAGCGTTCGGCGGCGAACGCCGCGAAGCCGCCCCAGCCACAACCGAGGTCGAGAACGCGCATACCTGGCCGGGCGCCGATCTTGCGACAAACCAGGTCGAGCTTGGCCTCCTGGGCGGCGTCCAGGTTGTCCGCGTTTTTCCAGTACGCGCAGGTGTAGACCATACGCGGGTCGAGCATGGCCTGGTATAGGTCGTTGCCCACGTCGTAGTGTCGTTTGCCCACTTCGAAAGGCCGCGCGGCCTGCAGGTTGCGGATGCGCGCCTTGATCGCATTCGCCAGCAAGACCCAGCTCTCGCTCAGCACGAGGTCGACCTGCGCGCGGGTGACCCGCTCGAACATCTGGTCGATGGCCTGGCAGTCCCACCAGCCCTCGACGTAGGACTCGCCGATCCCGAGCGTGCCGTCGCGCAGGGCGCGCGCGTAGACGCGTTGATCGTGAATTTGGACGTCCCACGGAGCGTCGCCGCCGATGCTGACACCGGCGCGCTGGAGAAGCTCGCGCACGGTTTCGGCCGCGCGACGCTCGTCGAAGATCGACAGTAGCCTCCGTGCGCGTCCAATCATGCCGGACCGTCCGTTGTGCGACCGCGCCCCAGCCACCGGTCGGCCCCGGCCAAGGCGACGTCGATGAGATGGGGCGCGGGCAGTCGGGCGCCCGAAAACAACCAGGCGAAGCCCGAGCTGACAGCGTGCCTGGATTTTCGCGAGAGGAACCCATGGGGAGGCGCCACGGGAGGTGCTACGGGACGCGCGGGCGAAGAGCGCGAGAAGCGGCTGCGCAAGACGCTGGCGGTTTCACGCAGTCGAAAGACGCGCCGGTAGTCCGCCAGCACCGGATGCGCGGCAAGACGGGCGGGATAGCTCGCGGGCTCACCCACCACGATCGCCTCGGCGAGCAGGCGGCCCGAGAGTGCCGCGGGCAAGATCCCCTCGGCGGTGATCGGTTGCGCCAGGCCCAGGCTGTCGCCGACGAGATAGACGCCGCACCTGCCGTCGTCCAAGAGGCGCGCGGCCCCGCGCAGGTGCTCCGGGTGGTAGAGGAAGTACGAGTACCCCTTCATGGCGTCCAGCTCGGGTTCCGAATCGGCGGGCACGTGGCCGGCGGCGCGAAAATTTGCGCGCGCGCCCTGCCAGGCGGCCCGGACGTCCTTGGGATCCACGGTGCCGGTGCCGATATTCAACCATTCGGTCTTGGGAACGTTCCAGGAATAGCCGGACAGATCGTCGTGCAGAAGCAATTCGGGCTCGCCGTCCCGGCCCAGGCGCGTGCGGGCGATCGCGGCCGGATCGGCGCGAAACTCGTGTTCTTGCACACCGACCGGCCCCATCGGTCGCGGCGGCGGGAACAGGCGCGCGACCGGGCAGTGTGTGCCTCCCGCGCCCACCAGGTGGCGCGCACGCAGACCGGCGACCGACCACAAACCGTCCCCGTCGCGCACGATCTCGCCCACCGAAACTCCCAGGTGAAGCTCGGCGCCGCTCGTGCGCAGGAGGAAATCGTCGAACTCGAAGCGACGAACGAACCACCCGTGGCACGCGATGGCGCGGTCCTCACCGCCGTAACGAACGTGGCAGGTGCGCCATTCCCAGCGCCCGCCGGGATAGTCGTACGGCGACAGCTCGAGCACGTCCCAGATGGGCGGCGACAGCCAGCCCGAGCACAGCTTGACCCTGGGAAACTGCGCGCGATCCACCACGGCGACGTGCAGACCGGCCCGGACCAGGAAGCGCGCGCAGGTGCTTCCCGCCGGCCCGCCGCCAACGACAATCACATCGAGGACATCCATGGTCCGAAATCTAGCTCACGCCGCGCGAATTCCCAGGGCTGTGCGCAGCTCGGAAGCAACGTCGGCGGGGGTTCGGGGCGTCTAAGGACACACCTTGGCGCCACCCGTGGCGCGATAGGCGTTCGTCTTGCTGACGAAGTTGCCGCCGTCGGTTTCGGGGGTAGTCGGGCCGTCCGCACCGGCGCCGAAGTAGAGGCCCACGATGTGGGCCGCCACGACCTCGTCCATGTGCCCGAAAAAGTAGTCGAGTCGGTTGTCCTGGTAGTGATACTTCGTGTTGTCGAGGCTCATGTTGCCGACCGGGATCTGCCAGTACAACACGGGCAGGCCGAGACCCTCCGCGACCGCCTTCGTCCAGGTGAACGCCTGGTGGAAATCGGGCAGGGAGGCGTTGGTGTCGTCCCACCAGGTATCCCGGCCCTGCGTTTTTTCGTAGAAGCCGGCGTCGCGATCCGACACGTCGCTGACGATGAAGTCCCCGTCCCTGGCGCCGAGCGCGGTCAGAAACGTCACCATCTTCTGCGCCTCGCCCGGCACGTCCAGCTTCGCATCGCTGTTGCCGAAGACGTCCATGCTGGTACCCCACGCCGACGCGTGCAGGCCGACCTTGGCATTGGGCGCGTAGACGCGCGCCATGTGGATCATGCATTGGGCGACCCCCGCGGCGCTGTTCTCGTAGCCCGCGCAGTCGGTTGCGTTGGCGTTCGCGACCATGGCCGGCACCTTGTGAGGATCCGAGCTCAGCTGTTCGACGTAACCCCAGAAGTCCGGCTCGATGTGCAGAAAGGCCACATGGGTTCCGATCTTCTGCAACACGAAGCGCCAGTCGGCCAGATAGCGCGTGAGAAAAGCCGCATCGTCGAGCGCGGCGACCTGTGCGGTTCCTTCGGTCAGGCCCGAGGTCTGCAGCTCTTCGTAGTAGGTGAACATCGGGATTTGTTTGGGCGACGCCTTCTCGTTGGTTCCGACGAAGCCCTGGACGTATTGCCCGGGCGGATCTTGGTCGTACTGCCAGCAACCCCACCAAGCGCACGCGCCGCCGACGCAAGAGCTTCCACCCGCCGTGCACCCCGTGGCGCAGGACGCGCAAGGCGCGCTCCCATCGAAGAGCCCGCCCGAAAGGTACAGGTATCTGCCGTCGAACGGCGCCTGGGCCGCGGTCGCATCCTCCATCGCTCCCCCGATGAGCACCGAGTCCTTGCCGAGCGACGCGAGGAAGGCCGAGCCGATGCACTCGCCCGGGCTGGTGGCGCCATCGCTGCCAGTCAGGCCCCCGCTGCCGGTAGAGCCATCCTTGCCGACAATCCCGCCCGCACCCACGCCACCGTCCATTCCCGTGTTTCCGCCCTTACCCGTCGCCCCGCCCGTGCCTGTCTTGCCGCCCGTGCCCACCATCCCACCGCCGCCTCCGCCTTTGCCGGTATCCCCGGCCGCGGGCGCATCGACGGGTGACCCGACGTCGCTGGCGCCACGGGCATCCGCGGTAGCGGAGGCGTCTCGCGTGCCTCCCGTGCTCACGACACCCCCCGTGCCCGTGCTCCCCGCCTGCCCGCCCGCCCCGCCTTCACCCGTCGTCGCGGCATCGATAGTCCCGCCGCTGGACGCCGAACAGGCGGCCCCCACGATGATGCTGGAGAGATACGCAAACAAGGCAGCGTGTTGAATCTGGCGACTCGTCATGGGACCTCCCGATGCGGCTTGGCCGCTCGATCATCGCTCGCAGGCACGGTCGATGGCCAGCAAAATATCGGTGGCAACAATGCCGGTGCCTCCTGGGAGGAGGCGGGCAAGCCGGTCCCCAGCGCCACCGACGTGACCGTGGGCGGGCACACCTGGAACGTCTATCACCAGAACGGCGGCAGCAACGTCATCTCCTCGGAACAACCTGAAAGCAAAACGGTGTCCACGCGCAAGGCTCATTCTCCTTGCGCGCGGGTCGGCCTTTGACAAGCTAAGCCCGTTCCAGGAAGGAGGCCGCATTGGAGGGTTCGACGTGTTCGCTCAGAAGCGGAGAGGTCCGGGCGTATCGCCCCGGGTTTCCCTGCCTCGCTCCGTCGCCTGCGGACGTTGGCCGGCCGCTGCAGGAGACGGCAGGGGCTTCCTCCCTGTTCACGTCCGTGCCGGCATATGGAGAAGAGCATGACAAGGCCTATCACGAGGAAGTTGCAGTGGGTCCTGGGTTGTTTCCTGGGCACCGCCCTGGTCGGGTGCGCCCACTATGAACGGCGCACGGTCGCCATAGAGGAGACATTGGCAGCCGCAGGCTTTCAGAGGAAGCCTGCGGATACACCGGAAAAGCTGAAGCACGTCCTGGGCTTCCCTCAGCGCAAGGTCATCGTCGTCGAACGGCAAGGTCAGACGAAGTACGTCTGGGCCGACGCGAAGGATTGCAAGTGCCTCTACGTTGGCACCGAATCGCAGTATCAAGAATTCGCACGGCTGGCCTTGCAGCAGAAGATTGCCCATGAAAACTACGAAGCGGCGAAGTGGAACGACTCGGCTGCCTACGAATGGGGAACCTGGCAGCCGGACTGGGGTCCTGCATGGTGGTGGTGGTAAGGCCGGGTGTGGTTCAAAGGACACCCGTCTCTACATCTCAACCAGAACGTGATTCTCCTGGGGACGTCCAACTGGGATCAGGATGTGGACGTGGCCGCCGCCGATCCCATGGCGGGCGACACCAACATCATGTACACCCTGCACTTCTACGCCTGCGACCACAACTCGGCCGGCGGGCAGTTGCAGAAGGCGGAGATGGCGCTGGCCATGGGCTTGCCCATCTTCGTGAGTGAGTGGGGCGCCACCACGGCCGACGGCGGCGCCGGGGGAACTCCGGTTTGCACCGGCTACGCCGACGAGTGGCACAGTTGGATGGATAGCAACAACATCAGCTGGGCGGCCTGGAAGCTGGACGACTGTGACGGCCTGACGGTCGCCGATACCAGCTGTATCCTCAAGCTCGACGCACCCGTGACCGGTGGCTGGACCAGCGACTACCTGAACGGGCATGGGCCGTACGTGGTCGGCAAGCTGACCAAGTAGAGGGCGCGGCGCTGACGGCGACATCGACCACGCCGTCGATGTCCTTTTGGGGGCGAGGTGAGCGACGAGCGAGGCAGCCTGCCGGAGGTGGTTCTCGTGGCCCAAGCGAAACCTCGGTTTGACTCGCGTGCGAAATGCCCCGACAATCATGCGGATGGGCCGGTGCGCGGTGGCCCACGGAACCCAACCTTGCGGCACGAGGAGATCATCATGAAGCGAACCACACTCGTTCTTGCGGCCTTAGCGACGGTTCTGGTCGGAGCCTGCAAGGACGAAACCCCACCGGCCAAGACTCCGCCCGCACTGGCGCCCACGCCGGCACCCCGGCCACCGGTCAAGGCGGTCGTGGATGGTGGCCAGGGCGGGGACGCCCACCTGGGCATGATGGAAAAGTACGCGATTTGGAAAGCCAAGAAGGAGGCCGATGAGAAGCTGGCCACCCAGCTCGCCTCCGAGGAAGAGGCGCGTCTCATCAAGTTCGACAAGAGCAAGCTGCCCAAGCACCTGGCCCTGGTCGCCTTCGAGCAGAAGACGCGCCAAACGCTCGACCAAGCTGCCGAGAAGCTGAACGGTCAATTGGATGCTCCCGACCAGCTCAAGAAGCTGGCGGCTTCCCAGCGCAAGGCCATCGAAGCCCAAGCTGCAAGCCTGCGTGCCATGGATCCCAAGGGAGGCAGCTCGGCCATCGGCACCGACCACGACGTGATTCTGAACCTGCTGGCCAATGACTATCCCGAAGCCATCGTCGAGTTCTTCGGCGGCAAGACCAAACCCCTGGCCGAGGTCCGCGCCGAGTTGGACAGGCGTCAGAAGAAGATCGACACCTGGTTGGAAGAGGTGAAGAACAGCGGGAAGGAAGGTGGCAGCGGCAAGGAAATCAAGGGCAACGAGCCCAAAAAGGACAGCGGTAAGAAATAGCGGGCGATCGGCACACCCTGTCCTGGCCGGCCGAGCACCTTTGGCCGTGGCGCAAGGCAGCCGTGCGCTGGTTGTAGATGTAGATCGAGGCCGCCGGTTTCACCGCGTGGCATCCGCCGCGTCTTCGAGGACGACCTCCGAGGCGGACTTGTCTTCGCGCAGGCCGAGAAAGATGGAATGGCGGAGCAGCCCGTCCTGGGTGAGTCCCGAGAACGAGACCTCGGCCACGAGCTCGGGCCTGACCCAGTGGACGGCGCGCGCCTCGGCACCGGTCGGCGCCTGCGCCAGGGCAGGCTGCCGATCGACCAGGCGAGTAAGCTTGCGGTGGAGCTGGCGCAGGGAATCCTCGCTGAATCCGGTGCCGACACGTCCCCGGTAGACGAGCCTGCCCCCCGTGTGGGTGGCCAGCAGCAGCGCCCCGACAAGCGTCCGCGAGCCTTTCGGATCGGTGAACCCCACCACGACGAGCTCTTGGCGCTGGCTGCACTTCATCTTCAACCAACTGCGGCTGCGCCCCGAGCGATAGGGCGCGTCCAGTTGTTTGGAAACGATCCCTTCCAGACCCATGCGAGCCGCCTGCGCAAGAAAGGCCGGCCCATGACCGATCACGTGGTCGCTCAGGCGAAGGGTGGTGGCGCTGGGCGGTGGAACGTGAGCGAGCAGCTCAGCCAACAACGCCTTTCGTCGGACGAGCCCGACGCCGCGCAGATCGACGCCGTTGAGGTAGAGCAAGTCGAAGGCAAAATAGACGAGGCGAGCGTCGCGCGCGCCGCCAAGCGCGGCCTGCAGGCGCTGAAAATCGCTCACCCCACGCTCGTCGAGGACGACCAGCTCGCCGTCGAGCAGGGCGGTCTTGACCGGGATGGTCTGCACCGCCTTCGCCAAGGCAGGCATGCGCTTCGTCCAGTCATTCCCGCGACGAGAAAGCAGCGTCGCCCTGCCCTGCTCGACGCTGGCCAGGATGCGGTAACCGTCGAGCTTGATCTCGTGCAGCCAGTCTCGTCCGGCCGGGGGCGTAGCCGCGAGCGAAGGCAACTCGGGCTCGACCCTCCTCGGCAAGGGCGCCACCGTCGCGCCGGCAATGTTCGCGACGGGCTGGCCGTCCGTGCGACTCTTGGAGGGCGCGCGAGCCATGGTCGACGTCTCACCCGCCCCCGCGCTCGAGAGCGGCGCGCGCGGCCTTGATCTTGGCCGCGGTCAGCTTCTGGCGGACTTTTCCGTAGCTCGCCCACGCATCCGGCTCCAGATACCAGCGGTCCACATCGCCGACATGAAATGCGTCGTTGCGGGTTGCGAATCCCAGGTCATCCCATGCCACCGGCACCGAGACCGTCGCGGCCGGATGCGCGCGCGACGAATAGGCGCTGACCGAGGTCGCGCCCCGGCGATTGCGAAGGTAGTCGACGAAGATCTTGTCGGTGCGCGTGG
Source organism: uncultured delta proteobacterium (assembly GCA_963796685.1). GTDB lineage: Bacteria > Myxococcota_A > Polyangia > Fen-1088 > Fen-1088 > Fen-1118. Next base: position 608,420 of record CAWCMR010000008.1, read on the forward strand.
CCTTGGCCAAGCCCGCGGAAAAGCGCGCAGGCTCGTAGCGCGCCAGCGCCTGGGCCATGACCCGCGAAAACTCGAGCGTGTCCTCCCAGGTCGCGGCAGGGGTCAGGGGAACGACCACGTGCAAACCCTTGCCGCCGGTGGTCTTGACGAAGCTCGAAAGCTCGAGCGTTTCGAGCACGTCGCGCACGCGTTTGGCGCCGTCGACGATGTCCGACCACGGAACCTCCGGTCCGGGATCCAGATCGAAGACGATCCGGTCGGGCCGCTCGAGGTCGCGGGTGCGGGAGCTCCAGGGTGGATCTCGAGGACGTTCATCTGCGCCAGGGCGACGAGGCCGCGCAGATCGTCGACGATCATGGCGGTGCCTGCGCCGGTGCCGCCCACGACCTCGAATTGCCTGAGCTCGGGCGGCGCCCAATCGCCCGCGTGACGGACGAAGAAGCGATGGCCGCCCATGCCATTCGGGGCGCGCACAAGGGTCAAGGGTCGATCCACGAGGTGGGGCAGCATGCGCTCCCCGATGCGCTCGTAGAAGCGCGCGAGGTCGAGCTTGGTGATGCCGCCGTCGGGATAGAGCACCCGCCCGGGGTGGGTCAACTTCACGCCTGCGACACGCAAAGGGTTGACCACGGAGCCCGCGCGCCCACGCTCCACGCGCGCGATAGCCGTTGCGGCGGGCGCCGAGCGCTTGCTTCCGGGGGCCGGCGGGCAGCGAACGATTCGCCAGGCCGATGCAGGCGGGGGATAGCGGCTGTCGACCTTCTTCGAGACGATCCCCGTCGCGCCGAGGGAGCCGGCCTGGGCGAAGATCTCGGGTCCCCGACCGCGGACGTGGTCCGCCAGGCGAAGCGCGGGCCCGGCATGAGAAACCAGGGAAGCCAAGCGCGCTTTGCGTTCGCCAAGGGGGACCCGGGACAGATCGTATCCATCGAGGTATGGCAGATCGATGGCGTACAGCGTGTCGGCCGGGGCATCCGCGCGCGCATGCCCGTCCGGCCCCAACGCCGTGGCGATGCCGTCTATGCAAGCCTGGCTCACCGGTATTGACCGAATCGCGCCCACCACGCCCGCCAGCGCGGCCGTGCGATCGCTTCCGTCGGGGCCGAGCAGTTGAATGCGTCCCCCGTCCACGCGGGCCACGACGCGTTCACCCACGATCTCGATCTCGTGCAGCCAGCCGTCCCCCGCGGGCACCGTGCGCGCGAGCCTGGGTCGAGTCAGACGGAGCCGTTCCGGCATGGGCGCCGCACGGGCACCGGCCAGGGTGCCGGCGTCGCTGCGCCCGCGATTCGAATGCCAGACCCGGTCAGAGGCCGCCGCGATGGCGTCCAGATCGCGCCCCGTCACCACGCTCTCGGGGCGAGCCACGGTCACGCTCCATTCGGCCTCGGGGCGCGCGTGCTCGTCGCGATCCTTGACCAGGAGCCAACTCCGACCCGCGCTGTCGCCCGCCCGCCCGCGTCCTTTCATCTTGACCAGGGCCCAGCGTCCGCGCAGCTTCTCGCCCAGAAGCTCGAACTTGAGGTGGCCGCTGGCCAGGCCCGCCGCCGGATCGAAGAGCGGTTTCCATGTCCCCTTGTCCCACAACAGCACCGTGCCACCGCCGTATTGACCGGCGGGGATGACGCCCTCGAATCCGCCGTAGTCGATGGGATGGTCCTCCACCGCGACCGCCAACCGCTTGGCCGCGGGATCGAAGCTCGGCCCCTTGGGGATGGACCAGCTCTTGAGAACGCCGTCGAGCTCGAGGCGGAAATCGTAGTGCAATTGGCGCGCGGCGTGCTTTTGCACCACGAAGCTCCGGCCCGTCGGCGTCGCGCCCACGCGGGCCGGGGGCTCGGCCGTGACCGTGAAGTCGCGCTTGCGCTTGTACTCGTCGAGGGCCATCGATTCAGCAACCGCTCCTGCTCGCGACGTGAAAACACGCGGCTTTCGTGTCAGAAACAATCCCGTGAAGACCTGGATCGGAACCAGCGGCTTCAGCTACCCCGCCTGGCGGGGCAGCTTCTACCCGGCGAAGATGGCGTCGGCGAAGATGCTGGCGTATTACGCCGAGCGGTTGACCACGGTCGAGATCAACAACACGTTCTATCGCATGCCCAAGGCCGAGATGCTGGCCGCGTGGGCCGCGACCACGCCGGCCGCGTTCCGCTTCGCGCCCAAGGCACCGCAGCTCATCACGCACCGGCAGAAACTGGCGGGGTCCGCCGACTCCGTCGCCTACTTCTTGAAGGCGCTCGCGTCGTTCGGCGAGAAGCTGGGGCCCATCCTCTTTCAGCTGCCGCCCTTCCTGCGCAAGGATGTCCCGCGCCTGGTGGATTTCCTCGCGCTCTTGCCCCGCGAGACCCGCGCCGCCTTCGAGTTTCGCCACACCTCTTGGTTCGACGAGGCCGTCTACGAGGCCCTGCGCGCGCACGGCGCGGCCATGTGCGTGGCCGACGCCGAGGATCTGGCCACGCCGCTGGTTTCCACCGCGTCCTGGGGCTACTTGCGCCTGCGCCGCACCGACTACGACGACGCCGCGCTTGCCGCGTGGGCCAAGAAGCTCGCGGGGCTGGGGGCCGCCTGGTCCGACGCGTTCGTCTACTTCAAGCACGAGGACGCGGGCCTCGGCCCCAAGCTCGCCGCGCTGTTCGTGGAAAAACTTGCCCAAGGCTGATTGGATGTCGCCCGAGCGTTGACGTCACGAGTTGCGAAGGCCGCCTAACACAGCGCGCCTCTGCCATAGAGGACCAAAACCGTCTTTTTTTGGCATTGGCGGCCTTTCGGGATCAGAATTTGCTGCATGGCGCGCGCAATCTCGACCGGGACGATTTCCTTCGGGCTGGTGTCGATTCCAGTCAAGCTCTACTCGGCCACCCAATCCTCGGCAGGGGTTTCCTTCAACCTGCTGCATGGCAAGTGCGGCTCGCGGCTCAAGCAGCAGTACGTTTGCCCCGTGGACAACGAGGTCGTCTCGCGCGACGAGATGGTCAAGGGCTACGAGTTCGCGAAGGATCAGTACGTCACCTTCACCCCCGAGGAGCTGAAGGCACTGGAAGAGAAGGCGACGCAGTCCATCGAGATTGCCCAATTCGTCCCGCGCGAAAGCGTCGATCCCCTGTACTACGAAAAAGCCTACTACCTAGGTCCCGAGAAGGGCGGGGAAAAGGCGTACCGCCTGCTCGGCACGGTGATGCGCGATGCGAACCGCGCCGCCGTGGCCCGCTATGCGGCGCGGGGCAAGCAGTACATCGTCATGCTTCGTGTCTCGGACAACGCCCAGGGCGGGATCGGCATCATCATGCAGACGTTGTTGTACGCCGATGAGGTTCGCCCCTTCTCCGAGGTTCCCATTCCCGATGCCGAGGTGAAGGAATCCGAGGTCAAGCTCGCCAAGCAGCTCGTCGATCAGATCGGCTCGGAGACGTTCAACCCCGCGGACTACGAGGACGATGTCCGCAAACGGATCCAGGCCGACATCGAGCGCAAGGTCGCGGGCAAGGAGATTGCCACGGCGCCGACCGCGCCCGAGACCGGACGGGTGATCGATTTGATGGAGGCCTTGAAGGCGAGCCTGGGCGAAGGCCGCCCGGCCGCCAAGACGCCAAGTGATGTGGCGGCCGCGCCCATTGCCAGCCTGGCGAAGGCAGCGGAGGCGGAGGGCGTTCTCGAGCGCAAGCCCGCCCGGCGCGCCAATGCGACGGAGGATGCCGTGTCGGGTACCAAGGCCGAGGCACGGAAGCGGGCGAGCAAACGGTGATCTACCTTTGGCCCCTCACCTTGATCTTTCGGTGCTCTAGAGCGGGGCCGGCCCTTCGGTCGGTGTTGATAGGCGCTCGGCGGGTAGCAGATGGGACAGAGCCACCCGTAAGTCGCGCAGTTGATAGGGTTTGGGCAGGCTGCCGTCGAAGCCGAACTCCTGCGGGCGCGCCAGCACATCGTCGCCGGCATAGCCACTCGAGGCCAGCACGCGAATATTGGGATCCAAGCGTTTGAGCCGGTGAACCGTCTCCTTGCCGCCCGGGCCGCCGGGAATCGTGATGTCGAGGATGGCGGCGCGGAAGGGACGGCCCGCGGCCAGGGCCGTGCTGGCCAGGTCCACTGCCTGCTGCGAGCTCTTGGCCTCCATCGCTTGGTAACCACAGCGACGTAGCATGGCAGTGGCGACACTCAGCACGAAATCCTCGTCGTCCATGACCAAGACCCGACCATGACCCCCATCGCCTTCGCCGGTGGAGGCATCCGGGCTCACGCTCGGGCTCGCCGCCCGCGGTAGCCAGAGGTGAAACACAGAACCAACCCCCAGCTCGGATTCAACCTCGATGTGACCGTCGTGCTTGCGCACGATGGAATAGCTGGTGGCCAGACCGAGCCCGCTGCCTTGGGCCTTGGTGGAGAAGAACGGATCGAAGATGCGCTGCTGGTGCTCGCGGGGGATGCCGACCCCGTGGTCGCGGATGGAGATGTGAACGTGGTCCGTGGCCGGCAGGTGCGCGGGCATGGCCGCCCCGGCCACGTTCCCCATGCGCACCTCGATGCGTCCACCATCCGGCATGGCTTGCTTGGCGTTGATGACCAGGTTGTCGATGACCTGGCTCATCTGGTTTTCGTCGACGCTGGACAGCGCTTCCGTCTTCTCGAAATCGAAAGACGCCTCGCAGTTCGATCCCGTGGTCGCGAAGGTGACGGACTTCCGCACCAGCTCGCCCAGGTCCTGGATCTTGCGCAGAGGGGCGCCGCCTTTGGCGAAGGTCAAAAGTTGCTGGGTCAGGGCGCGGGCGCGGCCGGAGACCGAGAGAGCATCGCGCACGTTCTGCTCCGCTTCCATGAGCGTGCCATCGCGCAAGGCCTCCCTGGCCAATTCGAGATGTCCGAAGACGCCCGCCAGGAGGTTGTTGAAGTCGTGGGCGATGCCGCCGGCCAGCACGCCCAGCGCCTCCAAACGCTGCGCCCGGCGCATGACTTCTTCCATGGCTTGCTTGGCCGTGACGTCCACGATGGCACTGATGACACATGTCTCTTGGCCGATGACGAACACGCTCGAGGACAGGAGGACACGGATGATGGTGCCGTCCTTGCGGCGAACGTCCCCTTCGATCCCGCGCACGGACTGTCCTTCCGCGAGCTCCGCCACCATACGCTGGCGCAAGGAGGGATCGACCCAGAGATTCAAGCCGTCTTCCAACGTGCTACGACCCAGAATCTCGTCCACAGCGTGGCCGGTGAGGAACGAGAACGCGTCGTTGGCCTTGAGGCACAGACCGTCCGACAGGCGTGAAATCAGCAAGGCATTGGGACTGAGACGGAACATGGTCACGAAGCGTTCCTCGCTGCTGCGCAGAGCCTCCTCGCTCCGCTTGCGGTCGGTGATGTCTCGCACGGCGGCCACGACGTATTGCTGGCCACCCTCCGAGCCCGCTCCCAAGCTCACCTCGACCCAAAAGCAACTTCCATCACCGCGTCGTGCGCGCCATTCGAAGAGCTGCGCCCCGCGCGCGACGGTCTTGTTCAGCCACTCCATGGCGCGGCCCTGTGTATGGTCGGCCCCACCCTCGGAGATCTCCCCGATGGACATGCCGACGAGCTGTTCGTGCGCATAGCCATAGATCTCGCAAGCGCGCTGGTTGCAATCCAGGATGCGGCCGGTTTGGGCTTGGTGGACGAAGATGGCCTCGTTCACCGTGTTGTAGATGGCCTTGAGCTGCTCCGAGCCTGCCCTCAGCGAGGCTTGTCGCTCTTCGATGGCATGGTCGCGCCGCCGGAGCGCCCCGTATAGCAGCAACGCCGTCGTCGCCACGAAAAGCCAACCCTTGCTGGTGTTCAGCGTCTGCACCACGTAGGGATCGGTCGAGAAGTGGCTCACCACCTGGTCGGAAGACACGATCCACAGCGCGGAAATGACGACGTAACCTCCGACGATAAGTCGGAGATTGGAACGCAGTGAGTCCTTCATGGCGACGTCCGGCTTCCGAGTGTACCCCGACCTTAGCCGCGCCGCCGAGAGGAAGCGCCGCCCAGCGGCCACGACCGCGACACGACCTTCTGCGGCTATGGCGGGATGGTGGCCGGATTTCCGCCGGATTTCCGCCGTGGCGCTGCAGGGTCTCTGTTGGGTATCATGTCCGGATGAAGATCCGCGGCTTCTCTCGACGGCAGAACGATCCCCTGCGGAACCTTTGCGCGCTTGCGGTCGGCCTTCTCGCCTCGCTTGCGTTCGCGACGGTCGTGCAGGCCACCACCGTCGAATACCTCTCGCAGCATCCGGTGCCGCACAAGTACGGGGGCGGCTTCTGCTACATCGAGGTTCCCCACGTGCACAACTATCCGCCCGACGATCCGCGCATGTACCGACAGAGCAACGGCCAGCTCTACTTCGTCGGGGATCCGGCCCCCTTCGGCTACGATGGCCCACGCTACACGTACTACGGTGCCCATCCCGTGGTCGATGCCGAGGTTCGATTCGGTCAGCCGGTCTATTGCTACATCAAGGGTCCCCACTACCACTGGTACCAACCGCCGCCGCAAGCCCAGTTCCAACTCTCGGGGGGGGCCTTCTGGTACGTCGGCAGCTTTCCGCCCGCCTACTACGACGACCGGCCCCGCTACGCGGCGATCAACGAGGCCTACGCCCCCATGCCTTACGCACGCCCCGTGGTCGACGTTCAGGTCGCGCCCCCATCGGTGCGCGCGGAGATCTCCATCGGTGGCCCGGGCTGGCGAGCCAGGGCCGTGATGGGTGGACCGCCCGCGCCGGTCTATGTGGCGCCGCCTCCCCCGCCCCCACCCGGCCCCGCCTTCCAGATCGGCGTGGGCATCAACCTGGGTGGGCCAACCATGGTCGGCGGACCCATGATCGAACCCCGCGAGATCGTCGAGGACCGGCGCTACCACGACCACGGACGGCACGAGGGCTGGCGAGAGCCGCCGCGTTTCCGCGGGCACGGTCGCCCGGCGCCGGCCCGCTATGCCCCGGTCCGCGCCCCGGTCACCGCGCCCCTGTTCCACCGCGCAGAGCCGCGGCGGCCTGGTCCAAGCCCTCGCTTTGCACCGGCACCCGCGCCAATGCGCGGCCCAGCCCCGAATCAACCCATGCGCGGCCCCTCCGCGACCCAGCCAGGCCACGCCATGGGACCGCCCACGCGCGGTCCAGCACCGTCGGCACCGGCCAAACGCGACGACCACCGGCATCGCTGAGGAAAGGCCAGACCCATGCGACGATCGCAGTCCCTTCTCTCCGTCCTCTTCCTCGTTGCCGCGATTCCCGCGTGCAGCAAGCACAAGGCTTCCGCGTCGGCGCCGCCGGCTGCCCACGTACAAGGCACGCCACACACCGACGAGGTCCTGAATGCCTGGCGCAACGCCGGCTTGGCCCCCGAGGGCTTCGCGCGCGTCGACCCCGCGCCGGACAGCGCCGCCTACTGCGAGCACGGCCAGGTCCGCGGCGTCGACACCCTGGTGTGCGAGTACGCCAGCGAGGAAGCGCTGACCCGCGGAACCCAACAGGTGAAGGAAGTTTGGGCGCGCGTGGATGCACACACGGGCGCGATCCTGCGCGCGAAACGCACGACCATGGTGGTGGTGGATCGCGAACGCCGCGAGCCGAGCGGCAAGACCATCAACCAGATGGCCAAGGTCTTCGAGAAACTCTAGCGGCGAACAATCCATGGATCATTTCGTTCTCGCACTCGCCGCCCTGCTGGCGGCGAACCATGAAAATGTCACCGCCGAGCCGCGTATCGAAGTGTGGGCCGGCCATCAGGTCCTCACCGGAAAGCGCAAGATCCCGCTTTACGGCGAGAAGGAGACCCACACCGAGAACTACGTCATCGCGGAGGTGATTCGAACGCCGTCGCGCATCGACATCCGGCAGAAGCTGTGCCGCATCGACGTTCGCCCCATCAAGGGCGTGCTGGCGAGCATGAAGCCGGAGACTGTAGCCCACATGCCGAGCACGCGCATCACGTTCGATGAGAGCCCGGACGGGGCGCTGGCCGCCACGCCGTGGTCCAGCGGCTGGGGCGCCGAGGATATCGACCTCGATGGCAAGCCCGGCGCCACGGTCCAAATTTCCGGTACGAGCTGCTCGGGCGACGTCTACGTCTCCAACCAGTCCGTGACGACCTTGCTTTCCGGCCACGCCACCGACGATGGCGCCGCGGGCGAAATCGCCGTGAAGCTCAAGCAGAAGATTCTCGGCGCCAGTGGGCTGTGCCTGAAGCTCCTCGCCGGCGACAGCGACGAAACCCAAACCGGCTGGTTCGCCTACCGCCGCGTCGAGCCTGGCACGACCTGCCATTCCCTGGCCGGCAAGCCCTGGCCGGCAAAGGCGGGACCACCATCAGCTTCCCACTGACCCGGATCTTTCACCACAGAGAGCGCGGAGAAACAGAGGCCGGAAAGAAGGGGTTTCGAACCCATTCTTCTTCTTCCGACCTCTGTGCTCTCTGCGCCTCTGTGGTTAGCTCCGTTCGGCCTAGGCTAGCGTTGCGCTTTGAAGGCGGCGGCGCCGGGGTAGATGGCCGACGAGCCCAGCTCTTCCTCGATGCGCAGCAGGCGGTTGTATTTGCACACGCGCTCGGAGCGCGCCAGCGAGCCGGTCTTGATCTGGCCCGAACGGGTGGCCACCGCGAGATCGGCGATGAACGCGTCCTCGGTCTCGCCCGAGCGGTGCGAGATGATGGTCGTCCACCCGGTTCGGTGGGACATCTCGACCGAATCAAGGGTCTCGGTGAGCGACCCGATTCTGATTGACCTTGATGAGCACGCTGTTGCTGGCGCCCTTCTCGATGCCGGTCCTGATGCGCTCGACGTTGGTCACGAACAGGTCGTCGCCAACGAGCTGCACCTTGCCGCCCAGCTCCTTGGTGAGCAGGGTCCAGCCGTCCCAGTCGTTCTCGGCCATGCCATCCTCGATGGACACGATGGGGAACTTGGTGATGAGGCCGCGATAAAACTCGACCATGCCCTTGGCGTCGAGGACCTTCTTCTCGCCCTCCATGTTGTACCTGCCGCCGTCCTTCTCGTAGAACTCGCTGGAGGCCACATCGAGGGCCAGGGCCACGTCCTTGCCGACCTTGTAGCCGGCCTTGGTGATGGCCTCGCTGATAGTTTCGAGCGTGGCCTCGGCACCCGGCAAATCCGGGGCGAAACCTCCCTCGTCGCCCACGCCGGTGGAGGCCTTCTTGTCGTGCAGGATCTTCTTCAGGGTATGGAAAACCTCGGCGCCCGCGCGCAGGGCCTCGCGGAAGGTGGGCGCGCCTTGCGGAACGATCATGAACTCCTGGAAGTCGAGCACGTTGTCGGCGTGGGCGCCGCCGTTGACGATGTTCATCAGGGGCACGGGCAACACGCGCGCGTTGGGACCGCCCAGGTACTTGTACAGCGGCACGTCGAGCTCTTGCGAGGCGGCGCGGGCAGCGGCCAGCGAGACGCCGAGGATGGCGTTGGCGCCGGCCTTGGCCTTGTTGGGGGTACCGTCGGCCGCCAGCATGGCGCCGTCGAGCCCGGCCTGATCGAAGACATCGCGGCCCACCACGACCTTGGATAGGATCTTGCCCACGTTCTCGACGGCTTTGAGCACGCCCTTCTTCTGGTAGCGCTTGGCATCGCCGTCGCGCAACTCCAGCGCTTCGTGCTCGCCCGTTGACGCACCCGAGGGCACGTCGGCCAGGCCGCACACGCCGGATTCCAGATGGACCTCGCACTCGATCGTGGGATTACCGCGCGAGTCGAGGATCTCGCGGGCCACGAGCTTCTTGATAGTGGCTGTTTTCATGGTGGCCGAAGCCTAGCCTGGCCGCGGGGAAGCGGCCAGGAGAGGTCGCAGAGAAAGAAAGAGGGCGCGGAGCGTGATGGATTGTAACCGGCTCGTTGCCAAGGACGGGTCGTCTGGCGATGCGCGGCATGCGGGCCGGGACTATTCACCTTTCTTGGTCGTGAATACCTTGACGATGGTGTAGACAGCTACCGTCTCAAAGGAGGTTCGCGAATGATCTACTCGACAGAAGTCGAACACATGACGTGCGTGGCGAAAGGGCCGAACCACGGTCCCGCGCCCATCCCCGAGGAGGGCCGCTGGGTCCAGGCCAAGGAGATCAAGGACATCTCCGGTCTCACCCACGGTGTCGGTTGGTGCGCCCCTCAGCAGGGCGCGTGCAAGCTTACCCTGAACGTGAAGGATGGCGTGATTCAGGAAGCCCTGGTGGAGACCATCGGCTGCTCCGGCATGACCCACAGCGCGGCCATGGCCGCCGAGATCCTCACGGGCAAGACCATTCTCGAAGCCCTCAACACCGATCTCGTGTGCGACGCCATCAACACGGCCATGCGCGAGCTGTTCCTGCAGATCGTCTACGGCCGCACACAGACGGCATTCTCCGAGGGCGGCCTGCCCATCGGCGCCGGTCTGGAAGACCTGGGCAAGGGCCTGCGCAGCACCGTGGGCACCATGTACAGCACTGTGGCCAAGGGCGTGCGCTACCTGGAGATGGCCGAAGGCTACGTGACCCGCCTCGGGCTCGACGAAGGCGGCGAGGTCATCGGCTACGAATTCGTCCACATGGGCAAGATGATGGAATCCATCAGCAAGGGCGTGGAGGCCGGGGAAGCCTTGAAGAAGGCCACCTCGAAGTACGGACGCTTCGACGAAGCGGCCAAGACCATCAACCCCCGCCACCAGTAACAGGAGACATCGATCATGGCTCTGTTTGAATCCTACGAACGCAGAATCGGCCAAATCACCCCGGTGCTGGCCAAGTACGGTATCGCCTCCCTCGAAGAGGCGAAGAAGCTCGTCGATGCCAAGGGTGTCGACCCGTACAACATCGTGAAGGAGATCCAGCCCATCGCCTTCGAGAACGCCTGCTGGGCGTACATTGTCGGCGCGGCCATCGCTCTCAAGAAAGGCCAGAAGAAGGCCGTGGACATCGCCTGCTCGCTGGGCGAAGGCATGCAGGCCTTCTGCATTCCCGGCTCGGTCGCCGACGATCGCAAGGTGGGCATCGGCCACGGCAACCTGGCATCCATGCTGCTCAAGGAAGAAACCAAGTGCTTCGCTTTCTTGGCTGGCCATGAATCCTTCGCCGCCGCCGAGGGCGCCATCGGCCTCGCCCGCAGCGCCAACAAGGCCCGCAAGCAGCCCCTGCGCGTGATCCTGAATGGCCTCGGCAAGGACGCGGCCCAGATCATCAGCCGCATCAACGGCTTTACCTACGTGCAGACCAAGTTCGACTACGCCACCAGCAAGTTGAACATCGTCAGGGAAATTGCGTACTCGAAGGGCGAAAAGGCCAAGGTGCGCTGCTACGGCGCCGACGACGTCCGCGAGGGCGTGGCCATCAACCACCACGAGGGCGTGGACGTGTCCATCACCGGCAACTCCACCAACCCGACGCGCTTCCAGCACCCGGTGGCCGGCACCTACAAGAAGGAATGCCTCGAACAGGGCAAGAAGTACTTCTCGGTGGCCAGCGGCGGCGGCACCGGCCGCACCCTTCACCCCGACAACATGGCCGCCGGGCCCGCCAGCTACGGCATGACCGACACCATGGGCCGCATGCACAGCGACGCGCAGTTCGCGGGATCCAGCTCGGTGCCCGCGCACGTCGAGATGATGGGCTTCCTCGGCATGGGCAACAACCCCATGGTCGGAGCCAGTGTGGCGGTTGCCGTCGCGCTGGAGCAGGCGCAGAAGTAGACGCGACGCAATCTCATCAAAGCCGGCGGTTTGCGAAAGCGGGCCGCCGGCTTTGCTTTCTGGAGCCTACCCTGCCGCCGAACCGAACAAGCTATAGAGAAGCGTTCCCAGCACCAGGGTCGCGATGACAACATAGGTTCTGTCCCGCATCGCCGCGAATCCGCAAATCGAGAGCACGACCCGCGCGACCGGGGTGCCGATAAGGACCAGGAGCCCGAATTGGATGATCCCGCGTCCATCCAGTGCGAAGGCAGAACGCAGGATCCCACCCAGCGTGCGCAGCTCGGGAGAATCGTCGCGAAACACCCGATAGGATGCGACCGACTGCCCGTGGCGCCACAAGTAGATGGCGGCCCCCACAACCACCACCGCGCTGGAGAGCAGGACGCCCAGCCGGAGCAGGTTGCCAATCGTGTTCTCGACGCGCTTGTCGAGGGAAGCTGGTGAGGGTTTCATCTCATCGAATCCCCTGCACGCCCTTGATGATCATCTCGACCCCAAGCGCCGCGATCACCACGCTGAACAGCAATCGCAGCCACTTGGTCTGGCCGTGGGTCAGGATGCGCGTGCCCACCGCCGAACCTGCCAGCACGCCCAACACCACCGGCATGGCCAGACCGGGATCGATGTAGCCGCGGCCAAGGTAGACTCCGGCGCTCGCCGCCGCGGTGACGCCGATCATGAAGTTGCTGGTGGTGGTGGAGACCTTGAAGGGAATGCGCATGGCCCGATCCATGGCCAGGACCTTCATGGCTCCGGAGCCTATTCCGAGCAGACCCGATAAGGCGCCGGCCCCCAGCATGAGAGCAAATCCCAGGGGCACGTGGGTGACGTTGTACGCGCGAAGCCCTCCTGGCTCGGGAAAGCTGCCGTTCATGTGCAGACGCGTGGCAAGGGAATTGGGCGGCACGTCGCGCTCCGCGCGCGAGCGCGGCTTGCGCGAAAGGTAGGCGGAGCCGAGCAAAACCACGCCGAGGATGAAAGCCAGGGCGTGGATGGGGACGTGCGCAGCCAGCAGCGCTCCACCCAGGGCGCCAAGCGTGGTGGCCACTTCCAGGAACATCCCGATGCGGATGTTCGAAAACCCCTCCTTGACGTAGGCGGCCGCGGCTCCTGAAGAAGTGGCGATGACGGCGATCAAGGAGGCTCCCATCGCGTATCGGATGTCCACTTTGAAGAGCAGTGTGAGCAGCGGGATGAGCACCACCCCACCCCCAAGTCCGGTGAGCGCGCCCAGTAGGCCGGCCGTGACCGAGCCGGCAAAGATCGCGACGGTGAATTCCCAGATGATCATTGTCTTCGGGTCGAGAGACGATGGCGCACTTTCTCACATCGCAACCTCGATCAAAACACACTGTCCCGCCATTCTGGTGGATGTCAACCATGCCGGCAAACGACACGCGCGCGACGCGTCCTGCACAACCGGCGCCAAACCGCCTACCGGCACGAGCTCCACATCGGCTGTCAGCGGAGCCTAGCCTCCTGTTACCCGGGCATTCGCGCCGCACCTCGAAAACTCACACTTGAATCGCACCGGTCGAGCTTCTACGCTCGTGCTCGTGCGACCGAAGTACCCACGGAGCCCGGGCCAACGACGTTCCAGGAAAGGCCCCTCGCCGAGGGGAAGCCTGGCCGCCCTGGCGCTCGTCGGTCTTTGGGAGGGCAGCGGACGCTCGGCACAGCCGGCAGTAGCAGCCAAAGCGGCGCCAACGGTCCAGCCATCGCCGGCCAGCGGCGAGATCATCGTGGTCGAGGGTGGGCGCGTGGTGGGCCAGACAACGCCCGAAAAGGCGCGCCGGGACGGGTTGACCGTGGTCGATCTCTCCGACGGCTGGCTGCCTTACATCTTTTCGGAGGAGCCTGGGAAACCACAGCCGCTGCGGCCCGATCTGATCGCCCTGGCCAACGGGCGTCTGCCCCGCGGAAAGACCTTCGCGCGTGCCCGCGAGGACCGGTACTTCGAAGCCTTCGGGGTGTTCCCCAGCCTGAACCTGATGCGCCGGCGGCTGGCGGATTCCAGGCGCCACGCGTGCCACGACAAGGTGGCGGACAAGGCCCTGGAGCAGATGTCGCCGAAAAGCGTGATCGTGCCGGAAGAGCCGGAAAAGACCTCGAGCACGCCGGAGGACGCCGCACCGGGCGATCCGACGCTGGCGCCAGCACCGGAAGTGCCGCCGAGGAAGCCCTTGAGCGCCGCGGCGCAGCGGGCGGTGATCGCGATGCAGGCGCACCTGCGCTGCGAGGGCTTGCTTTTGCACGGGGCGAAGCGTGCCCGCATGGATCCGCGGACAGTGGCGGGCCTGCAGATCTACCAGCGCATGCTCATGATCGCGGACAACGGACGCATCGATCTCGAGACTCGCACCGCGCTTCTGGCCGATAGTCGCGAGCACGACTTCCGGGCTCTGCTGCGCGCGCTTCGCGAACGGGTTGTGGATGCGACCGGGCTGCTCGAGGACGGCTCGGCCATGGGGGTGGTCGGGGAGGTGCAGGGGCGCGTGCTGGACAGCGCCGAGTTCCAGCCCCTGCCCGTGGAAGCGAGTGCCGTATCTGCAACAGGCAAGGTCACTCGGGCACCGGATCTGATTTCCGCGGCCACCCAAGCTGCCAGCCAAGCGCTGGGATGGACCGCGCCCGCGGCCGTTCTCGCGAGCACGCTGGTGGTGACGCCCGCGCCGCTGCCAGCCTCGCGAGGGCGGGCGCGCAAGGTGACCACATCCCATGCGCCTGCTCCCTTGCCCGCGGCCGTGGCCATCCGCCTACCGCCGCTGCCGCCCTACCATAGCCCCAAGATGGACCTGCGGGCAGAGATCGATCGCGGCGAGGTGGTCCTCAAGCGTCCGGCCCTCGACAAGGACGGCAAGAAGAAGTGGCATCCCCCGGTCAGCGATCGCCCGACCCTCACGCTGTACGCGCGCGTGGGCCAGGGCGAGGTGGCGCTGTGCCGCTGGCCAACCACCATCGGAGGTTGGAAGACCATCGAGCGCTCCGACGGTACCATGGCGCTCAAGTACAAAGAGTCCGTCACGGGTGACGCCCTCTGGCCCGAGATTCTCGCCACCCCGACCTGGCACCCGTCGTCAGGCCTGCCCACGCGCAGGTTGCTCGTCAAGCGGGGCGACGGCTGGGCGCCCAAGGCCGAGGTCATCGGCCCGGGTTACCGCGCAGCCTACGGGCTGGTGGCCATCACGCACCTGCAGATCGAGGGGCGGGACGAGCACGGCGAGCCCCTGCTCATGGACCACCGTATTCGGACCCACGGCACGCCGGCCTACCGATCGGTCAAGCGCGGCGAGAGCAGCGGCTGCCACCGGCTGTTCAACCATCTGGCCCTGCGCCTGGCGGGCTTCCTGGTGCGACACCGGCCGAACATTCGCCAAGGCCTCGTGCCCGAGGACTACGTTCGACACCTCGAATACAAAGGCCAACAAGTGGACCTGGCGGACGACAACAAAGGCTACCGCTTCGCACTGACGCCGCCCGTGCCGGTGACCATCCTCCACGGCGACATCCGCGGCAACGCCAGGTCCGTCAGGGGCACGGTGCCGCTGATGGTGACGCCGTAGGGGCAGGACACGAAGGACCGGAAAGGCTCGGCCAGCGCGCAAATCGAGCGTCTCACCCAGTCGGTTGGTTTCCCCGAGCGTTAGTTGACTGCTGCGCAGAACTGCTTGGTCGTGAGACCGTCGCCGCCGGACCAGATCTCGAAGCCGGCGAAGACGAGACTCAAGTACATGCTGCTGGTGACGCCGTACTTGTTGCTTACGGCATCCTTGATGAAGTTGTTCAGGTCGTATGACAGCGAGTCGAGGGGCGTGCTGCTGACATAGGAGATGCACGGCGGATCGGTGCTGCTATCGACCCACACGTCCCACGTGCCAGGCACGCCGCCGACCGTCATACCCGGATGGTTCGGCGACGCGCCCGTAGCTGAGCTGGACCCACCCCGGGGCTGGCGATCGGACGGCTTGTACAGCCACACCATCAAATAGGCCCCGCCCTGCCCCGGCGAATTGGACATGGTACCGAGCTTGGCACTGGTCGCCGTGAACCACACGTCGTAGGTCGCGTTGAAGTTCGAGGTGTCGAGCGTGCTGGCGTTGGTGGAGAAGATCGTGGGAACCGATTTGATGGCCGACACCTGCATCGGCAGGTTGCTCCCCACCGTGGTGTGGTTCTGGTACGAGCCGATGAAGATCGTGGGGAACCCCATGGGATTGCCGTCGCTGGCCGGCACCGAAGTACCTTGCGAATTGCCCACGGTCATCGACAGCCCGGTGATGTCCACGGTCTGGCCACCGAACTTGTGCCACCAGTTGGTCATCGTGTGGTAGGTCTTGGTCGAGTTGGTTACCGTGATCTCGCCGTCCTGGTACTGCTTGGTGAAGGACAGGGGGGTGGTCGAGGTGTCGGTGCAGTCGACGGATGCCGTGCTTCCGCCGGTCGCTGTAGTCCCGCCCGCGCCCGCCGAGCCGCCGCTGCCAGCCGCGCCGCTGCCGGCAGCACCGCCGCCAGCCGTGCCGCCTGTTTGACCGTTGCCAGCCGAGCCCCCCGTCATGCTCGTGCCGCCGCTGCCGGCCGTGCCACCGCTACCGGCCGTGCCGCTTGAACCGGCCGAGCCCGTCTTGCCGCCGCTACCGGTCACCCCGCCCGAGTTGCCGCCGCTGGCCGTGGTGCCACCCGTGACAGTGGCCCCACCCGAGCCCGAGCTACCCCCGCTGGCCGTGGTGCCGCCCGCGCTGGTCGTCCCGCCTGACGCGGTCGTTCCACCCGTGGCCGTTGTTCCACCATTTCCGGTCGTCCCCCCCGAGCCGCCCTGCCCGCCAGACGCTGCCGACCCACCCGATCCCGAGGTAACCCCCTGGTTATTGACGTTGCACGCGAGAATCGCGCCGGAAAAGACGACAAGCATCGCGGCCGTAACGAGTGGTCTCTCGAATATCATGGGATGTCCTTCCTTGAACTAGCCAGGGATCCCTCGCTGCTGTCCCGTCATCAGCCTCAGGTGTTAGAACACGCACGAAGCCGCTTTTGAGCAGATGCAGTTGTCTGGACCAAAGGTGAGCAGCAAGAAATGGCAACTCGGCGCCACTTCTAGCTTGTGGTTTCCAGATCGTCAGTGCTCTACTTCGTCGCTAGCTAGGCTAGTTTCCGAGTTCTTCTGCATTCCCGACGATACTGTCGCCTGGCCGGCCTCAACGAGGCGGTCGCGAATTCGACCAATCCCTGAGATCCGTGACTCGGCCTGAATGCCCCGGAGGAGATATGAAGGTCCAAACTGCGCTAGGAATCCTGGTTGCCGTGCTTTTCGTCGCGCCAGGCTGCGGAAGCGATAACCCGCAGGCCCAGTCGGGTTCTGGCGGCCGGGGCGTAGGCGGAGGCGCTGGCAACGGCTCCGGAGGCAGCGGCGTGGGCGGAAACGCCGGCAACAACGTGGGCGGAGGCGCCGGCAGCGGCTCGGGGGGCAGCGCGGGCAACGGCGCGGGGGGCATCGCCTTGGGTGGTAGCGGCGGCGGTTCGGGCGGCGTCAAGACTGGAGGCACGACGGGCAGCGGCGGCAATGCGACAGGCGGGGCGGGCGGCAACTCGATGGGCGGCGGCGGCAATCCCGATTCCGCCGCTGGAGGTACCGGCGCTGGTGGTTCGACCGCCCGGGATGGCGGACGAGACACGATTCCAGGTGTTGGTGGCGGCGGGGAAAATGGCGGCGGGGCGACTGGCACGGGTGGTTCCACGGGCGCGGGCGGCTCCACGAATACCGACGCCGGCAGCGGCGGTCAGAATATCTGCACGTTCGCCAGCGGTCTGAATGTCGCCTGGGTTCAGTTTGCCGGTGACGTTCCGAATACCAGCTCGAACATCGCGACCTTCAACACGATCTTCAAGAACACCTACGACAGTGGTGGACGTATTGTGCGTTGGTGGTTCCACACCAATGGCACTGTCACACCGGGTTATCAAACAGATGGAACAGCCCAGAAGCTCCCACAGTCGCACATCGACGGTCTCAAGGCGATCTTGTCCGCTGCGAACACCAACAAGCTGGGTGTCGTCGTCAGCCTTTGGTCGTTCGACATGCTGCAGGGACCGGGAAGCGGCGAAAACATTCCCAGCGGTACTCTAACCAACAATCAGAAGCTCATCACCCAGGACACGAATCGCCAAGCGTACATCGACAACTACCTCACGCCACTGGTCACGGCCCTCAAGGGGACCCCTGGGCTTTATGCCTACGAAATTTTCAACGAGCCGGAGGGAATGTCGACGGAGAACGGTTGGACGGCGAACAGCTCGAACCAGGGACTCTCGGTTCCTGAGAGCGCCATTCAGAAGACGGTGAACTGGTTTGCCGCCGCCATCCACGCCGCGGATCCAAGAACACCGGTTACCAATGGCTCCCAAACCATGGACTACCGTACCCTGTACACCGACAGTGCCTTGACCAGCGCGGGCGGAAAATCGACCGGCACGCTCGATTTTTACGAGGTTCACTACTACCAAGTGAATGGCTCCAACAACGATGTTTTTGCCAACCCGAGGTCGCACTGGGCCATGTCGGACAAGAAGCTTGCGATCGGGGAGTTCGCCGCTTACTCGCAGGACACGTCGCCGGTGGCCGTCAACGACTGCTACACCTACCTCTACAGCAATGGCTACGACGGCGCATGGGCCTGGTCGTACACGGAGGGCAACTCGAACTACGCCTGGCCATCCATGCAGACACCGATGAAGAATCTCCTTGCGGCCCACGCCGACGTGGGAACTTGTCCATAAGGCGACGGCAATGTTTCGCCGCTACATCATCTGGTCGCTTCCCCTGGTCGCGGTAGCGCTCATCTGGCTGCTGCGAACCCAGGCGGCTACCCGCGAGACGACCAAGGCCAAGGATGAACCTTCTGCCGCGGCTCCGCCTGATCTGCCAACAGCACGACCGCCATTGCTCGCTCGGCCCGCGGATGCAGCGCCGACATCCGGGCCACCTACCGCAGCTCCGGCGCAGAGCGGATCAGGAAAAGCCAGTACTGTCCATGCGCTCTCGCCCGCGGACCAACTTGCCGAAGCGAGCTTGATGTCCCGTCTGCGCGCGGCCAAAGCGAGCAACCCAAAGTTGGCCATCGAGCTCGCTCGACAAGGAAACAAGCGTTTCCCGGACAGCGCCCTGGCACCTGAACGGTATTCGATCTTGGTTCACGCCTTGGCCGACACGGAGCAACGCCGCGAGGCACGCGGCGAGGCGGAATTCATGGTGAACCACTATCCCGACTCCGACTGGGTCAGGGAGATCGAACGATTTTCGGGCGCGCACCGCCACCGGAATATCCGCCTGACAGACGCTGGAACGATCGAGTACTACGATCCCTAGCCTTGGGGCTTGCCCAGAGCGCCCACACGGCTTTGCGACGCGGTAGAATCCCGGAATCCCGTTTTCGTTCCCCGTCACCGAGGTGTCACGACCCAGGAGTGCCATCGAGCAGGTACTCTAGTGCTTGGCCAGGTCGCGTCAAGAGGACAGAAATGGGAACCCTCGACGATCCGCCGCGGTGGTAAGCGCAACGGTGCGGCAGAGCGAAAGGCAAGGTCAAGCCCCATGGATGACAGCATTTCGAAGTAGGCAGGTTCTGCCGCGTGCGAGATCCGCAGTCGGGTGCGAGGTGCAATGGGCGCCCCCGAACATACCCGCCGCGTTTGCTGCCTCGTAGGGCACAAGTTTTCCCTCGGATGTGCCGATAGCCCCGTGTCAGGTGCGGAGCGAGACCCCGTGACCATCACTTCGATATCGTCGTTCACTCCACAACAGATCCGGAGCCTCTCCGCGGTCGACCTGCGCAGCGTCTCCACGACGGATATCGCAACCCTTTCGACCACCCAGGTGCAGGCGCTCACGCCGGTCGAAATCACCGAGTTGACGCCCGAGCAGGTCGCCAATCTGACGGCCATCGAATGGCTCGCGTTTTCGCCCCCGCAACTCTCCGCCTTGACCCCATCGCAGGTCGCGGTCGTCAGCACGGGCAAGGTCACGGCGTTAACCACCACGCAGATTCAAGGCCTGCGGAGCACCGACATCGCCGAGCTCCTGCCCACGCAGATCGCGGCCCTCGCCGAGACCGAGCTCGAAGCCCTGACCAGCGCCCAGATCAAGGGTATCAAGGCGACCCAGCTCGCGGCCTTGACCACCACGCAACTCGGCTACCTCTCCTCGACCCAGCTCGCCGGAATCACGGCCTTCGCCATCCCCGGCATGACCGACGAGCAGTGGTCCGCGCTGACCACCACCCAATTCGCCGGCTTGCCAGGCGGCTCTATCAGCGCGCTCGATGCCGAGACGCTCGGCAAGCTGAGCAATACCCTCCTGGCCGCGCTCTCGACGGCGCAACTGAAGGGCTTGACCAGCACCAACGTCGGCGCCCTGGGTCTGCCCCAGCTGGCGGCCCTGAGCGAAACCCAGCTCGCCGGATTGACTTCCGCGGCTCTGCGCGGGCTGACCAACGACCAGGTCGTCGCGCTGACTACCACGCAGCTCGGCGACATGACGTCGTCGCAGCTCGCGGCGCTTACCACCACCGTGATCGCGGCCCTCACCCCGACCCAAATCGCGGGCCTCGCGACCACCCAGGTCCAAAGCCTCAGCGGCGCGAGTGTAGGGTTGCTGAGCATCGACCAGTTCGCGGCCTTCGTGGGGACGCAGTTGGCGGCGCTGACCACCACCCAGCTGCGCGCCTTGAGCAGCACCGATCTCGGCAACCTGACCACCGGCGAGCTGGGCGCCCTGAGCGCCACACAACTGGGGGCATTCAATATGCTAGCGGTCCAAGGCCTGTCCGCGGACCAGCTGGCATCGCTGACGACCACCCAGACCGCCGGCCTCGGCGCCGGGCAACTTCGAGGGCTCTCCGTCGAGGCCGCCCAGGGCTTGACGACGTCACAGCTGGCCGCTCTGAGCACCACGCAGATCGTCGGGCTGACCAGCACCCGCATCGGCGCCCTGACATCCTCGGAGATCGCGATCTTCAGCTCCACGCAGCTGTCCGCCCTGGTCGCGACCCAACTCAAGGGTCTCACGGCAGACCAGCTCGGCGAGCTGGCCGAGACGCAGCTGGCAGGACTGTTGCCGGCGCAGCTTTCGGCCCTCACGACCACGACGGTCGCCGGATTCACCACCTCCCAGCTGACCTCGCTGACGACGACCCAGATCGCCGGTCTCAGCTCGGCTGGACTGAGCGCCCTGGATGCCGACCAATTCGCGGCGCTGGCCACATCACAATTGGCCGCCGTCACCAGCGCGCAGATGCGCGGCCTCACCAGCACCGACATCGGCGATCTCGCGACCACGTCCCTGTGGTCGCTCAGCCCGACACAACTTTCCGCTATCACGAGCAGCGCCGTCGCGGGAATGAGCGAAGACCAACTCGCGGGCTTCAGCACGACGCAGATCCGGGCGCTCGGCTCCTCGCTTGTCGCCGCGCTGGCCGACACCCAGATCGGCGCCTTGACCACCACGCAAGTAGCCGCGCTGACGACCACGCAGTTGCGAGGCATCGGAAGCACGAACAGCGACCAGATAGCGGCTCTCGGCACCGACCAGGTCGCGGCCTTGTCGTCCATCCAGGTGGCCGCCATCACCACCACCGGGATTTCAGGCCTGACGGCGGACCAATGGGCCACCCTCACCACTACCCAAATTGCACGACTCGGCTCCGCAAGCGTGGGCGCCATATCCTCGGATCAGATGGCGTGGCTGCCCGAGACGCTGCTTGCGGCGCTCGCCAGCACCCAGATAGTCGGGCTGACGGCGACTGGCCTCGCCGCGCTCGACCTCGACCAGCTTGCCGTGCTCGCCAGCACCCAGCTCGCGGCGCTGGCCACCGGCTCGATCAGGGGACTCACCGACGAGCAGATTGCCGGACTTGCGACCTCGCAGATCGCCGGGCTCACCGGCGCGCAACTTGGCGCGCTGACCATGACGGCCGTCGGAGCCCTGACCACGGACCAGTTGGCAGGCCTCACCAACACGCAGATCAAAGGATTTGCTGGCGCCGGGGTCAGCGCACTGAGCCCCCAGCAGCTAGCAGCGTTCAGCACCTCGCAGCTGGCGGCACTGTCCAGCACCCAGCTCCGAAGCCTCACCAGCACCAACGTGAATGACCTGACCGCGGCCGAGCTCGCTGCGCTCGCGAGCACCCAGCTTGGCGCCCTCAGCACGAGCGCGATCGCCGGCTTGTCCCCGGAACAGCTCACTTGGATGACCACGACCCAGATGCTGGGCTTGACCTCGGCGCAGCTTGGGGCGCTTACGGTCGATACCGCTTCCGCGCTCGCGCCGACCCAGCCTGGCTGTGTTGACCGCTACCCAGGTCACGGGCCTGAGCAGGACGAGCATCGCAAGCCTGACCGAGGCCGACCTTGCCACCCTGAACGTGCGGCAGATCGCGGCCCTGACCACGACACAGGTCGCGGCCCTCGATCCCGACCAGCTCTCCCAATTCACGACCACCCAGGTGGCCGCCTTGAGCGCAACGCAGCTCGCCGGCCTCACTAGCGTTGCCGCCTCGGGCTTCGCCACGACCCAGCTGGCAGCCCTGACCACCGCCCAGCTGCGTGGGCTGACTGGGATGGCGCTAAGCGCGCTGGATGCGGACCAGTTTGGAGCCTTGACCACGACGCAGATGGCCGCCCTGACGACCACGCAGGTCCGCGGCCTTGCCAGCGCCGATCTGGGCGAGCTCAGCACATCGGCCCTGGCAGCACTGACCTCCACGCAGGTGGCCTCGCTGCAACCAAACGCGTTCGCGGGGATGAGCGAGGACCAGGTGTCCAGCCTGACCACGACCCAGGTGCGAGCCTTGACCGCGGCGGTCGTCGGAGCGCTGGCCAACACGCAGTTTGCAGCGCTGAGCACCGGCCAATTGACGGTTTTGACCACGTCGCAGATGCGAAGCCTGGCTGCCACGAACCTCAGCTTGCTGACGGCCAGTGATCTCGCCGCGCTGACCTCGACCCAGCTGGCCGCTTTGACGACCGGTCAGATCCAAAGCCTGAGCGACGAGCAGTTCGCGCTTCTCACCTCGACCCAGATGGCCAGGATGAGCGCGACTCAGCTCAGCGCCCTTTCCACCACCGTGGTGGCGGCCCTGAGCACCACCCAGCTGGCGGCCTTGAGCACGAACCAGCTACGCGGTCTGAGCGCCGACGCCGTGAGCGATCTGAGCGAGGACCAGATGGCGGCCCTGGCGACCACACAACTGGCGTGGCTCACCACCACCCAGATCGCCGGCTTGACCGGCACCGACGTCTCCGAGCTGTCCACCACCGAGCTTTCGACCCTGACCTCCGCCCAGGTGGGCGCCATCAGCGGCACGGCCTTGTCCGGGCTCAGCGCCGGCCAAGTGGCGCTGCTCACCACCTCGCAGGTGCGCGGGTTGACCGCGACCTCGGTCGCCGCGCTGGCGGACACGCAACTGAACGCGCTCGCCAGCACCCAGATCGCAGCCTTGTCGTCGAGCGCGATGGCAGGGCTGACGTCGCAAGAGGCGGCGGAGCTGAGCACCACCCAGATCGCTGCCTTGCTGCCGGCGCAGATGGCCGCGCTGACCAGGACGGCGGTGGGTTCTCTCGACAGCACCCAGGTGTCCACGCTGTCGACCACGCAGATCGCCGCTCTGACCTCCGGACAAATCGGCGCGCTGAGCGCCACGGCGGTGGCGAGCCTGCAGACGACGCAAGTGGCGTCCATGAGCGCCATGCAAATGGTCGGGTTCACGGCCACGGGGCTCGGGTCGATGACCGCGAGCAACCTCGCCGGGTTGAGCAGCACGCAACTGCATGCCCTCACGGCTACCCAGATTGCCGGACTTTCGGGCGATACCGTGGCCGCCCTGGGCGTCACGGGCTTGTCCGCGTTGAGCGCCTCGCAGCTGTCCGCACTGAGCACCACCGGAGCGCAGGGCCTGAGCCAGGCGCAACTCCGGTCCCTGTCGACCAACCAGCTCAAAGGATTGACCGCCTCCGCGGTCGCGTCGTTGGCGTCCACGCAGATGGCCGCCCTGCTCACGACCCAGCTTTCGGGCTTGAGCACCACGGCGATCGCGGGCCTGAGCTCGCAGCAGGTGGCGGCCTTGAGCAGCGACCAGTTCGCGGCCTTTGGAACGACGCAGCTGGCGGCCTTGTCCGCATCGGGAGCACGGGGCCTGACCGGGGATCAATTGGGCGGTCTGGACAGCCCCAGGCTGTTCGCCCTCAAGGCATCCCAGCTCGCGGCGCTTTCCACCGCCCAGATGGGCGACCTGGCCGACACCCAACTGGCGGCCCTGTCCACCACGGGAATCAAGGGCCTCGTGCGTACGCAATTGGGGGCACTGTCGCTGACCCAACTCGGGGGCCTGACCCCGAGCCAGATCGCGGCCCTGTCGGGCGACGCGCTTTCCGGGCTGACCACCACCGAGGTGGCGGCGCTCACGGGGACCCAGCTCGAGGGGGTGAGCCCGGCCCAACTCGGACTCTTCACGGACAGCCAGATTCTCGCCCTGACGCCGACCCAAGTCGGCCAGCTTTCCAGCACGCAGGTCGCAGGCCTGAGGGCATCGCAGATTGGCGATCTCAGCGCGGGTCAGATCGGCGCCCTCTCCATGACCCAGCTTCTCGCCCTCTCCACCAGCACGCTGGGCGGGCTGACCTCCACGCAAGTCGCCACCCTCGCCACCACGCAGCTCGCTGGGCTGGGAGAGGCCCAGATCAAAGCCCTGTCGACCACGGCCATCGGTGGGCTCACGAGCAGCGAGCTGCCGGTGTTGACCTCCAGCCAGGTTGGCGCGCTCACCCTGGCCCAGATCGCCGCCATGTCCGAAAAACAAATCGCCGGGTTGGCAACCACGCAGCTGGCGGCCCTGGGCAACGGCGCCATCGCCGGACTCGCCGACACGCAGATTTCTGCCATGTCCACCGACCAGCTCACCAGCTTGTCCAACGCACAAATCGGCTCCCTGACGAACGCCGCGGTAGCCGGCCTCGGCACCGACGACCTGGCGGCCTTTGCCGACAGCCAGGTGGCCGCCCTTTCCCTGGGCGGTGTGGCGTCCCTTGGCGCGAGCCAGATGGCAGCCCTCAGATCGGACCAGCTGGCGTCACTGTCCACGTCCCAGATAGCGTCGTTATCGACGACCGCGGTCGCGGCCATCGCCACGAGCTCCATCGCCAATCTGGCAGCGAGCCAGTTCGCGGCACTCACCGGCGAGCAATTCGGAGCGCTGACCGTGACCCAGATCGCCTCGTTCTCGACCGATCAAATCGCCCATCTCACGCCGGACCAGATCGCCGGCATGGTCGACACCCAGGTGGCTGCGCTGGCCACCACCCAGCTTGCCGCGCTCTCACAAGGGCAGCTGGTCTTGCTCTCGGTGGTGGGCGTGGAGGGCTTCTCACCCGGCCAGATCGCGACGCTGACGACCAGCCAAATCGCGGCCCTTTCCGGCGACCAGCTGCAAAGCTTCAACCAAGAACAGCTGGCCGCTTTGACAGCGGGGCAGATCGGCGCCATGTCCGCCGATCAGCTCAACGGTCTCGCCGACACCGAAGTTGCGCTGCTGTCGAATACGCAACTGGGCGGCCTTACGGAGACCCAGATGGCGGCGCTGGATACCGCGCAGGTGGGCAGCCTCACCAGCAACCAGCTGGAGGGGTTGACCCAGGGACAGCTTCTGGCGCTGAGCACAGCGCAGATCGCCGCGCTCGGCGGCACGGCCATTGCCGGGATGACCACGGACAAGCTGGCGCTGCTGACCACGCGGCAGCTCGCGAGCCTGACGCCCGATCAGTTCGGCGCGCTCGCCACGACGCAGATCGGGCTCTCGATGCGACGCAGCTCGGGGTGTTGACCCCCGCGGAGCTGGGTGGATTGACCGATACCCAGATAGGCACCCTGGCAGCGACCCAGCTGGCGGCTCTCAACGGCACCCAGATGGCCGCCTTGCCGGTATCGGCGCTGGATGGCTTGACCGCGACGCAGATCGGTGGACTGTCGCAGACCCAGCTCAACCAACTGACGGGGGCGCAGCTGGCGGCCCTGAGCACGTCGCAGCTCGCGGTGTTGACGCCGACCCAAGTCGCTTTTCTGAGCACGACCCAGATACGCGGCTTGACCACCACGGTGGTCGCCGGGCTGACCACCAGCCAGCTCGACGCCCTTGCGCTCACGCAGTTGGCCGAGCTGAGTACAGGGCAAATCGCCGCCTTGGTCAGCACCGAGGTGGGGGCGCTCTTGGCCACCCAGCTGGCGGCCCTGAGCACGACCCAGATCGCCGCTCTCGGCACCTCGGCCATCGTGGGACTGACCGCGGGCTCCCTGGCCGCCCTGAGCACGAAGCAGCTGGCAGCACTTTCGACGACCCAGATGGCAGCTTTGACGACGGCGCAGGTGGCAGCGCTGTCGACAAGTCAGCTACGTTCTCTTGCCGCCACCCAGATCAACGGGCTCACGTCCACCGCCGTAACGACCATGACCACCACGCAGATCGCCGCACTCACCACCACCCAGTTGGCCGGATTGTCCTCCTCGGGCGTGAAGGGCCTCACCCCCGACCAGATCGACGCGCTGTCGTCGAGCCAATTCGCGGCGTTGACCGCCTCGGAGCTCGGCGCTCTGACCACGACGCAAGTGGGCCTGTTGCTGACAGCGCAAGTCGTCGCCCTTTCCACCACTCAGTTGAGAGGCTTGCCGGCAACCGCCATCGCCGCCTTGAGCGGCACGCAGCTCGACGCCCTCACCACGTCGCAGGTGGTGGCCTTGACGGCCGGACAGATGGCCGGGCTCACGTCGAGCCAGCTTGCAGCGCTTGCCGCCACCCAGCTCGTGGCGCTGACGTCGACCCAGGTCGCGGGGCTGTCCACGACCGGGCTGGTCGGGTTGACGACGGATGAGCTGAATGAGCTATCCACCAAACAACTGGCGGCAATCACGGCCGGACAGATGGCGGCGTTGACGTCGTCTCAAGTGGCCGGGATGTCTACGACCCAGATCTCGGCTCTCTCGCGCATTCAAATGGGCGCCCTCTCAGGCAGCGCGGTGGGGGCCCTCACCTCGACCCAAATCGGCACGCTGACCACCACCCAAGTTGCCGCCCTGTCCTCCACCGGCGCCACCGGCCTGACCCCGGACCAAGTCGCCGATCTCTCGCCCGACCAGTTGGCGGCCCTCACGTCGACTGCGCTGGCCGGTTTGTCCTCGACGACCATCGCTGGTTTGGGCTCAGGCGTTCTCGCCGCCCTGACCACCACCCAGTTCACGAGCTTGGGGGCGAGCGGCATCTCCGCCCTCACCACCAGCGTCCTGCAGGATCTGTCCACGACCCAAGTGGGACTCTTGACCGCCACCGAGATCGCCGGGCTGACGTCCAGTCAGATTGCGGCCTTGACCACCGGTCAGATCGGGGCGCTGTCGACCTCGCAGATGTCCGCCATGTCCGCCAGTGGCATCAACGGCCTCACCCCGACCCAGGTTGCCGGACTCGCCGCGACCCAGCTGGCGGCCCTGTCCGCGACCCAGATGGCCGGTCTGTCCGACGCAGCGGTGTCCGGCCTGACCGGAGATGAATTCTCGGGCCTGACCACGACGCAGTTCAAGAGCTTGTCGGCAACCGGGGTGGCAGGGTTGTCGGCCGGCCAAATCGCGAGCCTCACCACTTCGCAGCTCGCCCTGCTCAGCGTCACGGAGCTGAGCGGGCTGACCAGCGCACAGGTCGGCGCCTTGACGCCCGCCCAATTCGCCACGCTGGCCACGAGCCAGATCGGTGCCTTGTCGGAGGAGGGCATCACCGGAATGAGCCCGGCGCAGTTTGCGGCGATGAGCTCGACGCAATTCGCGGCCCTGACGTCCGACCAGCTAGCCGCGCTGACCACCGCCGAAGTGGGCATGTTGTCCACGTCCCAGATAGCCGCGTTGACCCCCGACCAGATTGGCGGTTTGGAGCGAATGCAACTTCGCTCCCTTTCCACGGCGCAGCTGGCCGCGTTGACCACGACGCAGGTGGCGGCACTGGACGAGGTGCAGATCTCCAGCCTCACGGCGACCGAATTCCAGAACCTGTCGCCGGCCCAACTGGGAGCGCTAGGGCCGTGGCAGATGGCGGCCCTGACGGCCACCCAACTCGGCGCATTCGCGCCCACCCAGATAGCCGCGCTGGCGGCGACGCAGTTCAGCGAAATCACGACCACGACCATCGCCGCGCTCTCGGTGACGACCTTATCGTCCTTGACGACCGAGGAGCTCGAAGCGCTCGATGCCACCCAAATCGACGCACTCACGGCAACCCAGTTGGCCAGCATGACGCCGGAACAATTGGCGGCCCTGAGTGACGCCGAAGTTTAGCGAGAAGACAGCCGATGGCGACCGACCTGTTCACGACTGCTATCATCCGATCGACCGCACGCAGCTTCAGCGTCGCCGACCTGATCCGCACGGCGGAGATGCTGAAGCAGGAGGCCCAGGCCGACCTGGTCGAGGTGCTGTATGCGACCTGGGTCCAGCACAACCAGGACAACCCGCTGCTTTATGCGGTTCTATTCAACCACTCGGTCGTTCTCTCGGATGGCGGCAAGCTGGAGGCTGCTCGCGCGTGTCTGGAGAAAGCGTTGAAGCTCAATCCCGAGTTCATCCCGGCTCACATCAACCTGGGACGACTCTACGAAAGGCTGGGAAACGTCGCCCCGGCTCTCGTGCAATGGAGCGTCGCTCTGGCACGCATGGCGCCGGTGAACGGAGCCTCGGTGGGGTACAAGACGACTGCCCTCAATCAAAGCGGACGCGCGCTGGAAGCCGCCAATCAAGACGAGGCGGCGGAGGAGATGCTGCGACAGAGCCTCGAGCTGGACTCGCACCAAAGCGAGGTCATTCAGCACGTCGTCGCCCTTCGACAACGGCAGTGCAAATGGCCAACCGTCCTGCCTTCGGAAAGAGTGTCGGCCAGGGCGCAGGTGGAGGGCATGTCGCCGCTGTCGATGGCCGCGCATACCGACGATCCGATCATGCAGCTGGCCGCGGCGTGCAAGTACAACCGAGACGACGTCGGCACGCCCAAGGAGGCACACGTGGAGTGGCCGGCCGCAATCCCCGGCTCGGGCCGACTGAGGATCGGCTATCTGTCGTCCGATCTGCGCGAGCACGCGGTTGGGTTCCTGATGACCGAGGTGCTGGGTCTGCACGACCGGGAGGCGGTGGAGGTGTTCGCCTACTATTGTGGACCGGAGGCCAAGGACAAATTGCACGCGCATTTCCGCGAGACCGCGGACCACTTCAAGGACATCACGTCGCTCGGCGATGAAGCCGCCGCACGCCAGATGGTGGAGGACGGCATTCAGATCCTGGTCGACCTCAACGGTTACACCCGCGAGGCGCGCTTGAAGGTCGTGGCGCGTCGGCCGGCGCCGGTGATCGTCAACTGGCTGGGATTTCCCGGCACCATGGCCAGCCCCTACCACCACTACATCATTGCCGACGACTGGATCATCCCGCCGTCCCACGAGGGGTACTTCTCGGAGAAGGTGCTGAGGCTGCCGTGCTACCAGCCAAGCAGTCGCAAGCGCGAAGTCGCGGCCGCGACGCCGTCCCGCCGCGACGTGGGTCTGCCGGCCGAGGGCATGGTCTATTGTTGCTTCAACGGCGCCCACAAGATCAATCGCTTCACCTTCAACCGATGGCTCATGATCATCGCCCGTGTGCCGGGCAGCGTGCTGTGGCTTCTGGGAGGCTCGGAGGCGGCCAATCGACGCTTGCAGGACTACGCCGCCGAGCGCGGCGTGGCCAAAGAACGGATCGTGTTCGGCGACAAGCTGCCGAATCCGGCGCACCTTGCGCGCTACGCCCTGGCGGATCTATTTCTCGATACGACCCCATACGGAGCCCACACCACCGCCTCCGATGCCCTGTGGATGGGCTTGCCGGTGCTGACGTTCAGCGGACGCTCGTTCGCCTCGCGGGTGTGCGGCAGCCTGGTGCGCGCGGCGGGAACGCCCGAGATGGCGTGCAGCACGGCCGAGGAGCTGGTCGAACGCGCGGTCGAGCTCGGCAGCGAGCCCGGCAAGCTGGCCACGGTAAGGGACAAGCTGCGTGCCCAGCGCGACACGTGCGTTCTGTTCGACATGCCGCGCTTGGTTCGCCGCTTGGAAGATCTGTTCCGGCAGATGTGGCACGAGCACCAGAGCGGTCAGCTGCCGCAGCCGGATCTCGCGAACCTTGAAGTCTATCTAGAGGTGGGGAGCGAGGTCGACTACGACGATGTCGAAGTGCAGACCATCGCCGACTACGAGGGCTGGTGGCGGGCGCGGCTTGCCCGGCGGCATCACCTTCGCCCCATCCCCCACGACCGGCGCCTGGTACAGCCGTCGGAACAGTTTCGCCCTGGGGAATGTTCGCGCCACCCGTATCCGGCGGACCACGGGAACCCCTGAAGGATTCCCATGGCCTGTTTTTCCCGCGTGTCTACCCTTCGACTTTGCAGTCGACCACGGTCGCGACCTCGACCTCTTCCGGGTTGGACCAGGCGCCGGTCGAAAGCCAGCGCACGCGCACGCCGCCGAGCTTGCCGGCGATCTTCAGATTGCACTTGGCGGTGAAGCGCTTGAGCGTGTCGCGCGGCCGGTTGGGGGGCTCCGCCTTGTAGCGCGCCTCCAGCGCGGGCTGAAGGAAGAGCCCGGGGATGAGGTAGAGGTGGCGATCCGAGGTGTAGAAGGGTTTGAGCTTGTCCTTCTCGTCGCCGTGCCAGGGCATGTTTTCGTCGGAGAAGCCACAGCGGTAGGATTCGATGCCCGTGGCTGCGGCGCAGTCGACGTCTGCGCGATCCGACGTCACGAGGGTGATGTCCGCGGCCACCGTGCTGCCGGCCTGTGGGGCTTGATCTCCGGGCGTGTGTTGCATGGCCAGGGCCGCGCCGATGATGACGACGGCGCCCACCCCGAGTCCGATGAACACTCGGCGTCGAGAGGTACTGGCGGCTTGGGCCTCGGGCGATTTCTCGGGAGCCTCCCCCGCGGCCTGCGGCTCCTCGCTGGCGACCTTCTGCTCCTCGGCGGGTGCCTTGGGCGATTCGGATTGTGGTTCGGCGCTTGCCTGCTTGTCCTGTTCGCTGTCCACGTTGACTCGTCCTTTCGTCTCGTTTGCATCGGGCCGTATGACTGACCGCCAGCCTTCGGCACTGTGCGACACCTGCGGATGCGCTCGGCAAGCCGGCGCATCCACCGCAAGGTTACCCACGGAAGGCACTTTTGGGAATGGTATCGTGCAAGCTAGATAGCCTGGTGCCCCCCGCCACCGCAAGGCATGATGGCCCGCCCCGATGGATATGACCAGCCAAGAACCTCCAGAAACGCCCGCGCCTCTGCCATCGCCGCAGGCCCCGGTTCCCCCGGCGGCCCCAGCCATCGCCAAGCAGGATTCCCTCCGCTTCGCCATCACCGCGCTATGTGTCGGCCTCTTGTGCCTGGGCGTCGTGTGGCGATTCATCGACCTCGACTACCCGCGAACCTTCAGCTTCGACGAGCACCATTTCGTCAGCAACGCGCGCAACTACATCGGCCACAGACCCGACTGGAACGACCATCCCCCGCTCGGCAAGCTGGTCCTCATCCCGGCCATGCTGATCTTCGGCGATCGGGGCCTCGGGTGGCGGCTGTCATCGGCGATCTTCGGCCTGGCCATGGTCGTCCTGGCCGGGCTTGCGGCGGCCAGGATCTTCGGCGACCGGCGGGTTGGGCTTCTGACCGCGACCTTTCTCGCCATCGACGGATTCTTCATCTCCTATGCCCGCACGGCGCTCATCGACAACCCGCTGACGGCGTTCATCTACGCGGCCCTGGCCTTGATGCTGTGGGCGCGGTCGTTGCGCTGGTTCGCGGGCGCCGCGCTTTGCGTGGGCCTCGCGGTGGCGAGCAAGTGGACCGGGGTGTGCGTGCTCCTGCTCGCCCCCATTCTTCTGCGACGAGCGGGGAAGTCGGTCTGGCACACCGTCTGGATGTTCGGGCTGGCCGCGCTCGTGTATCTCGGCATCGGCGTCGAGGCCCTGCACCTGACTCGGCAGCCCATCTCGATGGCCGGCATGATGCGTTCGAACTGGACCCTCCTTCAACACCACGCCGGATTCACCACCTGGGACAATCCCGCCAGCTCGAAGTGGTACACCTGGCCCTTGCTCCTCCACCCCATCGTCATGCACCACGAGCAGGTCGGCCCGGCCACGGTGCGCGCGACCTCGACCATCGGCAACCTACTGCTCTGGTTCGGCACCACGGCTTCCATCGTGCTGGCCCTTGTCGGCCTGGCGCGCACGGCTTTTCGCTGGTTGCGCGCGCGGGTGGCTGTCGCCGCCCGGCACCGGCAGGACGCCTTGGTGTTGACGGGCATGGTGGCGCTCATGCTGCCATTCATCGCGACCCACCGGCAGTCCTACATCTTTCACTACCTGGGCGCCTATGGCCTGGGCCTAAGCCTTCTTGCATCCCGCGTGGCACGCCTCGAACGACGCTCGTCGCTGGCCGCCCTCGCCTTTCTCGCCTGCGCGGCGAGCATCTCGATGCTCTACCTACCGCTGTGGATAGGCACCCCGCAGAGCGTGCACGCGTTCCTTCTCCGCCTCCCCTTCCCAGGCTGGCGTTAAACCCTAGAGCACCGAACGGGTTGAATTCCTCCTGAATCCAAGGGATTGCCTGGCGCCGCCGAGGCCGCTGTGCAGAGCGCGCACAAGCTTTTTTTTCACCACAGAGAACACAGAGGGCACAGAGGCCCGGAAAAGTAAGGGGTTTCCGGATCTCGATCCGAACCCTTCATTTCTCATCCGTCTCTGTGTTCTCTGTGTCCTCTGTGGTTAGAATCCGGAAATTGCTCGGGTTTCAAACCGTTCGGTGCTCTAGTAGATCTCGACTTCGGCCAGGTGGAAGAAGTTGGGCGGGGTGTTCTTGAGGCGCACGTAGCGCCCCTCGGCGTGCAGCCCCTTGACGGTCCACTTGTCGAAGGTCTCTTTGCGCTCGGCGATCTGCTTGTAGTTCTGGTTGTCGTTGCTGACTTCAATCTTCAGCGGCACGGCCCGTTCCTCGAATCCGTCGGGCCGGTTGTACACGACGATCTTGTGGAACTTGACCACCTTGCCCAAATCGATCACGACCCACTGCTGGCCGCCTTCCAGGGTATGGAACCCGAGGGTGTCGGGATCGCCGTCGACGAGCAAGGAATGATCCACGCCTTGGCCCGGGAACTGGCTGCTGACCGTGACCGCGGCATGGAGCGCGAGATCGGGCCCGCTCAGCTTCTTGCTGAGCCACCTGCCGGACAACGCGAGGGCCACCGCCAACACCACCCCCACCACGAACACGCGTGACCAGCGGGCGAAGAGCACGCGCCCCAGCCGATTGGCCTCCATCTCGAGCGGTTCCGCCAGGCGCATCACCAGATCGTGCAACCCGATGGCGAAGGAATCGCGCTCCTCACCGGCAAGCTTTGCAATGGTCGCATCCCGGTCCGGGCCGAGCAAGGCCATCAAGGTCGCGGAATGCTCGGGTGCGAGCTTGGCCCAGGCGGCCTCCACGATGGGAATTCCTCGCGCACTCTCCCAGTCGCCGGGACCAAGCGGACCCGTCCCGGTCGGCATACCCGAGCGTGCCAGATACGCGCGCGTGAGCAATTCGACGGCCGTCGTATCGAGCAGCAGCACCGCCCAGCTCCCCTTCCCGGTTTCGCCGATCTTGACCACATCGTCGCAGATCTGCCGCGCGACCTCGTACCAGGCGAACCCCGGCTTGGAGGGACCGAAGGTCTGCTCCCGCGCCTCGGCCACGCGCGGCCCCATCCACAACACCCGGCCAAGCCAGCTCGATGCCGGCTTCGCCTGCTCCTCGGTGGTCTGCCCGCTCACGTTCTCGCTGTTGTCGTCGCTCATGACGCTACCGTTTATACCCCAGACTCGGGCGCCTGGGTACCGTCACCTGCCACCCGAACGTCGGGGCCAGGAACCAAGAAGAGAAAGCACGGAGGACAACCGAGGGTACGGAGGACGCGGAAAGATGCATCTTCCGTCGTCCAAAGGTATCCGCAATCCTTTTGTCTCTGTGCTCTCCGTGTTCTCTGTGTTGAGAGACTCGGAAGCTGGGTGCTCTAGAACTTGGCGCTGACCTCGGCGTCGGCCTCGAGGACCTTGCGCAGGCGGGCTTCGCGCTCGGCGGCCACGCGCTGGGAAAGCGCCGCATCCGAAATCGCCACGATCTGCGCGGCCAGAAGACCCGCGTTCTCGGCGCCACCGATGGCAACCGTGGCCACCGGGATGCCAGGCGGCATCATCGCGGTGGACAGGAGCGCGTCCATGCCTTGCAAGCTCCCCGACGCAATGGGGATCCCGATCACAGGACGGGTGGTGTGGGCCGCCACACTCCCTGCCAGGTGCGCGGCTCCGCCCGCCCCGCAGATGAACACCTTGGTTCCCGTGCGTGCGGCCTCGCGCACGAAGGCCGCGGTTTGCTCGGGCGTCCGGTGCGCAGAGAGCACGCGCACGGCCACGCGCAGACCAAGGGCCTTGAGCACGTCGGCAGCCGGTTTCATGGTGGCGAGGTCGGACTTCGACCCCATCAAAATTGCAACGTCGCAGGTGGTATTGTCGCTCATGGTGTGCCTCGCAGTCCGATGTCTTTGCGAAAGTGCATGCCGGGCCAAGAGATACGGCCGATGCCGGCGTAGGCGCGACCGCGCGCCTCGTCCAGGTTGCCCCCGCTGGCCGTCACGCCCAGCACGCGTCCGCCGCTGGTGACCAGGTGGCCGCGGTGACGCTTGGTGCCGGCGTGAAAAACGACGACCTCGCCGTCCCCGCCGGGGAGCTGTCCGTCGTCGCCCAGGCCCGCGATGGCATCGCCCGAGCGAACCTTTCCGGGATAGCCCTCGGCGGCCAGCACCACGCACACCGCCAGCCCGGGCAGCCAATCCGGCGAGCGCAGGGGAAGTTGGCCCGAGGCCGCGTCGAGCAGCCAGGGCAGAAGATCCTCGGCGAGGCGTGGGAGCACGGCCTGGGTTTCGGGGTCCCCGAAGCGGCAGTTCCACTCGATGACCATGGGGCCGCGATCCTTCGTCAACATGAGGCCCCCGTAGAGCAGGCCACGAAAAGGTCGCCCCTCGTCCGCCATGGCGGCCACCAGCGGCGCGAAGAGGGTGCGCGCGATGCATTCCGCCAGCGCCTTGTCCACCAACGGCGAGGGCGAATAGGCGCCCATACCGCCCGTGTTCGGACCACGATCGCCGTCGAGAACCGCCTTGTGATCCTCGGCCGAGTCGAGCAGCACGAAGCGCGTGCCGTCGCACAGGGCCATCATGGAAACCTCGCGCCCGACCAGCCGTTCCTCGACCACGACCCGCGCGCCGGCCTCGCCGAACACGCGCTCGACCAACATGGAGCGAACGGCCTGCTTCGCTTCATCGTGCGAGGAAGCCACCACCACCCCCTTGCCCGCGCACAGGCCGTCGGCCTTGACCACGACGTCGCCAGGCTGGGCGTCGATGAAGGCATCCGCGGCAGCGACCTCCGAGAAGCTGCCGTAGGCGGCGGTGGGAATACCGGCCCGGCGCATGAGATCCTTGGCGAACTGCTTCGAGCCTTCGATCTCGGCGGCCGCACGTGAAGGACCGAAGAAACGAATGCGGGCAGCGGCGCAGGCGTCGCCCAGTCCGGCCATGAGCGGAACCTCCGGACCGCACACCACCAGATCGATTCTCTCCTTGCTGGCCAAGGCCACCAAGGCGTCGGTGGCGTCGGCGGCGACCTTGGAAAGGGTAACCCGGCCCTCGGCCATACCGCGTCCCAGGGCTTCGATGCCGGGATTGCCCGGCGCCGCGATCAGGCGATCGCACAAGGGGCTTTGCAGAAGCTTCCAGGCCAGGGCGTGCTCGCGCCCGCCCGAGCCGATCAACAAAACACGGTACCCCATGTTCTAATGCCGGAAGTGGCGCTCGCCCGAGAACAGAAGTGCGATCTTGTGCTCGTTGGCCGCGGCGATGACTTCGTCGTCGCGCACCGAACCGCCGGGCTCGATGACCGCGGTTACCCCGACCTTGGCCGCTTCGTCGAGGCCATCACGGAACGGGAAGAAGGCGTCCGAGGCCAGCACCGAGCCCTTGAGCGGAAGCAAGGCCTTCGACACCGCCAGCTTGACCGAGTCCACCCGCGACATTTGGCCGGCGCCCACGCCCAGGGTGCGACCGCCGCCCACGAACACGATGGCGTTCGACTTGACGTGCTTGGCCACGCGCCAGGCGAAGTCCAGATCGTCGATCTCGGTCTGCGTCGGCTTGCGTTCCGAGACCACCTTGGCCGTACTGGCGGCGCAGGTCGTGGCATCGGTGGCCTGCACCAGGATGCCTCCGGAAACCGTGCGCATGTCGAGCTGCCCTGGAGCCGGCGGAGCGATGACCGCGCGCAGGAGGCGAAGGTTCTTCTTGGCCGAGAAGATCTTGAGCGCCTCGGGCGAGAACTCCGGCGCCACGATGCACTCGAGGAAGACCTCGGTCATCAGCTTGGCCAAATCCTCCTCGACCTTGCGGTTGAAGGCCACGATGCCGCCGAACGCGGATACCGGGTCGGTCTCGCGCGCCAACTTGTAGGCATCGAGCACGCCCTTGCTCGACACCGCGATGCCACAGGGGTTGGTGTGCTTGATGATGCACGCCACGGGCGGCGAGAATTCGGCGCACAGCTTCATGGCCGCGTCCAGGTCGAGCAGGTTGTTGTAGGAAAGCTCCTTGCCCTGGAGGACGTCGGCGCGCGCGAGCGACATGCCCGAGGGCGCGTCCCAGGCATAGAAGGCGGCCTTCTGGTGCGGATTTTCGCCGTAGCGGAGCGCGCGGTCGAGGTGCAGCGCCGGGTGCAGCGTGGCGGAGAAATCGGACACGGCCTCTCCGTTTTCGGTCAGCCGGCCGAGGTGGCTGGCGATGGCGCCGTCGTAGGCCGCGGTGTGCGCGAAGGCCTTGCGGCACAGCTCGAAGCGCAGTGCCTGCGAGATCTCCCCTCGCGTTTCGATCTCGGTCAGCACGCGATCGTAGTCGGCCGGATCCACGACCACGGTCACGCGCTCGTGGTTCTTGGCCGCCGAGCGCACCATGGCCGGGCCGCCGATGTCGATGTTCTCGATGATGTCCTCGAAAGAGGCACCCCGCGCGACCGTCTCGCGGAAAGGATAGAGGTTGACCACCACGAGGTCGATGGCGTCGATGCCGTGCTCGCGCATCTGCCTGCGGTGCTCGTCGGTGGCGCGGCCAAGGATCCCGCCGTGCACGCGCGGGTGCAGGGTCTTGACCCGGCCATCGAGCATCTCGGGAAAGCCGGTGAAGTCGCTCACGTCCTTGACGGGCACCTGAGCCTCGCGCAGGGCACGCGCCGTTCCGCCGGTGGAGAGGATTTCGACGCCCAGCTTGGCCAGGCGCTTGCCGAGATCCAGGATGCCTTTCTTGTCCGAGACCGAAATCAAAGCACGAGCGACCTTTTGCATGAGCGGATTCTTACCATAGCCGCGCCCGGTTTCGGCCGCTTCCGTACAAAGACGGGCGTCACGATGCGCGATCGCAGCATCGGACGATGGTCCTTGTCATCGCGAGGTTTTTGTCCCAAAGATCCGGCCCATAAGCCATGGTCGACATCAACACGGGAAAAACGGCGAAACTGGACATCGAAGGCAAGGTTCTCGAGCTGCCCATCCTCGAGGGGACCGAGCAGGAGCGCGGGTTGGACATCTCCAACCTGCGCGCCGCTACGGGCCACATCACCGTGGATGACGGTTACGGGAACACCGGATCGTGCCAAAGCTCGGTCACCTTCATCGACGGCGACAAGGGTATTCTGCGCTATCGCGGTATTCCCATCGAGGAGCTCGCCGAGAGGTCGAACTTCGTCGAGACGGCGTACCTGCTCATCTATGGACACCTGCCGACCAAGCCCGAGCTGCAGCGGTTCTCCCAGCTCCTCACCAAGAACGAGAACCTGCACGAGGACATGAAGTACCACTTCGAGGGGTTCCCCTCGACGGCGCACCCCATGGCCATCCTGTCGTCCATGATCAATGCGTCGGGCTGCTTCTATCCGGGGCTTCTGCAGCGGGCGGGCCGCGACGAATTCGATATCCACGCCGCACGCCTCATTTCGCAAGTTCGCACCATCGCGGCGTTCTCGTACCGCAAGTCGCACGGCCTGCCCATCATCTACCCCAAGCCGACCTACCGCTACACGGCCAATTTCCTGCACATGCTGTTCTCGGACATCTACGAGGACTACGAGCTGCGCCCGGAGGTGGTGCACGCCCTCGACCTGATCTTCCTCCTCCATGCCGACCACGAGCAGAACTGCTCGACCTCGACGGTGCGCATGGTGGCCTCGGCGCAGGCCAACCTGTTCGCCAGCACCGCCGCAGGCGTGTGCGCGCTGTGGGGACCGCTGCACGGGGGCGCCAACCAGGCGGTCATCGAGATGCTGACCGACATCCACAACTCGGGCGACAACGGCTCGCGCTTCATCGCCGCGGCCAAGGAGAAGAGCAGCGGCAAGAAGCTGATGGGCTTCGGCCACCGCGTGTACAAGAACTACGACCCGCGCGCGCGCATCATCAAGAAGGCGTGCGACAACCTGCTGGTGGCGCTCAAGATCGACGATCCGCTGCTCGATATCGCCAAACGCATGGAAGAAGCCGCCCTGTCGGACGCCTACTTCGTCGAGCGCAAGCTGTACCCCAACGTGGACTTCTACAGCGGCATCATCATGCGCGCCCTCAACATCCCGACGGAGATGTTCACGGTCGTTTTCGCCATCGGCCGCATGCCCGGTTGGATCGCCCACTTCAAGGAGATCCAGGACGACGCCAAGTCGCGCATCTACCGCCCGCGCCAGATCTACGTCGGGCGGCCGCTCAACCACTACGTTCCCATCGACGAACGCCGGGTGGGTTGACGCCACGCCTTGGCCCGCGCAAAAAGTCGACCTCGGCCTGTGTGAGTACGGCCAGGCTCTGCGCCTGCAGCAGGAGCTCGTAAGCAAGCGCCAGGCCGGGATCGTTCCTGACACCCTGGTCCTCGTCGAGCACCCTCCCGCGATCACGAAGGGGCGTTCGGCCCGACCGGAAAACGTCGTCGACGCCGGCGACGTGCCGGTGTTCGCCATCGAGCGCGGAGGCGACGTCACCTACCACGGGCCCGGCCAGCTCGTGGCCTACCCGATCTTTCTGCTGCGCGAGGCGGAGCGCGACCTGCACGGTTACCTGCGCGGCCTGGAAGAGGCCATCTTGCGCACCCTCGCGGACTTCCGCATCGCGGGTGCGCGCCGACCGGGCCTGACGGGCGTCTGGACCGCGGATGAAGACACGCCACGCAAGCTGGCCTCCATCGGGGTCGCCGTCCGCAAGTGGGTCACGATGCACGGCCTCGCGCTCAACGTGAACACCGATCTCGCGCGCTTCGCCGCCATCCATCCCTGCGGCCTCGACGCCAGGGTGATGACCTCGATGGCGATCGAGCGCGGACAGTCGACAGACTTCATCGCGGTCAAGGCCACGTTGGCCAACCACCTGGCGGCGGTGTTCGACCGGGCGTGGCTCCCGGCAATCGACTCTCCTTGACGAATAGGGCAGTATCCCCGTCCGTGCACATCGCGGACGACCGACCTTTGCGGCTTCCCATCGCTTGCGTGGCGCTGGCCACGGGCTTCATCGCCCTGCTCTGTCCCCGGACGCCGCGCGCCCAGCCGCTCCTCGATCTGCCCGACCCCGCCCCGGCGACGGATGTAGCCCCCGCGGTAGTCCCCACCGCACCCGTCACGCCCGTGGCAAACGTGCCCGTGCCCGCTCCCGGTGACAGCATCACCGCCCAGGTCGGCACACGTGCAGCCCTGCGCGCGCAGAATCCCAACACGCCGAGCAAGATCGACGACCTGGGCATGGAAGGCGAAGCCGACGTCGTGTTCTGGGGTCAGGTGCACCCCTTCCTGAAGTGGCAGGCCGGCTTCATCGGCGCGTTCGGTCCCCAGGGTGCGGCCGCCAGCGCGGCGCTGCTCGATCTGGTGGCCAAGCTGGAATTCGCCGAGGCCTTCAATCTGTGGCTCGGCCGCATGCCCGTCCCCTCCGATCGCGCCAGCCTCAGCACGGTGTGGGCCATCGCGCCTTGGACCCTGCCCGGCAGGTACAGCGTCTTTGCCCCCTTCGCCAGCACCAACATCCGCCCTGCCCCTGGGCCGCGCCTGGGCGACGCCAACGATCGAAGCGACGGCGCCACGGTGTGGGGAAAGCTGGGCGGGGGAAAATTCAAGTACTATCTCGGCATCTTCGGCCTCGACCAGGCGGACACCAGCCCGCTCTACTCGGCGCGGTTGGCCCTGAGCCTGCTTGGCGCCGAGCCCGGCTTCCGCACCAGCAGCACGTATTTCGGCACCAAAGACGTCCTCGCACTGGGGGTCGGGGCCCAGCACCGCGCCGGCGACTCGCGACCACCCACGACCGGCGCGACCCCGGCGAGCAATTTCAACGAGCTCAATGGCGATTTGCTCTTCGAGAAGGGCAGCAGCGCCGCGGGCGTCCTGGATCTGGAAGGCTCGTTCGCCAAGCTGTGGGGCGACAACGAGCTGGCGAGCTACCAGTTCTTCGCCCTGGCCAGCTACCTCATGCCCGTCGAGATTGGCATCGGGAAGTTGCAGCCGCTCGTGCGCGTCCAGCACGCGGGCAAGGGCAAGGCCGTGGATGCGGGCGACTTCACCAGCCTCGACGCCCAGATCGGCTACATCATCGACGGCTTTCACGCCCGCCTGCTGGGCGTCTACCAGTACGGCCGCGTCCTGGGTCAGACCGAAAATGCGATCCTCTTCGGCGTGCAGATGCTCTCGCACACGAAGTAGGACCGGGCAGCGGCGACGATCAAACGATAGTCCCCTGGCCGTGGCGACGCACGAGTGCCCGAAGTTCGGATTTTTGTTTTTCCCGGCTTCGGTGTCTAGCATCCAAGATGCCGTTTGCACCAACCCGGCCACCTGCCCCGATGCCGAATACTCCCCCATCCCCAGCAGCGAAAGTTGGCACTATTCACTGGCCCACTGGGTGGAAGACGATCCCACGGTTGGCGACGGCGCCTTCAGCAGCCCGGCAAGACCACCTATGGCGTTCTCGCCCGCCACGTTCACGTGACCCTGAGCGGAAACGATCCCCTGGCCATCGCCTCGGTCATCTGCGGCCGGCTGATCCGCAAAGCCTGGTTCACAGCCACTGCGCAGTAAGAAAGTCAAAGCCTTCGATATCGTACTTTACGTATTTTATTACTGAACGTATACTATGATATCATGCTATCTCGACCCTTCTGGCAAGAGCGCCTCGCCACCGCTTGGCGGGAGGCGCCCATCGCGTGGCTGTGCGGTGTGCGACGCTGTGGCAAGACCGTTCTCGCCGAGAGCTTCGGGCCAAAGCAAACCCTCTTCGTCAACTGCGATCTGCCCGCCGCGGAGGACATGCTTCGCGATCCACAGGTCTTCTTTCGCTCGTGCAAGAAGCCGGTGGTGGTGTTCGACGAAATCCATCAGCTTCGCGACCCTGCGCGCGTTCTGAAGATCGGCGCCGATCTCTTCCCGAAGTTGAGGATCCTGGCCACCGGTTCATCGACCCTGGCCGCGAGCAAGAAGTTCCGCGACACCCTGACCGGCCGCAAGCGAGTCGTGCACCTCTTGCCCGTTCTGTGGACCGAGCTCGAAACCTTCGGCGCCACGCTGCCTGAGCGCCTCTTCCACGGGGGCCTTCCCCAGGCCCTGCTGGCCAAAGAGAAGAACCCATCCTTCTACCGCGAGTGGATGGATTCCTTCTTCGCGCGTGACATCCAGCGCCTGTTCGGTTTTCGCGATGTGAACCGATTCAACGCCCTCTTCGACTACCTGCTTCGGCAAAGTGGCGGGCAACTGGAGAGCACGCGCACGGCCTCGGCCATTGGTATCACGCGACCCACCGTGGAAAGCCATCTACGGGCGCTCGAAATCACCAATGCCGCGACCTTGGTGCGGCCGTTCCATGGCGGCGGCCAGAACGAAGTGGTGAAGATGCCCAAAGTCTACGGCTTCGACACCGGTTTCGTCAGCTTCGCCCGTGGGTGGGATCCGCTGCGCCAGGAGGACTTGGGCCTGCTCTGGGAGCACTTCGTGCTCGAACAGTTGCAAGCGTACTTTCCCGACACGCCGGTACGATACTGGCGTGACAAGGCTGGCCGCGAAATAGACTTCGTGCTCGCCCAGCGCCGCGACCAAATCGACGTTGTCGAGTGCAAATGGAATCCAGACTCGTTCGACGCCAACGCACTCAAGCTCTTTCGCGGCTATTACCCCAAGGGCAAGAACTACCTCGTCACGCCCTCCGGAGATCCCGCGTACAGGAAAGTTTACGGCAAGCTGGAGGTTCGCATCTGCACTCCGTCACACTTTGCCGTGAAGACTTGAAGTCGCGCCGACGCCCGGGCTCGTCAGCCCAGGGTCGTAGGCTGCACCGGCAGATCGAGGATCGACAGTACCTGGATCTCTTCATAACCATGAAAATCCTCAGATCATTTGAGGATTTTCATGGATACTCGGAACGCTCGCGGTTGCCCCCTGGGGGCATGCCGAGCTATTTAGTTGCACGCGTCGTTGACCAGATTGGTCACGCAGGTATCAAGAACGCCGCTTCCACCCACGGTATTGAGGCATGAGGTGTGACAGGATCCACTGCCCGTGCACGGAGTCGACGACGGCCCGGAAGTCAGCAGGCAGGTGATCATGGTCTGGCACTCGGTTGAAAGGCTTACCGTGTTGTCATGGCAGCTGCTGCACGGGTCGCTCGAACCCGAGGAGTAGCCCGCGTCGATGATCTGCTGGATGCAGCTGACGGGCGCGGAATCCGCGACATCCGCAGCCACATCGGGCGTGGAGTCCGGGCCGAGGTCGGGTGCTGTCGGCGCATCGACCGACGACGTGTCGATTTCCGCGTCGAGGAAAACCACGGTCGTGTCGATGGCCTCGCTGTCGAGGCCTTGGGTGTCCTGCGCGCCGCTGTCGATAAGGATCGGAGCGCCACCGTCCTCGCTCCCGGCTTCGGTCGCCGCGCCATCCTCGCCGAGGAGAGGTGCATCTTTCGCGTCGCTGGCGGCCTCGCCGCCACCACCGTCGGACAGGGTGCCACCGGCACCGGCGGTGCTACTCCCGCCCGAGCCGCCTGTGCCCCCGACACCGCCCGTGCCAGCCGTGCCACCCGTGCCACCAGCGCTGCTGGAGCCCCCCGAGCCGCCCGCGCTCGCTCCGCCGAAACCGCCGCTCCCGCCCGAGCCACTCAATCCGCCGCTTGCGCTCGAGCCACCCGAACCGCTGGTGCCGCCCTTGGCGCTCGAACCGCCTGAACCGCTGCTGCCACCCTTGGCGCTTGAGCCGCCTGATCCGCCACCGGTGTCCCTCTTTCCGGCGTCGGCCTTGCTGGTTGGACTGCTACCGCTCGAACAACCGAGCGTAAGCAAACTGATGGAAAAGAACGCACCGAGCAAGGTGCGAAGGAAGGCTCCTGGTTTCATAGGTGACTCCATGGGTGGTTCGTACCCATAACAATGCCCATCCCGTCATTGAGAATGGGGTGCCCGGAAAAATGCTGTCCGGGCGCAGCACGATCCTGGCTCGATGCGTGCGAGGACTACCCGGCGCGGAATTGGAAATCGCGCTGTCGGACGACCTTCTCGTCCTCCAGATCGACGAGAAACGCCGTGCCCTCGCCCACCATTCCGTTGAAGGAACGCAGGTACCAGACATCCACGCCCCAGCGACCGTGACCGCTTTCGCTCGGCGGGCACCACTCGGCAGCCTCGAGGTCGCCGAGCCCCGGCGGGCGGGCGCGCGTTTCGCTGGCAACTTCCTTGAAATGGTGGGACGCGCGCGCGATCTGCTCCGCCTTGCGCGCGGCCTTGGGCTCGATTTCGCGACGCCATTCGCTGACCAGCCGAAACGACTTCAGATCCCCGCCGACCGGGCCCTCGGCCTCGTAGATCTCGTCGGCGGCCAGGCCGGCAAAGTCCGATACATCGAACTCGGGGAACAGGTCCTCCCTGTCGATCTGCTCGGAACGATCGGCGAACGAGAGCTCGCCGATGGCCTTGCCTTGCGACGAGTAGTAGGCGTAGAGGCGCAGAACATAGTCGCGTGACGGAATGCGATGATCCCAGTCGAGCACCCACATGGCGGCCTTGTAGACCTTGCCCCGAAACGGCATGAACACCGGCAGTGCCGCGGCGATCTTGTCCAGGATCGCGAGATCCTTGAACAGATCCTGCGTCACGAGGCGCGGGTGAACCTT
Organism: uncultured delta proteobacterium; assembly: GCA_963796685.1. Classification (GTDB taxonomy): domain Bacteria; phylum Myxococcota_A; class Polyangia; order Fen-1088; family Fen-1088; genus Fen-1118. Next base: position 652,422 of record CAWCMR010000008.1, read on the forward strand.
GACTGCGCGTTTCAGCTCTTCCCGAAGATCCAACTCGGCCATGACAGCCGTCTAGGTTAACCGGGAATCCCCATCAGCGCACAATTCTTGATCCGAATCTGAGAAAGAACCCTGGCCTAATACCACCTCGCCCCGCGTAGCGGACCGCGCAGCAGGCGAGGGCGCGGCGAAGCCGCGGGGGCAGGGGTAGGGTGTGCAGGTCCCGAAGCGCCCAAGGGGCGGAGAGGTCGCCGAAACGTGTTCACAGGCCACCCTTGACGCGACGGATGTCGGCGCCGAGGCCCCGCAACTTGCGTTCCAGGTGATCGTAGCCGCGGTCGAGGTGGTAGACGCGCAGCACTTCCGTCGTGCCGTCGGCGACCAGCCCTGCCAGAACCAGGCAGGCCGAGGCGCGCAGATCCGTGGCCATGACCGTGGCGCCCTTGAGCTTGACCGGGCCGCGCACCACGGCCAGGTGACCGTCGATGACGATATCCGCGCCCATGCGCATCAGCTCGGGCACGTGCATGAAGCGGTTCTCGAAGATGTTCTCCGACAGCACCGACTGCCCCTTGGCCCGCGACATGAGCACCATGAACTGCGCCTGCATGTCGGTGGGGAACCCCGGATGTGGCCGGGTGGCGATATCGGTGGGCTTGAAGTCGCCGCGTCCGACCACGCGAACGCCCCCGTCCTCGATGCTGACCTCGACGCCAGCGGCGCGCAGCTTGGCGATGACCGCGTCCAGGTGCTCAGGCATGCAATCGCGAATCAGGACGTTGCCACGCGTGACGGCCGCCGCGACCATCAGGGTGCCGGCCTCGATGCGGTCAGGGATGATGGCGTGATCGATGGGGTGCAGCTCGTCCACGCCCTCGACGGTGATGATCGACGTGCCGGCCCCACGAATGTGCGCGCCCATCTTGTTGAGCACGCGCGCAAGCTCTTCCACCTCGGGCTCGCAGGCCGCGTTCTCCAAGGTGGTGCTGCCCTTGGCCAAGGCCGCGGCCATCATCAGGTTCTCGGTACCCGTCACCGTCACCAAGTCGAAGACGATGGTGGCCCCGCGCAGCCGGCGCGCCCGCGCCGTGACCAGGCCGTGTTCCAGCTCGATGCGCGCGCCCATGGCGGCCAGGCCTTTGAGGTGCTGGTCGATGGGGCGCGCCCCGATGGCGCACCCGCCGGGCAGCGACACGCAGGCGCGACCATAGCGGCCGACCAGGGGGCCGAGCACGAGGGCCGAGGCGCGCATGGTCTTGACCAGCTCGTAGGGCGCCTCGAAATGATTGATGTGCGTGCTGTCCACGACGGTGGTGCCATCGCCCTTCACCTTGGCGCCAAGCTGACCGAGCAGCTTGCGCATGGTCACGACATCGCCGAGACCTGGCACGTTGCGATAGGTCGACTGGCCGCTGGCGAGCAGCGACGAAGCGAGGATGGGCAGCGCCGCGTTCTTGGCGCCCGAGACGGACACCTCGCCGTGCAGCCGCCTACCGCCCTTGATGACGATCTTGTACATGGATCGAGGTCACAGAGATCGGAATGAACCCGAGCTCACGGAGGTCGGAAAAAGGAGCCCGTATCTTGTGCTCTCTCGGGCTCTAGGCCGCGGGAGCGGCGCCTTCGGCGGTGGCGCCCTTCTTGTGCTCGGCGCACACACCGCCAGCGACGGCGGGCTTGCGACAGCCTTCCTTGCTGCAGGTGTTGTAGCGTTGCTTCTTGCCGAGCTTGCCGCGACGCCAACTCATGTAGTGCTTGCGGCAGTAGCCCTTCGCCCGCACCGGCTGCTTGCACTTCTCGACGCAGCACTTTTCGCCGGCCTCGGCGGCGGGCTTGGTCTTGGCGGGGCTGGTTTTGGCGGTCGCTTTTTCGTCGGCCATGGGTTCAGAATCCTTTCACTTGCGTATCGCTGATTCGGGCACCCGAGAATGGATAGCTCGGGCGCCGGAGTCAAGTTGAACGTCGCGGCTCGGCCGTCCGAGCTGCCAAGTAGAGGCATTTCCCCTGTGCGTCACTCCCCTTCTGTGAGAGCCTGGCCACGTCCTCTTGGGATCGGGATCGCGCTCAGGCCGGCATGCCCATGGCGGCGCGGAGGGCGCGGAACTCGTCGGTGCGTCGCCCCTGCTCGTCGCGCACCACCAGCGGCGGATCCACCACCAGGGGCTCGGCGTCCTCGGGCCTGCGCATGGCGAAGATGCACAACAACGGCTCCTTGCCCGCGCGTGGGACGATCTCGCGCCAGCGTACGAGACGCAGGCCGGCCGAGCAAGCCGCGGGCTCGACCCGTTCGCGCTGGATCCAGGCTTCGCACGCGACGAAGGGAGCGCCTTTCGCCAGCCGTGGCGCGGCGGCGGCGCAGTAAGCTTCGATCCCGCCGCGATGCTCGAACCGGCAGGGCGCGCGCTGGACCCGATCCGATTCGGGCCCGGCACCGACCGGAAAGTATGGAGGTGTGCCCGTGACGAGATCGAAGGTTGTCTCGACTGCACCGGGCGCACGAAAATCGTGCACCCGAATCTCGGCACGCTCGGTGATGCCGTTCCAGGCCAGCGAGCGCTTGGCCAGACCGGCGGACACCTCTTGCGCTTCCACGCCGACGAGGCACGCGGCGGGAAAGCGCCACGCGAGGAACAACAGCACGCTGCCGATGCCGCACCCTAGATCCAGGCAGCGCCCGGGGGGGTTGCCCTCGACCAAGCTGGCAGCCAAGTGGGCGGTCAAGAGATCGTCGAGGGAAGTGCGATGCCCGTCGAGCCGCTGCAAGAGGCGCCAGTTGCCCGCAAGCCAGCACAGATCTTCCTCTTGGCTGGGCCACAGCTCGCCCAAGTCCGCGGGCAAGGACGGCGGCGGCCCCTGCGCCACCCACGCGGCCGGTCGGCGCGCTGCCCGCAACACCCCGCCACGAGGCGAAGTCTGATCGATGGGGAACGGCGCAAGCGTGATCGGCACGGCCGGGAGATAGCACCGGACGGTCGTGCTGGCTAGACCGCCAGCTTTGACCGCACCAATCCCGGCATGCGTCAGTAGTCGCAGCCTGGCCGTGAGGTGAGGTCAGGACAAGTCCAGCATTGCATTGCGATCTTCGTTCCTCCCACCAGCGGGCCATCGGCGATTTCAGCGGCCGTCCGGACGACGCTGAAGACCTGTCCGCTGACCGGACATTTTGCGTGGTCGAGGATCAGCTGCCAGCAGTCGGCGGTGATAGTATCCGGCGTGGCACCGGGCGGACACATGGGCAGCGACTGGGGGGATTCGGTGTACGTGACCTTGCCGGTCGTAGAATCGCTCTCGGGCACGCGATAGACCACGCGGCAGTCGGGTTGAAGGCCGGGGGTCACTGGATCGACATCCATCAGCCTCGCATCGATGCAGAGGTTCTGAAGCATCATGGCTACCGAGCCTCCGATCACGTCCATGGCCGGACCGAAGTCCCGCTCGCAAATGCTGAATTTGAGGCCGTTCGGGCCGAATTCGTCGATGAAGGCAGCGATGCGCAGCCCACCTTGTGCGCCCCAGGCCCACGCATCCGCGTCGAACGTGGCGGGGTCCTTCGGCTCGTGGTCGGGATCGTAGCAAACCGGCCAGTAGTCCCACACCAGCCCCTGCTGGTTGTCGACATCTTCGGGGCGCGGGCCGGGCACGAGATCGATCTTGTACTTGGCATTGGCCAGGGCCTCACCGTTGCGTGGCCAGCCAAAGATGCCGGCCACCATGATCTGGTTTGACGGATCGGCCTTGAGCGACATGATCTCCTGGGCCAGGTGGTGGATGTCCTTGAGCGGGCTGCAAGTCGTCGGCCCGCTGGTGTCGGTCGCGGCGTTGCCGTCGGTGGGATTGGGGCATGCGTCGGTTCGTGCCGCGCAGTCGGCGAAACTGGCTTCGAATTTGGCGCTGGTGGGATAGCCGGGAGGCGCGTCGGTCAGGTTCACGCCGTTGCACTGGTGGGCGCGCGTGGCGCACCGGAGGCTGGTCGATTCGCCGCGCAGCTCCGGCTTGTCGCCGAACATGCCGTCGTTAGTCGCCGCGGAACAGTCGTCCTCGTCGCTGAGGATGACCAGGCCAAGGTAGGCCTGCGGGCGGAGGAAGGTGTTCTGCAAGCCGCCGCTCTGGCTCTGGTGGAGGTTTGCAGCGAAGGCGAATTCGAAGGCCTGCAGCGGATGCTCTTGCCCACAACCGACGGCGCCGAGATTCCCGGCCAGACACCCGAAGACCTGGCCGATGTCCATCGTCGGGTCATAGTTCTTCGGTTTGCCATTGGCATACTCGAGCCAGAGCGCATCGGGGTTGGCGCCGCAGCCGGCGGCGCCGCGCATTTGAAAGTTGCCGAGGTCGCCGAAGCTGTTGTTCGCGTCGAGACTGGCGGTCGGGCCGCACGCCCCGCTCGGGTACGCCCCGCCCGTGCCGAGGTCGCTGTCGATGATCGCGACCCTGAGGTCGGGATAGCGCCCGTCGGATGGATCCTCGAGCGCTGCGAGCAGCTTGGGGAACTGTTGCGCGAGCTTGCTCGCCTTGGGCGCCATGGAAGGCGAGTTGTCGATCATGAAGATCAGGTCGAGTTGGCGGACGGGCGACACGCTTATGTACAGGTCGGTTTCCTGGCCAACGCCAGCGGCCTCGGCGCTGCCGGCCGCGCTCTGGCAGGCGGCGAGCGCATCCGGCCCCTGGCATGCGACCGACATCTGGGCGCCGCCCTGGCCCAGGAAATCCTTGCACATGCAATAGTGCTTGCAGCAGAGCGGGCCGACCACGAAGGGCACCCCGCAGACGAAGCCGCCCGTGCAGCGCGTATCCTGCGCGTCGCCCGGGCTCCGGAAGCTCGCCGCCGCAGTCGGAATCGCGGCTGCACTCGTCGGTGCAGGTCGCGCCGGTAGGCGGTTCGACGATGCTTGACTCGGGGGCCTGTACCGGCTTGAGGCAAAGGCCCGTCGGGCACGCGCCGGCCTTGAGGTTGACCACCCCTTGGGAAGGCCCGGCGTCTACCGTCAGATTGCAGAGCTGCCCGACGGTATCGCTTCGCTTGCAGCCGACACCCATCATGAGAAAAGCGGTCCCGAACCACGCAACGGCACAAGGCTTGGTCTTCATGAGCCGATGACCTTTCTGCTGGCGGTCCCTGGATTCATCGAGGTCTTGCGGTTGCATCAAAGCAAGAATCGGACCTCGTCCCGAGGCCCGGATGACCAGGAAAGATCGGAAGGAACGACCTCCGCACGCCAACCCCGTTGGCATCTTCCATCCCGCCGTTGGCTTTGTGGCTCCCCCACGGAGCTTGCGTCCCGCCAACTCGACCGCATAGCATGCGGCCCGACTCTCCACGCGAGCCTCGGATCCTTGTCCATCCAAGGGTCCACCGCCCGCACCTCAGATAGGATCGACCATGAAGCCAACGGAGCACAGGAAACCCGGTTCCAGAACAGCCTTCGCCCTCGGAGCCGTGCTCGTCGGGCTCGCCGCGTGCGGGAGCGACGGGGGGAGCCGTCCGGACGGCGCCACCCCCATGGCGGTCGAGGCGGGCCACTTTCCGGCCGAGGTCACGGTCAGCACGTGCGACGACTACGCGAGCGTGACCGTGGGCTCGTACGTCGTGCAGACGAACTATTGGAACAAGCGAGCCTGCCCCGGCACGCAGTGCATGGAGATCGACAAGGCGACCGGCGCGTTCTCCGTGACCCAGGGCCCCGCCCCGTGCGGCGACACCGTGGCCACCTACCCCAACGTGCTGTACGGCTGTTCGTTCGGAAACTGCAGCCCGGCCAGCCTGCTTCCCATGCAGATGGGCGCGGTCTCGACGGTGACCAGCAGCTGGGATTTCAGCGCCGGCGGCGCCGCCAGCGACCAGTACGACGTGGCCTACGACATCTGGTTCTGCCCCGACCAGAGCTGCGGCAGCAACGGATTCCCCCACGGCGTCGAATTGATGATCTGGCTCGACTACAAGAACCTCGCGGGCTGGAAGACCGACCTCGGCAAGGTGAATCTGTCCGGCCACACCTGGGAGGTCTGGCAGGCCCCCATGGGCTCGGCCAACAATGGCTGGACCTACCTGGCCTACCTGATCCAGGGCCCGGCGGTGAGCTCGTTGACCGATTTCGACCTGGGTGCGTTTTTTCGAGACATGGCCGCCCGGGGCATCATCCAGGATTCCTGGTACCTGTACGCGATCCAGGCCGGCGACGAGCTGCGCACCGGCGGCGTCCCGTACAACAACAATAGCTTCTCGGTGACCATCAATGGCGTCACCCCCAGCACCGCCCCGATCGCGCCCACTGGCGGCCCGTCGTGCGACGGTGGTGCGCCTGTCGCGCAGGGCACGTTGAACGTCAGCGACAACTACGTCACCTCGGTTTTGCTCCACGGGTATGCGGCGGCCTGGACCTGGGTGGGTGCCGATTCGAGCGCCATCGCCTGCGGCACGCCCACCTGCACGGCGCCTGGCTCGCTGCAGGTCACGGCCATCTTGAACAACGGTGTCGCACCACTGACGGCAGAGCCCGTGTCCTGTTCGCCTGCGTTTGCGCCGTCCGCGCTCTGCACCTCGGGTACGGTAACGGCGGATGCGAGCTACAGTCAGGCGGCCGGGGTTGGCTTCAACCTCAACCAGGATCCGGTCGGCGGGGGTGTCGATGCCGGCATGAGCATCGACGCCAGCATCGACGACGGCCTCGACGGCGGCATGAGTCGCGCCGACGGCGGCACAGCGTCCGACGGCGGCGTGACGAGCGCCCTCGGCACCATCACCATCGGCAACAGCATCACGGTCTCGGTCGCAAGAGCCGGCACGCTTCCCGGCAACTCCGCCTTGCGCCTTCAACTCACCGACGTGAACGGCAACTACTATTGCTACGGCGGCGCGCTGCAGAGCGGGGTGCCCATCCCCGTCGCTCAGCTCAACACCAAGTGCGGGGACAACTCGGGCGCCTTCGCCACGTCGAGCACGCTCTTCAAGAGGCTCGACGTTCTCGTCCCCGGCAGCGCATCCACGGAAGAACCGTTCGCGTTCTGCCTCACCGACGTCTCCGTGCAATAGGGCGCATGGTGGGCGCGCATTCCCAGACCTCTCGACCGCTGAGGACAAGCAGCCCTGCAGCGTTCTGTTATCGCGTTATCAAGCTTCCCTGGAACCATATCCGGGCTTCGAAAAGCATGGTACCGACCACCGCAAACCTCCAACACCACGGAATCACTTGTTCCCAGCCTCCAACCGACCTGCCCAAGCCGCGCGACTCTCGCAGGAATATTGGGGTACGCTCTGCAGGCTAATAGTAAGTTCGGTGGGCGCGCGGGCCAGCTTGGAAATCGCTGGCCGTCGGTGGGTGCGCGGGTCTTCTCTCGCACGTTGGTCTGGAGGAAGCGGACGACAAAGACCGTGCCGGCGAGGTGCTTCAGATGGCTGGCCGCCGCCGAACCGGCCGTTGCAGCGGTCGAGGGCCTGTCAACTCTCGGTCGACGGTCAACGAGCCGGGGCCGCGCGGCTCATCAGACGAACGAAGGCCGCCGCGCGGCCCCGGCAGTGCTACTATCGATCAGCCGGGACGGCCCTCGCCGCTGAACGGCACGCCGTTATCCGTACCCAGGGACAAGGATCATGGACGAAGACCGTATAGCGATAGTCGACCTTGCCGACGAACTCCAGGTTCGCAAGCAGCGCCTCTTCAAGATCATAAAGAGGCTCGGAATCACGGCGACACAGCGCCGTGATTCCGAACGTGGAGGTCAGAATGTAGCCGTTGTCAGTGCTAGCGAGGCCGCCGCCATTCGCAAGGAAATCGGAAGCCCTTCCTCGACGGACTCATCCGACGCGGCGGCGTCGCCGCAGCTTCTCGACGACGTTGGATTCTTCTATTTGATTCGTCTTGAGCCTGATCACGATCCTGGGAGGTTCAAGGTCGGGTTCACTATCGAACTCGAGGGCAGGCTTCAGAAGCACCGCTGCTCGGCTCCCTTTGCGGCGTACCTCAAAACGTGGCCGTGTCGACGCGTTTGGGAGCGAGCCGCGATCGATTGTGCGACCCTCGGTTGCGAGAAGCTCCACACCGAGGTGTTTCGCGCCGACTCGCTGGACATGGTCGCCAGTCGCGCCGATACCTTCTTCTCAGTGATGCCGAGCCTTCTTGCGGAGGTGTCAGAGGCCGCGGACCGTGCAGGGGACGGATAACATGCCGTTGCAGCTGACAAGGGCCTGTCAACTCTCGGTCGACGGTCAACGAGCCGGGGCCACGCGGCTCTCAACAATTTCCGCGGCCGCCGCGCGGCCCCGGCAGTGCAACTATCGACCATCACGTAACGGCCCTTGCAGCTGAACGGCAAGGCGTTGGGCAGACAGTAGTGAACAGCGTGGCGTCCCGAACGCCGCAGTCATAGAATCGAGCCATGCTTGCCACCGAGTTCGAAAGCGTCATCCTGTTCGTGTCGGAGTTGACCGCGGCGCGGGCGTTCTATGTCGAGGGGCTCGGGTTGCCGGTGCGCTATGAGGACGAGATCGTGGTGGTCGTAGGTAGCCCTCAGGCACGCGTGGTGCTGCACCGTAGGGACCGCAGTCACGACGAGCGCGGCATCTTTCCGGCCGGTATTGGCGTGGGGGCGGCTGCCGTTCGTTTTTCGGTCGAGGATCCTGACGCGTGCGAGCGCGAGGCAATCGCGCGCGGCTTGCGCGTAGTTTGGCCGACACAGGACGCGTCGTGGGGGCGGTTCGTCGTGTTGGCGGACCCCGACGGACGCTCCGTCGTCCTCGCCAAGATGCGACCCCTTGCCGGCGCCAGGTCCTGATGGATTGGACTCCCGCGCTGCCCAACAAGCCGTTGCAGCTGTCAATCCCGCCGCCGGGACATCGTGTAGAATCGTAAGGCCGGCTCGGCGGCGGGCTTGCAGCTGAACGGCAAAGCGTTCGACGGACTTGCACATTGGATCAAAGCCGGAGACGATGCACAAATGAAGCTGCGAAACCTTCTCATCGTTTGCACGTTGGTCGGTTGTGCCACTGGCTACCACGCGTCTGGGATTGCAGGCGGCTATTCGGAGCTGCGTCTCAGCGAGCGGGCATGGCAAGTCAGTTTTGCCGGGAACGGCTACACGTCTCCAGAACGAGCTCATACGTTTGCTCTCCGCCGAGCCGCGGAGCTGACGCTCGCGTCCGGATATCAAGCGTTCTATGTTGCTGGCGAAAACCAAAGTGTCAGGCAGATGAACATCCAACAGCCAGTGAACTGCTACTCGAACGGGCCCTACACAAACTGCTCCGGTGGCGGCGTGACTACCATAAACAAGCCCAGTCAGCGGCTCGACATTACGATGGTGACCGCTCAGGAGGCCGCTCAAGCTCCGCCGGGATATCTTGTGTACGACGCTCAAATACTCCTCGCGCAGATTCCTCCGGAATGAGGACGACGAAGCCGTCGAACAAGGCGTTGCAGCGGACGCCGCTTGCGCGGCGCCGCTGAACGCCAAGGCGTTAGCCGGACCATGGACACAGCCATAAAGACAGAATCCGAACGGGCATGGATCGAACTCGCCATTCGCGGTACAGCCTTCGTCGTGCCCGAAGGCCCACTTGCGGAGCCAGCCCGATCCGTGGGAAGTGCGACGATTCTCCGCAGCCCTGCGGGCCACGTCTTTCTGCTGACGGCACGACACATCGCTGAGGATTTCCGGCGAGGACAGATCTGGTTCGGCTACTGGGGCTGCTCCAACGCAGTCAAGACTGGGATCGCTGTCGCGCTCGTCCCCCCGGATGAGGACGTGGACGTTGCTGTGCTGCTGCTGAGGTACAAGGACCAGAGAGTGCTCGAAACGCTCGCTCGGAGTTCCACCGAGGTTTCGCAGGATGCGACCGTCGCAAATGGAGACTACCTCGCGATTTCAGGATACCCCTCCACCCTTGTGCACCTCGACCGAGCGCTCGGGCAGGGATTCACGAGTCTCTTCTACAACTGCATGGTGGACGCCCCGATGAATGACGATGTTGGACGGCTGAGGGTCGCGTGGGGAAAGTACGATGAGCAACTGTTCGGGCAGGCGCCACCGCCACCGCCGGGCATGAGCGGAGGCGCGCTTTGGCGGCGCCGCGATCCGACTGACCTTATATGGAGTCCAGCAACGGCGATTTCGCTGGTCGGAATCCAATCGGCCTGGATTCAGGATAGGAAGGTGGCCTTTGTCGAACCTACAAGCAGGTGGTTCGGCTGGTACGCAGATAGCGTTGGCAGACTGGACGCGGGAGAATTCGCTGCACAGGAGGCCGGCTAAGTCGGGTCGGGGACCGGCGCGGTGGTGTGCAGGATGACCCTTGGCTGTGTCCGCCGTTTCCGGCTTCGTGCCCGTTTAGGGGTTCCATCACTCCGTCTCCGGCCCCCGCCACATCGAACCGGACAGGCGGATTTCCCGCATCCGGCTCACCGCGAAGGCGTCTTCCATCGGGGTTATGCGTCCGTTCCGCCGGGGCATGCTTTCGCGCTCCAGTACACCACGCGGTAGTCTCGAAAGAGGCCCCACGTTCCGTACACAACGGCGCTACTCCACCGCTTCCAGCCGAATCCCTTGCGCTTGCACTTCTTGGCCGCCAGTCGCCTCACCTTACGTTCGACCTCGTACTTGATTTTGCCGAACGCCGTCCCCGAGTTGCCGACACGAAAGTAGTTCACCCAACCCCGCAGGACAGAATTCACCTGCGCAACCGCCACTGGCATGGGCAAGTGGCGGCTCCTGCGCAAGATTCTCCCAACTTCCTGTAGGACCGCGATGACCTTCTTCGGTCGCGGGGTTCTGCTCGGATACCATCTTCCAGTCTTCGAGGCTCCGCTCCCAACGGAACTCGAATCCCAGAAACGCAAAGCTAGCCCCTGGCTCCGTTATCGTCACCAAACGGGTCTTCTCTGCGTTGAGCGACACGCCGATAGCCTCCGTCTCGCGGCGGATACGCATAAGCGCTCGGTCCGCCCACTGCCGCCCCTTCGGGGTGTCAGCCGCGAGCACGACCATGTCGTCCAGGTATCGGGCATAGGTGATAGTGTCGCCTCCTCGGTCAAGGGCGTGGTCCAGGTCGTCGAGCGCGAGGTTCGCGAGAAGCGGTGACAGCGGCGAGCCTTGCGGCACGCCTCGGTCGCCGGTGCTCTTGAGAAACTGCTTCACCATGGCCAGCACATCGCTGTCGACCACCCGCCCCGCCACCTTCGCCAAGATTCGGTCATGCCGAATCGTATCGAAGTAGCGGGACAGATCGACGTCGACCACGCGGTGTCGTCCCTGGCGCAATCCCATTCGCACTTTCTCGCTTGCCTCATGCGCGCTTCGTCCCGGCCTCGCCCCATACGAGCTGTCCGAGAAGTCGGCTTCGAAGATTGGTTCCACAATCAGCCGAAGGGCGCCTTGCACCACGCGGTCTCGAATCGCAGGAATCGAAATCACGCGCACTTTGCCGCCCTCCTTGGGAATCTCTCTTCGACGATACGGCCTCGGGTGGTACCCGTCCGTGCGCAGTTCCTCGGCGAGTTTCGCGAGAAACTCTCCTCGGCCCTGCGCCTCAATCATCTCGAACGTCTCGGCATCTGACCCAGGGGCTCCGCCATTGCGCTTGGCCTCCAGGTACGCCGCTTCGAGCGTTTCGAGTTTCTTGATGTGGACGTGCAATCCCCAAAAGCGATGCGCAGGGGCGGACTTCGCCCGTTGGCCTATCTTCGCTCGAAGTTCTTGCAAACTGATGGTGGGCTTTGTCATCCCGCTCTTGCCTCGCTTCTCTGCTCCGATTGCCTCCGGCAGGGCCCCTTTGCTCCGCGGGCGTTACCCCGCTTCCTCGCTCATACGGACCCATCCGTCAGGCTCTCGCCTTCACCGCACTTCGCCTTCCGGCTCGCGCGACTACCTTGCTTCCGTGGGCTTTCTCCACGGGGCGAGGAGCCCTTCCCTGTTTTCTCCCATGACCTTGAGCGCGTGCTGCCGTCCTTTACCCCGCCGGGCGGTGCCTCCCCAGATCGCGTTTGGAGTCACCTTCTGCCTTCGCCCCTACTTGGCCAGCTCGGCACCCGGGGTTTCTTCATCTCGAGGCCTTGTCCAGACGTTCACTCGTCGTTGCGGCCCGCGCCCTTGCTCGCCCCGCCATGCGGGGCTTTGTCGGTGGGCTTCGCCGCCAGGATTTCCCATGTCGGCGCCACCCAAGCTATGCGGCTTCGATCTTCGGCTCTCCTGACATCTTCATGGAAGCGCGGGCACCTTGAAGACGGGATGAAGGACAACGCCTGAGCAGCAGAGGAAGATGAAGCCAATGAGGGCTTGAGCGTTGTGGAAGCCATAGGCCCTGCGGGTGATGACCCTGATCTTGCCATTAAGGCCCTCGGTTCTTCCGTTATTGAGCCCTGTGGCGACAATGGCCACGATGCCGTCCAGGTATTTCTTGATGGTCGCGGCGACCTTCTTGAAGGAAGGTAGTCTGGATCGCCTGGCCCAACTGATCCATTCTTCGAGCTTCTGTTTGACGACGTTGACCTGGCGACGACCGAGGATGTCGCAGATGGCGATCTTGAGCAGGTAGCCGCGATAGAGTCGGGCATTGGTCTTCGGGAGGGTCGAAAGCCTCTCAGACTCGGCCCTGGATAGGTTCCACGGATTCTTGAGCAGAAGGTACTTGGTCTTCTTCAGTTGCCCGCGTTCGTCGGTGTCCTCCAGGAGTCGGACCTCCGCACGCCGGAAGCTCGTCGAGTGCTTCCTGCACGAGTCTCTGAACGTGGAAGCGGTCGAAGACGATCTGCGCTTGTGGCGCTCGCGAGGTGACCGCGTCGATGTAGGCCGCGGACATGTCGATGGTGACGGTCTTGAGCTTGCTGGTTCGTTCCGGGCCGAGAGCGTCGAAGAAGCAGCCGAGCGTCGCAGCGTTCTTGCCCTCGTGGGCCCAGACGACCCGCTGCGAGACGTGGTCGACAACGACGGTGACGTACTCATGGTGCCGCCGGTACGACAACTCGTCGACGCCGATGTGTTCGAGGTCCTCGAGGAGAAGGCTAGGATCTCGGTGCCGCGGCACCACCCGCTGGATGATGGCGCCGACGGTGCGCCACGCGATGCGCATGGTTTCGGCCACCATCGTCTGGCTTGCTTGTTGGGCCAGATAGGCCACGTGGTCCTCGAAGTCACGCGTGAAGCCGACCTTCGGCTCGGCCCAAGGGACCATCTCGATGACCACGCCGCACCGAGGACAGTCAACCCTGCGCAGGGTGTAGCGCAGAAGAACCTCCATCCCGCACGCGTCCAGATGCCGCCAGTTCCGAGCCCGAGCATCGAACACGTCATGGACCCGACATCCGCAGCCTGAGCAGTAGGGAACGGTCGTCGTTGGCGCCACGTGCACCAATATGCCAAGCAGATCGAATTCGACCGCCAGGACACGGGTATGTGGAAATTGGAGTAGGTTTCGGAATAGGGTGGTTGCGCGCATGGGCTCCTGGGCTTGTGGGTTCCAGACAAGCCACACGATACCCCAGGTGCCCGTGCGCACTTCGTCTCCACCTCACCCGGAACTCATGCCGCCCACATCTCCGTCGGCGACGTGCGTCGCACCTACGAGATCTCCCTTTACGAAGATGTCAGGAGAGCCCGATCTTCTACCGCTTCAGGACTTTCACCTTATGGTTTCATGGGTACCTCCAGGCATCACCAAGCCGTTGAAGCTGGCAGTCGGCCGCGGACGGCCGCCTGCAGCTTAACGGCAAGGCGTTAGCCGGAGACACGAGGTTCCCATCAGGGCGAGGCATGAGGACGTTATCAGCCGAGGCGCCAGCTTCGGTCACGCGCGGGAGGGTCGGATCTTGTGCGTCGAATCGGACATCGAGTCAGGCGTCCACGACCGCTACCGCCGGGCCCTGGGCTTGATCCGCTTTCGTAGGAGTCGACGAAAGCGGATCAAGCCCAACGGCCATCGTCTTTCGATCAAGAATCGGGTAGGGTTGACCGTCCTCCATGGCTCAACGCACTCGCTCCTCCGATCCGACGGTCATCGATCTTTTCTGCGGCGCTGGCGGGCTCTCGGCCGGCCTACAGCGAGCCGGATTCTCCACCGTCGCGGCCTTCGACCACAACAAGGCTGCGGTAGCTACGTATTCGAGGAACCTTGGAGACCACGTTTCGGCGATCGAGATCGCCCCTGGCCTGGAACTCCCTCGGGTCGATGTCATCGCCGGTGGTCCGCCGTGCCAAGGATTCTCCTCGGCAGGAATGCGCCGAACGGGAGATGAACGCAACACGCTGGTGTCTGTCTTTGCGCACATCGTCGCGAGGGCGCGACCATTGGCTTTCCTTTTCGAGAATGTGGAAGGCTTCCTCACTGGCGAAAACGGCAACCGTGTCCTCGACCTGCTGGATCCGCTGATCGAGGCGGGCTATCGCATTCACTTGCGAAAGATTAACGCCGCGAACTATGGGGTTCCGCAGCATCGAAAGCGGGTGATCGCACTTGGAGGTCTCGGTTGGGACCCAATGTTTCCAGAGCCAACCCACAGCGCGTTCGGCGCACCTGGAGCATCCCAGGCCGCTGGGCGGCAGTTGCCGCTGACTCCGTCGGTGTCGACATACCTTGCCGACCTTCCGACTCCACGGCCATCGCCGCCAGGATGTCCTCAAGGGCACTACAGTTCGCTGCCCGCAGAGGACGACATAGCCAGGTTTCATGCCCTGAAGATGGGGCAGACGATGCGCGATCTTCCCTCCGACCTATGGCACCCGAGCTATCGTCGGCGTGCCTACCGCAGAGTCATGGATGGAACCCCGACCGAACGTCGTGGAGGGGCACCAGCAGGTATACGTAGGCTCCACGCAGCCGAGCCGTCGAAGGCCATCACAAGTTTCGCACGGAATGAATTTGTCCACCCATACGAGGACAGATTCCTGACGCTTCGTGAGTGCGCCCGGATCCAGACGTTCGATGACGAGTTCGAGTTCGTGGGCTCCGCGGCCGATCAGGCCTTGCTCATCGGCAATTCCATTCCCCCAACTCTAGGCACCGCAATCGCAAGGAGCCTCGCTGCGCAGCTGCCCGAGCGGTGTGGACGTGCGAGTCGCGGCGCTCTGCTCAGCTTCGTTCCGACCGCCTCATCCGGTATGAGCCCTGCACTAGAGCGCATAACCAATCGGGTGGCGACCGCGTACAGGCCCATGACGACTCAGTTGGAACTATGGGACTAGACAAGCTCCAGCGGGCGGTGTTGGTTCGCGCGAAGACCGCAAGCAATTCGGAGCTAGCGGTGCCCCTTACTGAAGAGGCCTGCTGCTACCTTGCCGTCGTGATTGCATCAGATCTTCGACTCCAACGCAGGTTCAAAGACCTGCCGACCAAGATTCTTCCCTTCTTCTCCGAGGATCCATCACTGCTGGTAGTAGAGGGAATGGATTTCTGGAACTTGATGGAACGGCTTGCCAGTGAAGATCCGGACACTGTTATGTATTTCGCCTGTCTCGCGGCACTCCACAAAGCACGTCTGAAGTACCAGCAAATCCTGAAGCGACAGCCCATTCCGACCATGGATCAAGTGGGTCCGCGCGGATTACTCCAATTCGGAACGATGACCGCCAAGGCGCTGACCGGGTTCATGCTCTGGCGAAAGTGGATGTTCGATATCGATAACCGTGCCGGCCAGGAAACTGGCTATCTCTTTGAGCCAATAATCGCAAATGCGATCGGTGGTGTAGCGTACAGCGCGACGAAGAGTCCCGTAAGGCGCCACGGCGACGCAGGAAAGGGACGACAAGTAGACTGCATCGTTGATCGGCGAGCATATGAGATCAAGATGAGGGTTACTATCGCGGCGTCTGGGCAGGGCAGATGGGGTGAAGAACTCGAGTTCCCAATCGACGCCCGGAAGAGCGGCTATCAGCCTGTTCTCATCGTGTTCGATCCGACTGAAAACGACAAGCTCGCACAACTTTCCGCGGCCTTTCGGGCGCAGAAGGGTGAGGTTTTCGTCGGAGCGAAAGCGTGGAAACACTTGGATGCTGCGGCTGGTTCAACTATGGCCCAGTTCCTGGAGCGCTACGTGCGTACGCCAAGCCAGGCTCTGTTGAGGGAAATTCCAGACGTCCCAGGGGATCTTCCTGATCTAACGGTGAGGATGGACGAATCGAGATTTTCCATCTGCCTGGGAGACGAGGAGTACTCCGTACCTCGTGAAACAGGGGAGGCAGTCACTGATCCTCCCAATGCGGATGAAATACCAGATGACGCCGATGAAGGCGTCCCAGGGCCATGACCTGCATTCGACTACGAGCACCGCACTCCAGTTCTGAACTCGTTGGGCGAGTCATGCGAGCAAATGTTGGCCGCGAGACCTCACCCGAATTTGCGCTTCGAACGTCTCTTACCCAAGCGGGGCTGAAGTTCGAGACCGCTGTACGACCAGAGCAAGAGATCCGATGCCGCGCAGATTTTGTCTTTCGACCGGAGATGGTTTGCGTTTTCGTGGATGGCTGCTATTGGCACGCATGTCCGACGCATTTTTCGGTGCCGCGTACCAACACATCATGGTGGCGAGAAAAGATCGACGCAAACAGGGACCGAGATCAGCGGCAAACGGCGCTACTGCGGGCGCATGGGTGGAGCGTACTTCGAGTATGGGAGCACGACCTTCGCGCGTCCCAAATCCCGGTCGTGATCCACGCAATCCGCTCAAGGCTACGGCGTCGATGCACCAAATCCAGCCGCCATCTTGGAGTCCCGGCTAACCCGCCATTGCAGCGGACAGGGCCGCCGCAGTGAAATCGTACAGAATTGAAACGGCAACTCAGCGGCGTCCCTGCCGCTGAATGGCAGAGCGTTAGACGTACACGCCCGGCGCGTTTGTGATGCGCGGTGTCTTGCCAGACGTATATGCTTGGTATATACATGACGGGATGACTGCCTTCCCTGAGATTCTCGCACATTGCGTTGGATTTCAGTGGGATGAGGGCAACGCGGACAAGAACTGGGAACTCCATCATGTATCGAGGGCGGAAGCGGAGGAGACGTTTTTCAACCGACCGCTCGTCGTGGCATCGGACTACAAGCATTCCGAGAAAGAGATTCGCCTGGCGGCCCTTGGAAAGACCAACGCCGACCGCCTACTCGCGATCGTTTTCACGGTTCGAGAAGACTTGGTGAGGGTCATCTCCGCCCGAGACATGAGTCGAAGAGAACGGGGTCTTTATGAACAAGCGATCTAAGAAGAGCAAAATTTCCGTTCCCCACTTTGCAAGCGAGGACGCGGAGCGGAAATACTGGGCCGAGAACGATGTCACGGACGCCTTCGATTGGAGCAAGGCCGTGCAGCCGACCTTTCCCAACTTGAAACCGTCGACGACCGCCATCTCTCTGCGGCTTCCGATTTCGATGATCGAGGAACTCAAAGCCTTGGCAAACAAGCAGGACGTCCCCTACCAGTCCCTGATGAAGGTCTATCTCAACGAGCGCATTAGGCGGGAACGTGTTCGTCGAGCGTCGTGATGTCGCAGGTTCCTGATCCGGACCGAAAAGCGAAAGGTGACGTCTAACAAGCCGTTGCAGCTGACGGTCGGCCGCGGACGGCCGCCCGCAGCTGAACGGCAAAGCGTTCGACAGACGAAAGGGGCAGCATGACCGATGACTTGTGCGATCAGCTGAAGGAAACTCAGCAGTCCTGGGCCGGTGCCCGTGGCCTCGTGTTCGACGCGCATGGGTACTGCGAGTCATGCAACGCCAATCTCTTCGAACCACTCACATCTTGCTCGCTACGCGATATCGCGAGCGGCGATGGCGCGGAGTTCGGAAGCGGAAGCGCGAAGGGAAAGATTCAAGCCCTGCATTCATCGACGGCATTGGTATGCA
Source organism: uncultured delta proteobacterium (assembly GCA_963796685.1). Classification (GTDB taxonomy): domain Bacteria; phylum Myxococcota_A; class Polyangia; order Fen-1088; family Fen-1088; genus Fen-1118. The sequence goes on from CAWCMR010000008.1 coordinate 670,213, forward strand.
ACGTGTTCGACTATTGGCGAGGCCGCAACCTTGCGGTTCTTCAGAAAGCTCTCGACTTGTCGGTGCGGCTTTGTGGATTGGCCTTTGAGCAGAAGTTCCCAACAGGGGCTGGTGGAAGAGCGAATCTTGACGTGGTCCTGTATGGATGCGACGGCACGATATTGGCGATCGAGAGCAAGTTCACAGAGCCATTCAAAAGGTCAAAGAACAAGTGTTTCCTCAAGCCCAAGTACTTCCCTTCTAACCGATCGCTCTGGAAGGACGCCGGGCTTTCGGGGTGCCAGGCTGTTGCCGACAGTCTTCGCAATGGACTCCTTCGATTCGAGACGTTGGATGCCGCACAACTTCTGAAACATATGCTCGGCCTCGGGCGAAGCGGCTCTTCTTGGACCCTGATGTGCATTTGGTACGCACCTGGTGGGCAGCTTTCCAATCTGCATTCCGAGGAACTGGCAGCGTTCTCTAGGGCCCTGGGCGTAGATTCCCCGAAGTTTCGCACGACAACATATCAGGACCTTTTCCAGAGCCTGGCGCTCGGACCAGAAGACGCCGACTACGCGGCATACCTACAGGCCCGGTACTTCGCTGAGTCGCTGTCGAACAAGGCGTTGAACCCGACGGTCGGCCGCGGACGGCCGCCCGCGGGTTAACGCCAAGCCGTTCGATGGACCGTCAGTGTCCGGCGAGTAGTCGGTCGTAGTCTTGGTGGTTCCCGATCCAGTACCAGACGATCCCTGCATCCTGAAGAATCCCAACGGCTCGATAGTCACGCGATATGCGCACGGAGTAGACCGGGCATGCTTGGCTCACGCGCTTGAACTGTAGACCCGGGTGTCTCGGGTTGAGGGTGAACGATCAGTATCCCGCCCGCGCTTGGTCCTGAACTTCGGCGGGTAGCTGGTGAAACAGCTCCCAGAACCTGGCGGTTGCTCGCGACCTCACATCTTGTCCGGATCGAGATCGGTTGTTCGACCCGCGGCCAAGTCGGCCAGGGCTTCGTCGGCCAGTGCGTTCAGCAGGTCTTGGGACTGGGCGAATCGACGGGTCCATCCGTCCTCGGAAACGAGTTCGGATTGCAGCCATCCGGCAATCCGATCCTGCTCGTCGGCCGGGAGGGACGACAGCTGGGAGAAGACGTTTGCGAGGGCCTGAGTCATGCCTCAAGAATACTCTCTGGAAGGCTGCCGAACAAGCCGTTGCAGCGCTGAACAAGGGCCTGTCAACTCTCGGTCGAAGTTCAACGAGCCGCGGCCGCGCGGCTCGACAGATCAATGAAGGCCGCCGCGCGGCCACGGCAGTGCTACCATCGACCATCACCTACGGCCTTTGCTGCTGAACGGCAAGGCGTTCGGTGGGCGCGGGAAACCGTCGCAAATAGTATCTCCTGTGATACCATGAGATGGTGCGTGTGGTTCTAGATACTTGCGTGCTTGTCGCAGCCTGGCGGTCCAGACTGGGCGCATCATTTGAGATCATCCGCCTTCTCCGACGGAAAAGGTTCGAGATCGCCGTGTCTGTGCCCTTGGTCGTGGAGTATGAGTCCGCATTGCTGCGCCATCTCTCCTCGACCCGGCGGGCGGCCGACGTCACCACCTTCGTTGACTACCTGTGTCTTGTTGCGCACAAGCAGGACATCTTCTTCCTTTGGCGTCCGCTGCTTCGAGACCCGAACGACGATATGGTGGCGGAGCTTGCGGTCGCGAGTCGTGCTGACGCGATCATCACGCACAACCTGAAGGATTTCTCTGCTGCTGCCAACCTTGGTATTCGAGTCCTTACGCCAGGTTCCTTTCTGCTTCAACTTTCACGGAGATAGGTCCATGTCCACTCTCAGTCTCAGACTTCCCGTATCGCTTCATCGCAAACTGTCCGATCTTGCGGAGAACGAGGGCGTTTCGTTGAACCAGTTGATCAGCTCGGCTGCCGCAGAGAAGGTAGCTGCGTTGATGACCCAGGAGTACCTGTTGAATCGAGCCAACCGCGCATCGCGAGACAAGTTCGACGCCGTTCTAGCGCGGGTTCCAAAGGTGTCCCCGGTTGCAGGTGACGAGATTCCTGCGGCGTACTTGAAGCGCCCACGCAGGAAGGGCGGGCTAACAAGCCGTTGAAGCGCTGATGGTCGGCCGCAGACGGCCGCCCACCGCTTAACGGCAAGGCGTTCGGCGGACAGGCGCGCCTTCTGGGGGTATGACGGGATCAGTAGTACACAAGAGCGCGCTCGATTATCATGCGGAGGTGCTGAGGTTGTAGAAGCCATCGATGTACTCGGCAATGGAGATGTTGGCAGCCTCCCAGCTTTCAAGGTGGTCGAGGTTGTCCATCTCGCGCTTGAGCGTCGAGAAGAAGCTCTCGGCCACGGCGTTGTCCCAGCAGTCGCCCTTGCGGCTCATGCTGCATTCGATGCCTTCTCTCTCCAGGGCCTTCCTGTAATCGCCGCTGGCGTATGTGCTGCCGCGATCTGAGTGATGAACCAAGCCGTCGGCAGGCTTGCGCTGGCGGATGGCCATATCGCGTGCAGCGAGCGCGAGATGACGGTCGACGTTCCGACTGGTCGCCCAGCCCACGACTCGTCTGGAGAACAGGTCGATGATGACCGCCAGGTACAGCCACCCCTGCATGGTCCAGATGAACGTGATGTCCGTGACCCACGATGCGTTTGGCTTGACCGCGGTGAAGTCACGCCCCAGCAGGTTCGGTGCGACTGGGAAGTCGTGCTTCGAGTCGGTGGTCTTTCGAAATCGACGACGCGTGATCGCAATCAGCTTGTTTTTCTGCATCAGCCTGGCTACGCGCTTGCGGCCAACCTTAGCATCGTCCTCGTTTCCAACGACGATGGCCACGTCATCTGCGTACCGGACCATGAATGCCTGTGACCGAAGTCTGAGCTTCACTTCCCGAGCAAACCACGTATCCAGGACCTCGTGCAGGTAGATGTTCGCGAGTAGCGGTGAGACGACACCTCCCTGGGGCGTTCCGCCTTCAGGGTGGTACACGCTGCCGTCCTCTAGAACTCCTGCTTTGAGCCACTTGTCGATTGCTCGACGGAGCACTCCGTCTCGCACCCTTCTGTCGAGAAAGCCTCGGAGATGTCCATGGTCGACGGTGTCGAAGTAGCTCTTGATGTCTACCTCAATCACCCAGCCACCGCCCATGTTCATCAGACCCTGCCAAAGCGTTGCCAGCGCTTGATGCGCCGACCGGCCCGGTCGGAAGCCATACGAGCAGGCTAGAAAGTCCTGCTCATAAACCGCCTCCAGCACCATCGTGACCGCCCTTTGAAGCACTTTGTCTTCGAAGGTCGGTATCCCTATGGGGCGGGTCGACTTACCATCCCCCTTCGGGATATGCACCCGTCGAACCGGAGGCGCCTGGTACGTGCCCGACTTGAACCGGTCTAGCAGCAACCGCAGATTTCCCTGCAGATTCGCCGCGTACCCGGTCGCATCCTGGCCGTCTACTCCAGTCGCCCCATCCTTTCGGGTCAGCCGAAACGCTTGGTCTAATAGTTCCAGGTCGATGTGATGGGCAAGCGTCGTGAACACCATGTCCGGTGATTCCTTCGCCAGCTTTGCTATCCGCTGTAGTTTCGTTGAGACGTTTTCGGGACTCGACGTTCCCTTCATCTTTCTCTCCAGCCGTTCCGTAGTTTGGCTCCCCCTTCCCTCCACGGGGTCCCTCGGGTCGGTTCCCCCGCTTCATCGGTACTACGAGAAAGCTCCGACTTCCTTTCGCCCTTCCCGCCGCGCTTCGTTTCCTTCGCTTGGCGGTACCACTGCGCGCTCATTCGTTCGCTCCCCATCGTGTCGAGCGCGTCGTGATGGGGCCTGGGCTCTTGGCTTCCGCCGGGTGCCCTTCCCTTGTTGTCAGTGGAGACGACAGGACCTCCCAGGTTCCTGTGGAACCCCTGTGCATGCGCGCCACGTTCTTCGACCCCGGCGGGACCTCAACGCCTAGCCATTGCGGCATCGCAGGTGCTGACGCCGCTCAGAAAACCACGGCATCTCCCGCAAGCAGTTTCATTTCGAGGCTCTATCGCGCGGCCCTCATGCTCCCTGTGTACGCTTCGCAGTCGGGGTTACCCCCGAACCACGCAACACTCGGTTCCGGCTGGTTGCCAGCCTTTGCCGGGCGGGCTTGTCCCGCCGGGTTCCTTCGCAAGGTTTCAATCATGGTTCTACATGTCATCCTCCTTGCCCAGGCTTTGCCTGGCGCACTTTCCGCGGAAACGTCCACCGACTCATCGGCGTGCTTGACCTCGCGAGCCCGGTCGAGCGCACGCAGGACCAGATCCGCCTCGTCGGGCAGAAGAACAACTTCGAGCTTCACCATGCCGCCCGGCAAGTCCCGCCGCCGCACGTCGCGCTCTGCTGGCAGCGGAGCATTGTCCACGTCCAGGGCGCCCCGGTGGCCGCGGCACAACCGTTCGAGCTGGGCCCCGGTCATGTACATGGCCATCTCGAGCAGGTTCGCCTCGTTCTCGGGCGTGGCCACGCGGGTTAGCGCCCGCGCCTTTGCGTACGAAATCTTTCCGACCTTCAGGGCGCCGTCGATGGCGGGCAGCTTCCCGAGCGCCCTCGCTACGCGCACCTTTTCGCGCGCGGTGGCCGGGTCGAGACCGATGCGCCAGGACAGCCAATGAGCGCACGACGCAGCCCCCTGCGCCGCCCACCCGCACTCCTCATCGAACCCGCGAACGCACTCGAGCAGCCGGTGCGTCGCCACGTCGATGTGTATCGCCAAAGTCGCGATCTCGTCACCCAGTTCGTCGACGGTAGACATGGGTATGACTATACATTTGTTCAGGTTCAATGGCTAGGCGAAGTTGCATGGACCAACGCATGCAACTATGATAGTTGAAGGAGTTGGCCTCCATGACCGAAAGAATCTCGACTCTTGAAGTGCGGCAGCGCCTTGGCGACATGCTCAACCGTGTTGCCCTGCGCCACGATGAGTTCGTGATCGAGCGAAAAGGCAAGGCTCTCGCGGCGCTGGTTCCCGTCGAGAAGCTCGATCAAATGCGCCGGATCGCCCGGCGCAATGCTCTCGATTTCCTGGATCAACAGAAGGGCGGCCGGCTATCCGACGGCAAGGCGGCCGAGCTCGCCCTCGCGGCACAAGCCTGGGCACGCAAGGCCAGTAAGGCCAAGCCTTCGCGAAAGTAACCCGTGCTTCGCGCCGTCCTCGACGCAAACGTATTCGTCAGTGCAGCGATTCGCCCAGAAGGGCCTCCCGGCCAGATCCTGCGCCGCTTCCTGCGCGATGAGGCGTTCGAGTTGGTCATGTCCCCCGCAATCGTCACCGAAATCGTGACCGCTCTCGCCTACCCAGCGGTGCGCAGATGCTTGCACGCCCCCATCAACGCCAGCCAGTGGCTCGACAGCATCCTCCTGCTTGCAGACCTCGTCGAGGAGAGCGCGTTTTCGTCCCAAGTCTCGCAAGCTCCCGACGACGACAAATACCTCCACGCCGCAGTCTCCGGCCGTGCGTCTGTGATCGTGAGCGGCGACAAGCACCTCTTGGTCCTGGGCGACTTCGAGGGGATCCGCATCGTGCAACCACGGGAGTTCTTGGGGGGGGGCTGGGTGCGAGGAGTTAGGGGCTAGGACTGGTCGTCGCGGAACGTGAGGTCGAGCCCCCGGGTGGTGCTGTAGGGTGCGCTGACGAAGGTGCCTTCGATGATCCGGTCTGTACGGCGTAGTCTGTGGAACTGACCAGCGCTGATGGGGACGTGCAGAAAGCTTGCTGTCAGCGGCTCATCACGCATCCGCCGCTCGTGCTCATCCCGGTAGCACAGGGGAACGACCTCGGTACCGTCGAAGTTTTCCAGGAACTCATCGCGCAGACTGCGGTCGGAGTTGAGAGGACGATTCACGGCGATTACCGTGTCACGGATTCGTCGTGTTCGCGCGGCCAAGTCCGCAAGGTAGTTGTCGGCGATTGGCTCGTAGCAAGCGTCGACCCAACCCTGGACGTCGCCTTCGCCCACCACTCGGCTGCTTCCCTTTGTGAAGTCGCGCAGCACGCCGATGGCGCGCGCGACGATCTCGGGGTCGTACACGCGGTTGACGGTCTCGTGCTGGTCGATGGCGTCCACGAGCGTCCGGACTGCCTCGCCACGGCTGCGGTAGTCGCGGGCGGGGCGCTTGTCGGCCAGGACCAGATCGGCGGTGGCGTCGGCGCGGGCAAGCAAGGGATCAGGCAAAGCGGCACGGATTTTCTCCAGGGCGGTGATCGCGGCCTCGTGGAAGAACGTGCCGGTCAGGCCGGCGAGCAGATCCCGGCCCGCGGTCAGCGCCAGCATCTCGGAGAAGCTGAGGGTGATCGACAACCGCCGCTTGGGGCCGTCGACCAAGCGCCAGCGCACGCGTTTGCCTTCGGCCTCGGGATAAATGGGGACACCGGTCTCCGAGAGGACGAGGAAATCACGGTAGATCGTGCGGCGGCTACATCCCAGCTCTGCCGCAGCCTTCTCGACCGACAGCTCTCTTCTCTCGTCGAGGAGTCGCAACAGACGCTGTTGTCGTGCGAGATAGCCGCTGCGCCTCACGGTTCCTGATGCTACGCACCTACGGCGAGTGGGTCAATCGCGCCTTGGCGCTACGGCTTCGCGAGCGGAAACACGATGATATACGATCGTTCGCTGCGGCGGATGAGCAGGGCGTCGCCGGCCTTGATGCCGGCCTTGAATGTGGCGAACCACGGCTCGACGGCCATGCGTTCGTCGGTCATGATGTATTCGGGCACAAACACGTCTACCTCCAAGTACTGTCCCTTTGCCTTGTCGAACAGCGCACGGCCGAAGGCGAAGGGCCTGTCCTCCGGCGCGGGATAGAGATCGTTGTGCAAGGCTCCTCCGTACACGGCGACCACGCGTGGCCCTTTGCTGCCTGCCGGCATCGGGGCCGAGAGCCAGCGGCCCACCTCGCTTTGCAGGCGCTCGCGCGTCAGGGTCAGCATCTTCGCAAAATCGGTTTCGCCGTCTTTGTCCGTGACCCGGCGGTAGTCCTTGCACGACATGGTCAGGATGTGCGGCGCGATACCCATCGCGCGCGCCCGCTTGAGCAGCGTGACGATCTCGTTCTCCGTCTCGGGTGGACGCTCGGTGGTGGTCTGAACATCGTCGACGACCTTGCTTTCCCGCTTTCCACAGGCGCCATCGGCCACCCAGGTTTCCACCACCAGATCCGTTGCCCGCTTGGCGATCACGGGTAGCAGCTCCTCGGTGAAACGCGAAAGCGACGACCGTATCTTCCTCGTTTCGGTGGTTTGGTGGTACTCGCCGAAAGCCAAGACCCGCGCGGGCGTGGCGAGCACCTTTTCGAGCGCCTGGGCGGCAGTCGCGAAGTGCTCCACCGCCGGGCGCTCCTGCGCGGGCACGGGCACGCCAGACGCGGACTTCGCAGCCGATGACGCGGCCGGCGCGACCAGCATCCCGAGGGAGGCCAGGAGAGGTAGTCCGAGCCGGGCCTTGTTGTGTGTCGTCATCGTGATTTACACCTTGCGCATACGAAACATGGCAAAGATAGCGCGGCATCGCGATGCCGGATTCCGAATTGTCGTCGCGGGGTTTGCGGCCATACTCGAATCTTGAGCCGCGCAATGGCTGCGTCGGCACTGCGCGTGTGTTAAACAACGGCCCGAATCGACCGCGTCCACACCACGGTGACGCCGCTCATCGAAAGGCCTGCCGCAGGCTGCATGACGATCTCTCGCTCTCGCACGAACAGACTCCCTACCCAAACTTCTGGAAGAATGCCCTTCTCTGCCCGCGATCTCGTCCAGGACTTCACCGACTGTCTGATGGCAGCCATGGAATCGGCGACCGTGGAACGCGGACAGGCGATGATCGCCGACGTATTCTCCGCGGTCACGACCGATGCCAACCTCGGCCTTGGAAAAGCGGCGAAGAGACGGGCCGATCGCGAGCGCAGCCAGGTGGTGACCGCGCTGACCCGGCAGTTTCTGAACGCGATCGAGGACTGGCAACACACCCAGGTGCGCGCCAAGATCGAGCGCGAGCTCGCGCGTGCCTCGGCGACGGCCTCCCGCGACGGCGAGCGAACCTTCCCCTCTTCTTCCGCGTCCGCCCTCGACGCGACGATGCCTGCGCGCCGACGAACGCGACGGGTACGACCGAATCCGCACTTGCCGCCTCCGCTCGACCCCGAACAGATCAAGCGCGATCAGGAATTCGCGCGCCTTCGCGCGCTGCTCAAGCCGGTCGACTTGGAACCTGCCGCCCCTGTGCCGATGCCGGTTGTCGTCGCGCCGCCGGCCCAGCCCGCGCGCCCCGTTTCGCCGGGTGAAGTTCTGCATGTGCTCGAGAAGGAAATTCAAGACGCGGTCCCCAGCCTTGGCACGCTTGGTCCCGAGCGCTGCACCGCCCAGATCGCGGCCTGGGCCGGACTGGTGCGCGGTTTGCGCGACCGACTGCCGCCCGACGTCGCGGCCACCATGCGCCCCGCCTTTCGGATTTTCCTGGAACATCTGACCCAGCTGCGCGTCGAAATGGAAGCGCACGTCGTGGACGCGCTCGAGCCCAATTGGAAATCGCCCGACTGGGACGCCTACGTCGAGGTCAACCGCGCGCGCGCCGAGCAGCGAAAGCCGGCGCTTTCATCCGACCGGCTGCACATGCACCATCGATCGATGCTTCGCGCGCTCGTCCTTCCCCATCGCAGGAACGTGCCTGAGCACGCGGTGGCCATCATCGATGCCGCGACCGAGGCCCTGCACCCGGAAGACTCCTTGCTGCAATCGGCGATTCGCAGGCACAGCTCCGTTCGCAAGTCGCAGACCATGGATACCATCGCGGAGCCCTCGGCGGTGCCCGCCGCGCCAGGTGGGGAGGCCACCGAGAGCGGCCCCGAAGGCCCCACCCAGGCCACGCCCAAGACCGATACCCCGAGCGTCCCCGACGAAAACGAATTCGACAGCCTGTGGACCAAGTAGCCAAGGTACTGACGGACCGGCCGTGGGCACTCATTGCCTGGCCGGCCCTGGCCATGACCGCGATAACACTCCTGCGCGCGGTCCTCGGCCAATCGGCCAATCGGCTGGCTATCGTGCCGCGCACGTCGGGCGGACTCCTGGGCATCGTCACCGCGCCCTTCATGCACGGAGGCGCCACCCACCTGGCTGCCAACCTTCCGCCCTTCGTCATCCTCGGCGCGCTCGTGCTCAGGCACGGTCAACGGACTTTCCTCGAGACGACGCTGCTCATCGCTCTGGGCTCTGGAACGCTGCTGTGGCTGCTCGGCCGGAAGGCCGCCCACATGGGCGCCAGCGGCGTGATCTTCGGCTTCTTCGGCTATCTCATCGCACTGGCCATCTTCGGCCGCAGCGTGACCGACGTGCTCGTCGCCGGGGCCGTGGTGCTGGTCTATGGATCGATGCTGGCCGGCATCAAGCCGGTGCGCAACGGGACCTCCTTCGAGGGCCACTTCTTCGGCCTGGTGGCCGGCGTGGCCACCGCTTGGCTCGAACATCATCAAACCTTCAAGTAATTGCGCCACGCCAGTAGCGGGGCAGGCGCTTCCGACTATGCTAGGCACATCGTCTTTCACGCCTGAGCTGACACCTTGAGCCGCACCCTCGGATTCGCCATTCTTTTCGCCATCGTCTGCACCATCATGGCGGGGGTCCACTACTACTTCTGGGCTCGGTTGGTGCGCGATACCCAGATGTCCGGGCTGGCCCGACAGCTCGCCACCAGCACCGTCGTAGCATTGGCGCTCCTCGTGGTGGCCTCGGTCTCGGTGGGACGCATGATCCCCAGCCTCCGCCGCGTGCTCGCCTGGCCCGGCTTCATCTGGATGGGCGTCATGCTCTTCCTGATGGTTGCTCTGCTTGCCGCGGACATCGTGCGTCTGTTGGCGACGCTGGCCAGCCGGTGGCTCGGAGCCGCGAACGCCTTCGACGGCTCTCGTCGCGTTTTCACCGCGCGCGTGCTGGCCGGGGCGGCGCTGGCCAGCGTGGGCGGCGTGACGGCAGCGGCCATCCGCGCGACGCGCGGGCGGATCGCGATCAAGCGGGTCGAAGTCGTCTTGCAACGCTTGCCGCCCGGTCTTGACGGAACGCGCATCGTGCAGATGTGCGACATGCACGTCGGCGGCCTGCTTGGCCGCCAGTTCGTCGAACGCGTCGTCCGCGCCGCCAATGGGCTCGCTCCCGACATCATCGCCGTCGTCGGCGACCTGGTGGATGGCACGATCGAGCAGTTGCGCCCTGCGCTTGCCTCGCTTGCCGACCTGCGCGCCCGACACGGGGTCTTCTTCGTGACCGGGAACCACGAGTACTACACGCACTCGGGCGCTCGCGCGTGGATGGACGAGATCGATCGCATGGGCCTGCGGGTGCTCCGCAACCAGCGCGTCGCCATCGGCAGCGAGGCAGAGGGATTCGACCTGGCGGGTGTTCCCGACCACGGCGCCTCGCGCTTTCCGGAGGACGGTCCGGCCGAGGACATCGCGGGCGCCCTGGCGGGACGCGATCCCTCGCGCGCGGTGGTGCTGCTGGCCCATCAGCCCATCTCCATTCACAAGGCGGCGAGCCTGGGCGTGGACTTGCAGTTGTCCGGGCACACCCATGGCGGACAGATTTGGCCTTGGGGCCTTTTGGTGCGATTGCAGCAGCCCTTCATTCGCGGCCTGCACCGGGTCGCGGAATCCCAGATCTACGTGAGCTGCGGAACAGGTTTCTGGGGTCCGCCCATGCGCCTCGGCGCCCCGGCCGAGATCACCGAGATAGTTTTGCGCTCCGCAAGAAATGGGGCGGGGGTGGCGCCGGGCTAGAAATACAGCCAGTGCCCGAAGCGATGCTTCTTGGTCTTGAGGTAGCGTTCGTTGTCCTTGTGGCTGGAGATCTGCAGCGGTACGCGCTCGACGATCCGAATCCCGAGCTTCGCCAGCTTCTCGACCTTTTCGGGATTGTTGGTGAGCAGGCGCAGGCTCTTGACCCCGATCTTCTTCAGCATCTCGGCGGGTACCACGTAGTCGCGCTCGTCGGGTAGGAAGCCGAGGGACGTGTTGGCCTCGAGCGTGTCGAGCCCCTTGTCTTGCAGGACGTAGGCGCGCAGCTTGTTGGTAAGCCCGATACCCCGCCCTTCGGCTTGTTGATAAAGGACCAGGCCGCGGCCTTCGCGTTCGATCGCCGCCAGCGCCGCGTGCAGTTGGTCGCCGCAATCGCAGCGACGGCTACCGAAGGCATCCCCGGTCAGGCAGGCGGAGTGGATGCGGCAGAGCAGATTCTCGCCTTCGCCGATTTCGCCCTTGAGCACGATGGTGTGATCTTTTCCGTCCTTGTTGTTGACGAATCCGAGGATGCGGAAACTGCCGTAGTCGGTGGGAAAGTCCGCAGCGGCGACCAGCTTCACGCACAACTTCTCGGAACATCCCTCGCATTCCATGTTGGGCGCGCAGTTCTTGAGCGACTGCAGGTCGCGCTGGATGATGGATTCGAGTCGTTCGAGCTCGGTCATGCTTGGATCCCCGGTGCCTATTCTTCACCGGCGGCCTCGCCCGCGCAAGACAACTTCAAGCCGTGACGATTCGACGACGATCGCGTCCCCGACGATACGCGAAGCCGTGCCTCGCTATTCCTCCTCGCGCCCGTGGAAGCCGGGCGCGAAGAGACGTGCGATGCGCGCGGGATCGCGCACGCCCTGATTCGCCATCCAACCGTTGGAGCGGGCGCGCAGCTCTTCGCCCCGCCGGCCTCCGGTGAGCTCGCCCAGCCACCTGCGCCCGGACTCGGCCAGAAGCAGCGCCCCCGCCGCCTCGGCGGTCGCGACGGCGCGGTCGAGAGCAAAGAGCCCATGGTTGCGCTCGGCACCCGGCGAAAGCCAGCGCACGCCGGCCTCGAGGGCTGCGCCCATGGCCACGCCGGTCTGGTGCTCGGCCTTGCGCAACCTGCGCGCGCACTTGTGAGCCGTCACCAGGAAGGGCTTCCGCGCCCCGGGGACGACCTTCTCGGCCATCGCCAGCGCGACCCGGCCGGAGATCCAAGCGTGCTCGATGCGAACGCCGCTGACATGGAACAACCCCGAGTGCTGAAGTCGGCGGCGCTCGTCGGAGATCGCCTGCCACGCCACCTCGGGCTTCTCGCCGTACAGGGCCTGCTCGCAGCGCGCGTAGAGGTGAAAGAAGTGCTGGAGGTGGTACATGTCCTTCGGCCACGCGTCCAAGACCCCTTCGATCTCCTTGCTCGCACGCGCCGCATCGTCCCGAACCAACCACACCACCGTTTGGTAGGTGCGCAAGTTGGTTCCGAGGAAACGGTCGCCCGTGCGATCGGCATCGGCGGTGTAGCGATCGAAGCGTTCGCACAGCTCGCGAATCCGCCCCGCCAGCCGTAAGGAAAAGCAGGTGAAGGAGCGCGCCGTCGCCAGCTCCCAGCTCACGCCACGGCAGTGGCCGAGGAAATGCTGTTCGACGGCCATCAGATCGTTGGCTGCGGCGTCGAACTCGCCGGCGAAATAGCGCACCAGGGCCTTGCACAACCTGGCCATGCCGATGGTCGCGGGATCGGACGATCGCCTCGCCAGCACCTCGGCCTCCGACGCCAAGCGCGTGGCCCAGCCGAAGCGCGATCCGCCGAGCACGGCAAGTTGCCCCGCCAGCGCCGACAGGCCCTGGGCCACACGTCGAAGATCCCCGGACTCGAGCGCCAGCATGAGGAAGCGCAGCAGGAAATCGTCGGCCCTGAGCGTGTCCACCACGCTCAGGCCGATGTTGGCGGCCCACAGCACGTCGAGGAGATGCTTGTCCTTGGCGGACAGGCTCGATGCCGGTCGTTCGACGAAGCCGACGCCACGCAGACGCAGCCGCATCACCCGCCAGCCGACCGACAAGGCCGCGCTGCGCGCGCTTGGCGCCAGGCGAAGGCCCGCCTCCGCGAGAACCCCGCCGAGCACCTCGAGCCCGCGCGTAATCTCTCCCCCGCGCAACAACTGCTCGGCCGCGAGGTGACGGAGACGGGAAGCCTGCGCGGGGTCGCCGAGCGCCGCCGCGCCTTGGTAGGCTTCCGCAGCGAGGATCGCGCACCCGTTGCTCGCCTGGCATTCGCCCACGGCACGCAACAGATCGGCACGCATGGAGGCATCGGTTTCGAGCTCGGCAGCAGTCTGGTAGAGCTGCGCGGCCCGGTCGAATGCCAGCTTGCCTCGCGCCTCGGCCGCGGCCTCGCATGCGTAGCGCTTGGCCCGCTCGGGATCGTCGGCGGACAGCCAGTAGCGGGCCAGCATGTCGCTGCGCTCGTGGTCCCATTGCTCGACCGCCTGGGCCAGTCGCGCATTCAGCTGGCGCGACGTCGCCTCGTCGAGGCTGCCCGACACCACCTCGCGAATTCGGTCGTGGTAGGGCTCGACCAGGTCCGAGCCTTGCCGCCCTCGCCGCCTGACCATGCTCTCTTCCACGAGCGCGGAGATTCCCCGCTCCCATTCCTCGGACCCGAGCACGAGCCCGGCAGCCGCGGCCAGTGCTCGCTGGGGCAAGGGATCGCCTGCCAGCGCGACAACCTGGAGCAGGCGCCGACTCTCCGGGGGCAGGCTGCCCACGCGTTCGAGAATCATGCTGTCCAGGCGAAAGGCATTGCCCTCGAGAGCCGTTTCGGCGCCATGCCGCGACGAGGTCAGCGTGCGCAGGTGGTGCACGATCTCGATGACGAAGAAGGGATTGCCTCCGGCCTCCTGAACGGCGGCGTCCGCGATGCGGCGTCGGATCACGGGCGCGATGGCTGCCTCGTCGAGAAGATGTTCCACCAAGGCACGCGTGTTGTCCGGCGAAAGCGGGGCGAGCGAAAGGGTCTGCACACCCGGCTGTTCGACGATCTCGCGCAGCAACGGATCCATCGCGGCGTCGTCGCCGGATTTGCGAAAGCTCGCGATGAGCAGCAGAGCCGGCGCCCCGGGCTGCTGGATGATCGCACGCAGGAGAGAGAAGCTGTCGCGATCGGCCCATTGCAGGTCATCGATGAAGACGACCAGGGGCTGCGTGCGCGCCATGCGTTTGAGAAGCTCGCAAAAGGCGACGAAGGCCTGGTTGCGCAGCTCCCTGGCATCGCGCAACGCAGGCAGGAAGTAACGCTTGTGCTCGGTGAGCTTGAGCCGGCGCAGGACCGGGAAGATCTCGCTCAGATAGAGAATGCCGTCGGGCAGAACGTAGGCCTGGTCGTCCGCGCTCAGGTTGGCCAGGCGGTAGCTCAGGCCATCGACCACGTGGTCGAGTGCCTTGAAGGCAAGCGTTTCGCGTTCGTGACATCGCCCGCGCAGCACGAGCGGCAAGGAGGCGCCCCCGCTTCCGCTCTGCAAATCATCGAGAAAAGCCTCGACGAGGCAGGTCTTGCCGATGCCGGAGCTCCCTTCCACCACCACCACCGCCGGCTCACCCTTGCGCATCTTGGAGTAGGCGCGACCGAGGGCGGTCAGTTCCTGCTCGCGGCCGAACACACTTTGGGCGGGCACGGTCAGTGGCGTGTAACGGCCCGGACGGACCTTGGCGCCGGTGTCGGGGAAGGCGCCAAGACGAGCCAGAATCTCCGCGCCCGATGGCCGCTGCAGAGGATCGCGGTGAATCAGGCGCATGCACAGCTCGCTGAGCAGCTCGTTGGCCCGCGGCTCGAGCTGCGTCGGGGGTGGGGGATCCTCGGTCTGCTTCTTGAGCAAGACATCGAACAGCGCGCCTTCGAAAGGACAACGCCCCGTGAGCACCTCGTAGATCATGATGCCGACGGCGTACCAATCGGCCGCGGGCACGCACGGTCTTTCCAGGGCCTGTTCGGGAGCCATGTAGGCCGGTGTTCCCGACAGGCCGCCCGAGGAGATCGAACCGCTGCCCGTCTGTTTGGCCAATCCGAAATCCAAGATCACGACACGGCCCTGTTCGGTCACCAGGACGTTTGGTGGCTTGAGATCGCGGTGGATGCAGCCGGCCTCGTGCATGGCATGAACCCCGACGCACAGTTGTTGAACCGAGGACAGAGTGCGATCGCATCCCGCAACGTTCGAGGCGGCTCGCGAACCGAGCACGAAGCGGTCGAAAGGCACGCCCTCCACGTACTCCATGGTGAAGAACCACAGCGTCCCCTCCGAGATGAGCTCGTAGAGCGTCACCAGGTTCGGGTGTTTGATGTCGGCCACCGCGCGGAACTCGCGCTTGAACCGATAGAGATCGGTACCACTCGACAGCTTGAGGGTCTTGAGCGCGACCTCGGTCCCGAGTTGCTCGTCGAAGACCAGGTGAACGCTGCCCATTCCGCCCGTGCCTAGAAGGCGAATGGGCCTGAATCTCGAAGTTCCGGAGAAGAACATAGATAGAGGACAGACGACGCGAGGAGCCAGCCCGGACAACACCGTACCACGGAACCGGGGTACGTGGAGGCTTGGACACCAGAACACACCGCTGCTTGATGGAGGCCCAAAAGCGACATCCTGCTACTTTGCGGGAGAGACGCCCACAAATGCCGCGGGACCGACCCAACAACGCCGCCTGTTGTCACAATAGATTGCTGGTAGCCAAAAATGCGCTCATTGGACGCGTCAACGACAGTCATGCAATACAGTCATGCAATAAGGTGCACTTCGTACTTGAAATAGACGAAAACCGTATAACTATTTTCCTAGCCTCACTGTTCAACGTCCAACGATTGCAGTATCATCGCTCGGCTCGAACCCATTTCACGAACTCCTGCGGGGCCTTCGGGTGAAGAGACTCATGGCAATTGAATCATCCTGCATTTCTCGAGCTCATCCACAACGAGACGCGCGCGTGCGTACCCGCACCGTCGCTCATTCGGGGCCAAGGTGGCCGCAGCCATGACACCATCCGAGGACCTGGAATCGAGCGCGGAACGCGCGCGCATCGTGGATGCGGAGTTCGACATTCACGCGGTCCTCGAAGCCCGCAGCATGCTGAGCCACTTTCAGCCAATCATTTCCATCCGCGAGAAGAAGGTGATCGGGCTCGAAGCCCTGGTCCGTGCAACCAACCCGAAAAGCGGCAAACCGATTTCGCCCAACTACCTTTTCGACGCCGCGGCCAGACACCGACAATCGCTGCAGCTGGACCGAATGTGTCGCGAAGCCGCGATCTCGGGTTTTGCAACCCTGGCCAGCCTGGATCCCGATCTCATTCTGTTCGTCAATGTGGACGTGTCCAGCCTGGGCCGATCGGTTGCCGAGTCCAATGCGCTCATCAGGCTGACCGAGGAATACGGCATTCCTTCGGAGCGCGTGGCCATCGAAATCATCGAGTCCAAGATTCGCGACGCCTCCGCCTTGCAACGCTTCATCGCCAACCACCGTAGGCGCGGTTTTCTCATTGCCCTGGACGACATGGGCGCCGGCCACTCCAATCTCGAGCGCATCCCCAGCATCAAGCCGGATATCATCAAGCTCGATCGATCGCTCATCCAGAATATCGACCGCGAGTACCACAAGCAGGAGCTCTTCGACTTCTTCATCAAGCTGGCCCAAAGGATCGGCGTCTTCGTCATCGTCGAGGGCATCGAAACCGAGGCCGAGGCTCTGTCGTGTCTGGAACGCGGCGCGGATCTCGTGCAAGGCTTCTACTTCGCCTACCCACAGCCTCCGGCAAAGACCTGTCTGGAGAGCGGGCTCGACTACGCCAGCCGCCTGCGCTCGGTGCTGACCGAGCACATGGTGCAACGATTCACCCAGCGCAAGACGATGTACAAGACCTACAACGATATCGCCAGCCGGATCACCGCCGTGGTGGAGATGAGCGATCCCGCTGCCTACGAAACCATGCTCGAACATGCTCTCAAGCGTTTCCCCTCCGCCGAATGTGCCTACGTCATCCACGAGTCGGGGCGCCAGATCACGCGAACCGTGTTCAATCCCTCGTGCAACCAGCGCAAACGAACGGCGCTGTTCGGGCCCGCGCCGGCGGGTGGCAACCAAAGCGCCAAGGACTACTTCATGTACCTCGGCAAGAACCAGCGCCACTACGTGACCCGGCCCTATGTCTCGGTCGCCACGGGCAACGTCTGCGTCACCATCTCGAACCGCGTCAGTCTGTCCTCGGGAGAAACCTACGTGGTTTGCGTCGACATCCATCTCGGCGAGAACGTCCCCTCGTAGGAGCAGGGGATCGTTTTCCCATACCCATGGCCAGGGAAAGCGACCATGATTGTCGCCCAAAGGACATCGGAAGAGGACATTGAATGACAAGCACAATGCTCGGTGGGCTGGCGCTCATCGATTCCACGGGTCGAGCCATCCTTGCCACGACGATCACCACGCTGGTGCTGGGCATCGTCACGAACCTCTGGCTGCGCGCTCGCTACGCGGCCCTGGAAAAGGAGCTGAGCCACGCCCCCGATAGCGAGGCGACCCTTTCGCATGCCGTCCTCCGGCACGTCGTGCGCGACACGATGGAGGCAGCCGGTCGATCGCGCGAGGTCAACACCCAGGCCATCATCGACGAGCGCTTCCAATCCGATCTTCGGCCCATGCTACTCGCCGAACGCTTCATCCGATCGGCCACCGGCCTGGTCATCATCCTGGGTCTGCTCGGCACCTTCTACGGGCTCACGCTGTCGATCGGTAAAATCGTCCATCTGGTCGGGGCCGAGACCACCGGCGCAGCCGACGTGGCCCAAGGGGTCAGCCAGGGTCTGACCAACGCCCTGTCCGGCATGGCGGTGGCCTTCTCGAACTCGCTTGTCGGCATTCTGTCCGCCGTCGTGCTCACCGTGGTCGGAGTCCTGTCGAATGTCTCGGATCGGCGGACCGCCGTGATGGTCAAGATTGAAACCTACCTCGACCGCCTCCGCGCACAGCGACCGGGCGCCGGCGCAACGACGGACCTGGCCGGATTCGGTCCCGCCATTGCGCTTCTCGACGGCGCGGTCGCGCGCTTCGAAGGCGCCCTGCAGAGCTTCGCCACCACGACCAAGGACTTTCACGACTTCAATACGCACCTCAAGGACAACGTTCAGCGCCTCAGCCTGACCTTCGCCGACATGAGCGACTCGCTGAAAACGCAGCTCGTCACCTTCGGATCCGGTCGCAAGGTCTAGGGGGGAAGTCCTGTGCGCTCCCGACGACCGCTCATGTCCGATCACGATGGCACGCGTGAGATCTGGCCCGCGTTCACGGACGTCATGTCGACCATGGCGCTCATCATGTTCGTGCTCGTCTTGCTGGCCTACGTCCGCAACCTGATCAGCGAAAAGCGCATGCACGACTTTCAGCAGGCCATCGCGGCCTCGGAACGCCAGCTCAAGTCCGTGCAGGCCGAGGTCCTGGCCGGCCGGGCCGAGCTTGCGGCATCCCAGCGCCGGCTACTGGATCAGCAGGCGGTCGTGGCCGACAGCAATCGCCAGCTCGGCAATCTGCGCGCCCAACTGCAAAGCATCGCTGTCCTGCGCGTCTCGGTGCTCGACAAGTTGAAGACCGCCATCGAAGCCCAGCTTGGACGCGCCAGCGCGAGCAGCGGTCAAATCGTCACCATCGGCGACAACGGCGACATCGCGGTCAACGAGAGCCTGGTGTTCGAATACAACTCGTATGCCATCAAGAAGCTGGCCAAGCCCTTCCTGGATTCCCTGGCCAAAGCCCTCGGCAACCTGCTCGCCGACGAGACGGTGCGCGAGAACATCGACACCATCGTCATCCAGGGCCACACCGACGAGCGCGGGTCGGCCACCTTCAACTGGGATCTTTCGGCCAAGCGCGCCACCGCCGTGCTCGATTACCTGTTCCAAACCAACAAGACACTGGCCGATACGTATGGCAGCTACTTCGCCGCCAGCGCTTTTTCGAAGTTCCGTCCCGTCAACCGCGAGCAGACCGAGGCGGCCTACCAACAGAACCGCCGCATCGAGATCTCGGTCGTGCCCAAGGACGCCAATGTGCGTAAGGTGATCGAGGACTACATGCAGGGCAGCGCCCCCGGATTGGCGCCAGCGGGCCAGCCCACGCACGCGCCGTAGGGCCTGGTCGCACCGTGGCCGTGGCCGGTTGTAATTGCCTTCGGCGACGACCACGGCCACGGTAAGGCGTCTACGTTCACGACCACCCGTCATCGTTCCGATTGGGTGCGAGCATCCGTCGTGGAAAGGTGTCTCTTTCTGGTACCTTTCGCGCTGTCGCTCCTCTTGTCGCGGGATTGCGAATCGAGCACGGCCGCTATGATGCCACGCTGATTGGGGTAGAATCGAGCAAGTGTTCGAGCGAGCCAGACGGTCGATTCGCGGCGTGCAAGACGCGCTCGCTGGTCCCGTTTCCTGGCGCGGCCTGGGCATGCTCTTCGTTGCCGCGCTGGCGGTCAGACTGGCGCACGTCCTGGCCATGACTGCGAGCCCGTACTTCATCCATCCCGTCGTGGACTCGGCCGACTACGCCGCCATCGGTTGGTCCATTGCGCGGGGTCATGGCTACCCTGACCCCATCTTCTGGCATCCGCCCGGCTACCCGTGTTTCCTGGGTGCGGTCTGGTGGATCGTGGGCGACTCCTTCCTTGCCCCACGGCTGGTGCAAGCGTGGTTGGGTGCCATGAACGTCGTCTTCATTGCGTGGCTGGGCGGGCGTCTCTTCGGCCGAAGGGTCGGCCTGGCCAGTGGCTGGGCGGCAGCCATCTATGGAATGCTCATCTACTTCGACGGCGAGTTGCTGACCCCCACGCTGGCCATCTTCGCGATCCTGGCCACAGTGATCGCAACCATGCTGGCCGAGCAGACCAATCGGCGCGCGGCATGGGCTGGTGCCGGTTTTCTCGGTGGGCTTGCGGGAACCATCATTGCCACATCCCTGGTCGTTCCGGCGATCGCGGCCATGGTCGCGCGCAAACGCGCGCCTTGGATGCTACTGGGAACGGCTCTCGCCATCGCACCGCTGACGGCTCACAACCTGATTCAAGGGCACGAATTCGTCATCCTCTCATCGAACGGCGGCATCAACTTCTGGATCGGCAACAATCCCAGGTACGACCGGACCGTGAGCATTCGGCCGGATATCGATTGGAAGCGTCTCACGCAAGAGCCGTCGCGCGCCGGCGTATACGGCCAGGCCGCGGCATCGCGCTACTTCATCGGCAAGTCGCTCGCATGGGCGGCGGCAAACCCCTGGGCGTTCACGCGCCTGCAGGCACACAAGTTGCGGCTGTTGATGTCCGGCGACGAGGTGTTCCGCGACCACGCCATCTACCCGGCACGTCAGGACTCTCCAGTATTGAGCCTGCTGCTGTGGAAGATTCCCTTCTTCGCGTTTCCTTTCGGGTTGCTGCTACCGCTCGCTGGGGTTGGATTGTGGGTGGGCTGGCGTCGCGCCCGATTTCTGGCCGCGTTGGTGCTGGGCCTGTCGGTCGTGGTCCTGGCGTTCTTCGTGACCGCTCGCTACCGAATCGTCCTCGTGCCCTTTCTCCTCATCTTCGCGGCGCAGGCCGTTCATTGGTTCGTGGCCGAGGCCGACAGAAGACAGCGCCTGATGGCAGGCACCTACGCGGCCGGGCTCTTTCTCCTGGCGAATCTTGGCCAGGGGCCCATGGACAGTCGGATGAACCCGGATGCCGAGTACAGCCTGGCCAGTCAACTCGGAGCGGAAGGTCACATGCAACAGGCCCGGGTTCTCTTTGAATCCGTGGTCGCGCATCGTCCGGACTATGTGGAAGCCTGGCTCAATCTCGGCGTCTGCTACGACAAGGAAGGCCGGGTCCGCGAAGCGAAGTACGCCCTGGCGCGCGCCTTCCAAGTGGATCGCAAAGCGGCGATGGGCATGCTTCAGAAGTTTGCTACGGAGGGCAGTCCCGAAGCGGCCGAGCACATTTTGTCCCTTCTGCGCGACATGACCGGCGCCGCCGGGGACGGCAAGACACCCGCGGTTCCGCAGCAACTTCAACGCCGGCCTTGACAGCTTCGCGGAGGCTCACTAGGGTGCGCTTCGTTCTGAAAATCGAATAGCCATCGCGAAATGGGGAAGCCGGTGTGAATCCGGCGCGGTCCCGCCACTGTAAAGGAGAAGAAGGCTCTCGTATCGCCACTGGGGGTGAAAACCCCGGGAAGGGGAGAGCCGACGCCACGCGACTTGGTCGCGTTGCTCCTGAGCCAGGATATCCACTCGCGATAGTTGAGCTCTCGATGTCCTTCCGCGGAGAAGGTCTGCTGGTGTGAACCAACCCCTTTTCTCGCGCAGGCAAGGGGTTTTTTTGTGCAAAGACACCGGCCCATGACGAGCGCGTGGCACGCTCGCCGACGGCCCCCACATACCGTTCCACTGCTCGTCCTGCTGCTTGGTGGCAGCGCGGGGGCGTTGTGGTCGAGCGAGTCGTTGGCGCAACCTGTCGGTATGCCCGACTACGAGACGGTGGTGACGGCGGCGCCCGCCGCTCCGCAAACCCCGCGTGAGGATCACGCGGCTTCGTGTTCCGTGATCACCCAGGATCGAACCCCGCGCGCGGCCGAGTCGGTGTCCCAACTCCTGTCCGAGCAAGCCGGCACGGCGGTCACGCGCCTGGGCGGCATGGGCTCGACCGCGACCGTGTCGCTGCGTGGATCGACGGCCAATCAGGTGCTGGTCTATGTGGATGGAGTTCCCTTCAATACCGCCACGGGCGGCGGCGTGGACCTCGGCGCCATTCCGATGGGGGACGTGGAACGCATCGAAATCTACCGCGGCATGAGCCCCATCGCCTTCGGAGCCTCCGCCATCGGTGGGGTGGTTTCCATCACGACTGCGATGCCCAAGGACAACCGCGTCGAGGCGGAGGCCGGCGGCGGGTCGTTCGGCACGTACTACGGCGGGGCAAGGGGCGCTTGGAATCGAGGGCCGTTTCACCTCTACGGCGGTGTCCACGCTCTCACCAGCGATGGCGATTTCCAGTACGTAGACACCCAGGGCACGACTGTCGATACCAGCCTCGACCAACTTGTCCGCCGCCGCGACAACGACCTGCACCAGAAGGACGGCACTGCGCGGGCGGTCCTGGATTTTTCCGACAGCCGGCACCTGAGCACCTCCGTCCTCTTCTTCGACCGAGACCAGGGACTGCCGGGTCAGGCAGGTCTGGCCAATCCGACCGCGCGGCTCGGAACCCTGCGGGCGACGGGGATCCTCGCCTACGACTCGAGCCAGGATCTCGGTTACGGCGGACACCTGCGCGCCACGGCCTACGGCAACTACGACCTCTCCCACTTCGCCGACCCCGACTTCAAGATCAACCCCACGCCCACCGACGCGCACGATCGCACCTACACCGTGGGCGGCAACCTCGCTTGGCGGCGGTCCGCGCGACCTTGGCTGACTCTTTCAGGGATCTTCGACACGCGCTACGATCGCTTCCAGCCTTCGGATAGCCTTGGCAGTGAGCCGACCGGCGCTCCTGCCACGCGCCTATTCGGCGCCTGGGGAGTTGAAAGCGATGTGTGGATTCGGCCGATCCGTTTCGACGTCATCGCGTCTTTGCGGCTGGAAGCCGCACGCGATGAGACCTCCGGCCGTGACTATTTCGGCGATCTTCTCCAATCCACCTCGAGCCCGATCGACCGCGTGCTTCCCATCGCGCGCGTGTCCCTGGTGAAAGAGTGGGCAGGGTGGCTTTCCTTGCGCGCGAACGGCGGGCGCTATGCGCGCCTGCCTTCCACCATCGAGCTGTACGGCAATACCGGCTACTTGCTGGGCGACCCCACCCTGAAACCGGAGACCGGATTCAACGCCGATGCCGGCCCGCTGGTTTCCTGGAAGCGTGGCTCCAGCAGGGTTCTCTGGTCCACGGCGGCCTTTGCCAGCCGGGTGCGCGACCTTATCCAGTATCAGTACATCGGCGGCGGCCGGGCCAGGCCACAGAACCTCGGCAGCGCGCGCATCCTGGGCGTCGAAAGCGAGGCCACGCTGGAATGGGGCCGCCACGCGCGCGTGGTGGCCGCGGGAACCTTCACCGACGCACGAGACACATCGCCGGTGGCCGCGCAAAACGGCAAGCAATTGCCTCTTCGGCCGCGCTATCGTTTCTATGCCCGTCCGGAGTGGCGTGCGGTGCAGATGGGGACGCACGTCACGCTTGGATTCTATGCCGAGCTGGATGCCACTGCCGGCAACTATCGCAACGTAACCAATACGGACCGCGTTCCAGCGAGATTTCTCGTCGGGGCCGGTGCCTACGCCGAGCTTCCCGCCAATTTCTCGCTTCGCGTGAGCGGACAGAACCTTGTCAATTCATCGATCAACGATTTGGCCAACTACCCATTACCAGGGCGAGAGATCTATCTGACCCTTGCCTGGTCCTCCGCCAACAATGAACCAAAGGAATAACGGACATGAGACGATATTGGGCAACTTGCATCTACGGGCTCGCACCCTTGGCTTGCTCCGGCCTAAGTGCTTGCGGCAGCGACTCCGGAGCCCCGCTGGCGGACGCCTCCGTCTCCGAGGTGGCACCCGGCACCCCACCGGTTGATTCTTCCGCGGACGGCGCGGGCGGCTCGCCGCGTGGGATCGTCGTGGTGAACAGCAATGATTTCGACACCACCTCGATTTCGTTTCTCGACCGCGATGGCAATGTCGTGATCGACGGTTGCTTCAGCACCCCCAAGCTCTCCTCTGACGTCGTGTTGCCTACACAAGTCACGCCGGGCGGCCCGGTGGTGCTCATCGACCGAGGCTCGGGTTACAATGCCTTGACCTGGCTGGACCCGACGACCTGTACCCCGCTGCGCCAGCTCGCAGTGGGCACAGGCTTCGATTCCGACCCGCACGACGTGGTCGTGCTGTCAGCAAGCAAGGCCTATGTTACGCGCTATGCGGAGAACGGGACAGCCACGCCGACACCGGATGATTTCGACGACGGTGACGACGTGCTCATCATCGATCCTACCCAGGCCAAGATTCTTGGCCGCATCGACCTGAAACCCTCCACCCCTGCAGGCGTCCTGCCGCGCGCGGACCGCGCTCTTCTGGCCGAGGGCAAGGTCTTCGTCTCCTTGAATGCCATCGGCCTGGACTACAAGACCTACGGCACGGGCCGTATCGTCGAGGTGGACCCGCTCACCGACCAGGTCGTGGGCACCATCGACTTGCCAGGAACCAAGAACTGCGGCGCGATGACCTATCTTGCGACGGAGAGGAAGCTCGTGGTTGCTTGCGGCGGCGCCTACAGCGATGGGCCGCAGCAAACGGACAGCTCGGCCATCGTCGTTGTCGACCTTGCCGGGTCGCCAGCCGCGGTGATCACCCGGATAACCGCGGCAGCCGTCGGAGGACTTCCCTTCACGAATGCGACGGTTGCGGTATTGAATGGCCTCACCGCCTTCGGCGTGACCAACGGCAGCACCTCGAACGTGCCGCCGGATCGGTTGTGGTCGTTGCCCCTTGACGGCTCCCTTCCGGTGCGGGTATTCGAGTCGACCGAGTCCTTCGCGCTGGGTGCGGTTCTGGCCGACGGCGAGGCAAGCCGCATTCTGGTCACCGATGGGACCACCAGCACGCCGGCATTTCTACGTTTCTTCGACTTCGCCGCGGGGATCTTCACGGCGGGCAAGACCGTCAAGAGCAACCCGTCGCAGAAGCTTCCGCCCCGCGCGCTGGCCTTTTACTAGGGGAAGAATCATGTCCTTTCTGGAACAAACCGTTGCCTCGATTGTCGAGATCGACACCGAGTCGGCGGCAGCGACGCAGCGACTGCTCGACGGCAAGACCAAACCCCGGCGAAGTCTGGGCCGGCTCGAAGACCTGGCTTGCAAAGTCGCATCCATTCGGCGCAACCCGCGACCACCGCTGCCCACCAAGGCCATGGTGGTCATGGCGGGCGACCACGGCGTCGCCCAAGAAGGGGTCAGTGCCTACCCACCCGAGGTGACGCGGCAGATGTTGCTCAACTTCGCGCGAGGTGGTGCGGCCATCAATGTGCTGGCAAGACAAGCCCAGGCCCGCCTTCTCGTCGTGGACATGGGGGTAAACGGCCCCGAGGAGCCCATTCCCGGCGTGCTGTCGCGCAGGATCGCGCCGGGCACGCGCAACTTCACCCGCGGCCCCGCCATGACCGCCGAGCAGGCCGTTCTGGCCATCGAGCACGGCATCACCATCGCGCAGGAGCTGGCCAGCACCGGGGTCGACCTCGTTGGGGTTGGTGAAATGGGTATCGGCAACACCACCGCCGCGACCGCGCTCGTGGCTGCATGCACGGGTCGCCCAGCTCGGGAAATCACGGGGCGTGGAACGGGCATCGACGACGAAGCTCTCGACCGCAAGGTCGCGGCCATCGAAAGGGCATTGCACGTGAATCCGCCCGCCGGCAAGCCGGCATTGCAGCTCCTGGCGGAGCTCGGCGGATTCGAAGTCGCCGGATTGACAGGCGTGGTGCTGGGTGCGGCCGCACGCAACATCCCCGTGCTGCTCGACGGATTCATCGCCTCGACCGCGGCCCTGTGCGCGGCCCGCATCGCGCCCAGGGCCGCGGAATACGTGATCGCATCCCACGAATCGGTCGAAATCGGTCACCGGGTCGTTCTCGAAGCGCTGGGCTGCCAACCCCTGTTCCACTTTGCCATGCGCCTCGGCGAAGGCACGGGTGCGGCCTTGGCCACGCACGTGGTGGATGCGGCCCTGCACATTCTCCATGAGATGGCCACCTTCGAGGGCGCGCAGGTCACGGACACGGGCAAATGAGAAGAGGGGCCTTACACGCTGGCGGCGAGCCCCACCAGGATCAGCGCGTCTGTCACCTGTTGGGTCGCGCCGAGGAAATCGCCCGTGAGGCCCCCGGCCCGAACATGGAATCGCCATCCACACACCACCGTCACGATCACCGAGAGCAGGAGCGAAACCACGATGCCCTGCAGGGGCAAGAGCCTGCCCAGCGCCAGCAGGCACACGGCGATGATGGCAAAGGCGCTGGCGAGAAAGGCCTGCACCAGTCCGCCCTCGGCCAATGGGATGGAGCGCGCATTTTCCGCGGGCGTCACGTAGGGCAACGCCGCCATCAACCAGACCGGGGTCGTACGAGACAGGGTTTGTCCGAGGAGAAGCCCACCGATGGCCAAGGGGCCCAGCTTGGCCAACGCGGCGACGCGAAGAAGCACCACGAGAACGAGCGCGGTGGCACCGAAGCTGCCAATGCGGCTGTCCTTGAGAATGGCGAAGAGCTTCTCGCGCTCGAAGGCGCCGCCAAGCGCGTCCGCGGTGTCTGCGAGCCCATCCTCATGAAATGCGCCGGTCAGAAGCGCCAGCACCGCTACCGAGGCCACGGACGCCACCATGCCCCCCGCGTGTTCGAGCCCGGACCACACCAAAGAGGCGAGAAAGCCGAGGACGTAGCCCACGACCGGGAACCAGGCGGGGGCCCAGCGCAATGCCGTCTTGCTGAACGGCTGCTTACCGCACGGGATCCGGGTCAGGAAGGCCAACGCCGCTCGTGCGCCTGCAAAGAAGGCCAAATAGGAAGGGGCCATCGCCGGGTCTTGGACTTTGGTCTCCATGATGGGTTCGCCCTACTCGAGCTTTTATGCTCCGAGAACCTGATACGCACAAGCCCAAGCTTCAAGGAGTTGCGAGCATGCCAGGCAAGGTGATCTTCGTCGGCGGTGGAGCACGCTCTGGCAAGAGCCGCTTCGCCTTGGAATACGCGCGCAGGCTGGGCCGGCGGCGCCTGTTCGTCGCCACCGCCGAGCCCTTCGACCCGGAAATGCAGGAGAGAATTCTGCGCCACCGAGACGAGCGCGGCGCGGACTTCGCGACCCTCGAAGAGCCCCTGCACCTGACGCGGGTGCTGGGCCAGGTGTGCGACATCGACGTGGTCGTGGTGGACTGCCTCACGCTTTGGCTTTCCAACCTGCTCGTGCGGGAGACCCCGGTGTCGGGCATCGACAACCAGGTGGCGGAAATGGTGGCCGTGCTCAAGGCGCGCCTATGGCACGTCGTGCTGGTCAGCAACGAAGTCGGTTTCGGCATCGTTCCCGAGTCGGCCCTGGGCCGCATCTTCCGCGACGTCGCGGGCCGCGCCCACCAACGCCTTGCCGCCGAGGCGGACGAAGTCTACCTGGCGGCCGTGGGCGTGGTGCTCCGCTTGTTGCCGGAACCTGTGAAGACCTTCCGTCCCGGCGAGTATCCGTAAGCAGGAATTTCGTCGACGGCGCCAGTGTTTCGCCTCCGAAAAGGTGCTAGGTAGTCTCGACCAAGGATGACTGAGCAGGAATGAGCTGGGAAGCGGTCTTCAGCAGCTTCACATTGGTCGCGGCCAGTGAGATGGGGGACAAAACCCAGCTACTGGCGTTTTCGCTGGCCAGCAGGTTTCGCCGCCCATGGACGGTCATGGCCGGCATCCTGCTCGCCACGTTCGCCAACCATGCCCTGGCGTCGTCCATTGGAGCTTGGATCTCGGTGTATATTCCGGCGCGGGTCATGGCCGGGATACTGGCCGCCACGTTCATCGGCTTCGGGTTGTGGACCCTGCGCCCCGACACGCTGGATGACGACGACAAGCCGGCGCGCTTCGGTCCCTTGCTGACAACCGTGGTCCTGTTCTTCCTCGCCGAGATGGGCGACAAGACCCAATTCGCCACCGTGGCGCTGGGCGCGCGCTTTCACAGCACACTGACCGTTACGCTAGGGACCACCCTGGGCATGATGGCGACGGACGGGTTGGCGGTTTTCCTGGGCGACCGGCTGTCCGCCAAGGTCCAGGGGCGCTGGCTGCGCGTGGTCGCGGCTTGTCTGTTCTTCCTCTTCGGCATCGCCTCGGCATGGTCGGCGATCCGCGGCTAGCTGTTCAGAATCGGATCCCGGCAGACCATGACCACAGTAAAGCCCTGTCCCGCCAGGCCCGCGCAGATCGCCTGTCCAATCGCGCCGTTGGCGCCGGTCACGATGGCAACGCGCTGCTTGGCATCCATCGCCTCACCTCAGGTGAACTGCACCGAGCGCCGAGTAAAGGCGCCCTCCATCCAGAAACCGGTGATGGGGAAGGATACCGCATGCCGGCCTTCGCTGGCCGCGCCCGCCGCGACCAACAGCGGTGCATAGTGCTCCCACGTCGGCAGGGCCGTGCTGGCGGCTGGCGCTCGCCTGTGGAAATCCTGCAAGGCATCGACGTCGAACCGCGAGATGGCGTCCTCGGCCCAGGCGTCGAACTCCCTGGCCCACGCGGGAATGCCGGGTCGAAAGGCGTAGCGCATGTTGTGGGTCAGAAACCCGCTGCCGAAGATCAGCACGCCCTCGTTGCGCAGGGGCGCCAGCACCCGGCCGAGCGCGAACAACTTTCGCGCATCGAGGGTGCACATCGAGAGTTGCAGCACGGGCACGTCCGCGTCGGGATACATGGGCACGAGCGGCACGTAGGCGCCGTGGTCGAGCCCGCGCCCGCCATCCTCGGCCAGCGGCATTCCCTGGCCCACCAGCAAGGCGCGAATACGGCTCGCAAGCTCCGGCGCTCCCGGAGCCGGGTACCTGGTCTGATAGTAACGCTCGGGAAACCCGCCAAAATCGTAGACCAACGGCACGGTCCGCGTTGCTCCCAAGGTCGCTGCCGGCTCTTCCCAGTGCGCCGAAACCATGAGAACGCTCTTCGGCTTCGCCATGGCCTTGGCCCAGGCCGCCAACTCGGCCATCCACACCTTGTCGTCCAGCAAGACCGGCGCGCCGTGGGCCGCAAAGATGACCGGCATGGTACCGGGAGCTGGCTCTGCATCGGACTTGGGTGCGGTCATGGGTGTGGTCATGCGCTTGTTGTCCCTTCGCGTACACGCGAGCACCGCCGCCGGCAGCGACCCGAGCACGCGCAGCGATTCTCTTCGGTTCATTGCAGGACAAGCCTAAGACGCAAGCGGCGCCCCGCCAGGAAGAAATGCTAGCGCAGGATGGTCGACGGACCGGCGAGCGCGCCGGGAGACTTCGTCGTAGACTCCTGCACGGGGAGGAGACATGCCTGGCGGAATCCGCATGAAGCAGATCTTCACGACGCACGCGCCATCCGCCGTGGTGCTGATCCGCCTCTTGGTGGGCGGGGTCTTCCTTTCGGAGGGCGTGCAGAAATTCCTCTACCCGGCCGCGCTCGGCGTGGGTCGATTCGCCAAGATCGGAATTCCGTGGCCGGCATGGAGTGCCCCCTTCGTCGCCGTCGTCGAGACGGGTTGCGGCATGTTGATCTTGCTGGGGCTCGCCACGCGCCCGGCGGCCCTGGCGCTCGTTATCGACATGATCGTCGCCATTGCCTCCACCAAAATCCCCATGTTCTTGAAGAGCGGATTCTGGGCCACGGCCCACGAGGCAAGGGCCGATTGGTCGATGCTCCTCGGCGCGCTCTTCCTTCTCGTCGTCGGCGGAGGCGCCGCATCGCTGGACGCGCGACTGACCCGACACGCCGCCAGCGCCGGGTCGGCCAACCAAGCCGATGCGGGCTAGTACGATGGCTTCACGAGCGTTGCTCCCGCTCATCTTCCTCGGCGCCCTGCTCTCACCCGCGCCACTCCTCGCCGGTCCGCCCTACATCACCGACGATCCCGAGCCCGTGCAATACCGGCACTGGGAATTCTACCTCGCGACCCAGCCCGAAGTCGCACGCGACGGGTCCACCGGCACGCTACCCCACTTCGAGATCAACTATGGCGCCGTGCCCAACTTGCAGCTCCACGTGCTCGTCCCGCTCGCCTTCGCGAGGCCGAACGGCGGCACGACCTTCTACGGTCCCGGCGACATCGAGCTCGGGGCGAAGTACCGCTTCGTCGAGGAGAGCGATTTCGTCCCCATGGTGGGAACCTTCCCCCTGCTCGAGCTTCCCGTTGGCGACGAAACGAAGGGACTCGGCACCGGCCACCTGCACGGATTCATCCCGTTGTGGCTGCAAAAGAGCGCGCGGCCATGGACCGGCTACGGCGGTGTCGGCTACTGGTTCAATCCCGGACCGGGCAACCTCGGCTATTGGTACATCGGCTGGCTGGCTCAGCGACGCCTCTCGACCCTCGCCACCCTGGGTGCTGAAGTCTTCTACACCACTGCCGACCACAGCGGGGGCAGCGGCAACCTGCGCTTCAATATCGGGCTTATTCTGGACTTCACCCGAAACCACCATCTGCTCGCCTCGGCAGGCCGAAGCCTCGCGGGCGACACACGCTTTCTCGGCTACCTGGCCTATCAATTGACTCTGTAATTGGGCTGGTGCTATTCCCCAACCACCATGCCGCCAGCGCCGGGTCGCTGGCGGCGGAGCAGCAACAGCAGCGGCAAGACGCACACGACTGCCACGAAGCACACGAAGAACGAGTAGTTGAACGACAACATCATGGCTTGGCGGTGGACTTCGCCGTACAGCACGCGTAGCTCTCCGGTCTGCGCGACAGGCGCCGGCAGGCCGCGCGCAACCAGGAAGTGCTCGAGCTGCCCTGCTGTGGCCCGCAGGTTGGGCGCGTTGAGGTCCAGGCGGCCGGCGATGCGCAGCTGATACCGTTGCGCCCCGCGTGCCAGCAGCGTGGACGTGATCGAAACGCCCACCGCGCCCCCCAGATTGCGGACCAGATTGAAGAGCCCCGTGGCATTGCCCATCTTGTGTTGCGAAATCTGACTCATGGCCAGGGTGGTGAGCGGCACGAAGAACATGGCGATGCCGAGCCCCTGCACGATGCGCGGCCTGAGCACCGACCAAAAGTCCGCTTGCAGGTTGAAGAGCGTCATCATGTACACGGACAGCGCCGCGATGACCATGCCCACGGCAAGCAGCTTGCGCGCCTGTCCCTTTTGCGCGAGCTTGCCCACGATTGGCATGGCCACGATGGTGACAGCCCCACCCGGCCCCAGGACCAACCCGGCTTGAAAGGCGGTGTAACCCATCAGCTCCTGCAGATAGAGAGGCAAGAGCACGATGCTGGCAAAGAAGGAAGCGAAGGTCAGAAATAGGATGAGACAGGCGAAACCGAACGAGCGCGTGGCGAAGGCGCGCAGATCCATCACCGGGTGGTCGGTGCCGTAGAGCTCCCACCAAACCAGCGCCGCCAGGCTGACCAAGGCCAGTGCGGTACATACGATGATGAAGCTCGAGCTGAACCAGTCCTCGTGGTTGCCCTGGTCGAGCATCACCTGCAGGCTGCCGATGCCCACCGTCAGCAAACCCATGCCCCAAAGGTCGATACGGCGACGCTGGGCGCGCAGGTAGGGCGGATCCGTGATTACCGCCAGGGTGGCGATGGTCGACAGCACCCCGACGGGAATGTTGATGTAGAAGATCCACCTCCAGCTCAGCTGGTCGGTGATGTACCCCCCGAGCACCGGGCCGAGGATGGGCGCGGCCACGATGCCCATGCCGAAGACCCCCATGGCCATGCCGTGCTCTTCGCGCGGAAAGGTCTCGAGCAAGATGGCCTGGCTCATGGGCTGCAGCGCGCCCCCGAAGAATCCCTGTAGGGCGCGCACCGCGATGAGGAAATCCAGGGTGGGCGACGCGCCGGCCAGAAAGCTTGCCATCGTGAACCCGAGCACGCACACCATCAGAAAACGCTTGCGACCGAAGGTGGTGGCGAACCATCCCGTCATGGGCAGGACGATGGCGTTGGCGACGAGATAGCTGGTCAGCACCCAGGTCACCTCGTCGATGCTGGCATTCAAGCCGCCCTGGATGTGAGGCAGGGCGACGTTGGCGACGGAGGTATCCAGGATCTCCATGGCCGTGGGCAGCATCACGGTGCACGCCACCGCCCACTTGTTCGCCTTGCCATCGGCCGTGCGCAGATTCATGGCTTGCCGACCAGGATGGTAGGCTCCACGCTCATCCCGATGCGCAACACCGGCAACACCGGATCGACGCCCGAGGGGGTGAAGGTGATCTTGACGGGAATCCGCTGCACCACTTTGACGAAGTTGCCGGTGGCGTTCTCTGGAGGAATCAGACTGAAGGCCGCCCCGGTGCCGGCCATGATGCTGTCCACGCACCCATGCAGGTCGACACCCGGATAGGTGTCGACGTGGAGGGTGACCTTCTGGCCCACGCGCACCTGGGTCAAATCGGTCTCCTTGTAGTTGGCGGTCACGTAGAGGCCATCGAGAGGAACGATGGCAAACAGGGGCTGTCCCGGGGCGATTGTCTGCCCCACCTCGACCTGTCTGCGCGTGACCACCCCGCGGACCGGTGCCCGGATGGTCGCGTAACCGAGCTCCAGCTTGGCCTTGGCCGCCTTCGCCTCGGCCAACGCAACGTCGGCCCGCTCGCCCTTGGGCCCGGGCGCACCCAGCTCCGCCATGACCTCTCGGACGTGGCGATCGGCCGCCAACATTTGCTCCCGGAGCGACTGCCAACGTGAATAGGCTTGGTCGAAGTCGGCCTTGGTCACTGCGTTCGCTCGAACGAGCATGGTCGCACGCCCCTTTTGTTTTTCGGCGTACGAGACCTGTGCCTGCAGACTGGACGCCTGCGCCCTGACGGCCGAGGCCGATTCGATCTGCGCCGCCACCCGATTCCTTACCGAAGCGAGGTTCGCCTGAGCGATGAGCACGTCGGTCTCGAGGTCGCCGGTATCGAGCTTCATCAGGATCTGCCCGGCCTCGACCTCTTGGTTGTCGTCCACCAAGAGCTCCGCTATCTCTCCCGGGATGCGCGACGTGACGTAATGGACATGTCCATCGATGAAAGCATCCTGCGTGGTGACGTGGGTGCTGCGGTAGTGAAGATAGACTGGGATACCTATGACCAGCCCCGCGGCCACCACGAGAATGAGCAAGCCGAGGATCCACTTTCTGCGTTGGTTCGGGGGACGAGCCTGGGGAGGGACGCCTTGCTTCGGTGGAGTCTGCTCGCCGTTGCTCATGATGCACTCCACAGAAGCCCGCTGCTCGACCCGAGGCCTCGTCGGGCCAAATGCCACCCCGACGCTGGCCGCGTCCCTGGCCCGGGTGCTTGCCCGGCATCCCGCGTTGCGTGGCTTGCTTTGCGTGCCTTACCACCCATCGTACGTTTAGAGGGCAGGTGCACCTACGATGGTTACATTGGAATGTCACCGAATCCGGCAGCGCCCCGCCGACGCTGTCCGCCGACGCGCTCCGTTGCCGGCCCTGAGCAATCTCTTCCCTCTAGGAGGCTGGTGTTAAATGGCGAAGACCAGCAAGGCCTCTTCGCGAATGGTTCGCAGGTCGTCCCACAGCGAGGGCAGGGTCTGTGCGCTCAATCCGACGCGGACACCGTCGGGGGATTCGGCCAGGCGCTCGACCCAAGCCGAGTCCGCGTCGCAGCCTTGCCCGAGAAGCCAATCCACGACATCGGCCAGACGCAACAGATCGAGTGCCTGCGCGAATGCGCTCGCGCTACCCTGTCCGCCCTTGGGCTGATGGTGACACGCGATGAGCTGGGGAATGGGCTTGGGAATGTTCCACGACCAAAGCACGTGCGCCCCCAGCGTTGCATGATCGAATCCCCACAGTGCCTGTTCCCGCAGGTGCAGACTGCACGGCGAAAAATCTTGCGCGACCATGCTCGCATAAGAGGCCTCGCCGGTTTGGATGAGCAACAGCTTGCCGAAGTCGTGCAGCAGGCCCGCCAGAAAGACCTTGGACGACAGAGCCCCCGCATCGAAGCAAATGGCGAGCTCGCGAGCCACGGCCGCGGTTCCGGCCGAGTGATCGCGGATCTTCTGCCCGATGCCGCCTATGTCCTTGAAGAGCGTCATGGCCGACATGGCCATGGCCAGTCCACCGACGTGGGTCGCACCGATGCGGACGATGGCCTGCGCCACCGAGGCGCAGGGGCCGTGGGCGCGATAGGCGGCCGAGCTCGCCACGCGCATGATCCGCGCCGCCAGCGCGGGATCGCATTCGATCAGTCTGCGCACCTCGTCCAGATTGAAATCCGGGCAGGACACGTGATCGATCAGGCGCTGGACCACGCCCGGGAACGGCCGTAGCCCGTCGAAACTGGCCAGGCGCGCGGCAAGGCTGTTCGCCGCGCGAAGATCGGACTCACTAGGGGAGGCGCCATCAAGCCACAGGTCCGTCAACTCCCTGACATCGTCTGGCGCCAGCGACCGCTTTTCCACGTCCCCCTTTTCGGCACGTCAGCCAGAAAGCTTAGCCGCGGGCGGGAAAAATCAGTTCTTCATGACATCGAGATTGTGGCACGCGCTGCTGTCGCCTCCCCGGCACGCCTTGCGGTAGAGATTGGCGGCGCGGGCGTCGTCCTTGGCCAGGCCGCACTGGCCCTTGTTGTAACAAACGCCGAGATTGTTGCACATGCTCGACTCGCCGCCGGCGCACGCCTTCTCGTACAGCATGACGGCGCGCTCGCTGCTCTTCGTCAAGCCGCAGCCGCCGAATTCGTAACACACGCCCAGTTGGCCGCACGCGTTCATGTCGCCACCATCGCAGGCCTTCTCGTACATGTCGAAGCCGCGCTGGCCATCCACGCCAAGACCGCAACCGCCGGTCCAATAACAGCCGCCCAGGCGCGTGCACGCTTCCATGACGCCTGCCTCGCAGGCCTTTCTGTAGTAGACGGCCGCGCGCGGATCGTCGTCCTCGAAATTGGGCAGGGCGCGGTTACCGAGGACGATGATCCTGAAGATACAGAAGATCACGACCACGCCGGACGCAGCCAGGCTCCCGATCTGGAGGGGAAGCTTCATTTCCTTGTCGCGTCGACCGAGCAGCGTCAGTACCACGCACAAGCCGCAGACTCCAACCACGACCAAGCGGGCGATCCGAATCCCGTGCAAGGACCAGATGAGTGGAACGCGACCAAGTGGAAGGAAGCATGCCAACGTTCCAACGAGCGTCACGATCAGGATGGCGAGACGTTGTCTGTGAATGCGCATACTGCTCTACGACGGCCAAACAAGCTCGCCACGCGTGGCGAGGCGCGCGACGGTAAGGATGGCTTCCCCACCGTCCCGCCTTGCATTGGATATCGACGGATCGGTACGGAGCTTGAGCCTGAGGGCTGGCGCGAGCATCCGCCCGGCTCAGCTCGGCAAACGAAACGCGAGCAGCATGCGCACGGTCCAGTAGACGACCCAGCCGCCTAGAAGGACCAGCAGCACCCAAATCCGATGGGGCAGGTGTGGGCTTTGCAAGAGGTTGGCGCGCATGGCCTCGCGAAAGACAAGCAGCAGAAACAGCAACATTGCGCAGCCGAACCCGACCAGGAAGGACTGCAACCTCTCCGCCGTGCGTGCCCGGCGTTCGGGGGAAAACCAGTAGTCCTTGTTGGGCAGGTTGATCATACCGGGTGGCAGGCGCACGACGAAGATGGGCGCGAGCCCGAAGAGCAGAGCCATGAGCCCCAGCACGCCGAGCTGGACGGCGAAGAAGTCGTCCTTGGGCATGAAGGCGTTGGCGTTTCCGCTGGCGTCGAAATGCGAGGCCATGCGCACGGGCAAGCGCGGGTAGTACCATGCCATCTGCGCCAGTGTGGCGCCGACCAGCGCCAAGAACACAATCCGAGTCACGGTGAAGAGTCGCCGGGTTGGAAGATTCCCTACGGGCATGTGGAGAGCAGCGTAGCGCGGTCCCGGCTCCTCGTCAGCTTTGTTCCGCCCGCTTGAGCTTGCGCCACAGGGTCGCGGTGCTGATGCCCAAGATCGCGGCCGCCTGGCGGCGGTTGCCCCCGGTCTGGCGAAGGACATCCTGGATGTGCGCCTCGGCAACCTCGTCGAGCGAGCGTTTGCCTGCGGATCGCCCAAGTCCTGCCGTGCGATGCACGATGGCCGATGGGAGAAGATCCGGGGTCAGTTGGCCGTCGCGCGAGAGGATGGCCGCGTGCTCGATGGCGTTCTCGAGCTCGCGCACGTTGCCGGGCCAGGGATAGTTGGTCAGAAGGTTGATGGATTCGGCGGACAGGCGCAGGGCCGGCAGCTTCAGCTTGGTGCGAAAGCGTTCCACGAAGAACCGCGCCAGGGGCAGGATGTCTTCGCGCCGCTGCCGCAATGGCGGAATGGCGACCTCCACCACGCGCAGACGATAGTAGAGATCCTCGCGAAAGGTTCCGGCGGTCATGGCAACGGCCAGGTCGCGATTGGTGGCCGCCAACACGCGCACGTTGATGGGACGGTTCTTGCTCTCGCCCACGCGGCGGATCTCGCGTTCCTGCAGCACGCGCAGCAGCTTGACCTGCGTGGCATGAGAGATCTCGCCGATCTCGTCGAGGAAAAGCGTGCCGCCAGCCGCACTTTCGAACAACCCCGCGTGATCGGACACCGCGCCGGTGAAGGAGCCCGCTTTGTGGCCGAACAGCTCGGAGTCGAGCAAGCTCTCCGGCAGGGCGCCGCAGTTGATGGCCAGAAAGGGCCCCTTGCTTCTGGCCGATCGGCCGTGGATCAAGCGTGCGACCACCTCCTTGCCCACGCCGCTCTCCCCGGTGATGAGCACGGACGAATCGAAGGGCGCGATGCGCGTTGCCAGCTCGAGCACGCGCGTGAACGCGGGACTTCGGACCTCGACCAGCGGCGGCTTCTCCAGCCGCTCGAGCGTCGACAACCGGCGGGTGTTGACCTCAAGCGCGCGGGTGACCTGGCGGAGCTTGTCGGTGAGGGTTCGGATCTTCCCTTTGATGTCGTCGGCGGAAAAGTAGGCCAGCGGCGCCGCGGGATCGCCGGCCCACGAGGCGACGTCCTTGCCCACGGCCGAGCAGACCCGTCCGCCTTGCGCACGGCAAGTCAGCTCGACGAAGTAGATGGAGCGATTGAGGGCATAGGACATGAACCCGCTGGCGTAGCCCGCCAGCATCCAACACACTGGATGCTCGGCCTTGCCCAGATGGGCCACGTGCTCCTCCGCTTCCCCCGATCCATGCCAGGTCACGTCCATGAAGAAGTGGCCGTCCTTGTCCCCGGTTTCGTCCAGATCGAGGTGCTTGGTCACCCAGCGGGCCACGCCCTGCATGGCGTGCAGACGCGGTCCGGCCTTCACGAGCTCGAGAGGCTTGCTCCAGGAAAAGACCCGGCGCATGGCCGCCGCGTCCGCCTGGCCCCAGAAGTAGGCATAGCGGGTGAGAATTCGACGCGCTTGCCTGGCGCCGACCATTTCGTACAGATCCTGGCGAAACTGGGCAAACGCGTCCGTGCTGTGCAGCACCAGCCTCCGGCCCTGGAAGTCGATGACGCCATCGCGGAAGGTGAAGAGCTCGTCGAAGCGCAGATCGTCGGCACGCATGAGCGTTTCAATATGAAACATCACATTTCATTTTGCAACACCGGCGACGGGGTTCGCTCCGCGGCATCTCCGACAACCAGGCGTACCGACTGCAGCATCCGGAATCGCACCGCCCCGGCATGGGCCTTGCTGTACGTCCTTGGCAAAGGCCAGCCGGTGCGCGGCCCACACGAAAGGACCCCATGTACGATCTGCTCAAGAACAAGCTCGAAGGATTGCAAGGCGAAATGGTCGCGTTCGCCCAGGAACTGCTCAGGACGCGCAGCCGCAGCGGCGACGAAAGCAAGGCCGCGGGACTGGTCGTGGACCAGATGAACGCCCTTGGCTTCGACCAGGTATCGACCGACGAGCTTGGCAATGTCGTGGGGGTTCTCCACGGCGTCGAAGACGGCCCCACCTTGATGCTCGCCAGCCACATGGACACGGTCGGTACCGGCAATCTTTCCACCTGGGACGAATCGCCTTGGAGCGGACGCATCGAGAGCGGCCGCTTGCACGGTCTCGGCGCCGCGGACTGCAAGGGGGGACTCGCGGCGCAGGTCTTCGCCGCGGGGCTCATCAAACGCAGTCTTCTGCCGTTGCGCGGAAACCTGGTGGTGGCAGCGACGGTTCTGGAAGAGAACGGCATCTCCATCGGCATGCGCGGCTTGCTCAGCCACACGCTCAAGGACATGGGGCTCGTGCCGGCCTACGCCGTGCTCGGCGAACCGACCGATCTCGGGCTGTACTACGGCCACGACGGCCGCGCCGAGATGGAAATCACGGTGCGCGGGATCAATCCTTTCCGCGTCTCGGACGCGGCCGAGTTGGTTTCGCGCGCGCTCGACGAGTCCGGCCACGAAGCTGCCGTCGAGGAAATCGCCGTGGGCGAGACGCGCTACGAGGACGGTCCCGGTTTCCGCCAGGCCGTCATCGCCTTG
Source organism: uncultured delta proteobacterium (assembly GCA_963796685.1). Taxonomy (GTDB): domain Bacteria; phylum Myxococcota_A; class Polyangia; order Fen-1088; family Fen-1088; genus Fen-1118. Next base: position 708,199 of record CAWCMR010000008.1, read on the forward strand.
GAGCGACGCCTGGGCGCGAACGACGAGGTCAACCACCTGGTCGCGCGTATGCGCGGCGAGGCGGTGCGCGCCGCCAGCAGCATCGGCGCCGTGGACGTCGAGGTCTGCGTGCGCGAGCGCAACGAGGTCATGCCGAGCGGTCTCGTGGTCAACGCGAAACGCGTCACCCAGGCCTGGTCCACCGATCCGTTCAGTCCCCTGCTCTCACGCGCACGCCAGGCACTGTCCGCGGCGGGTTGCGAGGTTCGGCCGGGGCGCTGGAAGCTGGCCCGCCTGGGCATGGGCACCGCGGGCAGCCTGCTCGTCAACGAGCACAGCATCCCCACCATCGGCTACGGGCCAGGGCACGAAGAGCAGGCCCACCGCGAGGGCGAATCGGTGGCCATCTCGAAGTTGGTCACCTGTACCTACGGCACCGCAGCCATCGCGCACGGCCTCGTTGGCATCCCGGTTTTCGGATGGATTCCCGATAGTCTGTAGCCCGCGGAGCAATAATGCGTATCATCGTGTTCAACTGCGGAAGCTCGTCGCTGAAGTACCGTCTCATCGACATGCCGAGCGAGACCGAGCTGGCCGCGGGCGAGGCCGAGCGGGTGGGGCCGAAGACGGCCCTGCCCGGCTGTATTCACCACCAGGTGGGGAGCCGGAAGGAAGACCACCCCCTGGACATGCCCGATCACGGCGCGGCCTTTTCCGCGGTGATGAAATTGCTGGAGCGGGACTCGCGCCTCTTGCCCGAGGCCATCGGGCACCGCATGGTGCACGGCGGGGCCATCTTCAAGGGCCACGTGGTCGTCGACGACGAGGCCTTCCATCATCTGGAGGAGGTTCAGGATCTCGCGCCCATTCACAACCCACCCGCCCTGCGCCTCTTGGCGGCGTGCCGGCAGCTCTATCCCAAGCTGCCCGAGACCGTGGTCTTCGATACCGCCTTTCACTCGACGCTTTCGCCCGCGGCGCGCACCTACGCCCTGCCCACCGAGCTGGCACGTCGCCACGGATATCGCAAGTACGGGTTCCACGGCACGAGCCATCAGTACGTGGCGCAAGAGGCAGCGAAGTTCCTCGGCATCCCCATGTCCGAGCTGCGCGCCGTGAGCTGCCACCTGGGCAGCGGCGGCGCCAGCCTGTGCGCCATCGTGGGCGGCAAGTCCGTCGACAACACCATGGGCTACTCGCCGCTGCAGGGGTTGGTCATGAGCACGCGCTCGGGCGATCTGGATCCCGCCATTGCCCTCGGCCTGGTGGCGCGCGCGCAAGGCGACAGTCAATCGGTGGAGAGCATGCTCAACCGCAAGAGCGGCCTGCTCGGATTGACCGGCGTGTCCGCCGATATTCGCGATTTGGTGTCGGGCGACAGAACTGCGGATGGCACGGAACAAGGCCTGGCTCTCTCGCGCGCGGCCCAGGTCTATCTGTGGCGAATCCGCAAATACCTCGGCGCCTATCTGGTTGTCACCGAGCGTCCCCACTGCATCATCTTCACCGATACCATCGGCGAGAAGATGCCCTACGTGCGCTGGGCGGTGACCGCGGGACTCGACAAATTGGGCGTGGTGCTGGACCCGCTCAGAAACGCGGAATCACCGCCCTTGCCCGCGGATCTGGCGGCGCGCCGAAGTCGCGTGCGCATCCTGGCCATCGCCACCAACGAAGAAGTCGCCATTGCCCGCGCCAGTTACGCTCTCCTGGCCAATCCAGAAAGGTTGCCGTCATGAATTCGCTCGTCCTGCTTCCCGGAAAGTCCGGCCTGCGCTACTCGCGGGTTTGTCTCGACCGCATTTGTACATGCGAAGACTCCACTGCCTTGACCGAGGGCCTGCGTGGCACCACCGCCTCGGTGGGGGATCTCCAAGCCGTGCTCGCCGCCGCCCACGACGATCGCCCCATCGACGTGCTGACCATCCGCGCGGTCTTCGGCGGAAGCGACTTCTCGTCGCCCATCATCGTCGACGACAAGAACCAATCGCAGCTCCTGCGTCTGGGCTCGCAATCTCCCATGTCCGTGGCCAACACCTCATCCCTGGTCATGGAAACGCGGGTCGCCTTCCCCGAGATCCCCATCGCCCTGGCGTTCGAGACCTCGTTCTTCGTCGATCTACCCCACCGAGAGACGACCTATGCGCTCCCGGCCGGTGCGGGCCTGAGCGTTCGTCGCTGGGGCTACCACGGCCTGTTTCACGATGCGGCGACCGGCCAACTTGCGCGAACCCTTGGCCACGAGAAATGGCCTGCGCGCATGCTCTCGATCTGCCTCGATTCCCAACCTGAAATGGCCGCCGTGCTCGGGCGCACCCCACTGACCGTCACCAGCGGCAGCACACCGCTGGAAGGACTGCCGGGCGAATTCAACTGTGGCGAGATCGATCCCTCGATTGCCCTGGCACTGGCAACCGATCCGGCCCTTGGGCCCGAACGCGCCAACCTCGTGCTCACGCGCGAAAGCGGTTTTCTGGGGATGCTGGGTTGGCCGGCGACGCTTGGCGAGGTACTGACCGAGAAGCGCGCCCGGGTCGCCCGTGTGCGGGAGCACCTGCTTTACCACATGACCCTTGCCGCGGGATCGAGCCTGGCCGCGCTCGAGGGACTCGATGGTGTGGTCTTCTCGGGCCGCTACGCCGAGCACGGAGGCAAGGTCGCCAGCTACCTCGTGCCCCGCCTGGAACGGGCTCTCGACCTGGCGGCGGGTTCGTTGCCCTGGCACATCTGCGCGACGCCCCTCGATGCCATTGTGGCAGAAGCCGGCATCTCGGCGCTCATCGCAAGTGGCAAGGCCCACACGACTGACCTGCAATAGCACCCGAGCCGCCATAATCCCGCGACAGCCGCAGAAGGCCGTGGCCGTGGCCGTGGCCGTGCAGGCCGTGGCTCGCGCTATTGGCAAATGGAACCGACGGTCGGGTGCTCGACGTCGGCCCTTCGGCTGACGTCAGCCCTTTCGTCGGCGCTTCCGCGCCAGCAGCAGTGCAACCCCCGCGACGAGGAATGGCACGGTCGAGGCCGCATCCGCGGGCTTGGCCTGCCCGACCTCGCAGCTGCAACCTGACTTGTGCAGGTTCGCGTTCGCGCCTGCGTCGCCCACGCCGCCGTCACGATTGCCGCTGGCGCCGCCAAGGCCAAGGATGCTGCCGCCGGCGCCGCCCAGGCTCGAGCTGTTCCCCCCACGACCTCCTGTATTCGCAAGACCGCCGTCGTTGCCACCGCCGATCCCGCCCGAATTGGGAAGGCTGCCCCCGTCGTTTGAACCTCCGCTGCCGCCGCGGCCGAGCGTCGAAGCACCACCCGCGCCGCCGGCATTGGGAAGAGAGCCATCAGCGCCGCCGAAGTTACCGTCGGGATAGCGGGCCACGTCCACGGTGCCAAAGCCGCCATCGGGATAGCGGGGCGGATCCACCGCGATGCCGCCAACCTCGGGATAGGAGTACCCGCCGTCCGGGCCCGCGATCCCGCAATAGTAGTCGTAGTTCGAGCAGGTGCCGAAGCCATCGCAGGTGTAGCACGTGCCACACGTCACCGCGGTTTGGGGATAGGCGCAGTTCCCCACGCCGTCGCAGGTGGACTTGCACACACCGGTGCCGACGCCGCATTCACCCTGCGGATCGGTGCCCGCCGGGTATGGGCTGCACTTGCCCACCTGCCCCGCCAGGTTGCAGGACGAGCAGGTCCCCGTACACGCGCTGTCGCAGCACACGCCGTCCGCGCAATTGCCAGAAGCGCACTCGGCCGCGCTGGTGCACACCTGGCCGTTCTTGGTCTTGCAGGCTCCGGCGCCGTCGCAAGATTGGCCGCTCGAACAGCTGCCCGCCACCTCGGTCCCGGCCTTGACTAGAACACAGGTGCCTTCGGAACCGGCCACGTTGCACGACTTGCACGCGCCCGAGCACGCGGCCTCGTCGCAACACACGCCGTCCACGCAATTGCCGGAGGCACAGGAGGTCGCGAACGAAGCGTTGCACCCCTCGCCATTGCCCAGGCTGCTCACCCTGTATTCCCAGGTCTCGCTGGTGATGGAGCTGCTGGTCATGCTCTGACCGCCGAACAGGACCACCACGCCGCGGGCGCTGTCGAAAGCCAGGGTGCCGCCGTATTGGTTGCCGGGCGACCCGGGCAGGGGGCGCACGTACCAAGTCGGCCCCTTGGCGTCGAGCTCCCAGGTTTCTTGGTAGCCCATGTTCGGACTGTAGGCATCGGTGAGAAGGACCTCGCGCCTGCGGATGGAATCGTACGCGACGAGATCGTAGTACCCGTAGTCGAGGGAGTCACCGGTGTCGAGCAAGCTCCAGCCCGCGGAAACCGGATCCCACTCCCAGAACGCGCTCAAGCTGGTGCCGTAGGTTGCCCCATCGTACAAGAACATCTTCTGCCGGCCTTCGTCGTACGCCAGGATGGGGTTCGAACGAGCGGTGGGCGCCATCGCGGAAGCGGGCGGCGTTCGATTGGTCCAGGTCAGGGCGGCGCCGTCCCACTCCCAGACCTCGTTGCGCATGGGATTCTTGTAGGAGGTCCCCGGCCCCGCGTAATAGTAGTCGCTGATGCCCGCGAAGAGCAGGATCTTGTTGCGGACCGTGTCGGTCACCATGCCGGGGCCATAGAGCGGGTCCGGACTGCTCGAGGGATTGAGCTGCGTCCATTTTCGGGTGCTGCTCCCCCATTCCCAGGTATCGCCGACCGTCCCCATGGAGCCATTGCCGCCGTAAAGGATCAGCGACTTCCGCGCCGGATCGTACGCAAGGGCCGCTTGCGTTCGGGCAGAGGGCCGCACGTCCGCGGGCACTTGCACCCAAACCTTGCCATCCCACTCCCAGAGATCGTCGAGATACTGCCCGTAGGTCGCATCGGAGCCGCCATAGACGTAGGTCTTTCCCGTCGAAGGGTTGTAGGCCATGGCCTGGCTGAAGCGGGCAGAAGGCACATCGAGGGGCGGCGTGCGGTCGGCGAACGCCGGCGTGGCTGGATCGAGCTCCCACACGTCCCGCGAACCGGCGCCACCACCACCCATACCGGGCGGTCGGATCTTGATCCCGGCATCCGCCATCCCGTACGAGCCGTACGGCGCCACACCGGCCACCAACTCCATCCGCGCATCCGCGTCGTCCGCGACCAAGGAGGCGTACATGCGAGGCGAAGGCACGCCGCTCTCGCTTCCGGTCAGCCGCTCGGTCCAGACACCGGTCGTGGGCTCCCACTCCCAAAGATCGTTCAGGCTTCCACCGCTGCCGATGTCCCACCCGCCGAAGACCATGACTTTCTTGCGGTTGCCGTCGAAGGCCATGGCGTGGGCATAGCGCTGGCTCGGTTTTGTGCCTGAGGCGGTTCGTTCGGTCCAAGTCGCGGCCGCGGGATCCCACTCCCAGGTGTCCTGCTTGGGAACGCCCGCTGCATTGGCGAGATCGGTTTGCATACCCGCGAAAAGCACGGCCTTGTTCCGCGAGGAATCCCACACCAGGCCGAAGTCGTGCCGGCCCGAAGGCGTGCTGGTCACCGTCAGCTCCGTCCAGGTATGCGCGGCCGGGTCATACTCCCACGTGTCACCGAGAGAAACCGTGATTCCGGTCCCATCGTAGGAAGCCGAGTCGCTGCGACCGCCACCGAAGAGCAGAGTCTTGCCCGTGGACTTCTCGTACACCATGCCGTGTTGGCTGCGCGCAGAGGGATGAGCACCGGCCGCGCTGACGTCGGCCCACGCGCCCGTCGCCGGATCCCACTCCCACGTATCCTCATAGTCGAAGGCACTGCCGGCTCGGCCGCCGAAGAGCACGAGCTTGCCGCGAGCGGAGTCGAACACCATGGCCGCGCCCGAACGCGCTTGCGGTGCAGCGCCGGCACCGGTTCGATTGGTCCACTTCCCCGTCGCAGGGCTCCATTCCCAGGTCTCTTGGTTGGGCGTCACCCCTCCCGTGCTTGGATTCGTGTTGGTCCCGCCAAACATGACGAAGACCTTGCGAGTTTCGTCAAAGGCCGCCGCCTGGAGATAACGGCCGTCCGGCGTGCTGCTGGACCCAACCTTCTGCCAGAGGGCGCTTTCCGAGGGGGGGACCAACCCGAGAGCCGCCTTGGCCGATTCGATATTCGAGGGGTCGTCTTTCCGGGATTCCTCGTTGCATGCTGCGAGAGCCAGCAGAACGACAATGGAAATAGTTCTAGGCTTCATCACGGGCCTCCTTGCGCAAGGGAACGAACCAGCGTCGCATCCTGACATCAATGGTCGATTCGCGTAAGTGTTCTTGGTCACAGAGCGGCACAGTCGATGGCTCTTTTGCGTAATCTCCCATCGGTGCTATGGAGCTGGCCATGGAAGACCGCCTGGTGACCCTGGAGATCCGCTACGCGCATCTCGAACGCCAAGTTGATGAGCTGAGCCAGGTGGTCTTCACGCAGCAGCAAGTGATCGACCGTCTGACCAAGGAGATCGCGCTCTTGCGCTCCCGCGCATCCGGTGTCGAAAACGGGCCCGGCACGGAGAAGCCGCCTCACTATTGAGACGGTCAGCGCGCGCAAGATGTTCGGCGAGTACGCGCGCTATTACGGCGATTAGGTCGTCGCGCTGGTGTGCGACGACCTAGCGACAGTCGATGCGGTAGTCGAAGCGCAGTCCGCTGGAGGCCGGGAAGGTTGCCGCGCGGGTGGCCTTCTCGACGCACGCCGCGAGGGGCGTGCCGGCCACCTTGCCGCCCACGTGGACGTTGGTGACGTGTCCGTCTTTGCCCACCGTGATCTTCAGCTCGGCGATGCCCTTTTGACCGAGTCGCTCGGCGCACTCGTTGCCGCGGGTCTTGACGCCGGCCATGACCCTGGAAATGTCGGCTGGCGAAAGCGAGGCCGCAGGCGGCGGCACTTCGCGTTTGGGCGGCGGCTCGGGCTGGCTCTTCTGCACGTCCTTGAGCAGGGCATCCAAATCCTTGTTTTCGCGCTTCTTGCCCTTGCCGCCCGTGACCCCGTCCGCCATCAGATTGTCGAGTGGATCGGACGATTGAGCTGCCTTGGTCTTCGCTGCGGGTTCGCTGGGTGATGGCCTGGGCTTTCCGCTTGGGGCGGCGGCCCTGGGCGCCTTCTCGAACTCGTCCTCGGTGGCGAAGGGATCGTCGGATCCCGAGGCTCTCCGTGTGGAAGACGAGGCCCTCACCGCACCCTTGGTGTGCCGTGAGCGCGCCACCGAAGCCTCCGCTACCGCGCCCTCCGCCCGGGCCGCGACCGGTGCGTGCCGAACCGGGACTACCACTTCGGCTGTGGGGGTCGGGACGACAACCGGCCCGGTCCTTCTCTCGACGGCGCTCGGGACAGGCTTCACCGCTGCCGGTGTCGGCTCGCCTGGCGCCTCGGCCGTAGGTGCCTTGGGCTCTCCGGCCGCCAGCCCGGACGCCGGGGTAATCACTGGCGCGATCGCCTTGACTTGAGGGGATACGGGCCGGACGGGCGGCGGTGCCGGCCGGTGATTCTCAGCGAAGGGGGGAACGGACAGTCCCAACATCGGAGCCACGCGCTCCACCAGCACATAGGCTTGATCGGTCAAAAAGGGCCCCGCGCCGATGCCACCTGCAAACACGAAGAAAGTCCACACCACCAACCATCTCCAGCGCCGCTTGGGCTTGGATTCGGGCACCTGGGACGGATAGGACAGATTCGGCAGGTTCGGCAGGCTGATGGGCCCCATGGACACGGGGAGGTTCAGCTCGGGCGGGGGCGCCTTGGGGTCCGACCAGGGATTGTTTGGCTTCACGACCCGGATATTAGCCGAAAACAGCGCGCACATGACGAGCGCGATACGAGGCGCCGCGCTGTCACGGGGCGCCCGGACAAGGGATCCCCGCCCAGGCGCATCCGCGAGCTCGTGCCCGCTACTTCTTGAAGCTACGGCAGGCCTTGACCAGGTCCTTGGCCTCCGCGGGCGTCACCTTGGTGGGCGGCATCATCATCTTGCCCTCGGGGCTCTTGACGCCTTCGAGGATGATCTTCTCCCACTGTGCGTCCGTGGATTCGGCTTGCACCTTGGCGTTGGTCAGATCCTTCATCTGGTACTTCTTACCCATCGAGGTGGCGGCCTTGCCGTCCTTGCCGTGGCACCCCGCGCACTTCTTGCCGTACATCTCCATGCCGTCCGCGTGTGCCGCGCCCGACACGCCGATCACGAACAGGGCTGCCATCATCATCTTGAGTGCTGTCTTCATGGTCTCGATCCTCCTTCATTTCCTTGGTTCACAGACTCTTCGGACAAACGCCCTGCGTGGGCGAGATTCTGTCGTTGGCGTGGGATCTCGGTTCGACGCTGGGCGGTCCATGACGGCCCAAAGAAGAGCGCCCTTGTCTTGCTTTAGCTTTGACTAACACGGGTGCGGCGATATTCAAAGATCGACCTTCGTCAGCCTACGCAAAGGGCCACGTTGACGATTGCGCGGCCCCATCCTGAGCCGCAACGAAATACTAAGAAGACCGGAATGGTGGGAGTTGATTGCCGGTGGAGCTGGATCCTGCCGAGCCGACAAGGCGCACCTCACTCGCAGTCCGTGTATTCGTTCCTTCGCAACCTACCCCTTCTGCAAGAAGGTCAGGGAAGACTGCGTCCACGCGATGATGGGTGTCCACCAAATCCCGAACAAGATCAACGCGGCCGAGAAGGCGCCGAGCATGATCTGGTAGCTGACCTTCGGACGCACGACCAGCTCGCCCTCGGGCGCGTCGATGAACATGGCGCGCACGATGCGCACGTAATAGTAAAGCGACACGGCCGTGTTGAGGGCCGCGATGACGGCGAGCACGACGTACCAGCCGCCGCCCTCCTCGGAATAGTGGTTCAGCACCGCCACGAACAGATACCACTTGCCGGCAAAGCCGGCCAAGGGCGGCAGCCCGGCCAGCGAGAACAGGAAGATGGCGAAGGTGATTGCCAACAAGGGATGGCGATGGGCCAGGCCCTTGCAGTCGGCGATGGTTTCCGATCCTGTGGCCTGGCCGATGGCGATGACCGCGAGGAAGGCCCCCAGGTTCATCACCAGATAGATCAGCAAGTAGATCATCACGCTCTGCACGCCGAGCAACGAGGCCGCGGAAAGCCCCATCAGCGCGTAGCCCGCGTGCGAGATGGACGAATAGGCCAGCAGACGCTTGAGGTTGTTCTGGTGGAGGGCGGTGAAATTGCCCAGGGTGATGGTGACCGCGGCCAGAATACCCACCACCGCGGGCCAGGGAACATTGATGAGACCTCGCGCGAGTCCCTCGGTGCCCACGCCACTGGCCAGCGAGCTGTAGAAGAACCGGATGGCGAGGGCAAAGCCCGCCGCCTTGGGACCGACGGACAAGAAGGCCGTGAACGGCGTCGGCGCGCCCTCGTACACGTCGGGACACCACATGTGCCATGGCACCGCCGCAATCTTGTAACCAATGCCGCACAGGACGAAGATGACCGCGACCATGATGGCCACGCGCAGGCCGGCCTGGCTACCCGCCATGGCCGGCATGGCCAGGCTGTCGAGACGCGCGCCCAAACCAAGTAGACTCGTGGTGCCGGTGAGGCCGTAGAGATAGGAGAGCCCGAACAGCATGATGCCCGAGGCGACACCGCCGTAGATGACGTATTTCAGCGACGCCTCGGCGGCAAAACGATCACCAGGCTTGTAGCCGGCGATGGCATAGCTTGGCAGCGAGACCATTTCGACCGCGAGGTAGAGCATGAGCAGGTCGAGCGAGCTGGCCATGAGGAACATACCAAGAACAATGGACAGCAAGAGCGCGTAGAACACGCCCAGGCGAAGCGGGCCGAATTCCGTCGCACGGACGGCGATGAGCACGGTGAGCACGCCGGCGGCGAGGAACAGCCACTTGAAGAAGGTGGCGAAGGGGTCGCTGGCGAGCATGCCGTTGAACATGACGCGACTTTCCACGTGCTGGAAGGCAAGGCAGCCCGCCGCAACGGCAAAGCAGGCCAGCACGCCCAGGGTCAGGACCAGCACGCGCTGGCGGCTCCTCTTGAAGAGCACGTCCAAGAGAAAGAGCAGCAGCACGCCCACGCTCAGCACCAGCTCTGGTCTGAACCACGATGCGCTCGCGATGTTGAACTCGGTGGTAGTCATACGGTTCCCTTCGGGCCGGGAATAATCACATCGGTTTGAGGCCGCTGATGAGCTGGACGAGCGTCGGATTGATCACCGACAAGATGGCCTGTGGGTAGAAGCCGAGCACGACAGCGATGGCGCCGAGCGGGTAGAGCACGATGCGTTCGCGCCAGTTGAGGTCGGGATAGTCTTTGTAGATTGGGTTCAGCTTGCCCAGGAAGGCGCGGTGGATGGCCCACAAGTAGTAGGCCGCGGTGATGATGACCGCGGTGGCCGAAATGGCCGTGAACAGCATGTAGGTGGGGAACGAGCCCGAGAGCACCAGGAACTCGGCCACGAACCCGCACATGCCGGGCAGGCCCAACGAAGCGAAGAACGCCAGCCCGGTGATGGCCGAGTACTCGGGCATGGCCACGGCAAGTCCGCCGAAGCGTCCGATCTCGCGGTGGTGGGCGCGGTCGTAGATCACGCCCACGATAAGGAACAACATGGGCGAGATGATGCCGTGGGAGAACATATTGAACACGGCACCGGAGATTCCGGCGGGGGTCATGGCCGCCATGCCGAGCAGGGTGAACCCCATGTGGCTGACCGACGAGTAGGCGATGAGCTTCTTGAGATCGCTCTGCGCCAGGCACACGAAGGCGGCATAGACGATGTTGATCACGCCAAAGAGGGCGATGGCGTTGGCAGCCCATTCCGTGGCGTCGGGCAAGAGCGGGTAGTTGAAGCGCAGGATGCCATAAGGGCCCATCTTCAGGAGCACGCCGGCCAGGATGACGGAGACGGGCGTGGGCGCTTCGACGTGGGCGTCGGGCAACCAGGTGTGGAACGGAAACATCGGAATCTTGATGGCGAAGCCGATGAAGAGCGCGACGAAGGCGATCTTGCTGAAGGCAAAGCCGAAGATGGCCGACGAGTGGGCGAACACGCCCTGCTTGCCTTGCGTGGCCAGGGCCAGCAGGTTCAAGGTGTGGCCGCTCGACATGGTTCCGTCGGCCAGCGGCGCGGCGTGGCTGTTGTAGTAGATACCGATGATCGCCAGCAGCATCAGCACCGAGCCGACCAGGGTGTAGAGGAAGAACTTGATGGCGGCGTACTCCTTGCGCGGGCCGCCCCAGATGCCGATGAGGAAGTACATCGGCAACAGCATCACCTCCCAGAAGACATAGAACAGGAACATGTCGAGGGCGACGAAGGTGCCCATCATGCCGGTCTGGAGCAGAAGCAGCATGCACATGTAGCCCGGCACCATGCGCACCGAGAAATGCTTGGGGTGATGACCGGCGTCCTCGCCCGGGTGTCCGTGCTCGGTCATGCCCGCCATCTCGCTGTACTTGGCCCCGCTCCACCAGGGCATGGACGCGATGAAGGCGACGAAGGAGATCAGCCCGGTCAAGAGCACCATCGAGATGGACAGCCCGTCGACGCCCATCAGGTATTCGATGTTGAAGCTCTTGATCCAGACGAAGTGTTGAACCATCTGCACGCCCGACTTGGCCGGGTCGAACCAGATCCACGCGAGGATCGCGCAACCCATGGACAGGCCGCTGGCCGCAAGGCCGGTGATGCGCGCCAACTGGTCGAGCGCATGGCGGGAAAGCCCCAGGAAAAACCTGGCCGCCGTGAAGAGAAGGATCACCGCCAACCCGATGAGCGGGAAGAAGGTGGCCCAGGAAAGGACGTTCTGTTGACTGATCATGAGCGCATGTCCCCGGTCGTCGTCACTTGATGATGAAATTGAGGAGCACGATGGCGATGGCCCCCACCAGTGCACCGTAGAGATAGGTTTGAATACGGCCGGTCTGCACCCGGCGCAGGATGCTGCCCGCCGACAGCGCCGAGCCCGCCACCAGATTGACCGCGCCGTCTACCAAGTAGCGATCGATGGCACCGTCGATGTTGGCGAACACGCGCGTGACCGCGCCGGCCAGATTCACGATGCCGTCGATGAGGTTCTTGTCGAACCACGACAGCGCGCGCGCCAGGCTCAGCGAGCCGCGCAGCACCGTGGCCTGGTACAGCTCGTCGACGTAGTACTTGTTGTAGACCACGGTCCAAGCGCGTTTCCATCGTTCGAGGAGTCGGGCGGGCACCTGGCTCTTGTTGTCCTTGTAGAGCATGCGCGCGAAGAGCCAGCCGATGACCCCGGCCCCGACGCCGATGGCCTGGAACAGGAACTCGGTCGAGTGCGAGGCCTCGGCGAACTTCACGATCGCGGGCAAGGCCGGCTCCAGCCAGTGCTCGAGGATGGGCGCGCTGCCGGTCCAGGCCGTGGGAATGCCCAGGATCGCCGCCAGCACCGCGCCCGCCGCCAGGGTCACCAGCACGAAGGTAATTGAGCGCGGCGATTCCTTCGGCTCGTGGCCGTGTCCTTCCACGTGGCCATGGCCGCGATACTCGCCCGTGAACGTCATGTAGTAGCTGCGGAACATGTAGAACGACGTTCCGGTGGCCGCGATGATGCCCATGAAATAGATGAGCTGGCCGAGCCAAGGCGCGGGGAAGCCGAGAAAGGCCATGCCCTCCTGAGAGAACGCCTTCCACAGGATCTCGTCCTTGGAGTAGAAACCGCTGGCCCAGGGAAAGCCGGCGATGGCCCAACAGGCGGCCAGGTAGGTCCACTTGGTGATGGGCATGAGCTTGCCGAGCCCGCCCATCTTGCGCATGTCCTGCTCGTGATGGCAGCCGAGGATCACCGAGCCCGAACCAAGGAACAGCGTGGCCTTGAAAAAGGCGTGGGTGAGCAAATGGTAGGCGCCGGCCCAGTACGCGCCCACGCCCACGCCGATGAACATGAAACCGAGCTGCGAGACCGTCGAGTAGGCCAGCACCTTCTTGATGTCGTACTGGAAGAACCCGATGCTGGCGGCGAACAGCGCGGTGAGCGCGCCGATGAACGCCACCCAGCCCATGGCGGTCGGCGAGAGCGCGAAGATGAAATTGAGACGCGCCACCATGTACACGCCGGCGGTCACCATGGTCGCCGCGTGAATGAGGGCGGACACCGGCGTGGGACCGGCCATGGCGTCGGGCAACCACACGTGCAGAGGCAACTGCGCGCTCTTGCCCATGGCACCGACGAACAGCAGGATGCCGACCATGGCCAGCAGGCCAAAGCCGAAGAGCTTCTGGTGCTTGAGGTGCTCGGCCACGCCCGTGCTGGTGATGACGATCTCGTCGCGTAGCTCGCGGAAATTCAGGGTGGGACCGGTAATAATTCGGGAACCCTGGGAGGGTTTCGCATCGTCAGGCAGGCCGTGACCGTGCGCCGCTGCCGCGTAGGCTGCCGTGTGCACGTCGGTCTCGACATAGGTCGTTTTGCCGTCGGGTCCCTCGTGCCACGCCCCGCCCAGCGCCCAGAACAGCAGGAACAGCCCGAGGATGAAGCCGAAGTCGCCGAAGCGGTTGACCACGAAGGCCTTCATGCCGGCCGCCGCCTTCTGCGAATCCGTGTACCAGAAGGCAATCAGCAAGTAACTGCAAAGGCCCACGCCCTCCCAGCCGAAGAACATGAGGACGAAGTTGTCGCCCATCACGAGCAGGAGCATCGAGAAGACGAACAGGTTCAAGTACGAGAAGAAACGCCAGTACGACGGCTCGTCCGCCATGTACCCGGTGGAGAACACGTGAATCGTCGTCCCGATGAAGGTGATGATGAGGGTCATCATCATGCTCAGCGGATCGAGGGCGAACCCGAGATCCACCGACACCTTGCCCGCCGTGAAAATATTCCACAGCGTGTCCTGCAAGAAGCGATGCTCGCCATCCAGACCGTACAAGGTCGCGAAGGCCACGCAGGCGGTGGCGAAGGACAGCAACATGGCGCCGATGCCGATGCCGTGGACCAGGCCTTTGCCGAAGCGGCGCTGCAGGCGCACGCCCATGGTCGCGTTGATGAACGCGCCCACGAGCGGGAAGAAGGGAATGAGCCACAGGTAGCTCGCGCTCTGCGTGGCGAGCGGAGCCAGATGGTGGGCAGCGTGTTCCAGCGTGTGTTCCATGATGACTTCCGCTGCTATTCCTTGAGCCTCGTGGCTTGCGACGCGTCGATGTTGCGCCCCATCTGGTAGATGGCGAGGATGATGGCCAAGCCCACGGCGGCCTCGGCCGCGGCGAGCACGATCACGAACAGACTGAAGACCTGTCCCCCGACGCCGCCGGCCACGTAGCGGCCAAAGGCGACCAGATTGAGGTTGGCGGCATTGAGGATGAGCTCGATGCCCATGAGCACGGCCACGGCGTTGCGCCGGGTGACCACGGCGAGCATGCCAAAGCCGAAAAGCAGGGCGCCAATGACAAGAAAATGATTGAGCGTCAGGTGTGCCATGATGGATTGCCGCCCTTCCCCTAGTCGGACTTGACTTCTTTGCGAGCGATGACGATGGCGCCGACCAAGGTCGCGACGAGCACGACCGACGCGATCTCGAAGGGCAAGAGCCATGTCCCGAGCAGGCCGTTGCCGATGGCCACGGTCGTGTCGACCACGGGTTTTTCGGCGGTGAGCTTCCAGGGTGCCCAGATGGCGACGAAACAGAGCAACGTCGCCGTGACGAAGAAGACCGCGTACCCGCCGACGAGCCCCATGCTGCGATTCGAGACGTTGACGTCCTGGATCTGACTGGTGAGCATGACCGCGAAGATGATGAGCACCAGCACGCCGCCGATGTAGACCAGGAGCTGGGTGATGGCCACGAAATCCGCGGACAGCAGCACGTAGAGCCCGCCCACCCCGACGAGGGACGAGAGCAGGCCCATGGCGCTCCAGAAGATGTTGCGCGACAGCGCCACCCCCGCGGCGCCGATCAGGGTCGCCAGGGCGAGAAACGCGAAGATGACGAGCTCGGTTTGCATGACCTAGTCCTTCTTGGAAGAAGGACCCCGGGAGGGTCCTTCAGATCCCCCGCGCCGAGTCCCCTCGGGCGAAGCCCCCCGGTCATCACGCGCCTCGGGGACAAGGATGGATGGGGGCGCGATCCACGAGGCCTGCGCCAGCTTCTTGCGCAGGATTTCCCCGACCGGGGCGCGCGGCGCATCCTGGCCCTTGACCGGCCGGTAGAACGGCGCCGGCTTCTCCGGGTCGGGCACCCAGCGGAAGACCAGGCTGTCGACGGACTTCATGGTGGATTCGAATTCGCGCGTGTGGGCAATGGCGCCGGTGGGACAAGGTTCGACGCACAAACCACAGAACATGCACTTCGATTCGTCGATGTCGAATTGGGTGATGAGCCGCTGCTTGGGATTCGTCGGATCCTTGTCGGTCGAGATCTTGATGACGCTGATGGGACAGGCTCGCTCGCAGGCCATGCAGCCCGTGCACACGTTCATGTCCACTTCCAGGATGCCGCGGTAGCGTGACGGCAGCGTGTCGGCCACCCGCTTCTCCGTGCGATCCGGGTACTGCACCGTGATCGGCCGGCGCAGCATGTAGGACAGGGTGACCGACAGCCCTTCGTAGAACGTCTTCACGACGTCCGTGATGTGTCCAAAATATTCGCGAATTCCTTCAGCCATCACCAATTGCTCAGATCCACGCGGTCACCTTTGACCCGATCGATGTTCCGTCGCGTATCGACGAGAAACTTGACCAGCAAGGCCAGCGCAAAAATCGTAAGGACGATCCCGGTGATCTTCGCGCCAACCGGCGGAACCAGGATCTGCCACAGCAAGGTCACGATGAAACAGAGGAACGCGCCGGGCACCAGGTACTTCCAGCACAGGGACATCATTTGATCGACGCGCACGCGGGGCAAAGTCCAGCGCAACCAGATGAACGTGAACACCAGCGCCCAGGTCTTGACCGCGAACACCAACATGGACAGCGCCTGGAAGACGAACCAAATGGGCGAGGGAACCAATCCGGTTCCAA
Source organism: uncultured delta proteobacterium (assembly GCA_963796685.1). Lineage (GTDB taxonomy): Bacteria > Myxococcota_A > Polyangia > Fen-1088 > Fen-1088 > Fen-1118. The sequence continues at coordinate 724,114 of CAWCMR010000008.1, forward strand.
GCGCGCTCTTGTACATCTCGTCGGAGATACCGGGAACCTGCCAGCCGCCGAGAAACATGGTCACGGCCAGGCCGCCCATGATCCACATATTGGCCCACTCGACCATCAGGAAGATGGCCAGGCGGAAACCCGAGTACTCGGCGTGGTAGCCGGCCACCAGCTCGGATTCGGCCTCGGGCAAATCGAAGGGCGTGCGGTTGCCTTCGGCCAGCGAGCTGGTCACGGCGATGAAGAAGGCGACGAAGGCGGCCGGGTTGCGGAACACGAACCAATCCCACGGCGCCCCACCCTGGGCGCGCACGATGCCTTGCATGGACAGGGTCCCCGCCATCAGCACCGGGACCATGAGCGCGATGCCGGCCGGGATCTCGTACGACAGCACCTGCGCGGCGCCGCGGATGCCGCCGAAGAGCGCCCACTTGGAATTGGAGGCCCAGCCCGAGACCAGAATACCGACGACCACGAACGCCGTCACGGCGGTGACGTAGAACGCGCCGACGTTCATGTCGGTGACGACGGTACTCTCGCCGAAGGGCAGGACGACAAAGGGCAGGAGCAATCCGACCATGGAAAAGTACGGGGCCCCGCGGAAGAGCAGACTGTCGGCCGAGGCCGGAATGGTGTCTTCCTTGAGCACCATCTTCACCGCGTCCGCCACCCAGGCCAGAAAGCCGGCGGCGCCCGTGCGGTTGGGGCCAATGCGGCTCTGCATGCGACCCGCGATGCGGCGTTCGACCCAGGTCGAGACCCCGCCGAAGACCGCGGTGTAGTTGACCGCGATGAAGGCGACCAGGAGCAGGAAGACGGCATAGACCAGGTGGCGGTAGGGCGAGCCGGCAAGGTCGAACCCGAACCACTGTCGAGCCATGGCGTTCAGTCGCTCGGGCGTGTTGAGCGGAAAGATGGCCAGGGCCGCGACGTAGAGGCCAAGCGGCACGCCGAAGGCCATGAAGAGAGTGACCAGGATCGCCAGACGCGGGTAGCGACGGGTGAGCGAGGTCGAGTCGAGCCCAAGCGTGATCTTCACCGGTCAACCTCCGGAGCCACGACGTCGAGCGAGGCGATGATGGCGATGAGGTCGGCCACCATGATCCCGTGCGAAAGCTCCTCGATGATTCCCATGGCCATGAAGCTGCCGGTGCGAACGCGCAGGCGGTAGGCCTTCTCCGAACCGTCGGAAACGGCGTAGTAGAGCATCTCGCCGCGCGCCGATTCCACGCGGCCCACGGCCTCGCCGGGTTCGGGTTTCAGCTTGCGCGCTACCTTGGCCTGGATGTCGCCCTCGGGCAGCTTGGCCAGGGCCTGGCGGACGATCTTCGAGGACTCGACCATCTCCCGCACGCGCACGAAGAAGCGATCCCAGCAGTCGCCCACGGTGCCGAAGCGACCGGTACCCACGGGAATGTCGAAGTCGAAGTCCGGGTAGGCGCCATAGGGCATGTCGCGGCGGATGTCCCACTTGACGCCCGAGCCGCGCAGGTTGGGGCCGGCCAGGCCGTAGTCGATGGCCTTGTCGCGCGTGATGATGCCGACATTGGCCAGACGCTGGACGAAGATCTTGTTGAAGGTGATCAGGCGATCCCATTCCTGGATGTAGCTGTCCAGGTGATCGAGGAAGCGCAACACCTTGGCCGCCCAACCCTCGGGCAGATCGAAAGCCACGCCGCCGATGCGGTGGAAATTGAAGGTCAGGCGCGCGCCGCACAGCTCTTCCAGCAAGTCGTTGATCGACTCGCGCTCGCGCAAGGCGTGGGTCAGCGGCGTGGCCGCGCCGATGTCCTGGGCCATGGTGCCGACCGAGATGAAGTGGTTGGAAATGCGGCACAGCTCGCCCGCGATGGCGCGGATGTACTGCGCGCGCGGCGGCGCCTCGACGCCGAGCAAGTGCTCGATGGCCAGGGCGTAGCCTTCGTTGGCGAACATGGCGGCCAGGTAATCGATGCGATCGGTGAACGGCATGTACCCGGGGTAGGGCACCATTTCGCCGATCTTTTCCAGGCCGCGGTGCAAATAGCCGATGTCCGGCACCGAGCGGCGAATGACCTCGCCGTTGGTCTGCGTGACGAAGTTGATGACCCCGTGGGTGGACGGGTGCTGGGGACCGAAGTTGACGACGATCTCCTCGTCGCTGCTGTCGGTGCGGCGAAGGATGTGCCGGTCGAGCTCCATGTCGATGGCCACGGTCAGCTCTTCCCTTCCGGATCCACCGCCGCTGGCCCCGTGGCCGTGGCCGTGGTCGTGGCCGTGGCCGCTCCCGTCACAGCAGCAGCCGCCGCTGCCGCTGCCGCAATCGCCTTGCGCTTCTCGTCCGTCACCTTCGAAAGCTGCACCAACGGATCCTGCCGCGCGTTGCCGATGCCGTGGTAGCCGCCGGCCTCTTGGTAATCCTTGCGCAGCGGATGGCCGACCCAATCGTCGGGCAACAAGATGCGGCGCAGGTCCGAGTGCCCCTCGAAATTCACACCAAACAGGTCGTAAATCTCGCGTTCCAGCCAGGTCGCGGCCTTCCACACGCCTTCGACCGTGGCGATGCTGGGCTTTTCACGATCCGTCTCGACCTTCACCACCAGCCCGTGCCGATGCACCAGGGAATAGAGGTGGTAGACGACCTCGATGACCTTGCGTGCCGGCCAGTCGATCGCGGTGATGTCCTGGCAGTAGTCGAACGTAAGCCCCGTCGTGGTCTTGAGGAAGCGGCAGACGTCGACGATCTTCTCGCCCTTCACCACCACGAAGCGGTCGCCGTTGGTTTCCGACAAGCTTCCCACGGCATCGCCGAACTGCGCCTGGAGCTGGGTGCAAACTTCTTCCTGGGTCATGATCACTTGGCCCTGGGCGAGGGAACCATCATGGGCGCGCCGGGATCGACGCGCCCAGGCCGCATCTTGGTCTTCCAACGCTCGCACATCATGATGTCCTGGATGCGCAAAAGCCCCTCGGTCAGCGCCTCGGGCCGCGGCGGGCAGCCGGGCACGTAGACGTCGACGGGGATGATCTTGTCCACGCCCTTGCACACCGAATACGAGGTTTGGAAGAGCCCGCCACAGTTCGCGCACGAGCCCATGGACAGCACGTACTTGGGCTCGGCCATCTGGTCGTAGAGCAGCTTGGTTCGCACCGCCATCTTGTAGGTCAGGGTGCCGGCCACGATCATCAGATCCGCCTGGCGCGGGCTGGCGCGGAAGATGGCGGCAAAGCGGTCGAGGTCGGCGCGCGGGCCACCGGTCTGCATCAGCTCGATACCGCAGCAGGCAAGCCCGAACAGCAGGTAGTGGATCGAATTCTTGCGCGCCAGATTGATGGCATCGTCGATCAGGCTGGTGTTGGTGAACAAAACGCCGGTGCCGGGTTCGACCTGCTGGTAGTCGTGTGCAGTCATCGGCGACTCTCAGGCTGAAAGCGACAGCTTGTCGTCGTTGGTCTCGTCGTTTCTCTCATGGGCGGTCCGCGACTTTTGTGACAGGTTCTTGATCCATTCCAGATCCCCGTGCGCCCACGCCCAGGCCAACCCGACCAGCAGCACGACGGTGAAGAGCATCAGCTCGACAAAGGCGACCCAGGCGGTCCCTTTTCTAATCCATGAAGCGTAGACCACGACCACGGGAAAGGTCAGCGCAATGTCGACCTCGAAGATGATGAAGACCAGGGCGATGAGATAAAAGCGCGGGTTGAAGTTGTACCAAGCGGAACCGATGGGCCGTTCGCCACACTCGTAGATGGAAAGCTTGTCGTCGTTCGGGAACCTGGGACGGAACAGGCGTCCGACGAGCAGCATGACCAAGGCGAAGAGGATCGCCACGACCGCGAAAGCGAGCACTGCGCCGAATTGGTAACCCATGGACACCTTCCGTCCGTGGCCCACCTGGGCCCTCGGGACGCCCTTATCTAGACGCTAGGGCCAAGAAGGTCAAGTGTCCTGGGGAAGCAGTCCGAGTCCATCGAAAAACAGGAGCGGCCCCAGAGCACTTTCGATAACGCGACGAAAAATCCTACACGCGGTATTCTACCCGTCATGAGCGAACCCGACCGCACCGGCACCTCCGAGACACCGGTGTCCCCGAGCGCCGAACGCGACACGCCCAAGACGCGATTCGGCAACGAAGCCATCGCGCCCTACTTCTTCGTCGTCCTCTTCGTCCTGGCGCTCTTCGCGGTGGGGTACGTGCTTTTGCCCTTCTTCGGCGACATCGTCATCGCCTTTCTGTTCGTCATTCTGTTGACGCCGACGCACGCTCGACTCGCCCATCTGCTCGGCAAGAGGCAGGTGCTGGCTTCAGGGCTGATGGTCGTGGCGCTGGTGGTGGTGAGCTCCGTGCCAATCTTCTTGATTGCCTCGGCCCTGCTCCGCGACATCAGCGAAGCGGCGGTGACCTGGGGCAGCGCCGGCCGTTCGCTGGCCTTGCGGGCGATCGCAGGCCGTAACGGCGTCATCATGAGCGGCATTTCGAACATCACCGGCCGCTTGGGAATCACCTTGGCCCCCGAATGGGTCGAGCGCGCCCTGCTCGACACCGGTCGCAGCCTGACCCAGTACCTGGCCACGCGCGCGAACGCATTCCTGTCGAGCTTGCTCTCGACGACCCTTCACATCGTCATCACCCTGTTCTCGATCTTCTATCTCTTCATCCACGGCGACAAGCTGCGCACCTTCATCTACAGGTTGTCGCCGCTCGCCCACGATGAAGACCAGATCTTCATCAACAAGCTGGGCGAAGTCGGCCGCGCCATTCTGGTCGGCAGCGGAACCAGCAGCCTGCTGCAAGGGCTGGTCGCCGGTATCGCCTGGGTGGTGGTCGGGCTGCCCTCGCCGGTGCTTTGGGGGATTCTCATGGCCATCGCGGCGTTCTTGCCGCTGGTCGGAATCGCCGCGGTCGTTCTTCCCGCCACGATCTACCTATGGATCGAGGGGCGTCCCCTCGCCGCGGTGCTCTTCCTCGTCTTCTGCATGGGACAATCCTTCTTCTTCGAATACGGCCTCAAGCCGCGCCTGATGGGCTCCTCGATGCGTATGAACAGCCTGCTTGTATTCCTCAGCCTGCTGGGCGGCATCATCGGATTCGGGATGCCGGGCATCATCTACGGACCGCTCATCATGACGCTCTTCCTGACCCTCGTGCAGCTCTACCAAACGCGCTATCAGCAGCACATCGCAAGGCGACTCTCGGTACCCCTCACGAGCGGCCAAGACAAGCCCAGAGCCGACCCTACGCGATGAACGTGCGGCGATGATACAATGCCTCGAAAGGTCTTCCCGTGGCATCCCTCAAGGTCATTTGCCCTAAGTGCTTCAAGGGACAGCAAGTCGTCGTCGAGATCCCACCAGGCGGTATCGACCACGTTTGCTCGTTTTGCAAGACTGCCTTCCGAATAAGACCGCCCGCGCGTCCTTCCTCGGACGATCTGCCCGTGGCGCGCGAGGCGGTCCCGAGGCCCGGCGATCTGCCGGCGCCACGCGAGGCCGTTCCCAAGCCCAGCGATCTGCCAGCCGCCCGAGAAGCGGTTCCTCGTCCCGGCGATCTGCCAGCGTCCCGGGAAGCGGTTCCCCGCCCGTCCGACCTGCCCATGGACCGCGATGCGGTTCCCCGCCCGTCCGACCTGCCCATGGACCGCGATGCGGTTCCCCGCCCGTCCGACCTGCCCATGGACCGCGATGCGGTTCCCCGCCCGTCCGACCTGCCCATGGACCGCGATGCGGCTCCCCGTCCCGGCGACTTGCCCACGGACCGCGATACGGCTCCCCGTCCCGGCGACCTGCCCACGGACCGCGATACGGCTCCCCGTCCCGGCGACCTGCCCACGGACCGCGATACGGCTCCCCGTCCCGGCGACTTGCTGCTCGACCGCGACGTCGTTCCTCGCCCGGGCGACTTGCCGACAGACAGGGCGCCTGGTCTCCAACGACCGGGAGCCTCGGCTGAGCGCTCGCCAAGCAAGACGCCTCCACTCGGCCTGGCCTTGGAGCTGTCATTCTCGCAAGCGCAGGATCCGCCAAGCGGGAGCGAGCCGCTCAAGCTCGGGGATCCCTTCGCCGATTCCATCGACCTGGGACTGCCGCCACCGCCCGAGCCTCCGCTGAAGAGAGCCTCGACCAGCGCACGCCCGCCGGTCCAAGATGCAAGGCCGGAAGCGACGAAGCCGCCGCCACAACACAAGGTGCCGCCACCGCCACCGCGGGCTGGCGCCTCGACGACGCCGCCGCCCGTCCCGCGCTCGGGGACCAGGCCCATCAATCCGCCGTCAGGGGCAAAGGCATCACCGGCATCCAGGCCAAGTCTGTCGCCCTTGGTACCCACCCCGCCCGAGCCTGCGCTGCTATTCGATCAGGTCGATCCGGTGCCTGTGAATGTGCGTCCGGCTCGGCCGGCGAACCCGGGCAAGGCCGGCGGAGGCGAAAACCTGGACTTGGGCTTCAGCCTGGAGCTCGAAGGCGATTCTCGCTCCTCGTCGAGCGCCGGGCCCGCCGCCATACCGTTCCCGAACGCGCGTGTAGCCAGCGAGGGACTCGCCGAGGCCGCTGCGGCCAATGAGGACGAAATCCCGGCCCTGGCACCTCCCTCCAATCGCGGCACCTCGGCGGCACGGGCATTGCGCCCGGTGGCCAAGAAAAGCGGACTTCCGCGCTGGGCATACTTCGCCGCCGGCGGCACGGTCTTGGCGCTCGTCGGCGTGTTTGTCGGACTGCCCCTGCTTCACTCTGCGCCCAGTCCGGACTCGGTGATGAAACCGTTCTTGCCGGAGCTCGCGAAGGACAGCCTCGTCGCCTATCAAAGCGCGGCCGATCAGCTAAGCAAGACCGCCACCAAGTTCAAGGACAAGGGCGCGGATTTGCGCCTCAGAGCAGCCGAGCTGATTCTCACCGCCTTCGCGGCGCACGGCGGAGAGCCGGCCGATGTGACCCGAGCCGAGCAGCTCATGGAAGGCGAGAGCCACCAGAGCAAGCTGGCCCCCGCCCTTGGCCGTGCGCAAGCCTTGCTGGCCATCGCCAAGGGCAAGCCGCACGATGCCGAAAGCCTGCTCACCGACCGATCGACGGCGGAGAGCAACCTGATCTTGGGTCTGGCCCGCCTCGCCGACGACAAAGTGGGCCCGGCGACCGATGCGCTCCGTCGCTACGTCGCCGCCAAGCCGGCTGAAGCGCTTGGGCACTACTTGTTGGCCCGTGCCTTCACGGCCTCATCCAACCCGGATGCGCGCAAGGAGCTGCAAGCGGTCTTGGCCAAGAATCCCGCCCACCTGGGCGCCAAGATCGGCATGGTTCGTTTCGAGGAGGACCTGGAGAAACGCCTGGCAGCCGCGCGCAGCCTGGCCGACAAGAAGGCGCCAGGGGCGGGTCCGGCCGAGCTCGCCGAGTTGCAGACTGCTCATCGGACAAACGGCGCAGACGCTGGGACGAACCCCCGAGGCCATCGATGCCTTCCAGCGCGCCATCTCCAGCGACAAACATCTCGTGGCAGCCTACATCGCTCTTGGCGAGTCCATGCTTTTCGAGGGGAAGTACCCGCAAGCCTTGGAACGGCTCAAGGCGGCGGGCCCGAGGCTGGAATCGACCCCGGCAGGCAAGTTCGCCATGGGTGGCGCCTTGATCGCCACCGGCAATGCCACGGAAGGGCTTGCGCTCATCGCTGCCGCCTCCAAGGAGCGCGCCGACGATCCGCGCGGTCCCTTCTGGACGGGGTTCGCCGCGGCCGCGAAACAGCCCCCCGATCTGCCAGCCGCCGAAATGGGTTATCGGGACGCCATCAAACGGGACCCGAAGTTCCTGCCCGCATCGCTCAAGCTGGCGGCGCTCCTACAGCAGCAGAACAAGGTCGAGGACTCGATGACCGTGCTGCGAACGGCGGAAGAGGCCGGCGCACCGCCCGCGGTGTTGCAGCTGGCCTGGGGCGAGGCCTTGATTGTGGCCAAGCAGCCGGACAAGGCCGAAGAGATTTTCCAGAAGGTGCTGGAAAGCGACCCGAAGTCCATGTCCGCCCGCCTGGGCGTGGCGGCTGCCCTCGAGGCGCAGGGCAAGCTCGCCGAGGCGAAGGCATCGCTGGAAAGCAGCCTCAAAGCTTCGCCGCAAACCCTGGGTCTGCGCGAGCGTCTGGCCCAGGTCTGCGTGAAGATGGGGGAGAAGAACGAGGCCCTGACACGCTACCAGGAGGAAATCCAGGCCGGCCACGCGACGCCGGCATTGGGCCTGGATGTGGCGAGGCTGGCTCTCGATTTGGGCAAGATCGAGCTCGTGCAGAGCGAAGCCAAAAAGGTCCTGGACGAATCTCCGCGCAATGCGGAGGCCGCCTACCTCATGGCGCGCGTGCACGAGTCGCGCAATGAGTTCGGCGCAGCCGTGCAGGAATACCGCCATGCCACCACCTGGGGCAACACCCCGCAGTTCGCCCTGGCCTTCGGGCAACTCTTGGACAAGCTCGGCAAGCAGCCCGAAGCGCTTCAGTCCTACGCGAACGCGCTGTCGCTGCCGGAGACGCGCATGGCGCGAGGTCGCATCTACTACCGCAGTGGCGACGTGGAAAGCGCCCTGGCCGATTTCCAGTCCGCGTCCAAGATGACCCCCGACGACATCGAACCCCTCATCTTGCAAGGCTGGTGCTACGACAAGATGGGGAACGCGTCCAAGGCCGAGGAAGCCTGGCGAGCAGCGTTGCGCGTCGATCCGGAAGCTCCCGAGCCACACTACCGCTTGGGCCGCATGGACATGGATCGCGCCAAGCCCACATCTGCCATCGAACACTTTCGCAAGGCTGCGGCCAAGGCGCCCGAAAAGATCGAGTGGCGCGCCGATCTGTATTTCGGGCTTGCCCAGGCAGAGCTGCTGACCGGAGCCAAGGCGCTCGCCCTGGGAGATTTCAAGAAATACCTCGCCATTGCCCCGCCCGATGCACCGGCTCGTCCCGAGGCAACGCAAGAAGTGGCGCGCCTCGGCGGCGGCAAGAAGTAGCTCTCGATCGTCGAACCGAAGGCGGGCTCCGTGCTGCGTGGACAGCCCCGCGCTGTCGGCCTCGGGCACACGGCGCTGCGGGTGCTATATAGGAAACGCGATGCCCACGGTTTACGTCGAAACCTATGGCTGCCAGATGAATGTGGCCGACACCGACATGGTCCTCGGCCTATTGGCCCAGGCCGGTTACGCGCGCACCGACGATCCGGCCGGCGCCGATGTAATCCTCATCAACACCTGCGCGGTGCGAGAGCGCGCGGTGGAGCGCGTGCGCGGCCGCGCCAGTGCCCTGGCCCAGTACAAAGTCGCCGCCGACAAGCGCGTGGTCCTGGGCATCACGGGTTGCGTGGCCGAGCACCTGCGAGGCGACCTGCGCGAGCAGGCGCCGTACGTGGATCTGGTGATCGGTCCCGACAGCTACCGCCGGCTGCCGGAGCACATCGAACGGGCGCGCCAGGGCGAAGCGGTGCAGGACACGGCGCTCGATCCGCACGAGACCTACCAAGGGCTCGACCCGTCCCGCACCATGACAGGCTCGGTGGTCGGTCACGTCGCCATCCAGCGCGGCTGCGACCGTTTTTGCACGTTCTGTGTCGTGCCCTTCACGCGCGGACGCGAGCACGCCTCCTCCCCCGAGGAGGTGGTCCGCCAAGTGCGCGCCATGGCCGAGGGCGGCTTCCGCGAGGTACAGCTGCTTGGGCAGACCGTGAGCTCGTATCGATTTTCCGAGGGCGGGCGCGAGATCGGATTCGCCGATCTCTTGCGCCAGGTGGCGGCGGTGGATGGCATCGAGCGCATTCGCTTCGTGTCGCCCTACCCGCTTGGCTTCACCACCGAGGTCATCGCAGCCATGGCCGAGCTGCCCAAGGTGTGCAAGCACGTGCACCTACCCCTGCAGTCGGCCTCGGACTCGGTGCTGGAGCGCATGCGCCGCGGCTACGATTTTGCAACCTACGTGGGGCTGGTGCGGGCCCTGCGCGAGGCCATGCCCAGCATCGCCATCACCACCGATTTTCTGGTCGGCTTCTGCGGCGAGAGCGAGGCGGAGTTCGAGGAAACCTGCCGCGCGGTCGTCGAGCTGCGCTTCGACAATGCCTTCATGTTCGCCTATTCGGAACGCAAGGGAACGCTGGCCGCGCGCAAGCTGCCCGACGACGTGCCGCCCGAGGTAAAGCAACGGCGCCTGGCCCATGTGATCGAGGTGCAACGCGCGATCACCGCTGAAATCTATGCCGCCCAGGTGGGCCGACGCGAGCGCGTGCTGTGCGAATCGCCGTCGCGCCGATCGCCGGACGAGCTGCTCGGCCGCACGGACAACTTCCGTCCGGTCATCGTGAGCGCGGGCGCGGCCGTGGGCGAGCTTGTCGACGTGGTCATCGATCGCGCCGGGCCTGGCACGCTGTACGGATGCCCACTTGGCGAGGGAGCTGCCCATGGCTGACGGCAAGCGCGTCGCGGTCAGCTTCGTGTGCATGGGCAACATCTGCCGCTCTCCCACGGCCGAGGCGGTCATGCGCCACCTGGTGCGCGAGGCGGGTTTGCAGGACGCCATCGCCATCGACAGCGCGGGAACCGGTGCTTGGCACGTGGGTGAAGAGCGCGACCGGCGCAGCCGGACGGTGGCCAAGCAACGGGGTATGCCCATCACGGGACTGGCGCGCCAGTTCGTCCGCGGTGACTTCGATTGCTTCGATCTCGTGCTGGCGCTCGACGAGGAAAACGCCCGCGAGCTGCGGCGGCTTGCCCCGACCGACGAAGCGCGCGCCAGAATCCATCTGTTGCGCGAGTTCGACAGGGACGCCGCACCGGGCGCGGAGGTTCCCGACCCGTACTATGGTGGCCCCGAGGGATTCGAGAGGGTTTTCGACATCTGCCTTTCGGCTTGTCGCGGGCTTCTCGCTCATCTGCAAACGACCTACCGACTTCCAAGCAAGACACCTCGACTCGCGCCGTGACTTCCGACCCGGTCATCTTCGCAGTCGAAGCGGCGCTGGGTAGCGCGGTCAGGACCTGGAGCGGGGTTTCCGGAGGTGATATCAACGAGGCCCACGAGGTGCAGCTCGCCGATGGACGCCGGGTGTTCGTCAAGAGCAACCGCGATGCGCCCGCCAGGATGTTCGAGGCCGAGGCCCGCGGGCTCGATTGGCTCGGACAGGCCGGCGCGTTGCGCGTACCCGAGGTGATCGCGCGAGGGCCGAGCTTTCTCGCCCTCGAGCACCTTCGACCCGGGCGGCGCAGGCCTGACTTCGACGAACGGCTCGGCCGGGGTCTGGCCGCGCTTCATCGCGCATCCGCGCCAAGCTTCGGCCTCGATCATGACAACTTCATCGGGCGGTTGCCCCAAGCCAACCAGCCGCTGCCGACCTGGCCCGAGCTCTACCGCGAGCGCCGTCTGCTGCCCCAGCTACGCCTGGCCACCGATGGGCGCCGGGCCAGCCCGACCATGCGACGCGAATTCGCCCGACTGCTGCCGCGCCTGGAAGACCTCGTCGGACCGCCCGAGCCGCCCGCCCGACTGCACGGCGATCTATGGGGTGGCAACGTCATGGTGGACGAACAAGGCATGCCTTGTCTGATCGATCCGGCCGTGTACGGCGGCCATCGCGAGGTGGATTTGGCCATGATGCAGCTGTTCGGCGGCTTCGGGCCTCGGGTTTTTTCGGCCTACCATGAGGCCTTCCCGCTGGCGCCCGGCCACGAGAAGCGGGTATCGCTGTACCAGCTCTATTTTCTGATGGTGCACGTGAATTTGTTCGGCGGCGCCTACGTTGCTTCGGTCGAGCAGGCCCTGGCTGGGGTATGATCCTGGCCCCCGACCTCGCCCCGCCCCGGAACGAATGAAGCCAAGACATCCGCCGCACGCCTTCGTCTACCGCGCCGGGATCGGCCTCGCGGGGACGCACATCACCTGCGACGCCACGGGATTCCCGAGCGACCTCATCTTCGTGTCGCATGCGCGCGCGCTGGCGCCGCGCGGGCCGGTCGCGCTGACGGGCGCGCGGGCGGGCAGACGGCAGATCGTGACCACCGACCTGACGCTGCGCCTGCTGGGCGACGCGGGTGAGAAGCTGCGCTCGCGCACCCTGCCTGCGGCCTTCGGTCGCCCGTTCAATCTGGGCGACCATCGCCTCGAGGTCGTGCCCACCGGCCACCTGCCGGGTTCGGCGGCCCTGTTGTGCGAAAGCGAGCAGCGACGAATCTTCTACCTGGGCGCCTTCTGCCCCGAGCCGCTCTGGGCGGACCTTACGGCCAGCGAGGTGAGAAGCGCGGATGCCGTCTGTGTCGACGCCACCTTCGGCGACCCGCACCTGGTATTTCCCGCGCGTGGGGAAGCCGTCGCGAGCATCCGGAGCTTCGTGAAGACGACTCTTGGCGACGGGCGAACACCCGTGCTGCTGGCCTCCCCTTTCGGCGCTCTGGCGGCCGTTGCGCAGGATCTGACCGCCGCCGGCTTCGCCTTGCGCGCCCACCCGCGCGTCGCTTCGGTTCTCGCCCGCCTGCGCGCGATCGTCGAGGCCCTGCCGACCCCGGCTCGCTTTACCGGACGCGTCACAAAGGGCGAGGTGCTGCTCTGGCCGCCCGAGGCGCGAGACGCGGAAAGCCTGACTGCGCTCGACAACCTGCGTCTCGCCCTGGTGTCCGGTTCCGCGGCAGAGCCCGGTGTGCTCGAGCGCATGCGCCTCTCGCACGGGTTTGCCCTGACCAATCTGCCCGGCAACGCGGAAATCCTGGCTGCCATCGCGGCCACCGGTGCCAAGGAGGTAGCACTTTTTCACCGCGGTGCCGAACCCTTGGCCGCGCTCCTGCGCGAGCGCGGCCTCGATGCGTACGCGATGGGACCGCCACGCCAAATGACGCTTCCGGGCAATCCGTAGCCTCGTCCGACTTTGCTCCCGATCCTCGCCCCATCCGAACCGCAATTTCTTTGGCGGGCGTGCGTGTCAAGGTGGAAGTGACACAAGTTTAGGGCTAAGACTGTCATCGTGTTCAATCTCGGATTTGGTGAGATCGCCGTCGTGCTTGTCGTCGCGCTGGTCTTCCTCGGGCCAAATATGCTGCCCGAGATCGCCACGGGGCTGGGCAAGGTCATCCGCGAGATCCGCAAGGCCACCGCGGATATCCGGCAAGACATCGAGCTGGACGACATGATTCGCCGGCCACTGCAAGAGCTGCGCGACGCGGCCACCTTGCCGCCCGAGGAGCTGAAGCGGCGGGACGAAGCCAGGGCCGCGCAACGCAGGGTCGCGGAGGCGGAATCCAAGCGCAAGGAGCAGGAGGCCAAGGCTGCCGAGGAAGCCCGCCGCAAGCAGCAAGAGGCCGAGGCGGAGGCGCAGCGCCAGCAAAAGGCAAACGAGGAGCTGGCCAAGGCCGCCGCGGCACTGCCGAGGCCTGCCGGCCCGACCGATGTGGTCAGCTCGGGCGGGACGATGATTGCCAATCCGCCTCCGACCGACGACATCCGCACCCTCACCCCTTTGCCCGATTTGCATTCTCCGCCGCCCGCGCTCACCGCCCATCCGCCACGCCTGCCACCGCCCTTGCCACCGCCGTCCTTGCCGCCGCCTCACCCAAGCGCAGCCAGGCCCGCCATCCCCGAGGACGCGACCGTTGTCGATCTGCACGCGCATCTCCATGCCGCGGCGGCGCAAACGACAGCCCCGGCCGGTCCTCCTGCCTCGCAGCGAGCGCAACCGATGCCGTTGCAGAGGCGTCCGCCGGAAAGCAAGAAGGGCTAGATCATGGCGGAACAAGAGTCCGATGTAGCCCAATCGGCCGCGCCCCAGAACGGGGATCCCTACCTCGCGGCGGATGCCACCCCTCTTCAGATCGGCGGCACGACGGTAGCGGCCGGCGAACCCGATCGCCCCGGCGAGAAGCGCATGTCTTTTCTCGAACACCTGGTCGAGCTGCGCGTGCGCCTGCGCAACGCCGCGCTGGCCTTCATGGTGGCGATGATCGCGTCGTTCATCTTCGTCCAGCGCTACTTCGACTGGCTCACCCGACCGGTTCGCCGCGGCCTGCGCGATGCCGGCCACGAGATGAACTTCTACGCCAAGAGCCTGACGGAGCCGTTCTGGGTCTACATGAAGTTGGCCATCGTGGGCGGTCTGTTGATCTCGGCGCCGTTCATTTTCTGGGAGCTGTGGCGCTTCGTCGCGCCCGGGCTGTATCGCAAAGAGCGCCGCATCGGCGTGCTCGTCGCCACGGCGACGGGGGTGTGCTTCATGGGCGGCGCGGTCTTCGCCTATTCCTTCATGTGCGAACCCGCGGCCTACTACCTGACGAAGCTATGCACCAGCTTCTCGGGCGATCTTCCGTTCAAGCTCGATACCATGTTGATGATGGACGAGGTCGCCAACTTTCAGATGATGACCCTGGCGGGGTGCGGTCTCGCCTTCGAGCTGCCGGTCGTGCTTTCCATCTTGGGCTGGATCGGCCTCATCAGCAGCCGCGGCCTGCTCAAATTCAACAAGTACGCCATTGTGCTCGCCTTCGTGGTCGGGGCCGTGCTAACGCCAAGCACGGATCCCTTCACCCAGACGCTCTTGGCGGTACCCATTTTCGCGCTCTACAACCTGAGCATCCTGGTGGTCTGGCTGATCGAGCGCGGCCGGCGCAAACGCGACGCGGCCCTGGCCACGTGATTTCGGCTAAGTGATCTTATACCAGCCGAGCATGGCGACAGAGGTGACCGCCATCCAGACAATGCCCGTGTTGCGGGTCGCCTGGCTGTGGGCTTCGCCGACCTGGCCGTCGAGCTCGTCGAAGCGATGCATGAGCTCCTCGGTGCCCGGCTGCCGAGAGAGCAGCTCTTGTTCGACGCGTAGCTTGTGTACTTCGGTGGTGCCCGGGCCAAAGCAGTAGTACACCGCAGGCAGAAACCCAAGCACCAGCGCGAAGACCAGACCCAGAAAGGCTCGCTTGGCTGGCTTGCGACGAAGGTCGCCGACGTGGAAGCCGGCGGCCTTCTCTTCCATCTTGTTCGCCGCTTCGCGCGCCGTCGAGAGGCACTTGCGGCACCCCGAAGCCTTGGACTTGTCGTAGTAGAGGCCGTGCTGAACGCACCTCACCAGGTTGAGGTTCTTGGGATCCTCGTCCATGGCCACTCCCGAAGCTGCACCCATCCCCAGGTCGCGCAGGGAGCCGGCCGAGGCCGCCGATCGACTGTGCGCGGCGGACATATCCTCCTCGGAACCGCCGCGATCGCCACGCGCCAGCTCCAATTTCGGTTCAGGCGTAACATCGAGAGCCAGCCCGGAACCCGAGGGTTGACTCTGTCGGGGTTGGCGCCCTGGCGGCGCGGGCGTAGCGCCTTGACGAGCCCGCCCCGAAACCCCCAGCACCGGAGTCGCTGCGCGCTTCGGCTTGAAGGGATCATGCTCTCCTGTCTTGGCCGCTATCCGCAATGGGGCCGGCGTCACTGGCGCAAAGGGATCGCCCGAGGACGCAGGCGAGATCGAAGGCAGGTTGAATCCCCCACCGGCCGTGCCCCCCAACTGAAGATTGGATGAGGTGGACGCAGGATCTCCGCCTAGTGCGACCGACGCGCCCGGCCAGCCGCTCCCGGGAGAAGGCGTGGCCACCTTGGCCCGCGCCACCGGCGAGGGCACCGTGGGCGAGGGTTGGGACATCGGCATGTTCGATACCTGACTTGGCGAAGGCGAGTGCGTGTGCCCTCGGGCGCCGGCGGGGCGAATGACCGTCACGGCTCCGATCGATTGAAGATGGCGAACCAAGGCCTGCGCCTGGGCCTGCTCCAGACTCTGGCCGGCGCGCAGATTCTTGGCCGAGATGGCCTTCGCCACCGTGGCGAGCGGAACGCCGTGCTTGGCCGACAAAGCTGCCGCCAACCGCGTTTCGCCCGCGGCGCTCGGATCCGAGGAGCCCACCACGAACACATCGAACAGGTTGCCCGGCATGGGAGCTAGTATATCGGGGTCGGGCCGTCTACCAAACCTCCGAAATGGAAAGGTTGCGGCAGGCGTCAGCCGTGAGTTGAAACTTCCCGGTAAAAAAGGGTGCGAAAAACTTGACCGGAAACCGGCACGCCACAGGATGAGAGGATGCTGAGTGTCGCCTGCCACGAATCGCCGCCGCCCGCGCCCCCCGCGGAGCCGGCCCAGGCTACCTATCCGTTTCGCCGGCTCGCCGTCACCTTCGACAACGACGAGAGCCGAGGGCGAGTCCAGCGCCGCCGACGCGCGGCCATCCCCACCCTGAGCGTTCCCGTCTACAGCCGCATCGTCTTTCGTGCCGGCGCGGTGTCGATTCGCTGATCGATTCGTCGGATCCAGAGAACGACCGCCGCCACGAACAGGACGGCAAGAATGAGCGGCGACCTGGACTCGGGAGGCACGCCCCCGAGGACACAGCCGCATCCTGAACCGTTGCTCGTCCTATTCGTGCTGGCGGGCTGACCGCCACTACCCGCACCGCCGCCGCTGCCCGTCGAGCCGCCGGAATTCGAACCACCCAAGCTGGGTGCGCCGCCGTTCGAGATTCCGGCAGAACCGCCGCTTGCGCTGCCACCGCTGGTCCCGCCCGAGCCACCGCGGCCGCTGCCACCAGAACCTCCACTTGCGACTCCGCCGCTCCCGGCATTGCCGCCCGAACCCGCGCTGACCATACCACCCGTCCCGCCACTCGCGCTGCCGCCTGCGCCGCCGCTGGCCAGGTTGCCGCCTGCGCCGCCGCTGGCGTCGGCGGGAACGATCGCGGCGTCGGAATTGGTGGTGGAGCCCGTGTCGGCGTCGAGAAAGCTGGCCAGCGCGTAGGTCAGCGGGGCGTTCCAGTTGATGGCCACCTCGTTCAGCTCGTAGTCGTTCACGTCGTCGGTCCAGTTCGTCGCGCCGTTCTTGTTGCCGTTCGGAGCCTGCGTGGACGTGTTGTTGCCGCCGCCCACCAGCAGTCCCGGCCACGGGGCGTCGATGCCGTCGGACTGCGAAGGACGATGGTGGGGATGCATGGGCGGGTTGATGCCGAGCCCCGTGACCTGCGAGCGGTCGTAGTAGTTGCGGCCGAAGAGCCAGCTTATCTGATCGACACAGGTATCGAGGTAGTCGGCCTTGGGCGAAAGCCGGCTTGTCCGTTGAACGTGAACGAGACCGCCGTGTTGCAGCGCCAGCCGTAGAACCCCAGCATGGTCGCGACGAAGGCATCGCGGTACACGTCGTCGCCGACGGGAAAAGTCACCGAGCGGCCCACGCCCGGGACATCGACGTAGAACTTGCCGGTCTCGCCGAGCTGGGTGAAATCCGCGATAACGATGCTTTGGCTGGTGTCGGGATCGGTTTTTGCCGCGCCCGCCGTGCCGGTGTAGGCGACGGAGCCATCGGCGTCGCGCTTGACCGTGAAGGACGTGGCGGCGGCGGTGATGGACGCCCGCTTCACCCGGCCGGACAGGTAGCCGATGGAGCTGACCTTGACGTCCGAATCGGCGGCCTGAGCGAGCAGCGGGCCGACCAGGGCAAGGGCTGACACGAGAGCGGACAGGCATGGGCGCATGCGAACCTCCGGCAAGGGCGGGCGACCGCGCGACGATACCAAAGGTTTCGATCCTATTCCGACGGAATGATCTCGAGCAACTCTATATCGAAGACCAGCGTCCCGGCGGGAACGCCAGGCCTGGAAGGTGCGTTGCCATACGCCAGCTCTCCGGGGATCCAGAACCGCGTCTTGTCGCCGACCACCATCAAGCGCAGGCCTTCGGTCCATCCCCTGATCACGCCATTGAGCGGAAATTCCGCCGGCTCGCCGCGCACGACCGAGCTGTCGAACAGCTTGCCATCGGTCGTCCATCCCGAGTAGTGAACGCGCACGCGATCGGTGAGGAAGGGATGCACCTTTCCACTGCCCTTGGTCAGGGTGACGTAGGCCAGGCCCGAGGCGGTCCTGGTGGCGTTCTTCGGCGGCGCGGCCACGTCACTCGGTGGCTCGAGCGGTCTTTTGCCTGGGATGATGTCGAGCAGCTCGACATCGAACACCAACATGCCGAAGGGGCCACCGGGCTGGCGGGCCGTTTCGCCATAGGCCAAGTTGGCGGGAATCCACAGGCGGCGAACCTCGCCCACGACCATCAACTGCACGCCCTCGGTCCATCCCGCGATGACCTGGTCCAGTTTGAAGGTCGCCGGGCCGCCACCGGCCGCCGAGCTGTCGAACATCTTCCCGCTCGTCATCCAGCCCGTGTAGTGGACCGTGACCTTGTCCCAGCGATGCGGGTGAACCGTGCCGGTCCCTGGCCGCAGCACCCTCGAGGCAAGCCCGGAGGCGGTCTTCTCGGCGTTGTCGGGTGGCGCGGCCACATCGGCGGGCGCCTTGCGCGGGTCGGCGGCGCTGGGTGATGGCTTGGCCCCCGACCTGGGCGCGGACGGTTCCCAACCGGACACCGCAATCCAATAGAGATCCTTGTCGACCGTCAGCTTGGTTCCCGGCAGATAGGTCTTGCCCTTCAGGGTGACCTTCTTGCGCACGGTCAGCTTGGTCCCGTAGCACTGATAGCGTGGCTCTCCCTCATCGTTGACCGGAATGTACCCATCCCCCAGCGACAGCTTCTGGTCGTCTCCCCCCACGACCTCCGCCTCGGTCTCGCACAGTGGCACACCGTCGGGATAGGTCTTCACGACCTCCTCGTAGCTTGGCAAAGGTGTGCCACGTTCCTTCTTCACCGAGCCTTTGGCGTTCGCCAGGCCCGAAGAGAATGGAAACAGCAAGGCGACAACGGAAAGAAACACAACGCGCGAGTTCATGGGCTTCGGCCCAAACCGTAGCACGAGCGCTAGGCATTCGTGTCCCGCGTTTCCCCACAGGAGTGGCCAATTCGACGTCTCTGCCTATTGCGCGAATGGCCCTTCGGCGGTCTTTGCCAGGCTGAAGATGCCTAGGGCATTCGACCAGTAAACACACTCATCGTCAACGGCGACGGAGCCGCCCCCGGTCGAAGACATGGTCGCGAGAATGGCGAAGGAGCTGCCGTCCGCGGCCATTCTCCCGAGCCGCTCGGTCGTGCCGGACTCGCCACCCATGACGTAGAAATCGTAGCCATCGAACGCGACGTTCAACGGGCGCGCCAGAGCTGCCGGCAGCGGTATGACCGCGATGGGCCCGCCCGTGGGGGCCATGCGCATCATCGCGTCTGCCCCCTCGTCTAGCCAGCACGCATCGGTTCCGCATGGCATGAGATCGGTGGGGCCAGCAGCGCCCACACCCAGAGGCGTGACCGGGCTGCTCGCGACCGGTGGCAGCCGGACACTGTTCACAGCCCCTATGTAGCCAAGGCGCGTGGTACGCTCCAATCCATGCAAGCAGCGCCGCACGTTCGGCGTTTCCTCGAGCTTTGGCTTGTCCGTCACGGAGAATCGACCTTCAACGCCGAAGGCCGGTATGCGGGTTGGTCGGACCCGCCTCTTACCCCAGCGGGAGAGGCGATGGCACAGGCGCTGTCTCCGCAGGCTGGCCGGGATCGAGCTCGATGGAATTTGGCGCTCGGATCGCATACGGACCCGGGAGACGGCGCGGCTGGCCGGATTCGAGGGCGTTCCGACCGATGTGCGCCTGCGCGAGATTCACTTCGGAGAGCTGGAGGGCAAGACCTTTGTCGAGGCGGGCGAGGAATGGCGCGAGCGGCTGCGCTCCTTCGCCGACTTCGTCGCTCCCGGTGGCGAATCCACGGCGGATGTAAGGCGCCGCGCCGAGAGCTTCCTTGCCGGCTTGGCCGTCGGCCGCCACTTGATCTTCTCCCACGGAGGTTGGATCCGATGTCTCATGGCGGCCTGCGGACACGACCGCTTTCCGGACAAGGCCGAGCTGGTGAAGCTCGACTGGTCGAATCGTCGGCTCATCCCGTGAGCGCACCTCCAGCCTACCAAGCTTCGGTTCGCCCTCGAAAGAATAGGGATCAGACGAGGAAGTCGAACATCTGCACGCGCGCGAGGTAGCCCTCGAGCACGGCGGCGAACTCGTCGAGGAGGAGGTCGAGGACCAGGACGAAGCGATCCTTGTGGACGCGCAGGACCCGGCCCGAGGCTGGGATCTCGGGACCGGCCAGGACGAGAACGCCGGAGATCTCGCTGTCCTGCGCGGGAAGCGTACCGGTGAGACGGAGATTGAGGTGCGTGCGCGAGAGCTCGACCACGGGGGCGACGCGGCCGTCGTCGAGCCGGAGGTGGGCGGCGAGGGCCGGGGGTGGCTCGACCCGGTAGTTGGCGCGGCGGTTCTGCTGAATCAGACCTTCGAGCTCGTCGTGGACGCGGCGTGAGATGGGCGAGTCCGGACTCTCGAGGATGAAGTCGCGCAAGCCCTTCATCGTCTTCTGGGTGACGATGATGTGCTCGCGCATCTCGGCGCTGCGTCGCTGGTCGTGGGCGATCTTCTCGGCGGCCGAGCCGAGCAGGGCGCGGTAAAAGGGCAGTCCGATGTCGGGGTTTCGCGAGCAGAAGTCGTGCAGACGCGCCGAATCGATGCGACGGAGGACCGCCTTGGGCCCAACCACCGCGTGGCAGTGGCGGAGAATGCCCGTCGTTGCGCCGAGCTCGCCGATGAGGCATGGCGGCTTGAGGAGGTAGACCTCGCGCTCGTCCTGGCGCAAGGAGACCTCGCCGGCAAGCAGGAGGTAGAAGGCGCCCGCCGCCTCTCCCTGGGCAAAGAGTATCCGGCCCTCGCTTGCCTCGACGGGCTCGAAGAGCTCGGCCAAGCGCTGGACCTCTTCGTCGCTGAAGCCGCGAAACAATGGGATGCCGTGCAACTCGGCCGGGCCGATTCCTATTTTCTCGATCATGGGGCTGCAGACTATCACGGCGCCGGGGTTGTCGCCGTCGCGGTGAAGTGGTGTCGAAGCAAGAACGACGCGCCAGTCCTGCTCGCCGGCCTCGTGGTAGCTTTGTCGCATGCCACGGCCAGCGACCCACGAAACCCTCGACCGATTGAAGACGCTCGTCGGCCCGGCCGGGTTTTCCGTCGACAGCGACGAGCTTGCGCCCCACCTTGTCGAATGGCGCAACCGTTTCGTGGGCAAGACGCCGCTCTTGCTCAAGCCGGCATCGACGGAAGAGGTCGCCGCCATCGTGCGCATCTGCGCCGACGCCGAGGTGGGCATCGTGGCGCAAGGTGGAAACACGGGCCTCGTGGGCGGGCAAATCCCTCGTCCCGAGGGCGCCGATCTCCTGCTCAGCATGGGCCGCATGAACAAGATCCGCTCGGTCGATGCCGTCGACGACACCATGGTGGTCGAGGCCGGCTGCACCCTGGCCGTGGCGCAAGAGGCAGCGACCGACGTCGACCGGCTGTTGCCGCTCAGCCTGGCCGCCGAGGGCACGAGCCAGGTCGGCGGCAACCTCTCCACCAACGCGGGGGGAATCCACGTGCTTCGCTACGGCAACGCCCGCGATTGCGTGCTCGGTCTCGAGGTCGTGACCGCGGACGGCCAGATCTGGAATGGTCTGCGAGCGCTGCGCAAGGACAATACGGGTTACGACTTGAAACAGCTCTTCGTGGGCGCGGAGGGCACGCTCGGCATCATCACCGCCGCGGTGCTGAAGCTGTCCCCCCGCCCGCGCCAAATCGAAACCATCCTGGCCGGCACATCGGATCCCGACAAAGTGCTCGGGTTACTCACGCTGGCGCGGGAGCTGACGGGCGATGCCGTCTTCGCCTTCGAGATGATTTCGCGCTTTGCCCTCGATCTGGTCCTGCGCCACATCCCGGGAACGTCCGACCCGCTGGCCGCACACACGCCGTGGTACGTGCTCACGGATCTCACGGTTGGGCGCGAGGTGGCCGAGACATTCCTGGCCGCAGCAATGGAACGAGGCCTGATCGAAGACGCAGTCCTGGCCGGGAAGCTCGGCACAAGCCCAGGCCCTGTGGAAGTTGCGCGAGTCGATCTCGGAATCGCAGAAGCACGAAGGGGGCAGCATCAAGCACGACATCTCCGTGCCGGTGTCGCACATCCCGGCCTTCATGCGCGAGGCCCTGGCTGCTGCCGAAAAGCTGATCCCCGGCGTCCGCCCCGTGCCCTTCGGCCACGTGGGCGACGGCAACCTGCACTTCAACTTCACCCAGCCGACGGACATGGACAAGGACGCCTATCTCCAGAAGTGGGCGGCCCTGAACCGCGTGGTGCACGATATCGTGGTCGCCCACGACGGCTCCATCAGCGCCGAGCACGGCATCGGCGTGCTCAAGCGCGAGGAGGCCCGCCGCCGCAAGAACCCAGTCGAGCTGGACCTGCTTCGTCGAATCAAGCAAGCCCTGGATCCCAAGGGCATCATGAATCCCGGCAAAGGGGTCGTGTAGAAGCTGGCCAAAGGTCTTCACCCACGCCATCGGCCTCGCATGATGGCGAAGATCGCATCGAGGGTGCCCGACTCCTTTCTCTCGCGCGCCTCGGACATGGCCGAGATGAGCCCTTCCTTGCGAAGCAGGGCCAAGCCATGCACCTCGGCCCAGGCGTGAAAGGCGAGCGCCGCCGCATCTGCGCGCGGGTCCATCGAGCCTTCCGCCTGGCATTCCTTCACGGTGGCCTCGACCACGCCGAAGGAATCGTAGTCTATCGAGTGGTTTCCCGCTTTCTCGCCCATGTCCATGGCCGCGGCCATCCCTTCCTTGGAGAACATGACGCTGAGGTATTCCGGGTTCTTGCGTGCGAACTCCAGGTAGGCCAGCCCCTCGGCCATCAACTTGTCGATGGCCTTGCCCGGGCAACGCGCCCGCGCGTCGAGCAAGCCGGTCCGCAGCCGTTTGTGCCCCTCCGACATCAAGGTAGCCAGGATGGCTTCCTTGTTCTCGAAGTGGCGGTAGGGGGCGGTGTGGCTGACCCCGACCTCCTTGGCAAGCCTGCGCAGGGAGAATTCGCGCATACCCTCCTCCTTGATCAGGCGAACGGCGCCGTCGAGCAGAGCCTGACGCAGATCGGGGTGATGGTAGCTCCGTTTCTTGGGCATGCAGCAAGTGTGCATTTTATGTTGACACTGTCAACATTCGGATCTACACCAATGTTTACACTGTCAACATCGCTTCACCCAAGGAGGTCACCATGCAGTGCTTGATCTTGAACGGAAATCCCGGGCCATCGGACTTCGACGACTACCTGGCCCGGCTTGCGCGAGCGCTGGAACGAGAGGGCCATTCGGCCGAGCGCATCGACCTGCGCGATCTGAACCTGCGCTACTGCATGGGCTGCTGGACCTGTTGGTGGAAGACGCCGGGCCTGTGCGCGATGAAGGACGACATGGCCGACATCTATCCCAAGATCGTGAAAGCGGATCTCGTGCTCTGGGCAAGTCCCCTGATCTTGGGAACCATCAGCGCGCTCCTCAAGAAGGTCCAGGATCGCTTCGTTCCTGTCGCCCACCCTTACGTCGAGCTGGTGGACGGGGAATGCCACCACCGGCACCGCTACCCGCACAACGCCGACATCGGCGTGATCGTCGAGCCGACAGCGGACGACACCGATGCCGATCTGGCCATCACGCTGGAGCTCTTCCAGCGCTTCTCGCGGAACACGCGCACGCGCTTCCGCCTGTTCGCCACCACCACCACCCCTATCGAGGAGGCCGCCCGTGAAACGCTTGCTGCTTAATGGCTCCCCCCGCGGCAAAGATGGCAACTCCCGCAGAATCCTCACGTGGATCGCGCAAGGGCTGGAACAAGCCGGCATCCGCGGGCTGCCCATCGTCGATCTCGCTCCGGATCCGACGCGCGCGGCCTCGGTTCAGGCATTCCTGGACGCGGACGAGGTCGTGCTCGCCCTCCCCCTGTACACCGATTCCATGCCGGGAATCGTGAAAGGGTTTCTGGAAACCGTCGCCCGCGCGGACAAGACACGGCTGCAAGGCAAACGTATCGCCTTCATCATCCAGTCGGGCTTCCCCGAGGGCATCCACACCGAGGCCTTGGGCTCCTACCTGGCCCGATTGTGCGAGCGCATCGGGTTCATCCACCTTGGGACCCTACGCAAGGGCGGCGTGGAAGGGATACGCATGATGCCGGCGAGGAGCGTCGCCAAGATCCAAGCCCGCTTCGTGAAAGCGGGCCATGAGCTCGGCGTCCGAGGCAGTTTCTCGCCGGAATCGATTCACGCCATGGCCGAGCCGAGAACCTTGGGGTGGAAGGGGCGCGCCCTCATCCGCCTGCTTGGCGGCATGGGCCTGCTCAATTTCTACTGGAACACCATGCTGAAGAAGCACGGCGCCTTTGAACGCCGCTTCGATGCGCCGTACCTGACGCCCTAGCGACAGCCCTTTCAAGGCCCTGCCTTGACGGCCATGGGGTGATAGCCTTGCCGCGGCCATGCCCAGCAAGACCCCAACCACCATCCCGGAGGATCGCCTGACCGAGGCCCTGAGTCCCGCCGACGATTCAGGCCTGCGCGCGCTACCCAAGGCGGATGTGCACTGCCACGCCCTTCTCAACTGCCCGCTTTCGACCTACGAACGCGTCCTCCGGCATAAATTGCCCGCGCCCCCCATACGCTTTCGCAATTTCGGCGAATTCGGCGGCTACCTTGCGGCGAACATGTTCCCCGCCATTTGCAGTCTGGACGGTATTCGCACCCTGCTGCGCGCCGGGCTCGAACGCATGGCCGGCGAAGGCGTGGTCTACGCCGAGGCCAGCGTCGACCTGCTCTTGCCCTCGCACATCCACGCCCCCGCGCAAGCCGTGCTCGAGGTCATCGCCGAGGAACGCGACCGAGTCTCCGGCCAAGTGCGCTTCGTGCCCGAGATCGGCATCAACCGTCGCGTAGCACCCGATCGCCTGTGGCCGCTCTTCGTCGCCTACCTCGACTCGGGCGTCTTCGGCGGCATCGACCTCTACGATGACGAGCGCGCCGGCAATCTGCGCGAGTTTCAGCGCTTCTTCCGCCTCGCGCGCGAACGCGGGCTCGCGCTCAAGTCCCACGCGGGAGAGACCTGCGGTCCCGAACGCGTGCGCGAGACCATCGAAACCCTGGACGTGGACGCCATCCAGCACGGAATCGCCGCCGTTCAAGACCCTTCACTTTTGGAAGAGCTGGCGCGGCGGGGAACCCAGCTCAATCTGTGTATGGCCAGCAACATCGCGCTGGGCGTGGCCGGATCGTATGAGGATCATCCCATTCACGCGCTGCTGGCCGCGGGCGTGAACGTCGCCCTTGGCACCGACGATTTCGCCATATTCGGCGCCAGCCTGTCGGACGAAATCCGCCGCCTGCGACGTTCGGGCATGCGCCTGCGCGACCTGGCGAAGGTGCGCCTCGGCCCACCGGCGTAACCTGGGCTGCGGTCGCTAGTCGCCCGACAGGTCTTCGCTCTTGTCCGCCGTGGACGAGAATCGGTAGCCGATGCCGCGCACGGTCTCCACGTAGGCCCCGGCAAAGCCCAGCTTCTCCCGCAAGCGCTTGATGTGGGTGTCCACGGTGCGCGTGTTGTTCTCCGGGCTCGCTTCCCAGACGTCGTCGAGCAGCACGCTGCGCGTCTGGACCCGTCCACGGCGCTGGTAGAGCGTCCACAGCAGCTTCATTTCGAGCGGTGTGAGGGTGATCTCCTCGCCGTCCACCCAGGTCCGATGCGCGCTTCGGTCCACGCGCAAACGGCCGAACACCAGCCCGTCCTCCGGCTCTGGATTGACCCCAAGGGCGGCACCGCGCGCGCGCCTCAAGACTGCCTGCACGCGCAGAATCAGCTCCCTTACGCTGAAGGGTTTGACGACGTAGTCATCGGCCCCCAATTCGAAACCCACCACGCGATCGATCTCCTCACTGCGGGCGGTCAGCATCATGACCGGAACCTCGCGCAGAGTCGGGTCGCTCTTGAGCTGGCGGCAGACCTCCAATCCCGAAATATCCGGCAGCATCAGGTCGAGAAGCACCAGCTCCGGACGCTCCTTTCGCGCCAAGTCGAGTCCTGTGGCGCCCCGATCGGCGACGAGCACCTCATGCCCGGCTTGACCGAGGTTGTAGGCAAGGATCTGACGAATGTCTTCTTCGTCTTCGACGACCAGGATACGTGACATGGCCCGTACCTTTTACACCCCAATCCGCCCTACGGGCAGGGGGGACAGCGAGCGATGGCTGCCAAGGTGCGGCGTCCCCGGCGCCGTTCACGGAAGACCGAGAATCCAATTGGCGATGGTCTGGTACTCGAGACTGTCGGTGGCAAACCGTTGTCCGCCGGTATGGCCGTCGCCGGTGGCCTTCATCAGCAACCTGCTGTCGCCGGGATTCCCCGGAGTCACCAGGGCCACGACCATGGCGCGATCCGAGCCGGCGTTGCCCGTGAGGACGAAGCTCGTGTTCGATGCCGCGCCGCCCGCAGAATGACAATATCCGCAGTCGAGCTCGAGGATGGGATACACCAACTTCTCGAACGCGAGATCCTCGATCTCCGAGTCGGCTGTCCCCCCGTCGCGCGGCGCGGGCCCGCGATGGAAATCGGCGCAGCCCACGCTGGCCAACACGGCGGCCGTCAGTGCGAAAAGCAACCTAGAACGCATAGGTCACCGTCAAGCGCAGGAGATCGTCCGGACGTTCGTCGACCTTCTCGAAGTTCCAAAAGTAGGCCAGGCTGACTTGCGCGCCCGCATATTCGGCCACCAACGCCAGGTTGTGGTGCGAACCGTCGTTCGCGTTGGCATAGCGTGCGTCGTAGAAGAGCCCCGCGCGGTTGTCGAAGGTCGCCAAGCCGCTGCGCGCCTGCAGGTAGAGCCAATCGCCCAGGTAGGCGCGCAGCCAGACGTAGTCGGCGAAGTGAAAGTACGCACCGGCTCCTGCCACGGCATCGGGCCGACCGTAGCTCTCGTCGGCCGAGACGTGGGCGCGCACGGCCCCGAGGCCCACGGCCAATCGATTCAGGATGGGCCAATCAGGGCGCCACACGGTGAGGTCCACGGCCTGCATGACGAGCTGGCGGCCGAATCGCATCGGGTTCCAATACAGCGAATACCACAGCGTGAACGGACCGCTGGAAAGCGCCAGCCGGTTGCCCACCGCCACCCGCGCACCGTCGTAGGCAAACAGGTCGCGCTGCATGTCGAGGGTTTGGTCGCGCGCGGGAAGGTCGAAGCCCTGCGCCGTGTAGATTTCGTCGCTCGCGGACAGCCGACGCCACACCAGGGCGAAACGCACGCCGCCGCCGATGGCCGACCAAACCACGGGCAGCGTCCTCTGATCCACGCCGCTCAGTCCACCGTAACTCTTGTGAAACAGCGGATCCGGCCCGAAAGGCACCAAGATCTTGCCTGCGTGGGCGGACACGCGCACGGTCGAGCCCTTGCCCGAGAGTCGCGTGGTCAGCTCGTAGAAATAGAGCCCCAGCAGCTCGGCGTTGAACCCCACGGGCACGTCCTCGCCTTGGCGGGACAGAAACAGAAAGTGGTGGTAGCTCTGAAACGCGTTGTGCCCGCTGCCGAGCTCCCCGACCTGCCCGCACGCTCATAGACCGCATCGAACATGCCACCGAGGCGGATGCCACCCGGCAGGACGAAGGCTTGGCCTCCGTGCTCTTCGGCTTCCTCGTTCGGCGGTGCAGTGGCCGGCGCGGCCGGCGGCGAAGTCGCGTTGGCGGATGGGCCTTCTCCTGGACTGTCTGCGGCGTCCCCCTCGTCGGACGC
Organism: uncultured delta proteobacterium; assembly: GCA_963796685.1. Classification (GTDB taxonomy): domain Bacteria; phylum Myxococcota_A; class Polyangia; order Fen-1088; family Fen-1088; genus Fen-1118. The sequence continues at coordinate 751,637 of CAWCMR010000008.1, forward strand.
GGCCAAGGACGGCAGCGCCGCCGCGGTCACGACGAGGAAGACAAGCGTGCGAATGACGACCCCTCTCATTTCGCGTGACACGAAGATTTGCAGGTGGCGCGCGCACCGCTGGTCGGCGGCGCCGTCCGGCCGTCATGACAAGCGCCGCAGAACTTGCCCTCGTCCATCTGGTCGTGGGTGAATCCGACGCGGGCGCGGGGGAACAATGCCGGGTGACAGGTGACACAAAGGTATTGGTCGTGCTGCCAGTGCGAAAACAGGCCCGGCGCGGGCGGATCGGCCTTGCCGTGCTCCCTGACGACGGGAACGCGCACCTCTGCCGGCACAGCCAGCACCGAGGCCGAGGCGAGGACAAGCACGCCCGGCAGAAGGAAGGCGAGCCACCTGTTCCACGTCTTCGTTGCCATGATGGATGCCGACCCCGATGAGACCTCAGCTTGCCTTCACCGCCGTCGACGACGCGGTCGCTGTCGACACCGCCGCCAGCACGGACGTCATCTTGACCCCCATGCTCCCACGAAGGGCAGGGTTAGCGGTTCTCACCATCATCATCTCCGGCTTGTTCGTGAAGTCTGTCACAGCGAGGAAGACAGCATTGTCGGATGTCTCGGTGCCAAAGTCGACCGTCTTCCACATTGCCGGGTGCTTAACAGAAAATGAGGCATCTAAGGAAGTCAGGAATGGGTGGTATGGCCGTTGGGAGGCAATGACACCCTTGATTTCGAGCGTCGGCTTGGTGAGGGCGTTCTCGGAGACCACCTCCAGAATCCCGGTTCAGGTGCCTTGTAGACCTCGATCACAGCGCCGATGACACTGCCGGTTGGGTCCCCATGCTCGAGATTTGCTTGTCCTGTTGGGTGCTGCGGGGTTTCTTTCTTCCTGCTTTCCTGGCTTCCTCAGAGGTTATCGAATCGAGGTCGCGTCGCCCACGTGCCCCGGTCGCGGCTTGGCCCTGGCGGGGTTGACTCCCATCGAAACTGAAGCCTGCCCCACCGAAGTGAGGCAGGCTTCCCTTACCCAAGCCCGACGAGGCGAGGAGAGATTTGGCGTATTTGCTCCGTCAGGCTCTTTCCGACCTTACCCGGACGCTCTTGCTCCCCTTACAACCCCGGCCTGGCGTTGTGGACCAGATCCATGAAGTAGGCTTCGAACCACTTGCCTGCCTGCGGGGCACCCTTGGCCGCGTCGGGGCCGGCACACATGGCGTCGAAGCGCGGACCATTCGGGTCAGACGAGCCATCGGATTCTCCCGGTGGTTTGACCCAGTAATAGGCGTCGATGCCAGGCGCGGGATCGGCGCGCGGGCGCTCACCCAAGCCCGCGCCATGGACGTTGCACCAGCTCCCCCACTTTTCCCGGATGCCGCCCTTGCCGTTGCGTGAGGTATCGATGATGAACCCGTGGTCCTTGAAGCCGTACATGGACAGCATTTCGCCCAGCATCTTGGCGTAGGTCAGCTCGTTCGGACACGGGTTGGAGGGCTCGAGCGCGGCGCCGTCGCGGTTCGACAAGTGGGTGTAGTTCGAGGTGTTGATGGCGAAGCCGCGAATCATCTGCGGGCCGCCGGCCTCGCTGAGCACAGTTCTGAACACCTTCGCGATCTTGGCGCGGTTGTCGTCCCAGCCCAGCCAGCCCGAGTGCGCGGCATCGAGATAGACGCTCACGTTGGGTAGGTGGAAGCTCTTGATGGCGTAGACGATGCCGTCCTTGTACACGGACTTGGCCCGCTGGCACTTTGGTAGGCTCATATTGGTGGCCAGGTTGCCGAGCGAGTCCGGTTCCAGAACCACCGCAATGGGCTGATCCGCGTGGGCCTTGAGCTGGGCGGTGATGGGATCGATGAATTCCGTGCGGTAGCGGGCCTCGCCGTTTTCTTCGACCTTGAGCTCGCCGGCCGACGATTCGGCCGCACAGTCGCGGTTGGGCAAGTCGTAGACCACGATGACGGTCATGGTCGGCACGCCGCTCGCGTCCTGTTGCTTCTTGGCCTCGTCGAGCCAGCCCTTCAGATTCTCGACAGCCTTGATGTCGGAGAGCCACACGCCCGTCGGATAGGTCGCGACCTTGCGGATGGTTTCCGCCTCGTCCGGATGTTTGGCCGCGGTGGCCTCGACGGAGGCGGTGTACTCGGGGTTGAGGAAGAAGCGGACGTGCTTGAAGGGATTGCCACCGCCCGTCTTGACCTCATTTTGGGGAGAGCCGATGCTCCCCATACCGCCGGCACAGGCGGCCAAGGAGAGTGCCGAAGCAAGAACTGCAAAGTGACGCATGAGAGGCCTCCTAAAGGGTCCGTGTCTTGTGTGAACCCAACAGGCAACTTCCCTCAGCAAGGCGCGTACCAATCCCGGCAACCCCGTCCCGGCGCCATTGCCAATGGGATTCGGCAGTCCTTGACGCCTCCGCCTCCTGTGTCCGGACGTCCGCGGACGTCCGCGGTCAAGGGGCTCGTCATCGAGGCGGTCTCCGCAAGGGCAAGGTTGCCTGCCAGCGGGTAGCTCGTCGCCTCTCATCCGATCGCCGCACGCCGCGCGGCGATCAGGCTCTTTCGGGGCCCGTTCCCGGGGCACGGACCCCCAAGAGAGAAACTACGCCACTGCGTCCTTGGCCGCCTTCACCGGACGTCCCTTGATGACCTTGCGAGCTGGCTTGGCCTTGAAGACGGTCGGCTCCTTGGTGAAGGGGTTGATGCCCTTGCGCTCCTTGGTGGCCGGCTTCTTGACCACAACCATGCGAACCAAGCCGGGTACGATGAAGATGCCGTTCTTCTTCAGCTCGGCGTGACCGATGCTGGCCATGGTCTCGATGATGCCCTTGACGTCTTTTCGGGTGAGATTGGTAGCATGCTTGTCGACGAGTACTTGGATCAGGTCGGATTTCGAAAGAGGTCCTTTGGACATGGTGTCTCCTTGGGTTGGGGATGGCGTGCTCTCCGTGGCGGGAACGACCAGGGATGTTCCCGGCCAGCGCGAGAGCGATGGTGAGCCACGGAAGGTAGCCCATCTTGCGTGGTCGTTGCGATGAAAATCGTGGAAACCGATGTTGTCCAAGCCTTGAGCAAACGCGTCATTGCCCCCGCGGCCTTGGCCGTGGTCGACAGCACCGGTCGACAGCACCCGGGGTGGCGCTCATCTAGGATTTGCGCTAGTTGTATTTGGACCTTTCCACGACGACTCCATTCCCATGTCGGTCTTGCGAACAATCCGCGATGCTCTGCCATCGGCGTTTGATGTGGCCAAGGTGGGCTTCCGCCTGTTCGGCCTGCCACGCAATGCCTTCGGGTCGATCGACGTGACCCAGAAGTGCAACCTGCGCTGCAAGCACTGCTACTTCTTCGAAAACGACCAACCGGAACGGGCGCTCGACGCCGAAGAGTGGGTGGCCTTGCTCGACAGCTGGAAGCGAGCGCGCTCGCGCTGGGAGTTCCCCTTCTTTCAGTGCTCATGGGTCGGCGGCGAGCCGCTCCTGCGCCCGCAGGTCATCGAACGCTGCCGCAAGTTCTTCCGTTACAACCTGGTGGTCACCAACGGAACCCTGCCGCTGCCCGATTGGCCCGACGTGGACTTCTACGTCTCCATCGACGGCGACGAGGAGGTCCATGAAGACCTCCGCCAGCGCAAGGGCATCTACCGCCTCATCAAACAGAACGTGTTGGCGCGTCGCCGCGGGAGCGTCACCATTTCCTATTGCATCACCCGCCAGAACGCCCACTGCATCGAGCGCACGATCGACGAATGGGCGCCCATCGCCGGAGGCTTCACCTTCGATTTTTACACCCCGATGGAAGGCAGCGACGATCCCCTGTGGATTTCGCAGCAGGAACGCGACCCCATCATCGAGCGGCTGCTTGCCTTGCGGCGGAAGCATCCGCAGCGCCTGAAGGTCACCGAGCGCGCGCTGCGGCTGATGGTCTCGGACACCGCCGCGACCGTAACGAAGGATTGCCTGTTCGCCAAGAAGGCCTTTGCCTACACCGCGCTCGGCCAGCTCAAGGAAAAGTGCATGATGGGCAAGAAGGCCGATTGCTCGCGCTGCGGGTGCATCGTGCCCTTCTATCTGCATTCCCTGACCCATTCGGTTCCGGGGAGGGCTCAAGCCCCATAAGGGAAAGTCGATGCTGAGTAGATGGCGTATTGTTCCACCCTTTCTCCATGCCCGGGTCCACTGAAACCCTAGACCAGGTCGGGTCCGCCAAGTTGCAGGTTGGTCGCGAGATGATGGGACAGATCCGCGGGCAAGCACTCGTGCTGACCGCAGCGATTCGCGTCATCGCGGTGACGGTCTTCCTGGGCCTGGGAATCGCCTGGACCTCCACGCGCGGAACGTCCCCGTGGATCCTCACGCGCCCCCTGGCGCTTTACCTCACCCTGGCGACGATGGCATTCGTGTACCGCCGCCGCGCCTTCACCCTGCGGCTGGCGTGGGTCCTGCCGTTTCTCGACATTGGCGTCGCCTTCCTCGTGCACCGCCAGGGCATCTTGGCGGACGCTGGAGTATCTCGCTTCATGGCAGCTTGGGGGGTCACGGGTCTTGGCGTCTACACCCTCATCGTGGCCCTGGCCGGCCTGGCCATGCCACCTCGCCTCGTGGTCTTTCTGACTTTGTGGTCGATGGCGGCGGAGGTGGCGCTTCTCCACCTGGCCGGCCTCACCTACTGGCCCATGACCATGGCCGTGTTGGCCCTCGCCTTCGTGGCCGTGGCCACAAGCGCCGTGCCTCGCAACGCCACGGCGGCCCTCGCGCGCGCACACCAGGCCACCACCGCCTTGATGTCCCTCGCCAAGCTGCAAGAGCAACACCAGCGGCTCGAGCTCCTGCAACGGGAGAAGGACGCCTTGCTCGAAATCATCGTGCACGATATGCGCAGCCCCGTCGGGGCCGCCCTGCTCTCGCTCGAATACCTGGCCCTCGAGCTCAAGAAACACCCCAGCCAGGCTTCGCTGCTCGAGGCGACCGACGATGCCCTGGGGACGCTCAACAGTCTGAGCGGCATGATCTCGCAGATCCTCGACATGTCGAAACTCGAGAGCGGACGACTCACCCTGCGTTTGGATTTCGCCGAGCTGCGACCCCTGCTCGAGGCCACCGTCCGCGAGGCGTCCGCGCGCGCACGAGCGCGATCGATTGCGCTCGACTTCGATGCCCCGGAAGGGCTGACGGCGGCCGTGGACCTGCGTCTGTTCCCACGCATCTTGGAAGTCCTGACCACGCACGCGCTTCGTCACACGCTCGAAGGGGGCCGCATTCTGCTGGTAGCCACCGCCGGGGCAGCGAACATCCGCGTGTCGATCCACAGCACCGCGCCCGCCATGCCGGAAGCCGACCGCCAGCGCATATTCGACAAGTTTCCGTTGGCCGGGACCGAGCCCCGGCGTATGTCGGTCTGGGGCGTGGGCCTGTACTTTTGCAGCCTGGTCGCCGCTGCCCATCAGGGCTCGATCTCGGTTGAGGACGTGAACGGCTGGCCAACCTCGTTCGTGATACAGCTGCCAGACCAGCGCAAGCCGGCTTGAAAGGCGTGGCGAGCTCGCTGTCTTGCACGCTACTGCATGGGCTGTGCGACCAGCGTGATGAGCTTGCGGACCACGCGCGGGCTCAACGGCTCGAAGTGTCGCACCGGCATGACCCCGCTGGCGATTTCGGCGATTCGCCGGGTGCTGGCCAGGTAGTAATCGTACAAGTGCAACGCGTCTCTCACCGCCTCGGATTCGCGGCGCCAAGCTCCGTCGATCTCCGCGAGCTCGCGGCCGGCCAGGACGCGTGCCATCGAGCTGCCACCGCCCGCGGCTTGCAGATTTTCGCTCGTGCGACTGTGCCTGTCGAGCAGGATGTCCAACCTGCCGCCAGCACCTTGCAGAAAGGCCGCCAGCTCGGCCAGGCGTTCGAGCACCGAACGACTGGCGGCTTCGAGCACCCGGCCATCGAGCGGCCCCTGCAAGTCGTCCGCGCTGTGCGGCCATCGCTTGAGCGAGTAGGCGATGCGACGACTTTCGAGATAGTCACCCAGCATGGCGGCCACACGCATCCGGTGGGTTTCGCTTTCGGCGGTGGTCTTGCGGATGGCCTCGAACAGCGGGACCAAGCGGTACGCCGGGGCTTGTCCGCTGGCCAGCACGCGCATCTCGGCCTCGGCGCGTCGGCGCAGGGCTTCGCTTTCGGTCAGTGCGGTCCATTCCTCGCGCAAGAGGCGCGCCCGCACGTTCATCGAATCGACGTAGTACGCCTCGGGTGCCTCGATCGTGCCCGCGACGAACAGGCCAGTGCGGGTTTCGGGGCGAAGCCCGGTGTCGTGCATGAAATTGGTGCGGCTCGACTGCAACACCATGGACAAGCCGGTCTGCGTGTAGTCCACGCCGAATCCCATGGCCCAGCGCAAGCTGCCCGTGAGATCCGATTCGACTTCGGTGGAGCTACGCAAGGTGATGGTGCGCCACCGGAACGGGTGCTCACGCTTGACGAAGACACCCCCGCGCGCGGTGAAGGTCTCACCCTGGTAGTTGTCCTGGGCGGAGAGCACGCGGCGGATCGCGGCTTCGAAGAAGCTGTCCCAGCCGCTGCTCCTGGTAAATCGATTGATGTAGCTCTCACGCAGCGCCATCTCGAAGATCCCGGAGGCGCCGTCCGCAGGCGCGCGCACCTGTTCCAGAAGGCCCGCCGACATCTCCAGACCCGGAATCCGCATGGTCAATCCGCCGCGCAGATTGGGCTGGAGGTGGTAGCCCAGGTGGGAAAATCCGCCATACCATCCGACGTTGCACAGGTCGTCCTGGCAGCGTCTGATGGTTCCGGAATTGTTGAGCGCGCCCGCCTCGAACATGGCACCCAGCCCCGCCACCGTCAGCGCAAGCGCCCCCTCGTGTTGGGCGATCTGGTGCTTGCGAATGTCCCATTCCTCCTCGTTCTCGGGAAAGAATGGTTGCTGTGCCAGCATGAAGACGCCCAGATCCACGAATTCTCGCGCATTGAAATAGTGCACGATGGAGCTCGCGAGCTGACTGCCGCTCTCTTCGCCATTCAGGATGTCGAGGTTCACGGAGATCAGGCCGACGGAGTCCACGGTCAGGTCCTGGATCCTGCGGCTGCGAATGTCGTCGAGTCGGGTCATCTGGGCAACCATCTGATCGAACACGGGATAGGCCACGTGCAGGGGTGCGAGGGAAAGCTTGTAGGCTGTCGAGTCGTTCAGCTCCCATGGGTTGCCCACGAGACGGTCGATTTCACTCTCGACATTGAAGAGCTCGATCCGATTGAAGAAGTCGAGCATCTCGCCGCGCGACTTGGTTCCGAGTTGCGTCGTCAGATCGGAAAGCACGCGTAGAAGATCGCCGAAGTCGTTCTGCAGGCGCCCCTGGCCGAGCTGGGCCTCGGCAGGACACGCCCCCATGGTGGAGGCGCCGACGAACACGGCCAGCGCTGCCAGCACGCGCAACGGAGATCCACGCTTATGACGATCACTTCCCAAGTGGGATGGCTCCATCGCCAGTATACCCTCATACCCCTTGATTCCTCCGCCAACCTGGCATAATCCGGTGCCTCGCGGCCGCACCACGGTCGAGCGAGCTCCCCTTTCGATGAAGCCCTGCCCCCTCAAAGGATCCTTGAAATGCCCGAGATGAATATCATCCAGGCCATCAACGACTGCCTGCACGTGGAAATGCGGCGTGACGGTCGCGTCGTCGTGCTGGGCGAGGACGTGGGCCATTTCGGCGGCGTCTTCCGCGCCACCGTGGGACTGCAACAGGAATTCGGCCCCGACCGTTGCATGGACACCCCGCTGGCCGAGAACGGCATCGTCGGTGCCGCCATCGGCATGGCCCTGTACGGCCTGCGCCCCGTGGCCGAGATCCAGTTCGCCGACTACGTGTACCCCGCCTTCGACCAGATCGTGAACGAGCTGGCCAAGATGCGCTACCGCTCGGGCGGCGAGTACACCGCGCCGGTCGTGATCCGCATGCCGGCGGGCGGCGGGGTGCGTGGCGGCCACTACCACTCGCAATCGCCCGAGGCCGTGTTCATCCACACCCCGGGCCTGCAGGTCGTGTATCCATCGAGCCCGGCCGACACCAAGGGACTGCTGGCGTCGGCGATTCGCGGCGAAGACCCGGTCATCTTCCTGGAGCCCAAGCGCCTGTACCGAACCAGCCGCGGCGAAGTCCCGGCGGGCGAGTACACGGTTCCCATCGGACAGGCCAAGGTCCTACGTCGGGCGGCAGCGCGCTCCGGGCGGTCGGTCACCCTCCTCGCCTGGGGCAGCATGGTGCAGACGTCGATGGAGGCGGCGGACAAGGCCGCCGGCATGGGCTTCGACATCGAGCTCATCGATCTGCGCACGCTTCTACCTTTCGACCTCGAAACGATTCTTCAGTCGGTGCAGAAGACCGGCCGCGTGATCGTCGTGCACGAGGCGCCACGCACCTGTGGCTTCGGCGCCGAGCTCGCGGCGTCGATCCAGGAGCACGCCCTGCTGCACCTGGAGGCTCCGATTCTGCGCGTGACCGGTTTTGATACCCCTTTCCCGTACACCCTCGAGCCCGAATACCTGCCCGACAAGGATCGCGTCCTGGACGCGATTGAGAAAGTCACCACCGGCTAGGAGAACGCATGGCCTACGAATTCAAATTGCCCGACATCGGTGAAGGAATGGCCGAGGGCGAGATCGTCCGCTGGCTGGTCAAGGAAGGCGATGCACTGGCGCAAGACCAGCCCATGGTCGAGGTCATGACCGACAAGGCCACCGTGGAGATTGCCACGCCCCATGCGGGCCGCGTCCTCGAACGGCGTTTCAAGGAGGGCGAACGCTGCCCGGTGGGCGCGGTTCTCATCGTGATCGAGGTGTCTGCGGACGCGGACAAGACGCCCATGGGGAGCCTGGCCAAGACACCTGGCCCGAGGACAGAGGGCCCAAGCGGAGGGATTCTCGCCACCCCTGCCACGCGCAGACTGGCACGGGAAATGGGCGTGGAGCTGTCCAAGGTCAAGGGTTCGGGTCCGGGCGGACAGATCACCATCGCCGACGTGCGCGCGGCCAAGGTCGGCACAGCTTCCGACGAGGCCTTCGACAACCAGCCCACGCCCGGCATTTCCACCACGTCGACCGGTGACGTCCGCATCCCCTTCCGCGGCGTGCGCCGCATGATCGCCGAGCACATGGTGCTGACCCAGCGCCAGGTCGCCCACTTCACCTACGTCGAGGAGATCGACTGCACCGAGCTGGTCGAGCTGCGCGACAAGGCCGAGCGACGACTGACCGGACATGGCGTCAAGCTGACCTACCTGACCTTCTTCGTGAAAGCGGCGGTGGAGGCGCTCAAGAAGCACCCGCAGCTCAACGCCACACTCGACGAGCCAGCCGGCGAAATCGTGCAGCGCCGTGAGTACCACATCGGTATCGCGGCACAAACCCCCGAGGGACTGATGGTGCCCGTGATCCGCCACGCCGATCGCCGTTCGCTGTTGGATCTGGCGCGGGAGATCGATCGCCTGGGCGTGGCGGCCAAGAACGGTCGCGTGTCGCCGCGCGATCTCGGCGGCTCGACCTTCACCATCACCAGCCTCGGTACCCTGGGCGGCATCGTGGCCACGCCCATCGTGAACTACCCCGAGGTCGGCATCCTGGCCATCCACAAGATCGCCAAGCGTCCGGTCGTGGTGGACGACAAGATCGTCGTCCGCCATATGATGAACCTGTCCCTGTCCGTGGATCACAGGCTGGTCGACGGCTACGACGCCGCCACCTTCGTGGCCGAAATGAAGGCATCGCTGGAAACGCCGGGCCTCATCTTCCTCGACCAGACCTAGCGAAGGACGATGGCGCAAGCAACGGCACCCGACAAACGCCGATCGGGTCAGACCACCGCCGAAAGCGTGGAGGTCTGGTCCGACGGGGATTATGCGCGGGCCACCGGACTCTTCCAGATCCTGGACGAGCACGGCCAGGCCGACGTGGCAAAGGTGCCTGCGCTGGCGCCCGCCACGTGGCTGCGCATGTTCGAGGGAATGCTCCAGTCGCGCCTGCTCGACGAACAACTCCTGCCCTTGCAGCGCCAAGGTCGCATCGGCCACTACTTCGAGGCACGCGGCCAAGAGGCCGGTCCCATCGCGGGCGCCGAAGCCATCCTCAAAACCGACTATTTCGTTCAGGGATTGCGCGAGGGCGCGGCGGCCATCTACCGTGGCATGCCTCTCGACAGGTACCTTGCCCAGATTCTGGGCACCGCCCGCGACATTGGACGCGGCCGTCAGATGCCCTGTCACGTCTCCTCGGCCGCCATCAGGCACGTCAGCACGTCGTCGTCCGTGGCCTCGCAGATCCCGCACGCGGTCGGCATCGCATGGGCGGCCAAGATCAGCAAGGCGAGCGATATCGCCCTTTGCTTTTTCGGTGACGGCGCCACCAGCGAGGATGACTTTCACGCGGGGCTCAACTTCGCGGGCGTCTACCAGGCGCCCGTGGTCTTCGTCTGCCAGAACAACCAGTGGGCCATCTCCACGCCCGTCGCGGGGCAAACCCAATCCGAAACCCTTGCCATCAAGGGCTTGGCCTATGCCGTGCCGTCGTTGCGGGTCGACGGCAACGATGTGCTCGGCATGTACGTGGCCATCAAGACCGCCGTGGACAAGGCCCGTTCGGGCGGCGGTCCCACCTTCATCGAGGCCGTCACCTACCGCCTGGGTGCGCATTCCAGCGCCGACGATCCGACCCATTACCGGGACAGCGGCGAGCACAAGGCGTGGCAGAAGCGCGATCCTATACTCCGCTTCGCCACCTGGCTCGAAAAGCAGGGCATTCTCCCGACCGAAGCGCAGGCGGCGATGAGAGCGCGTATCACCGGCGCCATTCGCGCGGCCATCGCCAGCGAGGAAGCCGCGGGGCCACCGCCATCCTCGAGCCTGTTCGAGGACGTGGTGGCAAAGCCGACCTGTTCCCCGGGCGGGACACCAGGCGCAATCCGTTAGGCCTCCTGTTTCTCCAAGGCCGCGCGGATTTTCGCCAGCAGCTCTTCCATCGTGTACGGCTTCTGCACGAATCCCGAGAGCCCCTTGCCGGCGAATCGGTTGACGATGTCTTGCTCGTTGTATCCTGAGCTCATGATCACCTTCACGCCGGGTCGCAGCCTTCTCATCTCGCGGTAGCAAGCCTCGCCGTCCAGATGGGGCATGGTCAAATCCAGGATGACCAGGGTGATGCCGTCCTTGTCGCCGGTGAACTTCTCGATGGCTTCGCGGCCGTCGGCGGCGACGAGGACCTCGAAACCCGCCCGCTGCAACATGCGGCGCCCCAAGTTGCGGATCGTGTCCTCGTCGTCGGCGAGCAAGATCTTTCCCGAGGCGTGAAAGGCGGCGGGGATCGCGACCTTGGGTTGCAGCTTGCTGGCCCGGCCTTCGCTGGCCGGAAAGAGCAGCTTGAAGGTCGTGCCACGATTGAGCTCGCTGTAGACTTTGATGGCGCCGTGGTGGCCGCGCATGATGCCGAGCACGGCGGCCAGGCCCAGGCCGCGCCCGGTGAACTTGGTCGAAAAGAACGGGTCGAAGATCCGGTCCATGGTGGCTTTGTCCATGCCGTGACCGGTGTCGGCGATCTCCACGTAGACATAGTCCCCCGGTTGCAGCCGATCCGAGCCGAAGCAACCCCGAAGATAGTCGGTTTCGCAATGGGCCAGGCCCACCGTGACCGAGATGACCCCGCTGCGTTCGCCGATGGCCTCGGACGCGTTGACGATCAGGTTCATGATGACTTGCCGAAGCTGCGTGGCATCGGCCTCGACCGCCGGGATCCCGCTGGCGAAATGGTACTTGAGCACGACCTTCTTGCTGATGCTCACCAGCAGCAGGTGCCCCATCTCCTCGACCAGTTCCTTGAGACTGATGGGCTGGATGATGAAGCGGCCGCGACCGCTGTAAGCCAGAAGCTGGCGGCAGAGATCGGCGGCGCGGCGGGCTGCGACCTCGATTCCTTCCAGGCTGGCGCGCGACGGGGCGAGCGGCGACATCTCGGTCTTGGCCAAGTCGGCGTTGCCCAGAATCCCGGTGAGCAGGTTATTGAAGTCGTGCGCGATGCCGCCGGCGAGCACGCCCAGGCTTTCCAGTTTTTGCGTGTGCAGCATCTGCTGCTCGAGATTGCGTTGATCCGTGACATCGCGGCCAACCGAGAGCACCACGGTCCTGCCGCCCAGCTCGAACGGGCGCGCGAAGATCTGCATGGTGCGAAGCTGTCCGTCGCCTCGCCGTATGCGAAACTCCAGCCAGTCGACGTGTTTGCCCTGCGCCAGGTTGGCGTACATGCCCTCGCGCAGAGCGGGATCGAGCCAGGTCGAGAGCTGCCGCGTGGACTTGCCCAGCATCTCCTCTTGCGGATATCCCATCGCCGCGCAAAAGGCTTCGTTGCAAGCGATGATGGTGCCATCCAACTCGGCCAGGGTTACCGGACCTGGAATGAGCTCGAAGATGCGTCGGAACCGCTCTTCCGAGTCGCGCAAAGCCTTTTCCTTGCTCGCACTTTCGGTGATGTCTTGGATGATGCCGACCATGAAGGTCGGCCGGCCGAACGCGTCCTTCTCGAGCTCGCCCATGCCGTGGACGAAACGAACGCTGCCATCGCTGGCGCGCACGATGCGATAGCGGCGGTCGAAATCGCACCCGCCCTGGACAACCTCGTCCACGAAGTAACGATGCATCGCCTCGCGTTCGTCGGGGTGCACCAGGCTGAGCCAACCCGCGAGATCCTTGTTGAACGCCTCCGAGATGCCGAAAAGAACGTTCAGCGCGCTCGAGCTTGCCCAGGTGCCCTTGGCGATGTCGTAACGATACGAGCCGAGGTGTGCGACGTGTTGGGCTCGCTGCAGGAACCATTCACTTTCGCGCAAGGCCCGCTCGTTGCGCTTTCGCTCCGAGATGTCGAGGAAGATCGTGGCGAACTGCAGGGTGCCGAAGGGCACCACGCTGATGTCGTAGTAGCGGTCGAAGGGCTCGAACTGCGATTCGAAACGCGTCGGCTTACCGTCGAGCACGGCACGGGCGAACTCGGCCAGGAACGGCGGCTCCGGCGTGCCGTAGATGTCGGTCGCCAGCTTGCCTACCGCGTCCGCACCAACGATCCCCACGTATTGGTCGAACTGCGGATTGACGTCCAGAACGCGGTAGTTGATCGCGGCGCCTCCCGCATCGCAGACCAACTCGTGCAAGGCGACGCCCTCGCGCATGTGAAGGTAGAGCGATCGAAAGACTTCGCGGCCATCGAACTTGTCCGGTGCCTTCCCGACTTCGGCCATTCATCCTCCACGAGAGCTGCAGGGGCAAATGCAGTGCACCGCATTTCTCGACGGGAATGTTATCAGGATTTGCGTGCGGCTGTCACGCCGATTGGGTAGACGCGTCGCTAGTTCGGCGTAAAGGCGTAGACTTGGTTGTTCGCGGCCACGAACACCCGACCGTTGGCGACGATGGGCGTTTCGAACTTTTGCACGGACGACATGGTGTCAGTGCTTGTCCCACCCGCGAAGAGGGACTGCCCGGTTTCGCCGTCGAGACCGTAGAGCTTGTTGTCGCTGCCCACGATCCACACCACGGCATCCGTTCCAGCGGCGTCCGTGGCGCTGACCGCGGGCGAATCCTGGGTCGTCGGACCTCCACACCAGGCCACGGAAGCGGTGGGAGGACTGGCAGCCGCGATCTTGAACGCGACCAACCCGCCGGACTGGCCGCTTGGGCAGGATTTTCCCGAGCCTTTGAAAACCACGTAGGTTCCGCTGGGCGTGGTGTAGGCGGCGGAGGCGTTGATAATCAAGCCGGTCGCGACCGAGGCCAGCACGAGAGGACTGCCGATGCCGCCGAAATTGCCGTGGTCGAGCAGGTAGGCATTGCCGTCCTTGCCCAGGCCGACGACGAGGGACGAGGGCGTGGCACCCGGCACCTTGACGAGGATGGGCGCGGTCCCGCCGATGTCCGTATCCGCGTCGTCGAGCGCGGCCCAATTGGTGGGCGTAAAATAGTCCGCGTTCTGTCCGCTGAAGGAGAGCGACGGCGGCAAACGAAAGATGGTCTCGCCATCTTGCCAGGTCGGGGGCGCGGAAAAGGTGTTGGACTGGTTCTCCGTGTTGCCGGTGGCGAAGATCAGCGACTGGCCGTCCGAGGCAAGACCACCCGGTGCCCAGATACCGCCGGCGATGGCGCGACTGACCCAGGTGCCGACCTGGGTGGGGTCCGAGGTCGCGATGCCGACGATCCAACCGTGGTACACGCCGCAGTCTCCGACGTGTCCGCCGAAGGGAACGAAGACCTTGCCACCGAGCAGGATGAGGGCGCCGCGCTGATTCTCCGCCAGCGAATCGAACGTGGTGGAACCGGACATGGCCGTGCTGTTCAGATCGACCGGCCACCCCGATTCGATCGCGCCGGTGCCGGCATCCAGGGCAAAAACCTGATGCTGGGCGGTCGCGTTGGTGCTGGCGATGGTCATGGCGTCCAAGTAGATCGTGCGCGTGGCCGCGTCGATGACGGGCGTGCCGGTGATCCCGAGGGGATCGATGTTTCCACACCCGTTGCGAAGCGTGGCCAGGCGCGACTTGGGCAAGGGTGTGCCGAGGCTCTTGTCCCAAACCGCCTTGCCCCCGGTCGCGGCGTCGAAGGCGTAGACGTGATTTTGCTCGGTGGCGACGATGACCAGATCGGGACCACCGCCTGTGCCCGCGAGATAAAGAGGCTGGGCGTAGGTCGGTCCCGACACCGTGGCACTGGCAAAGGTCGTATCCACGTGCAGCTTCGCAATCGCGGCTTTGCCGAGGGCGGAATCCACATAGAATCCGTCTCGCGTGGCATCGTTGTGGTGCTGGAGGACAGACACGTGTCCGCTCGAGCCTCCGGTTCCCGAGCTGTCGGATTGTGCCATGTCCTCCGGGACATCTTGGCCGGCATTCGGCGCCTCGCGACCGGTTTCGGTTGCGCTGGGGCCGCTGTCCTTGCGTGGATTTCCGTCCGCCTGCCCGTTTGCCAAATCGGGTCCGATGGCGCTCAAATCGGGCCCCCCGGTCGGCGGATCCGGATCCCCCGTCGCATCCTGCAGGGTCGCGGCGGAGTCGGCACCGGCCTTCTGGGTATCCGCGATGCTCCCATCCACGAATTGCTTGGGGGCATTCGCCGAACGACAACCGCCGCCGGCGAGCACCATGGCCAAGAGCAAATGTGTACTGCGCATGAAGATCTCCCGGCAGCCGTCCAAAGCGGACTCCTGACGTCCGGCTTTGGGTGGGATGCTGGCATTGCGCTATTCGTCGCAAGGAATCCATCTAACGCACCGGCATGTAAACAACCCGTAACCAATGCCGGCCAGCGCAGAAAGTCTGAATCAACGGATCGCGGGGTGGCATCCAAGCGAGCCGAAGGAGAGACCCTAGCATGAAGAAGAACATCATCGCTCGCGCGCCAGGTACCGTGTTACTGGCGTTGTTCGTTTCCGTGATGGCCGTGGCCTGCTCTGACAGCAGTAGCACGGGAAAAATGGATGGCGGCGGCAAGACCGACGTTGCCGGTTCGCCGGAGGTGGGCTTGGCGGATGCGCCGACCGCTGCCGAGCACCCTGCTGCCGATTCTCAGCCTGCCCGACGCACCGATCGTCGATGCGGGGGTGGCCGATGCCGCAGGCCAGGACGCCAGCATCGTCGACGCCCCGGCCGTGGACGCTGGCTTGGTGGACGCCGGCCCGGTAGACAGCGGCCAGACGGCCTTGGTGGCGCGCGGCAAGTACATGGTCGAGCACGTCGTTGCCTGCTCGGACTGCCACACGCCCAAGCTGCCATCGGGTGCGCCTGACATGACCCACTTCTTGGCGGGCAACCCGACCTTCGTCCAGCTGCCGAATGGCGATGTCCTGCCCTCGCGCAACCTGACCCCGGACAAAGCCACCGGCCTAGGAAGCTTCACCGCCGCGCAGATCAAGCACATGTTCATGGACGGCATCATCCCCGCCGGCGACGGCGGCACCGCGGCGCTCAACTCGGTCATGCCGTACTACGTGTTTCACAACATGGCGTCGGACGATGCCGATGCCATCGTGGCCTACCTCCAGTCGATTCCTGCCGTGGTCAACGACGTCGGCAAGCGCTCGGCTTCCTTCGATGTCCCGGCCCCGTCGGACTATCTCGATCCGGCGACGATCCCGACGCCGGCGACGAGCTACCCGCAAAGGGACAGCGCCCTGCGCGGACGCTATCTCGCCACCGAGAGCGGCCTGTGCATCGAGTGTCACACGCCCCACTTGCAAGGTGGAAGCAAGCCTCTCGATACCAGCAAGTTCTTCCAGGGCGGCGAGGACTTCAGCAGCTTCTTCGCGGGCACCCTCAACATCCACCCGGTGTCCGCCAACCTGACTTCCGATCCGACGACGGGTCTCGGGAATTGGACGGCGGCGCAGATCGTGACCGTGCTCCACCAAGGCCTGGACGATCAAGGCACCGGCATCTGCCCGCCCATGCCCGTGGGCCCGAACGGTGCCTACGGCGGATTGACCGACCAGGACGCCTCGGATATCGCGAACTACATCAAGTCACTTCCTCCCGCGGTCAACGACGTGCCGGATATGTGCAGCTGGCCGCCGGCGCCGCCCGTGGACGGCGGTGGCATCGACGGCTCCATGGACAGTCCGACCTCCGGCTAGGTGGAAAGCCACCACCCGACTCTCCCTGAAGGTCCCGCCCGCCGGGAGAGAACCGCCTCTCACTAGTTTGCGCATGCGGGCGAATTCGATGCTAGAGATCCGATCGTGAGCACAGAAATCCTGAAAGTCGAAGTCGTGGTCATCGGCGCCGGCCCGGGCGGGTACGTGGCCGGCATCCGTCTCGGCCAACTGCGCAAGAAGGTCCTGGTGGTCGAGAAGACCGCTCCGGGCGGCGTGTGCTTGAACGTGGGCTGCATTCCCTCGAAGGCACTCATCAACGCGTCCAAGCTGTACGAAAAGGCGAAACACGGCGCGGAGATGGGTATCTTCTTCGACAACCCGCGCGTCGACCTCGGCCGCATGCAGAAATGGAAGGACACCGTGGTCGGCAAGCTGACCTCGGGCGTTCGTCAACTGCTCAAGGCCAACGGCTGCGACTACCGCGAGGGTACGGCGGCGCTGCTCTCGCCCCGCACCGTGCGCATCACCCGCCCGGGATCGACGGACGAAGTCCTGGTCGAAACCGAGCACGTGGTCATCGCCACGGGGTCGCGCCCGGTGGCCATTCCCAGCCTGCCCTTCGACGGCAAGCGCGTCGTGGATTCAACCGGTGCGCTGGCCTTCACCGACCTGCCCGCGCGCCTGGTGGTGGTGGGCGCCGGCTACATCGGCATGGAGATCGGGACCCTCTACGCCAAGCTCGGCAGCAAGGTCACCTTCGTCGAGGCTCTGCCCACCATGTTGCCCGGCAACGATCCCGAGTGCGTGCAAGTGGTCGCGCGCAAAGCGAAGAAGCTCGGGCTGGAGGTCATGCTTTCCGCGAAGGCCAAGGGCATGGTCGAAAAGGGCGACCGCGCGGTGCTGACCGTGGAGCGCGAGGGCGGCAGCGTGGAGATCGACGCCGACAAGATCCTGGTGGCGGTTGGCCGGCGGCCCAACATCGAGGACATCGGTCTGGAAATCGCGGGCGTGGGGACCGCGGGCGGATTCATCGCCGTCGATCGCCAGATGCGCACCAGCGTGCACAACATCTTCGCCATCGGCGACGTGGCGGGCCAGCCCATGTTGGCGCACAAGGGTTCGCGCGAAGCCGAGGTCGCGGCCGAGGTCATCGCCGAAAAAGCCGCCGAGATGGACGCGCAGGTCATCCCCGCGGTGGTCTTCACCGACCCGGAAATCGCCAGCGCGGGCCTGACCGCCGAGGAAGCGGAGAAGCGCGGCCACAAGGTCAAGGTGGGCAAGTTCCCCTTCACCGCCCTTGGCCGTGCCATCGCCAACCTGGACACCGACGGTTTCGCCAAGGTGGTCATGGATGCCGACAGCGGGCAGCTTCTCGGTGTTCACGTGGTCGGGCAAGGCGCAGGCGATCTCATCAGCGAAGCCGCCCTGGCCATCGAGATGGGCGCCGCCGCGTCCGACCTGGCCATGACCATTCACCCCCACCCCACCTTGCCCGAGGCCATCATGGAAGCGGCTAAGGCGGCGCTGGGCGAAGCCATCCACGTCCTCAACCGATAACCATGCGTATCCTGGTCACCGGCGGCGCCGGCTACATCGGTTCACACACCACCGCGCTGCTGCGCGCGCGGGGCGATTTCGTGGTCGTGTTCGACAGCTTGGAGCTGGGTTATCGCCAGGCCATAGGCGATGCGCCGCTCGTCGTGGGCAACACGCACGACAGCGGCCTGGTCCAACAAGTCATCCGCGAGCACAAGCTGGAAGCCGTCATCCATTTCGCCGCCTACAAGGCGGCGGGCGAGTCGATGACCCATCCCGCGAAGTACTTCGACAACAACGTGCAGGGCAGCCTGCAACTCATGGAGGCAGCCTGCCAGGCCGGCGTGCGCCAGTTCGTGTTCTCATCGACGGCGGCCATCTATGGCACCCCCAGCACCTTGCCCGTGCGCGAAAGCGACGAGTTGCGGCCCGAGAACCCCTACGGGGAGAGCAAGCTCCTCGTCGAACGTATGCTGAGATGGTTCGACGCGTGCCACGGCCTGCGCAGCGTGATCTTGCGCTACTTCAATGCCGCTGGCGCCGCGCTGGATGGGGAGAACGGCGAGGATCCGCGCCACGTCCAGAATCTGATCCCCGTGGTGATGAAGGTCGCCACGAAGCGCGCGCCCGCGCTGCGCGTGTTCGGAACCGACTACCCCACGCCCGATGGAACCGGCATCCGCGATTACATCCACGTGCTCGATCTGGCCGAAGCGCACGCGCGTGCCCTGGATTTCCTCGCCGCCGGCAACGTCTCGGAGATCTTCAACATCGGCACGGGTCAGGGGGCCTCGGTCCTCGAGGTTCTGAACCATGCCAAACGCATCAGCGGCGTGGACATCGCCGCCGACTTCGTCGAGCGCCGGCCCGGCGATCCCGCCGCCGTCTACGCCGACAATCGCAAGGCGCGCGACGTCCTCGGTTGGCGGCCCCGCTACGGTCTCGAGGAAATCATCCAAACCGCCTGGCGCTGGCACCACGGCCATCCCGACGGCTTCAGATGATAATAGACTCGGGCGCTCCTCTTTAGCGCACGCTACACTTGCCCGGTGGCAAACCCGGCGGAATCCCATGACGTGGTCATCATCGGCGCGGGGCCCGGAGGCTTGTCTTGCGCCAAGCACCTCGCGGGCTCGACCAAGAAGGTGCTGGTGCTGGAGAAGAGCGCGGGCCTCGGCGAAAAGATCTGTTCCGGGTTGATTTCGCCCAAGGCGTTCCCGGACCTGCAGCGCGACCGCGGCGTGCCATGGACGGCGATCTCCGTCGCCACCACCCGATCGAAGAAGGCCGTCCAGTTCGCGCGCCCCTATTTGTGGACCATGGGCCGCAAGGACATCGAAGGCCGCCTTCTCCGGGACTGCACCGCCGATGTCCACTTTTCCGAGCCCGTGCGCAGGATCACGCGCGATTTCGTCGAAACCGACAAGAGGTGCTACCGCTACAAACACCTGGTCGGCGCCGACGGCTCCCTGTCCAAGGTGCGCAAGTACCTCGGGTTGCCTTCCAAGCGCATCGTGGGTTGGGCCTTCCACTACATCCTGGATCGTCCCTGCGCCGAATTTCAAATGCACTGGGTTCCGCGCGAATTCAAGGGGGCCTACGGCTACATGATGCCGAAAAACCAGCAGCAGACCATGGCCGGACTGGCCTGGGCCGGAGAATCCTTCGATGCCGAGGTCGCCGCGCGCGCGCGCACCTGGATCGCGCGCACCTTCGACATCGACCCGGACAAGACGCCCCACGAAGCCATGAAGGGCAACGCCGACTACCGGGGTTGGCGCTTCGGCAACACCTACCTGGTCGGCGACGCCGGCGGCTTCCTGAATCCGGTCACCACCGAAGGTATCTGGTTCGCCATGCGCAGCGGCGAGGGCGTGGCCAAGTTCATCCTCGGCGATGCGGAAGGCGAGCGCATCTTGGCCAAGATGGTGGCCAACCACCGCAAGCAGGTACGCATCTTCAACCTGATGACCAACCGCAGACTGCCGCTGTGCTGGTTCATCGAATGGCTCTTTCGCAACCCGGAAAAGGGCCTGCGCCGCAGGATCTTCGACGGCGTCTTCTGGAATCTCATGGAAGGTTGAAGCGCGCATCGCGGCTCAAGAGACGCGGCGACAAGTCGATGATAGGAGAGCACACGATGACCCCACAGCGTGCCCAATCCGAACGGCGAATCTACCCTCGGCATCGCGTGCGCGTCGCGGTGCTTTGGCGCAACCGCCAGCAAGAGCTCATGCCCGGCGAAATCTGCGATGTCTCTGCGCAGGGTATCTTCGTGGTGTCCACGACCGCCCTTCCCGACGATGTCGGGACGGGCGATCTCACCCAGATCACCCTGCGAACCCAAGCCGGTGAAGAGACCCTGACCGGTATCGTGCGCTGGCGCGGCTACCACCCTTTGCATCAAGCCATCGGTTGCGGCATCCGGCTCGACGAAGCCAGCATGGCCGTGGTGGCGCGCTTGTTCCCGGCTACTTCTTGATCTCGAGCAGCTCGATGTCGAAGACCAGCATGCCGTGCGGCCGCCCGCCCGGGCCGGGCTCGTCGCCGTAGGCCAGCTTGCCCGGGATCCAGAAGCGGGTCTTCTCACCCTCGACCATGAGCTGCAAGCCCTCGGTCCAGCCCTTGATCACCCCCCCAAGCGGAAACTCCGCGGGCTGGCCACGCACCACCGAGCTGTCGAAGCGCTTGCCGTCGGTGGTCCAACCGGTGTAGTTCACCTTCACCACGCTGCTGGCGGTCGGGTGCACCTTGCCCTTGCCTTTGACAAGCACGCGATAGGCCAGGCCCGAGGCGGTCTTCTTGGCGTTCTTGGGCACCGCGGCCACGTCGGTGGGCACGGCCGGCGCCGGCGGTGCCTTGGTGATGCCGAGCAATTCCACGTCGAACACCAGGGTTCCCGACGGGCCTCCCGGACGACGCGGAGTATCACCGTAGGCCAGATTGGCCGGGATCCAGAAGCGACGCTTTTCGCCCTGAACCATGAGTTGCAAGCCCTCGGTCCAGCCCTTGATCACCCTGTCGAGCGGGAACTCCGCGGGCTGTCCGCGCACCACCGAGCTGTCGAACATCTTGCCGTCGGTCATCCAGCCCGTGTAATGCACCTTCACCATGTCCTCGGGGCCGGGATGGACGGTACCGGTGCCCTTTTGCAGGACCTTCGAGGCGAGACCCGAGGGGGTCTTCTCGGCATCGGCGGGGGCGGCCGCGACGTCCGCGGGCGCAGGCAGGCCCTTGGCGGCTTCCGGTGCCTTGACCACGGGCTTCGGGGGCGGCGGCGGGGTCGCCGGCTTTTCGGGTTCTTTCTTGCAAGACGAGCACACGAGCATGGCCAGGAGCATGGCGGTGGAGATGTATCGCATGGGTGCAATCTCCGTCGGTTGCCGCCTCTCTGTCAACACCCAGTGCTATCGAGTACCCTTGCGCCATGCCGCTCTTCCAGAAACCAGCGCGCACGGACGAGGAGAACGCGGCCAGCCGGCCGCTCGAGATCCCGCCCGTCGAAGTCGCGACGTTCGACGAGGAAACCTGGTACCGCCGTGCCTTTCGCGGCGAGCAAGCGCCCCAGCTCACGGTGCGCGCGGTGGTGCTGGGCTCGTTGCTCGGGTTCCTGCTCGCCTTCACCAATCTCTATGTCGGGCTCAAGACCGGCTGGGGCCTGGGCGTAGCCATCACCGCGTGTATCGTCTCCTTCTCGCTATGGAACCTGTGCCTGCGCATGGGCCTGGCACGCTCGCCGCTCTCCATCTTGGAGAGCAACTGCATGCAGTCGACGGCCTCGGCCGCCGGCTATTCGACGGGCAGCACCATGGTGTCGGCCACGCCCGCGCTGCTCATGCTCAGCGTGAGCACCGAGAACCCGACGGGACGCCACTTGCCCTGGCCGGTCTTGGCGGGGTGGACCTTCTTTCTCGCGCTGCTGGGCGTGGCCCTGGCCATCCCCATGAAGCGCAACATGATCAACCAGGAGAAGCTGCGCTTCCCCTCGGGCATCGCCGCCGCGGTCACCTTGCAGTCGCTCTACAGCCAAGGCAAGGAAGCGGCGGCCAAGGGCCGGGCGCTGCTGGTCGCCGCGCTGGTCGCCGCAGTGCCGCCGATGGTCATGGATCTGCCGTTTCGCCGCCCCACGCGCGAGCGGCCATACAAAGGATTGCTTCCCGACACCTCCTCGCTCTTCGACTGGTTGCCGGTGCCCGGCAGAGATCCAAAGACCGGCGCCGCCTACCACGCCAGCGACTGGAACTTCGTGCTCGATAACAAGCTGGTCATGATCGCCGCTGGCGCGCTCACCGGGCCGCGTATCTGCTTCTCCATGGTCGCGGGTGGCTTGATCCTGATGTACTTGGTCGGGCCGGCCGCCGTCGCCAACGGTGCCGCGCAAAGCGCCGGCCGCGCCTGGCGGGACATCGGCATCTGGATCGGCGCGCCCATGATGATTTCGGCCGGCCTTCTCACCTTTTTCACCGAGTGGCGGACCATCGTGCGCGCCATGGGCGGCCTCGGGCGCACCAACAAGTCCGGCTACGCCACCGCGGAAGTGCCCGGTTCGTGGTTCTTCGGCCTCGGCCTCGTCGCCACCGTCGGCGTTCTCTTCATCGGACAAAGGCAATTCTCCATTCCTTGGCACCTGGGGTTCATCGCCGTGCTGCTGACCTTCTTCCTGTCGCTGGTTGCCTGTCGCGCCACCGGCGAATCCGACATCACGCCCATCGGGGCCATGGGCAAGGTCACCCAACTCGTGTACGGCGTGCTCATCCCGCAGAACGCCACCGCGAATCTGATGACCGCTTCCATCACCGCCAACGCGGCGGCGTCGAGCGCCGATTTGCTCACCGATCTCAAGTCCGGCTACCTCCTCGGGGCGCACCCGCGACGCCAGTTTCTCGCGCAGCTGATGGGCGTCTTCGCCGGCACTGTCGCGAGCGTGATCGGGTTTCGTCTCCTGGTTCCCGACACCAGCGTCTTCACCGGCTCGGGCGGAACGCCGCCGGCCTTCGCCGCGCCCGGCGCGCAGACATGGCTGGCCGTCGCGAGGCTATTCCAAGAAGGCATCGGCCATCTCCACAGCATGGCCCGACACGGAATCGTGTGGGGCATCCTCGCCGGTGCGGCTCTCGCGGCGCTGGAAACCGCCTTGCCCAAGCGCCGTCGCTGGCTGCCCTCGCCCATCGGGGTCGGTCTCGGCTTCATTCTGCCCTTCTTCAACCCGCTGTCGATGCTCCTCGGCGCCACCTTTGCCTGGCTGTGGTCGCGACACAACCACGCTCAAGCCGACCGTTACGTGGTGCCGGTCTCGTCCGGCATCATCGCCGGCGAGTCGATTGTCAGCGTCGCGATCGCACTGGTGAACAACGTGCTGCTGCGCCGGTAGCCGTGGAGCCTACGCGCTGGCGGTGCGCTTGCCCATCTTCGAATCCAGGTACCAGATGCCGCCCCCTTGCTCGCCCACCGCCTTCAGCTGATCCACGATCTGGCCGACGTTCGCTTCTTCCTCGACTTGCTCGGTCACGTACCACTGCAAGGTGATCTCGCTGGCGTAGTCCTTCTCGGTCCGCGACAGCTCGAAGAGGGCGCCGATTTTGACCGTGATGCTCTTCTCGTGCTCCAGGATCTTTTCGAACACCTGGGTGACGGTGCCGAACTCGCAAGGGGGCGCGCTGATCGCGCCGAGCTTGAGCTTGCCGCCCCGGTCGAGCAGGAAGGTGACCAACTTCATGGCGTGCTTGGTTTCCTCCTGTGCTTGCACGCGCAACCAGTGGGCGAAACCGCGAAAGCTCCGCCCCTCGCAATGCGCGCTCATGGCCAGGTAAAGCTGGGCCGAGTACTGCTCCAGCGTGATTTGTGCGTTGAGTGCGTCCTGAATCTTCTTGTTGATCATAGCTTCTCCTGGTTGGTCAAGCTGCCCGAATGCGATCCTCGAATGCGGTCAGCGCGGCTTTCGCGCCCTCGCCCATGGCGATGACGATTTGCTTGAAGGGAACGCTGCTGACGTCCCCGGCGGCGTAGACGCCGGCCTTGCTGGTCCGGCAACGCTCGTCGATGACGATTTCGCCCATGCGATTCGTGGTCACCATGTCCTTGGCCACCGCGCTGTTGGGTACCAGACCGATTTGCACGAAGACACCATCGAGCGCGATTTCGCGGATCTCTTCGCTCGGCCGATCCTGGTAGCGCAGCGCCGTCACCGTCTGCCCGTTGCCAACCACCTCGGTGGTGCGCGCGTTGGTGATGACGGTGACGTTGGGCAGACCGCGCAGGTTGCGTACCAGGACCTCGTCGGCCTTGAGCTCGACGGCATACTCGACCAGGGTCACGTGGGCGCAAATCCCGGCCAGGTCGATGCCGGCCTCGACCCCGGAATTGCCGCCGCCGATCACGGCCACGTGCTTGCCTTTGTAGAACGGGCCGTCGCAGTGCGGGCAGAAGGCCACGCCACGGCCCATGTAGTCCTTCTCGCCGGGGATGCCCAGCTCGCGCCACTTGGCGCCGGTGGCCAGGATCAGGGCATCGGTGTGCAACACCTCACCGCCCTGCAGACGCAATTCCTTTTGCTTGCCGTGGTCGAGGATCTGCTCGACCTTGCGGTTGTCCAGCACATCGATGGCGTAGGTTCGCAGGTGCTTTTCCAGATCCGCGGCCAGTCGACGACCCTCGGTATAGGGCACGGAGATCAGGTTCTCGATGCCGACCGTTTCCTGCACCTGCCCGCCCAGCCTCTGCGCCACGAGCGCGGTCTTCAGCCCCTTGCGCGCGCTGTAGATCGCCGCCGAGCTGCCCGCCGGTCCGCCGCCCAGCACCACCACGTCGTAGCTTTTCGGCGTCTGCGGCGCCCCGTCGGCGGAAGTCTCGCGCCCCAGGACGCCCTCGAGCGTTTCCAGCAACTCGGCGAAGTTGGCTCGACCCACGTGCACGATGGCACTGCCGTTCACCACCGCCGGCACGCCCTGGATGCCGAGGGCCTGGATGTCGGACTCGGCCAGCTCGCCATCGATCATTTCGTGCTGGAAATCCGGGTGCATGAGCGCCATCTGGTTGAGCGCCTGCACCACGTCGGGACAATTCGTGCAGCTGAGCGAGACGTAGGTGCGCAGACGCACCGGACCTTTGAGGGACTTGACCCTGCGCCGGATCCCTTCGTCGGGCAGCTTGCCCTTGCCGTCGCTGTTGAGCAGGGCGATGACGAGCGAGGTGAATTCATGCCCGCCGGGAACACCACGAAAGCGAATACCGGTGGGGCGCCGGCCACGAAGGATGTCGAACTGAACCCCCGCGACCTCGTCGGCGAGCTCGTCGAGCGAAAGCTTGTCGCTGCACGAAGCAACCTCGGTGAGCAGCTCGCGCAGCTCGTCCTGCTTGGGGTTGGTGCTACGGTAGAGAACCAGCGTCAACGACGAAGACAAGGTCGCGAAATGGGTCTCGAGTTGGTCCTTGATGCCTTGGTCCAGCATAGGTGCTCCAGGTGGAAGTGGGGGGAAGAGAACGGCCCGGGATGGTCGATCCCGGGCCGTGCAGGCGGTCAATCGGGTGCCGGGACTAAATCTTGCCGACCAGATCGAGGCCAGGCTTCAAGGTCGCGGCTCCTGGCGTCCACTTGGCGGGACAGACCTCGCCATCGTGCGTGGCCACGAACTGAGCCGCCTGAATCTTGCGCACCAACTCTTCGGCGTTGCGGCCGATGCCGTTGTCGTGGATCTCGGCCACCTTGATCTTGCCCTCAGGATTCACCACGAAGGTGCCACGGTAGGCCAATCCTTCGGCGTCGATGTACACACCAAAGGCCCGGCTGAGCGCGCCCGTCGGGTCGGCCAGCATGGGGTACTTGATCTTCTTGATGGTGTCCGAGGCGTCGTGCCACGCCTTGTGCACGAAGTGCGTATCGGTGCTGACCGAATAGACCTCGACGCCCATGCCCTTGAGCTTGTCGTACTTGTCGGCCATATCGCCGAGCTCGGTCGGGCAGACGAAGGTGAAGTCGGCGGGGTAGAAGAAGAACACGGACCACTTGCCTTTGAGATCGGCGTTGCTGACGGTCTTGAACTTGCCGCCGTGGAACGCCTGAACGCTGAAGTCCGGAATCTGCGAGTTGATGATGCTTGCCATAGGGTCTCCTTTTTTCTCACCTTCTTTGATGCCGGAAATGTACGCGCGTTTCCAAGAAGGCGGAGAAAGAAATCAGCCACTTCGGCCATGCACCCGGAACACGCAGATTGCCGCGTTTTCGAGCACCGGGGAGCCGTAGCGCTCGGCAAGCTGCTCCCTGATACGGGCAACGAACCAGCTTTTCCCCCACTCGGGCCCGATATGGAAGAATTCTCGCAGCGGATTCCAGTGCAAGATCAGATACTCGGCCTCGCTTCCCGCCACGGCTTTGGGATCGGCGAGGTCCACCACCGTGCGAAAGCGGATCCGGCCGCGGTTCGCCTGGCTCTCGGCGCGGCCGAGCACGTGATCGACCATCAGGCCGTTCGTGATGTATCCAGGCGAGGGCGGCCGGTGGTCAAAGGACGAGCGTCCAGCCACGGCGATGCCGAAAATGTCGGGATCGAGCGCGCCGCTGCGGTAGTATCCGGCCAGAACCGGCCGGCCGTGCACCTGCTGGGCAAAATAAAGCAGGTTGGCGTCCTCGCCCAGCACGAAGGGATACTCGATCACGGGCGCGTGGCCGCCTTCGCGCGCCAGCTCAAAGTAGAAGGGTTGCAGGTCGGAGCGCCGCAGGACCTGCGCTTCCCCCGGGGCCAAGGGGTCCGGGCGCGGTCGGTCCGTGTCGTGTGTCGCGTAATCGAAAGCAAAGGTGGGGTGTCTGGTGAAGCTGTTGGTCGCGCCGTAGAGACCGGGCAAGGGGCCCGCGACGAAGAGAACGGCGAGCAGGGCGGCCATCGCAACTAGCAGCAAGCCTCTCCTCGCTCGCGTACGAACGGCACGGACAGCTGCCTCGGCGGCCAAGCCCACAGCCAGGCTGGCGAGCAAGAACGCCGGCAGGAGATAGCGAACGAACACCCCCGCGACTCCGCTGGCGTTGGGGCGGGCCGCCAGCACCGCGAACAGTGCTCCTGCCACCGCAGCGCCGAGGACGAGCACGTCTTGCCGCGCTCTGCGCGCCGCCAAGACAAACCCGGTCAGCACGATAGCCGCGTAGGCTACTTGCAGCGGAACGAACGCCGTCCCGCAGAGGAGCTCCCACGCGCCTGAAAACGTGCGCGCCGAGAGCCGCCCCGAGGCGTGCCATACCTCAGGCATGGGTGTGCGCAGGGCGGGAAGCCACAGGGCGCCGGCCAAGGCGAACATGCCCACCCCGGCCAGCAGCACGTGCCATGCGGAAGGAACGAGCGCGGCGGAAGCGCGGCGCGCGCACAACCAGCGCAGTCCGGCGGCGACCAAGACGGCCGCGAGCAGCGCGGGCAGGGCCGAGGCGTGCATCCAGATCGCGAGCCCTCCGAAAACCATCAGCCCGACTGCGTGGCGACGCCGGGCCGCGTGCAGCCACTCGCACAGGGAGATGAGCGCCAGGCACTCGAGCAGCAGAACCACGGAATAGGCGCGGGCCACCCGGCTGTAGAACACCAAGAAGGGCGCCATGGCGAGAAGGGTCGCAGACACTGCGCCGGCCACGGTGCCGAACCGACGCCCCACCCAGCGCGGGAACACCCACAGCAGACCCACCCCCGCCAAGAGCGAGGGCAGCGCGATCGATACCTCGGTCCACCCGAAGGACTTCAATAGAGCCCGCAGGTAGAGGTTGTAGGGAACGCTGTTGGCGCCGGCGCGGCTGAAGTGGGTGAAGAGAAACCAGAAATTGCGCGAGAGCGCGAAATCGAGGCCGTGCCACTCGTCGTCCATGGGGATCTGGTCGCCCAACCCGTGCGCGCGAAGGAGCGTGCCAACCACCAGGCAGGCCGGCAAGACCAACCAGGACTCCCGACTCGGCGACGCTTCGCCCGTGCGCGGCGTGTGTCCTTCGTCGGCGCGTGCAGGGGTCGAGCGGCCCAGCCCCCAACCGGTCATGACTTCGTTGCCCCGGCGGGCTCGCCATCGCGCTGGGTGAGCAGTATCCGCGGCAAGAACGGAACCAGGATCAATGCCACCAGGGACGCCCCGGCGTTGAGCCAGATTAGCCTACCGAGGTTGTGGTGCCAGCCTGCTCCGGGGAGCTCGTACAGCCAGGAGCCCACGGGATTGGAGATGGCGAACACGGCGATGTTGTACACGCTCATCAGGAGCGCATAGCCGAAGCTCTCGCTGCCCTTGGGGGTTGCCCGCGCTGCCAGGTCGAAGAGGGGCAGAACGCCGAGGATCGCCAAAAAGCCGTTGGCGCTGTCGATCAGCATCGCGCTTTGAGGCGACCGGTACCACAAATAGAGCAGACTGCTGATGGCGTTGAAGAGGATGCCACCGAGGAGCAAGGGCTTAAGCGAGAGCTTGCGGCAGACATAGGCATAGAGCCCGGTTGCCAGAATCCCGCCAACGCCAGCCAGGGCCTGCAAGCGGCCGATGCAGCTCCGTGCTGAATCGTAGGACATCCTGCTGGTAGTAGTTCATGGCTATGCCGAAGCCAGGCGCCATGAATACGAACATCAACAGGGCAGAAGCGGCCCACATCGTCTTGGAGCGCACGATCAGTCGAAGTTGCACCGCCGCCGCGGACCAGACCGCCAAATCGCGACGTGCATGCCGCGGCTCCTTCACCAGCACGAGCGTCACGGGCACGAGCAGAAACAGGAGCATCGCCCCCAGGCCGGCGGTCCACCCGAAGGCCCGCGCCGCCAACCAACCGCCCAAGGGTCCCGCGATCACATTGATGACCCCGTCGATGGCGTAGCGAACCGACGCCAACCGACCGGTTGCGCCGCCTTCCTGCCCGGCCTCCACCAGAAGACCTCCGATGCTGGTGCTGGCGATGACCATGGACACGTTCAGCGACATCATCAGCCAGAAGAAGGCTGCGTAGGAGCGAGGTGCCACGGCGAAGAGCGACCAGGTCAGGCCCGCGACCACGCCCGCCAGCAACAAGTAGCTCCGCCGTCGCGTGCCGAAGAGCGGAAAGCTGTCGCACAGCAGGCCGGCAAGCGGTTTGAGATACCAGGCAAATGTCGCAATGGCGAAAAAGTTCGCCTGCTCGGCTGCGTTGAGATGAAACTGGTTCTTGAAGAGAAATCGGAAAGGGAGCTGTCCGATGACGCCCGGCTGCCCCAAGGTCGTGATGAAGAGCCCCGCCGAGATGAGGAAGAACATGCGTCGCAGATCCGCGGGCGTGCGCACGAGCGCCGCGGGGGCGGCCTCGGAAGGGAGTGCCTCCGGGGGTGCCGTCGCGCCGTCGGTGGAGCTGGATGTCATGATGGTGACTACTTTCACGGCTCACGATAGCCCATCTGGGCAACCATGCTCGCCATATTCCGTAGCCCGCGAACGGCAACCGGACGACCAGCCTAGAAGGGATAATCCGGAGTTCCGCTGCAGGTGCGATCGTAGGCGAATCCGGGCTCGGCGCATAGGCCGTCCGACGTACACACGAGCGTGTCCATGCATGCGTACCCTCCAGTGAACGAGCACGCTTGCCCGGCCGTGGCCCTGGCGCGACACCGCAAGGTCGCATTGTCGCAAATGGCGCTGCTCACGCAGGAGTCCAGATTGCCGGCGCAGCTTCCTCCCATGTCAACGAGGGGCGCGCAGGTCGACGGATTGGAGGCAGTGCTGCAGAACAGGCGGTGCCAGCATGCTGGCACCCGGCGGAAACACAGGGTGTATCAATATTCCGCAGCTCGTGGCGCGTAGTCTATTATCCGAAGGCCGGCTCCGCCGGCTCGATGAGCGACGCGCGCCACACCATCTCGAGTCTTGCCGGCGGTCTTTCCCGCCGATTCGTGATCGTGATCGTCGCCATCACGCTTTTCGGCGGCAGCCTGATCCTCTACGCACCGTCCCTGGGTTTCGGCTTCATCGGCTACGACGAAAGCGCGGTCCTGCTCGGCCATCCGAATCTGTACAACCAGCCCTCGCTGGCAAGCTCGGCACGGCAGATCCTGTTCGGCTACTTCCCGCGCGAAGAACCCCTCATCGTGCGCGACCTGTCCTGGTTGCTCGATGCGCGCCTGTTCGGATTCACCAACCCCCTTGGCTATCACCTCGGCAACGTCGCGCTGAACGCCATCGACGTCGTGCTCCTCTTCCTCTTTCTCCTGCACGCGACACGGTCGCTGCCGTTCGCAAGTCTGACCGCGGCACTCTTCGCGTCGCTCGCCATCCACGTCGAACCGGTGTGTTGGGCCATGGGACGCAAGGATGTCCTCGCCGCCTTCTTCACCCTGCTGGCCTTGCTGCTCCAATCGATGGCCCTGCGCGAGCCCCGTCGGCCAAGACGGCTCGCGCTGCACGCCTTGGTTTTCCTGTTGTGCCCGCTCGCCATCCTATCGAAATTCAGCGCCATCGTCCTGGCTCCACTGCTCGCCCTGCACCGCCTCTTCGCCCCCTTCCTCGAAGGTGCGCGCGGGCCACGCGAACGGCTCGGCCTTCGCGCGCGCTGGCGTGAGCTGGCCGGCTACGTGCCGCACGTGGCGGTCACGGCCGGGCTCTTCTTTTGGTACCAGCGCCAACTCAGCGCCTTCCAAGTCATCGGCGATCGCGGGCCGGCCGCCCTGTCTCTGCAGCACCTCGCGACGCTCGCCCTGCTGGTCCCGCTCAGCCTGGCGCGCACGCTTGGCCACATCGCCTGGGCCGCCGAGCACTCCATCTCCTATCTGCGCCCGAACGTGGCGCTTCCACTCTTGTCCGGCGAGATCGCCAGCATCGTCGTCATGGGGCTTGGCTCGGCCGCCGCGCTGTGGGTGACCCTTCGCTACCGCAAGGATCTGGCCTTCTTCGTTCTCGGCTTCTTTCTCTTCATGCTGCCGTACTGCAACGTCGAATACATCGGCATCTGGGTCGCGGATCGCTACGCGTACCTTTCATCCTTCTGCGTGGTGGCGCTGCTGTCCGCGCTGGCCATCGAAGGCTGGCGCAGCCGGCAAGCGTGGGCTCGCGGGCTGGGCGCCGGGCTATTCCTCACCCTGGCGGTTCTCGCCGGGCTGGGACTGGTGGCAGGTCGAAAGCACCAGCAGGCCTTTCGCGATCCGCACGCCTTCTGGAGCTACGAGATCGCCCGAGCACAGCCCTCGCTGCTGGCCTTCGAGTCGTATGCCAAGACCGCTCTCGGCGATGCCGCAGCTTCCGAACCGGGCTCGCCCGAGCGCCGGCAAGCAATCGAACGGGTGTCGCGCACAGCGGAGAGCGGCATTCGCTACTACCACACCCTGCCCTGGCGACCGGCGCCTGGCTATTTCAGTCGAGAACGCACCCATCTTGCCGGCCTCTACTCGACCCTCGGACACGCGGCGACCCTGTCCGAGAAGCCGCTCGAAGATCGTCTCGGCTATTTTCAGCAGGCCTACCGGGTCATGCCGAATGGGCAAACCGCCCTGATGCTGGCCCAGGTTCTGCTGGACATGGCCAGGCGCGATCCCCCCAGCGAGCGGCTGGCCCGCTATTCCTTGCGCTTCTTCGATCGGTATCTTCGCCAGGCGAGCAGCGATCCCTTGCACCGGCAGGGACTTGTCAGGCTGCTCGATCAATACACCGACGCGTTCCCGGCCCTGGCCAGCGAGGTGCGCCGAATCTCCGAAGAGATCCTGAAATGAGCACGCGCAATCCCTACGTGGGCGCCTATCCCTGGCTGACAGGTCGGGCGGGCGTGTGGCGCGAGATCGCCCGCTACGTTCTTCGCAAGGTGCCGAGCACGCGGACCGTGGTCGAGCTGGGCGCGGGGTACTGCGACTTCATCAACAGCGTGCCCGCCCAAACCCGCATGGCCTTCGACCTGAACCCCGAGATGTCGCGCTTCGCTGCCCCCGGCGTGGATCTACGCGTGGGCGACTGCCGAGGCCTGCCCGGCGTCGAGGACAGCAGCGTGGATTTGTTATTCGCCAGCAACTTCCTGGAGCACTTCACCCTCGACGAGGCCACCGCCCTGTTGCGCGACATCCACCGCGTGCTGCGGCCGGGCGGACGCATCGCCCTCATCCAACCCAACTACCTGCGCTGCCCGACGCACTACTGGGACGACCCGACCCACAAGACCGCGTTCCACCACCAGAACCTGCCCGAGCTGCTGACGCGCAACGGATTTCGCGTGCTGCGCGTGGAGCCCGGTCTCTTGCCTTTCTCGATGAAAAGCCGGCTACCCAAGATCCCGCTTCTGGTACGCTGGTACCTGCGTTCCCCCATCAGGCCGCTGGCCGCGCAAATGTACGTGGCCGCAGAAAGGGTCTAGCCATCTGGAAGGGTCAAGTCGTTTCTCTCATCCTGCCCACCTACAACGAGCGGGATTCCATCCGGCGTTCCATCGAGGATTTCGCGGCTACCGGCTTCATCGACGAGATCCTGGTCATCAACAACAACGCCGCGCCCGGAACCAGCGACGAGGTCGCGCACACATCGGCACGCGAGATCCACGAACCCGTGCAAGGCTATGGCGCGGCCATGCGGCGCGGCCTGCGCGAGGCCAAGGGCGACCTGCTCATCGTGGCCGAGCCCGACGGAACCTTCCGCGGGCACGACACCGTGAAGATGCTCGCCTACTCGGACGACTTCGAGGTCGTGTACGGCACGCGCACGGTCAAAGAGCTCATCTGGCGCGGCGCCAACATGGGCCTGTTTCTCAAGTGGGGCAACTACTGGGTGGCCAAGCTGATGGAATTCCTATTCGATTCCACGTCGCTGACCGACGTCGGCTGCACCCTTCGCTGCATTCGCCGCGAGGCCCTGCTCGACATGCAACCGCACTTCACCATCGACGGCAGCTTCTTCGGCCCGCAGATGATGGTGCTGTCGATCCTGATGAAGATGAAGATGATCCAGATCCCGGTGAACTACACCAAGCGCATCGGACATTCTTCGGTCACCGGCAACAAATGGGTCGCCTTCAAGCTGGGCCTGCGCATGATCCGCATGATCCTGGGCTACCGCCTGCGCGCATGGACCAGCCCTGGCAAGTTCCCACGCTCGCGAGCGTGAAAGGGTCACTGCGACTCGGCCCGCCCATCCCGTCGTGCGCTCACACCATCAGGCGACAACGCGGACGGTCGTCTCCAGCCGACGACACGTCTATTCGACACGGATGACGGTCCCGTGCCACGACCGGCGAGCAGAGTAGATCGCGGAGTTCTTCGGCAGGCGGCGCTCGGGCATGCTCGGCTCCAACGTCAACCCCGGTCCATGGCAGGGACATCGTATTGAATCGCAGCGTCGGCTTGGAGGCGCCCACACCGCTTGAACGGCAAATCGTTCGGCAGACGACATCATCCCTCCACTGCGGACGTTCGCGGAACGTGTGGTAGGCTTCTCCCATGCTCGCGACGAAGCAGAAAGTCAGGGATCTCTTGGAGAAGCTGCCCGACGATTGCAGCCTGGACGACGTCGTGTATCACCTCTACGTCATGCAGAAGGTCGAGGCTGGACTCGCCGACGCCGAGGCCGGCCGACTCATCCCCCATGATGTCGTTACGGCGGAGCTTCGGCGCAAGTGGACAGCGGCAAGCGAGCTGTAGTCTGGACCCCATCCGCCCGAGACTGCCTCGACGAGATCCTGCAGCACATCGCGGCTGATTCGCCAGCCGCCGCTGCGAAAGTTCTGGAGGTCGTCCTCGCAGCGGTGGAATCACTCTCCGTGTTTTCGGAGCGCGGTAGGATCGTACCTGAGGTCGGGAACCGGTCAATTCGGGAGATCTTCGTCTACCGATTTCGACTCTTGTATCAAGTCTCGTCCAGCGACGTTCGCATACTCGCGGTTCTGCACGGAGCAATGGACTTTGATCGGTGGCTGCGGCACACGTAGCGCTGCCATAAGGCCGTTGCAGCTGGGAATCCCACTGCAGAGAAATCACTACCGGCCAATTCCGAGCATCCCGCTGAGCCAGCGCGTGGCGCGGGCGCGAAAGCCCGAGCCGTGGCCGCGGTTGATGTGGCGGATGATCGTCCGTTCATCCAGGAAGAACGTCGTGGGCAAACGATCCTCACCGAAGGCGCGCGCGAGAGCGCCGCTCCCGTCCAACGCGACCGTGGCTTGCGCGGGCAAGGGATGGCTGACGAGGAATTCCTTCAACTCAGGCGCATCCCCCTCCTCGGCCACGATCATCAGGGCGAAGCTCGGATTGAGCTTTTCCCGGAGGGCCAGGATCTCGGCCAGTCCTTCCTTGCACGGCTCGCACCAACTGGCAAAGAAGTCCACCACCGTCACGTGCCCTCGCAAATCGTCGTTGCTTACGCTTGCTCGTGTCAGGGTTTCTGCCTCGAAGGACGGGACCGGCGCGCCGACCTGCGGCCGGGCTGCATCGGCCAGGAGCAACGGTAAGAGCAAGAGGGAGATCATGTCCCCAGTCTATCGCGCTCGAGGCGCGAGACCGAGACTGGTCTTTGTCGCAGATGCGTCAGCGATGACCGCCGTGACCGCCGCCGAACCCGCCACCATGACCGCCGCCGAACCCGCCACCATGGCCACCACCGAACCCGCCACCATGACCGCCGCCGAACCCGCCACCATGGCCACCACCGAACCCGCCACCATGGCCACCGGCAAAGCCTCCGCGCATGCCACCGCCGAACCGCGGTCCACCGCCGCCGAACCCGGCACGACCGCTGCCCGCATAGTTCATGCGCGCGCCGCCGCCGCGAAATCCGCCCGCTGCGAAGCCGCCGCGACCGCCGGAGGCGCGGTAGCCGCCGCCGAAGCGCGGTCCACCTCGGTACCCATAGCCACCGTGATTGCCGAAACCATATCCACCGCGGGGCCCGTGATAGCCGCCCCAGCCATACCCGGCCCGGTACAATCCACGATACCAGCCGAAGCCAAGGGCGCCGCGCACGCCGAAGTAGGGATAGGCGCCCCAGCCCCAAATCCAAGGCGCGGCCAACCAGGTCCAGCCGTAGGTCGGGTAGTACACGTAGGCGTAAGGAGAGCTGTCGTAGACCGTGCCCTCGTAGGTGTACTGATCACCGTACGGCATCCAAACCCAGCCGTACTGATCCGTGTACACCCATTGGCCCGCGGCCGGTCCCTGGTCGACCACAACGGGTTGCTGCACTGGCTGGACTTGTGCTTGCGGCTGCGCCTGGGACTGCACGGGCGGCGCGGGCGGCTGCAAAGGTGGCGCAGGCGGCTGCAGATTTGGCGCTGCCGTGGCAGGCTGCACTTGTGCCTGGGTGGGCTGGGACGCTGGCGCCTGATTGTTGGAGATTTCGACGAAATCTCCAGCGCGATCATCGGCTTGCGCGACGCCGGAGCCCAAGAGCAAGAGAGCAAGGCAAGGAGTCAGTTGAGTCTTCATGGAACACCTCACATCCTAACCGTGACATCAGCAACGTTCATGCCATGCCGATCGCGCGGCGGACAGCCCGATTGCCGCTTGCGCTTCACATTCTACGCCCCCTTGCCGGCCGCGACATGCGTGACCTTGACCTCACCTTCGAGCCCGCTCGGCCCGCTGTGAACAGGATTCACGCAGCATTTTAATTGCGCCACACGGCTCGATCTTCGAACGCTACCATCGTGCACAAAGGCTGAACGTCCTGCGCCACCGCGGATGCTGTCGGGCGATTTAGTTGGCGCAAGCAGCCTTTCGCGGTCATAGTCTGGCCGTCCTTGCCTTCGCATGCTGCGAAGCGCGCCGGAACCGGTTGGCGGTCTTGCTGTCTGAACGGTTTTTCTTGCACGGACCGTTCACATAACCCCTGACCTTCCGCCTTCGTAGGCGGGGCGCACCGAAGGGTCGGGGGAGACTGCCAAGAGGATCGCTTTGATGATCGCTACCAGTTCCATACCCGTATCACGCCCTGCACCTGCCCCGACCTCCACCAATGCTTCGACCGTGGTGCCTTCTCCCGCGCCCCAGTCGAGTGCCTTCGCGGCCTTCGGCTTGCGCGTGCCCATTCTGCGCGCCGTGGCGTCCGAGGGCTACACCACCCCCTCGCCCATCCAGATGCAGGCCATACCCTTCGTCATGCAAGGACGCGACTTGCTCGGGTGCGCCCAGACGGGAACCGGCAAGACCGCGGCCTTCGCACTGCCGCTGCTCCACCGCATGTCCGATCCGGCACAGACCAAGCGTCGCGTGGGACCGCGCGTGCTGGTGCTGGCGCCGACGCGCGAGCTGGCCGTG
Source organism: uncultured delta proteobacterium (assembly GCA_963796685.1). Lineage (GTDB taxonomy): Bacteria > Myxococcota_A > Polyangia > Fen-1088 > Fen-1088 > Fen-1118. Next base: position 787,961 of record CAWCMR010000008.1, read on the forward strand.
CAGATCGCGGACAGCTTTCGCGTGTACGGCAAGCACGTCTCGCTCAACTACGGCGTGATCCTGGGTGGCGTCTCGCAGGGCTCGCAAATCGCGACCTTGCGCCGTGGCGTCGACGTGCTGGTGGCCACGCCGGGCCGTCTGCTCGATCTCATGAGCCAAGGCTGTGTCCCGCTTGCCGATGTCGAGACCCTGGTGCTCGACGAGGCCGATCGGATGCTCGACATGGGTTTCATCGATCCCATCCGCCGCATCATCGCCAAGCTGCCGTCCAGGCGGCAAAACCTGCTCTTCTCGGCCACCATGCCGCCCGCCATCGCGACCCTTGCCGGCCAGATCCTGCGCGACCCGGCCAAGGTGTCCGTCGCGCCTGCGGCCACCACCGTCGACACGGTCTCGCAATCGGTGTACTTCGTCCGCCAATCCGACAAGCGCACCCTGCTGCGCGAGGTGCTGCGCGATCCGGCCTTGACCCGCGCCATTGTCTTCACGCGCACCAAGGCCGGGGCCAACCGCGTCGCGCGCGACCTCGATGCCGCCGGGATAACCGCCGACGCCATCCACGGCAACAAGAGCCAAAACGCCCGCCAGAACGCTCTCATGGGATTCCGCAACGGCAAGGTGCGCGTCCTGGTGGCCACCGACATCGCCGCGCGCGGCATCGATGTGGACGGTATCAGCCACGTCATCAACTTCGAATTGCCCAACGAGCCCGAGAGCTACGTCCACCGCATCGGCCGCACCGCGCGTGCCGGAGCCAGCGGCGTGGCGCTTTCATTCTGCGACGCCGCCGAGCGCACCTACCTGCGCGACATCGAGCGGCTCACGCGCAAGAGCATCTCCGTGGTCGCCAACCACCAGTTCGTGGCCGGCAGCGACGTGCCGACGCCAATCCCGACCCGCCAAGGGCGCGGCGGCGGTCGCGGCAACGGTGGAGGCAACCGCGGCTGGCGGCGTTAAGATGGGAACCCTGACCTGAACCTCGCCCCGCGAAGCGGAGCGCAGCGGGGAGAGGTCGCCGAGCGCAGCGAGGCGGGTGAGGGGCTGTCACGTTTCATGCCTGAAGGATCCGGGCCATCGGCCCGGCGGCGCGACTGGGAGGGTTCCCATACCCTCCCGCGCTCTGGCTTCGGTGGGCAAAGCCCGCCTTCGCCTGGCGGCCCTATCGCCCCCCCACGCGACTCGCCCGAGAACTTTCGGGTTTGTGCCCCTGCTGTGTCACAATGGATCGAGGCGCTGTCTTGTGCATGACGGCGCGGAGGACCCATGAGAAACACCACTTTCGCCGTCGCGTTCCTGATGGTTTCCGCTTGCGGCGGATCGAACGGTAACTCCACCCCGCCGTCCGACAATGCTGACGCCGCGGCCAGCGAAACCGGTGTGCCGACCAAGGGCGGTCCCGACGCCAAGGCACTGGCCTCAGGCTGCGATCATGCGGCAGCGCTTTGCTCGAAGCTCGCCGAGTGCGCGCCGTTCTTACTCGAGGCCGGCTACGGCGACGAGGTTACCTGCGCGGATCGTCTGACCAAGGCATGTACCGAGCAATCGCTGTCCGCGGGCAGCGGGATGACCGAGGCCAACATCTTGGCCTGCGAATCCGCCTTGACCGCGGCCAGCTGCAACGACGTATTCGCCAACAATGTTCCGGCCTGCACCTTCCGCGGCACCCTGGCCGATGGTGCTACGTGTGGCGACGGCAGCCAGTGCGCGAGCGGATTCTGCTCGCACGGTAGCGACCTCTGCGGCGTGTGTGCCGACAAAGGCGGGGCCGGAGCCGCCTGTCCGTCCGGGAGCAACGACGAGTGCCAAACCGGGCTGGTGTGCAGCTCGGGCAAGCTCTGCGCGAAGCCCGCCGGGCTCGGTCTCGCGTGCGACGACACGACCCAGCCCTGCCTGACCGGTACGTTTTGCACCACTGCGAAGACCTGCGCCTTGACCGTGAAGGCGGGCGAGGCCTGTCCGGGCACCTATCTGAATTTTGGCGACGGAACCCTCTGTCTCGGCGCCACGAGCACCCAGATAGGCACAGCCTCGAAAGGCGAGCCCTGCGGTCTGGCGCCTGATACGGGTCTGCCACCCACCCTTTGCGCCCCCGGCAGCGTCGCGGGTTGCACCCTTGTTTCCGGCGGCATCCAGCTCTTCGGCCTTCCGACCAAAGGCATTTGCGCCGCGCCAAGAGACGATGGCTTTACGTGTACCGCCACGGACATCTGCCAACCCGCCGCCCAGTGCATCAGCGGCACCTGTCGGATCCCGTCCGGCAGGTACTGCCAGCAAACCGTGGACGGCGGTAGCTGAGCCGGTTGGTCTAGCCGAGCTAGCGCCACAGATCGGCGATGAAGCTCAGGATGCCGGCGGCGGAGTGGACGTGCCCGGTTCTCGCCGAGCCGACCCCGCTGGCGTCGAGGTCGATGCCCAAGCTGTCCATGCGCTCGCTTCGCCTCTCGGCCGTGCGCAGGCGCCGTTCCTGCTCGGACAGCTCGGCCAGCTCGCGCTCGCGCTCGCGTTCCAAGCCGCCCTGCTCGACGAAGCGGATGACTTCCGCCAGCTCGCCAGCGTCGAACCAGACCCCATGGCTCTTGCAAACGTCGACGATCACGCCCGAGATGCGTCCGAAGGCCTGACGGTTCATGGATTTGCCGCACGTCGGACAAGCGATGTAGCGAACTGCGCTCTCGCGTTTCATCTCGCGCTTGGGCAGGGCCAGGCGCAGGCTCGTCGGCATGTCCCGCGCGGCCACCAAGCGATCCATGGTGGTTGGCGCCAGGAAGAGGCCGCCGCACTTGTCGCATTCTTCGACGCTCAGGTCGCCGTACTCGCGCGCTTGCAACTGGCTGCGGCAGCGCGGGCAACCATAGGCTGCGGCGATCCCCGCGCTCGCGGCCTGGGGCGCGAGCGAACGACCGCACGCCTGGCAGTGCGCCGCCCCGGCAAGATTCCAGGCGAGACACGCGGCGCAGCGGCAGGTGGCCACGGTGGAGCCGCAGTAGGGACATGCACGCGCGCCGACCGCGATCGATCCGCCGCAACCCGGGCAGGCGATCGATTTCGCTTCCTCGCTCGGCTTCGGACAATGGCACACCCGAGCTCGCGACGCCGCATCCACTGGCGGGTCGACGATTCCTCCGCAGGCTAGGCAGACGAGGGCATCCGACATGGTCGCAATTCTAGTTCAAAGCGACGAGTGCCCAGAGCTGTCCTCGATGGGCGTTCCGGCTTCGATACGCATGGGGGCGTTGTGATGGCGGACCGCCTTGGTTGCCTCCAGGCACGCGTGGCCGAAGGGTTTCTCGATCTTCTTCCACAGCTCGTCCTCGGCGTCCGCGTAGATCTTGCGTCGACTTCCCGTGAGCCTGACCGTCGTGAGCTTTCGTCCGTTGACGCCGCTGCGCAGCTCGAGGGTCAGGACGGCCGTGTCCTTGCCCGTATCCTTGAGACGGCCGTGGATGTAGAGCGCGAGATTCAGAGCCGCGCCCATGTCGCGGTACTGCTCGGCAGTGTCCGGCGATTTCAGGTTGGTCGACACCTCCCTGACCTTGGACCTCAGGACCTTGATGACCTGCGCGCGAATGCGATCCACATCGTCGCCACGAAATTCGAGCAGCGCGATCCTGCTATCCGCCACCGCCGCGGCTTCCTCGCGTGCGTGGGTCTCGGCGCTGGCTCGCGCCTTGGCACCGCCGCGCGCGTGACCCTTGTGAGGCGCCGCCTGCGCTATCGATACAGCGCCGACCATGACCACCGCCAGGATACAGACCGACGCGGCGGACGAGACGGGCAATTCCGGGGCGAACATCCGGGACATCGGGATCTTTTACCCGCTTTGCCCCGCTGGTGACCAGGGACTTCTGACAAGGTTGCGCACTTGCGCCAAGAAATGGTAGCCACACGCCCGTCATGGACGCGGTCAAGCACATGGGCGAGCAGTCGATCGGACGGCTGCTGCTCCGCTATTCTCTGCCGGCCATTGGCTTCTACGGAATCTATCTCGTCGGCCCCTGCGCAGACCTTCTCTTCGCCGTCATCGCCGCCAACGTGATGATGCGCGAGCTCGGCAGGCTGCGCTTGGCGCCGGACTTGGCCTCTAGTCCCTGAGGCTAGCGACGATAGAAATCTTCGATCTGGGACAGCACGCGGTCGACGCGCTCGGGTCCCATGCCGTACCACAAGGGCAGGCGAAGCAGGCGCTGGCTCTCGCGCGTGGTATGGCGGTCCTCCCCCACGAGCTGGCCGTACCGGCGTCCGGCCTCCGCGCTGTGCAGGGGAATGAAGTGAAAGGTCGCACTGGTGCCTCGCTCGGCAAGGTATGCCAGAAGTCGGCTCCGTTCATCGAGATCGGCCGTCTTCACATAGAACATATGCCCATTGTGCTGGCAGTCTCGCGGAACGGTCGGCATTTCGATGCGCTCGCGTGCGACCAGGTCGCGCAGGCCGAGGGCATAGCGCCGCCAACTGGCCAGCCAATCGACCAAGACGTCGTCGCTGCCCTCGAACTGCCCCCAAAGGAACGCGGAGCACAGCTCGCTCGGCGTGTACGAGGAGCCCAGGTCGACCCAGGTGTACTTGTCGACCTGGCCGCGGATGAAGCGCCTGCGGTTGGTTCCCTTGTCGCGGATGAACTCGGCGCGCTCGACGTAGCTTGGCTGATTGATGGCCAGCGCGCCGCCCTCGCCACAGTGCAGGTTCTTGCTTTCATGAAAGCTGAGGCAACCGAACGTCCCGAGCCCGCCGAGCTGTCGACCCTTGTACGTGCCGAGGATGGCGTGGGCCGCATCCTCGACGATCAGGATGCCGTGCCGTTCCGCGATCTCGGCCAGCACATCCATGTCGCACGCGACCCCGGCGTAGTGCAAGGCGCAGATGACCTTGGTTCGCGGCGTGACCGCGGCGAGCACCAAGCGTTCGTCGAGGTTGAGCGTGTCGGCCCGAATGTCCACGAAGCGCAGCGCGGCCCCGCGTAGCGCGAAGGCATTCGCCGTCGACGTGAAGGCGAAGGACGGCAGGATGACCTCGTCCCCCGGGCCGATCCCCGCCAGCAGGGCTGACATCTCGAGAGCGTGGGTGCAGGAAGTGGTCAGAAAAACCTTGCCGCCGCCGAGTCGCCGCGAAAGCCACGTCGTGCACCGTTCGGCGTAGTCGCCTTCTTGCAACGACCTTTCTCCCTCGAGCAAGCAACGCATGTGCGCCGGCTCGCGGCCGGTGCGGGTAGGTTTGTGGAACGGGATTGTTTGCGACATCGATTACCTTCCGACAAGCCGCGAAGCGAGCTGCTGCATATGGAAGAACGCCTTGCGCGTAAAGTTCTTCTGCGATTGGGCGGGGCGAGACACCTCGGCCGGGTAGCCCAGGGAACGCGCGATGCGCTCCATCCGCGCGTTGCCCGAGGCGTGAAGGAGGCAGGGCCAGGTTCCCGTGGCACGGTTGAAAACCCGTCCCTTCTCGAATTCGAGGTCGGTCAAATTGGGCCTCCGGGTCAGAAAGTCCCTGAATAGCAGGTTGTGGAAGAGGTCGCAGCGCCAATCGAGCGCGACCTCGGCGTCCCCGCGAACGTACAGGCCGGTCAACCGCTCTTGGTCCATGTCCTTGTCGGTCATCTTCTCCTGCTCGACCAGCCAATCGATGACCGAGCGGGCGCAAGCCGCGCTTGCCATCCAGGTTCCGCTGTTGAGGAAGTCGTAGCCGAACGAGGTATGCGGCATGGCCTGCCCGCTCTTGTTGAACTCGGTGTTGTAGACAGCCGCGAGTCCGCGCCCCAGCTTGAGCGAGCCGCAAACGAACTTGCCCCGGTACGGCCGGTAGCGCTCGGCCAGCTCGCCGAGGTCGGTGAGGAAGACCACGTCGAAGGGATCCACGGACAGGACGAGGTCGTCATCCGCCAGGTCGGCGATGGCCCGGCGGATATCCGTGGTCTTGCGCCCGAATCCGATCCACGGCTGTCCCCATCCGAGTGGAATCGGCTCGACGCCGAAGCGCCTGCACGAGGCCATGAACAGGTCGAAGTACGCTTGCTTTCCGGTGGCGTAGGCGAATACCGAAACCACGACCATTTCTGACCCGAACTTCGACTTTCGTCCAGTGGCGTTCGCGCGGCCCTGGTCCTTTTCCCGGCCCGTCGCTGGGACGGGCGAGCATCGCTAGCGCCGGCCGGCGCGCAACTTGGCGCGGACGAACCTGCCGCTGGCCGTGCAGCTCGTCCGCACCCCAGGTGGGGTAGCCTTCAGGACCCACGGTTTCGGGCACGAGCAGCGACTCGCGATCGGCAAGAGCGGTCTTGCCTTGCTTCATCAACGTGTAGAGGTCGACGAGCACCGCCGAGGTCTCGCTCTTGTCGCAAAAGGACCAGTTGACCCAGCTGATCCCATGACGATCCAAGAACGCCAGCCACGCTTCGGATTCGGGCAGGAACGTCCCCCCGGTGCCCGAGGCCTGGCTGGTGCCCCATTCCGAGGCGAACACGGCGACCCCTCGATCGATCGCGGCCTGCACCTTGTCGCGCAGGACTTGCCCGTGGGTCCCGGCGTAAAAGTGGAACGTGTAGAGCAGGTTCTTTCCCTGCAAGGGATCGGCCGCCGCGAGATCCACGTCCTGACTCCAGGTGGAAGAGCCGATCAGAATGGGGTTATCCGGATCGTTGGCGCGAATGGTGGCGACGATCTTCTCCGCGTACGGCTTGAGGTCAACGGACCAGGTGACAGGGCCGTTGGGCTCGCTCATGATCTCGTAAAGGACGTTGGGTATTTTGCCGTATCGCCGCGAGGCCTCGTCGAAGAAGGCCTGAGCGCCGCCGTAAAGCGGGTCATTGGGATTTCCCGGGGACAGCATCTGCCAATCGATGATGACGTACATCCCGTATCGCACGGCCAGCTCGACGCCCTTCCAGACCAGTTGCTTGAGCTCGGGATGAAAGGCATAGCCCCCCTCGCCCGGATACATGGCAAGGCGGACGACGTCTGCCTTCCAGTCCTTCGCCAGCGCCGCGAAGGCGGTATCGTTCACGATCCCGCCGTACCATTGCAGGCCCGCCGTGCTCATGCCTCGCAACTGAATCGGCTTGCCGGTGCTGTCGCACAGGTGGGTTCCAACCACCTGCAAGGGACCGTACCTCACCGGCAGGCTTGCCTGCACGGTCGACGATGCGGCTGGCTGCGCCGGCTTGGGTCGGGAAGTGGAAGCACAGGTTGCGCTGGCCAGCGCCAGGAGAGCGATGCCGCCGCGGAAAAGAGTCGTCATGACCATCGTTCCTAGCACGCACCTCGGCGGACCTAAAGAAGCGACAGCTGGCGCGGGCGGCGTGGTCGGGCGGCCCTACCGGTCTGCAAGCAAGCGTCGACGCTCGTCCTCGTCGAAAACGCGCACGACGCCGTATTCTCCGTCGAAGCCCGCCATGCGCTTCACCTCGCCCGCGCGCATGCGCCGCAAGGCCTCTCCGAGCAGCGGCGGCCCTACGCGCTCGGCGTCCTCGACCGGCCATTCCGTCAGCAGCGAGAGCTCGCTACCCACGCCGGCCAGCAGCTTGTCGTAGCTTCCGCGCACGCGCCCCGACGAGGCGCCCACGTCCAGAATCTCGCCCAGCAGCTCGACCAAGGGCACCAGGTTGATGAAGGGCTTGGCACCGCCCGGACGGAAGCCCTCGGGCCAATCGGCGAGCGCATCCACGCGGCTGGCCACACCGCCGGTCAAGGGCTTGCCGCAGCGGGGACACAGGTGGCCGAGGGCCACGGCTTCGGCGGGCGCCAGGTTCACGCCACAGGCGCGATGTCCTTCGTGGTGGTACTTGCCTTCTTCGGGAAAGAATTCCACGGTGCCGAGGAACTTGGGGCTGCGCTCGCGCAGGGCATCGCGCATGGCGAAGTAGGACAGCTCGCAGTCGAAGCGGTTGGCCTCGCGGCCGAGCTTCTCGGGTGAATGGGCGTCCGAGCTCGACACCAGGCTGACCCGATCCAGCGCCGACAGCCGCCAGTTCATGGCCGGATCCGACGACAACCCGGTTTCGGCGGCGAAGATGTGCTCTGCCAGGTCGCCGAAGCATTCGTCCAGGGAATCGAAACCCGACTTCGCGCCGAGCGCGGAAAACCACGGCGTCCACACGTGCGCCGGGATCAGAAACGCGTCGGACGATGCTTCGAGCGTGATTTCGAGCAGGTCGCGCGAATCGAGGCCAAGGATGGGCCGGCCGTCGGATGCGATGTTCCCGATACGCGCCAAACGCGAGGCGATGCGCGCGGCGGTCTCGAAATCGGGCGCGTAGACAAGGTTGTGCACCTTGCGCACCCGATCGCCGCGCTTGTAGATGCTGCTGACCTCGACGGACAGGATGAAGCGCACGGGGGCGTGGCAGGCAGGCTGCACACCTTCGTCGACCTTGGCCGCCAAGTCGTCGCGCAGACGAAAAAGCCCGTTTCCCGCCGGCACCAGCTTGTCGCGCAATTCGGCGAACCAGTGCGGGTGGGTGAAGTCGCCGGTGGCGAGCACCGCGATGCCCTTGCGCTGGGACCAGGCGTGCAGGTGCTCCAAGTCGAGCGTGCGGCTGGTCGCGCGCGACAGGTAGGAATGGACGTGGAGATCCGCCACGAAGGGCACGAAGCCAATCTACCCTTATGATGGTCGGGGCGGCCGGATTTGAACCGACGACATCCTGCTCCCAAAGCAGGCGCGCTACCAACTGCGCTACGCCCCGGATCCCGCCGAAGACCGGCGGGAGGGCGCAGATACTAGCAGAACCTATCGCCTTTGCTCACCCACCTGGTGCCAACTGTCACTTTTTCGACAAGACGTCCGGCAGGGCCTGGGCCAAAGCTCGAAAAGCCACGGCGCGATGGGAAAGGCGGTTCTTCTCGGCCAGGTCGATCTCGGCCATGGTGCGGCCCAGCGAGGGGATGAAGAACAGCGGGTCGTAGCCGAATCCGCCCGAGCCGCGCGCCTCCGTCAACAGAACGCCCTCGCACGCGCCCGAGCGAACAAGCTCTCGGCCCCGCGCCCCATCTACGAAGGCGGCGGCGCAGCGGTAGCGGGCGGTTCGCTTTTCGGCGGGAACCTGCGCCATCTCGCGCAGCATCTTCCGGTTGTTGCGATCGTCGTCGCAGGGCTCGCCAGCCCAGCGCGCGGAGCGCACGCCGGGCGCGCCGCCGAGCGCGTCCACCTCGATGCCCGAGTCGTCGGCGATGGCGGGCAGGCCGCAGGCCAGGCTGGCCTGGCGGGCCTTGGCCAGGGCATTGCCTTCGAAGGTGTCTTCGTCCTCGATCAGCGCGGCGTCGGGCGCTACCTCGTCGATGGTGACGGCGGTGACGTCCAGGCCGGCTTCGGTCAGGAGCACGCCGATCTCTCGCACCTTGTGCCGGTTGCGAGTCGCCACCACCAGCTTCACGGCAGGTTGGCCTCCGCCAACGCTTTCTGCTGAAGGGCGAACAATTCCTGGGCGCCCTTTTGGGCCAGGGCCACCAGGCGCTGGTAATCATCGGGCGAGAAAGGCTCACCCTCGGCCGTGCCCTGGATCTCGACGAAATGGCCGCCGTCGGTCAGCACGAAATTGAAATCGACGTCCGCCGAGGAGTCCTCGGCGTAGGCAAGATCCAGGCGCGGCTCGCCATCGACGATGCCCGTGGACACGGCGCACACCGCCCGGCGCAGGGGATCCTTCTTCAGGCTCTCCTTGGCCACGAGACGACGCACGGCCAGCGCCAGCGCCACCCATCCGCCGGTGATGGCCGCGGTCCGCGTGCCACCGTCGGCCTGGATGACGTCGCAGTCCACGGTGATCTGCCGCTCGCCCAGGTTCTTGGTGTTGATGGCCGCGCGCAGGGCCCGGCCGATGAGACGCTGGATCTCCTGACCCCGGCCGCCCGGATTGCGCCCCGAGCGGGTGTGCGTCGAGCGCGGCAGCATGGCGTACTCGGCGGTGATCCATCCCTTGCCCTGCCCTTCCAGGAACGGCGGCACCTTGCGCTCGACACTGGCGGTGCAGATGAGCTTGGTCTCGCCGAACTCGACCAGCACGGATCCCTCGGCGTACCGGTTGTAGTCCGGGGTGATCCGGATCGGCCGCAACTCGTCGGACTTTCGACCATCTGGGCGCATGGCCAGGCAGGATGGAAGGCGCCTGCCCGGCTGTCAACCGCGCCCGCAAAGATTTGTCCGCGCAGCCTTTCGATCTGCTAGCTTTGAGTCCTATTCGCGGCCTTCGCGCCGCGCTTCGAGTCTGGCTTTCTTCGCTTAGTCGAGTGGGAAGGCGCCTCGGGACGAGGCGTTTTCAGGTAAGAACACCATGATGGACGAAGCAGACGCGCGACTCGGAACCAGGCTCGGCAACTACGCCCTCAGGGAAATCATCGGCCGTGGCGGCATGGGCGTGGTCTATCGCGCCTCGCACATCTACATCCGCCGACCAGCCGCAGTGAAGGTCCTGCATCGCCACCTCTTCGCCCAGCCCGGCGCCAAGGCGCGTTTCCTCCGCGAGGCGCAAACGGCCAGTCTGGTCGATCACCCCAACATCGTGGGCGTCACCGATTTCGGCGAAGCTCCGGACGGGACCGTGTACCTCGTGATGGCCGAAGCGCATGGCAAGGGGCTCGACCTGGTGCTGGAGGAAGAAGGCACCTTACCCCTGTTTCGCACCCTCGGGATCCTGAGCCAGGTGGTGCAGGCCCTGGCCGCCGTCCATGCCCGTGGCATCGTTCATCGCGATGTCAAGCCCGAGAACATCATGCTGGCTCGCCGGATCGGCAAGCGCGAGCTCGTGCGCCGCGTCCGCGGGAGCGACGGCTATGCCGATCGCGTCGAGCCCGAAGAGTGCTTCGACCTGGTCACCCTTCTCGATTTCGGCGCCGCGCGTACACTGCAACCGGAGCTCCAGGCGGCGACCGAGCCGACGCGAATCTTCGGCACGCCCGCGTACCTGGCGCCCGAGACGGCCCAAAGCGGCCATGCGGACGCGCGCTCGGAGGTCTATTCCGTCGGAATCCTGTTCTACGAGCTCGTGACCGGACGGGTGCCATTCGACAGCGACAGCGCCGAGGAGACACTGAGCCTGCAGATCCGCTGCCCGCCGCAGCCACCACGCGTACGCAACCCGAATGTGGAAATCACGGAAGAGGCCGAGCGCGTGATCCTCCGCGCCCTTGAAAAGGATCCAGGTCGCCGCCAGTCCGGCATGGACGAGCTGTGGTCGGACCTGCAGCGATGCTACGGGGCCACACGCTGGAGTCGGCCCGATCTGGCCGCCACGGAGGGGTTCGAATCCCTGCGCGAGCCCGCGCAAGCACCGTCCTCGAGCGTGCGCCGGCAAAGCCAAGCGGTTCCCGAGGTGCCGGTGCCTGCCATCGCCACCCAGACCGCCATCGCCTCGCACCCGTTGCTCCTTACCCGACGCAAGAGCGACCGGTTCGGGGCCGTGGTCAATCCCGAGGACGTTCCCACGCCCCCGCCTTCACGCCCCATCGACTTCGGCACCTTTGCCAAGGCCAGATAGTCAAACTACGGTCCCTGACGAGGCATGCACTGGTGGTACGGGACGCCGCCCGGGGGAGCCACGATTTCACGGCACTCTTCCGTGCGCGGGCAGTCCGGATCCTCGGTACACGCCACGCCGACGGCCAGCCAGCCCCCTGCGGCGAACACCGCGATGGCGCCAAGCGCAGTAGTCGCCATACCGGCCGCGGCCACACTGCCGTGATGTTCATGATCGCCCACGACCCAGGCCGTGCCACCGGCGGCCAGTAGGCCAACACCCAGGGCGGCCAGGGTCTTGGGCCCCGCGTACGGCCGCGCGCAGCCTGCGCCCAGCAGACCGGCGACGGCCAGGCACAAGCACGCACGTTCGAAGAGACGACCCGAGCCCATGGAATGGGCATTGTGCCACGACGGTCCGCGGCTGTCGCGGGCTGGCGATAAGTCGCCGCTTCTTGGAGCGCGGGCCGGGCCGACATATGCTGAAGCGGTCTATGGCGAAGAGCACGACCCCTACGGTGAAAATTGGATCGCGTGGCCGCGCGCGCTTGGCCAGCGGCCATCCCTGGATCTACCGTCAGGACGTGGTGGCCGGTCCAGAGCGGGACGCGCGCAGCGACGGCCCCGCCCTGGTGCTGGTGACGGACGAACGCAACCGGCCTCTCGGCATCGCGACCTGGTCTCTGGAATCGCCGGTCGCCCTGCGCATTCTCCAGCGCCTGAACCAAAGCGAGGGGCCGCCCGACCTGCTACAAATCGTCGAGGCTCGACTTGGGCTGGCGCGAGCCCGTCGCGCCGGGCTCGCGCTCGATCGCGACGCCTTTCGCGTGGTTCACGGCGAAAGCGACGCCCTACCCGGCCTGTTCATCGACGTCTATGCCGACGCCGCCGTCATGCAAACCACCTCGGTGGCCATGAATGCGCATCGGGCGCAGATTGCCAGCATGGCCCGGACCATGCTGGGTGTCCGGCTGGTCATCGCCCGCGACGACGGATCGGCTCGCGACTTCGAGGGGCTGCCACGCAGCCGCGAGATCCTGTGCGGCGAAGGAAGCACCGCGATCACGTATCGGCTGGGCCAGAACCGCCTGACGGCCGATCTGCTCGCCGACAGCAAGACCGGCGGCTTTCTCGACCAGGCCGACAACCACGCGCTGGTGGCAACTCTGGCACCAGCAGGCGCGCGCTGCCTCGACGCCTTCACCTACCACGGGGGATTCGCCCTGGCGCTCGCGCGCAAAGGCGGCCCGGTGCTGGCCACCGACGAGGACGCGCAGGCTGTGGCGCGCACGAGCGCGAACGCAGCCCGCAATGGGCTGCGCAATTTGACCGCCCGGCAGGCCAATGCCTTCGATCTCCTGCGCACGCTCGAGGCCGAGCGCGAGCGCTTCGACGTCGTGGTGCTCGATCCTCCGGCCCTGGCCAAGCGCAAGAGCGGCGACAACGCCGCCGAGCGCGCCTATCGCGAGATCATCCTGCGCGGTCTGCGCCTCGCGGTGCCCGATGGCCTGGTGGTGGCATGCTCGTGCTCGGGGCGCATCTCGCGCGAGCAATTCGACCACATCGTCGCCGAGGCCGGCGCGGACTGTGGCCGCTCCGTGCAGGTTCTGGCCCGCATGGGCGCCGGGCGCGACCATCCGGAGCTGGTCGGTGTGCCGGAAACCGGCCACCTCAAGTGCTGGATCATGAGAGCGCTCTAGGAGGCTGGTGTTAATCGGCGTACCGAGCTCTGGCGGAGCGAGGAGCCCCGGCCGCGAGGCGCGAGGAGGGCGAATACTGGACGTTTTGAACCGACGAGCAACGAAGCGGGCAGGGCCCGCAGCCCGCCAAGCGACGGGCGCCGTTTGACACCAGCCTCCTAGAACCAGACGCGCGCACCCAAGCGCCCACTGATGGGCAATTGGTAGGAGGTCGCGTGAAGGTAGTTGGCGTTGTTCGGGGAAGCGAAACCCGCTGCACAGGTGGTATTCGCGCAGGTTTGTCCATAGTTGTCGGCGAGAGGGACTTGTGAAAGCTTCGTGCCAGGCGTCGCCGGCATGACCTGGTCATAGGTGTACGTCGGATCCACCGTTAGCACTGTCTTTTGGTTGAAGACGTTGAAGATATCAATGAAGGCCTCGACGGATAGAGCATTCGAGAGCTTGGTCCGGTAGGAAAAGTGCGCGTCGAGCTGGGTGACGAACGGGGTTCGGCCAGCCGATCCGCGTGGGAGGATAAAGGTTTCGTCCGTTCCTTCAAAAGGCGCGGTGCCGAGGGGTGTGACGGGTTGGCCGGAATGCCCCACAAAACCGAGCCCAGGCGAAAAAGCGTGCTGCCCCCAAACGAACCGGTAATACCCATCCAAGTGAATGACGTGCGGCCGATCGTTGGGCAGCGGGCCGTATCGGTTCGCCATCAATTCTCTAACATCGTATTGGGTCGAGTTATTCGGACTGAGCTGCCCGTTGTCCTCATCGTAGAGCCCGGTATAATTGCCCATGGTGCGGGAATAGGTATAGGAACCGGCGAAAAACCAGCTTTTGGCAATCCGCTTGGCCGCCGTGAGTTGAAGCCCTTTGTAGGTTCGCACCGGCTTGGGGTCCGTGGGGTTGGCCAAGATCGTTGGACCGGTTCCATCGGCGAGGCTACCCCCCGTGTCCTCGACGATCCTGCCCAGCCAGCGATAAATAACCGACCCTCCAATGATGAGGTCGGGCAAGAGCTGGTATTGGCCGCCAACGACGACTTCGTTGTTGTAGCTGCCTTTGATGTTGGGTTGTACCAAGAGCCTCGGACTGGTGATGGGGTAGGGAAGGCCGTTGACGGCGCCGGAAGGCAAATAGTCCGTCGCCAGCGCTCCCTGTCCGCCAAATGCGCGGACGGCAAGATCCATCGGAATGGATTCATAGTACTGGCCGTAGTGTGCAAAGACCTTGGAGCGACCTTCCTTGGTCGGGTCGTAGACCACGCCGATCCGTGGTGCGAGCGAATTGTTAATCGAGAGTGCGGTGTTGCCCATGTAATCTGTCAGCCGCTGCGCTTCCCAACGAACGCCCAGATTCACGGTCAAGTTGGACAAGGGCATGTAAGCTTCTTGTATAAACGCCCCATTGTTGAATGCACGGGTCTTGGACTGAACCGAATCTTGATAGCCGTCCCGATAGAGCGAGTAGACGGTTGAGCTTGAGTCCGGCCAGATCTGGACGGAGCCGCGCGATCCATCTAATCCTGAGTTCGACACCCTGTCGCTGTATTGATTGAATTCGTAGTCGATTCCGTATTTGAGCTCGTGCGAGCCAAGCGCCGTGAAGATGTTGGTGCTCTTGATCTGGCCCGCCAGCCGAAACGCCGAAGTGTCATGCATGAGCCCATACCCACCGGATTGATATCCCTGCGCCGGGCACGGCTGAAAATTCGAATTCTCGCCAGGCTGCGGTGTGCAAGGCCCTGCCAGCACCGGGTTGAACTGCGCGAGCGGCTGCTGCGGATTGTACCAAGTCACGTCGTTCATACTCTCGGCGTCGCCATAGGGCGAATGTTGCGAGAAGCCTTCCGTGTGCAATCCCAAGGTGGCGTCCAGGCGCCAGCGGCGCTGAAAGAACGCCGATTGCCAGTGCGCGATGATGTCCTGACGATTGATCTGATCGTGTGTCATGCCCGCCAGCAGATCCATGTTCGCGCCGCGCATATATTCCTGGTCTTTACGAATGCCGACGAGGCTCAGGCTCAAGGTCTGATCTGGCCCGATGCGCCAGGTCAGCTTGCCAGCGTAGTTCTGCGTGGTCGATTCGCCGGGAATCACGCGGCTGAAAAGGGGCTGGACCACGGGCGAACCGTTCGGGTTCGTGTCGGGGGCGCCATCTCCATTCTTGTCAACGAAGCGATCCGTGTACTGAATGAAGTTGCTACGACCGATCTCGGGAACGTAGCCCATCCAGATAAAGAGCTTGTCCTTGATGATCGGGCCACCGACTTCGAGACCCATTTGGGTGGTGTAGTCGGGCTGCGTGGTACCGGTCAGCACCGTAGAGCCGCTCAAGATCCGCTGCGGGCTTCCCGCCATCCCCCCGGGTTCGACCCAGGAAAACGCGCTCCCTTTCCATTCGTTGGTACCCGACTTCAAGGCCATGTTGACGACGCCGCCCATAGCGCGACCATACTCCGCGCCGTAACCCGAGCTCACGACCTCGGCTTCCTCAAGAAAAGCCACGTTCAGATTCGTTGCAAGCATGCCATAGCGCAACGAGGTTACGTTGAGCCCTTCGAGGTAGTAGGCGTTGTCCGCCCCTGTGCCGCCCGCCAACGAGACGCCGGGGTCACCTTGGTAACCGGCCGGCGTCTCCGCGTATCCTCCCGGCGTCTTCTGCATCAATGACGCGACATCGGCCCCAGCGTTGGGAATGCCATCGATGAAATCCGATCCGAAGGTGGTGCCGATGCGGGACGAGCCGACATCGATGAGGGGCGGGCTGTAGGTTGGGGCCACCGTCGCGACCTCGTCGGGAAGCGCGGGAAGACGCATGTTCACGCGCATCACCTTGTCCACGGACACCGTCGCCTCGCGCTCGCCCAACACGTCGCCACGATGAAATCGGACCGTGTACTTCCCGATAGGTAGCGCGCGAAACTGATAGCCGCCCTTTGCGTCGGTGAAAGCTGCCCGATCGCCCTCGGGCCCGCTCGCGATGACGGTCACGCCCGGGACGGGTTGCGCGGTGTCGAGATCGCGCACCTGGCCCAGGATCGCCCCCTCGGTGGGGGCCGCCGCCCGCGCCACGGGGATCTCGACGAGGATCGAGGCAGCCATCATGGCCAGAGCTGACCACGCGATTGGATGGAATCGATTCATACTGATGGGCCTCTCCTGCGCAGCAATCCGCGGCGTGTTGACAGATCGGCGGAAGTCAGCGTCACCTTTAAGGAATTCATTGTCAAGGGCCGGACAAAGCGTCAGACGGTCAGACTCGTCACACCCATGCCAACGCCGCACCTTGGAGCGAATCTCCAAGCGCCTGGTAAATGCCCGAGGCGCTCTACTCGAGCACGGTATCGCCCATCAGGAAGCGGTCGATGCCGATGGCGGCATCCCGGCCTTCGGCGATCGCCCACACCACCAGCGACTGGCCGCGCGACATGTCGCCCGCGGAGAAGACCCCGGGTACGCTGGTCTGCTTGTTCGCGTCGACTGCGACGTTGCCGCGCCCATCGAGCTTCACGCCGAGATCGGCGAGCAGCCCTGCTCTCTCGGGGCCGAGAAAGCCCATGGCCAAGAGCACCAGATCGGCCGGCAGCTCGCGCGCGGTTCCCGGCACCTCTTCGATCTTGGGCGGTCCGCTCGGCTGGGCCACGAAACGAACCTCCACCACCTCGATGGCGCGCACGTGGCCCTGGTCGTCGCCGAGCATGCGCTTGGTTTGCACCTGGAAGCGACGCGGATCCTTGCCAAAGATGGCGGCGGCCTCTTCCTGACCGTAGTCCATGCGAAAGATCTTCGGCCACTGCGGCCAGGGATTGTCGAGGGCGCGCGTCTCCGGCGGACGCGTGAGCAGCTCCAATTGCACCAGGCTCTTGCAGTCGTGGCGCATGGACGTGCCCACGCAATCGGTACCGGTGTCGCCGCCACCGATAACGATGACATGCTTGTCCTTGGCCGAAATCAACCCCGCCGCCGCCTTGCTGCCGTCGAGCAGGTGCTTGGTGTTGGCGGTCAGGAACTCCATGGCAAAGTGTACGCCCGCGAGCTTGCGGCCCTCGACAGGCAGATCGCGCGGCACGGTCGAGCCGCCGCACAGGGCGATGGCGTCGAATTCCTGGCGCAGCTTCTCGGTCGGGAAGGTCTTGCCCACCTCGGTGTTGACCCGAAACTCGACCCCCTCCTCGGCCAATAGCTTGATCCGGCGCTCGACGATGCCCTTGTCGAGCTTCATGGCCGGGATGCCGTACATCATCAGGCCGCCGATGCGATCGGCGCGCTCGAACACGGTGACCGAATGGCCGGCCATGTTCAGCTCGGCGGCACAGGCCAGACCGGCGGGGCCAGAGCCGACCACCGCGACCTTCTTGCCCGTGCGGAAGCTGGGCGGGCTTGCCACCACCCAGCCCTCGGCAAAGGCCCGATCGGCGATGGCGGCCTCGTTGACCTTGATGGTGACCGGCGGGGCGTTGATGCCGAGCACGCACGAGCCCTCGCAAGGCGCCGGACACACGCGGCCGGTGACCTCGGGAAAATTGTTGGTGCGGTGCAAGCGGTCGATGGCCTCGCGCCAGCGGCCCTTGTAAATGAGGTCGTTCCACTCGGGAATCAAGTTGTGCAGCGGACACCCGCTGGCAAGACCATCGATCATCTTGCCGGTGTGACAGAAGGGAACGCCGCAGTCCATGCACCGCGCTCCCTGCTCGCGCATGGTGGCTTCGGGCAAATGCTTGTGGAACTCGCCGAAGTCGGCGACCCGCTCGCGCGGTGGCCGGTCTTCGGGGACGATACGATTGAACTCCAGGAATCCTGTTGGCTGGCCCATTCCTGTTACTTTCCGTAGATTCGGGCGGCGTCTTTGGAATTGAGCTCGAAAGCGGCCATTTCCGCCTCCTCGCGCGACATGCCGGTTGCCAGCATCTTGTTCTGCGCCTCCAGCACGCGGCGATAGTCGTGCGGAATCACGCGCACGAACAGCGGCCGGAAGAGCGACCAGCTGACCAGCACGTTGTGGGCGCGCTTGCTGCCCGTCAGCTCGTGGTGACGCCGGAGCATGCCCAGGACCAGCTCGATCTCCGCCGGATCGTCGAGGGGACCGGTGCCCACCATCTCGGTGTTGCAGTTTCGCCTCATCTCGCGGTTCTCGTCGAGAACGTAGGCCATGCCGCCCGACATGCCGGCGGCGAAATTGCGCCCCGTGGGCCCCAGGATGACGACCCTACCGCCGGTCATGTATTCGCAGCCGTGGTCGCCCACGCCTTCGACCACGGCGTTGGCGCCGCTGTTGCGTACGGCGAAGCGCTCGCCGGCCAGCCCGCGAATGTAGACCTCACCGCTCGTCGCCCCGTACAGCGCCACGTTGCCCACGATGACGTTTTGTTCGACCACGAAGGTGGCCTCCGCCGGCGGGAACACCACCAGCTTGCCGCCCGAGAGGCCCTTGCCGAGATAGTCGTTGGCGTCGCCCTCCAGGGTGAAGGTCACCCCCCTCGGCACGAAGGCCATGAAGCTTTGCCCGGCCGAGCCCTCGAAATGGACCTGGATGGTGTCCTCGGGCAGACCCGAGGGACCATAGCGCCGCGTGATCTCGCTGCCCAAACGCGTGCCCACGGTCCGGTTGACGTTGCGAATCGCCAGGTTCGCACGCACCGTTCGCTTCTCATCGAGCGCCGGCCGGCACATCGGGATGAGGCGACTGTCGTCGAGCTCGTTTTCCAGGCCGTGGTTCTGCGCTATCGTACAGTGACGGCCGACGCTGTCCGCGACCTTGGGCTGGTGCAGGATGGCGCTCAAATCCACGCCCTTGGCTTTCCAGTGGTCGACGGCCTTTCGCAGCTCCAGACATTCCGTGTGCCCCACGGCCTCGGCCAGGGTGCGGAAACCGAGCTGGGCGAGCAACTCTCGTACATCGCGGGCCACGAAACGCATGAAGTTGACGACGTGCTCGGGCTTGCCGGCGAAGCGCTCGCGCAGCTCAGGATCCTGGGTGGCGATGCCGGCCGGGCAGGTGTTGAGGTGGCACGCACGCATCATGATACAGCCCAGGGAAACCAGCGGTGCCGACGCGAAGCCGAACTCCTCGGCGCCGAGCAGGGCGGCCACCACGACATCGCGCCCGGTCTTGAGCTGGCCATCGGTCTCGACCGCGACGCGGCTGCGCAAATCGTTGAGCAGGAGGACCTGGTGGGTTTCCGCCAGACCGAGCTCCCACGGTCCGCCCGCGTGCTTGATGCTGGTAAGCGGCGACGCGCCGGTCCCGCCGTCGTGGCCGCTGATGAGGATGACGTCGGCCCTGGCCTTGGCCACGCCGGCCGCGACCGTTCCCACACCCACCTCGGCCACCAGCTTCACGCTGATACGCGCCCAATCGTTGGCGCACTTGAGATCGTGGATGAGCTGGGCCAGATCCTCGATGGAGTAGATGTCGTGATGGGGCGGTGGCGAAATCAGGCCGACCCCGGGGGTGCTGTGGCGGACCTTGGCGATCCAAGGATAGACCTTCTTGCCGGGTAGCTGGCCGCCCTCGCCGGGCTTCGCCCCTTGGGCCATCTTGATCTGGAGCTCGGAGGCGTTGGTCAGGTAGTCGCTGGTGACGCCGAAACGCCCCGAGGCTACCTGCTTGATGGCGCTGCGCTTGGAATCGCCGCTCGGCAGCAGCTTGAAGCGCTCGGGATCCTCGCCGCCCTCGCCCGTGTTGCTGCGACCGCCGAGACGATTCATGGCGATGGCCAACGTCTCGTGCGCCTCTTTGCTGATCGAACCGTAGGACATGGCGCCGGTCTTGAAGCGCTTGACGATGTCCTCGAGCGGCTCGACCTCGTCGATGGCGATGGGTTTGCGCGACGACTTGAGCTCCATGAGGCCGCGCAGGGTGTTCAGGTTCTTCGACTGATCGTTGATGAGCAGGGCGTACTGCTTGAACGTGTCGTAGCTCTCGGTGCGAACCGCGTGTTGCAACTTGGCGATGGCCTCGGGACTGAACAGGTGGTTCTCGCCCTCGCTGCGGTAGCGATACTCGCCCCCCGAATCGAGGCCCGGGCGGCGCACGGGCCGGCTGGGGTAGCCCCGGGCGTGACGGCGGCGCGCCTCTTCGGCGATCACGTCGAGGCCGACGCCACCGATACGCGACGCGGTCCCGGTGAAGTAGCGATCGACCACATCTTTGCGCAGACCGATGGCTTCAAAGACCTGGGCGCCATGGTAGCTCTGCACGGTCGAGATGCCCATCTTCGAGATGACCTTGACCACGCCCTTGACCGCGGAGCTGATGTAGTTCTTGCGTGCCTTCTCGGGCTTGGCCTTGACCACCCCCTGGCGCACCAGATCGTCGACGGTTTCGAGCGCCAAGTAGGGGTCGATGGCGCTGGCCCCGAAGCCGATGAGCAGACAGAAGTCGTGCACCTCGCGCGGCTCGCCGCTCTCGACGACGATGCAGGTTTGCGTGCGCGTGGCCTCGCGCAAGAGGTGGTGATGCACCGCCGCGCAGGCGAGCAGCGAGGGGATGGGCGCCAACTCGCGGCTGTGCTCGCGATCGGAAAGAATGACCACCGCGCACCCCTCGCGCACGGCGGCCGCCGCCTTGGCGCACAGATCGTCGAGCGCCTCGCGCAGAGCCGTCTCGCCGCCGGCGGCGCGGAACAGGGAGGGGAGCGTGCGCGAGCGGAAGCCGCGGCTCTTGGCCGAACCGTCGAGGGCGCGCAGTTGCTCGCTCTCGGCGTTGTACAGCACCGGCCCCTGCAGATCGATCTGGTGGGCCGACTCGGGCTGGGGATCGAACAAGTTTCGTTCGGGGCCGATGGTGGTGCCCGCGGCCATGATGAGCTCTTCGCGGATGGCGTCCACCGGCGGATTGGTCACCTGGGCGAAGAGCTGCTTGAAGTAGCTGAACAGGTTCGGCGAACGATTCGACAGCACGGCCAGGGGTGTATCGGTGCCCATCGAGCCGATGCCTTCGCCGCCGATCTCGGCCATGGGCGTAAGCAGGCGGAGGTCCTCGGTGGTGTAGCCGAACGTGCGTTGGCTGGTTTCGAGCGCCACAGGATCGAGCGGCGGCTTGGCCTCTCCCGGCGGAAGCTCGAACAGAAACACGCGCTGCTGGTCCAGCCACTCGATGTACGGGCGCTCCGTCGAGATCCTTTCCTTGATCTCCTCGTCGGCGATCAGGCGCTTCTCGGAGGTATCGACCAGAAACATCCGGCCGGGTTGAATACGGCCCTTGAAAGCGACCTCGGCGGGCGGGATGTCGAGCACCCCGGTTTCCGACGCCATGACCACCATGCCGCCCTTGGTGACGGTGTAGCGCAGGGGCCGCAGGCCGTTGCGGTCGAGCACGCAGCCGATCTGCACGCCGTCGCTGAAGGCCACCGCGGCCGGGCCGTCCCACGGCTCCATCAGACAAGAGTGGTATTCGTAGAAGGCGCGCTTCTCGGGGCTCATGGTCTTGTGCTTGTGCCACGGCTCCGGAATCATCATCATCATGGCGTGCGGCAACGAACGGCCGCCCATGACCAGGGTTTCGAGCACGTTGTCGAACATGGACGAATCGCTGCCCGACTGGTCGACCACGGGATGCAGGTGCTTGATGTCGTCGCCGAAGAGCGGCGAGGCCAGGATGCTCTCGCGCGCGCTCATCCAGTTGACGTTGCCGCGCAGGGTGTTGATCTCCCCGTTGTGCGCAATCATGCGGTAGGGGTGCGCACGCGACCAACTGGGGAAGGTGTTGGTGGAAAAACGCGAGTGGACGAGCGCCAGGGCCGACACCACCGACAAATCCGAGAGATCCGGGAAATACGAATCGAGCTGCTCGGCGGTGAGCATGCCCTTGTAGACCACGGTCCTGGCCGAGAGGCTGACCACGTAAAAGAGATCCTTCGCGGGGAGGTCGCTGGCCCGCACCATCTTCTCGGCCGCGCGCCGGACCAGGCACAGCCTACGCTCGAAGGCCGCCGTGTCGGACACGCCCGCGCCGCGCGCGACGAAGACCTGGCGAATCCGCGGGCGCGAGAGGATCGCGCTTCTGCCGAGGCCGGTCGGATTGACGGGCACATCTCGCCAGCCGAGCACAGACTGCCCGAGCAGGGTGACCGCTTGCTCGAACAATTGCTCGCAGCGCTCGGACTGCTGGCTATCCTGGGGCAGGAACACCATGCCCACGCCATACTCCTCGGGTCCCGGCAAGGCGATACCGAGCGCGTCGGTCACGTTGCGCAAAAAGGCATCGGGAATTTGCAGCAAGATGCCGGCGCCATCGCCGGTGTTCTCTTCGCAGCCGCAGGCACCACGATGAGCCAGGTTTTCCAGCACCTGAATGCCGTTGCGAACGATCCGATTCGACTTCCTTCCCTCGACATCGACCACGAGGCCGACGCCGCACGCGTCGTGCTCGTGACCCGGATGGTAAAGACCTTCCGCTTGGGGAGGCGAGAGATGGGGCTGCTGGCTTCGGAAGTTGTCCTTGTTGCTCATAGGGATGGTTGCTCGGGCAGGCGAGACGCGCGACCTATCTATATACCTGGTGAGAACCCTAGCGTCCGGGCCTATCGTCGGCAATTCGCAGCCCATGCAAGGCAAAGAAAGTTTCCCGGCATGAAATGGCTGCGAAACAAAGAAGAAACCTATCTTCAACGGCGATCGAACGCCGAAACATGAAAGAGCTCCAGTTACCTTAAAACAACTGTTGTTTCTGTTTTGGCTGGGCTATGTTTCGTAACCGATGCGTTCCCTTGTCGTCACCTCGAGACCACAACTCGGCGCTTCCGAACCCGATTCTTCGGCCGCGGCGCTACGCGAATTGGGATGTGAGGTCGTCACGGTCGGCTACGACCTGGATGACCTGCCGGATGACATCGAGCACGTGAGGCCATCCGTCGTCGTGGTGGATGCCGGACCCCACCTCGAGGTGGGCCGAGCTGTGGTCAAGCGCGCCAAGCAGTCTGCCAACGCTGGCCGACATCCCCATTCTTCTGTGCATCGAGGTCTCGCGCCTGGCCGGTCTCGATCCGGAGCTGGGCATGGACGATTTCATCCTGTCGCCCATCGTCGGCCCCGAGCTCTACGCGCGCGTGCGCCAGCTCGACTGGCGACTGTCCTCGTTTTCCGCCGCGGGACGAATCAAGCTTGGCGATCTGGTCATCGACACGGTGGCTGTCGAGGCCACCTTTCGCGGTCGCGTGCTGAAGCTGCCGCGCCAGGAATTCCAACTGCTCAAGTTCCTGGCCTCTGGCACCGGCCGCGTCTTCACCCGCGAGCAACTGCTCTCCCGCGTCTGGGGCTACCGCTACACGGGGAACACGCGCACCGTCGACATTCACGTGCGCAGGCTGCGCGCCAAGCTGGGCACGGGTGCCGAGATGATCGAAACGGTTCGCCACGTCGGCTACAAGATGAAGTCGCCGGCCACCACGCCCTAGACACGCCGGCCATGGTTCGATCGTCGCGAACGCGCAAGCTTCGGGTCGCCTTCCAGGGCGAACGCGGCGCGTTCTCCGAGGAGGCCGGGCGACGCATCTTGGGCGACGCCATCGAGCCCCATCCCAAGCGCGAGTTCGATCAGATGTTCGAGTCCGTGATTCGCGACGAAGCCGACTGCGCGGTGGTGCCGATCGAGAACACCCTGGCCGGCTCGGTCATCAAGAACTACGACCTGTTGGTGGAGAACGACCTCGAAATCATCGGCGAGGTCGTGTTGCGGGTGGCGCACAACCTCATCGCGCCCAAGGGCACCAAGCTCGCCTCGCTGCGAAGGATCTACTCGCACCCGGTGGCCCTGGCCCAATGCGAGGACTACTTGCGCAAGTTGCGCGCCAACACCCCCGCCCTCGAGGTCCTGCCCGCCTATGACACCGCGGGCGCGGTGAAGATGGTCGTGGAGAATGGCCGTCGCGACGAGGCCGCCATCGCCAGTCGCATCGCCGCGGCGACCTACCACGCGCAGATTTTGGCCGAGGGCATCGAAAGCAACCCGCAGAACTTCACCCGCTTCTTCGTCATGGCGCGGCCCGACCGCCGCGGGCTCATTCGTCTCAAACGACGCAAGAGCGACAGGGGCGGGTCACGGGCGCTCAAGACCAGCATCGTCTTTCGCACCACCAACAAGCCAGGGGCGCTCTTCCATGCTCTCGAGGCCTTCGCCAAGAGCAAGATCGACCTGACCAAGATCGAGTCGCGCCCCATCGTGGGCCGGCCGTGGGAGTATTCCTTCTATCTGGATTTTCTCGGCGACCGCAACACGCCGGCCGCGCGCCGCGCCCTGGCCAGCCTGACCCACGTGGCCGAAAGCCTGCGCATCTTCGGCACCTACCCACGCGCCGAGCAATAGCCCCACAAGCAAACCTTGACCTTGGCCGGGGCTGCGCGGAAGCATTGTCTTCATGTTGACGATCGACTTGCGCGGGAAACGCGCCCTGGTTGCCGGTGTGGCCGACGACGCGGGGTTTGGCTTCGCCATCGCCAAAGCCCTGGCCGAGGCCGGGGCCTCGGTGTGCATCGGCACGTGGCCGCCAGCGCTGGGGGTCTTTCGGACCATGCTGGATCGTGGAAAGCTCGATCGCGCTCTGGCGCTCGCCGATGGCGGCAAGCTTTCCTTCGAGCGCATCTATCCCCTCGACGCCGACTACGACACCGCCACCGATGTCCCCGCGGAGGTGCAGTCGAACAAGCGCTACCGCGACCAGGGCGATGTGAGCATTCAGGGGCTGGCCGATCGATTGGCCGCGGATTTCGGCGGTTCGTGCCTCGACATCGTGGTGCACAGCTTGGCCAACGCCCCTGAGGTAAAGAAACCGCTGCTCGAAACCACCCGGCGAGGCTACCTGGCCGCCGTCGGCACCAGCTCTTACTCGTTTACTTCCATGCTGGCCAGGCTCGGGCCGCTGACACGGCAAGGGGGAGCGTTCCTCGCCCTCTCCTATCTCGCGGCCGAGCGCGTCGTGCCTGGCTATGGCGGCGGCATGTCCTCAGCCAAGGCCGCGCTCGAAAGCGACATGAGAACGCTCTCGTTCGAAGCCGGTCGCAAATGGGAGATACGTGTCAATGCCATCTCCGCCGGCCCCATGCCTTCCCGCGCCGCCAGTGCCATCGGCGACATCGAGTCCATGATCGAACATTGCAGCGCATCTTCACCGCTGGCACAGGCAATTTCTGCCGCCGAGGTCGCGGTTGCGGCGTCCTTTCTTTCGAGCCCCTTGGCGTCCGGAATCACCGGAACAACGCTCTACGTCGACAAGGGATATCACGCGATGGGTCTATCCGGGTCAGCGCTCCCCCACATGTCGGCCCCTGTGAGGAGGGCTCCCTAATTTCAACATAAGGCGTATAGTGTGCGCAGGGATCGTCCTTGCGCTCGTTGCCATGCCATTTCGGAATTCTGGCCACGCTTGTGGCGACCAACTCCGCGCTCGCGGGTGGCACGCGATCGACCGAGCCGGCTGCCGTCAACGAAACAGCGGTCGACCGCATGATCGACCTCAATCGCAAAGCCTTTGCGGACATCCAAGAGCAGCACTTCCAGGCCGCCAAGTACCGGCTGACCGAGGCGCTGGTAATCAGTGAAACCGCGGGGCTTGAAGCCGACGAGATGACCGCACGGACGTACGTTCACATGGCGGCAGTGTACCTCACCGGGCTCAAGGATCGCGAGGAAGCCATCCAGCAGTTCACGCTGGCGCTGCGGATCAACCCCAACATCTTCATCACCCCGGGATTGGAATCGCCCGCGCTGAAGTCCGCCTACCTGCAAGCCCGCGAGCAGATGGGCCTGCCGCCCGAGCCGGATACGACAGCTCCCCTTTCTCCGCACGGGCCACCCGCGCCACCTGCGTCGCCTGCGCCGCCCGTGCCCGCATCCGAGGCCGGCACGACCAGCCCGCAAACCGGCGCCAAGCAGCCCGCCGACGACGCGAAGGCGCAGGAGTGGGCCCAGGAACCGGATCTACCGGCGCGTGTTCCCACCCCGCTCTACTGTCAGCTGCCCTTCGATACCCCGCCAGGGCAGGACGTGGTGGTGCGCTGCCTGACGCAAAAACAGCACCGAAAATCCAGCGCCACCTTTCACTATCGACCACACGGCAGCGAAGCCGAGTTCGTCGGCATCCCCATGGAGCGCAGCCCCAAGGGATGGTTGTCGATCGTCGTGCCCGGGCGGGCGATTCGAGGCAAGTCGCTTTCCTATTACGTGGAGGCGGAAGTTCCCGACTCGCCCAGTGCGCTCTTTCTTGGCCATCCCGAGGCCCCCAACGAGCTCATCATCAGGAACCCGACGGCTCCTGACAGCAGCGAAGACGCCGTCGAAGAGCCCGCCCCATCCGCCTCCGGCATATACATCCCGCGCCCATCGCGCCCGCGCGCGCCTGGCTCGATCTGGTTCGCGTTGGGGGTGGGGACCGGCGCGGCCTATCACGGTCGCGAGCCCGTCGACAGTGGTGCGAAGATCACCGACACCAGCACGACCGTGCGCACCCGATCCGGCTTTTCGCCCACGACCCTGTTCCAGATTGAGCCGGAGATCGGCTACCAACTCAGCAGACGGTTTTCGATTTCGCTCTTGGGCAGGTACCAGTACGCGCCGAAGGACCCTGAAGGATACCAACCACGCCCGAACGAAAATGCCGTGCTCACCACCGCGTACGCAGGCTTTCTGCGCGGCCAATTCGCCTTCTTGAGTCGGGGCGGGCTGCAAACCTACGTGTCTGGCGGCGCCGGGCTCGGCACCAGCTTCCTGGCCATCGTGAGCAAGCAGTGCGGTTCGGGTCTTTGCAGCCTCGACCACAGCGATACGCTGCACGGGGGCGCCGTGGGACTGACCGCCGGGGTGGGTGCCATCTACCACTTCAGCCCCAGGTTCGGGGTCTTTCTCGATGTCAAGGAGATCGCCACGCTGCCCAAGCTCATGGCGGACACCGAGGTCAACGTGGGCGTGGCCTTCGCGCACCGATTCCTGGGCGCGGAGGGTGCAAAGAACACGGCTTCCACTGGCCGGGCTTCCTGGCGATAGTAGGCGCCGTGGATCCACTTCCGTTCGTTCGCGACCAGGTTCTGGGGCATTTCCCGGGATGGGAAGGCGCCACGGTCGCCCCTTTGGGTAGCGGCCTCATCAACCAAACCTTCCTCGTCACCTCCGTCCCCGCGAGCGACGCGGGCCCTCGGCGCGCCGTTCTGCAACGCCTGGCCCCGATCTTCTCACCCACCATCAACGAGAACATCGCGGCCGTGACCTCGACGCTCGCGGCGGCGGGGCTCGCGACGCCGCGCCTCCTGCCAACCCGCGAGAAGCGCCTTTGGCTGGACCTCGGCGGCGAGAATGGCACTTGGAGGTTGCAGACCTTCATCCCCGGCACGTCCTTCGACAAGGTGCAAAGCCCGGCCCAGGCGTACCAGGCGGGCGCGCTGGTGGCGCGCTTCCATCGCGCCATCGACGGCCTGACACACGATTTTCGCGGCCTGCGCGAAGGCGTGCACGACACGGCGAAGCACTTGGCCCGCCTGCGCGAGGCCCTGTCCGTCCACGAGGCTCATCGACTGATGGCGAGGGTCGAGCCCGTGGCCGAGGCCATTTTGACCCGCGCGCAGGGGTTGGAGCCCCTGCCGGCGCTGGCCCCGCGACTGTGCCACGGCGATCTCAAGCTGAACAACATTCTCTTCAAGGGCGACGAGCCGCCAGCTTCGGAGGAGGCTCTCTGTCTCATCAATCTCGACACCGTCGGCCCCATGCCGCTCGCCTACGAGCTCGGCGATGCCTGGCGCTCGTGGTGCAACGCAAGCGGCGAGAACGACACGGTCGCGCGCATCAACATGGCGGTGTTTCGCGCGTCCTTCGCGGGCTATACCTCGAGCATCGGGCGGGAGCTGAACGAAGCCGAGCGCCGCGCGCTTCTTCTTGGTGTCGAATGGATCAGCTTGGAGCTGGCGAGCCGCTTCGCGGCCGATGCCCTCTTCGAAAGCTACTTCGGCTGGAACGCAAAGCGCTTCCCGAGTCGCGGCGAGCACAACCTGGTTCGCGCTCGCGGCCAGCTGTCCTTGCACGAAGCCTTCTTGGCCACTCGCAACGAGCGCGCCGCGATCCTCGGGTTGTAGAAGCCACCGTCCGTGCGACGAGAGAGGGAGGCAGACAATTCACCACAGAGGCACGGAGATCACAGAGTCCGGACAAGTGCGGAAGGGTTCGGATCCGGATCCGAACTATCCCCAACTCCTCCGCTCTCTGTGCTCTCTGTGCCTCTGTGGTGAACGTCTTCCTTCCCTCGCCGGCTACACCCGCACGCGGGCGAGGCCGTCCATGAGCGACGCGAACTCGGGATAGGTCAGGCTCTGGTCGCCGTCGGAGAGTGCCTTGTCGGGGTCGGGATGGACCTCGATGCACACGCCGTGCGCGCCGCACGCGCGCGCGGCCCACGCCATCGGCGCCACGTACGGGCGACGGCCGGTGCCGTGGCTGGGATCCACGACGATGGGCAAATGGGTGCGCTCGCGCAACACCACCACCGCCGACAGATCGAGTGTGTTGCGGGTGGCGCTCTCGAAGGTCCGGATGCCGCGCTCGCACAGCACCACCTGGCCATTGCCCTGGGCCAGGATGTACTCGGCGGCGGCCAGCCATTCCTCGATGGTGCTCGACATGCCACGCTTGAGAAGGACCGGTCGGTCGACCTTGCCCACGGCGTTGAGCAGCGCGAAGTTCTGCATGTTGCGTGCGCCGATCTGAAGCATGTCGGATTTCTCGGCCACCGGGCGCACCTGCTCGGGCGACATGACCTCGGTCACGATGGGCAGGCCCGCCGCCTTGCCGGCCGCGGCCAACATGTCGAGCCCTTCGAGACCAAGCCCCTGAAAGGCGTAGGGGCCCGTGCGCGGTTTGAAAACCCCGCCGCGCAACATGTGGGCGCCCTTGTCGCGCACGTAAAGAGCGGTCCTTTCGATCATCTCGGCCGACTCGACCGAGCACGGTCCGGCCATGACCACGAAGCCTTCGCCGCCGATGAGCAGGTCGCCCACGCGCACGATGGTGTCCTGGGAGCGCGTGGCCCGGTCGGCCAGCTTGTAGTGTTTCGAGGCGCGCACGGCGACCTTCGCGGGAGCCGCTGGTGGCGAGACCTCGACCGGCGAGGCTTCGCTGGCTGGCTTGATTTCCGAAGCCTGCGCCACCTGGGGAGTGGCCTTGGCCGGGTAGCAGCCGAGCACCTTGAGATAGAGCGCTTCGGTGCGCAGGGCTTCGAGGGCGGTGGCCACGCGCGGCTCGACCACGTTGCCCTCGAAATCGACGAAGAACATGTATTCCCAAGGCCGGTTGGGACGCGGCCTCGACTCCAACTTGGTCAGGGACAATCCGTATTCGCCGAGCACCTGCAGGCAACGCAGAAGCGCCCCCTTCTCGTGTCGGGTAGACAGGATGAGGCTGGTCTTGCACGACACGCGTTCGTCGACAGGCAGGGGCGCGCGAGCCAGCGCCACGTAGCGCATGAGGATCTCGTCCTGGTTGCCGATCTCGCTGCGTAGGATGACCAGGCCATGGGCGCGCGCGGCCTCGGGCGAGCCG
Source organism: uncultured delta proteobacterium (assembly GCA_963796685.1). Classification (GTDB taxonomy): domain Bacteria; phylum Myxococcota_A; class Polyangia; order Fen-1088; family Fen-1088; genus Fen-1118. The sequence goes on from CAWCMR010000008.1 coordinate 817,600, forward strand.
ACGGCCGCCAGAGTGGGATCCTTGGCTTCGGCCACCGCACGCATGGCATCGCGCGAGTCCGCGAAGGGCGCAGTCTGCACCTGCGGCAGACCGTCGATGAAGGCGGAACACTGTTCGAGCGCGAGCGGGTGGGAAAGGATTCGGCGCAGGGCCGGCAGCGGCACGTCGGCGACGGCGGCCAGGCACAATTCGATGCGAAACGAATCCTCGCCCACGATGTGCAATTCGCGTTCGCGAAGCACGTCGTAGACCTGATTCACGCTGCCGGCGACGGTGTTCTCGATGGGTAGGAAAGCCAGGTCGACCTGGCCCGCGGCGAGCTGCTCGATGACCTGGGTGAGCGAGGCCAGCCCCACGAAGTGCCCGGTGAGCCCCCGACTGGCGACATACTGCTCGGCCGCCAGTTGATTGTAGGTGAGCGGTTGCCCCTGGTAGGCCACGGTGATGTGGCTGCGCTCGGCATCGACCAGCGACGCCACCTGACGGCTGACCGAGTAGTCGATGACCTCGGAAAAGATCTTGCGCGTGAGCGGCCCCGAGATGCCGAGCGAATTGGCCAGGGCCTCGACCCGCGCCAGGACCTCGCGTTCGCGTCCGGGATCGCGGATCTGGGTCGAGTGCTCGGCCTTGGCCTTGGCAATGAGCCCCACAGTCTCCAGCCGGCGCGCGAGCAAACGAACAATCTCGTCGTCGGTCTTGTCGAGTTGCTGGCGAAGCTCGGCGATGGGCGTTGTCGGCGAATCAGTGCTCATAGGGGTCGCTCATTCTAGCCTAGGAGAGCACAGAGGTCATGGAGTTCACGGAGAGATGCCGCGCGTCCAGCTCTGTGCTCTCTCCTTCCTCTGTGCGCTCTCCTTCACTGGTGTATGCTGCGCCACCATGATCAACGAAGTTCTGATTTTCGACACCACGCTGCGCGACGGCGAGCAGGCGCTGCCCGCCAGCTTGTCGGTGGGCCAGAAGATTCGCATTGCGCGCCAGCTGGCCCTGCTCAAGGTCGACGTCATCGAGGCAGGCTTCCCCATCTCGTCGCCGGGCGATTTCATCTCCGTCGAAACCATCGCCAAGGAGGTCAGGGGCCCCATCATTTGCGGCCTGGCCCGCGCCGTGGAGAAAGACATCCTCGCCTGCGCCAAGGCCGTGCGCCCGGCCAAGCGTCCGCGCATCCACACCTTTCTCGGCACCTCGACCATCCACCGCGAAAAGAAGCTGCGCCGCTCGCAAGACGAGATCCTGGCCATGGTCGCCGCGAGCGTGAAGTTGGCGCGCGGCAAGTGTGGCGACGTGCAATTTTCCGCCGAGGACGCCGGGCGCACCGAGCGTGATTTTCTGTGCCGGGTGGTCGAGACTGCCATCAAGAACGGAGCCCGCACCGTGAACATCCCGGACACCGTGGGCTACACCACGCCGGAGATCTTCGCCTCGATCATCGACGACATCATGAACCGCGTACCCAACGTGGACAAGGCCATCATCGCGGTCCACTGCCACAACGACCTTGGTCTTGCCACCTCGAACTCGATCACCGCGGTCAAGCACGGCGCGCGCCAGGTGGAGTGCACCATCAACGGTATCGGCGAGCGCGCGGGCAACGCCGCGCTCGAAGAGGTCGTGATGATCATGAAGGTGCGCCACGACTACCTCGGCGTCACCTCGGGGGTGGACACCACCGAGATCATGCGCACGAGTAAGTTGGTGCGCGACGTGTGCGCGATGCCGGTGCAGCCCAACAAGGCCGTGGTCGGCAGCAATGCCTTCGCCCATTCCTCCGGCATCCATCAGGACGGCGTGCTCAAGTTCAAGTCGACCTACGAGATCATGACCCCGCAGTCCATCGGCCTCCAAGACAACAAGATGAACCTGACCAGCCGGTCGGGCAGCCACATGGTGAGGAGCCGCCTCGAAAGCCTGGGCTACCGCGAGAAGGACATCGACATCGAGACCTTCCACCCCAAGTTTAAGGCCCTGGCCGACAAGAAGGGCACGGTCTACGACGACGATCTGGTGGCCCTGATGGAGGCCGACACCATCGAGGAGCTCGCCGACACCTACAAGCTCGAGTACCTCAACGTGACCGGCGGTATGGGGGTGATCCCCACGGCCACGGTGCGCATCGTGTCCGACGGCAAGGTCCGCGAGGAAGCGGCCAGCGGCGATGGCGTGGTGGACGCCACGACCAAGGCCATCGACCGCGTGGTCGGCTTCAAGATCAAGGTCAAGGACTACCATCTCGACGCCATCAGCGAGGGCCGCGAGGCGCTCGGCCGCGTGAAGATGGTCGCGGTATCGCCCGAGGGAACCTTCACCGGCATCGGCACCAGCACCGACATCGTCGAGGCCTCGGCCAAGGCCTACATGGACGTGGTCAACAAGCTCTGCCGCATGCGCAAGTACGCGCCCAAGCTGCGCGGCAAGCGCGCCAAGGCGGCGCTCTAGCGGAGGTCCGCCCATCAAGATCCCGCCTGCATGAAAAGCCCCGAAACGGACGAAGGACTTCCTGTTCCACGCTGGATGGTGTGGCTCGGCTTGTTGGCTTGGGTCGGCGTCCTCGTGCTTTGGACGTCCCGAGCGGATCTGGGCACGGCCGTCTTTTCCACGGAGAGCCTGCGCAACTGGGCGACCCTTTCCGCCTGGATTCGGAGGACCGTCGTGCTGGCCGGCGAGAACCTCGCCTGCTTCGTTCCCGTCGGGTTTCTGTCGATCCTGGCCCTGCCCTCCCGACGAGGTTGGCTCGATCGCACCGTGCGCAGGTGGATTCCTGCCCTCGCCATCGCGTTTCTGCTTGCTGCTCTCATCCCTGCTTGGCGTCCGCGTCCAACCGCCCCGGTCATCGCGCCAGGTGTGCTTGGCCTGCTTCTGCCTTGGGGTGGTTGCGCGCTTGGCACCTGGGCGGGCATGGCTTGGACACGGGGAGCCCTGGCGCGCATCCTATTCTTGCCCAAGTTGGCCCTGCTGATGGCGCTGCTCGCAGGAGCTGCAGGGGCCGTGGCCTACAGGGCTGTCGAATCCACGCCCGCCAGCATCGAGATGCCCAAGGTCACCTCGGCAGACAGACGCCACTTGTACGACGTGTTCGCCGGCAAGAACCCGCTCAAGGTTCAAGAGGGATCGACGGTCACCCTCGGCATTACCGGTCACGAGCTCAATTTACTCCTGGCATGGGGCCTGTCGGTGCAGAACTGGCCTGCCCTGGCGACAGTCGAGATCGGCAAGAGTGCCGGTGAGCTGCGGGCCGCATTACCGCTGCGAGGGCGCTCGCGTTTTTTGAACATCACCGCCCGGGGAACCTTCCAGGTACGAGAGGGAATCCTGGCCGTACACGCCGAACGCTTGCGCGTGGGTCGGATCGAAATCCCCAAGCTCGTGCTCGCGGCCCTGACCCCCGTGGTCGCCAACGCGTTCGCTGCCGATCCGCGGCTGCAGCCGGTCTTGTCCCGCGTCCACACTGCCGGGCTGCAATCGGGCTTGCTGACCGTGAGCTACGGGCACGGCGCGCCTCCGAGAGGCTTCGTCTCGGGGCTTTTCCACGGCCCGGAGGCGGCCCCGATCGATATCCCGGCCGTCTACGCGCAGGTGCTGAATCTCATTGCGGCGGCACCCCAGCTGCCGCGCGATAGCGATGCGCGCTTCGGCGCGGCGGTGCGCACCGCCTTTCGTCTTGCCCAAGCTCGCTCGCTGCCGGGTCGCGCGGTCGAGGAGAATCGGGCGGCCTTGCTGGCGCTCGGCATTGCGCTTGGCCATCCGCACGTGGAGACGCTTATCGGTGGGGTCATGGATGAAGCCACCCGCCGCGCGCTCCTCAGCGCCTACGACGGAACCACCCTGCGCAAGCGCTCGGACTGGCCCAAGCACTTCTTCGTCAGCGCCGCGCTCGTGGTCATCGCCGCGCGCAACATCAGCGACGCGAGCGGCCTGCTCAAGGAAGAGAAGGACGCCGCGGGCGGGAGTGGTTTTTCGTTCGCCGATCTGCTGGCCGATCGGTCGGGAACGACTTTCGCGCAGGTCGCCACGCGTGACGAGACCTCGGCCCGAGCGCTTCAGGAGACGCTTGAAAAGGGCTTCAAGGTCGACGCGTTCTTTCCCCGGGCTGACGATCTGCCCGAAGGCATCCCGGATGCCGACTTCCAAACCCGCTACGGCGGAACCGAGGGCGAGGGATACCGCCGACTGGCCGCGGAGATCAATCGACGTGTCAAGAGCTGCACGGCCTACGCCAGGGCGCCCTGATCGCCCAGTGAGGAGCATCACCCGAGGCTCACCACGCCGCGCACGGTGGTGGCTTTCCCGCACGTTCCATCTCGCGTAACGTGAACGTGTCCTCACGCCGAGCAGGCTTCTGAATTGCCAAGTGTGTTGTGGCGTTTGACGCACAAGCAGGAGCGGCGCCAAGACCACCGGCCATCTCGACCACTGCAACCGCCGTTACACAGAGCAATTGTCGGGCTCGCCTGCCCAGTGCGAAGAGGCGGCGCGCTGTCGTGGCGCCGATTTGGACACCGCCTTTGCGATGCCAGGGCCCCCAAGCGTGCGCTCACACTGCTTTCGACTGCACGCAGGCTCAGGCTATTTGTAATGCCGTTTCAAGGGATTGCGCGCCTTTGCTCATTGGTTCGATTGCTCGGCAATGGCCATTTCCTGGCCAGAACGGGACAGACGGGACAGACGGGACAAATGACGCTTGTGTTCTAAAACAGCACAATATTGCGCATTGACTGACCGAGGGGCCTGTAATACGAGGCTAAACTGTGTATGATACGCGGTACACACTCAGGAGAACCAATGCCGAACACAGAAATGAACATCACCGCCATTGTCGAGAGCTTCACCAACCAAATCACGTCCGCCGTGGAAGCCTCCGTGGTTGACCGAATTCAGGCTGCGCTGGCTGGCGCCTTCGGGACACCACAGAGACGCGGACCAGGAAGGCCTTCAAGGCAGACCGTGGCATCCAAAGCGGCGGCAGGCGAGAGCAAGCCCAAGCAGCTGTGTCCAGTTCCCGGCTGCAAGAACGTGGCGGCACCAATCTTCGGAATGGTCTGCAAGGACCATAGGAACGTGGCCAAGTCCAAAATCGCCAAGTACCGCGAGGCTCGACGCGAAGGCCAGGTCGTCCAGACCGGCAGCGCAAAGCCCGCTGCGGCCAAGGTCATCAAGAAGGCCAAGAAGGCGAGCCCCAAGGTCGCTCGAGCGCGCAAACTGCAAGGGCAGTATCTCGGTGCCTTGAAGTCTCTCACCGGTGTGGATCGCGCAAAGGTGAAACAGCTTGCCAAGGACAAGGGCGTTGCCGATGCCGTGAAGTTGGCGATGACACTGAAGAAGCCTCGCGCGTAAGCGGTCGGGGCCAATCGTTCCGGCGCTTTGTGGATTGAAGACCCAAGGGGAGGCCCTGTGCAAGCAGGGCCTTTTCTTTATGTGGCCCACCAACACCGACTTTCGTGGCGACGCCGTCTACCCCGAGCCTTCGCAAAGCAGCGCTGCCAGGGCTCGCATGACGTGGCCGAAGGCGATGCGTTCTTGCTCCAGCCGCACACGCGCGCCCAGTCGGTCGAATCGAAGATCCTCGTAGACGCCTTCCTCGTCCGGGGTGAGATGCGGTAGAGGCTTGTCGTACCGATCCGGCTCCGCCACCCACAACGCCCGATGGCCGAGCAGAGTCTCGCGGTCCATCAGGAAGGAACGCACATCAGGGAAGATCGCGCGCAGGCTATCCAGGATGGCAAACCCGTGCGTGTCGAGGTCACCCCAATAGAAGATGGCTTTGTCTTGCAACCAGGGAACGAGCCTCAATCGGTCGACGCCGTAGCCGAGACCGAAAATAATGATGCCGGCCTCGACCTCGGGGAAAGCCAGGCCGTTGATCTCGTTCTCCGTGATGAACACCCTGCGGACGGGCAGATCGAGTCGGGCGACCTGCGCGACCGGAGCCGTGATGTCGTCGAGACCGTGAATGCGCAGCCGGTCGTCGAGAACGCGAAAGCGCAACTGGGCCGGCTTGCCGAGAAGACCGTAGCGTTGGTCGAAGGCCTGGCCGCCCACGGCCAGGCGGTCGACGGCCTCCACGGGCAAGACGAGGTCGAGCAGCTCGACCAGCAGCCGATGGTGGGTCTCGATGAACTTCGTGTGCACGCCGGCGACATCGATCTGGCGGGCGTAGACGCCTGGGCGCGGGTGGTTGCGGAACCATGTCACCACGTTCAGAATGCGTTCCCAATCCCCGGCGGTTTCGAGCAAGTCGAGCGGCCGACGGGCGATCCATGGCACCAGCTCGGAGTGCGCGTCCCGGGTTGCCTGGACCAGCCGATCGAACAGTTCCGCCTGGCGGCGTTTTCCGAGCATCGCCAGCGCATCCTCTTCGCTCGGCACGACGACAGACCGGGGCACGCGGTTCACACCGAGTTGGCGGTGATTGACTTCGGCATAGACGACTTCGTAGCCCGTGCCTACGCAGCTCTTGCTGCCTTCCTCCAGAGTGCGAATCCAGGTCCGCGCTTCCACGAATCGGTCGGACAGATCCCGCACCTGTGGCCGCTTCATACGCACGGCATAGGGGAACAGCGGTGCGCCGCCAAGCCGCGCCCCGAGAATGAGGCCCCGATCCCACAGGCGCTGGACCTGCGCGCGAACATCGTCGGGGGTAGTCCAAGCCATGGCACGCCTACGATGCTCGGGCCGCGCGCTCTTTCCGGTATTCTTCGATGGTGAGATTGCGCAGCATGGACGAGCGACCATCGTCGGTGTGGACGAAGCCAACGCCGGCCACGTGGGGTTCGATGATGTGGATCTTCTGCAGGGGGGTGACGATGAGGAGCTGCAGGTTCATGCGAGCGAAAAGCTCGAGCGCGTAGCGGGCCGACTCATCGGAGCCGCGCCCGAAGGCCTCGTCGATGGCCACGAAACGAAACGAGCGCGAACGTTTCACGCCGCGTTCCAGGCCGAACTGGTAGGCCAGGCTGGCCGCCAGCACCGTGTATGCCAGCTTCTCCTTCTGCCCGCCCGACTTGCCGCCCGAGTCGGTGTAGTGCTCGTGCTCGCGATCGTCCTCGCGCCACCTCTCCGAAGCCGAGAAGGTGAACCAGTTGCGCACGTCGGTGACCCTGCGGGTCCAGCGCCGGTCGGCGTCGGTCGAGCCTTCCCGACCGCGAAAGCGCTCGATGAGGCTCCTGACTTGCAAGAACTTGGCCTCGGAGTAGACGGCATCCTCGGAGCCGGTAAGAGCGCCTTCGGTGCAGACGCGCAGGTCCTGCTGGAAATCGCGGATGTCGGCATCTTGCGACGCGACGATTTCCAGCGCGATGTAGCGATTCGGGTTGTAGTCGATGTCACGCAGGGATCGGTTGATGGCCACGATGCGCTCGCGGATGGTTTGCCGTTCGCGGTGCAGCTGCGACTGGAAATTGGCCACCTCGCGAATGGCGTTTTCGTTCAGCAGCTCCTTGAACTTGGCCTCGAAGCGGGGCAAGTCGTCTTGGGTGAGACGCGCCAGCATCGAGCCGAGCTCGCCCAAGGCGTCGACACGCGCATCGATCTCCTGCGTCTCGACCGGGTAGTCCTTGCGATAGGCCTCCATGGCCTTGACGATCTTTTCTTCCAGGCGCCGCAGACGCTGATCGCGCGCATCGATCTCTTTCTGCAACCAATCGCGCAAGTCCTTCTCGCGGCCATCGCACGACTCGACGGTCAGCATGTGCGGACCCAGAGCCTCGTCGCGCATCTCGTCCAGGCGGGCAAAATCGCGGGTCTTCACCTCGGCCGTCGTGGCATCGAGCAACGCCTGGCACGCCTGACGCAAGGAGGTGGCTTGCTCCTGCTTGAGGCGCGTGGTGGCGAGCTCGCGATTGTCTTCGTCCTGCTCCGCCTCGGTCGCGCGCATGCGCTCTTCGAGCGTAGCCAATTGTTCTTCGAGCGCGCGCAAGACATCCGAGGCCGCCTCCAGTTGGCGACGTTCGCCATCCAAGCGCTCGATCTCGACCGACAGCGGCTTCCAGTCGATTTCGCGAAAGTCCTCGAACACCGACAGTTGGTGCAAGTGCGCGAGCCGCTCGCCGAGCGCACCCTGCTCGTCCTGCAATCCGGCCAGACGGGCAGCGATGGCCTGCATACGCGCCTCCAGCATTTCGCGTTCCGCATCGAAGGCGGCGATCTTGGCTTCGTTCGACCAACCGAGCACGTAGCGTGATTTGTCGTCCAGGCGATGGCGATCGTCTTTCTCGTGACGACCGCCGCTGGCCTTGATTTGGCCGTTCCTGGTGATGGCCTGCTTTTCGCGTCGAAACTGTTCCAAGCTGTCGCAACAGACGTGGTCGAATCGGCGCGCGATCTCCGATTCCAGCCAGACATAGAACGCCGAGTCCGGCTTGATGACCAGCTTGTGCAGCACCGCTGCCGGCGAGCTCGCAACCGCGGTGGCGCGTTGGCTGACCACGCGAAAGTAGACCAATCGCTCGCCGAGGTGCGTGCCGTCCACCCACGCGGCCACGCGCGCGTAGTCCCGGTCCGGCACCAGCAGCGACAAGCCGAAGTTGTGCAGCAGGCGCTCGACGGCGCCTTCCCAGGCCCGCTCCTCCGGGCGCACCTGGATGAGCTCGCCGACAAAGGGCAAGTCCTCGTCCCGCAGGTCGAGCGCCCGGCAAAGCGCGGCGCGGATTTCGAGCATGCGCGAGGGAATGTTCGACCGACGCGCGTGCAGCGACGCCAGCTCGCGCGAAATCTCGCCGTGCTGATCCTTGAGGCCGCGGAGCTCGACCGAGACCTCGGTCACTGCATTTTGTGCCCGGCCCTGCCGCGCCTTCGAGACCTCCACATCCTCGGCAAGCGCCCGACGGTTGGCCTGGAATGCGTCGCCATCGCCGGGCAGGCGCAACCCCGAGGCCGCCGCCAGGTGAGCGTACTGGTCGGCATGGCGCGAGCGCGCGTCCCTCTCGGTGCGTTTCCGCGCGATGTCCGTCTTGATGCGCTCGATGCGGTCGCCGCCGTTCTCGGCGATGGCCCGTTTCAGCTCATCGCGCGAGGTCTGCTGGTTGCGCCGCTTCTCGACGCCTTCGGCGATGCGCGCTTCCAGCTTCGCCAGCTCGACCTGCAGGTTGCCAAGGCGCTTGTCCAGCAACACCGCCTTGTGCTGGGCAAAGTAGGCATGCAAGGCACCGCGACAGTTGCGCAGAGACTCGGCTTCGCCCGAGAGCCGTCCGTGTTCGCACCCGTCCTCGACGATGGGCGAAAGACGCGCGATCTGCGCCTTGGCTTTGAGCACCGCCTCGTGGGCACGGTTGAGGTCGTCGAAGTGATGCACCAGCGCCTCGATGCGTTCGTCGACGGGAAACGCCTCCAGCATGTGCTGGCGGACGAAGTCGGTCAGGTTGCCCACCGACTTCATCGATACGGTCTGGTGAAACAGGTCGAGCGCCTGGTCGTTCTCGATGCCGAAGCGGCGACGAAACGCCGCCGCGTAAGGCGGGAACGAATCGAAGATCTCGGTCTTGGCCAGCCGGCGCAAACGCTTGCGCAAATCGCCGATGTCCTGCCCGAAATTGGAGAAGTGCTCGGCGATCGAGAGCGTCCCGTCCGACAGCACGAAGAGCCGCGCCGGCTGTCCCTCCACGTCCTTGAGCCAGAACACCTGCGCCAGCGTCACCGTCTGCTCATAGCCTTGGTTGTGAAAGCGCGCGACCAGCACGGAGTAGCTGTTTCCGTCGCGCAACGACACCGGCCGCGCCGAAAGGCCGAGGTCGTTGCGTTCGGTCTTGTAGTGGCCAAGCACATACGAGCGCAAGGTGCGCTCGCGCACCTCGGCCCCGGCGGCCTTGTTGTACGCGATCCTCTGCGGCGGCACGAGCAAGGTGGTGATGGCGTCGACCAGCGTCGACTTGCCCGAGCCGATATCCCCGGTGAGGAGGACATTGTCCCCACCCGGCGCCAACGTCCAGATCCGCTGGTTGAAGGTGCCCCAGTTGTAGATCTCCAGGCGGTACAGGCGAAAGCCCGTGTGCTCGTCGGAAACGGCGAAATCGAGCGCGCCCTGCCCGGCTTCGCTCATGATTCCCCGTCTTTTTCGCCTGCCGACTCGTTCTTCCAATGCTCGGCGTAGGCCGCGAGCCGCCGATCGAATTCCGATAGCCACTGGGCATCCACGAAGGCCTTGAGAATGCGCTGGATCTCGAGCTCGCCGTCATTGCCGTCATTGCCGCCTTTGCCGCCTTTGCCGCGCAACCGGCGCAGAAATCCCATCTCGACCGCCTTGTTGATGTGCGCATCCAAGCGATCCGTCAGGCGCGCTTCGTTGCCGCTGTCGGGAAGAAAGACCCGCACCAAATCGGCGATCTGCTCGCGACTCAGGATGATGCGGGTGCCGTCGCCCTGCGCATCCGATTCGGCGAGCTTCTTTCGCAACAGCACCAGCAGCAAGCTTACCTGGAAACCGAGCGGCCGGCGCGGCACCAGGCGCGGCAGCTCGGGCTCCCCCTCGCCGACCGCCCGCTGGCGAAGGTACGCATAGCCCTCGGCCTCGTCGACGATCAGCTCGAGCCCGAGCGGCGCCACGTGATCGCGCACCCGCGCCTGCAGATCGAGCAACGCCTGCCAATTCTTGGGCTCGTCCTCCGCGTGGAGCACGCCCCTCATCAGCGACACGAGCACCAGCGAGAAGGCATTCGACGCCTCCTTGGGCTGCGTGTCGGTCATGGTGGTGCGTGCCTCGAGGACATGTTCGGTGCCGTGCGGGGACTTACTCCATCGGAATCGAAGGGGGCGGCTCGCCAGAGCACCATCACAAAATCCTCGCCAAACCTCCAGTCAAGCAGAGCCCGATCAGGCGCGGACACATTCGCGTATAGGCGGTGCTCCTCGATGGGGTGGTTCGAATCGGCGGACAGCCCCAGGAACGAGAGCCCCTTCTTGAACGGGAAATGCTCTCTCTGCTCTGGCGTCAGGCGCAGCAGTGCGGCGATGCGCGGCCGCGCCGACGTGTGTTCTCGGGTGTCAGCCCACTCGGCGATGACCTCGTCGGGGATGTAGTTCTCGATCGCCCTCTTGGTTAGAACGACGTGCGGTATGCCGAGACGTTCGCACGTCTCGCGAATCTCGTTGGCCATCTTCGAGATGTCGCCCGGGAAACGACTATCGTTGTCGGTGAACACGACTGCGCGAAATGGGACGTCGGCAGCTTCGCTCTTCTCGTGTTCGTGCTTCACGAGCTTTTTCAACTCCCCGCTACCACCCACACTGTCGTACTTGAGAGCCTGGTCCCGAAGCTGTTTGAGGCGCAACAGCTCCGGATCGCCGAGGACGGCCAAGACCGCATCCAGGAAAGCCCCATCAGTGTTCCGATTCTCCATCAAAACCACCAACGGTTTCTGCAAGAGCTGGACGGCTTTCTCGGGACTCAGGGAAACCGGCCTCTCCTGCTTCCCCACCAGAGACACCACCGTAGTCTCTGACGCGTCTACGGTCGCGGACAAGTCCAGAACTCCCAGCCGATCATGGCTAGCTTTGAAATCGAAGGCCACCGAGCCGTGAGGAGCGCCGCCATGTATTAGATCTCGAAGCGTCCGTCCAAACGAAACCCCATCAACCTCCAGCGGAAAGCCACCCGGAGTAGTCAGAGAGGAGGATCCGATAGAACCCTGAGGCCCGATCGCACCCTGCGGGCCGGCGAAAGGCATTCCTGCACGCGGCGCACGGGAGGAGAGGGAGCGAAGGAGCAGTCGGGGTAGCCGAAGCAAGGCGGACTTGCCGCTGTTGTTTCGGCCGATGAAGAGCGTGAGAGGGCACACGTCGATGGTTACCGGCGACTTGAACGGCTTGTAATTGGTACAGCCAAATCGACGAAGCATATGTGTCTCCTCGCTTCCTCGGAAGGATAGTTCTTACCACGCAGTGCCACTTCCGTGGAGCAGGTTCTTCCGCTTCCGGAGGGACGTCCTGGGCGCCCCTGGCCGGGGAAACGATGCAATGCTTACCTGCAATACACCACCAGCGGCACCGTGGCCTGGCGCCGGAGGCCGGTGGCGTCGGTCCAGGCGATGACCTGCTTGTGCTCGTCGTCGATGAGCGCATGGCTATCGTCGGCGGCCAGGCTCAGGTAGGCCACGATCTCGGCCATGCCGCGTTCGAGCGGCGCGCACCTTATCTTCGAGAGAGCATCGGTTGTCGGGACACCTCCGAATGTGTATAGTGGTGTGTATGGCGACTGCAGCGCGGTCAACCCGCACCAACATCCTACTCGACGAGGATCTGATCTCCGAGGCGACTCGCCTGACGGGCATCTCCACCCGACGCGGCCTTGTCCACGAAGCCCTGCGCGCACTCATCGCGCAGAGACGCCGACGACCGCTGTCCGAGCTTAGGGGCAAGATCGAGTTTGTACCAGGCTACGACTACAAGGCGGCACGGTCTGCTCGCTGATGATCCTGGTCGACACCTCGGTTCTGATCGATTTCCTACGCGGAAAGAATACCCCCGCCGTCGCATTCCTCGCCCGCCTAGAGGCGGACGATGTGCCGTTCGCGATTCCCCTCGTGTGCTGCCAAGAGGTCATGCAGGGCGCGCGTGACGAAAAGGAATGGCGGCTGTTGCGTGAGCATCTGTCTTCGCAGCAACTCGCCGTGCCGGTGGATCCCGCGGCGCTACATTGGGAAGCAGCCCGCATCTTCTTCGACTGCCGCCGTCGCGGGCTCACCGTACGAAGCAGCGTGGATTGCCTCATCGCTGCCCATGCCATCGAGGCCGAGGCCACTCTTCTCCACAACGACGAAGACTTCGAGCGCATCAAGAGAGTACGGAAAGGGTTGCGAACGGAGATGGGTGCCGACCCAAAGCGGTGATCTCGACGAGGGACCGAGATTCGTCGAACATTGCTATTCTGCGCTCACCTGCAATACACCACCAGCGGTACCGTCGCCCGACGCTCGCAACCGGTGGCGTCGGTCCAGGCGATGGTCTGCTTGTGCTCGTCGTCGATGAGGGCGCGGCTGTCGTCGGCGGCCAGGCTCAGGTAGGCAACGATCTCGGCCAAGCCACGTTCGAGCGGACGTGTCTCGACGATCTCGGCCAGGGAAATCTGCGGCCGGGTCTGCAAGGCACGACGGATGTGCGCGGCCAATTCCGTCTTGTCGACGTAGATCTGTTCATAAAGCATGTCGGTGGGAATGTCGCCCGCACCTTCGACCAGAATCTGGTCGGCGATGGTCGGCTTCCAGGGCGGCGAAAACAGCGGACGCTCCATGGGCAGATCGACGGTGGGCCCCGGCTCATCGAGCTCGATGAAGGTGCCGGGGGGAGGCCGATCGCGCATCGCCAGCGCGCCTTGCTCGATGGCGCGGATGGTCTGCATGATCTGCCGATTCTCCAACCACACCTTGTCATCGAGGTAGCGGCGTAGTTGCTCCGACAGACGCGCCACGGTCCGCTGCGCGACCTCGCCGGCTTCCAACCAGTCGTAGTGCACGCGCAGAAGGCGCGTGCTCGGCTCCAGCTTCTGCACCGCCGCAAGCGCGAAGACCGACTCGAGCAGCGAGGACAGCTCCTCCTGCCGGACCGGCGACATCAGGAAATCCCAGAACGCGCGAAAGCTGCGGCCTTGGTCCGAATCGCTGATGGCGTCGCGCTCGCCGAAGATCTCGTCGAGCAGGGCACCCTTGCTGCCGTCCCAGGTCGCGATCTTTTCCCGCACCGCACGGTCGAGGTCGCGAAAGCTCTGCTCGAGCTCGCGAAAATCCGCCAGCAAGGCATACGCGGTGTCCGACATCTGCGCGAAACGATCGCGCACCTGGGCCGCATCCATCAAGTCGACGCGGCCTTCGCGCACGCGCGCAAGCTCGGCGGCAATCTCGGCCTGGCGCTTTTCCAGCTCGGCGATGCGCGCCTTGGGATCGACCTCGGTGCCCTGCACGATCTGGCGCAGGAGCTCGAACACCGTGATGAGGCGCGACTCGGTGCCGACGAATTGGCGTTGCTGCAAGCCGGCCAGCCAGGCCAGGGCCTTTTCCGTCGCGGGCGTCAGATCGAAGTGCGGCTCGTCGCTGTCCGGTGGGTAGTACTTGCGCAGCCAGCCCCGCCCGTCCGCCGCCCACTCGTCGAGATACTCGCCCGCGGCGCGCGGGAACGCGCCCTCTCCCAGCCGCTCGCGCAGGTGGAAAAGGTAGTCGTCGAGCTTCGCGACCAACTCTTGCCGCGCGAGGGTCCGCACATTGGGCTCGACGAAGCTGCGGTATAGAAAGCTCGCCACGAGCGGCGCGCTGTCCGCCATCAGCAGGCGCCAAGCCGGGTGCCGCTTACGAAGAGCCTCGAGGGTCTGGAAATCCATTGCCTAGCTCGGCAAATTCGGCCGCTGACTCAAGATTTCGAACGCCTCGCCGTCAGGCACGGACAGACCTGCGGCCAACGTGGATTCGAACATGGCTTTTTCTATCATGCTCGAAACGGAATCGGTGCCGGCCAGAGAGACAACGATTCGCCATGAGTCTGCTCCACTACGCGGGGCGAGGTGTTTCAGGTCAGTTGCCCACCGGTGGTCCGACCCACGTCGCATGAAACTGGCAGTGCAGTTTCGTCCTAGTTGCCCACCGGTGGTCCAACCCACGTCGCGTGAAACTGGCAGTGCAGTTTCGTCCTAATGTTCCCATTACCCGCGTTGGCGGAGGCCGGCTTCGCCGGCCGTAGCCATAGCGCGGGAGGGTTTGGGAACCCTCCCAGGGTTCCCATTACAATGAGTGCGGTCGGGGAGACTCGAACTCCCACAGCCGTAAAGCCACCAGAACCTGAATCTGGCGCGTCTACCAGTTCCGCCACGACCGCATATGAAGTTTTTCGATCAAGCTCTGCTGCGTTTCTGCCGAATAGGAGGGCTCTTGTAGCACAAGAGCCTATAGCTACCAAGCCCTTCTCTTCCTGCCGAGGTCGGCGGCGAAGATCGGGCGGGTGTAAACTTGGAGACGAGGTGGGCGACAAAATGCCGCGACGAGACAATGGCTACTCCCGGTTGGTCGGCTGGGGCGCGCTGGTCGTGCTTGGCTTGGCAGTCAGCGCCGCGGATGGGTCAGAGCTCGGCGATCGGACCGCACATCGCATGAGCGGCAGTGCCCCTGGCAAACCTGCCTACCTGTGGCTCTGGTACGCCGACGGCAAGGTGCCGCCTGGAATCGACCCCTGCAGCGCTGCAACGAGCCAGTTGCCTCCCGTCTTCACGTGCAACTACCCGGCGACCCCAGACGAAGCGTCGACGACCGACACAACCGAGTGCAAGCGCAGAGTGCAGGAGCTCTTGAACGAGTGGTATGCGGACTTCAATCTGCTCTTCACTTTCACGCAACCGCCGAGCGGGGACTACTACACGATGGTCATCACAAACGGGTGGGCCGAGTGTCAGGACGCCCTCGCCACCAGCCAATATGGAACCGCTCCCGCCGACGAAGCCGGGGCAGCCCCACCAAGCTGTAGCGACGTTCCCGGGGGGACCGCAATCGCTATCGAATGCGGAAAGAGCGCCCACAACTGTGCCACGATCATTGCCCACGAGCACGGACACCTGGTCGGCCTCGAGCATACGATGCTCAGCTCGACCGATGTGATGAACAGCTCTGTCCTCCCTACAGCAGCAGGCTTCGACAACCAGGACCTTCGAACTGCGACCAACGACAGCTACCCTCAGTGCGAGCCGACGCAGAACTCGTATCGGGAGATGCTGGCCGCCCTGGGAGCCTGGCCCGGCGGAAACAAGCCGAGCCCGTTTGGCGACCTGCCCGACGCCGGTGCAGCGGATTTGCCTCCGGCCACCAAAGGCGCCGATGCCTCGTCCGGCGGCGGTTCGGTCGGACCCTCTCCGACTCCGACAGGCATCGACGGCGGGGTCGTCACTGTCGTCCCGGGTTCCGATGGCTCTGGCCTGGTGCGACCTCGGCTACCCACTGTAGACGCCGCCGCAACCGGGAGCGCTGGTTCCCACGGCGGCTGCGACATGCTGCCTGGTCCGGCCGACGCTGCGGCCCCGGTCGCTGTCATCTTCTTCCTGCTCGCGCTCTGCGCCCGGCGGGCCGGTCTAGGCCGGTCCGCGGCCGGAGCCCGGGTGGCTTCCTCGCGCCGCCCGAAGCCTAGCGACTTCCTTGCGTAGCGCTTGGACGCTCGACTTCTGTTTGTCGATCTCGCGATTCGCGGCTTCGACCTCGCCCTCGAACGCGGCTATCTTGCGCCGCAATTGATCCCGCTCGAGCGCGAGCAGCTCCCGCCCTGCCGCATCGTCGCCGATCTGGCGCAGATAGCGCTCTACATCTTTGCGCATGGCCGCGACGGTCCGGCCTAGGCCCTCGGCGCGATCTTGCAGGTTCATCTGCCGCTCGCGCAGCTCGTCCCGTTCGCGCGTGATGGCCAGATTGGCCGTGGTGAGCCGTTCGACCTCGCCTCGCCATGCTGCCAACTCTCCTTCACCCGCTTCTCCACCTTCGCCAGGCCCCGTGGGAACAAGGAGACTCTCGGAAAGGTGCCAGGGTCGCTCGGCGGCGGCGGTACACAGGGCAATGAGGTGTGAGGGCCTGCCTCCGACCTTGGACATGGCTTCGCTGACCGCGAGATCTTCGCTCCCTGGTGCGAAGTACGAAACTGCGCGAAAGGGGGTTTCCTCGACGATGTCCACGGTCGCGAAGTGCTCGAGCACCATGTCGGCCAGCATGGCCCGCTGCGAGACCCCCGCCGCGACACTCTCCAACGACGCTGCCACGGCGCGCAGCACGCACATGCCGTCGCGACGCAAGATCCGGCGGATCTCCGCAAACAGGTCCGCCCGCAGGCGATCGTCGTTCACCTCGGCTGCGGCGAGAGCGCAGATGACGAGGTCGGCCCCGCCATCCGGAAAAGGGAATGGCAATCCAGGCCGGGCGGGTGACAGCACATCCACGGCACCTGCCTTGCGCAACATTTCCGCGCCGGGGCCGCCCTTCGACGAGAGATCGACGACCACCTTGCCCACGCTGAACGGCTCGACGAACAGGTAGAAGGCCAGTCCCCAAGGATAGTCCGCGGCCACAGGATGGACCGTGGCAGGAGGGGGCATGGCAGCAGTCCCCACCGGCCCGGGCGCCAAAGAATTCGGGCCCGCCTTCGGGGCTGGGGCTGGGGCAGCGGAGCTACTGTCCTCGGCATCATGAGTCATGAAAGACGTTTCCGCCCCTCAGTGTTACCCTTGGACAGCGAATACACAAGCGTGTCGTGTCAAACGAGCTGTCCGAGCAGCGCCAAAGCGGAACCGACACGCGATTCATGCGATAGTGGATAGCCTATGCGCAAGAAGATAGGGCCCGTCCTGGGCTGGGTCGTGACCATCGCCATCCTGGTCTACCTCTTTCGGACCATCCGCCCTGCCCAGATCGCGAAGGCGTTCCAGGCCGCGTATTGGTGGGCGATTCCAGCCAACGCCGTTCTGGTTCTCGCCGTCTACCTGGCCGATTCGTTCGCCATCAAGAAGACCTTCGGCTGGTTCGTGGCCAAGCTCTCTTACCGCGAGGTCCTGGTAGTCCGCGGGGCGACCTATCTTCTGGCCCTGGTCAACTACACCGTGGGCCAGGGGGCCATCGTCTACTTCGTGAACCGCTCGCGCGGCGTGCCTGTCCTGCGCGGAACCGCGGCGGTGCTGCTGATCATGGGGATCAACGTGCTCGTGTTGCTGGTGCTGGCAAGCGTGGGACTCGTGGTGTCGACCGACGTGCCCCAGGTTCTCGAGCTCATCGTCCTCATCGCCTACGCGGGGTTGGCAGGGTACATCATCGTGGTGGCTGCCAAGCCGCGGTGGCTGGTGCGCAGACCCATCTTCGACGTCCTGCTTTCGGCCGGCATCGGCGGCCACCTGCGCTCGATGGCCGTCCGCCTGCCGCACATCCTTGCCTTGATGGCCCTGAGCTGGTTCTCCATGGCCGCCTTTGGCGTGGTGCTGCCGCTTGCCAAGGCGATCCTGTGTCTGCCCATCGTCTACTTCGTCGCCGTACTGCCCATCTCCTTCCAGGGTCTCGGCACATCGCAAGCCATGCTCATTCACTTCTTTGCCGCCTACGCGCCAGGCGCGACCGACGAAGCGCGCTGGGCCGTGATCCTCGCGGCCAGTCTGGTTTCCCAGGCCATCGCCTTCGTCATTCAGCTCTCCATCGGCCTTCTCTGCGTGCGGAACCAACTGGCGCGCAGCCTGGGCAAGGCGCGGGACCCCGCAGCCGTGGCGGAAAAGGGGCTGTCGTGAAATACAAGAAACCACGATCGATCAACGTCGTTACGTTCATGATTCTCGGTGCCATGGGAGCGTGCGCCTACGTCGGCGTGTGTCTGTGGCCGGTATACTCGGCGTCTTCGCGGGCCAAGGGCATTCTCTACGACTTCGTTCCGGCCCTCTACAAAGCCAACTTGCGCACCGACGATGTCACGCGGGCCATGATGGACAACATCAGAACCGGCATCGCGAAGGAGCTGGAGAAGGCCGGCATCAACGACAAGGGCGCGAAGATATTCCTCTATCGCGGCGAGAAGGAGATCGGCCTCGAGGTTCGCTTCAAGACCACGGCACACTTTCCCTTCCCCGACAAGACCTATGAGTTCGAGGTTTCGCCCAAAGTGGTGTCGGATGCGACTCGGATCGACTGGTAGGATCGCCACCGTGATACAATCCCGAAGCTAGGCATGGCGAAGATTATCGTTCAGAGCAGCGAGGACCGCCGCGAGTTCGAGCTCGGCCCCGTCACCACCATCGGCCGGCACCCGCACAACGCCGTTCAAGTCCTCGATCGCATCGTCTCCAAGGAGCACGCACAGATCATTCGCCAACCCGATGGCAGGTTCCTGTACCGGGACCTCGGCAGCTTGAACGGGTCCTTCATGAAGGATCAGCGCATCAGCGATCACCTGTTCGTCGACGGGGACGAAATCACGCTGGGCGGAACCGTGCTGGTCTTCGCCGAGGTCTCCGCGCAGGCCCAGCAGGCCGCCCAGCACGTCAGCATCGAGCAGCCGGCGCAGAACGACGGCGCATTCATCCAACAGAAGGTCAAAGCCAGCACCGACTTTCTGCCCGAGAAAGAAATCGTCAGCGTCGAGGCCCTGCGCGCCGACTACGAGAAACTGCGTCTGGCCCATGAGCTCGGGCGATCCATCGGCCTCGAGGTGGACATCGATGGTCTTCTGGAAAAGATCATCATGAAGGCCTTCGAGCTCATCCCGGCGGATCGCGGGGTGATTCTGCTCATGGAGAGCGACGGCCCCAAGCCACGCGTGGCCAAGACCCGCGACGGCCGCAACGAGCAGATCCTGCTCTCGCGTTCAATTCTCTCCGAGGTGGTTCAACACAAGACCGCGGTCCTGTCGTCGGATGCCAGCGCCGACAGTCGCTTCCAGGGCGCGCGCTCCATCATCATGCAGGGCATCCGGTCGACCATGACGGTGCCCTTGATTCACCAGGACCAGCTGCTCGGTATCATGCACCTCGATTCGATGGTGGCGGCCAATGCCTTCGGCGAAAAGGATCTGCAAATCTTCGCCAGCATCGGCAACCAGGCCGCGGTGGCCATCCGCAACGCCATGCTGGCCCTGAAGATCGAGCACGAGGCCAAGACGCGCGCCCAGTTCCAGCGCCTGCTGTCGCCCAACCTCGTCGAGCAAGTGGTGGCCGGCAATCTGCAACTGGAAAAGGGCGGCGCGCTCACCGAAGTCACCATGCTGTTCTCCGACATCCGCGGCTTCACCGCCATGAGCGAGAAGCGCGAGCCGCAAGAGATCGTGCGCATGCTCAACGAGTACTTCGAGCTGATGGTGGACGTCATCTTCAAGCATGAAGGCACCCTCGACAAGTTCGTGGGCGACGAGATCGTGGCCCTGTTCGGCGCGCCCGTGGCGCTACCGAGCGCGGAGATCAAGGCGGTCGAGTGCGCGCTCGACATGATCATGGTCTTGGCGGAGTTCAATCGCGTGCGTGCGGCCGAGGGCAAGGAAGAGATCAAGATCGGCATCGGCGTCAACACCGGCAGTGTGGTCACGGGTGCCATCGGCAGCTCGCGCGCGCTGCAGTACACCGCCATCGGCGATGCCGTGAATACCGCGTCGCGCCTGTGCAGCGTGGCCAAGGCAAACGAGATCCTGGTCTCGGAAGCCACCTTTGCCCGCGTGCAATCGGTGGTCAACGCCACGGCCCTTACGCCGGTTCGGGTCAAAGGCAAGACCGACGTGCTGCGCGTCTGGAACATCACCGGCATGCGCACGCCGGACTGGCGCGCGGAAACCACCAAGCCGTTTTAGTTATAGATGGAAACCCTGGGAGGGTTTCCATGCCTTCCCGCGCTGTGGCTCCGGTGGGCATAGCCCACCTTCGCCTACGCGAACACGAAGAACGAAGAACGAAGAAAGAGAAACCCGCGGGGGTGGCCGGCATCAAAGAAGGAAGCTAGAATCCGTTTGGAAGGAGACAGCATGTCCGCAGTCGTCGAAAACAAACAAGAATCTTCGGTCGAGGAAACCCAAGAACTGGTCAAGCTGACCGCGAAGGCCGCGGAAAAGGTGAAGGCCATTCGCGCCGAGGAAAAGATCGAAGAGGGCTATGGGCTCCGGCTCAAGGTTATGGGCGGCGGGTGCTCCGGGTTCGCCTACGATCTATTCTTCGACCAGGCTCAGGATGTCGACCAGACCTTCGAGTCGCAGGGCGTGCGGATGCTGTGCGACCAGATGAGCCTGATGTACCTCGTTGGCACCGAAATCGACTACGTCGAGAGCGTGCAAGGATCGGGCTTCAAGTTCACGAACCCGAACGTCAAATCGACCTGCGGCTGCGGCTCTTCCTTCAGCGTTTGACGTTTGACCGGGATCGACCGGAGGGCCCTCACTCGACGGTGATGCCGTCCTCTTCCTTCATGCGGATGATCTTGGTCAGGCACTGATCGCGGATCACGCCGCGCATCTTCGGGCTCTGGTCTTCGACTGATTCCTTGAAGACCACCTGGTAGCTGTTGCACTTGGCGACATCTGTCAGAGCCTTCTTGCAGAAATAGTCGCGCACGCGTTCGCAGGGGTTGCGGCTCGCCACCGCCATGTCCATCGCCACCCAGACGACGGCGGTGCAAAAAGCCACCGCAAGCACCGTCATCACCAGTCGGTAGCGTCTGCGGTATTTCTGGGGGTCGATGGTTTCGGCCTCGCGTCGTATCTGCTCGAGCTCTTCGGGGGTTTCGTCCATCGCCGACGATTACAGCGCACTCGAGGCACCGCCGCAAACCCGGAGATGCGAAATCTCGAGGCTGCGTGCTAGATCGTCGCCATGCCCGGCCTGCCCCCGCCCCACGCCCGTAAAGTCACCAAGGCCACGCGCAAGCCGGCGCGCCAAGCGTGGCCGCCCGACCCCAGGCGGGTCAGGGCGATTCTTCGCGAGCTCGATCGCCTATACCCCGACGCCGATTGCGCGCTGGTTCGTGGCAATCCGTTCCAGCTTCTTTGCGCCACCATCTTGTCCGCCCAGTGCACGGACGAGCGCGTGAACAGGGTTACGCCCGACTTGTTCGCGCGCTTTCCGACGTCCGCCGCCATGGCCAAGGCACCTCAGGCCACCCTTGAAGACATCATTCGATCCACCGGCTTCTTTCGCAACAAGGCCAAGAACCTGATCGGGGCCTCGCGGATGCTTGAAGAGAGATGGGGTGGAGCGATCCCGCAGTCGATGGACCGATTGCTCGAGCTTCCAGGCGTCGCGCGCAAGACCGCCAACGTGGTGCTCGGCTCCGCGTTCGGAATCGCCGCGGGCGTGGTGGTCGACACCCATGTCACCCGCGTATCGCAAAGGCTGGGGCTCACGCGCGCGACCAACGCGGAGTCCATCGAGCGCGACCTCATGGAGATTCTGCCTCGCCCGCGCTGGATTCTCTTTTCCCACCAAATCATCTGGCACGGGCGGCGGCTCTGCCGGGCGCGCAATCCGGATTGCGACCTATGTCCCTTGGTTCCGCACTGCCCGAGCGCGTACCGAGAGACCTAGCACCCGCTCCGATCAGTCGGTCCACTTTTCGGCGTGATGCACCTTGGGCTCGGGAGCCTTCTTGTCGGCCGGCTTGAGTTCACCGGCAGCCGGCTGAGCCGGTTGGGCGGGTTGGTGGTGCCCTTCGGTTTTCAACGGTGCCACGGGTGCCACGGGTGTCGAGGGCGGCGTGGCCGCGACGGGCGCCGCGGGCGCCGCGGGTGCCGCGGGTGCCGCGGGTGCCGCGGGCAGCGCGGCTGACTCGGCCCGCACCGCTTCCCGCAAGGCGGCCATGCGCTCCTCGACGCTGGCGCGATTGGGTGCGGCGGGCATGTCGGTCAGAAACTGTTCATAGTCTTTCAAGGCGTCCGCGTTGTTGCCCAGCTTGCGCTGGCACTCGGCGCGGTTGAACAAAAGGGTCGGATCCTTGAGAGTCTTGTAGGCCTTGGTGAATTCGACCACGGCGCTCCTGCACTTGTTCTTGGCCGACAACTGATTGGCCTTGGCGGCGTGCCTGCGCCCGGCGGCGTCACCGCCCGCGGCATGAGCGGATATGCCGGCCAGTCCCGCAAGGACCAGCGTGGCGATGACGAGCAAGGATCTGAGAGGAACCAGGCATGTCTTCATTTTCCGATCTCCGGCTGACGTGCGCCTCCTGCGGTGGAGGGCTGAAGGATATCTCCCGTTTGCTTGCACACGACCTCGGCGCAGGCGGGCGCGTCCCGCCTCCACGCCGGGCAGACCCCGGCTTGCCCCGCCTCCACGCCCTCGCGTATGTCTTGGGTGATCTTCATGGCACAGAAGGTCGGCCCGCACATCGAACAGAAACGAGACTCGCGCGCGACCTCGGTGGGCATGGATTCATCATGGTAGCGGCGCGCGGTCGGCGGGTCGAGGGAGAGGTTGAACTGATCCTCCCAGCGAAAGGCAAAGCGCGCCCGCGACATGGCGTCGTCGCGTTGTCGCGCGCCAGGGTGGCCCTTGGCCACGTCGGCAGCGTGGGCAGCGATCTTGTAGGCGATGACGCCGGCCTTGACGTCGTCGCGATTGGGTAGCCCGAGGTGCTCCTTGGGCGTGACGTAACAGAGCATGGCCGTGCCGTACCACCCGATCAGGGTCGCGCCGATGGCCGAGGTGATGTGGTCGTAGCCGGGCGCGATGTCCGTGACCACCGGCCCCAAGGTATAGAAAGGGGCGCCATGGCAGGCGACCAGCTGCCGATTCGACGTTCTCCTTGATGCGGTCGAGGGGCACGTGTCCAGGCCCTTCGATCATCACCTGCACGTCGTGCTTCCATGCAATCCGGGTCAGCTCGCCGAGGGCATCGAGCTCCGCGAACTGGGCGGCATCGTTGGCGTCGGCGAGCGATCCTGGCCGCAGGCCGTCGCCGAGAGAGAACGCCACGTCGTACTTCTTCGCGACCTCGCACAGGGCCTCGAAGTGCGTGAAGAGAAAGTTCTCTTGCTCGTGGACAAGGCACCACTTGGCCATGATGGAGCCGCCGCGCGACACGATGCCGGCCGTGCGCCGGGCGGTGAGCGGGACGTGTGCGCGTCTGAGCCCGGCGTGGATGGTGAAGTAGTCCACGCCCTGCTCGGCCTGTTCGACGATGGTTCGGAGAAACAGGTCGATGCCGAGGTCTTCGATGCGTCCGCCCACCTTCTCCAGGCACTCGTAGATGGGCACGGTGCCGATGGGAACGGCGGCGTTGCGCAGAATGCCCTCGCGGGTCTCGCGGATCTTGGTCCCGGTCGATAGATCCATGACTGCATCGGCGCCCCAGCGCGCGGCCCATTGAAGCTTCTCGACCTCCTCGGCCAGCGAGGACGACAGGGCCGAGCTTCCGATGTTGGCGTTCACCTTCACGAGAAAGTTGCGGCCGATGATCATCGGTTCGAGCTCGAGGTGGCGAATGTTGGCCGGCAGGATGGCGCGACCGCAGGCGATCTCGTCGCGCACGAAGTCCGCCGCCATGCCTTCGCGCAAGGCCACGAAACGCATCTCCTCGGTGATCTCGCCCCGGCGCGCGTAGTGCATCTGGGAGAAATTGCCGTCCCCACGCGCGGCTCGACCAGCCACCCACGGGGCACGCAGCTTGGGCAGCCCCTCGCGCACATCGTAGTCCTGCGGACCGGTGGTGTCATACACGCGAATCGGGGACTCCCCATCGCCAAGGCTGATCTCGCGCATGGGAACGCGGATGCTTTCCGCCTCGACGTACACTTTGCGCGATCCTGGATGCGAGACTTCGCTGGACAAAGGCCCCTCGCTGAATCTGTCGTTTGTCACTGCTCGGTCCTCCCTACGCCGGTATTGCCCGGATCAGGTTCAAGGGGTCGCGCCACATTGCAGCGCCTCTCAGCCACCACGGCTCCCCCACCCGCAATATTAGGGAGATGGGCGCCGATTGCAAACCTGTTGGTCCGCGGAGTGTGCTTGACAGAAGGCGAGGCCTCTACCTCCGAGGAAGCCAGGAGCCAGGAATGGGAGGTTACGGAGGAGGCGCACAGGTACCCACGCACAGCACGGGAGAGCTCTTGCGCCGTCCTTCAGCCGCCGCGGTGGCACGCACGCCCTTGGCTTTCTTGTCGCGCTTTTCCCGCTCCGCGGCCGAGCCGAAGACATTCCCGCTTTGCGGACACCAAGGCGCCTTGATGTGCTCGGGGCGATGCTGAAGCAAGGCCATCGTCTTGCCCGACGGATGGGCGGCCAGCCCGCGCAAGGCGGTCATGGTGACCTCGTTGCGCATGGTGGGGTTCCAAAACAAGTAGCCATCGCTGCCGGCGCGCTCGGCCGCCAGGACCTGCTCGGCGATGAAATCGGGTCCCCACATGTGCTCGACCCCGTTGGCGTAGCCTTGCAGATAGGGCCGGAGCACGATGTCCTTGGCCTTGTGCCGCCCACGCTGCAGGCCGCACTGGATGAGATCGATCACGTGCGGCGTGATATGGCCACCGCGGAAATAGGTGTCCATGCCGTTGGCGTACATCATGGGCGAAATGGCCTCGATGAACTTGGCCATGCGCTCGATGTACTGCCCGAGGCCACGCGGATCGCCGTCGACCAGCGTGGTCAGGCCGAACACGTCGGCCGAAATCGGAAGGCTGAGGGCGCGATCGGCCCTTTCCAGGAAGCCGGCGATCACGTCGGCATGCGAGCCAGGCTTGTCGCCCGCGTGCAGCCAGGTGGCATGCGACGAGGGGTAGCCGCGGGGGAAGCGCATGTAGTCGAATTGGATTTCGTCGAAGCCGAACGACTGAAGCTCGAGGGCGATGTCGATGAGATAGTCCTGCACTTCCGGCGAATACGCATCGAGCCAGTTCTCGCCGACGGAGTACAAGCGTTCGGCATGGGCGCCGATGCGCACGGCGAGATCGGGACGCACATAGGGCAGCCGGCTATCCTTGAATGAAACGATGCGAGCGATGACGTAGATGCCTTGCTGGTGGAAGGTCTTCACCATGGCCGCCGGATCCTTGATGAGAACATCCAACTGCTTCTGTCCCAGCGGAATCTTCGACGGATAGGTGAGGTGGCCGAAATCGTCCTTCATGTCGACGACCACGGCATCGAGGTTGCCCCGCTTCATCGCCGCAGCGGTGCGCGCGGGCCCGAGCGCGCGCAGGTACATCGGCGTGATGTAGAAACCGCGCGCATGGCGGCCCTGTTCGGTCATGGTGTCGGCCAGCCCGTGGTCGGGGTAACCATGCGCCGTGTACGGCACGAGGTCGGTCCCCAATCGTTTGATTACGCAGCCGGGAAGGGTGCTGCGCGCGTTGCAGGGAGAATAGGGAAACGTGATGCGACTCTTTCCCTGCGCGGATCTGCTCGCGCCCACCGTTGACAACAGCAAGATCGCGGCGACCGCGATGAATCGAGAAAGAGCAAATCCGGAATTCCGAGAAGAACCGACGACAGCCGTGCCCATGAGGTACATCCCATTCTCATCGCGAGCGACGTTCTCGTGAAGTTTCGCGATCTCTTTTACATATCCCTGAATGCGCGCGATTCCGCAACAGGAATATAGTAAGGCTCGGCACCTTTTTCGGCAACGAATTCTTACTTGACGGGTTCCGCCATGGGCGCCGGCGCGGCCACAATCCGCGATAGTCCTAGAAGGCCGTGGCCGTGGCCGGTTGTGATTCCGTCCGCCACGACGGCGAAGACGCCTACGGCCACGGTAAGCCGTCTACGGCTGCGACCACCCGTCAATCGCGCCTATCGGGCGGTGTCCTTCCGCGCTGTCGCCCTTCTCGGCGAGGAGTTAGGGCGCGGGCTTGTCTCCGGCCGCCTTCTCGGTCCGCTTCCTGGGCACGAAGGTCGAGCGCAGGCCCTTGATGATCTGATCCTTGGCGGAGTTCGGATCCCTCCGCATGTCCAGGTGCTTGATGCGATCCAGCGTACGTTCGAGAATGACCATGCGGCCGTGCTCGGCCTCGTCACAGGGTGCGGAGGAGCCATCCTCGCACAAGGTCAGTGCGCGCATGGCCTCGCCGTAGGCGTAGCCCGCCTCGAAGTGGTCGACGAAGGCAAGGCTGCGCGCGAGGTGAATGCGATGGTCGTCGGGATGGGCAGCCAACGCCGATTCCAGCGACGCCAACGCCCACTCGGGGTGTCCGACGTCCATGAAAATGCCGGCCAGCTCGAGCGCCGTCTTGGGATCCGACGGCTTGGCCATCAGCTGGGCCTGCAGCTCGGCGACGCGCTGCCTGGCTGGCGAGCTCTCCGACAAGGCGGGTTTGACCTTCACATCCGGGCGGGGCATGAGGATTGCCACCGCGAGAAGCACCAGAATGGCCAAATCGAGAGCACGGGTTACCACGGTTCTCTACTCGTACCGCAAACCCGCCACAGGATCCAGCCGACCGAACAGGCGGTCCAGCGATAGCCGCGGAAGGTCGTGGCCTCCTGACCAACGCGCCAGTCCACAACTGCACCATTTCTCCCCGCACTGGGGTAAAAAACCCCAATCCTCGAAACCGGGTCTAGCCTAGGCTCCGG
>CAWCMR010000009.1:0-424923 GCA_963796685.1 uncultured delta proteobacterium
AGTCCTCCTCATTGTCATCCTGGCGGCTGTTGCGGATCCGTGCAGTACTGATATTTACGAGGAGCACCTCAGCGGTCTCCACATGTCTGTCGCCTCGGTGCAAGCGGGACACGTCATTGTAGCTATGGACTTGTCGCTCGATCATTCTCTGGCTGATCCGCGAACGAATGGTTTTCAATGCGGGCGCGAGCGAGGTGGAGGCTTCTACCTGCACACAGGCTATTGTAGCAGGTGCCCCTTGGGCTGGCTGTTGCTCAACATTGGTTGAATTGTATTTAGTAGTCATTGTTCAATTCCGTTGGGTAATTGGTAACAATTGATCGCGATATCCATTTAATCAATTGTAGCAAATAGTCTTCGGGAATTGCTCAATTGTCATAGAAACGGGAAACTGCAGAGAAATTTGCGGGCTTAGCCGATGCCGCATCGACACTAAAGTCACTTACCTGCCAGTATTCGCACCATTTCTTGGAGGCGATCGGGCATTTGCGCGGCTTTTCGGCCTACGCTGAGCGCGGCCCAGCAGAACTGGCCGAGCAAGGTGACGCTGACCGGCACAAGGCCCGACTCTTCCGACGCGCCGACTGAGCGAGACCAATGCCGCATCGACACTAAAGTCACTTACCTGGCAGTATCCGTACGCAAAACCGTAGCCATCCGAAAGCTCGCCGCGCCACTTTCCGAACAAATACAGGTGGAATACCGCATGTTGCCATCACCTCACGAGACTTCCCGATCGCCTCATTCCCACCTGGTCGAGTTACGGTGCGAGGTCATGAGAGCGCTCGCTCGACCTGCCGGATCCGGCACACCTGTCCCTCGCCAAGTAGTCATCCGTAGCCTGACTTTTCCGTCGGTGACGCTCCGGTTGCGTGTGAGTTCGCGTTCAGTCGTAGACATCATGCATCATCCCCTCATGCTCGCGCTGCTCTGACGCCTGTTCGGCGCACTGCGCTCGGTCTTTGGCACGGCACCGAGCAAGTCGGCGCGCGTGCGAAGGGCGAAACGCAGCGAGCCAATGAGGCTCAGAAACACAGCGGCCATCGGGCGATGATGCACGATGGCGTGGCCGCATTGCCAGGCCCGCTCACCATCGACGCCACCGTGGGAAAAGTCAGGGTGCGGATGACCACTTGGCGAAACACAGGCGTCTACTTCCCCGACTTGATCCCTAATCGTGTCAGCACGGCCTCGTGCGAGAGCAGTGCGCCGCCCGCGTGATCTTCGGCGCGGCGCTTGTCCGCTGCTTCGAGGTCGTCGATACACTCCAGCGCCTCGGTGAGCAGCTTCTGAGTGAATTCGGAGATCCGCATGCGTCTCTTTGCCGCGGCAACCCGCAAAGCGAGGGCTAGTTTCGCAGGCAGGTAGAGTCCAACCTTTTCCACGGGCTCTTCTGCTTCGACAGCCTTCTCGGTCTTCTTCGTTGTTTTCGCGGTCACCCGGAAACGATAGCGGTTTCGGCGTTTACGGGCAAAGGTCTTTGGTGCCATGGTTCTAACCTACCTTGAACCCCATTGACTATTTAGAACTATAGTTCTACTGTATACATATGGGCAATGAACCTCGTGTTCAGATCCACGTGGCAACATTCGATGCCACGTATGACGCCGACGACGACAAACTCCGCCTGCGCGCTAGCGCGCACCTCGACGACAAGACATACGCGCGAGTGAAGGCGGCCGGGTTCGGCTGGGCTCCGAGGCAAGACCTGTTCTACGCCGTCTGGAGTCCCGCCCGCGAAGACCTGCTCGTCGAGCTGGCCGGCGATGTTGCCGACGAGGAGACAAGCCTCGAGGAACGAGCCGCCCAACGCGCCGAACGATTCTCAACCTACCAGGGCAAGCGCGCCGCGGACGCCGAGCAAGCCCTCAAGGCGGTGGCATCGATCGCCGACGGCATCTCCCTCGGCCAGCCCCTCCTCGTCGGCCACCACAGCGAGAGCCACGCCCGCCGCGACGCCGAGAAGATCGAGAGCGGCATGCGCCGGGCCGTGAAGCTACGGGAGACTTCCGCGTATTGGAGAGACCGAGCGGCCAGCGCCACCGCGCACGCGCAATACCTCGAGAAGCCCGCCGTGCGCGCCCGGAGGATCAAGAAGCTCGAGGCCGAGCTGCGCGGCTACCAGCGCGACACCGACAAGGTAGAGCTCGCCCTCAAGCTGTGGGCGGTCGAGCCGATGACCCTGGAGCGGGCCAAGGCGATCACGAACGTCAACCACTACAGCATGTGCTTGCCGCTCTCGCAGTACCCACGCGAGCCGCCCGCCTCGCAATACGAGGGGCAGCAGAGCCTCTGGTCTGCCCTGGATGACCGCATCATCACGCCCGAGCAAGCGCGGACTCTGGCGGTAGCGATGAACCAGCGGGGCATCGCCCACCGCGCGCGCTGGATAGCCCACATCGAGAACCGCCTGGTCTACGTGCGCGCCATGCTCGGTGAGAGCGGCGGACTTGCGGCCGACAGGTTCGACATCCAGCCCGGCGGTCAAGTCCTACGGCGGGGGCACTGGCACGTGGTCGTCAAGGTCAACCACAGCGCTGGTGCCATGCGGAGCGTGACCGTGCTCGGGCACTTCGCCTCTACCATCGCGGTCGAGGACATCGCCGACTACCGCGCGCCGGCAGCGGGCGCGACCGAGAAGGTGAAGGCCGCGACCAAACTACCGCCCATGTGCAACTACCCCGGCGAGGGCTTCCGCCACATGACCCGCGCCGAGTGGGAGCACAAGAAAATGTCGGACGTGCCGCAGGCGATCAAGCACAAGGCCAACGAAAAGCACGGTTCCCACCGCACGCGCGCCACGTGGGGCGGCAACTTCACCACCGCGGCAGTCTATCTCACCGACGCCAAGCGAGTGGACCCGCCCGCGCCGAGCGCACCGAAGCCGGCGCCCCAGATCGAAACTCTGCCGCCCGAGCCCCGCACACCGCAAGCGGCGCGGGCGACCGATCCGGCCACCAAGGATTTCTTGGCCATCAAGGCTACGCTCAAGGCCGGCGTGAAGGTCGTCTCCGCTCCCCAGCTCTTCCCCACCCCGCCACCGCTCGCCGCCCGCATGGCCAAGCTCGGCAAGATCAAATACATGGATCGCGTGCTTGAGCCCAGCGCAGGCACCGGCAACTTGCTGCGCGCGATCATCAACGCCGAACCAACGGCCAGGATTCACGCGGTGGAGATCAACCACGCCCTCTGCGACGCCCTACCCTCTGGCCTCACGGAAGACGATCAGGTGCTCTGCCAGGACTTCTTGACATGCACCGTCGAGCAGCTCGGCCGCTTCCGCGAGATCGTCATGAACCCGCCTTTCCACAACGGTGCGGACGTTGCGCACATCAAGCATGCTTTGCAGTTCCTTGAGTGCGACGGCGTCCTCGTTGGCATATGCGCGAACGGCCCACGCCAGCAAGCGGAGTTGCGCCCGCTGGCCGCGACCTGGGAAGAGCTGCCGGACGAGACTTTTGCCTCCCAAGGCACCAACATCCGCACGGTACTATTGACGGTGCGGCGGTAAGAGGCTGCGAGGAGGAAGAGGCTATGATCTATATCCTGGACAATGGGGAGCCGTACAGCAACCACACGCTGTACTTCGTCGAGGCGCCCGACGACTTCGGCGCTTGGTTCAACGAGGTCTACCGGCCGTGGGTCGAGGGCGCGGAGTACCGTCCGCTGATGATCGTCGGGACCACGAACGCCCTGGCGTGGCGCCCGCGGCCACCCTACACACCACGTCCGGTCGAGGCGCTCGACCTGCCCATCGAAGATCACCCGATGCGCGAGTTCTCGACCATGCCCGTGGCCAAGTTCCTGAAGTGCGGGGCTGTCATTCACGAGCGGGACGGCGGGCCGCGCCCGCGCTACCGTCTGGAGGTCACATGAACGACGAGGCGCACCTACGAGCCCAGATCCAAAGAGACCGCCCGCTAGGCGGAGGAAGAGTCGACGACAGGCCGGAGGTGGCGAAGCTGCTCGCCGCCGTCAAGGAGGCTCTCCCCGAGCTGGAGAAGTTGCGCGACAAGTGCGCGGCGCGCGTCGACGAGGACGCTGTTTACCGCTTCTACCACCAGTCGAACAAGCTGTACGGACGCTGCCAGATCCACACGGAGGACATCGTCGCCAAGCTGCGATCACTCGCGCCTGATCCGCGCGTTACACTTGACCCGTACTTCGAGGAGATCGTCCGAGACGGTAAGCAGGAATGGGACAACTCGCACAACGAGGAGTGGACCAAGCACACACGTCCGATCTTGGAGGCGTTCTTTCACGCGCGCTATTTCCTCGACGTGCTGATCGCCTACGCGCACGAGCTGGACGAGCCCCCTAGCCTCATGGGGTACGGTTGGGCGGCGATCTTGACCCTGTACGGGCTTCGCTAGGAGGGCACAATGGGCAAGTCGCACAACCTCACCGCCTTCTCCACTGCACCGTCGACCCTGCGCGAGTGCCTCACCCAGGGTCTCGGCCCGTACCGCAGCTTGTCCAGGCGTGGCGACATGACTGTCCCGCACGCGAGGCACCTGATCGAGACCTACCCCGCTCTCTACAAGCACGCGGACTCTCCTGCCGTCGCCGCTTCGCCAGCGTTCGCCCGCGACGGGTTCGGGTGTGGTGACGGCTGGTTCGGCATCATCGACCGCCTCTCGACGAAGCTGGCCGAGGATCCGTACCTGGTCGTGGTCCAGGTCAAGGAGAAGATGGGGGAGTTGCGGGTCTATCTCGATCGCGTCGCCGGCGCGCCGGAGCCCGACCCGGCGCTTGCCGCACGGCTCGGTGCCGCGCGCACCGCCGCCCGCGAGGCGTCCCTCCGCACCTGCGAGCTCTGCGGCGCGCCTGGCAAGCTGGAGGAGACGAGCCGGCACTGGCTTTTCGTACGCTGCAAATCTTGTGGCTGGCTTGACGATATGGCGGAAGCGTGTAGACGCCTCGAAGCACTCGTCAAGGGTGCGAAGAAGAGCGCCTTCGTTCGATCCATCGGCCGCGTGGCGGCGGCCAAATGCCACATCTGCCAGCACCTTGGTGTAGGCGCGAGGCACCAGCCGAGAGAGGTCAGAAGGAGGTTTCCTTCTATCCCCTGGAAGAAGCTGGACACCTGGCGCTGGATTGACAGCATCGAGCCCGCGGAGCGTGCTCGCGCCAAGGGCAAGATCCGCACGGGCAAGCAGTTCGAGGCCATGATCCTCAAAGTGCCCCCGGCAGAGCTGTGGCGGTTCATCAAGGACGAAAGCCCCAAGATCGCGGAGGCGCTGCGGTGAAAAGCAAGTTTGTTTTTACCGAAAAGAACGGCACCTGGTCGGCACACGATTCGAACGTGCCCGGCGTCTATGGCCTCGGGCCGACACGCGAGGCCGCCGAGGCCGACTTGCGCGAGGCTCTGGCCCCGCTTACTGAGCACGATGCTCGCCAGGCCGCCGAAGACGCGGAAGACATCCGCCTCGCCGACGAGAGCCGCGCCGAGATACGCGCAGGCGGCGTCATGCTCTCGCAAACTGACGTGCTCAAACGGTACAGCCTCGCGTCTGTGAAGGTCGGCATCGTGTCCGACATCCACGGCGACATCGTCGCTCTCGACCTTGCACTCGGCCATCTTCGCCGCATGGGCTGCGCTCTGATCCTCTGCCCCGGCGACCTGCTCGACATCGAGCCTTTCAGCGAGGAGGTCGTTCTGCGAATCAAGGCCGAGGGCGTGACCTGCATCCGCGGCAACCACGAGCGCTGGGCGATCGAGCGGCGCCGGCGGCGGCCGGACCTGCGCAAGTTCGGTGCCCCACCCCTGGTCGAGCTGCCCGACCTGGTCAGTAGCGGCGTCGAGCTGTCGCGTGAGGCCCTGGCCTGGATCGCCGCCCTGCCCTCATCTTGGTCAGCCGACCTGGCGGGCGTGCGCGTTGCGATGTGGCACGCGCGGCCAGGCTCCGACATGGAGGGGATTCGAGCCGACTCCACCGGGCTAGCTTTGCGGCGACGGTTGCTCGATGATGCACGGGCGGATGTCCTGGTGGTCGGGCACACGCACGAGGCCTTTGAGTTGAGAGCGGGCAAACGCCGGATCTTGAACCCCGGCGCATGCTGCTCGAAGACCTACGCTTTCAAGCAATCGGGTGCTTCGGTGGAGCCTGCGGGCTATCGGCCGGCGACCTTCGGCGTGCTTGAACTGCCGTCGAAAAGATTCACCGTTCTCTGCGCGCTTGATGGCAGGGAGCTTGGAGATCTGGAAGATATTCGCATTGCCGAGAGTCGCCTGGCCGCCATTGACGCCGGCCTCGTGAAAACTATTCCGCTGGACGAAGTAATGCGGAAACTTGGAATTGGGCAGTCGAGAAAGACCCGGCGTAGATAACGGAGAATTCCCAAGACGGTGCAAATCACGGTCTATTTCGCCGCCATCATCGCGCCTGGTCTCACGTGCGCCTCTTCTATCAATCATCGTCGTGTTCGCGCGGCAACATTCGGACGTGCGTAGCACCGGCCACAAGCTCTACGGCCCCACCGGCATCGGCGTGCTTTATGGCAAGCAGCGCCTGCTGGAGGCCATGCCGCCCTGGCAGGGCGGTGGCGACATGATCATGTCCGTGACCTTCGAGCGGACCACCTACGCGCCGCCGCCGGCCAAATTCGAGGCCGGCACGCCCGACATCAGCGGTGCCATCGCTCTCGCCACCGCCATCGACTACGTCGAGTCGTTCGGCATGGCCGCCATCGAACGCTACGAGGCCGAGCTGCGATCACGTGACCGTGTACCTCGACGTCAAGGACGGTGTCGTCCGTGACATCAGCTTCCAAGGCGAGGGCTGCGCCATCGCCAGGGCGTCGGCGTCCATGATGACGTCGGTGGTGAAGGGAAAGTCCTTGGCCGACGCCTCCGAGACCTTCAAGCGCTTCCGCCAGATGATCACCGGCGGCCAGGATCCCTGCTTCGACCTCGAAGACCTGGGCAAGCTCGCCGCGTTCTCCGACGTAAGCGCGTTCCCCGTGCGGGTCAAGTGCGCAAGCCTCGCCTGGCACACCTTGAACGCGGCCATGCACGAGACCACGACCGAGCCCACCAGCGGCAGCGAGCCCAGCAAGGAGCCCTAAAAGTGACGGCGGCCCCCGATCCCCAGCCCGCACCCGACCCGCCCCCCGACCCGCCATCGGGCTCCACCGCCAACGATGCGGCCACCGCCCAGTTGGAGCGCCTGGTGTGGCAGGAGCTGCGCGAGTGCTACGACCCGGAGATCCCCGTCAACATCGTGGAGCTGGGGCTCGTCTACGCCATGAGGACCGAGCCCCTGCCCGAGGGCGGCCACCGGGTCGAGGTCCTCATGACCGTGACCTCTACTGCCTGTGGCATGTCCGAGATCCTGCGCAGCGAGGCCGACGCGCGCATTCGCAAGCTGCCCGGCGTGGCGCAGGTCGAGGTCGCCATCACCTTCGACCCGACCTGGACCCCCGAGCTCATGAGCGACGACGCGCGCATGATGCTGAATTTGTGACTGGAGAGAGCGCAGAGGGCGGAGGAGGGCGCGGAGGGCGGAGAAGCTCGGGAAGGTTTTGCCGACCGTGGCCGTGCCTCACCCACACAACGCCCGACACCCGCATCACGCACCTTCCGTGACCTGCTTGCCGAGAACCCTCCTTCATGGAGGCAGCCGCATGCGCAAAACCTGCGACCGGCTACACCTATGCCCGCCGGGAGCCGGAGAAGACCGCGCTCTTCCAGGTGCTCCAGCAGCACCTGCTCACCTTCGAGCAAGAGTGGACCGACAAGTCCGACGGCCGCACGCTGCCCAGCTTCGTCACCGACGAGCTACACGACTTTCTAGGGTGCGGAATCTTGGCGCGAGGCTTCGCACAATTCTTGTGCAAAACCTGCCACGAGCGGTACGTTGTGGCCTGGAGCTGTAAGGGTCGTGGCTTCTGTCCGAGCTGCGGAGGCAGACGCATGAACGCGGGTGCGCTGACTCTGGTCGATCACGTGCTGCCCGAAGTGCCCATCCGACAATTCGTGCTCACCCTGCCTTTCCCGCTGAGATTTCCCTTGGCCTTCGACGGGAAATTGCTGGGCCAAGTCCTGCGCATCTTCATCGACACCGTCGCGTCCAACTATCGCAAGCGCCTGGCAGATCGGGGCATCCCCGACGGCGAGTGCGGCGCCGTCACGGTCATCCAGCGCGCCAACAGCGACCTGCGTCTCTCACCGCATTTTCACGTTCTCCAGCTCGATGGAGCGTACGCCCCTGGGCCCGACGGCGGTGCGCCCATCTTCCACCCGGCTCCGGAACTTACCCAAGAGGACATCCTTGCCATCGTCGCGCGCGCCAGTAAGCGCATCCTCCGCTTCCTCCAACGTCGCGGGGTCATCACCCTGGTGACCGCGCCAGGCGACGGCGAGATCACCGTCGTCACCGACGAGACCATCGGCGAGAAGGATCCGCTCCTGGCTCGCTTGTTGGCCGCCGCCACCGCTGGCGCCTCGCCTGCCGGCCCTGCGCACAAGCGGGCTCCCGTGCGCATCGTGCTCGACCCTGGCGCCACGCCCGTGGCCAAGGGCAAACTATGCGGCCAGCAAGCAGGCTTCAACCTGCATGCTCAAACCAAAGTCGCCGCCAACGACAAGAAGGGTCGCGAAAACCTGTGCAAGTACATCTTGCGCCCGCCTCTCGCCAACGACCGCCTCAAGATCCTCGACGACAAAACCGTCAGGCTCGACTTCAAGAAGCCCTGGTCGGATGGCACCTCGTCGGTCGACCTTGCGCCGCTCGCCCTCATTGCGAGGCTAGCCGCGATCATCCCTCCTCCTCGTCGCCATGTCGTCAGATATTCGGGGGTTATCTCCTCGCACAGCTCTCTCCGCAGCCAGGTCGTCCCCGTCCCCGCCGTGGCGGCACCCGAGGAAAAGGACAAGCCTTCACTGCCGCTCTCGCACTATATTTCTTGGAGCCAGCTCCTCAAAAAGACATTCGAGATCGACACCGTCTGCCCTCGCTGCAAGAGCCCGCTGCATCTCATCGCCATGATCGAGACCGAGGACACCATCAAGAAGATTCTCAAAGCCATGGGACTGCCTACCGAGGCGCCCAAACTCCGGCCTGCACGACCGCCGCCCTCGCAATCTGGTGGCGAGGGCGGAGACTGGCTGAACTGACGGCACGTCGACCAGGGCGGGTTGGAGTAGACTGCCCTGCGTGCTCGAGAAAGACCCCGTCAGGCCCCAGAAACCCGGTCACGTGCGCCGTACCGACGTGATCGGGGCCAACCTAATGCGGCCCGGCAGGGTTCTCAGACGCTCAAAAACCCCCTTCGAATCGCCTATGGCCGAGATAGAGCGATGAGATCTCGTCCAATCCGGCTTCGGGAATCCTTCGTCTTAGTGCTGCCACCGCTGCGCTCAAGACAGCCGGCGACTGGTTCAGACTGTTGGTGATCGCGACAAGGTTGTCGAGTGTCGCATTCCCGAGTTCGTTGAGCCTGGCCGGCGCTGTCTCGCTTTTCGCGAACAGCTTCGTTTTGCAGGCGCAGGCCAGGTCTAGCGCGTTCTTAAGGAGTGCTATTTCCTGGCACGAGTCGAAGAAGCAGTCATCAGAAAAGCGGCCGCTGTCAATGGCCCTTGGCAAGAGTGTCTCGCAGCCACGTACCGGGTCCTCTTCGGCTTCTCGAAGTAGTGTAACCATGGCGCGGTTGCGGTCCTCACG
Organism: uncultured delta proteobacterium; assembly: GCA_963796685.1. Classification (GTDB taxonomy): domain Bacteria; phylum Myxococcota_A; class Polyangia; order Fen-1088; family Fen-1088; genus Fen-1118. Next base: position 9,666 of record CAWCMR010000009.1, read on the forward strand.
CACATGTTTGTCACCTTTCCACCGCACGTTGGCACAACCTGGTGCGCCGATTATGGCGACAACGAGTATCCCAGGCAGCGCCACGAGGTACCGAGGGGAATTCGGTCGCGAACAAGGGATGGTTGGCCTGGTATGCATCACCACGGACAAGGGCGATTCGTCTGGTTCTGGTGCGCGCAGGTTCATTGGTCGCCGTTGCCGGCGGTTTCTACGGTTGTGCATTTCAGTACCCGCTCGGCCAGGAACAATTTGTTCCTGGCCGCGTCCGCAGCAGCGCGAGGCGGCCACAAGAACAGCTCCTTCGGGAGCCGCAAGCTGTCCTGGATCCTTGTCCGGTACCATCGTCTGCATTGTCGCACAAAAGGGTCCACGTGGTCTGTCCAACGGCTTGGCGTTAACCCGCCGGCGGCCGTCTGCGGCCGCCGGTCGGGTTCAACGCCTTGTTCGCCTGCCGTCTCCGCGATGTCGCTCGCCAAGATTCCAGCAAGGCGATGGTTCACAGTAAGTCGCCAAGGGCTACTACGGACGGTCAGCTTTTCGAAGCCCGCAAACGATACACCTGCCCACGTTATGGGAGAAGTTGCCGTGCTCGCCTTCACAGAAGCCACGTTCGCACTTCTGACAATATCGGTGGGTCTGACGTCTGCGGCGGAAGACATCCTTGCAGATCCAGCAGTCGGCCCATTTGCCAGCCTCTATGAGTTGCTTTCCGGACATTTCAGCTTCAGCCATTGTTCCCCCTTTTGAATCCGGCAAACAGGGCCGTGACGTCGAGGCGTGGGCTACTCCCGAAAGATCAGCACGAGCGTGCATCCTCGGCCAATGGCTCGCAACGTGGCTACATCCCCTGCATTGGATGAGAAGACAACATCATCGGCATGAGGTGCACCTTGCGAAACTGCGAGGGAGCTCGACGTTCCGCCCCTTGTACCGACGGTGTAGCCATCCGGCCCAACCACTTTGAGCGCTACTTCTGATGGACTTACCGCGAGCAGCACATACTTGCCACTGAGTCCGGGCGTCCACGCCAGTGCTCCTCTGGGTAAGGCATTCGACGCACCCTTGCGGCCGGAGGGCTTCGGCTCTTTCCCCTCGGGGGAAGCCAGGAGATAGTAGTGTCCAACAAAACCTAAGCCGAGGCCCTGGCGTCCTAGCACCATTTGCAGTCGCGGGAGCAGCTTTTCCAGGTCACCGTGGCGCTTTTCGGAACACCTTCCCTCACCTTGTTCAGCATCATCGCCTTGGTTTGTCTCCTCCTCATGTTGCCGCTTGGCTTCCGCGCGAAGTCTGGCCTGGCTCTCTCTATCTTGAGCCATGGCATCCGCTGCCGACAATCCACCCATCGGCTCATCGGTCAGAACCGACATCGGCGCCATGAAAACAGATGCGGATCCCCCAGCGCCGCCGGCATCATCGACGCGGACGAGCGCCTTCGTACACTGGCCGTTTGGATCGGAAACCGGCGCCAGGACAGAGACGCGTGTATTCCGAGGGATTGTGCCGAGAGCCTTCGTGTGACGATCTCCGATGGTCGTCCACACCGGCCGCTCAAGGGCCTCTCGCAGATAGCGCGGCTGTGCCGCAGGCGGCGGCAGTTCACCGAGAAATTCATTGGGACGGCCTTCTTCGTTGGCCGGCTGAACAACCACGTCTTGGGTGCCACCGCAGGCAACGGAGACCCGCAGGGTGTACTGCTGCTTGGGCAACTGCACGGAATGTCTCCACCTGCAGGTATCCGAAGTGCCGTCGGGAGGGGACACAGGACGACCGTCCGGATTGAGGAGGGTGCAGGTCTTCTTGATATACGCGGCAGCTTCAGGGGGTAGCTCTGGAGGGAGCTTGAGACCGGCGAGGCGTACATCCGCTGTTCCGTGCAGAAGTACGTTCGAGAATTCCGAGCCGCATCCAATAGTTGAGAGGGCGACAAGGCAAATAGCACCGAACAGAAGGGCCGTCCTCGAAAAGGACACGAAGTCCGTTTTGCACTCGCAGGCTTGCTGTGGCTGTGAACATCGGCGTCCCGGCATCTGATACCTCGCTCGTGCAGAGTACCACCGGTGGGGATGCGGTGACGAGCAGGAACTCTTGCCGGCTTGCCGCCAGGTCAGGCGAACTAGTATTCTCCCCCGAAAAATATCCAATATTCTTTCCATAGTCGCACGCTTCGGCGGCCTAGATCAATCGAAGGGTGCACGTGATTTCGCGGGGTTGGCCGTCTTCGGACCCAGGGATGGTGCTGCGACACCTGTCGGATAAACATGCCCAGCCGCTGGGCCTGCAAGACAGGTGCCATCAGCGGATTGTGGGGCTTCGCTCGGGCTCGAGCTGCCGTGCCTCGGCGCTCGTCCAGTCGGCCTACCCGCCGGCCGCGAGCCGCAAGCTGGAAATTTCCAACGTTGACACTCTTTCCTTCCAGCGGAAGTGTTTGCTGGTGGTTGAACCTAGTTGTCGGGAAAGGAGTGAACCATGAGTACACATGTTCGTGAAGGTTCTTCGATTGGTGTTGTGGTGAATGTCGTGGACGCAACCTGTGCGGCGCTTGAAAGCGACGAGGTGACCCAGGGCCTGGTTTCTACTTGGGCCACGATGCGGGACAAGGGCGACGGATTGGCGAAAACCGAGAGCGACCTCGACCGAACCGTGCTTCGGGCACGGGCCAGGCTGGAGGTTGCGGATGCCCAGTTCGACCAGACCGTGGCCGCGTTCGGCCGAGCGGTAGTCGATATCTCGGGCGGTCGCCGCGATCAGGTGCCCTACACGCGCTTCTTCGCCAAGGCTGCGCCGTCGAAGGTGCAGGTGTTCGGCATCGAACGCGAAATCGAAACCGCGCGCGGCTGGCTGACCGAGCTTGCCCGCAATCCGAGCGAGCCGCTCGCGCAGACCTGGACGCCCAAGCTCAAGGCCGCCGCCGACATGCTCGAGATGGCGTGCAAGGCGCGCAACGATGCCGTGAAGGCGCTGGCCCCGCAACGGACCTCGGTGGTGCTGTTCATCGATGATGTGAACCACGAGCTGGATCGCCTGGAAGGCGATCTGAAGAAGCTCTTCCCCGGCGCCGCCGATCGCGTGGCGTCTTTCTTGGCGGCCACCCGGCCAAGTCGCAGCGGAGGCTCGGATGAGCCCGAGCCGGCTCCGAATCCCGCCCCAGCCGCTGCCTCGCCCCTGGCACGGGCAAACGGGTAAGCCTCGAGCCGAGCTATCGCGTGGCCGGGCAACCAAGGCGCATATAGTCATACGGCCCTGTCCGGTGGCTAAATGCGCCGGTTTTTCGGCCAACGCCGGCCCTCTCTGAGCGGAAGAAGCTACTCGAGGCCTCAAGTGACCGTTTCCCGTGAGCGGAAATGCCCACTCGAACCCTCAAGTGTCCCTATTCCGTCACCGGCAACACCACCCGAGGCCTGAAGTAGCCGCTTCCCGTCAGCGGCGGACTCGACTCGAAGGTTCAGGTGGCCCATTCCCGCCAGCGGAATGTCCCACTCGAGGTTTCAAGTGACCCGAACCCGTCAGGGGAAGTGGCTGCTCGAGCCCTTGAGTGACATCTCCGGCTCACGGATCGGCCGTTCGCTTGCTGGCACGCGATGTTGGCTGGCCAACCGATTGCGTGAAGGCTGTCGTGAAGGTTGTAATGTCGGGTCGGCTCGACACCTCTTGAGATGCAATCGCCGTTGCCCATGCTGGTCGACTTCACCGCCGCTTGGTGCCACCCATCTACGTCGTCTTCCTGGCTTCCGCCGAGGGCAGCACCGGTTTTCCGCGCACCGTGATCTGGGCGGGAAAAGACAGCCGGGCCACCATCGTCGAGATCCATCTCGGCGCCGAGCGCGCGTCCAACCCGGCCACGCTGGCCAGCGCAGTCACCGAAGTCGTGCTCGAACCCGGCGCGAACGTCACCTATCACGGCATCCAGAAGGCGTCGCCCGCGGGCGGTCACGTCGGGCACCTCGCCGTGACCCAGAAGGCCGGCAGCGTGTTTTCCGGCAGCAGCCTGGCCTTGGGCGGCCGCCTGGTGCGCAACGACGTGCACGTCTTGCTTGCCGAGGAAGGATGCACCTGCAACCTCGACGGCCTTTACCTTGCCTCGGGCGCGGGCCACATCGACAATCACACGACCATCGATCATCGCGCCCCGCGGTCTACCAGCCGCGAGGTCTACAAGGGCGTGGTCGGCGATCGCAGCCGCGCGGTCTTCAACGGGCGCATCGTGGTCAGGCCCGATGCCCAGCAGACCGATGCCCGTCAGACCAACCGCAACATCGTGCTCGGCGAGGGCGCCCTGGTGCACAGCAAGCCGCACCTCGAGATCTTCGCCAACGACGTCAAGTGCTCGCACGGCGCCACCACCGGACGTCTGAATCCGGACGCCCTGTTCTATCTGCGTTCGCGCGGCATCGGAGAGAAGGAAGCGAACCAGCTGCTCATCCGCGCCTTCATGTTGGAGGGCCTCGACTGCATCGCGCAGACCGAGCTGCGCGCGGAGCTGGAAGGCGTGCTCGTGAAAAAGATCGAGTCCCTCGCCAACCCGGGAGCCGTCGCGTGATGGCGACCAAGCACAGAGGCTCCTCCTTGTCGAACAGCCTCGACGTGGAGCGCGTGCGGCGGGATTTTCCGGCCCTGGCGCAAAAGGTCCACGGCCATCCCCTCGTCTATCTCGACAACGCCGCCACCACGCAAAAGCCGAACGCGGTACTCGATCGCATCCACAAGAGCTACATCGAGGAGTGCGCCAACATCCACCGCGGCGTCTACCAACTGAGCGAGCGCGCGACCGCGGCCCACGAGGCGGCACGAGAGACGGTTCGCCGCTTCCTCGGCGCCGAAGTCGAGAAAGACCCGGCGTAGATAACGGAGAATTCCCAAGACGGTGCAAATCACGGTCTATTTCGCCGCCATCATCGCGCCTGGTCTCACGTGCGCCTCTTCTATCAATCATCGTCGTGTTCGCGCGGCAACATTCGGACGTGCGTAGCACCGGCCACAAGCTCTACGGCCCCACCGGCATCGGCGTGCTTTATGGCAAGCAGCGCCTGCTGGAGGCCATGCCGCCCTGGCAGGGCGGTGGCGACATGATCATGTCCGTGACCTTCGAGCGGACCACCTACGCGCCGCCGCCGGCCAAATTCGAGGCCGGCACGCCCGACATCAGCGGTGCCATCGCTCTCGCCACCGCCATCGACTACGTCGAGTCGTTCGGCATGGCCGCCATCGAACGCTACGAGGCCGAGCTGCGATCACGTGACCGTGTACCTCGACGTCAAGGACGGTGTCGTCCGTGACATCAGCTTCCAAGGCGAGGGCTGCGCCATCGCCAGGGCGTCGGCGTCCATGATGACGTCGGTGGTGAAGGGAAAGTCCTTGGCCGACGCCTCCGAGACCTTCAAGCGCTTCCGCCAGATGATCACCGGCGGCCAGGATCCCTGCTTCGACCTCGAAGACCTGGGCAAGCTCGCCGCGTTCTCCGACGTAAGCGCGTTCCCCGTGCGGGTCAAGTGCGCAAGCCTCGCCTGGCACACCTTGAACGCGGCCATGCACGAGACCACGACCGAGCCCACCAGCGGCAGCGAGCCCAGCAAGGAGCCCTAAAAGTGACGGCGGCCCCCAATCCCCAGCCCGCACCCGACCCGCCCCCCGACCCGCCATCGGGCTCCACCGCCAACGATGCGGCCACCGCCCAGTTGGAGCGCCTGGTGTGGCAGGAGCTGCGCGAGTGCTACGACCCGGAGATCCCCGTCAACATCGTGGAGCTGGGGCTCGTCTACGCCATGAGGACCGAGCCCCTGCCCGAGGGCGGCCACCGGGTCGAGGTCCTCATGACCGTGACCTCTACTGCCTGTGGCATGTCCGAGATCCTGCGCAGCGAGGCCGACGCGCGCATTCGCAAGCTGCCCGGCGTGGCGCAGGTCGAGGTCGCCATCACCTTCGACCCGACCTGGACCCCCGAGCTCATGAGCGACGACGCGCGCATGATGCTGAATTTGTGACTGGAGAGAGCGCAGAGGGCGGAGGAGGGCGCGGAGGGCGGAGAAGCTCGGGAAGGTTTTGCCGACCGTGGCCGTGCCTCACCCACACAACGCCCGACACCCGCATCACGCACCTTCCGTGACCTGCTTGCCGAGAACCCTCCTTCATGGAGGCAGCCGCATGCGCAAAACCTGCGACCGGCTACACCTATGCCCGCCGGGAGCCGGAGAAGACCGCGCTCTTCCAGGTGCTCCAGCAGCACCTGCTCACCTTCGAGCAAGAGTGGACCGACAAGTCCGACGGCCGCACGCTGCCCAGCTTCGTCACCGACGAGCTACACGACTTTCTAGGGTGCGGAATCTTGGCGCGAGGCTTCGCACAATTCTTGTGCAAAACCTGCCACGAGCGGTACGTTGTGGCCTGGAGCTGTAAGGGTCGTGGCTTCTGTCCGAGCTGCGGAGGCAGACGCATGAACGCGGGTGCGCTGACTCTGGTCGATCACGTGCTGCCCGAAGTGCCCATCCGACAATTCGTGCTCACCCTGCCTTTCCCGCTGAGATTTCCCTTGGCCTTCGACGGGAAATTGCTGGGCCAAGTCCTGCGCATCTTCATCGACACCGTCGCGTCCAACTATCGCAAGCGCCTGGCAAATCGGGGCATCCCCGACGGCGAGTGCGGCGCCGTCACGGTCATCCAGCGCGCCAACAGCGACCTGCGTCTCTCACCGCATTTTCACGTTCTCCAGCTCGATGGAGCGTACGCCCCTGGGCCCGACGGCGGTGCGCCCATCTTCCACCCGGCTCCGGAACTTACCCAAGAGGACATCCTTGCCATCGTCGCGCGCGCCAGTAAGCGCATCCTCCGCTTCCTCCAACGTCGCGGGGTCATCACCCTGGTGACCGCGCCAGGCGACGGCGAGATCACCGTCGTCACCGACGAGACCATCGGCGAGAAGGATCCGCTCCTGGCTCGCTTGTTGGCCGCCGCCACCGCTGGCGCCTCGCCTGCCGGCCCTGCGCACAAGCGGGCTCCCGTGCGCATCGTGCTCGACCCTGGCGCCACGCCCGTGGCCAAGGGCAAACTATGCGGCCAGCAAGCAGGCTTCAACCTGCATGCTCAAACCAAAGTCGCCGCCAACGACAAGAAGGGTCGCGAAAACCTGTGCAAGTACATCTTGCGCCCGCCTCTCGCCAATGACCGCCTCAAAATCCTCGACGACAAAACCGTCAGGCTCGACTTCAAGAAGCCCTGGTCGGATGGCACCTCGTCGGTCGACCTTGCGCCGCTCGCCCTCATTGCGAGGCTAGCCGCGATCATCCCTCCTCCTCGTCGCCATGTCGTCAGATATTCGGGGGTTATCTCCTCGCACAGCTCTCTCCGCAGCCAGGTCGTCCCCGTCCCCGCCGTGGCGGCACCCGAGGAAAAGGACAAGCCTTCACTGCCGCTCTCGCACTATATTTCTTGGAGCCAGCTCCTCAAAAAGACATTCGAGATCGACACCGTCTGCCCTCGCTGCAAGAGCCCGCTGCATCTCATCGCCATGATCGAGACCGAGGACACCATCAAGAAGATTCTCAAAGCCATGGGACTGCCTACCGAGGCGCCCAAACTCCGGCCTGCACGACCGCCGCCCTCGCAATCTGGTGGCGAGGGCGGAGACTGGCTGAACTGACGGCACGTCGACCAGGGCGGGTTGGAGTAGACTGCCCTGCGTGCTCGAGAAAGACCCCGTCAGGCCCCAGAAACCCGGTCACGTGCGCCGTACCGACGTGATCGGGGCCAACCTAATGCGGCCCGGCAGGGTTCTCAGACGCTCAAAAACCCCCTTCGAATCGCCTATGGCCGTCACGTTTCATCGGTCATCAGCCACCATCCGAATCATGCCTCCCAGACCGCGCCATTGCATTCCCATACGTGTGGACGTGCCACACCTGTTAGGGGACGCACGAAAGTTCACACCCGCCCCGCCCGCCCCCAGAGTATCCGTGGTGCTCGCCTCGTCGGTCGCACGCGCCGCATCCGCCGCGCGTCCCCACGTAACACCCCGCCAGCTCAAGCGCGACAAGAATCAGCAATAGCGAAAATCTCTTCATTTGACGCCGTACCTTTCGGTTCCGAACTCTCTACCGAGTCCCGCTCAAGCATCACCAGCACGTTGGAGGATCTCTTGCACTTTCGCCGAGAGGACCACGGCATCGAAGGGCTTCTGGATGAAGCCGTGGCAGCCGCTGTCGAGAAGCTCCTGGGCCTGTCCTTCGATGCTGCAACCACTGGAGAGGAGCACCTTGATGCCAGGCATGATCTTTTGCAGCGTCTCGTAGGTCTGACGTCCGCTCATCTCCGGCATGGTCATGTCGAGAAGCACGAGCGAGATCTTCGCTCCGAATCGCCGCACCAGCTCGATGGCTTGCTTGCCACTTGGCGCGGTCAAGACGTCGTAGCCGAACTTCTGCAGCAGGCGGGCGCAGACCTTCACGATCTGCGCCTCGTCGTCGACGATCAGAATGGTCCCGGTGCCGTGCTGAAGGACCGCCACGGGGGTCTTATCCTCTGCGACCTGGCGCTCGGTCGCCGGCAGAAGAAGCGTGAAGGTCGTGCCTTTTCCCATCTCGCTCTCGACCCCGATGAAGCCCGCGTGGTTCTTGATGATGCCGTAGACCGAGGCCAGCCCCAAGCCTGTTCCTTGGCCAGGGCCCTTGGTGGTGAAGAAGGGTTCGAAAATCCTCCCCATGGTCTTGGCTTCCATCCCGCATCCCGTGTCGGTGACCAAAAGCTTCGCATACAGTCCGGGTGGAAGGCCGAGGAGTGCTCCTTCCTCGTCGGCGAGATCCGCGTTCTCGGCGTGCAAGAGAAGGTGGCCGCCCTGGGGCATGGCCTGCCCGGCGTTGACCAGTAGATTCAGCAGCACCTGTTCGAGCTGCGAATGGTCCATGAGGACGGCCAGCAGGCTCGGCGGAAAGTCGAGCTGGATGGTGATGTCCGCGCGCGCGCGCCCGTACATCGCGCTGGTCTTCGCCACCACGCGCCGCAGATCAAGCGGCTTCAGATTGTACTTTCCCAGTCGGGCGAATCCCAGAAGCTGCTTGGTCAGCGCCGCGCCACGGTTCACCAGCGCCTTCATTTCCTGGATATCCGTCTTGCTATCGCTGCCGTCTTCGATCTCCAATTCCACCAGCGCCAGCCCACCCAGGATACCAGCCAGAATGTTGTTGAAGTCATGGGCGATGCCGCCCGCGAGCGTGCCGATGGCCTCCATCTTCTGGGCTTGCGCCAGTTGCAGTTGCAATTCCTCCCGCTCTTCCTCCATCCGCCTGCGCTCGGCAATCTCCCAGGCCATATCCGCCAAGTAAGAGATGGTGCTGACATCCTCGGTGGTGTAGCCCGCATCCTTGTTGCCCATGCCCAGGATGGCGACCATCTTGTCCTTGCGGAAAATCGGCACGACGACCTCGCGAATCATGGGTCCGTGGCCGCCGGTCGGCCCTTTCCGGTTTGGCACCTTGTCGTTGTGGATGATGGGAGCGCGCTTGCGCACACAATCCGCCCAGATGTCGTCCTCGGCGACGCCGTAATGCAGGAGCTTCTCATGCGCGGTACCGAACGCACTGACCGTGCGGGTGGACCAGACCTGCAGCGATGGCGTGCGCTGATCCGCCTCGATGTAGTGGAAGAAACCCACCCGGCTACCGGTAACGACCTCGACTTCGTCCAGCGTCTTCTGCAGTAGCTCTTTGGGCGAATGCGACGATGCGTACTCCTGCAACCGCAGGCGGATCGCCATCAACGCCTCGGAGCGCTTGCGGGCGGTGATATCACTGACGACGACGCGACATTCCTTGCCGCCGGCCGAGGCCGTGGCGGCGAATTCGACGGCAAACGGCGACGCCAGTTCGGGGCGCACGACCACCTCGCAGGTTTCCTTGACGCCAGTCTCGAATACTTTGGCGAGGAACGTATTGAAGACTGGACGGCTGTCGACGTCGACCATGATGCCTAAGCGTTTGCCGACCAGATGCGAACGTTCCAACCCCAAAAGGCGCGCTCCAGTAAGATTCATCTGCCGAATCTCCCCCTCCCGATTCAGGGTTAGGTATCCGACGGGAGCAAATTCGTAGAGATCCGTATAGCGGGAGAGACCTTCCTCGACCTCAATGCGAGCTCGCTGCAATTCATCGTTCTGCATCTCCAGCTCTATCTGGTGGACTTGTAGTTCGTGGAACAGCCGCTGCGTGTCCGGCGGCATGTTGGTATTATCCGCAATGGCATTGGCATGACGTGCTCCGAATCGCTCCTCCGCCCGGCGGCGCAACTCACCAGCATCTACCATTTCGGTCTTGCTCTTCTTCATCCGTCACTCCCGTTGGTCCCATTTCCCCATCAGCTCGATTGATTCTGGCGCAGCGTCGCCTCCAGTGTCTTGGCGGCGGTGATATCGGCAAAGGTGATCACCACGCCGTCGATGCGGTTGTCCAGCGTGCGATAGGGCATGATGCGTACCGAGAACCAGCGCGCGTCCACGGTCTTCACCGGCGTCTCCTTGAATACCAGAGTTCTCAGCACGGTTTGCGCGTCGGAAGCGAGCTCCGGGTAAATCAGATCGGAAGCAAGGTCGGTGATGGGCCGATTCAGGTCGCTGGGAATCAGCTTGATGATCTTCGTCATGCTCGGGGTGAAACGCCGCACCTTCAGGGTTTCGTCCAGGAACAGGGTGGCGATGTCGGTGCTGTCGAGCAGGTTTCGCATGTCGTTGTTGGCGCGAGATTCGTCCTCGACCTTGGCCTGCAGCTCGTGGTTGAGGGTTTGCAGCTCTTCGTTCAGGGACTGCATCTCCTCCTTGGAGGTGGTCAGCTCCTCGTTCGTGCTCTGCAGCTCCTCGTTGGTAGACTGCAGTTCCTCGTTGGCCGATTTGAGCTCCTCCTGGGACGTCTGCATTTCCTCCCGTGTGGATCGGATCTCTTCGCGCGCGTGCAAAAGCTCTTGCTCCAGCCTCGCCTCAGCCGCGGGAATTCGAGCACGTTTGCCCGACGGCCTTTCGACCGGGGATGAGGCCACGTCGGCGAACACAGTCATGACCATCCCACGCATTGCTTCCGGCTCGTGCAGTGGCTCGATGGTGACATCCACAGTGTGCACGACCCCGCCGTCTTTCACCCGCACACGAATCTGCCCAGCACCGCGCCGATCTCGCAAGGCTTTCTGGAAGGCACTACCAAGTTCGTTGCGCAATCCCGCGCGGGCCATGGCGTGGATGTTCCAGTTGGCTTTGCCGGCCGCAGGCTCAAGGTATTTGCCCGTCCGCCCGCTGATATAGAGAATGTCCCCCTGCGCGTTGGTGAGCACGGCGGCGGGCGAGTAGCGATCGAGCAAAAGCTGCGCAGCCTGGGTTTGCAGATTGGGAAGCGGTGCCGCTACGCCAGCCGCTGGGTCCGCCGTACGGGATCGGACATGGAACAAAGCCGGAAACTCGACGGGCATGGCCTTGGACGCGGTATCGAGCCGCCGATAGATTCGCGTTTTGCCACCCTTGGGGGCAAAGAGATCGGCGACCGGCCCCAGCGTCTCCGCGCTGCCCAGAAAAAGAATGCCGCCCGGCCTGAGGCTGTAGTGAAAAAGCGGAAGGAGCTTCGTCTGCAGCTCGGGTTCCAGGTAGATGAGAAGGTTGCGGCAGCTCAAGATGTCGAGCTTGGTAAACGGCGGATCCATGATGATGTTCTGCGTGGCGAAGACCACCGACTCGCGGATCTCCTGGCGCACCCGGTAGCCTTGCTCCTCCTTCACGAAGAACCGGCCCAGGCGCTCCGCCGAAACATCGCTGGCGATGTTGGTCGGGTAGCTTCCCTGCCGCGCGCGTTCGATAGAATCCTTGTCGAGGTCGGTGGCGAAGATTTGCAGCGAAAAGCTCTGGGTCGGCCGAGCTTCCGCCCGAGCTTCCGCCAAGACCTCCCTGAAAACCATGGCCAAGGAGTATGCCTCCTCCCCGGTCGAGCAGCCTGGCACCCATGCCCGCAGCTCCCCACCCGCCGGACGTTCCGCCAGCAGCGCGGGAATGGCCTTCTTTTGCAGGTAGTCCCAGGCTTCCGCATCGCGGAAGAAGTTGGTCACGCCGATCAGCAGCTCCTTGAAGAGCAGCGTGGTTTCCTGCGGGTTTTCCTGCATGTAGCGCAAGTAGCCGGCGATGCCGTCGATCTGATGCAGTCCCATGCGCCGCTCGATGCGGCGATAGATGGTGCTGCGTTTGTATTGCGAAAAATCGTGACCGGTTTGACTTCGCAAAAGGACGCATATCTTCTCGATCGCGCTCTCGGTCTTGGAGGCCAAGATGAGATCGGGCGGGGCCATGCGTGGAGCGCGGGCAAGGTAGGCTACGATCTTGCTGGCTAGCTCCTCGACCGGCGCCACCACATCGGCCAGCCCAGCATCGATGGCGCTTCTGGGCATGGAGTCGAACTTGGCCGAGGCCGGGGCCTGCACGAACACTGCGCCGCCTTTCCCCTTGATGGCGGCGAGACCCAGGGTTCCATCCGAGCCCATTCCCGAGAGGACCAGGCCGATGCCTTGGGGCCCTTGGTCGGCGGCCAGGGAGCGCAGGAAAAAATCAATGGGCAGCCGCAGCCCACGCGGCGCTGCCGGAGCCAGCAAGTGCAGCACCCCGTGCAGGATGGACAGATCCTTGTTGGGTGGAATGACGTAGACGCGATCAGGCTCGACCTTCACGCGATCCTTGACCTGAAGAACCTTCATCGGTGTGGCCCGCGATAGCAGCTCGACCAACATGCCCTTTTGGGTGGGGTCCAAATGCTGAACGACCACGAAGCAAAGTCCGCTCTTGTCCGGCAAGTGGCGCAAGAAGCTCTCCAGCGCCTCCAGACCTCCAGCCGAGGCACCGATGCCGACAATGGGGAACGAAGGACACACGGCTGCGACGGGCTGGGTGGCTTTCTTCGAATCCATGGATTTTGTTTTTCGATTGCGAGTCATCGTGATGGGGCTCCGAGCTCTGAGAGCCTGGCCGAGCCTGATGCATTGTCTAGGCCAGTTGAGGTTGGACCTGGCGTGAAGTGCAAATGCCGCGTACGATCCCAGAGCTTATGGCGGCGAAGAGGAGGATGATGGTGCCCGATGAATGGCAATGATGACAAGCCTAAAGGCATCGCTAAGCTGCGCTGGCGGGCCGAAGAGATCGCCCAGAAGCAAGGCGATCCGGCGCCAAAAGATCTGACGCTCATGTCGCGCGAGGAAGCGCTGAGGCTTGTCCATGAGCTTCGCGTGCATCAGATCGAGCTGGAGATGCAGAACGAAGAATTGGTACGGGCCCAGGCGGAGCTGAGCGCGACCCGAGAGCGCTATTTCGACCTCTACAACCTGGCGCCGGTGGGCTATTTCGTCATCTCGCACGATGGGCGCATTTTGGAAACCAATCTGACCGGCGTCATTCTGCTGGGCATTCCCCGGGCCGCGCTTGTCAAGCAGCCCATCACCAAGTTCATCTTCAAGCAGGACCAAGACGTCTATTATCTGCACCGCAGAGAGCTTCTGGCCACGGGCAAGGCGCACACGTGTGAGCTGCGGATGGTGAAGGCCGACGGGACGGCATTCTGGGCTCGACTGACGGCCACCACGCAGGACCCATCAGGCGATGGCGGTGCGCCCGCGAGCCGCGTGGTCCTGAGCGACATAAGCGAGCGGAAACAGATGGAGCAAGACAGGGCCAAGTTGGATGCCCGCCTGCAACAGGCCCCGAAGCATCCGCGCCGAGAGCGCAAGCCAGCGAGGGGCAAAGGCGGCAAAGGCGGCAAGGGCGGCAAAGCTCGGAAGAAGACCGCCGGAAGATAAAGGAGAGCGCCAAGGGCCATCCTCACGATGGCTGGGAAGGAACGGAGAATTTTCAATGCAGGCTCAGGGCGCTGAAAAGGACTTTCCCGTCGTCTGCGTGGGTGGCTCGGCCGGTGGCCTCGACGCCTACACACGGCTTCTTCGGCATCTGCCAGCCCACCTGGGTGTCGCCATCGTCATCGTGAATCACCTGAGAACCGTGGGGACTTTGCTCCACGAGATTCTCCCGCGCTACACGGAGATGCCGGTCGAGCTGATCACGGATAGTCTGCGGATTCAGCCCGACCGGGTATTCATTATTCCGGCACAGTGTGATTTGCACGTTCTTGATGGAGAATTCCATCTCAAGCCCATTTCAAAGCCCCGAGGATGGCCCGATGTGATCACGGTCTTTCTGCGCTCCTTAACGCAGCACTGGGACGGCAAACTCATCGCGGTCATTGTCTCTGGCTATGATGGTGATGGGGCAGCAGCTCTGCGTGAAATCAAGGAAGTGGGGGGCATTACCATCGCGCAGAAGCTCGATACGGCGGGGCAGCCCGACATGCCTGAGAGCGCAATAGCGAGCGGATGCATAGACTTTGTCCTTTCACCTGAGGACATAGCTCTAGAGATCGTGCGAATTGCGCACGCCACTAGGGACGATCTGGGCGGCACGCTAGCGTCGACTTCTCCAGTAGTAGCCGCCACCACCGCCAAAGAGAAGGACTCCTAGGACGATCAATATAATCAGTGTGCTGTTGCTCATGATTTTGCTCTCCCTTCAGGCTCTCTCCGCGGGGCCACTGCTCTAGGTAGGAAACCCAGCGCTTGCGCCCCGCACCCGCTGAAGTGCATCTTTCAGGCCTGTCGACGTGCCCCATCCTGAAGGAGGGTGGATCCTCTGGCGAGCAACTCTCAGCACCCACGAGTCCATCATGTTGATGGACCGATCCAATCATCGTGACTGATCCAAGGGTCGACAGGCCGCGCTGGTTCCCCCCAACGCCAGATAATCTGAGGCCGCGTCAGTTTTGGCCCGGGTTGGCTTCCTCTTTGCTTCTCCGGTCGCCAAGTTCGCCGGATCCGCCTAGTCGACCGGTGACGCAACCACCACAAGGAGACCCCATGCGAATTCAGAATGTTCTGCTCGGAGCTTCGATCTCAGCACTACTGGCCATGACCGCCACCGCAAACGCCGCCGAGAATACGGTCCAGAAAGAAGGCAATGCCATGGAAGCGAAGGGCAATGTCCAGGAGCAGAAGGCCGTGCACGAGAAGAAGGCGGCCGAGAAAACCGCAGCCAAGGGCGAGGCCAAGGAAGTCAAGGGCGAACAAATGCAGAAAGACGCCAAGGTGCTGAAGAAGCACGACAACACGGCGGCGGAGGGTGCGCGAGTAGACAAAGCCGGGGCAGCGGAAAAGGCCAAGGGCGAGAAGATGGAAGAGTCCGCGAAGGCGCACAAAGAGCACGCCAAGAAGACACAGAAGGCGGCCAACACGATGGAAGAGTCCGGCAACAAGGTCGAGAAGGCCGGCACCGCGATAGACAAGAAATAGAACCAGAAGAGGTGAATCATGTACCCAACGAAGAACGATATTCACGAAAAGAATCGCGCACCCTTGGTGGAATTGCTGAACGCTCGCCTGGCCGATGCCATCGACCTGCAGACCCAGTGCAAACAAGCGCACTGGAACGTGAAAGGACCGGACTTCATCTCCTTGCACGAGCTGTTCGACAAGCTGAATGAGGATGTCGAGACCTACGTGGACGACATCGCCGAACGCGCCGTTCAGCTAGGGGGAATCGCGGAGGGAACCGCCCGCGGCGTGGCCAAGCGGACCACGCTGGCCGAGTACGCGGCGAAGACCGGCGCGGGCCGCGATCACGTGGACGCCCTGTCATCGGCCCTGGCGGCGTTCGGGAAATCGGTTCGGCAATCCATTGCAAAGAGCGACGAGCTGGGCGATGCCGACACCACCGACCTCTTCACCGAGGTTTCTCGCGGCGTCGACAAGTGGCTCTGGTTCGTCGAGGCGCACCTGCAGGCCGAGCGCTAGTAACAGAGATTGGAAAGCCGTTCCTCCCGGTGTATTGGCATCGCCGGGAGGGACCGCAGCCAGCTGGCGGTAGCAACGGCAACGTCAACGACCCTCTCGATGCTCATATTCGCGGCCTTCGCCTTCGCGATGATCCCCGCGACCATCGTTTCCCCGATGCTCGTCGTGCCGATAGTGGTCGTCGCCACGTCTGGGTCCTCGCTCTCCCCAGAAGCATCCGCTCGATCCGATCGCGGCCAACAGCGCCAGAATTAACAGTCTTTTCATTGTGTCTCCCAATTAGAAATAGGCGCGAACGCCCAGACCCACGTCGATGGTGAAATCGAGCGGCGGAACGATCACGATGGCGGGCGCGATTTCGAGGTAGGCTTCGAGAAAGTCCGGGCGCCGGAATGTGGCCGCGATCCCGAGCGGAACGCGGGCCAGAAGGACGACGTCGTGGCCGAGGTCGTTGGAGCCGTAAGCTGACGTGATCAACCGCCCACCAAAACCAACATACCAGTCGAGACGATTTGTCCTGTTGAGGATATTCTCCTCGTACAGGTAGTCCATGTGCACGCTGAAGTTGTGATTGATATTGCCGCAACGATAGGAGTTGCCGTTCGCATCCCTGCACCAGTCGTAGCCCCAGCCACCGAATCCGAGCCCGAAGTCGAAGGCATGGGCGCCCCCGACAAAGGCCTTCGCCGTAATGGCTGTTGGTTCGCCGATCTGGAAGCCCAAGCCGAAGTTGCGCGAGGTACCAACCTCGGTGGCCTGGACGCGACTTGCGTGGGTGGAGGTAAGAGCCGCAGCGGCCAATGCGAGCAACGCGAAACGTTTCATGGCCAGCGTCTACAGCAGTTTTCGGGCCACCATGACGGACAAGCAATTTCGAGAGGTTGTGAGCCCGGGCGAGTGTCGCGGATTGGTTCGATCGACCAGAACGAACTACCGTCACCATCGCTTTGATGGATGGGCGAGCCTCAGCAGCGACCGGGCTCGGCCCTATTTCTTCCCGGGCATGGAGGATGCCTGACGGTGCGCGTACCCCCGCTGTTCGAGCAATTCCACGACTTCATTGGTCGAGACTTTGGCCAGTGCGGCCGTCGCCAGCACTTCGGCTTCGGCTAGCGTGGTCGCGCGAATCGCATTCTTGACCTCAAGCATCTCGCCAGGTGCCACGCTGAATTCGCGCAGTCCGAGCCCCAGGAGCAGCTCGGTGTACGCCGGATCGCCGGCCATTTCGCCGCAAATCGACAGAGGCCGGCCGGCGTCGCGCGCGGCATCGGTTACGAAGCGGATGACCCGCAAAACGGCCGGGTGGAGGGGCTGGTAATAGTCGTCGACGCTGTCGTCCTCGCGATCCGCTGCAAGCACATATTGCACCAAATCGTTGGTGCCCAGACTGAAGAAGTCGAGACTCCTTGGCCAGCACCGCGGTTAGCACGGCCGCCGACGGAACCTCAATCATGGCCCCCAGTGGAATTTTCGGATTGAAGGCCTTGCCTTCGGCCCCGAGCTCCGCCATGGCTTCGTTCATTACGACGCGTGTCGCTCGCACGTCCTCGATCCCACCCACCACCGGTATCAGCACCGACACCGGGTGCTCTGCGCTGACCCGCAGAAAGACCCGCACTGACTTTTCAGCAGGCTTGGATTCGTGAGCAAGAGGCGAATTCCGCGCTGGGCCAGCGAAGGGTTGCGCGCATGGGGCAAAGGAAAGTAGGAGAGCTGCTTGTCGCCCCCCACGTCGAGCAGGCGCAGCACGATCTTGCGCGGGTGGATGCGCTCGGCTGCGCGCTTCCAAAGTTGATACTGTTCCTCCTCGCTGGGGAACGTGCTGCGGATCGAGAATGCGAACTCCGTCCGATAGAGACCAATCCCGTCGGCTCGATAAAGGCAAGCCGCCTCCGTGTCCGAAACCTTGCTGGCGTTCGCGAGCAGGGGGATCGCGATAGCGTCGAGCGTGATCGAGGGTAGATCGATGCTCTCCTGCAGCCCCGCGCGGTAGCCGGAAAGCTCGGACTCAAGCCGCTCGTACTCGCTCTGCACCGACGGGTCCGGGTTCACGAAGACGATGCCGGACACGCCGTCGACGATGAGCTGGTCGCCTGTCTTGATTTTAAGTGGAGCGTCTCGGATCCCTGACACCGCCGGTATTCGCGATGAGCGCGCGAGGATCGACGTGTGCGAGAATTTTCCGCCCCGCTCTGTCACGAGTGCCTTCACCCGGCTGAGCTCGAAGCGCGCGGTGGCCGATGGCAACAACTCGTCGGCGACCAAGATGGAGCCGTCCGGCATCTCCAGCACGCCGAGTCTGTCGTCCTTGGCCAGCGCCGCGAGAATGCGGCGACCGATATCGCGAATGTCTACCGCTCGCTCGCGCAAGTAGGGATCCGACACCTGATCGAAAGCGCGGACGAATGTCTCGACGACATCGACCAGGGCGGCCTCGACGTTGATTCGGCGCTCCTGGACCGCGGTCGCAACCTGTGCGTGCAGGCGGTGATCCCGCACCACCAGCGCCTGAGCCGCGAAGATGTCTCCCTCGCTCGCGCCAACACGCAAAGCCACGTCGTCCCGCAACGCGAGCAGCTCTTTCTCCGCCGTCCCGATCGCCACATTGAAGCGCGCAAGCTCGGCGTCCACCTCGGTCGCTTCCACGCTACGTCGCGGAACCAGAATCTGATCGACCGACGAGAGAACGTAGGCCTTGCCGTGTGCAATACCCGAAGAGATGGGAATGCCCCGGAGCGTGGAGTTCTGCGACACGATCATCCCGTCGAGTGTCACACACTCTCAAGCACCGTCAACTGGAGTGACGAAGGCGACCTATGTCCGAGACGCGATAGGGTAGAATACGCTTGATCTCGGGACAGGTATTTCAGGGATGGAGTTTGGGCGGTGTTGGCGAATGGATAGAGTCAGCTTGCAAGCGCACGCCTCTTGCCGATCATGCCGTAGCTCTTGAGCTTGCGGTACAGTGTCGCAGATCCAATGTTGAGCTGCTCGGCGGTGTGGGTCTGGTTGCCGGTATTGAGCTCCAGCGCCGCTAGGATGTATTCCTTCTCGACCTCTTCCAGCGGCCGCACCTTGCCCTGGCTGGCCATGGGGGTGGGAAAGGACTGACGGATCTCCTCGGGCAGATCCTCGAATTCCACGCGACTTCCGCGCGCCAGCGCCACGGCGCGCTCCATGGCGTTTTCGAGCTCGCGTACGTTGCCCGGCCAGGGGTAGCGCAGAAGCTGATCGGCGGTTTCGGGAGCAAGCCCCGTGATCTTGCGCTTCATGCGCACCGCCACGTCCGCGAGCAGCACCCGAGCCAGCGGCAAGATGTCGTCTCTGCGCTCGCGCAGGGGTGGCACGTGGAGCTCGACCACCTTCAGCCGATAGTAAAGGTCTTGCCGGAAATCTCCGCCCGCCACGCCGTGGGCAAGGTCGCGGTTGGTCGCGGCCAGGACGCGCACGTCGACCTTGCGGCTCTTGTTTTCGCCGACGCGGCGGATCTCCCGCTCTTGCAGCGCGCGCAGGAGCTTGACTTGCATGCCGGGCGAGACCTCGCCGACCTCGTCGAGCAGCAGCGTGCCACTGTTGGCGGACTCGAACAGGCCGGGTCGGTCCTGGGTCGCGCCGGTGAACGCGCCTCGTGCGTGTCCGAAGAGCTCGCTCTCGAGAAGGGTCTCGGTGATGGCGCCGCAGTTGACGGCCACGAATGGCCCGGCGGCGCGCGTGGACTCTTCGTGGACGAGCCGAGCGACTCGCTCCTTGCCCAATCCGCTTTCGCCTGTGATAAGAACGGTGGAATCGACTTTTGCCACCCGGCGCGCCAAGTCCACGACCTGTGCCATCGCGACGCTCTTGGCGACGATGCCGAGCGGCTCCTCCACGTCGCTCGCCACGCGAACCAGGGCTCGGCGGTGCATGCGCAGTTTCTGCTCGGCCGCCTTCAGCGTATCCGTGACTCGCGCAAGGGAGACATCGAGGCATTCCTTGAGGTTGTCCGCCTTGAAGAAACGTAGCTCCTCGCTGTGCTCGTCACCCCACTCCTCGCGCGTTCGCCCAATGATGTGGCAGGCCGCATCGCCCTTGCCCATGCAGCGGTCTTCAAGGACGTAGATCTCGTGTCCGCAACTCCGGCTGAGGTAGCCGCTGCTGAGGCCGCAAATGGTCCAGCACGCGGGCTCGTCCGATCGACCGAAGTGCAAGAGGTGTTGCTCCGCCTCGTAGGAGGCCGTGAGCATCATGCCTTCCTTCGAAAGGGGACCCTGGCTTTCCGGTTCCAAGCGAAAGAGACCTTCGAGGGTGTGGATGTGGGTACCAGCCTGCTGCCATTCCTCGCTGCTTTGCCACTTGAATTGGGCCTGCATGGCCTCGGCCATGCGCCAACCATGGGCGAAGCCGAACTGGATCAGCACGGCGTGCGCGGCGGTCACGCCGAAGTTCTCGACGAGATACTTGCGCAGAAGTCCCATCGCCACCGCGTCCAGCAGCAGCGCACGTTGCCCAGCGAAGCGGATCACGCCGCCTTCCGGGTCCAATTCCAGAGAGCTCCTTGAGATCCAGATCGCCTGCCCTCATCACCGTCCCTCTCCTTCGATTTGATGGGAAACGTACGTCGCTTTGATTGAGTTGGCCAGGACCAAGAGTCGTTTGCGGTGCAAGCTGCCGTTTTCATTGCCGACTAGTTGATGGCCCGGAACCTGCTGTAGGTGGAATACGCGTCCAAGAAAGGCAGAACATGAGAACCCAAATTCCAAAAACCGTACCGCTTGGTGAGTTGATCCTGACCGTCTTCGACAAGGCCGCGCAGTACAGCGCCGATCCGCAAGAGATCTCGCGCCTGGCCACGCAGACCGTCTCGCACATGCTGTGGCACACGCCGAGGCTGAAGACCGCACCACAACCTTGCACCATGGTTTCCTAGCAGGCGCGCCATGCTTTGGACAATCGCCGTCATTCTTCTCGTGCTCTGGGCACTTGGATTCTTCACCGCGCACGCCATGGGAGGTTTCATTCACATCCTTCTCGTGGCTGCCGTGGTCATGGTCCTGGTTCGTGTCATTCAAGGCCGCCGCATCGTTTGAAAAGGAGAACAACATGACACAACATCCACAAGAAGTTCCGATCGTCCCTACCGTCGATTCGCACCTGCAAAACACCAAAGATCTCTACGACAACAAGCTCGCCGCGCTGGACGGTGACATCGGCCAAGTCAAGGACTTCTACTTCGATGACAACATCTGGGTGGTTCGCTACGCCATCGCGGACACGGGATCTTGGCTTACCGGACGCCTCGTTCTGCTTTCCCCGCATGCCCGTGGCCGTGCCTCACCCACACAACGCCCGACACCCGCATCACGCACCTTCCGTGACCTGCTTGCCGAGAACCCTCCTTCATGGAGGCAGCCGCATGCGCAAAACCTGCGACCGGCTACACCTATGCCCGCCGGGAGCCGGAGAAGACCGCGCTCTTCCAGGTGCTCCAGCAGCACCTGCTCACCTTCGAGCAAGAGTGGACCGACAAGTCCGACGGCCGCACGCTGCCCAGCTTCGTCACCGACGAGCTACACGACTTTCTAGGGTGCGGAATCTTGGCGCGAGGCTTCGCACAATTCTTGTGCAAAACCTGCCACGAGCGGTACGTTGTGGCCTGGAGCTGTAAGGGTCGTGGCTTCTGTCCGAGCTGCGGAGGCAGACGCATGAACGCGGGTGCGCTGACTCTGGTCGATCACGTGCTGCCCGAAGTGCCCATCCGACAATTCGTGCTCACCCTGCCTTTCCCGCTGAGATTTCCCTTGGCCTTCGACGGGAAATTGCTGGGCCAAGTCCTGCGCATCTTCATCGACACCGTCGCGTCCAACTATCGCAAGCGCCTGGCAGATCGGGGCATCCCCGACGGCGAGTGCGGCGCCGTCACGGTCATCCAGCGCGCCAACAGCGACCTGCGTCTCTCACCGCATTTTCACGTTCTCCAGCTCGATGGAGCGTACGCCCCTGGGCCCGACGGCGGTGCGCCCATCTTCCACCCGGCTCCGGAACTTACCCAAGAGGACATCCTTGCCATCGTCGCGCGCGCCAGTAAGCGCATCCTCCGCTTCCTCCAACGTCGCGGGGTCATCACCCTGGTGACCGCGCCAGGCGACGGCGAGATCACCGTCGTCACCGACGAGACCATCGGCGAGAAGGATCCGCTCCTGGCTCGCTTGTTGGCCGCCGCCACCGCTGGCGCCTCGCCTGCCGGCCCTGCGCACAAGCGGGCTCCCGTGCGCATCGTGCTCGACCCTGGCGCCACGCCCGTGGCCAAGGGCAAACTATGCGGCCAGCAAGCAGGCTTCAACCTGCATGCTCAAACCAAAGTCGCCGCCAACGACAAGAAGGGTCGCGAAAACCTGTGCAAGTACATCTTGCGCCCGCCTCTCGCCAACGACCGCCTCAAGATCCTCGACGACAAAACCGTCAGGCTCGACTTCAAGAAGCCCTGGACGGATGGCACCTCGTCGGTCGACCTTGCGCCGCTCGCCCTCATTGCCAGGCTAGCCGCGATCATCCCTCCTCCTCGTCGCCATGTCGTCAGATATTCGGGGGTTATCTCCTCGCACAGCTCTCTCCGCAGCCAGGTCGTCCCCGTCCCCGCCGTGGCGGCACCCGAGGAAAAGGACAAGCCTTCACTGCCGCTCTCGCACTATATTTCTTGGAGCCAGCTCCTCAAAAAGACATTCGAGATCGACACCGTCTGCCCTCGCTGCAAGAGCCCGCTGCATCTCATCGCCATGATCGAGACCGAGGACACCATCAAGAAGATTCTCAAAGCCATGGGACTGCCTACCGAGGCGCCCAAACTCCGGCCTGCACGACCGCCGCCCTCGCAATCTGGTGGCGAGGGCGGAGACTGGCTGAACTGACGGCACGTCGACCAGGGCGGGTTGGAGTAGACTGCCCTGCGTGCTCGAGAAAGACCCCGTCAGGCCCCAGAAACCCGGTCACGTGCGCCGTACCGACGTGATCGGGGCCAACCTAATGCGGCCCGGCAGGGTTCTCAGACGCTCAAAAACCCCCTTCGAATCGCCTATGGCCCGGCCGGAGCGCGAGAGATACCCAAATCCTGCCGTCGTGGACGCAACCCAACCGGCCAGGCACGAGGCATGCGTCTTTCGGTGAAGGCCTCGTGCTGGCCTGCAGTCAGGCGGGAGTAGGGATGTGGCTTCCTGACCGGATCGCGGGTACCCACTTGGGCCGAGGTTCCGGCCGAGCCTGAGAAGAAGGTCGATGGGTCATGCGTCCAACGCCTTGGCGTTCAGCGGCGCCGCGCAAGCGGCGTCCGCTGCAACGCCTTGTTCGACGGCTTCGTCGTCCTCATTCCGGAGGAATCTGCGCGAGGAGTATTTGAGCGTCGTACACAAGATATCCCGGCGGAGCTTGAGCGGCCTCCTGAGCGGTCACCATCGTAATGTCGAGCCGCTGACTGGGCTTGTTTATGGTAGTCACGCCGCCACCGGAGCAGTTTGTGTAGGGCCCGTTCGAGTAGCAGTTCACTGGCTGTTGGATGTTCATCTGCCTGACACTTTGGTTTTCGCCAGCAACATAGAACGCTTGATATCCGGACGCGAGCGTCAGCTCCGCGGCTCGGCGGAGAGCAAACGTATGAGCTCGTTCTGGAGACGTGTAGCCGTTCCCGGCAAAACTGACTTGCCATGCCCGCTCGCTGAGACGCAGCTCCGAATAGCCGCCTGCAATCCCAGACGCGTGGTAGCCAGTGGCACAACCGACCAACGTGCAAACGATGAGAAGGTTTCGCAGCTTCATTTGTGCATCGTCTCCGGCTTTGATCCAATGTGCAAGTCCGTCGAACTATCTCTTAGCCCGCGAGGAATAACTATATCCCAGCTGCAGGCGCGGCGCAATCATCTACCGACTTCACTTCCAACATTCATGATGCCGCGTACTTAGCCGAACCAGCTGACTTCCTGGCATGGGGCGGTTGTCGGATAAAACCGATTCGTCTCGCAGGCTGGGGATGGCTATCAGCGGTCCAAGGGGCTCCGCACGCCGCAGCCTCCTCGGTTGAGGACGTGTGTGTAGATCATCGTCGTGCTCACGTCGCGGTGGCCGAGCAGTTCTTGGATGGTGCGGATGTCGTAGCCGTCTTCCAGGAGGTGGGTCGCGAAGGAATGACGCAGCGTGTGCGGGCTGACCGGTTTGGTAATGCCTGCGGCGATGGCGGCCTTGCGGACGGCGCGCTGGATGACGGTTTCGTGAAGGTGGTGGCGGTGTACATCGCCGGTTGCGGGGTCGGTATAGGTGCGCGTGGCGGGAAAGATCCATTGCCAATTCCATTCCCGAGGGGCGCTTGGGTACTTTCTGGCCAGTGCCTCGGGCAAGAAGACGGCGCCCGCGCCCAGGGCCAGATCGGCCTCGTGTTGGGTTTTGACGGAGGCAAGATGGGAACGCAGTGTCTCGATAAGCGCGCTGGGAAGAACGGTTCGGCGGTCTTTCTGGCCTTTGCCACAACGGACGGTGATTTCGCGCCGGTCGAGGTCGATGTCTTTCACCCGAAGGCGCAGGGCTTCGAGCAAGCGTAGGCCAGCGCCATAGAGGAGTGCACAGACCAACCACACTGGGCCTTGTAAACGCGCGAGCACATCACGCACCTCCGGTCGGCCAAGCACGACGGGGACCTTCTTGGGTCGTTTGGCGTGAACAAGGTCGCCCAACCATTCCAGCTCGCGTCCGAGTACCTGTTGATAGAGAAAAAGCAGTGCGGCCAGCGCCTGGTTCTGTGTGGAAGCGCTGACTTTCGCTTCGCTGGCCAGGTTGGAGAGGTAGGCGCCAACCTCGACACTGCTCATCTCGTCAGGGTGGCGCTTGCTGTGAAATAGGATGAACCGGCGGATCCAGCCGACATAGGCCTTTTCGGTTCGCCTGCTGTAGTGCCGGGCACGTAGTCCAGCGCGCACTCGGTCAAGCAAACGCGGCGGCCGGGCCGAATCCTGGCCGGCATGTCCGGTTCCTGGCCGCACAAGTGGGATGATGGTTGCGCCTTGGCTGGAATCTTGGTCGTCAATTCGCATGGACAACCAACATTGCGAAGACCATGCCATTGCCGGCTCCCAGCGCCAGCGTGCGCCAGTTCTCCTCGGAGTTCATGCCGGCGTCGCCCACGAACACGCAACGGCCCAGTCGCCAGCCGCGCAAGTCCTGTTTCACCTTCTCGACCGTGGTTACGTCCACGGTGTTTCCCGGGAAGACCCACGACCGCACGGGCAGGCCGTCCCGCGTGACCGCCAGACCCACCACCAACTGTGGAACGTCGCCGCGACCATTCTTCGAATGTCCGCGTTTTCGCAACGCCTCGTATTTCTGTCGACCTGCCAACTTGTTCCCGAGCCTAGGCGCGCTGTCCTCTTCGTCGATCTCGAAATGCAGCGACGTCGTGTCATAGAAAATGACGTCTACGTCTGCGTTCATCAAGTCCGCCATGCGGAAGAAAACCTCGCGCTCGACGTGCGCCTTGTGTGCCTCCAGAAAATCCATCGCCCGGTAAAGGTGCTGCAATTCCAGCTTCTCCTTGTCCGGCAGAAACACTTCTTCGGGCAGCCACTGTTGTCGGCAGTAAAGCTTCGAGCACGGCTTGCTGGTCCGGTTAGCCACCATCGCAAACAACGCGCGCTCGAACGGCTGCTCAGGGAGAGCACGGAAGGCGGAGGAGGGCGCGGAGGGCGGAGAAGCTCGGGAAGGTTTTGCCGACCGTGGCCGTGCCTCACCCACACAACGCCCGACACCCGCATCACGCACCTTCCGTGACCTGCTTGCCGAGAACCCTCCTTCATGGAGGCAGCCGCATGCGCAAAACCTGCGACCGGCTACACCTATGCCCGCCGGGAGCCGGAGAAGACCGCGCTCTTCCAGGTGCTCCAGCAGCACCTGCTCACCTTCGAGCAAGAGTGGACCGACAAGTCCGACGGCCGCACGCTGCCCAGCTTCGTCACCGACGAGCTACACGACTTTCTAGGGTGCGGAATCTTGGCGCGAGGCTTCGCACAATTCTTGTGCAAAACCTGCCACGAGCGGTACGTTGTGGCCTGGAGCTGTAAGGGTCGTGGCTTCTGTCCGAGCTGCGGAGGCAGACGCATGAACGCGGGTGCGCTGACTCTGGTCGATCACGTGCTGCCCGAAGTGCCCATCCGACAATTCGTGCTCACCCTGCCTTTCCCGCTGAGATTTCCCTTGGCCTTCGACGGGAAATTGCTGGGCCAAGTCCTGCGCATCTTCATCGACACCGTCGCGTCCAACTATCGCAAGCGCCTGGCAGATCGGGGCATCCCCGACGGCGAGTGCGGCGCCGTCACGGTCATCCAGCGCGCCAACAGCGACCTGCGTCTCTCACCGCATTTTCACGTTCTCCAGCTCGATGGAGCGTACGCCCCTGGGCCCGACGGCGGTGCGCCCATCTTCCACCCGGCTCCGGAACTTACCCAAGAGGACATCCTTGCCATCGTCGCGCGCGCCAGTAAGCGCATCCTCCGCTTCCTCCAACGTCGCGGGGTCATCACCCTGGTGACCGCGCCAGGCGACGGCGAGATCACCGTCGTCACCGACGAGACCATCGGCGAGAAGGATCCGCTCCTGGCTCGCTTGTTGGCCGCCGCCACCGCTGGCGCCTCGCCTGCCGGCCCTGCGCACAAGCGGGCTCCCGTGCGCATCGTGCTCGACCCTGGCGCCACGCCCGTGGCCAAGGGCAAACTATGCGGCCAGCAAGCAGGCTTCAACCTGCATGCTCAAACCAAAGTCGCCGCCAACGACAAGAAGGGTCGCGAAAACCTGTGCAAGTACATCTTGCGCCCGCCTCTCGCCAACGACCGCCTCAAGATCCTCGACGACAAAACCGTCAGGCTCGACTTCAAGAAGCCCTGGTCGGATGGCACATCGTCGGTCGACCTTGCGCCGCTCGCCCTCATTGCGAGGCTAGCCGCGATCATCCCTCCTCCTCGTCGCCATGTCGTCAGATATTCGGGGGTTATCTCCTCGCACAGCTCTCTCCGCAGCCAGGTCGTCCCCGTCCCCGCCGTGGCGGCACCCGAGGAAAAGGACAAGCCTTCACTGCCGCTCTCGCACTATATTTCTTGGAGCCAGCTCCTCAAAAAGACATTCGAGATCGACACCGTCTGCCCTCGCTGCAAGAGCCCGCTGCATCTCATCGCCATGATCGAGACCGAGGACACCATCAAGAAGATTCTCAAAGCCATGGGACTGCCTACCGAGGCGCCCAAACTCCGGCCTGCACGACCGCCGCCCTCGCAATCTGGTGGCGAGGGCGGAGACTGGCTGAACTGACGGCACGTCGACCAGGGCGGGTTGGAGTAGACTGCCCTGCGTGCTCGAGAAAGACCCCGTCAGGCCCCAGAAACCCGGTCACGTGCGCTGCGCAGACGTGATCGGGGCCGACCTGACGCGTCCTGGCAGGGTTCTCAGACGCTCAAAAACCCCCTTCGAATCGCCTATGGCCATACGCACAGCTTGCAGCGACTCTTCACCATCCTTGAGCCCCGTCTGAAGTTGGTTACCCCTGACGAAGAGATTCCGGAGGATGTTCGATCTTCGGTATTCCAGCTTCACAATATGGATCCCACCGGAGAGGTGTTTCGATATCCACGAAGAAGGGGCAAGGATGAGCCAATCTTCAATACGCAGACCTGGTTTGATATCGGTCGGATCGTTGAAAGGCTCGGACAATCGATTCGGTTCCTCTCCGATGGCATCGGAGGATGGTTGGCCTACGAAATAGGCTCGATGAACGACTACATCTCCTTCCTCGAATCTGAGAGCTACGACTGGAACGAGTAGCCCGGACGTATTCCGCCCACGCAGAGAGAGGGATTCCGCGGGCGTGCATTTCGTAAGCTGTCGTCTTACTGTCGTGGTGTGACTGGCCGGACAAAGCGAAGCTCTGAGACAGCAAAGGAGGCTACCCACATGAACGCTGTCATCGCTTCAAACATCCGCCAGCACCGAGAGACCCTTACATGGACCCAAGAGCAGCTGGCACAGGCCGCCAGCATCAGCCCGCGAACTGTTCAGCGCGCCGAGGAAGGCCGAGGCTTGAGCGCAGAGACCCTTCTCGCCATCGCAGGGGCGATGAATATCTCTGTCGAGGCGCTTCGGTTCGATTTCGATTCCGCCATGGCAACCTTGCTGGGCGTCCGACTAGAGGAAGTCACCGAGGAACTCATCGCGAACAAGCTCGCGGAGGCCCAGGCCAAATACCTGGTCATTCCACTTGCAGTCGTTCGCACGGCGGAGAACCTTCGGCCTCTGTTTACGGCCGACGCCATGTGTTTCGAGAGTCGGACCGGGCTACCTACAGCGGAGCCCATCGTCGCCGCACTGGAAACCGATCTCCGCGACTATCTCGATATTGGCTCCGATCTGAATCCCGTCCAACGTCACGAGGCCGCGGTGTCTGTCCTAGAGATCGTCGGGCGCCTCAACACCCTTGGCGTCGCGGTATCCCTGGGAATGCGACGCCAGCGCCTTCGTTTTGGCGAAGGCGCCCCCGCGCTGTGGACAATCGCATACTTCGTGCTGACGCCAGCATCCGAACCATCCCGCTGCGCGCTGGTCGAGAAGAACGTGTCTTTCCAGCTAGCCTAGTGCCGCGACGCCGGAGCGGCCTAGCGACCTCCTGGGAGTGAACGATTGGGACCGAACAGACTCATGCTGGGGACGGCGGGCTTAGCTCCTTTGCGCTTCTTACGGGCCGGCGGAACTGACGAAAGCCGTGCTGGTATTGAACTGGTCTGTTCAGGAGTCAATGCAGCCCCCGTCGACTTCGCTGAGGGCTGCTGTGGGACAGCAGAAGACCGGGGCCTCCGCTTTCCCGTGATGGGCTGCTGTGGCGTGTACTCCGAGTGAAAGGGCGCGTCGACCTTGATCTTGGCTTGGCGCAAAGTGGACTTCTTTCGCGAGTGATCTCCGTCGGCGGGATCATCGCCCCAGAAGGAATCATCATGGGTGTAGATCCTCGCGATTCCGGCCTGAATAATGGCATTGCAGCACGCCAGGCAGGGAAATTTTGTTACGTAAATCGTCGCCCCTTGAAGAGCAATTCCGACGCGAGCGGCGTTGTGGATTGCATTCTGCTCGGCGTGACAGATTAGGCGAAGCTTCTCGTCCGTGTTTGAGAGGAGTTTCGGGTCGTCGAAGACTTGACGTGCAAATCCGTTGAACCCTGTGGAAAGGATTTGCTCGTCTCGAACGATCACAGCACCGACACGGCACTTTGGATCTTTGGACTTACGTCCGGCGGTCAATGCCATCTCCAACCAATACTCGTCCCATCTATCAATGTAGGGCGCAACATCCACCGGAAGGACTGTCGTCACAACCTCAGGATTCGTCATAGCTTCACAGTTTGACACGATGCCGGTTGCGCTGCCAGTCAGTCCAGCTAATAGGAACCTCTATGCCTACATGAGCAACGCGCACCGACACCATCCCCGCAGCCGTCACCGCCCACCTTCCCCGCCACACAGCCGCAGCCATCGCGCCTCAACCATCGCCGTTGTCGCACTCGGGGCGACGTGGGTGTACCGCTCGGTAGACGCGCTATCGCTGTGCCCGAGCAGCGTCCCGATGACCTTCTGGCCGGCGCCCATGACGGCGTAGCTGCTGCCGGCGGTGTGGCGGGCGCCGTGGCTCGTGATGCGGCGGACGCCGGCCTCTTTCGCGAGGTCGCGATACCAGCGATTCAAAACCTTGTTCGAGAGCACGCCGCCACGAGGATCCGGGAAGAGAAGCTGGTCCTCGGTCCGCAGCATGAACCGCTGCAACTCGTCGGCCAGCGCTCGCGGGATGACCTGAAATCTGGTGCGCTTGTTCTTCGGCGTGGACACGATCGTCCTCGCCTGGGAGCGACGAATCCAGAGCCCTGGTGTTTGAAGATCGAGGTCTACCTTCGTCAACGCCCTCACCTCGCTGAGGCGCACTGCCCGGCATACTGCGCGCTTGGAGAAAATGTCACGCCGATGTGGACGATTTCCCGACGGGCCAAGTCCACGATCACGAAGCAGCAACGCACAGAGCTTGATTAAATTGGCTCGATTGACAAGACGGTCAAGTAATGCTATTTAGTCAAGCGATGGAAGCGCGGCGTGAGCATGACCGTCTGGCAGGGAAGGTGCCCGACATGCTGGCCGAGCTCCTTGGGGTCGATCACGCCGCACTGGAAGTGCAGGCCGAACCCGCGTGCGGGGCCGCTCTGGTCGTCACCGCGGGCCCGACCTTCGTCGTCGAGGTGAAGTGGTCCACCAGCGCCGGCGCGCTGGCCGCGACCGCGGAACAGGCCAAGGAGCATGCTTCCCGCCTTCGTCGCAAAACGGTTGTCCCGCTCGTGGCAGTCCCCTTCATGGGTGAAGTCGGCCGCAAGACCTGTGAGGATGCAGGCGTCGCATGGATCGACCTGTCCGGCAACGCGCGTATCATCGCCCCGGGCATCCGCGTGATCGTCGAGGGGAAGCCCAACCGGTTCAAGACCGCCGGGCGGCCACGGAACCTGTTCGCCCCCAAGAGCTCGCGCATCATCCGCTGGTTGCTGATCAACGCCGGGAAGTACCTCACCCAACGCGAGATCACCCGCGCCACCGGCCTCGACGAAGGCATGGTCAGTCGTTTGGTCGCGCGACTAACGGCGGACGAGTACCTGATTCGCGACGAGCAGGGCGGCGTACGTGCAAAATCGCCTGAGCTCTTGCTGGACGCCTGGCGCGAGGCGGACGAGTTCTCGAAGCACACCGTGCATCGCGGGCATGTCGCAGCTCGCTCGGGAGACCTGCTCCTACGCCTTGTCGTCGACACCCTCACCGAGCGCGGACACGAGCACGCGGCCACGGGACTTGCCGCTGCCTGGGCGATGACCCGTTTTGCCTCGTTCCGCATCACGACTGTCTACCTGCCGACGGATCCATCGCCCGAGCTGATCGAACAGCTCGGCTTCCGAGCGGATGAGCGTGGGGCGAACCTGTGGTTGGTCGTCCCGAGCGACCCGGGCGTGTTCCAGGGCGCCGTCGACAAGGATGGCATCAGGTGCGTCCATCCCGTCCAGGTTTACGTCGATCTCAAGGCTCACCCTGAGCGGGCCAGCGAAGCCGCAGAGCGCCTGCGAGCCGAGCTGCTGACCTGGAGGCACGATGGCTGACAAACCGAAGCGAGCCTCGGAGTACGGGAGCGCGCAGGTCGCGCTCGTGCGGTCGACCTGCCTCTACGTCGCGACCAAGCTCGGCGACATGATGGACGATGTCGTGGTCGTCGGCGGGCTCGTCCCGTCTTTGCTCATCGACCAAGGTGCATTGCCCGAGGGCGTGGCCGCGCATGTCGGCACGATGGATCTCGACGTCGGGCTCAAGCTGGCCCTGCTCGACGAAGGACGCTATCGCACGCTGACCGAGCGCCTGCGCGACGCCGGCTTCGTGCCCGACCAAACCGACGAGGGACGGCCGGCGCGGCAGCGTTGGCGAGCTGCCAGCCTCGGCGCGGTGACGGTGGACTTCTTGATCCCGCCGTCTATGCCGAACGACCAGGGCGGCAAGCTCCGCAACATCGAGAAGGACTTCGCTGCCATCATCGCGCCCGGTTTGAAGCTAGCCTTCCAGGACCGTCGACGCGTCCGCATCGAGGGCAAGACCATCTCCGGCGAGAAGGCAGCACGCGCGGTGTGGGTCTGCGGGCCAGGGGCTTTCGTGGTGCTCAAAGCGCTCGCCTTTCTTGGTAGAGGCGAGAACAAGGACGCCTACGACCTCTACTACCTGATCCGGAACTTCGGTGCCGGCATCGGTGAGGTAGCTGCCTGCCTGCAACCGCTGTTGGCCGACGATGAGGCCAAGAAGGCTGTCCAGATCCTCCGCGACGACTTCCTCCTCCACGACGGCATCGGTCCCCGTCGGGTCGCGGAGTTCCTGCAAGGCGAGGCCGACGACGAGATCCAGGCCGACGTGGTCGGCTTCGTACGGGAGTTGCTGAACCGCTGCACCGCCATCGACTACGTCGAGTCGTTCGGCATGGCCGCCATCGAACGCTACGAGGCCGAGCTGCGATCACGTGACCGTGTACCTCGACGTCAAGGACGGTGTCGTCCGTGACATCAGCTTCCAAGGCGAGGGCTGCGCCATCGCCAGGGCGTCGGCGTCCATGATGACGTCGGTGGTGAAGGGAAAGTCCTTGGCCGACGCCTCCGAGACCTTCAAGCGCTTCCGCCAGATGATCACCGGCGGCCAGGATCCCTGCTTCGACCTCGAAGACCTGGGCAAGCTCGCCGCGTTCTCCGACGTAAGCGCGTTCCCCGTGCGGGTCAAGTGCGCAAGCCTCGCCTGGCACACCTTGAACGCGGCCATGCACGAGACCACGACCGAGCCCACCAGCGGCAGCGAGCCCAGCAAGGAGCCCTAAAAGTGACGGCGGCCCCCAATCCCCAGCCCGCACCCGACCCGCCCCCCGACCCGCCATCGGGCTCCACCGCCAACGATGCGGCCACCGCCCAGTTGGAGCGCCTGGTGTGGCAGGAGCTGCGCGAGTGCTACGACCCGGAGATCCCCGTCAACATCGTGGAGCTGGGGCTCGTCTACGCCATGAGGACCGAGCCCCTGCCCGAGGGCGGCCACCGGGTCGAGGTCCTCATGACCGTGACCTCTACTGCCTGTGGCATGTCCGAGATCCTGCGCAGCGAGGCCGACGCGCGCATTCGCAAGCTGCCCGGCGTGGCGCAGGTCGAGGTCGCCATCACCTTCGACCCGACCTGGACCCCCGAGCTCATGAGCGACGACGCGCGCATGATGCTGAATTTGTGACTGGAGAGAGCGCAGAGGGCGGAGGAGGGCGCGGAGGGCGGAGAAGCTCGGGAAGGTTTTGCCGACCGTGGCCGTGCCTCACCCACACAACGCCCGACACCCGCATCACGCACCTTCCGTGACCTGCTTGCCGAGAACCCTCCTTCATGGAGGCAGCCGCATGCGCAAAACCTGCGACCGGCTACACCTATGCCCGCCGGGAGCCGGAGAAGACCGCGCTCTTCCAGGTGCTCCAGCAGCACCTGCTCACCTTCGAGCAAGAGTGGACCGACAAGTCCGACGGCCGCACGCTGCCCAGCTTCGTCACCGACGAGCTACACGACTTTCTAGGGTGCGGAATCTTGGCGCGAGGCTTCGCACAATTCTTGTGCAAAACCTGCCACGAGCGGTACGTTGTGGCCTGGAGCTGTAAGGGTCGTGGCTTCTGTCCGAGCTGCGGAGGCAGACGCATGAACGCGGGTGCGCTGACTCTGGTCGATCACGTGCTGCCCGAAGTGCCCATCCGACAATTCGTGCTCACCCTGCCTTTCCCGCTGAGATTTCCCTTGGCCTTCGACGGGAAATTGCTGGGCCAAGTCCTGCGCATCTTCATCGACACCGTCGCGTCCAACTATCGCAAGCGCCTGGCAGATCGGGGCATCCCCGACGGCGAGTGCGGCGCCGTCACGGTCATCCAGCGCGCCAACAGCGACCTGCGTCTCTCACCGCATTTTCACGTTCTCCAGCTCGATGGAGCGTACGCCCCTGGGCCCGACGGCGGTGCGCCCATCTTCCACCCGGCTCCGGAACTTACCCAAGAGGACATCCTTGCCATCGTCGCGCGCGCCAGTAAGCGCATCCTCCGCTTCCTCCAACGTCGCGGGGTCATCACCCTGGTGACCGCGCCAGGCGACGGCGAGATCACCGTCGTCACCGACGAGACCATCGGCGAGAAGGATCCGCTCCTGGCTCGCTTGTTGGCCGCCGCCACCGCTGGCGCCTCGCCTGCCGGCCCTGCGCACAAGCGGGCTCCCGTGCGCATCGTGCTCGACCCTGGCGCCACGCCCGTGGCCAAGGGCAAACTATGCGGCCAGCAAGCAGGCTTCAACCTGCATGCTCAAACCAAAGTCGCCGCCAACGACAAGAAGGGTCGCGAAAACCTGTGCAAGTACATCTTGCGCCCGCCTCTCGCCAACGACCGCCTCAAGATCCTCGACGACAAAACCGTCAGGCTCGACTTCAAGAAGCCCTGGTCGGATGGCACATCGTCGGTCGACCTTGCGCCGCTCGCCCTCATTGCGAGGCTAGCCGCGATCATCCCTCCTCCTCGTCGCCATGTCGTCAGATATTCGGGGGTTATCTCCTCGCACAGCTCTCTCCGCAGCCAGGTCGTCCCCGTCCCCGCCGTGGCGGCACCCGAGGAAAAGGACAAGCCTTCACTGCCGCTCTCGCACTATATTTCTTGGAGCCAGCTCCTCAAAAAGACATTCGAGATCGACACCGTCTGCCCTCGCTGCAAGAGCCCGCTGCATCTCATCGCCATGATCGAGACCGAGGACACCATCAAGAAGATTCTCAAAGCCATGGGACTGCCTACCGAGGCGCCCAAACTCCGGCCTGCACGACCGCCGCCCTCGCAATCTGGTGGCGAGGGCGGAGACTGGCTGAACTGACGGCACGTCGACCAGGGCGGGTTGGAGTAGACTGCCCTGCGTGCTCGAGAAAGACCCCGTCAGGCCCCAGAAACCCGGTCACGTGCGCTGCGCAGACGTGATCGGGGCCGACCTAACGCGTCATGGCAGGGTTCTCAGACGCTCAAAAACCCCCTTCGAATCGCCTATGGCCCATCGAGTGCAACCGCGGGCTGGGAGTAGCCGATCTCAGATCGCTCCACACGCGTTGTGATTCTGTGGCACCATGGACCGGTCGCGGACTTTGCACGGCAAACAGGAGGGCAAGTGGAGAAGAAGAATCTGATCCGAGAGGCCGTTGTCGTATCTCTTGTTGTGGTCCCATTTTGCGTTATCCCCCTTATCTTCCCAGGGCTCGCCACTCTCCTCGGTGTCATCCTGATTCTTCTCCCAATCCTTGCGCTCACCGGGAAGCTCAAGAGGTCAGCCGTTAACCTGCTGACACCAGGGCGCCGACCCGGCACTGGTCTTCGCATGCTTGAAATCCTTGTCGGGATCGTGCTCATTGTCGCCGCAGGCACTGCAAGTACGATCAAGGCTCAACATAAATTAGCCGCCGACCAACAGGCGCAAGCGGAAACAGAGAAGAGGGTGCACGAAGCGAGGGTCTTGAGCCTCAAGAAGAATATGAGCACGGTTGTTCTAACCTGCCGGGCAAGAATCGACGTCGCCAAGGCGGCGCTTGAAAAGAGCAACTACGCCCAAGCAGAGGAGAATCTCGCTCAGGTGTCGGGGTGGATTGATCCATACCTCAGATTGTTGCCAGTGCCGCCCGAGATCGCATCGGTGCGCCAAATCTACGAGAGGCTGGCCGCCGAGGTGGCGCCGATAACAAAGGCACAGGCCGCCTGGAAGAAAGCGCAGGAAGCGATCACCGATGGCGACGGCTCCCTAAAGGCGCGCAAGTTCGTAGAGGCGCAAACATTCTTCGTCACGGCACAGGATCTGCTCAAGGGAATTGGCGATCCGTCTGCGAAAACGCTGGGGCTAGACCTCTCGCACACCGCCAGCGCAGTCGAATCGAAGCTCAAGCTCCTCAAGAGACCCGCGGCAAGGGAAGAAGCCGCGCTCCAAAAGGCACGAATTGAAAGAGAAGCGGTAGCCTACGCCTGTGGCGAGAAGCCTGAACGCAGCGCTTGGGACGGGGCCATCATTGGACTTGAGAGCGCGCTGAAAGAGAATGCTCACGATCCACGCTCGATCGACGTTTCGGCCTGTTCGGAGCCGGTCATGTCGGATAAGCGTTGCTGGATATTCCGATGCAAGGTACGTGGCAAGAACGCCTTTGGCGCCTTGATCCTGAAGACGCCGATGTACGAAAAGAACCGGTTTGGTTTCAGCGAAATCAATTAGCGGCCGAGCTTTCTGGAACACCTTGGGTTGACTTCGGCCACGTCACGCCGCGCCTTTTCCGGCCTGCTCCACCGCCAACGATGCGGCCACCGCCCAGTTGGAGCGCCTGGTGTGGCAGGAGCTGCGCGAGTGCTACGACCCGGAGATCCCCGTCAACATCGTGGAGCTGGGGCTCGTCTACGCCATGAGGACCGAGCCCCTGCCCGAGGGCGGCCACCGGGTCGAGGTCCTCATGACCGTGACCTCTACTGCCTGTGGCATGTCCGAGATCCTGCGCAGCGAGGCCGACGCGCGCATTCGCAAGCTGCCCGGCGTGGCGCAGGTCGAGGTCGCCATCACCTTCGACCCGACCTGGACCCCCGAGCTCATGAGCGACGACGCGCGCATGATGCTGAATTTGTGACTGGAGAGAGCGCAGAGGGCGGAGGAGGGCGCGGAGGGCGGAGAAGCTCGGGAAGGTTTTGCCGACCGTGGCCGTGCCTCACCCACACAACGCCCGACACCCGCATCACGCACCTTCCGTGACCTGCTTGCCGAGAACCCTCCTTCATGGAGGCAGCCGCATGCGCAAAACCTGCGACCGGCTACACCTATGCCCGCCGGGAGCCGGAGAAGACCGCGCTCTTCCAGGTGCTCCAGCAGCACCTGCTCACCTTCGAGCAAGAGTGGACCGACAAGTCCGACGGCCGCACGCTGCCCAGCTTCGTCACCGACGAGCTACACGACTTTCTAGGGTGCGGAATCTTGGCGCGAGGCTTCGCACAATTCTTGTGCAAAACCTGCCACGAGCGGTACGTTGTGGCCTGGAGCTGTAA
Organism: uncultured delta proteobacterium; assembly: GCA_963796685.1. GTDB lineage: Bacteria > Myxococcota_A > Polyangia > Fen-1088 > Fen-1088 > Fen-1118. The sequence goes on from CAWCMR010000009.1 coordinate 46,152, forward strand.
GGGTCGTGGCTTCTGTCCGAGCTGCGGAGGCAGACGCATGAACGCGGGTGCGCTGACTCTGGTCGATCACGTGCTGCCCGAAGTGCCCATCCGACAATTCGTGCTCACCCTGCCTTTCCCGCTGAGATTTCCCTTGGCCTTCGACGGGAAATTGCTGGGCCAAGTCCTGCGCATCTTCATCGACACCGTCGCGTCCAACTATCGCAAGCGCCTGGCAGATCGGGGCATCCCCGACGGCGAGTGCGGCGCCGTCACGGTCATCCAGCGCGCCAACAGCGACCTGCGTCTCTCACCGCATTTTCACGTTCTCCAGCTCGATGGAGCGTACGCCCCTGGGCCCGACGGCGGTGCGCCCATCTTCCACCCGGCTCCGGAACTTACCCAAGAGGACATCCTTGCCATCGTCGCGCGCGCCAGTAAGCGCATCCTCCGCTTCCTCCAACGTCGCGGGGTCATCACCCTGGTGACCGCGCCAGGCGACGGCGAGATCACCGTCGTCACCGACGAGACCATCGGCGAGAAGGATCCGCTCCTGGCTCGCTTGTTGGCCGCCGCCACCGCTGGCGCCTCGCCTGCCGGCCCTGCGCACAAGCGGGCTCCCGTGCGCATCGTGCTCGACCCTGGCGCCACGCCCGTGGCCAAGGGCAAACTATGCGGCCAGCAAGCAGGCTTCAACCTGCATGCTCAAACCAAAGTCGCCGCCAACGACAAGAAGGGTCGCGAAAACCTGTGCAAGTACATCTTGCGCCCGCCTCTCGCCAACGACCGCCTCAAGATCCTCGACGACAAAACCGTCAGGCTCGACTTCAAGAAGCCCTGGTCGGATGGCACATCGTCGGTCGACCTTGCGCCGCTCGCCCTCATTGCGAGGCTAGCCGCGATCATCCCTCCTCCTCGTCGCCATGTCGTCAGATATTCGGGGGTTATCTCCTCGCACAGCTCTCTCCGCAGCCAGGTCGTCCCCGTCCCCGCCGTGGCGGCACCCGAGGAAAAGGACAAGCCTTCACTGCCGCTCTCGCACTATATTTCTTGGAGCCAGCTCCTCAAAAAGACATTCGAGATCGACACCGTCTGCCCTCGCTGCAAGAGCCCGCTGCATCTCATCGCCATGATCGAGACCGAGGACACCATCAAGAAGATTCTCAAAGCCATGGGACTGCCTACCGAGGCGCCCAAACTCCGGCCTGCACGACCGCCGCCCTCGCAATCTGGTGGCGAGGGCGGAGACTGGCTGAACTGACGGCACGTCGACCAGGGCGGGTTGGAGTAGACTGCCCTGCGTGCTCGAGAAAGACCCCGTCAGGCCCCAGAAACCCGGTCACGTGCGCTGCGCAGACGTGATCGGGGCCGACCTGACGCGTCCTGGCAGGGTTCTCAGACGCTCAAAAACCCCCTTCGAATCGCCTATGGCCTCCGACGTCGCCGCGCCAGATACGCTACGCGACCATCTGAAATGAGCTCACGACGCGCTTCCCAACACAGCAAGGAGTCACCATGAAACTAGCCCATCTCACCCTGGCGGCAGGTCTTACTACAGCCATTGGCCTTTCACTGTCAGCACAAGCCGCGAAGCACTCCCCGGATCCGGGCTATTTTCAGGAGTCTTATGACCAAGAGGCCATGGGACACGATGAGGAAGCCCTCGCGGCGCTGGACAAGCTCTCGTCCGAGAAGAAAGGTTCCTATGTTGCATTTCTCCGCAAGGGATGGCTGCAATATCGCCTAGGCAAGAACGCCCCAGCCGTCGAGGCATACACCAAGGCCGTCGCTTTTGTTCCAAAGGCCATCGAACCTCGTCTGGGAATCCTGTTGCCCCTGATAGCCGAGAAACAATGGCCGTCAGCAGAGAAGCACGCGCGGGACATTTTGAAGCTCGATCCGGAAAACTACCTCGCGACTCTCCGTTTAGCTTTCGTCCTCTACAACCAGAACAAATTCTCCGAATCCCAAGCCCTTTACAAAAGGCTGGTGGACGCCTATCCCAGCGACACGGAAGCCCGAAGTGGGCTCGGCTGGGCGCTCCTCAAGCAGCGCAAGACCAAGGATGCAACCGCTGTCTTCAAAGCCCTGCTCGACTATGCACCCAAGAACACGCTGGGTCAGCAGGGGTTGGCAGCGACAGGCTCAAAATAGCTGTACGTACTGGCAAGAAGCTCGGCGACATATCGCTCCCGAATGTACGGCGCAAAAGTTCGGACTAAGAAATATACTTTGAGGTGTTCTTGGACTTGCCCTTGCCGTCGGCGGGCGCGGCGAGCGAGGGAACGACGTCGCTGCGTGAAGTGGCGTGTGACGAGAGCACGCCAGGTCTTGCAGAAAAGGTGGGCGAAGCCTCGGCCCAAGACTCCGGAGTCCATGTATTTGTGTAGCTCTTCCGTTACGTACTTGGGCAGCGTCCGCCCGCTGGTTTCTTCGGACCACTGCTGCTCGAAGGTCAGCAGATGCTCCTCAGCGGCTCGCAGAAGTTGCGTGCGGTGGGTTGCTAGCTGACGAGCTTCGCGATGAAATCGCCGACCTCGCGCGTGCCCATGCCCATCTTGCCGGCGGAGAGGCTCTTGATCTTGCCCGAGGCCAGGGCGTCGTGAACGGCCTGGTCGACAGCTTTGGCGATGGCGGGCTCGCCGAGGGTGTCCATCATCATGCCGCCGGCGCAGATGGTGGCGAGGGGATTGATGATGTTCATGCCGGTGTACTTGGGGGCGCTGCCGCCCATGGGCTCGAACATGGAGACGCCCTCGGGGTTGATATTGCCGCCGGCAGCGATGCCGAGGCCGCCTTGGATGATGGCGGCGAGGTCGGTGATGATGTCGCCGAAGAGATTCTCGGTGACGATCACGTCGTAGTACTCGGGCTGCTTGACGAACCACATGGTGCAGGCGTCGACGTGGTTGTAGTCCTGCTTGATCTCCGGGTAGAGCTTGTCGCCGATCTCCTTGTGCACGCGCACCCACAAGTCGCTGCCAGAAATGTAAGGCCCCGCTCCGCCTGATCGCACTCATCAAGAGCGAGGACATCGCCAAGAAGATCCTGACCGCGATGCACCTGCCAACGGAGATCCCGGAGCTACGCCCAGCGCGCCCGCCGCCCCTGAAGGCGGGTGGCAGCGCTGACTGGCTGAACTGAACACGACCTCTCCGGGGCTGTGATGGGGTGGACTACGCCTTGTGATTGAGACAGCCTGTTCGGCACCCGAATCGCGCCATCAAACCCGCTCCGTAGGGCACTCCAGGCGCACGCGAGGGTGTGGTGGCACAGGGCGGCACGGGTTTTCGGACCGGAAATCCCCCCCTTCGATTCGCTTATGCACTAACACGCCCGCCGCCACGCTGGCCCCGGTCGTAGGCCCCACCACCGCTGCGGCCGTCTTTGCCGAGGTTGGTGATGCTCGGTCGTTCCCTTGTGCTCGCGCCTTTCTTAAGGCGATGGGCCTCAATCTCAAAGAGAAGAGCAGCGGCACCGTGCAGGGCCAGATCAAAATTACCAAGCGCGGCCCATCCCGCGTGCGCCAACTTCTGTGGCTCGCGGTCTTCCGTGTACAAAATCAGATCCTGGTTCTGATTTGACACGTACGCGCCACCAGGCCAGCTCGATCCAAGATTGGAGCTCGACTCGATCTGGTGACCACGTCCTTCCGAGGCGCGCGGCACTTGGCGCAGGTCGAGATCCGGCGGGCCAACTGAGCGATGTGGCAGCGGCGCATTCCGCGCTTTTGTCGGATGATCTCCGCACGATGTTCATGCACCTCGATCTTCTGGCGCTGGCCCCAATTCCGCTTGTGCTCGGCCACCACGGTCTGCCCACGCAGAATGCGTATGCGCTGATCGTCGGCCCCGGCGCTCCTCCCGTACCGCCCGGCAAGGCTTTGGCGTGGAAATGCCTTGGTTGCGAGCGGCGCTTTCCCTGGACAGCGATAAACTGTGGCCTCTTGATCGGGCGCGGCCGTCGTTCTGATCTTGATCCTCGCGGCGCTGACCATGTCGTCGCTTGGTGGAAACAGTGGAGCGAGGGATCATGATGCGCTCGGGCAGGTATATGGTGCCAGCCCTGACCGTCTGGGCGCGAAGACGGCGGGCATATGCGCAGCGTGTGCATGACGTGGCATCGGGGTCTCTGGCATCGCCAAATCATCACCAGCCATGGCTCATATGGACAACAAAAACATAAATGACGTTGCGCACACGTTTGTGCGGAATGCTCGTGCACGCATCTCGTCGCAGACCGTCGTGAATACCTGCACCGCGCTAAACCTTAGTTGCGCAGGCGTTCAATGGCTGGTACGTTCGTGATATGAATAGTATGGAGTGCTATGGAAAAAGCCTATCGAAGCGCGCGCCGTTCATTTTATCGTGGTGCGCATGCCTCTCCTGTTCTTCGCAGGCCCATAGTGTGCAGGGGCCTATCTACGCCAATGTCACAAATGGTTCACTCATCACAAAACAGCTGGCTTCCGGTACGTACTTCTCCTGTGGTCTCAAGATCGACAGCACCATCGTCTGCTGGGGCGACAACGACGCCGGGCAGTCCACGCCACCTTCAGGAACCTTCTCCAAGATCGCTTCGGGCAGTGACCATTCCTGCGCGCTTGCCACCGATGGTCAAATCGTCTGCTGGGGAGCGAATGCCGCGGGGCAGCTTTCCGCTCCCGTGGGAACATTCTCCGACGTGACGGCGGGCAATATGTTTACTTGCGGTCTCCAGCTGGATGGAAGCGCCCTTTGCTGGGGCGACAACACCTTTGGCGAAGCATCGCCTCCTTCCGGTGTGACCTTTCAGAAAATTACAGCCGGTTTCACCCATGCGTGTGGTCTGCTCGAAGATGGTACCGTCGAATGTTGGGGCAGCAGTGGCTCCTATTTCGACAACGCTGCGCCCACAGATATATTCTCGATAGTTAGCGCTGGTGGCAACCGCACGTGCGGACTCCATCCCGATGGTACTCTCGGATGCTGGGGTGACAATCAAGGCATCGACCCCGTTCTTGAGCCTGCTGGGCTCCTCCTGCAAGTCGCAACTGGTGGAAACCATACTTGCTACCTTGAGGCCGCAGGCTCCGTAATGTGCCTGGGCCAAGGTTGTTACGGAAGCGGATCGTCCGGACAAACGGAACTTCGTTGTACACCGGGGACGGACAAATTCACTCTTGTCAACACTGGGAACACGCACTCCTGCGGTGTGCGAAAGGATAGCACCATCGCGTGCTGGTCCGCGTCGTGCAGTACACATGGAGAATGCTCGCCTCCGTAGGCTGAGCCTGGAGGGTTAGCTTGCGAGCTGTGGCAGTTTGCCTCTCCATCCTATTCATCGGCTGTTCCAGAACGCCTCTGGACGTGGCGCAGCCTGTCAGATGCCTCGTCGGGTCATTATGTCCTGTGGGCGGACTCTGGAAACAGAGATATTGACGCGATGAGTACTGCCGGGGGCGAGTCCGCCGACTTGTCAGATTCGCAGTCCATTGACCCAGGCATCTCATGCTCGATAGGGAGCGCACAGTACAACGACGGCACTCCCAATCCACAGAATGCCTGCGAGAGCTGCCAGTCCAGCCTAACAACCTCCGACTGGTCCCCTATCGCGGTGGTCCCTGGCTGCCTGGCTGCCGGGTGGGCGCATTCCTGTGCATTAATCAAAGGCGGTGTCTGGTGTTGGGGGGGGAATAACGACGGACAACTAGGCAACGGGACCGAGGATGGCAGCCTCATCCCAATCCAAGTCAACGGGCTAGCCACAGGCGTCAGTGGCATCGCGGCTGGTTTTGGTCACAGCTGTGCAATCGTCAAAAACAGCATCGAATGTTGGGGTAATAACGGGGTAGGTCAGTTAGGTAATGGCTCCACCAGCAATAGTTCTACCCCAGTTCAGGTCAAGGGTATTCCTTCTGGAGCCCAGATACTTGTAGCCGGAGAGAACCACACTTGTACCATTGTCGCCGGACAGGTCTGGTGCTGGGGAAGCAATGATGCTGCCCAGATTGCCACCACCACCACCACTTATAGTCCGGTACCCATTCTTGTGCCTGGACTCCCACCAGGAGTTCATGGAATTGCGGCCGGCACATACCACACCTGCGCCCTTGCTGGTGGCGCAGTTTGGTGCTGGGGCGATAACACCTACAATCAGCTCGGCCACTCCTTTCAAACCCTCACTCCCCAAAGCGCTACTCCTGTCCGGGTGGATGGATTGTTGGACGGCGGTCGAAGCATAGCCGCCACGGAGTGGGGCACTTGTGTGCTTACAACCAATGGAGTTGTCCAATGCTGGGGCAACTCTTCATTCGGACCTGTGGGCGGCAATGGGGCGCCGAATCTAGCGGCTACAATTGACGGTTTTGGCTCGGATCCAAACTTCATTGCTGCGCGCATGGAACACGCCTGCGCAATAGTTGGCACCTCAAGGTACATCGCCTGCTGGGGCGATGACGCATACGGAGATCTTGGTGCCCCCTACGCTCAAGAAGGTTACCAACCCTTTCAAGTCTCAGGAAACCTGACCGGAGTTCGGGCCGTTGCGGTGGGTGACTATCATACTTGCGCGTTGGCGGCTAACGCAGTCTGGTGCTGGGGACGAAATTTGGACGGGCAACTCGGCAATGGCCTCACCATTGATAGCGCTACTCCGGTTCGATCCCTAGGCCTCACGCCCTGACCCATCTGGCCGAAACCACCAGAGGAACCCCGGCTCTGCCAGGCTCTGCCGTGGAGGCAGCAGCAGTTTGACATTTCCGGGAATCGGATACTCGACAACGCGGTGTCAGCGAAATGGTCTATCGGTCTATCGACTGAGGAAACCTTGGTGGAGACTCGATTTTGGCAACCTGCATCGTGTTGGAGGTCAAAGCCCCTGGCTCTGCCGGGGGCTTTGTGTTACTGGGCGGTGGGCCGGCAGATACGGCAACCTCATCGCCCATTTCTCAACTACTGCCAGCGCAAGCTATGGAACAAGCCAGTTGTGCTGGAATGGCGCCAGGTGAAACTCATTCGTAGAATTGACGGTCTCGGCAATGAGCGTTCCAACGATATTGCCGCCAAGGCTCGCGTTAGCGAAGGGAGCCAACACGGATCCTTGGAGACCCACTGACGTTGCGTAGAACGAAGTAGCTTCGTACAAATTCCAAAGGAGGCCTGCCTCCCCGTAGTTCGTTATGCCCATGTTCTGAATCGACACACTCGAACCACTCACGTTGATAATAACAGTGGAACTCGACGGAACATTGATAGTGATCGAGTAAGCATTGACGAAGGCGGACGACGGAAGGTAGAAGACATTTACCGTTGGATCTATCCCTTTAAGGGTAATGTTGCCGTAGGCAATCGTCGGAGCGGTTCCCGAAAGCTTACCGATTGCCTGAGACATTCCACGCAACTGCGTTCTAGCATTCGCAAAATCAATGGGATTGTTTGGGTGGTCGGTGGAAGCATTGTACGTAACGCTCTGGCTAATGCTTTCGCTGCCACCATGGTAGATGGCTCCGTGAACAGTTCCTCCAGTCTTGAGCGTTAGATTTCCGCCAGCAACCACGGCAACGGACGACGCTCCCGCCCAGTTCAGGTTGAACGAGCTGGCGGTTACGTTGCCGCCTCCGGCTACCGGACCTTGCACATCCACGAGACCCGCAATGTCACCGAATGCAAAGACATTGAAGCCATCTGGATATACCGTACCCTCAACGCCTCCGAGGTTAAAGGCCGCGCCCAGTGAGTGCGCGTCAGTGGCAGCATGCGCCCCACAGTAGTAGTATGCAGCTGTCTGCCATTGGTGATAGATTGTAAGGTCATAGCCCGTCAGGTAGCTTCCTCCAGGTAGTGCGGTAAAGGCACCTCTGGCAGGCATGGGATTTGAATGCCAGTTTGGGTCAATTTCGGAACAGGTGGAGGATTTGATCGGTAGACTGGTCTGATTATCCTGCCGATGGTAACAATCGATAAACGATGTCATCCCACCTATGGCGAAATCGGCTGGTTTGCACTGGTGATTGTAACTACAGAGGGGCTGGGAGCCCGAACTGCAAGTGAATGAATCCTGCTCGGTGATTGCCGTCGAGACTCCGGTGGTCCAAGACGGCATTCCCGGCCACGGTTGGCACAGAAAGGCTATGAATGGATAGGAAGGGATGTTCCAGATTCCAACAATTCCTGAGTCGGGCGGGCATGTGTCGTTCTGGTTCAGGGTGCCGAACTCGATGTTTTCCATCGCCGTCCAGAAAGCATTGTTATACCCCTGCCAGTTATTACTCCAACTCGCTACCGGATCCACGACTACGGACGTTAGGTTCCCGGGGCCTTGTTGTTGCAAAACATTGGGCAAGGAATCCTTGAGGACGTGGTACAAGGCCAGTTGGGCCATTTGTACAGCTTGAGTGGTCGCGTTGGTCCGGAAGAAGACATCGCATATGTTGTTGTCACCCCAACAGTTATTACTGGACGTATCTCCCGAATTAGATGACGCCAGTTTTACATATGACCACAATAAGCTATTGCGCGTAGTGTCGGTTGCTGGGGTAAACGGAGAACTTCCGCCATTGGCTAGTGTAATAGCGCCGGCGCCTATCATTTTATAGTTGAGCTTGAATGCCTGCAATCCCACGCTGTTATAGTCATCTTGCAAGGAAGTAGACCCGGGCAAGGGTAGAATGCCGTATTGCTGACCGCTAAGATGGGACTGGAGGTAAATAGGCAACAGGATGTTGTAGGCCATGCCAAGTCCATTGGCATAGCGTGCGCCGTTGCCGCCCTGAATGCTCAGAACCATATTATCGAGGGCTTGCTTAGCATTGACGTCGAAAGTTTGCCACTTCGTATGGTCATTGGTCCCGTATGCAACCGCATAGTCGTAGTCGACAATGGCCTGGTTGAACTCAAGCAGGGCTGTCTTTATGTCGTTATCCGTGATAATATTGTTGAGCTGGGTTACAGCTGCGTCCACTACTGATTTGACACTTGGGTCTGAACTTTGAAAGAGGCCAGACGCTTTGTACAGATCATAGGCTGCAGACAGAAAACCCACAACTTCGGCGACGCCCTCAGCCATTGCGAGTGGTTCCACTCCTGTTTGCGAGCGAGCTGGGCGACTGTGAAGGTAAAACACAGATGCGATTAGTAGAGGAGCTACCCATCGTCCAACTGCAGATCTCTGTCGTATCTTGGTGCCAACACACATCATGATATTTTCTCCGGTCTTGTGGTTGCTGCGCGTCAGGCGCAGTGTGGCAATAGTGACGCTGGGCAGTTTTTTGTCAAGTAGGAAATCAGGAGGCATGGTGCCCGCGAAATCATCGCCAGCGGTCATGCGGCCAGATGAGCAGGCGTCGCTACGGGACCCCTCGCGTCTACGAAGATCTCAAGCTGACGGGGATCGCGTAGGCCGGAAGCGCGTGGCCAGGCTGATGCGTTAAGAGCGCATCGTGGCGCGGCTTTGCCCAGCAATTCTGAGTTGACGCGATGATCAGAGGAGATAATCGCGGGAATTGTCGGGCTCGCGCTGATTGCCGGGCAAAGCTCCAGGCCGCCCTGCAAGTAGCGTTTGCCGACCCGCGAAACGGTGGTATCCACCAACGGCAGTGGCCGTAGAGCGCAGGCTGTGGCCACCATCAAGCAGCAGCAAAACGCGAACAGCAGCAAAACGCGAATCCTACGCCATCGCCGAGGCGACAACCGCGTCCCGCCCCCGTTGCATCTTCAGCAACTCAGCTCGGTCTCTTGCTCGCAGTTTCAATCCCGTGAACCGAGGCGCAATCTTCATCCTTGACTATAGATCCTACCCCGATCCGCGATGCAAGTGTTTTCGTCGCCCGTCGGCGCGATCCGTACGCGGCGGTCAGAGCACTAGGAGTTACGGAGTGATGCGGCCAATCTGATTCCCGCTACTCTCTGTGAACCAGAGATTGCCATCCGGCCCAACCGTGATGGAGTGAGGTTGGCTGTTTGGGGTTGGGATTGGATATTCCGTGATGCCCCCTGTAGGCGTAATACAGCCAATCTGGCTGCCGCCTTGCTCCGTAAACCAAAGGTTATTGTCCGGACCAGCCGCGATGCCGTAGGGTTGGCTGTTTGGGGTTGGGATTGGATATTCCGTGATGCCCCCTGTAGGCGTAATACAGCCAATCTGGTTGCCGCCTTGCTCCGTAAACCAAAGGTTATTGTCCGGACCAGCCGCGATACGCCATGGAAGTCTATTCGGGGTCCGAATTGAGAATTCGGTAATGCTCCCTGTAGGGGTGACGCGGCCAATCTTGTTGCCATCTCGTTCGGTGAACCAAATGTTACCGTCCGGCCCTGCTGTTATTCCATAGGCATCTCCGAGCGGGAGTTGGAACTCGCTTATGGACCCCGTGGTGGTGATGCGGCCGATCTTATAGTTGATCTGTTGGGTGAACCAAAGATTACCGTCCTTCCCAGTCGTGATCTCGTAGGGTTCGCAGTTTGCCACTGAAGTCGGGATGCTGAATGCAGCGGTAAGAATGCCCGCGAGGGTGATGCGGCTGATATTGTTGCCAGCCCATTCAGTAAACCAAAGATTACCTTCAGGCCCGAGTGCGATACCCCAAGGGGCGAGGCCCGCGATAGGGATTGGGAATTCTGTGATGGTCCCTGTTGTCGTGATGCGGCCGATCTTGTCAGCTTGGAATTCAGTGAACCAGAGATCACTATCAGGTCCGGTCGTGATGTCTTCGGGCCGGCTATCAAATGAGGGGACTGGGAATTCTGTGACAGTTACCGTGGGCGCGATTCTGCATCCAATTCCATTGGTCCCGCCTACGCCCAGCGCATCGCCAAAACCCACGACACCGCCTGAGGATACCGAACCGTCGCTACCCGTCTTGCCTCCCGTAGTCGGCGCTCCCGTCCTAAGTGGGTCTGAACAGCCGACAAGTGTCCACACAAATCCAATGCAAAATGCTTTGGGTGCAGATCTTTGAAACGACACTATTTCTCGAAGATTTTGCATGATCGCCCCCCCGAATGACCACCCTACAGTCCACCTACCCGTTGGGAATAGTGATAGGCCCTCCGAGCATCCGGAGCGTGGCCCGAAATCCTCGAGAAAATCGCTCGGCTGCCCCATGAAGCGACCTGTAACTATGCGAAATCACTGTCGCGCAGAAGAGCTGCACCCAAATGCTTTGCAGAAGGCTGGATGGTGTACTGGCAATGGTAGGAATGACGAACGCAACGTCAGCACCTCATATCTGCATCAACCAAGACTGCCGAAGGATAAAGTGTGATGGGACATGGATGTGGATCCGATACCGGGATAAGTTCATCGATGGATTTGACATCCGCATCACCTGTCAGTGCCAAATCAACAAGCCGCTTCGTTGTGCAACCGGGAGTACGCGCCGTCCAGGTACCACCGAATTCTCCGCCCGAGCTGCCTTCAGGAACAGCAGCAAAAACCTGCCAGTGTGAGAGCTACACCGTTGAGTGTTGCGGTTTGAGGCATAACCGCAATCCAGCATCTGGCAGAAACCGTGGCTTCCTCCTACAACCGACGCCCAGCCACCGCCTCCGCCCCCTCCTGCACTCGACCCAGTACCGCACCCGCTTGCAATTGCATCGGACGCTCCGGTTCCATCATTGCTGCCAGGTTCGCCCGTGGCCGCAGCATCCCCCCCGTCTGTTGGCCGAGGCACCCTCAACGAAGCACAAGGCCCGGACTGAGCTATTCCATATGCGCTAGAATCCGACAGAGACATCCCGAACGAGTAGGTTACCACCATGCTAGAGATGATACCAACTGTTGGCGGTCGTTCGAACACTTTGTGGCAAGCGATCAATCGAGTCTCGCCTCAATGCGGCGTCGAGGTTTAACTTCGGCTCGACAGCATCCTGAGGAAAACGCACGATTTCGCGTCACCGCCGAGCAAGGACATAGGGTATGTGTCAAGCACTCTGAACATGCAAAGAACGCAATACCAAGAAGGGTTGGGCCCTCGCCAAGGTGGTCTGCAGCTTCGCCAGAACCAAGCAGGTCGATCGCGCAGTCATTCGTTGCCTAGACCGCAGCATCCCGCGTTGCTTGGGTTCTCGGACGAGGATACGTGGCGGCCCAGCCAGCCGTATTCTTGCTCGATTCATTGCCCCACGTCGCCGTGCATGCGCACGAGTTTCTGCCAGAAGCCAGTTTCACGCTTCGGTCAACTGCCCTGCGCTCTGGCGGATGGACACGTAGACGCGGGGGTCAGCCCTTTCAAGGTGTCCTCTTTGACGCCGCATCTGCGAGCAGTCTGGCAGTAGACACATGAGTGTGCTTGGCAAACCGAGTCCGCTTCGGTACTGGATTCTTCGGGCCACGGGGATGGCTTCGGAATGCCGCTAAATTCACGTGGCCAGCAAGAGCGACCAGAGTTGCCCCGAGCTGCTGCGGTGTCATGGTTTGGAAGGACTCCCAATGGGGCTCCTCGATCGCGATCATCATGCCTCGGTATTGTGCACCGGACTTCATCCGCGATGTAGTAGCCAGACACCTCGGCTCGCACGCGCTCATGTCCGTGCTTTGCGCGCAACGCCGCCTTGACAGTTGACAGGATATTGTAAGCGGCCAGCGCGAGACAGAAAGCGAATAGCGCTGCCTTGGGATAGCCGAGCGTATCGATCTCGCCCGACAGAGTCGCAGCCAACTCCTGGAAAGCCGTCTCGATATTCCAGCGTGTCCGGTAGAGCGCCGCGATTCGGTTCGCCGGAGCTACCTCTTCCGGCAGGGTCGTGAGGACGTCGACCTCCGACTCGCCATCGCGGGTTGGCGTCTTCAGCTTGATCGTGATTCGGCGCACGTGCAACGTCCGACCATCTCGCTCTCCCTCCCACACCAAAACCTCCTGCTCCGAGACGATTCCCCCTTCGATGCGACCGCGCTTGCGCAGTGGCCCCGCGGGCTCCCACGACAGTCCTGCATGCTGCCGGGTGATGAAGTAGGCGTCTTTGTCCGCAATGCCGAACACCAACCGCGTTGTGCAGAAGTTGCGGTCATCGAGCCACACATCCCGCGGCCGGACCAAGTTCAAAATGGCCGACGTCAGAGAGCGTTCCTGGGCGTGGCCGTCTTCGCACGGAATCACGTTCGTGATCAGCTTGAGCGCCGGATCGAACACCACCAGGCAATGGCCAGGTAGCGGCCCAGCCTTGCTACCATGCAGTACCTTGAGTCGACGCTCAGTCGCCGCCAGATGGTTTCCGTCCAGAATCCGCAGCCGATATCCCGGCACTGGCGGTTCGAATTGGCCGCCCATCGCCTCGACCACTGGAGCCAGACGTTCGTGCGTGTGCTCAGTCAGCGCCGCTGCCAACCCCGGCTCGAACCTGTCGAGCTTGTCATAGACCGCGGTCACAGAAACCGAGACATCATCCTTGATCGCCTGGTAAGCCGCATGAACAGATGGACGGATTCGGAAGACCACCAACGACATCAGGTTGACCAGCGCCGAGAAGAGTAGCTCGCGCACGTACTGCCGTTCGGCCTTGGCCGCGAACAGCTCGTCCAACGCATCCGGCGAAAGCGCGTTCTCCAGAACGCCGCGTGCCATCACGCTAATGGGGCTCGCCTTGATGAATCGTGCAAACACCTCTCCCAATAGTTCCGCTTTGCTTCCCAGTGCAGCCTTGTCGTCGGCCATGGCAGTCGCTCCTGCACCGACCACAAAGCCACGGTGCGGGGGAATCCTCGTAGGCGGGTGGCCTTCTCGCAAAAAACTTGCACGTTTATTCCCGCCGCATCACCCTGCGAGTGCACCTTGAAAGGGCTGACGCGGGGGTCAATGCCTATTGAGAATACCACCTGCAATGTGGGACAGGCGGATCGTTCGGAAGGCCTCCAGGAACATGAAGTCGAGCGCGGGGCCTTCCTTCCGCGTGGCAGACTTCATGACTGCCGATGTAGACGCAAATGCGTGGAGCGACCACAAGGCGAATCGCCCACTGGCTCGGGTCTGCCACGGATGGTACCTTGTGGCCGACAAGGCTCATACGACAACGTGCTGTTGTCACTGGTACCCATCGAATGACCAGGTCATCGATTGCGCATCGGCGCCTTTGCTTGGAGTGGAAAGATAGGCCCCACTCCACAAATTCGCCATGTTCAACAGGTGAAGCGTCCCCGGCCTTGTTCCACCGGCATAGGGATACTGTTGGGAACCGTTAAAGTACCACATCAGAGTCATTGTAAACGTGCCGAAATTCGACAAATGATTGCTGCCATAATTTGGCTTCTCAACAATCCATTCCGTTGAGACCCCCAGAAACTGGGTATTCGATGGTCTTCCCACGGTTGTGGGAACATAGACCTCTCCCCCGCCGGAGGATTGCCACACCCACATTCCGAAAGAGGCATCGCCATTGCTATTGAGTTTTGATGCAAGGACTTCAACAGTCATGCCGGGTAGTATTGTGACAGCCAAAACCGATTCTTGATTGGGGACGTACTCAACCCAAGCTCGATAAATTACCAAATTCATTATGCCAGGTACCCAGAATGAGATTTGCTCTGTGCCTGTTTGCATTAGGTCAACGTAGGTCTGATAGTCGTTTAAATAACCGTCCATTCCCACCCAGAAGGACGTTGCGTCCACCGCATTTGCCTCCTCACCCATGATCTGAGGTACAGTCCAAGCACCGATCGCATAGTGATTGTAGCCATTGGGGTCGCCCGCGAGGATAGCTCCGCTCCAATGATCACTAGCGGGATCCCACACGTCTTGTGCTTGCCCCTGTGGCATGAGTGGAGCAGCCACCGTTCCTGGAACGGCTGCGAGATTGGAAGCACCAATCTCGTGATTGCGTTCCGGATTTGGAATGGTCTTTGAGGAACCTATGGCAACTGGCACTGAAACTCGCCTTAGCCAATCTCTATATAGTTCTGGGCTACTGACTGGGTCTGGCCGAAAAGGGTAGCCGTTTTGCATTAGTTGCTCTTGCGTAGGCTCCAAAGGATTACCAGCAAGTGGAGGGCGTACTGGAGCATAGGCGGAACAAGCGCCATTTTTCCTTCGCCGAATCGCCTCCCCAAATTGTCTGATATAAGAATGTTACGTAAACTACATTCGCCCCGATGCGCGAGTTCTCGACCATGCCCGTGGCCAAGTTCCTGAAGTGCGGGGCTGTCATTCACGAGCGGGACGGCGGGCCGCGCCCGCGCTACCGTCTGGAGGTCACATGAACGACGAGGCGCACCTACGAGCCCAGATCCAAAGAGACCGCCCGCTAGGCGGAGGAAGAGTCGACGACAGGCCGGAGGTGGCGAAGCTGCTCGCCGCCGTCAAGGAGGCTCTCCCCGAGCTGGAGAAGTTGCGCGACAAGTGCGCGGCGCGCGTCGACGAGGACGCTGTTTACCGCTTCTACCACCAGTCGAACAAGCTGTACGGACGCTGCCAGATCCACACGGAGGACATCGTCGCCAAGCTGCGATCACTCGCGCCTGATCCGCGCGTTACACTTGACCCGTACTTCGAGGAGATCGTCCGAGACGGTAAGCAGGAATGGGACAACTCGCACAACGAGGAGTGGACCAAGCACACACGTCCGATCTTGGAGGCGTTCTTTCACGCGCGCTATTTCCTCGACGTGCTGATCGCCTACGCGCACGAGCTGGACGAGCCCCCTAGCCTCATGGGGTACGGTTGGGCGGCGATCTTGACCCTGTACGGGCTTCGCTAGGAGGGCACAATGGGCAAGTCGCACAACCTCACCGCCTTCTCCACTGCACCGTCGACCCTGCGCGAGTGCCTCACCCAGGGTCTCGGCCCGTACCGCAGCTTGTCCAGGCGTGGCGACATGACTGTCCCGCACGCGAGGCACCTGATCGAGACCTACCCCGCTCTCTACAAGCACGCGGACTCTCCTGCCGTCGCCGCTTCGCCAGCGTTCGCCCGCGACGGGTTCGGGTGTGGTGACGGCTGGTTCGGCATCATCGACCGCCTCTCGACGAAGCTGGCCGAGGATCCGTACCTGGTCGTGGTCCAGGTCAAGGAGAAGATGGGGGAGTTGCGGGTCTATCTCGATCGCGTCGCCGGCGCGCCGGAGCCCGACCCGGCGCTTGCCGCACGGCTCGGTGCCGCGCGCACCGCCGCCCGCGAGGCGTCCCTCCGCACCTGCGAGCTCTGCGGCGCGCCTGGCAAGCTGGAGGAGACGAGCCGGCACTGGCTTTTCGTACGCTGCAAATCTTGTGGCTGGCTTGACGATATGGCGGAAGCGTGTAGACGCCTCGAAGCACTCGTCAAGGGTGCGAAGAAGAGCGCCTTCGTTCGATCCATCGGCCGCGTGGCGGCGGCCAAATGCCACATCTGCCAGCACCTTGGTGTAGGCGCGAGGCACCAGCCGAGAGAGGTCAGAAGGAGGTTTCCTTCTATCCCCTGGAAGAAGCTGGACACCTGGCGCTGGATTGACAGCATCGAGCCCGCGGAGCGTGCTCGCGCCAAGGGCAAGATCCGCACGGGCAAGCAGTTCGAGGCCATGATCCTCAAAGTGCCCCCGGCAGAGCTGTGGCGGTTCATCAAGGACGAAAGCCCCAAGATCGCGGAGGCGCTGCGGTGAAAAGCAAGTTTGTTTTTACCGAAAAGAACGGCACCTGGTCGGCACACGATTCGAACGTGCCCGGCGTCTATGGCCTCGGGCCGACACGCGAGGCCGCCGAGGCCGACTTGCGCGAGGCTCTGGCCCCGCTTACTGAGCACGATGCTCGCCAGGCCGCCGAAGACGCGGAAGACATCCGCCTCGCCGACGAGAGCCGCGCCGAGATACGCGCAGGCGGCGTCATGCTCTCGCAAACTGACGTGCTCAAACGGTACAGCCTCGCGTCTGTGAAGGTCGGCATCGTGTCCGACATCCACGGCGACATCGTCGCTCTCGACCTTGCACTCGGCCATCTTCGCCGCATGGGCTGCGCTCTGATCCTCTGCCCCGGCGACCTGCTCGACATCGAGCCTTTCAGCGAGGAGGTCGTTCTGCGAATCAAGGCCGAGGGCGTGACCTGCATCCGCGGCAACCACGAGCGCTGGGCGATCGAGCGGCGCCGGCGGCGGCCGGACCTGCGCAAGTTCGGTGCCCCACCCCTGGTCGAGCTGCCCGACCTGGTCAGTAGCGGCGTCGAGCTGTCGCGTGAGGCCCTGGCCTGGATCGCCGCCCTGCCCTCATCTTGGTCAGCCGACCTGGCGGGCGTGCGCGTTGCGATGTGGCACGCGCGGCCAGGCTCCGACATGGAGGGGATTCGAGCCGACTCCACCGGGCTAGCTTTGCGGCGACGGTTGCTCGATGATGCACGGGCGGATGTCCTGGTGGTCGGGCACACGCACGAGGCCTTTGAGTTGAGAGCGGGCAAACGCCGGATCTTGAACCCCGGCGCATGCTGCTCGAAGACCTACGCTTTCAAGCAATCGGGTGCTTCGGTGGAGCCTGCGGGCTATCGGCCGGCGACCTTCGGCGTGCTTGAACTGCCGTCGAAAAGATTCACCGTTCTCTGCGCGCTTGATGGCAGGGAGCTTGGAGATCTGGAAGATATTCGCATTGCCGAGAGTCGCCTGGCCGCCATTGACGCCGGCCTCGTGAAAACTATTCCGCTGGACGAAGTAATGCGGAAACTTGGAATTGGGCAGTCGAGAAAGACCCGGCGTAGATAACGGAGAATTCCCAAGACGGTGCAAATCACGGTCTATTTCGCCGCCATCATCGCGCCTGGTCTCACGTGCGCCTCTTCTATCAATCATCGTCGTGTTCGCGCGGCAACATTCGGACGTGCGTAGCACCGGCCACAAGCTCTACGGCCCCACCGGCATCGGCGTGCTTTATGGCAAGCAGCGCCTGCTGGAGGCCATGCCGCCCTGGCAGGGCGGTGGCGACATGATCATGTCCGTGACCTTCGAGCGGACCACCTACGCGCCGCCGCCGGCCAAATTCGAGGCCGGCACGCCCGACATCAGCGGTGCCATCGCTCTCGCCACCGCCATCGACTACGTCGAGTCGTTCGGCATGGCCGCCATCGAACGCTACGAGGCCGAGCTGCGATCACGTGACCGTGTACCTCGACGTCAAGGACGGTGTCGTCCGTGACATCAGCTTCCAAGGCGAGGGCTGCGCCATCGCCAGGGCGTCGGCGTCCATGATGACGTCGGTGGTGAAGGGAAAGTCCTTGGCCGACGCCTCCGAGACCTTCAAGCGCTTCCGCCAGATGATCACCGGCGGCCAGGATCCCTGCTTCGACCTCGAAGACCTGGGCAAGCTCGCCGCGTTCTCCGACGTAAGCGCGTTCCCCGTGCGGGTCAAGTGCGCAAGCCTCGCCTGGCACACCTTGAACGCGGCCATGCACGAGACCACGACCGAGCCCACCAGCGGCAGCGAGCCCAGCAAGGAGCCCTAAAAGTGACGGCGGCCCCCAATCCCCAGCCCGCACCCGACCCGCCCCCCGACCCGCCATCGGGCTCCACCGCCAACGATGCGGCCACCGCCCAGTTGGAGCGCCTGGTGTGGCAGGAGCTGCGCGAGTGCTACGACCCGGAGATCCCCGTCAACATCGTGGAGCTGGGGCTCGTCTACGCCATGAGGACCGAGCCCCTGCCCGAGGGCGGCCACCGGGTCGAGGTCCTCATGACCGTGACCTCTACTGCCTGTGGCATGTCCGAGATCCTGCGCAGCGAGGCCGACGCGCGCATTCGCAAGCTGCCCGGCGTGGCGCAGGTCGAGGTCGCCATCACCTTCGACCCGACCTGGACCCCCGAGCTCATGAGCGACGACGCGCGCATGATGCTGAATTTGTGATTAGAGAGAGCGTAGAGGGCGGAGGAGGGCGCGGAGGGCGGAGAAGCTCGGGAAGGTTTTGCCGACCGTGGCCGTGCCTCACCCACACAACGCCCGACACCCGCATCACGCACCTTCCGTGACCTGCTTGCCGAGAACCCTCCTTCATGGAGGCAGCCGCATGCGCAAAACCTGCGACCGGCTACACCTATGCCCGCCGGGAGCCGGAGAAGACCGCGCTCTTCCAGGTGCTCCAGCAGCACCTGCTCACCTTCGAGCAAGAGTGGACCGACAAGTCCGACGGCCGCACGCTGCCCAGCTTCGTCACCGACGAGCTACACGACTTTCTAGGGTGCGGAATCTTGGCGCGAGGCTTCGCACAATTCTTGTGCAAAACCTGCCACGAGCGGTACGTTGTGGCCTGGAGCTGTAAGGGTCGTGGCTTCTGTCCGAGCTGCGGAGGCAGACGCATGAACGCGGGTGCGCTGACTCTGGTCGATCACGTGCTGCCCGAAGTGCCCATCCGACAATTCGTGCTCACCCTGCCTTTCCCGCTGAGATTTCCCTTGGCTTTCGACGGGAAATTGCTGGGCCAAGTCCTGCGCATCTTCATCGACACCGTCGCGTCCAACTATCGCAAGCGCCTGGCAGATCGGGGCATCCCCGACGGCGAGTGCGGCGCCGTCACGGTCATCCAGCGCGCCAACAGCGACCTGCGTCTCTCACCGCATTTTCACGTTCTCCAGCTCGATGGAGCGTACGCCCCTGGGCCCGACGGCGGTGCGCCCATCTTCCACCCGGCTCCGGAACTTACCCAAGAGGACATCCTTGCCATCGTCGCGCGCGCCAGTAAGCGCATCCTCCGCTTCCTCCAACGTCGCGGGGTCATCACCCTGGTGACCGCGCCAGGCGACGGCGAGATCACCGTCGTCACCGACGAGACCATCGGCGAGAAGGATCCGCTCCTGGCTCGCTTGTTGGCCGCCGCCACCGCTGGCGCCTCGCCTGCCGGCCCTGCGCACAAGCGGGCTCCCGTGCGCATCGTGCTCGACCCTGGCGCCACGCCCGTGGCCAAGGGCAAACTATGCGGCCAGCAAGCAGGCTTCAACCTGCATGCTCAAACCAAAGTCGCCGCCAACGACAAGAAGGGTCGCGAAAACCTGTGCAAGTACATCTTGCGCCCGCCTCTCGCCAATGACCGCCTCAAGATCCTCGACGACAAAACCGTCAGGCTCGACTTCAAGAAGCCCTGGTCGGATGGCACATCGTCGGTCGACCTTGCGCCGCTCGCCCTCATTGCGAGGCTAGCCGCGATCATCCCTCCTCCTCGTCGCCATGTCGTCAGATATTCGGGGGTTATCTCCTCGCACAGCTCTCTCCGCAGCCAGGTCGTCCCCGTCCCCGCCGTGGCGGCACCCGAGGAAAAGGACAAGCCTTCACTGCCGCTCTCGCACTATATTTCTTGGAGCCAGCTCCTCAAAAAGACATTCGATCACCCTATCAACTACAGCTCACACCGAGGATCTGACAGGTCCAGTGCGGGTCACCCACCCGTTCCACCCGAAGTTCGGGCAGGAGCTCGACGTGATTGTTCGCCGGTACAGCTGGGGTGAAGATCGGGTCTTCTACCGCGAGCCAGCCGGAAACCTAGCGTCGCTGCCCTCTCGCTGGACGAGTGTCCTGCCCGAGGATCTGTTTGTTGTCGTGGCGGCCGGCCGGTCTCGGTTTCGGGTGCGGGATTTGATCGATCTCACCGCACTGGTGGGGAGGCTTCGCAGGTGAGAGCGACGCGCGTAGCGGCGGAAGTGTGTAAGGCCATTTTTGCCGTCTGTGTAATTGTGATTATGCCGTCCCGTGGTCAGGGTGGCACTTCAAATGGCACGATGAGTGTGCATTTAAGCGTCTGCATCCACTGCCCTGCCTGGCGATTTTGGGTTGACATCTCTACTTGCAACGGCGTTAATAGAGTTACACTACCTTCCGGTCACCCTGGAGACGCCCATGAGCAAGACCAAACCCTCCGACCCCAAGCTCGCAGCCCTGCGACAGCATGGCTGCCTCAATCCCCATCCGGACAAGGTCGCCGATCCGATCTTCGCCTCCTCCGACTTCTTCGACCCCCGCGATCTGGTCCAGGTCAAGTACGAGATGGTGCGGCGTGTGCGCGTGGACGGACAGCCTGTCAGCCACAGCGCGGCCGCGTACGGATTCTCACGTCCCGCGTTCTATCAAGCGCAAACCGTTCTCGACCGCGGCGGCCTGGCGGCTCTGGTGCCGAGAAAGCCAGGACCGCGACGGTCGCACAAGCTGAGCACGGACGTGATGGAGTTT
Source organism: uncultured delta proteobacterium (assembly GCA_963796685.1). Classification (GTDB taxonomy): domain Bacteria; phylum Myxococcota_A; class Polyangia; order Fen-1088; family Fen-1088; genus Fen-1118. Next base: position 67,196 of record CAWCMR010000009.1, read on the forward strand.
CTACAGCGAGAGCGGTCCACGGATTCGTCGCTGCGCCCGCCGGACTTGGCACGCCTGGTTCTGGAGCGTTTCGGCCGCAAGGTTCATCCTCGCAGCGTCGAACGGGCGCTCACACGACAGGAAAAAAAACGGCGGTGATCGTTTCGCCCGCGGCAACGGGTGGCAGCGACACCGCCATCGCGGAGTACGAAGAGTTGCGCTGTCGCGTTCTCGCGGGAGCTGGCGCACGCGACTGCGACCTTGGACAGCTGTTTCTTCTCCGCGAAGGGATCGTCGCCTGGATAGCCCACGGAACGACTTCTACGGCGCCGGCGAATCTCACGGCAGATCGGGACAGTGACGTGACAGCACCGGTCCTTTCCGACGAGATCCACGCCGGCATGGTGCGTGTGTTGGCCAACATGGCCTTGGCAGTAGGACGAAGGGAGATGACGACATGAGATCCGAAGGACATCAGAAAGTCACCACCAGCCACCTCAAGCGGGATGCCTATCTGTACGTCAGACAATCGACAGTCCGGCAGGTCATTGAGAATACCGAGAGCACGCAGCGGCAGTATGCTCTCCGCCAGCGTGCCGTTGCTTTGGGCTGGCCAAACGATCGGGTCATCGTCATCGACACAGATCTCGGCCAGTCAGGAGCTTCCGCGGTCGACCGCGTGGGTTTCCAGAAGCTCGTGGCCGAGGTCGGGATGGGGCACGCTGGTATCGTGCTTGGCTTGGAGGTCTCTCGACTGGCGCGCAATTCCACTGACTGGCACCGATTGCTCGAGATCTGCGCACTGACCGACACCTTGATTCTCGACGAGGATGGCATCTACGACCCCGCGCACTTCAACGACCGGCTGTTGCTCGGGCTCAAGGGAACGATGAGTGAAGCCGAGTTGCACGTCTTGCGAGCTCGCCTGCGCGGCGGCATCATCAACAAGGCGCGCCGGGGCGAATTGCATTGTCGCCTACCTGTTGGCTTCGTCTACGACGGTGGCGGGCGCGTCGTCCTTGATCCGGACAAGCAAGTGCAAGAGAGCGTGCGATTGCTGTTCGCGACTTTCGCACGAACAGGGGCAGCGCATGCCACGCTCAAGTACTTCCGACAAGAGAAGCTGCTATTCCCCACACGTCTGGGTGCCGGGGCGAGCAAGGGTGAGCTGGCTTGGACGCCGCTCAGCCTGGCACGCACTGCCAGCATCCTGCACAACCCGTGGTATGCGGGCGCGTACGCATTCGGTAGAAACCGCTGGCGAAAAAGACCGGACGGAAGCAACTCCTGCCGACGAGAACGCTTACCGCGCGCCGAGTGGCTTGCTCTGCTTCGGGATGCCCACCCCGCGTACATCTCATGGCAAGAGTACGAGCGCATCGACCAGCGCTTGCAGGCCAGTGCCAAGTCCCTCGGCTGGGAGCGAGGCCGGGAATCTCCTCGTGAGGGTCCAGCCCTGTTGCAAGGACGCACGATCTGCGGACTCTGCGGCTGCCGAATGGGCGTTCACTACAACACTCGACGCTCAGGTCAGCTCATTCCCAACTATGTGTGCTCCGGACACGGCCGTCTCCTTGGCGACGGCTCATGCCAGAGCATTCTGGGAACGGAAATCGACGCAGCCGTCAGCAAGTTGCTGGTCGAGGCCGTGACACCGATGGCGCTCGAAATGACCCTCGCCATCCAGCAGGAGATCGCGGCCCGCCTCGACGAGGCCGATCGGCTGCGCCACCGCCAAGTCGAGCGAGCCCAGTACGAGGCTGACCACGCCCGCCGTCGCTACATGCAGGTGGATGGCGCCAACCGGTTGGTCGCAGATTCACTGGAAGCAGAGTGGAACACCAAGCTGCGTGCGCTTTCCAAGGCCCAGGAGGAATACCTGCGCCAGCACGAGGCCGACCGACTCACCGTCGGCAAGGATGAGCGCCAGCGCATCCTCGCTCTCGTCACGGATTTCCCCGCCGTCTGGCGTGACCCCAATACGCCCCAGCGCGAGCGCAAGCGCATACTGGCGCTTCTGATCGAAGACATCACCCTGATCAAGCGGCGCGAAATCACCGTGAAGATCCGCTTCCGCGGCGGTGCAACCACTACCTTGACACTGCCTCGTCCACTCACGCCCCAGCAACTGCGTGCCACACACCCCGAAGTCCGTCAGCAGATCGACGCCCTCCTCGACGAGTACACCAACGCTCAGGTCGCCAACCAACTTAACAAGCAACAGATGCGCACCGGCACTGGCGAGTCCTTCAATGCCGTGAGCGTCCAGTGGGTACGCTTCTCGGCCAAGCTCAAGAGTCTCAAGGAACGACTCATCGAAGCTGGCTGGCTGACAAGTAAGCAGGTCGCTGCCCTGCTCGGCGTCAGCCTTTCGACCGTCAGTAGTTTGCGCAACAAGGGGCGCCTCAAGGGACGTATATGCAGCGACAAAGGCGAGTGGCTATACTGGCCATCCGACATCCCCACAAGTCCTTCACCAACACCAACTGTTACATCCACTGCGAGAGGTGCAATATGAAAAGCGATCCTTCGAGATCGACACCGTCTGCCCTCGCTGCAAGAGCCCGCTGCATCTCATCGCCATGATCGAGACCGAGGACACCATCAAGAAGATTCTCAAAGCCATGGGACTGCCTACCGAGGCGCCCAAACTCCGGCCTGCACGACCGCCGCCCTCGCAATCTGGTGGCGAGGGCGGAGACTGGCTGAACTGACGGCACGTCGACCAGGGCGGGTTGGAGTAGACTGCCCTGCGTGCTCGAGAAAGACCCCGCCAGGCCCCAGAAACCCGGTCACGTGCGCTGCGCAGACGTGATCGGGGCCGACCTAACGCGTCCCGGCAGGGTTCTCAGACGCTCAAAAACCCCCTTCGAATCGCCTATGGCCGCGGCAATACTTCCGGCCTTTGACTGGCGCTGGTGTGCTCGCATACTCGCGGATTTTGAATGATACGGAGGTCGTAGTGGTCGCCAACCCAAACCAGGGCGCAACGATCACGACCAATGTGGTGGTGGACCTGAGCTTGACGCCGCCTGGACGGCGACCGGCCGTACTTTTCAGCAACCTGGGCGTGCTAGGGGCCACGGCTCCCGGCGTGGCATCGTTATCCGCTGGTTGCTCGATCCTCCCCGTAACGCTCCGGCCGATGGAGGCTCAGGTGCTCGGGTGATTTGAACTCTCGTGGTGCGCGTGGCGGCTCCAAGCCCTCGGGCCGCGGAAAACCAGCGTCCAAGTTTCTCCACGCGGTCGCGTGCGAACAGGGTTTGCCGGTCGCGAACAACCTCGTGGACATCAACAACCTCGTGTCGCTTGTGACCGCGCTGCCAATTACCATTTTCGATACCGACAAGCTGGGCACGCCGGCGGTTGTCCGCTTCGATCGCCCCGATGAACGCTGCGTCTTCAATGCGTCGGGCCAGAGCATGGACGTGACTGGTATCCCCGTGATCTGCCGTACAGCCACCGACGAACCCGCAGGCAATGCCGTCAAGGATTCGATGCTGGCCAACGTCCGTCCCGAGACCCGCAACATCCTCGCGGTTGTCTACGGGTCCACCAAGCGCGACGGTGGTCTCCTGGAACGTGCCGCACACGAGCTACTGACGTAGCTCGCCGAGTTCGCCTTCGCCCAGGACTGCGCGCGGACCACCATTCCGGGCTAGGATCGAACCGTTCCCAAACCGTCCGAAGATCACGGGTTCCAAGTACCCGAAACCATGAGGCCGAGAGAATGGGAAACTGCGGTCCGGAACCGGTCGTTTCTGGAATTGTCGTGAACCTCGAAGGTCGTGAACAAAGCGTCACCTGCGGATCTGCGATGCCTCAAGCCAGGCCGCTCTCTCTCCCTCCGCTTGGTGAACGTGCCAGCCTTGAATCGCGAGGCCCTTCGATACGGTTGCACCCGGGCAGAGCCTCTGGATGTCGTTGGAGCTGTGCCCCAGGCAATGAGGGGCTCCATGAGGAACACCCTAGAGCGCCAGGGCGTCCGACTGGTAACCTGTTCCTGGCCGGTTCTTGCCCGACCTCTTGGCGAGTCGCAAAGACACGACCTTCGCGGGCGCCTGGTCCTTGCGGAGCGATTCGATATCTCGACGCGGAGGCGCCCCGAAGAGCCGACGGTACTCTCGGCTGAACTGCGTGGGGCTCTCGTAGCCGACCTTGAAGCTCGCCTCGGCCGCATCCAAGGCTTCCCCTAGCATCAGGCGTCTCGCCTCCTGCAAGCGAAGACTCTTCTGGTACTGCAGCGGGCTCAGAGCGGTCACTGCCTTGAAGTGGCGATGCAGAGCCGAAGGGCTCATCCCGGCCTGCTTTGCGAGCGATTCGACCCGAAGTGGCTCCAAGTAGTGCACCTTGAGCCATCTTAAGGCATGGGTAATACGCTGGCCCTGGTCGTTGCCCGAGATGATCTGTCTGAGCCGCTGGCCTTCCGGACCGATTAGTAGGCGGTAGGTGATTTCCCGTCGGATGAGTGGCGCAAGAACCTGCGCATCCCTTGGATTGTCGAGCAGCGCGACCAGACGGGTCACCGAGTCGAGTAGCAGCGGGTCGAGGGTGCTCACGGCAAGCGCACCCGTCGCCAGACCCGGCGGCTGTCGCGGTCCGAGTTGGGCGACCACCTCGCCAACCTCCAGCGGGTCGAGAACGAGTCTGAGCGCCAAGTAGGGCTTCTCGGCCGTGGCCGCGACGATACGTGCAGTCGCCGGGACGTCCGCAGCGATGAGCAAATACCTCGCGGCATCGTAGCGATACTCCCGATCGCCAAACAAGACTCGTTTGCTGCCTTGGGCAATCACGCACAGAGCAGGCTCATACAGGACGTTCACAGGCGGCGATGGCTTCGCGTACCGGTAGAGCGTCAGACCGCGTATTTCCGTCGGGTAGTTTCCCTCCGCGAGGGTCTTTCCTTCTATCAGCCTTGCGAGCGTGAACAGTCGAGTCATGGAAGCCTCACGGCCAGAAGCTTGCAGGATTAGGCAAGAACTGTCCAGGAGCGGGATACCGCCCGTCCAGACCGAGTGCTAGTTTTTCAGAGACGGGGAGAACAGCATGTCGAATATTCAAGGAAGAGGCCGAGCGCTCAGTCGCCGTGGCTTCTTATCTGACACCGCGCTTTGGGCGGCAGCAGCCGCCGCCATTCCGGCCTGCGCAACATTGCGCCGGGCCCCGGTGAACGGGAGCAACACCCTACCTACAAGGAACAACAGCATGATGACACGAAGGCTCGGGACGATCGAAGTATCCGAAGTCGGAGCTGGGTGCATGAGCATCAGCGCAAACTACGGGCCCCCCGCCGACAGGAACCAGGGCCTTCAGGTAATTCGTGCCGCTCATGAGCGGGGCGTAACGTTGTTCGACACAGCCGAGGTCTACGGCCCCTTCACGAACGAAGAGCTGGTAGGAGAGGCGCTCGCACCTTTCCGCGACAGGGTCGCCATCGCCACCAAGTTCGGCTTCGATCTCCAAGCAGGCGGTCTCAACAGTCGGCCGGAGCACATCAAGAAGGTCGTCGAGGCCTCTCTGAAGCGGCTCAAGACCGACCGGATCGACCTCTACTACCAGCACCGTGTCGATCCAAACGTTCCCATCGAAGAAGTCGCTGGTGCAGTCAAGGAGCTCATCGCACAAGGGAAGGTCCTACATTTCGGCCTTTCTGAGGCCAGCGCACGGACGATCCGCCGGGCGCATGCAGTTCACCCTGTTGCAGCCGTTCAGACCGAATACTCAATCATGAATAGAGATCCTGAGCGAAACGGCGTGCTCGCTGTCTGTGAGAAGCTTGGTATCGGCTTCGTTCCGTGGGGGCCGCTAGGCATGGGATATTTGACTGGAAAGATCCACGCGGGCACGAGGCTCGACCTGAAGAGCGATCTTAGAGCAGGGTTCGATCGCTTCACGCCAGAAAACATGGCAGCCAACGAGCCGATGATTGACCTGCTTCTTCGCATTGCCGAGAGAAAGGGCGCTACGCCCGCTCAGATCTCGCTCGCGTGGCTGTTGGCGCAAAAGCCGTGGATTGTTCCAATCCCGGGGACGCGAGAGGTGGACCACCTTGAAGAGAACTTGGGAGCCATTCGCGTTCAGATGACGCCCACGGATCTTCGCGAGATCGACGCTGCCCTTTCGAGCATCCTTGTGCAAGGCGGCCGGATGAATCGGGAGCAACTGAAGATGGTTGACCAAACGTAATCGAATCCAGAAGGAGCCACATCCCATGAAGCACATCTCACTTGGCGGACTCGACGTTTCCCGCATCGGACTCGGCGCGATGTCGATGTCCGGCTACTACAACATCGGGGAGGGCAGCGATGACGAATCGATACGTACCATCCACCGGGCGCTGGATCTGGGCGTCACGCACCTCGACACTGCCGAGATCTACGGTCCATACACCAACGAGGAACTCGTCGGCCGGGCCATCAAGGGCCGCCGCGACAAAGTCGTGTTGGCGACGAAGTTCGGATTGGTCTCGCACTCGGCTGGCGGCCCCGGCGTCTTCGACAGCACTTCTGAGAACATCCGCGCGGCGGTTGAAGGCTCGTTGAAGCGGCTCGGGACCGACCACATCGACCTGTACTACCAGCACAGGGTCGATCCGAAGACCCCGATCGAGGAGACCGTCGGCGCTCTTTCCAAGCTGGTCGCCGAGGGCAAGGTGCGCCACATCGGCCTATCCGAGGCCGGCCCCTCCACGATCCGCCGCGCCCATGCCGTGCACCCGGTCGCTGCATTGCAGACCGAGTATTCCCTGTGGAGCCGGGACCCCGAGGCCAAGCTGCTACCGCTCCTGCGTGAGCTGGGTATCGGCTTCGTTCCGTACTCCCCGCTCGGCCACGGATTCCTCACCGGCAAGATCCGCTCGCCCGAGGACCTCAGCGACAGCGACTGGCGCAAGACCAACCCGCGCTTCACTGGAGAGAATTTCCAGCGCAACCTGCGCATCGTTGCCGAAGTTGAGGCCGTCGCCGCCGAGGCGGGTGCAACGTCTGCACAGGTAGCCCTGGCCTGGCTGCTCGCACAGGGCAGCGACATCGCTCCGATTCCAGGCACGAAGCGTATGGCCCGCGTCGAGGAGAATACCGCCGCCGACCGCACCGTGCTTAGCGCCGAGCAGATCGCACGCCTGAGCAACCTGACGCCAGCTGCGGGCGATCGCCATGACGAAGGGAACATGGCCGTCGTCGACCGCTGACCGCGCCGTCCAGTCAGATTGCGGACCACGCACCTGGAGGAAGTTGCGGCTCTTCGAGTGGGCGGAATCGATGGGAGCAGAAGACGTAGCTTGTCAAACGGGGTGATCTGATCCGCCTGCGCAGGGGCATCTACTCGCAGCCTGACGAGTCCGAAGTTACTGAACACCACGACCTCGCGGTCGTGGCAATGAGCGTTCCGCGTGGTGTGATCTGCCTTCTGTCAGCACTGCGTTTTCACGGTCTAGGCACGCAAAATCCTGCGGAGGTATGGGTGGCCATCCACGGCAAGGCTCGCAAACCCAAGATCGAGTACCCGCCGGTGAAGATTGTTCGATTCTCCGGCCCAGCGCTGGAACGTGGGGTTGAGACGCATCAGATCGAAGGCGTCACCGTTCGCGTGACGTCGCCAGCAAGGACTGTTGCTGACTGCTTCAAGTTTCGGAATAAGATCGGTCCCGATATCGCCCTCGAAGCCCTGCGCGAGTACCGACGCACTCGAAAATCTCTGGACGACCTTGTCCAGGCCGCCCAAGAAGTTCGAGTAGCGAATGTCATCCGCCCCTACCTGGAAGCGCTGACGACATGACCACGAAGCCGATCACGAACGTGAGCGCATCCGTGCGTGCGAGACTCCTGGAACTCTCGCGCAAGAATGGTGAACAGTTCAATTTCCTCCTGACCCGCTACGCCCTTGAACGGCTGTTGTACCGGCTGGGCAGCACGAACCGACAAAGATTCGTCCTCAAGGGTGCGATGTTGTTTGCCCTCTGGACCACGACAGCGCGACATCGCCCGACGGTGGACATGGACCTCCTGGGCTACGGTCCCCCGAGTCTCGACAACATCAGGTCAATCTTTCAGACTGTAGCCTCTCTCGCCACGACCGGCGCTCCTTCAGGACACGGCGCTCAAGGTTGCTGCGGAGGAGAAGTCGACGCCGGAGACCTTGACGACGGCCTGCCACGCGGCTTCCTGGCTGGCGCGATCGTAGAGGTGTGGCTGGCGCTGCACCTCAGTTGGGCCTGAGAACTTCCCTTTCGCCGAGGCGAAGAATTGCCCTGAGACGTCGGTTCCGAACTCCGACGCCTGGAGGTACCGACGGGCCGCGGTCTCCGGCGTCTGATTCATGCCGGGAATGAGGTTCACGATTGGGATAAACAGATACTTCAACAACGGGCCAGCGTTTCGCACCACCTTGGTGGCGGTCGCCCCACCGGGCGAGACAGCGTACACGGCCATGCCGGAGGGGAGCCGGCGCGCCAGCGCCGCGACCCACCAAGCGATAATAAGCTTCGCGTCGGCATACGTATTGTTGGGCACGTACTTCACGTTTGGCCCGTTGCGAATCAGGGCTTCGATAGCGGCGGTCCGGTCTCCCCGGAAGTATTTGGCCGCGAAGGCTGACACATCGGTGTAGCTGAACATCGGCACGCCCCCACGGGCAGGTTCCGCGCCGGCGATGACAATCCGCGCGTTGGGGCTCAGCAGGTTGGCGCGGAGCAAACCGATAGTTAGTTGATGATGGCCGATGAGCGGGGCCTGAGCTTCCTCGATGCCCGCCGCGGTGATCACGCGCTTCTTGCCTGGGACCATCCCTGCATTGAGCAGCAGGAAATCGATCGGCTGACCCCGCTTGACAAGCTCGGCAACGGCGGACTGAACGCTGGACGGCGCGTCCAGATCCAACTCCAGCGGCGTAAAAATCACTGTTTTGTTGTCAGCCGCGAGTTGAGCGGCCGCTTGCTGGGCCCCGGCCAGGCTGCGCCCGGTGACGATGATCTCGTGCCAGCCCTCTCCGGCGAGCAGGCGGGCCGCCGCATGGCCGAGCCCGGAAGTGGCGCCGGTGACGAAAGCGATCGAATGTTCCATAGGCGTCTCCATGGTGAAGGGTGAAAGCCGAGTCGTGAGGCCCCGCGAGGCCAGTAACCGGCTTGCTAATTTAGAACTATTCAGTTATATATTGGTGCGAGAAACTGTCAAGGAGTTTTGAACCAAATGATTCAAAATGCCGCTAGGCCGCGGGGTCGACCACGCAGCTTCGACGAGACGGAGGCGCTGGAAAAGGCGACTCAGGTGTTCTGGTCGAAAGGCTACGACGGAGTGACGATTGACGATCTCGTCGCCGGGATGGGTGTGGGACGGCCGAGCCTGTATGCCGTCTTCGGGGACAAGCGTGCGATATTCTTGCGCGCCCTCAAGGCGTATGCAGAGAGGAAGGGCGCATCAGCCGCGAAGGCACTCCTTTCGCCACAGAGTCTTCGCGACTCGATCGCGAGCTTTCTGAGGTACGCCGTCGAAAGTGCGACCGAGAAAGGGTCCGCTCGGGGCTGCCTTATGATGTGCGTCGCGCCGCTGGTGAACGACGCTGAGGTCCGGCAGTTCCTACAGAACGCAGCGGCTGGCGGCGTGGCGCTAGTGGAACGTCGTTTCCGGGACGGGATCAGCGCGGGAGAAATCCCATCTGACTTTCCCGTGGCCACGCGCGCAACCCAGGTCACGGATTTAGCGCGTGGGCTGACCATGCGTGCGCAGATAGGCACGCCACGCAAGACGCTTCTCAAAGAGGCTGAGGAAGCCGCCCACAGAACGACCACGGTCGTGCCCATCGCGTCGGCGGCGCTGTATTGTGGCTGCGTTTGGGGAGCGAAGCTCACACCTGGGCAAGCTCGCCGCGTTCTCCGACGTAAGCGCGTTCCCCGTGCGGGTCAAGTGCGCAAGCCTCGCCTGGCACACCTTGAACGCGGCCATGCACGAGACCACGACCGAGCCCACCAGCGGCAGCGAGCCCAGCAAGGAGCCCTAAAAGTGACGGCGGCCCCCGATCCCCAGCCCGCACCCGACCCGCCCCCCGACCCGCCATCGGGCTCCACCGCCAACGATGCGGCCACCGCCCAGTTGGAGCGCCTGGTGTGGCAGGAGCTGCGCGAGTGCTACGACCCGGAGATCCCCGTCAACATCGTGGAGCTGGGGCTCGTCTACGCCATGAGGACCGAGCCCCTGCCCGAGGGCGGCCACCGGGTCGAGGTCCTCATGACCGTGACCTCTACTGCCTGTGGCATGTCCGAGATCCTGCGCAGCGAGGCCGACGCGCGCATTCGCAAGCTGCCCGGCGTGGCGCAGGTCGAGGTCGCCATCACCTTCGACCCGACCTGGACCCCCGAGCTCATGAGCGACGACGCGCGCATGATGCTGAATTTGTGACTGGAGAGAGCGCAGAGGGCGGAGGAGGGCGCGGAGGGCGGAGAAGCTCGGGAAGGTTTTGCCGACCGTGGCCGTGCCTCACCCACACAACGCCCGACACCCGCATCACGCACCTTCCGTGACCTGCTTGCCGAGAACCCTCCTTCATGGAGGCAGCCGCATGCGCAAAACCTGCGACCGGCTACACCTATGCCCGCCGGGAGCCGGAGAAGACCGCGCTCTTCCAGGTGCTCCAGCAGCACCTGCTCACCTTCGAGCAAGAGTGGACCGACAAGTCCGACGGCCGCACGCTGCCCAGCTTCGTCACCGACGAGCTACACGACTTTCTAGGGTGCGGAATCTTGGCGCGAGGCTTCGCACAATTCTTGTGCAAAACCTGCCACGAGCGGTACGTTGTGGCCTGGAGCTGTAAGGGTCGTGGCTTCTGTCCGAGCTGCGGAGGCAGACGCATGAACGCGGGTGCGCTGACTCTGGTCGATCACGTGCTGCCCGAAGTGCCCATCCGACAATTCGTGCTCACCCTGCCTTTCCCGCTGAGATTTCCCTTGGCCTTCGACGGGAAATTGCTGGGCCAAGTCCTGCGCATCTTCATCGACACCGTCGCGTCCAACTATCGCAAGCGCCTGGCAGATCGGGGCATCCCCGACGGCGAGTGCGGCGCCGTCACGGTCATCCAGCGCGCCAACAGCGACCTGCGTCTCTCACCGCATTTTCACGTTCTCCAGCTCGATGGAGCGTACGCCCCTGGGCCCGACGGCGGTGCGCCCATCTTCCACCCGGCTCCGGAACTTACCCAAGAGGACATCCTTGCCATCGTCGCGCGCGCCAGTAAGCGCATCCTCCGCTTCCTCCAACGTCGCGGGGTCATCACCCTGGTGACCGCGCCAGGCGACGGCGAGATCACCGTCGTCACCGACGAGACCATCGGCGAGAAGGATCCGCTCCTGGCTCGCTTGTTGGCCGCCGCCACCGCTGGCGCCTCGCCTGCCGGCCCTGCGCACAAGCGGGCTCCCGTGCGCATCGTGCTCGACCCTGGCGCCACGCCCGTGGCCAAGGGCAAACTATGCGGCCAGCAAGCAGGCTTCAACCTGCATGCTCAAACCAAAGTCGCCGCCAACGACAAGAAGGGTCGCGAAAACCTGTGCAAGTACATCTTGCGCCCGCCTCTCGCCAACGACCGCCTCAAGATCCTCGACGACAAAACCGTCAGGCTCGACTTCAAGAAGCCCTGGACGGATGGCACCTCGTCGGTCGACCTTGCGCCGCTCGCCCTCATTGCCAGGCTAGCCGCGATCATCCCTCCTCCTCGTCGCCATGTCGTCAGATATTCGGGGGTTATCTCCTCGCACAGCTCTCTCCGCAGCCAGGTCGTCCCCGTCCCCGCCGTGGCGGCACCCGAGGAAAAGGACAAGCCTTCACTGCCGCTCTCGCACTATATTTCTTGGAGCCAGCTCCTCAAAAAGACATTCGAGATCGACACCGTCTGCCCTCGCTGCAAGAGCCCGCTGCATCTCATCGCCATGATCGAGACCGAGGACACCATCAAGAAGATTCTCAAAGCCATGGGACTGCCTACCGAGGCGCCCAAACTCCGGCCTGCACGACCGCCGCCCTCGCAATCTGGTGGCGAGGGCGGAGACTGGCTGAACTGACGGCACGTCGACCAGGGCGGGTTGGAGTAGACTGCCCTGCGTGCTCGAGAAAGACCCCGTCAGGCCCCAGAAACCCGGTCACGTGCGCCGTACCGACGTGATCGGGGCCAACCTAATGCGGCCCGGCAGGGTTCTCAGACGCTCAAAAACCCCCTTCGAATCGCCTATGGCCTTGTCAACTCAACCCGCGTGTCTGCCGGCGTGCCAAGCAGATCCGTCTTCAGCGGCGATGTCGGATCGGGTGTACGATGGCGCGTCATGTCCGCTGACAAACCCGTCCATCGAGGCTCCCAGTTCGTTCGGCAGTGGCGCCTTTTGCGCACGCTGGAAGGCGCGAAGCGAGGGATGACCGTCGCCCAATTGAAAGAGGCGATCGAAGAAACGCAATCCACGCGCACCCTTTACCGCGACCTCGAAGTTTTGCAGCAGGCGGGTTTTCCCCTGACCAACGAAGCCGGGCGCTGGCGACTGCTGGAAACCAGCGAAGGCGCCTGGGCCATCCCCGTCAGCCCCACCGAAGTCGTGGCGCTGATGATGACCGAGGATCTGCTGGCGCCCGTCGAGGGAAGTTGGCTGGCACAGCCGCTGACCGAGCTTCGCGCTCGGCTTTCATCATCCCTGACCCCCACCGGCCGTCGCTATTGCGCCGAGCTTCGCAAAGCCAACATCGCAACCCTGTTCGGCGGTGGCCACTACGGCGAAAAGCGCGCCGAGCTGGAAGCCATCCACGAGGCCATCGAAAAGCAACAGTGCGTGCGCATCGACTACGCCACCCCCGGCAAGCGCCCAGAATCACGCACGATCGACCCCTACTGTACGTGGTTTGCCGCCGGTCGCGTCTACGTCATCGCCTACTGCCACAAAGCCGAAGACACCCGCACCTTCGCCGTCCAGCGCATCAAGCACGCGCAAGTCCTGGACGAGACCTTCGATCCGGATCCCACCTTCGATCCCGCCGCCTTCACCCGCAAAGGCTTCGGCGTGTACCACGGCCCCGTCTACCGCCTGACCATCGACTTTTCGCCCAAGGTCGCCCACCTGATCCGCGAACGCCGCTTCCACGTCAGCCAGCAAGTGACCGAGGTCGGCAAAGGCGTGCGCCTGAAAATGGAAGCCGCCGGCCTGCCCGAGATCGCCGCGTGGGTGGCGGGGTTTGGCGGAGAGGCCCGGGCGGTGGCACCGAAGGAATTGGTGGAAGCGGTGAAGGGAATGCACCGGCTAGGGCTGGAGGTTGCCGAGACAGCCAGGGACGTGACCTCGGATGACACGAGGGAGTCGTAGCTTGAGGGAAAGAGACCTGATGAAGAAGCGAACGGTCCAAACGAGCACCCGAACCACGGCCATGGCGAATCCTCAGGATGCCCGAAAGGTCCGCGGACGCTCGCGCGAGGATCAGGCTGCGTTCCCAGTGGCCCCCGTGCGGTCCGAGCTTCCTAAAGACTACGCCGCGGCCCTTGCTGAAATCAAAGACCGCGTTCGGCAAGAACGCCTGCGTGTCGTTCTGGCCGCGAATTCGGCCATGGTCTTGCTTTACTGGGACATCGGACGGGTGATTCTCGATCGACAGGCACGCGAGGGCTGGGGAGCGAGAGTCATCGATCGTCTGGCCGAGGATCTGCAAACCGCGTTTCCCGAGATGAAGGGGCTTTCCACGAGAAATCTGCTCTTCATGCGCGCCTTCGCGGATGCTTACCGGGAAAGGCAGAAAGTGAAACAGCTTGTTTCACAATTGCCTTGGGGACACGTCGTTCGGCTGATTCAACGTATCAAAGACCGAAACGTTCGCGACTGGTACATCCGTCAAAGCGTCCAAAATGGCTGGAGCCGCAACATCCTGGCCATCCAGATCGACGGTCGCGCTCACGAGCGCCAAGGCAAGGCCGTCAACAATTTCAAGGACACCCTGCCCCCGGCGGATTCGGATCTGGCCAGCCAAGTATTCAAAGATCCCTACCTCTTCGATTTCCTGGGTACCGCCGACCCGCGCCGCGAACGCGAAGTCGAGCAAGCGCTGGTCGATCACGTTCAGCATTTCCTGCTGGAGCTGGGCTCGGGCTTCGCCTTCGTCGGCCGCCAAGTGCGCCACCCGGACGACAAACCCAGCGTGGGCCTGCTGCTGTGCCGTTCGCGCAACAAGCTGGTCGCCGAATACGCCCTGCGCGGCCTGCGAAAGCCCGTCGGCGTCGCCGAATGGGAGACCAAGATCGTCGCCAGCCTTCCCGCCGATCTGAAAGACGGCTTGCCCACGGTCGAGGAGATCGAGGCAGAGCTGCAGTGGCGAATCATTGTCCGGTAATGACAAAGGGGAGGCGTAGGGTGGCGGAGATGGAGAAGAAAGCAACGATGCCCGCACCAAAGGAACCCGTCGCGCATGCTCCCCGCATAGCAGGACGACCATGGCACTTGCTCGCCGCTCACTCGGAGGCCGTTGCTACCCTGGCTGAAGTATTTCTTGGCAGTATCGTTGATAGCCGTTGGGGACGACTGGCCGGTTTGTGGCACGACCTTGGAAAAGGCACCCCCGAATGGCAGACCTTCATTCGGGCCGCAGGGGAAGCTGCCCAGGAAGCACACGTCGAAGAGGCGGGAGAGCGTCGGCGCGGCCCTCCACACAGCGCAACGGGTGCTGTCCACTCGCGCCGAGTCCTGCCAGAAATCAGCTCAGCCCCATTGGCCTTCGCGATCGCGCCATCACGGTGGGATTCCAGACAAGGAGCGGTTGCGTGAACGACTCAAGCTGCCCGAAGAGATTGAACGATACGCACGCGCCATCCAGGCCCCTGTTGACCATCGAAGTGAAGTTGGAACGCCTTCAATTCCGCCATGGATCCTTTCTCCGGTTTCGCCCCGGGCGGGCGCACGCGGTCTGGAACTATTCACCCGGATCTTGTTCTCAGCCCTGACCGACGCGGATTTCCTGGATACGGAAGCCTACTTTGCGTTGGCCGGCGATGTGGAAGCCACAAACAGAAACGCAGCACGGGCAGTCCGATGGCCCGAGCTTCGTTCGTACCAGGCGGTGTTGGATGCCTTCCTGTCAGCGAAAAGGGACAGCGCATCTCCTACCCCAGTCAACCGGCTTCGCTCCGAAGTTCTCGACGCCTGCCGTGCAGCAGGTCCGCATCCGCGAGGTGCCTTTAGTCTCACCGTCCCCACTGGCGGCGGTAAGACGCTGTCCGGACTGGCCTTCGCGCTTGGCCACGCCCACGCTCACAATCTCAGTCGGGTCATCATCGCGCTGCCCTTCACGAGCATCATCGAGCAGACAAGCGGTGTTCTGCGCGACGTTTTTGCAGACCTTGGCCCCGATGTGGTTCTCGAACATCACAGCGCGGTTGATTCCGAAAGGGTGACGGCACTGGGGCGTGTCGCAGCAGAAAACTGGGATGCGCCCTTGATCGTCACCACCCAAGTCCAGCTCTTCGAGAGCCTCTTTGCCAATCGATCGGGAGCCTGCCGCAAGCTGCACAATCTGATCGACTCGGTACTCGTGCTCGATGAGGTGCAGAGCTTGCCTTCGAACCTCCTGGAGCCAATTCTAGATGTCCTCGATGAACTGGTCCGGCACTACGGCGTCACCGTATTGCTGATGACGGCCACGCAGCCCGCGCTTCATCGCCGCCCGATTGGTGCACGCGAGTTTCCTGGATTGACCACGGCACCACGAGAGATCATTCCCGAGGGGCTCGCGTCTAGACTCTGGGATGGGCTCCGCCGGGTCGAGGTCCATTGGCCGACCACCTGGAACGCCGACGCAAGCAAGGAGCCGGGTTCATTCTGGTCAGAGCTTGCCTCCAAGTTGGCCGAGAACCCGCAAGCTCTCGCGATTACCCACTTGAAGAAGGATGCTCAGGCACTATGGCAGGCGCTCTCCCGTTTGGACCCGGCAGCCTTTCACTTGAGCGCGGCCATGTGTCCCGCGCATCGATCCAAGGTTCTGGCCGAGGTGAAAGACCGCCTGAAGGCAGGAGAGGGTTGTCTCCTGGTTTCGACTCAGGTCGTTGAGGCGGGTGTGGACATAGACTTTCCCGTCGTGTTTCGCGCGATGGCCGGCCTGGAATCGCTTGCACAAAGCGCTGGTCGGTGCAACCGCGAGGGCATTCGTCCGAAGGGAGATTTCTTCATCTACGAGGCACCCACTTCGCCGCCGAAGTCTCTTCGACTGCACAAAGATGTTGCCCAGACAATGCTGGATGCCGCCCCCGACTTGGACATTTTCGAGCCAGCTACATTTCGAAACTACTTCAGCCGACTCTACGCGCACAAGGAACTGGACCTGCCCGGGGTGCAACCGATGAGGGCTGCCCTCAACTTTCAGGAAACAGCGGCTGCATTCAAGATGATCGAGCAGGCCACTACTACTGTATTCGTTCCATTTGACGATCGCGCCGCATCCGCCTTGAAAGCTTTACGCTTCGCCGGCCCTTCGCGTGATCGGCTTCGTCTCCTGCAACGATATGGCGTCTCGGTCTACGCAAACCAGTTCAAGAGCCTGCAGGCCGAGGGCGCAATCGAAGAACTACACCCTGGTCTGTGGTCTCTTTGTTCCGACCTCAACTACGACAAGAACCTTGGTCTCCGCACCAGCGCGGACGCCTCTGTGGCCCTCATCTTCTGAGGAGAAACGCATGCCTGAACGATCTCCAATCTTCCAAGTACGTGCACACGGTCCCATGGCCTGCTTCACTCGACCCGAGTTGAAGGTTGAGCGGGTCAGCTATGAAGTGATGACCCCCTCAGCAGCGAGGGGCATCCTCGAAGCGATTCTTTGGAAGCCTGCGATTCGCTGGTGCATCGACCGTATCCACGTGCTGAACCCGATCAAGTTTGGTCAGCTCCGGCGGAACGAAGTAAATGGTCGGCTTTCCGAACGTGGCAATCATGCCGCCTACTTTGCTGACGAAGACCGTGCCCAACGAAACACCCTGTTTCTGGCCGACGTCGATTACATTATCGCCGCCCACTTCGAAATGACGACCAAAGCGGGGCCAGAGGATAACCTGACCAAGTTCGTGGAGATGTTCCAGCGGCGCCTAGACAAAGGGCAACGCTTCCATCAGCCATATCTAGGTTGTCGCGAGTTCGAGGCCATCGTTGAACCAGCGCCGGATCCTCTGCCAAACCCACACGAGAGTCTGAAGGGCCTACGACCGCTCGGCCTCATCTTGCACGACATCGAGTTCGGCCCGGAGAACAAGGCCCGATTCTTCGAAGCACGTCTTGAGGATGGCGTGATGGATGTTCCCCCCTTTCAAGAGGTGCCGGCATGATCCTGAAGGCGCTATATGACCTGGCGCGGGCAGAAAACCCGGACGACGACCTCGACTTCCAGCAAGAGCCCATCCGTTTCGTGCTTGTCCTCAGCACGGGAGGAAAGACCGGAAGAATCCTGGATAGGGGCGAACGTGTACAAGTCCGCCCTGGGTCAAATAAGACGATCTTGCGAGTGGCCCCCATGAGTATTCCCCGCCAAGAGAAGGTGACCTCAGGAAACGATCCGCAGTTTCTCGTCAACATAGCGGAGTACCTCTTTGGGATCGATCTATCCGCCAAGAGGGAAGCTGCAAAACTCAATACACGGTTCGAGAACTTCGCGAACCAAATCGACACCCTGGCAGTTGGCGTGGCGAATGATCGCACCGCCGTCGCTGCCATTGAGGCGATCCGAGGCTTTCTAGCGTTGCCCGCTGCTGCCCGCCGAGCGGTTCTCGATGGACTGATCGGCCAAGCGCCGGCAGGCGCAGAACGTGACCGAATGAAGACTGACCTGGCGGGGGCGAAGTTCGCGATCCAGTACGAACCGACGGCGCCAAGCCTGGTTCACGACCTTGAGGCCGTGCGAGTGTATTGGGCCGCGCTTCGGAAACCGAGTGCAACGGCCCAAACGGTCCGTTGTCTCGTGACGGGTAACTTTGGTGTGGCAGCGTTGAAGCACCCTCGAATCAAAGGCGTTCCTAACGGCAACACGAGCGACGCGGCCTTGGTGAGCTTCAACGATCCTGCCGTTTGGTCCCATGGGTGGGAACGGCATGCCAATGCACATATTAGCCGAGACGCGGCCGAGTCGTGCGGAAACGCCTTGAACTGGCTACTGCAGACCAAGAACCGTCGCCGACTCAATCTCAGCAAAGGCACGGCCGCTTTGTTCTGGGCCAAGGATGGCCAGGACCCCGGCTTCCTCCTCGGCCTGGGAGACGATCCCGAGTCCGTACGGGCGATGCTTGAGGCGCCACAGACGGCTCGCCGTCCGGCAATCGATGAGCCTGACGACTTCTTCACTGCGGTTGTCTCTGGTGCGAAGGCGCGAACCACCTTGCGGTCCTTCGTGCAAACCAGCACCCGTGCCATGCACACCAACGTTCTCGCCTACCTGTCCTCTATCGAGATCGAGCGACCGGATCGGCGCGGTGCTCGTGGCTTGTACCCGATGCGGACACTACTCGAAAGCCTCTGTCAGAAAGGCCGCGATGGCACCGATGTGCCACCAGGCCTGGCCGTAGGGCTGTACCTGAGTGCAATCAACGGCTCGTACCCACCATCTGCGATCCTTCAGGCCGCAGTTCGCCGGAACAAAGCTGAGGCGAACTGGGATCCAAAATCTGACAGCCAGCGGGACAAGTGGTCTCGTTTCGCTGCCCGATGCGGTCTCATCCGGCTGCACCTGATCCACAACACCCACTGCAAGGAGGAATACACCGTGTCGCTCAACCCAAACAATCAACAGCCTGCCTACCTCCTTGGCCGCATGCTTGCCATCCTGGACGTAATCCAGCGAGACGTGAGCCCGAGGATCAACACAACCATCGTCGATCGGTTCTACGGATCAGCCAGTAGCACCCCCGTCGCCGTCTTCCCGACGCTTATCCGCTTGAACCGGCACCACCTCGCAAAGCTGAGGAAGGAGAAGGCGTGGCTTGCCAATCGGCGTGAACAACTTCTGCAGGAGGCCGCCAATGGACTTCCAATCATGCCTAGAACCCTGAATCTTGAGGGGCAAGGTCTCTTTGCCCTCGGATTCTTCCATCAACGCCAAGCCCTCTTTCCACAGAAGGATGGCGGCACACAGATCACCAACTGAAACTGAACAAGAGAGGCAAACCCCATGGCACTTTCACACCGCTACGACTTCCTTCTGCTCTTTGATGTCCAGGATGGCAACCCCAACGGAGACCCGGATGCCGGAAATCTGCCGCGCATCGACCCAGAGACCGGGCACGGCCTAGTTACTGACGTGTGCATAAAGCGCAAGATCCGCAACTTCGTCCTTCTGTCGAAGACCGAGCCAGGATTCGATATCTACGTGAAGGAAAAGGCAGTTCTCGGACGAGCTCATGTCCAAGCGTTTGAGGAACTCAAGATCGCTCTCGGCGAGGAGGGCCGGCAACCAGTGCCGCCGGATCTTGTCGAGTTGCTCGCCAGCTTCGACCTACCTGACGGGCTATCTGTCGCCGAGGAAGATGATGGCCAGATCTTGGTGGTAGCCGCAGATGCCGATCCCAAGGAGATCAAGGCCGCGCTCAAAGAAGGTGAGGCACCGGCCAAAGTGAAGGCCTTCATAGAGGCTATTCTCAAGAAGGCGAAGCCACGTAAGCCAACGGGTGATGAGAGCGACAAGGGACGCAGGTTCATGTGCGATCGGTACTTCGACGTCAGGACATTCGGCGCCGTGATGTCGCTTAAGTCGGCTCCGAACTGCGGGCAGGTTCGCGGCCCGGTGCAGCTCACTTTCAGTCGGTCTGTCGATCCGATCGTGCAACTTGAGCACAGCATCACGCGGATGGCGGTGGCCACAGAGAAGGAGGCAGAGGCACAGAGTGGAGACAACCGCACGATGGGCCGGAAGGCGACAGTGCCGTATGGCCTCTACGTTTGCCGAGGATTCGTGAGTCCATCCTTCGCACAGGACTTCGTCGAGAAAGGTGGAGACCTCAAGGGCGGTACCGGCTTCGGCGAAGCCGATCTCTCGTTGGTCTGGGAAGCGCTAGAGAAGATGTTCGAAAACGACCGCTCGGCGGCGCGCGGCCTGATGAGCACACGGAAGCTCTTCATCTTCCAGCACGAGTCTCCGCTTGGGAATGCGCGCGCTGCCGACCTCTTCGACCGCGTCACCATCAAGCGCAAGGAAGGCGTCGAAGCGCCACGAGCGTTCACGGACTACGTTGTGCAGGTGAACGAGAAGGATCTTCCAACGGGCGTCACGCTGCAAACGCGCGTATAGAAGGCCGCATCGACCTTGGACGACGACGAACGCCTGGTCTCGATCTCCGCGCTCGAGCATTGGAGCTTCTGCCGGCGCCAGTGTGGACTGATCCACCTTGAGGGGCTTTGGGCGGAGAATGTCCTCACCGCCAAGGGGAAGGAAATGCACGAGCAGGTGGATCTGCCCGGACTCGAACAGCGGCCGGGAATGAAGAAGTCACGGGCGCTGGCGCTAAAGTGCGACCGGCTGGGTCTGGCCGGCAAGGCGGACATGGTGGTGTTCTTCTCCGATCCGGCCTATCCACCACCGGGGCGGCCCTTTCCGGTCGAGTACAAACGCAGCGTGCGCAACAACTTCCGCCACGCCGAGCTGCAGATGTGCGCGCAGGCGCTGTGCCTTGAGGAGATGCTGAAGGTTGCCGTCCCGGCCGGTGCGCTGTATTTCGGCGCGTCCCGGCGACGACGCGAGGTGCAGTTCGATGCGTGCCTTCGCGGTGAGACCGAATCGGCCATTGCCGCCATCGCAGCCATGCTGCAAATTGGGCGAACACCTGAGCCAGAGCCGGGCAAGAAGTGCGAGCGCTGCAGCTTGCGAACACTTTGTATGCCGTCCCTGCCCACGCGCGGGCGGCTCTTGGCCTATATGCGCGAGCTGTGAACATGGCTGTCCTGCACAACACGCTGTACGTGACGACCGCGGACACGGCCTTGCTGAAGGAAGGCGAAACGGTCACGGTTCGGGTCGCACGCGAGCAAAGGCTGCGCGTTCCCGTGCACCACCTGGAATCCATCGTCTGCCTGGGACATGTCTACGTCAGCCCAGAATTGATGTACCTGTGCCTCGAACGTGGGGTCGGGATTTCGTTCCTTACCGAACATGGGCGCTTTCGTGGGCGAGTCGAGGGCACAAACCAAAGCGGCGCTCTCTTGCGGTTGAACCAGACGCAATGCCATCTGGATGTGGGGCGCAGCCTGGCAATCGCGAAGAGCATCGTTCAAGGCAAGATCGCTAACCAACGTCACGTCCTGCAAAGGGCTGCTCGGGAAGCGGAAGGCAATGCGGCCGTGCGCCTGAGCGATGCCGCGCGGGCGCTGCGGATGAGCGACCCGCAACGGATGGAGACCCACGACCAGGTACGCGGCAGCGAAGGCGAGGCAGCGGCTCGATACTTCGAGGTCTTTGGCGACCTGGTCAGGCAGCAGAGCGACGATTTTCGCTGGACCTCACGCCAGCGCCGACCACCACGCGATCCGCTGAATTGCTTGCTTTCGTTCGCGTACGCCTTGCTGATGAACGACTGCTTGTCCGCGCTTCAGGCCAATGGTCTGGACCCAGCGCTCGGGTTCCTGCACGCGTTCCGGCCAGGGCGGCCGGGCCTGGCGCTCGACTTGATGGAGCACTTGCGCCCCCTGGTGGCCGATCGGCTGGTGTTGTCCCTGGTCAACAATCAACAGCTTCGGGCGGGCGACTTCCGGCACACCGAAAGCGGTGCCGTCGAATTGACCGACGAGGCGCGCAAGCTGGTCATCAAGACGCACCAAGAACGGAAGGCGACGAGCATCGTCCATCCTTTGCTTGGCGACGAGATTGAATGGGGCTTGGTTCCGCACGTCGAGGCGCGCCTGCTCGCGCGAACGCTTCGTGGGGACCTCGACACATTTCCTCCTTTTCATCCGGCTGGTTGAGATAGGGTCATGGTCGTTCTGGTCACCTACGATGTTTCCACCGAAAGCAGAGAGGGCCGTCGCCGCCTTCGTCGCATCGCCAAAGCATGCGAGAGCTATGGGCAACGCGTGCAGTTCTCGGTTTTCGAGTGCAAACTGCCTGACGAGCTATGGGTCAAATTGCGAGGAGAGCTTCTTCGCCTCTTCAACCCGGACGAAGACAGCCTGCGCTTCTATTTCCTGGGGCAAGACGACCTGGCGCGCGCCGAACACCACGGAATCAAGCCGAGCATCGACTTCGAGGGCTCGCTTATCGTCTAGGGCGCGCGAAGGTAGAGTGGACATGGAATCGCCGATCGGTTCGCGCCTGTCAGATAGCTCTATGAAAACCGAAGAGTACAACCATGGCGCCGCCCGCGACGGCGGCGCAATTGACTGTGGCGTATATCCCTCGCGCCATACCCTTCGCAGATGCGCGAAATTCGTAGTATTTTTGGAGGGTGCGTCGCGCGGTCCTTCGGGGCCGCGCGTGGATTGAAACTCCCAAATGTCACGAATGGCGCAGAGCTTGTGCGGGTCGCGCGGTCCTTCGGGGCCGCGCGTGGATTGAAACCCGAAGCTCCCGCAGTTCCGCGCGCAGCTCGTGGGTCGCGCGGTCCTTCGGGGCCGCGCGTGGATTGAAACCTCGCATGGGGCGAGTTCGGGTGGGCAGTCCTGGTCGCGCGGTCCTTCGGGGCCGCGCGTGGATTGAAACTTCACGAATCGGATCGCCGTCGCTGCACATTCGACGTCGCGCGGTCCTTCGGGGCCGCGCGTGGATTGAAACCTCTTGGCTCGCTCGGCCGCCTCCTCGCGTGTGGGCGTCGCGCGGTCCTTCGGGGCCGCGCGTGGATTGAAACTCATGGCGTGCGCTCCAGCTCGCGCAGCCTGGCCTGTCGCGCGGTCCTTCGGGGCCGCGCGTGGATTGAAACCTGCGACCGTGTAAGGCGTGGTGTTGAGGACCAGTCGCGCGGTCCTTCGGGGCCGCGCGTGGATTGAAACATCGCCTCCGTCCCGTCGGGGAGCATCGCACAG
The DNA here is from genome assembly GCA_963796685.1 of uncultured delta proteobacterium. Lineage (GTDB taxonomy): Bacteria > Myxococcota_A > Polyangia > Fen-1088 > Fen-1088 > Fen-1118. The sequence continues at coordinate 90,156 of CAWCMR010000009.1, forward strand.
CGTCGCGCGGTCCTTCGGGGCCGCGCGTGGATTGAAACCAGGCGGGATGGGGCGAATGGGACGACTCCGCAAGTCGCGCGGTCCTTCGGGGCCGCGCGTGGATTGAAACGCGTCCGTGGAGATCTGCTAAACGTGGATCCCGTCGCGCGGTCCTTCGGGGCCGCGCGTGGATTGAAACGAGAGCGCTGGAGACATCACCCATCCATGCGAAGTCGCGCGGTCCTTCGGGGCCGCGCGTGGATTGAAACATCCGCGCCGTCGCTCGCTGAATCTCCGAGACGGTCGCGCGGTCCTTCGGGGCCGCGCGTGGATTGAAACCGGAGCCTCCCGTCACGTGGCGGTCGCTGCGGAGTCGCGCGGTCCTTCGGGGCCGCGCGTGGATTGAAACCGCTAATGATCAAGGCTGCTGCCGACGGCGCAGGGTCGCGCGGTCCTTCGGGGCCGCGCGTGGATTGAAACACGAATGATGTGCGCCGGCCCCATGTCCACAAGGCCGTCGCGCGGTCCTTCGGGGCCGCGCGTGGATTGAAACAAGATCCACGATGGCAGCGCAAACGCCTTGAAATGTCGCGCGGTCCTTCGGGGCCGCGCGTGGATTGAAACCTTTGGAACGACATCGTCATCATTGAGTGTCAGGGTCGCGCGGTCCTTCGGGGCCGCGCGTGGATTGAAACCTTATCAGCAGCCAGGCACTATTTCTGGGCCAACGGTCGCGCGGTCCTTCGGGGCCGCGCGTGGATTGAAACGCCGATTTGAGCGAGTTTTCCTTCCACTCCAGTGTCGCGCGGTCCTTCGGGGCCGCGCGTGGATTGAAACTTCGCCCGCAAGGCCGGCCCAGTAGCGTTCTGCGTCGCGCGGTCCTTCGGGGCCGCGCGTGGATTGAAACTTTCTGCTGGCGTGGTTTCTGCGCGCTTGCCTGAGTCGCGCGGTCCTTCGGGGCCGCGCGTGGATTGAAACCACCGCCCGAGTCGCGCACGCACCGGGCACCCAGGTCGCGCGGTCCTTCGGGGCCGCGCGTGGATTGAAACGTCGGCTTGGCTTCGCTGTTGATGACTCGGGCAATGTCGCGCGGTCCTTCGGGGCCGCGCGTGGATTGAAACAATTACCTGCCCTTCCGTCCCTTCGGCCGGTGCCGGTCGCGCGGTCCTTCGGGGCCGCGCGTGGATTGAAACTTTGGGCAGGAGCCCACGCCGGCATCGTTGAAGGTCGCGCGGTCCTTCGGGGCCGCGCGTGGATTGAAACCAGTACGGGGGCGGTTCGTTCGCCTCAAACATTCGTCGCGCGGTCCTTCGGGGCCGCGCGTGGATTGAAACTCCGCCCACCTGGTGCAGCTCCAGGCCGAAGCCAGTCGCGCGGTCCTTCGGGGCCGCGCGTGGATTGAAACCTGCTGAAAATGATACATAGCAGTGAGTGTTGAGAGTCGCGCGGTCCTTCGGGGCCGCGCGTGGATTGAAACGATTGCGTCGATGTTGGCAGCCGCTTGCAGATGGTCGCGCGGTCCTTCGGGGCCGCGCGTGGATTGAAACAAGTACAAGCCAGGGATCGGCGAGGATGCCGACGTCGCGCGGTCCTTCGGGGCCGCGCGTGGATTGAAACCGCGTGAACCTCGACACCGCGGGTTTGAGACGCCGTCGCGCGGTCCTTCGGGGCCGCGCGTGGATTGAAACTCTTGCTCGGCGAGGTCGCGCTCGGACAATCCCCCCGTCGCGCGGTCCTTCGGGGCCGCGCGTGGATTGAAACTCTAGTGGGCTGTTGACTGCAACTGCTACTCTCAGTCGCGCGGTCCTTCGGGGCCGCGCGTGGATTGAAACTCATCCATGTGTTGCCACGCAAACAGGCTGATGGGTTTGCGGTTCAGATAGCAGATGGGCATCACGGAAGTGACAGGGTGGCTGTCACGTCGGTGATGCCCATCATCGGGTCGGCTCAGAAGCAGTCGTCGTGAGGGCCGTCGGGGACAGATTCCCAGACGGCGTCAGGGGGCCTGGGGGTTTCGATTCCGCGTGCAGCCTGGAGGTCGGCCATGGCATCGCCGTGTGCACGCCAGATGGCGGCGATGACCCGCTCGAACACATCGACGAGGATCAGGGCGCAAGATGTGTCGATGGGCGGCAGGTGGATCTGAGCGTGCGGTGGCGGCGGGCGCCTCATGCTGCCTCCCTGGGTTCGGTATCGACGACACGGGTGATGGCATCGCGCTCGACGAGTTTTCGCTTTCTGCGGGCGGCGTCGCGAAGGGCGGCGGTGGCGAGCCGGTCGAGGTCGCGCAAAGATCCTGCGGCGGCTTCGTGGAGCATGGCCAGGGCGTCAGCCGTGACAAGCTCGCGGTCGCAGCCTGATTGCTTGAGTCTGGAGCGAATGTAGTCGGCGGTGTCGTCCGGGGTCAGGGGCGTGACGTTGAGCCGCGTGTAAATGCGCGAGTACAAGGATCGATTGCGACGGAGGACAAGCCTGTCGGAAAGCTCTGGCAGGCCGACGAGGACGAGGGACAGGAGCGCCCTGCTGTCCCACTGGTAGTTCAGCAAAATGTGTAGGTGGTCCAGCATGTCCTGATGGAGCAGGTGCGCCTCGTCGAGGAGGAAGACCGGATGAACACGCTCGCGGCCAAGATCTTCGACGTGGGAGGAGACGGCGAAAAAGAGAGCCGCTGCGGCGGCGGAAGGCGCGAGCCCCAAGGCGAGGCAAAGCTGGCGATAAAAATCGCGGCGTCCGAGGGTGGCGTTGTGGCAGTAGGTGAGTCGGAAACCAGTTTGCGGCAGCCTGTGGCGCAGGGCACGCAGAACGCAGGTTTTACCGGCGCCGGGATCGCCGGTGAGGACGATGGAAGCACGCTCGTGGAGGGCTTCGCACAGCTCGTGTACCAGGGCCTCCTTGGAAGGCGGCATCCACAGATCGACGTCTGCTATTTCCTTGGAGAATGGGGCGCGTTCGAGGGCGAAGTGGCCGAGATAGGCGGGCGTCATCGGTCACCTCCTTGTGGCGAAGGGTTTCGTCCGACAGCTCGGTCGAGCAGCACGGAAGGCGGATCGAAGGGCACCGGTCGCGAGGCTTTTGTCGCATGTCCCCCGCCACGATTTGGACGTTTTCGCTGGGCGTTCTTGCCAGGGTCGACGGGATGCAGAGGCAACGCCTTTCCCTCGTGCTCGACCCACGGAGCTTCGCTCATGTCGACGAGGCAACGGGCCACCATGACCAGGCGCCCTGCGAGAAAGCCCTGATCGAGCTCCCAGTCCGTACCCTCCAGTGGCAGCGTGGTGTCTCGGCGGACGCGGCGGCGCACGCGCACGGTGAGCGCCTCGCGCAGCTTGCGCTCGTCGAAGCGATCGGTGGGACGCTCGGCTGCCTCGTACACGCGCGCGGGCGAGCGGCCAAGCAGCGAAGCGTGCGGCGCCTTGTGGTAGTGCTCGTCGAGGAAGGCCCACAGCCGCACGTTGATGTCGTGTAGCGACGATACCTGGCCGAGAAAGTCGATACACCCCTGGCGCAGGGTGCGCCAGAAGCGCTCCATCTTTCCACGCGCCTGCGGGTCGTAGGGACGCGCGTGCAACAGGGAGACGCCCATGCGCGCGCAAGCCGTGGACAAGATGTCGCCGCGATAGGTACTGCCATTGTCGAGGTACAAGGCATCCGGTGGCCCATGTCTGCGCAGGGCACGCACAAACATCCCCAGCATGTCCACCTCGCGCTCGGTGTGGTGCGCTTCCAGCGCGATGATGAAGCGGGAGGCATCGTCGAGCAGTCCGTGAATTCGCACCGGCATGTTTTTACCGCCGACCGAAATCGCCGGGCCATAACAGACATCGCCGTGCCAGAGCGCCCCAGGCCGCTCTGCTTCCCATCGCAGCCTGGTCTTCGGCCCCTTGCCATCGCGCATGGGAATGCGGTCCAGCCCCTCGTCGGCGAAAAGTCGCCGCACCGTCGAGGCCGACACCGCGTCCTTGCTCAATCGCCCGTCGACGGTCAGGGTGCGAAGGATCAAAGGCACCGAAGCCGAGGGATGCTCACGCCGGATGTCGCACAGAAGCGTGCGCTGCTCCGCTGTCAGCTCCTGCGCGCGTCCACTGTCGCTGCGGGGCTCGGGGCGCAGGGCATCTAGGCTTCCGGCCTTGTAGGCGTAATACCAGCGCTCCAGCGTCGGAACCGAGAATCTGCGCGTGCTGTCCGCTCCCGGCGGCCGGTAGCGCTCGGCGGCCAGATCTTTCAGCGTCGCCGCCAACTCTCCGTGGTCGAGATCTCGTCGGGTGAGTGCGCCGACGATTTCGCTGCGGAAGATGGCTACCTCCTCGGCATGGTCCTTGGGCTTCAGGCTTTGTAGGTCGGTCATGGTGTCCCTTCTGCAACCGCGGTGTGCGATGCACGTAAAGCCATGCTTCATTCCGGCCGTGCCTGGCAGGGATCTTCGCGGGTGGGCGAAGTCCCAGCGACGGAAAAAGTCTGATGGTCATCGCATAGCGAGCGCCGATCCTTGGAAAGCCCGCGTTGTCACAGACGCCTCGCCCGAAGGCGGCGGCCCGAGTGAAGCCAGTCCCAGCGCCGCCCGCTCAGCCGCCTGCCGTGCGGTGAAATCCGAAGGCGAGGCACGCAGTCCGGACAGCAGCGTGCCCGCACGAATGGCCCGAATCCACCGTCGCAACGTGGCCCAGCCGGTGATGGCGGTCTGGCCGATGATCGTCCGCGGGCTCGTCTGTCGCCGCACTTCCGCAACAGACAATTTCTGCACCCCGAACAAGGCCAACGCCCACCCGACCGCAGACGATGTGTAAAGCCGCCCAGGAATCGTCTCGCAAGGAACCACGGTGAGCACGGCGCCACACTGGCAAAGAAAGCGACGGACGAGCAGCAAGACCATCTTGGGCACTTGCCCTGGTCCTGGCGGTCCCAAGAACTGTCTCTCGCGCAGCCCATGCCCGATGATCCCAAGCCTCGCTCCCGGCGGACAGCCAGCTCGTCCACATACAGGGCAGGTACTCGGTCTCAGCATGTCCACACCCGGCATTGCCACCAACCACAGCTTGACCCCGACCTTGCCGTGCACGATTGTCTGAAGCGCTCCGTTCCTTTCGTTTCCTTTCACGTCGGGTGCGGAGCACGACCAGGCAGGGCGGTGGATACGCCCTCCTGGTCACCTACATAGCTGCGGCCAGCGACATGCCGATGCTCCTCCTTTCCATGCCGCCACTACCCTGATTCCCTGCCCGTGGCCATGGCCATCTCCACGCCGGGAATGATGGCGATTGTCCAAGCCATGCCATCACCGATACCGCGCGATCTCCCGCCGCTCAGCACCACTCACACCGCCTCGGAACACATGCCATCGGCCTCGACGAAGAAGCACTGTCGCGCGGTCCTTCGGGGCCGCGCGTGGATTGAAACAGTTCCTTGGCGAATACCTGGCTCCCCACACGCTGTCGCGCGGTCCTTCGGGGCCGCGCGTGGATTGAAACTTCTTCGGCGCGACCGACCAAGACACGTCCGCCAAGTCGCGCGGTCCTTCGGGGCCGCGCGTGGATTGAAACGGCTTCATTCGCGGCGGGCAGTGGGTGCCAGCGTGGTCGCGCGGTCCTTCGGGGCCGCGCGTGGATTGAAACTGCTGGACACCGTTCCCAGCGCACACGTTCTGCGTCGCGCGGTCCTTCGGGGCCGCGCGTGGATTGAAACCAGGTGACCGGCGGCTCTTGGGTGAGTACCGGAAGTCGCGCGGTCCTTCGGGGCCGCGCGTGGATTGAAACTTGGGCTCCGGGATGGCCGTGTGCTCGCCGGTGTCGTCGCGCGGTCCTTCGGGGCCGCGCGTGGATTGAAACTGTTGAGACCCCGCGTTGGTCGACCAGTCGACCCAGGTCGCGCGGTCCTTCGGGGCCGCGCGTGGATTGAAACAAATACTGATCATGCTGAGTACCCATCTAGACTGTCGCGCGGTCCTTCGGGGCCGCGCGTGGATTGAAACCAGACTAACGTGGTAGCGCTCCACGGTCCCGTCGGTCGCGCGGTCCTTCGGGGCCGCGCGTGGATTGAAACCATGCGGGTCACTGCTACTTCGCCTTCTGGACCGGTCGCGCGGTCCTTCGGGGCCGCGCGTGGATTGAAACCAGGCCAACGCTTCGGACGACTGACCGTCATCTGTGGTCGCGCGGTCCTTCGGGGCCGCGCGTGGATTGAAACTTCCAGAAGTTTAACGGCAAGTGGAGGATCGATGTCGCGCGGTCCTTCGGGGCCGCGCGTGGATTGAAACCTGGTCCTATTGTTGGGCGCGAGGGGTGGAATTGTCGCGCGGTCCTTCGGGGCCGCGCGTGGATTGAAACCTGCGCGTTACCGTTTCCGGAGAAGGCGCCCAACGTCGCGCGGTCCTTCGGGGCCGCGCGTGGATTGAAACTGGATGTGGTGGTGTAGATGGACCAGCTACTGCTATCGTCGCGCGGTCCTTCGGGGCCGCGCGTGGATTGAAACTAGAATGTGCGCGCATGCTCCTAGCCACTCCACTGTCGCGCGGTCCTTCGGGGCCGCGCGTGGATTGAAACTCTGGGTTGAATGCATTCTTCACCCGTGCGTAGAGGTCGCGCGGTCCTTCGGGGCCGCGCGTGGATTGAAACGTTGAGTACAAAGCAGTCCAGGAGAGACTGAAAGTCGTCGCGCGGTCCTTCGGGGCCGCGCGTGGATTGAAACACGTGGTCCATCGCTATTCCTCCTCGTTCACAAGTGTCGCGCGGTCCTTCGGGGCCGCGCGTGGATTGAAACACAGACTCCACGCACATCACGAACGCGAGTTACACGTCGCGCGGTCCTTCGGGGCCGCGCGTGGATTGAAACCTGCGGATCTCTAATGCCAATTCACGCGCCCTAGTCGCGCGGTCCTTCGGGGCCGCGCGTGGATTGAAACAGGCGCTAACGGGCACCACGGCGGGCACGCTCGGTCGCGCGGTCCTTCGGGGCCGCGCGTGGATTGAAACCTGGCCAGCTACGGCGTGCCCAGGGAGGATGACTGGTCGCGCGGTCCTTCGGGGCCGCGCGTGGATTGAAACGCCGCCATGGCCCCCGTCACGAGGTCGATGGGCGCGTCGCGCGGTCCTTCGGGGCCGCGCGTGGATTGAAACCCGAGTAGCCAGAGCATCCAGTCGGCGCGCTCGGTCGCGCGGTCCTTCGGGGCCGCGCGTGGATTGAAACAGTGCCTCGGCGACGATTGCGGCATTTTGCGCAGGTCGCGCGGTCCTTCGGGGCCGCGCGTGGATTGAAACGAGTTCTCTTGGGCGTCCGTCGAGATTTCGTTGGGGTCGCGCGGTCCTTCGGGGCCGCGCGTGGATTGAAACTGTGAGCGCCACGGACCACCTCCGAATTGCCTGGGTCGCGCGGTCCTTCGGGGCCGCGCGTGGATTGAAACCACGGAGAAAAGCCATCGACTGATGATGTCCACCGTCGCGCGGTCCTTCGGGGCCGCGCGTGGATTGAAACGTCTCACGATTGGCCAGCAACACCAACCCCACCACGTCGCGCGGTCCTTCGGGGCCGCGCGTGGATTGAAACTGGGCAAGGCGACGTGCCTGGCCAGTACCCGCAACGTCGCGCGGTCCTTCGGGGCCGCGCGTGGATTGAAACCCGGACGTCAGGATACGCAGCCAGCTCTACGGGGTCGCGCGGTCCTTCGGGGCCGCGCGTGGATTGAAACCGCGGCATTCACGGTCAGGTTGCAGGTCAGGTCGCGTCGCGCGGTCCTTCGGGGCCGCGCGTGGATTGAAACGCGAACTTGCGGTCGGCACAGTCAACCTAGAACGTCGCGCGGTCCTTCGGGGCCGCGCGTGGATTGAAACCGAATGATGGAGGACGAGGACGTCGCCATCGCCGTCGCGCGGTCCTTCGGGGCCGCGCGTGGATTGAAACCGAATGATGGAGGACGAGGACGTCGCCATCGCCGAGTCGCGCGGTCCTTCGGGGCCGCGCGTGGATTGAAACCATCGTCAGGCCGAACGTCTTCACAAGGCACGTGTCGCGCGGTCCTTCGGGGCCGCGCGTGGATTGAAACGATCACGAGCGGTCAGAGACGATTGGACAGTGGGGTGTCGCGCGGTCCTTCGGGGCCGCGCGTGGATTGAAACTGGTGCTAGCTTCATCGAGTGCGTGGATACGTAGTCGCGTCGCGCGGTCCTTCGGGGCCGCGCGTGGATTGAAACTAGGGAGCACAGATGGCAACCGACCAGATATATGGTCGCGCGGTCCTTCGGGGCCGCGCGTGGATTGAAACCAGAATATCCAAGGTGTCACAAGACTGCGTACAGGTCGCGCGGTCCTTCGGGGCCGCGCGTGGATTGAAACTGTTCCCTTCCCGTTGCCTGGATGGTGGATCGGAGTCGCGCGGTCCTTCGGGGCCGCGCGTGGATTGAAACGCTGGCGGCTTGGGCGCGCCTTCGGGGGCCTCCGGGTCGCGCGGTCCTTCGGGGCCGCGCGTGGATTGAAACTGTGGAACGCCCGTACAAATCAGCCGTACTCTGGCGAGTCGCGCGGTCCTTCGGGGCCGCGCGTGGATTGAAACACCGGAGACGAGGGCGAAGATGAGCGCATCCATGCGACGTCGCGCGGTCCTTCGGGGCCGCGCGTGGATTGAAACCCAATCGGAGCCTCGAACAACGAAAGCTGTGTGGCGTCGCGCGGTCCTTCGGGGCCGCGCGTGGATTGAAACTTGTAGTAAGCGTCCGCCCCGCCTACAGCAGGCGTCGCGCGGTCCTTCGGGGCCGCGCGTGGATTGAAACTCAAACCTCAAGGCGTGGCTTCTGGGCATTCATCACGGTCGCGCGGTCCTTCGGGGCCGCGCGTGGATTGAAACCTCGTACTCCCCGCCGTCACGCCAGGGGACGCGAGTCGCGCGGTCCTTCGGGGCCGCGCGTGGATTGAAACCGGTCCTTTGAGACCGGCACCGCGTGCGGCGCGCATGGTCGCGCGGTCCTTCGGGGCCGCGCGTGGATTGAAACGCTGACGGTCTCGGCCTCTTCGACCCAGACAATAGGTCGCGCGGTCCTTCGGGGCCGCGCGTGGATTGAAACCCGCTCGTCAAGCGGATCGGCCGTCTCTACCTGGTCGCGCGGTCCTTCGGGGCCGCGCGTGGATTGAAACACCACAAGTTCGGTATGCTGGGCGCCGACCCGGCAGGTCGCGCGGTCCTTCGGGGCCGCGCGTGGATTGAAACTGGGTCACCGACAGCGGCGCGGTCGGCGGCATGGGGTCGCGCGGTCCTTCGGGGCCGCGCGTGGATTGAAACGGGAGCTCCCCCATCCTCATGCGCGGGCAGTCGGCGTCGCGCGGTCCTTCGGGGCCGCGCGTGGATTGAAACACGTGGTCAGCGTCGCCCATTACTGGCTGCGCTTGTCGCGCGGTCCTTCGGGGCCGCGCGTGGATTGAAACTACTCCCACAAGGTGGATAAGTTAACCGGGCGCGTGTCGCGCGGTCCTTCGGGGCCGCGCGTGGATTGAAACAATTATGTGACCGTTGATGCGCAGAAGATTCTTGAGTCGCGCGGTCCTTCGGGGCCGCGCGTGGATTGAAACAAGGTCGAGCCCGAGGGCTTGGAGGGCTTCGCCAAGTCGCGCGGTCCTTCGGGGCCGCGCGTGGATTGAAACGCCATCGCCGCCGTTATCCGCGCCGGGTTTTTGGTCGCGCGGTCCTTCGGGGCCGCGCGTGGATTGAAACGCTCCGCCCACCGGGGCCTCGACCTCCTCCCGGAGTCGCGCGGTCCTTCGGGGCCGCGCGTGGATTGAAACAATAGCGGGTCGGTCGGCCGCCGGCTCGCGCCCAACGTCGCGCGGTCCTTCGGGGCCGCGCGTGGATTGAAACCCGTCTTGAATTGACCACTCCGCCACGTTGTTCTGTCGCGCGGTCCTTCGGGGCCGCGCGTGGATTGAAACTAATGAAACTCGCCCGCACCGCTCTCGACTTCATGTCGCGCGGTCCTTCGGGGCCGCGCGTGGATTGAAACTGCATAGGGCAGTGAAGCAACTCTGCGACCTTCGTCGCGCGGTCCTTCGGGGCCGCGCGTGGATTGAAACGAACACGGATCGGCCAAGACGCGTCTAGACTCGGTCGCGCGGTCCTTCGGGGCCGCGCGTGGATTGAAACCTTCAAGAAGATGCACCAGAAGCGCTCCCGCCACTGGTCGCGCGGTCCTTCGGGGCCGCGCGTGGATTGAAACTTGCCGTCGAGGATCCACATGTTGGGCAAGTTCCGCGTCGCGCGGTCCTTCGGGGCCGCGCGTGGATTGAAACCTGTGCGTGGCCAGATTCAAGAAAATGCAATCGGGTCGCGCGGTCCTTCGGGGCCGCGCGTGGATTGAAACGCTGTGTGGACTTGCTCAGCCGCAAGCGCAAACGTCGCGCGGTCCTTCGGGGCCGCGCGTGGATTGAAACCCCTGCCACTCGAGAAAGACCCGGCGTAGATAACGGAGAATTCCCAAGACGGTGCAAATCACGGTCTATTTCGCCGCCATCATCGCGCCTGGTCTCACGTGCGCCTCTTCTATCAATCATCGTCGTGTTCGCGCGGCAACATTCGGACGTGCGTAGCACCGGCCACAAGCTCTACGGCCCCACCGGCATCGGCGTGCTTTATGGCAAGCAGCGCCTGCTGGAGGCCATGCCGCCCTGGCAGGGCGGTGGCGACATGATCATGTCCGTGACCTTCGAGCGGACCACCTACGCGCCGCCGCCGGCCAAATTCGAGGCCGGCACGCCCGACATCAGCGGTGCCATCGCTCTCGCCACCGCCATCGACTACGTCGAGTCGTTCGGCATGGCCGCCATCGAACGCTACGAGGCCGAGCTGCGATCACGTGACCGTGTACCTCGACGTCAAGGACGGTGTCGTCCGTGACATCAGCTTCCAAGGCGAGGGCTGCGCCATCGCCAGGGCGTCGGCGTCCATGATGACGTCGGTGGTGAAGGGAAAGTCCTTGGCCGACGCCTCCGAGACCTTCAAGCGCTTCCGCCAGATGATCACCGGCGGCCAGGATCCCTGCTTCGACCTCGAAGACCTGGGCAAGCTCGCCGCGTTCTCCGACGTAAGCGCGTTCCCCGTGCGGGTCAAGTGCGCAAGCCTCGCCTGGCACACCTTGAACGCGGCCATGCACGAGACCACGACCGAGCCCACCAGCGGCAGCGAGCCCAGCAAGGAGCCCTAAAAGTGACGGCGGCCCCCGATCCCCAGCCCGCACCCGACCCGCCCCCCGACCCGCCATCGGGCTCCACCGCCAACGATGCGGCCACCGCCCAGTTGGAGCGCCTGGTGTGGCAGGAGCTGCGCGAGTGCTACGACCCGGAGATCCCCGTCAACATCGTGGAGCTGGGGCTCGTCTACGCCATGAGGACCGAGCCCCTGCCCGAGGGCGGCCACCGGGTCGAGGTCCTCATGACCGTGACCTCTACTGCCTGTGGCATGTCCGAGATCCTGCGCAGCGAGGCCGACGCGCGCATTCGCAAGCTGCCCGGCGTGGCGCAGGTCGAGGTCGCCATCACCTTCGACCCGACCTGGACCCCCGAGCTCATGAGCGACGACGCGCGCATGATGCTGAATTTGTGACTGGAGAGAGCGCAGAGGGCGGAGGAGGGCGCGGAGGGCGGAGAAGCTCGGGAAGGTTTTGCCGACCGTGGCCGTGCCTCACCCACACAACGCCCGACACCCGCATCACGCACCTTCCGTGACCTGCTTGCCGAGAACCCTCCTTCATGGAGGCAGCCGCATGCGCAAAACCTGCGACCGGCTACACCTATGCCCGCCGGGAGCCGGAGAAGACCGCGCTCTTCCAGGTGCTCCAGCAGCACCTGCTCACCTTCGAGCAAGAGTGGACCGACAAGTCCGACGGCCGCACGCTGCCCAGCTTCGTCACCGACGAGCTACACGACTTTCTAGGGTGCGGAATCTTGGCGCGAGGCTTCGCACAATTCTTGTGCAAAACCTGCCACGAGCGGTACGTTGTGGCCTGGAGCTGTAAGGGTCGTGGCTTCTGTCCGAGCTGCGGAGGCAGACGCATGAACGCGGGTGCGCTGACTCTGGTCGATCACGTGCTGCCCGAAGTGCCCATCCGACAATTCGTGCTCACCCTGCCTTTCCCGCTGAGATTTCCCTTGGCCTTCGACGGGAAATTGCTGGGCCAAGTCCTGCGCATCTTCATCGACACCGTCGCGTCCAACTATCGCAAGCGCCTGGCAGATCGGGGCATCCCCGACGGCGAGTGCGGCGCCGTCACGGTCATCCAGCGCGCCAACAGCGACCTGCGTCTCTCACCGCATTTTCACGTTCTCCAGCTCGATGGAGCGTACGCCCCTGGGCCCGACGGCGGTGCGCCCATCTTCCACCCGGCTCCGGAACTTACCCAAGAGGACATCCTTGCCATCGTCGCGCGCGCCAGTAAGCGCATCCTCCGCTTCCTCCAACGTCGCGGGGTCATCACCCTGGTGACCGCGCCAGGCGACGGCGAGATCACCGTCGTCACCGACGAGACCATCGGCGAGAAGGATCCGCTCCTGGCTCGCTTGTTGGCCGCCGCCACCGCTGGCGCCTCGCCTGCCGGCCCTGCGCACAAGCGGGCTCCCGTGCGCATCGTGCTCGACCCTGGCGCCACGCCCGTGGCCAAGGGCAAACTATGCGGCCAGCAAGCAGGCTTCAACCTGCATGCTCAAACCAAAGTCGCCGCCAACGACAAGAAGGGTCGCGAAAACCTGTGCAAGTACATCTTGCGCCCGCCTCTCGCCAACGACCGCCTCAAGATCCTCGACGACAAAACCGTCAGGCTCGACTTCAAGAAGCCCTGGACGGATGGCACCTCGTCGGTCGACCTTGCGCCGCTCGCCCTCATTGCCAGGCTAGCCGCGATCATCCCTCCTCCTCGTCGCCATGTCGTCAGATATTCGGGGGTTATCTCCTCGCACAGCTCTCTCCGCAGCCAGGTCGTCCCCGTCCCCGCCGTGGCGGCACCCGAGGAAAAGGACAAGCCTTCACTGCCGCTCTCGCACTATATTTCTTGGAGCCAGCTCCTCAAAAAGACATTCGAGATCGACACCGTCTGCCCTCGCTGCAAGAGCCCGCTGCATCTCATCGCCATGATCGAGACCGAGGACACCATCAAGAAGATTCTCAAAGCCATGGGACTGCCTACCGAGGCGCCCAAACTCCGGCCTGCACGACCGCCGCCCTCGCAATCTGGTGGCGAGGGCGGAGACTGGCTGAACTGACGGCACGTCGACCAGGGCGGGTTGGAGTAGACTGCCCTGCGTGCTCGAGAAAGACCCCGTCAGGCCCCAGAAACCCGGTCACGTGCGCCGTACCGACGTGATCGGGGCCAACCTAATGCGGCCCGGCAGGGTTCTCAGACGCTCAAAAACCCCCTTCGAATCGCCTATGGCCCGTCTCAACCGACGACAATCTCCTTCTCGAGTACAGCACTCCTCGGGCAAATGTCCGGCCCTATGAGAAATCGCTCGCCGACAATCTTTACTTCGTGCGCCGCTTCGCGCCTCGGTCCCTCATCTCGGGAACAACGCTGACGGCGGCACAGTGGGACTCGCTACGCACGGTTGCCGACCAACCAATTGCTTCACCTTGAAACACCAGCTTGAGGCGAAATCCGCAGGTGCAATTTCCACGCGCATAAGATAGCTTGCAAAGGCCCCCCACTGCAATGAGCTACTCGACCTAGTCTGCCGCTAGCCTAGACGAACATGGTAGGTTGGCGAAAATGCCCGATCGATGGTGGCGAATATCCAGCCGGGTGAGATCCTGGTGCCTCGGTGGATTGGTCTTGTGCCTGGTGCTGGTCTGCTACTGGCCTGCACTGCGAGGCGTTTTCGTATGGGACGACGTCGTTCATGTGACTCGACCCGAGCTGCGTTCGTGGGCAGGGTTGAGACGCATTTGGTTCGATGCGCGGGCGACACTGCAGTACTACCCGATCCTTCACACCGCGTTCTGGATAGAATACCACTTGTGGGGCGAAGAGGCGCTTGGTTACCATTTGGCGAATGTTCTGCAACATGCGGCCTCATGTTGCCTCCTCGTCCTGATTCTGAGTCGGCTGTCTCGGCCAGAAGCTACCGTCGCAGGACCCACCGGCGAAGCTCGTAAGGTCCCTACAGAGGCCGGCTGGATCGCCGCATTGTTGTTCGCTGTACATCCAGTCTGCGTCGAATCGGTCGCCTGGATTTCCGAGCAGAAGAACACTCTGTCGTTGCTGTTCTATTTGCTCGCCGCCCTTGCCTACTTTGATTTCCACGCTCGAAGGCGATGGCGCTCCTACGTACTGGCTTCCATGCTTTTTCTGCTCGCGCTGGGAACCAAGACGGTAACAGCGACCCTGCCGGCTGCCATTCTGTTAGTGCTGTGGTGGAAGAATGGGCGGTTGCGGTTGCGCAAGGATGCCGTGCCGCTGCTGCCATGGTTCTTGGGGGCCCTGGCGGGAGGACTGCTAACGGCCTGGGTGGAGCGAAGGCTTCTCGGTGCTGAAGGCGCGCAGTTCAATTTGTCGATTGGCCAGCGCCTGATGCTCTCCGGGCGGGCGATCTGGTTCTATCTGGGCAAGCTCGTCTGGCCGAGGAACCTGATGTTCTCTTATCCTCGCTGGAACGTACCCGCCGCGGCATCGGGATGGTTCATTTACCTTGCTGGAGTGCTGGGTGTAACGGCTGCACTCTGGTGGATTCGCCGACGTAACCGCGGTGCGCTGACTGCGTGGCTGTTCTTTATCGGCTCGTTGTTCCCTGCCCTCGGATTCTTCAATGTGTATGCGTTTGTATTCTCCTACGTCGCTGACCACTTCCAATACCTGGCGTGTCTGGGCATCATTGTTCCACTAGCGGTCGGCTTTGTCCACCTTCTTGCCGCAGTAGATCCTAGGGTGCGCAACGGCGGCCGGGTACTGTTGGCCGCTCTGGTACTCGCCATGGCATTTGCGACCCATGGAAGGAGTCGTGTGTATCGCCATGAGGACGCGCTTTACCGCGAGATGGTTGCCAGCAATCCGACCTTCTGGATAGCGCACAACAACCTCGCGGTCGCGCTCGCAAAGTCGCCAGCCGGTCTTTCAGAAGCGCTGGCACACTACGAGCAGGCGTTGCAGCTGAAGCCCGACTATGTGGAAGCTCACTACAATCTCGCCAACGCGTTGGCAAAGATGCAGGGGCGCGGTTTCGACGCAATAGGACACTACAATACCGCACTGAAACTCAATCCCGACTACGCAGAAGCGCACAACAACCTGGCAACCGGGCTTGCCAAGCTCCCGGGGCTCCTACCAGAGGCATTGTATCATTTCGCGCTGGCTACCAAGTTAAAGCCCGACTATGTGGAGGCGCACTACAATCTCGGGATCGAGCTTGCCAAGCTACCGGGGCGCATGCCGGAAGCGTTGACTGAGTTTGAGCTGGTGCTGCAGCTGAGCCCGGGTTTTGTCAAGGGCCACGTTGCTCTGGCAGATGCGTTGGTGAAGATGCCAAGCCGCGCTTTGGAAGCCGTAGCTCAATACGAAGAGGCCCTTCGGATCAATCCGAATTGTGTGGAGGCGCACAATAACCTGGGGGTCGCCTACGCTCGGCAGGGGCGACCGGAGGAAGCCAGAAAACAATGGCTGCAGGCGTTAGAGCTGAGTCCGGACTTCGAAAATGCCCGAAAGAACCTGACTGCGTTGGCGGAGGAACAGAAAAGATTGCGCCGATAGCGCCTTCACCCTAAAACACCATCTTGCCCTGTGAATGTGTGTGAAAAGTATGGCATACGGATGTCAAGCACCCAGACTGTCGATGGCAATCGCGCGGTCCCCGCCATCGCGCATCATGGCGTGTAGGGCTCGCAAGTGCCAGTGCTGTCGCATCCCAGTTTGGGAGCACACTGCTGCGCATCAGTGCAGTCGCCACCGATTTGCCTCACAGGCACGCACATGTTGGATTTGAGATCGCAGAAGGCAACGCCGGCCTGACAGGAGCCGTCCACGCAGGGACCCCGACTGGGCGGAATTTGGCAAATGCCGCACTGACAGATTAACCCAATGTCACACCCCGTAGTCGCGGCACCTGGCGTACACGGACCGCCGACATCTTGCGCAGTTGAGCAAACCCCGAGCCCGCCGTTGTTGGTGAGGCCACTACAGGTAAGGCCGGGTGAACAGACCTTCGCTGGCCAGGACCCCCAGGGAGTGGCGAAACTGCTGATTCCAAGGAATGGCGCATCAGAATCACAGGATTGACCGATTCCAACATATGGACAGCCGACTGCATCTTGGTCCCCGCACGGCCCAGCAGTGCAGTATTCGTCGACGCAGTATGGGCCTCCAGGGAATGGCGCATTGGTGCAATCACCGGCGGTCGAACAAGGCAGAAGTCTTGTTGTAGGGGACAACGGCGGGCAAGCCATACCACCATCAACCGGCCCGGCGTCCCGGGATCCTGCATCGGTGAACACCGCATCTGGGGCACAGCTGAACGCGGCCATGCAAGGGGGAGCGAATTCCCACAGAAAAGTGCCGTGGCAATCTTCCGCTTGTAATAGTTGTAAGCAAGCGCTCTCTTGCTCTGGATCGTAAATAACTAGGCCTGTGCGAACCGCCTGAAAGACCGCAGCGCTCGGGAACGGGAACGCTATCGTGTTGGTGAAGCACTGCCGATTGCCCGCACCGGGTTGAGTACACGTGGTGAACTGCCAGGATCCAGTGTGGCTCAACGCATCGACGCACTGGCTCGTGACGTATGGGGCAAGGGGCGAGCACCGACTCCAGTAATTGCAACGAGCCACCGCCAAAGAAAAGGCAACCTGGTCTAGCGGTACGCCGCCATCGAAGCTGACGAAAAGCGGGTCTCCTGGCTCGTTCGCGTCAGCTGGCGGTTGGCAGGTCACGCCAGTCTCCAGTCCCCCCTCCGATGGTTCCCTACCGTCTGTAATGCCTCCATCTAGTCTCGGCCCAGTGGTCATTCCGCTACATGCCGCGACGACACAGCCTGCAACCACGATAAAGATACATAAGCAGGTTAGACGTCGACCGATCCTAGCCATTTGACGGACAAGGTGACTCACAGCGCCGATGCATCTCATTCGTTGATCCTAACCGATTGGCCGTCCAGAATACCACCCCTTCCTGCAAGCCAATAATTCTGCAGATTGGCTACGGCGCCGGCGTCTGAAGAGAAGTCGGCGGCGCATCCGGATACGGCGCTACTTGTGCAAGTGGATCTACCCACACAAATGTGCCGAAGAGAAGGTCCTGATATGCATTGACAGTGGATCTCCCAGGTGGAAGGTAGGTGTTATGTGCAAACGTGCCAGAGACCGTGGTGGAACTCTGAGCTGTCGCCGCGACGCTTGTTTGAAGGCTCACCGTCCAGTTTGCAGAGTTTGTCGTGGTCTCAACGGAGGTGATGGTGTCGCTCCCGCTGAAGAATAGCACATTTCCACTCATGCCCACGGCGTCTGAAGAAATGAGGATGTCTTGAAATGTGGTGTTATAGGATCCGACCGCGGTGGTTGTCGTATTTTCCGAATAGATTACTGTATCGGAAAATGAACATTGAGTGGGGACTTGGGTGACAGAGTCAACGCCATACTCGCAATGACCAGCTTTGGCCAACCTCCCGCTGGCGATCAAGGAGTCTATTGAACTGAGACATTGTCCGGAATTGTAGAGGGGGTCGAGTTGCAGCAGTTGTTGGCAATCGTCCTTGCTCAAGATGTCGACCGGCCCCGTTGACTGAGGGAGGAGCGGGTACCCATCCGCGTAGGGTCCTACTTGCTGAGCACATGAGTACAGATCCCCAACCTCAACACTAGCCAACGTCGCCATAGGGATGGCAGTGGAGGTGGATGGGCTTCCTTGTGCAGCGAGCATGGAGATTACAGGCTGCCCGCCAATTTTCCAGAAGCCGAACTGGGGGTGTACGATAAGCTCGAAAGTGTCGCCCCAGAATGGCTCCGACCCGTACGGACCGCTTGCCCCTGGAATAGTATTTGGTGGCGCTTTCAGAGTGGTCGACCAAGTGGTTTGGGATGTCGTGCCGGAGCCTGTATTGAATTCGAGGCTGCGTCCGACCCCAGCCACCGTACTATGGTCCCAAGTGGTACTCGCATTGTCCATTGTACCCGCAATCCCTAGGCCGCCGCCAATGGGGCCCAACTGGCTCTTAAGAATCGACATCGACCACGATTCCGTGTCCGCGTCGGTGTCTTTGTTGTCGATGGTCGTCGATTGATTATTGGCGACCTTGGTATCGGCCGCCATCGTGAGACCATACGATGCTGTTGTCGAAAAGGTGCCTGAACTATCCTTACCTGGCGGCTGATAGATAAGTGTGTATGGCAGCACCTTAACCTGGGCTAACGCCTGCGGTTGCACCACGACCTGCCATGGCTTCAGCGCACGAGCGTAATAGAAGGCACCATTCGGTTCAGGATGCTGAAGATACCACATGTATTCTGCTGGAAATGGGTTACCCTGATCATCAAGCCATCCCGTGCAGGAATAGCCAGAGATCTCGAACTTGGAGCCCCCAACCGGACAGGAGATGCCAAACGTCGGAGGTGGCATCCAGTTGTCCGCCGGGTTGGCACAATCCCAACTATTGGGTGAGGCCCAAGTCGGCGCCCAGCCAATCATCTTGTTGGCCGAAGGCGAAGTGGGATCTCGATTGTCGCCTTCCCAAACGCCTACAACAACACGAACGTAGTTTGAAACGCTCGGTAGATCGGCAGGGACGATTATTTTGGCCGACACCGTGCCATCCTTGGGGGCGGTTTCCGAGGGCGGGGCGCCAGCACTGGGCCCTGAAAGGGCGAAATTCACCCCCCCGGGCAAATCCACCCAACATCCAGTCTTCGTCCCCCACCCTGCTCTCGTCCCGTCAGATAGCGGTGCCGACGAGCCGTTTGGTGAAGGAGAATCGTGAGCTATCACTGCTTCTGGATAGTCTGGGTTATTGGGATAGCCTGGACCAGGCGAAGCCTTGTCGGGTGCGCATGATGTGGCGCTGCTATCCCAGCGTTGCATCTTTAGATCGTAATAGGCCGTGTTTCCCTCAAGCGCGCCCGGGATCCAGGTGCTGATGCACATATCCGGTATGCAGTACTTTTGGCCCGGTTGCCCGAATGGATAGCCGCCATTGCCACCACCTTCATCCCAAGGGCCAAATGGGATCACACAACTGCTAGGCCACCCACCCACCGACGACTTTGGACAATCAGAATCCTGTGTACAGGGCCCGTATCCTATCTGGTTGCCAACAATGCCCCCAACACCGAAGGGAAGCTGAACCGTGCTCGAATCGTCGGTGAAGGACGCATCTACATAAAAATTGACTGACGGATCGGATACGTAGATTTTAGGAATTCCCAAATCTGTTTGGGTTGCACTCGGATTGTTATCCGTGACCGTGAAACCGCTACCGGCAGCCCACCTTGGAGCGGTAGGATCCGAAAACTCGGGCGGGCACGCGGGGCCTGCATAGCCCGAGAGGACATCTGTGCATCCCCCTGCCGTTAACAAACCTTGAAGAATTAGTGGTCCTTTGACATTGACCGAGGCGAGACCAGTGAGTTCGACAGTGGTTCCTGGTGGCGTCTTCCCCCCAAGAGAACGGGCGTCAGGCGTACGATTCCGCCGCGAGTTGCCTTAATAGATAGTATCGCGGCGCTTATCGTAGCTGTCGGAGAAGCCGTGAAGGTCACCACAGCGGTGGAGGACTGGTCGTCCGGACTAATAGTGGCGGCAACTCCATCGGGCAGCCCAATCACGTTAAATGTTACTGGGCCAGTGAATGCACCACCTTCCAAGATATTGATCGTGGTAGTCGCTGCCCCCCCGGGGACTAGGCGGACGGCACTAGGTGTACTGCAAATCGCGCCGTCAGTTCTCGTAGGGTTGCTGCAAATTCCTGTAGTCAAGTCGCACGAGCCCGCATCGTGACACGAGTCGATCGCTGTACATGTCACCGGCGTACCGGGCGTACAGGATCCCCCACTACAGGTGTCGTGCTGAGTGCAGGGGTTGCTATCGTCGCATGCAGTCCCGTCTGCTTTCGCGGGATAGTTGCCACACATTCCACTCGTTGTGTCGCAAACACCTCCGCCGTGGCACGAGTCGGACGCGTTGCACTGGGTGGCGCGGTTGGGGTCGGGGGTACAGAGCTTGTTCTGGCAGGTATCGCCCCACGTGCAGGGGTTGCCATCGGCACAGACGGTTCCGTTGTAATACTTGGGATTGGCGCAGTTGATCGACCCGGCGCAGCCCATGCACTTGTATACTTGGTCGGCGACTTCCTTGCTGGCGGTGCCCCAAGTGTTGAGTCCTGGCTTGTTCACGCCGCATACGTCGTCCTGACCGCCGCAGGTTTCTGGGCTGCAGTTGTTGTTCGCGTAGCAGTCCAGGAAGGCACCGCAGCCGGCGCGGTCGCCTTGCACGGTGGCTTCGTATAGGCAAAACGCACCGCATTGATTGGAGGGCCCACCGTCCGCCGAGCCCGTATTTCGCCAATTCTGCACGCAAGTGTTCGTGCTAGGCGCGGTCACGCGCACGTCGTCGGCCTCGAAGGAAGCACCTACACTGCCGACGCCCACCGAGCCGCTGGTACACGAGCTATCCGTCTGGGTAAGCAATTGGGTGCCGTTCACATAGGCCTTGAGCGTGGTGCCCTGCATGTCCAGTTTCACGTGGTACCAAGTGCCGGTGCTGATGCCGCCGGGCACAGCCACGGGATTGCCCAGGGCGGTGTTGACACCGACCACGCGCCGGCCGAGCGCTACTTTGCCGTCGCCACGCAAGCTTACGTAGTAGCCACAGTCCGCGTTGTAGGTGGCATCGTAGCGGCCCCATAGCGAGACCGTCGCGGTGGGCGAGGAGAAGTTGAGCGGCTTGAGGCTTGCCTCGGCGGTTGAATCCAACCAGGCCATTCCGGCTTGAGCGCGCGAGATGTACACCTGGGACGCAGTGGGGTCGTTCTCGCGGTAGACCATGCTGCCATCCCCGACCACCGCGAAGTTCTGTATCGGGCCCTGTTGGACAGCCCAGCCGCTGCCGTTACCGGTCTCGAAGTTGTCGCAGAAAGCCCACGTTCCGTAGCAGGGGTTTGGCACGCTGGTCAGGCTGGTCGCCGTAGCGGTGGCTGTCGCAGTAGCGGTCTTGGTCACCGTCGCGGTGTTCGTTCCGGTGGTCGTCGCTGTCGAGGTGGCGGTAGCCGTGGGAACGGCCGTATAGGTTTGGGTCACTGTCTTCGTGCCAGTGCCAACGGCGGTCTTTGTGGCGGTCTTCGTCGCGGTGTTGGTCTTGGTTCCGGTTGCCGTGATGGTCAATGTGCCGGTGACGGTCGTCGTTCCAGTCAAGGTTCCGGTCGCTGTCTTCGTGCCGCTCGCCGTACCGGTGCCGCGATAGGTGCCGGTCCAAATTGCCGTACCGGTCGCGCTGTTGGTGGCGCTCTTGGTTCCGCTGCTCGTCAGCGTCCCGGTCTTGGTCCCGGTGAAGGTTCCTGTCAGGGTTGCCAGCGCAGAATACGAGCTCGTGCCCGACGCTGTTTGGCTGTCGGTCTTGGTAGCGGTCCCCGTGGTCGTTATGGTCACGATACTTCCAACCGCGGTCGTGGTACCGGTGTTGGTTACGGTCTGGGTCACTGTCGCCGTATACGGAATAGTTGGCGGCGGGCTGCCTTGAGTTGCAGCGGCAACTATCATCGGAGTACCACCTCCGTCCGCTCGAGTGGAGACCTGGGCTCTGATCTGCACCCCGAGGCTTTCGTGAACAACAACCTGCTCTTCGGTAGGAGACTTGGACTCGCAAGCGCCAACTGACAACAATGCAGCGACAGAAACCAACAGTCGAATTGTTCTCATGACCCACCCACCTTGAAATCGAGTTGCACCGACCGGAACCGCATCGGCGCTATGAAGCAGCACGTAGAATTATCAGACGCATGGTGTCCATGTCAACTAACAAATATTCAACAACTGCAATACCGTATTATTCTGGCGATTCGCCAGCTGTAACCCAGGACGACCACAAGGGACCTCCCAGTCCACAGAGACCCTCGGTGGCGATAAGTCTCACTTTGTCTATCGAAGTACTCGAGGAACGTGACCGCTGGAGGCTTAGGTGTCTGCACCGTGGCCGTGCCTCACCCACACAACGCCCGACACCCGCATCACGCACCTTCCGTGACCTGCTTGCCGAGAACCCTCCTTCATGGAGGCAGCCGCATGCGCAAAACCTGCGACCGGCTACACCTATGCCCGCCGGGAGCCGGAGAAGACCGCGCTCTTCCAGGTGCTCCAGCAGCACCTGCTCACCTTCGAGCAAGAGTGGACCGACAAGTCCGACGGCCGCACGCTGCCCAGCTTCGTCACCGACGAGCTACACGACTTTCTAGGGTGCGGAATCTTGGCGCGAGGCTTCGCACAATTCTTGTGCAAAACCTGCCACGAGCGGTACGTTGTGGCCTGGAGCTGTAAGGGTCGTGGCTTCTGTCCGAGCTGCGGAGGCAGACGCATGAACGCGGGTGCGCTGACTCTGGTCGATCACGTGCTGCCCGAAGTGCCCATCCGACAATTCGTGCTCACCCTGCCTTTCCCGCTGAGATTTCCCTTGGCCTTCGACGGGAAATTGCTGGGCCAAGTCCTGCGCATCTTCATCGACACCGTCGCGTCCAACTATCGCAAGCGCCTGGCAGATCGGGGCATCCCCGACGGCGAGTGCGGCGCCGTCACGGTCATCCAGCGCGCCAACAGCGACCTGCGTCTCTCACCGCATTTTCACGTTCTCCAGCTCGATGGAGCGTACGCCCCTGGGCCCGACGGCGGTGCGCCCATCTTCCACCCGGCTCCGGAACTTACCCAAGAGGACATCCTTGCCATCGTCGCGCGCGCCAGTAAGCGCATCCTCCGCTTCCTCCAACGTCGCGGGGTCATCACCCTGGTGACCGCGCCAGGCGACGGCGAGATCACCGTCGTCACCGACGAGACCATCGGCGAGAAGGATCCGCTCCTGGCTCGCTTGTTGGCCGCCGCCACCGCTGGCGCCTCGCCTGCCGGCCCTGCGCACAAGCGGGCTCCCGTGCGCATCGTGCTCGACCCTGGCGCCACGCCCGTGGCCAAGGGCAAACTATGCGGCCAGCAAGCAGGCTTCAACCTGCATGCTCAAACCAAAGTCGCCGCCAACGACAAGAAGGGTCGCGAAAACCTGTGCAAGTACATCTTGCGCCCGCCTCTCGCCAATGACCGCCTCAAGATCCTCGACGACAAAACCGTCAGGCTCGACTTCAAGAAGCCCTGGTCGGATGGCACATCGTCGGTCGACCTTGCGCCGCTCGCCCTCATTGCGAGGCTAGCCGCGATCATCCCTCCTCCTCGTCGCCATGTCGTCAGATATTCGGGGGTTATCTCCTCGCACAGCTCTCTCCGCAGCCAGGTCGTCCCCGTCCCCGCCGTGGCGGCACCCGAGGAAAAGGACAAGCCTTCACTGCCGCTCTCGCACTATATTTCTTGGAGCCAGCTCCTCAAAAAGACATTCGAGATCGACACCGTCTGCCCTCGCTGCAAGAGCCCGCTGCATCTCATCGCCATGATCGAGACCGAGGACACCATCAAGAAGATTCTCAAAGCCATGGGACTGCCTACCGAGGCGCCCAAACTCCGGCCTGCACGACCGCCGCCCTCGCAATCTGGTGGCGAGGGCGGAGACTGGCTGAACTGACGGCACGTCGACCAGGGCGGGTTGGAGTAGACTGCCCTGCGTGCTCGAGAAAGACCCCGCCAGGCCCCAGAAACCCGGTCACGTGCGCTGCGCAGACGTGATCGGGGCCGACCTAACGCGTCCCGGCAGGGTTCTCAGACGCTCAAAAACCCCCTTCGAATCGCCTATGGCCCCTAGGCCACGACGATCTTCCTTCAGATGTTCTCCCTTTCGCACAAGCATGAGATCCCGCTAACGCCCTGCCGTTCGGCAGCAAGCCGGTGCTGTGATTATAGGCCGCACGGACAACACGAGATCGATCCGCCGCCTGGACCTGACGGCAACGTCCGGCAGGCTGCCGGAGGCTGAGGCCAAGGTCCGGGTCCGGTACCACCGCACGCCAGGGCGTACTCCTCGGTGTCACACTGATCTGCGCACTCGGAATACGACACGCCTGGTGTCGGATTCGGACCAGGGCATTCGGCGACATTCGTGCTCAAGCAAAGCATGCCACCACCGTTTGAACCCTGACACGAAAGGTAGGTGCGCGCTGCCTGGCATTGTCCCGGTGCCGCATCTCCCGGCTCAAAGCTTGGTGACCAAGTGCAGGCGGGAAGAGACGCGTCGGACGATGGGGAGCTCCCACCGCATGAACCTACCCATGCCAAGGACAGAAGGAGTGCGAGAACCGGTCGCGCAGAAGTTTGGAGAGAGCACGTCTTCATGAAGATCACTCCGTTCGAGCTGTCGAGAGGCCTTCGTCGTTCGTCTGCCGAACGCTCTGCCGCTCGACTGCAAGCCCACCGCCGAGCTGGCATCTCGATTCTACACGGTGTTCCTGCGGCGACCATATCCGCTTCAACCAGCCAAGGCTCGTAGGACCGGAACTTACGAGCCTCAGCCTTGCAGGTAGACCGCACCAAGGTCTATGGAACGGCCATGCTCGAACCTTGACCGATGCCAGTTCCATCAGACCCCAGCGCGCAGCTCCATCATCTGACGGTTTCTTCGTGTATCCCGACACGGCGGCATCCAGGGCCTTCTGTCCGGCCGGGGAAAGTACACGCTTCGCGAAAATGACCCCGTTCTTCAGAAGTTGCTTGCGCTGGGCGCCGTACACCGTGATCTTATAGATAGATCCAGTGTTCTGGTCGTCTCCGAGATGCATCATCCATGTGGCCACTCCGCCTTTGCTGAGCTTACAGTCGAAAGTGCCGATCTCCCCCACCGGGAAGCCGGAGGCGTCCGCAACGGTCTTGTCGAGGACTTCCTTCTTGAGTCCCCCCGGCGCCGCGCAGCTTTTCTTGAGAATCGGGTCCAGATCGCCACCACTGGTGAGGACCTTCGGGGCAGCCGTTGCAGAGGAAGGGCAAGCAAGTACGACAGACGCCGCCACGAACATAGTCCCGATCAGAAACGCCCAAGAGTGACTCTTGACGAAACCCATGTTGACCTGCGCTTTCATGGATGCACACCTGAAGAACTGAGGCTACTGAGTATATCACCAGGCCAGCCGTGAGTGCTGAAGGGATTCGACCGGCTAACTTACTATTAGCCTGCGAAGGATAACATTATCCCAGCTGTCGGCGCGGCGCATTCATCGACCAACTTCAGTGCCCAATATCCATGATCCCGCCTAGTTACCGGAGCGAGCTGGCTCCCCGGTCTGGCTCGGGTGTCGGATAATCCGATTCGCCCCGCAGGCTGGCGATGGCTATCAGCGGTCGAGGGGGCTACGCACGCCAAGGCCGCCGCGGTTGAGGACGTGGGTGTAGATCATCGTGGTGCTCACGTCCCGGTGGCCGAGCAGTTCTTGGATGGTGCGGATGTCGTAGCCGTCTTCCAGCATGTGGGTTGCGAAGGAATGACGCAGCGTGTGTGGGGTGACGGGCTTGGTGATGTGGGCGGCGATGGCGGCCTTGCGGACGGCGCGCTGGATGACGGTTTCGTGAAGGTGGTGGCGGCGCACATCACCGGTCGCGGGGTCGGCATAGGTGCGCGTGGCGGGGAAGACCCATTGCCAAATCCATTCGCGAGGGGCGTTGGGATACTTCCTTGCCAGGGCTTCGGGCAAGGCGACGGCGCCCGCGCCCTGGGTATAGGGGATTCCTTGGCATGTAGGTAGGTGTAGTAGACGTAATGTTTCTTACCGGACATTGAAAGCAAAGTGGTGCTTGAACGGCCTATGCTCACAACAATCAGACCGTGGGCAGGATGCCTGCTGGCGTCAGTGTCACGAACGCCAATCACTTGCGCTTCGAAAGAAACCTGTTCACGCAGATGGGTGGGACGGGCCTCGATTTCATCTCAGGTACCCACGATGACATGGAGGTGCCATCTACGTGCTTTCCAACCAGGGCACTGCCGACGAGATGCAGTACAACCACATCCACGACTACGCGTGCAGCAAGTGGGCCGACTACGGTTGTAACGGGCTGTACTTGGACGAAGAGACCTCTGGCTACACTGTGGCCCAAAGCGGCATGATCGATTGTCCGACCAACATCGTCCAAAACAAAAACGGGACAAATACTGTCACGGACAGTGGCGCCAACCCGCAAGGGGCGCAAAACACCATCGCGACCGCCGGCATCGAGGTCGCCTACGCCGACATCAAAACCCTGACCGTCCTCCCCGCTACATTCTGACTTCCAGAGACTCGATCAACCATCAAGCCGTCGTCACCATCCCGGCCGCCGACCTTGGAACCTGGGTTCATCCTTGCGGCGTCTTCGACGGCGCCACGTATCTCCTTTACCGCGATGGCGCGCTCGCAGCGACCACGGTCGATGCGACGCCGCCGCAGGCGAGCGTCGATGCGACCTGGGCGATCGGCGCTCGCGCTCCTCAGCAGGATAGCGGCGTTGACGATCAGCTGCAGGGGCAAATCGATGACGTCAGGATCTATGGTCGCGCGCTGAGCTCGGCGGAGGTCGAGGCGCTGTATCAAAGGTGAAGAAGCCATCCGCCGACACGTTTCTGCAGGACCAGCGAATTATTTCGGCGGCGGTCCATAGAGCGTCGCACGCTTCTGTATGTAGCCGAAAGAGGCGCTGACGGGCCAGGTCAATTCCTGCAAGAGTGTGCCGTTCGAGCTTACCTCGTGGAGCACGCCCTGGGTCGAATAGGCGACGATCGTGTTGCCGTTGGGTAGGCGTTGCACGTCGCCCATGATGTCGTTCTGAATGGCCGGGTTCGCTAGCACCGGCCACAAGCTCTACGGCCCCACCGGCATCGGCGTGCTTTATGGCAAGCAGCGCCTGCTGGAGGCCATGCCGCCCTGGCAGGGCGGTGGCGACATGATCATGTCCGTGACCTTCGAGCGGACCACCTACGCGCCGCCGCCGGCCAAATTCGAGGCCGGCACGCCCGACATCAGCGGTGCCATCGCTCTCGCCACCGCCATCGACTACGTCGAGTCGTTCGGCATGGCCGCCATCGAACGCTACGAGGCCGAGCTGCGATCACGTGACCGTGTACCTCGACGTCAAGGACGGTGTCGTCCGTGACATCAGCTTCCAAGGCGAGGGCTGCGCCATCGCCAGGGCGTCGGCGTCCATGATGACGTCGGTGGTGAAGGGAAAGTCCTTGGCCGACGCCTCCGAGACCTTCAAGCGCTTCCGCCAGATGATCACCGGCGGCCAGGATCCCTGCTTCGACCTCGAAGACCTGGGCAAGCTCGCCGCGTTCTCCGACGTAAGCGCGTTCCCCGTGCGGGTCAAGTGCGCAAGCCTCGCCTGGCACACCTTGAACGCGGCCATGCACGAGACCACGACCGAGCCCACCAGCGGCAGCGAGCCCAGCAAGGAGCCCTAAAAGTGACGGCGGCCCCCGATCCCCAGCCCGCACCCGACCCGCCCCCCGACCCGCCATCGGGCTCCACCGCCAACGATGCGGCCACCGCCCAGTTGGAGCGCCTGGTGTGGCAGGAGCTGCGCGAGTGCTACGACCCGGAGATCCCCGTCAACATCGTGGAGCTGGGGCTCGTCTACGCCATGAGGACCGAGCCCCTGCCCGAGGGCGGCCACCGGGTCGAGGTCCTCATGACCGTGACCTCTACTGCCTGTGGCATGTCCGAGATCCTGCGCAGCGAGGCCGACGCGCGCATTCGCAAGCTGCCCGGCGTGGCGCAGGTCGAGGTCGCCATCACCTTCGACCCGACCTGGACCCCCGAGCTCATGAGCGACGACGCGCGCATGATGCTGAATTTGTGACTGGAGAGAGCGCAGAGGGCGGAGGAGGGCGCGGAGGGCGGAGAAGCTCGGGAAGGTTTTGCCGACCGTGGCCGTGCCTCACCCACACAACGCCCGACACCCGCATCACGCACCTTCCGTGACCTGCTTGCCGAGAACCCTCCTTCATGGAGGCAGCCGCATGCGCAAAACCTGCGACCGGCTACACCTATGCCCGCCGGGAGCCGGAGAAGACCGCGCTCTTCCAGGTGCTCCAGCAGCACCTGCTCACCTTCGAGCAAGAGTGGACCGACAAGTCCGACGGCCGCACGCTGCCCAGCTTCGTCACCGACGAGCTACACGACTTTCTAGGGTGCGGAATCTTGGCGCGAGGCTTCGCACAATTCTTGTGCAAAACCTGCCACGAGCGGTACGTTGTGGCCTGGAGCTGTAAGGGTCGTGGCTTCTGTCCGAGCTGCGGAGGCAGACGCATGAACGCGGGTGCGCTGACTCTGGTCGATCACGTGCTGCCCGAAGTGCCCATCCGACAATTCGTGCTCACCCTGCCTTTCCCGCTGAGATTTCCCTTGGCCTTCGACGGGAAATTGCTGGGCCAAGTCCTGCGCATCTTCATCGACACCGTCGCGTCCAACTATCGCAAGCGCCTGGCAGATCGGGGCATCCCCGACGGCGAGTGCGGCGCCGTCACGGTCATCCAGCGCGCCAACAGCGACCTGCGTCTCTCACCGCATTTTCACGTTCTCCAGCTCGATGGAGCGTACGCCCCTGGGCCCGACGGCGGTGCGCCCATCTTCCACCCGGCTCCGGAACTTACCCAAGAGGACATCCTTGCCATCGTCGCGCGCGCCAGTAAGCGCATCCTCCGCTTCCTCCAACGTCGCGGGGTCATCACCCTGGTGACCGCGCCAGGCGACGGCGAGATCACCGTCGTCACCGACGAGACCATCGGCGAGAAGGATCCGCTCCTGGCTCGCTTGTTGGCCGCCGCCACCGCTGGCGCCTCGCCTGCCGGCCCTGCGCACAAGCGGGCTCCCGTGCGCATCGTGCTCGACCCTGGCGCCACGCCCGTGGCCAAGGGCAAACTATGCGGCCAGCAAGCAGGCTTCAACCTGCATGCTCAAACCAAAGTCGCCGCCAACGACAAGAAGGGTCGCGAAAACCTGTGCAAGTACATCTTGCGCCCGCCTCTCGCCAACGACCGCCTCAAGATCCTCGACGACAAAACCGTCAGGCTCGACTTCAAGAAGCCCTGGACGGATGGCACCTCGTCGGTCGACCTTGCGCCGCTCGCCCTCATTGCCAGGCTAGCCGCGATCATCCCTCCTCCTCGTCGCCATGTCGTCAGATATTCGGGGGTTATCTCCTCGCACAGCTCTCTCCGCAGCCAGGTCGTCCCCGTCCCCGCCGTGGCGGCACCCGAGGAAAAGGACAAGCCTTCACTGCCGCTCTCGCACTATATTTCTTGGAGCCAGCTCCTCAAAAAGACATTCGAGATCGACACCGTCTGCCCTCGCTGCAAGAGCCCGCTGCATCTCATCGCCATGATCGAGACCGAGGACACCATCAAGAAGATTCTCAAAGCCATGGGACTGCCTACCGAGGCGCCCAAACTCCGGCCTGCACGACCGCCGCCCTCGCAATCTGGTGGCGAGGGCGGAGACTGGCTGAACTGACGGCACGTCGACCAGGGCGGGTTGGAGTAGACTGCCCTGCGTGCTCGAGAAAGACCCCGTCAGGCCCCAGAAACCCGGTCACGTGCGCCGTACCGACGTGATCGGGGCCAACCTAATGCGGCCCGGCAGGGTTCTCGGACGCTCAAAAACCCTTCGAATCGCCTATGGCCCGCCGACAGGCCGTTGAATCCTTTGCGCAGGTCCACGGGCGCGCCATACGCAAACACGCGCACAGCGCGAGTCAGCCCGATCACCGGCTACCCAAGCTCCTGCAGCATCGCCATCGCCAACTTGACCGGCAAGCCTTCCAGGCGATATCCGCGCGGCGAAACCAAAGCAAGGCAAGGTATCGCCGTCACGGGGGGCTCCGCCCGCACGACCTTCACGGGCACCATGCGACTGACCTTCGACGAGCTTCCCCACAAGTACAGCGTCGCAGCGCATATGCCGATCTGCTTCGCCACCACGTCCATCGCCAAGCCTTGCGCTCGTAGCTCCTTGGCCAGGCGCAAAGCCTTGGCCTTCATCTCCGTCGTGTACGGGCGTGCACCTTTCCGTCGGGGACCACGCCACTGCAGAACCTCGTCCCGAAACGCTTTGATCTTCTCGTCCATGGGAACCTCCTTGGGCCAGGACGGTCCCACAGCGCGCGGTTTACGTCAGGACGGGGCCGGGCGAGGACTTACGATGCAACCGCTCCAGACGATGCCCTTGCTGACGTTGAAGCGGTTATGCCTGCGGTTCGATGTGACGTCCCCGCGAGCGATTCGCCGCCACCCCACACCGTTGCCATGCAGGCGCCGAGGCCGACCGTTCAAGGTCGCGAGGAGCGCCAGATCACCGATGCACCTACGGAAGCAGCGCTTCGCGGGCAAACGGCAAGGCCGCTGCGGTCAGTTCAAAATCTTCTGGACCGTTTCGACCAATGGTTCTGGGGACAACTCGGCCTCGGCTAGAATTCTTTGTGCAACAGTTTCTGCACTGCCGGGAAGACGGTTCCGTTTAGGGGCAGATTTGGAGTACGTTTCGGCGGATGATGTCTTTCACTCTGCTAGCGCCAGAGACAGCCGCGCACATTCAGGTGGACAGATGACGCAGGCATCCGCTGGAGCGCGACTGAGCCCGACCTACGCTCCATTCGCCTGGATGTTCCGAACTATTCGCCTCGACTTGTGCAGCAGGCGCTATACCGATTCTGTTCGAGGTCGAATCGCATCGCATGGCGAGATCCCTGCGCCGCGGGATCGAAGCCGTGCGGGGCGTGCACGCCAATGGTCTGCCCTTGGGTGACTGCTGAACGATGCACACCGACGCAGGCTCTCCGCCCTCGCACCAAATGCACGTATCCGGGAATGGCTCCGGAGCCAAGGGCTGGAAAAACCGCCTTGTCTAGGCCATGCACTCCGGTATCCATTGAGGGTCACAGAGTCTGAAGCAACAGAAACTGGAAATCGGTCGCGACTGATCGTTTGAGGAGCCAGTTCTCGTTCTCGGACAGCAGCATCACCGGTTCAATCAAGCGCTGGATCTCGATGGGGAGGATGACCGCGGCGAGGGCCTTGCGAGGCAAGCGTCCAAGGGTTGCCAGAACCCACGGCGTGGTGCCAGAAGCTATGCATCGGGTGAGCGCCTCCGCCACGTCGACGGAGCCCAAGAGACGCAGGGCCTCGGATGCCGCCGCCTTGGTTCGCGTCGATTGGCTCTCGACCAGCAAATCGGCCAGATGGTTGACAACCTGCTTCGATGGGGTGCCGGCCAGGCCAACAATCGCGTGTAGCCTGACGTCGTCCTCCTCGTCGTCTAGGTACCCGACAAGCCGCTCATACGAGCCCACGCCCGCCTTCCCCAATCCCCACACTGCAGCTTGTCGGATCTCATTGCCGGTCAGTTCCGACCGGCGAGCGAGGTTATCTAGTAGCTCGGCGGCCTGTGGGTGGCGAAGCTCGGCCAGGATCAGAACTGCCTCCATGGGCAAGTAGGGCGGAACTGCGTCGTTTGGCCTTTCCAGCACGGTCGCGATGAAGTCGAAGCCACAGGCATCATCAAGGCGGGCGAGAGCGCTCGCGATTTCGAGGGCTGTGCGTTGTTCAGTTTCTAATCCCAGGGCCTTCCGAAGTAGGTCGCGCGTCTTTTCGACACCAATGTGCGGACGCCATCCCAGCGCTTTGGCCGAAACATAGCGGTCAGTCGCGTTGGCAGACTCAAGTCCGTCGGCCGGCACCCATGCTCGAAACCGAAGATCTGCAATGTTGAGCAGTCGTGGCACGATTCCCGCAAGAATTGATGTCCCACCGTCGAATCGATCGCCCGGTTTGATGTAGGGCACCTTGCCTCTCATCTGAAACGTCTGCTGTCTACCCGAGTGCATCAGGGCTCGTATTCGCTCGGGAGAAACCTCAAGAACTTCGCCGTCGGCCTTGGGGACGCAGCTAGGCCAGGTGAGGTCACGCTCGGCACCCTCGCTCGCGGACTTCGGAGGGCCGAGCTTGGCACTTGCCTCCGTCGCGCGAAGGTCCCCGACGGAAAAACACACCGGGGTTCCTCGAACACGCACGTTCGCTCCGCCGTCACACGGGACGAGAGCGATGACGTCCTCGTCCCGGAGGCCCGAGTCCCACCGACGGTCCAGGTTGGTGGGCGAATGGCTCATTTTCACCTGGAGGTCCGACTTCCCTCGAACCTCGAACCGAGTTCCGGTGCGGACGCACAGAATGTCGGCGAGCCTCAAACGTTTGACTTTCGTCGTCCAAATCTTGTTCGAAGTGCTGTATCGCTCAAGTTCAACCGGTTGGAAGCCCTGAGAACGGAGGTAGTCGATCGCAGAACGAGTCGCCATTGCGCCCATGGTCAGCTTCTCCACGAAGCTGAGGTCCGCCTTGAACCCCACTACTTCTCCTTCCCATTCTCGTCGGGCACCAGGAGATCTCTCGGATCGCAAGCGAGGGCGGCCGCAATTGCGTAGATGTTCTCCAACGACACGTTGCGCTTCCCGCGCTCCACGGAACTCACATACGTTCGGTGCAGCCTCGCACGGTCGGCCAGGGCTTCCTGCGAAAGCCCAACCGCCCTACGCAACTTTCTGACGTTGCGTCCGAAAAGTACAGCGGGGCTCTCACCCCTCTCGTAAACCACCAGGCGGAGAATAAAGCGTTGATGATTTTAGAGCGACAGACTATAAGTCACGCATCTGCCATGACACCTTCGATCTCTCGGGCCGCAGCCCTCGAACCCTCTCGTGGGGAAGACCAGCCGCTTGACCGCTTGCCGGCTCTCGTCCACGCGCCCCGCACCGACGCGGTCTACAACTGCCATGCCTACCTTACAAAGGTTCCCGTCGAAGCCATCAAGCCGTTCGTCGATGCGCTGACTGCGGCGGATGAGACTGTCCTCGACATGTTCGCCGGATCTGGGATGACCGGGGTCGCGGCGTCGTCGCTGGGGCGGCGAGCTGTCTTAAGCGACATTTCGGTCCTCGGTCAGCACATCGGCCGAGGCTACCTTACGGCCGCCGGGCCTACCGAGATTCGGCGAAGCGCGGAAACAGCGGTACGTGAGGCGCGGGACGCACTGGGTGACCTCTACCGAACGAAACGAGCCTCCGACGGCGCCCAGGCCGAGGTAATCCGAACGATCTGGTCCTACGTCTACATCTGTCCGAAGTGTAGCGAGCATATGGTCTACTTCAACTATGTCGATGAGGACGGCAGGCCTCCCAACCAGTGCCCGAAGTGTGGTGGCAGCTTTGCCCGCCGATCGTGGGCTCGCGGTGAGGATGAGCCAGTGCGGGTAGTCGTAGACGGCGAGCAGGGGAAACAGGTAGAGCAACCAGTCCAGCCAATCGATCTTCGGCGCATCACGCGTGCTCAGAAGGATCCACGGCAGGCGGACGTGCCATCCCTAACAATCTCCCCGGATCGAGAGATGTATAGCCGGTCAGGCCTGGGGCGTGTTGGCGTGAGTGAGACGAAGCAGTTTTTTTCGTCTCGGAATGCTTTGGCCCTGCTTGAGCTGTGGCGAGCGATCGGGAGGGTTCCCACTGAGCCTGTTCGCCAGAAGTTGCGATTTGCCTTCACGGCCTGCCTCACCCGAGCCTCGAAGCGCTATCAGTGGGGGCCAAAGCGCCCGCTCAATGCGCAGAATCAGACCTACTACGTAGCGCCAATCTACTTCGAGTGGAACGTGTTCGACCTCTTCGAGCGCAAGGTGGAAGCCGTGCTACGTTCGGATGCGCTGATCTTCGGCGACATCCCGCTGCTGGTCTCGAACCCCTCAAAGCGTTCCGTGTACGAGTTGGCTTCGGCGGACCAACTCGCTCACGTCGCAGATGGCTCCGTCTCGTACGTCTTCACCGATCCTCCTTTCGGCAGCAACATCTTCTATGCCGACATGAATCTTTTTCACGAAGCATGGCTGGGCAAAGCCACCGACGACCGTCGGGAGGCGGTCATGCATACCACCGGGAAGAAGAAGAAGGATGCTGCCGACCGATACGAGAAGCTCCTCCGGGGAGCGTTCGCCGAGGCCTATCGAGTCCTGAAGCCGGGCCGTTTCATGAGTGTAGTGTTCGGCAACAGCAGTGGGGCTGTCTGGTCTCTGGTGCAGCGTGCCCTCCGCGATGCCGGTTTCAACGAACCGCTGCATGCCGCAATTCTCGACAAGGGCCAGCGCTCGGTCAAGGGACTCAACTCTGGATCGGAGGGAGTCGTGACGCTCGATCTCGTACTAACGGTGAAGAAGCCGAAACGTCGCATCGCGGTGAGACGCACGGACGCCCCTCCCGCAAGCGTCGGGGACTTGCTCGCGTCTGCAGCGAGCGAACTCGACGAGAAGCGAGCACGGAATCCCAGCTACGTCTACCTAGCCGCCCTCCGGGAGGCAATCCGTCGAGGTCAGTCTCTCGAAGGGTTACACTACAGCGACGTCTTGCTGGGGCTACGGAATCTCGGGTTTTCCTTGGATCCAAAGAAGGGGCTCTTCGATCGTCCGGTGGATGCGTCGGCACTCGCCAGCCTGGCCGGATGACCCTGCAGAGCACTGCCCAGGTCGCGCCTTGATTCGCGTCGATGGATACCTAACGCAACAGAAGTTGGAGACAGCCCTCAGGTCAATCGTTGGCGAAGGCGCATGGCGTGGGCGCGAGGTCCACGTTTCGCAAGGGGGGAAGCATCGCTGGGACATGGCGTACCAGTGGCAGGAGCAGTTCGTCGTGGTCGAGTTCGACGGGGACGAGCACTATCGGCATTCACTGAAGATCAAGGCGGACCGCCAAAAGGCCGAAGTGGCTCAACGTAGTGGGCACAAGGTGATTCGAATCCCATATTGGGTTCAACTAACTACCGAGACGTTGCAGCACTTCTTCGGCCTCCATACCGATATCGACCAAAACTTCGCGCATGGATTCATAACTACGAAGCTGTTTCCAGCATCGTTCTGCGAGCAAGGCATCGCGCGGTTCGAGGAAGAAATGGCGGCGCTTCCGAATGCGGTCAGGGTCGCAGTCGTATGCTCGCTTCACGACCGAGCGGCTGAGCACGGATGGGAGTACGTGCTTCCGCGTCGGCTGATGTCAATTGTCGGTTAGGCCGTTCCCCGGTCACAACTGGCTGAAGCGCAAGGCCGTCACACTGTTTCTTCGAGCTTGCCGCCAATTCCGGAGTAGAGGAGTCTTCCGTGGGCTTTCACGTACGACAACGGAACCTTGGGGTTATTGATGTCCTTGCCGCCATCACGATGCCACTTTTCTTCCCAGGCCGTGTACCACTGTTCCATCTCGGTCGGGGTGAGCAAGTAGATCTCTTTCAGTTCGATTCCCTCGTAAGTCGCGAAGATCCAATCCACCATTCTGTACTTGGCGATGATCACGGGATTGAGGTGATGGTGGGTTGTGAACTGCTGCGTACGCTGCAGGTTCACGGTTTTCACCTCGTACTCCTTCCCCTGAGCATCGCGGACATCGTTTCCTTCCCGTGACTTCAAGACAGTGATACCGAGCAGCAGCGCAATCTGGAGGAGCTTGCCGCCATTGTCCTGGAAGATATCGGGGATACCGTGCTTCACCGCAAGCTCTTGGTACAGTCGAATTCCGGGAAAGAGTTTCCGGAGCAGATTGGCATCACGATGGGCCCTCACTTTGAGGCTGCGGGATAGCTGCTTCCGTATCCTGGGTCTGGGCACGAATCGAACGTTCGCGGGTCCCCCGCTCATGGTCTACAGACTCAACGTCACACATCTGAGAGGGTCGCCAGATGGGTGGCCGAGAGTACAGGCCCACGCGGTCGTCAGAGTCATGGAGCGGGATGCTCACATCGAGCAAGCACGGCGTCAATCGGCGATGTTTCACAATGTCGTCGGTGCTTCCATCTCCTTGGTCACGTTGCGAGGAGTGTCATTGCTGCGCTGTCACGTGGTGGGCTTACGGCGGACGACTCTCCGTCCTGCGCCTCCTTGCATAACCACCAACCTAACCACCTGAGCGAGACGGGGCTGGACGGCCCGAGACTCCTTGTGACGGTAAGCCCGCGTCTCTACCGTGCTCAAGAAAGACCCCGTCAGGCCCCAGAAACCCGGTCACGTGCGCCGTACCGACGTGATCGGGGCCAACCTAATGCGGCCCGGCAGGGTTCTCAGACGCTCAAAAACCCCCTTCGAATCGCCTATGGCCAGGCGTCTAGAGCGCCGAATGCACAGCCGCGTTGCCAGCGGAGCCGCTCCGCACGGCTTCGCGCTCCTCACCCTGACTCTAGCGACGCCTGATCCTATCCGTGGCTACCGCGTGCTTTGCAAGGCGCGTCTGCGTTTCTTCCGTGGAACCCTTGCACGCTCTGTCATGTCAGGCGGAGAAGGCCACGTGCATGCTGAGCCTGCCCGAGGGGGCGAGGCGCAAGTCTGGAACGTCCACATGCATGCCATCGTCGAACTGGGGCAACCTCGTCGCAGCGTGGATACCGGCGCGCTTCAGGCGATGTGGGCGCAGGCTCTCGCTCACTTCGGTGCACGGGGTTCCCTGGACCTACGTCAACGGCGCAATCTGACTGCCGACTCGTTGCGGGCGTGCAGGGATGAAGTGCGCGGGTGACAGTTTCATGCCTGCCGCATTCTACGTTTCCAAGCGGAAGCCCGCCGACTGGGCCAAGGACGGTGCAGCGGAGATCGTCGTGCGGTTCAAGCTCATGGTGGAGTCGCCACGCTTGGTGTCTACCTGGGGAACATGGCGAAAGCCGCGGCGGAAATCACAGCACGCATGAGCCAGCCAGCCCCTTGGAAGGAGCCCGCACCAAGATACGAGTAACGCCGTCTCTGGCATCGAGCGCGGCCACAGCCGTCTAGTTGCTGACGGCCACCAGCGGGGAGGTGACGAATGACCCGTCGGACTGGATGCATCCAAAGCCAATGGTCATGTTTGACGACGCGGGGTTTGTGTTGCGCGAAAATGCCGTCGCGCCTGTCGAAAGCGACAGCAGCAGGCTGTCACCGTTGAAGCTATAGGTTACCGAGTAGACCGGGTCAGGACCGGGGCAAGTGTACTTCTGTGGCGTAAATGTGATCTCCGTGTCGGTCGTCGAAAAAACGCCGTCTTCAATCTCATCGTTCGCCGAGGTCGTGGACGTGAGTTGTAGGATCTGTGCGGTGTAGGTGGCGTTTGTATTGAAAGTGATGTCGACGCCGGCACTCCCGGCGCTGTTGGTGTAGAGCCACTGCCCGATCAGACGCTGTTGTGGAGTTTCAGAACTGCCGCCACCACACGAGGCCACGGCTGCCAGGAGAACTACAAACGTCCACTTCATGTCATCCCTCCAGTTGAAGAAAGGCTCGTCTCGGCCGAACGCGGATAGGTCTGTCGGCACCAGAATGCGTATATTACCCCATCCGTGAGGTTTTTGGTGGAGTCGTTTGCCGCTACGGGTGGACATGGCTTCGCAGCCGTCCTTCGAGAGCGCCAAGCGGAATCTTGCCGCGAACTTGGCGCGCCTACGGGCCGCCCGGCGGTGGTCGCAGCAGCAGGCGGCCGACGCCATGGGGATCGATCTCAAGCACCTGCAAAAGCTCGAATATGCGGCCTTGAATCCTACGCTTAGAACCGTTGTGGCAGCGGTGGAAGCCTTCGGGGTGCCGCTGGCGCGCCTGTTCCGACGGTCTGCCGAGCCGCCGATCCGGCGGCCGGTCGGTCGGCCGGTCAAGCAGAGGCGCAAGGTCACAGCCAGATAGTTGTCCTGTCCTCACGGACGCCGGCCTGAAACCTTGGGACTGCCCGAGACGGCCTATGCTAGATTTCAGGTGAGGTGGTTTTCATGGCTGGTATCAGCGAAGAACAGCCAGCGGTGAATGTTGAGCCGGCGCAACCGCGCGGGCCTGGGCGGCCGTTTCTGCCCGGTCAGTCGGGCAATCCTTCGGGACGGCCGAAGAGTCTTGCGGTACTGGAAGCACAAATCCGAGAATTGCACGGCCCCCTGGCAATCGAAGTGCTCGAAAAGCTGCGTGGCCTTGCTGGACGACGGTGCCGCCCGCGCTTGGGCCTCCCGCCTCGGACTTCGCTGCGTGGGCACGGTCGGGATCCTCATCGAAGCGAAGCGATGCGGGCATCTTCAGCGAGTGCGACCAGAACTAGATCGCCTCGCCCAACTTGGTTTTCGGATGGCAGCGCACCTTCGCCAATATGCGCTTGCGGAATCTGGGGAAGAGTAGCCCCGCTCGCTTCGCTCAGCTTCCAAGGCGAGGGCTGCGCCATCGCCAGGGCGTCGGCGTCCATGATGACGTCGGTGGTGAAGGGAAAGTCCTTGGCCGACGCCTCCGAGACCTTCAAGCGCTTCCGCCAGATGATCACCGGCGGCCAGGATCCCTGCTTCGACCTCGAAGACCTGGGCAAGCTCGCCGCGTTCTCCGACGTAAGCGCGTTCCCCGTGCGGGTCAAGTGCGCAAGCCTCGCCTGGCACACCTTGAACGCGGCCATGCACGAGACCACGACCGAGCCCACCAGCGGCAGCGAGCCCAGCAAGGAGCCCTAAAAGTGACGGCGGCCCCCGATCCCCAGCCCGCACCCGACCCGCCCCCCGACCCGCCATCGGGCTCCACCGCCAACGATGCGGCCACCGCCCAGTTGGAGCGCCTGGTGTGGCAGGAGCTGCGCGAGTGCTACGACCCGGAGATCCCCGTCAACATCGTGGAGCTGGGGCTCGTCTACGCCATGAGGACCGAGCCCCTGCCCGAGGGCGGCCACCGGGTCGAGGTCCTCATGACCGTGACCTCTACTGCCTGTGGCATGTCCGAGATCCTGCGCAGCGAGGCCGACGCGCGCATTCGCAAGCTGCCCGGCGTGGCGCAGGTCGAGGTCGCCATCACCTTCGACCCGACCTGGACCCCCGAGCTCATGAGCGACGACGCGCGCATGATGCTGAATTTGTGACTGGAGAGAGCGCAGAGGGCGGAGGAGGGCGCGGAGGGCGGAGAAGCTCGGGAAGGTTTTGCCGACCGTGGCCGTGCCTCACCCACACAACGCCCGACACCCGCATCACGCACCTTCCGTGACCTGCTTGCCGAGAACCCTCCTTCATGGAGGCAGCCGCATGCGCAAAACCTGCGACCGGCTACACCTATGCCCGCCGGGAGCCGGAGAAGACCGCGCTCTTCCAGGTGCTCCAGCAGCACCTGCTCACCTTCGAGCAAGAGTGGACCGACAAGTCCGACGGCCGCACGCTGCCCAGCTTCGTCACCGACGAGCTACACGACTTTCTAGGGTGCGGAATCTTGGCGCGAGGCTTCGCACAATTCTTGTGCAAAACCTGCCACGAGCGGTACGTTGTGGCCTGGAGCTGTAAGGGTCGTGGCTTCTGTCCGAGCTGCGGAGGCAGACGCATGAACGCGGGTGCGCTGACTCTGGTCGATCACGTGCTGCCCGAAGTGCCCATCCGACAATTCGTGCTCACCCTGCCTTTCCCGCTGAGATTTCCCTTGGCCTTCGACGGGAAATTGCTGGGCCAAGTCCTGCGCATCTTCATCGACACCGTCGCGTCCAACTATCGCAAGCGCCTGGCAGATCGGGGCATCCCCGACGGCGAGTGCGGCGCCGTCACGGTCATCCAGCGCGCCAACAGCGACCTGCGTCTCTCACCGCATTTTCACGTTCTCCAGCTCGATGGAGCGTACGCCCCTGGGCCCGACGGCGGTGCGCCCATCTTCCACCCGGCTCCGGAACTTACCCAAGAGGACATCCTTGCCATCGTCGCGCGCGCCAGTAAGCGCATCCTCCGCTTCCTCCAACGTCGCGGGGTCATCACCCTGGTGACCGCGCCAGGCGACGGCGAGATCACCGTCGTCACCGACGAGACCATCGGCGAGAAGGATCCGCTCCTGGCTCGCTTGTTGGCCGCCGCCACCGCTGGCGCCTCGCCTGCCGGCCCTGCGCACAAGCGGGCTCCCGTGCGCATCGTGCTCGACCCTGGCGCCACGCCCGTGGCCAAGGGCAAACTATGCGGCCAGCAAGCAGGCTTCAACCTGCATGCTCAAACCAAAGTCGCCGCCAACGACAAGAAGGGTCGCGAAAACCTGTGCAAGTACATCTTGCGCCCGCCTCTCGCCAATGACCGCCTCAAGATCCTCGACGACAAAACCGTCAGGCTCGACTTCAAGAAGCCCTGGTCGGATGGCACATCGTCGGTCGACCTTGCGCCGCTCGCCCTCATTGCGAGGCTAGCCGCGATCATCCCTCCTCCTCGTCGCCATGTCGTCAGATATTCGGGGGTTATCTCCTCGCACAGCTCTCTCCGCAGCCAGGTCGTCCCCGTCCCCGCCGTGGCGGCACCCGAGGAAAAGGACAAGCCTTCACTGCCGCTCTCGCACTATATTTCTTGGAGCCAGCTCCTCAAAAAGACATTCGAGATCGACACCGTCTGCCCTCGCTGCAAGAGCCCGCTGCATCTCATCGCCATGATCGAGACCGAGGACACCATCAAGAAGATTCTCAAAGCCATGGGACTGCCTACCGAGGCGCCCAAACTCCGGCCTGCACGACCGCCGCCCTCGCAATCTGGTGGCGAGGGCGGAGACTGGCTGAACTGACGGCACGTCGACCAGGGCGGGTTGGAGTAGACTGCCCTGCGTGCTCAAGAAAGACCCCGCCAGGCCCCAGAAACCCGGTCACGTGCGCTGCGCAGACGTGATCGGGGCCGACATAACGCGTCCCGGCAGGGTTCTCAGACGCTCAAAAACCCCCTTCGAATCGCCTATGGCCTGCCTGGTCGAAGGGGCGAGCGATCTTCGCGAGCGGTAGCCCCTTCCCTCCGTGCGCCGTCGGATCCAAGGTCATGATTCCCGGGCAGGCCAACAATTGCTACATCTTTCCGGGCGTGGGACTTGGCATCGTGGCGGCAGAAGCCCGGCACGTCACCGACCGGATGTTCGCGCAGGCCGCTCGCGCCCTGGCATCTGCCGCCCGTGAAGAAGATCTCGAAGTTGGGCGCATCTATCCCGAGCTCAAGCGAATTCGCGAAGTCTCTGCTCGGATTGGCGTCGCTGTTGCCGAAATCGCCTTCGAAAGCGGTTTGGCTGGCGTGAAACGTCCAGCGAGCATATCCGAGTTGGTCGAGGCCAAGATGTGGTTACCCAATTACGAGTGCTTTGCTTAAATGCCGGGCTACCGCCAAACCATCGGAGCGCGCACTTACCGCTTCACGAGTCTCGCCACGCTGCTGGCGCGCGCCAGCCCACGCAAGTCCGGCGACGACAATGGGGGGTCTGCCGTGACCTCTTTCCCACCTTGGAATCGCTTTGTGCCGCAGTCTCAGCATCCCGGCTCGAATGGTAGTAAGTTATGTCTTCGGGCTTCATCCCATGGATCTGCATGCTTGGTTCGAGGCTTACGTGGGGGGCCGCTGGTACGCCTTCGACGCAACGCAAACCGAGATGCGAGGTGGCTACGTGGCGATCGGCTATGGCCGAGATGTGGCGGACGTGGCTGTCTACAACCAGTTCGGCCCCGCCTGCTATCCAACGTCGCAGGATGTTCGCGTTCAGCGAATCGACGACAGGAACAGAGCCGTTTCATGACCCCCTTCACGAAAAGGAGATTGGGGGTGAAACTTGCAACGATATAGGATCTTCCATCGCACCTACTACAACTACTCCGCCGATGTGACCCTTGGTCCACATGAGTTGCTCCTACGGCCAAGAGAAGGCCATGATCTCCGCATTGAATCGCTGGTCTTGAAGATCAACCCCACTCCGACCTTGCTTTGGCATCGTGATGTGGAGGGGAATTCTGTCGCGATCGCGACTTTCAGTCTGCCCACGCGCCAGCTCGTCATCGAGAGCGAGGCCATCATCCAGCAGTTCAACGAATCTCCTCTCGACTTTCTGGTGGTCGATTACGCGATAGACTACCCCTTCGCCTATCGACCTGACGACCGCATCCTATTGTCGCCCTATATGGCATTTCCCCGCCAAGACACGTTCGACCTGGTGACCCAATGGATTGCCAATTTTTGGCAACCCGGCGAGAAGATCCAGACCTATACTCTGTTGCAGCGACTCGCCAGTCACATCAACAAGACGCTTGCTTATCGCCTCAGAGAAGAACCTGGCGTTCAGCGTGTCCGGCAAACGCTATCGTTCGGAAATGGATCTTGTCGTGATTTCGCCGCGCTCTTCATGGAAGCCGCGAGATGCCTTGGGCTGGCCTCACGGTTCGTGAGTGGGTATCTGCATACGCCGCTAATGGTTGACAGAATCGGAGCAACGCATGCATGGGCCGAGGTCTACTTGCCAGGCGCCGGGTGGAAGGGATTCGACCCAACGATCGGTAAGATCGCCGGCACCGACCACATCACGGTGGCCGTGGCAAGGTTGCCCGAGTCGGTGCCCCCCATAGCGGGTTCCTTCTTCGGAGCTCCACACTCTGATCTCAATGTCGGAGTCTGGGTCAGCAGGTGCTGACGAGTTGGTTGTCGACGACGGTGGCCAAAAGCTTGCGGCCCAATTCCTTGCCCAAGACGGCCAGACGACGTCGATCCGCGCCCGTGGGGCCGAGTTTCCGGCCGCCGAGCTTCTCCTTGAGGATTTTGATTCTCGGCAATGAGGTAGTCGACCTGCTCTTGTGAGGCGCCCGCGAACCACACCCGAGCCAGGCTGCCAAGAACTGCAGCGGCAACGGCAGCATCGAACCGAGCGCCTCGGCCTTCTTCCTGCTCACGGGCTGCCTTTTACAACTTTTCGAGCCAGCTGCATGTCCATCACGACCTTCGCCAACCTACGAAATGCCCTTGGCTCTTCTTCGATCTTGTTTTGGTACCGGACGGCCTCGGACTTTACTCAGCTGGCAGCGCAAATCCCCACGAATTGCGATACTCGAGCTCCGAGACGGTCCATATTCAGCGGTGTCCTCTGGACATCCCTGTACCGCCCCACGAACTCCAGAATTTCTTCGGGAATGCCCTCATGGTCCAGAACCAGGGCCTCAGCGAACTCGTCTCTTCCACGTTTGGTGGATACCCCTTCCACCCGCACTGGACACCAGGACCCCGGTGGAAACGATGTAGGCTCGCCAAGATCGGGTAGGCTCACTTTTGCGTAGAGAGTGCCATATTTCCCGAGTGTGACAGCGTCTCGCCAGGATATGAGTGATGTTCCACCGTATAGATTCTCAAAATCATCTTCACCGCAGCGCCTAATCAAGAACCATTGCACGGTCACGATAGGCTCGGTTGTCCGCCGTTGATCGATTCGTACCACGAAGGGAACCGCTTTGTAGGAATCGTCCTGCCGGTCGAAGGAGAACCGCTTTTCTAGCGCACATAGCTCGGGAAACTTTGGCAGCGGAAGCGCCTCACCTACCTTCTGCAGACAGAGCGCCTTCCGCAGGGAATCGATCTTGGGCGCAAAATTCTCTATTGACCCCGCCTCTACGCGGAGGCCCCAAGTCTCCTCGCTGTAGTCGAATTTGACCTGATCGCACCGTGGCGCCAGCTCACCTTCCGAGCAGAGTCGCATGCCCAACG
Source organism: uncultured delta proteobacterium (assembly GCA_963796685.1). GTDB lineage: Bacteria > Myxococcota_A > Polyangia > Fen-1088 > Fen-1088 > Fen-1118. Next base: position 133,664 of record CAWCMR010000009.1, read on the forward strand.
TATGAAACGAGCAGAAGTTATCCCTTGGGGCCAATACGGCCCTCGCAATGACGACATCCTGGAGAAGAATCTCGAGCGCGATGTAGGACTTTCCGCGGTACGAGAGCATGCCTTGGCCCACGAAGTCAGCTCGATCACAAGATCTAACCCACGGGTATTCCCATGGTCCAGTGGGCTCGCCCGGTCGCCGGCGCTTTGCATGCTGCTTTGCGGGCGGCAGCACCTCTTCCGCCGCCTCGATGTCCGTCTTCGGGCTGGCAACCACAACCGGAGCGGATGATGGATCTGCTGGTGGTGCCGGCGACAAGGAGGCCATCGCCGGGGCCGTCAGCAGTGGTAAAGTGGCAGGATTGGCAGGTGGAAGAAGAGTCACCCGACCGCCAGAAAGGGAATTCAGCAGACCGCTCCCTGCGCAGTAGCCAAAGATCCTGGCTAGCTCCCACATCAGATTTGGCTTGTCATCGTTGGTCATCCTAGTTTTCGACACTTGAAATCCCCTCCAAGTCGGCGACATCGCCGCCCAGTCTCGTTGCCATTCTGTTGCCATGACCGTGCATCCACGGGCGGAACCAGACGGAACGCTGTGGAACGGCGCGGGACCGCCTCGATGAATGATTTCCGAGGGTTACCGGCCAAGGTCCCGTCCCGCCTCAGGTTTTCGGAAACCCTCTAGCGGGGGCAGTACCCGGCGCCTCCACGACAATTTCAACTACTTACATCTATTTCTTCTTCTGTTACCGTGTGGTTGCCTCATGCGAGGCGTTAGTATCGAGCAGGGCAACGGTTGTCCTTCGCCAGGTCGTCGTCCGCGCCGCCATTTTTCCGACGGTGGCGACGATTGGAGATCGGGTCGACCGCAACTACCGACCTTCATGCATGATCCAGGCATGGCCGCCCTGTTCATGAGCCTCCTTAGAGCGTTGCGTTACGCCTTCCGAACCCGTGCGGAGTTGGCGCTCGAAAACCTCGCCCTCCGGCAGCAGCTGGCCAACATCCGCCACACGTCGGGTCGGCCCCGTATCTGCATGGCAGACCGGGCTTTCTGGCTTGTTCTGTCGCGCCTGTGGTCGCGCTGGACGGGCGTACTGCTCTTGCGCTCTGAGGGGCTGTACTCCTCGCACTGACTCTGATGTTGGCAGGCTTCCTCGGGCTGGCCTGCGGTCAAAACCAATCCGACTCACCGGCATCGACCGGTGGCTCTCGGGCCTCGACAAGTGTGCCGGGCTCGGGGGGCTCCGGCGGGGCTACCTTTGGCTCGGGCACCAGCGCCTCGGTAGGCGGCGGAGCCAGCGGCGGGATGAGCGGCACAGGAGGAACGACCTGCCCCTGGGGCTGCCCAGCCGACGATTTGCTGTGTCCGGGCGGCACAGCTGGTCACGATGTGTGTGGTTGCGCGATCTGCGCTCAGCCCGATGCAGGCGTGGCCAAGGACGGTGGTCGCGACGTCGTTTGCGGTCCGACGTGCGACATCTATTGTCCATATGGGAACAAGGTAGACGACAACGGTTGTCCTCTCTGTTCCTGTAACCCTGCGCTGTCGTCCGACGGTGGTGCTCGTGACGCCAGCTGCCCGCCTATTGCCTGCCCCGCCATCGCGTGCGTGGCCGGCTGCCCTTGCGGATATCAAACTGGTCCTGCCCCATGTGGCTGCCCTTCGTGCGCCCCACCGCCAATTCATGCGAGAATTGCCACGATCCTTTTCCGGACACTGCGGGTCTGTGGCGTCGCCGAGGCGATGTCTGTCATCACGAAAGCATCACCAACCTGGGCTCGCTAGCAAAATCCTCAACGATATTAAGGCTGTCGAAGTTGCTCAAACGCCCCGCACACAGCTGAGCGCGACGCTGGATGCCAATAGCGCCACTACCCTCGTGGGCAAGCCATGAATCGGCAGTCGCGCGGGATTCTTGGACCCGCGAAGCCCTTCTTGTCCAGCCCGCGCGCACGATCCCAGACACCGGAGAATAATCTTTCCAAGAAAGCCAGTCATCGGACAGTACCTGACAAGTGATCCAAGTTCTTCATAGTCTCAAGGCGGCATCGGCAAATTCTCTTGGGCAGCGACACTCGAGCGGAGTCTTCCGCATCAAGGATGACAAGATGCGATCAGTAACTATCGTCACCGGTTCGACCATCTTCTTTGTGCTTCTGGGCTGCAGCAGCGGTGGCTCCGGCGGCGGAACGGGGACCGGGGGGACCTCTGGAGGTGGCAGCGACGGGCGCTTGGGCAGTGGTGGCGCTCCAGGCACCGGCGACGCGACAGCGAGTGGCGGGGCTTCGGGCAGTGGTGGCGCTCCAGGCAGTGGCGGCGCTCCAGGGAGTGGCGGGGCTTCGGGCAGTGGTGGCGCCTCAGGCAGTGGTGGCGCAACGGGAAACGGAGGCGTCCCAGGCAGTGGCGGCGCTCCAGGCACTGGCGGCGCGACCGGCACCAGCGGTGTCACGGGTAGTGGCGGCGCTACGGGCAGTGGCGGCGCTACGGGCAGTGGCGGCGCTCCAGGCAGTGGCGGCGCTCCAGGCACTGGCGGCGCGACCGGCTCGGGTGGCGCAATCGGCCGTGGCGGTGCGACCGGCACTGCCGGCGCGACCGGCACCGGCGGCCTGCTTGGCACTACCGGCGCACTGGGTAGTCAATCGGCGGTTCAAAGCACCGGTTGCGGCACGACCTCGACGCTGACTTTTGGGAAGGACCCAAACGAAACGGGTGCTGCATGTACCAAGTCTCCAGGCGGGAACTGCTCGGGGTCGCAGCCTGGCTATGGTGCGGGCGGCTGGCTTACGATTAAGAGCAGCGACTCGGCCAACGGCCGGGGCTTCGACGTGAGGCTTCCCGACAACTACGACAACACCAAGCCCTACCCGTTGTTCTTCGGGCTCCACTGGAGGGGCGGCACCGCCAATCAAGTCGACAACGGCGGAAGCAATGGGTACTGGTGGTCCTATTACGGAATCCAGAGAAAGTCGAACAATGGAGCTATCTTCGTCGCGCCCCAGGGGATCGGCAACGGCTGGTCGGATCCCAGCGACCTGACCTTCGTCGACGACATGGTCAGCCTTATCGAGAAGAATTACTGTGTCGACACGACGCGCCTCGTCGCCTCGGGCTTTAGCTGGGGCGCCGGCATGAGCTACGCCATCGCGTGTGCCCGCGCGAAGGTCTTCCGTGCCGTCGTGCTTTACGAAGGAGGGGTGATCAGCGGATGCGACAATCCGGCAACAGACCCCATCGCCTACATGCAGATTGAAGGCCTGACGGACGGCACATTACCTATCTCCGGTTCCTATTCAATGCGCGATAAGTTCGTCACGAACAACGGTTGCACCCCTCTGACCTCGTCACTGGACAACCCAGGGACCGCGGCCGAGCCGCCTAATCCTCCTCCCTATTTGAAAACCGGCGGCCATATCTGTACGAACTACGCCGGATGCTCGGCCGGACATCCCCTCCGTTGGTGCGTGAGTCAGTCAGACCACGGCCCCGGTCCAATCGATGGGACCTCGGACCTATACAATTCGTGCGCGACATCTCCCGGCTGCTCGGCCTCGTGCCCTTGTACCTGGACCCCGGATGACGTGTGGTCGTGGTTAACGACGTCGGAACCCGCGGGGACATCATTCCAGACACCGAACGCCACCCAATGATGCCTACACGCAGCTGAGTTTCGCTAGAGCACCGAACGGGTTGAATGCTGTGCAGAATCGAGAGCTTGCGAGTGCTCGGAAAATTCACCTCGCCCCGCGAAGCGGGGAGAGGTCGACGCGCGAAGCGCGTCGGGTGAGGGGTTCGGCCATGCGAGAGGGTGCGCTGGCCCCTCACCCTAACCCTCTCCCCGCTGCGCGGGGCGAGGGGATCGGAGGGGGCACGTGCGTAGCAACTTCTTGAATTCTCTGCACTTTCAACCCGTTCGGTGCTCTAGGAGCGTGTTGCGCATAGGGCGTCTGGCGCACCTCGGTTCGCTCGGGACGCCAGACGCACGAAGAAGAGCGACACCGGCGTCGGTTTGTGATCTTTTGAGGGCGTGACGAAGTCGTATCGGCCTTACTGTCCGAAGCAAGCATTCCTACTGGAGACGATCACGGCGAGTGCGCGGGAATCGATCGCGATGGCCACGATCGCAGTCACCGAAACGATCGGAGGATTTCCGCAACTTGTGTCGATCAAACCCCGCACTTCTCCGGATCGCCTTGGCGCCGTTTCTCGCGATCGCTTCCATGTCTCTCGTACCATCCCCCTTGGTGTCCGGAAAGCCGTCGCTGGAATTCTGGCACGAATTCGCGGAGATACACAGCTTGAATCAGCCTGCCTGAGGGAACAAAGTGGCGAGGAAGGCTGCCGGCGACGCTCCAATTTCTCATCACGATGATCGCGTGCGCGATCAATGAGCAGATGCAGCGCAAGCTGGACTACACGCAGGAAGAGGTCCGGGTCCTGAAGGAGATCCTGGCGGCACTCACAGGTAGCGGGAGGATCTCCTTCACCACGGATCAGCGACGTCGCCTGACCATCGCCGGCAAGGCATTGAGCCCCGAAGAACGGAAGAAATGTTGCCAGATCGTGAAGCCTGGAACGATCTTGGGGTGGGTTCGGCAGATGGCGGCGTGGAAGTACGACAGCTCGAAAGCGAAGGTCGGTGGAAGCCTTGGGCGCATTCGGCATGGTTCGGTACATGGTGTTCTTCGTCATCGATCTCAAGAGCCGCGCCGTCGAGATCGCGGGGATTGCTGTTGACCCAGGGGAGAAGTGGATGAAGCAGGTGGCGGGCGGCTGTTCGCTTTTTGCGCAGCTACGCGTGAAACCTTTTCCCTCTCGGGCAATCAAAAGACCGGACGTGTGCCACGTCGAGAAAGACTACTGACAACACCCGATCCCAGGCGTGCGGCTTGGGTACAGCCCTTGAAGGGAAGAACCATGGCGACTTGTATCGAGCATGAAACACACCTGTTTCTCTGTTGTACCCTGGTGCTGACTTTCACGGTCGCTTGCTCGAGCGGGTCGTCCGGCCAGGGCGCGGGAGGCTCTGGTGGATTGGGTAGCGGAGGCATGGTCGTGGATGCGAATGGGACGATTGAAAGTGGCGCGGGCGGTACACCTGACGGCGGTGGCATGGTGGGCGCGGGCGGCGCGATGGACAGCGGCGTTGATGGTCCCGGCAGTTGCAATTCCACGGTCGGTGGTGGTGAAGCGCGCTTCGCATATGTGGCCGCCTCCGGCGCAAACGAGGTCTTCGCCTTCACGGTTGCGGCCGGTAATGGCGCACTGACGGCAACCGGGTCGTCGACGTTGGTGTCGGATCCGCGCCAGCTTCTCGTCGATCCTTCGAACAAGTACCTTCTCGTGGCCGGGTTCGGGACCATCTCCACCTGCAGCACGGGATGTATGCTGGTTTCCTACGCGATCAATCAGACCAGCGGCGCCCTGACGCCGGCCGGTAGCGCGGTCGCCGGGTCCAACCCCATCTCGCTGACGATCAATTCCACCAGCACTCGGGTCTACACCGCGAACACCAATTCCAACGACGTTTCCATCTTCACCCTCGATCCGGCAACGGGTGCGCTTGCTGCCGCGGGAACGGTGGCGGGAGGGCAGTTCCCGGAGTGGATCACGCTTTCCCCCGACGGGATGTTCCTCTATGTGGCGAACGCCGGTTCGAACAACGTGTCCTCGTACGCGGTCGATGCCACGACGGGTGCCCTCACGGCGATGGGTACGGTGGCGGCGGGAATGGCCCCCACCTTCGTCATCGTCCATCCCTCGGGCAAGTTCGCGTATACGGCGAATGCGAATGCGAACACGGTTTCCTTGTACACGCGGAATACCACCACGGGGGTCCTGACCCCGACCGTCGACATCCCCGCGGGGCCCACCTCGCGCTCCATTGCCATCGAGCCTTCTGGTCGTTTCGCCTACGTCGCTGACCAGACCCAGATCATGGCGTTTGCAATCAACCCCGCGAGCGGCCTGATGACGTCGATAGGCGCCCCAACGCCGGTATCTGCCGGGAGCCAACCCTATAACCTCACCACCGATCCCGGAGGAACGCACCTGTACGTCGGTCTTGCGAACACGAACACGATTGAATTGTTCGCCATCGACGCCACAACCGGCGCCTTGTGTCCGGTAGGTCCCCCCTTTCCCGTGGAAAGCAACTCGCTCCACGTTGCGCTGATGCGCTAGTAATAGTTCGCGCGCGAATGGTGGAGCGTCTTCTCGTGGGCGAGAACCTCGCGGATCTGGACACTGCCCAGTGCAGCGGCTGACCGGGTCGAGTGCTATCACGCCCCCCGTTGCCCAAGTCTTGGCCTAAGCACGCGTCCGCCTCGCCGCCGAGCAGGGACTTCAGCTAGCTTGCAGCAATCGTGCTGCATCATGGTGTCAGGGCGAAACAGTAGATGCCGCCGTATCCGCCATTCGAAGCGACGCTGGAGTCCGCCTGCGTCGAAGCCGCCCCTAGGTTGACACCGGGCGCGCAGCCTCCAAGATCCGCCGCGGAGATCCAGTTCTCGACCGCGGTGTCCATCGCCCCGAGGCCGTCCGGAGGTCCGCCATTGGGATCGAAGCCGAAAGGAATGCCGCCATCCAGAGGAATGTCCCCGGCCAGCGGGCCAACGAAGCCGCCATCGATATCGGGAGGGGGAGGGAAGCCGCCGTCGAACATGAATCCGGGTGCCCCACCGGTTGTTCCGGCGTCAGAAGAATCGGACCAGCTGTACCCGGCACGAGGTCGACCGTCTGCCGCCGACGTGCTGGTCCAATCCTGACAAGTCGAGCTGGCACCATAGAGGACACCTTGGTCGTTGCTCCCTGTGAGCGTACTCCGATTGTTGACCTGGCCCTGCGACAAGACGGGCGCGTGGTTGGGAACGCCGTCCTCGTTGGGCAGATCGTTCTGGATTGCACCCTCCGCGCTGCTCGGGTGATCGTAAAGGAGATCGGCCTTTCGCAGAGCCACCTTGCGTCCCATGCGATCGTACCAGGGCCCTTCGCCAATTCGATCGATGGCGTTCACTTGTGCGCCCGTTTCATCGGCGACGACGCTTAGAAACGCGCGCCACTGTTTCTGACCGACTCCCGGCAGTGACGACTCGGCGATCGTGGCGCAGATCTTGTCGGCTCCCCGCAGGCCCGCCCCGGGCCCAGTTTCCCCAAACCGCAGATCGCCACCGAACCCATTATCGCCGTTCGACAGGCGGCGCATCGCCTGCAAGCTAGTGACGAAGAAACTGAACCGCGCCGTCGCAGCGTCGGCCTGACTATCCGGAGCGGCGTCGGCCGTGGTGTGCGGGGTGCCGGCAGTGCTGCCGCAGCCGGCATGACCGAGAACGCAGGCGCAAACGAAGAGCGCAAGCTGAAGACGGTAACTGTGGAGTTTTGTCATGGTCTTTATCGCAGTGGTGGGCCATAGAGCGTGGCTCGCTTTTCGATGTATCCGAACGAAGTGGTGAAGGTTAGCGTCTGCAATACGGTGCCCTGGGCGTCGATCTCCAACAGGACGCCCTTTGTGGTTGCAATGACAAGACAGCCCACCCCACCCAAGCGTTATCCTTCTTGACGAACTGACCTCGTCCTCTCTAGAAATTCATCGACACGGCGCACCTGGTCTCACGACGGCAGAAGTTGAGCATTCCGCAAAGACGTGACCGGCAGACAACCTTGATTCGCTCGCAAAAACCCATCATCGGCTGCGTAGCTTGGTCCGCGGCGGGGCGCGCGGCGTGCGCAGGTGGCATGGTGGAAAATCGTGGCCCTCACACAGTTTGGCGCATGCCTCGACTGCCTCGGGCGGCGTCGGCGGCAGGCACGCCAGGGTCTCCTGTGCACTCATAGGTAGGATCTTAATTCCTCAATGAAATCGATCACTTACTGAACGGATGTTCAAGGTAGTTGCAGAAGACACAGGAATCCTCCTACACATTCGTTTGCGAAGACAAACGCGAGGAGGTTCCCTGTGCCCAAGAGAGACATTGCCACAATCGAGGCGGAGACACTCAGCCAAAAGCTACAGCAGGTTCTCAGCGATGCCGAGGTGGAGAAGGTGGCTCGCCGGTGTGGCTTTCTTCGACGGCGCCGTGAAATCGCCCCGGCCGCGCTTCTTATAGCCTGCATCTCGGCATTGGGGGCAGGCACGGCTGCGTGGCTCGCGGACATCCTGCGCGCCTTCAACGCGTTCACCGGCAAGGCTGTTCGCTACAAGCCTTTCCACAACCAACTGAGCAAACGGCGATTCCCCATCTTCATGCACGCCATTCTCGAACAGGCGCTCGCGAAGCTGACGGCACCTGTGCTTGAGAGTTTGCCCAAGGGCAAGCTGGCTCAGTTCTCGGAGATCCTGTGCCATGACGGCACCTCGTTTGCGCTCAAAGACACTCTGGCCAGAAAGTGGCCCGGCCGCTTCACGAAGGTGACCCCAGCGGCAGTGGAGCTCCACGTAACCATGAGCGTCTTGAGGGACAATCCCGTCGCCATTACGCTGGCCCCTGACAAGGAAAGCGAACGCCCATTCGCCCCCAAAGCGGCGTCTCTCAAAAATCGCCTGGTCCTCGAGGACCGTGGATTCGAGGATCGCGTTGTCTTTGCAGACACTCTCGACGCCGGAGGATTCTTCATCGTTCGCGGCAAAAAGAACAGCCGACCAATCATCCGAAGTGCTCGCGACAAGAATGGCAGGCGTATCCCTCGTCTCGAGGGCAAGCGACTCAAGTGGCGTGTACTGCCTCGTCATACGGTCGACCTAGAAATCGAGTGGAAGATCAACGCCCGCAGGACCTACTGTGGTCGTCTCGTTGCCATCTACATCGAAGGAAAACGCAACAAGAAGGGCTACACCTATCTGCACACGAATCTGTCGAGAGCGACCTTCACCGCTCACGAAGTAGGCAGAGTCTACAGACTCAGATGGCAGATTGAGCTCCTCTTCAAGGAATGGAAGTCCTACGCAAATCTCCACAAATTCGACACGGCCAAGTCACCCATCGCCGAGGGCCTGATCTGGGCAAGCCTGCTTGCCGCGACCATCAAACGAGCGCTCACCCACGCCGCAGAACACGCATGCGGTATTCCACTGTCCACCCAGCGCGCAGCCTGCTCTGCCAAGCATTTCCTCGACGCGATCCTGCTATCCATCCTCGAATCTGCCGCGCAGCTCCTGTCGCATATCCGTTCTGCCTTCACTTTCCTCGCGGAAAACGCACCTCGTGCGCATCCCAAACGCGATCAGGGAATGGGGCGCCTTGCGATGGGATTACGCCATTCCGCCACCGCTTAAGTACCTACCTATGCCTGTGCACTATGTCCCTTGGCGCAGGTTCACTCCTTTTGATTGGCGCATGCGTCGATGGCTTCCTGGGGCGGCGCTGGCAAACCGCTGTTGTCATTGGCCGCAAGCGCTTGCTTGCCTGGAAATCCCGTCATCGCTGCCAACATCGCGCTGGCAATGAGTCCGACGGTTTTTGTGGTCATCGCTATCTCCTTGTGGATGGGTTCGATCGCATGCCACACGGCGCTGCCAGAGCGTTAGCCGAATAACGAACCTGTGCGTCTGGCTGTCCTCTCATCACACGCATGCGGCCCCTTCTGTTGCACAAGAGCCCCGCCGGGCCGCTGGTCAAGAACCAGTGGGTGATTCTGGTGCTCGCCGAAAATCTCGATCTTGGCCGCCGTCTTGCGGAGGCACTCGCCCATTCCGACTTCCGTTTCCTGGTCGCGCGTCTCAACGAAATGGCCAGGTTCGCGGGTGGATCGGTGACCTTCGACTTGGTCCTGCTGCACGTCGGCCGCGAACACGCCGACGGCGACCTGCTGCGAGCGATTGTGCGCAAGGGCGAGAGTTGCGTCGTGGTACTCTCGCGCACGGCGACCGGCGTGGAAAGGGCCACGTGGCTTGAGCACGGGGCCGACGATTGTTTGAGCTACCCTTGGGACCGCGAGGAGCTATGGGCCCGACTTCGCTCTTCCATCCGACGCCGCTCGCGTGGCGGCAAGGATTCGCAAACGCTGCGTGTCGGATCGTTGGTTCTGTCGCCACGAGCGAGAACGGCTGCGATAGGAGGCCGCCCCTTGTCATTAACCACGTGTGAGTTCTCCTTGCTTGTGGCCCTGGCTGAGCGGGCGGGTCAGGTTCTTGGCCGCGAACAACTCATGGAGATTGCCAAAGGGTCCGCGGATCTTGCCTTCGAGCGTTCCATTGACGTTCAGGTCTCGCGCTTACGCGCCAAGTTACAGGACGATTCTCGCCGGCCTCAGATCCTAAAGACCGTGCGCGGGGTTGGCTACATGCTGGTCCCCGACAACGTGACTCCGTCGGAACAGTGACACCAAGTCGTCGGCGACCGGTGGCCTTGTTTCAGAATGTTTCAGCGGCGAAAGTTCGCGTGATCAAGTGACGAAGACCGAACTGACCACTTCACTTCACCCAAGGAGGCCTCTATGTCAGTTTCGAGTATCGGCAGTTCGGCGAGTTCGATCGATTTTTCAGAACTGCGCAAGAAGATGGCGGATCGTATGGCCGAGAAGATGCTCAAGGATCTCGACAGCGATGGTGATGGTGCAATTTCAAAGAGCGAGCTCGCCAAGGCGAGCCAGGCCGCCGCGAGCAGCTCTTCGTCCACCACCGCGACGGACAGCGCTGACAGTTCGTCGTTGGACGAGCTCTTCAAGGCCATGGATACCGATGGCGATGGTTCGGTTTCCAAATCCGAGCTGTCCGCGTTCATGGAAAAGGCCGGCCCGCCCCAAGGCCCACCGCCCGCAGGTGGCCCGCCTCCTGGCTCACCGCCGGACATGGGTAGCACCGACAACACGACATCCTCGAGTGCGACTTCCTCCAGCGGCACGAGCAACACATCCTCGACCAGTTCGAGCTCGCTTTCAACCGATCCAGCCGACACCAATGCCGACGGCACAGTGTCGGCCGAAGAGCGCATGGCGTTCGCCTATCAACAATTGATGGCCGCCATGCAGAGACTCGGAGAGGCCACAGGCAAGAGCGAGAGTGCGAGCACCATTAGCGTGACGTCGTAGCTGCCTGACGATGGGGGAAGGCAGGGATGGAACGAAGGTGATGGCCAAGGCGAGGGCTGCGCCATCACCAAGGCATCGGCGTCCATGATGGCCTCGGTGGTGAATGGAAAGTATGTTTCTGTGGCCGGCCAGATGCTGCCCGCCGCTCTTTCCTGTGCACCGTGGCTCGCAGGTTTTTGTCAGAGGTCGAAGGCGATTCCGGCAAACCATGTGTTGTCGCCAACGTGGAGCGTGTTGCTCAAGCCCAGGCCGTTGATTGCTGCATAGCTCCACTCGAAGAACAACGCGCAAGGGTCTGCGATGGCGCCGGCACTGTTGGCGCTGGAGGAGAGCCATGCAAGCCCGAGCATCAACCCGGCAGTGGCGTGCCAACCTAAGGACAAACCCGTCTGTGAGCTGCTTTCCCCTGTGCTGCTGGCTCTCCACTCCGTACCGTCGAGGCCGAGCTTCGCATACGGGATGAGCGGTATGGTCTGCAAACCGGGCAGCCCGTTGGCAAGGTAGAGCATGGAGAGCGAGACGGGAATCAGGCGCAGCTCAGTCTCGTCACCGCTGCGAGTGACCCCATCGGCCAAGAACGCGGCAGCGGTGCTCCGGTAGTATCCAACCCGAAGGCCGACTCCCCATGTGCCAAAGCGACGAAGGAGGTAACGGTCTAGCTCCGCCGCCGACAGCAAGTGACGGGAGCTCGAGAAGGTGTCGGCAAAAGGGTGAGCGCCGCCCTTGAACTCGCCGTCCACGTCGGGACGATAGAGCGAAACGCCGAGCTGGAAGCCCCACTCGGGCGGAGAGAATGCGGGAGAACCCGCCGGCTCCTCGAACCCCGAATCGTGCATCTCCCTCAGCCCCGGCTCCTCGAGCGACGGTTCCTGAAACAACGACTCCTGCGCTTGGGCGGTTGGGGCAAGAAGCAGGCCCCCAAGCAACGCGACCAACCGAGCATGGCTCGGGTGCTTGCGGCGCCGATGCAGGCGTCGATACAGCAGGAGGATGAACAAGATCAGAGCCGTGATCGCTGCACCAGCGAGGGGCTCCGCTGTACCGGAGCTGCCCAAGCGGCAGACCGAGCATCCTGACGCTGCCCCGCCCGACTCCTTGTACTTGTCCCAAAAACTCATCGTGGGCTGCGGCGTGGCCACGACGGGCGACGAAGGAGCGCTCGTGTCACCGCTCGGATCAATGGCAATAACCGCGAGGGTGTAAGCGGTGCCGTTGACCAGGCCCGTCACTCGAACTGACCTCGCGGTGGCTGAGAGCGCAGCCGAGCAGAGCTGAGTTTCGTCGGCAGGCGTGATCACGGTTGCACCCGGGTTGCTGACCAAGCCGCAGCTCTCGTATCCTGCCGAAGACGCGCTGGTGGGGCGAGGTAGGCAAAGGACCTGATAGCCCGCAACGAGCGAGTCTTCGGTAGGCGGGGTCCAGCTCACCAGCACCCCCTCGTTCGCTGGCTCGGCGTTCACGCCGGTCGGTGCGCCGACCGTGTCTCCCGATACCGGCAAATCGATGGTGAGGGAAAAGGAGAGCGGCTTCCCGTCCTGAGTCAGAATCGCCCAAAGGGTCGTGCTGGCTGCGCTCAGGCTGGCGCAGCTCGGGCTGGTGCTGCCGGTCGCCACTTCATAGACTGCACTGCTGTCGAATTTCGGTGCGCTTCCCTGCTGCGATGCCGAGAAGCTCGCCTGTCCGAGCGAGGTGCACGACGCCGATGCCGCGTAGCAGTTGTCGCCCAGGTAGAACGTGACCCCGATGGTCGAGCTGCCAATGTTGGTCTGCCCTGTGGACGTGGCCTGCAACACCGGAGCTAGGCTCCGCGGACACTGGCAGCGATGAGGGCCGAAGACACCATCGAGATTGTTCGTGTCGAGCTCGACCCAATCTCCCGCTTCGGTGTACTCGTCGAGGCTCAGGCTGAAATCACTTTGCGAAAGTGAAACCGGTGCCGCGCCCGCTGCCGTCGGCACGAGCGAAGTCAGCAGCAGCAACGCGGTTGCCGTTGCTGGCCAGGCCGGACGCCGGAGCCAGGATCGAGCCTTCTTCCAGAAGCGGCTGCCACCGCAGCCGATACCATCAGCAAGAAGCCCATCAGGTACTTGATAGGCCATCGATCGACCTAAGCTATCTGAGATCGCCTGGTCACGGTCGATGGGGTCGGGTCGGTAGGCATGCGAGTTGCCCGACGCCCGAGGCCGGCTTGCGGCACGTGCCTGCGTGGCTTCGTTCATCGCGCGATACCGCACAATCCGCGCCCTCGCTCAGGTTCGCACATGCCTCAACCGCCCCAGGTGCGGGTCGCGCCTTCGCTCTGACTGGCACAGGCATCGACTGCTTCTTGTGGGCCGGTGCAGAGGCATGCATGCCAGAGCTTCCTGGCCATCGGGCCTCTTTAGGCATTTCCCCGGTACGGCCTGCCCACGAAAGGACACCGTGCAGGTCGCGCCCTCGCTCTGGTCGGCGCACGCATCGATGGCATCCTGTGGCGGCCCGGGTTCATGGTCGTCCGCAGCACGGGCCTGGGTCGGAGGAAACCCGAGCACGGCCGCCGAGGCGACGCAGGCAACGAATCCGAGATCTCGCGCAGTCATCATCAATCTCCTTCTCTCGAAGAGAAGACATCCAAGCGTGGCCTAGCGTTACTGCCGTTCACTCCAAGAGAGAGTCGCGCGGCCGATTTTCGCTCGCTGGGGTGTGCTATGGCATCTTCGGATCAGGAGGTCGACGGGACGGTCGTCGTGGGCGAGCAGCATCACCAGGCCAGCCTGGATCCACGTTACGCAAAGGTGTTGCGGGGAGAGCAGGTAGGTCGGGCGGCGAGGAAGTGCAAACTCATCGGATCCGCGCGGCAGCGACCCGGCCTTCGTGCCTGACAGCGCAGGTGTGGCAGCGTGGCGCTCACGGGCGTTCATCCTGTTCTCTCTGTCGCCTGGAAAATCAGGAGCGAGGGACGGTACGGCAACTCGTGGACATCGGGAAGGCGGTGAGGATTCTCGGTTTCGCAAAATTCTGCACTCCGCGCATCACGAAATGTCCTCGCTGGGTGTCATATCCAGGACATGTCGTCTCCCTCTTCGAAAGCCAATCCGTCTGCCGAGGTTCCCCTGGTTTCGCCAAGCGAGATCCTGGGGCTTGGTCGCCGACGGCGCCGCTCGCGATGGATTGTGCTTGGCGCGGGGACGGTCGTTTTGGTTGCGGCGCCGCTGGCTCTCGGTCCGTCGCTCTTGGGGCATCGGCCGCCCGCGCCGCCGCGTTTTGAAACCGCGTTGGTGACCCAGGGGGATCTGCGTGTGGCGGTGACTGCGACCGGGACGCTGAGCGCGCGCGACAGTGTGTCCATCGGCGCCGAGATCAGCGGGCGCGTGCTCCGCGTGCTGGTGGATTACAACGACAAGGTCGTGCCCGGGCAGATTCTGGCCGAGATCGATCCCGAGCAGTACCGCGCCCGGCGCGAGGATGCGCAGGCGCAGTTGGCCCTGGGCAAGGCCGCCTTGCTCACGGCCCAGGCCACCCAGCACGAAACCGAGCTGAAGGCCGAGCGCCTGCGGACCATGCGGCAGAGTGGCCTGTCGAGCCAGCAGGATCTGGAGGGCGCGGAAGCGGCTTTGGATCGCGCCAACGCATCGTTGGCCAACGCCAGGGCCCAGATCGCCTCGGCCGAGGCCTCGTTGAAGGTGGCGCTCTCGAATCTGGGCAAGACCCTCATTCGCTCGCCCATCACGGGCATGGTGCTTGAGCGCAGCGTGGAGCCGGGCCAGACGGTTACCGCCGGGCTGCAGACGCCGGTGGTGTTCACCCTGGCGGCTGATCTGTCCGACATGTTGCTGGCGGTGAAGGTCGACGAGGCCGACGTGGGACAGATCCGGCCCGACCTGACTGCCACCTTCACCGTCGATGCCTATCCGAACCGCACGTTCGAATCGACCGTGCTCAAGGTCAAGAACATGCCCACCACCAGCCAGAACGTGGTCACCTACGAAACCCGCCTGCTAGTGAAGAACGTCGACGGGCTGTTGCGGCCAGGCATGACCGCCACTGCGACCATCGCCATCGAGAACCAGAAAGACGTTCTGCTGGTGCCGAACGCGGCGCTGCGCTTTGCCCCCAAGATGCCGGCCCCGCCGCCGTCCGCGCCCGGCAGCGGGTTTTCCATCCGCAGTCTCATGCCGCCTCCGCCTGGGGGCGGGCCCCGGCCTCCCTTGGCACCGGGCGCCGGCCCTGCGGGGGACAAAATGCCCGCCGGGGCGCGTGTGTTCGTGTTGCGCGGGCCGTTTCCCGAACCGATCCCGGTCCAGGTGGGCGCCACCGACGGCGTGAAGACCTCGATTCGAGGTACAGGGATCGCTGCCGGCGTGTCCGTGATCGTGGGCCAGGCCGACACCACGGGGAACTAGCCCATGCCGCCCATCATTTCCTTTCGTGGGATCCAAAAGATCTACGGCAAGTGCGAATCAGAAGTGCGCGCTCTGGACGGCATCGACCTGGACATCCAGCCGGGCGAGCTTGTGGCCATCATGGGGGCGAGCGGCAGCGGCAAGTCCACCGCCATGAACATTATCGGGTGCCTGGATTCGGCCACCACGGGCTCGTATCGCTTCTCGGGCGTGGAGGTCGCCGACCTGGACGATCGGCAGCGCGCCCTGCTGCGCCGGCAGTACATCGGGTTCGTGTTCCAGGGGTTCAACCTTCTCGCGCGCACCAGCGCCTTGGAGAATGTGGCACTGCCTCTTGTGTACCGTCGGGTGAAACGCAAAGAGCGCCGCGAGCGCGCCCTGGCCGCGCTGGAGCTGGTGGGCATCGCCAACCGCGCCCAGCACTACGCCAGCGAGCTGTCGGGTGGGCAGCAGCAGCGTGTGGCCATCGCGCGCGCCCTGGTGACCAACCCTCCCCTGCTCTTGGCCGACGAGCCCACGGGCAACCTGGATTCCTCGCGCAGTCAGGAAATCATGCGCCTGCTCACCGAGTTGAACCGCACGCGCAACATCAGCATCGTGATGGTCACCCACGAGGCGGCCATCGCCGCCTTCTGCCATCGGGTGATCGCCTTTCGCGACGGCAAGATCCAGGGGGCACAGTCATGATTGCCGAGACCTTGCTGATGGCTTTGCGTGAGATCCGTCGCAACGCCTTGCGATCGTTACTGACCATGCTGGGCGTGATCATCGGCGTCGGCTCGGTCATCACCATGGTTACCGTGGGCAACGGCGCCACCGCCAAGGTGCGATCCGACGTGGGGGCGCTAGGGCAGAACATGCTGATGCTTATGCCCGGGGCCACGCGGCGCGGGGGACCGCCGTCGTCGGCCACGCCGTTTACCGAGGCGGACATGCTGGCCATTCGGCGCGAAGTCCGCGGCATCGAGGCCCTTGCCGGCACCGCCAGCGCGTCTGCCGTGGCCATCGCGGGCGCCGAGCAATGGCCTACGTCGATCACCGGCGGCGACAACGACTTTCTGACCGTGCGCAATTATCGCCTGCGCTGGGGCCGTGCCTTCACCGACGGCGAGATCAACGCGGGCACGCCCGTGTGCATCTTGGGCCACACCGTGGCGCAGAAACTCTTCAAGGATTCGCAGAGCTTCGACGAGCGTATCCGCGTTGGCCGGGTTTCCTGCCAGGTCATCGGCGTGCTGGTGGCCAAGGGCGCCGCGGCCATGGGACCGGACCAGGACGACCTGCTGGTGATGCCCTTGCGCGCGGTCCAGCACCGACTGAACGGCAACAACTACTTGAGCATGGCCTTCGTCAAGGTCAGCACCACCGCCCGCGTGGCCACGGTGAAGGATCAGATCGAGGCCTTGATGCGCGAGCGACGACGCCTGGCCCGCGATGCCGAATCGGATTTCATGGTGGGCGACCTGCAAGAGATCGCCAAGGCCATGAGCAGCGTGACCGCGGCCCTGACCGGCCTTCTTGGCGGTATCGCCGCGGTCAGCCTTCTGGTCGGCGGCATCGGCATCATGAACATCATGTTGGTCAGCGTGACCGAACGGACGCGCGAGATAGGCACGCGCCTGGCCATCGGCGCCCTGGCCCACGAGGTGCTATTACAGTTCTTGGTCGAGGCCACCGTGCTTTCCACCCTGGGTGGGGTGTTCGGCATTCTCTTTGGGCTGGGGTTAAGCGCCATCGGCACCAAGTTCTTGCAGGTGCCCTTCATCTTCAGTCCTGGCATCACCATCGCGGCCTTTGTCTTCTCAGCCGCCGTTGGGATCCTATTCGGTTTTCTACCGGCCCGGCGCGCCGCCCGCCTGAATCCCATCGAGGCCCTTCGCCATGAATAGCCCACGAATCGCGCTGTGTGCTTTGCTCCTGACCTCGGCCCCTGCGCGCGCCGACGAGCCGGTGGTCATCGACGAGGCTTGGGTGGTGAACACGCTCAAGGCCAACAGCCCGTCCTTGCGAGCCGCGGCCATCGCGGTCGAGCAGACGCGCGCGACCACGCTGCTGGAGGAGGGAAAGTTCCCTTTCATCTTTCAGGCCGACAGCAACTACACCCGCCTCAAGACCCCGCAGTTGACCAGCGATGCCACCGTGGCCAGTCAGGGCAACAGCCTGGCCGTGGGCACGCAACTCGGCCGCACCTTCACCAGCGGCGCCACGCTGACTCTCAGGCTGCAGGGCCAATATTCGAACGGGCAAAGCTCGATGATGTGCGCGTCCGCGGGCTCATCCCCGGACTGCTACCAGGCGACCATGCGCGTCTCCCTGACCCAACCCTTGCTCAGCGGTTTTGGCGGCAATGTCAATCTGGCCAGCCTGCGCGCCGCCCGTATCAGCGAGCAGAAACAGCGCAAGACCTTCGATCGGCAGGCGAGCGAATTGGTGCGCGATGCCCTGCTCGGCTATTGGGAGCTGTTCTACGAATACAAGGCGGTGCAGATTCAACGGGCCGCGCTGACCCTGGCCAAGACGCAACAACACGAGGCCGAGCAGCGAGTCGAACATGGACAATTGGCCGCGGCCGATGCCCTGAAGTTCCGCACCCAGGTGGCCAGCCTGACGGAATCGCTGATCAACGCGCAAGCG
Organism: uncultured delta proteobacterium; assembly: GCA_963796685.1. Classification (GTDB taxonomy): domain Bacteria; phylum Myxococcota_A; class Polyangia; order Fen-1088; family Fen-1088; genus Fen-1118. The sequence goes on from CAWCMR010000009.1 coordinate 151,694, forward strand.
GCACTGGCCACGGGCACGTCCGAGCTGGGCCGCCTGGTGGGGATTTCTGCGCCCCTGCTGGCTTGGAGGCCAAGTGAGCGCGAGCCGAAATTGAGCCCGCTGCCGTGCATGAATGTGGTGATCGAAGAGCTGCGCCAGCAAAGCCCGGCCTTGGCCGAGCAGGCCGAAGCCCTGCGCCTGGCCCGCGATCAGCGCCAGACCGCAGGCGACGAATACCGTGCCCGCCTGGATGCCTCGACCTGGGTGGAATCCGGCGGCCTGGGTGCGGGCGAGATGACGCCAGCGCTTCGCCAGGCCGGCACCTTGGGCGCGGTAAGCGTGTACGCCGGGCTCATCTTTCAGAAGACCCTCGACGAAAAACGCCTGCATGCCGCCCGGGCACGGGCCGCGCAAACCGAGGCCCTGGCCGAAGCCAACCTGGCCGCCACCAGCCAACAGCTCGAAGCCACCGCGGTGCAGACCTGGCAGAAGGCCGAGCAAGCGCACGCGCTTCACGACGCCGCCAACGTCACCCTGGAAGTGGCCAACCTACAGGCAGAAAACGAACGTGCACGCTACCGTGTCGGCGCCAACACCTATCTCGACGTGCAAGTGGCCGAGGACACCCTTCGCCAGGCCCGCCTGCGCGTGGTCCGCGCCGCCGTCGACCAACTCAAGGCGCGCATCATTCTCGATCACACCACCGGCGCGCTGCTGGCCACGCGGCTGTGACGGCGCCCGCTCAAGTGGTCCACCGAATCTCGCCACGTCCTTTCCTGCAGTTTCCCGCCAGCGTTGCGCGTCGAGTCTGCCATGACATCACGGCGTTGCAGCGGCTGACCGGGTCGAGTGCTTCCACGCCCCCGCCCCGCTATCCTTCGACAAGAGCTGTCCCATGCTCTGCCCGCCCACCATGCCTCCCTTGCGCGGTTCGAGGGCTGGTACCACGAGGTCCGATGGGGAATGCGACGCCTAACGACAAATCAGAACGACGCCCCCGGCGCGCCGATAGGATCAACCACCTCACTCGTTCATTGCGTCCCACATCTCGAGAACCCGTTGGACCACGGATGCTGTTCCGGCCATCTTGGGCACGAAAGTATCCGGCTTGACCTCATCGAGACGGATCTGCAGCTCGTCTCCGGTCGTACCCAATACCAAGGCGATGCGAGTTGGGCGGCCATGGGACAACTCTCGGAAGGTGCGACACAGGACGGCAACATCCAGGTTCGGCATGTGGACGTCGCTGACGAGAATGGTGGGGGCAACCATTCTCGGCGATGGAACCTTGGCCCTCATCGTGGACGTCCCGGCGCTGCTTCGCAGCGTCCAGCAGGCGGCGTAACATGGGAGGCACCGAGGTCGAGACTCCCTCGATTCCCCAGGCGTGGAGCGAGGGCCAGCTCGCCACGCGCGATTTCGCGCAGTTGAGCGCCTTCATCGAGAAAGAAGTCGGCATCCAACTACCGCCGACCAAGCGGGTAATGCTGGAAGCCCGATTGCGGAAGCGACTTCGGGCGCTGGGACTTTCGGACTACCACGAGTACGTGACCCGTGTCTTCGGTCCGAGCCGGGACGAGGGTGAAATCGTCCACCTGATAGACGTAGTCACGACCAACAAGACGGACTTCTTCCGCGAGCCCCATCACTTCACGTACCTCGCTGACGAGGCCCTCCCCGAGTTATTGGCACTGGGCGTCAACCATCCCTCGCGTCCCTTGACCGTGTGGAGCGCAGCCAGCTCGACCGGCGAAGAGCCCTACACCTTGGCCATGGTGCTGAGCGAGTTCGCGGAGTCCCGGGTCATGAGCTGGCAGATCCTGGCCACGGACATATCCACTTCCGTGCTCGATCGCGCTCGGCGGGCCATCTACACGGAGGCGTGCGCGGCCACCATTCCCGGCGCGCTCAAGTACAAGTATCTCCTGCGCAGCCGCGATCGCGAGCAGGGCCTGGTTCGCATCAGCCCCCGCCTCAGACAAAAGGTCACGTTTCAGCGGCTCAACCTGCTTTCCCGGAGCTACAACCTTCCTCGCCCCATCGATGTCATCTTCTGTCGCAATGTCTTCATCTATTTCAATCGGGCCACGCAGGCGCAAATCCTCTTGCGCTTCACGGCGTTGCTGCGTCCGGGTGGATTTGTCTTCCTTGGTCATTCGGAAACCATCAACGGTCTGTCGGTTCCGCTGGTTCAGATCGCGCCGACGATCTACCAAAAAGCGAGGTAGCTGCCCCATGCCGAAGAAGATTCAGGTCCTGGTCGTCGACGATTCCGCCGTCGTCAGGCAGACGTTGACGGAGATCCTGGCCTCCGACAAAGAGATCGGCACGGTGGAAAGCGCGTCGGATCCCTACGTCGCCGCCGAGAAGATGCGTACCTTCCTGCCCGACGTCATCACCCTGGATATCGAGATGCCCCGCATGGACGGGTTGACCTTCTTGCAGAAGTTGATGAGCCAACATCCCATTCCGGTGGTCATCTGCTCGAGCCTCGCGGAGGATGGCTGCGACACCACCTTGCGCGCACTCGAGCTCGGGGCCATGGACATCATCACCAAGCCCAAGCTTGGAACGAAGCTGTTTCTCGAGGAGTCTCGAATCGAAATCTGCGACGCCGTCAAAGCGGCGGCAGGCGTATATCCCAACGCACGCGTTCACGGAAGCAGACCAGCCCCGCAGAAGATCCAACCCAAGCTGACTGCGGACGCCGTGATCGCCAAGGGATCGGGCCACGCCATGATTCAGACCACCGAGCGCATCGTCGCGGTGGGGGCATCCACGGGCGGCACGGAGGCCTTGCGCGAATTTCTCGCGGTCTTGCCCGTCGATTGTCCCGGCATCGTCATCGTTCAACACATGCCGGAGAAGTTCACCGCCGCGTTTGCCAAGCGGCTCGACTCCTTATGCGCCGTGCAGGTGAAGGAAGCGGAGGACGGAGACAGCGTCATCCGTGGGCGAGCGCTTATCGCCCCTGGCAATCGACACACATTGCTCAAGCGGAGCGGCGCCAGGTACTACGTCGAGGTCAAGGATGGACCGTTGGTCTCGCGCCACCGCCCTTCGGCGGACGTGCTATTTCGCTCAGTCGCACGTTACGCAGGCAGCAACGCCGTGGGCATCATCATGACCGGGATGGGTGACGACGGCGCGCGGGGCATGGCGGAGATGAAGGAAGCGGGCGCCACGAATCTCGCGCAAGACGAATCGACCTGTGTCGTGTTCGGCATGCCGGCCGAGGCCATCAAACACGGAGGGGTAGACAAGATTCTACCCCTGGGAAGCCTCGCGCACGAAGCGCTTCGGTTGTGTGCCTGATTCTGGTGGCAGCGGATTCCACCTTCATCGACGTTGCATGCCGAAACTGGAAGCAATCGCTCGCAACGGCGCCAGGCCGATCCCCAAAAATGCGTTCTCGGGTCGCTGGAATCCGCTGGAATTTTCCGGTCTTCTCGATGCCCGCGATCGCGGCCACCACGATCGATTCCCGCGCATTCCGCGTGATCGTCTCCATTCAAACTCCCTGCGGATGATGGACGCTTGTCACGAGATGAAAATCCTGCGCAAGAGAGAGAGCGCGGCGGCGAGAGTCAGTTGCTCGTCTGCGTCGAGTTGCTCCGCGATCACGGTAGTGGCCCAACGCAAACGAATCTTCCAGTTGACGGCCAGCGCTCTACGCCCCGCAGCGGTCGTTGAGATGATACGGCGCCGGCCATGGTTGGAGTCATCGCGACGTGTGACGTAGCCGCCCGTTTCGAGCGCAGCCACGATCTCCCCCATCGATTGCGGCGTCATCGCCTCCGCGCGCGCCAGGTCTGCCGTCGTCGCAGGCCCATCGACCTCTAAGCGGTTCAGCGCGGATAGCTGCGGGAAAGGAAGCGTCTCGCCGGGGACGATCTTGTCTATGGACTCAGCGCGCGAGCGTCGGCGCAACGCGACTGTGATCTCTCGAAGCTGATCCGCGAGCTCCTCGGGGGTCGGTCGTTTGACAGCCATGGAGACGATTCTGCCTTGTAGAAGGCTTCCTTACAAGGCAAGCTTCTATTTAATCGTTGCTGCTCCCCTTCGGGCGTGGACCGTGAAGCGCGCGAGCTGATCATGACGACTGAACAACCAAAGGAGAAAAACCATGCGGTGGTACCACTACGTAGCCTACTTCTTCGGGGGCGCTTTTCTTGCGAACGCGCTCCCTCATCTCGGCAACGGAGTCTCGGGACACCCTTTCCAGAGCCCGTTCGCATCTCCGTCTGGGGAAGGCCTCTCGTCCTCCACGGTCAACGTTTTGTGGGGACTCTTCAACCTCGTCGTGGGTTACTTGCTCATCTGCCGCGTCGGGAGCTTCGAGCTGCGCAGGACCCGGCACATGCTCGTCCTCGGGGCCGGTGTCCTGCTGATGTCGCTCATGGGCGCCTGGGCATTCGGTCGCTTCCACGGGGGACTTTTAAACAGGAACCGTGAGCCGGTCGCGGCGGACAGGCTGGCAAAGGGGCCAGATCTCGCTGGTTATAACTGACACCTGAGCATATAAGCAGTCTCGGATATCAAGATCTTCCTTCCCGCAACGGATGTCGCGAGTGTCCCAGAAAATTCCCCGCACCCCTCGAATCCCATCCCCGTCGGCTGCGGCTTCGTCCATGCTCCTGCCGGTGCCGGAGCCGCGGCCAGTTGCACTGCTCTGGCTACTCGCGGGGCTCGTGACCTGGTGGTCATTCGGCTTCACGACCATGATGGGATCGGACCTCTGGTGGCACATGGCTGCGGGGCGATGGATCTGGAATGCGGGTACCCTCAACTTCAAGGATCCGTGGTCGTTCACCGCGCATGGGCATTTCTGGCTCAACCCCGAATGGCTCTCCGATCTGATCTTCCATGCGTGGTCGAGCTGGTTCGGAATGGCAACGCTCGTCTGGTGGAAATGGTCGGTTCTCGTGGGCGCTTTCGTCGTCGTGTTTCTGGTCCTGCGACGTCTTTCGGGTAGCTCCCTTGCGTCGTATCTCGCCACCTTGTTCGCGGTGGCGATCGGAGCGCCCTTCTTCGACGTGCGGCCGCAGCTGTATTCTATTCTCGGCTTCGCAGTGGTGCTGCGCTTGACGCTGCTGCCCACCCGTTCCCGCTGGCTGCTCCCCATCGTTTTCTTCTTTTGGGCCAACCTGCACAGCGGTTTCATCTTCGGGCTCGTGACTCTGACCGTGGTGCTCGTGCTGGCGCGGCTTTTCGGCGAGGCGCCGCGCAACGCGCTGCCGCTCTGGCTCGCCTGTCTCGCAGTGTGCTTGCTCAACCCCAGTGGCCCCGACGTCTATATCTTTCCTTTTCGCTTCGCGGCTGATACGGCCTCGGCCTTCGCGCGCATCGGCGAATGGAGAGCGCCGTGGGAGCCGGGCGGCATCCGTAGCGCCTTGTATTTCCCGGCGATTGGCGCGTTCGCCCTGTCCATCGTCGCGACCTTCTACGCGAAGCTTCACCGCAAGCACGCGCGGCTGCTTTTTACCGGCATCGCGCTCGGGCTTCTGACCCTGGTCATGTCCCTCAAGAGCCGCCGGTTCATTCCCCTCTTCGGGATCGCGCAAGCACTGGTGTTGGCACCAGTGCTTGGCGAGCTGGTGGCGCGGCTCGGTCAGCTACTTCTGCAGCGATATCCGCATATCGGGAAGCCCTATCCGTGGCGCTTGCTTCCGCCCGTGCTTGCCCTTGCCCTCGGTGGGTATTGGCTTTTGCCCTATCCACTTTCCAGCAAGGCCTTCCTCTATCTCACCAGCCAGGATAGCTTCCCGGTCGAGGCCATGAATGTCGTGGACGCCAACCACCTTACGGGGAAGGTGTTCGCATACTACCAATGGGGCGGGTACGTCGATCTGCGCACCGGCGGTCGCCTGCAGGTCTACATCGACGGTCGCGCGGGCACGGTGTTCGACGAGCAGACGTACCGCAACTACACGCGCGTGCTCGGCCTCGCGAAAGGCTGGGAGGATATCGTCGACGCGTCCGGGGCCGACTATTTTCTGTGGCCCGAACGCCACCGCAAGCAGATCGAAACGCTGCGCGCGTCCGGCGATTGGCGAATACTTTACGTCGACCACGTTGCGGCCCTGCTCGTGCGCAGCGATCGCAGGCCAGAAGGGCCGTTGCAACCGTCGCCCGACTCGGCCTGGCGCGAGCTCGCACTGGGCTGGCACGCGTTGCGGGCCAAGAAGTTACAAGAAGCTGAAGCACACTTGCGGCGTGCCCTGGAGATGATGCACAACCTGCGGGCAGCGTGCGAGTGGCTGGCCAATGTGCAAGCGAGGAGCGACCGCATGGGCGAGGCCGAGGCGACCTTGGACCGCTGCCAGAAAGCATTTCCCGACCCCGCGCGACGCAAGGAGTTGCTGGACTGGTTCCGCAACCGCGCCGAAATCCCGCCCTAAAGCTTACGCTTGCGGAACACGAACAGCTTCTGCGTCCCGTAGTCGCCCCACGCGGGCAATTGCGAGCACCAGCGGTTCCATTCCATCGTGGGATCGGCGGCATCCGCCTCGGCCCCCGAGGCCTTGATCAGAAGCGGCTTGAGAATCCTCGTTCCCACGAAATACGTGCTGGAGAAATTGACGACCTTGACCAGCGTGAGCCGGTCGGAAACGCCCTTGGCGATGCGATCCTCATCCAGGTACAAATTGAAAGCGGGCATGGGAATCTCGGGTAGCCCCCATTCGGTCCGCAACCGATTCAGGTTGCGCCAGCCCTGCAAAGTCGCGTCGGAGAGAAGCAAGAGACCGCCAACCTTGAGCACGCGCGCACACTCGCGCAAGCCGATCAATTGCTGCTCCCACGAAACAAGATTGATCACGACGCGGATCGCGATGAGCTTGTCGAATCGATTGGCCTCTTCGTCGAGGGCCGTGATGTTGCCGACCGAAAAGGACACCCGTCCTTTGACGAAGGGCTTGCGCTCTTTCAGGTTGCGCTCGGCTTGCCGAATCATGGCTGGGACACGATCCACGCCCTCGAGGCGCACCCGCTTTTGCTCGGCGATCTGCAGGGTCGTATGCCCGTTTCCGCAGCCCACGTCGAGCACCCTGTCGCCATGGGCGATATACGGCAGGATCGCTCTCTGCTCCAGCTCCATCGCGCGAACATCCGACCATGAAGCGGCGGGGGCGATGCCGTGAATCTTCGCCTGCCGCGTCCAGTACCGCTCGATCTGCTTTCCATTCATGGGCAGGGCTCCCAGCGCGCTTCGTTCACGGCAACTTCCGCCGCACGAGATAGGACGGCCGGCTCATGATGCGAAAGTGGGACCGGGCCAGGTACTCGCCAATCATTCCAAGCGCCAGAAGCTGGGCGCCCGACAGGATCGAGACGAGAGAAACCAGGTAGAGAAATCCGGGCGGCGCATGGCCGGGGACGAAGTGACGAAAGAGCGCGTACCCCATGGCGCCGGCACCGAAGAGCAGAGTCAAAATGGCGATCCAACTCGCGAACTGCAGCGGCAGGGTCGAAAAGCCCGTGAGCAGGTTGAGCATGTGCGTGACGAGCTTGCCGAAGGTGTAGTTCGAGCGACCGCGCAGGCGCGGCTGGTGCACGACCTTGGTCCAGCCGAACCGGTTCGAAGACCAGGTCAAGAGCACGTCGAGCGACACGAACGGGCTCGAGTAGCTGCGAAAGCCCTCCCGAAGTCCGGTGCGAAAGGCGCGGAAGGCGCCGATGTGCCGGGCCGTCTCCGCCCCCATCGCCTTCTGCAAGATCAACTTGGTGGTGAACGAGGCGATATTCCGGCCCAGCGAGTGCGGCAGATGCTCCGGCGTTCCGTACACGACGTCGCAATCCTCGGTAAGCGCTCCAAGCAATTTCGGGATCTCCTCCGGTGGGTGCTGCAGATCGTCATCCATGGTGACGATACGGTCGAAGCGGGCAGCGCGCACGCCGACCAGCAAGGCGTTGTGCTGACCAAAATTTCGCGTGAGATCGATGCCGAGCACGCAGCTGTGGCGCTGGGTGAGATCGCTGATACAGCGCCAGCTTCCATCGGCGCTGCCGTCGTTGACCAGCACGACCTCGAAGTCCGAGGTCAGCGTGGCCAGGACCGCGAGCAGGCGCTCGACGAGCTCGGTAAGGTTGGGCGCGGCGTTGTACACCGGAATCACCACCGAAAGGCCGGACGGAAGTGGCATCTCATCGTCGTTCATCGTAGGAGGCCAGGATAGACGAGTTATGCCTACGAACCAAATTGAATAGCGTTCATCGCGCGAACTGCTGGGCGTGGTTCATTTGCGGTCGTCACCGACGGCAAATCCGCTCCTCGGATGGCAACCTGGCGAAGGACAACGGCACGACGTGCGTGCGTTGGCCTCGCGGCTGCCTACCTACGTGACGCTCAAAGAGGTGAAGCGCCGATGGGGTAATGCCCAGGAGGACGTCTATCCCCTCGCTCAATTCGAAGGTGCGAATGGAGGCGCGTTCTACGTTCACGGCTCGCAGTCACGTGATGGCAGGTGCTGCCGATGCTCATTCCACCGGCGAAGTGAAATGATTGTTCCCGACATCAGCGACACGAGCTGAGCAGCACGCCCACCGAGTCCTTGCTCGTGATAACAAGATCCAGCCTGCCATCGCCGTTCAAATCGCCGAGCGCTACCCCAACCGCATAGCCCCCGGCCAGATATTCCATCTCCGCCGCAAAGGTCCCGTCGTTGTGCCCAAGCCGGACGCTTACCGTGTCCGCATTTGCCGTGACGATGTCCACCCAACCGTCGCCGTTCAAGTCACCCAAGGTCAACGAGCCATCCATTTCGTACCACGCGTTGTCCGCAAAGGTGCCGTCGCCGTTCCCGAGCAGCACGCTTTTCGTGGTGTCACCGATGATGACGTCCAGCTTGCCATCACCGTTCAAATCACCGAGCACCACCGCACCGGGAAAACCGCCGACTGGGTAGTCCACACTGTCGGCGAAAGTCCCGTCCCCCCTCCATCACCCTTTTCCAAACAACGCGCCCACCGAGCTGCCGCTCTCGACGAGGAGGTCCAGCTTGCCGTCGCCGTTCAAGTCGCCCAGCACCAGGGAGGCTATCCCGCCTGGATAGTCGACCCTGTCGGCGAAGGTCCCGTCTCCCTTTCCAAGTAGCTCAGGTGGTGGTGGCCCGCAGCTCGGCCAGGTCGAAAAGAGCGCCGGGAGAGTCGCAAGCAACATCGATCCATGACAGCAGGGTGTTTCTCTTTCCCGTGCCGGGAGCGGGCCACGGCGGTGGCGGCGCGAGGTAGGACCCGTCGGGCTTGCGCATGTGCGAGCGATCCGAGGCCAGACCCGTCAGGTAGTCGGCCGCGGCAATGACCCGGAAGATGGGCCGGTGTCGCAAGTGGCGCGTGGGCGGAAAGGTCTCGTCTAGATAGCGGGCAAGCGGACAGGGAAAGGGAAGCTCCGAGTCCAGGTCGAGGGCCAGGCGCGTCCCGTCCGGATCCCCGACCATGGCGAAGACGTGGTAGTCCCAGCACACGAGCCCGTCCCCGGAGCGACCGGCCCTTTGGCGAAGCGCCACGATGTGGCCGGCCGGACTGGAGACGATGACAGCCCACGCCTGGCGGCCTGCGAGCTCGCCGCGCACGAGCAGGCGCCAAACGTTCTCCTCGCAATAGCGAGCCTGGTAGTCGAGAGACAGCCGATCGATGCCGAGCACGAGGCAATCATACTGGATTATCCACACCAACCTGAACCCGACCGCCGATCCCGACGGCCTCGTCTACTGCATCATCGACTGCACGATACCTCGGTGTTGCATCTACTGACCGCCGAGAGCACCTCGGGCTCGTTGCGGAGCGGCCAGCCCCTGCCGCCGCGGCTCAGAACTGGGTGATGAACTTCCAGGCTTCCGGGGCGTCCCAGCTCGTCGTCTGACCGGGATCCACCGGTTGCCATCCGTGCGGGCCGTTGAAAACGCAGTATTCGGTCGGGTGGCCCGCGGAGCATCCTTTGTAGATCGTGCAAGTGTGCGGCTGGCCGGCGGCTGGGTAGGTGGTGGACGCCGGCTCGGGTGTGCATCCGTTGACGGCGGCAAACTGGGCTTGCTTCATTTCCCCGGTCATGGGGTCGGTGGGTGACATGCCGTTGGCGTCCTGGCTCGCTTGCGACGCATAGTACGCAATCGGCTTGGTCAGAGTCGTGGGGCAGGAATTGGTGAGATCCGCTCCCGAGAAAAACGCGGCGGCGCGGAACACGTCCGCCCGCGTGCACGCGAGGGCCATGGCCATGGCCCCGCCAAAGCTGAAGCCCGTCGCGAAGATTCGGGTCGTGTCGATGCAGAGATCGCCTTCGATCTTGGCGAGGATCGTATCGGTGAACGCCACGTCCGTGTTGCTCCAGGAGCCGGCCCCGTTCGCGGCGTCGGGCGCGACGAAAATGGTGTTCTTGCTGTCGTAGGTTGCCATCGTGAAGTAATTCCTGGTTGCAACAGACTGGGCGGATGATCCGGACTCGGCGAAGGCGAAGACCAGGCGATAGGGGTGGCTGTTGTCGTAGCTGCCGGGCACGAGCAGAATGTAGTTTCGCGCGGCGCCACTGTACGTGATGTTGATGGTCCCGTTCTGAAGCGTCCGCGTCTTTCCACACCCCGCGCTTTGTGCCACACCGGCGTCAACGTCAGAGCTGCCAGAGCTGCCGCCCGACCCACGTCCGGTCGCGCCGCCCGTACCAGAGCTGCTCGCGCCGCCCGTGCCAGAGTTGCTCGCGCCGCCCAATCCTCCATTGCCGCCGGAGGCTGTGGGCACCGTGCCCCCGGTGCCGGTCGCAGCGCCCCCAACGCCAGCGCCTCCCGAGCCCGATCGACCACCCGCACCCGCGCCACCGCTTCCCGGGCTGGTGCGCCCGCCGGTGCCATTCACTCCACCTGTTCCCGGTTGCGTGGTTCCACCGCTTCCCGTCGTTTCTCCCTGGCTGCCCCCCTGGCTGGGCGCGCCCCCGGTGCCATCCGCTCCACCCGTTCCCGATTGTCCACCGCTCCCAGTTGTTCCGCCTCGGCCGGGCACGCCGCCCGAGCCATGACTACCGCCACTTCCTGAAGGATGCGAGCTGCTCGATGAACAAGAAGTCCCAAGAATTGCGAGCACGGTCAGCATCGAATGGGCAAAACGCATAGGTGTCATGAATGCCTCCTTGGCAAGAGCCAATGTGAAACGTCCGCGCAGCCGGTCGCATTAGGGACTCGTCTTCAGACTGGCATAGGCCGGCTCTAGGCCCGCGGCGCTGACGATCGCCTGGGCGTCCACGGGGAACGTGTCTCCACTGATGGCGATGTTGCCAGAAACCGTGTTGCCCGAGCCGCCAAGGCCGGGGCTGGCCGAGCTGCCCCAGTTGTTGGTGAACGTGATATGGCCGGTGTTATTGGTGGAATTCGCGTTCGCGGTAACGTAGGAACCAAAGTTCGCGTACACGTTCTTCGTTTCCGTGATGTAGGCAGAGCCTTCGTCATTGTACTCGCCCCAGAAGGTACCGGAAAGTCCGGAGCCCTTGCCCTCGCAGTAGTTCTGCGTAACGAGCGCCCCGGGTTGGAACCCCAGGTTGTAGTGGCACCCGCCGTCGTTCATCTGGAGCATACCCAGGTGGACGTAGTTGGCGCTGATCGTGTTGTTCTTGGCGACGGTCGGGTTCTGGTACAGGGGCTGGTATTTGTAGAGATCGCCTGTCGCGCGCGTCTTGTAGTCGTTGTTGCCGCCCGCGTCGTTCGTGCCCCACCCGAGACCGCTCGCGATTCCTGAATACGGCAGGTTGTAGAGCTCGTTGTGCGACACGACCACGTTCGTCGTATAGGTGAACATGAGGCCGGCAAAGTCCCGGTAATCGATCCCGACGTCGTGGATGAGGTTGTCCTGGAGTGTCATGTTCTGGTTGACCAGCCGCGCCCCCGGATCGTTCGACGTGCATACCTTGTCGCCACACGGGTGGTGCGCCCACGCCTCTATCCCCCCGATTACGATCCCGCCGCCGGCGATCTGCGAGAATACGCAGCCGGTAACGTGGATGCCATTCGCCCCGAGCCCGACGCCCGTTGCGTTGGCGTTGGCATCGTTGCCGATCCCGAGCCCTACACTACCGAGCGCGACGAACCTGTCGCCCACGAACGAGATGTTGTACGCGTTCGACACTTGGACCGCGGCCGGCATTTGGTGCCAATGCGGCCGGGCGGCCTCGAACACGGGGGATTGGCCGCCGCCCGGGTAGTTGGACGTGGCCCCGACGAGGTACCCGCCCGTCTGCTGGTCGGCGAATCCGTCGGCGGTATTGGGATGCAGCCAGCTCGTGCACGAGAACGTCAGGCCGCTGAAGGTGAGGTCGTGCGCCGGCTGTGCATAGGGGTCGCCCCCGGCCGGAGCCGCATATGGCACGGCCACCGTTGGGTCGCTGCCGGTTGGCTGGACGCAGTCCGCCCCGCCGGGCGGCGTGCCAGCGGGGCAATCGCCTCCCACCGCGAGGAGCAGTTGCAACTGCGGCAGCTCGACGTCGGCCGTGCTCATGTCCTGGCCGGAGAGCGGGATGTAGTAGAGCGCGCCGGCAGTCGTGTCCTGGTACCATTCCCCGGGCTGGTCGAGGAGCGTGTAATCGTTCTCGACGTAGATGGGGCCCTGCCGATACGGGCTCTGAACCGTGTCATACCCCCAGGTGTTTTCGTTCCAGGCGGGCTGCTGCATGGTCACCGTACCGTTCGAGACGCTCTGGATCGGCGAGTACCGATTCGTCCACGAGCCGATGATGTTCAACTCGGCACGTTGCGGCTGGGCCAGATTGTTCAAATAGCTCAGGCTGTTGTTCGAAAACGTCCAGCCAGTGGTGCTCGCGCCATTGTTCGTCGACGGAAGCCCGTTCATGTCGGAGCGGCTGAGCGAAGACGAACGCGCGCGGGTGGCGAGCTTGCCGTCGACGTAGAGCTGCCGGGTGACAAAACTGCTCGGCGCCGTGGCCTTGTAGATCTTCTTGCCCGAATCGCTGACCGTCCATCCCGTGATCTTCTGCGCGCCCGAGAGCACCGGGTGAGCACCGGCCGCGGCCTGCCAGGTGACCGTGAAGCCATTGGCTCCCGCGTCGGCCGCGGGGCCTGCCACCCCAGCCGCGGCGGGCGGCGAGTCGGCCGCGGTGAAGACCAACGGCGCCGTCAGGGTGTAGACCCCATCGGCGAGCTCGACGATGATGTCGCTTTGCAGGGTCTTGACGGCAGCCTGCACCACCGTCTGCGCTTGCGTGATCGAGCAGGGAGCGGAGCTGGTGCAATCGGTCCCGGTTCCGCTCGGTGAGACATAGTAGTGACCGCTCCCAGAGCCCGCGTCGGCGGGCCTGGCGCCAGCATCGGGTGCGCCGCCGCTGCCTGTGGCGCCACCAACTGCAGAAGCGCCGCCGCTGCCTGTGGCGCCACCAACTGCAGAAGCGCCGCCGCTGCCCGTAGCACCGCCGCTGCCCACGGCACCGCCGCTGCCCACGGCACCGCCACCGGTCGTGGCGCCGCCCGAGCCCCCAGCACCGCCGCTGCGCGTGGCGCCGCCCGAGCCCGCAGGTCCGCCGCCGCCCGTGCCGCCGCCCGACGACGCCACGCCCCCACTTCCGGCGCCGCCCGAGCCAGAATCTCCACCGCTGCTCACGCGACCACCGCGTCCACCCCCCGCACTGATGGCACCCCCGGCGGCCGATCCTCCGCCGGAGCTGCCGCCTCCGCAGCCCCAAAGAGCGAGAACAACTACCGACCCTGTGACAACTGCTGTTGATCGCATTCGTTTTGTGTCGAGCAGTGGCCTCAAGGCCTGAGTTCCATCATGTCGGCCTAGGGTTCTGCGCCCCGCTGGAACGCATGGAGAAACCAAGGGACGTATGCACGGGACAGGCAGGAGAATGCCAGGGTGCGTTGTGCGCACGGATGAACTATAATTGGACCGCGGCCGTGAAGGCGAAGGAGACACTGTGATGATGAGGTCCCTCGCGCTCGTCGGGTTGGCAGCAACCATGTTCTACTCGGGCTGTGCCCATGAAGGCCGGTGTGTTTGGGTCGACGGATCGGTGCGCACGGTGGCCGTCGATGCTCGGGCAGTTCGGGCGCGGCGGAACGTTCGGAAGAGCTACGCCGGAACCTGCAACAGATCACGCGTCCCTAGCCTCGGGTGCCGAGCAGCGACCTCCGCGGGCTGGTCCAGGACACGGCGGCCACGACGTTTTGCGTCCGCTGCGGCTTCCTGCTTGACTCGTAACCCTGACACTCTGGCGCCGTCCTGATATTCTGCTCCTGTGGCGTGCTTGTATTGCGGCGGAGCGCACCCGTCGGAAAACGGAAGCTGTCCGGCCCTGGGTCCGTGGGCCGGGCTGCAACCGTTGCCCTCGCTGGCGCCGGGGCAGATCCTGGAGGGCAAGTACAGGATCGTTCGCGAGCTAGGCCGCGGCGGCATGGGCGTGGTTCACGAGGCGCTGCACGTGACCTTGGGCCGCCGGATTGCCGTGAAGACCCTGCTGGCCGGAGCGGGCCAGGACCCTGACCTGGCGGCGCGGTTCGAACGCGAAGCGCGTGCCGCCAGTGCCATCGGGCATCCCCATATCGTCGACGTCTTCGATCTCGGCCGCACGCCCGAGGGCCTGCTCTTCATGGCCATGGAGCTCCTGGATGGCAGACCGCTCGCGGCTCTGCTCGAGGAGACGCCATCCCTTCCGATTCCGCTCGCGCTGGATCTGGCTGGCCAGATGCTGTCCGGGCTGGCTGCTGCGCACCGGAACGGCATCGTTCACCGCGATCTCAAACCCGAGAACATCTTCATCCTCAATACGCAAGACCGGCCGAGCTTCGTCAAGATCGTGGACTTTGGCATTTCGAAGATCCTCGTCCATGCGGCGCACGGGCAGCGCGCGGCAAGGCAAGGCCCCGGAACCGCGGTGGGAACGATCCTCGGGACTCCGCTTTACATGTCCCCCGAACAAATCCTCGGCCAGGTGGCCCGCATCGACCATCGCACGGACATCTACTCGGCCGGCGTAGTGCTGTACGAGATGCTGTGCGGCCGCACGCCCTTCGAAGGCGAGAGCCACGCCAAGATCTTCGCCAGCATTCTCGACGGCTGGTATCCCCTGCCGCACGATCTGCGCCGCGATATTCCGGCGAACGTCGATGCCGCCATCGTGCGCGCGCTCGATCGCGACATGGACAAGCGCTTTGCCAGCGCCGCCGACATGCGCGAAGCCGTGACGGGCCGGAGCGCGGATGTGACGCCATCTCCACAATTGCTTTCCGGTCCGTTTGCAACACAACCTGCCACCCTTCGTCAGCCGAGCAGCGTGCAACGCGGGGATCCCTTCGCGCCTCTTCCCGACCAGGCCTCCATTCCTCTTCTGCCGCGCGATCTCGAACACCCGCTGGCCGATGCCGTTCCCCAGGCCAGTCCGCCCCTCGAGCTGGCCCGGCCCGTGCGGGCCAGCGCATCGGCCATGCCCCGCCGCCAGTTGTCGCAAGCGTCCGCGCGCCCTCCACGAATGGGAGCACGCGTTGGTCTCGCGCTGGGGCTGGTCGCGCTGATCGTCGGCGCGCGCGTCGCCCATACTTACCTTCGCTCGTCCGGTGGAAAGAACGCGCCGGTCGCGGCGCAAGCGCAACACAAGGTGACGCTTGCGCTGGATCCCTCGGACGCCACGGTGCAGATCGACCACCTGCCGGCCGTGACAGACGACCTCTTTCTCGACGCGAGCAAGTCCCACGTTCTTCAGGCAACGGCGCCCGGACGCATCTCCCGCAGCTTCGCCTTCGAGGCCAAATCGGGACTGGAGCTCTCGGTTCATCTCGGCCGCGCCCTCGCACTTCCTTTACCTGCCGACCCTGGACCCTCGCCCGGTGAATTGGCGGCGCACAGCCCTGCGAATCCGGCGTCGCGAGACGAGCTCAACCACGCCTTCGCGAAGCTGGAACGCTATGACGGATGCCTGATGCTGTTGGGCCACGCGGACAGACAAGCACGAAAGGCCGGCAATTCGGCCGGCCCGAGCAACAGCGACATGAGCGGCTGCGTCCAGCTTCTCGACGAGGCGAGCACCTTGGCGCCCGTGATGTTCCAGCTGCATGCCGCGGGCGTGGCCTATGTACGAGGCGTGCAAAGCGCACAGAGTCCGGCGGCGCTGCACAAGCTGCTCGCGTCGTTTCGTGGGGAATTTCTCGCCGAGCGCGCTCGCTGGCAGATGGAAGAGCTTTCGCGCCAGGAGAAGGACGAAGGTCGAACGGCGGGGTGGCACATGCGCCAGCTGGCCCTGGCCGCGCAGGCCTGGTTGCGCCAGGGCAAGGCCGCTTCGCTGTCCACGCGAGGAATCAAGGAGATGCAGGCCAAGCTCGACCAAGCTTACCAAGCCTTGCTGTCATTTGCCCAGCGTTCCCCCAAGGAGCTGGCACGGGTAGCGGGCGCGGCTGCATTCATGAAGGCCGCCGAGGACGTGGTCGCGCTGGCACAAGGCGAATCCGATAAGCGGCGAGGAGCTGCGCTTGCAGCCTGCTCGCAGCTCCTCGCGGCGTTCAACGTGCTCGTCGTCGAGTAGCGGTAGATTCAGAAGCCAGGAAGGACGTCGGCGGACTGGTGGCAATTCGGTTACGGCAGGATCGTGATGACTTGACAGTTGCCATCGCAGTCCTGTCCAGGCTGGCCATTGTCGGGCCCGAGATCGCACTGCTCGCCAAAGGAAGAGTCCACGTTCCCGTCCCCGCAATAGGGCGGCGTTCGGCAACCCGGCGCGCAACCGGTCGCCATGCCGTAGGTCGACAGGTTGACCCCATCGTCGCATTGTTCGGGTGGGTTCTGCACGACGCTGTCGCCACAGCGGGGCGGCAAGGTGCAGTCCGGGTTGCAGGTTCCGTAGGCACCGGTGTTGTTCGCGGCACCGAGGTCGCACGCCTCTCCGCGCGTGACGATGCCGTCGCCGCAAACGCCCTGGCAGACGCTCTTCGGGGCGTTGAACCCGCTTAGGGTCAGCTTGTAGTTGGAGCCGATCACGTGGCGCTCGGCCTGGAAAACGGCGATCTCGTAGATGTTGCCGGCCACCAACCCGAAGCCGCCCGCCACCGTCGTGCAGTCCGACGGCGCCGGCGTGTCGCACACCGCCTGACCCGCGCACGCCGGCGACGTGTCGTCGACGCAGACCTGGGTGTTGGCGCCGTCGAGCGTGACGACGCCGCGCAGCTCACCGTGGATGCCGCCGAGATCGACGGAGAGCTGACCGTCTACGAACACCCACACGTCGTCGTCGCCGCGGAACTCGAGTTGCTCGCCACCGTTGTACTGAAACCAGTAATGCGTCTCGCTCGTGAAGCTGAAATTGTGAACCAAGGTGGGATTGGTGGCCGGGTAGCTGATGTCGCCGAAGCCCTGGCCGTCGATTGGGAAGAACGCCGAGCTGTAGTACTGGTAGGTGCCGGCGCTGATCTGGCTCAGGGTCAGCGTGCTCTGGATGGTAATACGCATGACGGCTGGGTTCGCCGCGTCCACGGCGGCGTTGCCCGTGGCATTCGGATCGTCGGTGTACCACTGCGCGTAAGCCTGTGCGATCTGGTCCGTGGTGGTCAGCGACGCTGGCGTATTGCTGGCACTCTTGGTGTAGAAGGTGGCCCCGGTTGCATCGCTCATGACAGCTCCGGTGGTGTCCATGGGCGGTCCGTCCATGGTCCATGGCCGGCCCAGCGAGGTGCCGGCATTGCTACCGACGTACGACGGGTTGTACACCGGCTTGCCGTTCACTCCAATGGCGCTGCTGGCGATGCCTGCCTGCCGCCGGATGTAAACGGGATCGACTTCGAACTGCGGGTGGTGCCAATTGAAGTCGCGGTAGAGGATAGGCACGGTCAGCGAGGAGCCGAGCGCCGGCTCTGTTGCCGTGCAGGCGTACCCGGGCTCGATGGTGCAGGTCGACGAGCAACCGTCGCCGTCTTGGTTGTTGCCGTCGTCGCACGCCTCGTCGGGCATCTTGATACCGTCGCCGCACACCGAGAAGCACTGGTAGGACTGGGTAATGTCGTCGTTCGGGTATCCGCACTTCGGCTCGTTCGTGCAGGTCGGCGAGCAGCCATCGAACGGTACGGTGTTGCCGTCGTCGCACTGCTCGGTCCCTTCCTTCTTCCCGTCGCCACATACCGTCGGATAGCACTCGGTCGACAGCGCCGTCGGATGCCACTGGTCGGGCCCGCAGGCATAGCCCGTTTCGAGTTGGCAGGTCGATGAGCAGCCGTCGCCAGAGACCGTGTTGCCATCGTCGCACTGCTCGGCGCCGGCCACGATGCCGTCTCCGCAGGCTGCGGCAACGCACGCAGCATCGAGCACGGGACAGGTCCACCCTGGTTCGAGTTGGCAGGTCGAGCTACACCCGTCACCCGAAACGGTGTTTCCGTCGTCGCAT
Organism: uncultured delta proteobacterium; assembly: GCA_963796685.1. GTDB lineage: Bacteria > Myxococcota_A > Polyangia > Fen-1088 > Fen-1088 > Fen-1118. The sequence goes on from CAWCMR010000009.1 coordinate 170,025, forward strand.
TGCTCGGTCCCGCTGATTCTGCCGTCCCCACAGCGTACGGTGGAAACGCACGGTTGTCCGGCCACCGGGCAGACGTAGTCGGACTCGACGATGCACTGCGGGTTGCAGCCGTCGCCAGCCTTGGTGTTCCCGTCGTCACACCCTTCGCCCTTGTCGAGGATGCCGTTGCCACAACACGACCCGGCGTCGGTCTCCAAACAGGCCGGCGCGACGTCGGCAGCCGTGCCTGCATCAGGCAGCGTGATAGTGACGTCTGTGCTCCCGCCGGTGCCCTGATTGGCGCCACCACCGGCGGCTCCGCCTCCTCCGGCTCCACCTCCTCCGCTCCCTCCTGCACCGCCTCCCCCACCAACGACTCCGACCTGGGAGCTGCAGGCAACCAGGCAAGAACCAAGGCAGATTGCAATCCGCTTGCTGGCCAGACGCAAGGCGGTGCGATTCGGCAGCGAGGAGGCAAATGCCATCCATCGCGAGCTTGTGCTGTGACAGATCGAGTTGGTTCGCATCGGCGGGTGCTCCTGGCTAGCGGCTCGGACAGTCCGGATACCTTCTTTGTGCCCCGAGCCTGGCTATTGTTGAATGCAGAATTCAGACCGAGCGCGGCGGAGCGCAGGCACGGCGGAGGAACCAGGTGCTGATTCCTCGTCCCATATTTCCGCCAGCCTTGAACCCCACCACGTGGTGCAAGTCGAAAAATGGCCAAGTCGGCAGATCCACGCCGTTCCCTGCCCTACTGAATGACGTAGTTGCACTGGCTGTCGCACGGCTGTCCTGGCTGGCCATTGTTGGCGCCCAGGTCGCATTGCTCGCCTAGGTTGGTGTCGACGATGCCATCGCCGCAGTAGTGGGGCTTGGTGCAGCCGATCGTGCATCCGGAGGAACCCAGGGTGGTGTCCCCATTCTGCTTGCCGAGGTCGCAGTCCTCGGGTGGACTCTGCACGGTACCGTCGCCGCAGAATGGTCCGAATTTGCACTGGGTCGTGCAACCGCCGTAGGTGGAGTCGTTGTTCGGGCCGGAGCAACCCGAGGGCGTTGGCACCGAGCCGTCGCCACAGTCGCACTCCTCGCCGCCGGATACGATTCCATCCCCGCAGCGTGGGGTGCAGATCGATCGCTTGGTGGTGTAGCCATTGAGGGTGAGCTGGTAGTTGGATTCGGGTGGGTGACGGTCGCCGCCGAAGATGGCGATCTCGTAGACCTTGCCGGTGTTGAGGCCCAAGGGGACCGTGCGGACCCGGAAGTCATCCGGTGTCGTGGCGGTGGGAGGGGTGGTGTTGGTCGGGGAGCAGGCACTCGAGCCCACGGTGACACCGGTGATGTTGCCGGCTGCATCGAGGCACCCGCCTTCCGTCACCTGCGCGTCACCCGGATCGCCCGTGACGACCACCTTGCCGGGCAACTGCTGATGAACGCTGCCCAAATCGAGGACGAGGACGCCGTTGATGAAGATATAGAGATCGTCGTCGCCGAAGAACTGGAGCGTGATACCATTGGTGCCGTCGTAGACGAAGTAGTAACGCGCCTCGTCCGTAAAGTAGGAGTCGTGCTTGACGCCCGGGATTGCGGTGACCCAGCAGCCGTTGCTGAGCGGGTTCTGATTCGGGCAATCGGATTGAACGACGCGAGGTGGGAATAAATATTGATCGCCGGTGCAAGTGCTCCAGATGGGCGTCTTGCCGTCGCTCCTGTTCCAATACGGCCACAGGTTGCACAAGGTTGCTTCGCTGGGATTCAGGGTATCGAGGGGGAAGAAGCCCCCTTGGGCCAAATGCGACGTGCTGGCGTACTGGTAGATGTTGGTACCGATCGACGGCATCTCGAGCACCGACGTGAAGGTCTGGTTGACCGTGCTATCGTCGTTCCACCACTGCGAGAAGCTCTTGGTGCTGGAGTAGGTGGGGACCATGACCCCCTTCACAATCGGCCCGCCAGGGGAGCCCGTCGTATAGGCGGTCACCGACGGAATATAGCCGCCGTTTCCGTTGGACAGAGGACTGTCGTTGTTGGCCTGGGTGTACCCACCCGGGATATGGCTTGAATTGCTGATGTTCCAGTCGCTGAATTGACATGTGCAGGTCGTGGTAGGTCCCGGTTGCGGTTTGCCATTGAGCAAGTTGGGAGCCACGATGCCCCAGCAACGGGCCGTCGAATCGTTGCCCTTCGCCGGACCGCCGGAATTGGGGACGCAGATGGTCTTGTTGCCGCTCGCGTCCTTGGAACCGTAGAAGTAGAAATCCGGATGACCGTCCGGGGTCAGGTTCTGGGGTTTGAAGTCGCGGTAGATGATGGGCAATTCGAGACACTGCCCGGTCGTCTGCGTGCAAGGTGAGGAGTCCTGGTAGGTCTTGGTCGTGCAAGTGAAACCGTCCTCTTTCGTGCAGTGCGAGGAGCACCCATCACCGTCGGCCAGATTGCCGTCGTCGCAGTCTTCCCCCGGATCCAAGTTGCCGTCGCCGCAGGTCGAGGTGCAGGCCTGGGTCTTGCCGCTGCTGTCCTGGCAAGTCGGCTCTTTCGTGCAGGTCTTCGAGCACCCCTTGCCGTCTCCGTAGAAGAGCCCGTTGACCGCCTTGCAACCGCTGGGAAGATTCTTGGGGTCGGTGCCGCAGTCACACAGCTCGCCGGTTTCCAGCTTGCCGTTCCCGCACACGGACTGGATACAGGGCTGTCCGAGTGTCGGGCAGGTGTAGCCTGGCTCGATTTGGCACGTGCTCGAGCAGCCGTCGCCGCTGGCGTCGTTGCCGTCGTCGCAGTTCTCCGAGCCTTTGAGCTGGCCGTCTCCGCACTTGGGGGTGCACGCCTTGCCCGGCACGCGACACACATAGCCGTCCTCGACGGTCTTGCAGTCTCCCGAGCAACCATCGCCACTGACCGTGTTACCGTCGTCGCAGGTCTCGTCGGAGGTCAAGACTCCGTTGCCACACGCCGCGAGATTCGTGCAGGGCTGCCCAGGCGTCCTGCATACGTAGTTGGCTTCGAGCTGGCAAAGCGCATTGCATCCGTCGCCGCTCGTCGTGTTTCCATCATCGCACTGCTCGCCCGAGTCCAAGCTGCCATTTCCGCAACTTGCCTTCGAACCGACGGTCACGGTGGTGAGCGTGAGGCCGCCGGTGCCGCCGCCGCCCGAGACGCCGCCGCCGCCCTTGCCACTGCCACCATGGCCCGAGTTTCCAGCAACAGACGGGCCGATGGTGCCGCCGGATTGGCAGGCATGCCCGCCAAGCAGAAAGACTGCTCCAAGCAGCAGCGTCGGAGAAAGAGCTTTTGTCGTCGCGATGATGGGAGAAGAACCTATGGTTGTCATTGGGCGCAACCTCCGCGGTGCAAGTGTGCAGGCGATTCACGAAGACCGTATTCTGGAGTCTCCCTGCAAAGTTGGTACCGCAGAGGAAGGAAACTCAGTCATCCGGAATAGATGATGCGTGTTGGGAGCTTGGTCGGAACGACCACCTTCGCGCTCCCGGCTCGCGTGTACGCTGCCACCCTGACCTGAAACCACCTCGCCCCGCGAGGCGAGGAGAGGTCGCCGAGCGCAGCGAGGCGGGTGAGGGGCTGTCACGTTCACACCTGAAGGATCCGGGCCTTTGTCCCGGTGGCGTTACTGAGACGGAAAGGGCGCGACCTGAGCGCGCACCCTCGATCGAAAGTCCCGGCTCAGCGGCAAAACGCCGCACCTGCAGCGGCAGACCACCGCGCCAAGCCTCAGCTCTCGGCGTGCGTCGGCCTAGATGCTGCGCGGGGCAATCTGCCCCAGGCCGCTGCTGGGGATGCGTGAAGATCGAAAAGCCGCTCGGCTCTCGTGATCGAGCAACCCCGCCTGTAACCTGCCCCGGAACGGCACGCTCATTGCGTAGGCGGCGGTCATGTGCTGGATCCATGTCCGTGCTGCCTCCTTGGGAACCCTCGAAGCTCGTCCTGGGAGTGGCATCAGGTCGAGAGGCGAGCGTGTAGCTTGGCCCATGAAGAGTCGTTTGCTCCTCGTTCTCGCGCTCCATCTCGGGGGCGCGTGTCGAAACAGTCCGGTTCGACAGAATTCGATGGATCGACCTTCCGGCGAAATCTGGCTCCGGCACGATCAGGTGGTTGCGGCCCAATTGGTTGTCGAACCGCTCGCCTTGCAGCCGATCGGCGGCTTGGTGGTGACCAGCGGTCATGTGACCTTCGATGACCTGAAGGTGGCGCACGTGATGAGCCCGGTCACGGGACGCGTGATTCGCATCGACGCCCAACCGGGCCAGCACGTCAAGAAGGGCGACACGCTTGCCGTCATCGAGTCGCCGGACGTGGGCAGCGCGTTCTCGGACCTTGAAAAGGCACAGGCGGATGCCATTTCCACGGAGAAGGACTTCAAGAGGCAGAAGGAGCTGTTTGATGTGCACGCCGGTTCGCAACGCGACCTCGAAGCCGCGCAAGGCAGCTTCGCCAAGGCGAAGGCGGAGCTTCAGCGGTCGAGGAGAAAGGCGCAGCTTCTGCGCGCCGGGGGCGCAAGCGCGGTCGAGCAAAGCTATACCTTGCGGGCTCCCATCGGTGGCGAGGTCATCGCGCGCAACGTGAACCCCGGCGCGGAAGTACAGGGACAATACACCGGAGGCACCCTCCTCGAGCTGTTCACCATTGGCGAGCTGGATACCGTGTGGGTCATGGCGGATCTGTTCGAAATGGATCTCGGACGTGTCAAACCCGGGGATGCGTGTCTGGTCAAGGTGGTCGCCTATCCCGATCGCCTCTTCCATGGCATCGCGGATTGGGTCTCCGACACGATCGATCCGGCCACGCGCACCGCCAAGGTTCGCTGCAAGCTGGGCAATGCGGATCGCGCCCTCAAACCCGAAATGTACGCCACGGCCGCCCTGGCGGTGGATCGGCAGAGCGCTCTAGCGCTCCCGCGCAGCGCGATCCTGCACTTGGGTGATAAAACCATGGCATTCGTCGACCTGGGCAACGCACCCGATGGACGGCTGCGCTTCCAGCGCAGGCTGGTCTCGGTCAACGAAGGATTGAGTGGCCTCTATCTGCCGGTCGTTCGTGGCATCGCGGCGGGTGAGCGCGTGGTCACCTCCGGGGCCATCCTGCTTTCCGGGCTGATCTGACCATGATTGCCAGATTGGTGGCTTCAGCGGTACGGGCACCCGTACTGGTCGCGGTGCTGGCCATCGCGCTGGTCGGGATTGGCCTCTATTCCTACAAGGTGCTCGCCATCGAGGCCTATCCCAACCCGGTCGCGCCCATGATCGAAATCATCGCCCAGCCGCAAGGCTGGAGCGCCGAAGAAGTCGAGCGCTACGTTTCCCTACCACTCGAAACCGGCCTGGTGGGGATGCTTGGCTTGGAGCACATCCGGTCGCAATCGCTGTTCGGCCTGGCCGACGTGAAGTGCTACTTCGGTTGGGATACCTCCTATGCCTTGGCACAGCAGCGAGTGCTCAACCAGCTCAACTTCGTGACCCTGCCCCAAGGGGTGTCGCCGGAGCTGTCGCCCTGGAGCGCGATCGGCGAGCTCTACCGTTACAAAGTCGTGGGCAAGGGGTACTCGCTTGCCGACCTGAAGACGGTGCAGGACTGGATTCTCGAGAAGCAGTTCCGGCAGGTGCCGGGGGTCATCGACGTGGTTGGCTTCGGCGGTCTGACCAAGCAGTACCACGTGGAGGTCGATCCCTACCGCTTGCGCGGACGCAGCGTGCCCCTGTCGCAGCTTCAGGCTGCCATCGCCAACGCCAACCAGAATGTGGGCGGCCAACGCATCACGCTTGGCGCGCAGTCGTTCGATGTGCGTGGGGTCGGTCTCATCCGTTCCGTGCAGGACATCGGCGACACTACCATTGGCGCTGTCAAGGGCGTGCCGGTCCGGGTGCGCGATGTGGCCAACGTCAGCGTGGGGGCTGCCCCTCGCCTTGGAATTGTCGGGCAGGATGACGAACCCGACGTGGTCGAGGGCATCGTGCTCATGCGCTATGGCGGCGATTCGCTCAAGACCATCCGGGGCATTCACGATCGCGTGGACTACATCCACCGCAACCGCGTGCTTCCCCCGGGCATCGACATCGAGCCCGTCTACGACCGTGCCGATCTTGTCAATCTGACCACCCACACGGTGATGGAGAATCTCCTTACCGGCATGATCCTCGTCTCCATCGTGCTCTACCTGTTTCTCGGCAATGTCCGCGCCGCGCTCATCACGGCGATCAACATTCCCTTGGCATTGCTCTTCGCCTTTTCGGGCATGGTGGCCAGCGGCACCGCCGCCAATCTGATTTCCCTGGGCGCCGTGGACTTCGGAATCGTCGTCGATTCGACCGTCATCGTGATGGAGAGCATCTTCGTCAAGTTCCTGTGCAAGGGCGGGGATGCGTTCGAGCGCGTGGTCGCGGCGGCGCGCGAGGTCGGACCGCCCATGTTCGCTTCCACGCTGATTATCGCCGTGGCCTTCATCCCGCTGTTCACCTTGACCGGCGTCGCGGGTGTCATCATGTCGCCGATGGCGCATACCTATGCCTTCGCCATCGGTGGCGCCATCCTGCTCGCGCTCACGTTCACGCCCACACTCGCCGCGAGAGCACTGCCCATGCGCAACGCCGAGCATGGGGAAGGGGAGAGCGTGGCGATGCGCTTCCTCAGCCGGCTCTACCGTCCTTTGTTCGCATTCTCGTTGCGCCGTCCGAGGATGGCTATCTTCGTCGGGCTGGTCCCGGTGGCGATCGCCTTGGCGGCGTCGGTATTCCTCGGCCGGGAATTCATGCCCAAGCTCGAAGAGGGCAATTTCTGGATCCGTGCGACACTGCCCATCTCCATTTCACTCGAGCAGTCGGCTCGCTACGTGGGCCGTATGCGTGCCATCGTGCGCGGCTGTCCCGACGACGAGCGGGCCCCGTGCACGAAGGAACAGCAGCGTAGGCCGGAAGTGCAAACCGTGGTCTCTCAGCTCGGCCGCCCCGACGACGGCACCGACGTGTCCGGCTTCTACAACATCGAGATCTTGGCCCCGCTGCGCCCGGCGAAGAAATGGCGCGCGGGTCTGACCAAGGAGATGATGACCCAGGAAATCCAGACGGATCTCACGAATGCCTTTCCCGGCGTGGTATTCAACTTCTCCCAGGTCATTTCCGACAACGTGGAAGAGGCCATGTCGGGCGTGAAAGGGGAAAACACCGTCAAAGTCGTCGGTCCCGATCTGCATGTCAACGAGACCAAGGCCAACGAGATTGCGGCCGTGCTGGCGAAAGTACCGGGCGTGGCCGATCTGGGCATCTTTCGCTCCCTCGGCCAGCCCGCCATCCGCATCACGCCCAACCGGACGCAGATCGGGCGCTACGGGCTCAACACGGGCGACGTTGCCGCGGTCGTGCAAGCCGCCATCGGCGGCCAGGTCATTACCCAGGTATTCGAGGGGGAGAAGCGCTTCGATCTGATCTTGCGCTGGGCGGAGCAGTACCGGCGCGACGTGCCCTCCATTCGCAACATTCTGGTGTCGACGCCGGACAGCTCGCAGGTTCCCCTCGGCCAACTGGCCGAGGTCGTCGAGGAGGAAGGCCCTTCGGTGATCTTTCGCGAAGACCTCAAACGCTACGTACCGGTCAAGTTCTCGGTGCGTGGTCGCGATCTCGGCTCGACCATTTCGCAGGCACAAGCTGGCATCACCGCGGCGGTCAAGCTGCCGTACGACACGCACCTGGAGTGGGACGGCGAGATGAACCAGTTGCGCGAGACCACCGAACGCCTTCTGCTCATCGTCCCCGTCACGCTCGTCGTCATCGCGTTTCTTGCCTTCAGCTCGGCCAAGAACTGGCGTGACACCCTCATCGTGCTGCTCGGGGTTCCGGTGGCGTGCAGCGGAGGCCTGATGGCTCTCTACGTGACGGGGACCGACTTCTCCATCTCGGCCGCCATGGGTTTCATTTCCATCCTGGGGGTGGCGGTCCAGGACGCGCTTCTGGTCGTCACCTACGCACGTCAGCTGCGCGAGGACGGCCACACCGCCGAGGAGAGCGCCCTTTGGGCAGCCGAGCGACGCCTGCGCCCCGTCCTGATGTCGACCTTCGTGGCCATGCTCGGGCTCCTCCCCGCCGCTCTCTCGCGTGGCATCGGTTCGGAAACGCAGAAGCCGCTCGCGATCGTGGTCATCGGCGGCGCGCTCGCGCTGGTCGTCTTGCCTCGCCTGCTCCAGCCCGCGCTGGTCACCCTCGCCCACCGCAAACGTTCCTCGTTGTCGGGGGTACCCTGAGACCACCTTGGCAATGCTCCGACTGGCCGCCATGGGCTTGGGATCGATTTGAATCGGGGATCCATCGGTGTATCTTCACCACCCGCCGCTTCGTGAACCATGTCTTCCATCCATTTGTTCTACTCGTCGTCCTCATTTACGGTACCCGCACCATCGAGCGAGGGTGACGCCACGCGTCCGCCCCGCGCCGAAAATGCGTCGTCCTTCTGCATCGCGGGACTCTCCTCCGGATCATGCTCATGATGACACCCGTCGCTCAAGCCACTGTCCTGGTCGCCGAAGACGACGATCTCACCCGCGGGTTGTTGGTGGAGGTTCTCCGCCGTGGACGACACCGGGTCGTCGATGTCGCCAGCGGCATGGATGCACTGGAGCGGTTGAAAGAGGAACGGTTCGACCTGGTCCTTTCGGACATCCAGATGCCGGGTGCTGGTGGCATGGAGCTTCTTGCCCACGTCATGCACACGGCTCCCGAGACGGCGGTGATCCTAATCACCGCCTTCGCTCGCCCCGACTCGGCCATGGACGCCATTGCACAAGGAGCGGTCGACTACCTCACCAAGCCGGTGGATGTCTTCGCACTGCAGGCGGCCGTCGCGCGGGCCCTGGAGCGCAAGCGGCTCACGACCGAGAACCTCCGCCTGCGCAGCGTGGGTCTCGACAAGAAATCCATGGTCGGCACGAGCCCCCCGATGTTGAGTCTCTACAAGCAGATCGCGCAAGTGGCCCGCACGGAAGCTGCGGTGCTGCTGGTGGGGGAGAGCGGCTGTGGTAAGGAGTTGGCGGCCCGGAAAATTCACGATCTCAGCCGTCGGGCTTCGATGCCGTATGTGCCCGTCAACTGCGCGACGTTGGCCGAAGGCATCCTGGAAAGCGAGTTGTTCGGCCACGAGCGAGGCGCCTTCACCGGCGCCCACTCGAGCCGTCGTGGCGTTTTCGAGGAGGCCAACGGCGGAACGATCTTTCTCGACGAGATCGGCGATGTTCCTGCCAAGATGCAGGCGCAGTTGCTTCGCGTGCTGCAGGAGGGTGAAGTGCGACGCGTGGGCGGTGCGGCGGCCATTCGGGTCGACGTCCGAGTCGTCGCGGCGACCAATCGCGATCTTGCCTCCGAGGTCGCAAGCGGAAGAATGCGCGAGGATCTCTACTACCGGCTCAACGTGGTCGCGGTAAGAGTTCCGCCGCTGCGCGACCGGGGCGACGACATCATCGAGCTCGCGCGCCATTTTCTCGTTCGCCATGCGGTTCAATTCGGTCGCGCCGTGCCGGAGATGTCACCCGAGGCCGTGGCCGTCATTCGAGCCTACCCCTGGCCGGGCAACGTGCGTGAATTGGAGAACGCACTTGCGCGTGCCGTTGCACTATCTCCACACTCGGTGATCCTGCCGGAAGATCTGCCTGACGAGGTCGCCAGGGGAATCGCGACGTCGGGGAGTGCCGCCATCGATGGCGACTGGCCGACCCTCAAGGTCCTCGAGGAGCGCTACATCCAAAAGGTGCTCGAGCACGTCCAGGAAAACCGAACCCATGCCGCGAACGTGCTCGGCATGGATCGTCGAACCTTGCAGCGGCTGCTTGCCCGCGAAGCCGGTGAAGACGAATGAGCAACCCTGCCGAGGCTCCTGCGTCCTTTCCCAAACAGCCCCCGAAGGCTTGGCCTGTTCTCGTTGCTTTGGCCATCGTCGCCATTTTGCTGCTCTCGATGCTGGTTGCCGATCTCATGGTGGCTCGTCGGGTCGCCTCGCGAACCTCGGAGATGGTCGACGACGAACAGCGGTCCATCGAGCTGGTGGATGACATGCGTGATGACGCCGAGCGCATGGCGTCGCTGGCGCTCTCCGAGGAGGAGTTGGTCGTGGCGGCGCAGCACATCGCGCTCCACGCGCAAGCCTACGAGCCGCTCACATCCCAGCCCGGCGAGCTCGAGGAGTGGCGCCGCCTGCGCACCAATCTCTCGGACCTCGAGAGCTTCGTTCGCAAGCACGACTCGTCGGCCATTCCCGCCCGCATCGCGCGCATCCGTTCTTCGGTCCGCCGGCTTGGCGTCATCAACCGCGACGCTACCCGCAGGCAGGCCAAGGCCATCCGCTCCATCCACCTGCAGGCGATGGCCTTGGACGGGCTCGTGGGGCTCGTGGCGTTGGCCCTGGTCGCCGCGATTGTCTTGTTCATCCTCCGCGTCTTGGCCAGGCAACGCGCCTTGACCGAGGCACACATCAACCTTCTCTCGGAGCGCAACCGAGAGCTGGACGCGTTTGCCGAGCGCGCCGCCCACGACCTGCGCGTGCCCTTGAGTCCCATTCGAGGCTATGCGGACCTTCTCATGGCAGGCCGGGAACCTCCCGACAGCGTTCAGCAGATGGCGGCGCAGATTCGCCTCGCGGTGGATCAGATGACGCGTGTCGTGGAGAACATGCTCCACATGTCGCGCGCCGGCCGTCTTTCGCCTGGGACCGCATCTGTCGCGGAAGTCGCGACCGAGGTGCTTCGCGAGCTTCGTCCGCAGTTACTTGGCGCGGAGGTCACCACGTCGCTCTCGGGCGATGTCGTGGCTTGTGCACCGAGCGTGCTCGCCCAGATCTTGCGCAATCTCATCACCAACTCCGTCAAGTTCCAGTCCAAGCAACGGCGATTGAGGCTGGCCATGACCACCGTTTCCCACCCAAGCGACATCGAATTGATCCTCGATGACAATGGCATCGGGATGAGCGACGAGGACCTTGTCCACGCCTTCGAACCCTACTACCGCGGGAGCGAACAGCGAGAGGTGCCGGGGCATGGCCTGGGGTTGGCCATTGTCCAAAGGACGATGACCGCGCTCGGCGGCAGCTGTCGACTGGCCCATTCATCCTTGGGTGGGACATCCGTCGCGCTGCGCCTTCCGCGCGCTTCGGCCTAGAAGCGCCGATGAGGAGCAGCGCAACAGCCATGGCTCGGGGACGTAGCAGGCGACCAGCAGCGTGCTCATCAGTATCGCGAACCAGATCACCGGCCCGAACATAAGGCCGATGAGCGCGTGCATCGAGAGCCCGAAGAGCACGGCGTAGCGGCGCGTCCAGGGGAGCGCGAACCAGAGCGGAGCCAGGACCTCGAAGGTCAGCGAGCCATACTGCAGAAGCTGCCACGCCCAGCCGGGTACCGCCCGCGCCAGGAGCCAGGAGATCGTCGTTTGATAGTTGTCGTGCAGATGACTCCAGAGCACATCGCCGCCCAGCCAATCGCCTCGCAGCTTGGCGATCCCGGCACCCGAGTACATCGCACAAAGGAAGATCTGGAAGAACCGGATGACGCCCCCCCGGACGTGGGTCGGCACGGGCACCTCCGGATGCCACCGCCGATGCAGCCAGGCGTCGATGCCGTAGCGCGCACCCGATGGGCTCAGGCAGAGCGCAACTGCGATCATCGGCCCGAGCTTGCTAACCGTGAACGCCTCCAGCCTGTCCGCGAGCGCCAGATAAGCCAGCAGCGCAGCGAACAGCCCGCCTGAGACGCGGGTGAAGAGCCCGGCCGATAGGGCCAGCCCGGTCAGCACGGTCACGACGGCAATCGTCCAGGCAAGCCCGGGCGACACAGGGGGGATGTAGAGCGGCTGGCGCCAGTCGTGGCCGCCGAGGTAGGGGACCCGAAATCCGACTGTGGAAATCCAATGATCGGCGTGGACGAGCCGCGAAGTCTGGAAGAGCAAAAGGACCAGCGGCAACACGATGCGCGCCAGCGCCAGCCGCTGAATCGGTTGCGGCGCATCGATCCAGGCGAGGAGGCGAGTCCAGGACGTCTTGGGCAACGGCGGGCGTCTCATGGTGGACCGGGCTCCTGACAGCGCCGGATCCGCTCGGCGGACGAGGTGACGTACCAGTACTTCCGCCCGACATCGCGCGGGTAGTCGGTGAGCGGCAGGCGCTGGTATCGCCCCTCGGACGTGCCAGGGGGCGGAATAGGTATCCGCAGGCTCAGTAGCGTGACGCCGCCAATCCGGGCCTCGGGGTGGGCACGGTTTTGCTGCTCGACGATGAACGCGTCCAGCGCCTCGAGCACGCGCCGCTGGTGGCGGTGGAAGAACATCGCCCGGTAGAAGCGGCTCTCCTTGTCGTCGCGCCGGATAGGAAAGAACGGGCGGATGTCGATCTCCTCGAAATGGCCGGCTTCGCAGAGCCAAGCCTCGGCGCGGTACTCGATGGAGTCGCGTGCCGCATTCGGAAACAGCGCCGCCTCTTGCACGAAGAATCGGACCGGCAGCGGCAGGATCTTCTCCGCAAGCCTCAGCCCAACCGCGTCCATCCAGACGAGGAGTGCGTAGAGTCCGCCGAGGACGACGAGCACTCTGCGGACGCGGAGAGGCGTCCACGGCTCGGCCACGACGCGTCCGTCGGACTTTGCGGCAGGCATGCGATGGATCTACAACGAAGTCATCTCTTTCGCTGCAACAGGCGACTGCGGACACCGCACAGTATGGCTCGGCGTGCTGCCGGATTGTGCCAATTGTGAAGCCCGTGTGATCGGAAGAGCCTGCTGGCGGCATCTAACATATTGGCGCACGTCCAGCACATGGACCTGCAAAGGACAATCTGACGTCGAGTGAGGAGAGTCCCAAACCCGATCAATTGACGACGACGACGCCGACAGGGACGTTGCCCACGCTGGCGGCGTCGGTGGCATAATTGCACTGATAGTCCGCCGCGGTTCGCTGTCGCAAAAAATACACCCCCGACTGACTTGGTGCCTTGAACGAAAACGCCCGCGTGGCGACCTCGGTGGGCCCCGATGAGCCTCCCGTACCCATGACACAATCGACCCAAGGGCCGTCCTTGCTGACACTGACACCGTCCAATCCCACGTCGGTCGTCAAGATGGCGCCACCCGTCCCCGAGGAACCATTCCACACTGTTTCGTGGCAAGTCCCCGCTAAAGCCGCACCCTTGCTCACGACAGCGATGGGGCCACCTCCGTTGAGCCGAAGATTGTCGAAAATACCACCCCAATGGGTGTAGTCCCCGTTGACGGCTACCGTGATGGATCGAACGGCCTCCTGAAACGTCCCAAAATCCGCATACCAGGATAGTGTCTGCGACGCCACGCCCGCCGTGCCGGGAACGGTCACGAAAGCATAGGTGGGGCCTGCGCTGGCCGTGACCGCTGTCGTCGCAGTGGCTCCCTTGCTGGGCGTGCTGCCGTCGGTCGTGTAGTAAATCGTCGCGGCCGAAGTGGTTGCAATGCCAAAGGTTACCGGACGAGGAACGGTCCAGCCGAGAATGTTGGGATTGGGAAAGATGAGGCTCGAGAAGGCCACATCCTGCCATACACAAATTCCGTTCCTGCAAGTGCTCACGCCCGTGGCACCTGTGACACATTGGTTTCCACAAGAGCCGCAGTCGTTGTTGTCGGTTTGAAGATTGGCACAATACCCTGGTCCGGCGTCGAAAGAGCACAGCGAGGCGCCTGCGCCGCAGGTGACTGCACACACCCCATTCAAACAAGCCGTTCCGTCCCCACAGACATTGCCACACGCTCCGCAATTGGAATTGTCGGTTCGCGTGCTCGCACAATAGGAATATCCACCATCAAGCGCCGCGCACACCGTGCTGTTCACGCCACACCTGGTCGTGCACCTTCCGGCAGTGCAGACGCTGTCACCTGAGCAAGGCGTTCCGGCACTGCCCATACCGCTCTCACCACAGCCGGAGCTTGCCCCACAGTAGGTCATGTCGGTGGCTGGATTGACACAAAGGCCGCCGCAGAGAATTTCAACCCCTGCCGTCGTGGCAGGACAGATAATGGTCGGATAATCGTTCTCGACGTCCAAGGCACCCGTGTCGTAGACCGCAGGCGCGTCCACCCGGTCCACACCATCGTTGCCGTCCACGCTGGCATCGACGCCACCGTCGATGCCACCGTCGATGCCTTCGGGCCGAGAACGAAGCTCGTCGTGCTCGAACGTACAGCTCGCCCCCGTCATGCCTAGGACGGCGCACAGAACACCGGACAGAAGACCTCTGCTCTGAAATGTGCATGTCGTCTTCATGATTAGAACTCCACCTTGGCGAGCATGCCCTTGCTTTCACCCAGCATCGGCGCTACCGCGACGGCGTGGTCCTCGACGAAGAACAGAACCCCTGCCGTCACCGCTGCCGCTCCCGCCAGACCCCACAAGACATTGGCCGTTGTCATGCGCGTCTGAAGCGCATTGATATCGCCTTCACTACACCCCGTCCCATTCGCGCTGGCTCTTCCGCAAGATTTCTTGAGGTCGTTGAACCTCGAGTTGGCAAGCCCGCCAACGATGGCGGCCGACCCCGCCAGGGCCACAGCCGACCCTGCGGCTACCCAGGTCCATTTCCTTCCCAGCCACCAGCCCGGCTCGGCTTGCGAAGCTGGTTTTGCCTGGGCGGCGACAGCCTCTGTCCCGAGCTGCAGCGGCGCCGCCGAGACCGGCAGCACCGCTTTGGGTACTTGAATGACGACCGACAGGAGCGTGCCTGCCCTGACCTCCGGGTTCTCGACGACGATCGGGGCCCCCGGGTACGTGGCGAGGATCTGGTGACGGCCCGGCGTGGCCCAGGTGTCGACCGACAAGGGTGTCTGTCCGAGGCGCTTGCCGTCCATGCTGACCTCCGTGCCGGCGCGTGTGCACTCGATGCGAACCCGTCCCAGCTTCCTTCGCAAGACCTCCATCGAGGTTTGGGCATCTTCAAGCGCGCCCTTCGAGGCATCGGACGGAAGGGCGACGAACTTCTCGAATGCGCTCAGCGCTTCGACAGGCCTACCGAGGTCGCGATTGGCTTGGCCAATGTTGAACCACAGTTTGGGCGAAGGAAAGGCCGCGTATGCAGCCTCGAACGCTTGGAGCGCACCTACGTAATCACCCTTTCTGTAGAGGGAGGTTCCCTCTCCCACCAGGGTTTTGGCCTTGGCTTTGCTCTCGATTTCCTTGGCGGGTGTCGCGGATTGTGCCAACCAGGCGAAAAGGACAAGGGAAGTTGTAGTCAGGGTCATAGGTCCTCGATGAGTTTCCGCTCGACCTTGGGCCGAGACGACGGCGACGATGCGGCAGGGCCCCCCGCATTTCCTGGACGGGCTGGCCCCTTGGCTTTGTTCTGGCGGGAACGTGCTGTCTTGCTGCCCGGCCGTTCCTCGACGGTCGGCTTTTCTGCGCCGGCAGATGCTGCCGCAGGCACCTGGGGTGGTTCGGCCGACCTGGCCGGCGGGACGGGCAGCGCGGCTTGCTCCGGTTGCGCCGCAGGTCTCGCAAGGTCAGGAGCAGTTGGCGCGGAAATCGGGAAG
Source organism: uncultured delta proteobacterium (assembly GCA_963796685.1). GTDB lineage: Bacteria > Myxococcota_A > Polyangia > Fen-1088 > Fen-1088 > Fen-1118. The sequence goes on from CAWCMR010000009.1 coordinate 185,518, forward strand.
GGACTCGGCCGGGGACGAAGCAGAAGAAATCCGGTTCCCAGAAGCGCGAGGAGCAGGCCGCCAGCCGCGGCCCAGATCCATCGGAGCCGTGACGCAGGGAGGGCGAGCCTGCTGCCCAGCTCGCCCGCGGTTTGCGTGAAGGTGGTGGGCTTCTTCGCCGCCGGGCTGTCTCTCGACACGGGCAAGAGCTCGGTCTTCGGCGAAGGCGCAACCGCACCGAGCCCACCAGCCTTCCCCGATACGCTGAGATCAAGCGCGGAGGCAAAAGCGCTCACGCTGGGAAAACGGTCGGCTTTCTTCTTGGATAGTGCGCGACGAAGGACGTCTTCGACTTCGGGCGAAAGGCCGGGAACCTTTGGCGTGAGCGGCGGGGCCGGTTCGTGTACGACCTGGAAGAGGAGGGACGGAACATTCTCGCCGATGAAGGGCGCGCTGCCCGACAGACACTCCCAGGTGATGCACGCGAGGGCCCACTGGTCGGTGCGATCGTCGATCTCGTCGATAGCGCCCAACGCCTGCTCCGGAGACATGTAGTCCGGCGTGCCCATCACCGATTCAGCTCGGGTGAGCTTGGTCGTGGCCGCGCGAACTTTGCTGATCCCGAAGTCGAGCACCTTGACGAAGTCGGCCTCCTCGGCAGCTGCCAACAAATAGATGTTGGCGGGCTTGAGGTCGCGGTGAACGATCTTCTTGGCGTGGGTGGCGGCCAAGGCCGATGCGACCTGCTTGATGATGCGAAGGGTACTGGTGGGCGACAGGCGCCGGTCGCGGCGGAGGCGCTGGTCGAGATCCTCGCCTTCCAGGAACTCCATGACCAGAAAGGGTTCACCTGTCGGCATGCTGCTGAAATCGAAGACCTGCACGATATGCGGATGGCCGAGGCCGCTGGTTACCAGGGCTTCGCGGTGGAAGCGAAGCAGGGCCTCGTGGTTTTCGGCCAATTCGCGCGCCATCACCTTGACCGCGACGCGCTTGCCAAGGCGAAGATGCGTCGCCGTGTAGACCGCGCCCATGCCGCCCTTGCCGAGGAGACCTTCGATACGATAAGCCCCTTCGAGGACGGTTCCCATCAAAGCTTCGGCCGATTGGTCGTGCGGCATGATCTTGGACGCTCGTTGTCGCAGGTCGTTTTTCTGGTAATTAGCATAGAAAATGACGCTTTGGGGAACCGATTGTCCCTCCCGCTTCGGGCTTGTCCCAAACCTGCGGCGAGCTCGGGCGTATCTCCGTTCAGGGTGCGCCGCTGCCCGATGCCAGTCGGAGCTGTCTGCGCGCATTGAGCAGGTCGCCGTCCGCCTGGATGCGTGCAACCTCGGCGGCGAGGGCATCCCGATCGGCTTGCAGCAGATCGAGCTGCGTGGTCTCCCCGGAACGATAGCGCGCCCGCGCGATGTCCGCCGCCCGTGCGCTGGCGATCGACTGCGCGCGGGCGGATTGGCTGCGAGCGATGTCGGCTTCGATGGTACGGAAGGCTTGCTCGATGGCATCGCTGACGGTCAGTCGTACCTCTTCTTCACGCGCTTTGGCTGCGAGCACCTCGGCGTTCCGTGCCCGGATCGCGGGGCCGGTACCGAAGTCGAGGCCCCAGGCAAGGGTCAAGCTCGCCGCGTAGGCTTCGTGGTTTCCATTGAGAAACCCGGTCGCGTTGGTGTAGCGCTCGACCAGGGCAGCCCCGAGGGTCGGCACCAGTGCGAGGCGTTGGGCCGAGGCGTTGCGTTGCGCCGCTTCGCGGCCTGTGGCTGCGGCCACCACCGAGGGGGTCGCCGACGTGCCGGCCAGGAATTGGTCGAGTGGCGGCTCGGCATGCAAATCGTCGACCAGCTCGGGTGGCGTCGCAACCTCGGGGCGAATGCCGGTTCTCGAGGTGAGGGCCTGCGCCGTCAGGCTCACCGCCAGCTCGGCCCCGATGACCTGCTGGCTGCGCTGCTCGACTTCGGCGCGCGCGCGGGACACGTCCAGGGCGGCCGCGGTTCCAGCGCCCGCAGCTGCCTCGGTCAGCTTCAGATCCACCCGCGTCACCTCGAGCGCCTTGCGTGCAACCGCCACGAGCGCGAGATCCGCGGCCAGCTGATAGTAAAGCTGAACCACCTCCGCCTCGACCGCACGGGCGGTGGCGTCCTGTTGGTGGTAGGCCGCCTCCGCGGCCTGATGGGCCGCCGAGATGCGCGCAAACTTCGCCAAATCCACGAGCGGCACCGAAAGCGTGACCGCTGCGTCGAGCTCATTGCGGGGAAGGACAGCCAGCCCGGAGAAGCTCACGTCCCACTGGTTGCGGGTGTAGGTGGCCGCGGCCGTCAGTCCGGGCAGGGCACGCGCAAAGGCCTCCGCGGCCTGTGCGTCGGCGGCCGCGCGGCTCGCGCGAACCTCCTGATTGCGAGGATTGTGGACACGCGCGCTCGCCACGAAGTCGTCGAGTGGCTGCAAGGCCGAGGCCGAAGACGGCAAGCCGGTGGTTACAAGGATTGATGCCAGCAGTGTCTTGTTGATGGTTCTTTTGTTCACAGACGTTTGCGATGCAACCCGGGGGCCGGACCGACGAGGCGAGAGATCGGTGCGCTTGCGCCCCAGGCCTGTCGAAAAACCGGCGGGTGTTGTCGTTCTTTACACCTGCCGGACTCCCTGCCGAGCGGCCGCCCGCTTTTCAACCGATAAGACCGTACTTGTGCAGCTTCTCGATGAGCGCCGGGCGTGAGACCCCGAGACGCCGGGCAGTTTCACTTTGGTTGTTCTTGGTGGCGGTGAACTGCTCGGCGATGATGGAGCGCTCGAAGCTCTCCACGCGTGTACGAAGCGGGTGGTTGGCGCCAGGGTCGGGGCTCGACGAGGAGGCGTCGCCGTTCGGGCGAGGCTCGGACAGCGACCGCCACAGCTCCAGCGACACCCGCTCATCGGGCGCCAGGGCCAAGAGCCGCGCGATCGTGTTCTCCAGCTCGCGCACGTTGCCAGGCCAAGGGTGTGTCTTCATGGCCGCGACGAGCGCCGGCTCGACCTGGACCGGGTCCATTCCATAACGTTCCACGTACTGGCGAATGAACACGGCGATGAGCGGCTCGATGTCCTCCTGTCGCTCGCGCAGCGTGGGAACTCTTATGGGAACCACGTTCAGACGATAGAAGAGATCCTCGCGAAAGCGACCCGCCGCCGCTTCGGCCGCCAGATCGCGGTTGGTCGCCGCCACCAGACGGACGTCCACCGTCTCGGGGCGGCCACCCACCGGCTGCACCTCCCCGGACTGCAACGCGCGCAGGATCTTGGCTTGAATCGCCTGGGGCAAGTCGCCGATCTCGTCGATGAACAGGGTGCCGCCCTGGGCCTGCTGGAAGTAGCCGAGCTTCGCCGACTGCGCCCCCGTGAACGCGCCCTTGGTGTGGCCGAACAGCTCCGCCTCGGCCAGCTCGGTCGGGATGGCAGCCGCGTTGAAGCGAACGAAGGGCTTGTCCGCGCGCCGCGAGTGAGCATGGAGGGCGGTGGCCACCACCTCTTTGCCGGCTCCGCTCGGTCCGGTCAAAAGCACGGTTACGTCTTTCGGGGCCACGCGCGCCACCACGTCGAGAACTCGATGCATGGCCGGGCTCTGCGCGACGATGACCCGCCCCAGCGTGTTCTGGGTGCGCAAGAGCGCGTTCTGCACGCGCAAGGAGCGCGCCTCGATCGCCCGCTTGAGGGCGAGCGCGACTTCGTCGGGATCGAAGGGCTTGGGCAGATAGTCGTAGGCGCCCGCCTTCATCGCGGTGACCGCGACGCGCTCCGAGCCGTGCGCGGTGAGCATCAGGACCGGAACGCCGGGATCCTGCGCGCGCAGCCTCTCCAGCACGCGCAGCCCATCCATGTCGGGCATCGCCAGATCGGTCAAGACGGCGTCCGCGCCCCGGGCCTCGAAAGCGAGCAGGCCATCCGGACCGCTGGCGCAGGATTCGACGGTCAGTCCGGCGTCTCCCAACACGGCCTCGAGCGCGAAGCGCAGGGAAGCATCGTCGTCGATCACCAAAACCCGCCCAGAGACTTGTTCCATGGATTTCACTTCAACCTGGTGCAGCCACGTTCGTCGTCACGGAGGAGAAGACCTTCGGCGGCTCCACGCCGGCAGGAGGCCGAGGCGGAAGCTCGATGGTAACGGTGGTGCCTTGGCGCGGGACGCTCTCGTAACGGAGCCGCCCACCGTGCTGATGGATCAGGGCCCGGGCCACGGCGACCCCCAAGCCGCTGCCACCCTTGCGGGTGCTGAAAGGCGGTCTTTGCAGGCGTTCCAGGGTCGTATGGCACATGCCGAGCCCGTGGTCGACGATGCGAATGACCAGAGAACCGGGCGCAGGCGTGGATGCCACGTCGATGGTGACGGCCTGTCCGGACGCCGAGGCCTGGACCGCGTTCATGGTCAAATAGAAGAGCGCGCGCTGCAGCTTGCGTGCGTCGGCCAACACCTCGAGCTCCGGTCGGCCGGTCACCTCGATGGTCACACCCGCCTCGGCCGCCCGCTCGTCGAGCAGCAGCTTCAGCTCGACGGCAAGGGCGTGCGGACACACCTGCCCGAGGTGCAGCTCGCCCAGGCCGCGCGACAGCGACAGGAAGCTGTCCACGATCGACTCCAGACGATCGGCCTCCGTCGATACCACCTCCAGCCGCTGCACGGTGCGCGGGTCGAGGGTCGGGCAGCGCGCCATGTGAGCCGAGAGTGCCTTGATCGAGGCCAGCGGGTTCTTCATCTCGTGGGCGAGGTTTGCGGCCGCGCCCTCCAGCTCGCGCATGCGGTCCTCGCCCACCGAGCACAGCTCTTCCCTGCGGTGACCCAGCTCGACGGCAACCTTGGCATAGGCGGCCGTGACGAGCCCCCAGAACCCGGCGACGTTCACCACGGTGATCAGAAGCGAGCTGGCGACAATCACGAGGTAGTCGATGGAAGGCCTTCCGTCGACCGGAGCGATGGGGGCCACCAGCCGCCCGATCGGCAAGGTCGACAGCGCGGCGACGCCCAAAAGCACAAGCGTAGCCCCCCCGGCGAAAAGCACCCGCAGCCGTCCGGTATCGAAGACCAGCAAGGCCGGAAGGACGATACCTAGCCCCAGCGGCAAGAGCGGGCTCTGCAGCCCTCCGGTGTTGACCGACCACGCCCCAAACGAAAGCAGAGAGCAGAACAGGAGGCGCATCTTGCTTCGCTCGGAGATCGGGAAACCCGGGCTCCGACAAGCGGCGAGGTAGAAGAGACAGATGGCGGCGTGTGCGGCCAACCTTTCGGCGGGGAAACCGCGAAGGCCGAGGAGGAGCATCGTGGCAATCTGCAGAACGATGACCAACGAATGCCGGGTTCGGGCCAGGCCCTGCGCCATCTCGGTAGGGGGCGAGCGCAGCACGTGATGACGTGCACGCCGTCGAAGCTCCGAGGCGCTGGGCTGCATGAGACTACAGTCAAGCAAACTTCGTGCGCGTTTGCCACGGCCAAAGATGTCCGCAACGTTTCCAAGACCTGTCGGAAAGGTGACAGGTCTTATCTGCTTTTGTACGCCGACACCGGAATGTCATTTGACCCATGGCCGACGCGTGCCATCTTTCGCGTGAGCTTGGGGCGATGTTGCCGATGCACCAAAGAACCGCCGAGGATTCCGAGGAAGACGCCGTCCTCCCCGCCGTCGGCGTGCGTGATCGCGTGGCGCGACCACAGCCGGGTTTGCAGGAGCTGACCCACGCGCTCGCCTTGCGCGAAGAGGCCATGGGGATACTCGGCCACGAGCTGCGCAATCCTCTGAGCGCCATCGTCGCGCTGGCACGGGCCACCATGGGAAGCGAGGGGCTTCCGGCCGAGGCACGCCAACGGCTGGCCCACATGGATCGCGCCGCCCGGCGATCGCTGTCGATGATCGAAGTGCTGCTGGATTTCGGGGAAAGCCGCTGGCAAGGGCCGCTCGACCTCCGAGTGACGCCTTGCGATCTGGCCGCCATTGCGGCCGAGGTCGTAGAAGAGACCCGGGCCGCCAATCCCGGCCGGGTCATCGAGCTCGAGGTGCGCAGTGCCGCCTCATTCGTCGTCGATCCGCTGCGCATCGCTCAGGTGCTCGTCAATTTGATAGGCAACGCGCTCGTCCACGGCTTCCCGCACACGCCAGTGCAGGTCACGGTGGAGGTCTGCAACGGGGAGGCTTTGCTCGCCGTTCGCAATCACGGGCCGGTCATCCCGCCCGACCAGGTGCCAACGCTGTTCGAACCGTTCACCCGGGCCGGTGGAGGGGCCGGCGAAAGCGACGTCACGGCGATCCGGACCACGCCTGGCCTCGGTCTTGGCCTCTACATCGTGCGCACCATCGTCCACGCTCACGGGGGAAGCATCGAGGTTGTGTCGGACGTCGAAAGCGGGACCAGCTTCCTCGTGCGCTTGCCCCAACCCGGTCCGAAACCGCTGCAAGATCCCGCCTAGCGCGGGCCATTCCTGGCAGCGCCGGGCTGCCTTCTTTCCGACAGGTGTTGTCCGTTTGCCGACGGACCGGGCGACTGTAGGCGCGCGATACCTCGTTCAGCGCCTTGATCCAAGGTAGCGCAAGGTAGGCCCGGCGGTTGCATCGGAGACGAGCCAACAATCGGAGAGCTCACATGCGAACGTTCAATTCTACGTCCAATGCCATGTGGCGCGTCATGCTGGGCGCGCTGTGGTTTGCTTCCGGGTGCCGTGTGGCCTACACGGCGCCAGCGGCCCCTCTGCCCGCGGTCACCGTGGCGGAAGTCGAAGAGCACAAGGTCGCGGATTGGGATGAATTCATTGGACGCTTCGACGCGGTCAATTCGGTCGAGATCCGCCCGCGCGTCTCGGGAACCGTCGAACGCGTGCTGTTTCAGGAAGGCAAGGAAGTGCGCAAGGGCGACCTTCTCTTTCAGATAGACCCGCGTCCGTACCGGGCCGCGCTGGCACGCGCCCAAGCCGAGCTTGCGGAAGCCCGAAGCACGGCGACGCTGGCAACCCGCTCCCTCGATCGATCGAAGCATCTGATTGCGGCCGACGCCACGACGCGCGCGGATTTTGACGACCACACCGCCGGGTCCGAGCGGGCCGAGGCTGCCGTGAACGCGGCCGAGGCCGCAATAACCATGGCACGCCTCAATCTCGAATGGACACAGGTACGCTCGCCGATTCGCGGGCGGGTGGGCCGCGCCGAGATCACGACGGGCAACCTGGTACAGGCCGGTGCCTCGCGCCTGACCACGGTGGTTTCGAGCGATCCCATCTACGTCTACTTCGACGCGGACGAGCGCAGCTACCTCAGGATGGTGGCGCACCAGCGGGCGTCCAAGGACGAGCACATCCCCATCGTGATGGGTATGGCGGACGAAGAGGCCCGCTTCCCGCATCAGGGCCACCTCGACTTCATCGACAACCGGCTGGATCCGAGCACCGGCACCGTGCGAGCGCGGGCCGTGTTTACCAACAAAGATCAACGTTTCACACCCGGGCTGTTCGCGCGCCTCAAGGTGCTGGACAGCAACGAATATCTCGCCCCAGTGGTGAACGACCGCGCGATTGGAACCGATCAGGACAAGAAGTTCGTGCTGGTGCTCAAGCACGACAGCACGGTGGAGTACCGCCCGATTGAGCTGGGACGGCTGGTGGACGGCTATCGGGTGGTCACCAAGGGCCTCGAGCCGCACGAGAAGATCGTCGTCAATGGCCTACAACGGGTGCGGCCGGGCGCCAAGGTCGCCGCAACCCTGGGCCCCATGCTTGCGCAAGCGGAGCACGAGCATCCGAGCGCAAATCCCTAGGCCGAACTGGAGACAGCATGCGTTTTTCTCGCTTTTTCATCGACCGGCCCATCTTCGCGGCCGTGCTTTCCATCGTCATCTTCATCGCCGGGGCGGTCTCCATCTTTCGCCTGCCCGTGAGCGAGTATCCCGAGGTGGTGCCTCCCTCCGTGGTCGTGCGCGCGGTCTACCCGGGCGCCAATCCGCGCGTGCTCGCCGAGTCGGTGGCGGCCCCGCTCGAAGAGCAGATCAACGGCGTCGAGGACATGCTCTACATGTCGTCGCAGGCCACCGCGGACGGCGCCCTCAGCCTGACCGTGACCTTTCACGTGGGAACCGACGTGGATCTGGCGCAGGTGCACGTGCAGAACCGGGTCAGTCAGGCGCTTCCGCGTCTGCCCGACGAGGTCCGACAGCTCGGCGTCACCACGATCAAGAGCTCGCCCAACATCACCATGGTCGTGCACTTGGTGTCGCCCGACAACCGCTACGACATGGTTTACCTGCGCAACTACGCCGTCCTGCAGGTCAAAGACGCGCTGGCACGCATTCCGGGCGTCGGCCAGGTCAACATCTTCGGCGCGGGCGATTACGCGATCCGGGTGTGGCTGGATCCCGACAAGGTGGCCTCGCGCGGCTTGTCGGCCAGCGATGTGGTCAGAGCCATCCGCGAACAGAACGTGGAGGTCGCGGCCGGCGTGGTGGGTGGGATGCCCATGCCCAAAGCGGTCGACTACACCCTGACCGTCAATGCCCGCGGGCGCCTCACCAGCGAGCAGGAATTTCGCGACGTCGTGATCAAGACCGGCGCGGACGGACAGATCACCAGGCTCGGCGACGTGGCCCGCGTGGAGTTGGGCGCCGGCAGCTACTCGCTGCGCTCGATGCTGGACAACAAGGATGCGGTCGCGCTCGGCATCTTCCAGGCGCCCGGCTCGAACGCGCTGCGGGTTTCCACCGCGGTCCGCGAGACCATGGCCGAGCTCTCGCGCAACTTCCCGCAAGGGGTCGAGTATCGCGTGGTCTACGATCCCACCACCAACGTGCGCGAGGGCATCGCCGAGGTGGCCAAGACCCTGTTCGAGGCCATCGGGCTGGTCGTGCTGGTGGTGGTGCTGTTTCTGCAGACCTGGCGCGCGTCGATCATCCCGCTGTTGGCGGTTCCCATCTCGATCGTCGGTACGTTCGCCATCATGTCGATATTCGGATTCTCCATCAACACGCTGTCGCTCTTCGGGTTGGTGCTGGCCATTGGCATCGTGGTCGACGACGCCATCGTGGTAGTCGAGAACGTCGAACGTGGCATCGAGGAGGGACTGTCCCCTCGCGAGGCGAGCTATCGCGCCATGGCGGAGGTCAGTCGTCCCATCATCGCCATCGCGCTGGTGCTGTGCGCGGTCTTCGTCCCGGTGGCCTTCGTCAGCGGCTTGACCGGTCAGTTCTACCGTCAGTTCGCCCTCACCATCGCCTTCTCCACCGTGATCTCCGCCTTCAACTCGCTCACCCTGTCTCCCGCTCTCAGCGCCATTCTGCTGCCGCGCCACGGGGCCAAGCCCGATTGGCTGACCCGTTTGCTCGACCTCACCTTCGGCTGGCTGTTCCGCGCTTTCAATCGCCTTTTCAAGCGGGGCTCCCAGCGCTACACCCGCACCGCCGGCGGTTTGATTCGCCACCGTGGGCTCGCCTTCGGCGCCTATCTTGTCCTGATCGCCGCCACGGCGCTGGGATTCGCCCGGCTGCCGAGCGGATTCGTGCCTACCCAGGACAAGAGCTATCTCATCGCCTTTGCCCAACTCCCCGACGGTGCCACGCTGGATCGAACCACCGACGTGGTCAAGCGGATGGCCGACATCGGGCTCAAGCAGCCCGGAGTCGCGGGCGCGGTTCAGTTCCCCGGTCTTTCCATCAACGGCTTCGTCAACGCGTCCAACGCCGGCATCATCTTCTTCGTCCTGAAGCCGTTCGACGAGCGCGAAAGCAAGCCCCTGTACGGGCCCGCCATCGCGGGAGCCCTGAACGCAAGATTTGCGAGCATCCAGGATGCCTTCGTGGCCGTCTTTCCGCCGCCACCGGTGATGGGCCTCGGTACCGTCGGAGGTTTCAAGCTCGAGCTCGAAGACCGAGCTGGCCTCGGGGAGGAGGCGCTCGGCAAGGCCAGCCAGGCGCTCCTCGCCAAGGCCTACCAGACGCCGACCCTGGCCGGGCTCTTCTCCGGCTACCGTCGCAACGTGCCCCAGGTGGACGTCCAGGTCGATCGCGAGAAGGTCAAGCAGCTCGGAGTTCCGCTGACCGAGCTCTTTCAGACCATGCAGATCTACCTTGGGTCGGTGTACGTCAACGACATCAATCGCTTCGGCCGAACCTACCAAGTCCTGGTTCAGGCCGACGCCCCCTTCCGCGCGACTTCGGACAGCATCGCGCAATTGAAGGTGCGAAACAACCGGGGGGACATGGTGCCCCTCGGATCCCTGGTGAAGGTCACGCCGTCGCGTGGGCCTGACCAACAGCTTCACTACAACGGCTATCCCGCGGCGGACATCAACGGTGGCCCGGCGCCCAGGGTGAGCTCGGGCGCGGCCGTGGCGACCATGGAACGCATCGCGAAGCAGACCCTGCCCAACGGCATCGGGTTCGAGTGGACCGACCTGACCTACCAGCAGCAGCTCGCCGGCGACACCACGCTGCCGGTGTTTCTCTTGTGCGTGCTGCTGGTGTTCCTGGTGCTGGCCGCGCAGTACGAGAGCTGGTCGCTGCCGGCGGCGGTGATCCTGATTGTGCCTCTGTGTCTGATGTGCGCGGCGGCCGGCATCTGGCTTACCGACGGCGACAACAACATCTTCACCCAGGTCGGGTTCCTGGTCCTCATCGGGCTTGCGTGCAAGAACGCCATCCTCATCGTCGAGTTTGCCCGCGAGCTCGAACGCGAAGGGCGTTCCACCGTCCAGGCGGCCATGGAGGCCGCGGGCATCCGCCTGCGTCCCATCCTCATGACCTCGTTCGCCTTCATCATGGGCGTCATCCCGCTGGTGATCTCCTCGGGTGCGGGAGCCGAGATAAGGCAGGCCATGGGCATCGCCGTGTTCTCCGGCATGCTGGGCGTGACCTTCTTCGGCCTGGTGCTGACTCCGGTGTTCTACGTGCTCGTGCGCAAGCTGGCTGCCCGTCGCCTGCGTAGCGCAGAGCCTCAGGTGGCGCCGTCCCAAGCACTGGCCGACGGGTGATACCCGAGGCGCGGCCATGCATCCAAGGCGTATGGCCAATCCAACTCGCACCATCGCAAGCCTCACCGACTACGCACTGCTCGGCCGGAGCGGCCTGCGCGTCTCGCCCATCTGCCTGGGAACCATGACCTTCGGCACGGAGTGGGGCTGGGGAGCACCGAAGGATACTGCCTTCGCCCTACTCGACCGCTACCTCGAAGCGGGCGGCAACTTTGTCGACACGGCCGACGCTTACACCGGCGGCACCAGCGAAACCTTCATCGGAGAGTACCTGTCCGCACGCGGCTTGCGCGACCGAGTCGTGCTGGCGACCAAGTTCACCTTCAATTCCGCCCCTGGCGATCCGAATGCGGGTGGCAACGGGCGCAAGAACATCTACCGTGCCCTCGAGGCGTCGCTGCGCCGGCTGAAGACCGACTACGTCGATCTGTACTGGCTGCATGCCTGGGATGGGCTCACGCCGGTCGAAGAGGTCATGCAGACGCTGGCGGACCTGGTACGGGCCGGCAAGATCCGCTACATCGGTCTGTCCGACACGCCGGCTTGGTACCTCGCGCGCGCGCAGACCCTCGCCGAGCTGCGCGGACTTCCCATGATCGTTGCCCTGCAGCTCGAGTACTCGCTGGTCGAACGCAACATCGAGCGCGAGCACATTCCGGCCGCGCTGGAGCTGGGTATGGGCGTCTGCCCGTGGAGCCCTCTCGCGAGCGGGATGTTGTCGGGGAAGTACGCCCGCAACGGCACCGCGGCGACCGGCGCCGGCCGCCTCGAGTCAGTGCAGAAATCAGGCAATCCGGCCATCCTCAAGATTCTCACGGAAAAGAACTGGCGCATCGTCGATGCCCTGGTGGCCGGCGCAAAGGAGGTCGGCAAGACGCCGGCCGAGGTTGCGCTCAACTGGGTCACCAAGCGCCCCGGCGTGAGCCTCGACCATCATCGGCGCGACCAAGCTCGATCAACTCGACGCGAACCTGCGCGCGCTGGACTTCGAGCTTCCGGGCGAGCTCTCGGCGAGGCTGGAGTCGCTCGGGCGCCCCGAGGCCGTGCACCCATACTTCTTCTTCGAGCCCGCGATGCGCGCCATGCTGACCGGCGGCACCAACATCCGGCGCGAGCCCGCCTGGTTCCGCATGCCCTGCTGACAGGAACTACCGTTTGTTCTGATTATCCTTGGTGCAGTGGCGCGGGCCGTGCGTTTCCGTTTCGCTGATCCTCCGCAGCAAAAAGAATGGGCCTGGCACCGACGGGTTGGCCCCTCTATTCGCGTGACAAGAATCTCCTCTCCACGACACTATCCAGTCATGAATACTCGATCCGCGCTCGTTCTGTCGTTGGGGGCCATCTTGGCCAGTACGCTGCCAGCCGCGTCTGCCAGGGCGGCGTCGTTGCAGCAGGTCAGCAACTGGGCCGGCGGCACGAGCTTGCCATCGGACGTGAGCATGTATGTCTATGTCCCGGACAAGGTGGCCACGAACCCTCCACTTCTGACCCTTATCCACTATTGCGGGGGAAGCGCCCAAGCAGTCCTTGGCCAGGCGACGGGTAACGGCACCACAAACGGCGGTATCAAACAGGCGGCGGACCAATACGGATTCATCATGGTCGTCCCTAGCAACGCGAACGCATCGGGTGCGAATGGGAGGTGCTGGGACGTCACCTCTAGCAAAACCCACACGCGCGACGGTGGGGGCGACAGTCACGCCATCGCCCAAATGGTCAGGTACGCGATCACCCAGTATCACGCCAACGCGGAACGCGTCTATTCGACGGGAGACTCGTCGGGCGCCATGATGACCGAGCTTCTGCTCGCTCTTTACCCGGACATCTACAAGGCCGGCGCCGCGTTTGCCGGGGTGCCGGCCGGATGCTCGAACGAGTTCGACGGATCGGGCCTGTGCGGCCTGCCAGCTCAAACCGCACAGCAATGGGGCGATCGCGTGCGCCTCATGGATCAGGGATATTCTGGCCATCGCCCGCGCGTTCAGCTCTTCCACGGCGATGCGGACGGGACCATCACGTACAAGAACTTGGCCCAAGCCATCAATGAGTGGACCAACGTTCTCGGTCTCGCTGCGACTCCGACGTCGACGAGCAGCGGCCTGACGCTTGGAACCCATCAAGCCTCGGAACAGCAGTGGAAGAATTCGTGCGGCTATGTGGTCCTGGACGCACTCACGTCGATCGGCGGCGATCACGGCCCATCGGACGCCCTGTTCGAAGGCAAGTATGTGCTGCCATTCCTGGGGCTTGACAGCCAAGCCGCAACCGCCGCGGCAGTCGATCCCGAAATCGCACAGTGCGGTGGCGACGCTGGCGCGCCCACCGGCGACGCGGGCAGCGATGCAAGCAAGACGGACATCGGTGCCGCCGGTGGTAGCAGCGGTGGGGGTGGCAGCAGCGGTAGAGGCGGCAGCGGCGGCGGCAGCGGCAGCGGCGGCAGCAGTGGCAGCGGCGGCAGCAGCGGCAAGGGCGGCAGCAGTGGCAGCAGTGGCAGCAGTGGCAGCGGCGGCAGCAGCGGCAAGGGCGGCAGCAGCAACAGCGGCGGCAGCAACAGCGGCGGGGCACAGGAAAGCGGTGGGACACCGGGTAGCGGTGGCGGCCAAGGCACCGGCGGCAGCGGCAACGGCGGTGCGCCAGGCTCGGGCGGTGCGACAGGAAGTGGTGGCAGGTCAGCGAGTGGTGGAAGCGCAGGCGGAACGTCGAGCAGCGGTGGGGCGGCTGGTAGCTCCTCCGCGGGAGTAGGTTCCGGAGCGAATGGATGCAGCTGCGCTCTCGGCAAGCCTCATTCGAGGCAGGGCGCGAGCCTCGCAACGTTTGCGCTGGCATTTGCCGCAGCAGCTTTCCTGCGCCGGCGGCGGCGAACGATGCGGAAGCCTGGCGAAGTCAAGGCGTGAAGCAGGCACCCTAGGAGGCTGGTGCTAAATGGCGGACCGAGCTTCTGGCGAGGCGAGGAGCCCCGGCCGCGAGGCGCGAGGAGGGCGAATACTGGACGTATTTAACCGACGAGCAACGAAGCGGGCGGGGCCCGCAGCCCGCCAAGCGACGGGAGCCGTTTGACACCAGCCTCCTAGTCCCGCAATCGCTGCAGAAGCTCGCACCGTGGTAACGGTGTGTTCGATGTCTGCGTGTACGTTCAGCCGTGCGACCTTGGTATTGCTGAGCTCGAGCCGAGCCGCAGTCCTCGGCGGCGAACGAGGAGCAAGAGCAGCAGGGCTAACGCGGTCAAACCAGGCCGACTGCCACCGGACCCCATACGGCAGCTGCAGCCGGAGGACTTGTTCGACGCAAGGGTGTTGCTACCTGCGGCGCCACCCGCACCCGCACCACCCATGCCGCCTGAGCCGCCGTTACCCGATCGGCCTCCGTTCGCGCTGCTGGCGCCGCCACTGGCCATCGCCCCACCCGAAGCGGCTGCGCCGCCTCCTGTGCCAGAGGCTCCGCCCGCGCCGCCGCCCGCTCCCACGGTTCCGCCGCTTGCAGGTGCGCCGCCCACACCACCGCCATCGGTCCTGGTGCTGCTCCCTCCACCAGCGCCTGATGTTCCGCTGTTGCCGCCGGTGCCGCCGGTGCTTCCGGTGCTTCCGCCCGTTCCAGGTGCTCCACCAGAGCCACCGCTTGTGCCGCCTGCCCCGGATCTTCCTCCGGAGCCCGAGCCGCCCGCGCCGCCGGTGGCGCTCGCGTCCCCAGCCTCTGGCGGCGCCCCGCCATCCTGCTGGTCAGCCGCGCCGGGTCCGCTGAATTGCCACCAGTTGAAATTGAAGAGGTTCGAGCTTCCGCTTCCGGTGAACTTGAAGAACAGATCGTGCAATCCCGTGGCACCGCTGACCGAGCAGGTCTTGGTGGTCCATGTCTGGGCGCCACCGGTGCCTGAGACCGCGCAAGTCCCGAGCAATGTTCCGGTCTGGCTGTCGAGGTGCAGCTCGATGCTTCCACCGCTCGCGTCCGAGGCGACCCTCGCGTCGAAGGATGTGGCGCCGCTGCCGAAATTCACGTTCTTGACCTTGATGTAATCCCCGTTCTGGATGCCCGTGACATCCATCCCACCTCCCGTATCGCTGGTCACCTCCGTCTGGACGCCGGATTCCCAGGCGATGGTCTCTGCTTCGGTCTGCACGAACGGGTTCAGGTTGGCAATAGCCTTCGGGCCCCCGCTCGTCGGTGTAATCGTCGGGAAGGACCCGTCGGCATTGTAGGTGAACTCCTCGAGACACACCGAGCGGTGATAGCCGTCGCCGTTCGAGGGGACCGAGCCGCCTTTTTGCAAGGCACCGTCGTGGTAGAAAAAATAGGAATGCCCATTGAAATCGATGATGCCGGTGTGATTGGTGAAGCTCGCCCCTGAAGCCTTCATGATGGTCCCTCCGTAGGTGAAGGGGCCCGTGGCTGCGGTGGCTCTGGAATAGGAGATGTCCTCCGGAATGTTGTTGGCCGCGTAAGCGAGGTAGTAGGTCGTGCCGTGCTTCATGATCCACGGCCCCTCTTCATATTGAGAGGGGAAGCCGCCTGCGGACGGAGCAGGCCCGAAGGATTGGGTGTTGACCGTGGGGCATTGGACGCTCCCCGAATACGAGATCATGTCCGAGTTCAGCTTCACGTAGCCTGGAACGCTTCTGCCAAAATAGAGATACGCTTGCCCGTCGTCGTCGATGAAGACCGTGGGATCGATGTCGCCCGTCCCTCCTGAGCAACCGGCGGTGACCAGCGGCTTGCCGATGGCGTCCGTGTACGGGCCGATGGGACTACTGGAAACGCCGACTCCGATGACCGTCGAGCCGGAGGTGTTGTTCAGGGGGACGTAGAGGTAAAATTTGCCGTTGCGGGGGATGGCTTGTGGAGCCCACGCAGCGGTGCCCGCCCAGCTGAACGATTTCCAGCTGGCCACCACGCCGTGGTCGGTCCAGTTCACCATGTCCGCGGACGAGTACGCAAACCACTGGCACAGGGTGTAACCGGCCACCGCGCTGCATGGCTGTCCGGCTGCGTTCTCGTCGTGCGTCGTGATGAGGTAGATTCTACCGTCAGAAACCATGGGCGCGGGATCGGACGTGTAGTTGGTCTGTACGATGGGATTATCCGCCAGAGAAGGCGACGAATAGGTGGCCACCAAGCAGACCACAAGTGCCATGGTGAGGAAACGACGTCGATTCGTGCCGGTCATTCTGATTCTCCTGTAACGTTGTTGTCACTACCGCTTGCATTAACCGACATGAACTATTGCTCCGCGAGGCCGCAGGAGCCACGAAGCCGGGTCATGGTTTCGTCAGCCATGCCTCGTTGCCCGGGAACGACCTCACACCGCTGTTTCAAGACTGTCGACGGTTTCGACTTTGCTTCGATCTTGATTCGAGGTCAATCCAATCCTCCTATCGGCCAAGCCTCTACGCACCGGATCTCGATCCCGGTCTGGCCTTCCGCGATAGACACATTCGCCAAAGGCAGTGGCGCTAGCCCCGCATTTCCGTTTCGCGGAAACGTAGGTAGGTGGAATGGGCTCAATCTCGCAGGAGCAAGGGGCAGAGCCAGATGGAATTCACGCGCTTCCACCACTGCGAGGAATGGCTTTGCGCTGAAGGTTCGTCCACGAAATTGCCAGAGAGTGAGGAACGTATGACATCAAGTGGCTTCTTGCGAACAACGATCGCGGCTCTTGCGCTTGCGGGTGCTGCGTGCTCATCGAGTACGCCTGAAGGTTCCATCGGTACCGGAGGGACTGGGAAGGCGGGTACTATGGCGGCGGCATGAGCTACGAAATCGCGTGTGCCCGGGCGAAGGTCTTCCGCGCGGTCGCGATCTTCGAAGGCGCTCAGCTCAGCGGGTGCGACGGCGGCACCGACCCGATCGCAAACTGGCAGATGGTCGGCACCGCGGACACCACGTGCACCGAGGCCATGGCAACACCGCTACGCGACAATTTCGTCAAGAACAATGCCTGCACCGCCCAGAACCCGCCCCAACCGGCTGCGGGCAGTCTGACGCACACCTGCACCAGCTACTCCGGATGCTCGGCCGGACATCCTCTCCGTTGGTGCGTACACGGCTCGGGGCACACCCCCGCTCCCATCGATGGAAGCTCGTCCCTGTACGGACCCGGCGGACAGTCCTGGGTCCCGGGAGACCTGTGGCCATGGTTGACTTCGTTGTAGATGAGCTTGCCTCGGAGGTTCGCATGCGGGTAAGACGATGGCACGAGCACCTCGAGCCAGGCGAGCTACCTGTGGTTCCAAGGCCTGACCTTCGCGCATTCGACGTTCATGCGTCCGAGTCAGTCCGGCTTCCTGGATGGGCAAGCCGGCCACTGGCGACGAGATGCAGTACAACTACATCCACGACTACGCGTGCAGCAAGTGGGCCGACTACGGGTGTAACGGGTTGTACCTGGATGAGAAGACGTCCGGCTATACCGTCGCCCACAACGTCATGGTCAACTGCCCGACCAACATTGCCCAGAACCAAACCGGGACCAATACCATCACGGACAATGGGGCTAATCCCAGCGGAGCCCAGAACACGATCAACACCGCTGGCATCGAGGCCGCCTACGCCGACATCAAGACCCTGACCGTCCCTCCGGCCACGTTCTGACGATATCCATGGCAGAACGCAGGCTGTCTCGATCGTCGCGGCTGCGATTACCGCAGATCTCGACCCGCTCGCGGTAGCAGGACGCTGCGCGGAAACCTGTCTGCAAAAGCGGCCGCCGCCCGCTGGGCCTCGTCCGTACGACCAGCCTTGGTCAGGGTCCTCACGCGCAGGGCCTCTCTTTCTTCGGCGAGACGCCCGGTGGGAAAACGTCGGTCGTGCTCTGCGACCAGGGCCAGCGTATCCGCGTAGTCCCCTTCCGCATAAGCAACCTGGGCGCGCTTGAGCAGGTTGAGCTCGGCCGCATAGGACTCTCGGGCACTGGCCGGACGCACCGACGGACGGGGCCGCGTTGTCGGGGTAGTCCGCGCAGGGAGGGTGACGGCCGCGGGTGGCGTCGCTTGCGCAGGACCGCCGGTTGCGCTGCGTGCAGGTGCCGCCGCGCGTGCCGCGGGGGGAGCGGTTGCGATTCCGTGATCGCTTCGAAGTGCCAGCGCGGCCAAGGCGCTTGCACCGGCAACGGCCACCGCAACCGAGGCCGCCAGGGCGATGGTCAGGCCGCGCCGGCGTGGAACGAGGATCGGCTCGGCGCGGGAGGGCTCTGCCACCACGATTGCGCGTGCTCGTGCCAGCGACCGTGCGCGAACCACATCGGGCAGGCGAGGAACCACCTTGCCGGCCTCAACCAGGGCCTCCAAATCGGAATCGAGGTCAGGATCGCGCGTCATCGTGGTACTCCGCCTTTCGACAAGCGTCGCACAGCCGCCGCCAGTTCCTTTCGGCCCTTTCGCAGTCTGGCGTAGACGCCGAATCGAGTGATGGACATCTTCCGTGCAACATCGGCAATGGGAATCTCGTCGAGCTCGTGCATGACAAGCACAGTCCGGCGCGAGAGGGGCAGGGAATCGAGCGCAGCCTGAAGAAGAGAGGCCGACTCTTTGCTTTGTAGCTGCCCTTCCGGACTGACCGCGAGATCGGTGACGTCCAACGCCGGGTGGGGGATTTCGCGGGACCGGCGTCGATGGTGGGCGCTGACGATCCTGAACGCCACCCCCACGAGGTAGGGGCGGAGAGGCCGCTCCGTATCCAGGCTCGGCCAATTCCTGCGCAGCACCACGAAAATCTCCTGCGCGAGATCTTCGAGCTGCGTGAGGTGCAGCCCCCAGTCGCCGCAGAGTGGCAAAGATGTAGTCGAGCTCGCGATCGTAGGCGTCGAGGCAGCCGCTGTCTGGCGTAGGCGAAGCACCTGCAGAGTGGATGAGTCGTAAATACGCCATGGGGCAACCTGATTCTCTCCCTAATACTGTCCTGGCCGAGAGGGTTGTTCACCAAAATCGCACGCACCGACGAAGGCGGGACCAGGTTTGACTACATCGTCCCGCGGTCAGGGCGCGTAGGTCTTCGGATCGAGGAGGATCTTCCAGAACCGGGCGATCGCCACGTCCGGCGCGATTTGGCGGACGAGCCACAGGGGGCCGTCCGGGTTGTCCGTGAGGGTCGGTCCGGCGTTTGCACCAGCGGCAATGGGCCCGCTGCCCGCCACCCTCTCGACCGAGACCACGAAATTCAAGATCCCCACGGCTGCCACGCCCACCTGGTCGGCCGCTTGCTGGTCATTCCAGATCTGGGATTGCCTCGACGCGATCCAGGTCCCGAAGGCGTTGTTCGGCAGCTCGGACAGGCGCGACGCAGGAACGTCGGTGGTCTGATCGTAGTAGGCGCTGACCTGGACAAAGCGAAAGCGGGAGACGACGATGGTGTCGGCCCAGGGGTCCATCTCTCCGTTGGGGATCCCCATCGCAGCGCCTGAGGCGGTCAGGCTGCCCAGCTCCGAGACGATGACCACTCGGTCCACCACCGCCGGATCGATCAGATAGGCATCGGCGACATCGGTCAAGCGCCCGCCCATCACCACCACGAGCGGCCTGTAGGGAAGGCTGAGACGGTTCGATTCGTTGACCACGAAGAGGGCGCCGTCCGAGTTGTTCGGAACCGTTGCATCGATGTCGCCGTTCGCAGGCCGAACCAGCGGCGCGCCGACGCTCTTGATGGGATCCGGGATGTTTCGCATCCCGCTCTTCCGTGCCACCGCGACCAGGTTCTGTCGGTCGGTGAAGTTGTCGTCGATGTTGGTGGCGTTCGAGCCCGTGATGACCACGATTCCATCGAGTGTCAGCTCGCCGGCGGCGGCGAGCAGCACCGCATATTCGCCTTGCCAGTTATCGGACTGGCTGTCGTTGAACAGCACGACGGGGTTGCGCGCATCCACCGGAAGCAGTCCGCGTGGCGCGGTCGACCCGGCATCGTAGGTCTCGGTACAGCCGGCGATGCATGTGGCCAGCAGCATCGCCGCTACCATCGTCCCAGGACTCGGCAGGCCTGCCGGTCCTTTGGCGCAACACCGGGTTCGGACGACTTGCCTCATTGGAATCGCACACCCAAATCAAGACCTAGTGTCCCAGCAAATCGCGGGGAGGTCCAGACCAGGATTTGGTCGAGAGTCACGCGTGAGCGAGTGAGCGTCACCAGCCCCTCGGTTCTCACCGACACGAAGGCCCGACGCCAAAATGGCTGCGTCGCAGCCAAGCGAAGTCCCGCTTGCAGGAAAGGGCCGGAGCCCGAGCGCGGAGTATCGATGTCTCGACCCGCAATACGGATCTCGCCGCCCTTGGCTACGAGGCACGCGCCAAACCGCCCGATGTTTCCGCAGCCGGCGAGACTGGCCATCAGCTCTTGGTGCGTGAATCCGCTCCCGTCCTGGCGCCGGACCGTCGCAGGCATTCCGGCTTCGCCGGCCAGCTCGACTGAAAAGGAGTGCCAGGCGAGGCTGCCGAACAGCCGGCCGAGCCCCACCAGGCTGGACGACATCCCCAGCGCAACCGACCCGCCGACGCCGAGGGAGAGAATCGGGGGTGGCGAGGGGATGGTCGCTTCATGCGTGACCGTCCTCGATTCCGGCAGCGCCCGCTCCTGTTTGGCAGGCGGGGTGCTCTTCGGCGCCGGTGGCAGCTGCACCGGCGCGGCCGGGATTCCGGCATTTTCCGACGGTGGAGGTGCAACGACGCGTGGAGAGGTGTCGGCGGCGGTCAGGAGCTGAATTTGCAGGGCCAGCGCGAAGCCCATGGCGCGCACGAGCTCCCGGCAATCGTTGCTTCGCGAGGGAAAGGTTCGATCTCCCTGCCATTTCCCGGCGGCATCTCGCCACTCGATGTGCCCTTCATACGCTTGACCGCGGGCGGCAACCTGGGTGAGGACGTGATTGGGTGCCCCCTCGCGAAAGGGATCATAGCCGAGTCGGCCACTGACGATGCTCTTGAATTCGCCCTCTTGCGGGCAATCGGGGGCGGAGGCGTATTCGAGGGCAACGGCGAACGCAGGACTCTCGGCACGGCTGGACGCCGACGTCAGGATGGTGACGCAGATGGCTGCCGCATAGGCAGATGTCCTGGCAGGCATCGATCCGTCTCGGGGTGACTTCATAGCGTGCAAAAGGAAATTCCCCCACAGCAAAGATTTCCTTTCACAAGCTCGGCTCAACCAACAGGTAAGTCTAGGGCAGAGGCGCTCGTTCGCGATGCCCCCTGGCCAAAGAAGAAGATCGTACGTCTTCGAAAGGTAGAGCCATGACCCGAGGGACCCGAAAACGCAGCCGAGTTTTTCTTCCTGCAAGCCTAGCCTTTGCGCTCCCGACCTTCTCTGTCGCCTTCGCCGCAAGCTCGGTGGAGAAGCTGCAGGATTTCCCTTTGGACCAGGTCCAGATCACCGATACCTACCAGCAGAACCTGTTCACCAAAGACATCACCTACCTCATCACGACGCTCGACTCCGATCGCCTCATGGCAGGTTTCAAGGCGGTGTCCCAGAACGTGACCCCGACCAACCTCTACGGCGGCTGGGAGAACCAGGGCATACGCGGTCATACCATGGGCCACTGGCTGTCCGCGGTGGCGCACGCCTACCAGCAGGCTCTGGCCAGCGACGCAACGTTGGCAGGCAAGATCAAGACCAAGCTCGACGACGTGATCTCGAAGCTCAAGTCCTATCAGGGATCCGATGGTTTTCTGTTCGCAACCCCCGTATCCCAGTTCGACCAGTTCGACAGCGGCGCCTCCGGGACGAGCCTGGCCACGGTTTGGGTGCCCTACTACACCTTGCACAAGATCCTCGCAGGCCTGGTCGACGTCTACAAGTACGAGGGCAACGCGGACGCCTTGGCGGTCGCGAGCAAATTGGGAGACTGGCTCTACAGTCGAGCCACGGGTTGGAGCTCGAGCGCGAAATCGAGGGTGCTCAGCCAGGAGTACGGCGGGTTGAACGACGCCCTGTACGAGCTTTACAAGTACACGAACAACGCCAATCACCTGGCGGTCGCTCACATCTTCGATGACACCAGCCTGTTCACGACTCTTGCCGCGGGCACCGACAGCTTGGCCAATTTGCACGCCAATATGACGATCCCGAAGTTCATCGGTGCCCTGAATCGCTATCGAACCGTGGGGGCGAGCGAGTCCGCTTACCTCAACGCCGCCACTGGGTTCTTTGGCGTCGTGCTGAAGGATCACACCTACGTGACGGGTGGAAACAGCGAGGACGAGCATTTCCACACGCCTGGCAAGCTCGACCAATACCGCGACAACGTCAACAACGAGACCTGCAACGCCTACAACATGTCGAAGCTCACCCACGACCTGTTCAAGGTCACCGGTGACGTGAAGTACGCGAACTTCTACGAGAAGATTCACATCAACGAGATCTTGTCCTCGATGAACCCCGACACGGGCATGACGACCTATTTCAAGCCGATGGGAACGGGGTATTTCAAGGCGTTCGGCACGACGGACAGCAGCTTCTGGTGCTGCACCGGCACGGGCATGGAGAACTTCACCAAGCTCGGCGACAGCGTGTACTTCCACGATGACAAGGATCTCTGGGTGACCTTCTACGTGAGCTCGACGCTAAACTGGAAGGACCGCGGTTTGTCGCTGACCCAGACGACGGATCTTCCCCTCACGAACAAGGTGACCTTCACCATCACCGCTGCCCCGACCGACGCAGTCAATCTGCAGCTCAGAAAGCCGGACTGGACCTCGACCTGTCAGGTGGCGGTTTCGGTCAATGGTCAGGCGGTCACGCCGGTCGAGTCCAACGGGTTCCTCGGCGTAAGCCGGGTGTGGCAGGCGAACGACACGGTGGAGCTGGCATTCCCGCTCTTCGTGCAGGTGTCGAGGCTCCAAGACAACCAGAACGCGGTGGCGTTCACGTATGGGCCGCTCGTCCTCTCCGCCGGTCTTGGAACCGCCAGCATGACCACGACGGGGCATGCCATGACGATTGCAGCGACCTCGCCGGGGGGCCTCCAGGACACCATGACGATCAACAGCGGAACCAAGATCGAGGACTGGCTCTCCAACATCCAGAGCAACCTGGTGCAGACCCCGGGCAAGCTCGAATTCACCCCCAAGGGCACCGATTCGGACAGCAAGCTGGTCTTCATTCCTCACTACTCGCGCTACAAAGACAGGTACGGCATCTATTGGAAGCTGGCCGGCACCGCGGGCGGGACCGCTAGCACCACGGTCACCTGTCCGACGGTGGCAACAGGGGGAACGGGCGGGGCAGCCGGGGCGACTGGTAGCGGCGGCGGCGCGGGTGGCGGGAGCGGCAACAGCGACGCGGGCTCGGGCTCCGGCGGTGCAGCGGGTAACAGCGCTACGGGCGGGGCACCAGCGAGCGGCGGTCGAATCGGAAGCGGCGGTTCGGGAGCAGGCGGGGCAACGAGCCCCGGCGGCTCGGGCGGCAGCAGCGCCGGCGGGGCCGGCGCTGGCGGCCATGGCGTTGCAGGGGCCGGCGGCTCGGGCGGCGGTGGCAACGTCGGCGCCGGCGGTGCCCGGGCCGGCAGCGGAGGCATCGCGAACGGCGGTTCCGCAGCCGGCGGCGCCCAAGCTTCGGGCGGCGCGGCGGGCGGTGCGGCTCATGCGAGCGGAGGCACAAGCGGCTCGGCTGGCACCAACGGAGCGAGCGGCTCGACGAACACGGGCTGCGCATGCAATGTCGGCAAGGCTGCCTCGCCTGCGCACGGGATGCTCGGTCTGCTGCTCGGCCTAGGCCTGGTCGCCTGGCGTCGGCGCAGGCAGCGCTGATCTACTACAGTGAATCCAAGGGATTGCCTGGCGTTGCCGTGTTCTCTGTTGACCTGTCCATGAATTGGATGGGTCGACGGAAGCCGTGCTAAAGGCAATGCCGTAGGTAGGGTGAAGTCCGCGAATTCACTTCGCGAACGAGGGGCGGGTCGTGGCCCGCCCCTTTGAAATCTTCAAGACGGGACTTTCATGGACACGTCTTGTGTCCTCAGCGGTTCAATGAGCCAGGCGCCTCCGGGGCTCTTCAAGGCGTGCCCACGAAGGTGGTGACACTCTGGGCATCGAGCGTTGCACTGAAGCGAGCATTGCTGACCGTGATCGGGCTCTTGGAAGCCAGGCTGTCGGTGGCTGAAGTCACCCAGGGCGTGATGCTGCAGGGGACGACGCCGGAAACGTAGAGCGAGATCGGGGTTGAAGAGGAGTTGGTGTTGATGGCCACCACGGCCACGGTCCCATCCGCCGGGTTCTGGTAGGCACTCAGCGAGATCCCCGACGGGACGGTTCCCGAGGTGGAGACCCGCATGAAGCCGGGCCGCACGAAGCGCGCGTAGTTGCCCAGGACCCACAGCCGCTTGGTCCACACATTGTTGGTCGTGTCGTAGAGGCAGCCGCCGTTGCCGCTGGCGTTGTACAGCCACCAGAGGTGCCAGGCGTTGAGGTTGGCTTTGGTGAGGTCGTTGTGAATGGTCGTGGCCATCTTCAGCGCGCTGGCGATACCATCGCCGCTCGAGTCGCCCGACCCGGTCCCCGTGTCGACCTCCGTCTCCCAGTATTCCTTGCTGGCGGCCGCAATCGACGTTTCGGCAGGCAGGGTGCCGCAACCATATTCGTGGCTGGCGAAGATGCTGACCGCGTCCCAGGCGGCCGTGTCGGCCTTGATGGCGTTGAAGTAGCTGGTGAATCCGCAGGCATTCATGGTCTCGGGCGCCATGATCTTCACATTGATGGCCGCCATGGCAGGGCCGAGAACGTCGATCCATGCGGCCAACTGGGCCGCCGAGTAGGAGGTCGTGCTGTTGATACCGCAGCTGTCCGGCTCGTTCTCGGCGGACACGGCGTAGATCGGTACCCCCTGGGTCTTCGCGTTCTGCACCCAAGTCACGAGAGCGCTGGCCAAGCCCTGCGGGTTGGTCAGCACGGGCATGCTGCCCTTGCCGGTGCAGCCGTTGGGGTCGGTCTGGTTGGTGGTGAAGCTGCCGCCGGTCGCGCCGTTGGTCCCCGTCCCCCAAGGCGTCATCCACACCGTGGCGCCGTTCTGAGCGGCCGATTTGGCGATCGTGAGCCCGTCACCGTACCGGATGCGGAGCAACGTCAACCCGGCCCCCTTGGTGGTGGACCATAGATAGTCGGCGTCCGACGCATTTCTGTAGCTCCCTGCCCAGGCGGAGGATACGCCGAAGCCGGACATCTTCTGCTGCAGGCTGGATAGGCTGACCGTCACGTCACCGCTCTGCGCACTGCCAGTGCTGCAGGCGGTTGGGTTGATGACCGCGCCATCCGTGGCGCTGCCCCCCGCACCGGTGGCCCCGCCCGATCCGCTGCTACCACCACTCGCGCCTGGTTGGCCGCCCGAGTTGGTGACGCCCGCGTCGGTGCTGCTACCGCCCGAGCCACTGCGACCGCCGCTCGCGCCGCCAGTTCCTGTGCGGCCGCCCGAGTTGGTGACGCCCGCGTCGGCGCTGCTGCCGCCCGACCCGGCGCGACCACCGCTCGCTCCACCACTTCCCGTTTGGCCGCCCAAGCTCGTTCCCCCGCCGCTGCCAAGTGCGCCCCCTGAACCGGTGCGGCCACCGGTCGCTCCGCCCGAGCTGGTCACCGCTCCACCTGTCGACACGCCCTCGCCTCCGCTCCCTGTCTCCCCTCCTTCGCCAGTCTTACCTCCTATCCCCGAGCCTCCGGTTCCTTGGGAGCTTGTGCCCGACGAACAAGCGGCAGCGGCAAGGGTGAGCACAGCGATCGTCGTACGCAAGAAGCGGCGTGGTGTCATGCGGTCCTCTCTTTGCAATTTGGAATTACTTCAACCAAAGTCCGAGCCTGTCGCCGACTCGCGTCGGCGAGCGCCTCGTGATCGGCGAGTGCCTTCTCGAAGGACAGCCTCGCCACCCGCAGCCGCGAATAGGCGGTGCCCAGGGGTATCGCGAGTGCTTGAACCACCTCCGGCACCGTCATTCCCAGAACCTCCACCATCACGAAGACCTCCCGCTTCGCTTCGCCGAGACCTGCCAGGATGCGATCGAGCAGGCCCAGCTCGGCATTCATCTCTGCCATGTCGAGAGGCGATGGCCGAGGCGGTTGAGACCATTTGAGCTCGGTGCCGAGCCGAGCACATGCGGCATCCCTCGTCCGCCTGGAGCGCCGGTGGTCGCTCGTGGTGCGACGCACGATGCCGTAGATCCAGCTTCGCAGAGACTCCGGGTGTTGCAACGTGGCAAGCCTGGCGTGGATCACGACGAATACGTCTTGAACCACATCGTCGACGGCATCCCTTTCGACGCCGAGATGTCTGACCGAGCACCACACGAAGTCAAAGTATTGTTTGTAGATGTGCCCGAATGGAGGAAGCGAAAACGTTGAGCGTCGCGGGCCGATCTCGACACCCGACAAGGCGATTGGCTCAATGGCATTTGCATTGCTTTCAATCATCTGACGTTCCCCTGCTGTGAACGGCGAGCTCGAGGTTCCGGCGTCGGGCTGGGCGGAATCGCGTGCCGCCCCAAAAGAACGCTTCCGCGAGGACCCGGGTCCGGCTCATGGAGATCTCCATAGTAATGACTGTCTCGACGCCGCCTTTGTTGTAACGATTTCTCGATCTCCGACGCTGACGCCCGTTTACCTCGTCCGACTCATCACACACGTCGCAATGGAAGCGTGAGGCTTGCGCCACTGCACAAGACGTTACGGGTTTGGTGAAAGCGTGCGGTTTCGGTACGCGAAGGTCGACATCGGATTTTTCGGAGGTTTGTATGCGCGTAAGACAATTCCACTGTGTCGCCCTCGCCCTGCTTCTTGGGCCACTGGGCTGCGGGTCCTCGGGATCGGGCGACGCCTCGGGCCAAGGGGGAGCTGGCGGCAGCGGCGGCGCCGGGGCCGGCGGCGGATTTGCTGGCACCGGTGGCGTGTCCGGCAGCGGTGGGGGGACCGGCACCGGCGGCGCGAGCGGTGGTGGTAGTCGCGGCTCGGGTGGAACAAGCGGGTCGGGAGGAGCAACCGGTTCAGGTGGGGCGGCCAGCTCAGGCGGAGCGGCCAGCTCGGGCGGGACAACCGGCTCGGGTGGCGTGGCCGACAGCGGGGGCCGCAGCTCGGGCGGCGCGACTGGCACCGGCGGCGGCGGTACCTCCGGCAGTGGCGGTCGCAGCTTGGGCGGCGCAACCGGCTCAGGGGGAACGACCCGTTCGGATGCAGCGACCGACGGCGGTGACGCGAACGGCTCAGGCGGCTCGAATGGGAACGGTGGAGCAGCCGGGTCCGGCGGCACCACGGGAGTCGGCGGAGCGGCAGGCGACCTTTGTCCACCCGTGGATGCGGGGGTCGTCACCGGCACCATCAACAACAGCGGCTCTTGGAATGATACGACGGGCAAGCACATTCAGGCCCACGGCGGTGGGCTCATCAAGGTCTGCGACACCTGGTACTGGTTCGGTGAAGACAAAACCCTGAACACGAATGGTACGGGCAACTTTCACGCCATCAGCTGCTACGCCTCCAAGGATCTTGCCAACTGGGAGCATCGCAATTCGGTCGTCACCACCAGCACGGACCCCGTGCTGAACAACGTCAATCTGATCATCGAGCGACCCAAGGTCATCTACAACGCATCCACGAAGCTATACGTGATGTGGGCCCACTGGGATATGGAAGCCTGCTCCGGGGCGAGCGGCGGCTACTGTGACTCCGAGGCCGTGATTTTCACCAGCCCCACCGTGGATGGCAACTACACGTACGTGAAGCACTTCACGCCCGGGGGAAACGCTTCGAGAGACTGCACCCTGTGGCAAGAGCCCGACGGGACCGCCTACTTCGTCTCCACAGGAGCACAGGGCCAAACCTCGTCGGGAACCTTTAGTCAGACGGAGGTCTACCAGCTCTCGAGCGACTATTTGACCGTCTCGAACACCACGAAGATTTGGGCCAATGACACCCGGGAGGCCTACGCATTCTGGAAAGTCGATGGCAAGTACTACGGTATCAGCTCGGGGCAGACCGGCTGGGCCCCGAACCAGGCAGCGTACTTGACCTCCACCGGCTCGATTACCGGGCCGTGGAACAATAGTTTCACCGGCGTCGGCGCGAACAACTCGACCTGGAGCTCTCAGCCCACCTACGTGATCCCCATCGTGGGCAGCCAGACGACGACCTATATCTACGCGGCTGACATATGGAATTCCAACAATCTCAGCCTTTCGACGTATCTCTGGCTACCGTTCACCTTTGACGGCACAAAGTGGACCTTGACCTACTCCGCCCAATGGTCCATCAACCTTGCGACAGGTGTCGTGACGACCAACTGAATCACCGGTCACGATCTTCTACGCCGAATCCACGGCACGAGGGTGAGGCCGAGCAACAGCCACAAGCCGCCGCCCGCTCGTGTGCGTCCCTGTATCGTACAGGAACAACCAGAGGATGAGGTGCCGCCCGCCGTGGTCGAGGCCCCAGCCGCACCCGAATTGCCGCCTTCCTGGCCACCTGAGCCGGCAGCGCCATGTCCACCCGAGCCCGCACCGGCTGCTCCTGCGCCGTCGCCACTGCCCGCGCTCGATCCGCCAGAGCCGCCTCCGCCGGAGCCCGCCGCGCCGCCGGAGGCAGCTACGGTCGTTCCGCCGGTGTTGCCCAAGCGCCCCCCGGTGGCAGTTGCGCCGCCGGAGCCGCTTCCGCCTGGCCCGCCATCGGCCCCGTTGCGACCACCCGTGGCAGTTGCACCGCCCGATCCGGTGCCCCCCACACCGCCCGCCCCAGTCGCGCCGCCTGCTCCATTTCCTCCTGACCCGCCGTCCGCCCCACTGCGCCCGCCACTTCCGGTTGCACCACCGGAGCCGCTTCCACCTATCCCGCCGTCGCGACCGCTGCTTCCCGCAGCGCCCCCGGTTCCACTGCTTCCCCCGCTCCCACCTGTGCCGATGCTTCCGCCGGTACCAAAGTCGTTGTCGAACGCGACGCCGTCGAAGGGCACCACGATGACCTTGGTGCCGTGATTGGTACCGGGCAGGACCTGGTTGTCCTTGTCGACATCGGATACGGCCCAAGTGATATGGGTTGGGTGGCCGTCTTCCAGCACCACGCCCGGTCGCTCCATCTTGTACCATGCCGTGCAGGTGGTGGTTCCTTCGTAACAGAAGATCTTCTGGTAATCCCGCGGAGACCAAGCGTACCCGTTGTCCTGCCAACTGAGGCCGTCAGGCGAATACACGTGCCAGCCGACTCGATCTCCGGAACCCGAATAGATGACGTGGTAGGTCCCGCCGCTGCGCCAAATGTGGGGATCTTCTTGCCAGATATTGGTCGGATTGGGTACGCCCGGTATCGAGGTCCGCTTCGGGTAGATGCTGCCGACGACCGGATTACCCTGTGCGTCGGTAGGGTTCTGGGTATACGCGCACGTCGGCTTCTGCTTCACGTAGTGGCCACACAGGGTGTCCGCGATCGCGATGGTCCCGTTGCGCTCCACGATTTGGTACTTGCCGTCGTGGCGCGGAAACATGCTTATGTTGGACGCACCGATATCGCTTTGGGGCGAACAACCCGTCCATGGGCCGTCGAGCGAGCTCGACTTGAAGATCTGGAAGGGAACGATCTCGCTGACGATGACCGCGTAGGTACCGTCGGGCAGCTCGACCGCGGAGACGTTGTGCCCCTTGTGCGGTGTGGAGCCGCCGGTACTGTACACGTAGTCTTGCCGTAGGTACGGACCAAGCACGTTGGTTTGGCTGATGGCATGGTAGGCGTCCGAGCCCTGCCAGGCCGTACCGAAGTTCGAGTTTGCGTCGAACGTGCTCATGAACATGTGGTACTTGCCGTCGGTGGCCTTGATGATCTGGCCGTCCCAGTAGTACCACTGCGGATGAACGCCAGCGCCCATGGCGCTCTCGATGCCGTTGGAGATGTCGCGCGGAATGACGCCCGCCACGCCCCAGGTGGCGGAGCTGAGCGGCGCGACCGTGGGAGTCGGTTTGATATACTCTTCGAACGGTTTCGCGCTTGCGGTTCCAGCCAGGCCGACGTACGCGAGAACGACGGCCGTCGCGATGCCGCCCGCCAGTCGTGCCGATTGCGTTGAAGAAGGTGAAAGCGCTTGGTGCGGTTTGCGCATGATGGGAACCTCGTCTTTCATGGCGGAACGGATTGATCTTACGTGGGCAGTGGCGCGAACCTCACGGTTCCGTCTCGATCGCGCCCTCGGTTGCCACGCACGACCGCACACGGCACCAGACGGCAGCAACAGACGACTTACTGCACGCGCAAGAGGGCCGCCGATTCCCCCAGCTTCTTACCCTGGGAATCCAGGACCGACAGCTTGTAGCTGCCCGCCGTCGTGGGCACCGGAATCGACGTTGCATTCCCCGCAGCCTTCGTCATCGTCGCACCCTCCGCGAAGGCCGTCGTGCCGGCTGGAGCAAACCACACCGTGCTCGTGGCGTCGCCGCTACTCCTGATGGTCAGGCTGGCGGTCCCTTTCGGCGCCGCGCAACTGGCGGGAAACACAAAGTCCGGTGTCGAAACCAGACTGGTCGGCACAACGCTCCGATAAGCGTCCTCGACGCCCGAGGCCACGGCGTATCCATACTGGGTCACGGGCCACACGGCATCGGCAACCACCACAGGCGTGTCGATCTGGCTATTCGGCGGGTTGGCGCCCATCTTGTTGACGGTTGCATAGGTCCTCAAAATGGTCAGGTCGTGCTTTGCACCGTAGTCCTCGCAATTGATGGTGTAGGTGACGCCCTTGTCAATGTCGAGGACGCTGTCATTCTCCGTGATAAACGCGCTCCCCTCGTCGTTGTGCAGGCCGTACGTGGGGCCTGAGGTATTGGGTGGAATCCCCTTGACGTAATTCTGGTTGATGGTGGTTCCCGGCTCTTGCCCGATGGTGTAGATGGCGCCGCTGTCGTGCAGTCGGGTCATCATGTTATTGAAGCGATTGAAGCTGCACGTGTTGTTCTTGCAAGTGGTCGAGTCCGTGAAGTTCTTCCAACCCCATCCCAGATTGATCCCGTTGTAAGCGGTCGAGTGAATGAGATTGTGGGTAATTGCAAGCGTGTCCACGAAGAACGCGGTAATCCCCGAATGCCCGCCGAACCCGGGAAGGGTACTCACGTTGTAGACGACGTTGTTGTCTATCGTATCCTTGATGCAGGCACCCTCCACGCCCTTGGCGTACTTCTCGTGGGTGCCGCCGTCTCCTATGTAGACGTGCTGCGGGTGACCAATCGTGATGCCACTGCCGGCAATGTCGGTGATGTAGTTGCCAACGATGTTCGAATTGACAACGTCGTTGATCATCGAAATCCCCTCATTGCCGCTGTGCTTGATCACGTTGCCGACGATGTCGATCGAATCGGCGCTGTTCACCATGATCATCCCCGGGAACGTGTCGACGATCTCGTACTTGGAGGCGTGCCAATCGCCGCTACCGTAGGCGATGAACACGGTTGCGCCCTGCACGCTCGCCTTGCCGTAGGAGTCCCCCACCTTGTACAACATGTAGTCGGTGTTGGCGAAGGTGATGCCCTGGATGGTGATGTTCTTGACCCGGTCCGTGGTCGAAGTCCCGGCGATACTGAGCAAGGTCTCCGCCACAGGTGCCTCGACGTCTGCCGTGCTCATGTCCTCACCCGAGCGGGGATAGTAGTAGAGCGTTCCCGTGGTCTTGTCGAAATAGAACTGCCCCGCGGCGGTCAGCCAGGCGAATACGTTGAGGATCTTGTGACTACCCGTCACGCTGAAACCGGAGCTCCAGCCCGGCAACTGCGCGATGATCCCGTAGGGCTGCTGCAGCATCAGCCCCCTGTTGCCGTCGGAAGCGGTCACGACGTCTCTCGTGCAGACGATGTTCTCATTCCACGTGGTGCCGTTGACGATCTCGAGGTCGTCCTTGTTGCTGGTGATGGCCGGCACGTCCGATGCGCTGTACTCGACCCCGTCGCTACCGCTGCCACTGTTCCACGCCCACGTGGCTTGTCCGCTGGTAACGGAATAGGTCCCGGTCCCGCCTTTCGACGTGACGGTCTTGCTGGTCATGTTGGCCCTGGCGTCGTTCACGTACAGGTTGCGCAACTTCGTCTTGCGGTCGAGCGAGGCCTTGTAGATGTTGCCGCTGCTCACGGTCCAGCCGGTCACCTTCGTGGCGCCGCTCAGCACCGGCGTTTCACCGGGATACGCCTGATAGTAGATCCGATGGTTGCCCGTACCCGAATCCTTGCTCTCGAGGCTGATCGCGCTCGTGATCCGGTAGTCCCCGCCTCGAAGATAGACGTAGATGTCGCCGGTCATGTTGCTATTGACGGCGCGAACCGCGTCGCGCGCCTTGGTGATGGTCTGAAAGGGCGTGCCTGCGCTGCCGTCATTGGTGTCGCTGCCTGACGGTGAAACGTAGTAGCAGGCCTGGGCTTGCGCCTTGGGACACACGTCGGTCGAGCCGCCAGCGCCGCCTGTGCCGGCGCTCGTGCTCCCGCCCGTGACCGGGCTCGCAGTGCCACCCGAGCCGGCTGTCGACTTGCCGCCAGCCCCGCCACTGCCAATCGTGCCGGCGACACCGCCCGTCCCGGCGCCCGTGCCGCCACTGCCAGCCCCGCCGACGCCGCCTGCGCTGCCGCTCGTGCCGCCGGCGATCTTGCCACCCGATGCCACCACGGTGCCGCCGCCGAAGCCACCGCCAGCGCCCCCTCTGCCGCCCGTGCCAGAGCTCGCAGTGCCACCCGAGCCGCCGATCACGCTGCCACCAGAGCCGCCCCCGGCGCCGCTCGCTCTTCCTGCGGCGCCGCCACTGCCGGAGAGGGTCCCGGCACCGGAGCCGCCATTCTGATGGGTCGTGGCGGTCCCCGAGCTACAGGCCATGAGCAGAAGCGCAAGCCCACCGGCAACACCCGATTGTCGAGCTCTTTCCATGAGACGAAGCTGCATTAGCCCGGCAGTGGCGCCAGCATCATGATTCCGTTTCTCCCACGGGCGGAGCCCTTGATTCTAGCCAACTGTCGGGAAGCTCCGCGGAGACCAACGATGCACGCGGAAGATTCCGCTACACAGAAGCGGCCCTGTCGACAGTATAGGTTGGAGGTGTTATGCGAAACGGACTTTTCGGCCCCGTCGCCGGTGCATTGCTCGCCTTGACCCTGGCGCCCCAGGGCTGCGGCTCCGGTGGCGGGACACCAGGTGGGACATCCGGAGGCTCCAACGGGGGTGCGGCCGGTGGACCGTCCGGAGGCTCCGGTGGCACGGCAAACGGCACATCTGGCGGCTCCGGCGGCAGGGCCGCGAGCAGCAGCGGTGGCAGCGCCAGCGGCGGTTCGAAGGGAGATGGCGGAGCCTTGGGCAGCGGTGGAGGTGGGGCTGGCGGCAACGGCCAAGCGGCCGGTTCGGGTGGCGGAGCGGCCTGTTCCAGCGTGGCGCCATGTGGCGGTGACGTCATCGGGACCTGGACCGTGACGTCATCATGCCTGGCCCTGTCGGGGAACATGGACGGAAAGCTGCTCGAGCTGGGATGCCCTACCGTGCCCGTCGTCGGCAGCCTGAACGTGACGGGAACGTGGACCGCCAACGCCAGCGGATTGTATGTGGACAACACGACCACCAAGGGCACCATCACCTTCCCGCTCGACCCCTCGTGCCTCATCATTTCGTCGACGCCGGTCGAGTGCTCCAAGATTGGCAGCATCTTCACCGCGGCAGGCTGGGCCACTGCCTCGTGTACCAACGACACCGGCACCTGCAACTGCACGGCCACTGCCAACCAGACCGGCGGCATCGGCGCGATTACCCCTTATGCGGCGCCCAGCGGGACGTACACGACATCGGGCAGTGGGCTCAACCTCGACGACTATGTGGACTACGCCTACTGCGTTTCGGCAAACACGTTGGCCCTGACGCCACAGCCGACGGGACAGCCCTTGACGGGCACGGTCGTTCTGCAGAAAAACGCCGCCCCGGGGACAGGCGGAGCCGGCGGCTCCACTGGCTCCGGCGGAGCAAGCAACGCCTCGGGAGGAAGAGCCGGCGCGGGCGGTGCCGCCGGCCAGGCCGGTTCGGGCGGAAGGACCGGTGCAGGCGGAGGGGCGGGCTCTGGCGGCACCAACGGGTCAGGCGGAACAACTGGCGCTGGCGGCGCCACTGGGCCTTGCGATATCTTTGCGGCTGCCAGCACGCCCTGCGTGGCCGCACACAGCGTGGTCAGGGCGCTCTATGGCGCCTACGACAAGCCCCTCTATCAGGTCAGGCGCGCCTCGGACAACGCCACGAAAGACATCCTGCCCCTGGCCGCCGGTGGCATCGCCGACACCGCGCCAGAGGACACCTTCTGCGCCGGCTCGACCTGTGTCCTGACCGTCGTCTACGATCAATCGGGCAAGGGAAACGACCTGTGGTACCAGGGCTCGACGCAGGTCCCCGCATCGCCCTCGAGCAGCCCGGCGAAAGCGACCGTCGACGCGGTGACGATCGGCGGCCACAAGGTCTACTCCGTGTACATCAGTCCGGGGAATTGCTACTGGCACGACGGTTCCAAGTCGGGCATGGCAACCGGTAGCCAACCCGAGGGAATGTACATGGTGACCAGCAGTCGGCACGCCAACGGCGGCTGTTGCTTCGACTATGGCAACAGCGAAACCGACCGAACTGCAGATGGATCGGGGGCTATGGATTCCCTCAATTTCAGCACGACCGGCACCTGGGGCACCGGGGCCGGATCCGGTCCATGGGTGATGGCCGATCTCGAGTACGGACTATTCGCCGAAGGCGACAGCAAGAGCAACTCGAAGGATCCCGCCCAGACGGCCCCGTTCGTCACCGCGGTGTTGAAGAACAACGGCACGACGGAATACGCGCTGAGGGGTGCCGATGCAACTTCGGGCAGCCTGGCCACGTACTACAAGGGTGCGCTGCCTGGAGGCTGGAGCCCGATGAAGAAGCAGGGTGCGCTCATCCTCGGCTGTGGCGGCGACTGCTGCAAGCCCAGTGGCGGCGCCAACGCCAGCTCGGGAATCTTCTTCGAAGGGGCGATTGTCACCGGCTATCCGAGCGACGCAACGGAAGAAGCGATTCAGGCGAACATCGTGGCCGCCGGATACGGCAAATAGGTCGGGGGCTCCGAGGAACGCCGCGGCTCGACATGCGCGACGGGTGCGGGCGGACAACGCAGCCCCGCGGCAGAGCGACATCGCAATGCGGCACGACGGCGAACGGCGCCCCCCCTAGCCGCACCCATACAATCGGCGACGGTCATGACACGCGGGTCAAGTCCGGGAGCATCATGCTGTCAAAGCAGATGGACTTCCGTGGCTGCTCCCACTGCTCAGCCTGACGGGTGCTCGTACCGGTTCTATTCGCCAGTCGCGGTCACCCTTCATAGCCACGAAACCGAACACCTCCACACAGCAAAGAGGACGATCATGAGAAGCTCAATCTTGTCGCGACGGGGCGCCACCCTACTCGTTAGCATGCTTTGTCTCCCGGCCTGCGGGACCAGCAGTCATCCAAGCGACAACGGCTCCGGGGGTAGCTCCAGTCCGGGCGCGGCGGGTGGAAACACGGGGACCGTCGGCAGCGGAGGCACGGCCGGTAAGACTGGCAGCGGAACCGGAGGGGCTGCCGGAGGACAGGCAGGCGCGGGAGCCGGCGGGACGGGAGCGGGCGGCAGAGGACTTGGAGGGGCGGCAGCGGGAGGCCAAGCAGGGACCGCAGTCGGTGGGTCGGGAGTGGCCGGCAGAGGAAGTGGCGGAGCGGGAGGAACAGCGGCGGGAGGCCAGTCCGGCGCGGGAGCGGGTGGAAGGGGCGGCAGCGCAGCCGGAGGCGCTGCGACGGGCGGCCAGCCCGGCACTGGAACGGGTGGCGCAGCGGCCTCAGGGGGTGGCGGCGCGGGCGGCGCGGGCGGTTCGAGCAGCTCGGCCGCCACGCTCGTCAACAATTACGATGGCGCCCGTTCGACCACGGTCAGCTTCGACCAGGGATGGAAGTTCCATCTCGGCGACGTGACAGGCGCGCAAGCAACGACTTTCGACGACTCGGCCTGGACGTCTTTGAACGTGCCCCATGACTGGAGCATCTCGCTGGCGTTCAATCAAAGCTCAAAAGCTGGCGGCGGCGGTGGCTACCTCGATGGCGGCACGGGCTGGTACCGCAAGACGTTCACGCTGCCCGCCTCGAGCTCGGGACAGAAGGTCTTTGTCCAGTTCGACGGTGTCTACATGGACAGCACGGTGTACCTCAACGGCACGCAAGTAGGCGC
This sequence comes from uncultured delta proteobacterium, assembly GCA_963796685.1. Classification (GTDB taxonomy): domain Bacteria; phylum Myxococcota_A; class Polyangia; order Fen-1088; family Fen-1088; genus Fen-1118. The sequence continues at coordinate 221,613 of CAWCMR010000009.1, forward strand.
CCGTCCCTATGGTTTCTCCTCCTTCGAATGTGACCTGACCGCCAGTGCCAAGTTTGGCGCATCGAACGTGCTTGCCGTCCGGGTCAACAACCAGCAGCCCAGCAGCCGCTGGTACTCGGGCAGCGGCATCTACCGTCACACTTGGCTCAAGACCGTGAACCCCGTGCGGGTCGCCTATACCGGCGCATTCGTGACCACGCCGCAGGCCTCGGCCACGAGCGCCACGGTAAACATCGCGGTGACCGTGCAGAACGACGCAACAGCCGACCAATCGGTGACGGTCGCCAGCTCGGTTCGCGACGCCTCCGGAGCCGAGGTAGCGAAAGGCTCTTCGGCCGCGACCACGGTGGCCGCCGGAAAGACCGCCGACGTGACCTATACCGCGACCGTGTCCAATCCCAAACTGTGGTCACCATCGTCGCCGACTCTCTACGCCGCGGTGACAACCGTATCGGCGGGAGGCGCCGTGGTCGACACGTATACGACGTCTTTCGGGATCCGCACCTTCGCGTTCGACGCGAACAAGGGCTTCACCCTCAATGGTCAGAGCGTAAAGCTCAACGGCACGTGCAATCACCACGACCTCGGCGCCCTCGGCGCCGCGGTGAACAACCGCGCCATCGAGAAACACCTCCAGATGCTCAAGGACATGGGCGTCAATGCGCTTCGCACGTCGCACAACCCGCCCGCACCCGAGTTCCTCGACATGGCCGATCGCATGGGTTTCCTTGTGATGGATGAGGCATTCGACTGCTGGGACCAGGGCAAGAATACGTACGACTACGGACGATTCTTCAATCAGTGGTCCAAGACCGATATCGGGGACATGGTGATGCGCGACCGCAACCACCCAGGCATCATCATTTGGAGCATCGGAAACGAGATTCCCGATGACAACAACGCCACCGTCGCACAATCCCTCATCACGGCGGTCAAGGCCAAGGACACCACGCGCGTGATCGGTCAAGCCTTTGCCTCCGGTGCCACCGGCGCCGCGACAGCTCCCTTGGAAGATGTGGTCGGCCTCAACTACGCTCCGTACTCGTATGCCGGGACGCACTCGAGCAATCCGACCTGGAAGCTCTTCGGCAGCGAGACCTCGTCCGCGGTGCGGAGTCGTAACGTCTACAAGACGCCGGTCACAACGAATATCCTGTCATCCAGCGACAACCAGTGCTCGTCCTACGACAACAGCGTGGTGTCCTGGGGAACGAGCGCCGAGAGCTCGTGGCAGACCGTCAATGCGGACGCTTACATTGCCGGCGAGTTCATCTGGACAGGCTGGGACTACATTGGCGAGCCCACGCCGTATGGCTGGCCGTCCAAGAGCTCGTACTTCGGTGCTATCGACACGGCCGGCTTCCCCAAGGACATCTTCTACTTCTACCAGAGCAAGTGGAACGCCAGTGGCCCCACCATGGTCCACATCGTACCGATGGACTGGACGAGTTGGACGGCGGGGCAATCCGTGACTGTCTGGGTCTACAGCAATGCGGACAGCGTCGAGCTCTTCCTCAACGACAAGTCCCAGGGTTCGAAGACCATCTCCGCCACGACTGCGCACGCCCAGTGGTCAGTCCCATTCGCGACTGGCACACTCCAGGCGAAGGCCACCAAGGGTGGTACAGTCGTCGCAACCGACACCGTTCAAACCGCTGGGGCCGCCGCCGCCTTGGCGCTCAAGGCCGACCGCGCATCGATCGCCGCGGATGGCAGCGACCTGTCCTACGTCGAGGTGGACATCCTCGACGCGCAGGGCGTGGTTGTGCCGCAAGCCAAGAACACCATCGCCTTCACGATCAGCGGTCCCGGCGCCCTGGTGGGCCTCGATGCCGGAGATTCCACGAACCACGATTCCTACAAAGGCACCTCGCACGCTGCGTTCAGCGGCAAGCTGATGGCCATCGTTCAGTCCACCACCACCGCCGGAACGATTACCTTGAAGGCGACCTCCGGCTCGCTCACGGCAGGCTCGGTCGACATCACCACGACGGCACCCTAACCCACCCAGTCGCGATGGCGAAGCCGGGCTCGACCCGGCGTAGCCAGAACGCGGGAAGGCATGGAAACCCTCCGAGGGTTTCCATATCAACGGTTTGCGTCGGGTGCGCGGGAGCGAGAAGGTCCATGGCCCACCAAGCCCGTCTTCCACCAGCTATTTCGCGCTTACCGTCACCGCCGAGCCATCGTACTTCACCACTTGGTCCGCGGTGGCCGTGACATCCACGCCAGCGCCGTGGTTCGCGCTGACCCAAACGATGTTGAACGTCCTCGTGGCCGGCATGCCGGTATAGCTGCCCTCCCGAGCGCCAATGGAGAGCTGTTGCGAGGCATCGTTCCACGACAACGCGATCTCCGCATGCTGCCCGGTTTCGTAGTTGTACGAATCGCCCTCGTCGTCATACAGGGTGAACGATCCGTCCTGTCCCTTGTAGACCCTGATCTCCAGGGGATCCGTGCTTTCGGTGGCGTACTGAATCTGGGGGCCCATCGGGAGAATGGCTCCGGCCTTCACGTACAGAGGGATCTTGCTCAACGGCGCGTCCGCCGTCACCTTGCTGCCACCACTGGTGGTCGAGCCGGTCCAGAAGTCGTACCACGTGCCCGCAGGCAGATACACGGACCGGCTGGTGGCCCCGGCACTGGTCACCGGGTTGACCAGGATGGCCGGACCGTACATGAATTGGTCCTTGAGCCCGTACACGCTGGCGTCGTTCGGATAGTCGAAGAAGAGCGGGCGCATGATGGTGTATCCCTCGTTGGTAACCTTCCAAGCCAGCGAATAGAGATAGGGCATCAGCCGATAGTGCAGGGTATCGATCGCGAGAAGATTGGCCTTGCCGGTGGCGCTCCACTGGTTGCCGTACAGCTCCTTGGGGGCCTGGCCATGGATGCGGAAGATTGAGCAGAAAGCCCCAAATTGGAACCAGCGGGTGAACAGCTCCTCGGTGGGCGTGCCGAAGTAGCCGCCAATGTCCGTGGTCCAGTAGGGCATTCCCGCGGCCGCGTAGTTCAGACCGGCAGGGATCTGCGTGGTGAAGACGCCCCAATCGGCGTTGATGTCCCCCGACCATTCGGCGGCGGCATAGCGCTGTGCGCCGGCGAAGGCGCTGCGGCTCAAGACAAAAACGCGTTTGGTGTTGGGCCCCACCTTGCGCCAGCCTTCGTAGAGTGCCTTGGTGTGCTGCAAGGGATAGGCGTTGATGTACAGGGATGCCGCGCCCAGTGACGTGGTAACGCTCGACATGTTCACGCTGCCCGAGGGATAGTCTTGCGGCTCGTCGTTGTCGGCCCAGATCGCGTCCCATCCGTACTTGCCGATCAACCTGTCGTACATCTGCTGGTAGACCAGCGTTCTAGCGGCGGCATTGAAGGTGTCGTAGAAGTAGTGATTGCTGCCGTTGCTGGGATTGGGATAGAGCGCGCTCATGGCCTTGAGCGCGTTGTAGTTGTCTTGATCGTTTTCCCCATCGACCGCCGCCGGCGGATTCGCCAGGTACTGGTACTCCGGCCAGATCGAGATCATCCCGTGGATGTTGGCGGCGTGCATGGTGCTGACGAGGGTCGCCGGATTCGGATAGTTCTTTGGGTCCATGATATGGGAGCCCCAGGAATACGAGCCCCAATAGTCCCAGTCCTGAACCACCACGTCGACGGGGATCTTGGCGTTGCGATAACTGCTCACGACGTTCAAGAATTCGGTTTGGGTGGAGTAATGGTCCTTGGATTGAAAGAGCCCATAGGCCCATTTGGCAAACAAGGGTGCAGCACCCGTGGCTGCGCGGTAACCCGCAATGACCTGGTCGATGCCGGGACCATAGAAGAAGTAGTAATCGACGCCCTCGCCCGCCTGGGAAGTGAAGCTGTACTTGGTGTTGCTGGAAACGTTCCCGGCAAAGCTCGTGGACGAGTAGTTGTCCCAGAAGATGCCATAGCCCTTGCTCGAAACCAGCATAGGGATCTGGATCGACCCATTGCTGTTGACCATGTTGTTCACCGTGCCACCCTTGTAGTTCATGGCGTTATCCGGGTGCTGGCCAAGACCGAACAGCCCTTCGCCCGCGGGCGAGTTGAACACGGTCTGGACCTTGTTGGTGCTCGTTCCCTGGACGGTCGCGGCGGTGACGGACTTGCTGTCCTCCGCCAAGATGACGTTGTCGCTCAAGTCGGTGTAGCTGACCACGCCCGTGCTCTCGTTGACCTTGGCCTTGAGCCTAGCCGTTGCGATGGTCAACGTCCCCGAGGCCTCGGTGACGCAAAAGCTTGGCGTCCCCCAGGTGGCGTTGACGGACAGGGAGCTCTTGGTGGGAACGGAGGAGCCATTGCCGTACTGGACACGGATGACGTCTTCCTTGCAGACCTGCACTCTCAGCTTGCCGCTGCCCACGGTGAAGGTCACGCCGGTTGTGTCAACGGCATAGGTCGTACCTGTGGGCGGGGGCGTAGGACAGGTTAGCGTGGTCGAGCCACCCGTCCCGGAAGCGCCGCCGGCCGTCTGCCCTCCCGAGCCGGCCTGACCGCCGCCCCCTCCGGTGCCAGTACCGCCTGAGCCGACTTTGCCCCCCGTTCCAGCGCCTCCCGCAGCCCCGGTGCCTCCGCCCGTCGTGCCTGCGGGGCCTCCTCCGGTGGCAAGACCACCCGTTCCGCTTCCTCCCGTCGCGCCCGCGGCACCGCCGCTGGCCGTGGCGCCCGCTGTCCCGCCGCCCGTGGCGCGACCGCCCGCACCGACGCCCGCGGTCCCTCCCGTGCTGGCACCACCGGTGTTTCCCGCACCCCCTCCCCCGGCGCCCCCCATTACGGCGCCGCCCGTGCCTGTCCGCCCCCCGGCACTACTGCCCCCCGCCGCTCCCCCGGTTCCACCACCCGACCCAGAAGACTGACAAGCAGCCACCAGCAGCACTTGGACGAAAAGGATCGAACGACCGATGGACAGTACACTTGGCTTCATAGTCTGTTACTGTCGCAACGAAGGCAGGGTTGTACCGAAATCGCAGGTCTTGCCAGCATTTCGCTCGTGCCCAGCTCTGCGGCTGGTTTGCAGGGATGAGATCGGCTTTCACGGCGCCGGGAGAGCGGAACGCGACCTCTTCAGTCGTTCGGCCCGTACGAGGCAACGCGACCGCGGTGGTGCTGGTAGGCGGGTTGGTCGAGTCGAGGGAAGCGGTACAGGTACTCGGCCGGCGAGATGCCGTTGGTCCAATGCCCGGCGGCCATGGCCAAGCCGGTCACGCCGAGGAAGATGGCGACGACGAGGGTGGCCACCCAGCGGGCCGAGATAGCCCGGCCATGGGCGCGCACTTCCAGCGTGTCCATCACCGGGCACACCGCAACGCAGTCCAGGCAACTCGTGCATTCGTCGCTCCACACCCGCCCGGCGGTGTGGACGCGGATGTTCGACGGACACGCGCGCGTGCAGAGCCGGCAATCGATGCAGCGACTCTTGTTGCGCGCGACCTTGGAAGGGCTCAATAGACCAACCACGCCGAGCAAGGCGCCGTACGGACACAGGAAGCGACACCAGGCGTTCTTCACGAAGAGCGAAAGCACGACCAGGACCAGCACCACCTTCAGCGCCAACCCGGAAATTCCGGCAAAGAAGAGATACATCTTGATGTCGGCGACCTTGTTGTACGGGCTGCCGATGAAGGCATCGAGCGTCGGAAGGTCCATCTTGGCGATGGACCACACGAAGAAGAGCAGCAGCGCATATTTGGGCGCGCGCAGCGGATAGTCGAGCCAGCGGGGCAGGATGATGTTTCTGCGATAGACGAAGCGGCCGAGCCGCCACAGAGACTCGCTGAGCGTGCCGATGGGGCAAAGAAAGCTGCAGAAGGCCTTCTTGACCGCGAGGCTGAGCAGCACGATGGCGGTCAAGATGAACAGGGCAGCGGGATGGACATGGTCGACCGTTCCGGTGGCGAGGAAGTGCTTGACTCCGATGAGAGCGCTGATGGGAAGGAAGCCCTCGGCGCCCGGCGGACGCTTCGCGTACGGCAAGGCCCCGTGCGACATGCCCCAGGCAAAAAATTGGTGAAACTCGATCCCGATCCACACGCAGAGCGCGACGAACCCGACCTGCACCGTCAACCGGATCGCGTGAGGGTCGTCGCGCAGGCGCAGGACCATTCGGCGCCACAACCGCTTCTCGGTCTGGTAGGCCGGCTTCGGTTTGCGCAACTCTGGTGCCAGCTTCCTTGGTCGGATCTGTACCAGTGTTTGCGCCACGACCTCTTGCTCCGTCCTCCCGGCTTGCAAAAGCAGGACCTATGCCAATCTAAATGCATAGTTAAAACAATCGGTTAAACGCCATGTTGTCAAAGATACGTCAAACGAAATGATGTCAATATGACCACATCGATGTCATAGCGACTACGTGGATCCTGTGCACCCCGACGGAGGATCGGCATCTAAATTCGCGTGCGCTATCTAGTCGTTGTTGCAGGGCTCGTCGTGCTCATCGGCAGCTTGGCTGCCGTCAAGGTGGGCCAAATCAAGGAGCTGATCGGATTTGGCAAGGCAGCGGCGGCAGCGGGGCCGCCACCCGAGGTGATCGGGACCATGGAGGCCAAGGCGGAGCTTTGGGACGATCGGCTGTCCTCGGTCGGCACGGTCGCGCCCACCCGCGGTGTGACGGTGAGCAGCGAGATGGCGGGCACGGTGAAGACCATCCATTTCGACTCCGGGCAGAAGGTGCGGAAAGGGCAGATCCTCGTCGAGCTCGACCGCAGCGTGGAGGCGGCCGAGCTGGGCTCGGCGCAAGAGCGCGAGCACCTGGCGCGCATCAACGAAGAGCGCTCGCGCGCCCTGTTCAAGGGTCACGCAACCACCCAGGCACAGGTCGACAACGACGAAAGCGCGCTCCGCTCCGCCGTTGCTGACGTGAGCTCCCTCAAGGCCCAAATCGAGCGCAAGGTCGTCCGGGCTCCGTTCGCCGGGCGCTTGGGCATCCGGATGGTCAACCTCGGCCAGTATCTCACGCCAGGAACCCCGGTCACGGAGCTCGAATCCGCGGAAACCGACTTCGTCGACTTCACCCTGCCGCAAGAACAGATTCACAGGTTGAAGGTGGGCATGCAGGTCGTGATCAACGAGGGAACATCCGGCCCGCACGGCGAGGCTACCATCAGCGCGATCGAGCCGCTGGTGGATCCTGTGACGCGCAGTGGTCAGGTGCGGGCCGCCGTAAAGAAAATGGAGCCACCGCCCAGTCCCGGCATGTTCGTGAACGTGCAGGTCATCCTGCCCGAGAAGCGGACGGTGACCGTGGTCGGTGCCACGGCGATCGTGCGGGCCTCGTACGGGGACTCGGTCTTCGTGGTCGAGGACAAGCGCGAGAACGGGCACATCGTCACCGGACCGGACGGCAAGCCCATCCTGGTCGCTCGCCAACAGTTCGTGAAGACGGGCGAGGCGCGCGGCGACTTCGTGGAGATTCTCCAAGGGGTACAGCCTGGGCAGACCGTGGTCTCCGAAGGTGCCTTCAAGCTGCGCAACGGGATGAAGGTGGCGGTGAACAACTCGGTGCGACTCCATCCCGAGCTCGTGCCCTCGGTCGAGAACCGCTGACCCATGCGCTTCGTCGATCTCTTCATCCGTCGGCCCATCGTGGCCATCGTCGTGAGCCTGATCATCGTGATCGCGGGGATCCAGGCCATCCGCTCGCTCAATGTGCGCCAGTACCCGAGGCTCGAATCGGCCAGCATCGTGGTGACCACCGTGTACGTGGGGGCCAGCGCCGACCTCGTGCGAGGGTTCGTCACCGTCCCTCTCGAACAGGCCATCGCTGCCGCCGACGGCATCGACTACATCGAATCGCAGAGCGTGCAAGGTCTGTCCACCATCAACGTCCGTCTGAAGCTCAACTTCGACGGTGCCAAGGCCCTGGCCGACGTCAGCACGCGGGTCAACCAGGTGCGCGCCAATCTGCCTCCCGAATCCGAGATCCCGGCCATCAGCCTGCAGCCGTCCGACGCACAGACCGCCGCCATGTACCTGTCCTTTTCCTCCACCATCCTGCAGAACAACGAGGTCACCGACTACCTGATTCGCATCGTGCAACCGCGCCTGACCGCCATCAGCGGGGTCCAGCGCGCGGAGATCCTGGGCGGCCGGACTTTCGCCATCCGCGCCTGGCTCAAGCCTGAGCGCATGGCATCGCTCAACATCAGCCCCAGCCAGGTGCGTGGCGCGCTCGCGGCCAACAACGCCCTGTCCCCGGTAGGGCAGACCAAAGGCCGTCTGGTACAGCTCGACCTCACCACCTCGACCGACCTGCACAGCGTCGAAGACTTTCGCAATCTCGTGGTGCGCCAGCAGGGCAGCACCATCATCCGCCTCAAGGACATCGCCGACGTGGTCCTGGGCGCCGACGACTACGACCAGGATGTGCGCATGAACGGCGAGCGCGCGGTCTTCATGGGGGTCTGGGTCTTGCCCAACGCCAACACCTTGCAGGTCATCGGCGACGTGAACCACGAGATCGAAGGTCTCAAGCGCGAGCTTCCCGTCGGGCATGACGGCGGCCGTGGCCTACGATTCCACCCAATACATTCGCAGCGCCATCGACGAGGTCGTGTGGACCCTGTCCTTGACGGTGGCCATCGTGATCGTCGTCATCTTCCTCTTCCTGGGCTCGCTGCGCACGGTGCTGGTCCCGGTCATCGCCATTCCGGTCTCCCTGGTGGGCGCGGTCTTCCTCATGCAGGTCTTCGGCTTCACGGTGAACCTCCTCACCCTGCTGGCCATCGTGCTGGCGGTCGGCCTGGTCGTGGACGATGCCATCGTCGTGGTGGAGAACTGCGAGCGCCACATCCGCGAGGGCCGCTCGCGCCTGGTCGCGGCCTTCCTCGGCGGCCGCGAGCTCGTGCGTCCGATCATCGCCATGACCATCACCCTGGCTGCCGTCTACGCGCCGATCGGCTTCCAGGGTGGCCTCACGGGTGCCCTGTTCCACGAGTTCGCCTTCACCTTGGCCGGCGCGGTCTTCATCTCCGGCGTCGTGGCCCTGACCCTGTCGCCCATGATGTGCTCGAGGCTGCTCAACCCGGTGTATGAGCCCCGCTGGCTGGCGCATCACATCGACCTCGGTTTCGATTGGTTTCGCGGGGTCTACGGCCGCCTCCTCGGCCTCACCCTGCGCGCGCGCGGCGCGGTCTACGTGGCGTGGATTGTCATCACCCTGGCCATCGTCCCCATGTACCTGTTCTCGCCCAAGGAGCTGGCTCCCACCGAGGACCAAGGCGTGATGTTCGGGGCGATGGTCCTGCCCCCCAACGCCACCCTCGAGCAGCTCGACCCCTTCCGCGCCGAGGTCACGCGCATCTTCATGGAGACCCCGGAGTTCGCCCACACGTTTCAGATCACCTTCCCCACGCAAGCCTTCGGGGGCATGCTGGTCAAGCCCTGGAACCAGCGCAAGCGCACCATCTTCGCCATCAACAACGAGGTCAATGCCAAGCTGGCCCGCATTGCCGGCGTGCGCGCCCCGGTGTTCTTGCCGCCGGCCCTGCCGAGCCCCGGCTTCTTCCCTATCGAGCTGGTCATCGGATCCACGGCCGACCACCAGGAGATCTTGCGCTTCGCCGACCAGATTCGGCAGAGCGCCGTCGAGAGCGGGCAATTTGCCTTCCCGCCCGTGAGCGACGTGCTCATCGATCAGGGGAAGGTCGACATCGTTCTCGATCGCAACAAGATTGCATCGATGGGGCTCAATATGGCGCAAATCGGAGGCGATCTCGCGGCCATGCTGGGGGGCAATTACGTCAACCGCTTCAGCCTACAAGGTCGCGCGTACAAGGTCATTGCCCAAGCCGAGCGCACGAGCCGCCTCACCGCCGATGAGCTGCGGAGCATCTACGTCACCGGCCCGCAAGGAGGACTGGTGCCCCTGTCCTCCATCGCGACCTTGAAGAACGAGGTCGAGCCACGCACCCTGAATCGTTTCCAGCAGCTCAACGCCGTCAAGATCTCGGGCGTGCCCACGCGCTCGGTCGAGGACGGGCTCGCAGTGCTGGAGAAGGCCGCGGCGAAGATCCTGCCGCAGGGCTACCACGTCGACTACACGGGTGAGTCGCGCCAGCTGCGCCACGAGCAGGGTCGGTTCCTGCCGGCCATGACCCTGGCCCTGGTTCTCATCTTCCTCGTGCTCGCGGCCCAGTTCAACTCGTTCCGCGACCCCTTCGTGATTCTCGCCGGATCCGCCCCTCTGGCCATTTTCGGGGCCCTCATCTTCACCTTCCTCAAGTTCCAAGGTCCGCCCGGCTTGACCTTCGGGCTGACCCAGGGCTGGACCGCCACGCTCAACATCTATTCCGAGGTGGGGCTCGTCACCCTGGTGGGTCTGGTGGCCAAGAACGGCATCCTGATCGCCGAGTTCGCCAACGTCCAGCAGACCCTCGGCCTGTCGAAGCTCGAGGCCGTGCACAGCGCAGCCATGATCCGACTCCGCCCCATCCTGATGACCACCATCGCCACCATCGCCGGTCTCTTTCCCCTCACCGTGGCCGCGGGCCCGGGTGCGGCCGCGCGCAACTCCATCGGCATCGTGCTGGTGGGTGGAATCTCCATCGGCACCCTGTTTACGCTGTTCGTGGTGCCGTCGATCTACGTGCTCTTCGCCCGCGACCACCGCAAGGCCCACGAGCAAGAGTTGGAGACGGAGAGGGCAGCCGCCACGGCCGGCGAGCCGAGGCCCGCCAGCGCGCCCGGGTGAGAGCATTCGCAAGGATCGGAGCCGTGCACCCCCTGTGCGCACGGCCACGCTCTGGTCGAGGACCGCCCCGTGACAGGTATCGGGAGGGTTCTCTTCGTCGTAGTCTGAAGGAAGGCAAGAAAATGAATCGATTGGCTGTTCTCGTATCCGCGGTGTTGGCCTGCTCCTCGCCCATGAAGTCGCACGTACCGGACGGAGGGTCATCCGACGGTGGGGCGACAGGAAGCGGTGGCGCCCTGGCTGGTGGGGGCGCAACGAGCACGGGCGGGGCCAGCTCGGCGGCTGGAGGTTCGGTCGCCAGCGGCGGTACCGTGGGCACCGGAGGTTCGGTCGCCAGCGGCGGTGCCGTGGGCACTGGAGGATCCGTTTCGCCGGCAGATGGTTCGGCTTCCACCGCCGACCTGGACGCGTGTACGAGTGATGCCGACTGCCTGTCCTCGTGTATTTGGGTTACGGCTCCCACGAGCCCGAGCGAGTGCAAGGCCAGCTATTGCTGTGGTATGCCGCAGATGAGCAAGCGGAGGTGCGACGTCAACCAAGCTGCTTGGGCATCCTATTGCCCCAACCAATCTCCCACCAGCGGGGTCTGCCCGTGTGTGGTGCTGTGCCCAAACGCGATATTCGGCTGCTTCGGCGGCCGGTGTACGACTGCATGCCCGGAAAGCTCCGATGCGGGCGCCGATGTTGCCATCGTCCCCAGTGGCGACGCATCGGGGAACGGCGGGACGGGGGGCAGCTCGACCGGTAGCGGCGGACTCCAAGGAGGCACGGACACGGGTGACGCCTTGGTGCTCCCTCCGGGCTCCTGCGGCTCGGATTTCCTGAACCAGTTTCTGCCGAACAACAAGGTTCTGGGATGGACGATCGATCCGAGCAATTCGGTTACGACTGGCAAAGCAGCCGCTGTCGCGAACACCCAAAGTGGCGTCGAGAATCTCATCGACGGCGCATCGGCCGGGTTCTTTGCCGAGCCTTTTGTGCCGCTGACCTTCGCTTGGCAAAACTACCAGAGCACGACCGTGACCGACGCGCCCGGGCCCGACTATGCGACCGTGTCGCTCTACATCCTGCAGATGGCCAGTGCCGAGCAAGCATCCGGGCTCTACACCTCGCTGGTCACGAATCCGTTTTACGCCGGAAGAGCCTGGAGCGAGCCCAGCTCTCCGTTGGTCGGAACCGACTCCCGCATCGCGGACACCGGAGACCACTGGTGGGTCAACTTCTACAAAGGGAACTGCTACGTCGAGGTCAGCCTCTCGCCCTCTTACGGTCCCGCGCCGGACTACACCCCAAGTGACGCCAGTACGAAAGCGGCGGCCATGACACTTTCACAGGCCGTGGCAGGCAAGATGTGAGACCAGGGACAGCGTCACCGCTCATGGGGCCGCTTGGTTGGCGACCGCGTGAAGGAAGCAGGTTGCGCAGGCTGACGTGGAAGGTCCCGTACCCGTTCGTGCCGGCGTTCTGTTGCACGACCGAGACCGTCGCACCATTGAGGGTGTCGACGACCGCGACGTGACCGGTGGCCAGGCCTGCCCCGTCGCAACCTGGTGTGATGACTATCAAGTCGCCGTGAACCGGCGTCGTGGTGATCACGACGGTGGAGGGCAGCGTCGCGTTGCACATATCCTTGGCATCGGCCCAATCCCACGGACAGACCCCGAACCTGAAATAGAAGTAGCGCTGCACCAGCTCCACACACTGATAGCCGTTGTTGCCGGTGATTCGGCCAACTCCGGTTTCAACCCAGCCGGGCCCTTCGGAGACCCCCGCCGTGTTTGCCCCCGTGCTCGACCAGACGTTGCTGTTTAGCGCCGCGTCGCACATGGCAAAGGCTGGAATGCCATCGATGATGGCCAAGGGCTCGCCGCCACAGATTCCGTCGCTGACGTCGGAAGACGTGACATTGGGGGGCTCCGAGCACGTGGGCGCGCAGGCCAAACAGGAGGCGCTCCCACATGCAGCCACGGCTTGGTCGGAGCTTGCATAACAGAAGTTCTTCGCAGCGCAGTAGTAGGGGTACTCCGAGGAACAGCAGACCCCGCCGCAATAGACGACCCCCGTGCCGTTGCACGCCCCTCCTGCCGGCGCCGCCGGGCAGGTACCTGTCACCGGTGCCACGCATGCGAAGCAGCCCGCGCTGCCGCAAGCCGAAGCGGCCTGGAGCGCGGTCGGATAGCAGAAATTCGTCGCCGGACAAAAGTATGGATCCGCCGACGGGCAACAAGTGCCCCCACAAAAGAGGTCGCCATCGCGGGCGCACGCTCCGCCGGTCGACGGTGCGACGCAGCCACCACCGGCCGCGCCGCCGACGAGGCTGCCGCCGGTTCCCGGTACCCCGCCGGCGCCGGTCCCGGCGGCACCGCCGACAAGACTGCCGCCCGTGCCCGTTACTCCGCCGGATCCGGGCGCGCCGCCAGCTCTGCTCGCGCCGCCCGTGCCTGCCGTGCCCCCGGCGTCAGTCGTCGCGCCACCTGAACCCGCGGCGCCGCCCGTATCAACCGCGTCCGTGCCAGCAGCCCCGCCAGCGCTCGTTCCATTCGTTCCCCCTGCCCCGCCCGCTGGGGCGGCGTCAGGGGTCGACGTATTCGAGCCTCCACCGCCGCACCCCAGTGCGAAAGCGCAGATCAAGACAACACTGCATCCAACGGTCGAAAACGGTCGTGGTGGCATAGCCCGCTACCCAAAGCGAAAGGGACTGTCGCTCTTCAGCATCGCGTATCAAGCGCTCCCGCGTCAAGCGTGGAACGCCGCAAACGCTCACGCGCAGGATCGAGGAGGCTCAGGTGCCAAGGGCACCCTGACCTTCAAGACCGGGCACTTGGATCCGTGGCCGTGGCCGTGACCGTGGCCGACGGCAATGACAACCGTCCACGACCTTCTGTGACTATCGCGGGATCATGCACAGAACCCTCCGCTGGCCCCGGCGAGCGACCTTGATGTAAGGTGGCATTCTGGCACAAGGATGATTGCGTCTCACACGTCCCCTACACCGACTGCATGATGCTCGCCACTCTCTTCGGCGCAGTACTCGTTGCCGCACTCCCGGTGCAGGTCGAGTCCGCGGCCTGTCCATCGGGGCAAGAGATCGAGCAGGCGCTGGCCTCGATGCTGCCATCGATTCCGCAAACGGTCCGGCCGGACTCGGCACACGTCTTCAGACAGGGCGACCGGCTGCAAATCGTGCTGGTTGGCCCCGACGCGGCCGTGATCGCCGAGCGCTGGATCGACGACACGGGCGTGTGCACCGAGCTGGCCGAGCTCATCGCGGTGGTCCTTGCAAGCTGGGAGAGCGATGTCCACCCCGAGTTCACGCGCCCCCAGGCGGAGGCCATTCCTACCGCTCGTACCGAGAAGCCGACCGTCCCACCACCGCCACCGGCGCCCAAGGTCGCCGCATTCTTCGAGGTGGCTGCCGGCCTCGCCCTGTCGTGGTCCGACTCTCCCGCGCTGGCGGGCATCCTGGCCGGGGCCTGGTTTCCGCGCGGCTCCGGTCCCGGCTTGTGCTTGTCGGCAGCGGTCGAATCAGCACGCACGCTCGACCTGACCGCCAACGCCGAGCCAGGCCAAGCGGTCTGGCGGCGCTGGACAGGCAGCGCGGAATTCGACTGGCGGTTTCCGAGCAGCAATTGGGCGGTGGATCTCCACGGCGGGGTCGCGCTCGGCTGGCTGGCGGCCAGCGGCTCCGGATTCGCCCAGAACCACTCGGGGTATTCGGTCTCTCCTGGCGGCGCGGCCGGTGCGCGTCTGTCCCGACAGGTAACGCGACGCATTTTCATCTGGATGGGGTTGGCGGCCAGCTATTGGCCCCGCAAGCAGCTCGTATATGGCCAGCCCAACATGCCACAGCAAGAAATCCCGCACTATCAGGGCCTTGCGAGCATCGGTCTGGCCTTCGGAGGATCTGCTTCGAGAAGGTAAGGTTGGCGTGGGTTCGCCGCACATAACAGGTGTCGTGCCTCGTGCCAGCCTTGCCACCCCCGATGTGCCACCACCCGAAATGCCGGTGACCAAGGTGGGCTTAGCCCGGCCGTCGTTCGAATCGGTGTATCGCGCGCACGGAAGAACCGTCGCTCGCTGGGCCATCCGGCTGCTCGGGCCAAGCGCGGACTTCGAAGACGTGGTCCAGGATGTATTCCTGGTCGTTCGGCGCCGCTTGCCGGAATTTCGCGGGGAAGCCGAGATCACGACCTGGCTCTACGGAATCACCGTGCGAGTCGTCCAGCGCTGCCGCATGCGCGCGCGCTGGTGGTCATGGGCCACGGGGCGCGGACAGAGTCCCGGCCGCGGGCGCGCGCACCACTCGATGGTCGCCACCGCCGAATCACCGAGCGATCCCCATGCGCTTCTCGAAGCGCGCGAGCGGACGCACGTCTTCTACCAACTGCTGGACGAGCTCAGTGAGACGCTGCGCACGACCTTCATCCTGTTCGAGATCGAGGGACTCTCAGGTGTGCAGATCGCCGAGATCACCGGTACCAACATCAACGCCGTGTGGGTTCGCCTGAGTCGCGCGCGGCGCAAGTTCATGGAGCGGATGCGCACGTGGGAAGAGAGGGAGAAGTCATGAAGCCAGACGCAGGGGACAGACTGTCGCGCCTCCGCGACCGCCCACCGGGCGGCACGGCTTGCGAGGATCGGGCCGCCGCATTCATTCGCGAATTGGATGCCTGCGCTGACCCCGACGAATCGCAGTTGGCGCGCATCGAGCGGGGTATCTGGGCGCGCGCTTCTCACCGCTCGCAACCCTCCCTCGTGCTGCGTGTGGCCCTGGCGATCCTTTTCCTCTTTGCCGGTGCAGCGACGGTGAAGGCTTATGAGCTGGCCCGGCGTGCAGGTTGGTTCGACCGCATCTACGGTGCGGTGCCACCACCCCAAGAACCCGCCCGGCCCGTGCCGGCAAAGCACCCGGTTCGGACGGCGGCGGCTACCGACCCTCCCTCTCCCGTGATGGCCGCCCCGCCCCCGTCCATGATGATCGAGCAAGACCCCCTCGCGAACCTGCCGGCGACCCTGGAGCCGCTGCATGCTTCGGAACCCGAGACCGTGCCAAGCCAGCCGCCTCGCAGGCAGGCACGCGTTGCGCGCCACGTGGCCACGGCGGAGGTTCCAACCTTGGCCCCGGCCCCCGCGACCCCGAAACACGATCCATTCGAGCCGGCGCCCACCGTTCCCTCGGCCGGCCGCCCCGCACAGGGCTTGACCACCGACAATCCGCCACCCGCGCCCTCGCAAGAGATCCATGCCCTCGATCGCGCCATCGCGATGCTGCGCCGGAATCACGATGCAGCGGGGGCGCTTGCGGCGCTCGACACCTATCTCGACCGCTACCCGCACGGCGTTCTTCACCGCGAGGCACGCTTGGCGCGCGTGGACGCCCTCCTCCTCCTCCGGCGCACGGACGAAGCACTGACCGCGCTCGAGGCCCTGTCGCTCGACAGCGGTCGGCGCGCGACGGAGCTGCAGGTGGTTCGCGCCGAGCTGCGTGCCCGAACGGACTGCGCGCGGGCCGACGAGGACTTCAGCCTGGCGCTCTCCCACAGCCCGGACGCCGCGCTGCTGGAAAGAATTCTCTATGGGCGTGGTGCGTGCCGGGCCAAGTCGGGAAAGACATCCGGCGCCGCCGAGGACTTGCAACGCTATCTCGATCGATTCCCGAATGGCGCGCACGCAGCCTGGGCGCGGCAGTGGTTGAACACAATCGGCAACTCGCCCGTCAAGGGCGGTTAGGTTTGCTCCCGGTCGCCGCACCAAGGACCGAACCAAGGAGGCCAACATGACCCGCTACCAAATCTCATTGCTCGCAGGGCTACTTGTCGCAGGGCTTGCCTGCAAGGCGGACAGTCTTTTCATGGGCGAGAACGCCGTCGACAGCGGTAACGAAGATTCGTCCTCCGGCGCCGGCGGCCAAGCGGGCGTCCAGGGCTCGGGCGGCAGCGCAGGCAATTCGGGCCTGGGTGGGGCCGCCGCGGGTGGGGTCACCTCTTCCTCGGGCGGCACCGGTGGGACCGCCACGACCATCCCCGTGTCGATATGCGGAGATGGCATTCTTGAGCCGGGCGAGCAGTGTGACGACGGCAATGTCCTGTCGGGTGATGGCTGCAGCAGCAATTGCCAGATCGAGAACCCCAACCCGTGTGGCGTCCAGCCCGGCCAGCCTGGACTCTGCGCGTCGCTTAGCGTTTGTGGCAACGGCATCGTGACATCCAATGAAACCTGCGACGACGGCAACACCGTCTCGGGCGACGGCTGCGCCGCCGATTGCCAGTCTGTCGAGAGAGGCTGGGCCTGTCGCGTCCCAGGGAAGAGGTGCACCCCCGTCTGTGGCGATGGCATCGTCGTCGGGACCGAGACCTGCGACGACGGCAACACCGTTGCTGGCGACGGCTGTTCGAGCACGTGCCAGATCGAGCCGGGCTCCGCCTGCCTGGTGCCAGGACAACCTTGCCAAAGGACCATTTGCGGAAACGGAATCGTCGAGACGGGCGAACAGTGCGACCTCGGGTCGAAGAACGGGATCTTCTACGGCAACGGCAAGGGTTGCTCCAGGACTTGCACGAAAGAGCCCATCTGCCAGGACAGCACGGGTAAGACCCAGGCCTGCACCACCGCCTGCGGCGACGGCAACATCGATCCCGGCGAAGACTGCGACGACGGAAATCAGTTGGACGGCGACGGTTGTTCGTCGACGTGCCGGCTGGAGGCTGGTTTCACTTGCTCGACGGTGTCGGCCCAGAGCTCCTCGCCCTGCCAATCGGGCGCAGGGCAGTGCCTGGACCTGTCCATCATCTACCGCGACTTCCAGCCCGAGAACGTCGTCTCCGGCGGCCACCCCGACTTCTTCTTCCTGGGCACGAAGGCCGGCAATTCCAAGTCGCCCACCACCATCTGCGTTCCCAATTCGGCCGGGCCGGCGCACGGCAGCGACGCGACTGCGCGCTGCTGGGGCATCGTGGCCGACGCGCTCTCGTACGGCAAACCCCAGCCTGGCGCCACCAAGACCTGTGCGTGCCAATTCAGCGACTGGAACATCGGCAACTCGAGCCACATCCCCGGTGGCTACAGCGAGGCCGACAACGACAGCCCCCTTTCCGACGGCAACGGCGCGTACCTCGGCAATGCACCCGGCACACCCGTCAGCGTGACCGGCAATGCCGGCGTGTCTTCCGGCACCCTCATCGGGTTCACGACGGCCTCACCGGGTGGGCCGATCTGGAAGGGAACGGTGCCCGCCTACAAGGACGCCAGCAGCTTCAAGCAATGGTTCAACGACGATCCCTCGGTGAACACGACCTTCACCGGGGTGCTCGAAATGAAATCCATCGGGACGAACATCTACCAGTACGCCAGCACGTCGCACCTTGCCCAGGGGGGCTTCTTCCCCCTCGATGCCCTGAATCCCGGCCAGGCCACCCTGTGCGACCTGTGGCCCTACTGGAACCATGGCGACGGAACGCCCATCTGGAGCACCTGCCAGGGTGACCAGTACCTGTCGCCACCCCGCATCGTCCCCGGGGATTGCGGGAGTGGAGCAAGCATCGACAGCGGTTGCTGGGTCGCCAACGTGGCCGGGGTCAGGCACGACTCGTACTTCACCACCGAGGCGCGTGCCTATTTCCTCTACGACGGAGCCGCGGGCACCTCGATCAGCTTCTTCGGCGACGACGATCTCTTCGTCTTCATCAACGGCGTGCTGGTCCTCGATCTCGGCGGCGTTCACCAGCAGTTGCCCGGCAAGATCACGATCTCCGGCTCGCCGGGTGATGCCACGGTCACGGAAGGTGGCTGTCTCGATGCCGCCGGCAACATCACCGGGGTCAGCGCGGGATCGAGCGCGTGCAGCCCCGCCAACGCCTCGACCCCGGCCGCCGCGAGTCCCGACGACTTTCGGGTTCGCACCGTCAAGCTCGGACTGCAAACCGGCAAGGTGTACGAGATCGCCATCTTCGGCGCCGACCGGCACCCGCCCGAATCGAACTACCAGCTCACCCTCAACGGGTCCACCACCAAGAGATCCGTTTGCCAGCCTCGCTGCGGCGATGGCATCGTGTCGGGCGACGAGGAATGTGATTGCGGCGATGGATCGGGCGCGGTGCCCGCCGAGTGCGTGGGGCCGAACAGCGACACCACCTACGGTGGCTGCACCACCGCGTGCAAATTCGGGCCTTTCTGCGGCGACGGTATCGTGAACGGCCCCGAAGAGTGCGACAATGGCCCCAGCAACGGCGCCAGCTACGGGCAAGGCGGATGCACCCTCGGCTGCACGAAGCCGCACTACTGCGGCGACGGCATCGTCGATTCCTCCTTGGGTGAGGAGTGCGACCTCGGCAGCAACAACGGACAGCCGGGGCAGCCCTGCACGAGCACATGCAGCTACATCTTGCAGTAGCGTCGCTCTACCCTCTTTGAGGCGCCCGGCGCCTCGCGACATCGCTGAGCTTGTCGCGGGATTACGGCTTACCGTGGCCGTAGGCGTCCTCGTCGTCGTGGCCGTGGACCGACCGCAATAACGGCTATCGCGGGATGATGGAGGGGAGGCCGCGCGCCCGACTCGCCGCCAGACGAGCCGCGGAATCAGGCCGCGGGAGCGGCGTCGTGGGCCGCCTCGGCAGGGAGGGGGCGGCGGGCACCGCGGCTGGCGAGATGCTTCTGAAAATCCGCATAGGACTTGGTTTCGACGCGACTGTTGTTGCGCGTGGAAAGGTTGGTGATGAGGTTGATGAGCGGCTTACGCCATTGCCAGAACGAGCTCCAGAATCGAAGCGCCACGCCGGACATGGAATAGAAGGTCCGGTTGCAATCGTCCATTTCCTTCATCACGGCGTCGGACGAGAGACGCTGGTAGCGGGCCACGGGAAAGTTCAGGGTGTAAAAGCGCCAGTCCTCGGGAAAACGATCGAGCGTGATGCGATCTTCGCGCTTCATCTGGTCCCACAGGCGCGTGCCCGGAAGAGGCGTCAAGAACAGGGCGTTCATGCTGTCGACGCCGTAGTGTCTGGCGGCCTGGGCGACGCGCACGCCGATGCCTGCTTCGTCGACGTCCAACCCGATGATGAACGATCCCATGACCAGGATGTTGTGCCGCTGGATGCGACGGACCGAGGCGCGAAAGTCGCGACCCGCGCGCAGATTGAATTTCTTGCCGAGCTCGCGCAATCCGTCCGCGGTCGGGGACTCGAAGCCGATGAAGACACCGCGACACCCGGCCTTCCACGCCAGCGCCATCAGCTCATCGTCGTCGGAGAAATTGATGGTGGCCTGGGCAATCCACTGCTTGCGCAGCTTGGCCTTGGCCAGGGCGCGAAAAAGATCCTTGGCACGGGCGATGTGGTCCGGACGGGTGCCGATCAGGTTGTCGTCGACGACCAGAATGCGCTTTTCCGGAATGGTGGCGAACTCGCGGACCACGTCGCCGACGGGTCGCTGGCGGTATTGCGCACCGTTGAAGGTCGTGACGCTGCAAAAGCTGCAATTCAAGGGACACCCGCGCGTGGTCTGGATGGTGCCGAAGGCGTACCCCTCGGGCAGCAGGTCCTGGCGCGCCGGAACGAAATCCTCGACCGGCACGTGGCCGCCGTCGTAGTGGCGCTGCAGATTGCCCGACTGGACATCCTTGAGCACCTGCGGCCAGACAATCTCGGCTTCCTTGGTTACCACCGAGTCCACGTGTCCCAGCACTTCGTCGAGACACATGGTCGCGTGAATGCCCCCCATCACGACGGGAACGCCAAGGCCGCGAAAAAAGCCGGCGATCTGATAGGCCCGTGGCGCCTGCGAGGTGAACGCGGTGATGCCCACCAGATCGGGTCGAGGCATGGCCGCATAGTCGGGGCGGCTCAGGTTTTCGTCCAGGATGGTCACCTCCCACTCGACCGGAGTCTGCCGCGCCAGCACCAGCAGGCTGAGGGGCTTCCAGATGCGGTAGCGATTCCACCGATTCTGCTTGGCGGTGACGCAGCTGACGAGCGGGTTGGTGGGGTTGATCAGATACAGGCGCATGTTGCACCTTTCTTCACGGGGAAGAAGGTGCTGTGCGAACTGCGGGCTTGCACGTTGATGGTCCACATGGCGGTTGGGTACGAAACCTCTTAGCGATTCGTACGCCCTTTTCCGTCACGGTAGTGTCATGGCGGGGTCATATTCCAGTCCCTATGCGTCGACGCCGCGCGAGACGCGGGGGCTCGTTGTTCTTCTCGCGGAACATTCCTGCGCGCCGCCGACCTCCCCTTTCGCAACCCGCCGGCTCGACGCTTCCCCTGTGAAAGAGTGGTGATCTAAAAAAGACTAATTTCGTCCTATTTTGGTTGACCGTCGCCCAGGGTCGCCCGTATCTTCACGATCGCTCTCGCGGCCCATGCACGGGAGGGAAGTGGGAGGCTGCCCATGCACGACGATTCCTCGCAAGCCAGAACGTCCTATTTCGTCGGGGTTGATGTTGGATCCACGACGGTCAAGGTCGTGGTGGTCGATCCACGATCGCACGAGATCCTGTGGGCCGACTACCAGCGCCACCAAACCCGGCAGGCGGAGAAGGTCCTCGAGCTGCTCGAAGAAAGCCTGAAGCGCTTCCCGGAGCTCTCGTCGGCGCCCGAGACGGTGCGCATGTTCATCACCGGCTCCGGGGCGGGACCACTCGGCGAGCCCATCGGCGCTCGCTTCGTTCAAGAGGTCAACGCGGTCACCCTGGCGGTAGAGAACCTCTACCCCGACGTCGGCTCGGTGGTCGAGCTCGGCGGACAGGACGCGAAGATCATCATCTTCAAGGAAGGTAAGGACGACTCGGGGCGCTCCACCGGCAAGACCGCCGTCGCCTCGATGAACGACAAGTGCGCCTCGGGTACGGGCGCCACCATCGACAAATGCTTTCTCAAGGTCGGCATGCCCTCGGCCGAGGCCATGCTGCTGCGCTTTTCTGACGAGAAGCTGCACCACGTGGCGGCCAAATGCGGCGTCTTCGCGGAAACCGACATCGTCAATCTGGTCAAGGCGTCGATCCCGGCGCCCGAGATCATGTGCTCGCTGGCCGACGCCATCGTGATGCAGAACCTGTCCGTGCTTACTCGCGGCAACACCCTTCGCCATCGTGTGCTGCTCCTCGGCGGTCCCAACGCCTACCTACCCTTCCTGCAAGACTGCTGGCGCAAACGCATTCCCGAAACCTGGGCCTCGCGCGGCTACGACTATCCCAAGGACAGGCCCATCGAAGACCTCATTTTCGTGCCGCCCAAGGCCGAGTACTACGCCGCCTTCGGCGCGGTCATGTACGGCCTGCAGGAGCCGGGACAAACCGGGCTCTTCCGCGGGCTCGACGACCTGCGCGCCTTCATCGCGTCGGGGCGCAAGGCCAAGCTGGGCGACGCCGCGGGCCCACCCCTGGCCCGCTCGTCGACGGAGCTCGAGGATTTCCGCACCCAGTATCGCATTCCTCGCTTCGAGCCGACCAAGCTCGCGGCCGGCAGCAAGGTGCGCGTGGTGGTGGGCATGGACGGCGGCTCGACCTCGTCGAAGGCGGTGGTCATCGACGAGCAGCGCAACATTCTCAAGAAGGAGTACCAGCTCTCCAAGGGCAACCCCATCCAGGACGTGAAGGAGATCCTCTCGCGCATCAAGGCCTGGGCCGAAGGCCAGCAAGCCATCCTCGAGGTCATCGGGTTCGGCGCCACCGGCTATGCCGCCGACGTACTCGAGAAGACCGTGCACGCCGACGCCAACATCGTCGAGACCGTGGCCCACATGACCTCGGCCACCACCTATTTCGGCGACATCGACGTGGTATGCGACATCGGTGGGCAGGACATCAAGGTGCTCTTCCTGCAAAACGGCGACATCAAGAACTTCCGACTGTCGAACCAATGCTCGGCCGGCAACGGCATGCTCCTGCAGGCCATGGCGGACCAATTCGGCGTGCCCATCACCGAGTACGCCGACACCGCCTTCGCGGCCACGCTGTCGCCGCGTTTCAGCTACGGCTGCGCGGTCTTCCTCGATTCCGATCGCGTGAACTTCCAGAAAGAGGGCTACGCCAAGGAAGAGCTGTTGGCCGGCCTGGCGCAGGTGTTGCCCAAGAACGTCTGGCAATACGTGGTGCAGATCCCGCGCATGGCCGCGCTCGGTAAGCGTTTCGTTCTGCAAGGCGGGACGCAGTACAACCTGGCGGCGGTCAAGGCCCAGGTCGACTACATCAAGGAGCGCGTCCCCGGCGCCGAGGTGCTGGTCCATCCTCACTGCGGCGAGGCGGGAGCCATCGGCGCGGCCTTCGAAGCCTTGCGCGTGGTCAAGCGACGCGGTCACTCGACCTTCGTCGGCCTGGACGCGGCCATCGCCATGGAATGGGAGGCGCGCAACGACGAGAGCACGCGCTGCCACTTCTGCGCCAACAACTGCGCCCGCACCTTCATCGATACCCACACCCCCGACGGAAGCAGCGCGCGCTACATCAGCGGCTTCTCCTGCGAGAAGGGCACCGTGGAATCGAAGGACGCCATGGTGGCCATCGCCACCGAGCGCAAGTCGGTCATGAAGCGCTTCCCGAATCTCGTCGCCCACGAGGCGCGCCAGCTGTTCAGGCACTTCTACGATCCACGCCCACTGCCGGAAGACGGCGAGCCCGTCGCGGACATCGACGTGCAGAAGACCCTGCTCGGGGTTCGTCGTGCGGCCACCACGCGCCCCTTCCAGCGTTCGAGCGCGGAGGCCTGGGAACGCCGGCGCACCCTGCGTATCGGCATCCCGCGCATGCTCAACATCTGGTCCACGGCGCCCTTTTGGCGCACGTACCTCGAAGCCCTGGGCATGCCGAGAGGCAACGTCGTGTTCTCCGACAACACCTCCGAGGAGATGTGGATCGAGGGCGGCAAGTACGGCTCGGTGGATCCCTGCTTTCCGGCCAAGGTCGGGCAGGCTCACATCCACAACCTGCTCTTCCATCACCACAGCCCCGAAGTTCCCCTGCACTATATCTTCAATCCCAGCATCACCCACGTGCCGTCGTTCGTGAAGAACGCGCAGGACTACACCTCGTGTCCCATCGTCGCGGGCTCGCCCAACGTGCTCAAGGCGGCGTTCACCAAGGAGCTGGATTTCTTCGCCCAGCGCGGGATCCGTTACATCGATTCGGCGTTCACCCTGATCGAGCCGCACCTGCTGCGCAAGCAACTCTTCGAGGCCTTCGCCGAGGTGCTACAAATCACCGAGGACGAATCCGACTTCGCTTGCGAAGAGGCTTTCACGGCCATGCGCCTCTTCGACGAGGACATGCAGGCCAAAGGTCGCGAGATCCTCGACCAGGTCGAGCGCGAAAATCGCGTGGCGCTGCTCTTGCTCGGCCGCCCCTACCACCTCGACCCCGGGCTCAACCACGGCGTGCTCGAGGAGTTCCAACTGCTCGGCTTCCCGGTGCTCAGCATCCGTTCGATTCCCAAGGACGAGGGATATCTCGGGCGCTACTTCGCCGAGGACCTGGCCAAGGGCCTCATCAAGAGCCCGCTCGAAATCAGCGACGTGTGGCCCGAGAACTATTCGTCCAATTCGGCCATGAAGGTGTGGGCGGCGAAGTTCGCCAGCCGCCACCCGCACGTCGTCATTCTGGATCTGTCGTCGTTCAAGTGCGGGCACGATGCCCCCACCTACGGCATCATCGACAGCATCGTCTCGTCCGCGGGAACGCCCTACTCGGCCCTGCACGACATCGACGCCAACAAGCCCGGCGGATCGATCAAGATCCGGGTCAAGACCTACACCCACAGCCTGGGCTTGCACCAGGAGCGGCTGGAGGACATGTCCAAGGCCAAGGCCGAGCTCGGCTATCGCGTCGACCTGAAACGCCTGGAGCTTCTGCGTCGCAAGCAGCACGAGCTTTCCGCGCGCGCCCTCGGCGACACGGGGATCGCGCGCCAGATTTCGGAAATCGTCGAACGGGTAAGTCGCTACGAACGCGACACCAGCGAAGCCGCGGCTCATGCCAAGGCATTGGCGGCCAACGCCACGCTGGCCGACATGGGGCTGGTTCGCCTCGGCGTTCGGCGCGGCGACACGGATACCATCTCTCGTATTTAGTCGGGAAGGAGCTAGGTCATGATTGCGAACGAGACGGCACCAAAACAAGCGCGGCGAAGTTTGCCGATCCTGCACGAATCCATTTCCGAGACGGCGTTCAATCCTTCGGCCGAGCTGGCCGACCTCGAGAGCGAGCTGAAGGAATTCGAGCGCGAAGAGCACAAGCGGCTGGGCCTGCCGGCGCAAGACCGCCACTGGCGCGACGCCATGATCAACCCCCAGTTCGCCAAGAGCGAGCGCGCCGACACGACCCTGCTGGTCTCGGGCCTGACCGCCGCGCACGACCATTTGGTCAAGTCGGCGCTGCGCGGCCTCGGCTACAACGTCGAGGTCATCGACGTGCCCGACAACGATGCCCTTCGCTATGGCAAGGAATTCGGCAATCGCGGCCAGTGCAATCCAACCTATTTCACCGTCGGAAACCTGGTCAAGTACCTGACCGAGCGCTGCCGTGATGAAGCCATCACGCCCGCCGAGGCGGTGAAAAAGTACGTGTTCCTCACCGCGGGGGCCTGCGGCCCCTGTCGCTTCGGCATGTACGCCACCGAGTACCGCAAGGCCCTGCGCGACTCGGGCTTCGACGGTTTCCGGGTCATGCTCTTCCAGCAGCAGGGCGGGCTGGCGCAAGCCACGGGCCAAGAAAGCGGCCTCGAATTCACGCCCAAGTTCTTCATCGGATTGCTCTTGGCCTTGATGGCCGGCGATGTGCTCAACGGCATGGGCTACCGCATTCGCCCCTTCGAGGTCGAGCCGGGCAGCACGGATCGGGCGCTGGCACGCGCCCGCGCGCACGTGCAAGACGCCCTTGCCAACCACAAGTTCCTACCCTTTGCACTCTGGCGCGCCCGCAAGGAGTTGGCGTCGATCCAGTGCGACTTCACGCGCCCGCTGCCACGCGTCTCCATCATCGGCGAGTTCTGGGCCATGACCACCGAGGGCGACGGCAACTACAAGCTGCAGCGCTTTCTCGAACAGGAAGGCGCCGAGTGCGACGTGCAGCTGGTCACCAACTGGATCCTCTACAATGTATGGGAAGCGCGCTACGACGCCCGCTCGCGTGCCTACTTGCGCGGCCAGGACCAGGCCACCGCCAGCCTCAAGGGCAAGGCCGAGCGCGTGGAACTGCACCGGGCGACGCTGGTAGCGGCGGATCTGGCGCTGCGCCTGGTTTTCCAGAGCTTCGCCCGCCTGACCGGATTCCCCGGTTACCACTTGCCCGACATGGACGAAATCGCTGGCGTCGCGCACGAGCACTACGACAATCGCCTGCGCGGTGGCGAAGGACACATGGAGGTTGGCAAGTTCATCCTCAACGTGCTCCGCAACAAGTCGCACATGACCCTGTCGGTGAAGCCGTTCGGGTGCATGCCCTCGTCGGGCATTTCCGACGGCGTTCAAAGCCTCATCACCGCACGCTTCCCGCAGAGCCTGTTCTGCGCCATCGAGACCTCGGGCGACGGCAAGGTCAACGTGCAAAGCCGCGTGCAGATGTCCGTATTCAAGGCGCGCCAGAAGGCACAGACCGAATATCAAGAGACGCTCGACCGCCTGGGCGTCACACGGGAGCAGGTGCAGGCGTTCTTCGCCGCGCATCCCCGCTACGCAAGCCCGCTGCATCGCTCGCCCCACGGAGGTGCTGGCACGGCGGTGGATCGTCTGGTCGAGGTGGCGCCGATGATCGGGAAATCGCCGCTTGCCGTGCGGGCCCTCGAGGCACGCATGCACGGCGAGCGCGTGGTGCGCTCCGCGCGCGGCGTCCTGCAAAAGGCTGCCCATGGCGCCAAGGAGCTGCGGGCGCAGTCCGGACCACTTGTGGCTCGGCTCAAGAGCATGCTCAACAGGCCGGCGACGGTGCCCTCGCCTGTGCCGGCTTCGCCCGAAGCCGACAAGCCGGCGCCGGTTCGCTCGACGAAGTTGTCCGTCGTGCAGACCGCGCACGTAGAGGCGCCAGCACCGGAGGTGCAAGCCAAGGCACCAAGCATCGAGAAGCCCCCGGTGGTCATCAAGACACCGGCCCTGCCGACCAGCGAGCCGTCCACCAATCCCGCCAGCGCGCTCAGCGTGGCACGCGGGGTGGGCACAGCGGCCAAGGACTTCCACTGGCTGAAGGAGAACATCCCCTGCCAGTCCGCGTGCCCGGCCCACACCGACATTCCCGCCTACCTCAAGGCCATCGCCGACGGTCGCTACGACCAGGCCTATGAGATCAACCTGCGCGACAACGTCTTCCCCGGCGTCATGGGTCGCGTGTGCTCGCGCCCGTGCGAAGCTGCCTGCCGGCACGGCTGGGAGGGCCTGGGCGAACCGGTGGCCATCTGCTGGAGCAAGCGCGCCTCGGCCGATCTCCACGCCGGCAAGCCCATGGTGCTGCCGCCGCTGGCGCCACCGACGGGAAAACGCGTGGTCGTGGTGGGCGGCGGTCCGGCCGGCCTGGCTGCCGCGCGCAACCTGGCCTTGCTCGGGCACGGCGTGGTGGTGCTGGAGCAGCACGCCCGGGCCGGAGGCATGATGGTGCAAGACATTCCCGAGTTCCGCCTGCCACGCGAGGTGGTGGAGCTGGAGATCGAGCAGATCCGTCTGACCGGGGTCGAGATCCGCTGCGGCGTGGCCCTGGGCCGCGACGTGACCCTGCCCGAGCTCGAAGCCGAGTACGACGCCGTGATCCTGGCGGCCGGGACGTTCCGTCCAAACACGCTGGATCTGCCGGGCAAGGAATTGCGCGGCATCGAGCACGGCATGGATTTCCTGCTCAAGGTCGGCGAGGGCAAGGAGGTCAGCCTCGGTCCGAACGTGCTGGTCATCGGCGGCGGATTCACGGCCATGGACTGCGCCCGCACCGCGGCCCGACTGGGTGCGAGCACCGTGCAACTCGGCGAGGCACCCGGCGGGCGCGGTCAAATCCCCGCGCTCAAGCTAGGCGCCGAGGCCGTGCGCGTGCTCTACCGCCGCTCCAAAGAGGAGATGCTCATCACGCCCGGCGAGGTCGAAGACCTGCAACACGAGGGCATGGATCTCGAAATCATGGTGGCGCCCGTCGCTTATCTGGCAGGCGAGGATGGAAATGTACGCGGCATGCGCTTCGTGCGCACGCAGATGGGCGAGACCGACGCCTCGGGCCGCCGTCGTCCCGAGCCCATTCCAGGCACCGAGTTCGAGCTGCCGGCCACCACGGTGTTGCTGGCCACCGGCCAGTTCCCCGATGGCTCCATCGCGGGCGAGAGCGGCAAGGGCTTGGTTGGCGCGGACGGTTGGCTCACCACCGGCTCCGCGCATCGAACGAATCGCCCCAAGATCTTTGCCGCCGGGGATTTCGCCACCGGCGCGCGCACGCTGATCGACGCCATCGCGCACGCCAAGGAATGCGCCTGGGTGGTCGATGAAGCCTTGATGGGCAAGCGGCGCATGAACGAGGTCGCCATCGTCGAGGACACCAAGGCGCAGAGCCGAACACGCGAGATGGACGCGGTCCCCCGGCGCAAGATGCGCCTTCTGCCCGTGCTCGACCGGACGTTGCGCGCCGAGGTCGAGCAGGGGTTCGACAAGGAGCGGGCGGCCGAGGAGACCACGCGCTGCTACCTGTGCCACCACAAGATGGAGATCGACGAGTCGCTGTGCACGAAGTGCGACCTGTGCCTGAACGTCAAGCCGCGCGCCGACTGCATCATCAAGGTCAGCGCCTTCACCTACGACGAGACCGGCAAGATCTCCGGCTACCAGCGCGCCACCGACGAGGACAAGAACCCGCGCATCTGGATCAACCAGGCCGAGTGCATCCGCTGCAGCGCCTGCATCGACGTCTGCCCCGACGACGCCATCAGCCTGCAGAAAGTCAGCCTGCGCACCGTGATGACGGCGAAAGCCTGACCCAAGGTTGAGTTTTCCCCAATACAGTGTCAGAAGGTGCCATGGCAAATCATGGCGCCGCCTTCGATCCAGAGGAGTTCACGCGTGCGGCACGCGAGCTCGGCGCCCGGCTGCGCGAGTCGCGCCGCTTGCTGCTGATCGTCGCCCTCGTCATCGTGGGAGGCATCGGGATCTACGGCTCGTATTACCAAGTGGAGCCCGACGAGATTGGACTGGTCACGCGTTTTGGCCGTTTCGTACGCACCAGCAACCCCGGCCCGCACGGCAAGTTCCCCTTCGGCATCGAGCGCGTGCAGAAGGTGCCGGTGCAGCGCCAGCTCAAGCAGGAGTTCGGCTTCCGCACGGCGCGCGCGGACATCCAAAGCTCGTTCCGCAAGGACGAGAAGACCAGCGCCGAGTCCGACATGCTGACCGGCGACCTCAACGTGGCCACGGTCGAGTGGATCGTGCAGTACAAGATCTCGGACCCGTACAAGTACCTCTTCCGTGTGCGCGACACGGAGGAGACCTTCCGCCTCATGACCGAGGCCTCCATGCGCACCGTGGTGGGCGATCACAGCGTCACCGAGCTGCTCACCGTGGGCCGCGAAGCGATTGCGGCCAAGGCCAAGGAATTGCTCTCGAACCTGTGCAAGATCTACGACAACGGCATCGCCGTCCAGCAGCTCATTTTGCAGAGCGTGGATCCGCCTGAACCGGTGCGGCCGTCGTTCAACGAGGTCAACCAAGCCATCCAGGAACGCGAGCGTTCCATCAACGAGGCCTGGGCCGAATACAACCAGGAGATCCCGCGCGCGCGCGGACTCGCCGAGCAGAAGATCCAGGCCGCCGAGGGCTACGCGGTCGACCGCGTGAACCGCGCCAAGGGCGACGCCCAGCGCTTCGTCGCACTCGAGGACCAGTACCGCAAGGCCCCCGAAGTGACCCGCTCGCGTATCTATCTCGAAACCATGGCGGCGGTGTTGCCCGCGGCCGGCAAGAAGCTGATTTTCGATGAGAAGGCCAAGGGCATCCTGCCCATGTTTCCTCTCGGTCCGGTCCAGGAGGTGAAGCCATGAAGACCCGGTCGGCCATCCTGGGCGGCGCGTTCGTCGTGCTCGGGCTCGTCACGCTGTCGTCGGCTCTCTACACGGTCTCCGAAACCGAGCAGGTGGTCATCACCCAATTCGGCGAGCCCATGGGCGCGGCGGTCACGCAAGCCGGCTTGCACCTGAAAGTACCCTTCGCCCAGGAAGCCAATTTCTTCGACAAGCGCTGGCTGGAATGGAACGGCAACACCAACCAGGTTCCCACCCGCGACAAGAAGTACATCGGCGTCGAGACCTACGCGCGCTGGCGCATCGACAACCCCTTGCTGTTCTTTCAGCGCCTGAAAGACGAGCGCGGCGCCCAGTCGCGCCTGGACGACATCATCGACGGCGAGACCCGCAACGTCATCGCCAGCCACGACCTCATCGAGGTCGTGCGCACCACCAACCGTGAGTTCGAAAAGGGCGAAGAGGTCGAGGACATCATGGAAGCCGAGTCCATGCGCCAGATCAAGCTCGGCCGCGACAAGCTGACCCGGCTCATCCTGGCGCAAGTTTCCCACATCGTGCCGGACTACGGCATCGAGCTGGTCGACGTCCAGATCCAGCGGGTCAACTACATCGCGAGCGTGCAGGCCAAGGTCTTCGACCGCATGATCTCCGAGCGCAAGCGCATCGCCGACCGCTACCGCTCGGAGGGGCAAGGCAAGAGCGCCGAGATCCGCGGCAAGAAGGAGCGCGAGCTGAAGGTGATCGAATCCGAGGCCTACCGCAAGACCCAGGAGAGCATGGGCAAGGCCGATGCGGAGGCCGCGGCCATCTACGCCGAGGCGTACAATCGCAATCGCGAGCTCTACCGTTTCCTCAAGACCATGGAGACGTACCACAGCGCCATCGACAAGGACAGTTGGCTCGTCTTGTCGACCACCACCGATGTCTTCCGCTACCTGCAATCGCAGAACGCCACGGGCGGAGGGAAATAGGGCGGACCAACCCGCCAGCACGCAACCATCGCGTAACGACGATGCCGAGGCCCGAACCCGATCCCTACGCCATCCTGGGCGTCACCCGCAACGCCACCGAAGGCGAGATTCGCGCCGCCTACCACGCGCTGGTGGCCAAGTACCATCCCGACAAGCACCAGGGCAATCCGCTCGAAGGCTTGGCCGCCGAGAAGATGGCGGAGGTGAATCGCGCCTACGAGATCCTTTCCGATCCGGCGCGCCGGTCGGCCTACGACAGCGGCCAGGGCACCTGGCCGCGCGCGGCAACAAGCGGCTTCCCCGGTGGCGGCGGTCCTGGCTCCGTGGCCCGCAAACCCATGCGTTGGGTGCAGATCCTCGCGCTGCTCATGCTGCTGCCCCTCGCTTTGCGCTTCGGTGTCTTCATCGTACGCTTGCTCGTCCGCCTGGTGCGCGGCGCGGTCGAAGTATCGGCCGTGGCGCGCGGAACGCCCCTCGGCGCGGTGATCGTGCTGGCGACGATGGCGGTGCTCGCATTCGTCCTGATTCGCCGTAGGCGGACCAAGCGCCGCAAGGTAGGTGCCGGTGCCGGTGCCGGTGCCGGTGCCGGCCCCGGCAAGCCCTGATCGGCGCGGGAAAGTGCCCTGCGCCGCGCCGGTTTGGAGTAAAATCGGACGCTCTATGTTTGCGATCACGAACGCGGGAGGCGTGCGATGAGTTTTCTTGCCAGGCAGCTACGCTCCGTCATCCAGTGGGAGAATCCCGATCCAAGCATTCTGTTCCAGCGCTGGACCGATAGCGGCGACGAGATCAAGAACGCCTCCAAGCTCATCGTCGGCCCCGGCCAAGGTTGCCTGTTCGTGTACGAGGGTCGCGTCGAGGCGGTCTACACCGAGGAAGGACTGTTCGAGCTGCGCACCGCCAACAAGCCCTTCTTCACCACCCTGACGAGGTTCATGCAGGGGTTCAAGAGCGAGCACAAGGTCGGCCTCTACTTCTTCCGCACGGCCAAGCTCCTGAACCTGAAATGGGGCACCGAATCCGCCATCAAATACCAGGATCCCGAGTACAAGTTCCCGGTCGGCCTGCGCGCGTTCGGCAACTACTCCATGCGCATCGTCGAGCCGCGCTCCTTCTTCCAGCAAATCGTCGGCGGCGCCCAGGTCTTTCTCGTGGAAAATATCCGCGAGCCGCTCAATGCGCGCCTGGTGCAACCGCTGACGGATTTCTTCGCCGAGGCCGGCTACACGTACACGCAGATCGATCCCAACCGCGAGGAGATCGCGACGGCCCTGTCAGCCAAGCTCAGGCACGAGCTCACCCAGCTGGGATTCCTGCTCGAGGACTTCCGCATCCAGGGCACGAGCTTCGACGACGATACCATGCGCAGGATCAACCGCATCGCCGACGTCAGCGCCGAGGCCCGGGCCGCGAGCGCCGCGGGAGTCAGCTACGCGCAACTCCAACAGCTCGAAGCGCTACGGGAAGCGGCCAAGAACCAAGGCTCGGGTGGCGCCGGGATGGCCATGGCCGTGGGCATGGGCATGGCGGGGGCAATCCTGCCCCCGGCGGCGGGTCAAGCGGGTCCGCCGCCCGATGATGTCACGGCCAAGCTCGTGAAGCTCAAGTCCCTGCTCGACCAGCAGCTCATCACCCAGGCCGAACACGACGCCAAGAAGAGGGAGATTCTTTCCGCGCTCTGACCGCAGTCCTGGTCAGCCGCGCGTGCTCGCGAAGAAGTTGCCTGCGATCGCCTCCCATGTCGCGTCGTCGATGTGGGCAGAAAGATCGTTCGACAGGACACCGCCGTCGGCCATGGTCGGCGCTGCCTGACGCCCGCCCAGGGCCTCGGCGAACCTGTCCACCTCGTCGCGGAACCAGGCCCGGATGGCAGAGCCACTGGTCAGGTGCCCGCGCTCGCCGCTGAAGTTGACCCCCTCCAGCCAAACCACCCAGCCGGCGCCATAGGGGCTGTCCTTGATCAAGGCGGGCTTTGCCGTGACCTCACGGTTGACGTCCGCGACGACGCCGCTGACGGGCGATTTCACCTCCAGGCGTCGCTGCTCGCGGCACAGGGTGAAGAGCGTCTGCCCCTGCTCGACCCGCGAGCCTATCGGCAGCGGCTCGACCGAAGCGACCGCTCCCAAGGCGGCGATGGCGAGCGCGTCCGCTCCAACCGTGGCCGAGCCAGGGGTTTCGGCCTTGGCCCACCCGTGCGCGCAGTGGACATAGAAGCTGGTCGGCGGGATGGTCAGGCCGTGGTATTGCGCCGCATTGTCGGCCTCGGCCATGAACCAGCGTCGCAGCCTGGGGCTGACCGCGATGGCGACGAGCGCCCCGACGATCATCAGAGGGATCAGTAGACGCACGCCATAGGCCAGCCCCGCCAGCAGCGGGATGGCAGCGACAACCGCGATCGCCAGCCCCAAATAGAGCAGCGAATTCTTGGCCAATGTCTTTACGCTTTGAGAACGGGTCATCGCTACCTCCCGGTCGCCATTCGAGGCGCCTTGCAGTGAGTCCAAGCAAGCGCCGTACCATCGGCCCCACGAATTCCGCTCCGCCTCCAGCAGCATCCCGGGACATCGTGATTTCAGGCGGATTCGCACGAGAATACCCGCAACGAGCGAAGCTTGGGCATGCCTGCCACCCCGGAGCGTTCCCTGAACATGGGTGCTAGACCCATACCGTCAATGCTGTCTTTCTCGGCATTCCCGAAGGTGCGCCGTTGATTTTTTCCACACGGACCCTAACTATTTGAATTAAGATACTTTTCGTTACCTGAATGGATGAATCGAGGGATCGGGACCATGAGCCATGTGGAAATCGTCGACAAGGCACGTGGATGTCAGACGACAGGACAAGCACAAGGTGTTGGCTTCGTTCTTGCTGTTGCCAGTGATCACTTTCCAAGCAAGGTGAGGCACTCGATGGCTCCAAGCAGCAAGAACTCGGCATTCACAAGTCCGGCTCGTCGTGCCGGCGCGCGCTCGTCTCTCGGCACGGTTCCAGCCGAAAGCAAGGAGTGCATCTGGATGAGCGCGGGAGTCCTTTCCTACCGGCTCTGCGAGCGCGAATTCGACTGCGAGCACTGCCTGCTCGACAAGGCCCTGCACGGCGGCGATTCGGAATCTGCGACGGCCTGGACACCGGGCGAATGGGGGCCAAGCGGATACCGGCTCTTTCCCCAGGATCGCCATTTCAGTCCGTCGCACACCTGGGTGCTCCCGATGGGCTCCGCTTCCGTGCGGCTGGGGGTCGACGCGCTCGTGGCGTGGCTGCTGTCCGAGACCACCGCGCTCGAGCTCCCGGCCGTGGGCACCTGGCTCGAACGGGGCGAGGTCGCCGCCACCCTGCACGCCAAGGGCGGCAAGTTGACGATTCCAGCCCCGATCTCGGGCAAGATCTCCGGCCACAACGAAGCCGCCCAAGGCTGTCCCGAGCTCGTCGTCTCGGCACCCTACGGCGCCGGTTGGCTCGTGGACATGACGGTGGAGCCCGGCCGCAAGAACAAGCAGCTCGCGCAGCTTCTGTGCGGCCCCGACATGGAGAAGCTGAGCCGGTCCCACTTGCACGGCTTTCACCGCCGCACCGACGACCTGCTCGCCGCGCGCCCGGCCCGTGTGGGCGCGACCATGGCCGACGGTGGGAAGGCCTTGACCGACCCGCGTGCCATGCTCGGCCACGCCCGCTACCTCAAACTCGTGCAGGAGCTCCTGACCTGAAACCACCGCCCAAGCCGCCCGACCCTTCCGCGACCGAGGAACCCTCCGGGCGACAGGGCGAAGCTCCACCTGCGACACGTTCGCCATCCATCTTCACGAACAACGTGATCGTCGGCTTCTTCCATTCCGCGAGCGCGCGGCTGCTGGCGCCGCTGCTGCTGACCATCGTCGTCGTCTTCTCGATCTACGCCTTCCTGAGCTTTCGCGCCATCTCGCAAGAGTGGAACGAGTCCGTGTACTCGTACGCGCGCAAGTTTGGCGAGCTGGCCAAGCGCGCCACCAACCACGGCATGCTGGTCAATCGCAGCGAGGACGTGCAGTACGTGGTCCAATTGTTGGCGGACAGCCCGGGCGTCGTGGCCCTGAACATCTACAACAAACAGGGCGTCGTGGCGTTCTCCCACGATCCCGGCAAGGTCGGCCAGAAGGTGGACCTGCAGGCGGAGGCCTGCGTGGTCTGCCACGACAAGACGGCACCGCTCAAGGCCGTCAACACCGAGAAGCGCACGCGGATCTACCGCAACAACGCCGGCCGCCGCGTGTTCGGCGTCATCGAGCCCATCGAGAATGAACCGCGCTGTGCGCGCAGCGGCTGCCACGCGCCGGTCAGCGAGCAATCCATCCTCGGCATCATGGACGTGCAGATGTCGCTGGAACCGCTCGACCTCGCGCTGGCGGACGCGCGCAGGCGCTCGCTGTGGCTGACCATCGCGGTCATGCTCATGGTCAGCGCGGGCACCATCGCCTTCGTGTACCGCATCGTGCGCCGGCCGGTCATGAAGCTGGTCGAAGGCACGCAGCGCATCGCCCAGGGCGATCTGGACACGCGCATCGACGTGACCTCGCGCGACGAGCTCGGCGTGCTGGCCTCGGCCTTCAACGGCATGACCCAGGATCTGCACAAGGCGCGCGCAGAGGCCAACCATTGGTCGCAGCAGCTCGAACAAAAGGTCGTCGAGAAGACCGCCGAGCTGGGGCGCATCCAGCGCCAGGTGCTGCTCATGGAGAAGATGGCCTCGCTCGGCAAGCTGGCCGCCACCGTGGCCCACGAGCTCAACAACCCGCTCGGCGGAATCCTGAACTACGCCAAGCTGGTCGAGCGCGTGGTGCGCGACGAGACCCTCGACGAGGCGGGCAAGCGCGAGGTGCAACGCTACCTCACCGCCATCCAGCAGGAATCGCGCCGCTCGGGAGACATCGTGCGCAACCTGCTGCTCTTCGCACGTCCGTCGCAGGCCAGCTTCGCGCCCGTGCACCTGTCCCAGATCATCGA
Source organism: uncultured delta proteobacterium (assembly GCA_963796685.1). Classification (GTDB taxonomy): domain Bacteria; phylum Myxococcota_A; class Polyangia; order Fen-1088; family Fen-1088; genus Fen-1118. Next base: position 257,231 of record CAWCMR010000009.1, read on the forward strand.
GCGCAGCCTCCTGCTCATCCAGCACCGCATGACCATGGCTTCCATCGTCTGCGAATACCAGCCGACCGAGCAGGACGACCTGCTCACCTGCGACCCCGATCAAATCCAGCAATTGCTCGTGGCCCTGCTGGTGAACGCCATCGAGGCCATGGAGGACGGCGGGACCTTGCGACTCACCGTCACGCCGAGCGCCGAGGCCATGCAATGGGTCGTGGCCGACACCGGCGTGGGCATCCCGGAAGACGCCATCGGCCACATCTTCGAGCCGTTCTTTTCCACCAAGGACAAGGAAAGCGGGGTGGGATTGGGCCTGGCCGTGGTCTATGGCATTGTACAAGGGCACCATGGCACCATCGATGTGACGTCGCAGCCGGGCAAGGGGACCAGTTTCACGATCCGCCTGCCCCGAAGCCCCAAGCCTCCCGACAGCCCCAGCAAGGAAACCGAGTAGCATGCCCCCACAACAAGCCAGCATCTTGATCGTCGACGACGAGCTCAGCGTCCGCGATTCCTTGCTGCACTGGTTTCGCAAGGATGGTTTCACCGTGGCCACGGCTGCCAGCGCCACCCTCGCCCTGCAAGCGCTGGAACAGAACCCGTACGACATCATCCTGCTCGACATCAAGATGCCCGGCATGGACGGCATGGAGCTGCAAACGCGCATCCACGCCTTGAATCCCAAGATCGTGGTCATCATGATGACGGCCTTCGCCTCGGTGGACACGGCCGTGCGCGCGCTCAAGCAAGGCGCCTTCGACTACGTCACCAAACCCATCGATCCCGACGAGCTCAGCCACCTCGTCGCGCGTGCCCTCAAGGAGCGGCGGCTGGAGGACGAGAACTCGCAGCTCAAGGAAACCATCGCCGAGCTGTCGGCGGCGGATTTCGTCATCGGCGAGAGCCCGGCCATGCACAAGGTGATGGAGCTGATTCGCCAAGTGGCGCAGACCAACGCCACCGTGATGATCCGGGGCGAAAGCGGAACCGGCAAGGAGCTGGTCGCGCGCACCATCCACGCCAACAGCGCACGCAAATACTTTCCCATCGTGCCCATCAACTGCGGCGCCCTGCCCGACAGCCTGCTCGAAAGCGAGCTCTTCGGACACGAGAAGGGCGCCTTCACCGGCGCCAACTTCCGGCGCAAGGGCCGCCTGGAAATGGCCGACGGCGGAACCCTGTTTCTCGACGAGATCGGCACCATCACGCCCAAGATGCAGGTCGATCTCCTGCGCGCCATCGAAACCAGCGAGATCACCCGGCTCGGCGGCTCGCGCCCGGTGCAGGTGAATTTCCGCATCATCTGCGCCACCAACGAAGACTTGGAGAAGCTGGTGGCGGAGGGAAAGTTCCGCCAGGATCTCTATTACCGCATCAACGTGTTCAGCATCGCCTTGCCGGCCTTGCGACAGCGGCGCGAGGACATTCCCACCCTGGCCCGCCACTTCATGGGCAAGCTGGCCATGGAAATGGACAAGCGCGTGTCCGACATCAGCCCCGAAGCCAACCACAAGCTCATGGCCTACGACTGGCCCGGCAACGTGCGCGAGCTGGCCAACGCCATCGAACGCGCCATGGTGGTGAGCCGGACCGGCGTGATCCGCCCCGAGGATCTGCCCTTCGCCGTGCCCGAGGCACCGGCCGCGTCCGTGCCCGGCGGCGACTCCCTGGCCGACATGGAGAAGGCCCACATCGCGGTCATCCTCGGCCGCACGCGCTGGAACATCACCCAGGCCGCCGATCTGCTGCAGATCGACCGCGCCACGCTGTACAACAAGATCAAGCGCTACGGCCTGCAACGTGCCGAGGGCGGCGAGACCGACGTAAGCGGTTCCAAACCGACGTGAGCCCGCGGCCGTGTCGGTGGTCCAGCTTGTCCCCATCTGCCTGCCGAGCCAACCGTCTCTGCTCGATGATGTCGCCGCGCACATCGGCCGCGCCTTCTCGGCGACCGTGACCGTGCGTCCCCTGCGCTTCGATCCCGAGCTCGCCTTCGACCGTTCGCGCGGCCAATACAACTCGACCGAGCTCCTGGCGAGCCTGCTCGACGAATCGTCAGGCAGCGAGGACCGCGTTCTCGGCATCGCGGGGGTCGACCTGTTCATCCCCATCCTCACCTACGTCTTCGGCGAGGCGCAGCTCTCTGGCCGAGCGGCCGTCGTCTCCACCTACCGCCTGGATAGCGCCCTTTACGGGTTGCCCGCCGACCCCCTCTTGCTGCTCGACCGGCTGGCCAAGGAGGCTGTCCACGAGCTTGGCCACACCTGCGGGCTCGTGCACTGCAACCAATCCATGTGCGTGATGCGAAGCTCGACCTACGTCGAGGACATCGATCTCAAGCCCGTCCGGTTCTGCCCCGCCTGCAACCAGAGGATCCGCGCCGCAACCCACGCTCGAGGTTAGCCGCCGAGGCTCGAAGATCCCCGGTACCAGAAAGAGACACCTTTCCACGACGGATGCACGCACCCAATCGGAGCGATGATGGGTGGTCGTAGGCGTCGTCGTGGACGTTCCCGTGGCCGTGGCCGACGAAGATCGCTCCGGCCACGGCCACGGCCACGACCAGGACCACGACCTCCCGCGGCTATCGCGGGATTGCCGTGGGCGATCACCCCTGGCGCACAAGGCCGGATTCGTGTCAGCGTAGCCGGGTGCCCCTGGCCAGCTACCTCCTGTTCGTCGCCACCACCGTCCCTGGACTGATCGCGCCAGATCCGGCGCAAGCGGCCAAACCCGTCCAGGTCGAATTCGAGGCACCGGCCGGGTGTTCGGGGGCCGAGGCTTTCTTCCGCAGTCTACGTTCGCGCACGGATCAGGTGCGGCGAGCCGATCCCGGCGAACCCCACACGACGCTGCAGGTCCGGTTGCTGCGCAAGGGCGGCCATGTCCTCGGCGAGTTGCGCGTGGTAAACGATCGCGGCGGAACCGATACGCGCAAGGTGCAAGGGGCAAGCTGCGACGATGTCGTGCAAGCGCTGTCGCTCACGGCCGCGCTGGCGGTTGATCCCAGTGCCCTTCTCTCCGCGCCGGCCTCGGCACCCGAAGAAGCGCCCGCGCCCACGGCGGAAGTCGCGAAGGAGCCGCAGGCAACGAAGCCGCCCGCGGTGAAGGAAGTTCGGGCTGCGGCTGCGCCGCCGAGCACGCCTGAAGTCGTCGCATCGGACACGAGCTTGCCCGTCCCAAGCTTCACGCTCGGCGTGGGGCCGCTGGGCGGTGCCCTGCTCGCTTCGAGCGCGGGGCTGGGCGCTGCGGTCGCCTCCCGGTGGACGCTTGCCGATCGAGGTGTCCTGCGCGCAAGTCTCGGGCTGGCCTTCATCTACCTGCGCAACGATGCGGTGCTAACGCCCGGAGCGGTCCAGATCGTCCTGACCGGGCTCGCGGCCACCGCGTGCCCGTTTCGGGCCACCACAAGCATCCTCACCTTCGAGCCGTGTGCCTTGCTGCTCGGCGGATGGCTTGCCGCCAGCGGGCGCGAGACCACGCACGCCTACTCCGTCGATCGGCTTTGGCTGAGCGCGGGCGGGATCTTGCGCGTTGCCGCCTCCCTGGGTGGCGGATTCTGGCTCGACGCGCAGGTAGGAGTCAGCGCACCTTTCTTCAAGAGACGGTTCTTCATCACCACCCCGGACAACGTGGTCAACGTGGTCGGCGAAACCCCAATGATTTCGCCCATTGCGGGCCTCGGTTTGGCTTACGGTTTCTAGGCGATGCGTGGGGGTGTGATCCATTCGCGACTTGGCGGGAATAAAGGCAAGCATGAGGCCTTGATGCCCTTTCTTATCTCCACCGACTCCCCTGCCTTCCATTCCCGCCCCGTGGCCGCCTTGCCTGCCGACGGTCGCCCCGGTATGGTTCCAAGGGTGGGAGGCAAGAGCGAGAGGGAGTCGCGCCTGCGCCAGTTGGTCGACAAGCATGTGGGCCACGTGGCGCGAATTCTGCGCAATGCCGGCACCAGCGAGGCCGACATCGACGATGACGTCCAACGCGTCTTCATCGCCCTTTCCAACCGCCTGGACGACGTGCGTGTCGGGGCGGAGAAGAGCTTCCTGTTCCAAACCGCGCTGCACATGGCGGCGCATTCGCGGCGAACGGCAGCACGACGGCGGGAGATTCTCACGGACCGGACGCCCGAGATGGTCGATTCCTTCGCCGGTCCGGAGGAGATGGCCAACCAAAAGCAAGTGCGGCGAACCCTCGACCGGATTCTGAATCAAATGGAAACCGAGCTTCGTGTCGTGTTCGCGCTGTACGAGTTCGAGGAGATGACGACCGCGGAAATCAGCTCGGTTCTCGAAATTCCCCGTGGCACCGTGGCTTCCCGCCTGCGCAGGGCGCGGGTCGAGTTCCGCGAGCGCGTCTCCAGGATGGAGAGCCTTTCGAAGACCGAGGTAGGCTGATGGACGAACCAGAACGTTTGCGCTATCAGACTGGTTCCGAGCTCGAACGAGCCCTGCTGCGCGAGGGCCAGGCCTACCGCGGTCCCGACAACCTGCGCGCCGACACCTTGGCAGCGCTCGGCTTGGCGAGTTCGGCCGGGCTTGCGACCGGTGGATTCCTGGCATGGCTGTCGGCCAAGACCTGGGCCACCAAGGTGGCGCTGACCCTGGCCACGGCGTCCGTGCTGGCAGGGATCCCGGTGGGCTACCTCGCCTTTCGCCAAGCCCCCGTCCCCGCGCCTCGACCATCCGAGCCCCCCGCGTCCGCGTCCGGAGGCGCCGCGCCTTCCGGTCGCCCGGCCAACGTGGAGCCGCCCATCGAGGCGCCCCCGGCAAGTGCCCCGGCTGCGGCGTCCCCTCCGTTGGCCTCCCACCCTGCGGGCAGCCCGACGAGCTCGGCTCTTCGCGCTGAGCTGGCGGCCCTCGATGCCGCGCGATCCACCCTCGCCAGCGGCGACCCCGAAGGGGCACTGTCATTCCTGAACGCCTATTTCCGCACCTTCCCGCGTGGCCGCCTCCGTCCCGAGGCCGAGGTTCTGCGCATCGACGCCTTGGCCAAGGGGGGTCGCATGGACGCCGCGCAGAGGTACGCTCGGGAGTTCCTGCGCCGCCGCCCGAACAGTGTGCTCGCGGCGCGTGTGCAAGCCATCGCTGGACCCTGATGTCTCTCCGATCCCTGGCCCCGTGCTGGACGTGCCTCGGCCTCGCACTCGGGCTTCTGCCCTCGTGCAAGAGCACGCTTGATTCCGTCGGGTGCAACGAAAGAACCTTCCCCATCGACGGGGGCGCCGGCATCGACGGGGGAGCCGGACTTTCGTCCCTGCTCGGTCCTCCCTCTTATCCCAACGCCTTTCGCGACCTCCTCGGCAAGAGCCAGAGCGACATTACCAACAAGGTCAATGCGACGTTCAATCAGCTCTTTCACGGCGACTCGCTGACCCAGGCGATCTACTACCCTGTCGGCAGCGACCAAGCCTACATCCGGGATGTCTACCACGGCGACATTCGCACCGAGGGAATCGGGCTCGGCATGATCATCACCGTCGAGCTCGACAAGCGCGACGAATTCGATCGGCTTTGGCGCTACGTCAAAGCGAGCCAAGTTCCAAGCGGTCCCGACCAGGGCTACTTTCCCTCGTTCTGCTACAGCGGCGATGCGATCCCGTGCTACGACCCATTCGGGCTGCAGCAGATCACCACCGCGCTACTCCTGGCGCGCGGCCGCTGGCAAGACACCCCGGGCGACATCGACTACGGACAAGAAGCCCGCTCCTTGCTCGACCTCATCCGTTACAAGGAGGCCGACAACTGCGGCATCGTCCAGGACGTCACCGGGACCTTCGACCCCAAGAGCGGCCTTCCGTACGACACCCCGACCACGGCTTCCGCCAACATCTCGCGTCCCTCCATCGCCATGCCGGCTTACTACGAGCTGTGGGGACAAGCCACGGGCGATCCTTTCTGGTCCAAAGCCACCGCTGCGGCCCGTGCCTATTGGCAGGCCTCGGCCAACACGAGCACGGGGCTCATGCCACAGAAAGCGACCTTCGACGGCACGCCGGTCGCAGGATGGAACACCTTCGAGCCCGAAGGCGATCGCGCCCTCATCGGCATGGCGCTCGATCGCGTCTGGTTCGGCAGCGAGCCATGGGTGGTGGACGAGAGCGACCTGCTGCTGCAATTCTTCGATGGGCAGGGCGTCACCACCTACGGATCGATCTATTCGCTGGACGGCTTGAGCGTGGTCGACCCGACGCACGATCCGTCTCTCGTGGCCGCGAACGGAGCGATTGCGCTGATTGCCAGCACCAGCAAACAAACCGAGTTCATCAACGCGGTCTGGAACATGGACCCGCCGATCGGACCGTACCGCTACTACATCGGGCTCATGGACATGCTTGCGCTCCTGATTCTCAGCGGGCAGATGCAGGTCTACTAGACGTTCCCCTTCGCGGCGATTCGTTGTTCGCCTCTCGGCGAGATGGTAGTCAAGGTGATCATGGATGCCGCGCAAAGCTCGACGACGAGTCCACCTTCGGACGACGGTTCGTTTGCCTCGCGCTTGGTGGCCGTGGCAAAGGTTGGATTCCTCTTGTGGCTGCTCGCGGCCTGGCCGGTGTTGTTGGTCAAGCACTTGCCGCACGAGGATCTGCCGGGGCATATGGGCGCCGCCTACGTCACCGACCACCTTGCCGCCTATCCCGAATACGTCGCTGCTCACGGACTCCGCACCAACCTGGCGTTGCTCTCTTGGTTGCACGCCACTTCGCCTCGGCTCGGGTACGTGCAAGCCGCGCGCGTCTTCGTGATCGCGGTGCTGGCCATCACGGCCTTCGGCTATGCCTTCCTATTCAACGTGCTGCGGGGATCGCGGCGGATGTGGATCCCGTGCCTGTTCGCGATTCCGCTCGTGCACCACTGGTTCGTGTCGATGGGGATGCTGAATTTCGCGCTCTCCTTCGCGCTGTGCCTGTGGATCCTCGGCCTGCTGGCGATGCAGCGGGTCCGCTGGGGGCACCTGCGGGCGGGTGGAATCGCCGTGCTTTGTGGGCTGGCCTGGCTGGCGCACAGCTTTCCACTGCTCGCGCTGGTCGCGATCGCGCTGGCCGATCTCGCCTATGCCCGCGCGCGCGACCGCGCTGCCGAGAGGCCCGCTTTGCGGGCACTGGGTTCGCTGCTCCCTGCCGCCATCCTCGTGGCGCTCGGGGCCGGGCTCGCGCCGGCAGTGGACGGCGCAGCCGCCCGCCTCGCCCCGTTCGCAAAGACCGAATGGATGGGGCTACCGCAGCTGCTCAAGATGGGGTTCCGCAACTTCGTCCTCGGCTCGAGCTATTGGGGACTGGCATCGCTCGTGCCCGCGCTGATTTTGCTGGTCGTGGTCGCCCTGCGCCGACGCCAGCAGGGTCCGCAGCTTCTGTCCAACGTGGCGCTGGCGGGATTGACCGCAGGCTACGTCTGTACGCCGACCTTCATGCTTCCGACTTGGGGATACATCAACACCCGGTTCCTGCCCTTTCTCTGGCTCGCCCTGCTCGTGCGAGCGCCGGAGAAGCTGTCGCGCAAGTTGGCCGCGCTGCTGGTCTGCGCCGGAATCGCCGGTTCCGCAGGCAACGGCCTGGCGATGCTGAAGATGGACGGCGATCTGGCCGAGTTTTGCTCGGGCGTACCCTTCGTCGCACGGGGCGCCCGCCTCTTGCCGCTTCTGTTTTCCGTGCAGTCTCCGAGCGACAACATCGAACCCATCCTGCACGCTTGGGGCTACTACGCCATCGAGCGCGGGACGAGCGCCGACCTGCTCTGGGCCTCGCGCAACGTGGACGCGGTCCAGTACCGGGTTTTGCCACCGCCGCGCTTCCACCATGACGTCATCCAGAACATGCCCCGCGAAATGGCCACGGCCAAAGAGTGGTGCGCGACGTTGTTGCGCGAGGCCGCGACCGTGCCTGAGGACTGCGACCGCGCTTGGACCACGGAGTGGCAGAGCTATCTGACCAGCGCCGAGAAGCGCTACACCAGCGTCTTGGTCTGGGACGCGCCCAAGCCCGTGTTGGCGCTGATCGAGCAGCACTTCCGCATCGTGCACCAGCAAGGACGCCTGGTCATCGGGCAGCGCAAGGGGCCGTGAGAGGCGGACACGCCCTCAGTCGGGCCCGCCCTTCGAAAAATAGAAGAAGCCATCGCTGCTCACGTAGTTCTTCTTCACGAACCTCAGGAATCTCGTTCCGAGGGCGATCAGGTTTTCGTCCAGGGCAATCAGTCTCGGTCGGATCTGCCCGCGCTCCAGAGCGTCCACGTAGGCATCCACCCGTTCTCGGGGAAGCATGTCGAGGATCTCTGCGTGAAGGAAGAAGTGGTAGAGGGCATGGGGGCGAAACACCCCTGTCCCTTCGATGCCGTCCATGACCACGTCCGTCGGCTGCGTGTGTTCGAAGACGTAGCGCAGCCTTGCGAGCTGCTCATCGTTTCGCGAGGCGAAGGATTCTCGCAGGTCGCCGAGCGGCACCAGGGCAAACGGGATCATGGCAAGAGCGAAGAGCCAAACCCGGGTACGCGCCGGTGCGAGCTCGACCAGGACGCAAAGCCCTTGGGCGGCAAACAGGCAGACGATGGGCAACAGCATCAGGTAGTACTGTCTGTGCGCGCCCGGGATGATGAGGATACCGACGATGAGCCCGAACAGGATGCACGACAAGAGAAGGCCCTCGTACCGACGCGGCTCGGAGCGGAAGAAGCGGTACAGGGATACGGAAGCTCCCAACAGCCCCAGAACCAGGGCGGGCCAACTGGCGCCTATCAGTCTCAGGAGCTGCTCGTAGGAAACGTGCTTCCACTTGGAGTTGAGGAGGAAGTTGTTCGCGATGAATGCGCCGCCGCCATGATGGAGGGCAAACGCGGCCCAAGTCAGGGCGGGCGTAACGCATAGTCCCAAGAAGAAGACCATGGTCGAAACCAGCCGGGAGCGAAGATGAGCCTTGCTCCGCGCCGACAGCATCCAGATGCCGAGCCCTGCCAGCAATCCCGGGAGCACGAAGAGCATCTTCTGTGTGCACATGATGGAGGCTCCCAGGCAGAGCCCTCCGGCGAGAAGGAGACCACGGCCTCTCTTCTCCGAGGCCATGCTCGGGGCAAGCCCGCGCAGCAAAAACCAAAGACTGCCGAGGAAGATCGGAAGCGCGAGCACGTCGGGGCGAATCTCGACGGTCTTCTGAAAGAAGAAGGGCTGAACCACGAGCAACAGCCCAGCCCAGATCCCCACGCCCGGGAGCCCGCGCTCCGTGCCGCGATCTTCCAGCAGGCGTCCGATGAGGACGGTGAGGAGAACCGACAGGATCGCCAGCACCACCGATAGGCCACGGGCGAAAATCAGGAAGTGTCTCGCGCTTTCGAAGGACTGGTCGACGTGGAACCAATGGAAGAACGGACTCAGCATGTAGTGGTAAAAGGGAGTGTGATGCTCGAAGAAGTCCTTGTAGGGGATCATTCCCTTGAACACGCACCAGGCCGTGTGAGCATGCTCGAATTCATCGGGATCGAAGGTCCGATGCACGAGCACCGGGATGCGCGCCAGGAAGAAGCCGGCGATGGCGAGTATCACGACATAGGGGGAATAGGCGCGGGTGTGGCCGGCCTTCGCCCGGCGAAGCCCGCCTTGCGGGGGCTCGAGGACCTGCGTTTCGATCGGCCTCTTGTCGTCATCGTGCTGCATCTCGGAATGCCTGGTCGGCGAAGGCTATATCACAGCTCCCCAGGCGCAGGTATCGGTCTGGCCCGTCCATCTTCCCCCTCGAGCGATCCATCGTGCCCGATGCCCGGATGATGGACAGCACCGAAGGTTCCACGACGCGCGCCCGCCCCGGCCCGCCGCGGCCCCTGCCCTTCCTGGGCGGCTGTGCGCTCGCGCTCTTGGCCGCCTCGGCGGCCACCTGGGCGCGCTTCCTCGCCGAGGGAAGCTTGCGTCTGGTGCCGAACACGCGGGCCAACTTGCTGGCACAAGGAATGGTCGGAGTGGCGCTGCTCTGGGTGGGCCTCGCGGCGCTGCGCCGGCTGGAACGGACGGAACAACACAGCGTGACCGGTCTCGTGCGTGCGAGCCTCATTCTGCAGCTGTGCGCGCTGCCTGCTCTGGCCCTGACATCCAGCGATATCTTTTCCTACCTGGCCTATGGGGCACTCTCGGCCCTGGGCAAGAATCCCTGCCTGCTCGGCCCTTCCGCCTTGGGCCAGGGTCCCGTGCTCGCCTTGGTCTCTCCGCGCTGGGCAGATGCCCCGAGCTCCTACGGGCCGATCTTGAACCTGCTGGGCTGGTTGGTCGGGGAGATCGGCCGCCTTGTCGGCTCCCCCGTCTGGGGCGCCGGCGCGGCTTACAAATTGCTGGCGGCCGCCGCGACGGCGGGCGCGATCGTTTGCGCGGCCAAGACCGCGCGTGCTCTCGGCACGCGGGTCGCGGCGCAAGGACTGGCCGCGATCGCGCTCTCGCCTTTGCTTGCCTGGGAGCTGACCGCTCAGGGGCACAACGACGCGGTCATGGTGTGCGCCCTGTGTGCATTTGCGTGGGCAGCGGCACGCGGCAAAGACGGCCTGGGCGCCCTCGCGCTCGGCGTCGGGGTCCTCGCCAAGGCGGGTATCGCGCCGCTGCTCCTTCTGTGGCTCGTGGTCATGTGGCGCCGCTCCCCGCGGCGCGCGCTCGGGTGGGCCGCGGCCCTCGCCCTATTCGCCATGCTGGCGTGGGCGCCGTTCTGGGCCGGTTGGGAAACCCTGCGCGGCGTCGGCGCCACCGCCGGAGGCAATCTCGAGCGCCACACCAATTCGCTGCAGGACTTGCTCAACCTCCTCTTGACGCCCGTGTGGCCTGCCGTGAAAGTACCGCTCTTCCGCTCGTTTCAGATCGCCTCGTTCGCGGTGCTGGGAGTCGGCACGTTGTGGGCCGCGCTCAAGGTGCGCGACGCCGCAGGGCTGGCGCACGCCGGGATTGCGATCCTGCTCGGCTACTTCTTGACGACACCCTGGTTCGAGCCATGGTATGCGACCTGGCTGCTGCCGCTGTGCCTGCTCGAACGCGACCCGCGCTGGCAACGGCTGGTCGCAAGGTACGCCGTGCTCTCCGTGGTGCAGTATGCGCTGCCGCTCGATCCCTACACCACCGTCCTCGGCAACCTCTGGATCGCGCATCGAGGGTGGAAACTCTGGCGCGGCGCCAGCGGATCGGTACCCGAGCAATGCGCCGTGGCATCGCGCTGAAGACCCCCGTCTTTCCCCGATTGACACAAGCTCTCACACCTCAGGGCTTGACCGGCACACGGCGCTAAGATATTGAGCCAGTTACGGCACTATGCGCCCTCTTCGCGTCGGTATCGTAGCCGAAAGCTACTTCCCCAGCCTTGGAGGCATTCAGGAGCACATACGCCATCTGCGTAACCTTTTGCACCGACAGGGCGTGGAGGTCACGATTCTAACCGGACGCATGGCGCTTTCGGGCATGCCTGGACCCGAGGACGCCGAGGAGGGCGTGATTCGCGTCGGTCGCGCGCGCAGCTTTCGCACCGGGGGGACCTTCACCCAAGCGACCATCGGGCCCCTGGCGGCGTTCAACTTCCACCGCGCCCTGCGCAAGGGACAGTTCGATCTACTCAACATCCACGGACCCTGCGACTTCGGGTTGGCCTTCTGGGGGCTCTCGTTGTTCCGCGGACCCAAGGTGCTCACCCTGCACTCGTGTTTTCCCGATGCGCGATGGCGGCACAGGATCGCGGCCTACTACCGCTGGGTCTTTCGTCGAGCCTCCGCCGTCATCGCGGTCTCCGAGGCGACGGCACAATCGATGTGTCGTTATGCCGCCTTCCAATCGACGGTCATCCCGAATGGCATCGACGTGGCCTATTGGCGGGCCGGCCCGAGCCCCCAATACCTTCGGCCCGGAACGCGCAACCTCGTCTATCTCGGGAGGCTCGAAGATCGCAACGGGCCGGATGTGGCGCTCGAGGCCTTCGAAAGAATCGCGCCCTCGTTCCCGGACCTGCGGCTGCTCATGGCGGGCGACGGCCCCATGAGGACCGACTTGCAGGCAAGGGTGCCGCCTTGCCTGCGCGGGCGGGTCGAGTTCCTTGGCGCGGTCTACGACCAGCGCCCGGAGCTGCTCGCCTCGTCCTCGGTGTTCCTGCTGCCGGCGCGGGCCGTGGGCTTCTCGATCATGGTGCTGGAGGCCTTCGCCGCGGGCTTGCCCGTGGTGGCGCTTCCCGCGCTCGGGACCGATCGCGCGGGCGAGCATTGGTCGAACGTGATCCTGGCCAAGGACAACAGCGCCGCGGCGTTCGCCCACGCCGTGACGGACACCCTGCAAAGAGATCAGGGCGAGCGCATCGCGCGCGGGCGAGCCCTTGCCGAAGCCTTCGACTGGGCGAGGATCGGTGGCAGGATTCTCGATGTCTTCCAGAGCGTCGCCAGGCCGCCTGCCCAGTTGCCGGGTTGCCACCCGAAGGCCGCCGCGTAGCCATGGGGGCCAAAGCCCGGGCGTGGATGAACCGCGGGCTCGTGATTCTGGCGATCCTCGCGGGCACCTGCCTGCTCCTCTGGCTGCCGGCCGTTCCCCCGTGGGGAAAGCTCGCGATCTTGACGATGGCGGCCCTGATCGGTGCGAAGATCGCGTGGCGTGAAATCCCGGCCTTCGATCCGCTCGGCCGCGTTCACTGGCGTCTTCCGAGGCGACCGGAACGCACCTGTGCCATCACCTTCGACGACGGACCGAGCGCGAACACCGCACGCGTGGTCGAGATTCTCGGACGCCACCAGGTCAAGGCGACGTTCTTCGTGCTGGCTGCGAACGCCCGTCGCCACCCCGATGTGCTGCGCAGGGTGGCCGAACAGGGCCACACCGTGGCCATTCACGGGGTCACGCACAGGAAGATCCACCGCGATAGCGAGCCAGACGTCGAGCGCGAGCTGTCGACCGCCATCGAAGAATTGTCATCCCTGGGGGTGCCGCCCGCCCGTCTCTACCGCCCGCCCCACGGCCTCAAGAGCACAGCCGCCCTGCGGGTCGCACGCAGGCTGGGCTGCCGAGTCTGGGCGTGGAGCCGCGGCGTCTGGGACACCGACCGTCCCGATCCCGAGGTCCTGGTGAGACGAGCGACGCGCCTTGCGTGCTCGCGCATGGTGCTGCTGCTGCACGATGGCCGCGGCGACGAAGAGCATCCCGACATCGAGCCCATGCTGGCGGCCTTGCCGCGCATCCTCGAGCGACTGCGCGCCGATGGGTTCACCTTCCGAACATTGGATCACCCGTGAATCGTCCACGCTGGAAGATCGCGCTGCGCTTCCTGCCGCTTTGCTTTCTGGCCGCGGTGATGTGGCGAGAGAAGCCATGGATGGTGCGGTTTTCGGCCAGCGCTCCGTGGGCCGTGGTGGCCACGATTCTTCTCAACTTCGCCGTGTACCTGCCCGTGAAGGCTTTGCGCTGGCGCGTGTCCCTGACCCTACCGCCGCCCTTTCGCCAAGTCTTCGCCGCGACCCTCGAGGGCCTCCTGGCCAATGCCGCCATCGGATTCGGCAGCGGCGATCTGGTTCGCTCGGCAAGGTTGCGAGGGCAGCGGCAGCAAGAGAAAGGCCAGCTCGCCGTCGACTATGCGTGCTCGTGGGCAGAGCGCGGCGCCGAGGTGTTGGCGCTCGCCCTCCTCATTTTCGCCACCGCGCTCCTAGCAAAGCTTGGAACCTTGGCCCTGGCCCTGTCGGGCCTGGTCGTGGCGGCCTACGTCGCCGTGCTCGGTGCCGGCCGTTTCCTCGTGCCGCGACTCCGCCGCTGGCCGCGCATTCAGCGACCGCTGTCGTCGGGATTGCAGGCATCCACGCCGCGTAGGGTGACGGCCATGGCTGCCCTATCCCTGCTTGGGTGGGGGAGCGAGATGGTGATGCTGGTGCTGTTTCAGGGCGCCTTCCACCTCGAGCCCAGCTTTCGGACGGCCCTGCTGACCCTGGTGGGCATCAACGCCGCCATCGTCATCCCGACCTTGCCCGGAAATTTCGGGACCTTCGAAGCCGGCGCCATCATGGCCCTGGTCATGTGCAAAGCACCCCATGACACCGCTGTCCTCTATGCCCTGACCTACCACCTGACCCACGTGATCCCGGTCGCGCTCGTGGCCACGACGGTTTACCTCGTCCGCTCCCGCGCGCCGGAGCGCCAAGGGTGAGCTACCGTAGTCCTGCATTGGCCGCAAAAGGTCGTGGCCGTGGCCGTGGCCGTGGCCGTGGCTGTGGTCGTGGTCGTGGCCGTGGTCGTGGTCGTGGTCTGGCCGTGGTCGTGGCCGTGGTCGGCCTGATCTTCCTCGGCCAGGACCACGGCCACGGTAAGCCGTCTACGTCCACGACCACCAGTCCTCGTTCCCATTGGATGCACGCACCCGTCGTGGAAAGGCATCTCTTTCTGCTGCCTTCCGCAACGTTGCTGCGCTTGTCGCGGAATCGGGGTGAGCTACGGTATCCGCCGGTACAAGACGACGCCATCGCTGACCTCAGCCGGCCGATAGTGACGGTCGACGTAGGCGCGCAGCCTCGGGTAGCGCGCGAGCGGAAACTTGTCGTAGCCGTCCCAGCCAGCGGCGGCGGCGTCGACGAAAAGAGCGGGCCGCCGGCGCTCCAAGTCCGAGAACAACATGTCCCATGCGGCAGGCAGTTGGTTGCCATCGGCGTTCCACTGTCCGGTCTCGGTGGGCGTGCCGGGGCTCTCGCCGGTCATGTAGTTGCAGAACGAGAAGCGCGCGCCCATCGGACGGCGGGCCAGGACGTAGAGCTGCGGGGAGTTTCCCCAAACGAAGATGCGATCGTTCGGGCCGGTGATGGCGTCGATGCGGGCGGCAACGTCATCGTAGGGCGGCTCGCTCTCGTCGAGAACGGCCGCGAGGGGCCTACCGACAGTGGCCAGCGCGAAAAAGAAGAGCGCTGGCCCTGCACACAACAGCGCGATGGGCACGCGATAGAATCGGCCCTTGCTCCAGAGTCGACAAAAGGCGGGGGCGGCCAATAGGCAAAGAGGCGCCAAGATCAGGTGGAAGTAGTGCCCAAAAAAGCGCCCACCGGCTGCCACGGCGATCGCGGAGGTCGCAAGCCAGAGCAAGCCCAGGACGGCCGAGGAGGACGGCGCATCGGCAACCCGGCGACGAATCACGCGAACCATGCCAGCCGACGTCGCAAGCGCAGCCACCAGGCCCAGGGCATAGGGCAAGAGCGCCACCCCACCGATGAGCCCGGTTCGGCGCAAGCCGCGAGCAAGCGCCCCAAGCCCTGTCAAGCCGTCGCCGACGTAAGAGAAGTTGAACTTGAACCAGTAGACCGCGGCCCAGGCGTTGCCGGCGGCCAAACACCCCAAGAGGTAAAGCCCGCCCGGTACCAGGGCTCCGGCCACGTGACACAGGGCCATCGTCGCGGCCCGTGCCCAGGAAATGCGTCCGAGGACCGCCCACCAGCAACCGAGCCCGATCGAGGCACCCAGAAAGGTGAGGCCTTGGTACTTGAACAGGGCCGAGACTCCGATGAGCACACCCACGCCCAGGTGGGTCGCCAACGCCAGCGGGCCTTGCCCGGCGGTGCTCGCCTCCGGGGTGGGCCCTATCTTCGGAAGACTTCGCAACAGCAGCCAGGCGGCGATGGTCTGCGGCACCAGCAAGAACAGCTCGCAGTTCGCCGCGAGGGCATCGTAGTCGTGCCAAGTCGTAGAGAAGACGAGGAACAGACCCGCCGCTGCCAGCCCGGACCATCCCGCCTGGGGAGCCGGCCGGCCCGCAGCACGGGCGATCGCGAAGAGAAATCCCGCCGTGAGCAACACGGACAGGATGACCAAGGCGTGGGCTCCGTGCGTGTCGTAGCGCCCGAACAGCGCGAACCCTGCTTGGTAGACGTGGTAGATGAGCGGCGGCTTGTGGTCCACGACATCGCGATAGAGCAGGTCGCCGCGCGCCAGCGCGTCGGCGGTTGTGGCATAGATGGCTTCGTCGTCGGACAAGAGCGCCCGGCCAAAGGTCGGCAAGCGCAGGAGAGCCCCCAACGCGAAAATCGCGACCACCCACGCCTGGAACCTCCGCATGCGCGGCACCGACGGTTCTGCTGGCTCTTCGGCCTCTTCTTGCACGTTGCGCTTCCGGGTCGCCCTTTCGAGGGCCAACGCGGCGACGGAGTTTCGCATCGCCGCCCGGGCACCTCAAGCGCGAAACGGCCCCCATCGTCCCGCAATAGGCGCAGAAGGTCGTGGAGGTGGCCCGTCCTGCTTTTGCCTCTGCTCGGAGAACCTTCCGAGCTTCGTCAATAGAAACTTCGCGGGCGGGGATGACCCTTTTGTGCTTCTCGAAGGGCGGAAGGGCTCGCAGAGCACGTCTCGACCATGCACCATCAAACTTTTTTCACCTTGGCACAAAAGGCTTCGGATACTATCTGGGCCTCCTACAGACACGCACCCAAACGAATGAAAGAGAAGAGATGCGCAAAGTAAGCACACTCGTTGGTCTGACTCTATTCGCGCTGGCTGGCATGGCCCGCGCCCAAGAAGCCGCTCCTGGCGCTGCCGACCCTGCTCCACCCGTAGGCGACGCGGCCTCCACGCCGGCGCCCGCTGCGGCCTCGGCAGCGCCGCATGCCACCGAGGCGGTTGCCTCTACGCCCGCGTCTACGACTCCCGTGGTACCCCGAAAGAAGATTCAGGTCGGGCTCTCGTTCCTGCCGATGGCAGCGGGTACGTTCACCTCCTCGCCAGGGGGCCAGCCGAAAGCAGCCGACGCGGCGTTTGCGTACGGCTTTGGCCTCACGGCCTGCTATGAGGTCCTGCGCGGTTTGCTCGTGGGCATCGCACCGCAGCTGATCTACAGCGTGAAGGGCAAGACAGACCCGACAGCAGCGAAGCAACTCGATCTGATGTTACGTGTCGCGTACGCATATCAGCTTCTGGATGGGATCTCTGTGTATGCCGAAGGGCTTGGGGGATACTCGAAAATTCTTGCGCCTGTTGGCGATAGTCCTGCGGGACTGGTCTTGGCGTTTGGCGCCGGTGGTGCCATGGATCTCACGGACAGAATCTTCGCCAATTTGGGGTTGGGCTATGAAAAGGGTTTCCAGAACCGCACCCAGGATAGCGTCACGCTGCAAACCAGGACCCAGTACGTTCGCGTGACCCTGGGCGGTGGCGTGAAATTCTAGGCGCACCGAATGCGACGATCTCGATTCCCCGTCCCCCAAGACCCAAAGAACGCTGCCCTCGATACTGGAGTTTTCATGCCGAATACGAAGTCGTTCAAGCCGTTGCTGTTCCTTGCCGTCGGTGTGCTGGCCGCGCCGGCCTGCACCCTTCCCCCGCCCCCGAAAGGAAATCCGGGCGACGCCGGGCCGACTTTCGTCTGCCAGGACGATAACGTGGCGGTAGACGGCGGCCCGCTGATGAGCGGCGTCGATGCAGGCAGCAACAACATCGACAACGTCGTCAAGGCTGTCCAGTGCACCGGCGACAATAGCGGTGCCGCCGCCGCCCTGTTCACATACGCGCCGGGCTACGAGACAGATCCCGCAGTGAAGAAGAAGGTGGACGACACGCTTAGCAGCATGACCCTCTGGGACGAGACTGAGCAGATGCGCGGGACACCATACGGAAATGCTTACGCGCTCAATACGACCGATGTGGAGCGCAGCGACGACACTCGCGACTACTCGCCTACCATTCGCGGTTTTCACTACCGCGATGCCTCACGCGGCATGAACCTTGCCGAAGACATCAGCGGCGTCCTGCCCAACGCCGGCACCATTGATGGAGCACCAGTCGGCTATTCCACGGTCTTCCCGGTCAGCATGGCCCGCGGCGCGGCCTTCGACCTCGATCTCGAGTACGCCATCGGCGAGGCCATCGGCGACGAGATGCAGGCAGCCCAGGAGACGCTGTTGCTTGCCCCGTGCATGAACCTGCTTCGCCACCCACTGTGGGGCCGTGCGCAGGAAACCTACGGCGAGGATCCCTTCCACCTCGGTCGCCTCGCCTCGGCCATGACGGTGGGCATCCAGCAGCACGTCGCGGCCAATGCCAAGCACTACATGGCCTACGACATCGAGAACCTACGTGCCTCGAACGAATCGGACATGGATGAGCAAACGCTCAGGGAGATCTACGGCCGCCACTTCCGCATGGTGGTACGGGACGGTGGCGTGGCCTCTGTCATGGCGTCTTACAACCTCGTAAACGGACTGAAGTCCACGCAGAACTACCACACTCTGACCGAGGTCCTTCGCCAGGACTTTGGATTCAAGGGCTTCGTGCTCAGCGACTGGTGGGCCATGCCGGGCGGCAACTCGGTCGGCACTCCGACCACGCTCAAGACCACCGCGATCCAGGCCGTGCATGCCGGTTTGGACGTCGAGCTGGCATGGGCGCTCAACTACGGCCAGCTCGAAAACATCGTCGCCACCAATGGCGGTGTGACCAAGGCGGACATCGACGCGTCCGCCGGGCGCATCCTGGAACAGAAGTTCCGCTTCAAGGCCGACAGCACCAGCGGCAATGTGGGGCTCGGCACCCCCACGACCGCCTACGTCAACAGCAGAATTGTCTGCGATGCCAGCCACATGCGGCTCGCGCAGAAGGCCGCGCTCGAAAGCATGGTGTTGCTCAAGAACGACAACAACACCCTTCCGATCAAGTCGTCGGTCAGCAAGGTGGCAGTCCTGGGTGCCACCGTGGCCTACACGACCACCTATAACACCGGGTCAAGCTATTCCACAATCGACTTCGCAAAAGACGCCAACACAGGCGACATGGGATCGAGCCGTGTCTTTCAAGATCCGGCAAAGTACGTCGGCCCCTTCGCTGGTATCGATCAAACCAAGCCCAATAGCGACATCACCGTGGTATCCGGATCGACCGCCGACGTTGCGGCGGACGCCGATTTCATCGTCGTCGTCGCCGGGCTCACCCCGCGCGACGAGGGCGAGGAATATACCAACGCGGGCGATCGAGACACCTTGGCCCTGGACGGGAAACCGTACTCTTCCAAGTACCAGAACATTCAAAATAACCTCATCACGGCCGCAGCCGCCCTTGGAAAGCCCATGGTGGTCGTGCTCGAAGGCGGCAGCGTGATCGACATGCCCTGGCTATCCAACGTTCCCGCGGTGGTCATGGCCTGGTATCCGGGCGAGGTCGGCGGCCTGGCACTCGGCCAGCTGCTGTGGGGCCAGGCCAATTTCAGCGGCAAGTTGCCCTTCACCTGGGGACAGCTCAGCCAATATGAGACGTTCAATGGCGGCGGCAAGACGACCTTCAACTATTACGTCGGCTATCGCTACTTCGACTACACGGGTAAGACGCCGATCTTTCCATTTGGATACGGGTTGAACTACACGCAATTCGAGTACCGCAAGCTCCAGCTCGGGTGCTCGGACATGAGCCAAGGGGCAGTCCTGCCCGTTGTCGTCAATGTTGCCAACACCGGCACGATGGCAGGTGACGAGATCGTCATGGTTTTCGTATCCTTCCCCGAAACCACCGCGCGGCGGGCTCCCAAGGAGCTGAAGGGCTTTGCGCGCGTCAGCCTGGGCGCGGGCGAAGAAAAGCAAATCACGATTCCGATTCGCCTCTCGGACCTCGACTACTTCCAACAGGATTCCTCTACCGCGACCACGGGCAAATGGGTCGTGGAAAGCGGTGACATCAAGATCATGGTTGGCGGCAGCTCCACGAACCTCCCGCTGTCGGGAACCGTGAAGGTCAACGGATACTAGGGCCGAGTCTTGCAACGAACGTCTATCGGATACATCCCATGACAACACGTCCTTCCTTCGCCAAGTCCCTTTCCAGTGTTCTGGCCGTCCTGGCTCTTCAAGGTTGGTCCGCGACGGCCTCCGCAGAAGACCAGCCCACGGCGACCAAGGACCAAGCGGTTGCCGCGTCCGAACCAGCCCCCGCGAAAGTCACGTCCGTGACTACACCACCGACACCGGCTGCCCCGGCGGCGACGGCAGCTTCTACGAAGGTTGCCGCCCCGAGCGCGGATGGCCAAGGAGGCCAGCCCGCCCCGGATTCGCCAGCCGTTACCGAGATTGGCATCCAGCGCTTGCCCGGATCGGCCTACCCCGAGCCGCAGACCCGAGGGCTCATGTACGGTTCGCTGTGGCTGACCTTCCACGGGCTGCAATGGCCCTACATGCCTGCGACGGCCAAGGGCTCACGCTTCGTGCTCGGGTTGTCCGGGTGGGGGTGGGTGGACACCTCGTACGAGAAGTTCGGCCCGTGGACCCCTCCCAATGTCTCGATTGCCGCGCTCGGCCAGAGCAATGTCAAATATTGGATCCAGCAGTCGCGCATGCTGCTGCGATTGACGCCCACCTACGCACTCGACGATGGCTGGTTCGTCCAGGGCCAAGCCGAGCTCGTCGCCACCGAGGATCAAAGCGCCAATCGCTCGGCGATCGGCGGCGCCGATACCGACGATCTATGGTTACGCATCGGCCAGTGGAACACGTGGGACTTCCAGGTCGGTCGTTTCGAGGGTTGGGAGGTTTTTCACCTCGGCATGGGTCTCGACCAGAACACCTTCGAGCGACAAGGAGCAAACGGTATCTATGAGTCCGGCTCCTATCCCATCCAGTTCTATGGCCTTACGGACAACCAATTCCGTCCCCCGGGCGCTGCCGGCAACATGGCCGTGCACTACTATCCCTTTCGGTTCCTCCGTTTCGAGCTCCTCGGCACTGCCGGAAGCCTGGGCTCGACTCCCATCCTGGCGACGCGTCCGGTGGCCATCCTCGACTTCGGCTGGCTCAAGCTCAAGGGCGGCGTGGAATATCAACGCTTGACTAACCAGCAGGCGAGCCAAGCCCTGTTCAAGAAGACCTCCAAAGGCGTCGGAGGGGCGGTTCAGTTCGTCTTCCAGCCGCACATCGAGTTTGGGCTCAACGCCGCCCAAGGAACCGTCTGGAGCATCGATGCCTCCGGAAGGGAAGACCTCAAGGGTAGTCTCACACGGACCAGCTTTGGCGGATTCGCCAACGTCTCGAACGGTAGTATCAAGCACCCACTCATCTTCGGTGTGGGAGGGCTCTACACGCACACCGAGGACCAGAACAACATCCTTGGCGATGGCGTGGTGGACAAATACTGGCTCTTCCAGGGTTTTGCCGCCGTCCAATACGTCGCTTTCCAACAGACTGTATATCAAGCTCGTAGGTGGCTACTCGAGGGGCAATTGGCTCACGGCTGGGCACACTCCTCTCGTTCAATGGGATGACGAGGTGTACAGCGTCCGGCTCCGGTTCTCGTTCTATTTCTAGTTATTTCGCCCGCCTCGCCGAGAGGCCACCAGCAGGCAACGGAGGATTGGACTATGGTTTCGATGTCGGAAAAGCGACCATCGGCCATCCTGCGTTGCGCTTTCCCGTGGCTCGCGCTCGCCTTCACCTGGCCCCCGAGGACGGCCGATCACCCGCCTGCTCGCCCCTCCGACGAAACAGCGTCAGGCTTCCCCACGCTTCGACGAACGTGCCGTCCACGGGTAAAGCACGTATAACACAATACGTCGACGCTTCAGGGCCTAGTCAGGCAATCACTTGATTCGCCGGATGGGGTACTTTCGCCATGCCCACTTCTTCAAGCATGTGAGCACGATGCGGCCTCAGGGATCGCGATCATCATCCAATCTTGCCTCAATTTGACCACGCTCCCGACGCCTCATTGTGTCACCCGGGCAACCTACGCTGCGACGATGCCGTCAGGATGCTCGCATGCGTTTCCTTGCTAGACGCACTGTTCTTTCATACTTGACAAGCAGAGCCATATCGTCGAGTCTACACGCGTTGTAGCCGCGGTCCCCGGCCCTGGGATCGGAAGTTCGCCGCAAGGAGAAACTAGATGACACGAACGATAAGGTTACTGTTAGGACTGCTCGTCTCGCTGATCTGCTTCAGCAGCCCCGCTCAGGTGTTCGCAGCCACGGGTGCTCAGTATGGAACACCGCCGAGCGGCTGCTCAGGCAATCCCCCTAACAACACGGCATATCTCTGGACCGGGACCGGTTACAGCGGCACTTGCTACATGATCAACGTCGACAACTACTCTGACACGTGGGCCAGCTGGGACGCATCGACTGGGTTCCCGAATGATTCCATAAAGTCAGTTAAGGTGGGTGCGAACGCTCACCTCGTCCTCTTCTGGAATGGCTTCTACACGCAAGACAACGGCCAGCCCTTTCTGATTCCGGGGTCTCAGTGCACGTCCAACTGTAGTGACTTGGGAAGCTGGAAAAACCAAGTCTCGGCCGTACGCATCCAGACATTTGTCACATGCGGTGGTAGCGAGAAACTAGCTCTCTTCGCAGATCCCAATTGGGGTGGAGACTGCACGATGCTTCCATTCCCTAACTACTACACCGATCCCGTTGCAATGGGTTTTCGCAACGATACCGTAACCGGCCTAATTAATACGAGCGCACAGAACACCGCTTGCATCTTTGCTAATGTAGGCTTCGGTAGTCCGTTGACCACATTTGGTCCGGGATATTTGAACTCGAATCTCACGGGTCTTGGTTGGAATGACTTAGTGTCCGCCGTCAAGCTTACGGCTCAGTGCTGGAGGTAGAACCCTCTCTCCGCTTTGGATAGAGGCTCTAACCGGGGACCTGTTCAGACGTCTGCAAGCAATGGTCGGATAGGTCCCTGCGGTCTTAGTATGGAGGAATGACGATGGGACGAGGACGCGGGCCACTGTATTCCATTCTATTGGTTCCTCTTCTGTTGTTGTTGTTGTTCGTCGCCAGCTACTTAGGTCTCAAGTCTCGCGGGAAAGCTGATGTAACGACGCCATCGAGCGATTCCGAATCCTCGTCAGTCAAGTCGCCGGGTTCTGGCTTCCCGGCCAGGGGGCCAAGGTTAGCACTGCCAATGATCAATCCGAGTAGCCCGCCAAAGGAATCGGACCAGAAATCTGGCGAAGCTGAGCTCGGTCGATCAGCGCGTGAAGAAGCTGCCAGTCAGGAGCGTGCGCTCATGGCCAAGACCTGGAACATGAGCGACGAGCAATATCAGGCCTTCGAGGCAGCCGCCACCGCGGTGCCCCATTGGGAACGAAGGGCTGTATATGAGCGGTTCCTTAGGGGCGAGATAGATCGAGAGCAACTCAACAAAGAACTTCCCGAGGCAGATGCCCGCGACAGCAAGCAGCTTCGTGAGGCGCTAGGAACACACTATCAGGAGTATGAGTTGATGCGCGGTCACTTCGCCGAGGCCGGGCTGGACCACAAGCCGTTCGAGCCACCGACGAGCGACCCAGTGTCACCGCAGGGACCGTAGTTTGGTAGATGTTTATGAACAGGAATGACTCGGACGTCGCACCCAGGTCGGAGGTGCAAGATCCGCACTTACACTAGCTAGAGCCTGTCGGGAAATTCGGTGAGCCGAGCGCGATGTCGGGCCATCCCACGCCGCCAGCGCGGCCAACTTCCCGATTTTGCTCGTAGGGGACCACGCCCCCCAGCTTTCCACTCATACCGCCAAGGCAATCCCCTTCTTTCCGGCAACACCCCGATACAGCTTGGTGAGGTTCAGCCCAAGCACAGCTCGTTGGCCGCATAGTCCCATCATCGCGGTTGAGCGTGCCGCTGGACGGTTGAATCCATATTTGGGGCACTTGATGGTGCCAATCGACCCTTCGACCATCGCCCGCTCTCTGATGAGGCGGTCCTTCACTTTGCCCTCGACTTCCCACGGCGTGCGGCCTCGGGGGGCCAATCCAATATCGCGAACGCCAAGCTTGCGAAGTCGCTTCACGTTCTCTGTGCTGTACCCACCCCGGTCGTACGCGTAGGCACGCGGTGCCTTCCCGAACATCCCCGCGAGATCTTCGACTGCGCGTACGGCGTAGCTGGAATCCGTGAAATCGGTCTTCGTCCCGGCCATGGTCGCAAGTACGAAGCCGCCACGCAGTCGTGTGATCCCCCACGACAGCCCGAACTCGACCGACTTGCCCACTTTGCCGCGCACGATCGAGTACACCTGGGGAATGTGTAGGTTGATGATCTTGCCGGCCGCGACGAAGCCGGTGCGCAGCCAGTGACGGATCTGCGGAATCAACTTGCCCATCGTTACGTGTAATTCTGCGAGCTTGCGTTGTGCGACCACGGCATGACGACGGAGCTTGCATCCCTGCGCCGAGGCAGCCGCGATCGCCTTGCCCAGATCCTGATTGATCCCTTCGATGATCTTGGTCATCTGCGCGACCATCCGATCCTTGGCAGCCTTGGTCTTGCCTTTGGCAAACAGACGATACTTGCGCACGTGCTCCTTGGCTGCTCGAAGCTTGCCGTGCACCTTGCCCAGAAAACTCTGAAATCCCTGTCCCGCTCTCTTTGCCGCTGCTGCGATGGATTTGACGAAGCCACCGAGCAATCCCATCTCGTTGGGATGCGGAATCGCCGCTTCCTGTGCCGTCATGTCGGCCACTGCGACCTTGGGGTCGGCAAGGCCCAGCGCTACCGCCTGTTTCACCACCGCCTCGTTGATCAGCCTGCATCCGTCTTCGCCCAGAAGCTGCGCAAAATCCTGGATCGTCGTGAAGTCCGGTGTCCAGTCCGTCTCGGTCAATCCGCATAGATATCGCGCCGGCGCGTAGTACCGGATTTGCTCTTCCGCCTCGCGGTAGGGCATTTTGCGAATTGCCATCAGCGTCAGCGCTCCGAGTGTCGCGCGCAAGTTCGGCGGGCGTCCCGCCGCGTTCTTGAGCTTCTTGGCGCGGACCTTCTCGGCCTGCGCCTCCATCTCGGTCCAGTCCACCGTGTCGGTCAGCACCACCATCGGATGATTGTCGGGCAATGGAATCGCGGGCCGTTTCGAACGAGGAAACAGGTCGGGCTGGCTGTTGCCGCCCCGGCGTCGTGCTGACATCACAGACCTCCTTGGTCACACTTTCCATCAGCCACATTTCGTCGCCGTTGTCGATCCCCCATCGAAGAAAAATCCGCGAAATCCGACGGTCTATCGCGAGAGAGCTGGCCGGGGAGCGGTGGACCGGCCAGCGTAGCCGTGAGCGGTAGGGTGAGCGTGTTCGGCCAGCGGATCGCGGGGCGCGTGGGCGACACCCGTGAGCGTGTGCGGCCCGCAGCTTGCGTGCCGCGAGCCGGGTCGCCGGGAATTTCCCGACAAGCTCTAGCTAGGCGGTTGTTCTACCGGCGGCAGCAAAAACCCCGCGGCAGCTTGGCGGCCACCGCGGGGCGATTGTGATACTGGGGGTCTCTAGACTAGACGTACCGGTTGATCTGGTTCTCCAGCAGCTCTTGCTGGCCCGAGCGCGGCTTGGGATCGATGTTCTGCTTGAGCACGCGGTCGGAGAGCTGACCGAGGTCGAGCTTGCGATCCATGATCTCCTTACCAAGGCCGCTGTTCCAGCCTTTGTAACGGGCGTCGATGGCGCCTTGGACTTTGCCGTCCTCGATCATCTTGTCCGCGATGAGCAGGGCGCGCGCGAGAACGTCCATGCCGCCGATGTGGGCGTGGAAGAGGTCGGCCAGGTCGATGCTCTGGCGGCGCACCTTGGCGTCGAAGTTGAAGCCGCCGGTCTTGAAGCCGCCGGCCGCGACGATGTGGCGCAGGACCAAGGCCATCTCGCCTGCGTCGCTCGGGAACTGGTCGGTGTCCCAGCCGAGCAGGAGATCGCCGCGGTTCATGTCGATGCTGCCGAACAGCCCGTTGGCCACGGCGTAGGCCACCTCGTGCTCGAAGGTGTGTCCGGCCAGGGTGGCGTGGTTGTTTTCGATGTTGAGCTTGAAGTCGTCTTTGCTGAGTCCGTAGTTCTGGAAGAACGCGTACACGGCAGCGGAGTCGTAGTCGTACTGGTGCTTGGACGGCTCACGCGGCTTGGGCTCGATGAGCAGCGGACCCTTGAACCCGATCTTGTGCTTGTACTCGCACACCAGATTCATGAAGCGGCCCATCTGATCGAGCTCGCGCTTCATGTCGGTGTTGACCAGGGACTCGTAGCCCTCGCGCCCGCCCCACAGCACGTAGTTCTCACCGCCCAGCTTCTGCGTGACGTCGAGGGCCTTCTTGACCTGCGCGGCGGCGTAGGCGAACACCTCGGGATCGGGGTTGGTGGACGCGCCCGACATGAAGCGGGGATTGGAGAACATGTTGGCCGTGCCCCACAAGAGCTTCACGCCCGTGCGCTGCTGGTGCGCGGCGAGCACGTCGACCATGCGGTCGAGGAGGTCATTGCTCTCGGCCAGCGACTTTCCCTCGGCCACCACGTCGCGATCATGGAAGCAGTAGTAGGGATTGCCGAGCTTCTGGAAAAACTCGAAGGCCGCAGCGGCCTTCTGCTTGGCCAGCTCCAGCTTGTCGCCGTCACCGTGCCATGGGCGGCCGAACGTCGCATCGCCGAACGGATCGCCGCCGGTGCCGCAGAACGTGTGCCAGTAGCAGACGGCGACGCGCAGTTGCTCGTCCATGCGCTTGCCGCGCACGATGCGGTTCTTGTCGTAGAAACGGAAACCAAGCGGATTCTGCGAATCCGGACCTTGGTACTGAATCGGTTCGATGCCGGGGAATGTTGGCTGTGCCATGGGATCCTTTCCTGACGTTTGAAATGGGAACCTTGAAAAGGTTCCCATGCCCTCCCGCGATGGTCCGCAGCCGGCAGAGCCGGCTGGCTTCCCACGCGGTCAGGCGGACTGTTCTGACAAAACCTCTTTGATGTGTTGCTCGAAGGTGGCGCCAAGCTGCTGGTAGACAGCCCGCGTGCTGGCATCCGGCTCGACGGCCATGGAGCGGTCGGGCGGGGCGAATCGTGCGTACAAATCCTGCCACGCCAATCCTCCCACGCCCTGCGCGGCACGCAAGGCGCCTCCCAGGGCCGACGAGTTGGAGACGGAGAGCGGCATGATGGTGGCCTGGAACACGTCTGCCAGCACACGCAGGAGGCCCCGGTTTCTCGACGCGCCGCCCGTGACCAGGACGGTCGTCATGGCCTCGCCAATCCAGTCGGAATGCAGGCGCATGCTGAGCGCCTGGGCCTCGACGACGGCGCGCGCCGAAGCCGCGCCGTCCTTCCCGGCCACGAACGCGTTGCTGCCAAACCAACGCGGCGACGCCTTGAGCACCCGCGGCGTAATCTCGGGAACGAAATACGGCAGCAGCATGTTGCCGTCGTTGCCCGGCTTGGTCTTGTCGACGATGGCGCTGGCAAAGTCATCCCAGGACAGGCCAAAACGGCGGGTGATCTCCTCGCGCGCCAGCGAGCCGTTCGAGAAGCAGGCCAGGGACATGAAGCCGCCGGCCGGGTTGCCGAACACGCTGCCGTAACCGCGTGGGTCGGTGCGCTTCGCGGCCATGGCCGTGAACACGGTGTCGCTCGTGCCGAGGCTGATCACGGCGGTGCCGGGCTTGCCGGCGCCCATGCCGATGAGGCTGCTCGGGTTGTCGCCGGTGAACGCGACGATCTTGGTGCCGGGGGCGAAGCCGTACTTCTTCACGAAGTAGCCCGCGATCTCGCCAACCACGGTCGTGCTGGCCACGGGCTTCTTCAGCTTCGCGCGTAGCCCCGGAGCCGTCGCGTCGAGCAGGGCATCGCTCCAGTCGTTCCGCGCCAGGTCGAGAAGATTCATGCCCGCGCCATCGCCGAAATCGATGCCGGCGCTCTTGCCCACGAGCAGCGAGGCCATGAACGAGCTGACGAGGTGAATCTCCGCCGTGCGCTGCCACTCGGCCGGGCTGGTCTTGTAGAAGCGGCGGATCTGCGGCCCGGTGAAGCGCAAAGTCGCACGCGAGCCCGTGATGGCCGCGACCTGCTCGTCGCCGCCCGCGGCACGGGCGATCTCGGCGCACTCGGCACTGGTCGAGCTGTCCATCCAGATGGGCGAGGTGGCGCGCGCGAGCAGCGGTTTGACCTGCTCGTGAAGGGGCGCGGAGAGGGACCAGTCGCCGACTTCGTCCAGCGACTTCGCGAGATAGACCGACCCATGCTGCTGGCCCGCCCCGCTGATGCCGCGGATCTTGCCGAGATCCACCCCTGCCGCGCGCAGGTCTTGCAACACCAGCTCGAGCGCCTCGACCCACATCAGGGGATCCGAGTGCTTGATCGACGCATCCTGGTTGGCCAGGAAGCCCTTGGGCGATTGATACTGCGGCAGGCGCTCGCCGAAGCTCACGCTTCGGTCGAGCACCACCTTGCCCGTGTCCGTGTCGATGAGCAGCGCCGAAAGACTCTGCGTGCTCGAATCCAGTCCCAGGTATTGCGGCATGGCTTGCTTCCCGTCCTTGTGCTTCGTCGTCGTTGAGAATGACCTGCGGCGAGCTGACTAGCCCTTCATTTCCTCGAGCTCTTTGCCCTTGGTCTCGTGGATGAACTTGAGGATGAAGAAGATGGAGATGATCGCGCACACCGTGTAGAGGCCGTACGCGCCGCCCAGGCCGACGCCAGCGAGCAGCATGGGGAAGGTCATGGTGATGCCAAAGTTGGAGAGCCACTGGGCCAGGCCGCTGATGGCCAGCCCGGAGCCGCGGATCTGGTTCGGGAACATCTCGCCCAGCATGACCCACATGACCGGGCCCCACGAGAAGTTGAAGAGCATGACGTACAGGTTCGCCGCCACGAGCGCGATGGGGCCCTCCATGCCGGTGAGTTGGAGGGAGCCATTCACGGTGTGGGCGGTACCGAACACCACGGCCAGCACGCCCAGGGTGATGGCCATACCGATCGAACCGATGAGCAGGAGCGGCTTGCGACCAACACGGTCGATGAGCGCGGTGGCGAAGAAGCAGGCCAGGATGCTGACCCCGCCGCTGATGACGTTGATGAGAAGCGCGTCGCTCTCCTTGAAACCGGCGGATCGCCACAACACCGCACCGTAATAGAAGACGACGTTGATCCCCACGAGCTGCTGGAAGCTGGCCAGCCCGATGCCGACCCACACGATGGGGCGGAAGAGCCGCTTCGAATCGAGGATGTCGGTCAGCTTGGGGCGATGGTGATCGGCGACCATGGACGCGGCGATCTCGTCGAGCTTGGACTGGGCTTCCGATGCGCCCATGAGACGGGTCAGGACCGCCAGCGCTTTTTCTTTCTTTCCGCTGGCCACCAGGAAGCGCGGGCTCTCGGGGATGAAGAGCAAAGAAAAGAAGAAGGTAATGGAAGGAATGGTCATCACCCAGAACATCCAGCGCCAGGCCTCGAGACCCAGGGCCAGCACGGAGGTGGAGCTGCCGGCGACGCGAGCCAGAACATAGTTGCTGAGGAAGGAGGCGAAGAGACCGCTGATGATGGCGATCTGTTGGATGGAAGAAAGCCTGCCGCGGTACTTCGCCGGGGTCACCTCGCTGATGTAGGCGGGGGCGAGCACGCTGGCGGCGCCGACGGCCAGGCCGCCGAGCACGCGCACCACGATGAACTGGACCGAATTCTGGGCCAGGCCGGCCCCGAGCGCGCTGATGGTGAAGCACACCGACGAGATGAGGAGAATGGTCTTGCGCCCGAACTTGTCGGCCAGCCAGCCGGCCATGAAGGCGCCCGCGGCGCAGCCAAGCAGGATGCTCGCGACGTTGAATCCGGTGCCGGCCGAGTCCGAGTGGAAGGCCTTCTGCAGGCCCTCGACGGTTCCGTTGATCACGCCGCTGTCGTAGCCGAACAGAAAGCCCCCGATGGTGGCCACCAGCGTGATGAGAACAATGAATGCGAAGTTGGTCGAACCTTTTTCGGACATCGTGATCTTTCCTCTCTTGGGGATCCTGGTGTTTTGCCGCGCAGAGGCATCACGAGACAGACCAGCCAGAATGCGGCGCAGTCTAGTCATGCCGCCGAGTAGCGCACAAGCAGGGAATTTGTGCTAGTTGGCCTGCGATCCTGCCTCACGGGCGTATACCCCCAAGGGGGACGGAATCCGCGGCCTGGGGGCGCCTCCTCCTAAAGGAGGTTGCTCGCAAGCTCGGCCAATTGCGAGCGCTCGCCCTTGGTCAGATTCACGTGGGCGTAGATGCTCTGCCCTTGCATCTTGTCGATCAAATAGGAGAGCCCGTTCGAGTGGCTGTTCAGGTAGGGGTGGTCGATCTGGAAGATGTCACCCGTGAAGACCAGCTTGGTGCCGTCCCCGGCGCGGGTGATGATGGTCTTCACCTCGTGCGGGGTCAGGTTCTGCGCCTCGTCGACGATGAAGTAGATGTTCACCAGGCTGCGCCCGCGGATGTAGGCGAGCGGCGCGATGACCAGCTTTTCCTCGTCGAGCATCTCGCGGATACGTTTGTGGCGAGCATCGGTCACCCCCCACTGGTTCTGGATGACGCCCAGGTTGTCGTACAGGGGTTGCATGTACGGGTCGAGCTTGGACTGGATGTCGCCGGGCAGGTAGCCGATGTCCTTGTTCGACAAAGGCACCACGGGCCTGGCCATGAAGATCTGGCGGTACTCCTTTTTGTGCTCCAGTGCCGCGGCCAGCGCCAGCAGGGTCTTGCCCGTGCCGGCTTTGCCCGAGATGCTGACCAGCTTGACCTCGGGGTTGCTGAGGGCGTTCAAGGCAAACGCTTGCTCGGCGTTGCGCGAGGTGATGCCATAGGCGGTCAGCTTGTCCACCCGGCGGACCACCGCGCGGTCGCTGTCGTAGGTGGCCAGGGCCGACTTCTTGCCGTTGCGGATGATGAGGTACTCGTTGGGCCGGAGCGGCTCCTCGAAACGGAGGTCGCTCTCGTCGATGGTGAACGGCTGGGTGTACATGCGATCGACCAGCGGCCCGTCGACGTGCTCCTTGAGGCGAATCCCCGTGTACATCGAGGCGATGTCCTTGACGTGGTCGTTGCGGTAGTCCTGCGCCGTCAGCCCCAACGCCTTGGCCTTCATGCGCAGGTTGACGTCCTTGCTGACCAGAATGATCTCCCGGCGCGGGAACTGGCGCGAGAGCCGATACGCGACGTTCAGGATCTCGTGATCGGGCGTGCGCGTCTCGAAGGCCGCGCGCAGATCCTCGTGGTACTCGCCACCGACCTTGACGATCAGGTTGCCCAGATCCTTGGCTATCTGGACGCCCTTGCTGAACAGCGGTTGTTGTGCCAGACCGTCGACGGCACGCAGGAACTCGCGGGCGTGAAAGTTGAGCGACTCGTTACCTTTCTTGAACCCGTCCAGCTCTTCGAGCACGGTGATGGGAATGACGATGTCGTGTTCCTCGAACTGATACATGCATTTGCTGTCGTGAAGGATGACGTTGGTGTCGAGCACGAACATCTTCTGCTTCCGGGCAACCGCCATATCGAGGGTCTCCTTTCGACTGTCCCCATGATGATGAAGAACGCGCGCGTGGTTAGCAAGTTGTTCGACTGCATCAGGTTGGCAACAAAGGAGCCCGGTCCCAGCGTAAATCCCGCCAGACGGTCAGGCGAATTCCGCGACCTGATCCGATGACTCTGACCGTCCGGGCAATGCTGAAATTTCTGGGGCGCCAAACAGGTTGATATGGCAAAGACAAAAAAGCAAGCCGCACCGGTGCTGATCGAGATCCCGCAGTACTTCTACTCAAGCAGGAGGGATGGACATGAGCATGAACCAGTCTCGGAACAAACTCCCGGTGGTCGACCGATTTGCGACGGTCTTTCTGGTCGCCATGCTGGCGAATGGATGTCATTCGGGGACCACGTCAGGCGTGGCCAAGACGCAGGAGCCGGCGACCTCCCTCGCCCAGTCCGTGTCGCCGCCCGGGCCCGTGACACCGAGAACACAGGTCCCCGAGGCCGCAAGAACGCTGTCGCAGGCCTTTGCCTCGGCCGCTGCGGCCTTACGACCGAGCGTGGTGCGGATCGATGTGGAGCATGAAGTCCCGCGCCTGGCGAGTGGCCCGCAGAGGGACGACGAGCCCTTCTTCGGGCAGTCTGCCACCCCTGCTCCGCCATTTCTTCGATTTTGGCGAGGTCCCCGGTACTCCAGAGGGCCCCGGGCCGGTGCCCATCGCAGGCACAGGCTCTGGCTTCGTCATCGACACGGCCGGCGACATCATCACCAACAGTCACGTCGTCGAAGGTGGAACGAAGTTCGAGGTCACGTTCAAAGACGGGCAAGAGATCCCGGCCAAGGTCGTGGGCACGGATCGCCGCACCGACGTGGCCGTGATCCGGCTGGAAAAGGTGCCCAAGAACCTGGTCGTGGCGCGCCTCGGCGACTCGAACAAGCTGCAGGTCGGGGAATGGGTCCTCGCCATCGGCAGTCCGCTTGGCCTCGATCAAACGGTCACCGCAGGCATCGTCAGCGGCGAAGGACGGGTCGGCGGTCATGTCCAGATGTCCGGCGACAGGGTTCACAAGTACATCGAAACCGACGCCAAGATCAATCCGGGCAACTCCGGTGGTCCCCTGGTCAACCTCGAGGGCGAGGTGGTGGGCATCAACACCCTCATCCGCGTGGGGGCGGGCGGGGCCTACGGTTTCGCCATCCCCATCGACGAAGCCGACCACGTGGCTCAGTTGTTGCTCAAGAACGGACGCGTCCTCTATCCTTTCCTGGGCGTGAATCTGCGTGATGTCAGCCAGCTCGAGGAGAGCGTCAAGAGCGAATTGGGCCCGCACGCGCCGCAAAAGGGCGCCCTCATCGTGGGTGTCACGCCGGATAGCCCGGCCCAGAAAGTGGGTCTCAAGCCGGGCGACGTCATCACCAAGCTGGACGATCACCCCATCACGGACGCTGAAGATGTCGTCGAATACGTGTCGGGTCGTCAGATCGGCGATAGCGTCGGCGTGACCGTATTTCGCGCAGGAGAGGACAAGAGCTTTCGCGCCCAACTTGCCGAAGCACCATCCCAAGACCAGCTTGCCTCCGCCTCGTCCCGTTTGGGACTTTCGCTGCAAACGCTGACGCCGTCGCTGGCGCGATCCCTTGGACTGCCGCCGCAAACGCAAGGCGCGGCGATCGCCGACGTGGTCCGTGGCAGCCCGGCCGAGGCCGCCGGTCTGCAAGCCGGAGAGGCGATCGTCGAGATCGATCGCAAGCCGGTGGCGACAGCCGAAGAGGCCGTGGCCGCGCTCAATGGAAAGCAATTCCACTTGTTGCGGGTACGTGGCCCGCAGGGTGTCCGGTTCGTCACGCTTGGTGGCTCCTGACGATTTCCAGCCGAGCGGCGATGTCGCCGGCCACCTGACGGCGGGCGAGCGTCACCACGGCGTCCGCCCAGACCGGCGTGGCATTGAGCGACGGCACCAGGGTCAGGCGCTCGCCACCCGCCGCCACGAATTGATCCTTGGCGCGTATCCCGATTTCCTCGAGGGTTTCCAGGCAGTCCGCGACGAAGGCCGGCGAGAACACCACCAGGCGTTTCTTGCCCTCGGCCGCCAGCTTGGGAATGACGACGTCGGTGTAGGGGTGAATCCACGGCGTGCGCCCGAGGCGAGACTGAAAGCTCACGCTCCATGAATCCTCGCCGAGGGCAAGGCGGCTGGCCAGGGCGCGAGCGGTGGCGAAACACTGGGCGCGGTAGCAGGCACGGTTGGCGGTGCCGATGCGGTCGCAGCAGTCGGGTTGCGCCAGGCAGTGCCGGCCGGTCGCATCGGTCTTGCGCATGTGCCGCTCGGGCAGACCGTGAAAGCTCATCAGGACATGATCGGGCTTCTCTTCCTCCAGGATCGGCCCCCCCACGGCCGCGAAGGCGTCGATGAAACCGGGATCGTCGTAGAAGGCATCGACGAAGGTCAGCGTAGGCGGCGCCCACGGTCGGGCCGCGATCCGAAAGACCTCCGCTACCGTCGAGCCTGTCGACGATACCGCATACTGCGGATAGAGCGGAAACACCACCACGCGGTCGACGCCCGCCTGGTGCAGCTTCTCCAGCGCCGAAGCAATCGACGGACTCTGGTAGCGCATCCCCAGCTCGACCGCCCAGTCCGGCCCCAAGCGCTCGCGCACGGCCGCCACCAAATCCTCGCTGTGCCAAAGCAGGGGGGATCCGCGCTCACCCCAAACCTTCCGATAGGCAGCCGCGCTCTTGCGCGGGCGCAGGGGCAAGATGATCAGATTGAGAAGCAGCCACCGCCCCACGGGATGGATGTCCAAGACCCGCGGGTCGGAAAGGAACTGCCGCAGGTAGCGACGCACCGAGGCCGGCGTGGGCCGGTCCGGGGTTCCTAGATTGCACAGCAGGAGACCGGTCATGGCGCTCGACTATTGCACAGGCCGAGCCGTGACGCAGCCCATGCCGCAATCGGGCTCAACTTCCAGCGCGAGTCGCCGATGGAAATGGGTTGCTCGCGGAGAAAATGGAAAGGCGCAGAACGGACATGGGTAACAACCTTCAGCCGGCAGAACGGCGACGTCATCCTCGAATCTTCCTCGGCGTGCCCGTGCGCGTGCACTACGCAGGCATTCCACAATCCCTGACGCTGGAGCTCGGCGACGTTTCGTTGGAGGGCAGTTACTTCCGCACCTCCGGACCCAAGCCCCGCCGCGGACAGTGGGTGGCTTTCGGTTTCGTCACGGCCGATCTCCTGGTGTGCGCCGCCCGCGGTCGCGTCATTCGCATCGACGACGGTGGCTTCGCGTTGCAGCTGGAGGGCACGAATTCCTCTTTCGAGACCTTCGTTGCGGACATCTCCGGCCCCTTCTTGCGCGCCGCCTAGCGAGCTGATTTGGGGGACCGATAACCTCTAAGGAAGCCAGGAAAGCAGGAAGAAAGAGAACAAGCGGTTTCCCGGATTCTAAACACAGAGGCCCCAGAGCCGGGGCTCGAAGGTGTCCACTCCGCAGTGGTTCTCTGCTACCACCCATTCCTGGCTTCCTGGCTTCCTTAGAGGCCTCCTGAGATCGGACACCCCTGCCATCGAGGCCAAACCCGTGCTACATGCCAGGGGTGACCACGAGCTCGATTTGTCCGCACCGCCGCGCGACGGCTTTGGCCGTTGTCGCACTGAGCCTTTGGACCTGCGCCACCGCCCCGACCGTCCCATCTCGCGCGGCTCATGAGGAAGCCGTGACGGCGGGACCGCCACGCGCCGTTCCCAGCGACATCCCATTCGAGTCGCTGGAAGGTCCGTACTGGGTGGCAGGCGGCGGATACCTCATCTTTTCCGATGTCGTGGAAAAGAACGGACCGGCGGCCAAGATCTACCGCTACGATCCACCCTCCCACGCGTTCTCTACGGTGCCCTACCCGGGTTCGCCCATCAGCACCAACGGCCTGGCGGTGGATGCCGAGGGCCGCTTGCTGGCGTGCGAACGCTGGAACGGCACCTTGGCGCGCGTGTCCCCGGGCCAACGTCGGACAGTGGCCGAACGTGCTCCTGACGGCCTGGCCCTGAACGCGCCCAACGACCTCACGGTCCGCCGAGACGGGAACATCTATTTCAGTGATACGACCTGGGGCGCGCGTCCCGGCGCCCACGCCCCGACTGCCGTGTATCGCGTGTCGCCCGACGGCGTTCTGTCCGTGGCGTTTCGGGTCGACATGCCCAACGGAGTGCTGCTTTCTCCCGATGGCAACACCCTGTACGTGGGCAGCGACACCCAGGATCGCCTGTGGCGCTTGCCGGTCGCGGCCGACGGCAGCGTGGGCGCCCCGCAAGCCTTCGGCGATGCCAAGACCGACTCGCGTGCTCGCTTGCACGTGCCCGACGGCCTATGCGTCGACGATCGCGGACGGGTCTACGTGACCAACAACAGCACCGCGGCGAACGCCATCGTGGTGCTCGACAGCGCGGGTCATTTCGTGGAGCGCATCCTCTTTCCCGCGCCGCCCTCGAACTGCACCTTCGGCGGGGCGGACCGCCGCACGCTCTACGTGACCACCCTGCACGCCCTCTACGAGGTGCCCATGACGACACCAGGATTGCCGTGACATGAACAAGCAATTCGGTAACGACGACCGCGCACTGTCGGATTACGTGGCCCGGGTCTACGCGCCCGAAGGCGCGGTCCTGCGCGAGATCCGCGAGCGCTCGACACGCGCGGGTTTGCCGGACATCCAGTTGGCGGCGCTCGACGCGCGACACCTCGAGATTCTGGCGCGCGCCTGTCAGGCCCGCCGTGCCGTCGAGGTCGGAACCCTCGGAGGCTATTCGGGCGTGTCGATTCTGCGCGGCATGGGGCCGGACGGCGTCCTTCACACCGTCGAAATCGACCCCGAGCACGCCAAGGTCGCGCGTGAGAGCTTTCGCGAGTCCGGCCTCGGCGCCCGCGCGCACGTGCACGTGGGCGCTGCCGCGAAGGTGCTGCCTCGACTCAGGCGTCATGCGCCCTTCGACCTCTGTTTCATCGACGCAGACAAGGAAGGCTATCCGGACTACCTCGATTGGGCCGCCCACAACCTGCGACCCGCGGGCCTGGTCGTGCTCGACAACGCGTTCCTCTTCGGCCAGTTGGCGAAGAGGCCGATCGGCAAAGCCGCCATGGAAATCGCGGCGATGCAGAAGATGCACGACATGCTCGCCCACGACGGGCGTTTCCGCGCCACGGTGTTTCCCACCGGCGAGGGGCTGGCAGTCGGGGTGAGGATCTAGCCAGCTCTTTGGGCCGAGCTACGGCTTGCCGTTGTCGGGCCGACAACGCTCACCGGCTGGATAGTCGGGATGGTAGTGGTGAGGCCTAGGGCGACTGACGCACCTCAGGCACTGGGCCCTTTCGCCCGCGGTTGCCGTCCCGGGCAACCGTTCACACTGCGCAGCGGTTCGAGATTCGTGCCCATTCGAATGGGCACGTGCCATGCCAGGCAAGCCCGTGAAGATCGCCAGCGCCAAAGCGGAAGAAAGCACAATGATACGCGTTTGCACTTGGAACCTCCTGTACAGATGCACCTTGGACGCAGGCCGATGGATTCTATTCAATCCCCCGAAGAATCTCGCAGGTGGTAGATGCTCTTGGTGGGTGGCGAGGCAAGATGAAGGGACGGCAGACGAAGCATCGTCCCCCATCGACCCCACCATGTCAAAAGGCGCGCGCATCGTTCTTCCCCTCGCCCTCGCCGCCGGCTTTACACTTGGGGCCTTGCACTTCCTGCCCAGACTGGCGTCCTTGGCGTTCATCATCCGCGTGGCAAAGCACGAGGGCGTGCTGCTGCGCCTGGCGCGGCTCGAAGCTCGCGCGATTCACGAAGGCCCCATCGTCGCCGTCGTCACCCGTCACGGCCCGGTCGAGACGCGGCTCTACCGGCCCGACCGGCCCGCGCGCCGGACCGCCATCCTGGTGCCCGGCATCCACATGGATGGCATCCACGAAGCGCGCTTGGTCGGTCTGGCACGCGAGTTGGCAGCCTCGGGGCTGCAGGTCCTCACGGTGGCACCGCCCGATCTCACGCACTACCGACTATCGACGAGAAGCACCGACGAGCTGGAAGACATCATCGCCTGGGCCTCCGCGCGGCCCGCGCTGGCCCCCGATGGGCGGGTGGGAATCATGGGCTTCAGCTTTTCCGGCGGCCTGGCACTGGTGGCGGCCGGCCGGCCGGCGGTACGCGATCGCGTCGCCTTCGTGCTCTCCTTGGGCGGCCATGGCGATCTTGCCCGCGTGCTGCGATACCTGTGCCTGGGTGCCACCGATCCCGTGGATGCGCAAGCGCGGGACCTGGCCACCGGCGGCGAGACCATCCACATCCCCAAGCCGAACGACTATGGCGCCGTGGTCGCCTTGCTGAACCTTGCCGATCGCGTGGTGCCGGCCACGCAAGTCGCCGGGCTCGACGAAGCGGTGACGCTTTTCTTGCGAGCCTCGAGCGTCGATCGCCTCGACCCGACCAAGGCCAAATCCATGTTCGCTGGCGCCCGCCAACTCGGCGAGGCATTGCCCGAGCCGGCACGCACGCTGATGGGGTACGTGAACGACCGCGATGTCGGCAAGCTGGGACAGGCGTTGGCGCCGATTGTGGCAGGGCTCGACTTGCCGGCCGGGCTTTCGCCCGAGCGCTCGCCTCTTGCAACGGCGCCCGTGTTCCTGCTGCACGGGTCCGACGACTCGGTCGTGCCGGCCTCCGAGATGCTGTCGCAGGCGCGCGCTCTGGGGCACGCGACGCGGGTCCGGGCCTTTGCCAGCCGGCTGATCACGCACGCCGAAGTGAGCCGTGGCGCCGCGTCGGCCGAGATGTGGAAGCTGTCCGGCTTCTGGCAAGAGGTCATGGCACGGTAGGAGCAGTGCGCGGCCGTCACTTGCGCAGATAGTGGCAGGTGTAGCCGTCTGGGTTCTTCTGCAGGTAGTCCTGGTGATAACCCTCGGCCGGGTAGAAGGTCGACGCGGGCACGATCTGGGTGACGACCTTGCCCGGCCACTTGCCGGATTGATCCACCTCGGTCTTCACCCGTTCGGCGATCCCTTGTTGTTCGGCATCGTGAACGAAGATGGCCGACCGGTACTGCGTTCCGATATCGTTGCCCTGCCGATTGGGCGTCGTCGGATCGTGCAGGCGAAAGAAGGTGCGCAGGATCTCTTCGTAGGAGATGACCTTGGGATCGAAGACGATCTGCACGGCCTCGGCATGGCCCGTACGCCCGGTGTGAACCTGCTCGTAGTCGGGTTGGTCGGTGGTTCCACCCGTGTACCCCACGATGCTTTCGAGCACGCCGGGCAGTTGTCGTATCAGCTCTTGCACGCCCCAAAAGCAGCCGCCGGAAAGAGTGGCGATTTCCCTCTTCCGCGTTTCCCTGCGTGTTTCATTGTCCGCGCCGGACGCCACGCCCAAGCGGGGCAAATACGCGCCGTAGCCCTCCGCCGCCATGTGCTCGACGGGAACGAAGCGCAGCGCGGCCGAGTTGATGCAGTAGCGCTGGTGGGTCGGCCCTGGCCCGTCGTCGAAGACGTGGCCGAGGTGCGAGTCGGCCCGTTTGGAACGCACCTCGACGCGCGCATCGTAACGGGGATCGTCGACCTTGCCGACCACGCTCTCGGGCTCGACGGGCCGGGTGAAGCTGGGCCATCCCGTGCCGGAGTCGAACTTGTCCGACGAGAGGAACAAGGGCTCGCCCGAGACGATATCGACGTAGAGCCCCGCCCGATGGTTGTCCCAGTATTCGTTGCGGAAGGGCGGCTCGGTACCGCACTCCTGGGTGACATGGACCTGCATGGGTGAGAGCTGCTTGACTCGGGCGCTCTTGTCGATCTTGTCGTCGGCCGTTTTCATCTCGGGTTCCTCACCCTTTTGGATGCCGGAGAAGCGAATCGGTCGGGAGCGCTCGACGAAACCGGGACCTCGACGAGGCCTCCTATGTGGCGGGATGCAATATCGGGCTAGGGAAACTGGCCGGCGGCCACCAGCAAGTCGAGGCGGGCCTGGCGAACGGTGTCCTCGGCGATGACGACCGCGCTGTCGGCGTCGCGGGCGCGGCGTTCGGCGTCGATGACCTCGATGTTGGTGGTCGCGCCGGCGTGGTAGGCGAGGTTGGCCAGCTCCAGCGCCTGGTGTGCGAGCTCGGCGGCGGCGTTGGACGAGCGCATGGCCTCGTCGGCGCGACGGATCTCCTCGACCGCCACGCGAATATCGGAACGCGTTTGTCTGAGAAGACCGTCATACTGCGCGCGCGCCTCGGCCACGATCGCATCGCGCTCGCGCAGCTGTCCTCTGCGCAGACCGCCCTCGATGAGCGGGAAGCTGAGCACCAGCATGGCCTGCCACCCGGTCTCGGGCATGGTCAAGGTGGCCGGGTGCTGGAAGAAGGGTTGAAACTGCCCGCTCAGTACCGGCGTGTAGTCGGCCCAGCTGTCCTTCCTGGTCTTCTCGGCAAGAAAGGCGCGGGCCTTGGCGGCGCGAACGTCTTGGCGACGTTCGGCCGCGTCCTCGAAATTCCTGCTGGCCTCGGGCAGAAGGACGTCGTCGAGCGTATCCACGGGCTTGTCTTCGGCCAGGAGCACGCCCAGCGCCTCGCGGGCGCGGGCCAGCGTGGTGAAGCTGTTGGAGAACAGAGCCTGATCCGCGGCCAGTTGCTGCGCGGCCCTGACCTCGTCGACCCGGTTGCCCACTCCGCCGGAAAAGCGCGTGTGCGTGTACTCGTAGTGCGAGCGATCGTTGGCCACCGAGCGCGCGTTGATGTCGACCTGGCGCTTCTGCGCGATGATGAGCAAGTAGGCGCGCGCCACCGCCGTCGCGAGCGTACGCCGAACGTCCTCGCTGCTGGCCTGGGAGGTGGCGAGATTTGCCGAGGACTCGGACCAACTCATCCAGGCGCGCGGCGCAACGAGTGGAACGTTGAGGACCAGGTTGGCGGACTGCTGATTTTGCGCAGCGATGACATTGGTTCCAAATACTCTATTTGCGTCGAGACGAGTCAGAGTCCCGTTGGCGGCAAGCGACGGCATGGACCCGGACCGAGCCTCTGCCAACAGCGCCTCGGCCCGCTTGATCTCCTGCATGGCAACCACCGCCGTCGGGTTGCCGGCCAACGCGCGCCGGACGGCCTCGGTCAGAGATATCTTTTCATAGCCCGTGCCGGACTCGGGCGACACATCGACGAGCTTCGGGATGGGCGGCATGGCGGGAAGCTCCTCCGTGGAGGCCAGCCCCGCGACCATCGAAAGCAAGACCCCCGCCGCGACCGCGGCTATCGACCGATCCACCGGACCTCTAGAGCACCGAACGGGTTGAAAGTGCAGAGAATTCAAGAAGTTGCTACGCACGTGCCCCCTCCGATCCCCTCGCCCCGCGCAGCGGGGAGAGGGTTAGGGTGAGGGGCCAGCGCACCCTCTCGCATGGCCGAACCCCTCACCCGACGCGCTTCGCGCGTCGACCTCTCCCCGCTTCGCGGGGCGAGGTGAATTTTCCGAGCACTCGCAAGCTCTCGATTCTGCACAGCATTCAACCCGTTCGGTGCTCTACGCATGCACTGGCTCCTCGTCGTCGTCCTCGTGCGGTGCGCGGCGTTTGGCGAAGCGATCGAGCAGGGTGTAAAGCGCGGGCACCAGGAACAGGGTGAAGAAGGTGGAAACCATGAGCCCGCCGATGACCGCGCGGGCGAGCGGCAGGTTGGTTTCGCTGCCCTCGCCGATGCCGAGGGCCATGGGCAGCAGGCCGAGGACCGTCGCCACGGTGGTCATCATGATGGGACGCAGGCGGGTGCGGCCGGCCTCGATGGTCGCCTCCTTGAGCTCCTTGCCCCGCCGCCGCAGCACGTTGGCGAAGTCGACCAGGAGGACGCCGTTCGACACCACGATACCGACCATCATGATGATGCCCATGAAGCTGTTCACGCTCAACTTGGTCTGGGTGAGAAACAGCATGATAAAGACGCCCGAGATGCCGAGGGGCACGCTGAACATGATGACCAGGGGATCGATGAGCGACTTGAATTGGCTGGCCAGCACCATGTACACGAGCAGAAGCGCCATGATGGCCGCGAAGATCAGCCCGCGAAAAGCCTTCTTCTGCTCCAGGGTCTGCCCGCCCAAGGTCGCGGAAAAGCCGTCGGGCGGCTGCAACTGATCGACGGCGCCTTGGACCGCCTGGCTGGCGGCACCGAGATCGGAATCGGGGGCGACGTTGGCGGTCACATGGATGATGCGCTGGAGGTACTTGCGATCGATCATGACCGGGCCGCTGCGCCGGTCGATGTGTGCCAGGGTGTCGACCGTGACGATGCCGCCCGCGGGTGAGCGCACGAACATGTCGCCCAGGTCCGACACGTGTCCGCGATCTTTGTCCCCCATGCGCACGTTGATGTAGTACTCGTTGCCGGTCTTGGGATCGGTGTAGGGCACCGGCGTGATTTGCGTGTTGCCGAGCAACCCCACCAAAATGGTCTGCGCCACGTCCTGTTCCGAGACGCCCAGCATACCGGCCTTCTCGCGATCCACGTTCACGTCGAACTCGGGGCTGTTCTCCTCGCGCGAGGATTGCACGTCGACCACGAGCGGCCGCCCCTCGGCATCGGTGAGTGTGCGCATCTTGGCCATTAACCGGTCGGCGTATTGCGAGCCGGCGTCGAAGTCGTAGCCGAGGATCTCGACGTCGATGGGCGCCGCGGCCCCGAAATTCTGGATGCGCTTCACGATGCCGCCGATGAAGAAATACGCCTGCGTTCCCGGAATCGCATCTTTGAGCCCCGAGCGCACCTTCTCCGCTGCCGCGACGTCCGAAAGCGAGCGATCCGTTCTCGGCACGAGGTACACCTGTAGGCTACCCGAATGGGTGCCGGTGTTGCTGCTGAAGATCGCGGTCCGCCCCTGGGGCAGCCCCGTGTCGGTGAGCATGGTCGTGTACAGCGGCACCTCCTTGCCGCCCTGGCGAAGCGGAGCGAGTTGGTCTTCGACCACCTTTTCGAGCCGCTTCGTGATCTCTTCCGTGCGCTCGACGCGCGTGCCGATGGGCGCCTTGTAGGTGATGGTGAACTGCGATTCGTCGGCATCGGGGAAGAACTCGCTGCCGATGAAGCGCTTGAGAGAAAGGCTGCCGACGAAGAACAGGAGGATCCCCAACACCGTGAGGCCGCGATGGGAGAGCACCCAGCGCAATACGCCCGCGTAGGCGAGATCGAGTCGATCGAAAAAGCCCGTGACCAAGGCGCCGATGCCCTTCGACTTGCGCTCCTGCGCGCCTTCCTTGAGCCAGTAATAACAAAGCAGCGGCGTGACGGTTCGCGAGACCCAGAAGCTCATGGTGAGGGCGAACGAAATGGTGAGCGCCAGCGGCAGGAAGAGGTAGCGGGCAATGCCGGACATGAACAGGACGGGAAAGAACACCACGATGGTCGTGATGGTCGACACCAAGATGGGCATGGCCACTTCCTGGGCGGCCAGGAGCACTGCCTGCTTGCGATTCTGTCCCGAGGCCAGGTGGCGATGGATGTTCTCGAGCTCGACGATGGAGTCGTCGACCAGGCGCCCGACCCCGAGCGCAAGGCCGCCCAGGGTGAAGACGTTCAAGGTCTGGTTGGTGAAGAAGAGCAGCATGAAGGTGGCCACGATGGACAGCGGGATGGCCACGGCGATGATGGCGGTGGCGCGGATGTTCATCAGAAAGACGAGAATGACCAAAATGGCCAAGAAACCGCCCTGCACGGCCTCGTGTTGCAGCGCCGCCACCGCCGACCGGATGTAGGCCGACTGGTCGAAGGAAATGTCCAGCTTCACGTTGCTCGGCACCCCGCGCAGCTTGGGAATGGCCGCGCGCACGGCGTCCACCGTGGCGATGGTATTGGCGCCCGGTTGCTTGAGCACACGCAGGAACACCCCCCGCCGGCCGTTGATGCGCACGATCTCGGTCTGATCCGCCGAGAGATCCTCGACCTTGGCCACGTCGGAGACTCGCACGATGCCCTGGCCCTGCCCGGGCGAGGCCGCGGTGGAGCGAACGATGACGTGGCGCAAGGGCTCCACGTCGGGAACCTGGGTGTTGGTGAAGACGTTGTAGTCCCGATTCCCGGTGCGCAAGCTTCCGCTCGGCAAGAGCAGGTTGGAATTGCGAACCGAATTGGCCAGGTCGAGGATGCCGACACCGCGCGCCCGCATCGCGCTCCGGTCGGCCATGACCTCGATCTCGCGCACCTTTCCCCCGCTGACCGAGGCGCTGGCCACGCCCTGG
The DNA here is from genome assembly GCA_963796685.1 of uncultured delta proteobacterium. Classification (GTDB taxonomy): domain Bacteria; phylum Myxococcota_A; class Polyangia; order Fen-1088; family Fen-1088; genus Fen-1118. The sequence goes on from CAWCMR010000009.1 coordinate 300,615, forward strand.
ATGCGCTCGATTTGAGGCTCGATGGTGTTGTAGGACAGGTCGTAAAGCTGCTTCTCGTCGAGGTCGTCGCTGGACACGGTCACGGCCACGACGGGGATGTTGGTGATATCGAACTTGAGCACGAAGGGCTGCTGAATTCCCGGTGGCAGGGTGTTCAGGATCTGCGCGATTCGCTGCGAAACCTCGAACTGGGCGTTGTCCAGGTTGGTGCCGTAGTTGAACCACACGCTGATGAGCGACACCCCCTGCTTGGACGAGCTTTCGACCCGGTCCACACCCGGCGAGGCGCTCACCGCGCGTTCGATGGGCTGGGTGATGGACTTCTCGATGTCCTCCGGCCCGGCCCCCGTATAGAAGGTCGCGATGCGGATGACGGGGATGGTGATGTCAGGGAAAAGATCGACCGAGAGATTGTTGAGAGACACCACGCCCAGCACGATGAGCATGAGCGACAGCATCAAAATGAAAACCGGATTCTTGAGCGCGAGCCGTGTGAGCCACATGGGGTGTTACTGCCTGAAATTCCGCGACATCTAGTTGCGCCCCGGCACATGCCCCGCGGAACGGTCGGCCTCGACAGGCGGAGGCGCGCCTGGCCCGGTGGACGCCCCGCTGTACGGGTTCACGCCGCGGGCCACCCGCACCGTGGTCCCATCGGCCAGACCGTCGGCGCCAGCAATGACCACTTCCTCCCCCGCGGCGAGCCCCGACTTGACCTCCAGGGCCGCTCCGTCGTCGACATCGGTCCCCGTGGTGATGGCTCGCCGCTCGACCTTGGTGCCTTGAAGCACGAACACGTACTTCTGTTGCGACGAAATCTGCACGGCATCCACCAGCACGACCGGCGCATGGGGATGCGTCTCGAGCAAGATCGATCCGCGCCCGTACATGCCGGGCCGCAGCTCACCCGCGTCGTTGGGAAGTTGCACCTCGGCCTCCAACGTGCGGGTCAAGGGATTGAAGGCCGGCGCCACGCGCACGACCTTGCCCATGAACCTGCGCCCGGGCAAGGCGTCCACCTCCACGTGCGCGTCCATGCCGACGGCGACCCCCATGGCATCGGTCTCGTTGAGGGTCAGGAACACGCGCAACCGGTCCATGCGCACCACGGTGATGATGGCTCCGCCGCCCGGCGGTCCGACCAGCGCACCCGGATCGAGGCGCCGGGCTGAGACATAGCCCGTGATGGGCGAGGTGATGCGCGTTTCGCCGAGCCGAATGGCCAAACCCGAAATCTGGGCCTGTGCCGAGGCCTCGGCGGAATTGGCGGAAGCCAACGCGGCGCTCGCCGACTGAAGCTCCTGTTGGCTGACCACGCCCGAGGGCGCCAGCTTGCTGGCCCGTTCGTAGTTGGTTCGAGCCAGCGCTGCCTGGGCCTTGATCTGGCCGATACTGCTGCGCGCCGCGGCGAGCTGATCGGGCAGGTCGCTCGGCCGCACCAGCGCCACGATTTGGCCCCGTTTCACGTGGTCGCCGCGATCCACGAAGACCGCATCGACGTAGCCGAGAACCTTCGAACCGATATCGACCTGCTCGAGCGGCCTCAAATCCACGGGCGAGTGAACCTCCACCGGAACGTCGCGGGCGACCACCTTGGCAACCACGACCGAGGGCGCCAAGCGGGTCTTGGAGGCGCCGCTCGATTGGGCCTTGCCGCAACCCGTGGCGGCGAGCACGACGAAAACGGAAAGACAGCCGGCGATCGACGAGCATCGGCCAGCGGATTTGCGACGGACAGCGAACAACATCGTGGCCAAGACTTATTCCTGAAAACGACGAAGTGCAACAGCGGCTTCCGCAGGAAAAGCGGGGTCATCCGTCGTCGCCGACCTTTCGCCCGGCGCCGGCGCCAGGGTGCGCTATGCTGCCCCCCCGTGAGAATCGCGGTCGCCTTGGTTGTGCTGGCGCTCGGCGCGGGTTGTCGCAGCCCGGCCGCAGCCGTGAACACCGGCATGCCCCCGGTCCAAGCAACCCGCAGCAACATCCTGCGCGCCGACTACGTCGGCTCCGCGGCCTGCGCGCCCTGCCACGCGGACATCTACGCCAAGTGGAACGCGTCTCCCATGCGCAAGATGACCCGCGACCCGGATCGGGCAGAGATTCGCGCCCCCTTCGCCGGCGAAAGCTTCGATTTCAAGAGCGACCGGGCGACCATGTTCCGGCAAGGCTCCGCGCGCTTCATGCACGTGGCTTCGCGCCTGGAGGGCGAGCACCTGTTTCGGGTCACGCGCGTGATCGGCAACCACTACCGCGAGGACTTCGCGGGCGTCGAGGTCGCCGCGACCACGGATAGCGTTACGCGTGGCACCGGACCCGAGCTGATTTTGCCCGTTACCTACTATTTTCAAACCCAGGGCTACCGGCCCAAGGGCTACTCGGTGATGACGAACGAACGGCCCGGCCTGCACGTGGGCGGCGCATGGAACCAGACCTGCATCTTCTGCCACAACACCGTGCCCATGATCGACACGCTGCTGGGCGCGCTGGCCGGCCCCTCGGCTCCCGGCTACCAGGGGGTGTCCGTGGACCGCATCCTGCCGCCCGATCGGCGATTCACGTACCGGGTAACCAACGAGGCGGCCTTTCGCCGAGCGGTGGCGGGCGAGGCGAGCTTCGTGGGGGCCGCGTGGCCGGAGCAAGCGCGCGACGGTCGGCAAGTGGCACGCGCCGGGATCCACGCCCTTGCCAACCACTTCGAAGGCCAGCATCTCATCGACGAGGGCATCGGCTGCGAGGCCTGCCACGGGGGCAGCCGCGAGCATGCCGCCGATCCGCGCGTGCACACCTCGTTTGGGCCCCGCTCCGATCTTCTGTCCGTCGAGCCGGAGGACGGCGCGACGCCATCGCGCGCCTTACTCATCAACCGCACCTGCGCGCGCTGCCACCAGGTTCTCTTCTCGCACTATCCTTACACCTGGGAGGGCGGGTTCCGCCGCGGCGGACACCCGGGCGGTAGCTCGGGCACCTCGGGAGAGGCCAGGGATTTCCTGCTCGGCGGTCCCGCGCGCAACCTGGCCTGCACGGCCTGCCACGATCCCCATACACTCGACAAGCCCGAGCGACTGGCCGCGCTGGCGACCCCGGCCGGTAACCGCGTGTGCCTGCCCTGTCACACCTCGCTCGGCAGTCCGGAGGTCCTCGCCGAACACGCGCACCACCTGCCGAGCGGACCCGCCGGCTCGTGCGTGGCCTGCCACATGCCCCGCAAGAACATGGCGCTCGACTATGCCCTCACCCGCTACCACCGCATCGGATCGCCCACCGACCGCGAACGCGTGGAGGGCGACCGCCCCCTCGAGTGCGCCTTGTGCCACGTGGACAAGAGCGTGGCCACGCTGGTGGGCGACCTGGAGCGCCTGTGGGGAAAACACTACGATCGGGACAAGCTGCGCGCGCTCTACGGAGATCTCGCGGGCAATACCCTGCTCGCCACCCTCGAGCGCGGGCGGCCTCACGAGCAAGTTGCGGCGGCCATGGTGCTGGCCGAGCACAAGGTGAGCGCGGCGGCGCCCGAAGTGGCACACCTGCTCGCCAGCCCCTATCCGCTGGCCCGCCGCTTCGCCGCCCAGGCGCTGGCATCCATGCTGGACAAGCCCTGCCCCGTCGACGTCGATGCCACCGCCATGGAAATCGAGCAGGCGCTGGCCCGCTGCGGGCTAGCCCCGACGGATCCGCGCCCGGCCGCCCCCCAAAGCCATGGGAAAGGAGACCCGGGCGACGAGGACTGACGCGCGCAACGGAACTTACATGAGTCTGTGGCATCCTAGGGGGGCGTGAAGGCCTCCGAACGAACCCATTGGAAACAGCGACTGCTTGCCTTGCGCGCCGGGATCCTGGCGGAGGGCGATGTGGCCATCGAGCCCGTGCGCAAAGACGACGTGCGGGCGGGCAGCGACGAGGACGGACAGCCGCTCGTGGAGATGAGTCAGGTCATCGCCTCGAAACGCAACCGCGCGCGCACCGAGTCCCTTGGCCGCGTGAACAAAGCCCTGGCCCGCCTCGAGAAAGAGCCGGAGACGTTCGGTCTGTGCCGCGAATGCGAAGAGCCGATCGGCAAGCGCCTGGAAGCCGTGCCCTACGCCGAGCTTTGTGTCGAATGCCAGCAGACCAGCGACGGCGGCCGCAAGCCTGACCGCCGCCGACATCTGCTGGATTTCAAATGAAGGAGAACGCATGAATAAGATCGATGTGGGCAAGAAAGCCCCCGCATTCACCTTGCAAGACGAGGACGGCGCCAAGGTGGCGCTCTCGAGCCTGGCCGGTCAGTGGGTCGTGCTCTATTTCTATCCCAAGGACGACACCCCCGGGTGCACCGTGGAGGCCTGCGAGTTCACCGCCGGGCTCTCCCAATTCGAGAAGCTGGAAGCCACCGTGCTCGGCTGCAGCCGGGATACCCCCGAGAGCCACCGCCAGTTCATCGCCAAGCACAAGCTCAAGATCAAGCTGCTGTCCGATCCCGAGCACGAGGTCATGGAGAAGTACGGCGCCTGGGGTGAGAAGACCAACTACGGCAAGACCAGCATGGGCGTGATTCGCTCGACGGTCCTCATCGATCCCTCGGGCAAGGTCGCATACCACTGGCCCACGGTAAAGGCGGCCGGGCACGCCGAGCAGGTGCGCGCCAAGCTGGCCGAGCTCGCCCATTGAGCACCAGGGCGGGTGGCTAATTGCAATAGCCGACGACGTAGGCGCCCGCGTATTCGGGCGGGCTCCACGTAAACTGGCAGGTGGTCCCGCTTGGACAGTCGCCGGCCGACAGACAGTAGCGCGTGCAGACCCCCGAGGTCGTGCAGTAGGAACCGGCGGGACAGTCGGCTTCTGCGGCGCAGGTCGACCCGGCTGCCAGCGGGCTCGCCTTGAAGCAATAGCTCACGCCACCCGTGTCGGAAGAGCAATTGAAACCGCTCGGGCAGGCGACAAGCGGGGCCGTGGGCGATTGTGGATGGGCGGGATCGCAGATCCGCTCGCACACCATGACCCCCAGGATATCGGTCTTGTCGGATGACCACACTGTCTGGTCACAGCTCCTCACGCCGCCGATGGACGGGCAATCGCCGGTACTGCCGCAATAGCGCTTGCAGGTGCCGCCAAAACAGCCCAATCCGGCCTGACACGAGAGTCCTCCCGTGCAATCCGCCCCCTCGGCCAGGTTGTTGGCCGTGAAGCACGCCATAGATTGCGTGGTCGACGACGGATAGCAAACCTGGCCCGAGGCACATCCGCAGGATGGATAGGGGGTACAGTTTCCGCCCGCGGCGGGGGGGGTGCAACATTGCCCCGCGTAGCATTGCTGGCCTGTCGAACAGGGGGTCGCGCAGGGGCTGATCGTGTCGCGACCCAGGGTATCGGGGGCGAGGTCGGCCGTGCGGACATCGCGGAGGACACTGGCGTCACGAATGACGCCGGCGTCGCCGATTCCGCCACCCCCGGTGCTGCCCCCGCTGCCCGCGACCCCCGTGGCGAGGCACGCGTCCCCATTGCAATCCGGGACGTACCCAGACGAAGCGCATATGACGTTGCCAGGGTGTTTGGCCGTCCCACAATAAGTCACCGTCGAGCAGGCCCCCGGCTGGGCCCAGCAGGTATCGGATTGAGAACAATAGAAACCGCTGCCCGAGCCACAAGACAGAGTCTCGTTGTCGACGCAATAGTGGGTGGCGTTGGTTCCGTCGTCGGAGCAACTGTAGCCGCTCGGGCATTCTTTCTTGTCCGAGCACTGGGTCTTGCCGCTGGTGTAATTGGGGCCGCAGCCGGCGAGAACAACGAAAACGAAAAGTCGATCGTATTTCATGGCAAGACCCCGATTAGAAGCGTCCGCTCAAGGTCGCCCCGGCCACGCCTGGCCCAACCGCCGGCGCCAGCGCCACCGCGGACGAAGAGCTGCCACCGGTGGCCCCCACGATGATGGCTGTCGTGAGCAGGGCGGCGCCCGAGCCGTAGCAAACCCATTGCAGGGTGGCGAATTGCTTTCCCTGCTTTTCGACCGTCGGATCGTATTTTTTCTGCACTTTCGAGAATCGGTCCAGGGCCAGCGCGGTGAAAACCCCACCCGTCACGATCCCGGCCCCGCCCAAGACTCCAAGAATCCAGGCCGCGGCCCTCCGCCCGCCACCGCCGCTCGGGGCTGGATTGGATTGATTGGATTGCTTGGCAACCTGGGCAGGATAGCCCCCCTGGGGATAGCCTGACGGCTGGTAGGTGGGCGGGTAGCCTCCACCCGCGGGTGGAACCTGCGCGGTCGGATAGCCTGGCTGCCCGGGCTGCGGATACTGTTCCTGTGGATAGGTCGGCGACTGCGCCCCGTACTGCCCCGGTGGATAGGGCTGCGGCTGCGTCCCGTACTGCCCCGGTGGATAGGTCGGCGGCGGCTGCGCCCCGTACTGCCCCGGTGGATAGGCCGGCTGGGGCTGCGTCCCGTATTGCCCAGGCGTCGGGTTGGCATTTTCGGCGGTTTGTGCGGGCTGCTCCGCCGCGGGCATCGTGGGCGACGGAGCGGCGGGCACGGCGGGCTGGGCGGGCGCCGTGGCTGCAGGGGTCGGCACCGCCGGCGCGGGGATGGGCACTGGCACCGGCGGAAGGGCGGACGAGGGGCTCGGTTCCGGGGTCGCCGGAGGCGCCGCGGCCTGGTCACGCAGGCGTTCCATCTCGCCAATCCAACCCTCGACCTCGACGCAATCGTCCGGGGCCATGTCCTTCTTCCGATGCTCGTAGTCGCGCAAGTTCGAAAGCGCGGGCTCGTAGCGGCGGAGATAGTAATAGCAGGCACCCAAGTTGCGCACGAACACCAGCATGTCCGGGTAGGCCACGCTCAGCTTGAGGAAGATCTTGGCCGCGTTCTCGTAGTTGCCCTCCTTGTAGAAGCGCATCGCCGTCTTGGCATCGGACTTCGCATTCTTGTCCATCTCCGCTGCCGCGGCAGGCGCAGCCGTCAGCGGCAAGGTCGTCGTGAAACCAGCAACACAAGAGAGCAGCACGAGCACACGGGTGAAACCGGGCACTGTCCCCCGACACGCCCCGCGGGACTTCGAGAGAACCATCGGAAGCAACCTCAGTGAACGCGCCATTCGTCTTCCTCGTCGTGTTGTGTCCTGGGCGGTTTGCGCGCACCGCCGGGTCTTCGCGGCTCCCCGCGGGCCGCAGCGGGTTTCTTGCGCACCTCGGGCGCGGCAGGTTGCGTGCGATCGAGAGCCACGGATGTGGACGAATTCCCGTCGAGAGCAATCGCGACGGGTTTGTCCTCGTAGCCCGCCAAGCGCAGCGTCACGCCGACCGATCCCTTCCCCTGTGGATACGACTTCTGCAACGGCGTTATCCCCAACACGCTTTGGTCCTTCTGGTCGAGCACGCTGGCGCCGGAAGGCGAGCTTTGGACGCGCACGAGAACGGTCGCCGGGGGCTCGCCGGGCGCAGAGGGCGCGGCCCCTTTCTGGAGCGCAGGCTGCCCCATCGACGCCGACGCCGGGGACGGCCGGGCAGGCCGAAAAGCGAGAACGAGGGCTACCGCGGCGGCCACCCCGCCGAGCAGCAACAGCAACGGCCAGCGCCTTGGCTTGACCACGTCCAGCCCGAGGTCGCTATCGGACGGCAACGGCGAGCTGCGGGTTTCTCCGCTGGCGTGCGAAAGCGTTGTGATGGTCGGGCCGGGCACGGGCCCGGGCGTAAGTCCATTCCGGCTGGCGAAGCTTCCGACTGGACTCGGCGCGGGCGTGCCCTGATAACCGAAACCATGGGTGGAATAGATCGACTCTCTCGCTGAGCCGTCTGGTCCAGCCGCTTTCGCCGGAGGACTACCCTGCGCGGTCAAGGCCGGATAGGTCCCGAGCAGGGCGCCGACGAAGTAGTCCACGCTGCCGTAACGCAATTCACGATCCTTGGCCAGCGCCCGCATCACGGCCTGCTCGACGTAGTCCGGCAGATTGGGGATCTGCTGCCGCAAGGGCGGCGGCTCGGCCGTGATCTGCATGACCAGCATCTCGGTGGCCGACTTGGAGGCGAATGGGGGCACCCCGGCCAGCATCTCGTAGACCATGACGGCGAGCGAGTAGATGTCCGAGCGCAGATCCACGTCGGAGCTGTCGCGGCACTGCTCGGGCGACATATAGGCGGGGCTGCCCATGAGCAGACCGGCTTGCGTCTTCAGCGTCGAGTTTTGATCGTCCCGATGCTTGACCTTGGCGATGCCAAAATCGAGCACCTTCATCCGGAAGCCCATGGGCATTCCTTCGTCGGGGATGAGAAATAGGTTCTCGGGTTTGAGGTCGCGGTGAACGATACCCGCGGCGTGCGCCGCAGCCAGCGCGGAGCCGGCCTGGCGCGTGATTTCCTGAACCGTGCGCAGCGGAATGCGGCCCCGGTCGAGGAGAACCTTCTGGAGGGAATCCCCCTCCAGGAACTCCATCAGAATGTAGGGCTCGCCCTCGGGCGTGACCCCGGCATCGAAGACCTCGATGATGTTGGGGTGGCGAATCGCGCTCGCCGCGCGTGCCTCGTTGAGAAAGCGCCGGACCAGCTCGGGATCCTGGACCATCCCGGTGTGCAGGACCTTGATCGCGGCCCGCCGCTGCAGGAAAGGGTTTTCCGCCTCGTAGACCTCGCCGAACCCGCCCTCGCCGAGAAGACGCACGACCTGAAAGTTTCCAAAGCTTTGTCCGGCTACCACGGCCATGCAAACGAGTCCTATAGAGAGCGATACTACGACAAGCCCAAGAATTCCGCTGCGCATTCGACACACTGGGAGACGCTCCCAGGTCGAGAGCACAACGCGCTCCACCTCTCCAGGTCGCGCACACGGTCAGACAGGTTGCCCAATCATGTGTTGCACATCACAAAAGCACCGCTGATAATGCGGGTTTAGCGTGATTGGGACGAGCATCGGGAACTACCAGATCCAGCGCCTCATCGGAGAAGGGGGGATGGGGAAGGTCTACCTTGCGGAGCATCCGGGTATTGGCCGGCTGGCCGCGGTCAAGGTGCTCACGCCGAGCGATGCCGCGGACCCGCAGATCGTCAGCCGTTTCATCACCGAGGCGCGCGCGGCCAACGCCATCCGACACCCCAACATCGTGGACATCTACGATTCGGGCGTGCTCGAAGGTGGCACGCCCTACATCGTGATGGAGTTCCTGGACGGCGAACCCCTCACCAGCGCGCTGGCGCGAGGTCTGCTGCCACTGGAAGATGCCATCGATTGGGGTTGCCAGATCGCCGAGGCGCTGGCCGCCGCACACGCGCACGAGGTGGTGCACCGCGATCTCAAACCCGACAACCTGATCTTGGTGGCGGATCCCCGCCGCCTGGGCAAAAAGCAGGTCAAGGTCCTGGACTTCGGCATCGCCAAGCTGCAGGGCCGATCCCTCGATCAGGTGCACAAGACGCGCACCGGCTCGCTCCTGGGAACGCCGCTTTACATGTCCCCCGAGCAGTGCATGAGTCAGAAAGACATCGACGCACGCACCGACATCTACTCGCTCGGGGTGATCCTCTACGAAATGGTCACGGGCCGGCGCCCCTTCGACAGCGATGGCGTCTACGCGGTCATCAGCATGCATGTCAACGAGCCGCCGGTGTCGCCCACCACCTATCGCCCGGATCTTCCGCGTGACCTGGACGCGATCATCATGCAAGCGCTGGCCAAGGCGCCCGCCGATCGCCAGGCATCCATGGCCGTCCTGCTCTCGCGGTTGGAGCTCACGCGAGGCAACGCAGCGGCCAGCAGCGAGGCACTGGCGCGCGCGCACCATGAACGGTTGCGGCCGGTTCCCCTGTCGCCCACACAACCGGCGACCGTGCCCGAGATCAAGACCCTGGGCGACACCGCCGTTTCCAAGCAGGTGACCGGCAAGACCGCACAAACCCGCGGCCCGGCAAGAACGCGCTTTGTCCTCGCGGGAGTGGCGGTTGCCGCGCTGCTGGGCATCTATGCGTTCGGTCCAACGACACGGAAACCCGGCTCCGCCGGGCATAGCCCGGCTTCGCCCCAAGTCCCGGTTGCCATTCCATCACCGGTGCCACCGCCGCCTCGCGCAGCACCCGCCCCCATCGAGATCGCTCTTCACAGCGTGCCTACCGGCGCCAACGTCTACGTGGGTGACGTTCTGGTCGGCACCACACCGACCGCGTTCAAGACGACCAAGACCGACGACCCCGTCGAGTTCACCTTTCGCGCGCAAGGTTTCAAGCCTGAGAAGATTCGAGCTTTGCCGACCCAAGGTCTGACCGTCGACGCCAAGCTCTCCACCGCGGAGTCGACCAAGCCTTCATCCCTCTCCCCCGCAACGCGCAAGCACGCCGCGGCCACGCACAGCGGTGCATCGAGCGACATCCAAACCGAGCGCTAGACCCGCCAGCCATGCACAGAGCGCTCTCGAGCTCGCTCGATCGCCTTCGTCTTCGCCTGGTCCCTGACGGCCCTGGCCGCGGAGCCGATATCGGCACCGCCGCTCGCCGGGCAAGCGGACGAAGCCCAGTTCCACTTTCTGCGTGGCAACCGAGCCTACCAGGAGAAGCGCTTCGAGGACGCGCTGGCCTCCTATTATCTCTCCAACCGTTTGGTGTCCAATCGCAACGTCGAGTTCAACATCGCCCGATGTCTCGACCGTCTTGGCCGCTACGACGAGGCCTTTCGTGCCTGGTCTTCCCTTCTCGATCAGGCGCTGCCCGACAAGGAGCAAAAGGCCGCCCAACAAGCCATCGAGCAGTTGCGGCCCCACCTGGCCCTCGTGGAGATAGAGACCACGCCGCCCGGTGCGACGATCTACGCCGGCCGACGCGATCTCGGCGCGCTCGGCACCACGCCCAAGAAACTGGCCCTGCGCCCTGGGCCGACCAAGATCATCCTGGAACGCGAAGGATATCGCCCCGTGGAGCTCCCGGCCGAGCCGATGCAGAGCAAACAGATCAAGCTCTCGGTCGTGCTCGAGCGCATCTACGGCGCAGTCGAGATCCGGCGCGTGCCGGCCTCGGCCAGCATCCGGCGCGACTTCGTCGACGGCGAGCTGCTGCGCCAAGGCCCGGGAACCATCAGGGCTTTGCCCGGCCCGCTCGTGCTCTTCGTGTCCGCGCCGGGGTACCAGACCGAGCGTCTGCCGGTGAACGTGTTGCCAGGGGCTACCGTGCCCGTCGACGTGCTGATGTCGCCGGCCGTGGCCCCCACCGGCATCCTAGTCGTGCGCTCCAACATCACGGGCGCCCTCATTCGCGTCGACGGCAAGGAAGCCGGGTTCTCCCCGGCTGTCATCGATGGCGTCGCCACGGGCGCGCGCGCCGTGGAGGTCTTGGCGGAATCGCGGCAAACCTTTCACGCCGCCGTCGAGGTGAAGAAGGGCGAGCGTGCCTTCGTCGACGCCTACCTGGGCCACGCCGATCCCGAGGTCACGGCGGCGACCAAGTCCGCCGTCGCATCCGAATCGGCGCCCGCCTCGGTCAGCATCGTCACCGCCGACGAGATCGCGGCCTTCGGCTACACCACGCTGACCGAGGCGCTGACCGCCATTCGCGGCACCTTCACCTCGAACGATCGCAGCTACGAATCGGTCGGCTTTCGCGGATTTTCGCCCCCCGGCGACTACACCAATCGCGTGCTCGTGCTCGTGGACGGGCACCCCATCAACGACGCCGTCACCGGCCAAGGCTACGTCGGGCACGATTTCGACGTGGACCTGGCCAACGTGGCACGCATCGAGATCGTGCGCGGTCCGGGCTCGGTTCTCTACGGAACCGGCGCGCTCTTCGGCGTCATCAACGTGGTCACGCGACAGGCGACGGAAGGCGCGCACGCTTCCGCCAACACGATGACCGGCACCATGGGGCTGGTCTCGGGACGCGCGACCGGCAGTGCCCGCAAAGGCGACGCCGAGCTGATGCTCAGCCTGGCCGGCATGGAGTCCGACGGAGACCACCGCTATGTTTGGCCCGCCTCGCAGACCCGGAGCGCCCCGGTCTGGGCCGCCCCGCAAACCGGGGGCATGCCGATCACGGTGCTCGGGGCAGACGGCGAGTGGGCGGCCCATGCCGACCTCGTCGGCCGCTTGGGGCCGCTGTCCCTGCGCGCCGGCTACAATGACAGAAAGAAATATTTGCCCACCGGCGCCTACGACACGCAGCCGGTCTACGGAACCTACAACCACGACCGCCGCGGCTACGCGGAGTTGCTCTTCGAGCGTGGGATCCGCGGCGTGCAAGTCGCGGCCCGCGCGGCCTACGATTTCAGTTGGTACCACGGCAACTTCATCAACGTCGATCCGACGGCTCTGCCTTACGAGAACCTCAAGGCACAATGGGTCACCGGCGAGCTGCGCCTGGGGCTGCCGCGGTTCCTTCGCCAGAATGTCACCATCGGCGCCGAAATCGTCCGGCAATTGCAGATGCGGGCCGATGAGCCCTTCGACGGCTACCCCGCCATCGGCCCGGACTTCATCGTCTCCGTCTACCTGGTCGACGACATCCACGTGTCGAAACGCCTGAACGCCAACCTCGGCTTGCGCCTCGACGACTACACCAAGAGCTTCGGCACCTCGTTCAATCCACGCTTTGCCATCGTCGGAAAGCCCTACCAGCGCGGCAACACGAAGCTGTTCTTCGGCAGCTCCTTTCGCATTCCCTCGCCCAACGAACGCGCCAACAACCCTACCCAAAGTCTGCGCCCGGAAGGTATCTGGAGCGGCGAGCTCGAACACTCCCACGCAGTAAACGACGACGTGCACGTGGTGGGCGCCGCGTTCGCCAATTGGCTGAACGATCTGGTCACGCTGGTCCCCGACCGGGTGAACGGCGGCTCCTATTACATCAACGACGCCAACCGCATCCGCAGCGTGGGTGTGGAGGGGGAAGTGCGCTGGGAGCCCGGCGGCGGAACCCTGCTCTCGTTGTCCATCACCCGCCAGAGGGTGGAGGAAATGACCCCAGAAGGAAACGTGCCCTATCTCAACGCCCCCCAGACCTTGGTCAAAGCTCGGGTCCTCTTTCCGCTAGTCGGAGCGGCGCTTCGCATGGGCAACGAAATGGTGCTGGATTCGGGCCGACACTTCCGCCAGACCGATCCGACCCAACTTCCATCCGACAACCAAATCGACGACGCCGTGCTGTGGAACGTGAGCTTCTCCGGCGAATACCGTGCGTACCACCTGCGCTACTACGCTGGCGTCTTCAACCTGCTGGACGTACGCGACGCACGCGCGGGCTTTCCCACCAGCGTGGACTACCCGCCCGACCTGATTCCGCGCTATGGGCGCTCCATGCGCGCCGGATTGACCCTGGCCTACTAGACTAATTGTTGGGCATCCCGGCGTTGCACCAAGCCTGGAACATCTGCTTGTCGGCCGTCGAGAGAGCGGCCCCGGAGATGGGCATGAGGCCGCTCTGGATGGCGCTGTTGGCGGCGTTGGCATTGGCTTTCACCTTGGCGTAGGTGGAGCAGATCGATGCCGCCGTTGGCGTTCGATGAGCTATGGCAGCTTGTGCACGCGGCCTTGAGCATGGGGGCGATCTGCGTGGAATAGCTCACCGTGGCGGTGGCATCGCCGCCGCCGACCTCCGGGCCGAACCCCGCATCTCTCCGGCCGGAGCTGCCCCCCGAACCGCTTGCACCGCCGGTGCCCGTGGAACCGCCGGAGCCAGAGCTGCCACCACGGCCGGTGTTGCCGCCGGTCGCGACCGAGCTTCCCCCGGACCCAGCCGCACCGCCACTTCCGCCCGACCCGCCGCCAAAGCCACCAGTGCTGCCACGGCCGTGCCCCCGCAGTGCCCCCCGGAGGCGCTACTCCCTCCGGTTCCATGCGATCCGCCCGCGCTTGGGTTTCCACCGTTGCCCCCGAAACCTCCCGCCCCTGCGCTTCCCCCTGGGCCGCCGACGCTGCCCGAGCCGCTCGTACCCGCGCTGCCACCGAAACCGCTACTGCCCAAGTCCCCGCCGTCGCCAGCGCCACCGTTGGCGCTTCCACCTGAACCATTCCCGCCCAATTGGTCGTAAATCGGCGAGGATGGAATGTTGTTGTTGCAAGCCGGGGTCACCATGGCCACCAGCCACAGCACGGCCAGAAAGGGGATAGCGCTTCTCGTCATAGCTACTCTCTCCTTCGCATCGATGCAGGCGTCCTCGGTGATTACGGAACGTGCCGGTTCCCAAGTGATTGGGTTGGGCTTCATATTGGATGTCATTCCTCGCCGTTAGATGCGACTGGCTCGCCTTCGCCGCCAAAATTCCGACCTAGTCACTCCTATTTTGACGTGGTGACCGTCCTCACCTCGTGCCGCCTCACGCGTAGGCTTGAAGCCGTCCGAGCCTGCGCCACCGGCCACAGTGAGGAAATCGTCCGGCAGCGCGCTGCGACAATTTAACATTCCATGTGCGCTGAAAAACACTACAAGGCACTCGATCACAAGTATTACCAACCCATGATTGTAATTTAGGGTACACTGGATACATCTCGATCTACTGTCCGAGTAGTCTAAGGACAACTGGTCGATTGCCGAAGTGTCAGCTCGGTCAGCCGGAGGAGGAGGCTATGTCGAAGAAGGAACCCGCACCTCCATTGCGACGTTTGCATTGGCAATCGTAAGCATCGCGTTGCTGGCGCTCGCTTGCGGCTGCCAAGGCAGCTCGGTCGCGCCCATTGGCGGCGACGATCCCGACGCCGCCACCAACCCCGACTCCGCCCGGGGGCTCCGGACGCCCCGGTGCTCGCCCTTCCCGACGGCAGCGTGACGATTTCGCTCTCGGACAGCGGCATCTGCCTGCCCATCTCCAGCTGCAAGGTCGGCAGGTGGACAGTACTGCGGCGTCATCGGCGACGGCTGCTCCGGTAACCTCGATTGCGGCGGCTGCCCGACGGGACAGCCTTGCATAGGCGGCATCTGCGGCGGTGGCGCCGGACACGATGCCGGCGTCCTCACTTCCTGTACCGTCACCGGTGGCACCTACTGCGGCACCATCGGCGACGGCGCCGGCGGCCAGTTGCTGTGCGGCGCTTGCCCGGCTGGTTGGACCTGCACCGACGGCCTGTGCACCGGTGACCCTGCCATCTGCGCCCCTCGCGTCCTGCGGCACCGGCACGACCAAGTACTGCGGCACCATCGGCGACGGTTGCGGCCATGCCAAGGACTGCGGCGGCTGCACCGCCGATCAAGTCTGCACCAACAACCAATGCGTCCCCGCCGCGGGGTGCGTGGCCGCCACCTGCAATCCCGCCGGTGGACAATACTGCGGCGGCCAGCTTGGCGACGGCTGCGGCGGCGCCATCACCTGCGGCGACTGCACCACGCCCGGGCTGGACCTGCCTGGACCACCTGTGCAAGGGCGGTGCCTCGTGCACGCCCGTCGCCTGCGGCACCGGGTCGGGCAAGTACTGCGGCACCATCGGCGATGGCTGCGGCGGAAGCGCCGACTGCGGCACCTGCCTCGCCGGCGAGGTCTGCAAGGACAACCAGTGCATGCCCGCCGCGTGTACGCCCCTGACTTGCAATCCCAAAGGCGGCCAGTACTGCGGCGGCCAGGTCGGCGACGGTTGCGGCGATGTCCTCGATTGCAGCGCCGCCTGCCCGGCGGGATGGACGTGCCAGAACCACTTGTGCGTCGGCGACGCCACCTGCCCCAAGGTCGCTGCCTGCGGCAACGGAACGTCCTTTCAACTACTGCGGCGACGTCGGCGACAACTGCGGCGGTGTTCTCCACTGCGGCGACGACTGCGCCGCCGGCCAGGTCTGCGACGCCACCACCGGTCTGTGCAAGGGCGACGCGACCTGCGTGCCCGCCACCTGCAACAACGGCTCGCTCTTCAACTACTGCGGCGACATCGGCGACGGTTGCGGCGGCACCCTCCACTGCGGCAACGTCTGCGCCAAGGGCCAGACCTGCGACACCTCCACCGGCCTGTGCAAGGGCGACGCGACCTGCGTGCCCGTCGCCTGCGACAACGGCACCCCCTTCAAGTACTGCGGCGACAACGGCAACGGCTGCGGCGGCGCCCTCCACTGCGGCAACGACTGCGGCGCCCACCAGGTGTGCGGCGCCGACGGGGTCTGCAAAGGCGACAGCACCTGCGTGCCCAAAACCTGCGACAACGGCACCCCCTTCAGCTACTGCGGCACGATCGGCGATGGCTGTGGCGGCGCGGTCCGCTGCGGTGCCCGCTGCGCCACCGACCAAGTCTGCGGCGCCGAGGGCTTGTGCAAGGGTGACAGCACCTGCGTGCCCAAGACCTGCGGCAACGGCACCGACTTCAAGTACTGCGGCGTGGTCGGCGACGGCTGTGGCGGCGCGCTTTCGTGCGGCACCAACTGCGGCGCCGGCAAGGTGTGCGACACCTCTACCAGCCTGTGCCACGGTGACTCGACTTGCACGCCCATCGCGTCGTGCGACAACGGCACCGATCTTCCACTACTGCGGGACCATCGGCGACGGCTGCGGCGGCAGCCTCGCCTGTGGCACGAGCTGCGGCGCCGGCAAAACCTGCGACACCACCACCGGCCTGTGCAAAGGCGACGCGACGTGCACGCCCCTCGTCGCGTGCGCCAACGGCACCGCCTTCAACTACTGCGGCACCGTCGGCGACGGCTGCGGCGGCAGCCTCCTCTGCAGCACCAACTGCGGCCCGGGGAAGTCCTGCGACACGACGACTGGCCTGTGCAAGGGCGACACGACTCTGCACGCCGCTCGCATCCTGCGCCAACGGCACGCGCCTTCAACTACTGCGGCACCATCGGCGACGGCTGCGGTGGCAGCTTCACCTGCAGCACGAGCTGCGGCACGGGCAGGACCTGCGACACCGCCACCGGCATGTGCAAGGGCGACAGCTCGTGCACGCCGATCACCGCATGCAGCAACGGCACCGCCTTCAACTACTGCGGCACAGTCGGCGACGGCTGCGGTGGCAGCCTCGCCTGCGGCGCCGACTGCGCCGCCGGCCAAGTCTGCGACACGAGCACCGGCCTGTGCAAGGGCGACGGCTCGTGCGCGCCGATCACCGCGTGCACGAATGGCACGGCCTTCAATTATTGCGGGGAAATCGGCAACCGGTGCGGCGGCAGCCTCGCCTGTTCCACCGACTGCGGCACTGGGAAGGTGTGCGACGCCAGCAGGGGCGTGTGCAAAGGCGATGCAAACTGCGTCCCACTCGCGTGCAAGACGGCCGCAGGTGGCCAGTATTGCGGCGGAACGGTTGGCGATGGGTGCGGCGGCTCCGTCACCTGCACCGATCCGTGCCCGTCCGGATCCACCTGCAGCAACCATGTCTGCATCTGCAGTGCTGGGCTCATCTGCCAGGTCGCCCGCTGCGACACCGGCTCGACGACCGTCTCGGGCAAAGTGTACGACCCGGCGGGTGTCAATCCGCTTTACAACGTCATCGTCTACATCCCCAACAGCACGCTCGATCCCATCACGCACGGCCCGACTTGCGACCAGTGCGCCACGCCATCCGGTCAGCCCATTGCAGCGGCTTTGTCAGGCACCGACGGAAGCTTCACCCTTACCAACGTCCCCAGCGGAACCAACATTCCCATTGTCTTCCAGGTCGGAAAGTGGCGCCGTCAGATCAAGATCCCGACAGTGAATGCGTGTCAGAACAACGATCTCACCAGCCTTGTCGATGGCAATGGCGTTCACCAGACCCGTTTGCCACGCAACCTCGGCGATGGAGACGCAGGCACGGTGTCCCTGCCCAAGATCGCAATCACCGCGGGCAACGCACATCCCAACGGCACGTCGAACGTGACCGAACGGTTGCAATGCCTGCTTCAGCGCATCGGGGTCAGCGCCAGCGAGTTCACGATGCCCAGCAAGGCCGGTTCCATCAGCATGTACAACCTGTCGAACGGTTCGGACACGTGCAATCAGGTGACCGGAGGAACCGGCAACTATCCGGACGCCACCACCACCCTGTGGGACAGTCAAGCCCACCTCAACCAGTACGACATGGTGCTGCTGAACTGCGGTGGCGATGAAAACGCGGTCAATCCCACCAAGAACAACACGTTCATTTCGCATCCGGGTGCGGTGGATCGGATGAAGGCCTACGTGAATGCCGGTGGCCGAGTCTTCGCCGAGCATTTCCACTGGGGTTGGATCAAGACCGTCGGCACGTACACCTCGACGTTTGGCGAAGTGGCGACGTGGAATGCAAGCACTGGCGTCATCGGCACCACCACGCGCGACACGCTTGTGGATGTCTCGTTCCCGCGAGGCGTCGCATTCGCCAATTGGCTCGTCACGGTGGGGGCATCCACAACCAACGGGCATCTACCCATCGCAAGCACGGTCAAGGCCACTGCCATGGACCAGATAGCCCCAACCTCCCAGCGCTGGATCTACGAACCCGTGAACGCGGGCTCACCAACCGGGGCGGCGCAGTACACCCACTATTTCAGCTTCAACACCCCGGTCGGCACAGCCGCGGACAGTCAGTGCGGTCGTTTCGTGTACACGGGCTTGCACGTGAGCGATTCAGCCTCGACCGGATTCCCAGGCGATCCGGCTACCAGCGCAGGGAGCACTTTCCCCGGATGCTGCGCCACCAGGACGGCGCTTTCGCCGCAAGAAAAGGCGCTCGAATTCATGATCTTCGATCTCTCCTCTTGCATCAGCAATGTGAGCCTGCCTCCGCCGCCGGTCCAGACCGTGCCTCCCCCATCTGCGCCACCGCCCCCGCCGCCGCCTGCGCCACCGCCGCCGCCCGCCGCCCCCGCGGCGCCACCACCGCCGCCCGCGCCGGCACCACCGCCGCCTCCCGCTCCGCCGGCTCCTCCTTCGTCCTTGCCGCCGCCACCAAGCGCGCCCGCGGCGCCGCCACCGCCACCCGCGCCTGCGCCGCCTGCGCCGCCGCCGCCTGCCACGACGCCCCCGGCTCCACCTTCGCCCTCCGTACCGCCGCCACCACCGCCTCCGCCACCAGTTGCGGCACCGCCGCCACCGCCGCCGCCGCCGCCGGCCACCGCCCCTCCTCCCCCACCCCCGCCACCACCGATCCCACAATCCTACATTCCCTGACAGACATCACTTGCAAAAACGCGGTATCCCCGGTCGCGTTGCCCGTCGCGAAGACAGCACGAGCAGAATCATTGTCCCTGGTCTTCAGGTACAATGAGGCGGCATCGAAATTGTCCCCTTGAGTCAGCGCAGGAGCGCCTTCATGTTGAAAAATAGACTGCACGATTTCCTGGCTTCCCTTGCCCTACCCTTTACTTCTTGCGTGCTCTTGGTGGTCGGTGGCTGCTCGAGTAGCGGCTCCGTGGGCGTCAACCAGAATGACGCAGGATCGGACATCGCTCCTGACGCGCCCGTGTTCTTCACGCTCCCCGACGGGGGGGGCGGCCCTGCCGTGGACACCGGCGTTTGCCACCCTCTGTCGAGCTGCACGGTCGGCGGCTGGCAATACTGCGGCCTCATCGGCGACGGCTGCACGGGAAGCCTGAGCTGCGGCGACTGTCCGGCAGGGCTGTCGTGCAACGGAGGCGTATGCACGACCGGCACCGCCTACGATGCCGGCCCGGTCACTTCCTGCATCGTCCCCGGCGGGACCTACTGCGGAGACATCGGAAACGGCGTCGGCGGCAAGCTTTCCTGCGGCGACTGCCCGACGGGCTGGACGTGCCAAAGCGGCTTGTGCACCGGCGGGGCCACCTGCGTTCCGCGGGACTGCGGCAGCGGTGCCAACAAGTACTGCGGGACCATCGGCGACGACTGCGGGCACGCCGAGGACTGCGGCACCTGTGCCGCCGACCAGGTGTGCAAGAACAACCAGTGCATCCCGGCGACCGGCTGCGTGCTCACGACCTGCAACCCCACCGGCGGCCAATATTGCGGCGGCGAGCTCGGCGACGGCTGCGGCGGCGCCATCACCTGCAGTGCTTGCACCACGCCCGGGTGGACCTGCCAGGATCACCTTTGCAAGGGTGGCACCTCCTGCGTGCCCATCGCCTGCGGCACCGGCACCGGCAAGTACTGCGGCACCATCGGTGATGGTTGCGGCGGCAGCAACGACTGCGGCCAGTGCCTCGCGGGCGAGATCTGCAAGAGCAACCAGTGCGTGCCGGCGAGTTGCACGCCCCTGACCTGCACCCCGACCGGCGGCCAGTACTGCGGCGGCCAGGTCGGCGACGGCTGCGGCGGTGTGCTTGACTGCAGCGCCGCCTGTCCGGCGGGCTTCACCTGTGCCGATCACCTGTGCGTTGGCGGACCGACCTGCAATCGTCTCGCGACGTGCACCAACGGCACCCCCTTCAACTTCTGCGGCGACGTGGGCGATGGCTGCAGCGGCACCCTTCACTGCGGCGCCGACTGCGCCACCGCCCAGATCTGCGACGGGACGACCGGTCTGTGCAAGGGCGACTCGACCTGTGGCCCCAAGTCCTGCAACAACGGCTCGCTCTTCAATTACTGCGGCGACGTGGGCGATGGCTGCGGCGGCACCCTTCACTGCGGCGCCGACTGCTCCACCACCCAGATGTGCGACGCCACCACGGGGCTGTGCAAAGGCGACGCGACCTGCACCCCGGTGGCGTGCGACAACGGAACCCCCTTCAAGTACTGTGGCGAGACCGGCGACGGATGCGGCGGTACGCTTCATTGCGGGGCCGACTGCGCCGCGAATCAAGTCTGCGGCTCGGACGGAATCTGCAAGGGGAACTCGAGCTGCGTCGCGCTCACGTGCGACAACGGTACCCCGTTCAGTTACTGCGGCATCATCGGCGATGGCTGCGGCGGACAGCTTTCGTGCAGCACCCACTGCGGAACCAATCAAGTCTGTGGCGTGGACAATCTGTGCAAGGGTGATTCGTCCTGCATCCCCACGACCTGCGACAACGGAACCGACTTCAAGTACTGCGGTACCGTGGGCGACGGTTGTGGCGGCGCGCTCCGCTGCAGCACCGCCTGCGGCACGGGCAAGATCTGCGACTCCACCAAGAACCTCTGCAAGGGTGACGGCACCTGCACCCCGCGGTCGGCGTGTACCAACGGGACCCCCTTTAACTACTGTGGCACCGTCGGAGACGGCTGCGGTGGAAGCCTGGACTGCGGCACCACCAGCTGTGGCACGGGCAAGATCTGTGACACCACGAAGGGTGTATGCAAGGGCGACGCGAGCTGCGTCCCGCTGACGTGCAAGACGGCGGAGGGCGGCCAATACTGTGGCGGAACGGTCGGCGACGGCTGCGGCAGCTCCATCACCTGCAGCGACCCATGCCCGACCGGCACGACCTGCACCGGCAATGTTTGCGTCTGCAGTGGCGGACTCATCTGCCAGGTCGCCCGCTGCGAGGCCGGGTCGACCACGCTTTCGGGCAAGGTCTACGACCCGGCCGGGGTGAATCCGATTTACAACGTGATCGTCTATGTGCCCAATACCACGCTCGATCCCATCACGCACGGCCCGACCTGCGATCAGTGCGCGACGCCGTCCGGTGAGCCCATCGCAGCGACGTTGTCGGATACCGATGGCAGCTTCACCCTGACCAACGTCCCGAGCGGGACCAACATCCCCATCGTCTTCCAGATCGGAAAGTGGCGCCGCCAGGTCAAGATCCCAACCGTCACCGCGTGTCAGGACAACGTCGTTCCTACCAGCCTCTCGCACCTACCACGCAACCAAACCGACGGCGATGCCGGGACGGTTTCGCTGCCCAGGATCGCCATCGCGGCAAGCAGCGCCCATCCTTGCCAAAAGAGCGGCTCGTGCGACAGCGGGATCGCCGAGCGCTTGCAATGCCTGCTGCGAAGGATCGGGGTGGATTCTTCCGAATTCACGCTTCCGAGCGGCACCGGCGCCATCCGCCTCTACAATCAGAACAAGGTCGAGGCCGACACGTGCAACACGGTGACGGGATCCACGGGGACCTTCCCGGATGCCTCCGGTAATCTGTGGGACAGTCAAGCCCACCTCAACCAATACGACATGCTTCTGCTCAACTGTGGTGGCGGAGGGGCCGAGCCAGGTCCGTCAGCGGCCAACGGAACCTACGTTCCCTATCCAGATGCTCCGAATCGCATGAAGGCCTACGTGGATGCCGGAGGCCGCGTCTTTGCCGAGCACTACCACTGGGATTGGATCCGCTCCTTCACCAATTATCCGTCAGTCTTCGGCGAAGTGGCGACCTGGTACTCGGGCACCCCGGGGGTCATCGGAGCGGCGCCCAGAGATACCCTCGTCGACACCACCTTCCCCAGGGGCCAAGCCTTCGCAAGCTGGCTGTCCAACGTGGGTGCGTCCACCACCAACGGCGTTCTCACCATCTCCAGCGGCGTGAAAGGAACGGCCATCGACCAGATCAATCCACCCTCGCAGCGCTGGCTCTACGAGCCGACCAACGCAGGGAACCCGACCGGAAACGCCCAATACACGCACTATTTCAGCTTCAACACCCCGGTGGGCGTGCCGGCAGCCAATCAATGCGGGCGCTTCGTGTACACCGCCCTGCACGTCAGCGATTCGACCTCGACGGGATTCCCCGGCGATCCCACCGGAAATAGCGGGGATGCCTTCCCTGCCTGCTGTGCCGCCCGGACCGCCCTGTCGGCGCAGGAGAAGGCTCTCGAGTTCATGATCTTCGACCTCTCGTCCTGCATCAGCAACACGAACCTGCCACCGCCACCGGTCCAGACCGTGCCACCGCCCGCGGCCCCGCCGCCCGCGCCACCGGCCGCGCCACCTCCTCCCCCCGCCTCGCCGGGTGCGCCACCACCACCACCGGCATCACCACCGCCGCCGCCACCACCACCAGCGACCACCCCACCGGCACCACCCTCGCCACCGGTCCCGCCGCCGCCACCATCACCGCCCCCGGTTGCCGCGCCACCGCCGCCACCGCCGGCACCGCCCACCCAAACCGCGCCGCCGCCGCCGCCACCACCGCCGCCGCCGCCCATCTGGATTCCGTAGGCGAAGGGCGGCGATCGTGCCGGTCGCCGCCGTCGCAACCTACCCGGTGTCGCCATCATCCCGCGATAGGCGCGGGAGGTCGTGGCTGCGGCCGTGGTCGGTTCGCGCCTTGACCGCTGGTTCAGCCATGCGAATGCATGACGGTATGAACCCGCGCGCGGCGATAGCCAGGCGTCGGGTGACGGCAAACCTCCCTGCCGGGTTCTGAGTCATCCGAACAGGCGCGTCACCGCCTGCCGCAGACGACCGAGCAACGATGGCCTGGCCCTCCGGGCCGAGACGGCGAGCTTGGCCGCTCCTGATGCGGGTACCTCGTGCGCATGTGCGTGGACCTCTTCCGCGACGGCTGCGCTCTTGTGCTTGAGGGCCTCATCCACGCGGGCCAGCACCAACCGCGCTTCTTTCTCCAAGTCGGAAAGGGCGACGGGATCCAGACCCAATTTCGCGCAGGCTGCAACGAACACGTCCTCCTCGCTGCCGTCGCACGTCCCCGGACCGAGGTTCACCGAAAAGCCCAGCTTGGTCGACAGCCAATCCGCCACCGCGACCACGGCCGAAAGCAGCGGAGCGGTCGTCACTGCCGCGCGGCCGTGGTGGTGGGCCACGACCTCGGCCACCTCGTCGGGCAGTCTCCATTGGCGCACGAGCATGCCGGACACGTCCTCGTGAATCTGCCACACCACTTCGTTCAGGACCGCGGCTTCCAGCGCGGGTTCGCTCTTCCGGCGCTCCCCGAGCACGATGAGAATAGCGGCGATGCCGATGTCGTGTAGAAGCCCGCACAGGAACGCATGCTCGGAGTCCTGCCCGACGCGTGAGGCGAGCAAGCGGCACAGGTTTCCGCACGCGGTGCTGTGCCTGCGCAGCTCTTCCATCATTCCCGAGTATTCCACCGATCGGAAGACCCGCATGTGCAGCGCGATTTCGAAGACCACCTCTCCCAGATTCTTGAGCCCGAGGCGCAGCACGGCGCTGCGCAAGGATGTTTCGGCGTCGCGCCCGCGAAAAATCGGCGAGTTCGCGACCCGCAAAACGTGCGCCGCCAGCATGGGATCGTGCTCGAGCACGCCGACGAGCTTCTCGGTGTCGATGTCGGAGCGACACGACAAATCATGGATCTCGAGCGCGACACTGGGGAGCATGGGCGGCTTGTAGTCGGGCGAGCCGAACACGCCGCGCAGGCCCTCGGACACCCGCAGCACCGTGGCCAAGGGCATAGGCGTACGTTGGGCCGGCGCGGTATCCGACCTCGCACGAGCGGGAGGGGCGTGGTTGTCAGCCGAGGACATGTCGCCCCTATGACATCGATAGTCTAGGGCACGATCTTGAGCCGCAAGATGCCGGACATATCGCGACCGGCAAAGAGAGCGTCCGCCACCCTTCGGGACATCTCGCATCGGCAAGCTATGCTTTGAACCAGGAGATACCCCATGGATAGAACAGAGAAGCTCTCCCTCATCGCTCGCTACGAGTCCTCCATCGACCCGCTTGTCGATTTCGTGAAAAACGCTCCCGCGGCAGCCGTTGATTTCAGGCCCAATCTGCCGGGCGCATGGAGCATCCGTGACCATGCGGTTCACTTTCTGGACGCCGACACGTTCGCCTATGGTCGCCTGCGCCTGGCCGTGACCCAGCCGGGTGCGGACGTGTTCGTGTGGAACGAGGAAGCCTGGCATGAAAGGGCCAGGTATGAAACCGCGGATGCGCTGGTCGCCTTGGAGACCGCCCGCGCGCTCAGGCACGTGGTCTGCGCCATGGCCAAGTCCGTGGTGGATGCGGAGTGGGAGGACTTCTACGTCCGCCACTCGCAACGCGGGCGCATGAATCTGGCCGACGTGTTCAAGCTGTATACGGATCACGCCCAGTTCCACCTGAGCTACTTCCGGCGCAACCTGGACGCATTCAAGTCGAACGCGGCGTGAATCACCGTCACGAAAAAGGACTGTCCAGGTCCGTTACCTCTGGCGTCAGGGGTGAGCTTGGTCCATAACCGATAAAATCGATGCGTATTCCCCTACTCGACCCTAAGCACACCCCGCTCTCGGATTCCCAAGCAGCCCAGTTCAACGCTTTTGCCGCCGGCCTGGCGCCCGACCAAACCGCCTGGCTGCTCGGCTATCTGACCGCGACCCATCACCTGCAAGGCGGCTCCAGCCAGCCCGGGGCGCCGGTCCCTGCGCACGACACAGAAAAGCAGCTGACGGTGCTGTTCGCGTCGCAGACCGGCAACGCCGCCAAGGTCGCGAAGGCCCTCACCTCCGCGGCCACGGGAGCCGGCGTCCACGCGGTCGCGGTCAACGTCGCGGATTACAAGGCCACGAACCTGAGAAACGAGCGCAACTTGATCCTCGTGTCCAGCACGCAGGGTGAGGGCGATCCACCGGATTCGGCCGTCGAGTTCCACCGCTTTCTCTTCGGCAAGCGGGCGGCGCGCCTCGAGGGACTGCGCTTCGCCGTGCTGGCGCTCGGCGACTACAGCTACGCGAATTTCTGCAAGGCCGGCGTGGACTTCGACACGCGGCTGGAAGAGCTGGGGGCCGAGCGCGTCTTGGCCCGCGTCGATTGCGATGTGGAATACCAAAGTGCGGTGGATTCCTGGCAGGGGCAGGTGATCGAGACCTTCAAGAATCTCGTGCCGAAGAACGGCGCGGAGGCTTTGCCCGTGCCGGTGCCCTCGCCCGTCGTGGAAGAGGGCTATGACAAGGCTCGGCCCTTCGCGGCGCCTGTTCTCGAGCGCATCAACCTGAACGGCCGCGGCTCGGCAAAGAAGACCTTCCACCTCGAAGTTTCCCTGAGTGGCTCCGGAATTGCCTACCAGCCCGGCGATTCCCTGGGCATCCTGCCGCGAAACTCGCCTGTCTACGTCCGTGAGCTCTTGTCCGTGGCCCGACTCGCGCCCGATGCCGGCGTCAGCGTGGACGGCAAGGATTGGCCGCTCGCCGAGGTCCTCGGCGACACATTCGAGATCACCACCATCACGCGCCCGTTCGTGAAGGCTTACGCGGCTGCGACGGGCCATGCCGAGCTTGGCGCGCTGTTGGAGAAGGGACGTGAGGAGGACCTCAAGACCTACGTCCATGGCCGCGAGATCATCGACGTTGTGCAAGCCTTCCCTCCGGGAGACGTGCAGCCGCAAGCCTTCGTGGGCATGCTCCGCCGCCTGCAACCGCGCCTCTACTCGATCGCGTCGAGCCTGCTCGCGCACGAAGAAGAGGTCCACCTGCTTGTCGGCCTTACCCGCTACGAGAGCCACGGGCGGGTGCGAGAAGGGGTTTGCTCGTCCTTCGTGTGCGAGCGCCTGGGCGAAGACGAACCGCTGCGCGTCTACCCCTCGGCCAATCCCAACTTCAAGCTCCCGGAAAACCCCGATGCGCGGATCATCATGGTCGGTCCCGGCACCGGCGTGGCGCCGTTTCGCGCCTTCGTCGAAGAACGCGAGACCTTGGGTTGCCGCGGACGCAACTGGTTGTTCTTCGGCGACCAGCACTTCGCGACCGACTTTCTCTACCAGATCGAGTGGCAGCGCTGGCACAAGTCTGGCGTGCTCTCGCACCTGGATCTGGCCTTCTCGCGCGACCAGGACCAGAAGGTCTACGTCCAGCACCGCATGCTCGAGCGCGGGCGCGATCTCTACGCCTGGCTGCAGGAGGGCGCGCATGTCTACGTGTGTGGCGACGCCGGCCAGATGGCGGCCGACGTCCACGAAGCGCTGGTTTCCATCGTCGGCAAAGAGGGCGGCAAGGGTCGCGAGGCCGCCGTGGAGTACGTCGAGAACCTCCACGCCACCAAGCGGTACCAACGCGATGTCTACTGAGGTGATGTTCCATGAGCGATGAAGCACAGCCCGCTGCGGGCAGCAGCGAAAACGAATATTTCAAGGACGCGAGCAACTACCTGCGCGGGACGATCGCCAAGGGTTTGCGCGATCCCATCACGGGCGGCATCGCGGCCTCCGACCAGCAGCTGCTCAAATTCCACGGGATGTACCAGCAGGACGACCGCGACGTTCGCCTCGAGCGCCAGCGGCAGAAGCTGGAACCGCTGCACGGCTTCATGGTGCGCATCCGCATGCCGGGCGGCGTGTGCACGCCGGCGCAGTATCTGGCCATCGACGAGCTCGCGCGCGCCCACGCGGGCAACACCCTGCGTCTGACCACGCGGCAGACGATTCAGCTGCACACCATCCCCAAACGCCACTTGCGCCACACGGTGCAAGCCATCAACAAGACCTTGCTCGACACCATCGCGGCTTGCGGGGACGTGAATCGCAACGTCCTGTGCAATCCGAATCCCTTCCTGTCGTCGCTCCACGGCGAGGTTTACGGGTGGGCCAAGCGCCTCAGCGAGCACCTCCTGCCGCGCACGAGCGCCTACCACGAGATCTGGCTGGGCGACGATCTCGTGGCCGGCGGCGAGCCCGCCGACGACACCGAGCCCCTCTACGGCAAGCACTATCTGCCGCGCAAGTTCAAGATCGCGGTGGCGGTACCGCCCAGCAACGACGTCGATGTCTTCGCCAACGACCTCGGTTTCATCGCCATCACTGAAGACGACAAGCTGGCCGGCTTCGACGTGACCGTCGGGGGTGGCATGAGCATGGCGCACGGCGAGCGAGCGACCTATCCACGCCTCGCGGACGTGATCGGCTTCTGCCCGTCCGGCGATGTCCTCGGCGTGGCCGAAGCCGTGCTCACCACCCAACGCGACTTCGGCGACCGCAAGAACCGCAAGCACGCGCGCCTCAAGTACACCATCGACGACCGCGGGCTCGACTGGTTCAAGGCCGAGGTCGAGCGCCGATTGGGGCGCGCTCTCGCGCCCGCCCGTTCCTTCACCTTCGAGAGCAACGGCGATCGCTACGGATGGGTCAAGGGCGTGGGCGATTCCTGGCACTTCACGCTGTTCATCATGAATGGTCGCGTGCGCGACGAGCCGGCCCGCCCCCTGCTGACGGCGCTACGCGAGATCGCCAAGGTCCACGACGGGGATTTTCGGCTGACCGCCAACCAGAACTTGATGATTGCCAACGTGAGCAAGGCCAACAAGCGGCGCGTCGACGGCCTGCTCGACCAGTACCGGCTCAAGGATGGCGTCGCGCACACCGGCCTGCGCCTCTCCTCCATGGCCTGTGTGGCCCTGCCGTCATGTGGCCTGGCCATGGCCGAATCCGAGCGCTACTTGCCGAGCCTGCTCGACAAGCTCGACGCCGTCGTGCGCGCGGCCGGGCTGGAAAAGGATCCCATCGTCATCCGTATGACCGGGTGCCCGAACGGCTGCGCGCGGCCCTACATCGCCGAAATCGCCTTGGTCGGCAAGAATCTCGGCAAGTACAACCTCTATCTGGGCGGCGGGTTCGTGGGGGATCGGTTGGGCAAGCTGTACCGCGAAAATCTCGCCGACGAAGAGATCGTGGCTACGCTCGAGCCCATCATCCATCGCTACGCGCGCGAACGAAGTCCCGGCGAGCGCTTCGGCGACTTCGTCATCCGCGCGGGCTACGTGAAAGCCACGCGGCAGGGCAGGGATTTTCACGACTGAGTGGTTTGCCCCCACGTCGCCTCCTGCTTTGACTTCAATCCGGATGGCGCTAGTCTCCTTTTCGCGCTTCGACGCGAAAGGCAGGAAACATGAAGAACGACCTAGGAACACCCGGCCGGTTTGGGGATCCCGCATCCGCGAACGCCGGCATGACGCCTGCGGTTTCCGGCCTCGCACCCATCGAGGATTTTCCGGCCTCGACGCGTGTGTTCAAGAGCGACGGGCAAGTGCGCGTGCCCTTCCGCCGGATTGCGCTCGACGGCGGAGGAGCCCCCATCGAGGTCTACGATACCTTCGGTCCACGGTCGGTGGATTTGCAACAAGGACTGCCCAAGCTGCGCCAACCCTGGGTCGACCGGCGAATCGCCCGCGGCGACACGAACTTCAGCCAGATGCACTGTGCTCGCCAGGGCGAGATCACCGAGGAGATGCGCTTCGTGGCCCTGCGCGAGAACCTCGCGCCGGAATTCGTGCGCGACGAGGTGGCGCGCGGGCGGGCCATCATCCCGGCGAATCGCAAGCACCCCGAGTCCGAGCCCATGGTGATCGGTCGCAATTTCCTGGTCAAGATCAACGCCAACATCGGGAACTCCGCTGTCAGCTCCACCATCGCCGAAGAGGTCGACAAGCTGCGCTGGGCGGTCAAGTGGGGCGCGGACACCATCATGGATTTGTCCACGGGCGCGAACATCCACGAAACGCGCGAGTGGATCCTGCGCAACTCGCCGGTGCCGGTGGGAACCGTCCCCATCTACCAGGCGCTGGAGAAGGTGAACGGCAAGATCGAGGAGTTGTCGATCGACGTGTTCCTCGACACCCTGGTGGAACAAGCGGAACAAGGCGTGGACTATTTCACCATCCACGCGGGCGTGCTGCTGCACCACATTCCGCTGACCGCGAAGCGGATCACCGGCATCGTCTCGCGGGGTGGATCGATCATGGCCAGGTGGTGCCTGGCCCACCACGAGGAGAACTTCCTCTACACCCATTTCGAGGCCATCTGCGAGGTCATGAAGAAGTACGACGTGGCCTTCAGCTTGGGCGACGGCTTGCGCCCTGGTTGCACCGCGGACGCCAACGATGCGGCCCAGTTCGCCGAGCTCGCGGCGCTTGGCGAGCTGACCGAGGTGGCCTGGCGCCACGACGTTCAGGTCATGATCGAAGGACCCGGGCACGTGCCCATGCACAAGATCCGCGAGAACATGGACAAGCAACTCGACATCTGCCACGAGGCCCCGTTCTACACCCTCGGCCCGCTGGTCACCGACATCGCCCCGGGCTACGACCACATCACCTCGGCCATCGGCGCCGCCATGATCGGCTGGTTCGGAACGGCCATGCTTTGCTACGTCACGCCCAAAGAGCACCTCGGTCTGCCCAATCGCAAGGACGTCAAGGACGGCGTGATTGCCTACAAGATCGCCGCCCACGCGGCGGACATGGCCAAGGGACATCCCGGCGCCACGGAACGTGACGACGCCCTGTCGCGCGCCCGATTCGCATTCCACTGGGAAGATCAGTTCAACCTGTCCCTCGACCCGGACACCGCCCGCCAATTTCACGACGAGACCTTGCCCGCGCCCGCTGCCAAGGGCGCCCATTTCTGCTCCATGTGCGGCCCACAGTTCTGTTCCATGCGCATCACCCAGGATCTGCGCGCGGAGGTCGTGGCCGACGGGCTCAAACGGAAAGCCGCCGAGTTCAAGGCCGCGGGCCAGGAGATCTACGCCGCATCCGCTGCCGACGCTGCGGACGGTTCGAAAGGCCTCGGGCGAACCGAGGTCGGTTGATAGGGAACTCTGACCTGAAACTCACCCGTCCTGTCGCAACGGCCTCAGCGATGGTCGCGTCGTCCGGCGTGGCAAACCCGACGGAGCGCCGACTGCGGAACCTCTCAACCATGACCTGTCGCGCTCCCGGAGAGTTCCTCGGCTACCGACTTCAGCTGCAACACCAGCGGATTTTACGCCCGCAACAGCTGTACCAGCGACGCACAATGCTCCGTCGCATGCGTCAAGGGCTACTGCTACGACTCGCGCGGCCAGTGCGACTACCATCCGATGTGACGGCTCCCGGGAGGTCGACTGTCTTCTACGGCGCCGTGGTCAGTCTCTGCGGAGCGAATGAGTAGCCGTTCGGCGTAACGTAAGGGCCGGCGGATGGGCACCTCGATGGGTCACGGGGCAACGCCCCGTACTCGTCAGTTTGAGGTCGCGGCGCTGCAGGCGCCAGCGACTTCGCTAGGGTTTCTTCACCGTGCTCAATGCGGACGTGATGCTCTTCTCAAGGCTGCTGCCCAGAAGATGGGCGCCATTCGAAGAGAGATGCGACTCATCGACGTAGAGAAGTTGTCCGTTGGCTTGAATTCTGCAAGCCTGGTGGGCGCACAGGTACTCATAGGGATGCACAATTTCGACACTCGATTCTAGTTGCGAAACAGCTTCCAGCAGCAACTGGTTCACGAGGGTTTCCGTCCTTGCGCGCTCTCGCGACTCGTCGATTGCGCATCTGTTCTCGTCCAGGCCTCTGAAGTGCGCCCTTCCGACACAGAGCGCCACCTCCGGGGGCGGCAATGGCACCTGAGCAACGAGAATCACGCGACGCCCGCTGTCCACCAAGATTGAGAGCAATTTCCGGAGGCTACTGATGAACCGTTGCCGGGAGGATTCAATCGAGGGTTGTCCCCCATCGAGCGTGAGTAACAAGTTTCCGCTCGCGTGTACATCCCAGCGGGCTGCAAGAACCACCACGCGAACAGCATTCTCGGCGAGCACGGACTCAAGCGCGGCATCATTGAAGGCGGGACACTCTGCCCGCGTCTCGTCGAATGGCAGAAATCGCACACCCGGAATCGGCGAACATCCGGCCTTCGTTATCTCCCGGGTAGCTAAACCGAGCCGTTTGCCAATCTCCTCGAACACAGAGGCAAGATGCGCGGCGTGGGAATCACCCCAGAGAACCACTTCATACCGGGATCCCCCTGCGGGAGCCCCAAGGAGGCAGCCCTCGCGCGGAGGAATCGAGGCACCGCGGGCCAAGCAAGGGGACTTCTGCAGGGCCTCCGCCTCCTTCACGAAATCACCAACATCCGGACCGCGCGCCGGCAGCCCGTTGCCCAAGTACAAGATCGCGCCCACGATAACGAAGACGGCACTTGTCGCAAGACCGCCAATCACCCAGGACCTGACCTTGGCCCTGACAACATGTGTTTTGCGGAAAGGGCTCTCGACAAATCGCCATGACAGCCAAGCCACGATGAAGATGAGAACGATCAGTCCACTGCGTTCGGCCACGTCCAACTTACGATTGGCGAAAACCTGCCCAAACACAAGAATCGGCCAGTGCCAAAGGTACAGCGAGTAGGAGATCATGCCGATCATGACCAGCGGCCGCAGTGACAGAAATCTTCCACCGATGGACGGACCGCCTTCCCCTGCGGCGATGATCAGCGCCGCGCCCGCACAGGGTAGCAACGCCGCGATTCCAGGAAACGGTGTCGCCTTGCCGTACGTGGTTACCGCGATGGCCAGCAAGCCTATTCCCGCGAGCGAAGCAACCGATCCCAAAATGCGCGGTAGTCGCTGGACCCTGCGGGACACCGACGAAAGACCGAGCAACGCGCCCAGCGCAAGCTCCCAGGCCCGTGACGGCAGCAAGTAGAACGCCAGGTTCGGATTGCCGCCCACCCAGCGCGCGCTGAGCATCAGCGTCCCGACAAACACGGAGAGCGTGGCCGGAATCTTCCACTTCGAAAGTGCAGGGAAACTCAGAACCGTGAGAATCAGCGGCCAGCAGACATAAAACTGCTCTTCGAGCGATAGTGTCCAGGTGTGGAGTAGCGGGGTGTATTCGGAGTTGGCGGCGAAGTAGCCGGACCACCGATAGAATAGAATGTTGGAGGTAAACGCCGACGAGGCAACAAGCGTCTCCCCAAAGGCCTTCAGCTCCACGGGCGGCAAAAGAAAATACGCGGCTACGCTTGTGGCGGTGAGCGTGCCAAACAGTGCGGGAAAGATGCGCCGGATTCGACGCTGATAGAAGACGAGTACGGAGAATCGGCGCGCCTTCAGTTCACGCTCGATGATTTGGGTTATTAGGTAGCCCGATATTACGAAGAACACATCTACGCCGATGAATCCCCCAGGGCAAGAGAAGCCAGCGTGGAAGAGGATGACCGGTAAAACGGCAAGCGCCCGCAGCCCATCGACGTCCGGCCGGTAGAAGGTCTTGGGCGGCGGATTGTCGAGACTATCTGGATCTGCTGGAGCATGCATCTCTTGTACTTCTATACCCGGATATTTCCGGTGTGAGAGCCAGTGTTGGGTATGAGGCCAAGCTGCAAGATGAACGTGTAGGTTACTGTGGTTGACGCAACGATTTCTATCGGGCATTGGGTTAGCGTCGAAGTGGTCCGCGCCTTCGGGCGCCCTCGGCAGATCCTAGCCCCCCAGCAGCGCCGTAGAGCTGGCTCGCCCGCGAGGAACCGAACCCAAAAGGTCAGGTTGCGCGCCAGCGACTCGGGTATTCTCCGCGCATGTTGCCATCGACGACGCCCTCGCCGAAGAAGCGGCTGCTCATTTTCGTCATCGCCTACCGCGCGGAAAAGACCCTGACCTGGGTGCTATCGCGCATCCCGAGCGCCACGTTCCAGGATCTGGACTGCGAGATCCTGGTCGTCGACGACGCTTCGACGGATCGGACGTTCGAGATCGGGCACGAGTGGAAGGAAGCCCATCCCGAGATCGCCGTGACGGTACTGCGCAACGACTACAACCAGGGCTACGGCGGCAACCAGAAGGTCGGCTACACCTACGCCATCGAGAACGGGTTCGACTTCGTGGCCATGGTCCACGGCGATGGTCAGTACGCCCCCGAGGAGCTGCCACGCCTGATGGAACCCCTTGCCAAGGGCGACGCCGATGTCGTCCTGGGCAGCCGCATGATGACCAAAGGTGCCGCTCTCAAGGGAGGGATGCCGCTCTACAAATATCTGGGCAACCGCATTCTCACCGGCCTGCAGAACTTTCTCCTGCGGGCCAACCTGACCGAGTATCACAGTGGCTATCGGCTGTTCGCGGTCGCGGCCCTCAAGGCGCTGCCCTTCCGCCTGAACTCGAACGACTTCCACTTCGACACCGAGATCATCATCCAGCTCCTCAACGGAGGCTTCCGCATCGCCGAGCTGCCTATCCCGACCTACTACGGCGACGAGATCTGCTACGTCGACGGCATCAAGTACGCCAAGGAGGTCGTGCACGCCACGCTCCGCAACACCGCCCACCGGATGGGGCTGCTCTACCAGCGCAGATTCGACATCGGCGCCGCCGACAACCGCCACTATGAATTGAAGCTGGGCTACGCTAGCACGCACAGCTGGGCGCTCGCCGCGGTTCCGCGCGGCAGCAGCGTCATCGACATCGGGGCCGGGCCGGGCGGAATGGCGAGGGAGCTGGCCAAGAAGGGCTGCACGGTGGCCGTGGTCGACCAATTTTCGCCGGGTCTGCCGGCCGGGGACATCCGCATCTTCCGGCAGGATCTGGACGCGCCCCTGACCTTCGATGTCGGGCCGTACAAGCACATCCTCTTGCTCGATGTCATCGAGCACCTGCACTCGCCCGAGGATTTTCTCGAGCGGCTGCGCAGCCAGTTCACCCACGAGCCCAAGACCTTCATCCTGACGACCGCCAACGTCGCGTTCATCATCCAGCGCCTCATGCTGCTGGCCGGCCAGTTCAACTATGGCAAGAGCGGCATCCTCGACCGGACCCACACGCGCCTGCTCAGCTTCCGCAGCACGCGCCACCTCCTGCGCGACAGCGGTTTCCGCATCAAGTGTATGCGTGGCGTGCCTGCGCCCTTTCCCAAAGTCCTGGGCAATGGCCGTCTTGGGCGATTCGCGGTCAAAGCGAATCTCGCGCTCATCAAGCTCAGCAAGACCTTGTTCTCGTACCAGATCTACGTCGAGGCCGAGACCACGCCGGACGTGAGCTTCGTGCTGCGCGACACGCAGGAAAAGAGCGCAAAGCGCGCTCCCAAGCTGCGCGCGGTCGGGACGTCCGTCCCCGACTCGGAACCTTCGCGCTAACACCCGTTGCCAAGACCCGTCGCGAGTCTCGGACCTCCGTCCGAGACTCGGCGTCCACCGAATCGACTACGATATGATGTAGTGGCAGGAGCTGTCGCAGGGCTGGCCGGCGACGCCGTTGTTCGATCCCAGGTCGCACTCTTCTTTCAGGTTGGTATCGACGATGCCGTCGCCACAGTAGTGCGGTGCCATGCAACCAATGGTGCATTCGCTGCCGCCGTTGTCCTTGCCCTTGTCGCAGTCCTCGTTCGGACTGTCCGTATTGCCGTCGCCACAGAAGGGTCCGAACTTGCACTGCGTGGTGCAACCACCGTAGGCCTTGTCGTCGTTCTTGGTCGTGCAGCCGTCAGGCAGCGAACCGGAGCCGTCGCCGCAGTCGCATTCCTCGCCCCCAGACACGACGCCATCGCCACAGCGGGGCGAGCAATCCGACCTCTTGGTCGTGTAGCCGTTGAGGGTGAG
This sequence comes from uncultured delta proteobacterium, assembly GCA_963796685.1. Lineage (GTDB taxonomy): Bacteria > Myxococcota_A > Polyangia > Fen-1088 > Fen-1088 > Fen-1118. The sequence goes on from CAWCMR010000009.1 coordinate 335,568, forward strand.
CTGGTAGTTCGACTCGGGGGGGTGACGATCGGCACCGAAGATGGCAATCTCGTAGACCTTGCCGGTGGTCAGCCCCAGCTTGACGGTCCCTGTCTTGAAGTCATCCGGCGTGACAGCAGCCGGGGAAGTCACGTTGTTGTTGGTGACCGTGCATGCGGTGGACCCAGCGGTGACCCCGGTGATGTTTCCGGCCGCATCCAGGCATCCACCCTCGGAAAACGTCGCGTCCCCTGGATCGCCGGTGACGGTGACCTTGCCCGGCAGCTGCTGGTGAACGCCACCCAGATCGAGGACCAAGACGCCGTTGATGAACACGAACATATCGTCATCGCCGAAGAAGCTCAGGGAGATGCCATTGGTGCCGTCGTACACGAAGTAGTAGCGTACCTCATCGGTGAAGTAGGAGTCGTGCTTGGTGCCCGGGGTAGCCGTGACCCAACAGCCGTCGGTGAGCTTGGCGCCGGACGGGCAATCGGCCGCGGTCACGCGGGGCGGGAACAGATACTGGTCGCCCGTGCAAGTCGTCCAGATGGGGTTTCCGTTGCCATGGTTCCAATAGGGCCAAAGGTCGCACAACGTGGCCTGGGAAGGATTCAGCGTGTCCAGGGGAAAGAAACCGGAGTCGGGACCGGCCAGGTGCGTCTTGCTGGCGTACTGGTAGATGTTGGTGCCGGAGGCGAGCGGCTTCATCTCGATGACACCCGTGAACGTCTTGTTCACCGTGCTGTCATCGTTGAACCATTGCTTGAAGCTGTTGGCGTCTTTGTAAGCTGGCGTGGTTCCGTGCCAGATGGGGCCGCCAGGGGAGCTGGAGGTGTAGCCGGTGATGGTGCCCGTGGAGACGCCGGCGTTGCCGGTCACGCTGACGGCGGAGCCGGCGGCTCCGCCGAGGTAGGCACCAGCGCCGTCGGAGAGCGGGCTATCGTTGCCGGCCTGGGTGTAGTTGCCGGGAATCCTGCTCGAATTGCCGATGTTCCAATCGCTGAACTGGCAAGCGCAGGTCTTCGTGGAGCCGGGTTGCGGCTTGCCGTGTAGAAGATTGTTGTCCACGATGCCCCAGCAACGCGCGGTCGAGTCGTTACCCTTCGAAGGCCCGCCCGAATTGGGAACGCAGATGGTCGTGGGCGACTTGGAGCCATTGGCCTTCGTGCCGAGGAAGAAGAAGTCCGGATGTCCACCCGAAGCCACGTTCTCGGGCTGGAAGTCCCGGTAGGTGACGGGCAGATCGAGGCATGATCCCGTATTCCCCGCCTGCGTGCAGTCCGTGGAGTCTTGGACGGTCTGGGTCGAGCACGTAAAGCCGTCCTCGATCTTGCAGCTCGACGAGCAGCCATCGCCGTCGAGCACATTGGCATCGTCGCAATCTTCGCCTGGATCGAGATTGCCATCACCGCAAGCCGAGGTGCAGGCCTGGGTCTTGCCAGAGCTGTCCTGGCAAGTGGGCTCCTTGGTGCAGGTCTTGGAGCAGCCTTTGCCGTCGCCGTAGAAGAGGCCGTTCACGGCCTTGCAGTCCTTGGGGAGGTTCGTTGCGTCCGTGCCGCAGTCGCACAGCTCGGTCTTCTCCACGACCCCGTTGCCGCATTTGGCCATCTTGCAAGCCCCGCCCTGGGGCGGACAGTCGGCGCCGGGCTCGATCTGGCAGGTGCTGGAGCAGCCATCGCCGCTATCCGAGTTGCCGTCGTCGCAGGCTTCACTGCCGATGACCTTGCCGTCCCCGCACAGCGGCGTGCAGCGCTTGCCGGGCACGCGACATTGATACCCGGGCTCGACGGTCTGGCAGTCCGCGGAACAGCCGTCTCGGTCCTTGGTGTTGCCGTCGTCGCAGGTTTCGTCGGAGGTCAGATAGCCGTTTCCGCACACCGCGAGATTCGTGCAAGGCTGCCCAGGCGTTTCGCAGAGGTAGTTGGCCTCGAGCTGGCATAGCTTGTTGCAACCGTCACCACTGACGGTGTTGCCGTCGTCGCACGCTTCACCGTTGCCCGTGTCGAGCACGCCATCGCCGCAATTCTTCGTGTTCACGCTGGTGGGTCCGGTGTTGCCGCCGTGGCCAACCGTGCCGATGGTGATGCCGCCGCCCCCGCCATTGCCACCGCCACCCTTACCGCCGCCATTGCCACCACCACCCCCGGTATCGATCGTTCCACCGCCTTGACATCCCAGCCCCCCGCCGACCAAGACCAGTCCAACCAAAATTCTCGACAGACAAGTCACAAGCCTCGGAAGGCTGGCGCAATGACGGAGAGTGGTGGTTCTCATTTGAACATACCTCGCGTGAAAATAGGCGGGTCCCATGCCCGGCCGCTGGAAGTTAGTATAGCGGAGCACCTCGTCTCGATTACAAGAAAATACGGCAGGAACACCGCGGGGATGAGAGCGATCTCACCTTGCCATCGGGTCTGGCCGATCGGCGCAACCTCCACCGCCCCGAACGACGCTCGCCCTGCAAAACACCCCACCTTGTCCGGGTGGGAAGGCACATTTCACAGAGTCGGAAGGCGCTATGCGCTAGCAGCGGGCAAGGTAGCCGCGCGGCCGGGGCTTCGTTCATGGAGAGCCGGGGTGGCACCATCGCGGACCGGCAGCAGCTCGTAGCGCATGTTCCGTCGGCGAGGAACGAACCCGGCCGCCCGTACACGACGCTCGATGTCCTCCGCCGATAGCTTGAAGACGGCGCCGGCCTGGGACACGACGTTCTCTTCGATCATGGCGGACCCGAAGTCATTGCCCCCGAAGCGCAACGCCACCTGCCCGATGTCCGGCCCCATGGTGGGCCAGGACACCTGCAAATTGGGGACATTGTCGAGGTAGAGACGCGCCAGGCTGAACACGCGCAGGTAGCGATGCGCCGAAGTGTCGTCCTCGAGCCGCAAGCGTGTGCCCTCGGACTGAAAGGGCCAGCAGATGAAGGCCGTGAAGCCAGCGGTCTGGTCCTGCAGCGCTCGCAGACGGTCGAGATGCTTGATGATGTGCTCGGGCGTCTCACCGAAGCCGAAGACCATGGTTGCCGTCGTGCGCAAGCCGAGGGCATGGGCCTCGCGCATCACGTCCATCCACGTACCCGCCGAGCACTTGAGCGGTGAAACCCGACGTCGAATCTCGTCGTCGAGGATCTCGGCCCCGCCACCGGGAAGGCTGTCCAGCCCGGCCTCCACCAGGCGCCGCAGGACCTCCCGAATGGACAGTCCTTCCTGTTTGGCGATGAAGCTCACCTCCTCGGGCGAAAGCGCGTGCAAGGCCAGGGGGAAGGTCGCCTTGGTCCAGCGGAAGAGATCCTCGTAGTACCCGATGCGCAGGTTCGGGTTGACGCCCCCCTGGAGCAGGATCTGGATCCCGCCCATGGCCACGGTTTCCGAGAACTTCTCGGCCAGCACCTCGCGTGACAGGGTGTAGGCATCCTTGCTCTTGGCGGGCCGGTAGAAGTTGCAGAACTTGCACGCCGTGATGCAGAGGTTGGTGTAGTTCACGTTGCGGTCGATGATGTACGTAACGAGGTTCCGTGGGTGCAAAGAGCGCCGCCGCTCGTCCGCGGCCTTGCCCAGATCGAGCAGCGTGGCGCTTTCGTACAGCCGGATGCCCTCGGCTGGGCTCAAGCGCTCCCCCGCTGCCGCCCCCGAAAGCAGGGCGTCCAGACCCGGCATCGCGCTCTTGCGCTGCTTCGTCCCGGCCGCATGGCTCTCCTGCCCCGGAGCGTAGGCGAAGTCGAAGAAGCGGATCCGGGTGGGGGTGGTATGCGATGGCGTCTCGGCCGAACGCAGGTGCTCGAGGAACGCCGCCAAACCGGACATCTCCTCCGCGCCCAGTCGATAGTCTAGGCTCTCGGTCAGAAAGCCCTCGTAGAGCGCCGGAGAGCCCCCGTGGGCCTCGGCAAACGCGCCCGCGATGTCGCCCAGGTGGGCCAGCCCCTGCTGCAAGCTGGCGGCGAGCAGGTTGGACTCGGCCGCGCCCGCGGCTCCGTTCTGCCCAATCCACAGCAACGAGACGAAGGGCAACCCGAACCGTCGGCACCAGTCGCCCACGCTGCCCGAGAGCGCTCCCAGGCTGTGCTCGCGCCTCAGATCGGTCGGAACATCGCCGCGAACGACGACCGCCACGCGTGGAACGATCCGAAGGTCGAGAGCGCTGCCCAGGGAAAGCGAGGCAAAGCTCGCGCTGGGAAGGAGCGCGAGATCGGCCAGCCCGCGGGATACGCGGGAGGCGCACCCCTCGGCCGAGTCGAAGGCCAAGTCGAAAAGAATCCTCGACCAGTCCTCGTTCGATTCCGTAGGTCAGCGGCCGCGCGCTCAAAGACGAAACCGCGACCAAGCGCACCCGCGCCGTCACGAGAGCACCCGTAGCGCGGCCGGATCCGGTCGTCGGAACGGCTTCTGGGGAAGCAACGCGTCGCCCTCAGCCAGGACGCGGTAGAGGGTGTCACGCTCGACCGGCACGCGACCCGCGCGCTCGATGAGGTGGACGATCTCGGACACCGCCAGGTGCTGCGGGGTCTCCGCGCCGGCCATGTGGTAAATGCGTTCCTCCTGCACGGTGCCGTCGAGGTCGTCGGCACCGAACCACTGGGCGGTCTGCGCGGTCTTGAGCCCCAACATGACCCAATAGGCTTTGAGATGGGGGATGTTGTGCAAGAGCAGGCGCGACACCGCGAAGAGGCGAAGGTCGTCGACGCCGGTCGGCGCGGCCAGCCTCTGCAGGGCGTTGCCGTCGGGGTGAAAAGCGAGCGGGATGAAGGTTTGGAACCCTTGCGTCTCGTCCTGCAAGGCGCGCAGGCGCAAGAGGTGCTCGACCCGCTCCTCGACGGTTTCGATGTGACCGTACAGCATGGTGCAATTCGACCGCAGCCCCATCCGGTGGGCGGTGCGGTGGACGTCGAGCCACTCCTCGGCATCGCACTTGTCGGCACAGAGCTTGCGGCGCACGCGCGGCGAGAAGATCTCGGCGCCGCCGCCCGGCAGCGAATCCAGCCCGGCGGCGTGCAGGCGCCGCAGGACCTCGGCCACCGGCAAGCCGTAGTGCTGGTGGAAGAAGAAGAGCTCCACCGCGGTGAAGGCCTTGAGGTGAACGGTGGGGCAGAGACGCTTGAGCCCGGAGAGCAGCTCGGTGTAGTAGGAAAATGGCAAGCCGTCGTGGAGCCCGTTGACGATGTGGATCTCGGTGATGGGATCCCCCGCCGCCATGCGGGTTCGCAAGCGTCCCCAGGCCTCGTCCAAGCTCAGCGTGTAGGCGCCCGGATCGCCGGCTTTCAGGCGGGCGAACGAACAGAACCTGCAACTCGCCACGCACACGTTGGTGGCGTTGATGTGCATGTTGCGATTGAAGAAGGTCCGCTGGCCGTGCAGGCGCTCGCGAACCTCGTTGGCCAGTTGTCCGAGCTTCGAGCAGGTTGGGATGATGAAAGAGAGCGATGCCATCCGCGAAACCGAGGGGTTCGCCGGCCCGCACCTTATCTTTGATTTCCGAGAACGACATGGGACTCCAGGGCAAGTTCTGCGGCAAAACCTAGCAGCCGGAAGAGCGGACGCCACAGCGCGCGGCCAAAATGCGACAAATCTTGTCTCCTTTATTGGGCGACCGGGGTTGCACCCCGGCCGTAGCGAAGTCATGGTGAGCCCCATGGCGATGCGCCCTCTGCCAGGAACCGAAGCCCATCCCCTGGCGCTCCAGGCGAGTCTCGATGCAGCGTTGGCGTCCCGGTTCGGACAGAGCCCGCGCACGCGCCATCTGGGAAACAATGGCATGCCGCTTTTCACCAATCGGCTGGCGCTGGAAAGCAGCCCCTACCTGCTTCAGCACGCCCACAATCCCGTGAACTGGTTTCCATGGGGCGACGAGGCCTTCGCCGAGGCGCGCCACCGGAATCGGCCGGTCTTTCTCTCCATCGGCTATTCCACGTGCCACTGGTGCCACGTCATGGAGGAGGAGTCCTTCGAAGACGAAACCATCGCGGCGTTCCTCAACGCGCACTACGTCGCCATCAAGGTCGACCGCGAGGAGCGCCCCGACGTGGACGCCGTGTACATGCGGGCGGCCCAGCAACTGACCGGGTCAGGGGGATGGCCGCTTTCGGTTTGGCTGAACGCCGAGCGCGAGCCCTTCTTCGTCGGCACCTATTTCCCGCCCTTCGCGGGCAGGCGCGGCGCGGGTCATGGATTCATGGATCTTCTCATCGAGCTCGTGCGCCTGTTCGACGAGGATCCCGCGCGGGTGGGCGAGGCGGCGCGGGCGCTGGCGGGCGCCGTGCGTGCCGACATGGAGATGACCACGAGCCAGCCGGGTGCCGACGGAGCGGCCACGCCAACCAGGCCCGATGTCGCGCTGATCGCCGCCGCGGTCGGGCAGTGCGCGCGAGCCTTCGACGACGACAACGGGGGCCTGCGTGTGGCGCAGAAGTTCCCATCCCACGTTCCCATCCGGCTGCTCCTGCGCCATCACCGGCGCACCGGTGACGTCAACGCCCTACACATGGCGGTGCACACCCTCGAGCGCATGGCCGCGGGCGGGATCTACGACCACCTGGTGGGCGGCTTTCATCGCTATTCCACCGACCCGCGCTGGCTCGTGCCCCACTTCGAGAAGATGCTCTACGACAATGCCCTGCTGGTGGTGGCCTACGCCGAGGCCTGGCAGGCGACCAAGCAGCCGACCTTCGCGCGCGTGGTGCGCGAAACCTGTGACGAGCTTCTCGCGACCTTCGCCTCGCCCGAGGGAGGCTTCTACTCGGCCACCGATGCCGATTCGGAGGGCGAAGAAGGCAAGTACTTCGTCTGGTCCGAGGAAGAAATCCGAGGGGTGTTGGGATCGGGTGGCGACAGCGAGTTGTTCCTGCACCATTACGGCATCACCAAGAGGGGGAACTTCGACAGTGGCAACATCCTCTTCGAACCGCAACCCGACGAGAAAACCGCGCGAGCCCTGGCTCCGGCCCGGGCCAAGCTGGCCGAGGTGCGCAAACGCCGCGTCCCGCCTCTGCGCGACGAGAAGATCGTGACGGCGTGGAACGGTCTGGCCATCGGCGCATTCGCCGTGGCCGGCCGGGTGATGGGCGAGCGCCGCTACCTCGACGCGGCGACGAGCGCGGCAGCGTTCCTCATCTCGCACTTGCGCGAGACCGAGACCGGCCGGCTCGCCCGCAGCTACCGCGACGGCCGATTGGGAGTTGCGGGATTCCTGGACGACCATGCCTTCACCGCCGCGGGTCTGCTCGATCTCTTCGAGAGCACGGGCGAGCCGCGCTGGCTCGACGAGGCCTACCGTCTCATCGAGGAGACCGGGTCGCTGTTCGCCGACCCGGCGCGAGGCGGCTGGCTCATGACCAGCCGGGAGCACGAGCGTTTGCTGGCCCGCGAGCGCCCGCTCTTCGATGGAGCCGAGCCCGCGGGCAGCTCGGTGGCGCTCATGAACGTGGCTCGACTGGCCACGTTCACCGACGACGAGTGCTGGCGGCGCGCTGCCGAGAGGGGCCTTGAATTCTATCTACCGCTCATGCGGGAGCGCCCCTTGTCCATGACCGAGGCACTCTTGGCAGTGGACTTTCTGGCCGGGCCGACGCGGGAAATCGTGCTTGCCCTGCCAGGTCAGGATCCAGCCGCCGAGCTGCCGTTGCACAAGGTCTTGGCCGAGACGTTCAATCCCCGCAAGGCATTGGTCGCGGGCATCCCGGGGTCGCCCCCTTGGCGCGAGCTCGAAAGCCGTATTCCTTGGCTCGGGGACAAGACTCTTCAGGCCGGCAAGGCCACGGCCTACGTCTGCACCAAGGGCGTGTGTCAACTACCGACGACCGAACCGGAGGTTCTCGCCGAGCAGCTCGGCACCTGATGGGTGATAGGCGCCCCGTGCCCAAGAAAAGGGCCCGGCCTCTCTTGTACGGAGAGACCGAGCCCAGGCAGACGAGAGGGTTAGACTAATTGTGCTTCGTGGACATGACGAAGTCGGGATAGGCAGGCACGCCGGTCTCGGGAACGTCCAGCCCTTCGTTCTCGACCTCGGCCGAGACCCGGTTCGAGCCCAGGATCTTTCCGATGATCCAGAACACCAGGCCACCCACGATGACATTCCACGCGATGCAAACCACGACTTCGATGACCTGAGCAATGAGTTGCTTGCTATCGCCGTAGAACAGGCCCGTGACTCCCTTGAGCGCGGCCCCGGTCGTTCCCAGGTACTCCGTGGCGCCCACGCCATTCCAACCCGTGCCATAGGTTCCGTCGGAAAACAAGCCGACCGCGAGAACGCCCCAGGCGCCATTCACGCCGTGCACGCTGATGGCGCCCACGGGATCGTCGATGCCGATCTTCTCCCAGAAGAACACGCTGAGGACAACGAGGATTCCCGCGATCGCGCCGATGATGAAGGCGCCCACGGGGCTGACGAAGGCGCAGGGTGCCGTGATGGCCACCAGCCCCGCCAACATGCCGTTGCACATCATGCTGGGGTCCGGTTTGCCGTACTTGAACCACATGTAGAGCGTGGCGCTGAGCGTGGCCGACATGCCCGCGATCATCGTATTCGTGGCGATGATGCCGATGCGTCCATCGGAGCCGGCCAGGGAGCTACCCGCGTTGAAGCCGAACCATCCGAAGGCCAGGATGAAGGTTCCAACCATGACCATGGGGATGTTGTGGCCCAGGATGGGCTTGGGCTTGCCGTGCTCGTCGTACTTGCCGATGCGAGGTCCAATCAAGTAGGCGGTAATGAAGGCCAACGCTCCACCTTGCAAGTGCACGACGCCGGAGCCGGCGTAGTCGACGGAGCCGTGCCCCAGGCCGAGTCGGTAGCCGAGCTGGGCCAGCCATCCCCCTCCCCACACCCAAGCGCCGAAGATCGGATAGATGAAGGCCCCGATGGCGATGCTGAAGATGAAGAAGCTCTTCAGGCTCCAGCGTTCCGCGCACGCCCCCGTCACGATTGTCGCCGTGGTGTCCATGAACACCATCATGAACAAGAAGAGCACGATCGCGGCCGCGTCGTAGCTGCCTCCGGTCAGGAAGAATCCGGACGTGCCGAACAGACCCCATCCATGGTCGCCATTCATGGCGGATCCGATGGTGAACATGTGGTTGAGAGTTGGAGTTCCCCCCAAACTGACAGGCCCACCGATGGCTGTGCCGTTCAGGCCGCCGCACATCAGGGCAAAGCCGCAGACGAAGAAACCGAACAATCCGAGCCCGTACACCAGGAAGTTCATGGTGAAGGTGTGTCCGGCGTTCTTCGCCCGTATGAGCCCGGTTTCCACGAAGGCGAACCCGGCTTGCATGAACATGACGAGGAATCCCGCGATCAGCGTCCACACGAAATTGATCGAGAAGATCCCGTGCGAAGCCGACTGCGCCACGGCATCGACCGCGACGGCGAGATCCTTCGTGGTCGCCTTCTCCGGATCGGGCTTGGTGTAGCCGGGCACGGAAGTCGCGTTGGGCACGGACTGAAAGGCTCCGGTCCGGTCGGGCGCCGGCTCATCGGCACGCGTGGGGGTGCCGATGAACGTCGCCACTGCCATGGCGGCGATGATCGCGACTCCAATGAGACGGTGTTTTCTGTGCGGAACTGATCGGGTCATGCTTTCACCTCTTTATCCATTCTTGTGTTGTTCACTGCTAATTGATGACGCAGGACGTGCGCGCCTGAATCTTTCTTCTCAGGCGATTGGCCCACATGGCGCCGAAGAAGGCGCTGATCTCCATGGAAAGGACGAACATCGCCGTCGGGATCCACAGATGGTTGCTGGAGCGATACACCATCCAACCCACTAGACCGGTGACCAGTTGGACTGCCAGGAAGGTTCTTTTGTAGTAATCCCACATGCTCTTTTCTCGATGTTGGAGGTTGCGTTCCTACAGCGCGTCCTTGCCGCGCTCGCCGGTGCGGATGCGGATGACCTCTTCCAGGGGGCTGACGGTTATCTTGCCGTCGCCGATTTCGCCGGTCCGGCAAGCGGCGATGATGGCGTCGATGACCGGATTGACGAGCTCGTCATCGACGAAGCACTGGATCCGCACCTTGGGCACGAAATCCACGACGTAGGCCGACCCGCGGTAGACTTCCTTCTTCCCCCCCGTTCGTCCAAACCCCTTCACCTCGGACACCGTCATACCCTTGCCGCCAGCGGCGTAGACTCGCTCCTTCACGTCGTCGAGCTTGAACGGTTTGATAATGGCTTCGATCTTCTTCATCGTTCGAATCCCTTCCTGTTGAAAACGTCTCCCACTGGTGTATCAGACGGTGATGGCAGGGGAATTTCGGACCGATAAAACATTTGTTAATCTGAATGAACAACCCGGCAACAATTGCCGCCATCGTTGTGCCAAGACGTAAACTCAAAAGTTACGACCTGGAAACCATCGGGCAACCGCCTGGAAGAACCTTCCTGCTAGAGTGCATAAATCAGCTCACGCGTCCCCTGAGAACCTGAATGCAGACCCATTTCCATGTTCCCTTCTACGCCGTTCTTCCTTTCGCCCTGATTCTGACTGGAATCGCGATTCTGCCCTTGGCGGTTCCGAGCTTCTGGGATCACAATCGAAACAAAGGGTTCTTCGCGGCCGTATTGGCGGCGCCTGTTGGGCTCTGGCTGCTCCTGGCGAATCCTGCCTTGCTCGCTCACACGGCCCACGAGTACGTTTCATTCATCTGTCTACTGGGTTCCCTGTTCATCGTCGCCGGTGGGATCCACTTGGGGGGAGACCTGCGGGCGTCTCCGCGCAACAACGCCATCATCCTGGCGCTCGGTGCCGTGATGGCCAGCTTGCTCGGCACCACCGGCGCCAGCATGCTGCTCATCCGACTCGTCTTGCGCACCAACTCCGAGCGCCGCCACACCGGCCACATCCCTTTCTTCTTCATTCTGCTCGTGTCCAACGCCGGCGGATTGTTGACCCCGCTCGGCGATCCACCGCTGTTCCTCGGCTTCCTGCGCGGGGTGCCCTTCACCTGGACCCTACGTTTGTTCCCCATTTGGTTGCTGACATCGGGCTATTTGCTGGTTCTCTTCTACGTCGTCGACCGACGGGCTTACCGAAAGGAAACCGTCCAGGATCTGGCCAAGGACGAGACCCAGATCGTTCCTTTGAGCATCGAGGGAACCCTGAACTTGCTCTGGTTGTTGCTCATCATTCTTTCAGTCTTTCTCCCATCGCCCGTGCGCGAGGGGGTCATGGTGCTTGCCGCACTGGGCTCGCTCACGCTCGGAGGCAAGAGAGGCCGCAGCAAGAACAACTTCGCGTTTGCGCCGATCGCCGAGGTGGCGATCTTGTTCGCCGGCATCTTCGCGACCATGGCGCCGGCGTTGATTCTGCTCGAAGAGAAGGGCCCCGCCTTGGGACTGGTGGCCCCGTGGCACTTCTTCCTCGTTTCGGGCGCGCTCTCCAGCGTGCTCGACAATGCCCCGACCTACCTGACCTTCTTGACGGCCGCACAAAGCACCGCCAGCGCCCTGGGCCTGTCGGTTGGCGTTGCCGCCGTTCCGGCGAGCTTCCTGGCGGCGGTGAGCGCCGGGTCGGTTTTGATGGGCGCCAACACGTACATCGGAAACGGCCCCAACTTCATGGTCAAGTCCATCGCCGATTCCTCGGGCTACCGCATGCCGAGCTTCGCTCGCTACGCCATCATGGCCACCTTCGTGCTCTCGCCCGTTTACCTGGCAACGGCCTTGCTGGTGGGCAGGTACTGACAGGTCCAGAGGGCGAACGTCGACGATTCGATTTTCCCTCGCCTCGGGCCTTGCCGCGAAGTCGAAGCAGGGACAACCTAGCCCCATGAGCAGGACGGGCAGGCAGAAATCAGACATCCGGAAAAGGGCACCCCTGTTTCTCGTCGATTCGTTCGCGCTCGGGGTCGCCTGCCTGGTCCTCGGTGCGTGCACCAGCGCGGGTCCGGTCATCCCCGACACCAGAAATAGAATTCCGCCCCCGGGTGCACGCGAAGGCGCGGACCCGAACGACGTGTTCATGCGCAAGCCGTGGGAGATCTGGCAAGTGCCGGGGGGCACGGCGCGCTACCATCGGGAGGCCTTCATGCTCCTGCCCGACCATGCCGACTGGTTCGAGGTCGCCAATGTCGCGGTCAACGCGGCGGATGGAAGCGATGTTCGCCTCGACTATGTTTCGATCGAGCTTGGCGGCAGCGCGCAGTCGCACGAGTCGATCAGCGTCTTCGTCTACCGTGCGCCTGGCGATCTCGACAGCGAGTGGAACGCGATCGTGAACCGGGCGCGGCGCCAGCACCCCACCGGCAAGCCCGGCGAGCCCTTCCCGCTACCCGACAAGCATCCGCCGACCACCAAGCAAATCGCCTTCGTCGAGCCCGGCCCGGGAGAAGACTCCTTCGTGCAAGTGTCGCTGTTTCACCAAGGCGATTGGGCGATTCGCTACGAGATAACCTGTCCGCTTACGGACGCCACGAAGGCGCGCGACATCACCCGGTCGTTCCTGGCCTCGCTGCGCGCCCGGCAATAACGCTATGGGATGGTATACGGGGGTATGTAGTTTGGGCAACCGAAGACGATCTGCACGGTGGTCGCCTGGCTGGCCAGCACCGAGTCGCACAGGGTTCCGGTGAGCACGATGTCCGATGGGGTCGCCCCGAAGGTCCAGCCGTTGGGGTCGTTCTGGGTGACGAGGGTCTTGTCGACGTAGACGATTACCTGCGAAGCGTCGGGCGGCGGCCCGGGCGTCTGGAAGTTGCAGGTCAGGGCGACGATCTTGGAAATCTTGTCGAGCGCGCTGGTGAGGTCCTGGGGCGAGGTCGCCGGGTAGTAGTTGGTGGTGCCGCCCGCCTGCGCCATGCTGTCCAGGTTGGTGACGCTTGGTCCAATACCGACCACGTAGACCGGGAACCCGAACGAGGCCGCCGACCGGATGGCGGCAACCGTGTTGGGCAAGTCGCTGGTGGTGCTCGACTGGTTGCTGCCGCAGTTCGGCTCGCCGTCGGTCGCCAGCAGAATGGCCTTGGGGTTTCCGTCGTTGACCGTCTGCAGATACAAGCTGGCGGCGTTGATGGCCGACGCCGTTGGCGTGTAGCTGCCGGGCGACGCGGCGGCAATCTGGGTCTGCACGTCAGCCGCCGATCCCGACGAAATCTCGACTTGCGGAAGCATGGACACCGCGCAGTTTCCCCCACTGGCCGTGGGCGCGGCGAAGAGCTCGAGCCCCCAGTTGATGCTGGGGTTGGCGGTGACCGTCTGCGAGACCGCGCCCTTGACGGCGGTCCAGCGATCCGTGCAGCCGGCCGCGTTCGGGCATACCTGCCCCTGGCCCGTGCCGCCCGCGCCGATGCTGCAGTAGCAGTCCCCGGAGATGCTGTAGCTCATCGAAGCCGAGCGGTCGAGCACGATGAGGATGTCCGCGGGCGCCCGGTTGGGCGTGATCGTGGTGGTGCCGCAGGTTCCATCGGCGCTTCCGGTGGTGCCCGAGGTGCCCCCGCCGCTCGTATCACCGCCCGTCCCCGACACGCCGCCCTCGGAGGTCACATTGATGGTAACGCCACCCGCGCCGCCACTGCCGGTGGCACCGCTCCCGGTTCCCACCTGTCCGGGAGAGCTGCAGCCCCACGACGAGAGCCCGACGCCCAGGGACGCGAGCACTCCGGCGATCACTCTACCGACTGAAATCATCCTCATGATGTCTCCTTACCAGGTTGGGCGAACGCGGGACGACGACGCCTACTACTCTAAAGGCAATCGCGATCACCCGCGAGCGGGAACCGCGAACGGCCTTGGCCAGTGGTCTGCCCAACTTGGTTGGGGGCAAACCCTCATCATTTTCGATGCGAACATCTCGCCTTCGCTTCTCTTCCTGCGCCGCGCCGATTCGCCCACATCACCCCTCATCGGTCCACATCTTGCCCATGTCGCAACAAGGCCTGGGCGTTCCGGCCGAGAATCCTTGCCTCGCGCTCCGAGCCCAGGTCGAGCGAGCGGAGAAGCGCAAGGGTTTCGGACTGACTCGACCAGGGCGAGTCGCTGCCGAACAGAGCTCGGTCCGCCGGGTGGGCCAACAGCATGGCTCGCGCCCGCTCGCGTCCGAGAAGCTCGAGGCTCAAGGAGATGTCCATGGTGACGGGCTTGCCGAGCAAGTGCCGCTCCACCTCGTCCCAGTCATCCCATGCCCCCATATGACTCGTGACGAGGCGAAGGCCGGGGACACGCTCCAAGACGCGGAGAATGCGGACCGGATCCGCGCGACGCTGACGAGGAAAGGCAAAGTCGAAGCCGGTGTGGCAGACAAGCAGCAGACCGAGCCGATCGAGGGCGCGGTAGAGCGGGAACAACGCCTCGTCGTCCATGTCGAAGTCTTGGTAGTAGGGATGAAGCTTGATGCCGCGCAGGCCGGCTTCCGCCACTTGTTGCGCTTGCCCGGCAGGATCCGGTCCCCTGGGATGGATCGACGCCAAGGGTACGATGCGCTCGGAGGCGATGGCTTTGGACCACTTCAAGATGGGCTCGAATTGCTCCGGTTTGGTGGCGATCGAGCAGATGACCGCGGTTCGGATTCCCGCCTTGTCCATCGAAGCCAGCAACGAGGACACGGTCCCGTCGAGAAAAGCCTTCACCCCCCCACCGTGCTCGAGCTGGCTGATGGCCCGCGCCGCGATGGCCTCCGGAAAGGCGTGGGCGTGAAAGTCGATGATGTCGTCCATGGCGATCCCTGCGGCATTCAAGTAGAGCAGGACCGCCCCCCGCCGTCCACTGCCAGCAGCCTAATCCCGAGCTAGCCGCAGAAGGTCGTGGCCGTGGCCGGTTGTATTTCCGTCGGCCACGACCACGGCCACGGTAAGCCGTCTACGTCCACAACCACCCGTCATCGCTCCGATTGGGTTCGTGCGTCCGCCGCGGAAAGGTGTCTCAACGGCGCTGGTAGGCGACAATCTCCGACTGGGGACAGTCGCAAATCGTCAGATGGGCGGTCGAGGTGCGGTGGACGACTTGCCACGCGGGATTGTCGCGCAGGGACGGCAGCCACCCGGGGAACGTGGACAGAATGCGCAGACCGGCCATCTCGCGTTCGCGCGCCGGCTCATGGTGCAGGTGCCGGTGATCGTTGAGCCCGACCAGGTCAACGATGCGACGATGGGAAAAATAGCGGGCCGCTCCCGCGTCGGTTGCACCGATGGTTTCGTCCTCCGGCGTGTTGTCGCGCAACCATTTGGCCATAGCCACGTCCAACTCCTCGATGTTCTGACAGTTCCAGGCGAACAGGTCGGCGCTTCGATGCACGGCCGCGGGCAAGTCGAGGATCGAGCCCAGCACCAGGATCGGGACGCCGATGGCATACGCCGGCGCCCACGCGCGCTGCCGTGCCCGCCACGCCCACGCGATGGCGGTGACGGCTCCGACCGCGAGCGCGACGAGCAGAAGCGCGTGCGCGGGCAGAAGGTAGCGCTGCCAATAGAAGGGCAGCGGCTCGGCGAGGAGCCGCGAGGCCGCGACCGCGAAGAAGAGCAGCACCGGAAGCGCGGCGAGGAGCCCCGCCACCAGGCCGCGGCGAAAGAGCACGACGGCCCCGATTCCCCACAACGCGACGCCGGCCCCGCGCGCAAACCACGGCCATGACGGCAGCACCACGGTGAAGATGGCCTCCAGGTTGTGCGCGAAGAAGTCCTGCCGGCTCGAGAATTTCGCGTAGAACGTGCTCGGCAGGGGGTAGCCGGACACGAGCAAGCAGTAGAGCATCCATCCGCCGACCAGCACGATGGTGGGCGTCAGGACCAGCAGCCGCGCGCGTGCCGAAGCACGCGCCTGGTGGAAGCGCCATTCGATGATGGCGAGTACCAGCAAGGTCAACAAGGCCAGCTCGGGTCTGGCCAGGGGCGCCAGCGCCGCCGAAAGAGCGGCCAAGTGGTAGGAGTCGGCCGTGAGATCGCCGAGCGCCCACAGCGCGAGCGCGGCAGCGAGCATGACCTCCATGCCCGAGACCTGGGCGAAGGCCAGGGCAGGATCTGCCGCGATGGCGAGGCCGGCGGTCAGCTCGGCGGCCAACCCGAATTTCAACCCGCGCAGCAGACGGGCGGCGCCAAGACTTGCCCACACCGCCGTCAACACGCCCGTGAGCTTGGCCGGGAGCACGACGCCGATGCCGAAGAGCCGCGCGGCCCAGCTCGCCGGCACGAGAAGCACCGCCCACAGCGGGCTCGTCGAGCCGGTCTCGAGCTGTCCGGGGTTGTAAGCGAAACCGTGCAGGGCGGCCAGGCTGCGCGCGTAGACCAGGTGAATCCAGGCGTCGTCGAGCGGCAGCCCCGCGAGCGCGGCGGCGGTCCCCGGCGCGCGATCGAGCACAAAGTAGAGAGCCATCGCCAGGTGCGCGACGAGAAAAATCAGCGCCAGCTTCACGAGCGACATGAAAGGCTCACTCCGCGCATGCGTCCGCGCTTCTACCATGCGGGCGCGGATCCGGGTTGATCAGCCCGCCGTCCCGATCCGAGGCCGAGCCGCAGCCGCCGGCTCGAAATGAGGCTAGAAACCGCCGGCAGGCGCGGTACAGCTCGTAGCCGGACTCCCCCACCAGCTGATGGCGGCGAAGGAGTACGTGCCGCCACTGATCTGGAGCACGTTGTAGCCGTTCTTCGGCGTGAGTGCCGCCTGGTTCTTGCCGTCGGTACAAGTCATCGTGGTGCCGTTGACCACCACCGTGCGCCCGGCAAAGTTGCTGCAGTTCCAGCCAAGGATGGTGTCACAGGTATACACGCAGATCGCATCCACCGTGTTCAGCGAGAAATTGCCCTGGGTTTTACCTGATCCCATCGCGATCAGCGTGGGGTTGGAACACGGCCCTGGAGGCCCATCCGGCCCTGGCTCCGGAGCCGGTTCCGGTCCCGGCTCAGGTCCTGGCTCGAGTCCAGCCTCGACGCTAGGCTCTGGCCCTGGCTCCGGGCCCGATTTCGGTTCCGCGCCCGGCTCTGCTCTCGGCAGCTCGGGACCTGGCTCGGCACCGGGTTCCTTGTCGGCCTGAGCATCGTAGGGAGTCGACGCGGTGTCGGTGCCATCCGCGCGAGTGTCCTTATTGACCTCGGCCACATCGGCCGTGTCGGGCGCGGTGGGTGGAACGTCTAGGCCAGCGTCGGGCTTGACGATGGCGGTTTCTTCTCCCCAGGGCTGATCCGACGGCGAATCCTCAGCCGTGTCGTTCTTGGCATCGTCGCCAGGCGGGTTGCTCTGATTCGGGTCGTCCGAGCAGGTGGGGGACGTGCTGGTGGGACATTTCTCACTGACGACTTTTGGCTTCGTCAGGCTCACGCAACCGACGGCAAGCAGCCCAGGCAAGAGCATCGCCGATAAGAATCCGAGGATGCGTTTGTCAACCAAGACTCGGTCTGGAAACTTCATAGATCTCTATTGTCGGGCTTTGGCCCGGTTTTGTGAAGCCTCTATGGCAACTTTGGGGGAACGCGGCACGCGTGCGCGTGGCAGATATCACACTTCCGTGGGTTGCCAGTGCCCTACGATCCTCCACCCGTCTCCACGCGAACTTTGACGTGCGGTACCAAAGAATGTCTGATAGTCTCGAGATCTGCGGACTTTGACGTGATTGGGAAACACATCAACAACTACGAGGTCGTCTCGCTGCTGGGCGAGGGCGGAATGGGAACCGTCTATCTTGCCCTCCACCCGATCATGGGTCGGAAAGCGGCCATCAAGGTCCTGAAGCCCGAGCTGGCCCGAGACGAATCCCTGGTCATGCGTTTCTTCAACGAAGCGCGCGCGGCCAACGCCATTCGCCATCCCAACATCATCGACATCATCGACGTCGGCCTCCTCCCCGAGGACAACGTGCCCTACATGTTGATGGAGTTCCTGGAGGGCGAAAGCCTGGCCACGCGACTCGACCGCAGCCGGCCGCTGGACGTGAACACCGCGGTGGAGATCGCGTCCCAGACCGCCTCGGCCCTGGCGGCAGCCCACAGCAAGGGAATCGTCCACCGCGACCTCAAGCCCGACAACCTCTTCTTGGTGCCCGACGAGATGGTGGGCGGAGGCGAGCGGGTGAAGGTGCTGGATTTCGGCATCGCCAAGTTGCGCGATGACATGCGTGGCAGCTCGATGAAGACGCGCACCGGCGCCATCATGGGCACGGCCGCGTACATGTCGCCCGAGCAGTGTCAGGGCCTCATCGAAAAGCTCGACCACCGCACCGACGTCTACGCGCTTGGCATCATCCTGTACGAGATGCTCTGTGGCGCCCCGCCCTTCCTCAGCGAGGGCTTCGGCGACATCATCATCATGCACGTCATGAAGGAGCCGGAAGACCCGCAGCACAAGAATCCGCGGGTGCCGAACGAGGTCAGCGCGGCCATCCTGCGTGCGCTGGCCAAGAGCCCGGACGATCGGTTCCAATCCATGCTGGAATTCCAGACGGCACTGCGCGGCCACGGTAATGCCCACAGCACGCCCGTGCACGGCATGCCATCGGTCGGCACCACGGCGATCCTGGATGAGCAGCCCTCCGGGCACGCGCGGCGCTCGGGGGTTGCCTTCGACCAGACCATGGCCACCCCCGCGCCGGTTTCGCTGCGACCGGGGTCGGTTCCGCCCTCGCGCATTCCGACCCGGCCAGGCTCGGTTCCGCCTTCACACATTTCGACCGTGGTCGAGCCGGTCGCCAGCCCCAGGCAGAGCACCACCTTCCGCAATGCTACCGGCGAGATCTCCCACACCGACCTCACCTCGCCCGGCAAGAGCCGGACCGTCATCGCGGTCGCTTCAATCGTCGGCCTGGCTGGCATCGGGCTCGCCATCACCCTGGTCGTGACGCGACCATCGAATCATCCCACCGCGCCGGTCCAACCAGCGGCCACCCTGCCCGCGCCGGCCGCTGCCCCAGCGGCGGAGCCCGAACGCCTTCCGGCTTTCGAGCCTCCCTCACCCCCGCCGACCGCCGCGGCCCCGACGGTCCGAACCGAGCCGCCCCCAACCCAAGAGGACCAGGAGGACAAAGAAGAGGGCAAACACCACAAGAAAGGGCCTCCCGGAAGGCCGCACAGGGCCGTCGAGAGAGCTGTGGAAAGGGAAAGAAGGCCCACCGAACCCTCGACACCATCCTCGACGGAGGACAAGAGCACCGAGCGCTGGTAGTCGGGCGCCGGGACCATCGAGCGATCGCCGCTCAGGTCACGCCCTTGCTCTGCCAGGCACCGCTCCGCCAACGCCACCCATTGACCACGGCGCGGGTCCATTCGTCGACGGCCATGCCGAGCCAGATGCCGATCACCCCCCACCCCACACCAAAAGCCAGGGCGAAGGCGGAGCCGATGCCCACGGTCCACATGAGCGTCGACCCGACGATGGCCGGAAAACGCGAATCGCCTGAGGCACGCAGGGAGAAGGTGATGGCGATGTTGGCCGCCTTCGCCGGTTGCACCAGGACATCGACCCAGAGGAGCAGCGCGCCCAGGGCCACGATGCTCGGATCGCGGGAGAAAAGTCCAAGCAGCCAGTGACCGCACCCCGCGAGCACGAGCGACGTGACGAAGGAAAGGCTCGCGCCCCAGGCCACCGCGGCCTTGAGCCGCCGGTTTGCGGTCGCATGGTCCCGCGCACCCACCAGATGGGAGACCAAGATCTGGGCGCCGAATCCGAGCCCGTAGCTGAAGAGGACGGGCAGATTGGCCAGGTTGGCCGCGTACACGCGAGCCGTGAGCGCCAAGGTGCCGAGGCGAACGACCTGACTTGCCAGCGCCACCTGGAAAAGCTGGTAGGCGACGGGCTCGATCGCCGAGGGCACGCCGATGCGAACGAGGTGGTGCAGGACTCGCTTCCAGCCGAGCAACAGAAGCAACCACGAGGGATGAAAACCGAGGAGCCGAATCACCAAGGCCAATGTGCCGAGGCTGACCAATCCCCATGACAGGGTGGTGGCCATCGCCACCCCTTGCACGCCGAGACAGGGAAGCCCGAAGAGCCGGCCTACGAAAAGCAGGTTGAAGAGCACGTTCAGGCCGACGATGGCGATGGAAACGCCCAAGTTCCACAGGGTCAGGCCGCGCGCCGCGAGCAGATTGGTCAGCCCGGCGATGAGCGCGCGTCCCACGAACCCGGCGCCGATGATGCGCAGAAACTCGACCGAGTGTCGGGCAATGTTCCCGCGCAATCCCAGCACGTAGACGACCCACGGGGAAGACAAACTGAGCAGCGCCCCGAGCGCGAGCCCGCCGCAGGCAAGCAGCGAAACCATGAGCGTGAAGGTGGCGGCGGCAAGGCGTGGACGGCCTGACCCGAGGTACTGTCCCGCGACACCCGCCCCCGCTTGCCCCAGGGCATTGAGCATGGTTTGAAGCAGGACGAATACCGGCAAGGTCGCGCCCACGCCGGCGGCGGCATCATCGGAGACGCGCGAGAGGAACCACGAATCGATGATGGGCCCGGAGATGCCCACGGCCAGCGTGATCATGACAGGC
This sequence comes from uncultured delta proteobacterium, assembly GCA_963796685.1. Lineage (GTDB taxonomy): Bacteria > Myxococcota_A > Polyangia > Fen-1088 > Fen-1088 > Fen-1118. The sequence continues at coordinate 355,944 of CAWCMR010000009.1, forward strand.
CAGGAGATGGCGAGCAGGGACTGCTCGTGAACCGCGGCCGGACGAGGCCTCGACGCTACGGCCGATCGGTCGAAATGGAGGCCGGCGGCGCCGGGATCTTGGGGCATCTACTTCCTAGGGGTATTACTCTTGAGGAGCTCGGGGTGAGAAGGCAAATCGCAGGCCTCGGTTGTAGCTTTCGGCCTTGGTGCTCGCGTGGCCCTCGCCTTCCACCACGCGGAAGTCGTAGGCAAGACCCGGATAGGCCCGCTCACGCAGGCGAGCATCGAAGCGCTTGACGCCATCGAGGATCAGGGCGGGATCTTTCTCGGCATAGGTCACGAACAGGCGCGCGCCGAGGGGCCTTCCGCCGCGATGGAACGCGTCTTCGAAGCCGAGCAACCAATCCTCGGCCCACTGAGCCGCCGGGCTGGGCGCGACGTAGGCGGCAAAAAGCCCTGGCTGCGCGAACATGGCGTACAGGGTGAACAAGCCCCCGAGCGAGCTGCCCGCGAGCACGCGGTAGGAGGGATCGCCGCGGTACTCGCGTTCGACGAGGGGAATGATCTCGTGCTCGAGGACGGATAGGAACTCCTCCGCGTGTCCGCTCGGCCCGTCGTAACTCGCGCCCTCGTACTTGGCCGGGACCGGCGTGAGATCCCAGCGGCGCAAGCGGCCATAGTCGGGTCTGTCGCCCGGGTAGCCGAGGCCGACGACGATGATCTCCGGGATCGCCTTGTCGACCAGGAGATTGCCGGAGAGGGCCTTGACCAGGTTGAAGTCCCAGTAGCCGTCGCAAAGATAGAGCACAGGATAGCGCCGTTCCGGATCGTCCTCGAACGATTCGGGCAGCCCGACGTAGAGCTGGTACATCCGCCCGTTCGCGGCTCGCGGGAGCACGCGCACCTCGCTGCCCGCCACGATCTGGCGCGGGAAGGGTCCACGCGACGGGCTCTCGCAGTCGTGCGACGAACAACCACCCGGAGAGCTCGCGCAACCGGCGACAACCGCCATGGCGGTCCACAGGGCACGCGGGCTGCGACTGGGCACGAGAGCGAGCATGACGAGGAAGATAGACGAAAAACGTCGTTCCGTGATCCGCCGGGCTCGCTGCCATCGTCTTTTCCCGGCAGAAAGGGTATCCTCACGCCATGGGCGACGGAGAGAAGAGCCGTCGAGCGCTCGACGCAACCATTCTGGTCAAGGGCTCGTCTACTGGCGACGCAGGCTCGATTGCCGACGGTCTTGCAGGTACCCGGCTGCAACACTTCGCGCTGGTGCGCCTGCTCGGGCGCGGCGGCATGGGCGCGGTGTATTACGGCACCGACCTATCCCTGGATCGCCCGGTGGCCATCAAGGTGCTGGCCCTCGATGTCGCGCAGGATCCGGAGATCGTCGACCGTTTCGTGCTGGAGGCACGCGCCCAGGCCCGCCTGCGCCATCCCAACGTCGCGCAGATCTTCTTCATCGGCCAGGACCGCGGTTTTCACTTCTTCGTCATGGAGTACCTGGAGGGGCCGGGCCTCGATGCCTTGCTGGCCAAGGGCGCGCCCTTGCCGGTGGCCGATGCCTTGGACTACACCCTGGCGGCGGCGCGCGGCCTGCGCGCGGCCTTGGCGCATGGCTTCGTCCACCGCGACGTCAAGCCCTCGAACCTGATGCTCGACCACGAAGCGGGGATCAAGATCCTCGATTTCGGGCTGGTCAAGAGCATGCACGGCGACTCTCAGCTCACTCGCGACGGCGCCATCATCGGCTCGCCGCTGTACATGTCGCCCGAGCAGGGACGCGGTCAGGTGGCCGATCACCGCTCCGACATTTACTCGCTCGGCTGCACCCTCTTCCACATGCTGTGCGGGCGGCCGCCCTTTGCCGGACCTTCGCCGGTCGGCATCATCACCATGCACGTCACGGATCGCGCGCCCGCCGTGCGCGACCTCAATGCCAAGGTGCCACAGGCCGTGGCTCGCATCGTCGAGCGCATGATTGCCAAGAAACCCGACGATCGCTTCGCCGACTACGACGAGCTGATCGCCGCGCTGGAGGCCGCGCGCGCGCCTCGCCGGGAGCTCGGCGGCATGGGAGCACGAGGGATCGCGCTCGGCATCGATAGCCTGTTGCTGCTGGCGGCCGCGTACTTCATCCGCCTTTGGGTGCTGCCGCTCGCCCTGGTCTACTTCGTCCTGTGTCATCGACTGCTCGGACAGACCCCGGGCAAGTGGCTGCTCGGCATTCGCGTCGAAGGCGCGACCGGCGGCCGCCTGACGTGGAAGGCTGCTCTCGTCCGATTCGCCGCATTTGCCTGGGGGCCCTTGGCCTGGACCCTGCTGGCGGGCTTCGTCTACACCGTACACGGCAACGAGCACGTGTCGTTCCAGCTCTCCAGCCTGACCTTGTCCGAGCTCGCGGTGCCCATCGTCTACATCGCGCTCGCCACCGCCATCCTGGTCGGCTACCTGGCAGGATTCCTGCTGGTGGCGTTTCACCCCAAGCGGCAGGCCCTGCACGATCTGCTGGCCAAGACCGTGGTCTACATCAAGTCGCGCGCTCCCGCTGGCGAGATGGTCGAAGTCGTCAAGAGCACCACCGGCATCAGTCTATCGAGACACCGGTAGCCATCCTACTGCTCGGGGGCGACTACTCGTTCCTGGCGTGCACCATGGGCACGAAGGCCACGCCCCGTTGCACGTGCCTTGCCACGGTGCCGTCGGCGCGCTTTTCCAGAATGACCAGCACATCGTGGGCCTCCTTCCCGACCGGCGCCACCAGGCGACCGCCGGGCTTGAGCTGGTCGATGAGCGCCTGGGGGACCTCGGGCGGCGCCGCGGTCAGGATGATACGGTCGAAGGGCGCCGCCTCCGGCCACCCGAGATAGCCGTCGCCGCAACGGGTCCTTATGCGACCGTGGCCGAGGCGATCGAGGTTGGCCCGCGCCTTCTGGCAGAGCGGCTCGACGATCTCGATCGAGTACACCTCTTTGGCCAGGTGGTCGAGGATGGCGGCCTGATATCCGGACCCGGTTCCAATCTCGAGCACACGACTGTCGGGCTCGGGAGCCAGGAGGCTGCTCATCAGGGCCACGATGAAGGGGCGCGAGATGGTCTGCTCCCAACCTATCTGCAGCGCGGTGTCCTCGTAGGCGAAGGAGCGCTTCTCCTCCGGCATGTACTCCTCGCGGGGCTCGGCACGCATGGCTTGCAGGACCCTGCGATCGCTGATACCGCGGGACACGATGGTCGTGCGAATCATCTCCTCGCGCGCCTTGGCGTAGGATGCGGGCGCCGGGGAAACAGGCGCTGGGGCCGGCTCGGCCGCCGGAGCGAGATCGGATTCAGGCTTGGGCTTGGCCCGAGAGACGTAGCGGGTCGAGGCGCAGCCGGCCGAGAGACACGCACTGCCGAGCAAGACGAACCACGCGATCGAAACGGAACGGGGAAAGATGCGCTTCACTTCAATTTCCTCTAAGCGGTGGCGAAAAGGCGGGTGCGGGAAAAGTATGACCTCGCTCGCCATCCCCATCCAGGGCGATTGCGCTCGCCCCTCCCGCTTTTCGCGACTGCGGAACCTGCAGCTCTTGGGCCGGGACGGAAGCCGGCTCGACCAGCACTTCACGGACCCGTGGGCGGCTGACTACGAGTACTGCGCCAGCCAGCGGCGGCTGTGGCTGTCGAGAGCCTCGGGCACGGGTACGAGGAAGCGCATGCCAAAGGAATCGGTGATGAGGTGACGGCCGTCGTCCAAACGGCGGATGTGATCTTCTTGTTCGACGACGAAGCTGCGTGGCCCCCGATCCGTGACCACGTGCCACTCGGACCGCGTCGCTTCGTGCACGACGCGCTCGATGCGCGTGACCTGGGGTAGGAACTCGCTTTGGGCCAGGCCGGTCAGCAGTGCCTGGCGCGAGTCCTCGGCAAGGGCATCGACGTGCTCGACAAGGGCCCGGTCATGCCCAAGCCCGTCGACGAGGCACACGAAGCCATCGGGATGGGTGAGCGGGAAACAGCGACGTGGCACCACGAGGACGGGCGCGCCGCCCGCACCGTCTTTGGCCCAGAGATTACCCTCGCCGTCGCACTCGATGGCCAGCCGGCCAGCTTCGATGGACGGCAGCATCAGGTATTCCGTTTCCTCCTCGTCTTGCGCCTGCGCAACCTCCGCATCGCGTCGGGCGGCGGATGAAACCTGGGCGCGATGCAGACGCGCGTATTCGCCGTCGAGGGCGAGCAGCTCGGCGTGCGTTCCACGCTCGGCCAACCGGCCGTCCTTGATCACGAGCAACATGTCCGCCTTGCGCAGGGTGCTCAATCGATGGGCGATGGCGATGGTGGTGCGGCCCGCGACCACGTTGTCGAGCGCGCGCTGAATCTCGCGTTCGGTGTGCGTGTCCACCGCGGAGGTCGCCTCGTCGAGCACCAAAATCCGCGGGTCGACCAGGATGGCGCGCGCGATGGCGATGCGTTGGCGCTCGCCGCCCGACAACGATTGGCCGCGCTCGCCGACCACCGAGTCGTAGCCTTCGGGCAGCTTCAAGATGAAGTTGTGCGCATGCGCGGCCCGGGCAGCCTCGATGATCTGGGCGAAACTGGCGTTCGGCTGGCCATACCCGACGTTGTCGGCGATGGTGCCGAAAAAGAGAAAGGGTTCCTGCAGGACGATACCGATGTGCTTGCGATAGGCCTCGATGGAGAGCCGCCTTATGTCGTTGCCGTCGACACGCACCGCGCCCCCCGAGACGTCGTAGAAGCGGCACAGAAGGTTGGCGACCGTGCTCTTGCCCGAGCCGGTGTGGCCCACGATGCCGATCATCTGACCGGGGGCCACTTTGAAGCTGACGTCGTCGAGCACCAGCCTGCTGCCGTACCGGAACGACACCCGATCGAACTGGATCTCGCCGCGCATACCGTCGATAGGGACGGGATCCTTGGGATCGAAAACCGTCGGCACGCGGTCGAGAATTTCGAACAGTCGTTGCGCGGCCGCCGACGCGCGCTGGGTGGCGGTGAGCATGCGGCTCATGCTCTCCACCCGGGTGTAGAAACGGCCGATGTACGCGATGAACGCGGTGAGCACGCCGACGGTGATCTGGTGGTGCAGGACCTCGCGCGCGCCGGCCGCCCAAACGACGAGCAACCCAATCTGATTGAGCAACGCGACCGACGGCCAGAAGAACGTCCACATGGCGTTGTTGCGGTTGTTGATTTCGACGACGCGCTGGTTGGCTTGGGCGAAACGGGCGATCTCGCGCCGCTCTTGCGAGAAGGCTTTGACCACGCGAATGCCCGGGATGGTGTCGGCCAGGATGTTGGTCATGGCCGACCACATGCGCCCGCCGCGCAGATAGCCGTGCAACATCTTGCCGCGAATACGCATGATGAGCCACGCGATGGGGGGAAGGAGATGATGGCCGCGACGGCGAGCGTGGTATCGAGCGAAAGCAGGACGACACAGGTGCTGACGATCATCAGCACATCGGTGGCGAAGTCGACCAGCGTGTCGGAGAGAAACGAGCACAGGTGCTCGGTGTCCGAGCTGATGCGCGCGATCAGATCGCCGGTGCGCTTGCCACCGAAGTACTCCAGGCTGAGCTTCTGCAAGTGCGAAAAGGCGCGGTTGCGCAGATCCGCCGCCACCTTCTCGGTCACGATGGCCAGCACCGCTCCTTGCGCCCAGACCAGCAGCCACGCGACGGCGGCCGCGCCGCCCAGGCTGCCGAGATAGAGCAGGACTTTGGGCAGGGCGGCCTGCATGGTGAGCTGCCCGGCCTGGCCCGGCACCAGCACCTGGTCGACGAGCGGCATGGTCAAGTAGGGCGGGATCAGGCCCGCCGCCGTGCTCGCAAGGGTGAGCAGCAGGCCGAAGAGCACGGCGCCAAGGTGCGGCCGCGCAAAACCCAAGAGTCGCAAGAGCGGGTGCCTTCCGCTTACCGGCAACTCGGAGCTGTCCTGCTCGTCGGCGGGCGCCACGGGCCGCGCATGGGCCTGCCGCTTGCCCTGCTGCGCCTCGAAGGCGTCGGCGAACTCGGTTGCCTCCTTGGCCGCGGCCAAGGTGTGAAAGCGGCGGACCACGGTCCGCGTCCCCTCGATCACGCGCACCTCGCCGAGTCCCGCGTATTCGCGACGGTCGAGGCGAAGTCCCGGCGTGAGCGCGCACGCCGTCCACCCTCCGTCGGCGGCTTTCCAGCACACGCGCATGGAGGTCAAGGCAAGGGTGGAGGCGGTGTAGTGCAGATGCTCGTCCAGATCCGGCGCGAAGATCGCGCGCACGCTCTCGCCGTCGGCGAGCGTGAGTCCGAGGGGAGGGTCGAGGAGCGAAGAAGCAGCATCGGTCATGGGCGAGGATCCGGTAGCGCCCACTTTACCAGGATCGTCACCAGCGAGGGAAAGCACGTCGGGCGCCGACGCGAGCCCAGCTCACGTGAAAACTCGGCCCTGCCGCGCGGATACCAGGTAGCTTTCCCCACCCCGGCCTTGCCAGGCGCGCAGGTCAAACGCCGCATCGTGGTCGCCGGCACGGATACGGTAGGCGGAGATGTTCTCATAGGTCAGCGGCTGGCCGGGCAGGCAAGTTTGGGGCAGCCCCGGGGCGAGCAGGAAACACGCCGATCCGCGATTCGAGTCCGGACGTTTGTCGACCACGGTGCCAAGGCCATCGGCTTCGACCAGGACTGCCGTCATTTCGTCGACAGCGATCGCGCGCGGTGCTTTGGCCCATCCGTCTTGCGCCAAGCGAGCCAGGAAGGCGAGCAGCCTTCCCATGCGATCGCGATCGTGGAAGTGGCTGTCGGTGATCGCGTTGCGCAGGTACGCGTAGGGCGTCCCTAGGCTCGGTGAATAGACGAGCGCACGCTCGAGGGTCATGCACGCGTGGTAGGGATCGGCGAGCGCTTCGCTGGAATACACCGTATCGTTGCTGGCGGAGAACAGGAATTCGCCCAGTACCGCCAAGCCTGCGCTCGAGCCTCCCATGGGCACACCCCGGCGCAAGAGATCGCCGATGGCCTGCTGAACGGGCGTGTCCTTCCACATCCTGACGTAGTCCCACTGGTCGCCACCCTGGATGAAGAGCGCGTCGGCGCCGCGGATGGTCCGGAGTACCGCGGGGTCCGCGGTTGCGTCGCGCGACGAGAAGATCAGGGTCTCCACGGACGATGGATGCGGCGGCGGCAGGTCTTGATAGATGTAGCGGCCGTATTCGTCGCTGCCGTCGGCGCCAATGACGACGAAGCGGCCCCAGCCCGATTTGGCGAAGAGCCAAGCAAAGGCGCTGTCGACTTCGGGCGGCGGGCCCTCCGGCGGTCCGCCGAGCAAGGCCATCCCGGGCGTGACCGGCCCGCGCGGCGTGGGGCGGCTCGAAGAATGGACGTAGGACGCGTATCCCGTGGGCATGGTCTAGACCTCGCGCAACAGCAATGGAAGGCGCGCCGCAATCGTTTCCGCCGGTACGCCCATGGCCCACGCCGCACCCGCTGCCTGGAGCCAGCCGCGCCACGCGCCTTCGGCAAGAGTCCGCTCCGCGCCAAGAGGCACCGCGTGCTCCTTCCCATCGCACGACAGAAATACCAGATGGCCATCGTGAAGGAAGACGGCGGCACATCCCCCGTGCCGGGCGCGAACCGACGCGTCGTCGCCCACGATCATCATCGTGCCGGCAATGGAGTCCACGGCTGCCAGCGCTGCATCGTCGCGGTCATCGATCACCACGGTGCCGCGAGGCTGGGCGACCAAGACCAAGACGCCAGCGGCTCGGGCGCTCTCGGCATCGAGTACGGCCGCGACTTCGGGGTCGAACGTCAAAATCGCGGCATCGACGCAATCGAGACCCAAGCCCTCCTCGCGAATGCTCGCCGGATCGCGCTCCAGCACAGCCGAGTCGACCTCGGGACACAGCAGGACCGCAAGACTGCCGGAAACGCCGCTTTGATCGCCGCCTTTGATGGGCTCTCCATCGAGAAAGAGGCCGCGCGAGCTCGCCGTGCCGATCCCGCGGCCAGGCGCGCGCAGGAGCTCGGCCAGAAGGCGGCCAGTGCGAGCCCGATCGCCGGTGCCGCTCACCAGGGCGAGCGGGATGCGACCGGTCTTGCCGTCGGGAAAGAGCGAATCGATGATGGCCTCGCAGACCGGACGGTGGCTGTCGCACAGGGGCGGAAAATGAAACGCGATGGTCGGTTCGGCGTTCACTTCGAGAATCGCGCCCCCCTGCTCTTCCAGTGGCCGCGCGATATCCTCGGCGACCACGTCCAACCCGGCCACATCCAGACCGATCACGCGTGCCGCGCGCACGCATTGCGCGGCCACACGTGGGTGTACGAGATCGGTCACATCGCTAACACCCGCGCCCGCCCAAGAATGGGCGATACGACTCAAGACCACCTCGCGCCCGGCCGGCACCACGGCGGCGAGCGCGTAACCCTGCTCGGCCAACAGCTGGGGCGTGTCGTCGTCCGGGCAAACCCGGGTCAGGGGCAACCGCAGATCGTCGCCGCGCCTGGGATCCCGGTTGGCGATCTCCATGAGCTGCGCAACCGTGTGCTGGCCATCCCCGGTCAGACGAACCGGTTCGCGGCGCACCGCCGCGACCAACCGATCGCCCACCACGGTCAGGCGGTATTGCGCCCCTGGCACGAAGCGCTCGACCAGCACCTCTTCGCGATACTCCCGAGCGGCGGCGTAGGCAGCCACCACCTGCTCGCGGGTGTGCAGGTGAAGGCCAATCCCGTGGCCATAGTCGGCGCTCGCGGGCTTGACTACCACCGGCGTGCCCAGCTCGCACGCGATGGACCATGCGTGCTCGGCGCTGTCGGCTTGACGACCGATGGGAACGGGAATCCCGACCTGCGCGAGCAGCTCTTTCGTCAGCTTCTTGTCGAGCGAGATCCACTCGGCGATCTTGCCCGTGCGTTCGGTCACCGAGGTTCGGATCCGTCGGCGCTGCGCTCCGTGACCAAGCTGCACCAGGCTCTCACCGTCGAGGCGGCGATAGGGAATGCCCCTGGCGCGCGCGGCGGCCACCAGTGGTCCGGTCGCCCGGCCCAGGCACACGTCTTCGGCAAGAGAGCGCAGCCGTGCCGTTTCTGCGGGCACATCGAGAGCTTCGCCGGCCAGGGCCGCCAAGCACATGCGTCGAGCGGATTCGAGGCAAGCGCGCGCGAGGCGTTCCTCTTCATAGGCGAAGGCGATGTCCACGGTCGCGGACGACGCGCGCGGGGCGATGGCCGCGCAACCCGCGGGCGTGCTGGCCAGGGCTTGCAGATGCACGGCAACACCGCGCAAGGCATCGGCCACGCGCACTTGCGGAGGCCGCGACGGGTCCTCGCAGGCCGGGGACCAGCCCGGAAGCGAGGCGGACAGTCGCTGCTCGAGCTCCACCACGCCGTGGGCGGGTAGGCCTGGGTACGCCGCGACCGACACGCGCGCCTCGAGCGCGGAATCCGGCCCCCACACGTTGGGGCCCTGCAGCGCCCTCACCTTGAGCAATTCCATCGGCGTATCTATTGCCGATCCATGTGTCCGAGTCCAGGCCTCCTGGCACACCCTCTGCTCGACCTGTCCGAGCAGCTCGCTGCCCTGACCGCGCGATTCAGGACCTGAGCCGCTACCGGCCTCCTGCGTGCCACGGCGTGAAGCCGCGCCCGCGCGCCGGCTGGGCATCGAGGTCGAGCCAACGCAGCATGATCGCGCGTGCGAGGTGCACGCCGGCGGACTTGCGCATCACATGCCGGACCGCTTCGGCAGCCGCGTGATCGCCGCCGGCCTCCAGACCCACGACCACCAGGTACAGATCCTCCACGTCGTCGTCTTGCGCGGGATCCACGCGCTTGGCGGCAGCGAGCGCGTCCCCACGTCTGCCGTCGAGCGCGGCAAAGTAGGCCTCGAGCACGGCCACCGAATCGGGAAAGCCGACAGCGCGGTAGTCGTCGAGCGCGGATTCGGCATAGCCCACGAGCGCCTGCTTGACCGAGCCCGAGCGCGACTCGGCCAGCATGCGCGTAAGGTAGGCGCGGTGCCAGCGATCCTTCTGCAGGGCGAGGGTCGCGCGCCCCCGCGCATCCCACGTTCCACGCGCAGCGCACAGGGTCGCCTGATCGTTCTCGGCCAGGGCCGCGGCCGGATCGCCCTGCGCTTCCCGGACCATCATCATCATGTTGTGCGACCAGAACTCGTCGGCCAGCTCGGGGTGCTTGGCGAGGGCGGGGATAAGGGCCAGCAACGCCGCGCCCGCGCGTTCGAAGTCGCCCGCATACGCGAAGCGCATCGCGCGCACGCGTGCCGCAAGATACGCGAGGTGCACATCGTCGCCTGCATCCGCGGTCGCGAACGCGATCTGCTGGTCTGCTTTGGTCATGTCGTTCGCCGCGATGGCCTTCACCGCCGCATCGAGAGCCTGCTGGAGTGCCGGAGGCAAAGGCGATGGTCCGGGCGGGACGGGTGGGGCCGGAGCTGGTGCTGGAAGTGGAGGCGCAGGGGCCACCCCGGGAGCGGCCGAAGTGGGTGGACCGGGAGCGGGCGGAGGCGGTGCGGGCGCGAACGAGGTCGGGGCGACCGGAACCGAGGCGCACGCGCCAGGCAGGGCGGCCGCAAGAGTCAGACCGGCGATGGCGGGCAGTCGGTATCGCATGGGGAAAGCTTACACGTCTTCGGGAGCACCGGCGACAGTGCCCTTTGCCTCGCAATCCCGCGGCAAGACGAAACTTTTCGCCCAGTCGGGCGGCCAAGGGCGGCGGTCGAACATTGCATTGCGCGCTCATCGCGCTAGTCTCCGGTGCGGTTACGCGTGGGTGGAGGATCGATCTCGTTGTTGTTTCAGGTATCAGTCCCTCCTGCCACAACTCGAATCAGCAAAGGAGGATCGGATCATGGGGAAGTCAATGATGCGTGGAAAGCTGTTTGGGCTGTTCTTGGTCGCCGGTGGATTGCTCGTGCCGCGCGCGACTCTGGCGGATGACGACAGTAGATGCGCGGGGCTACCCTCGCAAAGTGCGCTGCAAAGTGCGCTGGTGGCCGCAGTCGCGGCGGAAACCAGCGGGCTCAACAATCACATGTGGGCCACCGTCGTCAATCGCGACGGAGTGGTCTGCGCCGTGGCTTTCTCGGGCAGCAATCGCGCCGCCCAATGGCCGGGCAGCCGCGTTGTCGCGGCACAGAAGGCCAACACCGCGAACGCCTTCAGCCTCGACAGCTCGTCCGCGAGCAACGGCTCGGGGCAGCCGGCCGGACTGGCGCTTTCTTCGGCCAACCTCTACGCCGGCTCCAATCCCGGTGGCAGCGCGTACGAGTTGCAGATCAGCAATCCGGTGGACACCACCGTCGCCTACGCCGGCAACCCGGAAAAATACGGAACCAAGAACGATCCCATGGTGGGTCACCGCGTGGGTGGCGTGAACATCTTCGGCGGTGGCCTGGCGCTCTATACCCCGGGGCACGTGCTCATCGGAGGCTTGGGCGTCAGCGGAGACACTTCCTGCGCGGACCACTTCATCGCATGGCGCACGCGCAATCAGCTCAACCTGGACCACCTCGGTGCATCGGGCTCGACTCCGGCGGTCGGCGGAGTCTCGGGCGATCCGCAGCGTCCCGACAACATCGTCTTCGACATCACCCCCAACCCTCAAGGCGGTACGGGAGTGAGCGCCGGGGGCTTCGGTCACCCCATGTGCGTGAACACGGGAAACCAGCTCGCACTTCCCGCCGTTCGACCGTAAACCAAGGATCCAGCCAATTTGCGCCGGAGGCGCCGGGCGCTCAACCCGCCAGTCGCAACAAGGAGCTGCTCATGGCCTCGCACACCTGCTCCATCCGCATCGCGGACTGGTTGTTGATGCGCCCGCCGGCCTCGCCTTGCGCGTAGAGCAGCAGGGTGACGTGCCCGTCGACGATGACCGGCGACACGAGGACCTCGGTGGGGGCGTGGCAACGAAACGCGTTCCACAACGGGCCGTGTACGGCCATGCCGTCGGGCGGTGGCGTGCCTCGAAAGGTCGACCGGCGGCTGCGGGCGATACGGAAACACGAAGGCAGGGAAAGCGAGAAGGTGAGGCCCTCGACCTCGGACCGCACGTGCCCGTCGGAGAAGCCGAAACGTCCCCGCGCGACCGCGCCTGCCACGGAAAACATGGCGCCGACCCCGAAGCAGGTGCGCATGAAGGCAAACAAGCTGTCCGAGAGGTCCTGCTGGTCGGCGGCGAAACGAATCTGATCGACGGCGAGCTGCGCGCCCGCGCCGGTGATGGGCACCACCAAGGGGGTCAGAGGATTGCGTGAGGCCACCCGAGTCGGCTTGGGCGGCGTACGAGCATCCATGGGTGGGATGTAGGCAAGCGGCGTGGGCGTGAAGCAAAGCGCGTCTTCCATGACCGCCACGGGTGCGGCAGGCTCGCTCGTGTGCGTGCCCGGCTTGAGCGGCGCGAGGCGAATGCCTTGGTGGTGGCCTTGGGGAGGCTTGCGATGGGTGCGCAAGGCCGGCCGGATATCATCGTCCTTGGCCACCGGCTTCCTGGACGCGGTCTGGTGCGGGCTTGGCAGTGCCAGCGCCGGTCGCGGGACGCCGGGCTTACCCTTCCTGCGCACCCCGTAGAGAAGCTCGAGGTGCCGGGCAATGGCCAGCTCCGTGGCCACCATGGGATCGACCGTCGCGCCCAGAATGAACGCCAGTCGGTCGAGAGCGCGTGGGTTGGCCGGGTTGGCCATGGCCACCGCGACCCGACGGCGGTTGGTGAGAAAGAGAGGAATGGCCTGTAGCTCGACCGCTTGGTGGACGACGACGCGCCGGCGCAACGCCAGCTCGGAGCGCGCGAAATCCGCCTCCAGCGCCGGCGGCACGCCGAACTGTTCGGCCAGCGCCAGCGCCACCTGATCGTTCGTGAGAGCCCCTGATTCGACGAACCAGGTTCCGATGCGCACCCCCTGCGCATGTTGCTGGGCGAGCGCAGCCTGTAGAACGGCCTCCGTGATGAGGCCCTGTTTGACCAGAATTTCACCCAACCTCATGCCTGCCTCGCCTTCTTCGCACGAGCTTTCGCCTGATGCGGCTAGGTCGATCACCTGTCATCTCGCGAATGCTATCGGCACCTGCAAAGAGGTTCTGTAGCCCCGGCGCAGCGCAGGTTCAACGCACTGTCCAACCTCGCGACCGCAAAGCCCTTGCGTCTCGAGACATGGTGCAAGAACATGCCCGTAGAAAGAACTACCATGAGCGACCCCGTCTTCTGGCACCGCCTGCAATTCGGTTTCACCGCCACCTACCACTATCTGTTCCCGCAGCTCACCATGGGGCTGGCGCTGTTCATCGTCATCCTGAAGATGCTGGCCCGCCGCTCCGGCAACCAACGCTACCAAGACGCGGCGCGGTTCTGGATCCGCATCTTCGGCATCAACTTCGCGATCGGGGTGGTCACCGGCATTCCCATGGAATTCCAGTTCGGCACCAATTGGGCGCAGTTCACCCAGCGCACCGGCCCCGTCATCGGCCAGACCCTGGCCATGGAAGGCATGTTTGCCTTCTTTCTCGAATCGAGCTTCCTCGGCGTGCTCATCTGGGGCGAGGAAAAGTTCGGGCGCAAAATCCACGACCTTGCCGCGTGGGCGCTCTTCGCGGGCTCGTGGCTTTCCGGGTACTTCATCATCGCCACCAACGCCTTCATGCAAAACCCGGTCGGGCATCGGGTCGCCCTCGACGGCAGCTTCCAGATCGCCGATTTTCTCGCCTTCCTGCTCAATCCGTGGGCACTCGCGCAGTACGCGCACAACATGGTCGCCTCGGTGGTCACGGCCTCCTTCGTGGTGACCGCGGTGGGGGCGTACTACTCCCTGCGCGAGGCCCATCTCGAACAGGCGAGGATCTTTCTCAAGCTCGGCGTGATCGTCGGGCTCGTGGCCAGCCTCCTGGTGGCGTTCCCGACCGGCGACCGACAGGGCAAGTTGGTGGCCAAGCACCAACCCATCGCCCTGGCGGCGATGGAGGGCCGATGGAACAGCGGGACCTGGGCCGAGATCAACTTCATCGGTCAGCCTGACGTCAAGAACCGGCGCCTCGACAACCCCATCCGCATGCCGGGCATCCTCAGCTTCATCGCCTACGGTTCCTTCGACAGCGACGTCAAGGGACTGAGCGAATTTCCCTCTTCCGAATGGCCGAAGAACATCGAGCTGCTCTACTACAGCTTCCACATCATGGTCGGTCTCGGAACCATCCTCATCGCGCTCATGGGCCTGTCGGCCTTTCTGCTTTGGCGCGGCCGACTCGAGCGCGCGCGCTGGCTGCACTGGATCCTCATGCTGGCCTTTCCCTTCCCCTACATCGCCACCACGGCGGGCTGGATGACCGCCGAGCTCGGCCGCCAGCCGTGGCTGGTGTACGGCCTTCTGCGCACGGGCGACGGCAGCAGCCAGCTGGTTCACAGCGGTCAGACCGTCTTCACCTTGCTGGGATTCGCCGGCCTCTTTGTCATCCTCGGCTTCCTGTTCGTGTACCTCATTCTGCGCGAAATCGAGCACGGTCCTGTGCCCCACGGCGCCCAGGCGGAGACATAGCCATGGAAATGCTCTGGTTCTGGCTCGTCAGTGTCATGGTGGCCATCTACTCCGTGATGGATGGTTTCGATTTCGGCGCCGGCATCCTGCACCACTTCGTGGCACGCACCGACGGCGAGCGCCGCCAGGTGCTGGGCGCCATCGGTCCGCTGTGGGACGGCAACGAGGTCTGGCTGCTCGCGGGTGGCGGCAGTCTCCTCCTCGCCTTCCCCGCCGTGCTCGCCGCGGGCTTCTCGGGCTTCTACCTGGCCATGTTCATGGTGGTGTGGACGCTCATGCTGCGCGGGATTGCCATCGAGTTCCGCAGCCACGTGAAAAGCGGCATGTGGCGCGCGTTTTGGGACTTCGTCTTCAGCTTCGCCAGCACGCTGCTGCCCGTGCTGCTCGGCGCGGCCCTGGGCAATGTGGTGCGCGGGGTGCCGCTCGACAACACCGGCTACTTCAACATTCCGCTCTTCACTCACTTCGCCACCCACAATCCCGTGGGCATCCTCGACTGGTACACCGTGCTCATGGGCGTGTTCGTGCTGGTGACCCTGGCCAACCACGGCGCCCTGTTCTTGGCCTGGAAGACCGACGGTCCCGTGCACGAGCGCGCGCGCAGGCTGGCCCTGCCCCTGTCGGTGCTGACCGCGGTGCTGGGCGGCCTCGCCACCCTTTCTACCGCGCAGGTCAACCCCGACATCTACGCCAACCTGCCGCACGCGCCTTTGGCCTGGATCGGACTCTTCCTCTTCGTGCTTGGACTGGCCACCGCATTCACGGGCCAGTTGCGCGGGCGATTCCTCGTCGCCTTCCTGGGTAGCGCCGCCTTCGTCGTCGGCCTGCTCGTGGCCACCGCGGCGTGCGTGTTCCCGGTCATGCTCAAGTCCACCCTCGATCCTGCCTGGAGCCTCACCGCCTACAACGCCTCTGCCGGCCACCACGGCCTGGTCACGGGAACCAAGTGGTGGTTCCTCGGCTTCCCCATCGTCGTCGCCTACTTCGTCTTCCTGTTCCGCCTCCACCGCGGCAAGGTCAAGGCGCAGGCGGACGGTCAGGGCTACTGAGGTCCCCTATGTGCCGCAAAGACTCGGTACGAAGTACGTCCTATCTTCCAACCCCGCGCCGCACTCCTCGGCGAAGCCACCTGGGGCAGGTTTGGGCGGGCAAGCTCTAGCTAGTGCGCTTGTGCGCGGAGCCGGCGAACGATGCTCCAGCGGTGGCGGCGGCCAACAAGCGGTCCAGGAGCGGCTCTCTCTCTCTCTCCGATGGTCTCGTCGGTGGCGACGGTGAGCTCACCGTCGCCGAGCGCGGTGACGAGGGTGATGCCCCCGCGCAGTGCTCGCATTTCGCCGAACACACACAGCAGCCGGGACTATTGCAGCCGGTTCCGAGGCACTTCATGGTTTATGGGCAAGTTACCAAAGTTAGTAAGTTTTGATAACTTGGATAACCTTGATATAAAGCGAGCATGGATGCAGTTCAGAACCCGTATTCACCAGGCGCGGGAACTCAACCGCCCGCCCTGGTGGGCCGCGATGATTTGCTCGAAAATGCGCGTGTCGCGCTCGAGAGAATCCGCGATGGCAGACCGGCGAAAAGCATCCTCATGGTCGGGTTGCGAGGAGTCGGCAAGACGGTCCTACTCGACCGAATGAGGGATAACGCAGAAGCATCCGGTATCGTGACCCTGCGAATGGAAGCTCCGGAAAGCCGGTCGTTGCCGGCCATACTTGCTCCTGAGTTGCGCGCGGCCCTTCTGCGGCTTTCGCGAATTGGCCGGGCCAAGTCGCTTGCCCAGCGAGCCCTCAAGGGACTGGCCGGTTTCGCGAAGGCCCTCAAGGTGAAATACGCCGACATCGAAGTGGGCCTCGACTTGGCCCCTGAGCCCGGATTGGCCGACAACGGGGATCTCGAACATGACCTGATGGCGCTCCTTGAAGCCACCGGACAGGCCGCGAAGAAGGCCGGCACCGCTGTGGCGGTATTCCTCGACGAATTGCAGTACGTCAAGGAGGATGAGCTCGCCGCGCTCATCACGGCGTTGCATCGGGTGGCGCAGCGCCAAATTCCGGTATCACTGGTCGGCGCTGGGCTTCCCCAGCTACGCGGCAGGATGGGGAGCGCCAAGTCCTACGCCGAGCGCATGTTTGATTTTCCGGAGGTCGGTCCCCTCACCAGCGCTGCTGCCAAGGATGCGATTTCAAGGCCCGCGGAAGAGCAGGGTGTTCTCTTCCAGGCAAATGCCCTGGAAAGGATTGTGGAAGTGACCCAAGGGTATCCCTACTTTCTACAAGAGTGGGGCAAGCACACCTGGGAGATTGCGCGGAAGTCACCCATTACAATTCACGACGTCGACAGCTCCTCGGAGATCGCCATTGCCGCGCTGGATGCGAGCTTCTTCCGGGTTCGGTTCGATCGCCTGACTCCGCTCGAAAAACGCTACGTCCGCGCGATGGCGGATCTTGGCGCGGGCCCCCACCGTTCGGGTGAAATCGCCGCGAAGCTGCAACGCAAGGTGACGGCCTTGGCGCCTACTCGAAGCCAACTCATCCTCAAAGGGATGATCTGGAGCCCGAATCACGGCGACACCGCGTTTACCGTCCCCATGTTCGACGAATTCATGCGCAGGATCATGCCGGGCAAGGACTGGCTGGAGTAGAGCCAAGCAAGTCGCCTCGCGGGGGCAGGTGTATCCAGGTTGGCAGGCTGGATCCTTGTCCTGCTCTTCCTGCTTGGGCCAGAACGTCCACCTGGTGCAACGCCTCGATGGCAATCGGCAGCTTGAACACGCTCTGTATGGGAAACGGCTGGTTCCGGTTCAGACCAAGGGTCCGCCCCGTCGCCAGCTCCACCGCCGCGAACCCGACCGTCCCGCGAGCAGCATGGCGAGGAAGAACGTCATGGCAGGAGGCTAGCACTGAAGGCGTTTTGCGGCGCGTACGAAGCCGCCCCTGGGCGGCACGATCGAATGCACGCGAAAGACCCTTTCCAATCGCAACGGTCTGTAGACCGTGAGCCGGATCGCACTACTGAGGTCGTCTCCTCACGGTCCGCGATTCCGGCTATCATCGCTTGCCCATGCAATCGGTCGATCTCCACCTGGCCTCCTTCCCGGAGCACAATCCGAATCCGGTCGTCGAAGTCGACGCGGCAGGCGGCGGCGTGTGCTACGCCAATCCCGCCGCTTTGGCGCTGTTTCCCGACCTCATGGCAAAAGGCCCCGCACACCCCTGGCTCGCGGACTGGCCGACGGCCGTTCTCTCGATCGAGAAGGCCCCAAGCGGGAACACCATCCACCGCGCCATCGTCGTAGGCAAGCGCACCTATCACCAAACCCTGCACCTGATGCCCAGGGAGAGGGTCGTTCGCATCTACGGCCTCGACATCACCGAGCAGGTGCAGACCGAGGCGGCGGTGCGCGAAGCACACGCCAGAACGTCCACCATCCTGGAGAGCATCGCCGACGCCTTCTATTCGCTCGACAACGAGTGGCGCTTCATGGCGGTGAATCCCGCGGCAGAGCGCGCCCCCTTCGGGCGTCCCGCAAGCGAGCTTCTGGGCAAGGTGATTTGGGATGTGTTCCCCGGGCTGCCGGGAACGCGCATCCACCAGCACTACCTGGACGCCGTCGCCAAGCGTAGCCGGGAGCACTACGAGGCGCCCTCGCCGCTCGATGGCCGCTGGTACGAGGTGTTCATGTTTCCGCGCACCGGGGGCCTGGACGTGTATCTGCGCGACATCGACGACCGCAAGAAGGCGGAGGCCGCGCTCAAGGCGAGCGAGGAGAGCTTGCGACTCTTTATCGACCATGCCCCGGCCTCGCTGGCCATGTTCGACCGCGACATGCGCTACCTGAGCGTCAGCCGCCGTTGGCTGGCCGACTACCGACTGGGCGACCGGGATGTGCGGGGCTTGTCGCACTACGAGGTCTTTCCCGAGATCGGCGAGGCCTGGAGGAAGGTCCACCGCCGCGCCCTGGCCGGTGAGGTGGTGCGATCCGGGTGCGAGCGCTTCCCACGCGCCGATGGCAGCGTGCAGTGGGTACGCTGGGAAGCCCGTCCCTGGCACGAGCCCTCGGGCGGCATCGGCGGCATCGTCATTTTCACCGAGGACATCACCGAGGCCACGCTGGCCGCCGAGGCGCTACGGCGCTACGAGCTCTTGGCGAGGCAAAGCCGCGACATCGTGCTCTTCGTGCGACGCACGGACGGCCGCATTCTCGAGGCCAACGCTGCGGCCGTGGACGCCTACGGCTACAGCCGCGAGGAGCTCCTTTCGCTCTCCGTCCACAAGCTACGCGCCCTCAACACCACCCCCCTGACCGAGGGGCAGATGGCCATCGCCGACGAGCGCGGGATCCTCTTCGAGACCGCCCACCAAAACAAAGACGGCCGGACCTTCCCCGTCGAAGTCAGCTCGCGAGGCGCACTGGTCGACGGTGAGCACACGCTGGTGAGCGTGGTGCGCGACGTCAGCGAGCGCAAACGGCTGGAACGGCTCTACGCGGTCTTGAGCCGGGTCAACGAGGCCATCGTGCGAACGCGCGACGAAAAGACTTTGTACGGCGAGATCTGCCGGATCGCGACCGAGACCGGTGATTTTCCCCTGGCCTGGATTGGGCTCGTCGAGGGGCACGCCGTCATCCCCGTGGCTTCGGCCGGCACGGAGATCGCCTATCTGCGCGAGATCCGCGTCGAGCTCGAGGGTGACTTGGGCGCGGGGCCGACCGGGACCTGCGTGCGTGAAGATCGGCCGGTGGTGAACGACGACTTCTCCACCAACCCCAGCACGTCGCCCTGGCGCGCCCCCGCGCTTGGCCACGGGTTCCGCGCCTCCGCCGCTTTTCCCTTGCATAGGCACGCACAGGTCATCGGCGCGCTCACGCTCTATGCGGGGCGACCCGGCGTCTTCGATTCGGCGGAGAGGGGGCTCATCGAAGCACTGTGCGCGGATATTTCCTACGCCATCGCCGCGCAGGAGCACGAGCGGGAGCGGACGCAAGCCGAGGAAGCCCTGCGGACCGCCAACGCGCGCCTGCTTGCGGCCGACCAGCACAAGAACGAGTTTCTCGCCGTGTTGTCGCACGAGTTGCGCAACCCGCTCGCGCCCATCCGCAACAGTCTTTTCCTGCTCGATCGGGCTGCTCCGGACAGCGAACAGGCGAGGCGCGCCCGCGAAATCATCGGGCGACAGGTCGATCAGATGTCGCGACTGGTGGACGACCTGCTCGACGTCACGCGCATCTCGCATCGCAAGATCCAGCTCCAGCGTGCTCCGCTCGATCTGAATGACGTTGTCCGCAGCACGGTGGAGGACCACCGCTCCTTGCTCGACGGCAAGGGAATCGCCCTCGAGACAAGCCTTGCGCCCGAGGAGCTGCCCATCGAGGGAGACCGGGCTCGCCTTGCCCAAATCGTGGGGAACCTTCTTCACAATGCGGCCAAGTACACACCGGCGGGCCAACTTGTCCGAGTCGAGACCAAGGCCATCCCCGCGCGGAGCCGGGTCGGTATCCGGATCGTGGATACCGGCGTGGGCATCGAGCCCACCGTGCTAGCTCGGTTGTTTGAACCCTTCATGCAGGCCGGCGCGACCTTGGATCGCAGCCAGGGCGGCCTGGGACTTGGGCTGGCACTGGTGAAGGGCCTGGTCGAGTTGCACGGCGGGGAAGTCTGCGCCCACAGCGATGGTTTCGGAAAGGGGGCGGAGCTCATCGTCGAGCTACCGCTCGGCCAAGCCAAGAATGACAAGATCAGCGTCAAAACCGGGGCCCTGGCAGGCCGCCGACGACGAGTTCTAATTATCGAGGACAACCTCGATGCAGCCCAAAGCCTGTGCGAAGTGCTCGAATTCGGCGACCACCTCGTCGAGGTCGCCCACGACGGCGGCGAGGGCCTGGCCAAAGCCCGTCAGTTCAGGCCGGAGGTCGTGTTTTGCGATATCGGGTTGCCTGGCATGGACGGCTACGGCGTCGCGCGAGCGTTTCGCAACGACGACGCGCTGAAGCGCGCCTTTCTCGTGGCCCTGAGCGGCTACGCCCTGCCCGAAGACCTGAAGCGCGCGTGGGAGGCCGGTTTCGATAGACACGTCGCCAAGCCCCCGAGTCTGGAGATGATCGAGGAGCTTCTCCAAGTGGGCGGCGTTACCAAATAGGGCTGGGAGTTCCGAAATGGTAACCTGAAACCGCGACTTGCTACGGCGCCTGTCGAGCCTGGGCGAAAGCGCGCGCGGTGCGATGCTTGGCCCGCGTCCTGCAACCGAGATGCCCTGTAGGGAATCATAAGTCCATTGACTACGATAGGAGCAGGACCATGAACCACATCATTCAAGGGCGAACGTACAGTGTCGCAGAGCTCGTAGCCGCGGCCTACAAGGCGGCCACGCAGGTCACACGCAATCGCATGCTCGCTGCGATGATCGTCAGCAAGATCCTCGAAAGCTGGCTGATGCAATCAGACCGTCAAGATCTCGTGCGGAAGCTCCAATCCGTTTCCACCTAGAGTCGCGCTCTCGCCTCGTGATCTCCACTTCAAATCGTCGGAAGCCCGGCCCGAGCCAAGATCTCTTCCAGTTGCTCCATGCTCGGCGGCTTGGGCATATGGTCGTGAAAGCCGGCCGCCACGGCACGACGCCGTTCATCGGGCTGGGCGTAGCCGGTCATGGCCACCAGCACGACGTTGCGCAACTGTGCGTCTCCGCGTAGGGCGCGCGCCACGGCGTATCCATCCATCACCGGCAAGCCGATGTCGCAGAAGACGATTTCGGGTTGAAACTCGCGCGCGAGAGCCAAACCGGCGTGGCCGTCCTTGGCCGTCTGGACCACGTGGCCAAATGACACCAATGCCGCTTGAAGGCTCTCCGCTGCGTCCAAGTTGTCCTCGATGACCAGCACGCGTCGACGCGCACGCGGTGGCGGCACGGGCCGAGCGGCGCTCTCGCCATCCACGTTGCCAAGCGGAAGGTCGACGGTAAACGTGGCCCCGCGCCCTGGGCCGTCGCTCTCGACCTGAGCGCTTCCCCCGTGCAGCTCCACCAGTCCCCTGACAACGGCAAGCCCTAGCCCCAGGCCACCCTGGGTACGGGCCAGTGACGCATTGCCCTGAACAAAGGGCTCGAATACGTGCGGCAGCAGGTCGGGCTCGATGCCGATCCCGGTGTCGCGGACGCTGATGCGACAGCAACCCGCGTTCGGACCTCGCTGCACGGCCACGGTCACGCCACCGCCAGCCGGAGTGAATTTGGCCGCGTTGTGCAAAAGATTGCCCAGGGTCTGAGCCACGCGCGTCGGATCGGCAAGGCCCAGGATTGGCTCCTCCGGCGCTTCGACCGTGAGATGGAGGGCATTGCCGTCGAAGAGCGCCCGGTTGTCCTCGACCGAGGTGCGTACCAATGTGCATAAATCGGTGATCGAGCGATGCAGCACCAGCTTGTCGCGGACGATGCGGGCCGCGTCGAGCAGGTCGTTGGCCAGGGACGTGAGCTGGTCGATCTGTCTGTCCATGATGGCCATCATGCGCATGGCCTGCACACCGCCCGGCTCGGCCCGTTGCAGGACGAACAGACTCGAGCGAAGGGACGCAAGCGGGTTGCGCAGCTCGTGCGAGAGAGTGGCTAGTAACTCCTCGATGCGAGGATTGCCGCGATCCATGGATACCCGGGGAACTGAACATTGCAAAGTCGGCGCCAAGTACGGAACACGGCACCCACACCTGGTGAATATCCTTGATTTCCCCCTAACGCGCCCCCAACATCGGCGTCGTTCGTTCGGCACGAGCCGTTAGACGAGGACCATCGCGGAATGCTCGACATACTCCTGGTTGACGACGAGCCCGAGATTCGCCTGCCTCTCGGCGAGGCGCTACGCGAGATCGGGCATCGCGTGGCCTTGGCCGCGGACGGGGACGAGGCCATGCGCTGCCTGGAGCGCCAAACCTTCAACTTGGTTGTCAGTGATGTCCGCCTGCCCAAGGGCGACGGCTTCACCATCCTGCGCAAGGTGCGCGACCAGCAACCCAACACCGACGTCATCTTGATGACCGCCTACGGAACCATCCAGGAGGCGGTCACCGCGGTCAGGGAAACCGCCATCGAATACCTGACCAAGCCCTTCGAGCTGCCGGAAGTCCTGGCCATGGTCGGGCGCATCGACGAACGCTGGCGCCTCATGCGCGACCTGGCCGCCGCACGCGCCGAGTTGGCCTCTCGCCAAACCGGCCGCATGATCGAAGGCAGCTCGCCCGCCATCGTGCAACTGCGGGAGCGCATCGCCGCCATCGCGACCAGCTCCGCCGCCGTGCTGCTGACCGGGGAGAGCGGCACGGGCAAGGAGCTTGCCGCGCGCATGATCCACGCGGCGAGCGATCGGCGGGATGCCGCCTTCGTCGCGGTGAACTGCGCCGCCGTTCCCGCGGCCCTGATGGAAGCCGAGCTCTTCGGCCACGAGCGCGGGGCCTTCACCGGAGCGGTCAAGCGGCGCGACGGGCGCTTCAAGGCGGCCGATGGCGGCACCTTGTTCCTCGACGAAATCGGCGAAATGCCGCTCGACGTGCAGGCCAAGCTTTTGCGCGTGCTGCAAGAAGGATCCTTCGAGCCCATCGGCTCCAACACCTCGGTCAAGGTGGATGTGCGCCTCGTCTCCGCCAGCAATCGTGAGCTCAAGGGTCTGGCCGGCGAAGGCGCCTTTCGTCAAGATCTCTACTACCGAATCAAGGTCTTCGATCTGCATCTGCCGCCCCTGCGCGAGCGACTTTCCGACCTGCCCATCCTGGTCGAGCAATTCCTGCGCGAGTTCACCGCCGCGGGCGAGACGCCACCCAGCCTGGCCCCCGCGGCCTGGGCGGCGCTACAGGGCTACAACTATCCCGGCAACGTGCGAGAGCTCCGCCACGCCATTCAGCACGCCACCATCCTGGCGCGCGGCCAGGAGATCAGGGTCCATCATCTGCCGTCCGAGTTTCGCGGTGGCACCAGCGTCCTTGCGAGCGAGCGGGTCGAGCCGCTCGCCGCGGTCATGGCCCAGTTCGAGCGCGACTATATCGCGCGAACCTTGGACTTGGCCGGCGGCGAGCGCCGCAAGGCTGCCGAGATGCTGGGGATCTCCCGAAAGAATCTCTGGGAGAAGATGAGCAAGCACGGCCTGGGCTAGCCCTGGGCCGGGGCCCTGGGAAGCCAGAAGCACAGGACCAGAGCGCATGTCGCGTCTTGGGTGACTTCGAGCCTGCCGCCGTGGAGCTCGACCAGGAGGCGGGCGACGAGCAGTCCCAAACCGATTGCGTCTTCTCCGGGCACCTCGGTTTCGCAGGGCGCGGTGAGCGTAAAGCGAACCTTGTCCTCGGCCACGCTCACCAGCAGGTCGATTCCCGATCGCCCCGTGTCCTGATTCAAGGAGACGGAGAGCAGGTTGGCCAGGATTCGGTCCAGACGAGCCGCGTCCACCGAAATCGCCAGGGGTCCGGCCGGCGCTGCGAGCCGAATGCGGGTTGTGTCCATGTCCCCTGCATGGCGCGAAAGAAACTCCGGTAGCCATCGCGAGAGGTCGTGCGTGTGAATATCGAGGTCCGCCTTGCCCGAGCGTAGCCGCGCCACGTCCCCCAGCTCCTCGGTCAAGGCGTTCAGCTTACGCGCCGAAGACACGATCATCGCGGCCAGACGACACTCCTTCTCGAGCCCCAATTTCGTCAGCGACCGCTCGAGCAACTGAGCGCTGAGTTGGACCGATGTCAGCGGCGTGCGTATCTCGTGCAGGGCGAGGCGAAGCATCCGGTAGTCCTCCGACGGCGCGGGACTCTCCGCACCACCCTCGAGCGGTAGAGCAACATCTTTGCCGAAAACCGAAGTCATTCGCCTGGAATGATAGCGGCAATCACCCGGGAATGACACCATGGCCAACGCCCCCGCTCAACCCGGCAGTCGGGCGCGGTCCCATTCAGCGACCTTGGCAACCGACCACGCCTGTGACAGAAGAACAGGCGTCGCCCATCATCGGGCGCCACGGAAACAGGCGATGAACAACAGCGATGAATTCACGTTTCAGGGTCAGGGCACGCTCAAACGCATCGACACCTTCGTGTCCAAGGCGGGAAAGTCGATCCTCACGCTGATCTTCGAGATCCAGGGGCAATACCCGCAGCTCATCCCCATCAAGGTCTTTGGCCGGCTGGCCGAACAAGCCTCGGCCTGGAAGCCGGGCGCGATTCTATCCGTCACCGGGCGGCTGGGTGGTCGCGACTGGAACGGCAAGGTGTATGGCGACAACGTCGCCACCAGCATCGAAATCATCAGCGCCGACGACGACAAGGATCCGGGAACGCCGCCCGGTCACGACCCACCGCCGCCCAGCGACGACGACGTTCCCTTCTAGCTCGCTCACACCCTCACAGCGACGCGCCTGCGCCTTCGAGGTGTCATGTATTGCCGCGTCATCACTGTCCGGTCGAGGCCAGATCCCTCGCCTCAAGCGATGATCGCTGCGCTAGGTTATCAAGTTGAGCGGCGCCAAAGCCGTGGAAGGTCCTGCGACCGCAGGCCTCTCGCCGCTCTCCGTGCGTAGGCGAGGCTAGACCGGCAGCCCGCTGACGATGATCTTGCGCAGGCCAGAAACCGGGAGCGGCTGTCCCCGCTTCGTCTCTTCGAAGATGATCTGGGCCATGGTGGCAGCGGTCAAATCCTTACCGGAATCGCGATTCGTGACCCGGATTTCCTCGCCACTGCGGATCAGATCGGCGATCTGCTGGAGGTTCACGTAGTGGCTTTCCTGCGTGTCGTACAACTTCCTGTTCGAATAGCGGCGGATGGTTCTCATGGGCAGAGAATGGCATAGAGATTGGGCGACGGGAAGATACAGTTTCCGTCCGGCTTCTGACCTCCCTGGGCGCGGCGACCACGTCGCTCACGCGACGAAGAACAACACGGCGAGGTAGTGACAGGCGCTGCCCCCCAGGACGAAGAGGTGCCAAACACCATGTCCATAGCGCACCCCCTTCTTGCCCGCGACGTAGAAGAAGATTCCCCCGGTGTACAGCAGCCCCCCAGCGAGCAACCAGGCAAAGCCCTTCAGGGTCAGAAGGGAAATCAAGGGCACGACGGCCAACACTGCCAGCCATCCCATGAGCAAGTAGATCGAAAGCGACAGAATTCGACTTCGTTGGGCGCGCCACAGCTCCTGGACAACACCGAGAGCCGCGAGCGTCCATATGGCGCCGAACAAGGGCCAACCCCCATGGCCACGAAGGGTGACCAACGTGAAAGGAGAATAGGTGCCCGCAATCAAGAGGTAGATCGCGCAGTGGTCGAGATTGCGCAGCATGGGCTTCGAAGGCCCGTGCGCGGAATGGTACAGGAACGAGGTGACATATTGACCGACGAGGGCCAGGCCGTAGAGGCTGAAGCTGGCGATCCGCCAGGGATCACCCAGGTGCGCGGCCGACAGAACAAGCGCGAGGGTCCCCCCCAACGCTAGAGCGGCGCCGATGAGGTGACTGAGCGAATTGAATCTTTCTTCCACGTGAAGGCTCTCGCCCGAGGGACTCTTGGGGTGGCGGATTATGGTACACCAACCACCGATGGACAGTCGAAGCGGGGCCGGCCCATACGAAGTGCCGAAGGCGGATCTCAACCAGCCTGGCTCGGCCGAGCGCCCGCCTCGACCATCCGTGGGCGATGTCTTGCTGGTGATGCTCCTGCAACTCGCCGCG
This sequence comes from uncultured delta proteobacterium, assembly GCA_963796685.1. Lineage (GTDB taxonomy): Bacteria > Myxococcota_A > Polyangia > Fen-1088 > Fen-1088 > Fen-1118. The sequence continues at coordinate 382,126 of CAWCMR010000009.1, forward strand.
GTCGCCATCCTCGGCCGCGCCCTTCCACCCCTCCTCGGTCGGTCCTGGCCAGGCTATCCGTTCGCCGGGCGTATGATCGGGGCCGCGACGTTTGCCATGCTCGAAAAGCGACATCGCCCCGGGTCGCGCCCGCTTGGCTTCATCGCCTTGCTTGCCCTGTGGGCGACCTTGGCGTGGCTGCTCTTCACCGTGCTCTCGATGGGGGTATTCCTGGGCTTGCCGAACCATTGGCCAACCCCTGGCATCGAATGGCTCGCGACTGCCAACAGGCTTCTCGTCAGCGGCGCAAGCACCTTTGTCGCAACGGTGGCGGGATTGTGGCTGGGCTCGCGCGCAAGCGCCCGACGATTCTAGCCAGGGGGCAAGCAGTCCGTGGGCCGGGCGATTGCGACGAGAGCCTGGGCCGCGGCTTGCAGATCCGCGGATTCGTAGGGTTTGGACAGGAGTCGGGTGACGCCACGCTCCTTGAGCGCCTCCGCGGACATCGATTCGCCGATACCCGACACCATCAGGATGGGAAGGTCCGGGCGGGTCGCAAGCACATTGGCAACGAGCTCCAGGCCGGTCATGTGAGGCATCGTGTTGTCGGTGACGAGCAAGTCGAACCGACAGGGATCGGATCGAAATTCCTCGAGGGCCTGCAAACTGGACGTGTGCGCGGTAACGTCGAAGCCGACGGCTTCGAGCACGCGCCGCCCGAGAGCGGCCAGCCGCTCTTCGTCCTCGACGAAGAGGATCCGGTGCCGCTGCGGGCGGACCCCATCGGCGCCATCCATCACCTGCGCGTTCAACGGGGCCGCGGGAAGGTATACGTCGAAACAGGTTCCCTCGCCCACGCGGCTCGCGACTTCGATGCCTCCGCCCAGGGAAAGAACGATTTGTCTGATGACCGACAGTCCGAGCCCGGTGCCTTCGCCTTGGGGTTTGGTGGTGAAGAAGGGCTCGAAAATGCTTCCAAGCATCTTGTCAGGAATGCCGGTCCCCGTGTCCGACACACGCAGCCGCACGTGAAGCCCCGGACGCATGCCCGTGTGCGCGGCCACGAACGTCTCATCCACGGTCACGGGCCCCACGCGAATCTCCAGCACCCCCCCATGGTTCTTCATGGCGTGAGCCGCGTTGGTGGCCAGGTTCATGGCGATCTGGTGCAACTCGTTTCCGTCGGCGACAACCTGGGGCGTGGTCGCATCGAACCCCTCGCGAATCTCGATGTTGAGCGGCAGCGTGGCACGCAACAGATGGATGGCCTCGCGAACCGGTGCTTCGATGCTGGTGGGCGCGCGCGTCGGCTGCGACTTTCGCGTGAAGAACAGGATGCGGTTCACGAGATCGCGCCCGCGCCGGGCGGTGTCGATGACGACGTCGAGATCCTCTTTCACCAAGGGAAGACCCTTGACGGCTTCACGCGCCAGCTCGGTGTAGCCGATGATGCCGAGCAAGATGTTGTTGAAGTCGTGCGCGATGCCGCTGGCCAGGTTGCCGATGGCCTCCAGCTTGTGCGTCTGGCGCAAGCGTTCTTCCAGGCCGCGTCGTTCGCTGACGTCCACGATGGTGCCAAGGATGAAGACGCCCTCGGGGGTCGCGATGGGGGAAAGACCGATCTCGACGGGGATCTCGCGCCCGTCCTTGTGGCGGGCGAAGAGCTCGCGTCCGGCACCCATGCGCCGGGCGGTGGGCTCGTGCGTGTACTGGCCGCGCAGCTTTGCGTGCCCCCGGACAAAATGATCGGGCACCAGCAGCTCCACCGACTGCCCGAGGAGCTGCGTCGCGGGAGTAGCCGCACAACCGCTCGACCTCCTGGTTGACCGCCGTGATGACGCCACCCCCGTCGACGACGATCAACCCCGACGGGCACCGTTCGAAAGCGGTTCTGATGAACTCGTCGCTGACTTCCCTCGGGATCTGTCGCGCCATGGCTCTCCCCTCGGAGGGATGCACGCTAGCATGGCAAACTCCTCGTGCCAGGACCACGGCGATGTGGCCACGCACGTCCGCTTGCCTCACCGGTACGTATCGCGACGCCGATCGGCGGCATCAATCCCGGACGCTGGGAAGCTGCTCAAGCGACGGGAGCCGTTCGACACCAGCCGCCTAGAACTCCGGCTGATGAAAGGCCGGCGTGGGACGAGCGAAGAGGAAACCCTGGAAGAAGTCGCATCCAAGGTCGCAAAGGATGTCCCGTTCGGCAGGCGTTTCCACGCCCTCGGCGACGAGCATCATCTCCATTTCGCGACACAGGGACGCAACCGAGGCCACGAGCTTGCGTTTGACGGGGTTGGCCTCGATCCCGCGAATGAGATTCATGTCGACCTTCACGATGTCTGGATCCAGCACGGCAAAGCTGGTCAGACCTGCATAACCGGCGCCCAGGTCGTCGACGGCGATGCGAAAACCAAGCCTGCGCAATTCGGCCACGCGTTCGCGAACCTCTTCCAATCTGGTCAACGGCGAGCGTTCGGTGATTTCCAGCACCACTCGGGAAGCCATGCCCACGAGAGGAGAGGACGGTTCGACGAGTTGCGGATCGAGCAGGTCGTCGGGGTGCAAGTTGATGAACAGCAGCCAATCCCGGCTCATCAGCGAGCGACGACCGGCGGCGAAGGCCCGCGTGGCGCGACCCAGCCTTTGCGTGGCCCCCAGCCGCTCGGCAGCGCTGAGCATGTCTTCGGGCCCGGGCAGCGAGGGCTCGCGGCTGCGCAAGAGAGCCTCGTAACCGAGGATGCTCTTGGTGGAGAGCGACACGATCGGCTGGAAGGCCATGCCGAAGGAGGCCATCGCCCGCTCGAAGCTGGCCTCGAGGCCCGCGCAATCCGACGGCCCGGCTATCCCCGCCAGCCCCAAGGCCTCGCGCTTGAGGCACGCCAGGCGATAGAGCTGCGTGGCTTGCACGACGGTGCGGCGCAGGTGCTCGAGGTCGAAGGGTTTGGGCAGGTAGCGAAAGGCGCCGTATTCGACGGCCTGGGCCGCGCCCTCCCAGGAAGGGTGTCCCGTGACCAAGACCACGGGCAGATCCGGATCCTGCTCGCGAACCGCGCGCAGGAGATCGAGGCCGGTCATGCCGGGCAAGTTGATGTCGCTGACGGCCGCGGCGAGGCCGCCCTGCTTGATGCGCGCCAGGGCATCCGTCGCGCACTCGCAAGTGACGACCTCGAAGGTTTCCTCCAAGGCTCGGGCCAGCATGCGCAACACGAACGATTCGTCGTCCACGACGAGGACGGTCTCGCGCGATCCCGGACATCTCGCATAGTCTTGTCCCGTTTCCCTGGAGTGCATGAACCCACCTTCTGACCTCGGACCGGCCTCCCCGCCCGACGGGGCTGCCCGACACAGGAGCCTTCTTGATTCGCCGCGGGCAGAAGTCATCGGGCCTCCTTCCCAAGAACTTTAGATACCGACGGGGCCGGAATGATTCAAGTGATGGAACGGTACGGCCAGCCCGTGGTCTGATAAGGTTCTGCCCGCCCCGTCGTGATCCACGTCAGCAGTCTGAGCAAAACCTATCGTGTCCATCGCAGGCCTCCGGGCCTGTGGGCGTCGGTACGGTCATTGGTCCATCGCAACTACGAAAACGTGCACGCGCTTGCCGAAGTCAGCTTCGCCATCGCGCCCGGGGAGCGTGTCGGCTTTCTCGGCCCCAACGGCGCGGGCAAGACCACGGCGCTCAAGATCCTGTCCGGCCTGCTCTACCCGACCAGCGGCAAGGTGACCGTCGGAGGGTTCATCCCGCACGAGCGGCGCGCGGAGTTTCTGGGCACCATCACCCTCATCATGGGGCAGAAGCAACAGCTCATGTGGGATCTGCCGCCGTCCGAAACCTTCGCCATGAACCGCGCCCTCTTCGACCTGCCGAGGCGCGAAGCCGATGCCGTCCAGAGCGAGCTGGTCGAGCTGCTGCAAGTCGGGCCGCTGCTGGGCAAGCCCTGCCGCCAGCTATCGCTCGGCGAGCGCATGAAGTGCGAGCTCGTGGCCGCCCTGCTGCACCGGCCGAAGGTGCTGTTCCTCGACGAGCCCACCATCGGCCTCGACGTTTCGATGCAGGCCCAGCTGCGCGACTTCATCCGCCGCCACAACGAGGCCACCGGCGCGACCATCCTGCTCACCAGTCATTACATGGCCGACGTGGCCGCGCTGTGCCCGCGGGTCATCGTCATCGACAAGGGCCACTTGGTCTACGACGGCGATCTCAAGGCCTTGGCCCGTCGCATTCGTCCCGAGAAGCGTATCACTCTGCACTTCGCCTCGGTGCCCACACCGGGCAGCCTGGACCGACTGGGCCATTGCGTGGCACGTTCGGATTCACAAGCCACCCTGTCGGTTCCCGCGGCGCAGGTGACCGAGGCAGTTCGCGCCGCGCTGGAACAACTACCCATCGCCGATATTTCGGTCGAGGATCCGCCGCTGGAGGAAATCATGCGCGAGTTCCTGGGTGGCCAGCGCCACGGCGGCGAAGCCGGGACGCCGGTATGAAGCACCTGTGGGCCAGCCGAACGCTCGCCGCGGCACGACGATGGCTACGCGCCTACCCGAGCCTTTTGCGCGTGGGCCTGGCGGACATGTTGGCCTATCGTGCCGAGTTCCTGGTGTGGATCCTGTCCATGAACATGCCGCTGGTCATGATGGCGCTGTGGACCGCGGTGGCCGCCGACGGGCCGGTCGGCCGATTCGGCAAGCAGGAGTTCGTCGCCTACTACCTCGGCATGCTGATCGTCCGTATCCTGACCGGTTCGTGGCTGGTGTGGGAGCTGACCATGGAGATCAGGCGCGGCACGCTGGCCATCCGCCTTCTGCGCCCTATCCATCCCTTGTGGGCGTTCAGCGCCATGCAGCTCGCGGCGGTTCCCCTGCGCGCGCTCGTCATCTCGCCCCTGGTTGTCGTCTTGTACTGGGTCGCGGGAGCGAGCCTGCCCATGCACGATCCCGAGCGCCTCGCCATCGTGTTCGCATCCATCGCCGGCGCATGGCTGTTGCTCTTTCTGGTCATGGCCATCATCGGCATGCTGGCGGCCTACGTCGAGAGCGCCTTGTCGGTCTTCGATCTGTGGCTGGGCGCCCAGGCCATCCTGTCGGGCTTCCTGGTTCCGCTCGAGCTCATGCCGCCGTGGGTGGCGCGGCTGGCGCGCGTGCTGCCCTTCCGCTACATCCTGGGTTTCCCGGTGGAGACCTTGATTGGCCTCGAAAGCGACGCCGTCGCCCTGCGCGAGCTGGGCGTGCAGTGGCTGTTCGTGGCCGGCGCATTTGTCATGATGGTGCTCCTGTGGCGCAAAGCCCTGCAGCGGTTCGCGGCCTTCGGAGGATGACGGTGAAACGCGACTACCCGCGCAGCCTGCGCCGCTACGCCCGCCTGTTCTCCGTGCAGTTGCGCACCTCGTTCACCCTTGCGGTGCAGTACCGCTTCGACTTCTTCATCGAGGGTCTGCTCGCGCTCCTCTGGCTGGGCATCACGCTGGTGCCCTTGATGGTGGTATTCGCGCGGCGGGCAACGGTCGCGGGCTGGAGCTACCCCGAGGCCCTGGTCGTGGTAGGGCTGTTCTCGGTGCTCAAGGCCGTGCTCGACGGCGCCATCACGCCCAGCCTCAACCACGTGGTCGACGGCATCCGCAAGGGCACCCTGGACTTCATCTTGCTCAAACCCGCGGATGCGCAATTCCTGGTGTCGACGGCGCGCTTCGACCCGTGGCGCATCCTGGACCTGCTCGGCAGCATCGCCATCGTCTTGTACGCACTTCGACGTCTGCACCACATTCCCTCGCTGTCGGAGACGCTCGCCGGCGCCGCCCTCTTTTCGGTCGCCATCTTGCTCATCTATTCGCTGTGGATTTTGGTGGTCAGCCTGTCCTTCCGCGTGGTCAAGGTCGACAACCTGTCCTATCTCTTCATGTCCATCTTCGATGCCGGCCGCTGGCCCATCAGCGTCTTCAAGGGCGCCCTGCGCGTGCTCTTCACCGTGGTCTTCCCGCTCGCGCTCATGACCACCTACCCCGCGCAAGCCCTGCTCGGCCACCTGTCCATCGAGCACACCATGCTGGCGGGCGCAGGCGGACTTCTCTTCGCAGGCTGCGCGCGTTGGATCTGGATGCGCTCGCTGCAAGCGTATACGTCGGCGAGCTGGTAGCCAGACCGGCCCGCACCTGCTACCTTACGCTGCCCAATCCATGGACGAAGAGCAGCACAGACGTTTGCGCGCAGAGGTGGCGACCCGACGCACCTTTGCCATCATTTCGCACCCGGATGCAGGCAAGACCACCCTGACCGAGAAGCTGCTGCTCTACGGCGGCGCCCTGCACATGGCCGGCGCGGTGCGCACGCGGGCCGGTGGACGCCACACGGCCAGCGACTGGATGGAGATCGAAAAGCAGCGCGGGATCTCGGTGTCGTCGAGCGTGCTCCAGTTCGATTACAAGGGCCGGCACATGAACCTGCTCGATACCCCCGGCCACAACGACTTCTCCGAGGACACCTACCGGACGCTATCCGCCGCGGACACGGCCATCATGCTCATCGACTGCGTGAAGGGCGTGGAGCCGCAGACCATCAAGCTGTTTCAAGTTTGTCGGATGCGCGGCATCCCCATCGTGACCTTCGTCAACAAGATGGATCGCGACGGCAAGGATCCCTTCGAGCTGCTCGACGAGATCGAGCGCGTGCTCGGCATCCCGTGCAGCCCCGCCAACTGGCCGCTCGGCACGGGCGACACCTTCGCCGGCGTATACGATCGCTGGACGCAATCGGCGCTGCTCTTCGAGGGCGGCTCGCGCGCGCAACGCGTGGGCATGCACAAGACCGATTTCGATTCCGACGAGCTACGGGATGCCATCGGCGACACGCGCTTGGCCAAGGCACGCGAGGACATCGAGCTGCTCGAAACCGCGGGAACAGGGTTCGACCGCGAGCACTTTCTCGCCGGCCGGATGACCCCGGTCTTCTTCGGCAGCGCCATGACCAACTGCGGGCTCGATCCGCTGCTCGATCACTTCGTCGACCTGGCGCCGCCACCGCGCATCCGACTGACCACGACCGGCACGCTGGAGCCGGACCTTCCCAGTTTTTCCGGCTTCGTCTTCAAAATCCAGGCGAACATGGATCCGCAACACCGTGACCGCATCGCCTTTCTGCGCATCTGCTCGGGCAAGTTCGTGCGCGGGATGGAGGTCAAGCACGTACGCACGGGCAAGCCGCTGACGCTGGCGCGCTCGGTGCAGTTCATGGCCCAGGAACGCACCGTGGTCGACGAGGCCTACTCGGGCGACATCGTGGGTCTGTGGGATCCCGGCGTGCTGCGCATCGGGGACAGCCTGTGCGACGGCGAGGCCGTCGAGTTCGAGGGCATTCCGCGCTTTTCGCCCGAGCACTTCGTGCGCGTGCGCCTGGACGACCCCATGAAGCGCAAGCAGCTCAAGAAGGGCCTCGACCAGCTTTCCGAAGAGGGCGCCGTACAGCTCTTCTTCGACCGTAAGCGACTGGAGCGCGATCCCATTCTGGGCGCGGTGGGCGTGCTGCAATTCGAGGTCATCGAGCACCGTCTGCGTTCGGAATATGGGGTACGCGTCGGCTTCGACCGCTTGCCCTACCGCTATGCGCGATGGCTCGAAGGTCCGGACCTCAACCTCGACAAGCTGGAATTGCCCGGCCGGCAAAGCTGCGTGGTCGACGTGGAAGGCCGTCCCCTGGTGTTGTTCGAGACCGAATGGCTGCTTCGTCGCGCCGAGGAAGAAAACCGCGCTGTCCGGTTCATTTCGGCCGTTCAGCCGGGCCGCAGCAGCCGCTCCGCGGCGTAGCGCGCCGGTTTGCTCCCAATTCAGCAAATCCATTCCTGATTTCTGGTAGGGTGAAGGTCGCTTTCGCGGACGCCGTCCCCAACGCGGCAGTCACGTTTGTCATCCGTCGAGTAGGTTCTGAAATGAAGAGAACAACGTCGTTCTTTTTCGCGCTGATTCTGGTCGCCTCGCCGAGCTGCAAAGTCGACGATGATGGCTTGACCTCGGTTGCCGATCCCGGGATGGGAAGCGGCGGCGCATCGGGCGCGGTCGAAGCGCACGACTCGGGAGCGGTCCCGGCCGGGACAGGCGGTCTGGGGACGGGCGGCGTGACCGGAGCCGGTGGCGCGAAAGCCTCGGGCGGAACGACGGGAGTGGGTGGAACCAAGGCGACGGACGGCGCGCTTGGATTTGGCGGCTTGGGCGGTGGTCTCGGCTCGGAAGCGATCGATGCCTCCGGCACCGGCGGCATGGGTGGAGATGCCGCTTCCGGCGATGCGCCAGGAACCGGCGGTGGTGGCGGTGCTGGTGGAATCCCGAGCCGCGATGGCGCGGTCGACAGACCCGCCGGACCTGGCGGTGACGGCCCTCCGGCACCAAAGGCGGACGCCCGCCCGGACCGCCCCATCGATTTGCGCGTTGTCGACGCCCCCGCACCCTCCGACGACACCAACGACCTCGCAACCGTGGACGCCGGCTCCCCCATGACCCTGGTATGGTCCGACGAATTCGACGGCGACGCCAACACCGGCGTCGAGGCCACCAAGTGGAGCTACATCACCTGGGATCCCGGCCACGTGAACGACGAGCTCCAGAAATACACCAGCCGACTGGAGAACGTCTTCCAGGACGGGGCCGGCCACCTGGTCATCCGCGGGCTCGATAAGCCGGGCGCCGGTAACGAGTACACCTCGGGGCGAGTCCAGACGAACGGTCACTTCACCTTCCAATCCGGCCGCGTCGAGGTCCGCGCCAAGCTGCCCGCCGGGATCGGATCCTTCCCCGGCATCGTCGCCATGGGAAGCACCAGCAGCTGGCCGCAATGTGGAGAGCTGGCCATCATGGAACAGTATGGTCAGGACAAGAGCTGGTTCTACGTCAGCGCCACCGCCGGCGGGGCGAGCGGCTCGGGGGACACCGGCAACGTGAAGTACACCTTCCCCGACGCCACCACCGCTAGCCTCGATTTTCACGTCTACTCGCTCGATTGGTACGACGACCACATCCTCTTCCAGGTGGATGGAATCGAAATCACGCGCACCACCTTCGCGACCTCGTCGCCTTTCCACACCATCCCGGAATACCTCATTCTCGACCTCGCGATCGGCGGAACCATGGGCGGCACCATCGATCCCGACGCCTTCCCCATGGAGATGATCGTGGACTACGTGCGCGTCTATGCGTTTGACTGACGAGTAACGCCCCATGGAATTCGGGACCTGGACCGTGCCGGCCACGGATGGCCAGCTCCACGACGTGAGCTGGCCCACCTGCCTTGCGCCTAGAGTACCGAACGGGTTGAGGGACCGAGTGAAATTGCGCAGTTGCGAGCGGCCCAAGGCGCGAGGAGGGAGAATACTCGACGTATTTGACCGACGAGCAACGCAGGGACGCGACGCAAATGCGCGATTTCACGACGGGAGTCAACCCGTTCGGTGCTCTAGCTGCCGCCGGCTTCGTCCATGTGGTAGCCGGCCTCGCCGTGGTCGAGGATGTCGAGGCCCTGCTCTTCGTTATCGGCGTCCGGGCGCAACCCCAGCACTGCCTTGAGGGCGTAGGCCAGGATGCCGGTTCCGATCAGGGCCATGGCGATGGTCACGCCCATGGCCTTGAGTTGCTCGATCCACAGGGTCTTGCCCACGAGCTGACCCAGGTTGGTGGCGAGATTGCCGTTGGCCTCGGTGGTGGCGAGGAAGCCGGTCACGAGAGCGCCCAGCGTGCCGCCCACGCCGTGCACGCCAAACGTATCGAGAGCGTCGTCGTACTTGAGAAGCGCCTTCAACTTGGTGCAGGCGAAATACGGGACCACGCCTGCCAGCAGGCCGATGAGCACGGCGCCGGAGGGGGTGACGAATCCAGCCGCGGGCGTGATCACGACCAGACCGGCGACGACGCCCGAGCAGAAACCGAGCACCGTGGGCTTGCCACGCGTAGTCCATTCGATGAGCGGCCACACCGAGCCGGCAACCGCGGCGGCCAAGGTGGTGGCCACGAAGGCGCCGGCTGCGATGCCGTCGGCCGCGACCGCACTGCCCGCGTTGAAGCCATACCAGCCGACCCACAGCATCCCGGTGCCCACGGCGGTCAGCACCATGCTATGGGGCATGAAGGGCCGCCGGCCGAAGCCCTTGCGCGGCCCGAGGATGAGCGCGAGGAAGAGCGCCGACCATCCCGAGGACATGTGCACGACCGTGCCCCCCGCGAAGTCGATGGCCTTGATGCCGGCCCTGGGGTTGGCCAGGCCGTTCATCATGCCGTCCGCCCCCCACACCATGTGCGCGAGCGGGAAGTAGACGAGCAACATCCAGCCCAGGATGAAGGCCATGACAGCCGAGTACTTCATGCGCTCGGCGATGGCGCCCACGATGAGGGCGGGCGTGATGATGGCGAACATCATCTGGTACATGGCGAACACGGACTGCGACACCCAGGGCCCGTAGTCCTGGTTGGGCGTCGAGGTCACGCCCTTGAGAAAGGCGAACTTCATCGAGCCCAGGATCGACGCCCCGCTGGCCGAGCCGCTGCTGGCGAACACGGCGCTGTAGCCGAACGCCCACCACAGGATAGTCACCAGGCCCGCACACCCGAAGCACTGGGCGATGACGGACAGGATGTTCTTGCGGCGGACCAGCCCGCCGTAGAAGAGCGCCAGGCCGGGCAAGGTCATGAAGAGCACGAGCGCGGACGAGGTCATCATCCAGCTGTTGTGACCCGGCCCGGGAGCGGTCAGGGTCTTGGGCGGGGTGTTGTTGATGTAGGCCTCGAAATCCGCGACCCGCGCGCTCAGGTCGGCCACGCTGGGCCCAGCCGCGGCGGGCGCGGGTGGGGCAGCACCTATGGCCGCGGCGGGCGCCAAAATCGGCTTGCCCGAATCTTCAGCGGAAGCCATTCTGGCGCCCAGAAGTCCGAGCACGAGCACCGGAACGAGCACGGTAACCAGAGCGATTTGCCTTGCCTGCATGAGCGACGGTCCTTTCTCTTCTGCCATGAGTCCTAGTCGAGAGTCCCATTGGCAAAGTAAAGATCCGCGCCGGATGTAGCAAGGTGTTCCCCGGCCCTTTGTCGAGATTTTGCCCGCTTGAAACTGGCACTCCTTGCGAAAGCAACTGGAAAGAAACCTGATGGAAACAGAATCTCTGGAAGGGCAGTCCGGCCCTGCAATGCTAGAAACAACCCCATGACGGTTCGCGAGCAACTCGAAGCGGATGAAGAGAAGATCTTTTCGCCATACGCGCAGAAGAGCAGCACCAGCCTGGGGCGCAAGCGCCCCGAGCCGCTCGACGAGGTCCGGCCGATCTTCCAACACGACCGCGACCGCATCCTGCACTCCAAGGCGTTTCGCCGCCTGGCGGGCAAGACCCAGGTCTTCCTGGCGCCCCACGGCGACCACTACCGCACCCGGCTGACGCACACGCTGGAGGTGTCGCAGATCGCGCGCACCATCGCGCGGGCGCTGCGCCTCAACGAATCGCTGGTCGAGGCCATCGTGATGGGACACGACCTTGGACACACGCCCTTCGGCCACGCCGGCGAGCGCATCCTGTCCAAGCTCATGCCCGGAGGTTTCCACCACGGGCGGCAATCCGTCCGCGTGGTCGACGTGCTGGAGCGCGACGGACAAGGTCTCAACCTGACGGCCGAGGTGCGCGACGGAATCTTGCGCCACTCGAAAGGCAAGGGAAAGGTCCTGGCCAGCGACATCGATCATGAAGCCTCCACGCTGGAGGGGCAGATCGCGCGCGTGGCCGACATCGCGGCCTACGTCAACCACGACCTCGACGACGCCATTCGCGGCCAGGTCATCACCGCGGCGGAGGTCCCGTCGGACATCCTCGAGGTGCTGGGCAAAACCCACAGCGAGCGCATCAGCCGCCTGGTCACCGACGCGGTCTCCGCCTCGCGCCTCGACGAGAAGCGCCACATCGAGATGAGCACCGAGGTGCTCGACGCCCTGATGGCCTTGCGCGATTTCCTCTACGTCAACGTCTACGAGCGGCCGGAGATCCACGCCGAGTTCGAGCGCGCCCAGCGCGTGGTGCGCGAGCTATGGGAGTACTTCAACGCCCACGGCGACGAGTTCCGTGCCAAGCACTGGCCGAAGGGTCTGCCCGAAAGCGAAGAGCTGCCGCGCGCGGTGGCCGACTTCATCACCGGCATGACCGACCGCTACGCCATGCGGACGTACGAGGAGTGCTTCCTGCCCAGGCGATGGATCGTGCTTTAGCGACTAAATCGGACTACTGCAGGCCCAGATCCTTGCGGATGGCCATCACCATCGCGCAGTGGCCGAGGAGATCGGCTTCGCTCTTGTAATCACTTGCGAGGTTGAGGCCGTAAGGCCAGAAGTGCTGCGTGTCCGCGGTCAGGACTTCCTGCCCTTGCTGCTGCCAAACGTCCGGGAGCAGGGCCTGCCGTTGCGCGATCCCGTTCGCGCCTGTCCAAGGCCCCGAGCTTCCCCCGTCCGGTATGGCGACGAACGAATGCCAATTGCTTGCCGTTCCGACGCCCACGGTATGGGAGATCTCGTGCATGGCGACGCGCAAGACCATGTACGACTTGTCGCTGCCGAATCGAATCGTCCCGTTGCTGTTGCCGTCGGCGGTGGCCACCGACGAGTCGTATACGACTTTGTCGGCCTTGGTGATGTTGGTGTAGCAGTTGTAGTAGGCGACGGCCTGGTCCATGGCCGCCGTGATCAGATCGTCCACGGCCGAGTCGCCTGACTTGGTGAACGTGTACGTGACATGGCCCGTGTAGGGGCAAGTGCCGCCGTCGGGAACGGCGACGGGTTTGGTGTACGCCCCGGTATCCGCGCCGGCGCTCCCGGTCCCGTCCCGGGTAGATCGACCTTCGCGTCACCGCCGCTGTCCCGGCCGGCGTCGGCCAAGGCGTCGCCGGCCCCGCCAGTCCCGTTGGCCCCGCCGGTTCCAGCGCCGCTACCGCCGGCCGTGCCGCCGGTCCCTGGCCCGCCGCCCGAGCCGCCCGCGAGATCGGAACGACTGTCGGCCGCAGCATCGCCGTGCGTCCCGCCCGCGCCCGTGGCCCCGCCCGTTCCAACCTTGCCGCCAGCGCCAAATGAACCACCAGCGCTCGTTGTGCCACCACTGCCGGTTGCGCCGCCCGAGCCCGCTGTACTGGACGCGCTTGACGAGCCACCGCTCCCGGAAACACCGCCCGTGCGTCCCGGACCCTTGCCACCGCTTCCCACGACAGCGGCGTCCGATCCCGGCGAGGGCTTCGACGTGGAAGCCGAGTTGCACCCGCCCGCGATCACCGCAAGAACAAGCAAGCTTCGCTTTGTCATCGTGCGCCTCCCGACCGGGTTTGGTTGCGCGGATTGTACCACCAATCCCGGCCCCTACCCTTTGACCAGCCCACGCACCACGCTGAGCAGATTGGCGCTGCCGGGCTGCACGGAGACCGAGGGAGCCAGTCGGCGCAGAAACCAACGCACGGTCCAGGTCAAGCTCGCCCCGGGGACCACGCCGACGCAAGCGCCCTGGTTCTCGACCTCGATGTAGGAATGGCCGGCGTCGGTGTAGATCTCAATCTCGGCTTCGCCGGGTGCGGCCCTAGCAGCGGGCATGTCGGGGAAGGCTTTGACCAGCAGCAGGTCTCCGTCGACGTGCGCGATCCAACCTTCGCGGCCGTCGGCGAAGACCTTCTGGTCGTTGACGATCGACGACGCCGAGTAGGCGAACCAGGCCACGCCGTCCACGATCCGCAGGTCGAGCAGATCCTGCGCTCCCTTGGCCGGAGCACCGTCGCCCAGGGGAAAGAACGTGAGGCCGCCGGCCGCGACGCGCGTGATTTCCCACGGCGCAACCGAGCGCGCATGAGGACCCAGGTTCACGAGCCCGTACTCGATGGCGACCATGCCCCGGTCGACGTCGACGGAGAACTGCTTGGTCACGGCGAGCCCGAGCGCGGCCGAGGTCCGGCTGACCAGGGACAGCGTAGCGCCGCTCAGCGATGGCGTGTACGCGCCCGGATCGAGCTCGGCGGGTGGCGGCCAGCCCCAGTCACTCTGCGGGCTGGGCCAGAAGGTCGAGCCCCAGTTGTTGTCCTGGATGTCCTTCGCCGCGGTCAGGATGTTCTTGCCGGCCAGCGAGAAGGTGACGATACGACCCGCCTTGGCCACGTCCACCGCGAAAACCGTGTCGCCGAAGGCGAAGGTATAGACGGTGCCGTTCACGGTGGGCGAGGATTTGCCGGTGGTCATCGTTCCTCCTGTTGCAGCGCTGGGCACAGCCATTTCCATCCATTGCGCCAAGAACGTCAACCGCGGAATCGACCGCTCGGTCTTCAGGCCAGACGCAGCAGGGTCTGCGCCAGGGCCGCGCACACATAACCCAGCCGAGTCACGGCGAAGCTCTCGATGCGTGCGCCGTTGCGTCCCTGACCGTAGAGAAGGATGGCGGTTTGCCCGGCGACGATCACCGGCGCGACCACGACCTCGCGCGGAGGCTGGCAACCGAGCGCCGCCCACAGGGATCGGTGGATGGCGTCGCCCTCGGGCATGGGCGTGCCGTGGAACATGGTGCCCTGACGATAGGCCTCGTGAAAGCACGAGGGCAGGGAGAGCGAGAAGACCAGGCTCTCGACTGCCGGGCGCGGCTCGCCTTGGTTGTAGCCGAAGCGGCCCTCGGCCAGCACGCCCGCCATCGCGAACATCGCCCCCGCGCCGAAGCAGGAGCGCATGAACGCAAAGAGATGATCCGCGGCGGCTTGCCGATCGCCGGCCGACGCGATCTTCTCCACTGCCGCGTCCGGCCCGGTCCTCGACACCATGGGCGGGATCGGCGTTTGCGACACCATCTCTCCCGTGGCCTCGACCGGCGCCCGCGGATCGGCGGGCACGAACAAGGGAACGTCGCTGACGGCGGCGAGGTAGGATTGGGTCGGCGCGCGCGGACGCCTGGGCAAGGTGGGCCGCCCGGTCGAACGAGGCGGCGGCGTCGGCGCCTCGAACTGGGAGCCCGCGTTGACCGCCAGGGGCATGAGGGGGCGGCTGTCTTCGACGGACATGGGTGCCATCACCGGCGCCATCACGGGACCGTCGACGATCGCCGGCTGGGCCACGGGATGGTAACCGGTCGTCCAACGTCGGGGCATGCTGTAAAGGAGACTCCAACTGCCGGGCGAGCACGGGCTCGGACGTCACCATGGGCTCGATGGCGGCACCCAAGGCGAAGGCCAGCTCGTCGATGGCTTTCAAATCGTGGGGCTCGATCATGGCGACGGCCACACGCCGATTTGCCGTCGTGTAGAGCGGGAGCGCCTTGAGCTGGTCGGCCTGGCGCGCGCGCAAACGCTTGAGAAGACCGGGATCCACGCGGGCAAAGTCCTGGTCGAGCGCCGGGGGAACGCCGAACAGCAGCCCCAAGGCCGTCGCGACCTGGTCCGCGCTGAGCAGCCCCTCTTCGAGCAGACCCGTCGCGAGCTGGGCGTCTTGCACGGCCTGATAGCCGGGCATGGAACGCAAGCTGGCCGGCGAGATCCAACCACGTTCGAGAAGTATCTCTACCAAGCTCATCGCGACACCTCCGCGCCCGTGACGCCACGAATACACATGATTGTACCAGAGGAATCAGTCATTCCCGATCGGCCGATCCTTCGGCAGGCCAGGCGAATTTCTGGAGTCCGCGCGCCGATTTGCGTTAACTCAGAACGTCAACCGATTCCAGATGCGCAACAGTCTGAAATCACGCGGGAATCAGTTGCACGCGTTGAACTCGGAGATGGTCGTTTCGACGACAAAATCCGAGCCGGTCATGTGACGCTCGGCGAAAAAGATGTGCATGGAATAGATTCCACCCTTGGAGATTCCGAGCTCCTTGGCGCGCGCATCGAGATCCACGGTCTCGGACAGGCTGGAGTGGATGCCTCCAAGATCGATGACCAGGATGCGGTTGATGAACACGAACACGTCGTCGTCGCCCGCGAAGGTGAAGGTCTCGCCGCCGCTGTAGCGAAACTTGGCGGCGATCTCGGCGGTAAAGGCATAGTTGTGCGGCTGCCCCTCGTCGCCGAAAAGCTGGTCGTCGATGGGAAAGAACGAGGTGTTGTTGTAGGTGTACACGCCCTTGCTGACATCCGACGGCGTCAGGGGAATGTCGATGGTGGTCGAGATATTCACGCCAGGGACGTCGCGGTACCACTGGTTAAAGGTGTCCGGACCCACCACGGTGGCCGTGGAGCCGCTGTGTGCGTACACCGGCTTGTCGTCGTTCCCCAAGGTCGTCTCCACGATCCCCGTCTCGGCGATGCCGTCGTGGTTCATGTCGGGAAAGGTGATGTGAAAATCGCGAATGGTCGCCGTCAGCTTGGGCTCCTTGGGCTGTGTGGCCGTGCACGCCTGCCACTTGTTGTCAGCGCAAGTCAGGGTGCCAGGGCCGCAGATGGTCGAACAATCCTTCACCACCGGATCGACCTCGCACACGCCCTTGAGCTGGTTGTCCTCGCACAACTGGGTTCCGTCGCCGCAGGTGTTGCTGCACGGCAGGCGGACAGGATCGACCTCGCACACGCTCGACATCTGGTCGTTCTGGCACAGGCGTGTTCCGGTGCCGCAGGTGTTGGTGCAGGCAAAGCGGACCGGCGGCACATCACAGCCGGTCCACGAGCTGCCCTTGCAGGTCTGCACGCCGTCCCCGCAGGTGGTGGTGCAGGCACGCGTGGCGCCCTCGCTGCTGCAGGGGGAGATGCGCATCGCGGTCCGACCTTCGCAGGCAAGAACGACCGTCGTCATGGAAAAGAGAAGGGCCAAACGAGACTGCGTCATGGAGGGCGACATCGACGAAAAGGTTACGCCTACTGGGCGACCGCCACAACCGGTTGCTGACACGCGGCTATGATCTAGCCCACAAACCAGCGCACGAAGAACACGATGGCAGAGATGCCACCAGCGACAAGCGAGGCAAACCAGACTTTGCGGCTTTCGACGAGGGCGCCAATGGCCGAAAGTCCGATTGCCACCTGAAGAAAGGTCACGATGCTGGCGAACCATTCGTGCCGCGTGAGCTCCTCCTTGGACTCCGTCTCGAGGCTCCGGGCCTCGGCGCGGATCTCTTCCTGCTCGTGTATGTACTTGTCCACATCGGCGCGGACGGCGGCCACGCGAGCCGCATCGGCATGGAGCTCGGCCAGAACATCTGCCTCGGCCGAGCGCGTGGCGGCCTTGTTGCCCTTGGCCTGGTAGTAGGCCCATTGATCCGTGGCCCGGGACTGCTTGAGCAGAGCCTCGTTCGCGCTGTGCCCCGATTTCAGCGAGGCGATGGCCGCGATGACCGCAAAGCACGCCGAAGATACGGCCAGGCCGCGCAACCAGGGCGCACGGTGCTTTTCTTCCTGCGCCTTTTCGTGTGCGGCCTCTGCCGGCTTATCGATACCGACTTCTCCGATTTCTGCTTCTTCCATGTTCCAACATCCTTCAAAAATCCAGGACAGCTCTATCGCGGCTCCAGGGCAGAGGCTACATTCACCCAACCAGGCAGCACCCGCGCATGATTGTAGAAGAGAAAAGGGCGATGGCCACACGAGACGAGCTCGTCATTCTGGTGCGGCTGTCGCTGCCGCTCATGGCGTCCCAGGTGGGCATGATGTTCCTCGGCGTGGTGGAGACGCTGCTCATGGGCCGGGCGGGAAACACGGCCCTGGCAGCGGTTTCCCTGGGGAATGCGTGGACGCACGGAACCCTCTTCATCGCCACCGGCGTGGTCATGGGGGCCGATCCGCTCCTCAGCCAGGCCTACGGCGCGGGCGACAACCGGACGGTGGCCCTGACCTTCCAGCGTGGTCTGGTGCTGGCCGTCTTGCTCGGGGTGCCGGTTTCGCTCTTGTGGCTGTGCACCCGGCCCGTGCTCGGCGCCTTCGGCCAAGATGCGGGCTTGTCCGCGCTGGCCAGCACCTTCGTGGCGCTGCAGGCGCCGGCCGCCTTCGGATTCCTGGTCTTCACCGTGGGTCGTCAGTACCTGGCCGGCCGAGGCATCGTCGCGCCATCGCTGTGGGTGGTGCTGGTCGTGAACGTGGTGAACGCGGGCCTGACCTGGTGGCTGGTGTTCGGCGGGGGTGGGCTGCCGCCGGTGGTCGCGGCGGGCGTCGCGGGATTGACCGTCCGCCTGCTCCTCCCGGCCCTCATGCTCGGCGTGATCTTCTGGGCAGGCCTGCACAAACCGGCGTGGACGGCGTGGGGACGGGCGGCGTTCGACTGGCGCCGCATCGGACGCATCGCCTGGCTGGGACTGCCGATCGGGTTGCACTTCGGCCTGGAGGTCTGGGCCTTTCAACTGGCCACCCTGATGGCGGGAAAGCTCGGTCCGGTGCCCCTCGGCGCCCACGCCATCGTGCTCAACCTCGCCTCGCTGAGCTTCATGTTTCCCCTTGGCATCTCCACCGCGGCCGGGGTGCGCGTGGGAAACCTCATCGGGGCCGGCGACGAGGCCGGGGCAAGGCGGGCGGCGCTGCTTTCCTTGGTGCTCGGCGCGGGCGTGATGTCGCTGTTCGGTGCCGCGTTCTTTCTGCTGCGCTGGCAACTGCCCCGCGTCTACGGCGCCGAGCCCGCGGTGCGAGCGCTGTGCGCCCGTGTGCTGCCCGTGACAGCCGCGTTCCAGATGCTGGATGGCACCCAGGTCGTGGCGAGCGGCATCCTGCGCGGCCTCGCTCGCACCAAGCCCGCCGCCATCTTCAATTTCCTCGGTTACTACTTCCTGGCCCTGCCCATCGCGTACGGCCTGGGCGTCGGCCGCGGCTGGGGCCTGCGCGGCGTGTGGTGCGGGCTGGCCGCGGGCCTGCTCTTCGTCGCCACCGGATTGCTGATCATGGTGCTGCCCAGGTCGGCGTACCGCATGCGGCGGACGCGGGCTTGAAGCGGACCGATGAACATCCGGTAACCGGCTAGTAAACTAAGGTTGCCATGGGTAGCGTGCGATTGACACCGAGGCTGGGATTGGCGATGCTCCGGATATGGAGGCGCGCGTTCGCACTGCGGTCAAGGCCACACGGCTGCGCCTGGGCATGCAACAGCAGGATCTCGCCGAGGCCGTCGGGGTCAGCCGGCAAACGCTCAGCCTGATCGAGGCCGGCGAGACCGTTCCATCCACACAGATCGCCCTCGCCTTGGCGCGCGAGCTGTGTTGCCGGGTGGAGGATCTCTTCAGCCTGCGCAGCGACGGACAGACCATCGATGCCGAGCTCGCGGGCGAGGCAGAGCACGGGACCGGGGAGGCGCGCAAGAAACGGGTGTCGCTGGGGTGGGTCGCCGATCGGTGGGTGGCCCGGGTGCTCGAGACCGACGAAGCCCTGGCGCTCGGCACGCCGGCCGACGGCATCGCGACCTTCTCGCATGCCAAGGGCAAGAGCCGGGCGAAGGTTCGGCCCCTGCGCGACCTGGACTCGCTCCAGCGCAATCTTCTCGTCGCCGGGTGCGATCCCGCCCTGGGCGTGCTCGGACGTCATCTAGAAGAGCGTTTCCATGGTCCCCGCCTGCACTGGATCGAGAAGGCCAGCCGGCCCGCGCTGGAAGAGCTTGCGCAGAAGCGCGTGCACATCGCCGGGATGCACCTGCTCGGGAAGGGCAGTGGCGGCGACAACGCCGCGGCCGTCCGCGAGAGGTTCGGCTCGCAGGCCATGGTGCTGGTCACCTTGGCGTCCTGGGAACAGGGCTTCGTGAGCAGGCCCGAGCGAAGGTACCGAAGCCTTACCGACCTGGAACGCAAAGGCACGCGCATCGTCGCACGCGAGGCGGGAGCAGGCGCACAAGAGCTCCTGGAAAGCGTGTACCGCAGGGCCGGCCGCCCATGGAAGCACGACACCGCGGTGGCCATCGCGCGCGGCCATCGCGCCGTGGCGCACATGGTGGCCATGGGACTCGGCGACGTCGGGGTGGCCACGCGCTCGGCCGCAGCGAGCTTCGGCCTGCACTTCGAGCCGCTGGCGGAAGCCCGTTTCGATTTGGTCTTTCCGGCAACCATGGCCGCGCAGCCGCAGGTACAGGTGCTGCTCGATTGTCTGGCGAGCGCGCGCTTTCGCCAGGACATCGCGGGCATGACCGGCTACCAGACCGCACGCACGGGCATGGCCTCCACCGAGGCCCAGCCTTGAATCGTGCATTTGTCCGGGCCCTGCTGGGCGCCGCGTGCCTCACGGCGCAGGCTTGCGCGCCGGCGGCGCAGGCGACCGAGAGACAAGAGCTGGTCGTGTTCGCCGCGGCCTCGCTGCGCGAGGTTTGCCAAGGCCTTGCCCTTGCCTTCGAAAAGCAGCACCCGAACCTCGAGGTTCGCTTCAACTTCGCCGGCAGTCAGGAGCTGCGCGTGCAGATCGAGCACGGCGCAAGGCCGGATGTCTTCGCCTCCGCCGACTGGAAGAACATGAAACCGCTGGTCGCGCAGGGGCTGGTGACCGAGCCCGCGGTCTTCGCGCGCAATCTCCCGGTGGTCGTCGTGCCCAAGAGCAATCCGGCCAAGGTACGAAGCTTTGCCGAGCTTCCGAGGGCGACGCACCTGCTGCTGGGCGCGGCCGAGGCGCCCATCGGCGCTTACACCGATGCCATCTTGGCGGCAGCCGAAAAGCGGTACGGCAAGGCCTTCGGCGAAGCGGTCCGAGCCAATGTGCGCTCGCGCGAGCTGAACGTCCGCCAGGTGTTGACGAAGGTGGCCATGGGCGAAGCCGACGCGGGCATCGTCTACCAGACCGACGCCCTGACCATGCCCGACCGGGTGCAGGTCGTGGAGATCCCGAGCACGATCAATGTGGTCGCCGAATACCCCGTCGCCGCCCTCGATGCAGCGCCTACGGGCGCTCTGGCACGCGACTTCGTGAAGCTGGTCATGTCCAAGGAAGGCGAGAAGGTATTGACCGCCGCGGGCTTTGGCACGGATGGAAAGCAGGCAAGGAAGTGACCAGCAAGCTCCTCACCCGCCCCCGAGCCCGATGGCTCTACGGCACAGCCATGGTCGGTCTGGGCGGCCTGCTGCTGCTCTTCCTCGTGCTTCCCTTCCTGGCCCTGGTTCTCGACGGCGGGCCCGACTCCATTCTGCGTGGGCTCGGGTGCGCGCTGACTTGGCCTGCGCTGCGCCTGAGCGTGGGCACCAGCCTCATCTCGGTGGCGCTGGTGGTCGTGGGCGGCACACCGCTGGCATGGTGGCTGGCGCGCTCGCGCTGGCGTTCGGCGCGCTGGCTGGAGATCCTGCTACAACTCCCGGTGGTCATTCCGCCCGCGGTGGGCGGCATCGCCTTGCTGCTCGCCTTTGGCCGAAGAGGGTTGTTCGGCGGCGTCCTCGACCGCCTGGGCTGGTCGCCCGCCTTCAGCTCCGTGGCGGTCGTCATGGCCCAGGTCTTCGTCTCGGCGCCGTTCTACATGCAGGCCGCGGTGCAAGCCTTCGGCCGCCTGGATCGCAACCTGCTGGCCGTGGGACGCAGCTTGGGTGCCTCACCGCCGCGGCTGTTCTTTCGCGTCGCCCTGCCGCTCGCGCGCCCGTGGCTGATTGGCGGCGCGGCCATGACCTGGGCGCGCGCGCTGGGGGAGTTCGGCGCCACCTTGATGTTCGCCGGCAACATGACGGGAAGGACGCAGACCCTGCCCCTGGCCATCTACACCGCCTTGGAGCTCGACATTCACACCGCGCAGGCTCTTTCGCTCTTGCTGGTCGCGTTCGCCTTCGCCCTCCTGCTCCTTCTCCGACGCTTCAATCGCACGCTCGAAGCCGCGCGAAGGCCGGTGTCGCCATGAGCGCCGATTCCGTGCCGAGGCTCTCGCTCGCGGTCGAAGCCGCGCTGGGTCCGTTTCGGTTGCAAGTCTCGCTGGAAGTCGGGGCCGAGCCCTTGGCCCTGGTGGGTCCCAATGGATTGGGCAAGACCAGTCTGCTGCTGACCATCTTGGGGCTGCTCCAGCCCGAGCGCGGCCGGATCACGCTCGGCGACAGCATGCTCTTCGACAAGGACGAAGACATCGACATTCCCACGGAAGAGCGCCACCTCGCCTACCTGCCACAGGATTTCGGGCTGTTCCCCCACCTGACCGCCGCCGAGAACGTGGCCTTCGCACTGGCCTGCGGGCCGGAGCCAACCGGCAAGAAGCAACGGCGAGCTCTGGCCATGGCGTGGCTCGATCGCTTCGGGCTCGGCAGCTTGGCGAACCGCAACCCGGCGCAACTTTCCGGAGGCGAGCGCCAGCGCGTCGCCCTGGCCCGCGCCCTGGCCTCTTCGCCGAAGGCACTGCTGCTCGACGAGCCCACCGCCTCGCTCGACGTCGAAGCTCGACTCGGGGTGCGCACCTTCTTGGCCGAATCCATCCGCGCGCTCGGCCTGCCCACCCTTCTCGTCACCCACGACGTGCAGGACGTCGCCGCTCTCGCCGGCCGCGTAGCCGTGCTCGACAAGGGGCGAATCGCGGCGTGCGGACCTTTCGAGGACATCCGCAAGACGCCCCCCACGCCGTTCGCCGGCAGGTTCTTTTCATCGCCCACGCCGGTGGGCATCGACAGCGTCTCAGGTCCCTTCACGGACGAACAGCTCCATCACAACTGAAGTAGGAGGTTCTTGCCATGTCATCGCGTATCGCTCGCAAGCTCAGCCCTGCCCTCGCCGCCCTGGTGACCGTCTGGCTCTCGCTCTCGGGATGTGGCAGCGATTCGGGGCCCCAAGCCATCGATGCCGGATGGGACCTGACCGGCCCGAGCCTGGATGCAGGCGTGGGCGATGCCTTCGCACAAGACGACGTCTCGGTCGCGCCCTTCGATGCCGCGCAGATCGACGCCGCGCCAAACGATACCGGACCGGTCGTCGACACCGGCTCCGCCTTGGACAGCGCGGGCATCGATGGGGCGCCCATGCCCGCATGCGCGTCCTTGGTGAATCCACTCTACATCATGAGCGGCGATACCCAGGTTCCGGTGGTGAAGACGCTCGGCAAGGCCTTGCGCCAGGGTCCGAATCCCGTGACCCTGGTCTGGTACGCGACCGGCTCCTGCACCATCGTCGACGCCCTCTACAACGGCACCCCGCTGAAACAGGTGCCGTCCTACATCCCCGACGATCCCACGTGGGATCCCAGCGCCGGTGCGGTCCCGAGCTGCGCCTTGGAGAGCGCGGGCCACAGCCTGGACATCGGCATCCCCATCGTCTTCCCCGAATCGTGCACCAGCACCACCCCACCCGCGGACCTGGCTGCATTCAAGGGTCCGGTGCAATCGATGATCTTCGTCGTTCCGCACAGCGCTTCGCCCGAGGTGATCAGCTCGGCCCAGGCAAAGCTGGTCTTCGGCCAAGGCGCCGCGGGCAACGTCGCGCCGTGGACCGACCCAACCTTCTATTTCATCCGCCCGCCGACCAAGGGCACGCAGGTCAGCCTGGGCGCCCTCATCGGTCTGCCGGCGGCGCAATGGCTCGGCCAACAGATCAACCTTTCTCCCGACGTGGCGACCAAAGTGGCAACGTCGACGTCTCCCGAGAAGACCATCGGCATCCTGGGCAGTGAAATCCTCGACAGCGGCAGCAACCGAACCAGCCTGAAGGCGCTGGCCTTCCAGGCCACCGGACAAACGAACGGCTTCCTGCCCGATTCCACGGCCACGACGTTCGACAAGCGCAGCGTTCGCGAAGGCCACTACCCGGCATGGTCCCACGTGATCTATCTGACCAAGGTCGCGGCCATCGATGGTGGCGCCGCCCAACCGGTCAATGCCAACGCCAAGCTGTTCATCGACATCCTGACCGATGCGGCGAATCCCGGCGTCCCGGCCGGCCTCGATCCGGTTGCGCTGGTGGCCAACAAGGGCCTTGTCCCCCTGTGCGCCATGACCGTGACCCGCTCCGCCGAGGGTGGCAACCTTTCGCCCTTTGCCCCGCCCGATCCGTGCGGCTGCTCCTACGAGAGCAAGGTCGGCACGGCGCCTGCCTCGTGCGTGACCTGCGCGGCGACGACCCCCTGTGCTGCTGGCACCACGTGCCGCCACGGCTTCTGCGAGACCGACGACGGGCGAACCTCCCTCGCTGATTGCAGCGCGCTTCCCACAAACGCCACCCACGCGCAGATCATCAACAACGCCTGCACGGCCGGCGCGCGCTTCGAGAGCGATCCCATCCCGTGAAGGCCCGAATCCTCGTTTCCATTCTGAGCGGAGTCGCTCTATTCGGCGGATCGCGTCTCGCCTCGACGGCGGACGTGGTCGCGCCGACCGATGCGACCCTGACCAATCGGTCCCCGGGATCGTCTGAAGGAGAGGATTGGAATCTCGCGCTCAGTGGCTTCCTGCAAGCCGATGCCGTGGTGATGGACCAGTCTTCCCAGGATCAACTTTCTCCCTCTGGGGGAACGCCTCTCAACACCGAGCGATTCTTCGTTCGACGGGCGCACGTGACCGTTGAAGCCCACCGTCGCGCCCTCGGCGCCGTGCTCGAGCTCGAGGGAAGCACGGTGAGCGGCATGGCCCTCGGGTTGGCGCGGGCCGAGATCGAGATGGGCTGGCAGCGTCCCGCGTGGAACCTGGAGCTGGGGCTTGGCCTGGTTCGTATCCCATTCGGTCTGGAAGTTCAGGAATGGTATCCAGACCGTTTCTTTCTGGAACGAAGCAATGTCAGTCGGGCGCTCTTCCCTGGTGTCTTCGACTTGGGGGCGCGTGCCCAGGCATCGTGGCGCTTCTTCCACGCCCAGGCCGCGGTGATGAACGGTAACCCGCTCGGGGACGCATCCTTCCCCGCGCGGGATCCGAACGCGGCCAAGGACATCGTCGGCAGGCTTGGCCTGGATACCACCCTCGCGGCCAAGGTCCATATCAGCGCCGGTGTCTCTTCGCTCAAAGGCACGGGGTTCCATCCCGGCACGCCCGCAACCAAGGATGTCCTGTTCTGGCGCGACCAGAACGAGGACGGCATCGTCCAGCTCGAGCGAGATCCAGGTGATTCCCGGGCGCGCGGCCACGCCCTCGCAGAACTTCTCGCGCTTCGCCGTGGGCGCCGACGGTCGCCTCGGCGTGGCGGTGCCCCGCCTCGGAAATTCCGTCGTCTTCGGTGAAATGGTGTGGGCCGCCAATCTGGATCGGGGGTTGATCCCGGCCGATCCCATTGCTTCCGGACGCGACCTGCGTGAATTCGGCTGGGTGGTGGGCGTCAGCCAGGAGGTCACCTCGCGCGCTGCCCTCGGCATCCGCTACGACTTCTACAATCCCGACCTCGACGGCTTTCGCCAGACCCCCACCGCCATCGCGCCCAAGGACATGGCGTTCCGCACCTGGACCTTCGCGCTGTCGTGGGGAGGGCTCGGTCGCAACCGATTGGTCCTCGAATATCAACACAATCGCAATGCCCTGGCCGTGGCCGCGGATGGATCGCCCACCAGCTTGGCCGCCGACACCCTGACCCTGCGCGGGCAAATGGTGTTCCAATGAGATGCTGGTCGCTTGCCCTCGTCTTGGCCACGGCGGCCTGTGGAGGCGTGGCCAGCGACACCGGCCTGGAGGCGCTCGTGCGCGTGCAAGGCGGCCAGTTCTACCGTGGCGCCATCGACCAGGTACCTGCCGCGTCCGCCCCGATTGTCGTGGATGTGCTCAACAGTCAGACCGTGGTCACGCCCGGCCTGCAGAACAAACGAATCTCCGGCCGCCTGGATCCGGGCGCGACCGCGGTGGCCATCGGCTTCGCCGGCGACACCGGTTACTGGATTCTTCCGGCGGACGTTCCCGACGCGGACAGTCCCACCCAACCGACCTTCCACGCCAATCTGTCCTTTTCCCCCACGCTGCCCGCGAAATCCTACGATCTGATCGTGCGCGCCTCGGCGCCCCCCGGCGGGTTGGGACCACCGGCACATGTGGCCCTGGATGTCGAGCAGACCCTGCCTCCCACCGGAGCCCTGGTGGTTTCGCTGTGGTGGGACACGGAGTCCGATCTCGACCTGCACGTCGTCGATGCTTACGGCGTCGAGATTTGGACCGGCAACATCAATTCCTACGATCCCTACGCCGCCACCCCGACCACCGATGCCGGCGCCTGGAACGAGGGTGGCATCCTCGACTTCGATTCCAATGCCGGGTGTGTCGTCGACGGACGCTGCAATGAAAACGTGGTCTGGTCGGCGGGCCCGCCAGCCGGAAACTACGTGGCTCGCGTCGATGCCTTTTCCCTTTGCGGAAACTCCGCCGCGCGCTGGACCTTGGAGGCGTTCCTAAATGGGCTCTCCCTGGGCCGGGCCGAGGGAGAGGCAGTTCCGTCGAGTCAGCGTTTCACCAAGAGCAAGGGCGGCGGGCTCGCGGCCTTGTCGTTCACCATCCCGCCGCCATGAGACTGCGCGCGGGCATCTTCGTCCTGGCAACGTTCACGACTGCATCCACGCGAGCGGCGAGCTCTCCCGAGAGCTACGAAACCGTCGTGATCGCGCCATCCGCAAAAGAGGCCGGCGAGGCCGGGCTGCCTCCCGAAGAGCTGCGCGAGGCGCCCGGGGCCCAGGGCGATGCGGGCAAGGCGCTGGAAAACCTCCCGGGCGTGGGGCGGCCCGCGCTCGGCGGCGGCGAATTGGTGGTGTGGGGCGCGACGCCCGACGAGACGCGGGTGGTGATCGACGGCATGGAGATCCCCGCGCTCTACCATCTGGGCGGGCTGCGCTCGACCGTGCACACCGGGTTCGTGCGCAGCCTTGCACTCGTCCCGGGCGGCTACGGCGCCGAGTACGGTCGCGGCCTCGGCGGCCTGGTCCGCATGGCCAGTCGCGAGCCGCCAGGCGAGAGCTATCAAGGTGAGGTGGACGCGGATGCCCTTGATGCCTCGTTCGCGGCCGGCGCCGCGGTCGGGAACGGTGGAGGCGTTCTGGCCGCAGGCCGCTTCGGCTATCTCAATCGCATCCTCGGCGGCACACTGTCATCGAACACGCGCCGGCTCTTTCCACTCCCGCGCTATCGCGACTTTCAGGGCAAGGTGCTGGTGCCTCTGCGCGACGATGAAAGGGCGGAGCTCATCTTCCTCGCATCCTCCGACTCCAGTGCCATCACAGGCAACAGCGCAACCCCATCCTCCGCGGCCTCCCAAGAGCAGGATCGATCCTTTTCGCGTCTCGGGCTCCGCTATGCGCGCGCCCTGGCGGACGGCTCTGGCGCGTCCCTGACCCCCTTCGTGGGTTGGGAGCACAACGGCCAAGCTCGAAGCGCGGGGCTAGCCCTGGCAAGCGAATCCATCGACTCGACCGTCCTCGGCTTGCGTGGGGACTATGTCGTTCCATTTTCCCCGTGGTCGCTCTTGACGCTTGGCTTCGACGGAATGACGACCTGGTCGAGCGTGCGGCGGGTCGGGTCTGCCACCCTGCCCGCGCGCGAAGGTGACATCGTCGCTTTCGGCCAACCCATGTCGGGGGGTGCCAGCGCCGACGCGTGGTCCACGGCGATCGGCAATCTCGCGCCGTATGCATCGCTGGAGCTCGTGCGCGGGCGCTGGCGCGTGCTGCCGTCGTTTCGCTTCGACGGCTACGCTCTCTCCACCAATCGCGCCTCGCCACCGACCGGCATCACACCCCAAGTTGGAACCTCGCGCCTGTCGTGGTCGCCATCTCCGCGACTTGCCGTCGCCCACCAGACTCGCTCTTGGTTGCGCGAGGACATTGCGCTCGGCCTGTATCACCAGGCCCCATCGCCGGACGACCTGAGCGCCGTCTTCGGCTCGCCCAACCTGGGCATCGAGCACGCCCTGCACGCGGTGGTGGGGATGGATATGGATCTCGGCCACAAGCTCGGCGTGCAGCCCACGCTTTTCTACCGGCGCATGTGGGGGCTGGTGATGCGCAATCCCGCTCCAAGTCCGCCGCTCGCGCAGGCGCTGGTGCAGGATGGACAGGGCCGCGTCCTCGGTGCCCAGATCCTGCTGCGGTTCACGCCCCATCCCGCCCTCTCGGGCTGGGTGGCCTACACCCTCAGCCGCAGCGAGCGCCGGCACGAAGGCGACGCTTCCTACCGGCTGCTCGACCAGGACCAGACCCATCTTCTGACCGCGGTCGGGAACGCGACCTTGCATGGTTTCGTCGTCGGCTTTCGTTTCCGCCTGGCCACCGGCATGCCGCGAACGCCGGTCATCGGCAGTTACCTCGATACGACGACAGGACAGTACCAGCCCATCTTCGGCGCGCAAAACTCCGTTCGCCTGCCGGTCTTCTATGCCCTCGATGCGCGCCTGGAAAGGCGCTTTTACCGTCGCGCGGTGGACCTCGTTCCCTACTTGGAGGTCCTCAACCTCACGAACCACGCGAACGTCGAGGAGTGGGCCTACGACGAGCAATTCGCCTCGCGATCGAACATCACCGGCCTGCCCATTCTGGCCGTGGCCGGACTTTCGGTGAGGTTCTGATGCGCCCGTCCCCCCTGCTCGCGTTCCTGTTGCTCGTCGGCTGCACGCCGAAGATGGAAATTTCTGCATCGTCGATCCTGGACGAGAGGATCGTCGGCGTGCGCGGTGAGCCCGCCGAAGCGGGTCCAAGCGACACCGTGGCATACACGAGCCTGGTGGTTTCTCCGTCGGGGACCGTGGACGAAGAGGGCTTGCTGTGGAGGCTGTGCAAATTGCGCAAGCCGGTGGCGGAGAACACGCCCGTCAGTCAAGACTGCCTTACCCAGGACTTGCCGCAATCGGCGCAGGGGGCGCAGGTTTCGATCCCGATGCCCGGCACGGCCTGCGTGAATTTCGGACCGCTCGCCCCACCGTCGAGCAGCGGGACCCTCCGCCCCACCGATCCGGACGCGACAGGCGGCTACTACCAGCCCATCCGGCTGGCTCTGGGCGCGCAGCAGGCGATCTTCCGCGAACGCGTACACTGCGATCTGGCCGGCGCCTCGCTGCTCCTGTCGCAAGAATTCCGCGCCAGCTACACCTTGAACCAGAATCCCACCCTCGTATCCCTGTCGGCCTTCGTCGGCGACCAGCCGGTCTCACTCGACGCGCTTCCAGCCGGCCAGCGCATCCGCCTGGTCGCCGAATGGTCGCCCGATTCGGCCGAGACCTTTCCCGTCTTCGATCCGGTGTCGCAAACCCTCGCCGAGCAGCGCGAAGCGCTTTGGCTCTCGTGGTACGTCACCGCCGGAGCCTTCGACGACTCCACGACGGGACGCGCGACCGACGATCCCACCACCTGGTCTGACAACGCATGGCAGTCGCCGAGCGCGCCGGGAACCGTCTTCCTGTGGCTCGTCCTTCACGACAGCCGCGGCGGAACCGATTTCGCCGCGTACGTGCTGACGGTGGTGCTGTAGAAGGGGGCATCCGTGCCATTCCCTGGTGGTGGGTGTAGTGGCGCGAGCGCTTCGAGGTGATGTGCGTCCGGCGATGGCGCGAGCGCGCTTGGCGCTCCAGAGCATCGCGGCGACACGGCAGGACATCGTTGTGGCGTGATTCGCTAGCCCGGCGATGTCCAGGAAGTTAGCCTTGAGCAATATG
This sequence comes from uncultured delta proteobacterium, assembly GCA_963796685.1. Classification (GTDB taxonomy): domain Bacteria; phylum Myxococcota_A; class Polyangia; order Fen-1088; family Fen-1088; genus Fen-1118. The sequence goes on from CAWCMR010000009.1 coordinate 411,504, forward strand.
ATGCTGACTCATGGCGCTCGGGTGATAGATTTCTGTGGATCGTCGGTCAAGGCCGGTCCTCCCTGGTCCTCCCTCCATAGCAATCCTTTCCCCATCCAGCGGGGTTTTCCATGCCGATTTCCCGGAGTTGCCAAAGAGCATGCCTCCAGCGGCAACGAGCATCGCCGATCCTCTTTGCGTTAGGGCCGGGAGCTGTCGCATCGCGCGGACTTGGAACGTCCCGAAGTGCGCAGGAATGAAAGTCGTGGACACTCGATCGACTCTCGGACCCACCAAACCCGACGATGCTGCTGAGTGCGTGCGGCGATCCTATTGGCTAGTTCGAGGAGCCGATACCGTGCCGGTTCTCCTGGCCAAGGACTGCGAAGTCCAAACCGCGGCGGCGACCACGGGAACCTCGACCGTCGAAATCCACAAGCGCGACATCTTCTTCAAATACGTGGAGATCGAATATGACAGTGACTGTCTCTCTCGACAAATCGGCATCCACCTGGATACGCTCAGGGTGTTCCAAGAAGGCGAGCGCCAGGGGACGTATCGGAACGGGCGATGCGAAAGCCCGGCCTCGTCACGGCGAATTCGTCTTCCCCGCGGCAAGGGAACTATCGGTTCTCCGTTGATAGAGCTCGATGGAGCCGATCAAACAAATACAGGGCCACGATCGCGATAACGACCACAAACTTGGACTAGAAGCCAGGAGAAGACATGCCAGTTCAATCCAAGACGCACGTTCGCTTCACACTGCCAGACGACAAGAGTTTGTTGTTCCACCACATGCACGGCAGCGAAGAACTGGGCAAACCCTTTCTTTACGAAATAGCCTTCTTCAGTGAGGAAGCCGACCTTACGCCCAAGGACCTGTTAGGTCAGACCGTCACCATCGAGTTGGATCTTCCCGACAATCCGGTGCTGCCCAACGAGGGCCATCGGTACTTCAACGGCTACATCACACGCATGGCTCGAATGGGACGCTATCGGAGGTACCACACCTATACCGCGACCGTGCGGCCCTGGATTTGGCTACTCTACTTGGTCGGGCGCGTGACTGTCGCATCTTCCAGGACAAGACCATTCCGGAAATCATCAAGGCCGTGTTTCAAAGGCACGGGTTGACCGACTTCGAGGAGTCGTTGACGGGCACGTACGGCCCACGTGACTACGTGGTCCAATATCGCGAGACAGATCTCGACTTCGTCACACGCTTGATGGCCCAGGAGGGAATCTACTACTTCTTCAGACACGAACCCACGAAGCATGTCCTTGTGTTGGCAGACTCCTACAGCGCACACGCGCACGTCAAAGGGTACGAGGACGTACTCCTTTACGCGTCACAAGACCGAGGTATGACGATCGGCGAACGTATTGATATCTGGCACTCTGAGCAGGAGATCAGGTCAGGCACGGTCGTGTTGAACGGTTTCAATTTTGAAATGCCAAAAGTGGACTTGTTAGCCAAAGTATCGTCGCCAGATGAGCACGACAAGGCCGACCTCGAAATCTACGATCAGCCTGGCAAGTATCTCAAGAATTCCGAGGGGGAGGCCTACGCGCATTTACGCTTTGAGGAAGTAAATGCCCAATTTGATCGCAGAACAGGAGGAGGCGACGTGCGCGGCATTGCTGCGGGTAGCCTTTTTACTCTCACGCCCCTGTGGAAATTTCGGCTCCTCGCTATTTGGAATGGATTGAATTGGGAAATGCACAGGGAAGTCTGAAGTCCAGTTTTGACAGCAGCAGATAAATCACAGTCTTCATTTTGCGCGCGGAGCGAAAGCCACGCGCCCGCGCCTTGGCCGCCTGGATGAGGCTGTTGAGTCCTTCCAAGAGACCATTCGTCAGGCCTGACATGAACCATCTCATCACGCCTGCCTGGTGCGCCTTGAGGGTCTTGGCGGCCCTGATGACGGGTTCCAATCGGCTATGGGTGGCCCAGAAATACCAGCGCTGAAACCACGCCTCCGCTTCATCCGCACTCAGGCTATACAACTCCTGTAGCATGAGCTTGATGTGGTAGGCCCGCGCAGTGGCCAATTTGGAGGAGCGCAAGACCGCGAAGTGCTCCCTGTTCTCGGATTTGATGTTGGCCTCGTTCCTCAGCCAGTCGTGGCGCGTGCCCTTCAACTCCGGAGAGGACTTCTGCTCCTGCCTTCGCACCTCATCGATTGCGTCGTTCATGAGTTGGATGACATGGAACCTGTCGAAGGTTAGGTGCGCCGCCGGAAACGTCTCCAAGATGCCCTTGATGAATGCCTGCGACATGTCGAGACTGAAGTCCGTCACCTTCTTCACGTCTCCACCGTGAGCGAGCAGATCGTCCTTGAAACAAGCCACCGTGCCGTGATCTTTCCCCTCCGTGACGAACAAGACTTTCGCCGCAACCATGTCGGCAAAGACCGTGACATAGACGTGGTTCTTCTGCCGCGAAGTCTCGTCGACGCCAACCTCGGCGACCTGGCTGTAGTCGGCTCGCTCACGGGCCTCGTCCACGTAGTGTTCCAGGATGCGCCACAGGAGCGTGTCATGCTCGCCGACGATGCGACCGACCGCCGCCACCGTGAGGCCGTTGCGTGCCAGTTCCACCACCATCGCCTCGAAGAGAAGGGTGAAGTTCGACCCGCCACGAGCCCATGGCACATCGACCGTCAAGACGCCGTGCTTGTCACACTTGGTTCGAGGTTGTCTTGCCTCGACATAGGTGAGGTACTGGAAGAAGTTCAGGTGTCGCCATGTCTGCGGCGAGGCATCGTGTACCTTGCAAGCATCGCCACACGTAGGGCAAGGGAAGGTGCTCCCCGGCTTGAAGTCGACTTTGATGTCGAGGCGCTTCTTCTCGGCGTCAAGGTTCAGCTCTACGACCTCCCATGGATTGACCATGCCGAGAGCCACTGTAAAAAGCGCATTGACGTCAAGACCAGAACTTGGATTTTGCACCACGGAAGATTAGCGGAACAACCAACCTCGCGTCCATTTTAGACAGCGAGGAGCCAAAATTTCCCGGCGTCGCGGAAACCACGAGAGCCAGACCGGTACGCTCGGGGGCGCCCACCGCGTCGGGCATACCAGATGCTCAACCGGGGAATTTGTCGCTGCGCATCACCACTCCCCCTTTCATTCCAACCACGCGCATCTTTGGCGTTGGCCGTGGTGGGTGCGGCAGTATAAGTTTGACTCATCTTACGACCTGACAAACCCGCGGACGGGCAGCCACCTAGAGTTGAGACGACATGGCACACGTTCCAGCACCTCCCACCAAGCCAAACCACGCGAGGATCCAGTTCGTGCTGACCTCTCTCGCCATGTGCGCCCTAGTTGTCACGGTGGGCTGGCTGTCCGATCTGCGAGGCGTGTTTCACGGGACGATCATTGTCCTGTCGGTCGCCGCGTTCCTGCACGTGCTCCTCGCTCTGGCGTTCGTACTGATCTTCCTTGGCATGAGCGCCATCGCCATCCTTTCCTGCGACCCCGACGCAGCTCCGTTGGTCCGATTCCTACGCGGCCAGCGAAGGGCCGGCAGCGTCCTTCCGCCGCTTCTTCGTCCTGCATTATCGATTCTTGTTCACCCGGCGGCACCCGGCGCTGCTGGGTGCCGCATGCGGGTTCTTGCTAGGAACACTCTCCGTGGTGGTTCTCCAATCTGTCCCGGTCTTGCTTGGCGAGGTGTGCACCCAGCTAGAGCAACATCTTCGGGACGCTCGGGGGTATAGTTAGATGGCAGATCCGACCACCGCTGCGGGAACTGCTCAGGCGCGCGCCAAAAGGGAAGAGGTGCATTTCTACCCAGGATCCAAGCTCCTCGTCTACTTGGTGGGCAACAAGGTGAAGGCAATAGCCGAAGCCTGGGGCGGACCGGCCACCAAGCAGCCGCGCGGGCCAACCGAGCGGATGGCGGCTGGGCCAACCACCGCCGGTGAGTTCGTCATTGATGGTTTGGAGACGTACAGGACCGACTCCTGGAATATGTCCAAGATCGCGTGGGGCACGCCTATCCGGGCGAGCCGAACCGATACGAGGAAGCTCGAGTACTTGTCACCATCGGGCAAATGGCGACCTTCGACAAGCACGTACACGGAGGAAGTGCACGAGATAAATCGCAGGCCCCGGAAAATTACGAGGCTACTGAGTGTCAATGACGTCATGCGCTTGAATAGGTTCCTCCGGGACTCACACGACTTCCCGGAAACCTGGCTCTTCAGCGACTTTGGTCCAGTCGCAGTGCGCTACTACCGCGACAAGAATAGGAATCGCAGGCGCGATGCCAATGAGCCCCTTTCGGGAGAGATGATTCACACCACGCAAGTCAACGAGGGCGAGTCGTACCAGGCTCGAGGGGACTCCAGCAAAGTCTTCCTATTCGACTCCCACGGGTGCATCCATATCAAACCTGCCGATCGAGACACTCTCATCAAGGCAGGCGCCTTCAAAAAGGGCATGACCCTGGTCATCCATCCCTATAGTGAGATCTTCGACTTCGACAAATACGAGTGAATGCGATGATCTGGTCTCAGATACTCCTGCTTCTCGTGGCGGATATCTCCACAGCTCCCGGTGCAAGATGTTCGCTTGAGAAGCCTGCGCTCTCATGGATTGGTCCTAAAGGGGCTGATACTTTGGGTTTCGAGCCGTTGAGCCTTCTTGCCCTAGGAGACGGTTGGCTGGGGCTGGCCGCCGGAAATGGTGGGGTTCAGTTTCGTTCCCCAACTGGAGAGTGGTCGAATGTCCGGCAGCTCCCCGTGGATGTCGTGCTCAAGGTCGAAAGCGCTGGCTCTGGCCTGCTGGTGGCGGGGGCGGTGCTCCTTGCAGAGGGGTGGAAGGTATTCCTGGTTGGAGTTGATGGCCGCATCAAGGAAACCTGGAATCTGCCGGACAACCCCTTCTACGTGCAATCACTGGCAACCTGGAGGGACACGTATTGGGCCACCGTTTCCGAGGGGTGGTGGACAAGACCTTCTCCAAACGGCCTCCTGGAGCTTCTCCCGGGTGGAAAGGTCGTGCGGCATGCAGACATCCCGAAGACCGAGGAAGATGGACACCTCGTCGTGCCGTGGGACGCCGTCCTCTACTTCGGGCCCACTGGGGAAAAGGTCTATTGTGTCCCGCATGAGTGTCAACATGACGGGCCTTGCCACTATGGCTATTGCTACCGCAAGGACAAAGTTGCTTGGCGGGAATGGGGCCACTGGTGGTGGCTACCGGTTCCCTGCGGCGATTACCTGCTGGAGCAGGAGGTTGCCGTACGTGAACCGCATTTCAGCTTTTCTCGAAACCGTACCGTCGTGCGCCGGATCAGGGACGGCGTCCAGGTCGCCTCCGTTAGGACTGGAGCAGACACTGGAATCACCTGCGCGGGTCCGGACGAGTTTTTGCTGAACGCTGGCAAGTCCATCACCAGCTTCAGCCTTCCCACCGGCCGTCGACGCTGGTCGGTGCAGGTAGCCAAGCGCGCGGGTAGTGTCGTTACCCTCGCTCGCGCCGGAACCTGCACCATCGCTCTCACCCATCGCAACTTCATGGTCAGCATCTGCCCGGGCGCAGATGAAAGAATGGTTACAACGGTAACGAGGTAGTCATGGAACTTATGAAGGAAGTATGGATCACCGTAACCTGTGCCAAGGCACCAGACGTGTTTTTCGTCCGCAGCATTTCTGGCAGCGAAGAGCTGGGCACGCTCTACGAGTATCACGTCGAGCTGTTTACCAGGTTGCCGGAGATCGACATGAGGTCGCTCTTGGCGGAGCCCATGACCATACACCTGGATCTGGGCAATGACGAATTCCGCCATTTAAGTGGAGTTGTTTCCAAGATCCGCCGCGGCGACTCGGACTATGAAGGAACCACCTATCACTTAACGCTTCGGCCCGAGCAGCATAAGTTGAACTACCGCCACAACTGCCGCATCTTTCAGAACACATCCGTAGTTGACGTTGTGAAGACTGTCTTTACGGAACACGGGCTCCGCGCGGTGCGAGAGTCATTGTTCGGCGTATACCGTAAATGGGACTACTTAACACAGTATCGGGAATCAGATTTCGAATTCATCAGGCGAATTCTGGCGCTCGAAGGAATCTACTTCTATTTCGAACACCTCGCGGATGGCCACCAGATGGTTCTTGCCGATTCGGTCAGCTCGCATGAAGAGCGCGCTGGGTTCGGATCGCTTCCGTTCTGTCCGTCATGGCAGCCAGTGGACAGCCCTGACTACCTGACTTGGTGGAGTGAAACGTACGAGCTCGCCATCCGGGAGTTTTCCGTGAGGGATTTCGATTTTCGCCAACGTGGTCCAGCCAGCGTGCTCAAAGCAAGGAAGGCCTCCGGATCGGAGAAGGATGAGGCGAAGGCAGAGCGCTACGAATATCCGGGCATCATCGCACTCCACGAAAACGAATCCAACGCTGGCGAGGAGGCCAAACTCCTCGAGGCCGAGCTGTCCGAGGGTGAACGGATAGCTGCCGTCCGACTAGAAGAGAAACAGAGCAAGGTCGAATGCTATGAAGCGGAAGGCAATGCGCGCTGCCTGCAAGTGGGCGCTCTCTTTGCCGTCTCCGACGCTCCGGACCTTTCGGCTCGGCAATTCATGATCGTTTCCACGGAGGTGACGTTTCGAAACCCGGTTATGTTCGGTTCGGGGAGCCACTCGATCGGCGACAGAAGCTACGTTCGGCTGACCGCGATGGACGGCAAGACGCCGTTTCGCATGCCGCGCATCGAGAAGCCGGTTGTGCTTGGCGCGCAAACCGCACGGGTGGTTGGCGGCAAAGACGACGAGATCATGACTGACAAATACGGCCGGATAAAGTTGAAATTCCACTGGGATCGCAAGGAGAGCTCCGACAAAGACCCCGAGCAAGACAGCTCCTGTTGGGTGCGGGTGGCGACTACGTGGGCCGGCAGCAACTGGGGTGCCATCCATATCCCGCGGGTGGGCCATGAGGTGGTGGTGCAGTTCATGGATGGCGATCCAGACCGGCCTATGGTCACTGGCAGCGTTTACAATGCTAGCAACATGCCGCCCTATGAGCTGCCGGCCAACAAGACTCAGTCTGGAATCAAGAGCCGCAGCACCAAGGGCGGGCACGCCCAGAACTTCAACGAAATTCGCTTCGAGGATCTGAAGGGCAAGGAGGAGCTGCACATCCAGGCCGAGCGCGACGAATCCACGCTGGTCAAGCGCAACCAGTCGATTTCGGTGGGCGCGGATCGCAGCGTGAGTGTGGGCGGCAACCACACGGTCAGCGTGACGGGGGCGCAGACAACGACGGTCACCAAGAAGGAAACCCAGACCTACAACGCCGAACGCGAGATGAAGGTCGCCTTGACCAATCTCGACGAGATCACCGGCGCGCATACGGGGACGTACCACGCTGGGCGGACTGAGACCGTCGAAAAGGGAGACACCCTCACGGTTCTGGGCTCGGACAAGAAGGCGACTGTCCATGGAACGTACGACATCACCGCGGACACGGAGTACAAGCTGGTCCAGGGCACGAACAGTGTCGACCTCAAGGGCAATCACATCACGATCAACAATGGCAAGTGCGAAGTCCACCTGGAGGGGCCGGACGCCACCGTCATGGCGAAGTCGTCGCTGACCCTCAAGTGCGGAGATGCCAGCATCACGCTCAAGAACGACGGTAGCATCGAGATCAACGGCAAGCAGAAGGTCAACTTGAGTGGCGGCGGATCCACCGTCGGACTCGAGCAGGCCGGCGCCACGATGAAGGGCATGAAGGTCGGTATCAGCGGTGACGCGATCACCGAGATCACCGGCGCACTCATCAAGATCAACTAGCGGGCGGTCCGGGAATCATGCAGACGAATACCGATACTGCGACAACTTGTGGCGATAAGGCTGCCCGTGCCAGCCACAGGCCACCGCCTGACTCTGGAGTAGAACATGGACCCCATCCTCAATCGAACAACCATCATCGTGCTTGCCCAAGGCGTTCTGGTGATTCTCTTGTTCGCCGGCTATGCGCGTCGCAGCCGTCGAGGCAAGACGATGACGACGGAATCTGGAGCGGAGCCGGCAACCGAGACATTCACCTGGCACCCACAGTCGTGGGCGTGGCCGGTGGGCATCGTCGTGCTTTTCATCGTGGGCGTGCTGCTCTGGCGGCCCGTTTCCACCTGGTATGCGGCTCGCCATCCACCTGCTATCGAGCACCGCGGCGCACTAATCGAGGCAGCCTCGAAGGAGCTGCACTGTCCTGCCGAGCAACTTGCGGTCGAGCCATTCGGAGACAATGGCGCCAAGGTGACCGGTTGCGGTGGAAACACCCAGCTCTGCTGGCGCACCACCACCCGTTACGGGGCGCTTTCGTGGCTTGGCTGTTACGTGCCGTATTAGCGTCTCGGTCGAATCTCGCCCGCTGAAACGTCATGCAGTCCAAGATCAAAGAACTGCAGCAAGCGCTGGAAGGCTTCATCCAGCAGTCGCGGCGTTCTGTCTTGGTCATCAGCCTCGAGGAGTCCGAGCTGGTCTATGTTCTCAAGCTCATCGAGACCTTGGACCAACAAGACAAGGCGAACGTGTACGGCTCGTTTCCCCAGCCGGTCGACAAGAGCAGCAGCAGGTATGTGGACGCCATCATCAAGGCGGTCGCCAGTCAGCTCGATGGCGCGAACATGGCCCGCGTGGGTGAAGGCCAGCCGTCCTGGCCGCCCATACCCGCCGTCTGCAACGATGTCCGAACCTCGGCGACGCAACGGCTGCGCGCTGCAATCCTACACGCTCGCAGTCTGGTGCCGAACGATCCGGACAACCGCCTGGTGTTCTGCCTGTTGCCGCAGCAAATGGACGCCATGGAGTCGTACGTCGACGCCGTTGCGTCGTTGCTCCCGTCCGCAAACGCAGCCTGCGATCCGGCTTGGGCCGGCGTACGCCTCGTTCTTCGCGACGACAAGAAGAATCCAGCGCTGATTCCGCAGCTGCGCCGGCAGAAGAATCCGCACGTGCTCGTCTACGAGCCCGATCTCAGTCCGGCCGCGATGATGGATGCCATGGCACGCGAAGCGGCCGATCCGACCCTGAGCGAGGGAGAGCGCATGCAGGTGCTGGGACAGCTTGCGGCGGTGGATGTTTCGTACGGACGGCTCGAAGAAGCAGCAGCGAAATACGGCGTGCTTTACGACTACTACACGCGAGGCAAGGCCCCGGCCATGCAGGCGCTGGTTCTGCAAGGCGTGGGCGATATCCTGCGCAAGGCGGGGAACCTCCCGCTGGCACGCGAGCGCTACGGGCAGGGACTTACGCATGCCTTGGAGACACAGTCGCTTCCGCTCATGCTGAGCCTCGCCTACAACGCCGGCGACACCAGCCTTGCGCTCAAGAGCTGGGCCGACGCTGACGGGCACCTCGACGTCGCGCAAACCATCGCCGGCAAGATGCTCAACCCTCAGCTGCAAGCCGACGCCATGGAAAAGATGGGCATCGCACGCCTAGAGCAGAAGCGCATTGCCGATGCCGTGGCCATCTGGAATCAGGCCGCAGAGGTGTGCCGCGGCTGCAACCACCGCACACGACTGTGCAGCATCTTGGAGCGCTTGTCGGCAGTCTACGCCGCCGGTCGCAGATACACAGAACAGCGCGCCTGCGACGGCGAGCTGGCAGCCGTGCGCGCGGGCGCGCCACTCGTGCGCCGCTCGCCTCCGCCCAAGAGCTCCACCCCGAAGGAGATTGCCTAGTGGCCACTGCTGGTAGTGGACATGGCGCCAACCCAGGCGCACCCGCGGGAGGCTCGTACAAGAGCCCCGAGCACGCGACGCTTGAGCGCTCGGCGCCCCAGCCTGCGACCACCTCGCCGGCGCCACCCAAGCCCCTGATTGCGCCGACGGGCATCGTGCCCATCGACATGCTCGCCCACGTGCTCAATCGCGCCGCCGAGCCGTGGCAGGAGCTACCCCACCAGACGTCACTGGAGAAGGTTCAGACGGTCGTTCAGGGCGTGATCGGCCTGCTCAACATGGACGTGCTGGTCGACGCGTTCAATGCCGGGGTGGCGCTCGTCACGGCACCGCTCAACGCGATCTACCCGGCCCTGCCCGCGGCGACCCTGACTGCGCTGCACGTGGGCAGCCCGCACACGCACCCGCACCCGCCAAGCACCGTCCCGCCGGCACCGCCCATCCCCTTGCCCAGCATCGGCAACGTGATGGTCGGCGGGTGCGTGTCGGTGCTCATTGGCGGCCTGCCCGCGGCGCGCGCTGGCGACCTGGGCCTGGCCATGACCTGCGTGTCGTTCTCGCCGCCGTTCGAAATCTACACGGGCTCCAGCAAAGTCTTCATCGGCGGGGCCCGTGCTGCCCGCATGGGGGATATCACCAAGCACTGCGGCGCCACCAGCCCTTCCGACTTCAGCATGATGGGGGCCGGCGTGAGCGCCATCATGGGCCTGCTCGGTGCTGCCACGGCACCCAACGCTCTCGCCGCCGGAATGGCAGCCGCACAAACCGCCGTCGACGTGGCCAAGAGCGCGGTCGCCGCTCTGATGGGCAAGGATCCCGGTGTTCCGCCCTGCATCGGCGCGATCATGATGGGCTCCCCCACCGTGCTCATCGGCGGCATTCCCTTGCCCCCGCTGGAAAATTTCGCCCGCGCCTTCTTCATGAAGCTGAACGCGCCCCTGGCCAAGGCGCTTCACAGCATCATCGGCAAGGCGCTGGGCAAGGGCCGCGCGGCCAACTTCTTCCACGAGCTGACCTGCCACTTCACCGGTCACCCCGTCGATGTGGCGTCGGGGCGCATGCTCACCTCGGAGGTCGAGCTGCGCCTGCCCGGCCCGATTCCCTTCGTGTGGAAACGCCAGTACGCCACCAGCTGGTCCGAGCGCAACGGCCGTTTGGGCTGGGGCTGGAGCCACAGCTACGACATGGCGGTGTGGGGCGAGACCGGCAAGATGGTGTACCAGGCCGAGGACGGCCGCGAGATCGAGTTCGACACCGACATCGAGCAGACCCCCGAGCCACGCGACCGCCGGCCGTGGCTGAAACCGAACGAGCGCTGGGATCGCTTCAACCACCTGATCCTTCGCGAGCTGCGCGACGGCACCTGGGAGGTCGAAAGCGCCGACGGCCTGGTGCGTGTCTTCGCGCCATTGCAGAACGATCGCATCCGGCCCGGGCAGGCGCGCCTTCTCTCCATTCGCGACCGTTTCGACCACGTTCTCACCTTTGGCTATGACCCCGTCGGCAACCTGGCCACCCTCGTGGACAGCGTCGGCCGCACCATCCGCGTCGAGAGCGACCAGGCCGGCCGGGTTGCACGTGTGCTGGTGCCCGCGCCAGATGCCGAGGCCTTCGTCGAATCCATCCGCTACGACTACTCGCCCGAGGGCGACCTGGTGACCGCCACCGATGTCCTTGGCCGCGCCATGCGCATGGCCTACGAGCGCCACCTCATGGTCAAGGAGACCAAGCGCAGCGGCCTCGCCTTCCACTTCGCCTACGAGGGCCGCGGCAACGACGCCCGCTGCGTCGCCACCTGGGGCGACGGCGGCATCTACAAGCGCAAGCTGATTTACGACACCAACAACCACACCACCATCGTCACCGACTCGCGCGACGCCACCACCATCTACCAGATGAACGCCGACAACGCGGTGGTGTCCGTCACCGACGCTCTGGGCGCCGTCACCAAGTACGACTTCGACGACTGCTACAACAAGATCGCCGAAACCGACCCGCTCGACCGCACCACCAAGTGGGCCTTCGACGAGCGGGGCAATTGCACCAAGATCGGCCACCCCGACGGCGCCGAGATTTCGCTGTCCTACGACGAACGCAATGCCGTCATCCGCGCCGTGGATCCCATCAAAGGCGAGTGGCGCTGGGACTACGACCGCAATGGCCGCCTGCTGGCCCGCAGGGATCCCCTGAATCGGGTCAGCCGCTTCGAGTGGAAATCCGAATCCGAGCTGATGGGGCAGACCGGACGGGTCAGCGCCAGCTTCAGTCTGGCCAAGCACATGGTCGGCTTCACCGACCCCGCTGGCGGGCAGACGGTGCTGGAATACGACAGGCAGGGCTTGCTGGTCGGGATGCGCATGCCGAACGGCGCGCAGACGCGCTGGCGTTACGATCGTCTCGGCCGCTGCGTCGAGGTCGTGGATGCCAAGGGCAACCGCGAGCGGCGCGAATTCGACCTGGCCGGCCACATCCTGCGCGTCGATGTCCCCGACGGCAATGTGCGCAAGCTGAGCTACGATGCCGAGGGCAACGTCGTGGCGGTCAAGGACCAGCACTACGACGTGAAGTTCTCCTACCAGGGCATGGGCCGCCTGGCCTCGCGCACGCAGGAAGGCACCACGGTCGCGTTCGAGTACGACATGGAAGAGTCGCTGGTCGCCATCCACAACGAGGCCGGCGCCGTGTACCGCTTCACCCTGGACAAGGCCGGCAACGTCAAGGAAGAGAGCGGCTTCGACGGACTCCTGCGCAAGTATGGCCGCGACAAGACCGGCAGAGTGCTGAAGGTCGAGCGCCCCGACGACCGTGCGACCGAGTATGAGTACGACGCCGGTGGTCGCGTGGTCGCGGTCAAGTACAGCGACGGAACCAGCGAGAGCTACGCCTATCGACCCGACGGTGGCTTGATCGAGTCAAGCAACGTCACCGCCACGGTGAAGTTCGAGCGCGATGCCCTGGGCCGCATCGTCAAAGAGGTGCAAGGCGCCGACAGCGTGGAGAGCGCGTTCGACCTGCTCGGCCTGCGCAGCCGCATGAAGACCAGCAAGGGGCACGTGCTGCAAATCGAGCGCAACCTGGTCGGCGACGTGGTGGGCATGAAGGCCGGCGGCGGCCCGGTGGCGCCGAGTGGTGAGACTACGGCACAAGCTCCCCTGCCCCCTTGGGAAGCCCGCTTCACCCGCGACCAGCTCGGCCTGGAGGTCGAGCGCACCTTACCCGGTGGGGTGCGCGCGCGCTGGGAGCGCGACAGCGTCGGCCGACCGCTCAAGCACGAGATTCTGGTCTGGCGGCACCGTGGTCTCGGCCCAGGCCTACACCTGGGAGCCCAACGATCGCCTCAAGATGATCGTCGACGCCTTGAAAGGCCCCGTGCAATACCGCCACGACGGCCTGGGCAACTTGATCGGAGCCGCCTACGCCGACGACAAGTTCGACCTGCGCATGCCCGACGCCGTCGGCAACCTGTTCAAAACTGTCAACAAAAAGGATCGCAAGTACGGTCCCGCCGGCCAGCTCCTCGAATCGAAGGGCTCTGGCGGCATCACGAAATACGAATACGACCCCGAAGGCAACCTGGCCAAGAAGCTCCTGCCCGACGGCAAGGCGTGGACCTACGCCTGGAACGGCGCCGGCATGCTGGCCAAGGTCGTCCGCCCCGACGGCAAGACCGTCGAATTCGGCTACGACGCCCTCGGCCGCCGCGTCTGGAAGAAATATGGCACCAAGACCACCAAGTGGA
>CAWCMR010000010.1:0-215942 GCA_963796685.1 uncultured delta proteobacterium
GTTATCCACAGGAATTCCTGATCAATTTCGATCACTTACGCGCTAACCGATCGGCATTGGTACTAGCCCTTCACCCGCGGATCTCAGAGTTCCTGGTGGTCGACTCGTGCCTTGATCGCGGCGGTAGCTATGACTATGCGACGGGCTCCTGCGACCATGCGAAGAACCATCCATATGTTCCCTGGTCCGCGCGTTCACACGGAGATACTCCCATGTTGCAGGGGTTGGCCTTCGTCGTCGGCGGCGCGTTGGCATTTGTGCTCGGAGGAACGCGAATAGGACGGCATTCCTCCTGAGCGTCGAGGCTGCCGAACAAGCCGTTGCAGCGGATGTGGTCGCCGCAGGGACATCGGCGTAGAATCGAGGCGCCGGCTTGGCGGCGCCCACACCGCTGAACGGCAAGGCGTTATCCCGACCCTATGAAGCCGCTGATCCTCATCGTTGCTTTCTCCGTCGCCGCAGCGTCTGCGGTCCTTGCGGACGATCGCGGGGCGGCTGGATCTGTTGAACCGAGCCTTGGTGTGGCTATGGTGTTGAACCTAGTTGAAGCACCGATCGACGTCATCACGTTCCATTCCCGCTCCGCCGTCAGACTCTCTGGGATCTGGAAACCTCGGCTTTCCGATGTGGCGGCCTGTGAACGATCTGCGCAGGACTATTTCAATCCATCGACGAAGCTTCTTCCGCACAAGTTCAAGGCGTACCACCGCCAATACATCGGAATCAAGCGCGGTAAGAGGCGCCTTCTCTATCTGAACGCCTTCTATTCCCATCATGCGCCTGGACCTATTTTCAAGGTGGAATTGGTCAATGCGTATGACGGTGGTGACAACTTCTGGGGGCTCGTTTGTGATCCTCGGAGCGGTCTCATCTCGGAGTTCGAGAAAAACCATGGGATGTGACCTGGGCGGGATAACATGCCGTTGAAGCTGTCGATCGGCCGCGGACGGCCGCTCGCAGCTTAACGGCAGGACGTTGGGCGGACCATCGGGCACCATCTGGGTCGATCCATTGCAGTAGGAAGTGGTAGAGTTCGGCATCCCCGTCATGGCAGATTTCGAGCGGCACTACGGTACAGCCGAAGACCTTTGGGAGGCTCTCAGCCCGACGCAGAAGCTTTTCCCCGATCCCAGCAAGCTCATCTTCCGCGGTCAGGCAAATGCCTCATGGCAACTGATTCCTGCCGTTCTCCGAGACACCAACGACGACGAACCAACGGTTCGCGAGGTCATGATGGGGATGGGAACGGCTGACGTCCAGGTCTTCTACGAGAACATGCTTCTCATGGAATTCTGCAGGTACTGTGACCAGGTTGGAGTGAGAATTCCTGGAGACTCGATAAAGTTGCGCGAGGCGCTTGACTCACAGAAGAACGATCGATACTTCATTTCCCCGGAATCGTGGCCAAATCCGGACCTGTTCGAGGTTATGGCCTTTGCACAGCACCATGGGGTTCGAACACGGCTTCTCGACTGGTGCAGGCATCCGTATATTGCAGTCTACTTTGCGGTGGAATCCGCGCTGAAGTCGTACAGAAAATGGACCACCGACTGGAACCTCGCAATCTGGGTTATCAACATCGAAGGTATCGGCCTCTACAGCAAGCGTGTGCAGATAGTGAGAACTCCCGGGTCCGTGAGCCCAAATCTGGCCGCCCAGTCTGGCCTATTCACCATCCAGAAGGTGAGCGGCGGTCGTGGTCAGGCCGTGACGCCGGTAGATCTGAAAGAGGAATTCATGGCGCACGGCTCGAAAGACATCCTGAAGCTGACCGTTCCCGCAATGGAAAGTGTTCGTTTGTACGACTTCTGCGAGAGGACTGGCGTGAATGCTGCATCGCTCTTTCCTGGCGCAGATGGAGCTGCCCGAGCCGCCCACGACAGTCTTCGTGCGGGGTGCGCTCGACAATGGATGATCAACAACGGGCATTGGCGGAAATGAACATTATGGAAAGTGCACGACTTGCTTGTCGGCCGCCCAACAAGCCGTTGAAGCTGTCGGTCGGCCGCAGACGGCCGCCCGCAGCTTAACGGCAAGGCGTTCGGTGGGCGCGCGGGCCAGCTTGGAAATCGCTGGCCGTCGGTGGGTGCGCGGGTCTTCTCTCGCACGTTGGTCTGGAGGAAGCGGACGACAAAGACCGTGCCGGCGAGGTGCTTCAGATGGCTGGCCGCCGCCGAACCGGCCGTTGCAGCGGTCGAGGGCCTGTCAACTCTCGGTCGACGGTCAACGAGCCGGGGCCGCGCGGCTCATCAGACGAACGAAGGCCGCCGCGCGGCCCCGGCAGTGCTACTATCGATCAGCCGGGACGGCCCTCGCCGCTGAACGGCACGCCGTTCGACAGTCACGCATCCGGGTGGGTGGAGGTCTGGCTTGGCTCCCGGCAGCTCTAGCAAACATCAGCGGCCGCCGGGTGTCTGCGTCGCTCTTACCTGGCGGATTCTCGCTTCCAGGTGGCTGATGTGCCAGTCGAGGTGGCGGTAATAGTCGTGCGCCAGGTACTCCAGGCTCAGTTCCTTGTCACCGACGATCCAGACGTTGCCAAGGCGCGCGGGATCCAAGTTGGAAACCAGGTGCAGCACAAAGGCGTTGTAGGACCGCAGGAGGTCGAGCATGGTCTTCCAAGCCAGGCCCTCGGGCTTTTCGATGGCGACCCAAGGCTCCGCCTCGTAGGGAGGGAAAACCAGACGCTGGGTGCGCTGCAGGTGCGTGAAGCGCTGGTGGTTGTTGCTGGCCGAATCAACGAGATGGCAGGCGATCTGCTTGATACTCCAGTCCTCGGCGGAAGGCTTGAGGTCGACCAGCGACTCGGGCACGGACTCGAACAGCGCCAGCAGGCGCGCAAGTGTGGCTTGAAAGCCAGCGATTGTAATTTCCATGACACGACCCTAGCCCATCAATCGGCGTTGTAGAAGGACCGATATCGCTGATTGTGGACGAACCGTGAGGAACGCTCGTCGAGGAGAGGAGTGCTGTCGAACAAGCCGTTGCAGCGGATGTGGTCGCCGCGGGGACATCGTGTAGAATCGCGGCGCCAGCTTGGCGGCGCCCACACCGCTGAACGGCACGCCGTTCGACGGACGCACCTGGCTCCAGTGCCCAGTTGTCATTGCTCCTTCGTAGCGGATCGCCCCTCGAAGCGATAGTATCTACGAGCAAGAGCATCAAGACGGTCCTCTCGCTTATGGCCTTCTCAATTCTTGGCATCTGGGCGTACGGTTGCAGCTCGGTTGAATGCAAGGACCACCCTGGGCGCCCGCGGTTGAACGGCAAATCGTTCGGCTAATTGTCCGACATGAAAGTCAAGAATTCCACACCGCAAGTGTCAGCTATCGCACGTCTTCTGTCGGGCTGCCGCCATCTTTCGACGGCATGAAGATGGTTTCGTTCTTGCTATGGAGATCCTTCAGCAATTGAGGTGACCATGAACCGCACGTCAGAAGAATGCAGACTTGTACCGCTACCACCCTCGTCGATTTGGAAACCCCACTTGGGAATACTGCTGCTTATTGCCTGCGTTGCCCAGAGTGGATGCCTCGATTACCGCACCTGCACAGGCCGCCACAAAGAGTGCTATGGAAGTAGCCCAAGTGACTTCTGTACTAGTCTGAAGGGATGTCAGTGGGTTCCCGGTTGCGGTCCTCCGGGAAACTTCTGTTTCGCCGACGGCTACTCCCGGGCAGATTGCGAAAGTTATCCGTGGTGTGTATGGTCCGAGAGCAAGTGCTGGGTGCGAGATCCATGTGATCTCAAGACGGACCCGGCCACATGCACTGGAGTGTGTAGGTGGTCGCTGTGTACAGGCACAGCCAAGCAGTGCAGCGACTATCCCGTTGACGCTTGTCCCGCGAGCGAGGACTGCTATGTCGAAACGAACGGAATCTGATGGAAGGTTGAGTCATTCTCGCCTGTTCCGCGGACGCCGTCGAACAAGGCGTTGCACCTGGCAGTCCGCTTCGCGGCCTGCAGGTGAACGCCATACCGTTAGCCGGACGGGAACCTTTGTCGCATCTGGGTTGTCTCCTGGTTGTCTCCTAGTGGTGATTCGACCGATTACCCAGGTGGTTGCCGTGGTGCTCTGCTTGGGCATTACCGTGCCAGCGGTGCCGGCAGGGAACCGCAGCAGCAGGTTGCGTTGCTTTACAGTGAGCCCTGGCTTGAGGCTCGTAGATCAGGATGTGGAGGACATCATCGCGGCCGTCCGCCGCAACTCGGGACGTCCAGTTCTCACCATCGAACCGCCGGACTTTAGTGACTACGCCCCCGCGGGCGTGGTTCAGGTCGTCATCTTGACATCGGGGGCATGTGACGGCGGCTGCAAGGAGCGCATTTGGATTCGCAAGGGCAAGAGGGGCTGGCGAGTCTTCAAGAAACTTGGCGGGGGCGAGTGCTGGTTCACGATTGCGTCCGCGACGGCGCGCCGGCTAACAAGCCGTTGAAGCGCTCGTACGGAGTGCAAGCAAAAAGAACAGGGAGTGATCGGGCTGCTGAGGGCACACGAGATCCGTTCCGCGAGAAGAGAAAGCGGCAATAGGAATCACGTGCGCGGGTCGGGTTGAGCGGGCGAGAGATCCGGAGGCAATCGGCCTGGGTAAACGAAACGCTCCAGTAGGATGTCCGCAGGTCACGGCACCGAGTCAGCTGGCAACGGAAATTGAATCAGGTCGAAGATCCTCAGGGTGCCTCGAAACAGACGCCACTCTTGCGCAAGGCAGAGATGAGCTTCAACAGAAGGTCACCCGTCGGAGATCTCACACGTTCAAAGCATTCGTTGACTGGGGTTGGTTGCTCCTTTCCTGTAATCGGGTCTGACCATGTGGGCAGGTCAGGTCAAAGGTCCGCGGGGTGCCTCGGGACTGACGGCGCTCTTGCGCGAGGCAGAGATACGATTCAACGGAAGGTCACCCCTCGGAGATCGGGAATGTTCAACATGGATCGGCCGAAGACCGCCATGGCTACGTCGCCACCTGCAAACGACGGATGTCGAAGAGCTTGCTGCTGTCGAAGGTCCCGCCACGGTCGACGTGGTACAGCGCCTTGGCCAGCTTGCGCATCAGCGCCACCGCGGCCCGCGAGGCGCGGCCACCGTCTCGCTGCTTTTTGCGCTGGTACCAGGCGTTGGCGATGGGATCCTTCTGAATCCAACGGAAGATGGCGAGCCACAGGAGCTGGCGTATCCGGGACGGGCCGCGTTTGGTGATCTTGATCTGGCCGTGCATGGTGCCGCTGCTCTTCTCTTTGAGGTTGAGCCCCATGGCCTTCAGAAAGGCGCGCGTGCAGTGGTACGACCTTGCATCGCCAACCTCGGCGAAGATAGCGGCAGCAGTGGTGGAACCGACGACTGGGGCAAGCGTGGCGGCGGGCGTGGTGGCGGCGAGCTGTGCGACCTTGGTCTTCGCCGCAGCGAATGCGCGGTGGGCGTGATAGGCCTCCTCCGCGATGGCCATCAGGGCCTCGCGTTCGAGGCCGATCAGCGGGATGCCGACGGAGGTCTTGGCCGAGGCGACCACGGCGGCAATCGCGTCCTCCTCAAGGAGCCTGTGACTGATCCCGCGAAGCAGCTTGGTCGCTTGGTCTGGAGCGGCGGCGACATCCGCGGGACCGCCGATGCGCGCAAGCACAGCCATGAGGCAGGACGAAGTCAAGTCAAGCAGGGCTGGCAACTCCGGCCAGTGGCGAGCCAGCCAGCTCTCCAGGCGATTCACGAGCTGCAGGTAGCGCTCCTGGTGGAGATCCATGATGGCCAGGGCCGCCCGGAGCTGCCGGCGTTCTGGAACTTCGTCGGCCAGGCGGCTGGAGAGGCCGTCGGCGTGCAGCCTGGCGATGATGGCGGCTGACTTGGCGTCGTGAAGACTAGGCACGCCGTCGAAGATTTCCTTGGCATCGTGGGTGCGCTTGCCGCTGACCATGAACACCGGGAATCCGTCCTTTTCGAGTTGGTGGCGAAGCACATCGCCGTAGGTGCCGGAAGGCTCCATGACGGCTTCGACGGTGACTCCAGCGGCACGGAAGCCCCGAAGGATGGAGAGTACGCAGGGGTTCTGCTCGGGAGCCTTCCAGCAGATGGTGTGCAGTACGTGCCCGTCGGCAGCGGCCAGGGCCGCGACCATGTCGACCTTGGCGACATCGATGGCGAAGACCAGCTTGCCGCCCAGGTCGGCGTGCGAAATGGTCTGGGGCTGAAAATCGTTGACGGGCATTCTGCGATAGATACGCTTCTTCATGATGCGGATGACCTCCTTCGTCGGGTTTTGCGACTTCGACATCTTGGGGCGTCCCCGTCCTTTTTTCTTCAACTACCTTTAGCTGACTGACGGGCGCTGGCGCGCCCGCGGGTTAACGCCAAGGCGTTGGACATGCAGGACCGCTTGAGGCGGGCGAAGGAGTTCTGGCGGCCACGAAACGGCAGCTCTTGGTCGGCGATGCGATGTTGCTGGCGACGATCTCGGTGACTGTCGCGACTGGCTTGGTCACGGCGGTCGCGGTGGGGCATGCAGTTGCCGCGAACACGTCCGAATCGGCTTCGGCGCCGGCATCTCCTCTCGGGCGGCTGATCTCGCGAACACGATCAGCGAGACGGCAGCGACCGGGTCCTCGGACGCAGTTAGCGCAGCGATCCCGGCCTCACGACAAACACCATCGGGGTCTTCCGAAAATCGCGAGAACGCAGGACTCAGCCTCGGCCTCGAAGGGCCGCGAAGGCCAGGTGCGCGGTCCCGATGTCCAACATGCCGTTGCAGCAATCCCGCCGCAGGGACATCGGTGTAGAGTCGAGTGGCCGACTCGGCGGCGGGCTTGCTGCTGAACGGCAAAGCGTTAGCCGGACAAATGACTATGACCAACTCTGAAAAGATCGTTCGCATCGAGAAATTCCGCGTGCTCGTCCTGCGCTGGAGCCAGTCCGAGAAGGCAGAGGATCGTTCGAAGATCAATCGGGAGAAGACTTGGATTCGGCAGCAAGTCATTGAGGCGAGGTGCTTCAAGAGCTTGACAATCGGACCACCACCGGCGATCGGCGGGCTGGTCCTTGAGGGGGTGGACGCTTTCGAGATGATGTTCAACCCGCCTTGGCACATGAATCTTGTACCTACCGTTGTCGATATGCTCGATGCGACCATCGGCGTCCTGACGGCCGAGCCAGAACGCGAAGACGAAGCGCAGAAGGCTCCGAGTATATCGACCTCGACGGTGCCAAACTAAGCGTTCGTCGCCATGCCGATGGACCGCTCGGATCCAAACCTTGATGATGTGCTGGACGCAATCAAAGAGGCCGGCCATCGCTGCGGTGTTCAAGCAGAGCGGGTCGACGAACCCGCGACCAACGAACGCGTAACCGACCGCATTCTGGAATCCATCGATCGCGCCGAATTCGTCATCGCGGATCTAACCCACGCGAAGCCCAACGTATACTACGAGGCCGGTTATGCTCACGCTCGCGGCAAGACACCAATCTATATCGCACGCGAAGGGACCAATCTGGAGTTCGATCTCAAGGATTATCCAGTGATCTTCTTCCAAAGCTTGAAACGGTTGAAGGACGACCTCGAAAAGCGGTTGCGCGGCTTGGCGGCGAAGCGTGCCGGCTAACAAGCCGTTGAAGCTCGGTCGGCCGCAGACGGCCGCCCACCGCTTAACGGCAAGGCGTTGGGCGGACGACTCGGACTAAGCCGTTGACTTAGTCAGCCAATGGCCTATAGTTAAGCGGTGAAGGTCGTCTGGGATGAAACCAAGAACCTTGCAAACCAGAAGAAGCACGGCGTCTCATTTCAAGAGGCGCGGGTTCTTTTCGACGAGCGACGCGAGTACCTCGAGATATTCGACGAGGCGCACTCGGACGAAGAGGACCGATTCCTCGCCGTCGGCCCCATCGAAAGGGGCCTCGTTCTCGTCGTGTACACCACGCGCGACGACGAGGACACCATTCGCATCATCAGCGCGCGTTGGGCGTCGAAACGGGAGAAGGGACTCTTTCGCAACCACATCGAACGGGGTGCACGATGAACGATATACCTGAGCTCACGGAGGAGCAGCTCGCGCGAGCGATCTCGAGTCGCATGCGCAAGCGTCTCATCGCCGGGCAAATCGAAGGTGGTGAGGACGTCGTTGCTTTGAGGCGCTTTGTCGGTCTCTCGCAGTCGCAGTTCGCGCAAGCCATGGGCATCAGCGTCCATACGTTGCGCAACTGGGAGCAAGGCCGCAGGCGACCCGAGGGGCCCGCCATCGGTCTGCTGAGGATTGCGGCTCGCCATCCACGGATGATTCGCGAGAACCTGAAGACGGCGGCATGACCCAAGAGCGCGCCGCCGAACACGGCGTTGCACCCGACGATCGGCCGCAGAAGGCCGCTCGCGGGTGAACGCCAGGGCGTTAGGTCTCGCGCGTAAATAAAAGAGCGCATATAGGGACAATTGCGTATATTGTGCACTCAAAGGGAAGAGTGTCGCAATATGGACGAAGTGGAACGGGTTCGAAAGCTCTTTTGTGATCTGACGCCCATTTTGAATGAGCGCCAGATTCGACTGTGGGCCGCAGCGGAAGCAGAATCACTGGGTCGCGGCGGCGTCGCCATCGTCACTCGCGCGACCGGCCTGCGCCACAAGAGAATCGTTGCAGGGAAAAGAGATTTGCAGGTGCAGCGGGAGACGCCGCCATTGGCGGCACCATGCGAACAGAGGGTGCGCCGCCCCGGTGCTGGGCGCAAACGCATTGAGGATCAGGACCCAGAACTGGTCAAAGCCCTTGAGCGTCTGATCGACCCCGCTACACGAGGAGATCCGGAATCGCCGCTTCGTTGGACAAGCAAAGGCACGCGGCGCCTCGCTGAAGAACTGACAGCGCAGGGGCACCCGGTCAGCGCAACCAAGGTGCGAGAGCTACTGGTGGATCTGGACTACAGTCTGCAGGCAAACCACAAGACCAGAGAGGGCAAGCAGGATCCAGACCGAGATGCCCAGTTCGAGTACATCAACCGCCGGGCGAAGGAGTTCCAGTCGAAGGGGCTGCCTGTAATCTCTGTCGACACCAAAAAGAAGGAGAACCTGGGCGATTTCAAGAACGGAGGCCGCGAATGGGAGCCGAAGGGTTCGCCGGTTCCCGTCCGGGTTCATGACTTCATTGACAAGGAACTCGGCAAGGCGATTCCGTATGGCGTGTACGACCTCGCAAGGAACGAGGGTTGGGTGAGCGTGGGGATTGACCACGACACCGCCGAGTTTGCAGTGGAAACCATCCGTCGTTGGTGGAAGAGGATGGGCAAGGCAGTGTATCCGGAAGCGGAGGAGCTGCTCATCACTGCGGACGGAGGTGGCAGCAACGGGGCACGAGTGCGTCTTTGGAAGACAGAACTTCAGGAATTCGCGGACGAGAGCGGATTGCGGATACAAGTAGCGCACTACCCGCCTGGGACGAGCAAGTGGAACAAGATCGAACACCGGATGTTCTGCCACATCACCGCGAACTGGAGGGGGAGGCCGCTTGAGACTCTCGAAACCGTCGTCAATCTGATTGGAGCCACAACGACAAAGCGGGGCCTCCACATCCGCGCCGCCGCCGACCGGAACTCGTACAAAAAGGGAATCAAGGTCGCACACGAGGAGATGGAAGCCGTCAATCTTCGCCCCGCCCGTTTCAGAGGTGACTGGAACTACACAGTCACGCCGCAATCAGACTAATGCGATCAGTTATTTTCGCGCGAGACCTTAGCCAGACCGAGCGGGACTCTTCTTTGCGCGAAACTTCACCTCGGGCAGGCCTTCAAAGTCGGAATCTTGCGTCCACAAGGTCGCCTCAGATTGTCGTGCGGTCGCAAGCACAACACTGTCGGCGAGCGCCAGCTTGCTATCGGTTCCGATCTTTGCGGCAATCAATGCCAAGGCCGAGTCAAGGTCCACGACTCGTCCCTGCTGCATGACCGCCACGGCCTGAAGAGCAGGTCCTTCGCCGCGCTGCTGGCAGACCCGTTTGAAAACCTCCAGGAGGCAGATGGACGGAACTACCAGTTCATCCGTGGCCTCTATCGCGGCTGCGAAGAAACTCGCATTGGGTCCGTCCGCAAAATACTCCAGCCAAGCAGAGGAGTCGACGACGTTCACACTCGATCCTTGTCACGAGGTACTGTGGTGTTGATACCTTTCAAGAACCCACGCATTGCGCGCGGCGATCGGACGGGAATGAACTCGACACGATCGAGGTATTGCAACGCTTCAACCTTCTGCCCAGGCTTTAGCCCTAAGGTTTCGCGGATTTGCAAAGGTATGACAACCTGGAACTTTGGCGATAGCGTGACCGTAGGCATTGGCTTCTCTCCGTACAACGATGTAGTAATCTATAGCATATGCGTTGTACGATTCAAAGGCTGGCTAACAAGGCGTTGAATGCGACAGGCGCTGGTGCGCCTGCGCGTTAACGGGTGCGCCCAGCATGGACGTCATCTTGGGGGTGCAAGTCCCCCGAAAGGAGACCATCCCAAACGAAGCGAACTGCAACTGCGAAAGGGCGACCAATCGTGGGGAGGAAGCAGGGAGCGAAACCGCGGGCGGATGAACAAAAACCGGATAAGAGGCGGCGCCGAGCGGGGCGAGTGTGCCCGTTGCCACGAAGCCTCGATGGTCAAAGCTCAGGCTACGTAGATCCGGCGGTCGCGCGGGGAAGGAAGACGTTCTTACCTGTGGAGATCTCGCCTTGCGCCTGAAAGGGCGACGCCGCGCAAGCGGCGGGGCGAGAAGTCAGCAGAGGTCGTAGTAGCGAAGTCGAAGCCGGGGCGGTGAAAAGCCGAGGCTGGAAGTCTTTGGCGAGGCGAAGGACCGAACGAGAAGGAGACGCGAACCATCGCGGGAAGGTATGGAAACCCGCCCAGGGTTTCCATATCAGAGAATAGGGGTGAAGCCCCGACGGGAAAGCGGAGCGAGGAAGCGCCGACGGCGACGCATGAAAACGAGCGCTCGGACGGACAGGCGGACGAAGCATCGAGCAAGTGTGCAAGCGGCTGGGCGAGTACTTGCGCGGTTGGAAGGAATACTTCCACCTTGCAGAGACGCCCCGCATCTTCGACAACCTTGACCGATGGATTCGCCGACGCCTGCGCGCCCTCCACCTGAAACACTGGGGACAACAAGCGACCGTCTACCGCGAGCTACGCGCCCGAGGCATGTCGAAGGACGCAGCCATGGTCGTGGCCGTGAACTGTCGCCGGTGGTGGATGAACTCGGGTATAATGCTTCATGTGGCACTTCCCAATCGCTACTTCGACCAGCTGGGGGTCCCCCGACTGGCCGCGTAATCTCGACTTCACGAACCGCCCGGTGCGGACCCGCATGCCGGGTGGTGTGGCAGGGGTCCTTGACGATCTGTCGAGGCCCCTATGCCGATCAAGGCGTTATGCGGACCGGTGCTTGGGCTTGCATGTATGTACGATAGTGCATACACTTAGGGCATGTCCTATCAGTGGGATCCGGCGAAGGCTCGGGCCAACCGAGCGAAGCACGGCATCAGCTTCGCTGACGCCGTCGCGGTCTTCGAAGATCCTCGAGCCATCACTCTCGATGACCCTCATCCTGACGAGGATCGCTATGTCACGGTCGGGCTCGATTTTCTCGGTCGAGTGGTCGTCGTGTGCTGACCTGGCGGGACGAAGAGGTCCGTTTGATCTCGGCCAGGAAAGCGACCAGGGCCGAGCTACGCGAGTATCAGGAGGAGTAGCCATGCGCAACGAGTACGACTTCAAGAAGGGAAAGCGAGGAGCGGTTCTGCCTGCCCCTACGGGCAAGACGCGGATCACGATTCGTCTCGACGACGACATTCTAGAATGGTTCCGGCATCAGGCTGACGCTGCGGGCGGCGGCAACTACCAAAGCATGATCAACGAGGCGCTCCGAACGGTCGCGACCGAAGGGCCTGCCAAGCTTGAGACGGTTGTCCGCCGGGTAGTCCGCGAGGAACTGAAGCGTGTTGGCGAGCCACGTCGGTCAAGGCGCGCGAAGGCCGCATAACATAACCGCGCATTGCAGCGGACGGCGCTGGCGCGCCGCCGCTGAATGCGCAACCGTTGGGCAGACGTCGTCGAGCTCCTGCATGGGGCTTGACTGTTCCCCTGATGGGGGTACACTCTGGTGTGTGCGTGTCGAACTGTCAAGTACCGCGGAGAAACAGCTTGCGAAAATACCTGGGCATATCGTCAGGAAGTTCGCGCTGTGGGTGGACCTTGTGTCCGTCGAAGGGCTCGCCGCGGCACGCGCGGTCCCGGGATTCCGCGACCACGGCTTGAAGGGCGAATGGCAGGGGTATCGAGCGATTCGGTTGAGCGCAGCGTACAGAGCAATCTATCAGGAACGTCAGGCCGGGGAGATCCACCTGGTCTATGTCGAGGAGGTGAACAAACATGATTACTAGGAAGGCGAAGCGGAAGACTCGGCGAGAGGCGTCGAGGTATCTGGAAACCCTGATGGGCAGCCCGCTGACCCTTGGAGCAGCTCTTTCAGGGTTGCGCGAGGCGGACGAACACAGTTTGGCCGAGTTCGCGAAGGCTCTCGGAGTTTCGAGGTCACACCTCTGTGACATCGAGCAGGGGCGCCGCGCAGTAAGTCCAGAACGGGCGGCTCGTTTCGCTCAGGCGCTCGGCCAGAACGAGGCTCAGTTTGTGAGGCTGGCGCTCCAGGACCAAGTCCGAGGCGCCGGGTTGAAGCTGACCGTAGAAGTAAAGGCCGCGTGAAGGCGCTGCCCAACAAGGCGTTGAACGCGACGGTCGGCCGCGGACGGCCGCCCGCGCGTTAACGCCAAACCGTTCGGCAGACGGAGGTCCCATATGAGCAACTTGAAAGAAATGGCGGCCAGACGAAAGGAGACGCACGCGAAGCTCCTGGCAGCCAAGTCGCGTGTGTATCAGGCGTTTCTTGAGATGGAGCGCGCAGCGTATTCGGATGGCGCCCTTTCCAAGAAGCAAAAGGAACTAATCGCCGTCGGGATTTCGGTCGCCACCGATTGCGAATCCTGCATGCAGTGGCACATCGAGCAGGCTGCCGCAGCGGGTGCCTCGGAACCGGAAGTCCTTGAGGCGGTCGAGGTCGGGATCGAAATGGCAGGCGGTCCTGGCACGGTTTCAGACGGGAATCGGTGAGGGTTGACCCAAGGTTATACCGGGTTATACTTCAGGTATGAAGACGGCAGTTTCCATCCCGGACGAGATATTTGAGCGGGCTGAGACCCTTGCGCACCGGGCGAAGCGCTCGAGGAGCGAGGTCTATTCGTGCGCACTCAGCGAGTACGTGGCGCGCCACTCGCCGGACAGTGTCACGGAGGCGATGAACCGTGTTCTCGAAGACGTGAAGGAGCCGGCCGATGGATTTGCGTCGCGTGCTGCCCGGCGCACGCTGGAGCGTAGCGAGTGGTGACCGTCTCTCAGGGAGAGGTGTGGTGGGCGGATCTCGGCGAGCCACGCGGATCGAAGCCAGGATTCCGACGGCCAGTATTGGTCATACAGGGTGATGCTTTGAATCGGAGTCGAATCGCGACCGCCGTTTGCGTTGCCTTGACCAGCAACGTGAAGTGGGCTTCTGCCCCGGGCAACGTTCTTCTTTCTGAGAGCGCGACCGGGCTGCCCAAGGAATCGGTGGCGAACGTCTCGCAGATTGTGACTCTCGACAAGTCCGAGTTGACTACTCGGGTGGGCAAGCTGCCCAAGACGAAACTGGAGCTTGTACTGTCTGGAGTGGATGTAGTGCTTGGACGGTAAGCCGCCGTCGAACAAGCCGATGAAGCTCTCGTAGATGAGGAGGGCACGCTGTACCGATAATGAGGACAGGTTTGTGCTTCTCGGACTCAGCGGGCAGCTGCGAACGCTGGTGGTCTGTCACCGCTACCGTCAGCAGGACGATGTCATCCGCATCATCTCGGCGCGCAAGGCGAATTCCTTCGAGCGCGGGCAGTACGAGGATCGGAGAATGAGATGAGGAAGAACTACGACTTTTCGAGGGCAGTCCGGAATCCCTACGCTCGGCGGCTCAAGCGCCAGCTCACAATTCGTCTGGACGAGGACACCATCGACTACTTCCAGGGCCTGTCGCGTGAGATGTCGCTGCCGTACCAGACGCTCATAAATATGTACCTGCGCGACTGCGCCGAGACTGGGAAGCGTCCTCATTGGTCCGTGCCTTCGCCCCCGAAGCGGGCGATGAAGCGGAGGGGCTTCGCCCGCCGCCTATCGGCATAGCGTTAGCCCGACCTGCGGCCCTCTTCTGATCTCAAGCGAACGGGTTTACGACTCGCAGGGAACCGAACCGCTGGTTGTGGCTTAGATCCTCGGAGTAGAGGCGTTCGCATCCGGCTGTTACCGCCGCCTGCACCACCATCGCGTCCCAAAACGAAAGATTCGCCTTTTGCTGAAGGTCTACGGCCGCGACTAGAAGCGCCCCAGTATTGTCGACAACCCGCCAAGTCAGGTACTCACGGACGATCTGAACAGCCTTCGTGGCGGCGAGCGGATGCTTCATCTTGCGCGTCACAGTCACGAAGAACTCCTGAAGCACCTGCACGCTGAGAACGCCTTCCCGTGTACGCCATAGATCGGCCACCAAGTCGCGAGCGACCTCGTGCTTGGACTTCGCGTCTTTGTCCTCGGCATAGACCAGGACGTTTGTATCAACGAAGAGTGTCACGGTCGTGGAGCTCGTCTCGACTGGGGAGCGGCCTTCCACCAAGCGACTGCCCACGCGCGAGGCGCCTCAGCGCGTTGTCTCGCGCCTTTGCGTATCCGCGCTGGTCCTCGACCATCCGCCCCAACTCCTGACGTAGAAAGGCGGACACCGACTTGCCCTGGTGTGCCGCAAGCACACGCGCCTCCTGCAGGGTCTCTTCCGCGAGCGATAGAGTTATGTTGCGCATCATGGCTACACGTGTTTCATGTGTAGCACGTAAATCACGTGAAGGCAACTGCTGGCGGGCTAAAGCCGTTGAACCTGACGGTCCCGCCGCAGAGATATCGTAGTATCATCGAGTGGCCGGAACGTGCGGCGGGCCAGCAGGTTAACGCCAAGGCGTTCGGCGCACTCCTCGACCTTTTGATCTGGCGTGGGGGATCCGTAGGAGGTACTCTTGGACGTACTTTCTGGAGTACGTCATGAGCAAGGTTCCAGCCATCGTTCCCGTAAGTGACCTTCGCGAGGATGCCGCCAACATCCTTGGTCGCATGAAGAAGTCCCACGAGCCCGTGGTCATCACCCAGCGCGGCAGAGCTGCGGCCGTGATGGTCAGCGTCGAGGAGTACGAACGGTCCAACCACGAAAGGGAAATCCTTCGCCTTCTCGCGCAAGGAAACAAGGAGGTCGCGGCGGGCAAGGGATACGAACTTGAGGACGTACTGAAGGAAGCTGAGCGGATCCTCGCGAAATGAGGGTGCGGTTCACGCCGTCCGCGCGATCTCAGTTCCTGGCGGGGCTCGAGTACATCAGGGCCGGCAACCCTCTCGCCGCGCAGGCACTTCTTGCAAGGGTCACGAAGAGCCTGCGTCGGCTGACGAGCTATCCGCAGTCCGGACGCAAGCTCCCAGAATTCCCTGAGCTTGCGCATCGGGAAGTGATCGTTCCTCCATATCGCTTCTTCTATCGGGTGGAGAAGGCCGGCGTCTGGATCGTCGCCGTCTGGCATGGTGCTCAGTTGCCGACATCGCCCCAAACAGGTCGGCGCCGAACCCGTTGAACCTGCGCGTGGGCAATCGTTACCACCTCGACGCCATCCGACAGCTCCCGAAAGAAGATGACGTATGGAAATCTCTGGGCTACGCCAAGGCCGCTGGCATGAGACTCGTACCACTCGGCGGCTGCCTGGAATTCCGCGCGTGTGGTGGAATCTGTAGAGCTTCAGGCACGCGCGAGGGATGAAGGGGCAGGCGAGGGCTTGCGGGCAAGGTAACGCGCGATCAGGTAGCCGGCGAGGCCACCGCCGAAGTGGCAGTAGCGGTCGATGTGGGGCAGGAACGAGATGGCGAGGTTGATGAGCAGGATGACGATCAGGCGCTGGCGCAACCCACGGGCGATGAGGGGTGGAAAAAATCGCTGTCTTCCACTGAGCAGTCCGAACGTGGCACCGACCAGACCCCATACCGCCCCGGACGCGCCGATGGAAACCCCGCCCATGAACAGGGTGCTGGCGACACCACCCGCTACGGCGGTCACGGCGTAGATCAGCCCCAGGCGAAAGCGGCCGAGCAGCGGCTCGAGGAAGGTACCCAGGCTGTAGAGCGAGAGCATGTTCACGATGAGGTGGGTCGCACTGCGTGTGTCGTGCAGAAAGGCGTAGGTGAACAGACGCCAGAGCTCTCCCTGGCGGACGGCGACCGGGTCGTTGCTCAACAGGAGGAACAGCCTCAGCGCGCGCTCGTCGTTGCCGCTGGTGAGCGCGAAGATCAGCACGCAAATGGCGATGATGGCGACCGTGAGGTGAGGAAAGCGGCGCGTGTTGCCGCGCACGAAGGCCATGGCCTCGTGCCGCTCTTTGCGACCGCGCTCGATGATGCTTGCCACATCCTCGGGCAACAGCGGATGGGTCTGCGGCAGGTCCCGACCGGCCTTTTCCAGCTCGCGCAGTCGCCGGCCCGCCACCCACTGCACCTTGCCCTCCCGATCGACTTGGTAAAGGCCGATGTGATCGCGCATGCGGGTTTCCGCGTCCGCGGCTTTCAATATTTCGGGAACGCCCGCGCCTCCGCCCGCGACGGCGATGAACAGAAGGCCCTTCTCGTGCGCACCCAGGATGCGATCGAGATGCGCACGTAGCTCGGCCTCGGGAATGCTTTCCAGATCGAGAAGCACCAGACCCTTGCCGGTTCCCATCCATTCGAAGACCGCCATGGGCTCGTGGAACGCCACCAAGGTCGCTGGGTTGCGCCCCGCTTTTCCGGCAACATCCGGATCTGCGAGCGAGACGAGCAATCGATCGCGCACCGATCCGGTTGGCGCGAATGGTTCTGTGGCTGGGGTCACGGTCCCGTGATTCTAACGGACGAAATCCCCACGTGCCTACGACGCAGATGTAGGACTAACACTGACAAGGAATCCGCACCTTCGCGTACACGCAAATCAGCAGGCGCGACACTGACCGACCTGCCCGGCATGGGCTAGGTTTTACGGGTGGAGACGGTACTGGTGGTGGCAGAACATCAGCTCGAAGGCTCGGTCGCCCTCGCGTCAGCGGCCGAGAATGCTTTTGAAGGGCCGGGACAACGGCCGGTGGGTACTGCTGGCCATGCACCATCCCCCTCCACTCCGATGCGCGTAGGCGCCGACGGACGACCTGCGCACGACCCACTGTTCTTGTCCCGGCCAACTTTTTCCCGTCCCGCTCTCTCGTTGCACAGGCTTTCCCAGCACCTTCGCAGAATTCTCTCATCATAGTCGCCCCTGCCTTCGCCCCCGTTTCCGATCTCGATACAAACGGCTCTCTCACAATCTCGCTTGCATAGTGATCGGGAACGGGGGGGAGGCAGGGAAAGACCCCACGAAGGCCCGATGGGAGCCGCTATCGTTTCGGCCGCCGTCGCCGACCCAGCAGCAGGGCCAGCCCGGCGAGCGCGAGCATCCACACGCCCCACAGCACGTGGGTGGTGTACGGGAACCTGTACTGGGTGGTCGAGTAGGGTCCCCAGTGGGTGGGCATGCGATTGCGCTGTTCCAGGGCCAGCAGATCCATCAGGATGGCCACCGTCGAGTGAATGAGGAAGCCGGCCCAGATGCTGCCGGTCTTCATGGACAGCGAGCCGAGCACCACGCCGGCGACGATGGCCCCGCAGGCTTCCAGGTAGGGCTTGGGGAAGTGAATCATTACGTAGGGAACGACCATGGAGAAGATGGCGCCCACGCCGAGCGCCCGCGCTCCGCGTAGCCAGAAGCCGCGAAAGAAGACCTCCAAGCTGAGGAACTGGCCGACGTAGACGATTTCCCACACCCAAAAGTCGATCCACGAGCGGCCGGCGCCGGGGTACATGGGGTAATAGCGGTTGAACTCGGGCATGCGCGACACCACGGCCAGGGTCGGGATCACGATGACCAGGCAGAGCAGGTAGATCCAGGCGTGCTCGCGAAAGCCGCGAAAGCGCAGCCCCAAATCGAGCGGGCTTTCCTTGAAGACGAAGGGCCACACGAGGAGTGGCAGCAGGTAGGCCGCATAGCGGGACAGCCCCCAGTACACGCGCCAGCAGAGATCCCGGTAGGTGCCGAGGTCGAGCGATCCGGGATGGCTGTTGGCGTAGCTCTGCAGGTAGGGCTCGACGGTGCCGTCGTAGAAGTCGTGCGAGCCGTAGTAGTTGATGAGCAGCAAGGAGAGTGCGCCGAGGACGAAGGTGACCGGCACGCGGGCGTCGAGACGCGCGTCCTTGCCCCGTGCCTTGCGCGCCGCCGTCGCCTCGGCCTCGAGCTCGGCCCATGTGCTGCGGAAGAAGCGGACCACGATGGGCGCGATGGCGCCGAGCAACGCCATCGAGATGACGAGCTTGCCCAGGGGACTGCTTAGAATCTCCATTCCGGATGACACGCTCTAGCACGGATCGGCAAGACTCGGCCATCGGACCCTGGCGCCGCCCTCGACCTCGGACCGTCGACCTGCATCGACGCGTTGACCGAATTCCGCGGTCGTGGCAGAACCCATCCATCATGGCGGTCTTGAAGTCGATCAAGGATGTCGTTGTCGGCCAGGCGTTCAAGCTGGCGGGCAATCCCAGGGTATCCAAGCTGGTGAGCGATCCACGCTTGATGAACGCGGCCATGAAGGCCATCAGCGTGGGCGGGTCGGTGAAATCGGGCCTGGACAAGGCGGGTCGCCTCGCGGCCGGCGCCTTTGGTCTGGCGACCCACGACGAGGTGGTCACCCTGCGCTCGACCATCCAGCACCTGGAAGACCAGGTCATGACCCTCGAAAGCAAGGCCGCGAAGAGCTAGACGGGCCTGCCCCCCCGCTACGGGCACGCCGGCGCCCAGCCGCTCTGCCCGAGCAGTTGCCCGAAGCAGACGTGGGACTGGCCCGTCGCCCAGCAGCTTGGCGAGGTCCAGCATTGATCGCGCGTGCTGCCGTCTTCGCAGGCGGCGACGGCGCGCGCCTGGGAGTCGAAGGTGTAGTCGAGGCGCATCCGCGTCCCCGCCAAGGTGCCCGCGCCGATGATGCCGTCGACCTGTGGGTTGGGCGGCGTGTCCACGTTGATCGAGCGGATGACGACGCTGATTTCGCTGATGACGGCGACATCGAGCGGGCCGCCCAGCTCCAGGTACGAGTGGGTGGCGACGGCCGTGCCGCCGTTGACGTCGCAGGACTGGAAACAGGCGCCCGCATTTTGGTTGGCCAGCACCCATTCGATCCGGCGGGCGCGCGCGAGCTCGGTGCAGGGGCCGCTCCAACCGGTGTCGGTGGTGCCCTGGAAGATGGCGAGCCTGGGTACGGTGAAAAAGTGCGCGGGGGTGGCCGTGCCGGAAAACGGCGTGTACAGATCGCCCGCGGTTCCCGCATCGCTGGCCATGCCCAACTGGGCGGCGATGCGGCCCCAGGCGGATTGGCTGAGGATGAGCGGTCCCTCACCGGTGCCGACCGCCAGCAAAAGATCCTGCCCGCTGGCCTTGAGCGCGTCTTCGCCACGGGCGCAGGTTTCGAGGGGCTCGGTGGTGGAGAAGGTGCGCGGTGCCGCGCAGGCCGCCAGGACGATGCGAGAATTGGGCAGCGTCAGCGAGGCTTCACCATTGCCTTGGGCGGCGCTGGCGCCACCGCGCAGGTTGAAGTCCAGCGGCGCGAAGCCGTTCTGCTCGAGTCGATCGTCGGAGCCCGGGAAAGACGGCCACAGGGTCATGGTGGCGAGCTGGTCCGCGCTGCGCGGGAAGACGAGACCAACCGAGAAATCGGCGAGCAGCGGTCCGCCCATCACGCCCGCGGGCTGGGTCGCGGCGTCACCGGTGGGGCCCGGGCAAAGGTCGAAGAGGCCAGTGTTGTCGAACGACGCGCGTAGCGCCGCCGTCCCTGTTCCGTCGCGCAGCTCCATGTTGCCGGTGTAGGTCCATCCCGGGGTTCCCCCGCCCGCGCATCCCGCGGGGGCGAGACTGTCGAGCGGGTAGGCCGAATCCACGAGCAGCGGCTGGATCCCGGCCGAGGTGGCGACGTTCGCCAGCAGACCGCCCAGGTTGGGTCCTCCGGGGATGACGGGCGCGCGCGCGAGCTGGATGGGCTCGAGGTCGTAGACGAACGACTGATCCGAACCGCACGAGGCCAGCAGCAACAAGACGAGTGGATAGCGTCGCATGGGCCTAGAATCCAAAGGTGGTGAGCACCGAGAGGGTTTGTCGCCACAAGTGATAGGTTCCCGCGGCGCTCGGGCGGGCCTGGCCGTTCATGCGCGCCTGGCAGGCGGGCGTGCCGAGATCGCCACCGGCGCTGGCGCAGGCCGAGGCGGCCGTGGGATCGAAGACCGAGGCGCCGGTGTCGACGGGGAACATCCAGGTGAAAGCGTACCCCACGCTCATGCGGATCTGGCGCCAGATCCGCACTTCTGCCGCCAGCGAAGGTTCCAACTCGAGCCCGTCGATGGCGCCCGCGTTGACGTGGCTGGCGGGAACGGCGCTGGTTTCCAGGCGCAGGGTGGCGCCGACCCGGAACTCCTTGGTTTCGTAGACCGCGCGCCCGCGCAGGTCGAAGCTGTCTTGGAAGCCGCGGTAGAGCACCACGTGGTCGGGGACACTCGAGCCGAGCACGGTCTGCGCGGCCGGGCCGGCAACGAGGATGGTGATCTTGTCGAGGTCGCCGTAGCGCAGCCAGCGCACGATGCCGGTGGCCGACCAATGCTTGCTGACCTGCCAGCTGACCCCGAGGTTGTAGATGGAAGGCAGGCGGTAGCTCATGCGGCCGGCGAGGCAGTCGCTGGTCGAGGCCGTCGATGAGGTCGTGGTCGCAGGGCACAGGCCCGTGCCGCCGGCCAGGTTGGCGGGCAAGCCGATCTGGGTGTTGTCCATGGGCAGGTTGACCGAGCCGCCCGTCCCGAGCGGCGCGCTGGTGTAGGAAAATCCGAGGTTGAAGCGGCCGTGGTGGTAATGGACGCCCACGGCCAGCAAGTAGGATGGAACGACGATGCCCTTGGTGGCCAGGTCGTAGCGAGCAGCGGCCGCGGGGTTTTCGCTGCCCAAGGTGGTGCTGCCGAGGGCAGTGTCCTCGTCGAAGACCAGATGGGCCGTGGGAAAGAGCAGGCTGGGCGCGACCCCGATCTGGATCGAGTCCGAGGCATGGATCGCAAGCCCGATGGCGGTGGCGATGTGGTCGAGCTCCATGCCGACCAGGTGGTAGCGCGCGGGCTCTTGCCCGTCGGCGGTCGGGGTCATGGTCAGTTTGGTGGAAAACGGCGAATACAGCGCCAACGCGATGCCGAAGCGGTGGCCGACGCCGGCGCCGATGCCGAAGAAGCCCGAGGGTCCCGGCGGCCAACGGAAGGGTTGCAGCGTGCCGCTGCCCGAGGCGGTGGGGAACGTCGTGGAGCCGGGGTTGGCGCCGGTCGTTGGATCGATCGACGTGCGGGCCACGGACACCGAGGTCGACTGCCAGGCCCCGCCGATCATCACCTGCGGGCCTTGCATCAAACCCAGGCCAGCAGGGTTCCAGTACACCGAGGTCAGATCGCCACCGGTGGGGCCGGAAAAGCCCGTGTCGGCCACGTGGGCGTCGTCGAGCGGCCCGGCCTGGGCGCCGAGCGCGACGAGCGAGATGGCCAGGACGGCCAGCAGACGGTGGCGAATGGACACGGGAGCCCGCCAACAGTATCGCGACCGCCGGCTTCCGTCGACCGTTCTCGACCGGCTTGCGACGGGGTCGCTTCGGGCGGCGGATTCCGTTCGTTGGAGGTTGAATCTGCTGGCTCGCCGGGGCTTTACTTCCACCATGTCGCCAACGATCGCGCCCAAGACGTGCATCTTCACCATCGCCGCGAAGAACTACATGCATTTCGTCCGCACGCTCATGGACAGCGTGGCGACCTTTGCGCCGGACGCGGATCGCTTCTTGGCGCTGTGCGATGAGCCGGACGGCTCCGAATCGGCCGGCGATGCGTTTCGTGTCATTTCACTTCGCGAGCTCCCGATCCCGGAGCTCGATCGCTTCGTCTTTCAATACACGCTCTTGGAGATCAGCACGGCCATCAAGCCTTTCGTGATCGAAAAGCTGCTCACCCAGTATGGCTACGACCAGGTCCTCTACTTCGATCCGGACATCCGCATCTACCGAGCGCTCGACGACATGATGGGGCTGCTGGGAAAGCACACGGTGTTGCTGACGCCGCATCTGACCGAACCCACGAACGACGACAAGCGCCCGAGCGAGCGAGATATCTTGCAATGCGGTGTGCACAACCTCGGCTACTTGGGGGTGCGACGGACGCCAGGGGCCGAGCGGCTGGTGAAGTGGTGGCAGAAGCGGCTTCTCCGCGACTGCGTCGTGGATTTCGAGAGAGGCTTGTTCGTAGATCAAAAGTGGATGGACCTGGCCCCCATGCTCTGCGAGGGGGCTCACGTGAGCCGGGATCCAGGCTGGAACGTCGCCTACTGGAACTTGCACGGACGCCGGGTAGACAAGACCGCCGCGGGCTACACGGTCGACGGGGCGCCGCTAACCTTCTACCATTTCTCGGGGTTCGACCCCGACCTCGGCGTGTTCAGCAAGCACCAGGATCGGTTCACCATGAGCAGTGTGGCACCGGCGGTGCGCGAGCTGTGCGCGGACTACGCCGTCGAGCTGAAAAAGCACGGCTATCCGGGCAACAAGGCAACGCCGTATGCCCATGCAAAGTTCCCGGACGGAACCCCGATCCCCAGCGCGGCGCGGAAGCTGTACCGCGAGAATCGCGACGCCTTCGCATCCGATTGGGTCAAATTCCAGAAGTGGCTGAATGAGCCGGCCGAATCGGAGGGTCGCTCTTCGCCCCTGGTCACCCGCCTGGCGTACGAGGTCTATCACACACCGATGGACATCGGGCTCAAGCGGCAGTTTCCCGATGTCCTCGGGACGCATGCACGGGGATACGCGGAGTGGTTCGTCGCCAGCGCCGGCGAGCTGGCCGGTGTCCCGGAGTATTTCCTGGCGCCGGTGCGCGCCGCGCTGGCACCGTCTGAAGACGAAGGCGAGAGCCCGCCCTCGGGGGCCTTTGCCAAGTCACTCTACCAATTCGCCTGGCGGTGGAAGGATCTCACGCACGCGTTCTTGCCGCTGCAGACGCGGCAGAAGATCCACGGCTGGCTTTTCAGGCAGGCCTACGTCAAGGCCGAGCCGGCCGCCAGCGGGACGTCCCCCGGACATGCGAGGTTTCCCAAGGGGCTGAACGTCGTCGGGTATCTCCACGCCGAGCTCGGCGTCGGCGAGGCCGCGCGTTCGATCGTGCGCGCCGCGACTGCCGCCCGCGTGCCATTGTCCCTCATCGACTATCGCAAGGGCGTGCACTCGCGCATGAACGAGCAGGTGGATGAAGCACTTGAGCGCGGGCAGAGGTACTCCGTCAACCTGCTGCACGTGAACGCCGATCAGGTGCCGTTCGCCGTTGCGGAGCTGAAGCCGAAGTTCTTCGAGGGACGGTACAACGTCGGTTGCTGGAGCTGGGAGCTTCCCGACCTTCCCGACGAGCAACTCAAGGCGTTCGATTTTCTCGACGAGGTCTGGACGCCGTCGACCTTCTGCTTGGATGCCTTCACGAAGAAGGCGCGCAAGCCCGTGGTTCGCATTCCGCACTGCATCGACCTCGAGGTGCCGCCCGGTGTCGGGCGCGCGGAGCTCGGGCTGCCGAGCGAAGGTTTTCTGTTCCTCTTCATGTTCGATGCGCTCAGCGTGCTCGAGCGGAAGAATCCTTCCGCTCTGATCGAAGCGTTCCTGCGTGCGAAGTCCTCGCTGCCGAAAGGCACGCGTTTGGTTCTGAAGGTCATCAACGTGGACAAGGTTCCTCGGGACCACCAGGAGGTCTTGCGAATCGCGGAGCGCGATCCGTCCATCATTCTCGTGTCTCGTTACCTCGGCCGACCCGAAACCAACGCGCTGGGCAGTGCGGTCGATTGCTACGTTTCGCTCCACCGATCGGAGGGTTTCGGGCTGACGCTCGCGGAATCCATGTTTCTCGGCAAGCCCGTGATCGCCACGGGATGGTCGGCGAACATGGATTTCATGACCCCGTGGAATTCCATGCCTGTGAAGTACAAGCTGGTGACGCTCGACGCGGACTACGGTCCCTACAGAAAGGGTAATACGTGGGCCGAGCCCGATGTCGACCACGCCGCCGAATGCATGGTGCGAGTGGCGGCCGACCGGGAGCTCTGTCGCAGCCTCGCCGAAGCCGGCCGGGCCGACATCCGCAGGAGCTTCTCGCCCGCGGCCGTGGGCGAGGCGATTCGCCGACGCTTGTCGGCCATTCGCCAAGCCTAGCCCGCATTATTCACCACGATAGGATTACCGGCGGAAATGCCCCAATAGACCGTTCCCAGCACATCAAAGCGTGGCGGGCTAGCTCGATTGTCATGGGAGCCCTGGGAGGGTTCCCAAACCCTCCCGCGACGCTTCGCTGCCGGCAAAGCCAGCGAAGCGTAGGCTCCGCACGCGTTTGCTAGCCCGCACGGGATATCGTGCTGGCGGGACTCGTGAATAGTGCGGGCTAGCGCTTCCAACTAGCGACGGTCCAGCTCGTGGCGCACAAGCGCCGCGGCCACGTCGGGCATGTGCATCTTGGCTTGCCAGCCAATGGTTTCCCGGGCCGCCGAAGGATCTCCCGCGCTCACTTTGATTTCAGAGGGCCGGAAGAAGGCCGGATCCGATTCCACATGGTTCTTCTCGTCCAGGCCAGCGCTTCTGAAGCAGGCGGCGACGAACTCCGCGAGGGTCGACGACGTTCCCGTGGCCAGGATGAGGTCGCGCGGTTCGCTGGCCTGCAACATCAGGTGGAAGCCCTCGACGTATTCCGGCGCCCAGCCCCAATCCCGCTTGATCGAGAGATCGCCGACCTTGAGCACTGGCGGGCCGCCTTGGACCAACTTGGCCACGAAGGCCGCCACTTTCCTGGTCACGAATCGCTCGGGCCTGAGAGGGGATTCGTGGTTGAAGGTGATTCCCGAACAGGCGAAGAGGCCATAGGAAGCCCGGTACACGGAGACGAGGTGCATGCTGGCCGCCTTGGCAGCTCCGTACGGGCTCCGGGGTGAGAAAGGGGTGTGCTCGGTCGCCGGCACGAGCGTGTTGCCGAAGCATTCGCTCGAGCCGGTGTTGAAAAAACGGGCCTCGGGGGCGTGCGAGCGAACCGCCTCGAGCAGAGCCAACGTTCCGCGCGTCACGCTCTCCACCGTCTCGTAGGGCGATTGGAAGGACGAACCGACGGAGGACTGACCCGCGAGGTTATAGATCTCGTGGGGTCGCACCTCCTCCATAAGAGCGGCAACCGCAGTCGGGTTGCAGGTATCCAGCGTTACCAGTTTGATGCGTTCCAGTATGCCGGCGATGGCCAGGCGGGAGACGGGCTCGTTGTCAAGCCGTCGTGTCGAGCCGATCAGTCGGTACCCGAGCGCCAGCAGGTGTCGTGCCAGGAAGACGCCATCCTGTCCGGAAACGCCGACTATCAACGCAGTACGCATGGTCATGAATTGGCTCCGTGCGTGCTCTCGCTCGGATCCCCGCCGAAACCCCCTTATGCCGCTTTCCCTGACCTAGGGGCAAGGATATATTTCCGGCGGCGCGATCCAACTGACGAGCGGAGCCGGCAGCCAAGATCCATCCCGCCTTGGTTGAATCGACAACCCGAGACCAACCGCCTAGACACATGAAAACATTCATCAAGAGAGTTGTGGACGCATCCCTGGCCCCGCTCTGCTCCTACCTGTCGGAGAAGGTGCCGCCCAGGCAGGTACTGCTGCCTCGTCCGAATCACGACATCGAGCTCGAGGCGGCCAGGCGGCAAGTGGGCGCTCGCACCCCCGACAACCCTTGCCTCCGGGGCTTCAAGGTCTTTTCGCAGAACGACGAAGATGGAATCATCGAGGAGATCCTTCGACGTGTCGGCGCCGTCGAGCCGCTGAGCAAGACCTTCATCGAGATCGGCTGCGGCAATGGCCTCGAGAACAACTCGCACTACCTTCTTCTCGAGGGGTTCAAGGGATGCTGGGTCGATGGGGATACGAAAAACCTGGAATTCATTCGAGCAGAGCTGGGGGCGCTGGAGTTCTCGCAACTTCGAGCACAGCAGTGCTTCATCGATTTGTCCAATATCGGCGACTTCATCTCCACCCAGGTGAAGTTTCTGGGGACGAGAGAGCCGGACCTGTTTTCGGTCGACATCGATGGCAACGATCTGTGGATTCTGTGCGAGTCGCTTCGGTACTTCGAGCCCAAGGTCATCTGCGTCGAGTACAACCCGAAGTTCCCGCCTCCTCTGGCGGTCAGCATCGCCTACAATGCATCGCACGCCTGGGGGAACGACGACTATCACGGTGCTTCGCTGCAGGCCTTCTGCGACGGCTTGCCTGGATATCGATTGGTTTGCTGCAATCTGTGCGGTGTCAACGCCTTCTTCGTCCGCAAGGATCTGGCGGCCGGCTTCACGGTCGCGGATGCACCGGATCTCTACCAGCCATTCCGAGAGCACCTCACCGCCCCCATCTCGGGGCACCCTCCATCCCTCAAATGGTTGCGCGACAAACTGCGCGCCCCCTACGGCGGCATCACGCCGGACTCCGCCGCCTCGGCTCGCTAGCGGTGGAAGTCTCGCGATCATGCATCAGGGCCTCCCAGTCTTCAGGAACGTCACCTACAACTTCTTGTCGCAGGTTTGGTTCTTCATCCTGCCGCTTGCGACCTCGCCCTATATCGTTCGCCATCTCGGGGTAGAGGCCTACGGGGTTCTTTCGCTTGCGATGGCGATTGTCGGATACCTGGCCGTTCTCGACCTGGGCATGGGAACGGCGACCATCAAGTACATGGCCGACGCCTACGTCGTGAGGGATTTTCAGGCGGTTTCCAAGGTGATCGGAACCTCCATCGTCATCTACTCCGGGCTCGGGCTGCTGGGAACCCTGGTCATTCTCACCACAGCCAATCTCATCATCACCCGCCTGCTTCACGTCCCGGCGAATCTCGTTCACATCACGCTGGTCGTGTTCTATGTCAGCTCCCTGGGATTTCTGGTGAATATGCCGCTGACAGTCTTCAACTCCATCCCCAATGCCCTGCAGCGGTTCGATATCCTGGTGAAGCAGAACCTTGCGCTCGGTACCGTGGCTATCCTGGGGCAAGTCGTCTTGCTCGCACTCGGCTATTCGCTGCGAGCGCTGGTGGTGTTCAATGTGGCCACCAGCGCGATCGGGATCGTCGTCTTCGTCATGGTGGCCCGGCGACTGCTTCCGGGGGTCTCGTTCCGTCCCGCTTTCGATGCGCCAACCGCCAGGCGGATCATGCGATTCAGCGCTCTCAAGGTGTTCTCGGTCATAAGTGGGCAAGTCGTCTTCCAACTGGACAAGGTGCTCGTTGCCGCCTTTCTCCCCTTGGCAAGCGTGAGCTATTACGTCGTCCCCTTGGGACTGGCCCAAAGGATCATATCGGTCATCCCCAATATCACCACGGCGGTGTTTCCCGCGGTCAGCGAATTCAAGGCGAACCAGGAGCGGCTGAACGACCTGTACGTTCGCGTCGCCAAAGGCGTCCTGATGGCGGTTCTGCCCATCACGGTCGCGCTGGTCATGTTCGCGGACAAGATTCTCGCTTTCTGGATGGGGACCGATTTTGCCACGAACGGCGCCAGCACGCTTCGCTTCCTGGCCCTGGCCTTCTTTTTGGCGTCCTTTGCGGCGGTACCGGGCGTCTTCGTCGAAGGACTTGGCAAGCCCGGAATTCCGGCATTCTTCGCCGCGATCAGCGCCGTGCTGAACCTTGGGCTCGCCTTGCTCTTCATCCCGCGATGGGGCATCGCGGGGCCGGCTCTGGCTCTCATCGCGAACAGCTTGATCACCGTCCCGCTGTTCGTGGATCGCGTGAATCGAAAAGTCTTGGGCCTGCGAAATACCACGTTTCTGCGCCGTGGCTTCGTCAAGCCGCTGGTCGCAGCCGTCCCGATGTGGCTCTTCTTCGTGGTTGTGAAGTCGCACGCGAACAATCTTCTCGAGCTCGGCGGGATCATCTTCGCGGGCGCCGGGCTGTACGTGTTGCTGTGCTTGTGTTTGGGCGTAATCGACTCGGCTGAACGCAAGATGATCGGGGAATATTGGAAGGGAATTACCGGCGGAGGTTCGAAACATGTGTCCTGATCTGGTTGCGAGGACCGATATTCAGTTCCCCTGGAAGGGCGAGATCCACCCCGAGCTGGCAAAGCTCGTCGTCGAGCACAACCGAGGGAACGTCGTCGACGTCGGCTGCGGAACCTGCCAGGTTTACTACCACTTGCTCAAGCAGGGATGGAAGGGTGAATACGTTGGCGTGGATCAGGTCGCCTACCCAGGCTACACCTATCCGGAAGCGATCCAGGTCATTCTGGGCGACGCACTTCGGGTTGACCTGCCACGGAGCAATACGTACGTGCTGCATGACGTGCTCGAGCACGTCGAAGATCCGATTGGGCTTCTCACCAGGTGCATCGGCAATTCCGAGAACGTCCTTATCGCGGTGCCCAAGCGAAATGAGGATCTCTGGCGTTACGGGGTCGTCGAATACCATCAGTTGGATCGTACCCACAAACACTGGGGTTTTACCGAACATGAGCTGCGTCGTTTGGTGAAGTGCAGCGGTGGAAAGATGGTCGCGTATCAGGAGCTCGTCAAAACGAGCTTGTCGGGACTATTGGGAGCATTTACCGACAGCTCGATGTTCCATCGCATCGTGGAAAATCTGATGAAGATCTTCTCGACCAAGTCCTATTCGCAAGAATTGTGGTGTGAGGTCACGAAGGCATGAAGCATTCGAGGTCAATGCGGAGATGAAGGTCCTTTACGATATTGCGGTTCTGGGTCTTGGACACCACCAGGAGCGATCTCGCACGGGGGTCTTTCGCGTTGTCGAGAACGTCGCGCTTGCACTGGCCGAGGATCCGAGCCTGACCTTGGGTCTCTGCGCCTCGAATTACTCGGTGTGGTGCGAACAATACCTGCGGTCCGCAGGGGCCTTGGCGCGGACGCCCTTCGAATCTGGATCCATGCGTCTGGCGCTGGACAAGTTGGAGCTCGCTCTCGTGGACGCGGCGTCCAAGGAGAAGCCTGGCTGGACCATCGGGCGGGTTGCGCGGGGGTGTATCGGATTTGCGATGATGCAGGTCAGGAAGCGGCTGGAAGTCGTACCCAACTCGGTCTTGGCCGAAGCGGACATCTACCATTCGCCCTTCTACGCGCTGCCTGCGAACACGAAGGGGCAGCCGCGCTTGCGGCGGTTTCTCACCGTCTACGATCTGATCGCACTTCGGAATCCGGAATTGTTCGAGTCCAACGTCGTCACGCTGATGAAGCAGGTGCTGGCTTCGCTCACCCCTGCCGACTGGGTCCTGTGCATTTCGGAAGCGACTCGGCGCGATTTGCTTGCCGATAGGCCGGATCTCGATCCAGCGCGCGTGCTTGTCACCTACCTGGCCGCGGCGGATCATTTTCGTCCCGATCTTCGTGCGGAGCAGTGGCCGTCGCTCAAGCACAAATACAATCTTCCGGACGAGCCCTATGCCTTGACCCTGAGCACGCTCGAACCGCGCAAGAACATTGCTCAGGTTATCCGTTGCTATGCTCGACTCGTGGCCGAGGGCCAGGCAGGAGACATGCGGCTGGTCATGGTTGGAACGCGGGGCTGGAAGATGGAATCCATCTTCCAAGAGCTTGAAAAACTGGGCTCTGTGAGCGACCGCGTGGTCGTCACGGGTTTTGTCCCCGACGAAGATTTGGCACCCATCTATTCGCATGCCTCGATGTTCGTCTACCCATCCTTGCTGGAAGGATTTGGACTACCTCCCCTCGAAGCCATGCAGTGCGGAGTCCCCGTCATTACCTCGAACACATCGTCTCTGCCCGAAGTGGTCGGGGACGCGGGCATCATGGTCTCGCCCACGGACG
This sequence comes from uncultured delta proteobacterium, assembly GCA_963796685.1. Lineage (GTDB taxonomy): Bacteria > Myxococcota_A > Polyangia > Fen-1088 > Fen-1088 > Fen-1118. The sequence continues at coordinate 30,039 of CAWCMR010000010.1, forward strand.
CGGATGCCCTGTGCCAGGCTATGGCCACGCTTCATCAGGACAGAGAGCTGCACGATCGGTTGGCAAACCGGGCGCGCCAGCGGGCTGCTACGTTCAGCTGGGCTCGCTGTGCCGCGGAAACCGTGGCGGCGTATCGTCTCGCCTTGGGTTCACAATAGGGAGCTCGACGCGGAGAAGGTTCAGTCGCGGGTAACCCAGTATTGGTAGCTGACCCACTCGCTTCCCGCACTGTGGTCCCTCTCGGCTCTGATCAGCCTGCAACCCGGAAGGTTCGCGGCGACCGCCGCGCGGCGCGTGCCGTGCATCTCCATCACCGGGCCTTGGGCAGGGGCCGCCGACTGCGGACCGGATACGATCCTCCACCACTGCCGGAGAGCTGTGCCGAGGGTGAGCCGCTCGGGAATCTGGAATACCAACAAGCCGCCTTTGGAGAGCAGGCGGGAGAGCTCGCGGACATAGCCGAGCGCGAGGTCGGAGCTCATGTGTTGCAGAACGATGTTCGAGTAGATGAAGTCGAATCGCTGGTCGCCGAGCACGGTCAGATCAGGACGGTCGTTTTGCACATAGGTGCAGCGATCGCCGACGGTATTGAATTGCCGGGCCAGCTCGACCATCTTCGCCGATATGTCCACACCGACCGTGTGGTCGAAACGCCGAGCGATGGCTTGTGCGAGGCGTCCCACTCCGCAGCCAAAATCGAGGGCGCGCAGTCGCGCCGATGGCAGGCCGCCGGCCCGCCCCAGCACGGCGGCGATCTCCCCTTCGCCTGTCTGGAAGAACTCCGCGGGATCCCACCTGCCGCCACGCTTGGAGGGGTCGGTCAGGATCGCCCACAGAGGATCATCCGCGGCGAACTGCTCCCAGTTGCCGCGCAAATTGCCGATGTCCATCGCCCGACCCATACCACGTGCGTTTGGGTCAAACAAGCCTGCGGCCGAGGAGGTTGGGAGGAGTGTGGGCTCGCGCCGGGTGGGCGCAAATTCCAACAGTTTGCGCCCAAAATGCTAGACATATCGAACAACACCGGCTAGCTCAGCCGAGACCCCACACCCGGAGCAGGAGAAAACCATCATGCACGAGATCCCGATCCCGCCTCTGGAGATGCGCGCCTTCGTGGGACCCACAGATCCGGCCGCGTTCGAGAACCCGGGCGGGCGGCCCATCTACTCCGAGCTCGGCATTTCCCTCGATGCGTACGACGCCGTGTTCGATTTCGGATGCGGCTGCGGGAGGGTGGCCCGCCAGCTGCTTCTTCAGGATCCCAGACCGCGCCGGTACGTGGGCATCGACGTCAACCGGGACGTCGTCGAGTGGTGTCGCCGGAGCCTGTCGCCGGTCGACCCCGGTTTCCAGTTTCATCATCACGACGTGTATTCCCCGACCGCCGCGCCCCGCAACACCCTGCGCCTGGCGGAGCGGTTTCCGGTCGAGGACGGCCAGTTCTCGCTGGTCATCGCGCACTCAGTGTTCACGCATCTCCTCCGGCGGCAGACGGAGTTCTACCTGCACGAAGTGGCCCGGATCCTCAAGCCGGGGGGCATCGCGTTCACGACGTGGTTCTTTTTCGACAACCTCAGCTTCCCCTTTTTCCAAGAAGGCCCCTTTTGCCTCTTCGCGGGCGAGACCGATCCCACCCACGCCGTCATCTATGACCGCCGGTGGTTCCTCGATGCCGTCCGCCGCCGGGGTCTTGGCGTCGTGAGCACGAGGCATCCCGAAGTGGCAGGGCACCAGTGGACGGTTCTCCTGGGTAGGCGTACGGTGGGCATGGAGGACCGGTTCCCGCTTGGCGAGGAGGATGCCGAGTGGCTGTGCGGGCCGGCGGCAAAGCCGATGCACGGCCAGGAGCGGCCGGAGGCTTTCGCAAGGCAACGGGTGGCATGTCTGGACTCCGCGGCAGAAGAGAGCTGGCCGAATCCACCGGCCCTGTTCGGTCCGCTGGCCGAGCTCGCTGCCATCCGGCGTCTCTTGCCCTGGCGGTGTGTGCGCGCGGTGCTCGATCCTCTCCGGAGGATCAAGCGAGCGCTTTCCTGAGCCGTGGCCCTCGCTGGCTCGATGGCGCCAGTCACCTACGGCAGACTTGAAGCGCTGGTTCCTCTACGCACCTTGGATCGAGCCTTCGCCAACAACAAGGAAGGCCAAGCCGGATTCATGCACGGACGTTCGAGCAACACGAAGATCAGCCCGCTGATCGCGAGGGTCAGCGGCGCAAGCACGAGGGCCCAAATCGCGAAGGCGTAGCCGAACGGCATGAGCGGAAGTATGCGCCTGCCGACTTGGAGCGTGTGAACGACAATGGGGCCATGGACGAGGTAGATCGTGTAGCACATCCCCCCGATGGCCACGATCCAGGGATTGCCAAAGATACGCCGGCACCATCGCCCGCGGATCGACCCACAGTAGGCCATCAGCACCACGAACGGCTGGATCCCGTAGAAATACCGCTCGTAGGCCACCAGCGGCCAGATGGCGATCCAGCTTGCGATGGCAACCCAATCCCACGCACGGCTTTCCACGGGGTTCTCCTGCCAATCCACCACGTAGAGATCCGCAAGCAGGTAGCCCGCGAAAAACTCCTGGAGGTGCCCAATCACGCTACCGAAATAGCGAAAGTCCGTGGTGCTGTATCTCGGCATGCCGAAAGCGAGAATGAGGGCCACGAGAAGTGCCCGCCGGAGCAGCCGATTCCTGAGAAGAAAGACGCAGGTGAGAATCGGCGTTAGCACGTAGAACTGGACCTCGACTTCGAGGGACCATGCGGCGCCCAGCACCGGATTCTGGCTTCCGTAGATCAGCGTGTGCTGGTAGAGCAACCCCACGAGAAGGTGGGGCCACGCGTCGATAGCCGTCAGCGCCCCGGTCGCGCACTCGACGAAGAAGATTGTGAGCAACAGGAGAAAGTAGGGTGGCTCGAGGCGCGTGACTCGCCGGAGAAAATACGCGCGCAGCGAGACCGGTTTACCTCCCGCGAGCCGCGCCCGGACAAAGGGAAGTGCAAGCACGAAGCCGCTGATGACGAAGAACAGCTCGACGCCGTAGCGGCCCACATCCATGAGCACGCGGATCGGGAGATTCGGCGGGGTGGATGCAGCACCGAGCGTGGACATGGTGTGCGCGATGTGAAAGAAAAAAACCGACGAGATGGCCACGAAGCGAAAGCCGTCGATCTGCGGAATCAGCCGTCTTCCCGGCGTGACGACTCGCCCCAGATGCTTAAGCAGGGGCATGGTCGGAAGTGACCTTGATTTTGTCGTGCGGCGCAAACATCTCGGACATCTGGCGGAGCAGATTAGGCCAACTTGGGTCGGAATGCCCGTAGCTTCTCAAAACCGGGATGCGGGGCCTCCGGGTTTGCTTTGTTGCCGGTCGAATCCTTAGCCGCCGTCGCTATCTGGTTCCACCTGCGGAGCTCCTGTAAGAAGGCCGGCGTCCTCGACGCCGAGCTCTTGCCCGGCGATCTTGCGGTAGAGGGCCCGATAGGTGCGCGCCGTCCGCTCCCAGGTGAAGAGTTTCGCGCGCGCCCTTCCTCGCTCGCGTAGGGATTGCCTGAGCTCGGCATCGCACCACAGTTTGCGGATGGCCTCGGCCATGTCCTCTATCGAGTAAGGATCGAACAACAAGACCGCGTCGCCGCCGTACTCCGGCAAAGAGGTAGCCGTCGAGCAGGCGACCGGCGCACCTTCCTGAAAGGCCTCGAGCAGCGGAAAGCCACCGCCCTCGAAGAGGCTGGGAAAGATGAGAAAGTCCGCCAACCGGTAAAGCGCGCGCAGATGGCCGGGATCGACATAACCGAGGAACGAGACCTGGTCGCCGAGCTTCAGCGCGCGTGCCCGCTTGTGCACGATCGACCAATCGTGCACTGGCCTACCCGTGCACACGAGGTTGGCCACGATGCCGTGCTGGGTGCGTGCCTTTGCCAAAGCCTCCAGCAATCGCACGTGGTTTTTGTGCGGCCAATACTGCGCCGGGAAGAACATGAATCGAGGCGGCAGGTTGTGCTCGCGCCGGACGGCATCCATGTCGTCGGGGACTGGGGTACGGTAGAAGATGGTCGGCGCGCCGCGGGGTATGGCCACGACCTTCTCCTCGGGGATGCGGTACTGCTCGATGATGTCCGTCTTGGCAGCAAACGATTCGGCCGCGACGGCTGTCGACAACCGGCACGCGGTTCCGTGCAGGACATCGCGCTGGGCAACCTCGGCGGGCGTGAAGAACTCAGGCAAGTGCCGGTGCTGCAGGTCATGCGGGTTGTAGACCGAGGGAATCTTGGTGCGCTCGAAGTATTGGAAGGGGAAGTGCACGACATCGCATGACAACGACTCGAAGAACCCGTCCGATTCGGCGGTCTTGAAAGCAGCGACCCCGTGCAGCAGGTACTGCACGCGCGAATACCACGGACCAACGACCTCGGCGAATCTCCCCAGGCGTCGGATGACCTTGTCCCTGAGCTGCGGCCTCGGACGTACGACCAATCGCTGGTTGTCGCCCATGACCTCGGTGAGACGCCTCTCGTTATCCGGCGTAGCCACCACCACGTAGCGCTCCGGCCCGTCCTCCAAGCGCCCGAGCGCACCGATGAGCGATATCAGAAACTGCTCGATACCTCCCGCGAAGCCGCCCATCGGGAGCTCGGCGTGAAGGGCGATGGTCAGGGGTTGTTTCATGGCAGGGCGAAGAGAATCATGGATGCTACTTGCGAATCGCCATGTACCGATAGCTCGCGAAATCGTTTTCCGTCAGCTTGTCCCACCTAAATGACTGATAACCCGGCCTGTGTCCACCATGTTCTTGCCTGGGGCCGCGAAAGCACCGGCAGAGACAAGAGGGCAACTGTGATATGAGGTTGGGACATGGCCGATCACTCCCCATCTCCCTCGCTATGCACTCGCACCGAGATCGAGTCGCGCATCGCCGCGGTTCCGTTCTGGTGGCATTCGATCGAAGTCGGTCAAGGGGTGACAACCCCCGGCCAGAAGACGCCATCGCAACTTGCGGTGGAGCTCAAGACCTTGCGTCTACCCGACCTGCACAAGAAGACGGTTCTCGACATCGGAGCTTGGGACGGCTTCTATTCCTTCACGGCGGAGCGGCTAGGAGCGGAGAAGGTGACGGCGCTTGACCACTTCGTCTGGTCCATGGATCTCAAGGAGCACAAGAAGTACTACGACGACTGCATCACGCGTGGGGTGTCTCCCGAGCCTTACGAGACACTCCCTTACTACAAGCCTGCGGAGCTGCCGGGCAAGCGAGGCTTCGACACCGCCCGCGAACTGCTGGGAAGTGGGGTGGAGTCTATCGTCGCCGACTTCATGACCGCGGATCCGAAGGCCGTCGGAACCTTCGATGTGGTGCTATTCCTCGGGGTTCTGTATCACATGAAGTACCCCATTGAGGCACTGGAGCGGGTCGCCGCTCTGACCCGTCAGGTGGCGATCATCGAAACCGAGGCCATCTTCCTTCCCGGCTTGCAGGACCAAGCCTTCTGCGAGTATTTCGAGAAGGGCGAGCTCAACCACGACGTGTCCAACTGGTGGGCGCCCAACCAGAAAGCCCTTGTGGGTATGTGCCGAACCGCTGGGTTTCGTCACGTGACGGTGACGCCTACGGCGCCCGTCCTGCCAATGTGGCAGCAACTGTCCTTGCGCTGGGGTGTGGTGGGCAAGCGAGTTCAGCGCTACCGAGCCGTCGTGCAGGCCTGGAAGTAAGAGCTTCTTGCAATGCGCGGTGGGGCGTCTCCGCCCCGCCTCAGTAAAGCTCCTTGGCGACCAGGAGGCTCCGTAGGTTTTTCGGTGTCAACTGCTTGAGGTCGGCCAGGCGGATGCCGCGGTTCATCGCGCAGTATTTGAAGGCCGCGTAGGGGGCGGTCAGGCAAAGCTCGATGGGTTTCCTCTTCAGGATGGTGGGCGTGACGTGGGCCTCATACCAGCGGCTGCAGTAGCCGTAGACGCGGTTGGCCGGCGCCCAGTGGAAGTGTTTGTAGACCACCTCGAGGCATTCCCGAGAATTCGCCAAGGCATGTTCGCCGGAGACGGTCTTCGATTCGCCGTGAAGCCGGTAGCACGAGAGGAAATCCTCGACATAGCGGAAGCGGCAATCGGCGGCCATTCTGATCCACAGATCGTAGTCCATGACGTAGCGGAGGCTCGCGTCGGGGTAGCCGGCGCGCTCCAACGCCGAGCGGCGGAAAAAGGTGGAGGGCTGGCAGATGAAGTTCACGACGGCCAGTCGTTCGCGCGAGAAGTCTTCGGTCGGGTACGGTCCGAGACGCGCGCCGGCTTCGTCGACATAGTAGGTCTTGCCATAAACGACCTCGCAACCAGGATCTTTGGAAAACGCCTGGCACACGGTCCCCAGCGCCCCGGGTGCGTAGGTGTCGTCCGAGTTGAGCCAGGCCAGGATGTCCCCCGTCGACATCGCGAGTCCCTTGTTGATGGCGTGGCTCTGGCCGTCGTCGCGCTCGCTCAGCCAGCGAAGCTTGATGTCCCGGCAACGGATGGGCCACTCGCCCCGCGACAGCAGCGACGCGTATTTCTTGATGACCTCGACCGAGTTGTCCGTCGACCCGCCGTCGACGATCACGTAGTCGATGGCGAAGTCCCCTTCTTGGCCGAGGACGCTCGCAATCGTCTCTTCGAGAAACCGGCCCTGGTTCCACGAGGGCGTGGTGATGGAGACGGTGGGCACCTCGCGAAAGCTACTCCGAAACGCGACGCCATGGCTAGATCTCATCTTGCCCATCACCCCTCGTCGCCTGCCCACCGCTCCGCCTTGACTTCCTGTCCGCGCCGTCAATGATTGCTGAGCCGCCCCAGCGAGCGGCCACCATGTTCACACCCAGACCAGGTTTGCCCCCAAAGGAAGTCCTCGACACCCATCGCAAGGCCTTGGCCATCAACCTGGACGAGCGATGCTACGGCACGCTCGCCGAGATCGGCGCCGGCCAGGAGGTGGCCCGCTGGTTCTTCCGGGTCGGCGGCGCCGCCGGGACCATCGCCAAGAGTATCTCGGCCTACGACATGGCGGTCAGCGACGCCATCTACGGCCACACCGAGCGCTACGTCTCGCGCGACCGGCTGCAAAACATGCTCGACTACGAGCACGAGAAGAACGTCAAACGCTTGAGCGCCGCGCGCGGAGACACCACGGCGTTCTTCGTGTTCGCCGATACCGTGGCGGCCAAGGGTTTTCGCAGCACCTCCTCCGAGTGCCACGGCTGGATGGGGCTGAAGTTCCAGGCCCACCCGCGCGACGACGAGAGTCAGATCGTCCTGCACCTGCGCATGCTCGATCGCGAAACCAGCTTGCAGCAGGAAGCCCTCGGAATCGTCGGCGTCAACCTGCTCTACGGCGCGTTCTTCATGCACCACGAGCCCCAGCAACTGGTGGAATCGTTGCTCGACAACCTGTCCACCGAGCGGGTGGAGATCGACATGATCGAGTTCTCGGGCATCGAGTTCCGCCACGTCGACAACCGCCTCATGAGCCTCAAGCTGGTGCAGCTCGGTCTGTCCCAGGCCGCCATGTTCGACGCCAAGGGCGAGGTCCTGCAGCCGAGCGAGGTGCTGCACCACAAGCCCGTGCTGGTCCTGCGCGGCACGTTCCGCCCCGTGACCAAGGTGAACATCGACATGTTGCGCTGCGCGCGGGCCGCGTTTGCCCACGAGCGCGGCACGTCCGAGGACGAGATCGTCGAGATCATGGAGATCACGATGAGCAATCTCCTCAGCGAGGCCGGCGCCGTCGACCCGCGCGACTTCCTGGCCCGCGCGGACGTCCTCGGTGCGGCCGGCAAGACGGTGCTCATCTCCGACTACTTCGAGTACTACCGGCTGGCGGGCTACCTGCGCCGCTGCACCAGCAACGGCATCGCCATCGTTCTCGGCACGGGCGCCCTCGATCAGCTTCTCGACGAGAAGTACTACACCGGGCTCGACGGCGGCATCATGGAGGCTTTCGGTCGCCTCTTCAGCAAGGACCTGAAGCTCTACGTCTACCCCATGCTGGATCAGGCCACGGGCAAGCTCAATACGGTTACCAACATGAACGTGCCGGCGGGCCTGGCCAAGCTGCATGGCTACCTTCTCGATCGCGGTTCGCTGGTTCCCATCGAGGGCTACGACCCCGGCGTGCTTCCCATCCTTTCGCGCGAGGTCTTTCGCCTCCTCAAGATCGGCGATGCCTCGTGGGAGACCATGGTCCCCGAGGAGGTCGCCGAGCTCATCAAGAGGCGCGGGCTCTTCGGTCGCGCGGCGCGCATCTGAAACGCCCCGAAACGGGTTGACAGGGTTCACTGCCGTTGTTAGCCTGGGCTAACAATGACCCAGGCGTCTAGCGCGGCGGCCGACGGCGAGATCAGCTCGTCGCTGGAGGACTATCTCGAAACCATCTATTTGCTCGTGCAAGAGCAGGGCTTTGCCCGCGTCAAGGACGTGGCACGCGCGCGCGACGTGAAGGCGGCCTCGGTCTCCATCGCGCTTCGCAAGCTGGCCGAGCTCGATCTCGTCCGCTACGAGCGGCGCGAGTACATCGCGCTTACGCCCGAGGGCGAAAAAGCCGGGCGCCGGGTTTTCTCGCGCCACCGTTTGCTGACGCGCTTCTTCGAAGAGGTCTTGAACATGCCGGCGGAGGCCGCCAGCGAGCAGGCCTGCGTCATGGAGCACAGCCTGACCGACGAAGCCATGGTTCGCATGGTGCGCTTTTTCGAGTTCCTGGGTGCCTGCCCGTCCGTCATCGAGAGCTTTCGCCAGTGTCCGATGGTGCAGGAGCGCAAGTCCACGGCGCACGCGCGGTTGCCGCAGTGGTGCTCCGTTTGCGCGAAGAAGAAGGAGTTCCTGTCCATGAGCCTGGCCGACGTGAAGCCAGGCCAAAGCGCGGTGGTCACCAAGATCGACGCGGTCGGGGCCTTGCGACAGCGGCTGCTCGACATGGGTGTCCTTCCCGAAACCACCATCGATATCGAACGCGTGGGCCTGGGCGGCGATCCCTTCTGGGTGCGCTGTCAGGGCGCGCGCCTGGCCCTGCGCCGTTCCGAGGCCAATTCCATTCTGGTGCGCACCCCCGTGTAGTGCAGGCAAAGAAGCAGATTCATGTCTCCCACCGAAAGCTCCGCACTGACCGTTTCGCAGGCGACGGAAATTCGCGTCGCGCTGGCGGGCAACCCCAATTGCGGCAAGACCTCGCTGTTCAACGCCCTGACGGGGGCGCGGCAGCACGTGGCGAACTATCCCGGGGTCACGGTCGAGCGTCGTACCGGCCGCTGCGACATCGAGCCCTACGCGGTCAACGTCATCGACTTGCCCGGCACCTACAGCCTCAGCTCCTTCTCGCCCGACGAGCGCGTGGCGCAGGACGAGCTGACCGACGCTCCCGATGTGGTCGTGGTGGTGGCGGACTCGACCCAGCTCGAACGCAACCTCGTGCTGCTCGCCCAGATCATGCAAACCGGCGCCAACCCGGTCCTGTGTCTGAACATGTCCGACGAGGCGCGGGCCGCGGGGCAACAGATCGACCTCGCGCTGATGGAGAAGCTGCTCGGCTTCCCCGTGGTCGAGACGGTCGGGCACCGCGCGCAGGGCGTGGCCGAATTGAAGCTGGCCATCGCGCGCGCCGCGGCTCGGCCGGCTGGGCCCAGTCGCCTGGTGCTCGGCGAAACCATGGACGCCGCGGTGGCGGCCATCCGGAGGCTCCTGCCAAGCCAAGCGCGAGGGATCTATTGCAGCGACTGGATGGCCACCCGCCTCCTCGTCGGCGATGAGGAATACGGTCCGAGCGTCGCGGCCATGCCGGACGGGCAGGCGGCTCTGCAAGAGGCGGCGCGCCAGCGCGGTCGCATCGAGGCGCGCACCAACGCGGACATCGCCGTGTTCGTGACCGAGCGCTACTTTGGTTTCGTCGACGGGCTCTTGCGCGAGGTGCGTACCCATATCTCGCGCGTCGATGCGCGCCAGCTCACCGACCGAATCGATGCCGTGCTGGTTCACCGCCTGCTCGGCCTGCCCATCTTCGCCCTGGTCATGTACGCCATCTTCTGGCTGACCTTCAAGGTCGGCGAGGTGCCCATGAACTGGATCGATGCGGGGGTGCAGCTTCTGTCGAGCCGGCTAGCCATGCTGTGGCCTGCGGGATCCACGTCGCTCTTGCGCTCGCTGCTCGTCGATGGCGTGGTGGGCGGGGTGGGGGGCGTCATCGTCTTCCTGCCCAACATCGTCCTGCTCTTCTTGGGCCTGGCCTTTTTGGAGGACACCGGCTACATGGCCCGCGCGGCCTTTCTCACCGACCGGCTCATGCACCGCTTCGGCCTGCACGGCAAGAGCTTCATTCCCATGCTGTCCGGATTCGGCTGCTCGGTACCGGGGATTCTGGCCACCCGTACGCTCGAGAACCCTCGCGACCGCATCGTGACCATGCTGGTGCTGCCGCTCATGTCGTGCGGCGCGCGCCTGACCATCTGGATGCTGCTCATCCCCGCCTTTTTCCCGCCGACCTGGCGCGCGCCGATGTTGTGGTTCATCTACGCCGTGGGCATCGCCATGGCCCTTTTTCTGGCGCTGCTTCTGCGCAAGACGCTTCTGCGCGGCGAGGACGCACCCTTCGTGATGGAGCTGCCGCCCTACCGGCTGCCTACCCCGCGCAGCGTGGTCATCAAGATGACCGAGCGCGCGGGCCTTTACCTGCGCAAGGCCGGCACGACCATCCTCGGCATCTCGATCCTGCTGTGGGCGGCAACGTCGTTTCCCAAGCCGGCGCACTATCAGGTGGACGCGGAGATCGCCTCGGGCCGCATCGCGGTAGTCGCGTCGGGCCAGGCGAGCAACGGACGCACGCGGCTGAGCGCTCAGGAGGTGGCCGGCCGGCGCGCCGCCGAAGGTCTCGAGCATTCGGTCGCCGGCCGCATCGGGCATGCCCTCGAGCCCGCGTTCAAGCCGCTCGGTTTCGACTGGAAGATTCTGACCGCCATGATCGGCGCCTTCGCCGCCAAGGAGATCTTCGTGGCCCAGATGGGCATCGTGTACTCCATCTCCGACGCCGACAAGGGCAGCGAGGGGCTGCGCGCGATTCTGGCCCGTGACTACAGCCCGCTCGTCGGGCTGAGCATGATGCTCTTCTTGCTCATCGGGACCCCGTGCATGGCGACCGTGGTGGTCACGCGCCGGGAATCGGGCAAATGGGGCTATGCCCTGCTGCAGCTCGGTGGCCTGACGGGAATTGCATACGGAGTGTCCCTGCTTGTGTACCAGGTGGGACGGTTGTTCATCTGAACGAGGCACAAAGTCATGGAGAACCTCATCGTCTTTCTCATCGTCGCCGCAGCAGGGGTGTGGGGCGGCTGGCGCGTCCTGCACAGGCGCAAAGCCGGCTCGTGCAGCTCCGGCTGCGCGGGTTGCAGCTGCCCGAGCAAGCCGACTGCGCCTCTGGTGACGTTGAGGCGGTGATCATGCCCGAGGAAAGCCACCGTCGCACAGGGGTCGCATGCACATCGATCTGAAACAGATCCGCCTCGATCAGGAAGATCCTTGCGATCTGCGCTGTGGCTGCGGCAACCTGCTGGCGCGCCTGGTCTCCGAGGGCATCGAGCTCAAGTGTCGGCGTTGCAAGCGGACGGTGATGTTGCCTCTCGAGGCGGGTGCGACGATGGAGGTCGGAAACCAGCGGTGAACCTTGCGCCGGAACCAGGGGCGGTCCAGGCCGCTCGGACAATTCAAGGAAGTCGGCGGCCAGCGGTCCGTGAACCCAGAGCCCGAAGACGAGGAATGGTTCCTCGTTGCCAGTTTCGATTCGGGAAGGAGCTCACGATGCCACAGAAGACAGAACGCTGCGCTCGGGTTCGGACCTCGGTTGCCTGGGTCATCACGCTTGCTTCGGGATGGGCTGGGGGCGCTCACGCTTCCCCTGAGCAGCCGGCGGCCGCACCCGCCGAGCCACCGGCTGCGACCGCCGCGGTGCCGATGCCCGAGAAGTCGACAGCCGACGTCTTTCGCGAGGCCAAGGCACCCGAGGTGGAGTTGCCACGCGAAAGCGCGGTCGAGATCCCCTTGGGACGTGCGCCAGCCATGTCGGGAAGCGCGTTCGGCGGCTATGGCGAGCTGACGTTGAACGATCCCAGCAACGCCCCGGGCGTCGTGGATCTGCGGCGCCTGGTTCTGTTCTTCGGCCACAACTTCACCGACCGTCTGCGCTTCTACTCGGAATTCGAGGTGGAGCACGCCGTCGCTTCGTCGAGCGACCAAGGGGAGGCGGAGGTCGAGCAGGCCTACCTCGACGGGTTGCTCTCTCGGCGGTTCAACCTGCGCGGCGGTCTCATTCTGATGCCCATGGGCATCGTCAACGTGTACCACGAGCCGCCGAGCTTCAATGGCGTGGACCGCCCCGATGTGGACACCTTCGTCATCCCGAGCACGTGGCGCGAGCCGGGCTTCGGCATCTTCGGCGAGCTCGCCGAAGGGTTGCGCTATCAGCTGTATTTCGTGAACGGCTTTAACGCGAATGGCTTCACCGCCGAGTCCGCCATTCGCGAGGGACACCAGGAGGCGCAGCTCGCCTATGCTGGCGACTACGGTGCCATCGCACGCATCGACTACGAGCCCATCTTGGGAACCGTCCTCGGTGCCTCCGCCTACGGCGCGAGCTCGGGGAACTCGTTGAGAGCCACGGTCGGCCGTGTCCCGGTCGGCTTGTTCGACATCGACGCTCGTTTCCACAAGGCGGGCTTCTCTGCGCGGGCCGAATTCGCGCTGCTGCTCATCGGCGACGCCGGCAAGCTCGATCAGGCACTCTTGGCTGGGACGCCCGAGCAGCAGGCCGCCGGGCCCGTGGCCTCCCAGTCGCGCGGCGGCTACGCGGAGGTCGCCTACGATGTGCTCCGGTTGCTCGCGCCCAGCTCGGAACAGGCCCTGAATGCCTTCACGCGATTCGACTACGCCGACACCCAGGCCTCGGTGCCCAGCGGATTCGTGGCGCGCTCGGAGTTTCGGCGCTATTCCCAGATGGTCGGTTTGGTCTACAAACCCATCCCTCAAATCGCGCTGAAGATGGACTATAGGCGGCACTGGCTCGGCAACGACGAGGCCTTCAACGAATTCGCCTCGGCCATCACCTGGTTGTTCTGATTTCACGAGGCAAGGACAAGGAGCAGACACGATGCAGGCATTCGCTCGACGAGGATTTCAACTTCGCTCGGCATCGCTCGAGACCCGGATCGCCTACACCGGCTTCGTGCTGCTCATGCTGCCGGCCCTGTCGACCCTCGTCGCACTTTCCTTCGGTCGCATCGGGCTCGATCCCCATTCCATCGCGGCGCACTACCGCGGCGGAGAAAGCGAGATGTCCTTCCCCAAGACCTTCTGGCAGCTCGTGGAGACGAGCCATTTCCATCTCTTCACCATCCCGGTCGTGGCGCTGATTCTGTCCCACCTGCTCTACGCCACGCCGGCGTCTCCGCGGCTGCGTATCTACCTGACGTCGATCGTCTTCACGGGTGCATTCCTGGACGCGGTGGGGCCGTGGACGGTTCGCTATCTGTCGGCGGGCTTCGCCTACCTTTTGATGGTCGGGTGGATGTTGCTCGCGGGCGGCTCCTTGCTCATCGTGATGCTCACGCTCGCCGCGATGTGGGGACCCAAGCGCTGGGGTGCACGCGCAGCCTCGTCGGCTCCCGCCAACGGAGACGACAGGCCATGAACCGATCGCTCGCGGCGCTGCTGGCCGCGCCGGGCGTGGTGTTGATTGCGCCCGCTCCCCTGCTAGGGGGACAGACGTACCTTCACGAGGCGGACGCGGCACGGGCCATGTTCCCCGAAAGCACCGCCGCGACGAAAAAGCGTCTCGAGCTCGGCGACGTGGAGATGGCGGCGCTCTCCAAGGCGCTCGGACGACGGATCGAAGCCCGAAGCTATCCTTACCTCGACGTGAAGGGTGAGAAGGGGACGCTGGGATTCATCTTCATCCTGGACGTCATCGGCGAGAGTCTGCCCATCACCTTCGCCGTCGGGGTAACGGTGGACGGTGCACTCCAGGACATCCAGGTGATGGTGTACCGCGAGCCGCAAGGGGAGGCGATCCAGGAGAAGCGCTTTCGCAAGCAGTTCGTCGGCAAGCGCGAGAAAGACCCCATCACGCTCGACAAGGACATCGACGCGATCAGCGGAGCGACCATTTCGTCGCGCTCGGCCACCTTCGCCGCACGCAAAGGGCTGCGGCTTGCCGAGGTGCTGCGCAACCGGGCCTCCGCGGGAGGCAAGCCATGAGTCGCCAGGCAGTCGCCCGCCGCGAGCCGCAGTCGGCTCTCGAGGGCGTTCTCGTGCGTCGCGCTCGGCCGCTCATGGGCACGCTGGTCGGCGTCAGTGTTCGCGGATGGAACCGCGACGCTCTCGAGCGCGCGATCCGTGGCGCGTTCGCCGAGATGGAGCGCCTCGAAGCCATCCTCTCCGAGTGGCGGCCCGACAGCGTTGTCTCGCGCGTAAATCGGTCCGCCAGCGAGGCGCCTGTCCCGGTCCCGACCGAGCTCGTCGAGGTCATGGAAATCGCCGCGCGTGTATCCCAGGCGAGCGCGGGGGCTTTCGACAGCACCTGGGCGGCTCTCTCGGAATTGTGGAGGCTCGACGAGCCCGATTTCCGTCCGCCGGACGCTGCCGCCGTCGCCGCTGCGCGGAAGCTGGTGGATTACCGCGAGGTCGTGCTCGACGTGGAGAAGCAGACCGTCTTCCTCAGGCGGAGAGGGATGCGGCTGGGGCTGGGTGGCATCGCCAAGGCCTACATCGCCGAACGCGCGGCCGACCTCGCCGTGGCCGCGGGCGTGCGCGACATTCTGATCGATGCAGGCGGCGATGTGGTCGCGCGTGGCCGCAACGGCGAACGCCCCTGGTCCGTCGGTGTCCGCGATCCGCGCTCGGCCACGAGGCTCATTGCAACCGTCGACTTGAACGACGAAGTGATCTCGACCAGCGGCGACTACGAGCGCTTCGTCGAGGTGGACGGTCATCGCTATCACCACCTGCTGGATCCGAGAACTGGCTATCCCGCCTCGGCGAGCCAAAGCGCGACGGTCGTGGCACCCGATGGCGCGTTGGCCGAGGCACTTTCGACCGCGCTCTTCGTCCTCGGTCCACCCGGCCTGGCGATGGTGTCCGGGTTTGCGGGGACCGCGGCTTTTCTCGTGGACGGCGATGGTCTGGCGCATTTCACGCCGGGCGCGAGCGCACGCCGGGTGGACATGGCCGCCTTTGGATGGCGTCGAGAATAGGACCACAAGCGTGCGAAGGCCCGCGCTCCTGCTTCGTAGCCAGATCCTCGGTGTGTGCTGTCTCGCCACCGCGACAGCGGAGCCATCTCTGGTTCACGCGGACCCGATTTGGAGCGGATGGTACCTTGGCGGTCACGCCGGTTACACCCGTGGAAAGGCAAACAGCGTTCTCTCCGATTCCCCGGTGCCGACTGCGAGCAGTGTGTTCGGGAGCCTCGATGGCGGAGCGCTCTTGGGCTATTCCGTCGAGCTGCGTTCCAGGCTAGTGCTTGGGCTGGAGGCCGATGTCTCCTTTCCCGACTTCGGCGACAACGACGATTCTGGTTTCCTCGCGCCAGACAACCCTCGGCAGCGTCGCCGAGCGGCTCGACCTGTTCGGGCACGCACGCGGTCGGATGGGCTATGCCTTCGATCGCTGGCTGCTCTATGGCGCGGGGGGCTTTGCCTGGTCGTTGGGACGGTTCACTCAAAGCTCGGGCCAGCCTCCGATGGGCGACGAGCGCCTGCATTTTCGCCTGGGCTGGACGATGGGCGCGGGTATCGAGCTGGCCTTTGCCCCGCACTGGAGCACGAGGCTCGAGTACATCTACGACAGGTTCGGCTCGGCCAGCACGACGTTTGCTCCCGGAGCAAGCGCCGAATCGACGATGGGCCTGCACAGCGTGCGGCTGGCCCTCGACTGGCAGGCCCATGGACCCGGTGCCGACGACACTCGGATGGGCCTCGTCACGGGCGGGGGCGGCGAGCGCACCTGGAGCCTGCACGGTCAGCTCACGTACATCGAGCAGGGCTACTTCGCGTTTCACTCGCCCTACCAAGGCCCGAACAGCCTCTCCGGCGCGAGCCAGGTGCGCAATACCGCCAGCGCCACGATATTTCTCGGCCGGAGCTTGTGGCGCGGCGGGGAAATCTACTTCAACCCCGAGCTCATGCAGGGCTTCGGTCTGAGCAACGTGCACGGCGTGGCCGCCTTTCCCAACGGCGAGGCGCAGAAGTCGAGCTTCGAATTCCCACGCTTCAATGACGCGCGATTGTTCCTGAGCCAGACCTTCGAGCTCGGGGGTGCCAGGGAGACGGTCGAGGACGGCCCCAATCAGATCGCGGGCGAGCGCAGCATCTCGCGTCTCACCGTGACCGTCGGAAAGTTCGCGGTGCTCGACTATTTCCTGCTCAACGCCTACGCAGGCGAGCCGCGCACGGCGTTTCTGAACTGGAACGCCTATGGCGGCGGCTCCTACGACTGGACCATGGACAAGCTCGAGCTGGACGTGGGGCGGAATGGCCGATCTGAACCAGGCGCAGTGGGCTTTTCGGGCCGGCTACTTCTTGTTGCCGGATGTCTCCAATTCCAACACCTTCGACACCCACGTGCCCGAGCGCGGCCAATACGTGGCCGAGCTGGAGCTGCGCTACGCGCCGCTTTCCCATCCAGGCAAGCTGCTCCTCTTCGGGTGGCTGAGCCATGGCAACATGGGCAGCTTCGCTGATGCGCTCGCCGAGCCAAATTCGACGGCGGGCTATCCGGACATCACCCTGACCCGCCAGGAGCGAACGAACTACGGATTCGTGGTCAGCGTCGAGCAGTCGATTTCTGCCGACGTAGGCCTGTTCTCGCGTGCCAGCTGGAGTCCCGGTCATGTGGAAGTGATGGGATGGACCGACTGTGACGAGAGCCTAACCTTGGGCGCCGCGCTGAGAGGGACGTCTTGGCGGCGACCAAACGATACCCTGGGTGTCGTCGGAGTTGCCGAGGGGTTGTCGGCTATCAATCGCCAGTACTTTGCCGCCGGTGGCATGGGAATTCTCATCGGCGATGGCATGCTCAATTATCGTCCGGAGATGGTTGTGGAAACCTACTATGCGCTCAGCCCCATCAAGTGGGCGGCGCTGACCTTCGACTATCAGCTCATCGCCAATCCAGGCTACAACGCCGACCGCGGGCCGGTCTCGATCTTTTCGGGGCGCCTGCACGCGGCGTTTTGATGCGACTCCGTTCACGGAATGCCGGCAACGGCCGACGTCAACGAGAGAGCGCCGTGGGACCTCGGCCGATTTTGCAACAAATGCTGTAACGCAATCGTTGCGAGGTAGACGCTCGACTGCGGCGTGCGCCCGACCATGGTTTCTCCGTATTCACCTCACCGAACTCGCAACAGAGGAGACTCATGCGATCACATAACACGCTCCGGACATTGGCATTCACCACCACCATCGCCGTCGGCGTCGTGGCATCGAGCGGCTGGCTCAGCGGCTGCACGGGCAACGACCGCGGCGAAGCATCGGGCAGCTTGGGCAGCGGGTCGATCATGCTCACGCTTGCGGCAGGCGACGCGACCTTCGCCACCTTCAGCTACACCATCACGGGACCGTTCGGGTTCTCCAAGACGGGCAGCCTCGACGTATCGGCGAGCTCGACAGTTTCGGGCGTCATCGGCGGCTTGCCCGCGGGAAGCGGTTTCAAGATCTCGCTTACCGGAACCTCCCTCGACGGAAACACCCAGTGTGGGGGCGGTGCGACCTTCAGCGTGGCCGCGCACGGCACCACCCCGGTCAGCATCGCGCTCGATTGCCATCAGCCCGCGAAGACGGGGAGCATCAGCGTGACCGGCACGTTCAACATTTGCCCGACCATCCAGTCCATCTCGGCCAACCCGGGTGAGGTGCTGGGCGGATCCGACTCGTCCATCACGAGCATGGCGACCGATCCGGATAGCGGTCCATTGCCGCTGCGCTACCAGTGGACGGCGACCAGCGGCTCATTCAGCGACGCCACGAGCCCGAGCCCGACCTACACCTGCACGACGAACGGGCTTGCGACCTTGACCCTGGTGGTTTCCGACGGCAATCCGCAGGCGGCTTGCGCCGACACGGCAGCCGTGCAGGTTACCTGCAGCGGCCACGTGGACTCGGCGGCGGAGCTCTCCACGGCGACCAAGATCAAGCACCTGGTCGTGGTGTTCGGCGAGAACATCTCGTTCGACCACTATTTCGGCACTTATCCGAACGCGAAGAACGACTCGGGTGAAACGCCGTTTGTCGGCAGCTCCCGGAACCCCGAGCGCCAACGGCCTCATCACCCCGCTCGATGTAACCAGTGGTTTCTCGCCGATCCCCGGCGTCGATTTGCTCGGCAACAACCCGACCGCCGCGAACTCCGCCAATGGCACTGCGGCGATCAACCCGTTCCGCCTGGGACCGGGCCAGGCGGCAACCACCGACCAGGGGCACAACTACAAACCCGAGCAGCAGGCCTCGGACAACGGTGCCATGGATCTCTTTCCGAAGTACACGGGCACGGCGGGACCACCGCCCGGCAGCCCGACGGCTGCGGACGGCAAGGGCCTGGTCATGGCCTACTACGACGGCAATACCGTCAGCGAGCTGTGGAACCTGGCGCAGAGCTATGCGCTCAACGACAACTCGTGGACCACGGTCTTCGGACCCTCCACGCCCGGTGCCATCGACTTGGTCGCGGGTCAGACCAACGGCATCAGCGCCACCAACAAGGATCCCGCCACCATGTCCACCAGCCACGTGACGCCCGATGGGAACGGCGGCTGGACGCTCATCGGCGACACCGATCCGCTGGGCGACGTGTGCTCCACGGGTTCGGACCAGAATAGCTTCGCCGGAAGGAACGTCGGCGATTTGCTCAACACCAAGAACGTAACCTGGGGCTGGTTCGAGGGCGGCTTCGACCTGACGCTGACCAATGCCAACGGCACGACGGGCTGCTCGCGTAGCACGCCGCAGACCGTGGCCAACCCGGCCGGGATCTCGACCGACTACATTCCGCACCACCAGCCGTTCCAGTACTACCCGTCGACGGCCAACCTGACCCACGCGCGGCCGAGCTCGCTCGCCGCCATCGGCAGGAGCGTCGAGACCGACGGCGTGACGCCCGAACCGGCCAACCACCAATACGACAGCCACGATTTCTTCGAGGCGCTCGCTGCCGGCAACCTGCCCGCGGTCGCGTTCGTGAAGGCACCAGCCTTCCAGGACGGCCACGCGGGATACTCGAATCCCATCGACGAGCAGAACTTCATCGTGCAGGTGGTGTCGGCCATTCAGTCGAGCCAGGAGTGGGCCTCGACCGCCATCGTGCTGGCCTACGACGATTCGGACGGCTGGTACGATCACCAGATGCCTCCCATCGTGAATCCGTCGACCGGCGTGGCCGATGCCCTCAATGGCCCGGGGCTGTGCACCACGGGCCTGCAGCAGGGGGGCGCGGCGCCCGCGACGCCGCTCCTCGGCGTCGACGGCAAGCCGGCGCTCGGCCGTTGCGGCTACGGGACGCGCATGCCGCTCTTGGTGGTGTCGCCGTATGCCAAGCACAACTACGTCGATCACACGCTGACCGACCAGTCTTCGATTCTCAAGTTCATCGAGGACAACTGGCTGGGCGGCGAGCGCATCCAGACGGGTGGCTCGTTCGACACCATCGCGGGTACCATCGAGAACATGCTAACCCTGTGAGGTGGAGAGACCGCTGATCAACCGTCGCCAGTTCCTGCTGGCAACGACCCTGGCGGCGCCTTGGTCCTGCCGACGGGGATCGAGCCCGCACCGGCTCGTGGTGCCGCCGGCGCAGACAGGAGGGCGGCCCCTACCCCTGGGGCCGCCGCTGCACCCAGAAGCCCTGCCACGCTTCGTAGACCCGTTGCCCATTCCGCGCGTGCTGGTCCCGGATGGGCTTCGCGCGGATCCGACCGACGCGAGCAAGAAGATTCCCTACTACGGAATCACCATGCGCGAGACGCTCGCACGCGTCCACCGCGACGTCCCGCCGACGCGTTTCTGGAGCTATGGCGGCAGCGTGCCCTGTCCGACGCTCGAGACCCGCAGCGGGCGCGGCTTGCTCGTCGAATGGCAGAACGAGCTGCCGAGCCGTCACTTTCTTCCCATCGATCACACCTTGTGCGGTGCCGGAGCCGACCTACCCGAGGTGCGCGCCATCGCCCACGTGCACGGCGCACGCGTGCCGGCCAAGAGCGACGGGTATCCCATGGACTGGATTACCCCAGGGCGCTCCGTGCTGTACCACTATCCCAACCATCAGGACGCGGCGCTGCTCTGGTATCACGACCACGCCATGGGCATCACGCGCCTCAATCACTACGCCGGTATGTTCGGGTTGTTCGTCATTCGCGACGAGGTCGAGGACGCGCTTCGCCTGCCGAACGGCCGCCATGAAATCCCATTGATGATTTGCGACCGCAACTTCGGTCAGGATGGCCAGCTTCGCTACCCGACCTCGGGCGAGCCTGATGCGCCGTGGGTGCCCGAAGCCTACGGCGACGCGCTGCTGGTGAACCAGAAGCTCTTCCCGTACCTCGACGTGGAACCGGGGCGCTACCGCTTTCGCGTGGTCAACGCCTCGAATGGCCGCCTCTACTACCTTTCATTGTCCGAGGGTCGGTCCGAGGGTCGGTCCGAGGGTCGCACGTTTCACCAGATCGGAACCGACCAGGGCCTCTTGCCGGCGCCTATCGAGCTCGACAAACTCACGCTGGCGCCGGCCGAGCGGGCCGATGTGCTCGTCGACTTCAGTGGCGCCGCCGGAAAGAGCCTCGTCCTGCGCAGCCAGGCCTTCGAGCTGATGCAGTTCCGGGTGGGGAACGGCCCGGTCCGGAAACCGGCGCCGCTGCCGGCGAGGCTGCGCCCCGTTCCCAAGCTCGACGCGGCCTCGGCGGTTACGACGCGGGTTCTCACGCTGAACGGGTATCAAGATCCGAAGAACCACCGCATGCTCATGCTGCTCGACGGAAAGCGCTGGCACGAGCCGGTCACCGAGAAGGCCGAGCTGAATAGCGTCGAGATCTGGGAACTGGTCAACCTGACCGAGGACACGCATCCGATTCATTTGCACCTGGTGCGCTTCCAGATCCTCGATCGCCAGCCCTTCGATGCCGACGAGTACCTCACCTCGGGCAAGCTGATCGCGCGCAAGCCGGTGCCGCCTGGACCGGACGAAGCCGGCTGGAAAGACACGGTGCGGGCAGACCCTGGGATGATCACCCGCATCATCATTCGATTCGAAGGTTATGCCGGCCGCTACGTCTGGCACTGCCACCTGCTCGAGCACGCCGCCAACGAAATGATGCGTCCACTCGAAATCGTGTCATCTTGATCGCTCGGCGAGGACCAGCTACAAGCGGTCCTGGCGTGGACGCGGCTTTTTCAACAATTTCATTCCAGCCGGACTTGCGGTGGGTCCGGCGCCGCAAGCGCGTGCTAAATGCGCAGGGCCGTGTCTGCCTGCGAGATATCCCATGTTCGTCAAGGGCCAGGCGTGGCCACAGGCGCAGGTCGCTCGACCGGGGGACTTGGATGATGGCGCGGCTGGCGTTTCGTGTTGGCCTGGTGGCTTGCGCCTTGCTCGCCTCCACGCGCGCGAGTGCCCAGGACGGACCGCCGGCTCCGCACGAGGACGCCGCCTTCGACTTCATGAACCTGCTCTCGCACCATGGCTTGCACGACCTCGACAACGAGCGCTGGAACGTCTACGGACAGCTCACCTACATCTCGAGCTGGAAGCCGGCGTTCCAGACTCCCTACACCAACGCCAATGGCAGCACCAACTCGCTTGTGCCAGGCGCCGAGCGAAGCTTCACCGGCACCTTCTCCTTGTTCCTCGGGCTCGGGCTTTGGCAGGGCGGCGAAATCTATGCGGTTCCCGAGGCCATCACCGAGCGGCCGCTCTCGCAACTACACGGGATCGGCGGCGCGATTCAGAACTTCGAGCTTCAGAAGACCGGCGGCGAGACGCCCCAACTCTATCTGGCGCGCCTGTTTTATCGGCAGACCTTCGGGTTGGGCGGCGACCGCATCGTCAAGACGTCCAATCCGCTCCAGCTCGGGACCGTGACGGGCAGTCGTAGACTCGTCCTGACCCTTGGCAATTTCAGTATCCTCGACGTATTCGACCGGAATTCCGTCACCGGGGATCCGCGCCAGACCTTCTTCAACATGGCTTTCATGACCCACGCTTCGTGGGACTTCACCGCGGATGCACGCGGGTACTCGTGGGGCGGTGCCGCCGAGCTCTACTGGGAGCGATGGGTGCTGCGTTTCGGTCGGTTCACGCCGCCCAAGAACCCGAACCAGCTTCCGGTCGATTTCAGGATCTGGGAGCACTACGGCGACCAGATCGAGCTGGAGCACGATCACCTGCTGCTGGGACGTCCCGGTGCCGTGCGTCTGCTCGGCTATCGAAACCGAGTGCTCACCGGGCGCTTCGACGACGCCATCGCGGTGTTCGAGGCCAATCCGGCGGACAACGCCGCCGCCTGCACCGGTTTCAACTATGGATCGAGAAACACTGGGGCACCTGACCTCTGCTGGGTTCGCGGACCCAATGTGAAGCTCGGCATCGGAATCAACCTCGAACAGGATGTCGCCAAGGACGTCGGTGTGTTCCTTCGCGCCATGTTTTCCGACGGGCAAACCGAGGTCGATGCCTACAATTCAGCCGACCGCTCCCTCTCCTTTGGCGCCGTGGCCAAGGGCTCCTTGTGGCGGCGGCCATTCGACGTGGTGGGCGTCGGGTTCGGCATGAGCTGGATCTCGGACGTCCACGCCAGGTACCTGGCCCTGGGCGGCGTCGACGGCTTTGTCGGCGACGGTCATCTTCGGCAAGGCGCAGAGGGCATTGTCGAGGGATTCTACAGCGTGAACCTTCTCGAGGCGGTCTGGCTGGCAGCAGACTATCAGTTCCTGTGGAACCCCGGATTCAACGCCGACCGAGGCCCCGTTCACATCCTGGGAGCGAAGATCCACGCCGAGTTCTAGTCTAGGGTCCGGCACTTGGGACCTTCCGGGACCATCACGGAGCTGCCATCGGTGCCGCCGCGACCTCGCTCGATGGCCCGCCGGGCGTCGTAGTGCGCTTGGGGAGCTCGCGGTCGAGGGCAAGATTGGTCTCGAGGACGTTCAGACGCGGCTCTCCGAACAGACCCCATTGTCGGCCCTTGGTCTGGCGTACCAGGAGCGCCTTCACCTCTTCGACCGTCACCCCGCGGGCATTGGCCACACGCGCAGCCTGCAGGCCGGCGTTGGCAGGCGTGATATCCGGGTCGAGCCCGCTTCCCGAGCGCGTGACTGCGTCGCCGGGAACCAAGACATCCGCCGGCAGATGGTTTTCCAAGCGGTACTCGGTAACAAGCTGCTTGATGCCGGCAAAGGATTCATCCACGTCCTTGGTCTTGGGATCATCGATGGCACCGTTGAGCAGCTTGTCGCTGATAGGGCCAAGGTTGGTGCCGCCGGAGTTGGCGGCGTCGTAGCCGGCACCGGCGGCGGAAGGGCGAGGATGGAAGTACTCCGGCATCTTGAAACCTTGCGCAAGCAGGCCGGATCCGACGGCGCGCTCGGGGTTTGTGCCGTTGCCCTGCCGGTCGACAAGCGATCCATCGGCTTCGCGTCGCATGACGGTGTGCCCGATGGCGTACACGGCAAGCGGATAAAGCACACAGCCAAGCACGGCGACGGCGACTGTGGCTCGAAGGGAAACCCAGGTTTCGTGAATGAGATTGCGCATGGTCACACCATTCCAAGAAGGTTGTGGACGACGAGGTCGATGAGCTTGATGCCGATGAAGGGGACGACCAATCCGCCAAGACCGTAGATGAGGAGATTGCGGCGCAGGATCTCGCCCGCGCCCGATGGGCGGAAATTCACGCCTCGCAAGGCCAGGGGCACGAGACAAATGATGATGAGCGCGTTGAAGATGACCGCGCTCAGGATCGCGCTGCCGGGTGACCCGAGTCCCATGATGTTGAGGGGCGCAATCTGCGGAAAGGCGCCGATCAGCATCGCCGGGATGATGGCGAAGTATTTTGCGACATCATTGGCCACGCTGAAGGTGGTGAGCGCCCCGCGCGTGATCAGCATCTGTTTGCCGATCTCCACGACCTCGATGAGCTTGGTTGGGTTGCTGTCGAGGTCGACCATGTTGCCCGCCTCCTTGGCGGCTTGCGTGCCCGAGTTCATAGCCACCCCCACGTCGGCTTGGGCGAGCGCGGGCGCATCGTTGGTTCCGTCGCCGGTCATGGCCACGAGATGCCCTCCTTCTTGCTCGCGACGGATGAGGGCCAGCTTGTTCTCAGGCGTCGCCTCGGCCAAGAAATCGTCCACGCCCGCTTCTTTCGCGATGGCCGCGGCGGTCAACGGGTTATCGCCCGTGATCATGATCGTCCGGATGCCCATGGCGCGAAAGCGACTGAAGCGATCGACGAGCCCTTCCTTGACCACGTCCTTGAGGTGGACGACGCCCAGTACCTTTCCGGCTTGCGAGACGACAAGGGGCGTCCCCCCACTGCGTGCAATGCCGTCGACCGCGGTTTGAACCTCGCCGGGCAAGGCTCCGCCCACCAGAGCCTTGACCGCGTCCGCGGCGCCCTTGCGGATCGCTCGTCCATCCATGTCCACACCGCTCATGCGCGTCTTTGCCGAAAACGGGACGAAGGTGGCAGTCGGCAAGTCATCCGAGCTGCGCGCGGGTTGCCCAAGCTTCTCGGCAAGTGTCACGATGCTGCGACCTTCCGGGGTCTCGTCCGCCAATGAGGATAGTTGCGCCGCCTGGGCGAGCTCGTGCGAAGTCACGCCCGGCGCGGGCAGCAGCGCGACCGCCTGGCGATTGCCGTGGGTGATGGTTCCGGTCTTGTCGAGAAGGAGCGTATGCACATCTCCCGCCGCTTCCACGGCCTTGCCGCTCATGGCAAGCACGTTCTTCTGCACCATGCGATCGATGCCCGCGATGCCGATGGCGCTGAGCAGTCCACCGATGGTGGTTGGGATTAAACAGACCAAGAGCGCGGTCAGCACGGTCACCGAGAACGCCGAGGCTGACAGCGTGGGGGTGTAGCTTTGGATGTACGCCCCGAACGGCCGCAGGAAGAAGCACACCAACAGGAAAATGATGGTGAGCGCCGACAGCAGGATGTTGAGGGCGATTTCGTTCGGCGTCTTCTGGCGCTTGGCTCCCTCGATGAGCGAGATCATGCGGTCGAGGAAGCTCTTGCCCGGATCGGCAGTCACTCGGATGCGCAGTTGGTCCGAGATCACGGTGGTCCCGGCGGTGACGGCCGAGCGGTCGCCGCCGGACTCGCGCAAAACCGGGGCTGACTCGCCGGTGATGACCGACTCGTCTACCATCGCGGCGCCCGCGACGATCTCTCCGTCGGCGGGAACGATCTCGTGGGCTGGCACGAGCACCTCGTCGTCCTTGCGCAGGAGCTCGGACGGGACGGTTTCGGTGGTCCCGTCGGGATGCAGGCGCCGCCCGAACGCCTTCTTGCGTCCGCGGCGAAGCGCATCGGCCTGCGCCTTGCCCCGTCCTTCCGCCAGCGCCTCGGCGAAATTGGCGAACAGCACCGTGAACCAGAGCCAGACACAGATCTGCAGCACGAAGCTGACCGATTCGCCGTGTGACTTGGCGCGCAGGATCTCGACGGTCGTGACCAGCGCACCGATCTCGGTCACGAACATGACCGGGTTCTTGACCATGTGACGCGGGTTCATCTTGGCAAAGCTCGCGCGGATGGCGGGGAATAGAATCTCGGGCTCGAAGACGGAACGTTTCTTGGCGGTGGTCATGGTGTCTCCTAAGGACGCAAAATCAGAAAGTCAGGCTCGACGAGGTCATCAGGAAATGCTCGACGATGGGTCCCACCGCGAGCGACGGAAAGAAGGTCAGCGCCCCGACGATGATGACGGTGGCGGTGAGCAGAACGACGAAGGTAGGTCCCGTCACCGGGAAACTGCCGGCGTCGGCGGGCGTGGCCTTCTTCTGCACCAGCGCGCCGGCCAGAGCGAGAACTGGAATTGCAGGAAAGACTCGACCAAAAAGGATCGAGAGCCCCTGGACGAGGTTCCACATGATGTTGCCATTGGTCGGCGTCATGGTGAGGCCAGCCAGCGCGGAGCCGTTGTTACCCACTCCCGATGCAAAGGCGTAGAGCATCTCGGAGAAGCCGCGCGGACCACCGTTGTTGAGGCCCGCGGTTGCCCAAGAGGCAACGCTTGCCCAAGCAGTCCCGCCCAGCGTGAAGACGGAAACCACGAGCAGGGAGAGGGCCGCCAGCTTCACGTCACGTGCCTGGATCTTTTTGCCCAAGTACTCGGGCGTGCGCCCCACCATGAGGCCCGCGATGAAGATGGCCACGAAGACGAAGACCAACATGCCGTAAAGACCGCTGCCCACGCCCCCGAAGATGACCTCGCCCATGAGGATGTTCCCCAAAGTCACGAGAGCGCCGAGCGGTGTGAACGAATCGTGCATCGCATTCACGGCACCGCAACCGGTGGCGGTGGTCATGGACGCGAAGATCGAGGAATTGGCAATCCCGAAGCGGACCTCTTTGCCCTCCATGTTTCCGAACGAGGGATCCACGCCCAGCGCAAGCAGCCTCGGATTGCCGTGCGCCTCGGCCCACCAGCAGACCAGAATGCCGACCATCAGCATGCCGAACATGCTCGCCCACACTGCCCAACCATGGCGCTGGTTCTTGACCATGCGACCGAGGTAGTACGTGAGCGCGCTGCAAATTGCGATGAAGAGAACGATTTGAACGAAGTTGGACAGTGGCGTGGGGTTCTCGAAGGGGTGGGCTGCATTCACGTTCATGTAGCCGCCGCCGTTGGTGCCCAGCATCTTGATCGCCATCTGCGAGGCGATAGGGCCCTGCGCAATGGTTTGGGTTGCACCCTCCACGGTTTTGGCCGCCGTGTAGGGCAGGAAATTCTGGGGAATTCCCTGGAACATCATGAATACCGAGTAGATGAGGGCCGCTGGGATGAACAAGTAGAGAGTCTGTCGGATGAGGTCGCGCCAGAAATTGCCAACCGTCGAGCCGGACGAGCGCGCGATCCCTCGCACCAGGACGGCCGCGGTTGCAATACCGATAGCCGGGGAGGCGAAATTGTGGAACACCAAGGCCACCATCTGTGAGAGGTAGCTCATGGTGCTTTCGCCGCCGTAGCTTTGCCAGTTGGTGTTGGTGCTGAAGCTGACCGCGGTATTGAACGCAAGATCCGGCCTGACCGTGGCCATGTGTTGAGGATTGAGCGGCAAGATGTGTTGGATGCGCAAGAGAACGTAGGTGAAGATCGTCGTGACTCCAGTGAAAATCACCATGGAGACGGCAAAGCCTTTCCAGGTCTGTTCGCGCTTGGGATCCACTCCGAGGGCTCGGTAGCACAGGCGCTCCACCGGCCCGAGCACCTTTGCCAGCCAGGGTTGCCCGCCCACCTCGGGGTCGAGAACCTTCACGAGGTAGACGCCGAGAGGCTTGGTGATGACAATGAAGCCAGCGACGATGAGTGCGAGCTGAATCCAACCGGCGGTATTCATTAGAAGCTCTCCGGGCGCAAGAGTGACCAGAACAGATAGACCACGAGTCCAGCCGAAACGAGAGTGACCAGCACAGTTTCCATGACTAGAGCCTTTCGCAGCCCGCGGTGTAGGCGAGCGCAATCGCGAAGAACGCTATGGTGACGGCGACGAAGAGAACATCCAACATTGGTTAGCCTCCGCCACCGTGGAGAGCACCTACCGTGCCATGTGGCTTTGCAAGGGCGCCAAGTCGTCTATCAACACGAAAGGTTGCGCGATTCCATGGCATCCGATTCCTCTGCGTACCCATGCGTTCGCAACAAGCTGGAAACACTCCGTTGTGGATTGCAGAGCTCTTTCTGGCGGCCAATTGCATCTTGCAACCTGACTGCTGTCAGCCCTCGCAGTCGGACGGTCCCTTCCCGCCGTCCTCCCGCGCGTACAGCTCGACGTTTGCGCCACAGCGTGGTGCCGGAGATTCCAAGAATGGCAGCGACGTCTTTGCGATCCCTCACGCGAGCCGTAATGCTCAGGATGTGCTCCTTTTCCAAGGCATGCAGCGTGACGTTGTTGCCCACGCGTGGACGCCGAAAGACGTGGGCGGTGTGGATGGGTGCGAACGCCTCGGGCTCCAAGACTTCCGCCGGCCAGATTAGGAGAGCGTGCTCAACGAGATTCTCGAGCTCGCGAAGGTTGCCCGGCCACGTGTGCTGCAAGAGCACGGCTTCTGCGTCTTGCGAGAGCGTCGGTACCCTGCGACCGAGATTGGCGCTGTACGAGTCGAGCAGTGCTCGCACCAAAGGCAAGATGTCTTCGCGTCTCTCTCGCAAGGGTGGAACGCGAATGTCGACGACATTCAATCGGTAGAACAGGTCGTTGCCAAAGCTCCCCTTCTCCACCTCACTGATGAGGTCGTGTTTGGTGGCCGAGATGATGCGGGTCGGGGGTGTGGCAGAGAAGGCCGCAGAAGATTCCAAAAGGTGAGCAAGCCGAGCCTGAAGCTTGGGTGCAAGCTTCGCCACCTCGTCAAGAAAGAGAGTCCCGCCGCGCCGACGCTTCGGTGCCGAACGATTGTCACGGCGGTCCCGTTCACATCCTGGGAGCGAAGCTCCACGCCGAGTTCTAGTCCGGCTCGCTCTACCAGCCGAGGCGTGTCTTGAGCTCGGCGGTGACCAGCTCGCTCATCTTCGCGTGGGTCTTCGCGCTGGGGTGCCAGTCGCAGCCATAGCCATCCGAGGACTGCTGCACCGGGAACTCGAGGAACGACATCTTGGTATCGCCCTCGCTGCTACGCGTGTCGATCACGTTTTGGATGTGACCCTTGATGGCGGTCAGGTTGGCGCCGTCGAGCATGGGGCCGATGGTCAGAACGAAGTAGGTGTCCGGGTATTTCTGCCGCAGGGTGCGGACGAAGCTCAGGTAGGCGGTCTCGTAGGGGGTGCCAGGATCGCCGTTGGTGGACGCGTCGTTGGTGCCCAAGTTGACGATCACCGCGTGCGGCTGCCAGGACGAGAAATCCCAGACGCTTCCGGACTGCGACGCCAGGGTGCGCGCGTACACGGAAGGCATGGCATCGGACGAGGCGCCAGAGACATTGTAGTTCCGGTACATGCCGATCCCCGACCAGGCAATGGTGTGCAGGTCGGCGCCGAGGTCGCGCGCGGCGAGCGCGCCGTAGGTGAGGTAGTGGTTCTCCGTATCCGGAGACCAGGAACAGTTCTGGTCGGGACCATCCAAGCCATATCCCGCGGTAATCGAGTCACCATAGATCTCGATGCGACGGTCGGGCGCCGCGGGAGGCGCTTGCAGTTGCCCGCCGACGACGTCGAGCCCGAGGAAGCGATTTTCGCCCTGGTCGCCTTCGGTTCGCTTCCAGACGACCACGTCGTGAACGCCGGCGGAAAGTCCGGTTGCCAGCGCGTACTGCGTGGCGCCGCTCACGACCTTGAGAACCGACGACGACACGGTACCGTCCACCACCACCGCGAACTGGTTCGGGCTGCCATCGATGCGCAGGGTTGCGCCGGTGCCCTGGAAGCGCGCGATCATCGCGCTGCCGGACCAACCGAACGAGGGCCGCGTGGCATCGGTCATGTCAAAGCGGCCCTGCAGGCGCGTCGAGGCTTCGCCGCCGCCGCTATCCTTGCTGCCATCCGGGGAGGCATCGCCGCCGCCGTCACGCAAGCCGGAAGAGCCTCCCGTGCTCGACACTGCGCCCGCATCCGACGCGCCGCCCGCGCTGGTGGTGCCGCCCGCGTTGGTAGTGCCGCCCGTGTTGGTGGTGCCACCCGCGCTGGTGGTGCCGCCCGTCCCCGACGCACTACCGCTGCCGGCTTTCCCACCGTTGCTCGACGCGCCACCGATCCCCGACGCACCGCCGTTGCCGAACATACCGCCGCTCCCACCCTTGGAAGCACCGCCGCTTCCGTCGGAACCATCGTCGCTGCTGCCACAGCCGAAGGCGGGGAAGACGCCCAATACGCCGGTTAGGCCGAGGCACAGCTTGGCCAGCGATGAATGTTTCATGGTCGAGCTCCTGGTTTCGGTAGCCAGACAGTATCGCGATGATGATCGAAAAAGGGAAGCAGGTCGTATGCGTGGACGTCACCGTGGGTGCGCAGTCGCGCCGTCACCCCCCGGTCTTGTCGTCCCCGAGAAAGAGATTCTGGATCTCGCCGAGCAGGGCAATCACCTCGTCGGCGACCGTATCCAGGGCACCGGGCAAAAGCCCCACGCACTCGCGCACCTCGGGGCTGATGCGCGAGAGACGGTGCTCGCCGTTCGAGCCGAGATCGAGCGCTTGAACCAGGAGATCCGCCAGGTGAACGATCGCCGTGGCTGGCGTGTGGCCGCGCGATCCGGCCGAGTGGTGGTTGGCCGTGGCATCGCGGTAGAAGGGTGGCAAGGTCCACGAGGTCATCAGCGCGGCGCCGACCGCTGCATGGTCGCAGCCGAACACCGCGCGCTCGGTCTCGTCGAGCGGCTTGTCGCTCTCGCGATGCCGCTCCAGTGCCAGTTGCGATCGCTCGGGTAGCAGTTGGTACATCGCCAGGCTGCCGATGTCGTGGAGCAGCCCGGCCACGAAGAAGCGCTCGACGTTGCTCTCGCGGCGCAGACGCGCGATGGAGCGCGCGGCCACGCTGCTGGCCAGGCTGTGCCGCCAGAACGATTTCATGCCCACCAGGTGCGAGTCGATGCCCTTGAATTGGGACAGGACCACCGTGGCCAAGACGAGATCGTGAAGCTGTCGCGTGCCGATGATGCGAACGGCATCTTCGATGCTCTCCACGCGGCGGGAGAATCCGTAAAAGGCGCTGTTGGCGATGCGGAGCAGGCGTGCGCACAGGGCCTGGTCGTAGCTCAAGATGGTGCCGATGCGGGACGTCGAGCTCGTGGGATGGTTGATGGCCTTGTCGACCTGGAAGTAGATGTTGGGCAGCGAGGCCAGGGTGCCCACGCGCGCGACGATGGTTTCCGGACTGATGGGCGGTCCCAGCGGATTGCGCTGGGGAAGCGGCTTTGCTGTCTGCGCGGACACCGGCGTGGGCTGGGCCGTTCCGGTCCGGGGTGCGAGACGTCTCCCGATGGCCACGAGCTCGCTGTGCGTGGGATTGGCAGGGTCTTCGGCGCCGAAGAAGCGTTGGAATTCGGTGGAGGAAGCCTGAGGGGTCTGGCTCTCCATCGCGGATCCAGATTCCCTGGCCGGTTCCGGCGCTGCCACCTGAAGACTGGATACAGACATGACGACTCCCCCACTCTCCTTATCGGTGGGACTGCCAAAAGCTTGACGCCGGCACGGACGGTGACACTTTCCACAGCCCTGCCTGTGGCGGTCGACTTCATTGGCGACAGGCGGACACGTCCCCGGTGCAGTCCGAGCAGGCGTATTCCTCGTTCATGCAGACGGCCACCGGGTTGGCCGAGACGGCGCCGCTCGGCTCGCAGCTGTAGGTGACCTTGCGGTCCACGCAGGCGCTCATGGCGTTCATCTGCGACAGGCAGTCCGGGTAGTCCACGCGATAGGCCACGCAGGCGGACTTGCAGCTGCTCGCAAAATCGGCTGAGGTCATGGAACAGCCGGCCCCGGCCTCCCTGTCGCAGTTGGATTGGCAGGTCCTCACGCTGCCCGGAGGGTCGGGCCCGCTGAAGCAGCTCGCGGACATGAACAAGAGGGCGGAGACCAGGAGTGTTATTCCCACGACGTGTGGGTGGGCGCGGAAACCGGGGTCGAGCACGGCAGCTCGCACGGAGGCAGCCCCCGGCTTCAGCGTCGCGCCGGGATCGGAAGCACGATATTGCCGCATCTCACCCGGGTCGGCCGCTGGTCCTTGGGATAGGTATAGATCAACTGTCGCGTGCGTTCCTGCCCCGGCGCAATGGCTTCGGATCGGTCGGCGGCCTCGTTCACTTCCGCATTCACGTCCGCATGCCGATCGACCACCAGGGGTTGGCGAGCCTCGCCGTTCCACTCGAGAACGCACGTATCGTACGAAAACGTCTGTTCCTCGCTGCTTTCGTTCTTGACGGTTACGAGCGCCCAAATGAGGGTTTCGTCCGTCCCGGCGGTCACGTTGACCCCCCCTTGCCCTATGTACTCGTCGGGACCCGACTTGACCTCGCCGAGAGTAATGGCCCAGCCGTCCGCATGCTTGGACACAGGGGTGTTCATCAGCAGGGCCGAGGAACACGCAGAGAGCCCGCCAAGGCACATGCCGAGCAAAACCATCGTACCGACGAAACGCGTGGATTTCATTTGTATTCCTCCTGGTTTCCGAAACGGCCGTTCACCTGAATCTTGTAGGCCAACGGTCGCTCAAAGACAAGCGGGAGGCGAGCATCCGCACAGAAAATTCCGAACGCCCTTCTTACATCGTCGCATCGCATGCCGGCAAAACCGGGGTGGTGCTCAGTCGAATCCGTCCTTCGAGAAATAGAAGAAGCCTCGACCCCAGGGTCACGAGGTTCTCGTCCATCGCAATCAGTCTCGGTCGAATCCTTCCGCTCTCCAGCGCATCCAGGTACGCATCGACTTGCTGCCGCGGTAGCTTGTCCACCAGCTCACCGTGAAGGAAGAAGTAGTAGAACGCATGCGGACGAAACACCCCCGTCCCTTCCCTCTACAGGAACGCACCCGGGCGCAAATAGTGCTCGCGGGACGAACGGATTTGCGTTCCAATAGACGTGTCCAGGAGGGGGGAGAGTGGCGAGGCGATTCTTTGCAAGGAGCAGCGAATAATGAAGAACCTACGATTTGGTTTGGTGGGACTGCTTGGGACCGCGGGCTTGTTCCTCGTTGCATGCGATGCCGGCTCGGGCGGGGCGTCTGCTACGGGTGGAGCCATCGCCACCGGCGGGGTCGTCGGCACGGGCGGGCTGGTCGGCGGCGGCGGCACGACCGCAACCGGGGGCACGGGCACCGCGCCCTCGCCGAGGCCGATCGATTCCACGGAGGCCACGGCCGTCGTGAACCAACGGGTGGATGAGCTGCTCGTGGGCCTCGCCGACTCCACCGCACAGATCGACACCAGCAACAGCACCACCGTGGTGACACAGGGTGTAAACTCCGGTCTTGGCAGCTCCTCGGCCTGCCCCACGAGCGCCGATGGGAGCTCTTCGGGTACGGTCGACACCAAGGGGCTCGACGATTTCCTCAACCGAGTCGCCAAGGAAGCCAAGGACCACGTGTTTCGCGAGGAATTCGTGGAGCTCAAGGACGGCAACCAGGTCGTCTACAAGATCGATCCCGCTTCGACCTGCGGCACGAACACCTCGTGCACCGACAAGCTGACCGTCAATCCGGTGAGATTCCTGGTCACCGCGAGCTCCGACGATACGCTCAACATTTCGCTGCTCGTCGGCGACGCACGACACACCCCCGCCACCGCCGTGCTCGGCCCGGAGAAGGTCTCGGCTCGCGTCGATTTGGCCGAGGCCATGGCCGCGGTTCGGCTGTACATGACGGCGGAGGACCAGAAGAATCTCCCCGACCACCTCAACGGCGTCATCGATGCTGGGCTCGAGAAGCGTGCGGACTACGACTTCGCCATCTCGGCCTCCGTCATCGAGAAGTTCGATTTGCTGGTCGGGCAGGCCAAGGGCAAGCCCGTCGCGGTGACCGTGCTGCCGTCGACCCCCACCACGCTGCTCACCCTGAATTCCGTCACCAATACCGTCGGCTACTCGGCCAATCTCGGTGCGGTCGACGTTCAGGTATCCGGCGCCGCCGTCTGCGACGACACCTGCGGCACCAAGGAGCAAGCAGGAACCTTCTCGGGGCACCTGGGAGGATTCACCGGGCAATTCAGCACCAGAAAGGGTGCGACGGAGCTCACCTTCTCGGGCCTGGGGCTGGGGAACGACACCTCCCAGGTTGCCCTCAACGGCGATCCCTTGGGAA
This sequence comes from uncultured delta proteobacterium, assembly GCA_963796685.1. GTDB lineage: Bacteria > Myxococcota_A > Polyangia > Fen-1088 > Fen-1088 > Fen-1118. Next base: position 64,014 of record CAWCMR010000010.1, read on the forward strand.
CCCTGGACGTCAATGCCAACAACGGGCGCCAGCTCAGCGTGAACTTCAAGAAGACCACCGCGGGCACCTTGGTCACCTTCGATCCGGCGCTGGATATCAAGCTTGCCATGATGCTGAATAAGCTGTCGGAGTCGCTGCGCGTGGACATGCCGGCTTGGCTCGAAAGCGAGATTTTCGACGTGATGCTGGGCGGTGCTGCCAAGCCCTCGGTGCTCGTGCCCGCTCCCACCTGCGATGCCTACGGCGACGTGACGTCCAAGGGCGAGATCGATGTAGTGACCGGCAACTTGACCCTGAGCGAGAGCTCCCTGCCGGGCCCGGTGAGCGTGGCTGCGGGTCTGTGCCTGCTGCCGGTGGACGGCGTGGACAGTCAGGCCGGCCCGTTCAGCCGCGTGCGCGCCGGCACCTGCCAGTAGCGTTCAGCGGCCGGCCGGGTGTTCGTCGTTACGAGTCGTTACGCCACTCGGGACAGGTGTGCTTCGATGGTCGCTTTGGGCACGGCGCCCCGGATCTCGTCGAGCAACAACGGGCCGCGGAAGATCATCAACATGGGAATGGCGCTGACCTGAAAGCGCGTCGCCGTCTGAGGGTTCTCGTCGACGTTCAGCTTGGCCACCTTGATGCGGCCGGCACGCTCGGCGGCGATCTGTTCGAGCAGAGGCGCGACAGTTCGACAAGGGGCGCACCAGGGGGCCCAGAAGTCGACCAACACGGGGATGGGACAGTTCTCGACCTCCTGGCCCCAATTGCCGTCGGTCACCGTCACGGGGCTTTGCGGGAAGACTCTCGACTTGCAGGCTCCGCACGTCGGGTTGTCGAGGAGGCGCTCGCGCAGGATGCGGTTGGTGCGCCCGCAGTGGGCGCATGGGTACTGGATAGCGCTGTTTTCGGTTGCGTCCGTCATGGTCGAAACTATGTATCGAAACCGGTCGTTGGCAACATTCAGCGCGTGTAGCTCGGCAGCTCGACCACGTAGCTGTCGACGTTGTTGCCGTTGCCCCAGTCGCTGGCGAACAGGGCGCGCGTGCCGCTGGGGGATGGGACGGTGTGGGGCTCGGCCCAGTAGCTGTCGAGCGTGGTGAGCGTCGTGTTGGTCTTGCCCCAGCTCCGGTGGCGTCCGATACGGCATACGGCCCCGGTATTGGTGTTGGCGACCAGGTTCTCGAGATCGAGCAGCCCTGGCGTCGGCGGTGTGCCCGTGCCATCGAAGCCACCCACCCAGATGGTCGAGACGAACACCCAGCCCGGCTGCCGGTAAGCCATGGCCGAGACGTGACCGTCCGGCGGATAGGGATAGCCGGTCTTGGGTCCGATGACGGCGCCGCCGGCACCGGTGGCAAGATCCCAGGTCACCAAGATGCCCACGTTGCTCTTGGCATCGTCGTTGCCGTCGTCGTAGACGGCGCCGTTCCAGGTGTCGTCGCCATTGCCGAGCTGGCCGAGTGAGGCGTGATTGTCGGGCGCCTGCAGAGTCAAGGATCGGATCAGCTGCAGGCCGGGCACGCTGAAGATCTGTCCCGTGCCAGCCTCGAGGTAGGCCAGGGTTCCGCTCGGCGCGACCTGGGCGGGTGGGGTCCCGCTGGTCGCGATCGGCCCCATCACCGTATCGGTCGAGCTGTCGTAGACGAACATCTTCTGGCCGCAGACCAGACCGAGGCGATGCGAATCCCAGGAGGTGAACATCGGATCGCCGCCGTTGCTGGGCGCGCTGGAGCCACACAGACCGGAAAAGTCGTGCAGCTTGTCTTTCGTGCCCGTGCCGACGTGGTACCGAAGGAAGGTCTGTCCGTCGACGTAGTAGAGGATGTCCGGGTCCGAGGTGTCCCAGTAGACCTGCTCGAGGTCGGGCGGATTGATTTCGAGCGCCCGCATGGGTTGGTAGCTCTTGCCGTCGTAGAGCTGATGGCCCGCGCCGATCTGGTACAGGATCAAGAGCGATTCGTCCGCGTTCCACGCCGAGACGGTCGAGTACATGGGGACGACGGCCTGGTTGGCGCCAGCAACCGCGGTGATGCGGCGAATGGTGGTGCCGAACTGCGGGTCGACCACGGTGGCGCCCAACGCCGGCTTGGTCAACGCTGTCATCGGATGCGGCTCCTTGTCGGTCACCAGGCCAGCGCACAGGTCGACGTTCAACGTCGTGTAATGGCCACGCGCTCCACCGCTCCCGATGGAGCCGCCGGTCTGGGTGCCGCCGCCCGTCGACGCACCTCCCGTTGCGATCACCCCGCCCGTTCCACTGCTACCTCCGGCTGCTCCCTGCGCGCCGGCACCGCCCGCTCCCGACGAAGTCTTCGTTCCTCCGCACGCCGCCGCCAGTGCCAGTGGCCCAATCAGACCAATCCATGCGAGCCGCACCATGCGGACCATGGTACCACCAGACGGAGGCACGCAACGGGTTCGCGCAGGCGACATGTGGCGATGCGAGTCCTTGCGAAGCCAAGGTGTATGGCGGCAACTCCGGCACCGGCGTCATGTGCGCGTACGTTGTCCTGGCGAGAACCACAGGGACCCTTTACTCGGTGAGCGGCTCGAGTGAGCGGGGTTCGGGCAACGTGCAGGCGCGTCGTGCATCCAAAGGCCCACGGAGGTGCGTCTTGTCACAATTGCGGGTTCACACATTTTCGGTTTCCATCGATGGTTTTGGCGCGGGTCCCAGGCAAGACCTGGAGCATCCACTTGGCGTGCGTGGACCCGAGCTCTTCGACTGGTTCTTCCACACGCGAACCTTCCAAAGCATGCACGGCAGCGGCGAGGGTGAAACCGGCGTGGATGACGATGTCTCCGCGCGAGGGTTCGAGAATATCGGCGCGTGGATCCTCGGCCGCAACATGTTCGGCCCCGTGCGGGGGCCTTGGCCCGACGGCAACTGGCGTGGCTGGTGGGGCGAGGAGCCGCCCTACCATGTCCCGGTCTTCGTGCTCACCCATCACGCGCGAGCGCCGCTCTCGATGAAGGGCGGAACGGAGTTTCGCTTCGTCACGGAGGGAATCGAAGCCGCGCTGGCGCAAGCCAAAGAGGCGGCCGGCGAAAAGGACGTGCGCTTGGGGGGCGGCGTGGCCACGATTCGCCAGTATCTGCGCGCCCGCCTCATCGATGAGCTCCACCTCGCCATCTCGCCGGTCGTGCTCGGCGAGGGCGAGCACCTGCTCGGCGGCCTCGACCTGCGGGCTCTCGGCTATGCGTGTACGAAGCACACGGCCGGTGGCCGTGCGGCGGCCCACGTGACTCTGCACAAGCAAGCGTAGCGCAGGCGACGGACCAAGGTGCTCGAAGAGGGCGCTACTTCAGGACCAAGAATGTGACAGCGGTCTCTTTCTTGTCGGCAGGCCGGGAGTAGCATGGGGAAATCACCACCATGGACGGTCGCAGCTCGTGATTTCGCGCACCTTGCATCTGGCCAAGCTGGTCGTCGGGTTCGCTTTGGCCATCGGCTGCGGGCGCACCGAAATGGGAGTGCTGGCCCGGGCGGCAGATAGCGGGGCGAGTGCCGGATTGGCAGGGAGCGAGAGCGGCGGGGCGGGCGGCACGGGTGGAGCCGGCGGAATCGTCCAGACGGGCGGCAGCGGCGTCGAGGTCGGCACCGGCGGCTCGGGTGGTGTCGCCTCGGGGACGTGTGCCGAGGCCACCTGTCTCACGTCGCTGTTCCAGGCCTGTGTGCCCGAGGGAAGCTGCTCCGTGCAAGGTGGCGGGAGCCCCAGCGCTTCGTTCAACACCGGCGGCTATGCGAACGGAGTAACGGTGTCCTATCTGGGGAGCTACAGTGGGACGAACCTGACCGATAGCCTGACGGTCCGGCACAACGGCGTCCTTTGCTACAGCATCGATACCGCGACCCCGATGGACAGCAATGCAGTCACGTACGTGGTCCGCGGCGCCAGCGGCGAGGAGGTTGCCACCGGAGCCCTCGTCGACAAGACCGGCACCGTCAGCGTGACGTGCAAAGGTAGCCAACCAACCCCCGTCGGCGCCACCTGCCTGAAGCCCGTCGCCGATAACAGCGGTTGCGAGCTGGGGACGTGTCCCTAGCAAACCGAAGGATGCGCCTCACATCGCGCTCCTCAGAAGATTCATCGGCGAGGTGATCGTTCGCGCCTTTGCCGGATATCCGTGGGTGTGCAATTGACGGCCAGCCAGAATCGTCAGCAACATTATGGCCCAGTATTCCTGGTAGAGCTTCACCAGATGCTCCCTCCCCGATAGATTGCTCTTCCCCATTTGATTTGAATCTTCTCCTGGCACCGATACTAACCTCGGAGCGATGCCGCCGGCGACGAAGACCAGGTTCTTGCCTTTCCACTTTTCGAGGGAAACATGTTGCCGTAGGAGCCGCGGAATCCGATGATGTCGCCGAGGTCTTCGTCGGCTAGGCTGCTACTCACCCGGCCGGTTTCGCGGAAGGTGCGCTCGATGTAGCCCTTGCGCGTGTGTGAGCGGGCGGTGCGGCAGGAAACGGCGATGACGTGTCCTACCCCGCTCTCGACGACTTTCGGCAAGGCCGCTCAGCGTCAGTGTGTTTCTGTAAATGCGAAATTATCTGGATCCCGATGTTGTTTCATGGGATAACATTTCCATGAGCGAGAAAACCGGTGGGCTCTCGTTGACCCAGGGCGCAGTGGGGGAACGGCTCCGTGTCGCGCGCGAGCGGCGCGGGCTCAGCCAGGGGCAGGCATCGGCAATGGCGAAAGTTGGGGTGTCCTCGCTTTCCGATTTCGAAAACGGCAAGCGCGCGCCCAGCCTCGACCAGCTGAGCGCGCTCGCTGCTGCCTACGACCAGCCACTGACCTTCTTCTTCGAGGACAGCCCCACCAAAGAGGTCGTACTGTGGCGGCAGCGACCAACCGCGGGGGCAGAAGAACACGCAAGTCGGTTTCTCAAGTGGTGCCGCTGGTATCGCGATCTCGAGGTGTGGTGCAAGGACGAAACGGCCTGCCCGGTACCGGATCTTGCCAAGGTGCCCGCGAGCTTCGGTGCTGCCGAGCGACTCGCCCTCGACATCCGGAGCCAACTCGATCTTGGCGACTACCCTGCTCCGATCCTGCTCAAGGTTCTGGAAGAGAAGTGGGGGGTGAAGGTGTTTCACCAAGAATTCGAGCCCACGGGCACCGCCGCCAGTTCCAGGGATGACTCCTTCGGAGCCGCGATTTTGTTGAACGCGAAGTCGAGTCGACGGCGCAGGAACTTCGATCTGGCGCACGAGCTCTTTCACCTGCTGACGTGGAAAGCGTTTCGTGCCGAGAGCCCCGAGACCAGCACCGATCTCGAGGAAAAGCTGGCCAATAAGTTCGCATCGGTCCTGCTCCTGCCCGAGGAAAAGCTGAAGGCCGCGATCGGCGATCGCTGCGTGGAGAACCGCCTTCCCCTGCCGGCTGCCATCGACCTCGCTCGCGCCTTCGATGTTTCCATTGATGCGCTCATCTGGCGGTGGCACGGCATGGCCGTGAAAAACGACGCCGTTGCCGACGAAGAACGCACGCGCGCCCTGATCGAGAAGGCACGTGCCCTGAGCCGCCTGTCCGACGAGTCGTCCGCGGATCCGCCACCGAGCCGACCCGAACGCTTCCGCGATCTGGCTGTGCGTGCTCTACGTAACGCCGAGATCTCGATAGGCCGCTTCGCCGAGTACATGGGGATCTCACGTCAGGCCGCCATGGCCTACGTCGACGAGGAGGCCGGCGGTGACGAAGCGTTTGAGCTTTCTGCTTCTTGACGCCAACATCATCATCGAGCTGTGGCGGCTTGGCCTGTGGAGCAAGGTCGTCGAGCTTTGCGACATCCACGTTGGAAAGACCGTGGTTGGTGAAGCCAACTTCTTCCTGGACGCAAGCGGAAACCACGTTGCCATCGATCTGAGCGTCGACATCGCAAGCCAGCGGATCCAGGTCTTCCAGGTCGAATTCCCCGAGCTCGACGAGTTTCGAAACCAATACGATCCTTCGTACCTCGCCAAGCTGGATCCGGGCGAGACAGAGGCCTTGGTCAAGCTGCTGAGCCTTCCATCGGACTGGCGGCTCTGCTCGGCGGACGGCATCGTGTTCAAGGTGCTTGCGAATGTTCGGCGGAGCGAGCAAGGGATCTCCCTTGAGGAGGTCCTTGGCCAGGTGGGAATGTCGCGACCGCTAAGGAAGCAATACACGAAGGAATTTCGAACGGAGAAGACCAGGCTGGGGGCGATCGATTCGATTCAGAACAGGGTGAGGAAGGTGTAGCGATCTGTGCGCCGGGAACTGCAACTCGGTGAGCCGCTACGATGGTCGGGATTTCTTATTGGTGCTTCTCGGCAGTGGTTGGGGAGAAGTTGCGTGAAAAAGTACCCTCGGAGGGGATCCGACCCTCGGAGGGGATTTCCAAAAAGCACCGAGGGCAGGGATCCCTCACGCCTGCATTCACCGCTGCCCCTTCGAAGTTGACGCGAATCTAAATTGGGTTCCCTAAATTGGGTTCCTGGCACCTCCCTCGGGCGGCACCTCCCTCGGGCAGCTCGGGCTGCCATCTCGTTTTGCCAGCGCCTCGGTGATGAAGTAGTCTCCGCAGCATGAGTTCGCCATTAACTCTTTCAATTCGAAATTTCGCCCAGCTCTCCAGCGTCAATCTTGAGTTGGGTGACCTCACAGTGGTAGTCGGTGCGCAGGGAACTGGCAAGAGCCTGGCCTTGCAATGGCTGAAGGCGGCGATCGATGGAAAGCAGATTGTTGATGCTCTCCAGGAGGCGGGGCAGGACACGAAGAAGCCAGAAGCACTTATCGACCTCATTTTCGGAGTTGGGATGGCGCAGGCATGGGATCCTCACAACACCGCGGTGTCTTTCGACGGTCGGTCTATTCAGCCTTCGCTTCTTCGAAAACGCGGGAATGGCGAGGAGAAGGTCTTCTTCATTCCTGCCCATCGGGCGATGCTTATCAGCGATGGTTGGGCGGCACCCTTTCAGAAGCTGACAGCCGAGGTCCCCATCGTTGCGAGGCTCTTCAGCCATGAGCTCTTCACGTTGTTCAGTTCGCGAGATCAGGAAAGGCTCTTCCCGCTGAATCGGCTTCTCAAGAGCGAGTATCGCACGCTTATCAACGATGCCGTCTTTCACGGCGGAACGGTTGCCGTGGAACAAGACCAACAGCACGCGAAGAGATTGAAGCTCACTCATGGCAAATCGCAACTTCCGTTCATGACCTGGACGGCCGGCCAACGCGAATTCACGCCCTTGTTGCTAGGGCTCTACCACTTGCTTCCTCCCCGTAGGCTCGTGAAGCAACCCGACATCGAATGGGTTGTCATCGAAGAGCCCGAAATGGGGCTCCATCCTCAAGCGATTTCGGTCTTCATGTTGCTCGTCCTCGATCTACTTTGGCGGGGGTATCGTGTCGTGTTGTCCACTCACTCTCCGCTTGTGTTGACAGTAGTATGGATGCTCCGTCGCCTGAGCGAGAAAGGGGCTCGCTGGCAGCTCATTTGTGATGCATTCGGAGCCAATAGGACCGCGCTGAAGAAAGTCGCGGAGGCAGCGCTCACCAAGGAATATAGAACGCACTTGCTATCTTTCCAGAAGGACGGGAAAGTGAGCTCCAAGGACATATCGACATTGGATCCGGGATCTGACGATGATGAAGTTTCCGGTTGGGGGGGGCTTTCCGGATTTGCATCGCATTTTGGAGATGCCGTACGTCTCGCCGCAAACGAGCATGAGGCGGAATGACAACCCCCATTCGGTCGTTGCTTGCTCTCGCCAGCCCGCTGATTCACTCAGTACTTCCAGGCCTGAAAGCCCTTTCGTCGACAGAGTATATCGACGAAAGCATTCGGGTACGATTCTCGGATAGCTTGGACTTGGACAAAGCCCTACAAAGTCAATTCCCAGAGGATCACCGGTGGGACTATCTGCTCGGATTAGGAAATCCCTCTGTTGTCGTCGGCCTCGAAGCCCACACGGCTCACACCGATCAGGTGTCGGTCGTAATTGCCAAGCGCGCGGCGGCCATTCGCCAGCTACGCGGTCACCTGAGGAAGGGCCGCAGTGTGGGTCTCTGGTTGTGGGTTGCCTCGGGCCGGGTCGACTTCGACCCGTACGAAAAGGCCAGACGTAGACTTGAAGAGAATGGAATCATGTTCGTTGGCAAGCGTGTCTTGGAGAAGCATCTAGGGTAGGAAAGGCCTCTCATCCTACGAACTGACTCCGAAGTAGATGTTGGCGCCTAATACTCCGCCGGGAGCTTCTCCAGCTCCGCCAGCGTGTACACCGGCCCGTCTTTGCACACGTAGCTCTTGCCCGTGTTACATCGCCCGCACTTGCCCAACCCGCACTTCATGCGGTTTTCAAGTGTCGTGTAGATCTCGCCTTTGCCAAACCCTAGCTTCGCCAGCACGGGCAAGGTCAGCTTGATCATGATGGGGGGGCCGCAGACGATGGCCACGCTGTTGGTGGCGGGCGGGGCGATTTGCTCGACGATGTGGGGGACGAAGCCTATCTTGCCGGTCCAGCCGAGCTTTTCGCCTCCGGGATCGACGGTGACCACCAGCTTCATGTCGCTGCGCTTGCCCCAGTCCTCGAGCTCGTGCTTGTAGACGAGATCGTTGACGCCGCGGGCGCCGTAGACCACGGTGATGTCTTTGAACCAGTCGCGCAGGTCGAGGCAGTTCCAGATCACGCTGCGCAGAGGGGGCAGGGCGATGCCGCCGGCGACGAAGACGAGGTTCTTGCCCTTCCACTTCTCGAGCGGGAAAACGTTGCCGTAGGGGCCGCGGAAACCGACGATGTCGCCCACGTCTTTGTCGGCCAGGCTGCTGGTCACGCGCCCGGTCTCGCGGAAGGTACACTCGATGTAGCCCTTGCTGCGCGTGGGGGACGAGGCGATGCAGAAGGTGCTCTCGCCTTCGCCGAAGGCGCTGTACAGGCCGAATTGCCCGGTGGTGAAGGTGAAGGCGGCGGCTTCCTCGGGGTTGGTGAACTCGAGCTTGAAGGTGCGCACCGAGGGGGCCTCGTCGGTGATGGCGGCAATGCGCATGAGGTAGGGCTTGTAGATGTTTGCTTCCATGGCTCAACCCTGGGTGGCGGCTTCTGCGAGGTGCTGCTTCAGGTTCATGTCGACGGGGCAGGCGCGCGAGCACTTGCCGCAGCCCACGCAGCCGAGGGTGCCCAGGCGCTCGGGGTAGTACGCGAACTTGTGGTACACGCGCTGGCGCCAGCGCTGGCTCTGCTTGTCGCGCGGGTTGTGGCCGGAGGAGTGCAAGGTGAAGATGCGCATACCGCAACTGTCCCAGGTGCGCAGGCGCTGCCCTTGCTTGGTGTCGGCCTCGTCTTGAATGTCGAAGCATGCGCACGTCGGGCACACGAAGGCGCAGGCGCCGCAGCCGAGGCAGCGCAGGCTCTGCTCGGCCCACAGCGGGCTGTCGAACTTGGCGGCGAGCTTCTGTTGCAAGGCCTTGGCGTCGAAGGCGGGGGCGACGGTGGCGGGCGGCACCACATCGGCTTGGCCCGACAGCAGCTTGAAGGCATCTTTTGCAAGGGCGACCAGGGACCGGCCCTTCTCGGTCAGCACCTCGGCGACGAATCCGCCGGCCTTGAGCGGCGAGAGCAGGATGTCGCTGCCTTGCGGGTCGTCGGGGCGCGAGCCGACGGAGGTGCAGAAGCAAGATTCATCGGCTTGCGTGCAGGACAGACCCACGAGCGTGGTGTTGGCCATGCGCGTGTTGAAGAACTTGTCCTTGCTGTCCCAGTTGAACACGACGTCGAGAGCGTGAAAGGCGCGCGCCTCGCACGGGCGCAGACCGAAGAGAACCGTGGGCTGGGCTTGTGGCTCGACATCGTCGAGGGCGACGTTCTTGCCGCCCTCGAAACGGTACTTGAGCAGGCGCTCGACCTTGGGGAAGACGACGCCTTTGGCCGAGACGACGGATTGCCCACTCTTGGCGATATCGGCGAAGGTCTTGAGGTCGGCGATCTCGGTGCGGCCGGCGACCAGCTTGGGGCCAAGTAGGCGGCGGCCGGACTTGGCCAGGGCGGCGAGCAGAGTGCTGATGGCGGATTCGGTTGTGGTGTAGCGGTCAGTCATGGTTGTGGCTTCCTGCAGGTGCCCTCACCCGGCGAGGTGCGCTCGGCGGCCTCTCGGTGGGTGGGAGTGGGAAGCCCCTCACCCGCCGAGCTGCGCTCGGCGGCCTCTCCCCGCTGCGCGGGGCGAGGCGGGAAGTGGGGGGCGAGGCGGGAAGTGGGGGCGCGACACTTCCGTCCCCCTCGCCCCGCGCAGCGGGGAGAGGGTTGGGGTGAGGGGCGGCCGTTCGTGAGCAGAGGCATCTTACCTATCGGATGAACGTTTCTTTGTCGTCGGGCTTGAAGGTCGACATGGCGTAGTCGAGCTTGGCGCTGGCGCCGCCCTTTTGGCCGAATTGCCGGCGCACGGTGCCTTCGGCGAAGAAGGTCAGCAGGTGCACGGGTATGCCGACCGGGCAGGCTGCGCCGCAGGTTCCGCACTGGACGCAGCGGCCGGCCAGATGCATGGCGCGCACCATGTGGTACTCCAAATTGCCGATGGCGTGGCTGGCGACCGGGATCCACTGTGGGCGATTGCAGTCCATGGTGCAGCGTTCGCAGTAGCACATGGGGCAGGACGACCGGCAGGCGTAGCACTTCACGCAGCGGCCGAGCTCGCCGGCCCAGAAGGCGCGTCGCTCTTCGACCGACATGGCCGTGAGCTTGTCGATCATCGCCTGGTCGGCCGCGGAGATCGCATCCGGCATGGTCGCCACGACTTCTTCGATGGCGTCGAAGGTCGACAATTCGCGAACCGCACCGTCTATCACCGCCAACGCGAGAACGTTCTCCTCGCGCAATTGCTTCTCCGCCGCCAATTGCAGAATGCTGCGCAGGGTGCTTGGCACCGCGACGATGGCCATGCGGCCCAGGGCGCGCACCTCATGCTTGGTCAGGTACGTGGCCAGGCTCTGCGCGCAAGCAGCATCCACCACCAAATCGCCCGTGCGCTCGGCCGTGCGCACGAAGATCGGCCGCCGGCTCTCGCCGGTCCCTTTGCCGTAGCCGATGACGACCTTCACCGCCCCACTCGCCAGCAGCTCTTTGGCCTTGCTCGCCAGCGCTTCCATCAGTCGATCCCCACGGCGGCAAGTTGCTGCACTTCCTTGTACGGGCCAAGCTCGCGCACCGTGTTGGTGGCTTCGTTGACCAGCTCGGCCCATTTGGCGCCTTCCGCGGCCGAGACCCACGAGAAGGTCACGCGGCGTAGGTCGATGCCCATGAAGTCCATCAAGTCGCGGAACACCATCCAGCGCCGACGCGCGTGGTAGTTGCCCGAGGTGTAGTGGCAGTCGTTCGGGTGGCAGCCTGAAATGATGACGCCGTCCGAGCCGCGCGAGAAGGCCTTCATCACCAGCATGAAGTCGATGCGCCCGGTGCAGGGCAGGCGAATCACGCGCACGTTGGGTTGGTACTTGATGCGGCTGGTGCCGGTGAGATCCGCGCCGGCGTAGGTGCACCAGTTGCACACAAAGGCGGTCATCTTGGGTTCGAATGGTTCGGCCATGGTCATTCCACGCGCTAGATGGACATCAATTCGGCAAAGACTTGTTCGTTGCTGAAGCCTTGCAAGTCGATGGCCTTGGTTCGGCAGGTCGACACGCAGGTCCCGCAGCCCTGGCACAGGCCTGGGTTCACTTTGGCAACGACCTTTAGCACGTCGCCGTTGCGGTTCTTGATCGATTCTTCCTCGATGGCCTGGTAGGGGCAGGCCGACTTGCACAGGAAGCAACCCACGCAATGCGAGAACACGGGCGGCGGCTGGCGGTCGACCACGGCGATGATGGGTTCGCGGGTAAGCTCTGGCTGCGAGAACAGGCCCGCGACCTTCACCGCCGCGCCGCTGGCCTGGGCGACGGTCTCGGGGATGTCGCGCGGGGCCTGGCACGCGCCGGCCAGGAAGATGCCGGCGGTGTTGGTCTCCACCGGGCGCAGCTTGGGGTGGGCCTCGGCGAAGAACTTGTACGGGTCGTACGAGACGTGAAGCGTCTGCGCCAATTCTTCGGCGCCATCCTGCGCTTGCACCGCGGTGGCCAGCACCACCATGTCGGCGCGGATTTCGACCTGCTCGCCACCGAGCAGCGTGTCCACGCCCTTTACCACCAGCTGCCCATGGTCCTCATACACACGTGACACCCGGCCGCGCACGTACTTCACCCCGTCCTCCTCGACAGCGCGGCGGACGAACTCGTCGTAGTTCTTTCCGGCGGCGCGCACGTCCATGTAGAAGACCGTGGCCTGCCCGCCGTGCACTTTGTGCTGGTACAGCATGGCGTGCTTGGCCGTGTACATGCAGCAGATCTTCGAGCAGTAGGGCACGCCTTTGAGCCGATCGCGGCTGCCGGCGCAGGCGATGAACACGATGGTCTGCGGCGTCTTGCCGTCGGACGGGCGCTTGATGGCCCCGCCGGTGGGGCCCGAGGCCGAGGCCAGGCGCTCGAACTTCATGCCGTCGATGACGTCCTTGTACTTGCCGTAGCCGTATTCCGAAAAATTGCTCACCGGCATGGTCTTGTAGCCGGTGGCCAGCACCACCGCGCCCACGTCGTACACTTCGATTTGGTCTTCCTGGTCGAAGCGGATGGCTTTGGTGGGGCACAGCTTCTCGCACGCCTTGCACTTGCCGGTCTTGAAGTAGGTGCAGTTTTCGAGGTCGATGACGGGCTTGTTGGGCACGGCCTGCGGGAAGGGCACGTAGATGGCGGCACGGTTGGAGAGGCCTTCGTTGAACTGATCGGGGATCTTCTTGACCGGGCACTTCTGTTGGCACACGCCGCAGCCGTTGCAAAGCTTCTCGTCGATCTTGCGCGCCTTGCGCCGGATGGTGGCCTTGAAGTTGCCGATGAAGCCTTCCAGCTTCTCCAGCTCGGAGTAGGTGAGGAGGGTGATGTTCGGATGGCGTGCCACCTCGACCATGCGCGGGGTGAGGATGCACTGCGAGCAGTCCAGCGTGGGAAAAGTCTCCGAGAGCTGGCTCATGTGGCCGCCGATGGAAGGCGACTTCTCCACCAGCAGGACCGGGCTGCCCGTGTTGGCGATGTCGAGCGCGGCCTGGATGCCGGCGATGCCTCCGCCGAGCACCAGCGCCCTCTTGGTGATGGGCACGCGGATGGGCTGCAAGGGGTGGTTGCGCTTCACCTTCTCGACTTGCAGGCGTACGAGATCCACGGCCTTTGCCGTGGTCGGCTCGCCCTTCTCATGCACCCACGAGCAGTGCTCGCGCAGGTTGGCCATCTCGCACTGGTAGGGGTTGATGCCGCCCTCCTCCGCCGTCTTCCTGAACGTCGGCTCGTGCATGCGCGGGGAACAGGCGGCCACGACCACGCCGTCCAGCTTCTTGTCGCGGATGGCATCCTTGAGCATGGTTTGCCCGGGATCGGAGCACATGTATTTGTACTCCACGGCATGCACCACGCCGGGCATGTCCAGGGCTGCCTTGGCCACTGCGACGACATCCACGGTTCCCGCGATGTTCTCGCCGCAGTGGCAAACGAAGACGCCAACGCGTGACATCGTGACTCCTTATTGCGCCGCCGCCGCGGCAACGTGTTTGACGGGGAATTTGACCGGCACGAAGTGCCGCCCCAGGCCCAGCTCCTTTGCGGAGAGCCCGAGCGCCATGCCGATGACCTGGGTGATGAAGAGAACCGGGATATCGGTCTTCGCATCGAGACGCTGGTTGATTTCGCCTCGGCGCAAATCGAGGTTGGAATGGCACATGGGGCAGGCGACCACCACGGCTTCGGCCTTCTTCTCGACCGCGTCCTTCATGATCTTGGCGCCCAGGCGGCCGACCACCGACGTCTTCGACACCGAGAATGAGGCGCCGCAGCACTCGGTCTTGAAATTCCAATCGATGCTCTTGCCGCCGACCGTGGCGACCAGCTTGTCCATCTCCACCGGATCCTCGGTGCGATCGAAGCCGGTGACCTTGGCCGGCCGGACCAGCAAGCAGCCGTAGTAGCAGGCGACCGTCTGCTCGAACCTCTTGGTGACCTTCGCGCCGATCTGCTCCGTCACTTGCGCCAGCAGCTCGAGCACGTTCAGCACGCGCGGCAACTTGGTGATGGTGGTCTGCAACACCTTCTCGACCTGTGCCTTGGTCGTGGGGCTGGTGGCGATTTCGTGCCTGGCGGTGGCCAGCCGGTTGTAGCAGGACGCACACGGGGCCATCACCTGGTCCAGACCCGCCTTTTGCGCCTTGAGCAGCACGTTGATGGGCAGGGCCACCGAAACCAGGTGCTCGATCATGTGGCCCGAGCTGGCGCCGCAGCAGTTCCATTCCGGCACTTCGCAAAGCTCGATGGACAGCGCCTTGGTCACGGCATCGAGCGATTCGGCGAAGTCGCGCGATGACCCCTGCAGCGAGCAGCCAGGAAAGTAACCGACCTTCATTGTTGCGACTCCTTCTTCACCGCGCGGGCGCGGGCGAAGATCTCCGCCACTTCGCGCTTGTTGGCGCCTCCGTGCGGGAAGAGTCCCAGCTTCCCTTTGAAGAACATGGTGGGCGCCACGCCGACATCCTTGAAGAAGTGGCCCGTTCGTAGCTTGTAGTCGCCCACCATGCCGAGCTCGAACAGGCGCCCGGCCCTCTCGACCGAATTCAAGAACGCCTTGTGAAACGCTACCACGTCATCGGCGTCTTGGTTGGCCACGTTGCGTGCCAGCGCCTCCTGGCGCAGAAAATCCATGGCGCGCGGCAGGTCGACCTCTTGCGGACAGCGCGTGACGCACGTTTCGCAGCCGATGCACATCCAGATGGCCATCGATTTGAGGGCGCGTTCTTCGTGCTTGGGCGATTCGGTTTGCAGCAGGCGCAGCACCTGCGACGGTGCGACGTCCATGTCCTCGGCGGCGGGGCACCCGGCGGTGCACTTGCCGCACTGGTAGCAGTCCGCGACGCTGACTTCACCCTCTTTTTCCAGCCGCGCCGCCAAGCTGTGACACGGGGACAACGATTCGTGATGCGTGCTCATGTGCTTCTCCCGTCCGAGGTTTCGGCCCCCTCGGCGTGCGCAGTATGCGCCCATTTCGGGTCCTCATCGTAGGATTTTTCACAGCGAGGACCGCCCCTCCGGTGTCGCTCGGCGGCGAGCCCAAGCCGCCTTCTCGAACGAGAGGTAGCGCACAAAAAGACAGGGCCGGGGATTGCTCCGGCCCTCATCCTGTGTGTCTCGCGCCTCTCGCGCGTCTCGGGAGGCTAGCTGTTGTTGTGGCTCGCGTACTTGGCCAGCGTGCGCTCGCGCTCTGGTCGCGCACCGCGTGCACGCATCTCGGCGATGTACTGCCTGATCGTACCTTCGACATTCTCGTTGAAACGCACCGAGCCTTGAGCGATCTCCCGCAACGCGGTGACGCCGGGTTTGTTGTCGCACTTGACCAGCGGCACAGCCCGCCCGGCAAGGTGGCGCGCGCGCTCTGCCGCCAGGATGACCAGGGCGAAGCGGTTCGGGACTTTCTCCAAACAATCTTCAACAGTTACGCGAGCCAAAGGAGCCTCCGGGGTGAAGTACGAGGACCGGATATTAAGGCGGAAGCCGGCAAAGTCAAGGCCCGCCGCTCGGCATCGAAGGCCGGAGTCGCGCGATGTGAGACCAGCACAATCGTATTACGAAGTGGTTACGACATTGCAAAGTGCCCTCGCTGATTCTAGGCTAGGTAAATCGGTGCTATTTATTTCGGCGCTCCTTGTGGGAGGGGATCGCCGGAGGAGTTGAAACAAGATGTCGGCGATCACTATTAATTGGAGCGACCTAGAGATTGCTTTCGAGCGGAACTCTCCCGAGCAGGAAAGTTTCCTCGACCTCGAAAATGGAGATTTGCTTTCCATTGCCGAAGGTGAACCGGATGCTGGCGCCCGACGGGCCAAGGTGTCCAACAACCCGGATCGTTACCTCCGTATCGATCCCGCTTCGTCACGCGAACAGTACCGCTGGATGGAGCGCTTCGTAGGCGCGGTTCAGGACCTGCCGCTGCGCGAACGCCTTCTTGTCGCCATCGACGGCAAGGGTGCATTCCGCAGATTCAAGGATGTCCTGCTGGCATTCCCCGCCGAAAGAGAGCGTTGGTTCGCCTATCGTTCGGAGTTGCTGCATCTCCACATCCAGACTTGGCTCGACCACCTTCACATCGAGGCGATCAACCCGCCGCCGTGGGGCAGGGTCGTCGCCCGCGCCGAAACCCCGGAGGTTGCGCACGTCATGCCCGCGGGCGAGTCGCCGGGTGAGATCCTGCGCCGTCAGGCGCGCGAGCTCATCGAGGAAATTCCGGCGGCTGAAATGCCAACCGCCATCGTGTTTCTGGAATTCCTTCGCGAGCGGGGGGCGACCTCCCTTTTGGGAGGAAACCCGGTTGACTTGACGGCGCCGGGCAAGACCTCGGAAGAGTTGCCTCTTCAGACCGAAGACCAGCATCTGCACGAGAGCTTGCACGACGAGGCCCACCACGAGAGCGTGCACAAGGAAGGGGCCGTCGCCAGCTAGCCGGCCGAGGATCAGCGGAGGCGGAGTCGTTCCGCCTCTGCTGTTTTGTTCGCCACGTCGATCTTTTCAGCGGCCTCCGCTTCGGGCGTGGCTTCGCGTGTCGTTGCTGATTCCGGTGGGATCCAGATCCAACCCTGCGGATCGATGGGGTCGCCCGCGGCCGCCGGGAGCTGCCACCCGTCGCGGCTGCGCAGATAGCCCGTGTACGCGCACACCACCGCGTCGAAGATGTGGTCGCTTTGGCGGCAGTGTTCGCGCCAGACGCCGGGACCGAAGCTCAGGTCCCCGAGGGCGGCCAGAATGTCGATACGGCGGTCGACGCGTTTGCGATAGGGCTCGCGAAATCCAAGCAGCTCCAGCGTGGCGCGAGGAAAGACCTCGATGAGGTTGTGGTTGAGCCGGAAGTGTTGGCCGAGCGCGCGCACCAGATGGGCAGCACGCGCGGCCAGCGGTCCCATGGCCTGTCCCAGGGTTTCGCGCGCCCGAATCCCACGGCTGCGCAGGTAGAGATCGGTCGCGCGCTGGGTGTAGGGCGTGATGACGGGCTTGCCGCGGCGGTGGTCGCGACTCGCACCCGGTTCGGGCGCCGCGAAGCCGCGCATGGTCAGCACCTCGGCATCGACGCACGCCGCTTGACCCGGGCACACCGGCTCGGTACAGCGCAGGCATGGCGGCAGCGTCAAGGGCGCGTCGACGCAGACCACGGCGTTCTCGACGCGGGAGAGCAAGGCCGAAATCAGGGCTGCATCGTAGAGCGGCGGCTCTTTGGCCCGCGGAGAGATTTGGGTCACCGTGACCCCGTCGCGGCTGCGTTCGAGCACGGCCAAGGCGGTCTTCTTGCCTTTGCCGCCCCCCAGATCCACCCCGATGAATCGGGTGAAGGCCTTTTCCATGATTCGCGTGGCCACGACGGGCTGTCCTCGATTCACCTTGAGCCATGCACGCACGTGGGTCAACGCGAATCCAGGGTCGCGGCGCGGCCAAGGTCGGGCATTGACAGCACGGCGCTTTGGGACAGGATAGATGGAATGACTGCCCGGACCGGTTCACCGGCCGGGACGGAGAGCTCAATGAAACGCACGATGTTCAAATCGAAGATCCACCGTGTCACGGTGACTCATGCCGATCTGGCCTACGAAGGCTCGGTTACCATCGACGAGACCCTCATGCGCGCGGCGGATATCCTACCCTACGAAAAGGTCGCCATTTGGGACGCGACCAACGGAGCCCGGATCGAAACCTATGCGCTTCCTGGTGAGGCCGACTCGGGCGTTGTTTGCGTCAATGGCGCCGCGGCGCGCCTTGTGCAGCCAGGTGACGTGGTGATTCTGGCCACCTTCGTAGAGGGCATCGACGAGGCCGAGGCCAAGGCGTGGAAACCCACCGTGGTTCGCGTGGACGGCAGCAACCGAATCCTGACCGCGGCTCCCACCGGCGAGATCCCAGGGCCGGGCCGTCCCTGGGTGGTCTCCTGATTACCCATCTCAAACCCTCGCGGCTGGAGACGCTTCGGTCGTTCGCCGAAAAGCGTCCCGAGGATCCGTTCCCACGCTACGCGCTGGCCATGGAGCTCAAGACCTCGGGTGACGGCGAAGGCGCGTGGCGGGAGTTCGACCTGCTGATCGCGAAGCATCCCGAGTACATCGCTTCCTACGCCCCGGCGGGCGAAGTTCTGGTCGGGCTCGACCGTGTGGACGAAGCGCGCGCGCTGTACGGCAAGGGCATCGAGGTGTGCACGCGGCAGAACGACGCCCACGCGCGCGGCCACCTGGAATCCTCCCTCGACGCCCTCGACAAGTAATACGACCACGGTGGGATTGCGTCTATAATCCTGCTCGGGATGAAGGGACGCGAGACCCCAGGGGTACAGCTCATCGCCGGCAAGTACGAGTTGCTGGAGCGAGCAGGCGAGGGCGGCATGGCGGTCGTCTGGCGCGCGGTGATGCACGGGGCGGCGGGGTTTTCCCGCCCGGTCGCGCTCAAGCAGATGAAGCCCGAGCTGCGTGAACAGGATCGGCAGGTGGCGATGTTCGTCGAGGAGGCGCGTCTCGGCTCGTGCCTGCTCCACCCCAACATCATCCAGGTTCTCGACTTCGTCGACGACGAGAAGGGCTCGTACTGGCTGGTCACCGAGTGGGTCGAGGGTCTGGATCTCGGCAGCCTGCTGCGCTACTACCGCTCGCGCCACGAACGCATTCCGTGGCCGCTGGCCGCTCTCATCGGCATCGGCGCCTTGCGTGGGCTGGCCGCCGCTCACGAGCGCCACACCGCCGACGGCACGCCGGTCCCCATCGTCCATCGCGACGTATCGCCGCAGAACCTTCTGCTCGGCACGGGGGGCGCCGTGAAGCTGTCGGATTTCGGCCTGGCGCGTGCCCGGGATCGCACCAGCGTCTTGACCACACCGGGTTTCATCAAGGGCAAGCTCGGGTATCTCGCGCCCGAGCTGGTCGGTGGGGCGCAGGCCAGCCCGCAATCCGACCTGTTCTCGATGGGATCGGTGCTGTGGGAGGCCTTGGCCGGGCATCCCCTGTTCACGGGTAAGAACGACCGCGACGTGTTGCGCGCCATCCATCGCGGCCAGGTCCCGCCGGTCAGCAGCGAGCGGCCGGGCATGCCCAAGCTCTTGACGTTCGCCATCAGCCGGGCTCTGGCCCGCACACCGGCGGAGCGCTACCCGGCAGCCACCGCCATGGCCCAAGACATCGAGGCGGCCCTGGCCGGGGCGCTGACCTCGACGCTGGAGACCCAGGTGCGACTCGGGCGCGCGGTCGCCGATGCGCGGCGCCACCTGGGCCGGAAGACCAAACGCCCCGATTCGCACTCGACCCTGCGCCTCCCGGCGCGGCGGTCGAGCATCGACCTTACCCGCCGCTAGAGAGACTGGTAGATTGGGCACATGCCGCTCCTCAACTTGTTTTCGTCCGCCAAGCAGCCCGACGAAGCCGCGCTGGCGCAAATGTTCAAGTCGTTTTCCGCGCTGCTTGCCCGCGAGCTCGGCAAACCCGAACGCTACGTGATGGTAGGCCTGGTGCCCCGCTTGGAAATGAGCTTCGCGGGCAGCCGAGAGCCCGCCTGCTACGCCGAGCTGAAGAACGTGGGGCGGCTCGCCGACGACAAGGTCGAGCATCTCTCGCAGGTATTGTGCGAGGCCATCGCCAAGGCCTTGTCCCTGCCCCAGGACCGCATCTACATCGAGTTCACGAATGCCGACGGGGCGCTGTGGGGCTTCGACGGCGGGACCTTCGGCTGAGCGTGTGCCGCTCGTCGGCGGAGGCGCAGAGCGCGCAATGAAGCGATTCCTGAGGCGCTACTACGCCCTCCTCATCGCCGCGGCCGTGCTCGTGCTGCACGCCCACCTTTTCGACTTCGTCACCGACGACGCCTACATCTCGTTCCGGTACGCGCGCAACTTGGCCCTGTCGGGCCAATTGGTGTTCAACCTGGGCGAGCGCGTGGAGGGCTACACCAATTTTCTGTGGACCGTGCTGCTCGCCCTGGGCATCAAGCTGGGGATCGGCCCGGTGGAGCTGTCGCGTTTTCTTGGCGTGGCCTTCGGCATCGCCACGCTGGCGGTGGTGGTGCGCATGTCGCTCCGCCTTGCCGGGGAGCGGCCTTCGCGCTGGCACGTGGTCGCGCCCCTGCTGCTTGCGAGTATGGGCGCGTATGCCTGCTGGTGCAGCGGCGGTCTCGAAACGCAGATGTTCACCTTCCTCGCGACCCTCGGCTTCGATCTCGTGCTCGCCGAAGTCACCATGGGCAAGGGCTGCGCCAGCGCGGTGGCCCTTGCCTTTGCCGCCATGACCCGGCCCGAGGGCGTGATGTTCTTCGCGCTGGCGGCGCTGTTTCGCCTCGTGACCAACCTGCGGCGCGAGCGCCGCCTGCTGCCGCGTCGATTCGAGCTAGCCTGGCTGGGGCTCTTCCTCGCGCTGTTCGCGCCGTACTTCGCTTGGCGTTGGCGCTACTACGGCTGGCCGTTTCCCAACACCTTCTATGTGAAATCGTCGGGCGTTTCGGGCACCTGGAAGCTGGGCGTGTACTACTTGCGGCGTTTCAGCGAGGACTACGGCGTTCACTTCCTGATTCTGCTCGCCATGTTCGGGCGGGCCGCGCGTGACGATCTGCGCCGTCGGGATCTGCGTCTGCTCACCGCCCTGGTGTGGCTCGCCTTCGCGGCCTACACCGTGAAGGTCGGCGGCGACTTCATGGGACTTTACCGCTTCATCTTGCCCATCGTTCCTCTCGGGGCGGTGGTGCTCGCCGAGTCCGTCCGTCGGATCTATGCAGGCTTGCGCCCACACTTCGGTGCTTGGGTCTCCGGCGTGGCGCTTGCCGCGGTCGGTGCCGGGTTCTTCCTCGGCAGCGCGCACACGAGCAAGGTGGCGCTGACCTTCGTCGGCGCGGACAACGGCATCGACATGCCCGCCTATCTCAAGCACTACGCGGAAGAGCGCATCCCGGTCGGGCAGTGGCTGGGCCTCTACGGGCGCCCGGACGACCTCATGACCGTCGGCGGCGCCGGCGTCATTCCCTACTATTCCGGGATTCGGGCCTACGATGTCTTCGGCCTGGTGGACGCCACCATCGCCCACGATCCGCACATGACCACCTCGAACCGGCCCGGCCACGAAAAGTGGGGCAGCGACCAATACATGCTGTCGCGCAGACCCACGCTGATTACGCACAGGTACTGCCTTGGGGGCTCCTGTCCGATCGACAATGGGTGGACACCGCCAGGGTACGAGTGGGTCCGCGCCACCACCTCTTTGCCAGGGCAGAGCCTTTCCTACTACAGCTTCCTCAAACGCCGCGATCGCGCCTTCGGACCCTTTCCCGCCGTGCCATAGCTACGACAGTCGATGTCAGCATCTCGTTGCCAAAAATCGCAAGGAGATCGCATATGATGGAAAGCGAATGGCGCGTCTCTCTTCGCCAGCGACCACGGACATCGGCGGCAAGGCCCTGCAAAGGACCTTGATCGACGATCGCGACGATTCCAGCTTGAAGACCGAGCTGTGGTTGACGGTGGTCGAACAGAAGGAATCGCGCATGATGCCCATGCCGGAATCCGGCGAGCTCACCATCGGCCGCGCCGAGGACTGCGACATCATCCTCGACAATCCCTCGGTTTCGCGCAACCACGCCGTGCTCAAGATCGCGAACGGGGCGGTCACGGTCAAGGACATGGACAGCGCCAATGGCACGCGCATCGGCGGCAAACGCCTGCCGCCCGATGGAGAGGGACCGGTGCCGCCGGGGGTCGCCATTCTCATCGGCGGTGCCTCCTTGGTGGTTCACCAACTCGCCAGCGTCCAAAGCTTCGAGCGGCCGGGTCGAGAGGGAAACTCGGCCGTGCGCGAAGTGATCATGGCCACCGAGCACATTCGCGCGCTCAAATCGGGGAAGACGTCGGCCGCGGACACGCCCTTCGGCGGTCTCGTGGTGGAGTCCCTGGCGATGCGCAAGCTGTTCGAGCTTGTCGACCGCATCGCGCCAGGAACCATCGCGGTGCTCCTGACGGGCGAAACCGGGGTGGGCAAGGAAGTGGTCGCCGCCGCCATTCACGATCGTTCGCCACGGCGGTTGCAGCCGTACTTGCGACTCAACTGCTCGGCCTTTGCCGAGAACCTTCTCGAAAGCGAGCTGTTCGGACACGAGGCCGGCGCCTTCAGCGGCGCGCGCGCGGCCAAGCCGGGTCTTTTCGAAACCGCCAACGGCGGCACCGTGCTGCTCGACGAGATCGGCGAGATGTCGTTGCCCATTCAGGCCAAGCTTCTGCGCGTGATCGAAACCCACGAGGTGATACCCATCGGGGGTACGCGCGTGCGCAAGCTGGACGTGCGCTTCATCTCCGCCACCAACCGCGATCTGCATGAGCGCATCCGCAAGGGACTCTTCCGCGAGGATCTCTATTTTCGCCTGAGCGGCGTTTCGGTGGAAGTGCCGCCCTTGCGTGCCCGACGGTCGGAGATCTCGCCTCTGGCCAAATTGTTCGCGACGGAGGCCGCGGAGGCGCTCGGACGCAAGGCCGTTCCGGACCTGGCTCCGGACGCGTTGCGCTTCCTCGAAGAACAACCGTGGCCCGGCAACGTCCGGGAGTTGCGCAATTGCGTGGAGCGCGCGGTCCTGGTTTCGAGCTCGAACACGCTGACCGTCGAGGATGTCGATCCGAATCGCCAGACCTCGCTAGCCCGCAAGACCGGAAAGCCGATGCAGATCGTCGCGTCTCGTGCCCCGGGAACCTCGGAATCGGCGGAGCTCGAACAGATTCGCGAGGCTTTGTCGCTGTGCGCTGGGAACCAGACGCGGGCGGCGGCGTTGCTGGGAATTGCGCGCCGAACCTTGGTCAGGAAGCTCGCGACCATGGGCCTGCCTCGTCCGCGCGGTTAGCGCGGCCGGGGAATGGGGACCACCAGGCCGGATCTCAATTGGGATCAAGTTGGGATCGCGCAGATTGAGATCGCTGGCGCTCCGCGGGACGTAAGGCCGCGAAATCACGTGCGGTCGCGCGTGGCATGGTGAGTGCAAGGTAAGAGGCCATCATGATTCCATGCTGCTTCGCCATCATCCCCGACCGTTCGCATCAACCCCTCGCCTTGTTTGCCGATCTGCAAGACGCGATGGACTGGGGGCTGAGTCGGCTGGGCGGCAATGCCTTCCGCATCAAGTACATCTCCATCGCTCGCATCGAGAGCGAGGACGCAGCTCCGACTTCCGTCGAACACGAACCTCACCTAATGCGGTCCTAGACTAACTCCTAGACTAGTTGCCTGAGGCTCGTCAGGTCAGGGCCCGGGCGTTGCCGACGCCTCCTCATCACTGGCCCTTTCCTGGCGAGACCTTAGCTTAGATTGGCATGGCCGGTTGCACCGGCGGCCAGCTTGGGCATGATGGCCCCGCGTGGTTGTGCTGCTCCTGCTCTTCGTGGCTGGGCGCTGCCTCGTCCCGATGGACGAGACGGACGTCTTCTTCAATTTGCGCCTGGGCGAGATCGTGCTCGGCGGCGCGCGCGTGCCCACGGAAAATCTGCTCTCCTTCACGCATCCCCACGCCACCGACATCAACCTGGCGTGGCTGTTTCAGAT
This sequence comes from uncultured delta proteobacterium, assembly GCA_963796685.1. GTDB lineage: Bacteria > Myxococcota_A > Polyangia > Fen-1088 > Fen-1088 > Fen-1118. The sequence continues at coordinate 87,596 of CAWCMR010000010.1, forward strand.
CGCCCTTGCCCTGGCCCATCGCGCGGCCGGGCTGCCGGGGACGGTGGTGCTCAAGACCGTTTTCGTGTTGGCCACATGGGCTCTGCTTTATCGGGTGGCCGTGAGGCGAGGCGCTGCTCCCGCGCCGCTCGCGCTCGCTTTGGCCCTCGCCGCATGGGCCGCCGAGCCGCGTTTCGTCGAACGTCCCCACCTGGTCACGTTCCTGGGGCTGGCGGCTGTCTTGCTGGCCCTCGAGCGCGCCGAGGCCAAGCGGCCGCGGATGCTTTGGCTGCTCGTGCCCGGCGGGCTTCTGTGGGCCAACGCCAACTCGTGCTACTTCCTTGCCCCGACGCTGCTCCTACTCTACGCGCTTGGGGCCTGGCGAGACGGGCTTGCGGCCGAGGCGCGCCGAGGGGTGAAGGTGGCGCTGGCCATGGTTCCATTCATTTTCGCCACGCCGTCGGGGTTTCGCGCCCTGACCTACATCGCGAACCACTTCCGCATGCCGTACCTGCGGCCGTTGCAGGAGTATCGGCACGCGCAGTGGCCGCTCGACGGGCCGTTCTTCTTCTTGGCGGCAGGCCTGCTCTTGGCATCTGTGCTGCCGCTAGTGTATCGACGCTTGCCCACCTTGGTTCCCACGCGCGTGCTTCTGCCCTGCGCGGCGCTGGCAGTGCTGGGCGGGCTGCGCATTCGCTTCGTCGCCGAATTCGCCATGCTCGCGGGACCGGCCCTGGCGGTTGCGTTCACGCGCCTGGCCCCTCGGCTTGCCGGTCGCTGGGCGGCCGGGATCGCGGGCGGGGTGCTCGTCGCTTTGACCGTGGTGCCGCGCCTGGTCGCGGGCGCCGAGGGCGGGCGGGTCTTCGACCTCGGTCTGGAAGCGGATCTCGTGCCCCTGGCCGCCGTGGACTTCGTCGAGAAGAGCGGACTGCGCGAGCGCATGTACAACGATCTCGAGGTCGGCTCGTACCTGACCTGGCGCGGCTGGCCACGCTTCCGCGTGTTTCAGGATCCGCGTATCAACGGCTACCCCGATTCGTTCCATGCGATCCTGCGTCGGGCCGACCTCTCGCGCGCCGAGTGGCAGCGTTTGCTCGACGGCTTTGGCGTGACCTCCGCGCTCGTGACCTATCCCTCGGTCAATCCGCGCGGAGCACTCTTCGCTCCCGGACTGTGGGCCCTGGTCTACCGCGCGAACGACGGCCTGGTCTTCGTTCGCCGGCCGGTGCGCGACGGCCTGCCCGAGATTCCGCTGACCTTCACCTATTCCCCGGCGACTGGCCTTTCGGTCGCCCCGCTCCTTGAACCGCCCGTCGGCGTCCACGTGTCCCTTTGCGAATGGCGGTCTCGTTTGGGCGACTACTATCGCCTCGCCGGAGACGCTCGCTCCGCGCTTGGCCGCTACGTGTCCGCCATGCGCGACGAGGGTGCTCCCCCATGTGTCCTGGCCGCGCGCGAATCGGCCGGGATGCTCGCCTTGCAGCTTGGGGATCCTGCCCAAGCGGCAGAGTGGCTCGCTGGCGCGACCGGCCCGGTGGCCAGAACCAATCATGGATTCGCCTTGCTCGGGCTCGGCCATGCCGCGGATGCGCTCGCCGACTTCGATGCCGTGCTCGCCGCCGAAAGCCGCAACGACGAGGCAACCTTCGGCCGTGGCCTGTCTCTCGTCGCGCTCGGCCGCGCCAGCCTGGCGGCCTCAGCCTTCGAGGCCCTGCTCGCGCGTTCGCCCAACCACCTGTCCGCACCCGCGGCCAGGCTGGAGCTCGCGCGCCTGCGCGGGGGAGCCGGAAAAAGGTAGACTGTCTTCGTGTCCCGTCCTTTCGCTCGTCGAGGTCCATGGTTGAGGCTTCTCGGGCTGCTCCTGGTGGCGGGGCTGGTCGTCGCGTGCATCGCGGAGCTGGCGCGCGCGGCGCCGACCGATTTCGATGACGCATACATGTACCTGCGCTACGCCGAGCACCTGCTCGCCGGGCAGGGCATGGCGTGGAACGCGGGCGAGGCTTCCGTCTACGGCGTCACCAGCCTGCTGCATCTGGCCGCTGTCGTGGTCGTGAAGATCGTCTTTCCCTGGCTCGCTCCTGCGGCGGTGCTGCAGGTGGCTTCGGGAGGCGCCGCGGTGGCCTTTCTGGCCGCCATGATCGGGCTCGCGGCCTTGCTCGGCCGCCACGAGCGCCTGGCTGGCAACTGGATCTTCTGGGCCGCGATCCTGTTGCCGCTGCTGGCGTTTCGCGAGGCCTTCGTTTTTCACGCCAGCACCGGCATGGACACCATGATCTCCGCGCTGGCCAACGGCGTGCTCGTGTTCTGCTCGCTGCGATTCGCGTCCGCGCCGAACGGATCGCGGGCAGTGGTGGCGGCGCTGGCCTCGTTGCTGGCCGTTCTCGCCCGGCCCGACAATTTGCCCTGCGCGCTTCTTTGCCCGGTCTTGGCGGTGTGGCTTCTCGCGCCCCGACCCAAGGCGAAGTCGATCGTCCTGTTCGCCGCCCTGGCTGGCGGACTGCTCGCGGCGCTCGCCCTTGCCCAAAGGGCGCTGCTCGGGTCGGTCTTGCCGCTTTCCTTCTTCGCCAAGCAGCCTTGGTACTACCGCGGCTTCGCCGGCGAGTTTGCCTGGAATCCGTTCCTCTTTCTCGGGGTCTTCGCGCTGTCGGCTTGGCCGTTCGTCGGGGTGTTGATCCTGTTCGCGGATGGTCGGGGGCTGCGTCGTGCGGCCGCCTTGCTCGTCCCCGTGCTCGCGACCTTCGCGGTGTTGTTCAGATTCAACCAGATCATGGGTCATCTTGGCCGCTTCTACTATCCCTTCCTGCCCTTCTTCGTCGCGGCCGGGGCGCTCGAATTCGATGCGTGGATGAGCCGGACGCGCGCGCTTCGCGAGGTCCGCCCGGCGGCGATGCTGTGGCGAGCGGGGCTGGCCGCCGCGGTGACCCTGCTCGGCATCGTGTCGCTGTCGACCGCGGCCCAAGCCTACGCCAGTCGTGCACGAACCCAGCGATTCGCCGCCACGGACGGTTTTCACACCAGGGCGCAGGCGTCTCTGCCCGAGATCGATTCCTGGCAGGCAGCGCATGCCGTCGCGGAGATGGCCAGGGCGGCACCTGCCGGCGTCAGCTTTGCCATGTCCGAGCACGGCCTGCCCGGCGCCTTGGCGCCGCAGGCGACGATCATCGACGTGCTGGGACTGCACGATTCGTACTTCGCGCACCACGGGTTCTCCACGGCCGAGTCTTTCGCCGCCAGCCCGATGTCCTGTGGCTGCCTCACGCCGATCACACGCAAATGGTGCGCGACATCCTCGACAGCGACGATTTCTGGAGCCACTACGCCTTTTATCCGGATGCCTTCTTCTACGGCATCGCCCTGCGCATCGACGGACCCCACTTCGCGCGCCTCGCCGAGTTGCTGTCGGAGCAGTGGCGAATCGCCTACCCTGGTTCGACCATGGCCGACTACCAGGCCGTGCGCGGAAATTGATCCGGCGCCACGGGTTCGCTACCCGTTGCGGTTCGCGTGCAGGACCAAAGCCTGGGCAGGCCGAAGGTCGTAGTGAAACGGCGCGGGTATATGGTGCATGCGGCTCTCGGGCGACAGATCCGCGAGTGGGGTGCCGGTCTGTACGAACCCGGCGAGGTTGTCGCAGTGGAAGGTATGCGTGCCGTGCAGGTCGCGATTCACGATGAGAAGGATCTCCTCGCGCGTGTGCGCGGAGCCCTTCCACAGCACAAGGACGTTGTCGTTCCCGGATACCTGCACCTCGACCGGCGATTCTTCCTGGAAGATGGGGTGCGACGTCTTGATGGCGTTCACCTGCTTGATGTACGGGCGAAGATCGACGCCGGTATTCTCCCAGTCCTCGGGCCGCGTGCGCACGACGTGCAGGCGACGGCGGAACCCGAACTCGAAGCCCATCGGCATCATGACCGCGGCAGAGAAGAGCGCGCTCACCAGGTAGCGCTGCTTGCAAGCCTCGATGTGGCCGTGCAACTCTTCGGCGAGCCTCGGGGTATCGTGACTTTCGGCGAAGCTCACGGAGGGGACGATGTCGCGCGTGATGGCATATTGCTTGGTCAACCAGGTCCCGCGGAAATCCCACCACTTCAGGCTGTTGAATACGTAGTCGAAGCCCGCCGCGGCCGTGCGCAAGGCGTTGTCGAGCGGACACCCCAAGGTTTCGGCGAGGAAGATCGCATCGGGGTGAGCTGCCTTGGTCTCGCCGATGAGTCGGGACCAAAACGAAGTCGGAATTTGATAGGCGGCATCGCAGCGGAAGGCCCGAAAGCCTCGTGCGTAGAGTCCATCGACCACGCCGCGGAAGAAACGATACAGGCTGTCCGGGGCCTGGGTGTGGCGATGGTCGAACTGGGCCAGGTCGCCCCACACGATCTTCTTGCCGTTTTCCCGGCAGGAGGGATGGGCGACGCGGCCGGCTCCTTCCCAGACGAACCACTCGGGATGACGCTTCACCAACGGCGAATCCGCCGCGCAGTGGTTGGCCACCAGATCGATCATCAGCTGCAACCCGAGGGCGCGGGCGGCGTCGACCGCGGTCTGCAGCTGTGCTTCGGGATCGAGCGCGCTGTGCGGGTCGAGCAGCCGGGGATCCAGGGCGTCGTAATCGGCGATGGAGTACAGGCTTTGCGACTTGCCCGAGCGTTGAATGGGATTGACGAAGATCCAGGAAAAACCCATGGCCGCGGCGCGTTCCAGGTGTTTGGCCCAGCCCAGGAAGGGGCCGGCCAGGAGCGGGAACAGGTTGTAGACGAGCATTTTTCGCGACGAGCTCACGGGCCGCCTCCCGCGCTTTCTTGCGCCTGCAGGGCCAGCAAGCGATCGCGAGCCGTGACCAAGAGCGTGGGGGGCGTGGGCCACTGTTCGAGGATCATCGAGCCGGTGTAGTTTCGTCGTCGCAAGCGCCGGAGCACCCCGACGACGCCAGAAGGATCCCGGCTGGCCGGGCCGGTAAACAGGGTCAGGTGCTTGTCGCCGTCACCCCAGTTCTCGTGCAGATGGGCATGGACGATGGGCACGTGCGCGGCCAGCCCGTCGAGGTAGGCCAGGTAGTCGTTTCGGGTCTTGCAGTAGAGATTGGCGTGACCGATATCGAGACACAGGCCGATGTGTCGGGCGCGTGCCGCATCCAGGTCTTGCAAGCACGCAAACACCCGGTTGACGTCCTCGGGCCCGGTGAAGACGGTGTTTTCCAGGGCCAACGTGATGCCATCTCGTGCCAGTGTATCCACCAGCGACAAGGTCGCCCGACAATAGGACTCGACGGGGTCGGGAACCAAATGGATGTTCAACACGCGGGCGCCGACATCGCGAGCGAGATCGATGTCGCGCGACAGCTTGGCGCGGGCACCTTCCCCGCCCAGGCCGGATTCGAGAGCCGCGTGGACGCTGAGGCGCAGGTGGCGGACGGATGCGGTGGCGCGCAGGAACGCGCGCTCGTCCGCGCCGATGTCCTCGGCCGACCAACCCCGGCCGTGCGGCCCGCCGTCGGGGAAGAGCTCGAAGGCGTCGAAGCCTTGCTCGACCGCGAACACGAAAGGATCGCGCACCGGCGCGAAGAACGCGGTCTGGTTGCCGATGCAGGGGCGACGCGTTTCAACCATGGTCGAGGCCCACCTGCGGACGCGCCTGTACCACGAAGAAGCAGCCCTGGGCATAGGCGCCCTCGATGTCTTGCGGGCCTCCGAGGGCATCTTCCACCGCCCGGCCGAGCTCGGCCACTTTATCGAGGAGGCGGCGGCGTTCGTCTTCGTTCCACAGCAGATCGACCGCGGCGTAGTCCAGGGGGACGGCTCGCGGCTGCGGCACGACGATGCTGTCATAGAGCCCGGCGCCGGCAAAACCCGCGAGATCTTCTCCGCTCGAGTCCGAGCGGAAGATCACGCCACCCCCGTAGAGGCCCAGACTCTTGCTCGGGAAGGAGATGATGCGTCCCGCCCGATCCCCGGGACGGCGCGCGAAACCCAGCGCGTGGCCGGGGTGATTCCCCACCAGGGTCTCTCCCAGGCCGAGCACGATCTCCGCGACGAGATCGTCGCGGTCGCCGGAGAGCGGGTTCGTGGTGTGGATGACGAACGCGTAGTCCGCGGCCACCACCTCCTGGATCAGGACCGCCATGAGCAAGCTGGCATCGGGGATACCCAGGGCCCGCCGGCTGAAGTACGCGCGTTCGTTCCACTTCGAGGCCCACACCCGCGTGATGGCCGACCAGGCATCGGGGAAAGACGTTGTCCATGGAATGCGCGCCTTAGCGGTTGCCGAGCGCAGGGTCGCCTCCAAACCGCTTGGCGGCACGAGCCCAACCAACAGGTCGCGCAGGGCCGCCAGGGTCGCCGGTATGTCGCTCGCGGGTTCCTGGACCAGGTGGTCGGTCAGCTCCTGATGCCGATTCGCCCCGGTCCGATTGAGGGCGTCTTCGAGCACGCGTTCGCAGGCACCATAGGGAAGCGCGATGGCCGTCGGCACGTGGATCCAGTCGGGCAACCGATCGCGCAGCTGTTTCAAGTTGCGCGACTTGGCGCCGACATTGGACTTCTCGAAGGCAACTTCGGGGATGGCGTATTCCCCCGACCTCGTCGGACTTACCCGCGACGGCCGCGCCGCCTTGGCCGTGGCTTGCACGGCGGGTGGCGCCACGGACGCGATCTGCTCGATTGCCAGCTCGCCGTCGGACCGCACCGTGAGTCTGAGCCCTTGGCCCTGGCGAGCGCGCAGGCTGGCCAAGCCATCCGCATCCCAGCAGGTCGCCAACAGAACACCCGCGTTGCGGGCACGCACCGCCACGTGGGACATGAGGTCCACCGTCGATTCCGTCACCACGGCCGTCACGCCCTGGGGAATCTCTTCCTCGCCGGAAATGCGAGCCGCCACGATGATGGTGCCGGTCTCGAAGGAGCGTCCTTGTGCCTCGGCCAGGGTCGGGGTGTTGTGCACGACACCTTCCACGCGTCCGGGTCCACGGCTCGCCACCTGCCAATGGCCGAGGCCGGCGATCGCCCGCAGCGTCTCGTCCAGCTTCCGCCCCAAGGTGGACACCACGAGCTCGATCCTGCCGCGCAACACCTCCTCGGAGAACAGCTGCACCGTCCACGACTCGACGGCGAAGGCCTGCCCCAGGTACTCCGCCAGGGGCTGGAGCAGGCGACCGTCGCCATCGGTGATGGCCACGAGCTCGCGGCGAATGCGCTCGAGCACGGCCTGTGCATGCAGGGCAAATTCCTGGCCCGAGTGAGGAAGCTGCGCCAGCCGGTACAGGTGGCGCAAGGCCAGCGCCAGCTCGTCGCTCCTGCGCGTGCAGGCGAGGTTGCGCAGCGCCAACTCGGTCCACGCCAAGCTCATCGGCCGATAGGCGTTCGTGCAGATTGCGTTCGACCAGGTTGCGTAGAAAGTCCTCCAAGCCGAGGTCGAGGTAGAAAAGGTCGCGCAATCCCGCGTGGCCCGGGCGAAGCTTTTCGGCCAAGCTTTCTCGCGCACGCGTGACCGATTCCAGCAGCCACCCGCGCGCCTGCGCGTCGTCGCGGCGGTGCCAGACGGTGTCCAGGAGGTGGCGGGTCGGTTCGTCCAGGAACCCGCGCGCCAAGCTCAACGCCGTGCCGAAATCCGTGGCCGAGTGGACGGCGCGCAACACGCCGAGGAAGTCGCCGAAGTCGTGCAGCAAGGCATCGCGCAGATGGGGAATGAAGTCGGGGTGACTGCGAATCGGGCGTTCGTAGCCTTGCAAGCGCTTGCGGCTCACGCCGCCCGACTCGAGCGCCTTATAGAAGGCCGCCTGATCGCCGTGTCGGCGCAGAAACTCAAGGTAGGCCTGGCAGATCACGACGTCGTCCGGGGTGGTGTTGTTGTGCAGCTTCTGGTGCCACTCTTCGAGAAAATGTCCCGCCACCTCCTTGACGTGGTTCCGGTGCATGATCTCAAGAATGCCGTCACGCACCCGCTGCCCCTCGCCGCCCCGGCCAAGGGTACCGGCGATCATCCGTAGCAGCGGGCGCCCGCGCTCGCTGTGGGCCGCGTGCTCGGCCAGCTTGATGGTCAGTCGATCCTGCGCGTGCGCCAGCTCGCGCGGCTTGGTGTTGAAGTTGCGCTGCCAGTCGAGCTGGCGAATGGCCGAGAAGCGCAACCACACGAACAACAAGGCCAGCCCCGGGACGTTGTCGGGCGCGATGCGATCCAGGAGATCCCAGGCGAGGTTGAATCGGTGCATGAGCGTCCACGAGTGGTTCCCGGTTTCGGCCTCGACGATCTCGTCGGCGATATCCGCCAGGGCGGCATCCTCGATCGGCCCGCCCGCCGCTTTGGTGTCGAGGGGGACGAAGAAGTTCCGCCCGCGATCGTTCCACCACCGTTGCCCGTCGGATTGGCAAAGCACGAAGCACAGCCCTCGCGGCAGCTCGCCCGGACCGGTGGCAAGGTGCAAGGTGCGCAGCTCTCCCTCGTCGAGAAATGGGGTCTGCACCGCGCGTTCGTCGACCTGGCGCGTGTTCGAAGGTCGCAGTGCCACGGGCGGCAACGTCCATTCCCGGCGGTTCCTGCCCGCCCCCCAGTGCAAGAGCAGCGGGCCCTCCAAGTCGGTGGCCAGCGCCACCTCGACGCCGGCTTCCGACCGGTGCATGGCGACGGCCAAGGCGTAGCCTTCGTCCAAGGTGTACAGGCCTTCGTGACAAGGCGCCTCCGCGCCGGTCAGCGCGCGCGCCGCCATCGCTGGCGTGCGGGCAAGCGGCCTAGGCGGGGGCAAGGCGACGCGGTAGTTGCGGCCCTGGTTGCTGTCCCAGCGCGAGGTCTTGGCGTCGCGCAAGGCGAACTCGAAAAAGGCGAATCTCCAGGCGGCCTCGATGTGCAAGGTCAAGCCATCCTCGGCTGCGGCCAGGGGGGTGTCGACGGCACGGTCGGCAGACGTGGAATCTCTTGGCCAGGCGGATTTCGGCGGTTGCCGCCACAGCGCACCCGCATGGCGCGCGAACCCCCAATGCAGGATGCACGCGGGGCCGGCCAGCTTGTCGATCACGAGGTCGAAAGCTTGGTCGCGCGCGCGCACCGTCGTCTGCAAGACGACGCCGCTCGCGGTCGCGATCTTCTGCGTGATTTCGTTCTCCACTCGGCCCTCGTCCCTCTCGCGAATGCAGTCGCTTCTCCCAGTGGCCGCTCTAGCACGAATCCGCGCCTCTGCACGTCGAAGCAGGCGGCCGTCACGCGGAATACAATCGATAGTCCACCGCAGGCAGGATGGAGTCCATCAGCTCCAAAGCCCCGAGCTTCTCCGCATCGATGCGGCGGCGGTCGAAATCGTCGAGCAATTCGTGAAAGCGCGCCAGATGGTCGGAAAAGCGTCGCTTGGCGTACTCTTCCGTGGTGCCATTGGTGATGGCGAAGGGCCAGTCGGATCCCTGCAGCAGCATCAGCTCGCGCGCCGCTTGCCGCAAAGCCCGATCCTCCAGCGGACCCAGGGCAAGGGCCTCGACCGCCGCGACCGTGCGAGCCATGCGCGCCGAGGCCTCGTGAATGGGCTGCCAGAGCCATTGCGTCTTGGGGTTCATCCAGTGCTCGCTGTAGCCGTTCTTGCCCCAACTGCTCGGGGTCGGCGTCGCACGTTGTTGCACCGGGTGCGCCGCCAGGTATTCGCTCGGCGTGATCGGTTGCACGTCGCCCTCGCCATGGCCCAGATCGCGCATGACGTAGTACAGCCATTGCGGGCCCTCGAACCACCAGTGGCCGAACAGCTCGGCGTCGTAGGGCGAAACCAGCACCGCGGGAAACGGCATGCGCTGCGAGGCGTGCTGGACCTGATCGCGGCAGCGCGCGACGAAATCGCGCGCGTGGCGCTCGGCCGTCTCGCGCCCCCGCTCGGGATCGTAGAGGTGCTTGTTTGTCCCGGGCCCGGTGATGCGGTGGTATTTGATTCCCGTGGGCGCACGCACGCCAGCTGCGTAGGCATAGGGCGCGACGTAGTCCTGGTCCAGGTCGAACCCGATGTCGCGGTAGTACTCGCGGTAGTGCGGATCGGACGGGTAACCGACCAGGCTGCTCCATACCAGCTTCGATGTCGTGCCGAGCCGGCCGAACACGGCCAGCCCCGAGGGACAGTACACGGGCGCACACGGACCGAAGAGCGGTTTGGGCGTTGCGTTCTCGAGACCGTGGGTGTCGACGAAGGTGTAGCGCACGCCAGCGGCCGTCAGCGCCTCGTCGACGCCCGGGAAGAAACCGCATTCGGGCAGCCACAAACCCTTGGGTTTGCGGCCGAAGGTGCGCTCGTGCTCCTGCACCGCGGAGAAGACTTGCGCGCGAATCGAGCCGGGGTAGGCGGCGAGCCCGGGCAGGAAGGGGTGCGTGCTCGCGCAGGTCATGAGCTCGAGGAAACCTTCGTCCGCGAGCTCTCGCCACACCCGCAGGATGCGCTTGCCGGCGCGTTCGACGAAGACCTGGTAGGCCTCTTCGAACAGCGTGCGATACATACGCGCCAGGCGGTTGACGTCGGGCCAGGCGTTCGTGCGCTGGATCTCGGCGTCGGCCAAGCGCAGCGACATTTCCAGGTGACGCTGGCAGCGGTCGGCCAGCGTGGGATTCTCGAGCATGGCGGCGAGCGAGGGCGACACCGAAAGGGTCAGACGGAAGCGCGAGCCTTCACGGCGGAGTCGATCGAAGAATTTGATGAATGGAATGTACGTTTCGGTGACCGCCTCGAACAGCCAGCGCTCCTCCAAGAAGCGTTCGTATTCGGGATGGTGCACGTAAGGCAGATGCGCGTGCAGCACGATCATCAAATAGCCCTTGGCCATGGTGTCCTCCGCGGGTCAGGTGTCCGAGGGCGACTTCGCCGTGCCCACTTCTTCAGCACCGGCTCCGGCAGCCGGCGGCCTTTCGCCAAGCTCGTCCACGACCTTGCGGTAACCGCACAGGCCAAGGCGATGCCCGAGGTCGGGATCGGAGAGCACGCGGTGGATGCCCGCGACGAAGCTGGCGGCTTCGGCGTCGACGAGGACGCTGTTTTTCTCGTGTCGGCACAGCTCGCCCGACACGGCGCGGGTGGCCACCACCGGGCGGCGCGCGGACCAGCCGGCGAGAATTTGCCAGTCCTCGGTCTGCACCGGGCTCGGCACGGCCACGAGGTCGGCCGCGGCGACCAATTCGCGGATCTCGCTTCCGCCGACATGACCCACGATGCGGACGGCGTAATCGAGCAGCATGTAGCGCGACATCACCCGCAACGGCCACAGCAGCGGACCGTCGCCGACGAGCACCAGGCGCGCTTGCGGGTGCTTTTTGAGAATCGCCGGCATGGCGCGAACCAGGACATCGGGCGCGTGGCGATCGTCCAGATCCCCGACGAACAAGATGGTTGGATCCACGGGACCGATGAGGTAGCGCGCCTTGACCGTTCCTGGATCCAGGTCAGACGCGAACTCCTGATAGGGGAAGGTGCGCCGGGGAGCCTCGGGCTCGGGCGGTGGGGCCGGCAGCTGCTCGTGCAGGACAAGTGCTGTGATGGGCGGCTCGGGCGGTGGGGCCGGCGGTTGCTCGTGCAGGACAAGTGCCACGATGGGCGGCTCGGGCGGTGGGACCGGTGGCTGCTCGTGCAGGACAAGTGCCGCGATGGGAGGCTCGGGCGGCGGGGCCGGCGGTTGCTCATGCAGGACAAGTGCCGCGACGGGCGCCGAGGCCGCGACAGGCGGCTCGGCCGGCGCCTCGGGCGCGATCCTCGCAACGCTGGCGGCCTTATCGTGGCCCGTCCTGGCGAGGGCGGTCTCGGGCTTCATCCGCGGCCACGCGTTGGCGTTGACCGCCTCGGCCCCGACCTCGGAGCGATTCCCGGGCAATCGTCGGTGGGCCTCGGCATGCGAGCGGGCGGGGATCATCGCTGTCCCCTTGCGCGCTCCGAGCTCGAAGCGGTGACCAGGCCGGTCTCGCTCAGCTCCGGAAAGGTCCGCGCGCAAAGGTCGGCATAACTTTGGGCGAGCCCGCTCCAGCTCGCGCCCTCTCCTTGCCGCCCGCCGGTTCTTCCCATCTGTTCGCTGTGGCGAGGGTCGTCGAGCAATCGACTCATTCCCCAGACCAAGGAAGGCGGATTGTCGTAGACCAGCAAGCCGTCTTCTTCGTGGCGAATCAGGTACGCCGGGCCCCCGTGGGTCGTGAGCACCGGCCGGGACGCGCGGCGGGCAAGCTCGGCCACCGCATGGTCCTGCGCCAAACGGTGGCGGGCCGGCATGAGCAGCGCCTCGCTGGCGCGCAGAAGGGGAACCAATCGTGCGCGTTCCACGTGTCCCAACACGCGGATGGCGTGTCCAACCCCGAGCTGGTTGCCGCGGCCCACGAGATGACCGCGCATGCCTCCCTCGCCGGCGAAGACCAGGCCAACGTTGGGGGTGCGGGAGAGAACCGTGGGTAAGGCCTCGATGAGCAAGTCAGGGCCGGCGGCCCACTCGAGTGGGCCGACGAAGAGGAGCACGCGGTCGAAGGGGTGCAGGCCCAGGTCGGCTTTGACTCTGCCGTGGTCGAGCGGCGTCTCCCATTCGTCGACGGGACGACCTTCCATGGGGAAGGGATGGATATGTGCGCTGTCGGCGCCAAGGTCGGTCGCGGCGCGGGCATGCAGCCACGTGGGGACGATGAGGCACTCGGCGGCACGCGCGAGCTCGCGCTCGGTCTTTTCGATCTCCATCGACATCTCGGTGGCCGCGGTGCCGTTGCGCCGGGTGGGCTCGATCGACGTGAGCGCCAGGGTGGCCGGCCTGGTGCCCATCCATGGCACGAGGGCGGTCATCCACTCTTGCATGTGGAAGTAGTCGAAAGGAGGCAGGCCACGCAAGCACGTCTCCAGCGAGCGCGCGAAGGCCAAGGCGGTGTCGATCGGACCGCTCGTGGGGCCAAGCACGAGCGGGTGGTAGGCGACGCCTGCGCACTCCGCGTCGGCTTGGAAGTCCTCGTGGGCCGGCACGAAGGCATGCACCTCTTGCCCCTGCGCGTGTAGCTCGCTCCCCAACGAGGTCACGAAGGTGGCCACCGGCCCTGCGTGCCCGACCGCCTCAGCCTCGAAGCTCAGCATGGCGATGCGCAGATCCCGGCGCAGGCGGGGTTTGCTGCGCTCGCGAACGTAGCTCGTGCTCTCCCATGGGCTCGGCACCGGTTCGGGCGCCAAGCGATCGTCGACATAGAGGGCGGCATCATCGTGGTGCGACGACACCGTCGGGGATGGAAAGGCGGTGGCCGTGCTGCGCGCCGCCGCGATGAACTCTCCATTGCGCAAGACGAAGCCGACCTCCGCGAGTTGCGTGGTTCCGGCGAGCGGAAAGGCCACCAGCCGCTGGCCGCTCAGGCCATCGATGGCGATGTCGCGCAGGCGGTGCGCGTTCATCCCGTTGAACTCGAGAAAGGAGACGTCGTAGAGGCGAACCACGAAGCGCGAACCGTTCCAGTGATCGCGCCTGCGCGCCGACGTGGACTCGATCCAGGAGGGCTGCACCCGCCACACGACGAACGCCTCACCGGGTGAGACCGCACACAGATTCACATAGGTATCCGGGCAAACATGGGCATCGTGCGCGCGCCGGGAGCCGATCTCCCAGGCGTAACGTCGCAGGCCGACCACGTCGAGCTGCGGGGGTGCTGGAGCGTGACCTTCTCCTTCTCGATCGGGTAAGGAATCCGTACCCCGCCGCAGCGATCGCTCCGCGTAAGCATCCTCGGTCGGCGTCGAGCTCTCGGCCCGTATCGTCGGCGCAGTCACTTCACTTTCGACTCCTGCACGCATCATCTTGATTCCTCCTTGCCAGCGTGTCTCAGCTCACCTCGCAGTACAGCGATTCGGTCTGCTCGGCGATGCAATCCCAGGTGAACACGGCGTCGACCGCCACGCGGCCGTTGCGTCCCATCCAGCATCCTTTCTCGTAGTCGGCCAAAAGGGTTCCAAGACCCCATGACACCGAATCGGGGGTGTCGTCCACCTGCAATCCGTTCACCCCGTGCCAGACGAATTCGGCCGGTCCGCCCCGTTTGGTGCTGACCACGGGCCGGGCCGCGCTCCATGCCTCGAGAATCACGATGCCGAAAGGCTCGTTACGGCTGGGCACAACCACCACATCGGCGGCCTTGAAGATGTCGGCCAACTCTTGTCCACCTATGTGCCCCAGAATGCGCAGGGCGTGGGCGACCCCGAGTTGGTGGGCGAGCGCGCACAGCTCGCCTCGCATGTGGCCGTCGCCGGCGAAGACGAACTTGGCGCTCGGATAATAGCGCATGACCGAAGGCATGGCGCGCACGAGAATGTCCGGGCCCTTTTGCACCGTGAGACGGCCGGTGAACAGGATCATCGGATCCAGCGGGCCGATGGCGTAGCGACGTTTCACCTCGCCCGGGTCGAGCTGGTAGTCGAAGCGGTGCGCGTTGACACCATTGTAGATGACCTTGGCCTTGGTGTCGGGGACCTGGTACAGCCATTTCAACTCGCTCTTGAGCTGATTGGAGACCGCGATGACCCGGTCGACGCAGTAGGTGCCGTTTCGCTCGTGATCCGCAATTCTCTGAGCCGTGCCCCCGTAAAGCCGATTGCCGTTGCGCCCGAATTCGGTCGAGTGCATGGTCAGCACCGCCTTGCGGTGGCGGCTTTCCCTGGCCCACACCACTGCGTTCGAGGACAGCCAATCGTGGGCGTGCAGGACATCGAAGGGTCCCAGCGAGTCCTCCACCGCAAAGCACTCGCCGACGAAGGCGCGGCACATGTTGTTGATCTCGTCGACGAAACTGGGGTGCAACGGGAACGGGCAACGATGGTAGTGGACGTCGTCAATGTGGTCGTAGGTCGACTGGCCGTGCCCGATACGGGTGAATACATGGATGTCGTGGCCCCGGCGCGCCAGCGCGGCCGCCAACTCGGAAACGTGGACGGCAACCCCTCCTACCGCGATGGAATGCAAAGACTCCCATGCAAAAAGCGCTACGCGCATTCCCGGTCTCCCAAGAGCTCTGAAGAATGTTTTGCCCCTCGACTTGGACTTCGGATCGTCCCCGGGGCAAGGAGAGCGATCCCGCAGCATTGCAGTTCCACCTATAGATGCCGGGTCGGTAGGCTAGGTGACCATCCCACCTCACCTATTGCCTCACCCATTGCGCGGCTTAGCGCGTCGCGATGCCAGAGCGTCCGTCGACGATCTAACCGAGGCTGCCGGCTCGCCCAACTGGCAATGGGAGCGGAGGGACGCCATCTGATTTGACAACCATTCCGTGTTTGAACAGGATAACGCCCTGCCGTGAGCAGTCGAAACGCACCAAGGGGGATGCCATGAGATGCTGGTTCTGCAACGAGGAGGCCCGCGGCAGTTGCGCCGTCTGCGGGCGTGGCCTGTGCCGTGGACATGCCAACGTCCATGACGAGCTCACGCTCGTCAAGTCCGATACCTCAACCGGCTATGCGACCTACTTGAACGCCTATGACACCTTGAAGTGCAGCGAGTGCCGTTTGGAATGGCGATCGTACGGGCCACATGGGCCGAATCCGTGACCACGCTCGCGTGCTCCTCGTGGCTGCTAATCGGCCGGTCCTTCCGCGACTTCCCGTTTGACCAGCTCCAGTCGGTCGGCAAGCACGCGCAAGAGCTTGGGCAGGGCAACGTGGCGCGCCCGGAGTGCCTCCAGGTGTTCCCAGACGATCTCCTGTACGCGCCGCCAGTCATTCGTCGGCGCGATGCTCCCCGCGTGATCGACCAGTGTGAGCGCTAGCTGCCAATCGGCTGGCTCCTCGTTCTGGCCTCGTGCTCCGCCACGAGTCGCGTCGATGCGAGCCTCGAGATAGGTGACAAGGGCGAGCGTCATCAGGCGCGTGAGATCCGCCTGCTCGCTGGTGGTGCATGGCGCGAGCTTGTCCGCCACCGCTAGGAGCGCGCGGCATCCGCTGGCCTCACGTGTGCCCGGAGCCATGCGCCAGAGCGCACCCAGGCGCAGGGCCTGAACGGCCGCCGCGTCGAGATCGTCGAGGCCCAGGGTGCGCCGCCCGATCTCGCAAGCGAATCCGGCGCCGCCGTCGTAGGTGCCAGAAAATTCAACGGTGGTCGTGTTCCCCGTGGTCCGCTCAATCACCTCGGCCTTGCCCCGAACGGCTCGTTGCGCTCGACCGATGTCCAGGCTCTCGCTCTCGAAGCTCGAACCCCGGTAATTCGGCGACACTCGGGTGCGTGGAAATGAAGGACGAGAACGCCGCGCGTGCCACGACGAGCTCGGGCGTGAAACGATCGCGGCAGGCGCGCTCATACGCGTCGGCGCCGGTGCCCGATTTCGGTTGATTGCTGCGCGCCTGGGCGAGCACGGCGATGAGCTCCTTTTCGGGTGGCTCCCCGCCGAAGCGTCGCCACAGATCCATGGCGTGGGCAGCCCTGCGCAGGGCGATCGCCGACTCGGCTCCGGCAATATCGTCGAAGAACCAGGCGCAACTGGCGTACATGAGCAGCAGCGAGCGCTGCATTTCCATGAGCAGCAACGCGCGCGTGGCCACTCCCCCACGGTCGTGTTGCAGGATCGGCTTGGCGATCTGGCGTAGGCGCTGTTTGCGCCCGTCAGGTCCATCGTGTGCCACGGCGCCGTAGTCGTCGCGCGCCTGCCATGGATCGACGAACCAATCCCCGGCTGCGTCCTCGAAGAGAGCGGCGGCTCGGTCCCGCAATAGATCGAGCGCGCGGCGCAAGGGTGCGCGCCACGCCTGGCTGGTGTTCTTGGTGCTGTCCATGCGGCAGCCACAGTCGCGCAACCAGCGACCGAGACCGTGGCTGCAGCTCCAGGCCGTGCCCTCGCCGTTTTCGCCCGGCCGCAGGCGCGCTTCCCAGGTCGCGGGTGAATCGGCCAAGAAGGCTTGCAGGTTCGTGACCTCGATACCCTGGGCCGGTGCCATCACGCTGGCGGCGTAGGCCAGGGTGAGGTCGGCGAACTTCTTGTGGTGCCCGTAGAGCTTCTCCGTCGGAGGCGGCCAACACCAGACGCTTGCCGGAAACCTTGGATCGTTCAGCCGCGCGCTGGATGGCCTGCAAGAAATTGCCGGCGTCATGGGTCATGGTGCCAAAGGCCAGGTCTCGCGAGAGCGGGCCGTTGAATACGGCGAGGGCGATGGAGCGGCCCGAGCCATCGGGATGAAGAAAACGATAGGCTCGGCCGGTATCCACGGTTTCACTCGTGACCTCTTGCCAGTGGCCACCCGGCAAGCGCACGGCCTGAATCTGTTCGGGTGCCAGGATGGTGAAGCGAATGCCGGCGTCGATCAGCGCGGCCAGGGTTGCGTCGTTGGCCGCCGTTTCCGGCAGCCACATCCCGATTGCGTCGCGAGCGAAGTGGCGCCGAAAATCGGCCAGGCCCCAGACAATCTGCGTACGCAGATCGTGCGGCGAGAGCAGGGGCGTGATGGGATGGGCCCAGACCTGGGCCAAGGCACCGCCTCCGGAAAGTCGTTCCTGCTGGTCTTCGTCGCCGTTCCGTATGCGCCGCAGAGTCTGCTCGCCGCGTCGCTCGAGCCATTGGGCCAGGGTCGGCCCCACGTCGAAGGACATGTGCGCGTAGTTGTTGACGATGGAAGCGACGCGATCCTGGGCTCCGTAGATGCGCGCGGAGGCGTTGGCCTTGTAGCACTCGGCATGAATGCGTGCATTCCAGTTCGGAAAGGGGGCGGCGCTTGGCTCGCGCGGCACCTCGTCGGTCCACGGATTCTCCCGCGGCGGCTGGTAGAAGTGCCCGTGCACGACCAGAGCGATGGCAGAACGCGCCTTCATGGAGGCAAAAATGTACCGTGGGCCAATTGGGTTTGCACGCGACCGCCGCCCGGCCTCGGGCCGTCGTCAACGTTTGCACGCGTGCCCTACTCCCGCGACGAACGTAGCAATATCGTGGAAGGTGGCACTTGCGCCTCCGACACGACCACGCCCGATTTCGCGAAGACGCACCGCATGCTACTCGGAAGAAGTTGAATTTTCCGTGCTTGACCTGGTATCAGTCAACGCGGCATACATTCGCCTCCCACTGGGTGACGGACAGTCGCTCGGCTGGGAGCACTGCGACAATCGCAGAAGAAGGAGTGACAGGGCACGAAGGACAATGGCACAACAGCTGCGCTGATGCGTCGCAAGTAGCTGAAATTACTCATGGAGAGATGGCCGAGTGGCCGAAGGCGCCTGATTCGAAATCAGGTTTACCGAAAGGTAACGTGGGTTCGACTCCCACTCTCTCCTCTCACCATTAAATAGCGAAATAGCGAGTACTCTTCACATAGAATAACGCGTGAGCGACGGCAAGCATGGCTTGACGGCGCTCGACGCGGGGGTTTTAAAGGACCCTCCCAGGGTCCTTTTCTGGAATAACGCGTGAGCGACGGCAAGCATGGCTTGACGGCGCTCGACGCGGGGGTTTTAAAGGACCCTCCCAGGGTCCTTTTCTAGAATAACGCGTGAGCGACGGCAAGCATGGCTTGACGGCGCTCGACGCGGGGGTTTTAAAGGACCCTCCCAGGGTCCTTTTCTAGATCGGAGAGATGCCCGAGTGGCCGAAGGGGCATGATTGGAAATCATGTGTACCGCAAGGTACCGTGGGTTCGACTCCCACTCTCTCCTCAGTTTTGATGGGAACCCTGAGAGGGTTCCCAAACCCTCCCGCGCTCTGGCGACGGCGGGCAAAGCCCGCCTTCGCCAACGCGATTGACGGGAACGGGAGGAGCGGACGAAAACCGAACAGGGCGGTGACGGCGGGCAAAGCCCGCCTTCGCCAACGCGGTGATGGGAACGGGAGGGTAGTCCTTTCAAGATGTTGAAAAGCCAGCGACTGAAAGCGGGATTGGCGTCCTGGCGGCCGCGTAGCGGCCATATCTCCTCGCCCCGCGGCCACTCGGGGAGAGGACGCCGCGCGAAGCGCGGCAGGCGAGGGGCCGACGCGCTCGCTCTTTCGCGCGCCCCTCACCCGCCGACGCGGACGTCGGCGGCCTCTCCCCGACGGGGAGAGGCTGGGATCTTGGCCCGCGCGAACACCTTGAAAGCTCGCAGAACACCTGGGCGTCGCCGTCCGCGTTGAGGCTGGGATCTTGGCCCGCGCGAACACCTTGAAGGGGTTGCCCTGGGAGGGTTCGCTTCGCAACCGGCACTCGCCAACCCGCACTGCCGCTCCCGCGCTACGCGCGGCCTCGCCAAACCCTCGGCCCCTACCCGTCACCCACCACCCCCACCCCGCCACTGCGCTCGGCCCCGCGCGCTTTGGCATCAGACCGGTAGGCCGTGGGCAAAGCCCGGCTACGCCAACGCGGTTATGATGGGAACCCTGGGAGGGTGTCCTTTCAAGATGTTGAAAAGCCAGCGACTGAAAGCGGGATTGGCGTCCTGGCGGCCGCGTAGCGGCCATATCTCCTCGCCCCGCGGCCACTCGGGGAGAGGACGCCGCGCGAAGCGCGGCAGGCGAGGGGCCGACGCGCTCGCTCTTTCGCGCGCCCCTCACCCGCCGACGCGGACGTCGGCGGCCTCTCCCCGACGGGGAGAGGCTGGGATCTTGGCCCGCGCGAACACCTTGAAAGCTCGCAGAACACCTGGGCGTCGCCGTCCGCGTTGAGGCTGGGATCTTGGCCCGCGCGAACACCTTGAAGGGGTTGCCCTGGGAGGGTTCGCTTCGCAACCGGCACTCGCCAACCCGCACTGCCGCTCCCGCGCTACGCGCGGCCTCGCCAAACCCTCGGCCCCTACCCGTCACCCACCACCCCCACCCCGCCAGCTGCGCTCGGCCCCGCGCGCTTTGGCATCAGACCGGTAGGCCGTGGGCAAAGCTCGGCTACGTCAATGCGGTGATGGGACGCGAAAGAACGGACGAAGTGAGTAGGGCGCGTGACAGCGGGCAAAGACCGCCTTCGCCAACGCCGCATGATTGGAAATCCGTTATGATGGGAACCCCGAGGGCAAAGCCGCCCCGCCAACGCGGCCAGGGGAGTCGCAGCCTTCACCGATTCTCAGCCTTCACCAACCACACGGCAAGGAGCGCCTATGCAACACCGCATTCCCGTCATGACCACCATGGATCCGCCGCCCGGCTTCGTGGTCGAGAAGATCCTGGGCTCGTGCTGGGGCATCACGGTTCGCTCGCGTAGCGTGGTTGGCACCATGTGCGCGGGTTGCCAGACCTTCTTTGGCGGTGAGATCACGGCGCTGACCGAGCTGGCCAACGATGCCCGCGGCCAGGCCATGAAGCGACTCGAAGAGCATGCCGTCGCGCTGGGGGCGGATGCCGTCCTGATGATGCGGTTCGATTCCGGCGAGCTGATGCAGAATACGAACGAGATCGTCGCCTACGGCACCGCGGTCAAGCTGGCGCCCAAGGCATCGTGACGGTCCCGCGTATCCCTCCGCCCCTGGCCCTGCGAATCGATCGCCTTGCCTGGCGCGCCCACGCCTTTCACCGCGTCGCGCACCATCCTCTGTGCGAGGCTTATCGAGGCGAAGTCCTGCGCGTCGGCAAGCGCCTCCGCATTTGTCGAGGCTGCACCTTTCTCGTCGCGGGCCTGCTTGCAGGCTTCGCGAGCGGGGCCTACCTTTGGCCGCCACCCCTGTGGGGCGTGGGCGCGTTGTCGCTGGCTCTGGTTCTGGGCGGGCTGTCGCTTCTGCTGCGCGTGCCGAAAGCGTTGGGACGTTTCCTTCCCGGCGCGGGGTTGGGCCTGGCCGTGTGGGCAGGCTGGCCGTGCGCGCTTGCTTCGCTCCTCGGTGTGGGATTGGCGGGCATCTTCTACCGTCGCAAGGGTGTGGACCGCGGTCGCTGCCACACTTGCTACGAGCGCCTGCGCGTTCCCTGCTCCGGCTTTGCGGCTATCGTTCGCCGCGAGCGCGCTTTTAGACGGAGGGCGAATCGCTGGCTCGGCGCGATCCCAAACGGGCCGACGATTCACCCGGCGATTCACCCGACCGTCCACCCCAGGGATCGCGGCCGCCACCATCACCCGGTGTGATCGGGAGGCGATTGTTGACATCCTCGACCCCATACGCTTCGCCAAGCGCCTCAGGTTCAACCTCGAGCTCTGGCACTGGGATGATGGCGCGCAGGTGACCTTCGATACCGTCGCCTACTTCTATCTGGCCCAGGACGGACGTGACAACCTTCCGACGCCTACGTCCATCGACTTTCGTCTCTCCCCCTTTGGCCCCCATGCGCAAGCCCCTGCCCATCAAGTCGTCGTCGTTGCTGCTGTCGACGCAGCCGCGGGAGCTGATTCTCGAGCAGCACCGAGAGCAGCTTTTTCGCTATGTGATGAGCATGCTCCGCGACCGGGGCGACGCCGAGGATCTGCTGCAGGAGATCCTGTTGCGGGCGCACCGCGGGTTCGCCAACCTGCGCGCTGGCGAGGCGGTGACGACCTGGCTGTTTCGCATCGCCACCCACGCCTGCGTCGATCATTTTCGCCAGCGCGCCCGGCAGCCGGCCATCGACGCGGACGCCGATCCCGACGCGCCCGAGCCCATCACTTTGCAAACCACCCTCGAACGGCGGGAGATGTCTGCCTGCGTGCAGCGCTTTCTCGAAGCCCTGCCCGACGACTATCGCTCGGTGCTGATGCTCGTCGAGCTCGAAAGCCTGAGCGGCACCGAGGCAGCGAGCCTGCTCGGGGTTCCCCTGACCACCGTGAAGATGCGCCTGCACCGCGCGCGCCACATGCTCCAGACCGCCATGGAGGCAGGTTGCTCGTTTGGCTGCGACGAGCGCGGCGTGATGGTGTGCGAGCCCAAGGACTGACGCCATGATAGAGCCAACCAGGTGGCGCACGCGCATGTTGATCGTGCTGGCGGTCGCGCTCGGGGTCGGATCGGTCGCGCTCTTCGCCCTGTGGCCTCTGGGAAGCCTGCGCATCGCCAGACCCGAGTGGTCGGAGACCCTGATTCTGTCGTGGGATCTCCTGCTGTCGATGATCTTCTTCATCCAGCACAGCTCGATGCTCCGCAAAGGCGTGCGCGCCCGCATGGCCGTGGTCCTACCAGAGATCTACCATTCCGCCGTCTACGCGGGCGCCTCGGGACTAACCCTGCTGGCGGTCATCCTGCTCTGGCAGCCCTCGACGGTTCGCCTCTTCGCCCTCGACCCGCCCTGGCGTTACGTCGCGCACGGCTGCGCCCTGGCGGCGCTGGCGCTGTTCATCTGGGGCTTTCGGTCGCTGCGTTCGTTCGACCCCTTGGGCATCGGGCCCCTGGCGAGCCACCTGCGGTCGAGGCCGCCGCAGTCTTGCCCGTTCGCCGTTCAGGGTGCGTATCGTTTCGTGCGCCACCCGCTCTATCTCGCCATCATCGTCCTATTCTGGTCCAATCCTGACCTGACCGCCGACCGGCTGCTCTTCGATGGCTTGTGGACCGCGTGGATTGTGGTCGGCACCCTTCTCGAAGAGAGGGATCTGGTGGCCGAGTTTGGCGACGCCTACCGGTCTTACCGTCGCTCCGTTCCCATGCTCATCCCGCTACCCAGGCCGCGGGGCTAGCACCGTTTCTACAGCATTGGCAATGCCACCCCGGCGTCCATCCCGCGATAGGCGCGGGAGGCCGTGGTCGTGGCCGTGGCCGGAGTGATCTTCGTCGGCCACGGCCACGGCCACGGGGACGACTACGACCACCACTCGCCGTTCCGATTGGGTGCGAGCATTCATCGTGGAAAGGTGCCCCTTTTTGCCGCCTTCCGCGAGAGCACTGCGCTTGTCGCGGAATTAGGGGGCGTCGCTGTCACCAATAGGGATGGACCAGGCTGCGCAGCGTCGCATCGTAGATTCTCTGCACGGCTGCCATCGTGTCGTCCGAGAGCGCCGGCAGACTCGCGGCCTCGAGGTTTTCCTCGACCTGGGCGGGACGCTTGGCGCCCGGAATCGCACACGTCACGGCGTCGTTCATCAAGATCCAACGCAAGGCGAAGGTTGCCATGCTCATGCTCGCGGGGACCAGCGGTCGCAACTCCTCGACCGCACGCAACCCGGTTTCGAAGTCGACGCCCGAAAAGGTTTCGCCACGATCGAAGGCCTCGCCGTGGCGATTGAAGGAGCGGTGATCGTCGCTGGCGAAGGTCGACTTCATCGTCATCTTTCCGGCCAGCATGCCTGATGAGAGAGGCAAACGCGCCAAGATGCCGACCCGCTTGCGTTTCGCCTCCTTGAAGAAGAGGTCGGACGGCCGCTGGCGGAAGATGTTGTAGATGATCTGCACGCTCTGCACGTTGGGATACTCGATGGCCTTGAGCGCCTCTTCCACGCGCTCGACGCTGACGCCATAGAATCGAATCTTGCCGGCCTTCATCAGATCGTCCATCACGGCAAAGACCTCGGGCCGGTAGTAGACGTCGGTTGGCGGGCAGTGCAGTTGCACCAAATCCAAGGCGTCGACTTGCAGGTTCTTGAGGCTGCGCTCGACAAACGCGGTCAAATTGGCACGGTTGTAGCCATCGGCGTGGTGGGGGTTCAGTCGACGGCCGGCCTTGGTTGCAATAACGATGGGTTCACTGCGCTCGCGGCGCAGGCGCGCAAGCAATTGTTCGCTGTGGCCGTCGCCGTACACATCCGCGGTGTCGAAGAAGCTCACGCCCAGATCGACCGCGCGATGAAGCGCCTCGAGCGAGTCGGCATCCTCGACCGGACCCCAGGTGCCACCAATCGCCCACGCGCCGAAGCTGATCGAAGAAACATTCCAACCGGTTCTTCCTAGTGGTCGCAGATCCATGTGCGCAAGC
Source organism: uncultured delta proteobacterium (assembly GCA_963796685.1). Classification (GTDB taxonomy): domain Bacteria; phylum Myxococcota_A; class Polyangia; order Fen-1088; family Fen-1088; genus Fen-1118. The sequence continues at coordinate 111,257 of CAWCMR010000010.1, forward strand.
ATACTAGACTCCTTACTCCCGGAGCCAGCTCACCACGAAAAGACCGTGGCCGCCACCCTGGGTGACCCCGGTTGACACCGCAGTATTGTTCATGCACTGGTCGAGCTTCCACGACACGCCGCCGAGCGAGGACAAGGATGGGGCGTGGCAAGTACAGCATGATGTGAGCTCCTGGGATGAAGAACAGCTGCCGACGTGGCGATGGGAACGCAATCACCCAACTTCGCCAACTGGCCCGGCAATTCTGCCGATGGACATGTCCGGTGTCCGCGGACACTCCGCCTCCAGAAAGGAAGCCGCGGCAGCGAGACAACCGGCCTGTGCGGTACAAGCTGGCCGTCATGGTATAGAGGTAGGAACGTTTATGAAGAGAATGCGATTCTATCGCGGTGTTTCCTTGCTGTCCGGCGCAGTGACCTTGTGGCTGTCTCTTGGCTGCGGAACCATCCTGTATCCAGAGCGTCGAGGACAACGAACCACGGCGCGCATAGACGCCGGTGTGGCGGTGATGGATGGCCTGTGGTGCCTGCTCTTCATCATCCCGGGCGTCATCGCGTTTGCCGTGGATTTCAACAACGGAGCGATCTACTTGCCGGGCGGGAGTGCGAGCGCCGGGTCCGTGAAGGTCGTGAGAGCTCCCGACATTTGCCCAGACCGGGCGGCCATCGAGCGCGCGGTCGAAGAGGGGGCCGGCATCCACATTCGGCTCGACGATCCGGCCGTGATTCGGCGGAAGATCATGCGCGGCGAAAATATTGCCCGGACGATCGCCGAAGCACGCCAGGGCCATCGCTCGTTCGAGTAGCGCGGCGACGCCATCGAGCCGGATGCCGGGCCGTAGGTCGCCGAACGTGCGGCCGGAGAGCGTAGGAAGGTGTGGTAGAAATCCCGGACAACCGGAGCTTGTCGTCTATGCCCAAGAATTCCAAGGTCGCGATTCTGCGCACACGTCCCGAGACCGTTCTCGACGACTATCAACGTCTGTTCGAGCTAGCCGGAGGACCGCAGGCGCTGGCACCGAGCACGCCCACCATCCTCAAGGACAACATTTCGTGGCACTTCCCGATGCCGAGCGCCAACACGACGCCGTGGCAGCTCGAAGGGACAGTGCTCGCGCTTCGCAAGGCGGGCCACACCGATCTGGTGTGCGTGCAGAACAAGACCGTGGTCATCGACGTTTTCAAGGGCGAGGACCTCAACGGATACCTGCCAATCTTCAAGCACTACGGGATTCCGGTGAGGTACAACTTCAAGCCGGAGGACATGAAGTGGATCCCGTTCCGTCCGAAGGGCGAGCTGCTGGCCTTGCACAAGATCTTTCCCGAGGGGCTGCACATTCCAGACTTCTTCGCCGGCAAGAACATCGTCCATCTGCCCACGACCAAGTGCCACCTGTACACGACCACCACGGGCGCGATGAAGAACGCCTTCGGGGGGCTGCTCAATACCCATCGGCACTACACGCACACCTGGATTCACGAGACGCTCGTGGACCTGCTCACCATCCAGCAGGAGATCCACCCCGGACTCTTCGCGGTGATGGACGGCACCACCGCCGGCAATGGCCCCGGTCCTCGCACCATGCATCCGGAGGTCAAGAACGTCATCCTGGCTTCGGCCGACCAAGTCGCCATCGATGCAGTCGCGGCCAAGATCATGGGCATGGATCCCCTCGGTCTCGCGTACATCCGATTGGCGCATGAGCGCGGCCTCGGCGTGGGCGACCCGCGCGACATCGAGATCGTGGGTGACGTCGACGCTGCCAAGGAGAACTGGGGCTTCAAGGTCGGAAGCAACTTCCACGGGTTCCTCGCCTGGATGGCCTGGTTCGGGCCGACCAAGTTTCTGCAACCGCTCATCATGCGCACCCCGCTGGTCAAATTCCCGATCCTCGTCTCCGAGCTCAATCACGACTACGTCCAATGGCCTGTGCGGTACAAGCGCGTGGCCCGAGAGTGGCAAGCCGGAACGTCCTGGGGAAAGCTCTTCACGCGCTATCAGAACCTGGGCCATCTGGGCTAGCAGATCCGCGCCATCCCGAGTGCGCGGGGATCGATCACGGTGGCCGCGATCCAGCCATCGACAGGACCACGGATGGGGAGGGGGTCGGCTCACGTGGATCCGCCCCCCTCTTCCCGGCTCTGTGCCCTCCCTCGCCCTCTGCGCGCTCTCTTTCTTACTTTTGGTCGAGCACCTTGATGGGGGGCATTTCCTTGCCTTCGAGGTATTCGAGGCTGGCGCCGCCGCCGGTGGAGACGTGGGTCATCTTGTCGGCCAGGCCCATCTTCTCGACCGCCGCGGCCGAATCGCCGCCGCCGATGACGGTGACCGCGCCGCGGCCCGTGGCTGCCGCGATGGCCTGGGCCACGGCCAGGGTGCCGGCCGCATAGTCAGGGGCCTCGAACACGCCCATGGGGCCGTTCCATACGATGGTGCCGGCCTTGCCGATGATGTCGCTGAAGGCCTTGATGGTCTTGGGGCCGATGTCCATGCCCATGAGCCCGTCGGGGATGTTGGCGCCGGCGACGACGGTCGGCTTGTCCCCGGTCATGGCCTTGAAGTCGAAGGTGGCGGCCGCCGCGTGGTCGCTCGGCAGCACGATCTTGCCGCCGGCCTGGCCGAGCAGCTTCTTCATCTCCTCGACTTGATCCTCCTCGACGCGGCTCTTGCCCACGGTCACACCGCTCGACTTGAGCAAGGTGTAGGCCATGGCGCCGCCAATGAGGATGTTGTCGACCTTGCCGAGCAGATTCGAGATGAGCTTGATCTTGTCGCTGACCTTGGCGCCGCCAAGAATGGCCACGAACGGGCGCTTGGGCGACGACACGGCCTCGTGCAGGTAGCGGATCTCCTTTTCGACGAGATAGCCCGCGACCGCCGCGCCGCCTTTCTGCTGGATGGCCTTGGCCACGCCGAACATGCTGCCGTGCTTGCGGTGGCAGGTGCCGAAGGCATCGTTGACGTAGAGGTCGCCCAGCTTGGCCAGCCCGGCCACGAACGCGTCGTGCTTGGCCTGCTGCTCGGCGGTGAGCTTCTTGTCGGGGTTCTTCTTGGCCTTGTCGGGCATGGTCTCGCCGGCATGGAAGCGGACGTTTTCCAGCAGCACCACCTCGCCCGCCTTCATCCCGGCCACCAGCGCCTCGGCGGCGGGGCCGATGACCTCGTTGGGGCCGAGCTTGACGGGCTTTCCCAGAAGCTCGCCCAGGCGGTCGGCGCACGGCTTGAGGCTGCCCTCGGGATCGTAGGCCCCGTCGGGCCGGCCGAGGTGACTCATGAGCACGAGCTTGCCGCCTTGATCGATGACCTGCTTGATGCTGGGCAGGGCCGCGCGGATGCGGCGGTCGTCGGTGATCTTGCCGCCCTTGAGGGGCACGTTGAAGTCGACGCGCATGAGTACGGTTTTGCCGCTGGCATTGATGTCGGAGATCGTCTTGGTAGCCATGGTCGCTGCCTCGTCATAGTGGGTTGATGGAATGCCCCGTCTTGGGGCGGCGGAAGCATACTACGGTTCGGGTTTCGTGGATCCCACCCGCTCGCGTGTTTGCCGCGCCGAGGATCCTCACTTTTTTCGTAAGGCGGGACGGGGCAAGGGGACGAGACAAGCATAGGCGACGTTCGCCGCCGTCGTCGAAGGGCCAGTTGGGCGCGACCGAGCCCGGTCGTCCGCCCGATTGCCAACCGCTCGTTCGTGCCGGGTGCCAACTCGGAGCAGGCAAGTGCCAACCGCTGTTGGCGGTGGGGTGCGCTGGTCGCGTGTTTTCGCGCGATCGGCCGCCACGGGTCTGGGCACGAGGCTTGCTCTGCAGCGACCAAGGAGGCACCCATGGACACCATCACTCGCAATCGCTCTCGCATCCTTTCTTTCACGCGCTGGACGATGGTGCTCCCCGCTCTTCCCTTCGCGGTCTGGGCGTGTGTCTCCCACCCCTTGGCCCAGCCCATCCCCGACCCGCGCCAAGTGACCGACGCCTACATCACCGTTGCGCCCGTGCGGCACCTGGACCTTCTGTTCATGGTCGACAACTCGCTGTCCATGAAGCCGAAGCAGGACAAGATGAAGGCGCAGTTTCCCAAGCTCATCGATGCCCTCCGCGACCAGCAGGACCAGACCTTGCCCGACCTGCGCATCGCCATCGTGGACAGCGACCTCGGGGCCGGGGCTTCTACCCGTTGTTCGACGACCGGCGGCTATGGCGATCACGGCCAGTTTCAGATGCGTGGTGCCAGCGACTGCGGCGCCAAGGCGGACGCGCGCTGGCTCCAATACACCCAAGGGCAGGCCGTCAACTTCACCGGCGAGCTCAGCACGGTCTTCGGCTGCCTGGCCAGCAACGTGGGCGTGGAAGGCTGCGGTTACGAGCATCAGCTCGCAGCTCTGGAATGGGCCTTCTATCTTCCCGACAACAAGAGCCAATGGGATTTCCTGCGATCCGAGGCCTATCTCGGTATCGTGCTCCTGACCGACGAGGACGACTGCTCGGCGCCGCCCGAAAGCAAGATGTTTCAATCAACCAATCCCAACGAATCGGGCAGCCTTCGCTGCGCCACGCGCGCCCATGCGTGCGACGGCGCGACCTTGACGTACCCGACCACGGCTCCGCTGTCGGTCCCCTACGAATCCTGTCACGCGCGAACCGACGCCACCTGCGACGAGTCCCAGGTCGACACCTCCTCGCCGACGAGCTGCAATCCGCTGATGAGTCTCTCGCAACTTGCCGACGAGGTGAAGCAGCTCAAAGGCGGAGGAGCCGAAGCCGACAGCAAGATTCTGGTTGCGGCCATCTATGGAACACCTCGGGCAGGCGACACCGTCACCAGGCCCTACAAGATCGACCTGACGCCGAACCCAGACGCGCCGCCTTCTCCCATCGCCCAAGTCTACGACTACTGGCCGATCTGCTACGACCCGGATTTCATGCCTGCCGGATCGGGTTTCGACAAGACGGCGGCCGACCATGGTGCTACCGGCGGACTGCGCATCAAGGCCTTCCTCGACCAATTCAAGCCCGCAAATCGCCTCGACTACAGCATCTGCGAATCCGATTTTGGCCCGGCCATGGACGGCATCGGCAAGACTCTCAGGAACATGATGGGCAACCTGTGCGTTCCCTTCAAGCTCGCCGACAGCAGCGATGAACCCGGCGTGCAGGCCGATTGCAGGGTGGTCTATCGGACTCCGCAAGGCGACGAAAGCCCCGAGTCGCTGCCCCGTTGCGACGCCTCTCGAACACCCGATTGCTGGGAGGTCAAGCTCGGCAACCCCACCGGCACCGCGGATGAACAGGAGACCGCCAGTCGCTGTCCGGCCAGCGGCTCGGCGCCAAGTCAGATGATCAACATCGTGCGCAAGCCCGGTACCACGCTCGCGGAAGGGACCAAGGTCGGCATGCAGTGTGTGACGTGCGTTGACCTCGTCCCCGGAATGAAGCCCGGCAAAGGGTGCGACTACTGACGTGCGGACCCAAGCTACCCTCTGTGGTTGTCGATGAGCTCGAACGTCTCGCCGAAGACCAGCGGCCTTGCGTTCGCCAGGAAGTCGTGTGGAAAGCCGAGGTCGATCCTGCGACAAGCTGCTTTGTCGCCATGGGATTTCGTGTTAACAACGTCCGCTGTCGAAAATTTCACAGCGAACGGAGGGCCCATGAAGACGTTGCTCGTTCTCGCCATCAGCACCTTGACCCTGACGACTGCGGGCACGGCGCGGGCCGCTGACCTGCCCACCAAGCAGGAAGGTCGGGTCTGGATCGACCAGAACTTCCTGCTGGCCTTCTCGCCCAACTGGAGCTTGACCACCATGCCGGGCGGGCGCGTGGAATTCGCGCGCAGCCGCGAGGGCAAGGCCGGCATGCAACTCTTCGAGCTCTTCTTCGGGCCGAACTACGCGCACAAGTGGGGCAACTTCACCTTCAAGGGATCGCTCTGGTACTACTATATGGGCTACCCACAGCGCGGGCGCCTGAAAGAACTGTCGAACGGCAGCCTGGCCTGTTCATCTCCAGCCTCTCTGAGCGACTACTGTACCTCGACGTATAACTTCTCGCACAATCTGGAAATTGTCCCGTCGGCGGAATACCGCTGGGGACGCTGGTCCATCTACGATCGGATGATCTTTCACAATACCTTTTACGCCGACGTCTACCCAACGGTAACCCCGACTGCGACGACAGCGAGCGTGGCGGATCAGCGTTTGGGCTGGGGCACGGTACTCCGCGAGCTCCTGCAACTCCGATACGCGGTCACGGATCGCACCGGTGTCTTCGTGTCCGACGAGGTCTTCTTGGGTGTCATCGAGGACGGTGACACGAGTGGCATCGCGGGCGGCAAGGGCTATACGCCGCTGGGCTACTGGAAACGTGGCCTGCGCTACAATCGCACGTACGTTGGCTTCGACTACAAGGTGACGCCAAACTTCAGTATTGCGCCGTCCTACATGATCGAGATCGGGCTGAGCCCGACCGACTCGACCGACGTCACCGACATCACGCACACGCTCTTCATGGTGGCGACGGTCACCTCCTCTATTTTCGGCAACAAGTAGTCAGAGATCGAGCAGCTCTTCCCGCGAAAGCACACGCAGGCCCTGCCCAACCAGCCGGGCCCTTGCGCGCTCGAGGTCGTGGGTCTCGACGATGACGACGGCGCGCTGGTTGGCCACGAAGCCGCTGGTGTTGTCGAGGTTGATGTTGTCCTTGGCCAGGCACTCGGCCACCGCCTGCAAAGCGCCGGGCCGATCCGCGACCTCGACCGGAAGGACGTCGAGGAAGCTCGCCGTCACGCCGTCATGCTTGAGTACGTCGTGGGCGCGGTCGGGATCGGTCACCAGGAACTTCATGACCCCGAACGGACCGCTGTTGGCGATGGTCACCCAGCGGATGTTGATGCGGGCCTCGGCCAGCAGCCTCGTGATGCGCGCGGTCTGGCCGGGCTTGTTCTCGACGAAAACGGCAAGCAATCGAACGGTGCTCATGGCGGTCCTCGGGGTTTAGAGCTTTCGGTTGTCGATCACGCGCTTGGCCTTGCCCTCGCTGATGGGCAGGGTTCCGGGCGGCACGAGGTCGACTTTGGGTTTGGTCAGGATTTCCGCGCGCAAGAGGCCGGCGATCTCGTTCTGCAAGGCCACCACGTGTTCCAGTTGCCCGTCGAAGCCGGTTTCGGACAGCTCGACCTTGACGGTCATTTCGTCCAGGCCTTCGAGCACGATGAGGTAATTGCGCCCGAGCTTGGGCACGCCCATGAGGATGCGTTCGATCTGTTGCGGGTAGATGTTCACCCCGCGCACGATGAGCATGTCGTCGGCGCGGCCGGTGATGCGCTGGATGCGCCGGTGGGTGCGGCCGCAGGCGCAGGGCTCGTCGACGATGGCGGTGATGTCGCGCGTGCGGTAGCGCAGGATGGGCATGGCCTCGCGCACGAGGGTGGTCAGCACCAGCTCGCCGCGTGCGCCGGGCGGCAGGTTTTCGCCCGATTCCGGGTCGATGATCTCCATGATGTAGTGGTCTTCCCACAGGTGCATGCCGGCCTGGACCTGACACTCGAAGGCCACGCCGGGACCGTTCATTTCCGATAGCCCGTAGGAATTGAACACGCGCAGGCCGAGGCCGTCCTCGATCTTGCGCCGGGTTTCTTCTGTGTAGGGCTCGGCCCCCACGAAGGCGCGCTCGAGCGACAGATCCTTGCGCGGATCGATGCCCCGCTTTTCCAGAATGTCCGCGAAGTAGAGCGCGAAGCTGGGCGTGAGGTGAATGCTGGTGGTGTGAAAATCTTGCATCAGGAGGAGCTGGCGCTCGCTGTTGCCCGGTCCCGCGGGGATCACCAGGCAGCCGATCTTTTCGGCGCCGTAGTGGGCCACCAGCGCGCCGGTAAAGAGGCCGTAGGTCATCATGTTCTGGAAGATGTCCCGTCGGGTCATGCCGGTGGCCACGAAGCTGCGCGCGATGAGCTCGGCGGCGTTGTCCACGTCCTGGCGGGAGAAGAAGAGGGCCTTGGGTTTTCCGGTGGTCCCGCTCGACGTGTGCAGGCGCAGGGTTTCGTCGAGCGGCACGGCCAACATGCCGGTGGGGTAGGAGTCGCGCAGATCCGCGCCCGTGGTGAAGGGCAAGCGGCGCAGATCGGCCAAGCTGCGAATGCTCTCCGACCCGATCTTCGCTTGCTCGAGCTTCCCGCGATAGAGCGGCACCTTCTCGCCAACGCGCGCGACGGTGCGTTTCAGACGTTCGAGCTGAAGCGCCTCCAGCGCCGGCCGCGCAAGGGTTTCTTGCTCGGGCTTCCAATAGACGCGGTCGGTGGTTGCGGCAGACCTCGAGGGGCACATGGCAACGCCATCTTGCCAGAAAATAGGGACGACTGTGCTTGTTTACAAGCAGGCCTTGCTTTAGCGTAGCCGTACCTTTTTTCACGGAGAGTGCCATGGCCCAAGAGATCCCCGGTTCCATCAAGAACAGAGGTTGGACGGTCACCTTGGTCGCGCTGTCGATCAACTTGGTTTTGGGCGTGCTCTACGCCTGGGGGGTGATGGCCAAGGCGCTGGTGGTGCAGTGGCACTGGAGCAAAGCCGATGCCGCTCTACCCTTCACGGTGGCGACCGGGGCCTTCGCCATCACGATGATCTTCGCCGGGCGGCTGCAAGACAAGGTCGGGCCGCGCCTCATCGCCGCGCTCGGCGGCATCGTGCTCGGGCTCGGCTTGGCCGCGTCGTCCTACGCGCAGTCGCCAGCGTTGATGCTGGTCACCTTCGGGATCGTCGGCGGCATCGGCATCGGCATCGGCTACTCTGCCACCACGCCACCCGCCATCAAGTGGTTCCCGCCCGGCAAGAAGGGGCTCATCACCGGCATCGTGGTCAGCGGCGTGGGACTGGCCGCGGTCTACATCTCGCCGCTCACGCAATTTCTGTTGAGGGCGGTCGGCATCCAGCAAAGCTTCATCTATCTCGGCGTTGGCGCCATCGTCACCGTCGCGCTGCTCGCGCAGTTTCTACGCAACCCGCCTGTGGGCTATGTGCCCGCCGCGGTGCCTGCCTGCACCCCTGCGGCCAAGGCCGCCGCGGCCTCTCGCCCAAGCCTCGATTGGAACGAGATGCTGCGCACCTCGCAATTCTATCGTCTTTGGTTGATGTTCATTCTGGCGGCTTCCGCCGGGCTGATGATCATCGCTCACGTGGCCATCATCGCCAAAGAGCAGGCGCGCTGGGAATGGGGTTTCGTGCCCGTGGTGCTGCTCGCCATCTTCAACAGCGCCGGGCGCGTGGCCAGCGGCATCGTGTCGGATCGCATCGGCCGCACCCAGACCATGGTCCTGGCCTTCGTCCTGCAAGCCGGCAACATGTTCGCGTTCTCGCACTACACCAGCTCGGCGCTGCTGGTGTTCGGCTCGGCCTTCACCGGCCTTTGCTACGGCACCATCTTCACGCTCATGCCGGCGGCCACCGCCGACTTCTACGGGGTCAAGAACCTGGGCGTGAACTACGGCTTCGTCTTCACCGGGTTCGGCGTGGCCGGCGTGTTCGGGCCCTTGCTGGGCGGCAAGATCCGCGACATGACCGGGACCTATTCGACGTCGTACACCCTCTCGGCCGTCATGCTCCTGGCAGGCGCGGCCTTGGCCTTCACCACGCGCGCGCCCGACTCGGCCCCGGTCAGCGCGCCCGCGGGCAGCCCCGAGCACGCGTCTTCCTAGCCGGGAACTTCGGCCTAGCGTTCGTTCTTCCCCGGTCCAGGCAACCTTACGGGACGCTGATTTCCCGCACGCTGCCCTTCTTGAAGACCAGTCCTTCGGTGCCGACGTTGTCGCTGCGGAAATAGACGGTGATGTTGGGCTTGCCGCTCTCCGAGCCGGCGCGCGTGGGCGCCTTGGTCAGAGCCATGGCCGGGTCGATGCCGGCCGCGCACGGCGTGGCGCCGAGGCCGAAGTCCTTGCCATAGTCGACGTGCTCGTTGAGCTTGCGCCAGGTGCCGCCGCCGGCACCGTCGGTCTCGTCGATCCACAACTCCTGCTTCACGCCACCGTCGGCCAGGTCGTAGACCGCGTGCTTGTAGCCGATCCACTGGTTGGTGGGCAGGGTGCCCGTGCTCCAGTAGGGCTTGTCCAAGATTGCGGTCGAGTCGGTGTGCTTGGTTTCCTTCTCGAAGTCGATGTGGCCGTCGCAGCGCATGCGCGCATTGATGCCGCGGGTGTCGCACAGGTCGACGGTTTCTTGGCCGGTGGTGCCGTGGTTGGTGCGGGCCAGGGCCGCCATGCCGGCATAGGCGGCCGAGCAGGTGAAGGCGGGCGACCGCATGAAGTACATGGTGATCTCGACGTCGCGCCACTGATCTTGCTTGGCCGGGTCGTGCACGTACATGCGCGGGACGCTGCCCGAGATCTTGAGCGTACCGGCTCCGTCCGTGGCGTAGGAGGCGTTGCCGTGGTCGGCGTCGAACCAGGGATCGTTCGGATCGATGCCGGTGAAGCTGCGCGCCGCGCCGTTGTCCCACGACGACAGCCACGTCTTGCCGCCGGCGAGCGAGGGGTAGAGCTGCGTGATGCCGAAGCAATCGGTGCCCGCCGCGGTGTCGCCGCCGGCGCCTGTCTTGCCACCTGTGCCGGTGCCACCGACGCCACCTGTGCCGGTGCCACCGACGCCACCTGTGCCTGCGCCACCGACGCCACCTGTGCCGGCGCCACCGACGCCACCTGTGCCTGCGCCACCGACGCCACCTGCGCCTGCGGTGCTCGTGGCGCCGCCGCTAGCGATGCCACCCTCTCCGCCCCTGCCACCACTGGCGCTCACGCCGCCCACACCGCCGGTGCCGGTTGCGTTCGAGCCGCCGTTTCCGCCACCGCCCGTGCCCCCTGTCGAACCTCCCGATCCCGTCCGCCCGCCCGTCGCGATGACTCCACCGGAGCCCGCTTCCTGGGTCGTGCCGCCAGCGCCGCCAGAGCCGGCCCTTCCGGTGCTGGATCCGCATGAGCTGGCCGCGGCGAGATACCCAGCCGCGAGCGTTGCAGCGACCACGGTGCGCCATCGGGGACGGAGACGCCGCGACATCGTCCCATGGTACCGCGAATCGCTCGCGAAACGGCGAGAGACGTCGCCAGAGTGTTCGTTTTTCCCCGCTCCAGGTGAAAAGTCGTCAAGAGCCGCCGGACGCGCCAGTGCGAAACGGCCGCGCGCAATGCCCGTGCGTGCCGAAGGCACCTGGCCTGCTTTCTGCACAGTGCGGATCCGTCTGTCACTGGAGACCGCAATGGGCACCACCGAGCTTCCTCGTCTTGAAAGCGTCCGGCCGACTCGCTCGGCAGCCAGCCCGCTCGTCTTCCTTGCCCTGTTGGTCGCGACCTGTGTGCTGCGCTTTCCCGCCCTAGTCAGCCATCCGTTCAACATCGACGAGTCCTACTACTCGGCCGGAGCGGCCGAGCTGGTGGCGGGCGGGACCTTCTTCCGCGACGTGGTGGATCACAAGCCGCCGGGCATCTACCTCGTCTATGCGCTCATCTATCGCGTGGCCGGCGTCTTCAATGTGCGACGCGGTGCACGTGGTGCTGATCTTGGTCACGACCCTGACCGCGTACCTGGTGGGATTGGTTGGGCAAGCATTCTTCGCCGAGCGCACGGGGCGGTGGGCGGGCATGCTCTATGCGGTCGCCAGCGTGATTGGGCCGGCCAACGATTTCCAGGCCGCCAATTCCGAGCTGTTCATGAGCTTGCCGCTGGTGGCCGCCCTCTGGTTGGCCGCCCGCCTCTGGGTGCGAGGACATGCGGCGCACTGGGAGAGCTTTGCCCTGGGCTTGCTCGTCGGGATCGCCGTTCTCATCCGCCCGCAGGCGGCGCTCGCCCTGATCCCCATCGGGGTCGTGGTGGTCCGACGCAAGGTGAACGTCCCGGCGGTGGCCGTCGCCTTCCTCGGTGCGATGCTGCCGCTGCTGGCGACCGTCGCTTGGCTGTGGCGCGCGGATGCCCTCGCGGATGCGGCGACGAGCCTGGCCTACGCCCGCTACTACACGAACAGCTTGCCCTTCGAAGTGAAGCTGGCTAACGGGACGCTCAAGACGCTGTTCTTTCTGGCCATCAATGTGGGGTTGGTCCTTCCCGTGGCGGCATTTCTGGTTCGTGGTCGGCGTGGTGATGTCGTCTGGCGACGTGGGGCAGGCTGCTTGCTTGCGAGTTGGCTGCTTGCCAGCTTCATGGCCGTCGGCATGGGCGGGCGCTTCTATCCTCACTACTTCATCCAGGTCCTGCCGCCGCTGGCCATCATCGCCGCACGACAGCTGACGCTCTGGCGTGGGGCAACGGCGTGATGCGCAGCCAACTTCTGCTGGCGAAAGTCGCGATCCTTCTCGTCGCGCTCGGTGCCGTCACCTCGGTGGCGATTGCCTTGGCGGATCGCCAGGTCTGGCCACGTTCGGCTTGGCACGAAGAGCGCTATCGGGCCGTCGCCGCATACATGCGCGAGCGCACGCAACCGGATGCGCGCGTGTTCGTGTGGGGCAATTCGCCTGAGATCTACCTCTTTGCGCGGCGCCGAATGGCGTCTCGATACATGTCGGTAAACTATCAAACTGGGCACGTCTGGGGCACGAGCGCCAACGACCTCGGCGGCACTCCTGATCGCAAGAACGTACCCGCCGAGACCTGGGACAAGCTGATGGCCGACTTGCAACGCAACCTGCCCGAATTCATCGCCGACGCTGCCGCCGGCAAGCTCGACAAGATGGACGACGAGCCGCTGACCCGCCATCCGCGGATGGCTGCATTCGTGGCCGCGCACTACCGGCTCGCAGCCACCGTGCTGGGCGTTCCGCTCTACCGGCGGAGGTGAAGGCGAGCTACGGCAACGGATCCCCCTGCAGGGCGGCACGTTTGCCCTCCTCAGTGCGGATTCCGCCGGTTGGCGTCCAACAGGGCCCGCCAGGCGTCACGTCGCGTTGTATTGCCTGCACCAGGGAGACTCACCGAGCGATGGTTAAGGAAATCGTCGTGGGATGCGGGTAGAGTACCCGCCAAAATGGAAATCCGAAGGAAAACGCGCGGTCGGCCAACCCGAGGCAACTCATGGCTGCTCGCGGCGTCTGGCCGGACGGGAAGGGGTAACACCTTTTTCGTTACGCGGTGTTGATCGCGAAAGCCAGTGGGTACATATAAGGGCGGGCAACGACCGACAACAGGAAGCAATCGGAGATGAAGAAACCCCTACGTGGCGCCATCGTTGGATATGGGTTCATCATGGAGAAGGGCCATATCGCCGCCTACGGCGAGCGCGCAGAGCGGGCGCGGGTCGAGAGCCGGGTGCCCGATGTCGAGATCGTCGCCGTGGCCGATGTGTGCCGCGAGCGTCGCGACATGGCCGCCAAGCGCTTTCCCGGAATTCGCACCTACTCCGACTTCCTCGAGCTGCTCGACGCCGAGGCCGGCAACCTGGACTTCGTCGACATCGCCACGCCTCCCGCCAAGCACGCGGCAGTGGCCCGCGCCGCGCTCGGACGTGGTTTGCACGTTCTGTGCGAAAAGCCCCTCGCCACCAGCATCGCCGATGCGCGCGACATGCTCGACAGCGCCTTGGCCGCCAAGCGCGTGCTCTATCCCTGTCACAACTACAAGCACGCTCCGGTGATTCGCAACGTGCGCCGGATCATCGAGTCGGGCGCCATCGGCCGGGTCCACCTCGTGACCTTGCAAACCTTCCGCAACACCCACGCCCGCGGCGTCGGCGAATGGCGTCCGGACTGGCGCCGCGAACGCCGTCACTCGGGTGGCGGCATCGCCATGGATCACGGCAGCCACACCTTCTATCTCGCCTTCGAGTGGATGCGCGCCTATCCCACGGCCATCTCGGCGCGCATGTCCAACATGAGCACCTTCGACACCGAGGACGACTTCTCGTGCAGTCTGAAGTTTCCCACCGGGGTGGCGTCGGCCCACCTGAGCTGGCAAGCCGGCGTGCGCAAGGTCCTCTACACCATCCACGGCGACCACGGCGCGATTCGGGTGGAGGACGATCACATCGAGGTGGCGCGCAACCGGGCGGGGCGCGTGGTCGGAGCGGCCAACGTGGACTGGCAGTTCGAGCGCCACGAGATCCCTTCGGACTGGATGGACTCCAGCCACGCCACCTGGTTCAACACCCTCTTCGACGGCTTCAAGAAGGCCATCGCGGAAGGACAATGGGTGGGCAAGGAGGCCGAGGAATCCTTCCTTTGCATCCAGCTCATCCAAACCGCCTATGCGTCGGCGCAGCAGGGATCGCGCGAGCTGCTCTTGCCCGAGCTGGTCTTGGACGAGCAAGTGGCGCTCGTCTCGTCGCGAGACTAGCATCGTGCCTCGCGGCGCGTTTTCTTGGCTGGGCCAGTGGGTTCGCCACCATGTGGTGTCGCTGATCGCCACCGGGGTCGACTTCGCCACCATGATCGGGCTGGTCGAGCTGTTTCGCTTTTCGCCGGTCATGGGCACGGTCGCGGGTGCGGCGGCAGGCGGCGTCACCAGCTTCACGCTGGGAAGGCATTACACCTACCGTTCGCGAACCGATCCCGTTTCCGGTCAGGCCTTTCGCTACAGCCTGGTCTCGGGTGCGAGCCTGGGGCTCAACGCGCTCGGGGAGTACCTGATTCTCTCCCTGCTACCCACGCACTACGTCCTAGGACGAGCCTTGGTCGCCACCACCGTCAACAACGCGTGGAACTACCCCATGCATCGTGGATATGTCTTCGTTCAGCGCAAGCCCGCCAAGGAGAACCCAGCGTGACCTCCACCGTCAATCCCTCGCAGCCCAAGAATCAAAGCGCGCAACTGGCCACGGCCATTCCCGGCCTGAAAAGTCTGGAGCTTCGCCGTCGTGAGGACGCGCACATGGCGCCCGGGCTGCAAGGCTACGCCGTCATGGCCGGCATCGTGGTGCAAGAGGGCCGCGGCAGCACCGTGACGGACGTGGACGGGAACACCTTCCTGGACTTCATCGGTGGCATCGCCGTCAATGCCCTCGGCCATTCCCATCCCCGCTTCGTGGCCGCCGTGCAAGAACAGGTGGCCGCCGCCTCCGTCGGCTCCTTCACCTCGCCTGCCCGCGTGGAGCTCGTGGAACGCCTGGCACAGAAGCCACCGGCCCCCGGGATCCACCGGTTGCAACTGTACTCGGGCGGTACCGAAGCGGTCGAGAGTGCCCTGCGCCTGGCCAAATCGCACACAGGCAAATACGAGTTCATCGGCTTTTCAGGAGGCTTTCACGGCAAGACCATGGGCTCGCTCTCGCTCATGGGCTCCACCTTCAAGCATCGCCTGGGACCGATGGTGCCGGGCGCGCACCAGGTTCCCTACGCCGATTGCTACCGCTGCCCTCTCGGCATCGCGTACCCGGCCTGCGGGCTGGCTTGCGCCGACCTCGCTCGCCAGCACGCCAAGACCGCGACCGCGGGGGCCGTGGCGGCGTTCATCATCGAGCCCATGCAGGGAACGGCCGGGAACATCATCCCCCCCAAGGAATTCCTGCCCGCCATCCGCGGCATCGCGGACGACATCGGCGCGCTCCTCATCGCCGACGAAATGATCACCGGCTTCGGCCGCACCGGGCGGCGCTGGGGCGTGGATCATTCCGGGGTGCGCCCCGATATCGTCACCATCGGCAAGGCCTTCGGCGGCGGCTTTCCGGTCTCCGGCGTGCTGACCACGGACGAGATTTCCCAGGCCAAGCCGTGGAGCGTTCCCTCGGGGTCGTCGTCGAGCTACGGCGGTAACCCGCTGGCCTCGGCGGCCGCGGCGTCGGCGCTACGGATCATCGACGAAGAACGACTCGAGGAGAATTCGAAGACGGTGGGCGCCATGATGTTGCGCGAGCTACAGGGCTTCGAAGAGCGCTTCCCCTTCGTGGGTTTCGTGCAGGGGGCCGGACTTTTTCTGCGCATCGAGCTGGTCAAGGATCGCAAGACCAAAGAGCCGCTTCCGCGCAAGGTCACCGAGCGCATCTTCATGGAGTGCGTGCGCCGCGGGCTTCTCACCATGAGCTACAGCGCCAGCTTCCGTCTGCAGCCCGCCCTGACCATCGATGAGGCCACGGCGAAGAACGGCCTGGCCATCCTGGGCGAGGTGTTCGAGACCGTCGAGCGCGAAAAGTGGTGGGTGTAAATAGCACGTGCTGCCTTGTCATCATGGCTACTTATGACTATCTTATGGTCATGAAGTCCGTTGGCGTAGCTGACCTGAAGGGGCATCTGAGCGAGCACTTGCGGAGTGTCCGACGCGGTCATCCGTTGATGGTGATGGATCGTGACACGCCTATCGCCCAGATCCTGCCGTATCGCGCCGATCCGGCCAGCCTACCCGTGCGCCAACCCAGGCCGGGCGCGGGCAAGCCAATGGATTTCCGTCTACCCGAGGCGACGAAATTGCGCCGCGATGCCGTGACCCTGTTACTCGCTGACAGGAACGAGCGGTGATCGCCTACGTGGATTCCTCGGTGCTGCTGCGCCTCGTGCTCGGGCAGCGAGGCGCTCTGGCCGAATGGTCGACGGTCGAGGAAGGCGTCACCAGCGCGCTCTCCCAAGTGGAATGCCTGCGAACGCTAGATCGTCTGCGCATCGTCGAGCACATCTCGGATGTGGATTTGTCCACCCGGCGTGAAGCGATCTTCGGGATTCTCGCGACCTTGTCGGTTGTTGATGTCGCGGGCTCGGTTCTCGACCGAGCAGCGCAGCCCTTGCCCACAGCCTTGGGCACACTGGATGCGATTCACCTGGCCACCGCGCAGCTCTGGCGCGAACGAACCGGGACCACCCTTACCATGGCCACGCACGACACCGCCCTGGCGACAGCGGCACGCTCCCTCGGCATGCCCGTCGTCGGCGACTAGCGAGGTACCCGGGGCCATAGGGAGCGTAGTTGTTTTAAGCGCCTCTCTTTCCTAAATGTCCGGTAAGAAGCATTACGTTAACTACAAAGACCCACACGTCAGCCTCCTCGATCTATCCCTGTACCCCGGTGGGAAAACAAGCCCATTTTTGCGGTGGTCGCCGCCATGGATATGGCCTATCCCGGGCCCTGCTTTCGGGGGCCCACTTCGTCACCACTCGGGGCTGGGCGGGTCAGCGTAGTCGACCTCGGCGAGGTCGGACGTGCCCGAAAGCTCCGCCTGTGGCGGGGGGCGCGCAGCGGTGCGGAGCGGGGCTTGGCTGGGGATTCCGAGGTGGTCCAGAATCTTGCGTATCGCTTCTGGCTTTGTGATCGCGGCCAGGATCTTCATGCGCCCATGGCACTTTGGGCATGTCAGCGCGTCTGTCATGAACACGCGTTTCAGAAGGAGGGCCCAAGGCAGTCGACTGACTCTTGGTATCTTGGTGATGTCGATGTCGCTGGATTCGCCGGTGCCCGCCTTGTCGGTGGCTACCGAATCGGCGCCCGCCGCATCTGGCGTGGACGGCGCTGGGGGTGTCGGCACCACCTTGGCGCGGTCCTTCGCCGCAGGACCGAAGATCCCGTGTTATGCGGAGCGCTCGATTATGCGGAGTTCAACCGTCCCCAAGTCCCGAGGCTCGCGTGTCCTGCGGACTGGACCGTCGCTGACTCCGCATAATATCAAGCCGACGTCACCCAGGAGCGGAGGTCAGCGGTGTCTTGCTGGGCATCAGCGATGCGATGAGACGGTCCGGCGGCCGGAAGCGCCCGGGGCGTAGTCGGAGGGGCACGATGGACTCGATAGCCTCGATCTTCTCGGTCGGATCGGCCTGCAGGTAGATCTCGGTGGTCGACTGGCTCGTGTGTCCGAGCCAGAGCGACACCTTGCGGAGATCCCCGGTGGCCCGGAGCGTGTCCAACGCGCATGTGTGCCGCTTATGCCGTGCTCGGCATAAGCGGCATTATGCCGAGTCCCCGGTTATGCCGAGTTGCCCGCCATTGCATGCAGGAATCACGGGGACTTCGGGTTCGCTTACGTGCGCGACTCGGCATAATCAAAGGCTCTGTAGGAAGGCGAGGAGCTTGTCGTCGGGGTGGAAGCGAGCAGGTCGCGCTGCCGAGGGTGCTGTCTTGGCCAGCGCCCGCTCTTTGAGCTGGAGACTGGCAGCGAAGTAGATCTGCGTGGTCTCGACCGACTCGTGACCAAGCCAGAGCGCGATCACCGAGCTGTCGACACCGGCTTGAAGGAGATCCATTGCCGTCGAGTGGCGCAGCACGTGCGGAGACACATGCTTCTCCCTCAGCGAGGGGCAGCGGATCCGAGCGACCTGCACGTGTTTCGCGAGCAGGTACTCGACGCCGTCGCGACTGAGGAAACCGCCCCGCGCGTTGGGGAAGAGGGGCTCGGTCCCGGTGGCGGCACGTTCGCGCAGCCACGCCCGGAGGACCGAGACGGCCTCTTTGCGCAGGGGCGTGCAACGTTCCTTGCGGCCCTTGCCGAGGCAGTGAACGTACGCGCCGGGTCCGAGGACCACGTCCTGCACGTTGAGCGCGGCCAGCTCGGATACGCGCAGCCCGGTCTGAACGGCCACAAGGAGCATGGCGCGATCGCGCCGGCCGGACCATGTGGCCTTGTCGGGAGCTTCGAGGAGTGCGTCGATCTCGGGCCGGGACAGGAAGTGGACGAGCTCGCGATCGTATTTCTTGCCCTGCATGGCCAGAACCCTCTGGATGACGGCGCTGTAGTCGGGCGCCTGGAGGGCGGCGTACTGGAAGAAGGAGTGGATCGCCGCGAGCCTGGCGTTGCGGGTGCGCGGAGAGTTGCCGCGGTCCTTCTCGATGTGATCCAGGAACGCGCCAATCGTTGGTGTGTCGAGGTCGTCCAGTGCGAGCGCCGAGGGAGTCTTCTTCAGGTGCTGCTTCGTGAAGGCCAGCAGTAGGCGGAAGGTATCGCGATAGCTCTGCACTGTATGTGGACTTGCTTGACGCTGGCGCAGGAGATGGTCCACGAAGAAGGACTCAAGCAGCGCAGGGAATCCGTGGGAGGGCTTCACGGCGACGTCCTATCTCGCTCCAGGAGCGACATGGCGAGGCTCATCAACTCGGGCACTGCGGTCAGGTACCAGTAGGTATCACTGACGTGGGTGTGCCCGAGGTAGGTCGACAGCTGCGGCAGGTGCCGCTCCACATCGACTCCTGCCCGGTACCAGCGCAGCATGGTGTCCACGGCCCACCGATGCCGAAGGTCATGCAGACGCGGCCCATGACCGTGACGACCTTCAGGACCACGAAGCCCAATCCGGCGAGACAGATGGACGAAGGTGTCTTCTGCAGTGTTCTTCACCACCCGGGCACCTGTCTCGCCGACGAAGAAGCTTCTCGTCCGTGGTGTTGGATGAACGCGATCACGGAAGCGTGCGTACCGGCAAAGTGCCAGTTTCGTCGATCGATGAATGGGCACCAGCCGGGTCTTCCCGAATTTGGTCCGGCGGATTGTCAGGATCCCGCCTTCGAGGTCAACATCCTCGCGGTCGAGAGCGATCGCCTCGCTGATCCTCAGACCGGCCACGGTGAGCAGGCCAAGCAGCGTGACGTAGGTCTGAGCACGAAGCCCCGTCTGCGATGGGAGCCGTGCCGCCGCATCCATCAGCCGCATGATCTCGTCCTCGCTGTATATGTAGGGGCGCTTGCGTTGATACCGAGCCCGGAGGAGCCCGAGGGCAGGGACCTCGGTGCGAGAATCGGTGGCGCGCCAATACTGTGCAAAGAGCCGGACCGCCGATAGCCGGCTGGCCCAATACACGGGCTGGGTCTTGGTCGGCCGCACGGCCCATTCGACGACCAGATCGTTGGTAATGAACGGAGCCTTCCGCTGCTCCATGAAGGACACAAATTGCAGCAGTAACCGCCCCGAGCGGTCGAGCTTGTAGCCCAGACGGCGTCGCAGCGACAGGTACTCCTCGGCGCCCTCGCGGAGCGTATTCATCGCCTGCCTCCTGGCCATGCAGGAGCGAGCGCACGTAGCGCATGGAAGTCTACCTTCGCGTAAATCGTCGTCGTATCGGCTCGACGGTGTCGCAGGACCTGCCCGATCTCGGTAAGGGTCGCTCCTCGGCGCAGCATCGAGCAGGCGAGCGCATGGCGGAGGATGTGCCCGCCTTTGCGTGGTGGGTCCAGTTCGGCGCGTTCCAGCGCTCGCTTCACGATCGTACAGACCGCGCCCGTGGTTGCGAAGCCACGCCGCGGCGCTCTCGCGCGGACGAAGACTCTCCGGCACGAGCATGCTGGGCGGCCATGGCGCAAGTACCGGGCGACGGCCTTGCCGACATCGGACGGCAACGGGAGGACGTCTTGCCGCCCACCCTTGCCGTGGACCCGCAACGTGCCTGCGGCCCAGTCGAAGTCTGCCAGATCCAGGCTCACGACTTCTCCACCGCGGAGGCCGAGTCGTGCCATCAGCATAATGACCGCGTGGTCGCGCAGGCCGGCTTCGGAGTTTCTTCGTCGACAGCGGCGCAACAGATGCTCGACGTCGCGCGCGGGGATCGATTTCGGCACCGTTGAGAAACGCCAGCAGGCGACCGCGGGAACCGTGGCCGCGAGGTCTGCAGCCAGGGCTCTTTTCACGTGCACCCACCGCAGAAAACCGCGTAGGGCGGTAACCATCAGAGCGGCTCTCTTTGGATGGACCACGTGAACATGCCGGACCAGAAATTCACCCGCATCCTGGGGCCCGAGCGCATTGAGGTGCACCTCCTGCCGTCGAACCGCTCCAGGAGGAACGAGCGGACAATGGGCAGGTAGTTGATCTGAGTCAAGACGGACAAGCCGCGGTCCACCAACAGATACCGGCCGAACTCACTCACGATCCGCCCGATCGCAGTGTCATCGACCTTGACGGGCGCTGGCGGCGCAAGACCGGCGGAACGGACCCGTTCAAGGACATCACGCAATGTCGCTGCGTCTCCACGCCGGGGTACGCAGGGATGGCGCCGGACAAAGCGGGCTACGGCCTGCTCGTCGACCTCCTCGACAGTCAGTCCTCGCCGTCCAAGCCAGTCTCCGAACTTCGCTGCCAGGCGCACCTTGCACGCCACGGTCGCAGGCGGATATCCCCTCTCAGTGAGCGTTTTTGCAAACGTGTCGAGGTGCGGACCCAAGGGGCCAGCGCGCAGTCGTTGCCATTTCAGAAAATCGTCGTGCATCCGGGGCATGTGTCCTCCTTCGGCCCGGTGGCCAGAAGGAGACGACGACGCCCTGGTTATGCCGAGTCCGCAAGCCCACCTGCCGAGGAAATCGCCGTTGATCGCGCCAGATCGAGAGGCTCACTCGGCATAACCGGGGACTCGGCATAATGGCGCAAGACGTGGGCGCCTTTGAATGGAAAGGTCAGCCGCGCACGCGTGAAGGCCAGTCGGACAGCGGCTGTCACAGCCGAGGAGCTGAGCGGCTGGCCCACCGGCAGCTGGTGCCGGACGAACATGTGACGATCGTCGGTGTGCGGCCGGCCGCGGCGTAGGTAGTCAACCAGTGCGCGCCCCACCGGTGCGGGCAGCGGCAGGACACTGGCCCGCCGCTCCTTTCCGCGACCGACTCGCAAGGTGCCCGCCCGCCAATCCACGTCATCGAGCAACAGCGCAGCGACTTCGCCGGCCCGCAAGCCAAGCCCAGCCATGCACGAAACCATCGCGTAGTCCCGCCGTCCAGTCGCCGCGGTCAAGTCGAACGACGCAAGCAAGGCGGCGAGTTGCTCGTCGGACAGACCTCGGGGAAGATTCCCTCGGCGCCAATGCGCCACCTTGGGAACAGCGGCTGCCAGTGTCCCTTCGCACAGGCCAGCGACTTGCGCAAATCGAAGGAAGCTACGCAACGCCGTTCGGACAAGCCCCGCCGCGCCCGGCGAGTACTTTCTGGTCTGCTCCGACACGAAGCCAATCAATTCCTTGGGCCCAAGCCGGCGCAGATCGATCTCGCCAGTCCCGTAGAGGGAAACCAGAAACCGACGAACGTGCAAGACGTTGCCCTGGCTGGTGGCATCGGTCACTCCGCACGTGTTTTGTCGGTAGGTCCTGAAGGACTCGAGCATACGGTCCACAGGCGTCTGCACTGGCCGCTGTGGGGGGGTGGCTACGCCCTGTGCGCGCAGCACGGCCAACACGTGGTCCAGTGCCGCCCGCATGTGACAACGCAACCCGTGTGGCACCCGACACTTGCATCGCGGGAGGTGCCCTTCCAGGAACGACGCTAGGGTAACTTCCCCCACCGCGTTCGGGCTGATCCTTTTGAGATCTAACCAATGGGAGAAGTGGCCGGCTGCGCACAGGTACGATTGCCCGACTCTCGGTGTATGACCGCGCTTCTCCAAATGCGCAGCGACATCGTCAAGGATCCCGCCCAGCGCTCCGCCGCGAAGGCGAGCCAGCACATAGTCATAGGTGAAAAACTTGGCTCTCCTGACATCTTCGTAAAGGGAGATCTCGTAGGTGCGACGCACGTCGCCGACGGAGATGTGGGCGGCATGAGTTCCGGGTGAGGTGGAGACGAAGTGCGCACGGGCACCTGGGGTATCGTGTGGCTTGTCTGGAACCCACAAGCCCAGGAGCCCATGCGCGCAACCACCCTATTCCGAAACCTACTCCAATTTCCACATACCCGTGTCCTGGCGGTCGAATTCGATCTGCTTGGCATATTGGTGCACGTGGCGCCAACGACGACCGTTCCCTACTGTTCAGGCTGCGGATGTCGGGTCCATGACGTGTTCGATGCTCGGGCTCGGAACTGGCGGCATCTGGACGCGTGCGGGATGGAGGTTCTTCTGCGCTACACCCTGCGCAGGGTTGACTGTCCTCGGTGCGGCGTGGTCATCGAGATGGTCCCTTGGGCCGAGCCGAAGGTCGGCTTCACGCGTGACTTCGAGGACCATGTGGCCTATCTGGCCCAACAAGCAAGCCAGACGATGGTGGCCGAAACCATGCGCATCGCGTGGCGCACCGTCGGCGCCATCATCCAGCGGGTGGTGCCGCGGCACCGAGATCCTAGCCTTCTCCTCGAGGACCTCGAACACATCGGCGTCGACGAGTTGTCGTACCGGCGGCACCATGAGTACGTCACCGTCGTTGTCGACCACGTCTCGCAGCGGGTCGTCTGGGCACACGAGGGCAAGAACGCTGCGACGCTCGGCTGCTTCTTCGACGCTCTCGGCCCGGAACGAACCAGCAAGCTCAAGACCGTCACCATCGACATGTCCGCGGCCTACATCGACGCGGTCACCTCGCGAGCGCCACAAGCGCAGATCGTCTTCGACCGCTTCCACGTTCAGAGACTCGTGCAGGAAGCACTCGACGAGCTCCGGCGTGCGGAGGTCCGACTCCTGGAGGACACCGACGAACGCGGGCAACTGAAGAAGACCAAGTACCTTCTGCTCAAGAATCCGTGGAACCTATCCAGGGCCGAGTCTGAGAGGCTTTCGACCCTCCCGAAGACCAATGCCCGACTCTATCGCGGCTACCTGCTCAAGATCGCCATCTGCGACATCCTCGGTCGTCGCCAGGTCAACGTCGTCAAACAGAAGCTCGAAGAATGGATCAGTTGGGCCAGGCGATCCAGACTACCTTCCTTCAAGAAGGTCGCCGCGACCATCAAGAAATACCTGGACGGCATCGTGGCCATTGTCGCCACAGGGCTCAATAACGGAAGAACCGAGGGCCTTAATGGCAAGATCAGGGTCATCACCCGCAGGGCCTATGGCTTCCACAACGCTCAAGCCCTCATTGGCTTCATCTTCCTCTGCTGCTCAGGCGTTGTCCTTCATCCCGTCTTCAAGGTGCCCGCGCTTCCATGAAGATGTCAGGAGAGCCAAAAACTGCTCCAGCATGAGTGCTCCTTCCTGGCCAACAGGCCATCAAGAGCGCCCAAGACTATGCTGACAAACAGAACCCACCAATTCGAGCGACCCACCGGGAAATCCAGCACAGATCGCGTGCGGGTCACGAGCAACTCAGCATAATCCGAAACTCAGCATAGGACGGTCTATGCTGAGTTCAGCATAGTCCATCCATCACGATGACGTGGAAGTGAACATTCAGATTCAGCGACGACCCGAACCGTTGCACGACGGTGAGGCTTCCGGTCTGCAGTCGGCCTCGAAGCTTGCGCATGCGTGCGCGGCGGCGGAGGTCGGAGTTGATGGCGCTGATGAATGCACCTAAAACCACGCTCGTGGCGTCGGGTGAATAGGCCATTTTGAAGCGCAAGGCATAGGGTAGCGAGAGCACATATTGCCGAGCAGGCACCTGGGGAAAAAGGTAATCTACGCAGAAAGCTGCCGTGTCTGCCATGCGGCGGCCAAGACAGCTCGGGCAAAATCCACGCCGCTTACACGCGAACGCCACGACTCTGCTGTGCCCACAGTCTTTGCATCGGACGCGAAGAAGGCCGTGCACGAGGATGCCACAACGAAGGTAAGCCTCGATCTCGTCAAGCACGAAGGCGGGCAGCTCGCCGCCTCCTGATTCCAGATCTGCCAGGAACGTCGCCCAGTGTTCCTGTATCGTTCGATAAAGCAAAGTCGCTTCGAAGCTATGCCGCTCATACGAGCCCGCGGGCGCGTGGGTGTGACAGCTTGCTGCTGGTTGCGTGGAAAGCACCAGCGGAAGTTCTCGGCAACACGGAGATACTTGTTGCTAGCGGAACGGGCCGACGACGAGACCTGTCAGGCCGACAGGAAGTGATGGATGCGACCTCGCCTAGGCCATAGGCGATTCGAAGAGGTCCTTTTTGAGCGTCGGAGAACCCTGCCGGACCGCATCGGCGCTGCCACGAGCACTTCTGCGTAGTGCGCTTGACCGGGTTTCTGGGGCCTGACGGGAGCTTTCTCAAGCACGCAGGGCAGTCTACTGCATCCCGCCCTTGTCGACGTGCCGTCAGTTCAGCCAGTCTCCGCCCTCGCCACCAGATTGCGAGGGAGGTGGTCGTGCGGGCCAGAGTTTTGGGGCGTCGGTGGGTAGCCTCATGGCAGACAGGATTTTCTGAGAAGCTGGCTCCAAGAAATGTAGTGCGAAAGTGGCAGTGAAGGCTTGTCCTTTTCCTCGGGTGTCGCCACGGCGGGGACGGGGACGACTTGGGAGGTGGGATGATCGCGGCCAGTCTGGCAATGAGGGCCAGCGGCGCAAGTTCGATCGACGAGGTGGCGCCAGACCAAGGCCGCTTGAGCTCCAGCCTCACGAGTTTGTCATCCAGGATCTTCAGCCGGGCGTCGTCGCGACCTCGACCTGTGCAACGCACAAAGAGGCCCGGAGAATGAAGGCTTCTCCGGATCTCGATCCGAACCCTTCATTTCTCATCCGTCTCTGTGTTCTCTGTGTCCTCTGTGGTTAGAATCCGGAAATTGCTCGGGTTTCAAACCGTTCGGTGCTCCACAGCACCTTCCCGTCTTCCTCGCTCCCCGCCGCGCCTTCCTCGCCGGCATCCTCGTCGTCCTCGGACAGGCCGCTTTTGCGGATCAAATCGAGCAGATCGTCGCCGTCCAGGCGATCGGCGGCGTCGGCGCCATCAAGGATGCTGGCCGCGAGCTGGCGCTTTTCTTCGTGCAGGGACAGCACGGCCTCCTCGATGGTTCCGCGCGCGACCATGCGGATGACGGTGACGGGACGCTCCTGACCGATGCGGTGGGCGCGGTCGGTGGCCTGATCTTCGACGGCGGGGTTCCACCAGGGATCCAGGTGGATGACATACGTGGCCGCGGTCAGGTTCAGGCCGGTGCCCCCCGCGCGCAACGAGAGCAGGAAGGCGTCGGCGGTCCCGGCCTGGAAGGCGCGCACGCGCTCTTCACGCTCCGCCGCTGGCGTGGAGCCGTCGAGGGTCAGGGTGCGCAGCCCGGCCTGGGTCAAGAGTGGCCGCGCCAGATCGAGGAAGCTGGTGAACTGGCTGAAGACCAGGGCGCGATGGCCCTCGTCGCGTAGCTCGCCGAGCAGCTCGACCAGCGCGGTCAGCTTGGCCGAGCCGGCGGTGGCTTCCTTGACCACCAGGCGCGGGTGGCAGCACAGAAGGCGCAGCCGGGTGAGCGCGGCCAGGATCTTGATCCGCTGTCGAGCGTCGTCTCCGATCGCCGCGGCCGCGCTCTTGGCCAAGCTCTCCAGAATCTCCACGCGCGCGGCCTCGTACAGACGGCGCTCGGCGGGGCCGAGCTCGATGGTCTGGTTCATTTCGGTGCGCGAGGGCAGCTCGGGCGCGACCTCGGCCTTGGTCCGGCGCAAGAGAAATGGGCGCACCGCGCGCGCCAGGGCAGCCTGCCGTTTGCCGTCGTGGTGGCGCTCGATGGGCAAGGCAAAGCGCTCGCGGAAGCGCTCCCACGAGCCGAGCAGGCCGGGCGTGACCAGGCGGAAGATGG
Source organism: uncultured delta proteobacterium (assembly GCA_963796685.1). GTDB lineage: Bacteria > Myxococcota_A > Polyangia > Fen-1088 > Fen-1088 > Fen-1118. Next base: position 137,500 of record CAWCMR010000010.1, read on the forward strand.
CCCACAGCTCGCCCAGGTGGTTCTCGATGGGCGTGCCGGTGAGGGCCACGCGAAAGTCCGCCTGCACGTCGCGGACCGCGCGGAACCTGTGCGTGAGCGCGTTCTTCACCGATTGCGCCTCGTCGATGATCAGGGTGGAAAACGCAATCGCACCCAGCGCCTCGGCATCGCGCACGGCAATCGCATAGCTGGTCATGAGGAGCACACCTTTGCCCAAATTCTCCAGCAGCGCCGCGCGGCCGGGGCCGCGGTAGATGCGCGGCGCAAGCCCGGGGGCGAACTTGGCGCATTCGGCGGCCCAGTTGGCGACCACCGAGGTGGGTGCGATGACCAGCGCCGGTCCCAGCTCGGCGCGATGCAAGAGCAGCGCCAGGGCCTGCACCGTCTTGCCGAGGCCCATGTCGTCGGCGAGGCACGCGCCCAGTCCCCAGCTCGGCCAGCCGCGCCAGCCACTCGAATCCGCCGATCTGATAGTGGCGCAGCGTCGCCTGCAGGCCATCGGGCAGCGCCGCCGTCTCCGTGCGCGCGGCCTCCAGCTTGCCGAGCACGGCGCGGAACGCGGGCACCATGTCGAGCTGGCTTCGATCCTCCACCAGCTCGGCCAGCACCGGCGCAGCCAGCAGGCCGAGCTCGATCGCACCCTGGTTGTCGAACACCACGTCGTCGAGCGCGGCCAGCCGCTCGCGCAGGTCGTCCTCCAGCGTGGCGAAGCGGTGTGCGTTCAGCCTCACGTAGCGCCGGCCCGCCCGCACCGCAGCCAGCAACTCGGACAGCGGTACACGCGAGCCGTCGAGCTCGATCCCGCCCTCGGCGCCGAACCAGTCGCGCCGCCGGTTCACCTGCACCTTCAGCGCCGCGGGCGAGACGTGGTCGACGCGGATCTCGCCCGCCGGCCACTCGACCTCGGCCAGCTCGGGCACGCCGCGCAGCTTGCGCAGCACCTCGAGCGCGTCCCCGTCGTCGGGAAGATCCCAGCGCCAGGCGCCGTTGGCAGTGGCCTCGTCGAGGCCGAGCACCCGCACCAGGTGCGCCGCACGCTCGCGTTCGGCGCCGAGCGCGCGCAGGGCGTGCAGGTGACGCCCGTCGCGTGCGTGCAGCACCTCGGCCGTGCCTTCGCCGGGGTGAAAGATCGGACCACTCTCGATGGGCCGTACCGCCATGTCCAGCCGCACCCCGGCCTCGGGTAGGGGCTCCAAACGGCACAGCGTCGTGGCGGGAGGCTCCACGCGCTCGCCGCGCACCGACTCGGGCAATTGTAGATTCGAGCGACCCCTGCAGCCGCGGCAGCCGGCCCACGAGCTCGGCCAGACCCTCGGCGGGCAGGTTGACCGGGAATCTGGCCATGGCGTTCAGCAGAGCGGTCGTTTCAGGCTCGAGCAGAGTCAGGAGACATCGGTTGTTCTTGGCGTCCAGCCACACCCCATGCCGACCGTCCGTGGCCGAGCTGAGCAGGGCGGCCGGTTCGATCTCGGCGTGCCCAAGCCCAAGCTTGAGGCGGAAGCCGCCTTCGACAGGTTCCACCTTGAGCGTGGGTCGCACCTTGCGCACCGAAATGGGCACTGTGCGCGCAGGATCCGCGAACACGCGCGACGAGCCGGCCAGTGCGGCGAGCGCTCGCCAGACCTGGCGCGGTGTCTGTTCGCGGGCCGGGTAATAGTACCCGCGGTTGTCGCGCGAATACATGAGCCCCTCGAATGCCTCCCGATCGGCGACATCGCGCAAGAGCTTCTCGTTGCGCTCGAGCACATCGAGCTTGACTCGCTGGCCGCGCCCCCAGGTTCCGCGCTTGCCCAGTCGCTGCAGGACGGGATGGATCGCCAAGCCGTGCTTGCTCGCCAACTCCCAGACCAGACGCTGGCCCTGGTCGACCGCGGCGGGCGCGGTCTTGCCCAATCCCGCATCGAGGTGATCGAGCAGGCGCGACCAACCTGGCACGCGCAAAAGCGGCGCCAGGGCCTCGGCCAGCGGATCCGCGGGATCGCGCAAGGCATCCAAGCACTCCTGGAGCGCCGTCGGACCGTGCGGGCAACGCGAGGGTTCGTGGCAGCGCGTGCACTCCAGACGCAGAACGCCGCTTTCCCAGGCAGCCAAGTGCAGGAAAAGCATCGTCTCGCCTTCGATGTTGGGCGTCCGCCCCTCGGAGACGGCCCATTCCCGATAGCTCAGGGTGAGCGCATCGGAGCCCACATCGATCCGTCCGGGCAAGAAGGTGCCGACGGGACGCGGCATGGCCGCGGCCGGCAGAAGCTCTTGTTGCCGTCGCAGGAGATCCTCGAAGCGTCGCAAGAAGGGATCGTCGAGAGGTCGGGCACGGTCGGAACGTTCGGCCTGCCGCTTGCTCGCGATGGCCACCGCCTGCGCCGCGCGGTGCAGGTGGGACTTGGCCATCCCTACGAGCTGGGAAGCCAGCGTGGCGCGGAAGTGCCTTGGGGCCGTGAGACTGGCCGGCGTGACCAACACCGACTCGCGGATGGTGCCGGGCAGTCCCTGGATTGCGAATCCATAGAACGAACGTCGCAGTTGGTCGAGGTTCACCTTGTCGGCGAGCCGATCTTTTACGCCGTATCGCTCGGCCCAGCGGTCCAGCGCCTCGGCATTTTGTGGCGGTGCCTCGACGGCGGGCAAGCTTTCGCGTGGCCTCGGCGGTGGCAACAGGTGCAAAGGATGGGCATCGGTGGACGACTCGAGCTCCTCACCGACGTAGGGAACAGGGTCGATTCCATCGTCATCGTCATCATCGTCATCGCCGGCTTCGATGTCATCGTCTTTGTCGTCGCCGGCTTCGATCTCACGGTGGACGTTGCCATCTCGCTCGCTCTGCGCGTCCGCCAGGCGTGAGCCGGGTCCGGCGGCGTGCATCTGCAGCCAATGCCACAGATCCTCGAGCACTAGTCGGGCGATCTCAGACGAGTATCGATTGGCGAGCAAACCCTCTGCCTCGTTGGTGCAAAGGTCGCGGAGGCGGCCACTCCTCAGGATGCCGGCCACCGTGCTCACCGCGCTGACGACCTTGCGGGAAGACCCATGAGAATCGAGAAATTCTCTGACAGATAGGTCAAGCGCCGACGCGTCGCCGGTGACTTCCAGCGCTGCGGGAATGGCTGCGAGGCTCTTCGGGATCATGACGGGGTTCTTTATCGGGCAGAGAGGCGCGTCAGTTGCCTCCCTTCTCGGTTATCACATCTGGCCCGCGTTGGGCGAGCAGCAACTAACGCTGCGCGAGAATGGTGTTTGGGCGATTCGCAGCTCGCCTCGGTTTCTTCAAGCGACCGTCAGGCAGGCGATTGTTCGCTGGCCTTGGTCTCGCCGTTCGCCTCGCTCCGGCGTCGCCACCACAGCAGCGCTGCCGGCAAGACGATCACGGCGACGGTCAGGCAGGTGATCTCGCCCATGACGGCGAGGAAGCCGAAGTAGTAGAGGCCCACGTTCTTGGCCACCAGCAGCGACGAGTAGCCGATGATGGTGGTGACGGAGCATAGGCTGACGGCACCGCCGGTGCCGCGGATGGCGGCGCCCACGTCGCGCCCACCGTCGCCCACGTAGCGGGCCATGACATTCACGGCGTAGTCCACGCCGATGCCGAAGGTGATGGGGAAGGCGATGAAGTTGATGAAGTTGATCTTGATCCGCATGACCATGCACAAGGCCAGCATCCACAGCACGCCGACGAGCAGCGCGGACAGCACGTAGGGCGTGGCCATGCCGCCGCGGAAGAGCAGCACCACGGTCAGCACCACGCCGAAGAAGGCCAACAGCGAGGCCAGGGGTCCGTCGTGACGCATGGACGCGATGATGTCCGCCGTGAGCGGCGGCCCTCCGGCCAATCTGGCCGCCTTTCCACCCATGGCTTCCGGCACGCGCGCGATGGCTCGCAGGGCTTTGACGAAGGCCGCGTTGCTCGGCCCGTCCCACAGCTTGGCCGTGAGCTTGGGGAAGATGAGGACGGCGCGGTCGGCGTGCCCGTCGCGCTCCTTGAGCCCCTTGAGGAGGGTCGTGGGGATGTCGCTGGCCTCGATGGTCGGAATCGTTCCCTGACCGAGGAAACGGTCCACCATCTTGCGCTGCTCCTCGGTGAGGTTGGCGCGCACGTTCGGCGTCAGCTTCTTTCGGATGAGCTCGATCTCTTGCCGGCGCTCGGCCTGATCGGGCGGTACCAAATCGTCCAGGGTGCGGATGCTCGCCACCATGTCCTTGAGCGGTGGCGAGAGCATGGCCTTGCGCAGCTCGCGTGCGATGGCCCTGGTCTCCTCGGGCCCTCCGGTGAGCATCACGAGCGGGGTCAGGTACTGCCCCAAGAGCGCATCCATCTTGTGCCCCCAATAACCTTCGCCGCTCTTCCACGTGTCCGCGCGGCGCAGGCGCGCGAGATCGTATTCGAGCTGGCCGCCGTCGAATCCGCGTACCTCGACCATGGCGAGCACAGAAACTACGCCGGCCAGGATCAGGATCAGGTGTGGGGCGCGCGCGACCATGCGCGCGACCCTGGCCATGGGTTGGAACTTCGCGAACAGGCGCAACGACGACGGCTCGGCGTGCGGCTCCTTGCGATCCATCCAGGCGATGAGCGAGGGCGCGAGGACGAAGGTCGTGCACCAGGCGAGCACCATACCCAGGCCGCCAATGATGCCGAATTGCCGGAACCCGCGAAACTGCATGGCGATGAGCGAGGCGTAGGACACCGCCGCGGCCAAGGCCGCCGAGAGCGTGCCCACGCGCGTTCCCCACAGACTGCGTGCCAGGGATTCGCGGACATCCTGACCGGCCCGCCGCTCTTCCATGTAGCGCGCAAGCTGGACGATGCCGAAGTTGATGCCGTTGCCCACGATGATCGAGCCCAGGAAGGCCGTGTTGGAATTGAGCACGTGCACACCGAGCAGGTTGGCCAGGGCGAAGGCGTAGACCGTGGACAGACCGAGCGGCAGGAGCAGCGCCACCACGCAGGGCCACCAGCGAAAGAAGACCAGCAGCGCCAGGCCGACGGCGGCCACCACCAGCAGCGAGGACAGGGTGAGATCCTGCACCAGCGCCGAGGTTTCCTCGGACGAGATGGCCACGTCGCCGGTGTAGCCCACGCGCATGCCCTTGGCGTAGGCCGCGGGCCCCCCCAGCGCTGCCACGTCCTTGGCCACTCGACCCATCAGCTCCCTGGCCAAGTGGGCGTTGGTGGTGAACCCTCCGGTTTCGATGAGCAGGAGCGACAGTCCCATGCTCGGACTGGTGAATCGATCCCCGACCAGGTGCTCCCAGGCCGAGCTCTGCGGGTAGCGCGCCTCGATGTCGGAAAAGTCGAGCGGCGGGGCCGGCTCGTCCTCGTCGATGAGGGTGCCCGCGCGTTTGCCATATTCGTAACGCACGCGCTCTTCCAGGCGTTCGCGGATGGTTTGCAGATCCGCCTTGTCGATGAGCAGGGGAGCGTCGCGTTCGATGAAGGCTCTTTCGGCCGCGAAACCTACGCGCACGCCCCCCACCAACGCGCTCGGATAGGCGCGTACCCGCGCGGCCAGATCGTCGATGAAGCGCTGGGCAGCGGCGATGCGATCGGGTGGGGCGTTCTCGCCCACGTCGGCCAGCACACCCAGAAACTGCAGCCCCGGCATGCGCCGCCGCAGCTCCTCGACCGCGCGCACGCTCTCGGCCTCGGGAGGCAGAAGCTCCTCCATGTCGCTGTGCAGGTTTGCGTACAGGTGCGCCGTGCGCCACGTGGCGGGAATGGCGAGCAGGAGGGCCAGGAGCCAAAGCAGTCGGCCGTGTCGAAGAAGCCAGGCGACGAATGCGCGACTTGTCTCGCGCGGTGGAGCGGTATCGGGAATCACTGCCCGCGCACTATACCCATTGGACCATGCCTTAGCGCGAATTTAACCCTTCAGGATTTTCGCATCTTCTCCGACTGCCTCCATGCTCACGTGCCCGCCCACCAAACTTTTTGATCAGGACGGAGACTAGGGTGCGATCCAGGTTTGACCGTTCGACGTGCAGGCCATCTTCCCGGTGTCGGCGTTCCCCGTGTAGAGCCAGGCGGTGACCGTCTGCGAAGCTCCGGCGGCCGTCGACTTGACCCGGCACCGTCCATCGGCGCCCAGGTGCGAGCATGCCGATGAGGCGGCACCGTCCGTGCCGGTGCAGGCGTTGCGCTGCCCCGTCCGATGGCGACGGGGATGAGCAAGCCCGCGCCTGTCTGCGTCGGCGAGAAAGCGAGCGAGAGAACCGTTGTCCGCAACCAGGTCCTTGCACGCCGGGCACTCGTCAAGATGCCGCTTGGCCTCGGGCGAGGCGGTGTCGCCGCCACCCAGGACCCTTTGCCTGATCTGCGTGCAGTCCATGTCAGCTATCTCGCGGCATTTTCTCATCGCTGCCTGGTAGGTCTCGTCCGCGGCGCGTTCCGCTAGCAACAAATATCGCCGTGTTGCCGAGAGGTCCCGTTGGTGCTTTCCACGCAACCAGCAGCAAGCTGTCACACCCACGCGCCCGCGGGCGCGTATGAGCGGCATCGCCCCGAAACAACTTTGCTTTATCGAACGAGAAAGGTCACGCGCTACGTAGGGCAGCTCACCGGAGAGGACAGGGATCAGCAGCTGACCCTTGAGCATCTGGCCAATTCTTCCGTGCAAGGGCTGGTCGCGACGGGGCCACGCCGAGGCTGTCGAGTGTTGCGCCTAGGAGGTACCCGCGAACATGCCCAGGCGGCCATCATAGGCAAGAGATGTGCAGATGTGGCCGGTTTCAACGTGCACGCCAACGTGCGCGTGGGCGCCAACGACCGCGACGGCCTCGAACATTTGTGCCGATACCTTGCTCGACCACCCATCGCGAATGACCGATTGCAAGAGCTGCCCGACGGCCGACTTGCCTTGCGCTTCAAGCAAGTTTGGCGGGATGGCACGACCCAAATCGTATTCACGCCGCACGAGCTGATAGAGAAGCTGATCCCATTGATTTCCCGCCCTCGCTGCCATCTGGTCCGATAACACGGCTTATGCGGTGCTCTGCATAACCCGTGTTATGCGGAGCGCTCGATTATGCGGAGTTCAACCGTCCCCAAGTCCCGAGGCTCGCGTGTCCTGCGGACTGGACCGTCGCTGACTCCGCATAATATCAAGCCGACGTCACCCAGGAGCGGAGGTCAGCGGTGTCTTGCTGGGCATCAGCGATGCGATGAGACGGTCCGGCGGCCGGAAGCGCCCGGGGCGTAGTCGGAGGGGCACGATGGACTCGATAGCCTCGATCTTCTCGGTCGGATCGGCCTGCAGGTAGATCTCGGTGGTCGACTGGCTCGTGTGTCCGAGCCAGAGCGACACCTTGCGGAGATCCCCGGTGGCCCGGAGCGTGTCCAACGCGCATGTGTGACGCTTATGCCGAGCACGGCATAAGCGGCATTATGCCGAGTCCCCGGTTATGCCGAGTGAGCCTCTCGATCTGGCGCGATCAACGGCGATTTCCTCGGCAGGTGGGCTTGCGGACTCGGCATAACCAGGGCGTCGTCGTCTCCTTCTGGCCACCGGGCCGAAGGAGGACACATGCCCCGGATGCACGACGATTTTCTGAAATGGCAACGACTGCGCGCTGGCCCCTTGGGTCCGCACCTCGACACGTTTGCAAAAACGCTCACTGAGAGGGGATATCCGCCTGCGACCGTGGCGTGCAAGGTGCGCCTGGCAGCGAAGTTCGGAGACTGGCTTGGACGGCGAGGACTGACTGTCGAGGAGGTCGACGAGCAGGCCGTAGCCCGCTTTGTCCGGCGCCATCCCTGCGTACCCCGGCGTGGAGACGCAGCGACATTGCGTGATGTCCTTGAACGGGTCCGTTCCGCCGGTCTTGCGCCGCCAGCGCCCGTCAAGGTCGATGACACTGCGATCGGGCGGATCGTGAGTGAGTTCGGCCGGTATCTGTTGGTGGACCGCGGCTTGTCCGTCTTGACTCAGATCAACTACCTGCCCATTGTCCGCTCGTTCCTCCTGGAGCGGTTCGACGGCAGGAGGGTGCACCTCAATGCGCTCGGGCCCCAGGATGCGGGTGAATTTCTGGTCCGGCATGTTCACGTGGTCCATCCAAAGAGAGCCGCTCTGATGGTTACCGCCCTACGCGGTTTTCTGCGGTGGGTGCACGTGAAAAGAGCCCTGGCTGCAGACCTCGCGGCCACGGTTCCCGCGGTCGCCTGCTGGCGTTTCTCAACGGTGCCGAAATCGATCCCCGCGCGCGACGTCGAGCATCTGTTGCGCCGCTGTCGACGAAGAAACTCCGAAGCCGGCCTGCGCGACCACGCGGTCATTATGCTGATGGCACGACTCGGCCTCCGCGGTGGAGAAGTCGTGAGCCTGGATCTGGCAGACTTCGACTGGGCCGCAGGCACGTTGCGGGTCCACGGCAAGGGTGGGCGGCAAGACGTCCTCCCGTTGCCGTCCGATGTCGGCAAGGCCGTCGCCCGGTACTTGCGCCATGGCCGCCCAGCATGCTCGTGCCGGAGAGTCTTCGTCCGCGCGAGAGCGCCGCGGCGTGGCTTCGCAACCACGGGCGCGGTCTGTACGATCGTGAAGCGAGCGCTGGAACGCGCCGAACTGGACCCACCACGCAAAGGCGGGCACATCCTCCGCCATGCGCTCGCCTGCTCGATGCTGCGCCGAGGAGCGACCCTTACCGAGATCGGGCAGGTCCTGCGACACCGTCGAGCCGATACGACGACGATTTACGCGAAGGTAGACTTCCATGCGCTACGTGCGCTCGCTCCTGCATGGCCAGGAGGCAGGCGATGAATACGCTCCGCGAGGGCGCCGAGGAGTACCTGTCGCTGCGACGCCGTCTGGGCTACAAGCTCGACCGCTCGGGGCGGTTACTGCTGCAATTTGTGTCCTTCATGGAGCAGCGGAAGGCTCCGTTCATTACCAACGATCTGGTCGTCGAATGGGCCGTGCGGCCGACCAAGACCCAGCCCGTGTATTGGGCCAGCCGGCTATCGGCGGTCCGGCTCTTTGCACAGTATTGGCGCGCCACCGATTCTCGCACCGAGGTCCCTGCCCTCGGGCTCCTCCGGGCTCGGTATCAACGCAAGCGCCCCTACATATACAGCGAGGACGAGATCATGCGGCTGATGGATGCGGCGGCACGGCTCCCATCGCAGACGGGGCTTCGTGCTCAGACCTACGTCACGCTGCTTGGCCTGCTCACCGTGGCCGGTCTGAGGATCAGCGAGGCGATCGCTCTCGACCGCGAGGATGTTGACCTCGAAGGCGGGATCCTGACAATCCGCCGGACCAAATTCGGGAAGACCCGGCTGGTGCCCATTCATCGATCGACGAAACTGGCACTTTGCCGGTACGCACGCTTCCGTGATCGCGTTCATCCAACACCACGGACGAGAAGCTTCTTCGTCGGCGAGACAGGTGCCCGGGTGGTGAAGAACACTGCAGAAGACACCTTCGTCCATCTGTCTCGCCGGATTGGGCTTCGTGGTCCTGAAGGTCGTCACGGTCATGGGCCGCGTCTGCATGACCTTCGGCATCGGTGGGCCGTGGACACCATGCTGCGCTGGTACCGGGCAGGAGTCGATGTGGAGCGGCACCTGCCGCAGCTGTCGACCTACCTCGGGCACACCCACGTCAGTGATACCTACTGGTACCTGACCGCAGTGCCCGAGTTGATGAGCCTCGCCATGTCGCTCCTGGAGCGAGATAGGACGTCGCCGTGAAGCCCTCCCACGGATTCCCTGCGCTGCTTGAGTCCTTCTTCGTGGACCATCTCCTGCGCCAGCGTCAAGCAAGTCCACATACAGTGCAGAGCTATCGCGATACCTTCCGCCTACTGCTGGCCTTCACGAAGCAGCACCTGAAGAAGACTCCCTCGGCGCTCGCACTGGACGACCTCGACACACCAACGATTGGCGCGTTCCTGGATCACATCGAGAAGGACCGCGGCAACTCTCCGCGCACCCGCAACGCCAGGCTCGCGGCGATCCACTCCTTCTTCCAGTACGCCGCCCTCCAGGCGCCCGACTACAGCGCCGTCATCCAGAGGGTTCTGGCCATGCAGGGCAAGAAATACGATCGCGAGCTCGTCCACTTCCTGTCCCGGCCCGAGATCGACGCACTCCTCGAAGCTCCCGACAAGGCCACATGGTCCGGCCGGCGCGATCGCGCCATGCTCCTTGTGGCCGTTCAGACCGGGCTGCGCGTATCCGAGCTGGCCGCGCTCAACGTGCAGGACGTGGTCCTCGGACCCGGCGCGTACGTTCACTGCCTCGGCAAGGGCCGCAAGGAACGTTGCACGCCCCTGCGCAAAGAGGCCGTCTCGGTCCTCCGGGCGTGGCTGCGCGAACGTGCCGCCACCGGGACCGAGCCCCTCTTCCCCAACGCGCGGGGCGGTTTCCTCAGTCGCGACGGCGTCGAGTACCTGCTCGCGAAACACGTGCAGGTCGCTCGGATCCGCTGCCCCTCGCTGAGGGCGAAGCATGTGTCTCCGCACGTGCTGCGCCACTCGACGGCAATGGATCTCCTTCAAGCCGGTGTCGACAGCTCGGTGATCGCGCTCTGGCTTGGTCACGAGTCGGTCGAGACCACGCAGATCTACTTCGCTGCCAGTCTCCAGCTCAAAGAGCGAGCGCTGGCCAAGACAGCACCCTCGGCAGCGCGACCTGCTCGCTTCCACCCCGACGACAAGCTCCTCGCCTTCCTACAGAGCCTTTGATTATGCCGAGTCGCGCACGTAAGCGAACCCGAAGTCCCCGTGATTCCTGCATGCAATGGCGGGCAACTCGGCATAACCGGGGACTCGGCATAATGCCGCAGCGTGTGTGGCGAAACACTTCTGCCGGCCAGCGATGGGCACGCGACCGCTGCGGCGGCAACGTGCTTGCGAAGCACATATTCGAAGCCCGAGCGCGACATAGGGTGAGCGGTGGCCGCGAGGAACAACTCGGGACAGGAGGCAGTGCCTCGGATGGCGAGCCAGGCGCGGATAGCGTCGCCTACTTCCTTCCACAGCAGGAGCGCGCGCTCCTTGCGACCCTTGCCGAGCACGCAAATCTCGACGTAGCGGCCGTCGAAGCGCACGTTGTCGAGGCGCAGCCCGACGAGCTCGGAGACACGCAATCCGCCAGTGAGTGCGAGGTAGAGCATGGCGCGGTCGCGAATGCCGAGACGCGACGCTGGGTCCGGCGCGTCGAGGACGGCACGCGATTCCGTGGCCGACAGATGTTTCACCAGGCGGGTGTCGGTGCGCTGCAACGGGATCGCAAGCACGCGCTGGATCTGGTCGAGCGCCGCGGGAACGCGATACTCGATGAAGTGCATGAAGGATCGGACGGCGGCCAGCCGCGTGTTGCGTGAGCGGGCGCCGTTGCCGCGCTCGCGTTGGATGTGGTCGAGGAATGCCAGCACGAGAGACGCGTCGATGTGCTCGATCTGGATCTCGGAGGGCGTTACGCCCAGGCGCCTGCTTGCGAACGCGAACAAGAGTTGGAAGGCATATGCATAGGCGACGCGCGTATTTTCACAGGTGATCCGCTCACGAAGAAACGCGGTGATGTGTGGAGCGATCGGGGTCATCGGCGTCCTCCTTCGAAGCGACGCTGGCAGGCGTCGGCAACCTGCGACATGAGCATTGGCGTGGCCTGAAAGTACCAGTAGGTATCAGCGATACAGCTGTGGCCGAGGTACGTCGAAACCGCGAGCATGTGCCTGGCGATTCGATCGCGCCGATCAGGAGAGCTTTCGAGAGCGCGCACGGCGAATGTGTGCCGGATGTCGTGCACGCGCGGTTTGCGTCCTCCCGACCGCGCCGGCAGGCCAGCTTTCCGGAGCACCGTGAGCCATGCCTTGCGAAAGCCGCCGTAGGAAAGACGCGTGCCTTTGATGCTCACGAACACGTGGTCGTCGCTGCCGGCCACTGCACGTCGGCGGTCCAGATACTGCTTGATCCCGCTCTGCGCCGAGGGATGGAGCGGGACCAGACGCGTCTTGCCGAACTTGGTCTTGCGGATGACCAGGCCGTCCGATGTCACGTCAGCCATGCGCAAGGCGAGTGCTTCTGAGATGCGTAGCCCTGTCGCAAAGAGCAGCGCCAGCATCGTGCTCACGGTGAGCGGCCGGAGCGACTTTGCTGGTCCGAGCCGCGCTGCGACCTCGACGAGCCGGCGCGTTTCGTCCGGGGTGTAGATGTACGGAACCGGCCGATGCCGCTTTCCCGAGAAGTGGCGATCCGGGGGAATCTCGTGGCGGGGGTCTTCGGCGTGGAGATAGCGGGCGAGTTGAACGACCCGCTGGAAGAGCCGGCACCGCTGGCCAGGTGTGGCCGCGTGCGATGCCCACGCGAGGGCGGTTTCGGCGCGAACGTGGTCCTCGCCGCGGGCGGCGGCGAACTCGGCGAATCGACGCAGGTGCCGCTCGTATTTTCTGAGCGCGAAACCGCTTGCTCGCCGCGTGGCCAGCCAGGTATCGATGAGTGTCATCAGCATGACGCCCCTCCGATCCACGGCTGCGCCACTGAACGCAGAAGCTCCACATCGACCTTGGCGTAGTGGGAGGTCGTCTCGACAGATCGGTGCCGGAGCACTATTCCGATCGAAGGAAGGGAGATGCCTTCACGTAGCATCGCCGTCGCGGCAGAGTGACGCAGTAGATGAGCGCCCCGGGTCGGGGTGGATGCGCCCGCACGGGCGATGGCGCGCTTGACGATGCAGGAAACGCAGGAACTTTCCGCCAACGGCCGCCACGGTGTACGGGATCTCAGAAAAACCCGGTCACATCCGACAACAGCGCGCCGGGCGCGCAAGTAGGCGAGGATCGCATCTCCGACTTCCTGGGGGAGCGGCAGCCGCACCTCGCGGCGCCCCTTGCCCGCGACCTGCACGCGAGCGTTTGCCCAGTCGATGTCGCTTAGGCGCATCCGGACGATGTCGCCGCCCCGTAGTCCGAGCCGGGCGAGGAGCAGCAGGATGGCGCGGTCGCGCGCACCGTCCGGTCGACTCGAATCGCACGCGTCGATGATCCGCTGCACGACTTCGGCGGACACGTACCTCGGCAGCGAATCCAAACTCCAACTCGCCACTGGCAGGACGGCCGCATCAAGACCAGGTCGGCACCGTCCCTCCAGTGCGAGGTAGCGCAGAAATGCGCGTGCGACGGTCGTAACTTGCTTCGCCGTTGCGGCGCCATGTCCACCGACTACCTCACGCACCGCCGCTCGAAGCACGCCCGCCCCGTAGCGAGCGGGGTCGTCACCGAGGTGTTCCAGGAGTGCGATGGCAACGCGCCTGTAGTGGCGCAAGGTCGTATCTGTGGCGCCACGCTGGCGCCGCATCCACTCGCAAAACCCCGTCACCAGATCCGGTGTTGCTATCGCCTGCTGCCCCGGAACCGCAACGACCCCCACTGTGCGCAAGTACTGCACGAAGACCCACGTGCGCGGACGGGCGACTGCATGAAAACCGGCGCGGTTTCCGGGGCAACGGCATCGAGACAGGTGCGCCAAGAATGCGCTCAAAGTTTCCTCGTCCAAATCCCCGATTCGCACGTCCTCAGCAGTGGCCCAAATGCCGAGATGCACGGCGTAGGTGATGCACCATGTGCCAATCCGCTTGCAGTAGCCGATCTCGCGTAGAGCGGTGGCGAAGCCGTCGAGATACGACCCAACGGGACTCGATCGAGCTCGCGCGAGCCAGTACGCCGATCGCAGAAAGTACTCCAACATTGTTTCCTCCTCGGTGGACGGGTCGGGATCATCCCGGCCCTGAGAGGAGGACACCTCCGTTATGCTGAGCCGTCTAGGGCGCGCCACGCGGTCAACTACCCGCCGACACGCAGGGATCGTGACGGGCACATCGCGGCACTCCGCATAATCGAGCGCTCCGCATAACATGGCATCCTCGGCCCCGCGGCCAAGGATCGCGCCAAGGTGGTGCCGACCCCGCCCACGCCACCCGCGCCAGATGCGGCGGGTGCCGAGGCGGCCGGCGCGGACAAGGCGGGCGAGGGTGAATCTCGCGAGATCGACCTCAGCAAGAGACCAAGAGTCAGCCGACTGCCTTGGGCCATTCTTCTCAAACGCGTGTTCCTGACAGACGCGCTGACATGCCCGAAGTGCCAAGGGCGGATGAAGATCCTGGCCGCGATCACAAAGCCAGAAGCAATACGCAAGATTCTAGAACACCTAGGAATCCCCAGCGAAGCCCCACGCCGCACCTCCGCGCGTCCACCGCCGCAATCTGAGCTTTTGGGCACGTCCGACCTCGCCGAGGTCGACTACGCGGACCCGCCCAGCCCCGAGTGGTGACGACCCTGGGGCTCCAGAAGTGGGGCCGGGATAGGCCATGTCCATGGCTACACCGCCTCGCAAAATGGGCTTGTTTTCCCCTGGGTATAGGGGTCATCGAAGGGAAAATGGCCCTTGTTCCGCCTACCTGCCTGACCGGCGGGAGTGCCTGGAGGCCGAAATGGATGAACCCGTGCAGCGTGGTTTGCTCGGCGGCCCAGTCGTAGGCATCGCGCGTTCCCGGCCGCTGCAAGAGCACGGTCCCAGCCGGCGCCGCGATTGCCCGGCCATTGCGGTAGGCGACGCAATCGCCGCTGGAGCTCCAGTCCGGGAAGCGGCGGCCATACCGATTCTGCGCGCTCGCGCCGCCATCGAGGCTTTGCCTTGCCGCTCATTGCCGGCTCCATCCTAACCCCGCCGGGTGAATTTCGGGCCCGTCTTCGTGACCCGCGATGAGTCTGGAGACGGAAATGACCTATGGGGGCCCTATTGTTTGATGAGGAGGTCGGCGCGGGTCAGTGTGAGGGAGGCTGGCTTGCCTTGGATCGACAGGGTCGCGCGCACCAAGGTCGGGCCTGAGCTTGACACGCGGGCTTGGCAGTCGGTTCTGCAGCGTAGTTGATGGGAGTCGCCTATCTCCGAGCGGAAGCTGCATACGCGTGCCGCGTGGCTCAACGGGACGGGTTCGCACGTGGCGTGTCCGACCAACACGTCCCTCTGGAGCAGGTCGATATCGTACTTTGCCCTGAGGTCGCCTTGATAAGTGGCGTCGAAGTCGATCCAAAAGTGCACCTTCGACTTCGCATCGAGGTCGACCATGGTCTGGTTCCGTCCCGGCCCCGAAAACCGAACCGTGCCAACCGTGGCACCACAGGCTCCAGGACCGAAGAGAAGAAGGAGCCACCACCATGGCAAGCACCTCATGGCCCGAGTATGTCTCCCCTGAATTGGTTTCACAACGTCGGGTTCGGGTGCAATGGTCCGCTACCGAGAGCGCTTCGCCGCGGCAGTACTCCGTCATCGGGACGATTCGTGGCCAGTGTCAGAGACTGTCCCCGGCCTGGGTATAGGGGTCATCGATTGGGTGTGTGGGACATGTAGGTTACGTAACATCCCTTTATCGGCGTTTTTGCTGGTGAAGGCAAAACGGTGCTTCAAATACCTACGCTCAAATGGCTGTCGTGAACACCGTTGGTCGGTGTGGCTCCCGCGCTCTTCACGGTCAGGGCGCGTTCAGGTAGTCCACCGGATGCGCACTTCAGGATAGCGGCAAATGGTCTCGTCTTTGGTCGCGAGCTCTGCGTTGTGTTCCAGGGCCGTGGCGACGAGGACACGGTCGATTGGGTCCTTGTGAATGTCGGGGAGAAATGCCGAGCGTGCAGCGATCCTTGGTGTAAGCGGCAACAGCAGAATGCCCGCGCCGTCGATGGCTTTGAGAAAGAACTCATCGATCGGAACTGGCAACGCCACGCGGCCTTTCTTGGACAGCCACGCGACCTCAAGGCAAGACACCGATGCAACCGCAATGGGATCGGGCGAATTGCTGATGAGGTTGCGCATGGCCTGCGGCAACTCGGACGCGTCACCGCGTATCCACCACAGCCAGGTGTGGGTGTCGAGAATGATCACCCGGTGATATTCCAGTCCTGCAAATCTATCGCGGGTCCTACGACGTCGCCCGTGATCCGCAGTGCCGAGAGCTCGGGCGGGGGGGTGCGAACGCCTGCGGCCCTCTCCGGGTCGAGAACCAGGAAGATGGCTTCCACCTTGGCGTGCGGGGGCAGCGGTGGCACGGCGCCAAGCCGCCCATTCTCGTCCGTCTCCAGCAATACCCTGTGCGCTTGCATAGATAGAGCGTAGCACGCGACTTGGTTACAGCCCAGATTCGAGCACCTGGGCAGAACGATGGATGCGCCTCGGCGGCGGCTCGAAGCTCAGGCCCGGTCCAGACCCTGGCAACGCGCAGCGCCATCGTGGTGGGGGCAACGTCGTGGTGGCCCCTGGCCCGGGGTGGTCGAGGTGAGCCGAGGCAAGCCGGGCCAGCGTTTGTTCCTCGCGCGCCTCGCGTATCCACGCTCGGTCAAGCACTCGGAGAGCGCCATCCACGTCTCCACGGGCAACATGCCTGTCTGCTTGGTGTGCGGCCCACACCAGCCCCGTCAGGCCGGGGCCCGTGTCCAAGTCTGGCGGTGCTGTCTCAGACTGTCCGGCAACCAGGGCCGAAGCCAGCTCGCGAAGGGACTCGATGTGACAGTGCTCGTCCGTCGGTGTGGCCGACCAGATCTCCCGCGCCTCCTCTGGCCTATTCAGCTGGAGAAGAACGAGTCCCTGTAGATGGAAGAGGTGCTCGCGCATGTGTGCATCCGCCGTCTCTGCCAGCAGGATGTCCCCGGTCCATCGACCCGCCTCGGCGTCGCGCTCGACGCCCCCGAGGCGCACATGGATGTCCCTCGGGTAATGCTCCTCTGCGAAGCGAAGGATTCTCGTTGGCCGTGTCGTCGTTTTCGGCATCTTTCAGGAGTCCAAGAAGAAGGAGCATTGCCGCAGGTGAATCGGCCGAACGGCAGCGCTCCATGGCCCACGCCGGGCGACGTGCTTCGGGGACCTGGTAGAATTCCCTTTGCAGGGCGTCGTGCATCTTGGAATCAGGCCTTGGCGAGCACCACAGCGGCCATTCCATCATGGGTATCGCGATGAAGTCCATGGCCTCGCCGACGAAAGTCGGTGCCGTCTTGCCCAGGCGCGTGAGCTCTACGCCCTTGGCAATTCTGCGAAGCGCGACGGCAACCGTGGCGGCCTCGTCCTGAAGGATGGTGCAATGGCCGTGGGTTGGCGAGTCCGAGCACACCGTGAGGGTACCTGCCTCCTCTCGAAGCACGACGAGGTGGTCCTCGACGTCTATTGGATCGCAATAGCAGACGTACGTCCGTTGGTCGGGGAGAACGGTCGCAATGGTCGAGATTCTCTCCCCATCGCCGGAAAGGCTGACATGGGAACGCAGCGAACCTTGAGCGGCCGTGGCAAACACATCGATGGTCACATTCGGCGCTTCCTCTGTGCAGGCCAGCGCAAGAAAGCCCGTTCCCGATGGATGTCGGGCGATATCAAGGACGCGATAGCAGGGTGGTAGCGACACGACAACGAGAGATGCTCCGCGAACTCCCGCGACACGCGCAGCCTCGTTGGCATAGATCGCGCGGGCTACCAGAGGTGGTGCCGTTCCGGGAATTTGCCCAACGTGCGTGTCCTTTCCTCCCTCTCGTAGCACTCGGTTGTCTTCGACGTCGATCACGTAGCTGTGTTGGACATCGTCTCGTGGGCGCTCCGTGGTCTGCAGCCACACCACGCTATCCTGCGGGATGGCGATGCCCCCTTCGAATTGCGCGCCAGCAGGGATATGGGGCTTGAGGGAACACCAGCGTCTCGGCAACCAGTCGTCGCACGAGAATTCCAGGAATTGGAAGCCATCACCGATGATCCATAGACAGTTGCCCGCCAGCCCGTGGGCGGCAAATCCAAGGGGCTCAGGCGCGCGCAGGATCAGCACGCGCTGTATCTCGCCAGACTCCACACCGACGATTCGCACGAAGACCAGCCTGCCCCGGATGGACGCGAGCACGGCGGAGTGGCCACCTGGTAGGAGGATGATCTCCACGCCATCGTTGCTGCCACGTGGCCAGGTCATTTCGGGAGCATCGCTGGCGCGTAGCCCAGGGCCAGGCCGATGATCCAGGACAACCCAAGCCTTGCGCAGCGGCGTCTCAGCCTCGGCAAGCCGTGCCTGCCAGGCGTGCATCTCCTTCGTCGTGCCGCCCGCATCCAACAGTCGAATGAGGAGCCGCCGTGCGCGGATGAAGTCACCCGTTTGGAAGTAGAGCTCCTCGGCCGTCTTCTCGGCGAGATGAATTGCGGCATCCATCTCTGCCGCAGTCTTCGCCTCTGCGCCGAGCGATCGGGTCGTGGCGAGGGCTTGTCGCGCGCGTTTGAATTCGCCTGCGTCGATAGCCGCTCGCACCTGGGCCAGTGCGGCCATCAGCTCTTCCCTTCGGGCAACGGCCGCAGCCTCCTTCAGAACCCGCCGCGCGGGGACGCTGCCTGGATGTTCCGCCACTATCTGGCGTGCAAGATCCACTGCATTCACGAGCTTGTTGCTTGCGACCATCTCTTCCAGCTCGGCCTCGCGTGGTTTCACCGCCGCGGCTCGCGCCTGCGCCAATCGCTCCTGCAGGACGACCAGGTCCGGGTGGCCTGCAAAGGCCTGCCGGGCTCGATCCATCGCCGCAGTCGCGTAGGCAAGGTCACCGGCGACGATCGCCGCGGTGGCGAGTATCCGGTGGACTTCGCCGGCGGGTTCATTTGCCAGCTGTCGCACCCACTGCTCGGCTTGCTCTCTCTTGCCAGCGCGGGCCGCCGCGAGCGCAAGAGGGGCCAGCACATCGGGAGAATCCAGCAGGCTGGCGTCCAGAGAACCCGCCAGATCGAGCGCCTCGGCGTCGAGGCCAAGCCGATTGACCAGCAGGTCGAGCAAAGCGCATAGGGGCTCCGGTGCCAAGGGCGCCGCAAGGCGAGCCTGCTCGAAGGCCTGGCGTGCGGCGTCGAAATCGTACTCATCGAGCGCTCGTTGGCCCTGGTCGAGGTCTTCCTCGATTGATGACCTCGAATGGGCGAGGTTCTCGCTGGATCGTCGATGGGGAACCTCGACCAGGGATTTATCGTCGTCCGGGCCCAGGTCAAGCTGCATCTGTACCCAGGATCTGGCCTCGTCATCGAGGTCGGCGATCATCGCGTGGCTCGCCGTAACGCCAAGATACCTGTGGCGAAGAAGGACAACCCCTTCATCCTCGCTCCGTTCGATCACGAGCTCGGCGCGAAAGCGTTGCACCAGCAGACTTTGCAGCTTCGACTTGACCGCATACCGGCGCTCGGCCTCACGTTTCGATGCGTCTTTCCCCGCCACTGGTGGCGGGGGTGGAAGTCCCGTACTGTGCATGTTACCTGAGGGTATGCATTGCGACGACCCGCTGTCGTGCAATCCTGGGGACTTACAAGCAACCGTTGGAGACGCAGGTCCGCCGGACCCAGGCGGGGCTGCGGTTGTCTGCAGCGGCACTTGGTCGGATGGCATTCCCATTCAACCGCCTGGCTCATCCGCTGATGGAGGTGAGTACCCGCGGACTGGGTTCACGGGACTGGGTTCACGCCATCACCCTTCTATTGCTCGCAACCGGTCGAGTATCCGGGGAAGCTTGAGGTAGGGCACGAACTCGACCTCGATTTCGCCGAAAGAGCGCTTGTGCTCGTTGGTGTCACGGAACGTGACGACCAGGTTCCGTCCCCGGGGATGTCTCCTACGAAACGCCATCAAGCTCGTCGGGTCGAGCTTCTGGGCTGCGCTCTTGCACTCGATAGCAACCACATCACGACGTCGGGCGACCTTGAAGACGAAGTCTACCTCATGCTGCTGCTTGTCGCGCCAGTAGTGCAGGCGCGAGACCCCGAATCGAGCGGCGATTTCACCCAGCACCAGGTGTTCGAGAAGTTGGCCGCGGTCCTCGTCGCGCAACGAGTCCCAGCCACGGTGATAGGCGACAAAGCCAGTGTCGAACCCGTAGACCTTGGGCTGAGTCCTGATCTCGGCGGCACCGCCTCCGTGGTAGGGTCGGATCACTGTGGCAAGCAGCGTGGTCTCGAGGATCGACAGATAGCTCTGCACAGTCGTTCGCGATACCTCGCAGGGAGCCGCGAAGGCCTGAGCCTCGAATAGACCGCCACTTTGCGCGAAGATGAGCTCGGCGAACTTCATGAAGGCCGCGCGTTTGTCGACGACGAAGAGATCCGAAAGATCCTTCGCCCAGTAGGAGCTCATCCACTCTTCGTAGTCCTTGTCGTCGACGCGCGGGGCGAGAAAGAACGGTGGCAGCCCGCCGTGCAGCATGCGCCGGTCGAGGTCTGCGCTGCCGAATGCTTCGAGGTCGGCGGCAATCATCGGCGTAAGCCATACCTCACGCTTGCGTCCGGCAAGCGTATCCTTGAATTTTCGCTTTGCCGCCAAGGTCGATGACCCAGTGGCGACAACGCGCACCTTGGGAAAGTGGTCGGCGGCGATCTTCAGCACCTCGGAGGGATTCATCAATCGATGGATTTCGTCGAGAACGACCAGCGATCCGGCAGGCTGATCGCGCCAAAACAACTCGGGCTCCTCGAGCGCACGCCGTACCCGGACGAGCTCGCAGTCGAAATAGCGTGCCCCTGGCAGGGAGCGCGCAAGTGTCGTCTTGCCGACGCGACGGACGCCGCCCAGCCAAACCACGGATCTCGACCCGAAGGCGGCCTCCATTTCGCGCACCCAAAAGGCTCGATTGGCCACGTCACTATACTTGCATATGGTCAGACCAAACGCAAGCATGATGGAAGAGAAGTCCGCGCAGGCGCCTGGCCTTGGCGCGCCCGTGCCATGGGAGTACTCTGAGAAGCGAGGAGGCCCCATGACTTGAGCGTCGAAGACATCTGCGTTCCTTCTTGTTCTTTCTCTCGTTCTCGCTGGCGGGTGCGGCGGGGGATCGGCGGGCGGAAACGACGGCGGCACTCCCTCGGGTACCACGTCCGGGGTCACCGGGACGAAACGCTTGCCCGATCTGACTGATGCGGACAGGAAGGCCATCTGCGACTGGACCGCCAGTCTCTACGGTGGCTACGGGAAGGCGATCGATTGCGGCAGCAGCGGGGGTGTCTCTCTCACCATCACCGGGCCCGCAAGCCAGGCCGACTGCCTTGCCGAAGCCGCGTTGGTCCCCGCCACCTGCCAGGCCACGGTTGCGCAATCCGAGGGATGCGTGAAAGCCATTGCGGGCTGCGACCAGACGAATGATCCGACCGCCTGTGCGGCTATGGCGAGGTGCCTGCCCACAGGGCCGTGAGGGGGGCGACGTAGGCGCGACTTCTCTTCCCCTCACCGGCCGCGCTTCGCGCGTCGGCCTCTCCCCGCGTGCCCGCGGGGCGAGGCGATAGGGCCGCTGCGCGGCCGCTACAAAACAGCGTCCGGGCTCAGAGGCGGGCTCTCAGGACCTTGAAAGGGCTGGCCTTGAGGGCACGAAGACTACGGAGCGATCCAGGCCTGGCCGTTCGTTGTTTGTAGCCCACCTACTGTCCGGTTGCCGCCTTACGGCTGGACCTGAACAAGAGCAACATGATGAGCGGCAGTACCAGGGCGAGGGGGGCGTGACCGGCGAGAAGGTGCGCGGGTGAGGCATCGGGGCAATGAAGCTCGAGGCCGATCAGCCCCGCCAGGGCGCCCGCGGTCGCGGGCAGCAGCCAGAAGCCGGGGACGCGTCTTCCGCGCCGGCCCAGCAGGGCCACCATGGCGATGACCGGCAGGGCGATGGCGCTGCCGAAGGCGAAGCACGAGGCCGCGCGGAAGAGCGCCCCGTGGCCGGCCGGCGCAGACAAGATCGGCACGGTTCCCACGACGATGGGCAGGGCGGCGATCATCCAGGGCAGGAGCAGGGCGGCGGTGAGGATGATGAAGAGCGTCCGAGCTCGCGGCTGCACCTTGTGCATGGGGCGCAGCCACAACCAACACGTCGCCAGCGCCATGACCAGGAGCCCGGCGATCTCGCCCCCCAGGCGAGCGGCCGGAAAGAAGCCGAGATCGGGTCGATGCTTGGCGAGCCCGACCACGACGGGGATGAGCAAGCCCGCACCGGCGAGCAACCACCGCGTGCGGCTGCCCAGGCTGCCGATTCGGGCGGGAAATCGTCGTTCGCCGGCAAGCAGCCGTTCGATCTCTTGCTCTTGCTCCTGGAACGAAGGCGCCGGTGGGGTGTCGCTGGCCGGCATCTCGGCGTCGGCGAGAAAACGGGCGAGAGAGCCGTTGTCCTCGACCAGATCTCGGCACGCCGGGCACTCGTCGAGATGGCGCTTGGCCTCCGGCGAGGCGGCGTCGCCGCCGCCCAGGACCCTTTGCCTGATCTGCGCGCAGTCCATGTCAGCCTGTCTCGCGGCATCTTCCCACCGCTCGGGATTTCGTACATCCTCGAATCATTCATACGAAAGACTCCCGGCATGGTTACACCTCGCGACCAAGATCCAGGTTTTCGCGCAGGCGCGTGTAGGCGCGGTGGGCGCGAACCTTCACGGCGCTGAGCGATACGCCGAGGGTCGCGGCAACCTCGGGCAGGGGAATCCCGCCGAACCAGTGCAACTCCACCACCTGGCGTTGATCCGGGGAAAGCGTCGCCAGCGCGGCGTGCAAGCGCTCCGCCCGCCGCCGTCTTTGCAGCACGTCGGCTGGCGTGTCGGCATCGATCTGCGGCGGCGCTTGCTCGATGGGCTCTTCGCGCCTGCGGCCGACGGTGCGCCAGCGATCCCGTATCAGGTTGTAGGCGATGGTGAGCAGCCACGGTCGCAGCGGCTCGCCCGTACGGTAATCGTTGCGGGCGCGGTGGAGCTGCAGAAAGGTTTGCTGGACCAGGTCGCGGCTCTCGTCGTCGGATGCGACCTTGCCGCGCACGACGCGGGCGAGCAAGGGGGCATAGCGCGCGAATAGCTGGCGAAACGCGTCCTGGTCACCTCCGACGTACGCGGCCATCAGCTGCTCATCGCTGACGCCCGCCGACTGGGTTGGATCTTCCAATTCTCCCATGCTTCGCAGCGTGGAATCTACCCGTACCGCGGCTCGTCGCCCACCCAAAGCGTAACCAAAGCCGGATCCGGCCGTATGCACCGATGGACGACCGTTCTCGGAGCTGGCACCGACGAACAGGCGTTCGTGGCATCCAAAAGGAGAGGACGATGACAAAGGCAACAAAAGCGGAGCTGGCAGGTCTGATTTCAATCGTGGCGGTCGTGGTGGCGGGCCTGGCGACGGCGCTCTACGCGGCCACGACCGGCGGCCATGCCCGCGCGGTCGCCCTCAACCAAGGCGTGGCCTGGGAGCCGGGAGCGAGCTGGAGCAAGGAGACCCGAGTCAAGCAGCTCTCGCCGATTCAGTACCAGGTCACCCAGGAAAGCGGTACCGAGCCGCCCTTCCACAACGAGTACTGGAACAACCACCGGCCGGGCGTTTACGTCGACGTGGTGTCGGGCGAGCCGCTCTTTCTATCGAAGGACAAATTCGATTCGGGCACCGGCTGGCCGAGCTTCACCCGACCCATCGAGCCCGGCCACGTGGTGACCAGGACCGACGATTCGCTGTTCGTCACGCGGGTCGAGGTTCGCTCCGCCCTTGCCGATTCGCACCTCGGACACGTCTTCGACGATGGTCCCGCGCCCACCGGGAAGCGCTACTGCATCAACTCGGCAGCGCTGCGCTTCATTCCCGTCGAGCAGATGGCGGCGGCGGGTTACGGCCAGTATCTGCCCATGCTGGGCGTGGCCGCGCCCGTCGCGGCGAGCGCGGACCCCGGCAGCAAGGCCGTGGCGACTCTGTCGGGCGGCTGCTTCTGGGGGGTGCAGGAGCTGATTCGCAAATTGCCCGGTGTGTTGGAGAGCACCGTGGGCTACACCGGCGGCACGACCGAGAATCCCGACTATGAGCAGGTTCATACCGGCACCACCGGCCACGCCGAGGCCGTGCAGATCGTCTTCGATCCCAAGGTCCTCTCCTACGAGAACCTTTTGCGCTATTTCTTCCGCCTGCACGACCCCACCACGCTCGATCGTCAGGGCAACGATCGGGGAACGCAATACCGGTCTGCGATTTTCTACCACAACGAGGAACAGCGGCGGATCGCGGAGCGCGTGAAGGCGGAGGTCGATCGCTCCGGCAAGTGGCCGGCCAAGGTCGTCACCCAGATCGTGCCGGCGGGGCCGTTCTACCCCGCCGAAGACTACCACCAGGACTACCTGCAAAAGCACCCGGGTGGTTACACCTGTCACTACCTGCGCGACTGACCCGACTGAAAGGAGCCTGCCATGACCGTGTTCTTGACGCTGTTCGCGGCCGGGGTGCTCACCATCCTCTTGCCGTGCATTCTTCCCCTGGTGCCCATCGTTCTCGGAGTGAGCGTGGCGGGCAAGCACAAGGCCCGTCCACTGGTGACGGTGACCGGCATGGTGGTGAGCTTCGTCGTCTTCACCTTCCTCCTGCAGGTCGTCTTGCGCCAACTGGTCCACCTGGCCGTCATCATGCGCATCGCGACCTACTACGCCCTGTTTCTCTTCGGCATTTGCTTCCTGTTCAGCCGCACCTACGTGCAAATCGCGCTGGCCGCTCTTGGCGCCCTTCCGCTCTTCTGGGGACAGGGATGGCCGGCCCTGGTCGTGTCGCCCTTGCTCGGCGTCGCCGCGGTGGCCTTGGGCGGTCGCGTGGCCACGCGCATTCAACAACTCGGCGCTGACGCCCAGCAAAGCGTGCGCAAGGGGCTTGGCGCCGAGTCGCTCTTGTCCGCCTTGGTCGTCGGGCTTACCCTGGGACTGGTTTGGGTGCCGTGCGCGGGGCCCGCGCTTGGTTTCGCGCTGACCCTGGTGCGCGACGAGCCGGGACCACGCGCCCTCTTGGCCTTGTCGGCCTATGCGATTGGCGCCGCCATGCCGCTCCTGCTCATCGGCTACGGTGGTCAATCGATGGTGCGCTCGGCACGCTGGCTCAATCGCTACAGCGGCCGCATCAAGCAAGTCTCGGGCGCGTTGCTCGTGCTCTCGGCGGCAGCGTTGCAGTACAACGTCTTCACCAACGCGCAAACGTGGCTGGCCGATCGCACCGGTTTCGGCAACCTCGGCTCGCGCATCGAAGGGCGGTTGTTCAGCAAAGCCATGGCCGCTCCCATGTCGCCACAGACAAGCGCCCCGCTGCCCGGCGAGCATCTGCCCAAGCTGCCCAAGCTGGGCCCCGCGCCCGAGTTTGCCGGCCTCGGTCCCTGGTACAACTCCGCGCCGCTGACCCTGGCCGGCCTGCGGGGCAAGGTCGTTCTCGTCGATTTTTGGACCTATAGCTGCATCAACTGCCTTCGCACCCTGCCGCACATGCGCGAGCTTTGGGCGAAGTACCACGACCAGCCTTTCGTCATCGTGGGCGTGCACGCGCCCGAGTTCGCGTTCGAAAAGAGCCCGGCCAACGTGGCCGACGCCATCAAGCGCCACGGGCTCGACTACCCCATCGCCCAGGACAACGATTTCGGCACGTGGAAGGCCTTTGGCAACCACTACTGGCCGGCCAAGTACCTCATCGATGCCCAAGGCGTCCTTCGCTACACCCACTTCGGCGAGGGCGGAGACGAGGCGACGGATGCGGCCATTCGCAGCTTGCTGGCAGAGATTGGTCACACGACCGGTGGAGCCATGCGTGCCGAGCGCGCAGAGACACCCGATCTGCCGATGTCGCCGGAGACCTACCTTGGTCCGCGCGGGTGGACCGCGTTCGCCAACCGCGCGGGCGCGCCCGATGCCCGCCAACATCTCTATATGGCGCCTGCCAATGTGGCCGCCGACCATTTCGCGCTGGTGGGCGATTGGCAGCTCCTCGGCGACGAGCGCCAGGTCTTGCGCTCGGACACCGGCGAAATCCGCTACCACGCCCTGGCCAGCCAGGTCAACCTGGTGCTCGGTGTCGAGTCAGGCTCCGGGCCGATCGTGGCCGAGGTGAGCGTGGATGGAAAGCCCACCAAGCGGCTCACCGTAGACCGCCACGACCTGTACAACCTGTTCACCGGCCCCTATGGCCAGCACGAGATCACGCTCAAGGTGCGAGGGAAGAACTTGGCCGCCTACGCCTTTACCTTCGGAGCGTGACTGCCCCTCGGCCGGCTACGGGGGCAGGTAGATGATGGCCTTACACGATGACGTGCACAGGCCGTCTTGGCCGTTGCCGGCGCCATCGTCGCACTCCTCGGTCCCGTTGACGATGCTGTCGCCACAGTGTGGCGCCAGCTTGCACTGGGGCGTACACCCGCCGTAGGAGCCGTCGAGAATACCGTCGTCGCAGGTCTCGGGTCCGTTGACGATGCCATCGCCGCAGTGGGGGGCGTAGATACAGCCCGGCGCGCAGGCCCCGTAGTCGCCGTTGTTCAGCGCCGAACCGTCGTCGCATTCCTCGGGTGGCTCGATCAAGCCGTCGCCGCATCCGCCCGGCAGCTTGCACGCCCGCGTGCAATTGGGATCGTCCGACATCTGCGGCTCGCACTCTTCGTTGTAGTCGGTCTGGACGATGCCGTCCCCGCACCTGGGCGCGGACGTGCAATCGGGATTGCACGTTCCATAGGTGCCATCGTTGACGCCGTCGTCGCACTGCTCGCTGCCGTTCGGAATGCCGTCGCCGCAGCGCCCGCCGCGCTTGCAGTTCGACATGCAGCCGCCGTAGGCGACCTTGGGATCGCTGGTGGTGGCGTTGTCGGGGCCGTCGTCGCACTCTTCGTCGAAGTCGGTCTGCAAGACCCCGTCGCCACAACGCGGGGGCAGCTTGCATCCGGCGGCGCAGCCATTGGTCGCGCCGTAGTCGTCGTTGTTGGTGCCGTTGTCGCACTCCTCGCCGTCGCTGGTCACGCCATCGCCACAGAAGGGACCCCATTTGCACTCCGAGGTGCAGCCGTTGTGCGCGGGGTTGTCGTTGGGGCCGGCGCAGCTGGCGGGCACGGGCACCTTGCCGTTGCCGCAGTCGCACTCCTCGTCGCCGACGATGACGCCGTCGCCACACGTGGGCTCGCATTCGGTCGGGGCGGCGTTGAAGCCGCTCAGGGTGAGCTTGTAGGACGAGCAGGTGGTTTGCCGCTCGGCCTGGAACACCGCGATTTGGTAGACGTTGCCCGACTTCATGTTGTTGAACTTGGCGGCCGCGGCCGCGTCGAGCGTCACCTTGTCCTCGACCGGCATGTGGATGCCGCCGATGTCGAGAGCCAGCTTCTTGTTGATGAAGACCCAGACGTCGTCGTCACCGACGAAATCGAGCGTGTAGCTCTTGGTCGAGTCGTACTTGAACCAATAGCGTACCTCGCTGGTGAAGCTGAAGTTGTGCATGACGACGTTCCCGGCGGCATCCACGTCCTTTGGCCAGGTTCCCTGCGGATCGTAAAGCGGGGGAATCTGTGCATAGGTCGCGTCGGCGGCCGAAAAGTTGTCGCCGTCGACGGGGAAGAAGAGCGGATCTCCGTCGACCGCCGAGTCGATGAAGCGCGCACTGTAGGAGCCGTTGCTGGTCGTGCAGCTCCCCGGCAGCATGGTCAGTCCGGCCGCGGTCTTCGTGTCACAGTCGGTCGAGCCGTACTGCGACGTGCAGGGGATGGGGTCGCCGGTGGTCGGATCGGTTTGTTCGGCCCCTACGTTGCCGCAGTAGTAGGCCGGCTCGGTATTGTACCACTGCGCCCCGTTGGGATCGTGGCGGTTGACGTACGCCCCCGCATCGCTCTTCCACAGCGTCAGCTTGCCGGACGTCGGGTGGTTCACCCCCGAGGTGTTGTGCCACCACGTCGCGAAGGAGGTGGTGCTCTGGACGTGAACGGCGCCGCCGGGGCTCGCGGGGTTCGCGTACACGGGTTCTCCATCGCTGCCGAGGTCGGGATTGACCATACCAGGGGAAGCCGCCGCCGAGCCCGTGACCCCGTTTTCGAAGTCATTACCGTTCGGAGTGACATCCTTGCTGAACTTGAAGTCGCGGTAGAGCGCCGGCACCAACATCTTCTCGCCGAGGTCGGGCTGTTTACAGGTCCAGCCGGGTTCCACCTTGCAGTCCTTCGAGCACCCGTCGCCGCTGCCCGCGTTGCCGTCGTCGCAGTCCTCATTGAGCACGATGCCGTCGCCACACGTCGAGGTGCACGAGTCGCCCTTGCAATCCGGCTCCAATTGGCAGTCTATGGAGCAACCGTCAAAGGGCAGATTGTTGCCGTCGTCGCAGCCCTCGGCGCCTTCGATCTTGCCGTCGCCACAGGTGGTGGGGGTGCACTTCGTGCCGTTGCAATTCCAGCCCAGCTCGAGGTGGCACGTGGCGGAGCAACCGTCGCCGCTCGTCGTGTTGCCGTCGTCGCAACCCTCGACACCCGACTTGACGCCATCCCCGCACTTGGGTGTGCACGGCTTGCCCACCACGCGACACTGGAAGCCGGTCTCGACGGCCATGCAATCGCCCGAGCAGCCGTCGCCACTGGCGGTGTTGCCGTCGTCGCATTTTTCGCTGCCTTCGAGAGAGCCGTTGCCGCACTTCGTGACCGGGCATGTACACACCTGGCCCGGCGTGCATACGCAACCCGCGCCCTTGGTCTTGCAGTCGGCGGAGCAGCCATCGCCGTCTTGCTGGTTGCCGTCGTCGCAAACCTCGCCGATGGTGGGCTGAACCACCCCGTCTCCGCAGCGCGGGGCCGCCTTGCACGGCTGTCCCGGATTCGGGCACACCCAGCCGCCCTCCAGCTTGCACGTGCTGCTGCAGCCGTCGCCACTCTGGGTGTTGCCGTCTTCGCAGTCCTCTCCGGCTTCGATACGCTTGTTGCCGCACACCGAGTTGCGCACGCAAGGCTGGCCGGCGACGCACAGGTAGGCGGGATCTTGCACGGTGCAGGTGGCGTTGCAGCCATCGTCATCCACGGTGTTGCCGTCGTCGCAAACCTCGCCCGGTCCGATCTGCCCGTCCCCACAGACGATGCTCCTGGTGCACTTGCCCTGTTTCGGGCAGGTCCAGTTCTTCTCGACCTTGCAGGCGCCATTGCAGCCGTCGCCCGGCAACACGTTGCCGTCATCGCACTCCTCGATGCCGTCCTGGTTGTTGATGCCGTCGCCGCAGCCCTCGGGGAACTGCGCCACGCAGCCTGCGGTGTTGGTGCCACTGCAGGCCGAGGTCCCAGACGTGCCGCCGCCGGACGGGACCGCTCCGTCGAGCTTGATGGTGACGCCGCCACCTCCGCTGGTTCCGGAGCTGCCGCCGCCTTTACCCGTTCCAGCCGATCCCCCGGAGCCCTCGATCGCCGCGTTGGTGCAGGCGGTCCCAGCGAACGCGAGAAACGCCGCCAAGCCCACCCCTGCCAGATGGCCAGAGAACCGACCATGCTCCGAGAGTCTGCTGTGCGCTGTTGTCATTGGGAACACCTCGTGCACGGGAAGCGAGTACAGAACGGTTTTCACCGTTTGGGGGACAGTATGGCAGTTTTCGAGCGCCTATTGCGCCAAGAATGGGCGTTATCGTGTGATCCAAGTAGGGGAAATCCACACCTTCCGACGGTCTTGCTGACGGTCCTGTCTGACTTTCCCGCCTAGGGGCTTGCCGACAGGATCGCCGCCCACACCCGCTCGACAAAAGGAATTCGGCGTTCGCAAGCTGCAGGAAGTCGTGGCAAAACAGGCGGCATGTCGAGCGTCCAAGTTCTCACGACTCCCGCGTCCATGAGCGCCTGGTCCGAGGCGGCGCGGTCGCGCGGCGAGCGCATCGCCCTGGTTCCGACCATGGGCGCCTTGCACGCCGGCCATGTGTCGCTGCTGACAGCTGCGCGCAAGCGCGCCGATCGTGTCGTGCTTTCCATCTTCGTCAATCCGACCCAGTTTGGCCCCCAAGAGGATCTGGCGCGTTATCCTCGCGATCTCGACGGCGATCTGGCCAAGGCCGCGGGTGCCGGCAGCGACGCGGCCTTCGTGCCCGAGGCCAGGGACATGTACCTGGCCGGCGCCCAGACCTTCGTCGAGGTCCGCGAGGTGTCGCAGGGCCTGTGCGGGGAGACCCGGCCCGGGCACTTCATCGGGGTGGCCACCGTGGTGTGCAAGCTGTTCAACATCGTTCGACCCCATCTCGCCATCTTCGGCGAAAAGGACTTCCAGCAGCTCGCGGTCATTCGCCGCATGGTCGCGGATCTGAACATGCCCGTCGACATCGTCGGGCACCCGATCGTGCGCGAGCCCGACGGACTGGCCATGTCCTCGCGCAACGCCTATTTGTCGCCGTCCGAGCGCGTGCGGGCGCTGGCCATCTCGCAGGGGTTGTCGGCGGCGCGCGACCGCTTCGTCGCTGGCGAGCGGGACGCCGACGTGCTGGCGAAGGCAGCTCTCGACGTCCTCGAAGATCGCGTGGATCGAGTGGATTACGTCGAGCTCCGCGACGTCGATTCCCTGCGTCCGGTGCGCCGGCTGGACCGACTCGCCGTGATCCTTGCTGCGGCCTGGGTTGGCGCAACGAGACTTATCGACAACATGCGTCTTGAGTGAAAATCATCCAAGCCCGGGTTGACAGGCCGTCTTTCGTGCATAGATTGGCGCCTACCATTGGCAGTCACAAAACGAGACTGCCAACCAAGACCCATCACGGAGGCAAGATTCGATGAAAGTTCGCCCACTTCATGATCGTATATTGGTTCGCCGCGTCGCCGAGGAAGAGAAGACGAAGGGCGGTATCATCATTCCCGACACCGCCAAGGAAAAGCCCGCCGAGGGCGAGGTCATCGCGGTGGGCGGCGGCAAGCCCAACGACAAGGGCACGGTTCGCGCCCTGGAAGTGAAGAAGGGCGACCGCGTCCTCTTCGGCAAGTACAGCGGCAACGAGATCAAGATTCGACGGCATCGAGCACATCATCCTGCGCGAGGAAGAAGTGCTGGGCGTGCTCGAGATCAACAAGTAACCATCCACCTCACGAAAGACATCAAGGAGACCCACTATGGCTGCCAAGGATATTCATTTTAGCGAGCACGGCCGATCCGAGATCCTCATCGGCGTGAACACTCTTGCCGACGCGGTGAAGGCCACCCTCGGTCCGCGCGGACGCAACGTCGTCATCGAGAAGTCGTGGGGCGCGCCCACGGTGACCAAGGACGGCGTGACCGTCGCCAAGGAGATCGAGCTGGAAGACAAGTTCCAGAACCTCGGCGCGCAGATGGTGCGCGAGGTTGCCTCGAAGACCTCGGACGTCGCTGGCGACGGCACCACCACCGCCACCGTGCTGGCGCAGGCCATCTACCGCGAGGGCGCGAAGATGGTGGCCGCGGGCCACAGCCCGATGGAGCTCAAGCGCGGCATCGACTTGGCCGTGACCAAGATCGTCGAGGCGCTCAAGAAGCAGTCCAAGGCCACCAAGGGCCAGAAGGACATCGCCCAGGTCGGCACCATCAGCGCCAACGGCGACGAGTACATCGGCAAGCTGATCGCCGAGGCGATGGAGAAGGTGGGCAAGGAAGGCGTCATCACCATCGAAGAGGCCAAGGCGATGGAGACCACGCTCGACGTGGTCGAGGGCATGCAGTTCGACCGCGGCTATCTCTCGCCGTACTTCGTGACCGACGCCGAGCGCATGGAAGTGAAGCTCGAGGATCCCTCCATCCTGATCTACGAAAAGAAGCTGTCCAACATGAAGGATCTGCTGCCTGTCCTGGAGCAGGTCGCGCGTTCGGGCAAGCCTCTGCTCATCGTGGCCGAAGACATCGAGGGAGAGGCGTTGGCCACGCTGGTCGTCAACAAGCTGCGCGGCACCCTGCACGTGTGCGCGGTCAAGGCGCCCGGTTTCGGCGATCGCCGCAAGGAGATGCTGAAGGATTTGGCCATCCTCACTGGCGGCCAGGCCATCACCGAGGATCTCGGCCTCAAGCTCGAGAACGTCACACTCAAGGATCTCGGTCGCGCCAAGACGGTCACCATCGACAAGGACAACACCACCGTCGTCGACGGGGCCGGCAAGAAGGCCGACATCGAGGCACGGGTGAAGCAGATCCGCGTCCAGATCGAAGACACCAAGTCCGACTACGACCGTGAGAAGCTGCAAGAGCGTCTCGCCAAGCTGGTCGGCGGCGTGGCCGTCATCAAGGTCGGTGCCTACACCGAAACCGAGATGAAGGAGAAGAAGGCGCGCGTCGAGGACGCCCTGCACGCGACCCGCGCGGCCGTGGAAGAGGGCATCGTCCCCGGCGGTGGCGTGGCGCTCATCCGCGCCGTGACCTCGCTCGACAAGATCGAGGGTCTGTCCGAGGAGCAGGCCGTGGGCGTCGCCATCATCAAGCGCGCCTGCGAAGAGCCGTGCCGTCAGATCGCGACCAACGCCGGCAAGGAAGGCTCGATCATCGTCCAGGGTGTGCGCGAGGGCAAGGGTGGCCACGGCTACAACGCCCAGACCGACACCTTCGAGGATCTCTTCGAGTCCGGCGTCATCGACCCGACCAAGGTCGTGCGCTCGGCCCTGCAGAACGCGGCGTCGGTCGCGTCGCTGCTCATCACCACCGAGGCCATGATTGTCGAGAAGCCGAAGGACGAGAAGCCGGCCGGCGGTGGCGGCGGCGGCGGCGGCATGGGCGGCATGGGTGGCATGGGTGGCATGGGCGGCATGGGCGGCATGATGTAGAGAGGCCCTTCATCCCAGTCTTCTCACCGCGAAGCGGGGGAGAAGGGGTCGGAATTGCCCGTCGTTCGGTGGTCGGTTGGCCAACCAGCGGCGGGCTTTTTCGTACGAGCTCTCGCTCCCTGGCGAAAGCAGCAGCGCGGGGATAATCTCGACTTCCCATGACGGAACGACTCGATTGCGCGGTCATCGGCGGCGGCGTGGTGGGCCTTGCCATCGCGCGCAAGCTCGCCCTGTGCGGCCGGCAGGTCGTGCTGTTCGAGGCCGAGCGGGCCACGGGGCTGCACACGAGCTCGCGCAACTCCGAGGTCCTGCACGCGGGCATCTACTACCCGACGGGCTCGCTCAAGGCGCGGATGTGCGTCGAGGGGCGGCGCATGCTCGAAAGCTACTGCACCCGGCGCGGCATCACCTGGCGGCGCATCGGCAAGATCGTCGTCGCGGTCAACGAAAGAGAGCTACCCAAGCTCGAACAATACAAGGCCCAGGGCCAAAGCAACGGCCTCGACGATTTGGCGTGGCTCGAGCGCGAACAGGTGCGGACGCTGGAGCCGTCGGTGGTGTGCGTGCGCGCCTTGGCCTCCCCATCGACCGGCCTGGTCGACAGCCACGGGCTGATGCGGGCGCTGGCCAGCGATGCGCGCGAGGCCGGCTGCGATCTGGTGCTCGGCAGCCCGGTGCTGGGTGGCGAAGTGGTCCAGGGTGGCAGTGATGCCGGCAGCGATGCCGGCATCGACCTCGACCTCGGCGGCAGCGATCCGGGCCGTTTTCGCTTCCGCAACGTGGTGAACGCCGCCGGATTCTCGGCACCGGCGGTGGCGCGCTCGCTGCGCGGCCTCGACGCCCAATTCGTTCCCACGCCGTATTTCGCACGCGGCCACTACTTCACGGTCTCCGGCCCTTCGCCGTTCAAGCGACTGATCTATCCCCTGCCCGGGCCGGACGGGCTCGGCATCCACGTCGCCCTCGATCTCGCCGGCAATCTGCGCTTCGGCCCGGACGCGATCTGGGTCGATGCGCCCGACTACGCCTTCGATGAAAGTCGCGCGGAGGCCTTCTACCGCGCGATTCGTCGCTACTACCCCGGGCTGCCCGACGGCGTGCTTTCGCCTGGCTTCGTGGGCGTGCGACCCAAGCTCGCCCCGGCCGGCTCGGGCTTCGTCGACTTCGTGTTGCAAGGGCGCGAGCGTCACGACGTGCCGGGGTTGCTCAACCTCTTCGGTATCGACTCGCCCGGCCTCACCTCCTGTCTCGCCATCGCCGAGGAAGTCGCTCGCCGGCTGGCGTAGCCGATCCACCGGATGTGCCACCTGGGTGGGTGGCGGCTTCGCCCTGCTGGCCGGACACGGACACGGGGACGGCACGTTCGAGCCCAGGGTGGACTTTCCCATGCCGGATACCGTGGTCTCAATCTTAAGTTTCGGCAGATCCCGGTCGATAGAAGGGCTTCGTGGAAAAGAGAAAAGCGCTGGTCGTGGACGACATGCCGGACCTCCGAGCACTGACCAAGATGATGTTGATGATGCGAGGGTTCGTTGTAGATGAGGCAGTGGACGGCACGGAGGCCCTCAAGCGCATCGAGAGCGGACAGCACTATGATGTAGTCTTCTCGGACGTGAGCATGCCGAATATGAACGGCTTCGAGTTGCTGAAGCGAGTGCGACGGCACCCCAACTTCAAAACCCTCCCAATCGTCATGTTGACCTCCGAACGAAAACAGCAGGACATCGACACCGGGAAGCGTCTTGGATGCACCTATTACATGCTGAAACCCTTTAGCAAGGAAGAGATTCACAAGGCTCTCGTAGCCGCGCATTTGGAGTAAGCAATGCCCGCTCTTTCCGATTCCGCGCCGGACCTGGACCTCTTGCGCTCCGAGCTCGACGACCGGGTCACGGAGCTTCGAGCAACAGTTCATGGCGTTGGAGCAAGCCCACGGCGAGGGCAAGTCAAACATCGAGGCGCTGCACCTGATCTTGCGCCAAGCGCATTCGCTCAAGGGCTCCCTGTCCATGGCTGACCGGACAGAAGCTGCGCATGCGGTTCATGCCATGGAAACTGTCTTTGTCGCCCTTCGGGAGGGACGGCTGGCCGTATCGCCCGAGCTCTTCGACCTCGCCTTTACCTCTTTGGACCAGATCTCGCGTGTAGCAGAACAGGGTGCGCAATCCGACGGGCAGCTTCGCGAGCTGGCCACCCGGTGGAATTCCGCCAACGATGGAGCCGGTGGCCAGGCGGTGCGTGGGCATGCAAAACTGCCCTTTGACCTTCTGCCAAACGAGGTGGAAAGACTCCGCGTGGCCATCGCCCAAAGCCACAACCTCTACCTCATCGAGAAGTCCATTCTGAGCACGATCAGCAAGGAGACATACGAGACTCTGCCGATCTACGAAGACATCACCGGGATTGGTGTGTTGGTCGCACAAAGGCCGGCCTTCGCGGACATCGATCAGAAGCAGCGGGAGGTGGTTCTCCTGCTGCTTGCGTCTTCGCCGCTTGATGCGCAAGCGATGGGGAGCGAGATCTTCGATCCCACACTGCCGGTGGCTCTCTCTGAAGCAGATAGAATCGCCTACCTTGCCAAGTTGCTGGCACCGCCACCGGCGAAGGTTGTGCCGAAAGGCATCAGGTGTCTTGTTGTGGAGGACGATTTCACCTCACGCCTCCTGTTGCAAAGATACCTGGCGCCACTCGGGGAGACGCATGTCGCAGTGGATGGTGAAGAAGCCTTGGCCGCCGTGAAGATGTCCTTGGAGGATGGCGCGCCCTATCAGCTCATTTGCCTCGACATCATGATGCCAAAGCTGGACGGACAGGCTGTTTTGAATGACTTGCGTCAGCTCGAGGAAGAACACAGGATCCTGCTTGGTAACGGTGCCAAAGTGGTCATGACCACTTGTCTGGCAGACAATCGGAACATCATGAATGCCTTTCGCGGGCAATGTGACGCCTACATCGTCAAACCAGTCGAACGGTCCAAACTGATGGAGCAGCTCCAGCGGCTCGGTCTGCTGCTCCCTTGAAAGCCCGCGCGAACTGCCGACAAGGATGAGGCTGAATCATGTCGGAGGCTTCCACCTTTTCACGACATCCCCTCGGCGAGACGAGCTCCGAGCGGGAGACACAAGTTCTTTTCGAGGCTCTGTTTCGCAACAGTTCCTCGCTCATGACGATCCTTTCGCTCCCCGACCGACGCTTCGTGGACGTCAACGACTCCTCACTTGGAAAGCTTGGCTATACCAGGGACGAGCTCATCGGCAAGACGTCTTCTGAGCTTGGTCTGTTTCCGCACCCGGAACAGCAGGCCATGCTGGCGGATAAGATTCTGTCCATTGGGCACGTCGCAGATGTTGAGGTGCAGTTCCGATGCAAGGATGGGTCGCTCCTCGATGGCCTGCTCTCGGGCGACGCCATCACCCGCCTGGGACGGTCCTATTTCCTGACCCGCACCGTGGACATCACTGCGCATAAACGCTTGGAGACAGCTCTACAGCAAGAGCGTCAGCGTCTCGCGGGCATCATCGGCGCGGCCAACGTCGGGACTTGGGAATGGAATGTCCAGAGCGGGCAGACGGTGTTCAACAAACGCTGGGCCGAAATGTTCGGCTACACGTTGGAAGAGCTGGGACCGGTCTCGATTGACACATGGATGCGACTCGTCCATCCCGACGATGGGAGGGCCGGTTGGGCGGTGCTGGAGAGACATTTCACGGGTGAGCTCGACTACTACGAATGCGAATGCCGGGTGAGGCACAGAGATGGGCGATGGATTTGGGTGCTCGACCGCGGGGGCCTGGTAAGTCGGACCGCAGACGGCAAGCCTTTACTGATGTATGGCACCCATCAGGACATCACAGCGCGAAAGCACGCCGAGCAGGCTTTGCTCGAAATCAATGAGGCTTTGGCGATACAGAGCGCGGCGGCAAGGGAGATTGCCTTGGAGGCTGAACGGGCCAATGCCGCCAAAAGCGAGTTCCTTGCCAACATGAGCCACGAGATCCGGACGCCCATGAACGGCGTAATCGGCATGACGGGGCTTCTGTTGGAAACCGGTCTGAACGAGGAGCAGCGGCACTACGCCGAAGCCGTTCGCGCCAGCGGCGAATCCTTGCTGGCTTTGGTCAACGACATCCTCGATTTCTCGAAGATCGAGGCGGGAAAGGTCAGGCTGGAAATCCTCGACTTCGACCTGCGCGTGCTGCTTGATGACTTGGCGGCCATGATGGGGTTACGCGCCGAGGAGAAGCAGCTCGAAGCTCATCCATTCCATGGCTCCGGACGTCCCGACCCGCGTGCTTGGTGATCCCGGGCGCCTGCGCCAGATCCTTGTCAACCTGATCGGCAACGCGCTCAAGTTCACCAGCAAGGGCGACGTGATGATCCGGGTGAGCCTGGAGCAAGAAACTTCGCATGAGGTGAGTCTGCGGTTCTCGGTGAGCGACACAGGCATTGGAATACCGGAGGACCGACTTGGTCTATTATTCGAGAAATTCACGCAAGTCGACGCCTCCACCACCCGCGAGTACGGCGGTACGGGCTTGGGGCTGGCCATCTCGAAGCAACTCGCTGAAATAATGGGAGGGCAAATCGGCGTCCGGAGCGAGGCGGGACGAGGCTCGGAGTTCTGGTTCACGGCCCGCTTCGAAAAGCAGTTGACGGTTTTCGACTCGCGACGACGCCTGCCCGAAGGACTGGGGAACGCCCGCGTGCTCGTCGTGGACGACAACCCGAAGGTCCGAGAGGCACTCGTGGCGCAAATGACCGGCTGGCGAATGCCGGCGGTCGAGGCCGCCGATGGTTCAGCGGCAGTGCGACTGCTCTACGAATCGCTGAAGTCGGGCGATCTGTTCCACGTTCTTCTGATCGAGATGCAGATGTCTGGAATGGACGGCGTGGCCCTGGGCCGAATCGTGAGGTGTGAGAAACGATTCGCAAGCGTCGCGCTGGTCCTGATGACCACCTCGGGCCAACGATGGGACGATGGTCGCCTCAAAGAGGCGGGGTTCGCCGCACAGATCGTCAAGCCGGTGCAGCAGGCTGCCCTCTTCGACTGCCTGGTCACATCGCAGGGTGGGGCCTCGACACTGGAGCAACAACCGACTGCCCGTCATGTCTTGAACAACCTCATGTGGAGGAACACGCGGGTCCTGCTGGCCGAAGATAACCTCACCAACCAGCAAGTCGCCCTTGCGATTTTGCGCAAGCTCGGGCTCAAGGCCGATGTGGCGGCCAATGGACGGGAGGCGATCGAGGCGCTGCGGGACATTCCCTATCAAATCGTGTTGATGGACGTGCAGATGCCCCAGATGGACGGGCTCGAAGCTACGCGCATCATTCGGGCCGCGGGCGAAGGGATTCGCAACCGTGCCATTCCGATTATCGCGATGACTGCCTGTGCTATGGAGCAGGATCGAAAACGCTGCCTCGAAGCCGGCATGGATGACTACATCGCGAAGCCGGTAACGCCCGAAAGCCTGGCGAACATCATCAAGAAGTGGCTCGCGAGACAAAGGCCTCCCGAACCCGATGCCCTGCAAAGCCGTTCGGTTCCAACCGAGGCCGCACCCGCCGCGAATCCCGGCGTCATGGTCTTCGACGAAAGCGCACTCCTTCGGCGGGTGATGGGCGATGGCCTCCTCGCTCTAGATGTCGTCGCCGGGTTCCTGGGCGATATACCCAAACAGATTGAGACCCTGAAATCCTGCTTGCAATCCGGCGATGTGCGAGGCGCAGAACGCCAGGCCCACACCATCAAGGGTGCCTCCGCCGTCGTCTGTGGCGATGTCTTGAGTCACTTGGCATCGACGCTGGAGGAGGCAAGCAAGGCCGGCAATCTCGCAGCGGTCTCGGAATCCCTCGGGGAGCTGGAGGAGCAATTTGCGCGGCTGAAACAGGCCATGGAGACGTGGGAGGGCGCTCGAGCAATGCGTCCCGAGAAGCCGCTCAGACCACCCCAACCCGCGACGTTCTGGTCCGAGTCGCCAGGATCCAGAGAGGAAATGTCC
The DNA here is from genome assembly GCA_963796685.1 of uncultured delta proteobacterium. GTDB lineage: Bacteria > Myxococcota_A > Polyangia > Fen-1088 > Fen-1088 > Fen-1118. Next base: position 175,967 of record CAWCMR010000010.1, read on the forward strand.
AGCGTGCTCACCCCTCTTGGCATCCCATAGATGTCTCAACCTCCATTGCCTCCGGCCCGTATGCCGGAGGTGGACGACCCGAGCGGCTCGACGGGGCCCACGATCACCAGGTACGAAAACGCCCCCAAGAGCGAAAAGCCTCCTGCCGCGACCAGCGGCACCACGAAGCCGCCCGTCCGCTCCACCATGAACCCGACGAACGCGGCGACCGAAACGCCGCCCAGGTTCGATGCGAAATTTTGGATGCCCCCAAGCGAGGCCACGTGCCGGGGCGTAGGTGCGACGTCCGACGGCAACGACCAGATGCTGGCCGCCGCGAAGGCCAGGCTGCCGTAGCACAACGACAGCAGCGCCAGCGCCGCCACCGCGCTGGGGACGATCACGGCCAGGGCGATGCTCGACGACAGCAGCATGCCGCCCACGATGGGGATCTTCCGCGCGAGAGTCAGATGCAGGCCGCGCCGGAAGAGAAAATCGGAGAACAACCCGCCCAGGTACCCGCACGGAATGGCGAACAGCGCGGGGATCGAGCCGAAGAGTTGCATCTTGAGCAAGGTGAAGCCGCGCTCCTTGACGAGGTAGCTCGGGAACCAGGTGATGAAGAAATAGATGACGAAGCTCAGGCAAAAGAAGCCGAGCATCATCCCCCACACCGTGCGGTAGCGAAACAGATCGCGCCAGCGGATCGGCCGCCCCCCGGGATCCGCCGGGACGGAACGATTTGCGTCGACCAAGATGTGTGCGCGCTCGGCCTCGCCGACCCACGGGTGTTGGCTCGGATGCCGGTAGACCCTGAACCAGACCAGCGCCCACGCGAGCCCCAGCGCGCCGGTCGCCAGGAACGACGCCCGCCACCCGAAGTGCGCGACCACCGTCGACACCAGCGGTAGCGCCAGCGCCGGCCCGACGCGCGCGCCGCTATCGAAGATGCTGGTGGCGAATGCCCGTTCGGCGGGCGGGAACCACTCCGACACCACCTTGGCGTTGGCGGGATAGGCGGGCGCCTCACCGGCACCGAGCAAGAGCCGCACCCCGAACAGGGACGCGAACCCGCGCGCCAGCGCCGTCGCTGCCGTGAACGACGACCACCAGACCACGGCGAGGGTGTACGCGACGCGTGGGCCGACGCGGTCGACGAACCAGCCCGACGGCAGCTGGCCGAACGCGTAGGTCCAGAAGAACGCCCCCATCACCAAGCCCGCTGTGCTGGGACGCAGCCCGAGGTCGCGCTGCAGATAGGGCATCGCCACGCCCAGGTTGGCCCGATCGATGTAGCTGATCGTGGTCCCGAGAAAGGCCAGGAAGATGATCAGCCAGCGCACGCGCCCTGCGGCCGACGGTTTTGCCAAGGTCGAGCCATGCTGCCACAAACGGCGCAACGGCGCGAACAGCACGCCAAGAAACACGGCAATAAACACACTATGATGAGCGCATGGTGATCATCCTGATGGGCGTGGCCGGCAGCGGAAAGTCCACCGTCGCGCAAGGCCTCGCCGCGGCGCTCGGCTGGCCCTTCCTCGAGGGGGACGAGCTTCACCCGGCGGCGAACCTGTCCAAGATGACGGCCGGCGCGCCGCTTACCGATGAGGATCGGCGCCCCTGGCTCGCGGCGCTGCGCACGCGCATCGAGGCGACCCTGGCGGCGGGCGGCGACCTGGTCGTGACCTGCTCGGCGCTCAAGCGGGACTACCGTCGTGCGCTGCAGGTCGCCTCGGCGCACGTCCGCTTCGTCTACCTGCGCGGCGATGCCGCGCTCATCGCCGAGAGACTGCGCCTGCGCCAGGGACACTTCATGAAGGCCGCGATGCTGGAAAGCCAGATGGCGGCGCTGGAGGAGCCGTCGCCCGGCGAGGCGCTGACCGTCGATGCCGCGCTCGCGCCCGACACGCTGGTCACGCAGATCGCGGCGTCGCTGGGCCTCCCCAGGTAGCCGGTCACCGCGACCTCGGGGCCGCCGGATGAGCTACTTCGCCGGCACGCTCACCATCGCTCGCAGCCGGACGTCGCGAGAAGAGGCGGCGGCGCGCAGCTCGTACGTCCCTGGGGCGACTCGCCAGGCAGGGGCGGCGGGCCGGGTTTCGTCGTAGAACGCGAAGGCTCGCGTCGGCAGTTGCACCTCGATGGTTCGCTCTTCGCCCTTGTCCAGATCGACGCGGGCAAAGGCGCGAAGCTCTTGCTCGGCGCGGGGTACGCTCACGGCGGGCGCATGCACGTAAACCTGTGCGACCTCGGCTCCTCGCCTCGCTCCGGTGTTCTTCACGATGAATCGCACGGTCACGCCCCGCTGCGCATCCCACGCTGACACCTCGAGGTCGCGATAGGCGAAGCGGGTGTACGAGAGCCCATACCCGAACGGGAACAACGGTTCCAGCTTGCGGGTGTCGTACCAGCGATAGCCGACCAGGGTCCCTTCTCGGTAGTGCACCTTGCCCTGCTCGCCGGGATAGTTGCCGAACCACGCCTCGTCTTCCAGACGCTTCGGGAAGGTCACGGGCAGCTTGCCCGATGGACTGGTCTCGCCAAGCAACACGTCGGCCATCGCCGTGCCGCCCTCTTGTCCGGGGAACCACGCGTGCAGCACCGCTTTCGCCTTGTCGAGCCAGGGCATGGCCACCGCCGCGCCCGTGGTCGTCACGACGATCAGTCGGGGATTGACAGACTGCGGCAGCGCGCACGATTTCGTCCTGGCGTCCGGGCAGGGCGAGCGACGGGCGATCCTGCCCCTCGGTTTCATCGCCCATGCCGTCGCCGACCGCGGCGATGACGACATCGGCCCCGCGCGCGGTCTCCGCGATCTTGCCCAGCGGATCGCGCTCTGCCCGCTGCCACAGAAGCTCGACCGATGCGCCGATGATCGCCTCGTAGTAGTCCAGGCGAATCTGGTAAGCCTTGCCACCCACCAGTGGGATTTCCGTGGTCTTGAGCGTCGGGGGATGATCGCCCCAGTTGTCGACGAGCAGCTTGCCATCGAGGTAGAGGCGGGCGCCGTCGTCCGAACGGACCGCCAACATGTAGAGGCCGGACTTGGGTGGCACGAGCTTGCCGCTCCAGCGCACCGAGAAATTGTCCTCGGGGAATTCCGGCGCTGGCGCGGAGAGCTCCCAGTGAAAATTCACCGTGGGGTCGACGCGCGAAAGCTTGGGCGCGCCGGCGTGACTGCGGTTGGGGAAGTATTCCCCCAGCAAGCCTTGGCCCGCGTGACCCGCAGGCGGCGTGAGCGCGCTGGGCGGTATGGCCGCGAGACCGTCGAGGGTGATCTCGCCGGGGGCGTAGTCGACGCGAACCTTGCTGCCCAAGGCCTGACGGAGCGCCTGGACCAGGGTCACCTGTCGCGTGGCCGAGACGTGCGCGCTGCCGCCGCCGCCATCGAGGTGATCGCCGCGTGGTCCGACCACGGCGATCCTGCGCAGCTTGCTCGCGTCGAGCGGAAGGATGCCGTGCTCGTTCTTGAGCAAGACGAAACCCTCCCGAGCGGCCACGCGATTGAGCGCGCGATGCTCGAGGGTATCGGTGCCTTCCGCGCGTACCGTGGCGTCCTCGTCGAGATGGAGCGCCGCGATCACGCGCAACTGCCGGCGGACCAGGTCGTCGAGCGCCCCGCTCGTGATGGTCTTTTGTTCCAGCGCCGCGCGCATGGCAGCCGGCTGGTACACCAGGGCCGACGGCATTTCCAGGTCCATGCCGGCGTGTACGGCGGGCAGCAGATCGTGCGTGGCGCCCCAATCGGACATGACCAAGCCCCGGAATCCCCAGTCCCGCCGCAAGATCCCGTCAAGCAAGCGGGGGTTTTCACAGGCGAAGGCTCCACCGACCTTGTTGTAGGCGCACATCACCGCCCACACCCCGGCCTCTTTGACCGCCGCCTCGAAGGCGGGCAAGTAGATTTCGTGCAGCGTCCTGTCATCCAGCTCGACGTCGATGTCCTTGCGTTCGGTCTCCTGGTTGTTGGCCGCGAAGTGCTTGACCGTGGCCACCACCCCCTGGCTCTGTACGCCTCGGATGTAGCCGACGGCCATGCCGGCGGCCAGCGCGGGATCCTCGCCGAGGTACTCGAAATCGCGACCATCGAGCGGAGTGCGCACGATATTCACCGCGGGGCCCAGGATGACGTTCTTGCCGTGGGCCTTGGTTTCGCGCGCGATGGCCGCGCCGATCCGTTCCGCCAGCGCCGGGTCGAAGGACGCCGCCAAGAGGATGCTGGCCGGAAACTCCGTGGCCTGACCGACCCGCACGCCGATCGGGCCGTCGGTCATGCGCAGCGAGGGAATGTGCAGACGCGGAACACCGACGCTGTCGAAGCCCGTGCCAGCCACCAGCGCAAGCTTCTCGTCCAAGGTCATGGCGGCAAGCCAGGCCTCGACGCGAGCTTCGATGGGATCCATGGCCGGTTTGCAGAGCGGCGCTTCGGCACAGGGCGTGGGCGCAACCGGCGACGCACCCGATGATACGGTGGCTTCGGTCATTCCCGCCGTCGCGCACCCTGGGTCGACCGCCAGCGACAAGGCAAGGGCTGCCGAGGCAACCGCGGCGAGGATGACCTTGCAGTTCTTTCGGATAGGGTAGCGCACGGCGTATTCTCCTTGGACGACGGCAGCGTTGCCGTCCTGGCATCATGAGGCAGGCACACAACTAGTACCCGAAATCGCCTTTAGCGGCTATCGGGAACCCTAGCCCCCATTCCAAGGCTAAAACTCTCGTCTGACAGGGCGACGAAAGGTGGTCGTGGTCGTAACGTCACCGTGGCCGTGGCCGTGGCCGGAGATTTTGGACGCTCAGGCCATTGGAAATCAGCCAGTGGTCGGCGGCTGGCAGACCAGGGAGCAAATTTCTGAAAGCCGAACATGCATGAGTTTCGGCAGCACAGCGGAAAAGTTGCTCGGCCACGGCCACGGCCACGGCCACGACTACGGCCACGGCTACGACCACGGCCTTCTGCGGTTGTCGCGGGATTATGGTTTCTGCGGGGCGCTGGGCTCCGAAACGCAAACTCTGATATTCTGATTCCGGAAGGAGAGCGCCATGAGCGAGAACCTTGGTTCGGCAAGGAGTTGGCTTTCGGGGTCGGCGGCAAGTGCGTGCGCCCTCGCGGTTGCCGCGCTGTGGGGCGCGTGCGGGGGTGGGAGCTCGGCAGCGGAGCCCGGTACGGTCATTCCCATCCAGCCCGGCGACCCGGGCAATCCGGACGGCGGCTGCCCCATCCCGGCCGAAGCCATGCTCGAAGATGTGTCGAACCCGACCACGGTGGTGGGCACGGGCACGCCGGCCAGTTGCACTGCCGATGCTTTCGTTGCCGCCGTCGCTGCAGGTGGAGTCATCACCTTCGATTGCGGTCCGGATCAGGCGACCATCACGCTGACCAAGCCTGCCAAGGTGTTCAATGACAAAGGGCCGAAGATCGTCATCGACGGCGGGGGCAAGATCGTCCTGAGTGGCGGCGGCACCACGCGCATCCTGTACATGAACACCTGCGACGAGAATCAGGTTTGGACCAGCCCCCATTGCGACAACCAAGAGACCCCGCAGCTCACGGTGCAGAACCTGACCTTCGCCAACGCCAATTCGAAGAGCGAGACCAAGTACGACGGCGGTGGCGCCATCTACGCCAGCGGAGGCCGGCTGAAGGTCATCAACTCGCGCTTCATGAACAACGTGTGCGCCGACAGCGGGCCCGACGTGGGCGGGGCCGGCATCCGCGCCTTCCAGCAATACAACAGTCTGCCCATCTACATCGTGAACAGCACCTTCGGCGGGGCCGATGGCACGGGCAACACTTGCTCCAACGGTGGCGGGATCAGCAGTATCGGGGTGTCGTGGACCATTCTGAACAGTGTGTTCAGCTACAACCACGCCATCGGCAATGGGGGCAATCCCGCGGATCCCAATACGCCGGGCGGCGGCAGCGGCGGCGCCATCTACAACGACGGCAACACCATGACGCTCAGCTTGTGCGGCACGCGCATCGAGTACAACCAGGTGAACGCCTACGGCAGCGCCATCTTCTTCGTCAGCAACAACGACACCGGCAAGATCGTGATCGACAGCTCCGTGATTACCAACAACGTGGGCGGCTCGTGGTACACCAAGTACTCTCAGATTTCCGCCAATGACAAGACCCCCATCACGGTGACGAGCTCGACGGTCCCTCCTCCGTAGCGCCAGTAGCCGCTGGCGTTGGTCTGTTGTTTCGTCTTCGTGACGACAACACGGTCAGTCCGCGTCGTCCTGAGGGTTCGACAGTGCATCGTGTCGATGCGCTGAATCCGCGCCTGGCGTGCCGTCATCCAACCACCAACGCAAGCCAAGAAGGCCTGCCATGTGGATCGTCAAGCTCGCACTTCGCCGCCCCTACACCATCGCCGTGATGGCGGTACTGCTCGTGGTCATGGGGGTTCTGTCCGCGACCCGCATGGTCATCGACATCCTGCCGGCCATCGATATCCCGGTGGTCGCGGTGGTGTGGAACTATCCCGGCCTCTCGGCCGAGGACATGGAGCGCCGGGTGGTGATCATCTCCGAGCGCGCCTATTCGAGCACCGTGGACGGCATCCAGCGGATCGAGTCGCAGTCGATCCCCGGCGTCGGCCTGATGAAGATCTATTTCCAGCCCGACGCCGATATCGGCGGCGCCATCGCGCAGATCAGCTCGGTGTCCAGCACCATCCTGCGCATCACCCCGCCCGGGATGCAACCGCCCAATGTCATTCGCTTCAATGCTTCGAACTTGCCCGTCGCCCAGCTCACCATGTCCAGCGACTCCCTGCCCGAGCAGAAGATCTTCGACTACGGCCTCAACTTCATTCGCGTGCGGTTGTTCACGATTCCGGGACTGTCCACGCCCGCGCCCTTCGGCGGCAAGTTCCGCCAGATCAACGTCGACATCGATCCGCGGCGGCTGGCCGCGCGCGGCTTGTCGCCCGCCGACGTGGTGAGTGCGCTGCAGGCTTCGAACGTCATCTTGCCGGCCGGGACCGCGCGCATCGGCGGGCGCGAGTACAACATCCTCACCAACGGCAGCCCGCGCGCGGTCCCCGAATTCGCAGACCTCCCGGTCAAGGTTGCCGACGGCAGACCGGTCTTGCTCGGCGATATCGCCCACATCAGCGACGGCTTCGCCGACCAGACCAACGTGGTGCGCGTGAACGGCCGGCGGGCAACCTACCTGGCCATCCTGCGCCATGCCCAGGCGTCGACCCTGGCCGTGGTCGACGCCGTCAAGGAAGCCCTGCCTGGTATCGCCGCGGTGGCGCCCGAGGGGCTCGAGCTGAAGATCGACTTCGACCAGTCGCTGTTCGTGCGCGGCGCGATCTGGAGCGTGCTGCGCGAGGCGATCATCTCGTCCCTGCTGGTGTCGCTGATGATCGGCGCGTTCCTCGGCAGCTGGCGCAGCATGGTCGTGGTGTGCACCTCGATTCCGCTCGCCATCTTCGCTGCGGTGATCGGTTTGAAGCTCACCGGGAACACCATCAACATCATGACCTTGGGTGGGCTGGCCCTGGCCATCGGCATGCTGGTCGACGACGCCACCGTCGAGGTCGAGAACATCCATCGCAACCGCTCGCTGGGCAAACCGCTGACCGTGGCCATCCTCGACGGCGCCTCCCAGATCGCCGTGCCCGCCATCGTGGCCACGCTTTCCATCTGCATCGTGTTCTTCCCCGTGGTCTTGTTGGTGGGGCCCGCGCGCTTTCTGTTCACGCCGCTGGCGCTGGCGGTGGTTCTGGCCATGCTTGCGTCGTACCTGTTGTCCCGCACCCTCGTGCCCACGCTGTCGCGCATGCTGATGGAGCGCGAGCACCATGGTGGCCACGCAGGTGGCGCGGGGGGCGGTGCCTGGGCGCGTTTCGCCTCCCGCATGAACCGGGCACGCGATCGCGGCTTCGGCCGCTTCCAGGCCTTCTACGGTCGCATCCTCGAGTTGGTGCTCGAGCATCGCCGCTTCACCTTGCTCGCCGGCGGCGTCTTCATGGCCACGAGTCTGGCGCTCGCGCCCCTCGTGGGGCTCGACTTCTTCCCGTCGGTCGACACCGGTCTGATGAAGCTGCACTTTCGCGCGCCGGTGGGGACGCGCATCGAGGCCACCGAGAAGATGGTCGAGGTGCTCGAACGGCGCATCCGCGCCATCGTGCCGCCCGACGAGCTCGAAGCGATGAACGCCATGATCGGGATTCCGGTTTCCTACAACCTGGCGTTCGTGCAAACCGACAACATCGGCTCGATGGACGCCGAGATCCGCGTGTCGCTCAAGCCCGGGCACCATGCGACCGCGGGCTACATGCGCCGCATGCGCGAGGCCGTGCGCCAGGATATGCCGGGCGCGGTCGCCTATTTCCAACCCGCGGACATCGTCAGCCAGGTGCTGAACTTCGGCGTCTCCTCGCCCATCGACGTGCAGGTCGAGGGTGCCGATTTTCGCCAGTCGCTGCCCATCGCCCGGCGCCTGCAGGGGGACATCGCGCTGGTGGCCGGAACCGCCGACGTGCACCTGACCCAGGTGCTCGACTATCCCGGGCTTTCCATCAACGTGGACCGCCAGCGGGCCGCCTACGCCGGCGTCACCGAGCGGGACGTGGCGAGTAGCCTCTTGACCTCGCTGTCGTCGAGCAGCTTGTTGGCGCCGTCCTACTTCCTCAATCCGGCCAACAACGTGAACTATGTCGTAGCGGTGAAGACGCCGCTCGCCAAGGTCAGCTCCGTCGGCGATCTCATGACCACTTCGGTGACGCCGGGGGGCGCGGGGGCCGTGCTCTTGCCCGCGGACATGCCCTCGCCCTCGGCTGAGCAGGAGGCGCCGACGGTGATGCTCTCGGGGGTAGCCAACGTGCAACCCACGGCCACACCCAACCAAATCTCGCACTTCACGGTGCAGCGCGTGCTCGACGTGGCGGCCAACGTCGAGGGGCGCGACCTCGGCTCGGTGGTGCGCGATATCAAGGCCAAGATCGCGGCGCTCGGCAAGCTTCCACCGGGCGTGAAGATCAACATCCGCGGGCAAAACGAGGTCATGACCGAGTCGTTTCGCAGCCTCGGGCTCGGCCTCCTGCTCGCCACGCTGCTGGTCTATTTCCTGATGGTCATCCTGTTCCAGTCGTGGCTCGACCCGCTCATCATCATGGTGGCCATTCCCGGCGCCTTCAGCGGCATCTTGTGGATGCTCGCTCTCACCCACACAACCCTCAACGTCGAATCCTTCATGGGAACAATCATGTCGGTCGGTATTGCTGTCTCGAACTCCATCCTGCTCGTGTCCTTCGCCAACGATCATCGCCTCGAAGCCGGCGTCACGCCATTCACGGCGGCGCTCGAAGCCGGCCGCACGCGCCTGCGTCCGGTCTTGATGACGGCGCTGGCCATGATCATCGGTATGATTCCCATGGCGCTCGGCCTGGGCGAGGCCGGCGAGCAGAACGCTCCGCTCGGGCGCGCGGTCATCGGCGGGCTTTTGATGGCGACGTTCGTGACCTTGTTGGTCGTGCCCGCGGTTTACGCGACCCTGCGGACCAAGCTGCCCGTGCGCCACCTGCTCGACGAAAAATTCCGGGCCGAGGCGCGCGGCGAAGTGTGGACGCCCCCCGCGCGCGGCGTTGGGGAAGGAGCGTCGTCATGAGCGTGGGCAGCGGGGTGCAGCGGCTCTACTTCGTCGTCGTGGTGTGGCTCATGGCGGGCGTGGCCGGGTTGGGGCTCATCGCTTCGCGGCGCTCGGCGGCCAGCCGTGCCGAGGTCGAGGCCCGCACCGAGATCCGTCGTGCCGGCGCCCGCGTATTGGTGACCACCGCGACGCTATCGCCCGCCTCGCGAACACTGCGCCTGCAGGGCGAGGCGCACCCCTTTGCCAGGGTCACCCTGTACGGCAAGATCGCCGGTTATCTGCGCGATGTGCGCGTGGACAAGGGCGACGAGGTCCGGGCCGGCCAGGTGCTGGCCACCATCATCTCGCCCGAGCTCGATCAACAAGTGCTTGCGGCACAGGCCGACGCGCAGAACAAATGGCGACAGGCCAAACGCATGCAGATGCTGGCTGGTCCCGGCGTGGTGTCGACCCAAGACGTGGAGGCGGCTACCAGTGGGGCCGACGTCGCCGAGGCGCAGACCGAGTCCCTGCGCAAGCAAGACGCCTATCGAACCCTGCGCGCGCCCTTTGCCGGCAAGGTGACCGCGCGCTTCGCCGATCCGGGTGCGCTCATCCAAAGTGCCGCCGACGGCCGCTCCGGTGCCCTTCCCGTGGTTACCGTCTCGGACGTCAAACGCCTGCGCATCTACGTCTACCTGGATCAAGCCACGGCGTCTTCCGTGAAGGTCGGCGATATCGCCGTGGTTCGCGTCGCCGAGCGGCCGGGTTGGTCGCGGCCGGCCAGGGTCGCGCGCGTCTCGGGCGAGCTGACTCCGCACACGCGAACCATGCTGACCGAGGTCGACGTCGACAACCACGAGGGCGCGATACTGGCCGGCAGCTTCGTCGAGGTGGAGATCCGGGTGCGCGTGCCCAGCCTTGTCGAGATGCCGGTCGAGGCCTTGGTCATGCGCGGGACGCACGCCTTCGCCACCATCGTCGACAGCAACGGCCGCCTGCATTTCCGCCCCGTGCGACTGGCCGACGACGACGGTGAGACCGCGCGCGTGCTCGAAGGCGTGCGCGCCGGAGAAACCGTGGCACTCAACGTCGGCGAGAGCCTGGAAGACGGGGCGTTGGTGCAGCCGGTGCACCGCCAGGGCCCGTGATTGGGGCGGGTCGCTTTCTGGCCCCCGAAGATTCAGCGCTTTCCCAACCCCGCCAATCGCACCATCGGCCGCAGGATCTTCGTGCGCAACAAGGGCAAGCAGCATCCGCCCGGGGTGACCATCCACGATCTGGACTCACTGCTCTCGGAGCGCGGGCCACGCCCTTGAAGCGGTCCTCGTCCACCAGACGCGCGAAGCCGCGTGAGGTAGGGGCAGGGCGGGCAGGCCCTGGCGTGTCGACGGGCAGGCAGTGGAGACGAGGGTCCCCCAGCGCTCGACCGCCGAGCCAACCGTGCTCGGTATCCCTGCGCCGCAGCGACCAAGCGCCAGGGCCCTTTCTGCATCCGATGGTGCGGAGCTGCCTGACCGTGTTGCTTTTTGATTGACAGGCGATGCCGCCCTGCTACTGGCGCGGCGAGTTTAAGATATCGACACAGTCTGGCGAGCAGCTCGAACGACAGGAGGATCCGGATGGCGACGCCCAAGTTCTTCTTCCCCGTAGCGCTCTTTTGCATCCAACTAATGCCCGCGATTGCAGCGGCCGATGACCTCTCGTGGTGCCTGCCCGGGGGAGCGAAGAATCCAAACGACAGCTCATTGCCACAGACGACGAAGGACGTGATCGGGGAGGTCTGCAACCAGATGGGCCTCACCAGTTGCTGCGACCAGCAAAACGGCAGGTGGAGCCTCTACTGCGTGCAGAAGGGTGCAGATTGGCTCTACAAGCAGTCGAGCAAGGATTTGTGCGGACGATTCGCGTGGGCCAAAGGCCGGGTTTCCAACGGACAACAACGTTATCCGCGCGACTTCAGCTTGGTTACGCTTAATGGCGATGTGTATGGCTTTCAGGACATACAAGGGCCGATAGCGGCGAACGGGGATGTCACCAGCGGGTATGGGTTCTCCTTGAACGGGTCCTCGCACCTGCCGTTGGCAATGGCGGCAACGGGGCAGGTCCAGCTCATGTCCGGCACGGTCAACGGTAACGTAAACTACGGAAGCTACGTTCCACCCACCAACGTGACTTTCGTGAATGGCACCGCTTCCAAGGTCGCACCGGTCAACTTCACCACTCTCGGCACCGACATGCAAACCATGTCAGATGCCCTCAACGGCTACTCCGCCATTGCTGCCACGAGGACGAATCAAACAGTCAAGTTCGCGGCGCCGAGCTCGTCCTATAACCTGGATCCCGAGCTGAACGTGTTTTCTCTCAGCGCCGATAAGATTGCCGGTGCAACGTCATTTGATTTCGAAGTTCCGCGCGGATCAGCTGTAATCATCAATGTCACCGGAGACCCCATACACTTCGCGAACGCGGGCACTGTTGGAACGGTGCCATCGAACGGGAAGATTCTTTGGAACTTCCCCAAAACAACCTCGCTCACCATCAGCTCGACCTTCCTTCCGGGCTCGTTCCTGGCTCCAAGAGCGAATGCGTCCTTCAATTATGGCCAGCTCAAGGGGACCATCGTCGTGAAATCAGCGAGCCCTGAATGGATTGAGCTTCACTGGGCACCATACCACGGCCTTTTCGCTTCCGGATGTCTGGACTGGGACCCCACCTGGTCCTGCTCGGCCGATACCTACCTGGACGACACCGGCTACGTCGGCTTCCCCGCTCCGGAAGCGGGCTTCATTCAGATCGCTGGCGGAGGCTACACGTCCGAGAACTGCGGACGGGTGAGCCCGACGCATCGCATTTGGTACTCGTTCCAGCCAGCTTCAGTCAGTCCCGAAACAAAACCGGTCGCGGTCCTCTTCAACGGTGGTCCGGGAGCAGCGACCTCTGCTGGCCTTTTCGACTTCAACACGGCACCGTGGACCCTCGATCCCGCTAAGGTGCCGGGTACCGTTCAGATTCAAGCCAATCCCAGCACTTGGACCCAATTCGCCAACCTACTCTATATCGATGCGCCGGGCACGGGTTTCTCATACCCCCTGCCCGCACCTGACGGAAGCAAACCCAGCGTGGGCATCGATCTCGATCGCGATGCGGGCGTCGTCCTTGACGTAATGATCCGTTTCCTGAACAACCATCCAGCGATACAGGCCAACCCGGTGATGCTGGTCGGAGAGAGTTACGGTGGAACGCGAGCCGCTCTAATTCTGGATCACCTACTCAACTACGACTCGCTCGTCAATGGTGGCTCCTATCTCGATCAGACGTTGCACGACGACCTAGTAAACCACTTCTCGACCATATTCCCCGGGCAGACCAGTTGGAGCAAGACACAGATAACCTCCCAATTCGGGCACCAGATCCTGATCGAGCCCTATGTCGCCGGCTCCAACCAATATAATACGCAATACAATCAGAATCTACCTCGCGGAGTCAGCTTCACCGTGGACAGGTCCGGCTGTATTTCAGGTACGTCCACCAATCCCCAGGATGTTTATCAGTGCAACCGGTCCGATTGGTATGATACCTCCAGTACGCTGGTCTCCTGGTATATGGATCAACTCGCAACTGCTGCTGGGCGACTCACTCGTCTCGGCGTTCTTGGAGTGGCGCTGGGCGTCGATCCGGCGAGTATCAGTTGGATGTTCGCGGATGCTCGTCGCTCGGCCTACGGGCGCAGTACGGCGGATGTTGCTACGCCGGAAATGGACCACTTCTTCGGTCAACTGGATACTAGCAATGACCACTACTTCATATCACTAAACAACGACGTCCATACGCCATATTCCGAGCCGACGAAATGCACGGCAAGCGGCTCTGGACGCAATTACCTCGATGCAGCGATTGGTACGACATTTCTAAACGACGTTGCTAGCAACGTGAAGACATTCATCACCTATGCCAAGGATGATATGGTGGTGGACACAATGGCGATTCCGATGGCACTCAACTACTTCTATCCCGCTGTGCTACAGAGTGCAGGTTATGACGGCGGTCCCCGGGGGGGCTATGCGCGCCAAGGTTGGATCGAGCTGAGCTATCTGCCTAGCTAGAGCTTGTCGGGAAATTCCCGGCGACCCGGCTCGCGGCACGCAAGCTGCGGGCCGCACACGCTCACGGGTGTCGCCCACGCGCCCCGCGATCCGCTGGCCGAACACGCTCACCCTACCGCTCACGGCTACGCTGGCCGGTCCACCGCTCCCCGGCCAGCTCTCTCGCGATAGACCGTCGGATTTCGCGGATTTTTCTTCGATGGGGGATCGACAACGGCGACGAAATGTGGCTGATGGAAAGTGTGACCAAGGAGGTCTGTGATGTCAGCACGACGCCGGGGCGGCAACAGCCAGCCCGACCTGTTTCCTCGTTCGAAACGGCCCGCGATTCCATTGCCCGACAATCATCCGATGGTGGTGCTGACCGACACGGTGGACTGGACCGAGATGGAGGCGCAGGCCGAGAAGGTCCGCGCCAAGAAGCTCAAGAACGCGGCGGGACGCCCGCCGAACTTGCGCGCGACACTCGGAGCGCTGACGCTGATGGCAATTCGCAAAATGCCCTACCGCGAGGCGGAAGAGCAAATCCGGTACTACGCGCCGGCGCGATATCTATGCGGATTGACCGAGACGGACTGGACACCGGACTTCACGACGATCCAGGATTTTGCGCAGCTTCTGGGCGAAGACGGATGCAGGCTGATCAACGAGGCGGTGGTGAGACAGGCGGTAGCGCTGGGCCTTGCCGACCCCAAGGTCGCAGTGGCCGACATGACGGCACAGGAAGCGGCGATTCCGCATCCCAACGAGATGGGATTGCTCGGTGGCTTCGTCAAATCCATCGCAGCAGCGGCAAAGAGAGCGGGACAGGGATTTCAGAGTTTTCTGGGCAAGGTGCACGGCAAGCTTCGAGCAGCCAAGGAGCACGTGCGCAAGTATCGTCTGTTTGCCAAAGGCAAGACCAAGGCTGCCAAGGATCGGATGGTCGCGCAGATGACCAAGATCATCGAAGGGATCAATCAGGATCTGGGCAAGGCGATCGCGGCTGCCTCGGCGCAGGGATGCAAGCTCCGTCGTCATGCCGTGGTCGCACAACGCAAGCTCGCAGAATTACACGTAACGATGGGCAAGTTGATTCCGCAGATCCGTCACTGGCTGCGCACCGGCTTCGTCGCGGCCGGCAAGATCATCAACCTGCACATTCCCCAGGTGTACTCGATCGTGCGCGGCAAAGTGGGCAAGTCGGTCGAGTTCGGGCTGTCGTGGGGGATCACACGACTGCGTGGCGGCTTCGTACTTGCGACCATGGCCGGGACGAAGACCGATTTCACGGATTCCAGCTACGCCGTACGCGCAGTCGAAGATCTCGCGGGGATGTTCGGGAAGGCACCGCGTGCCTACGCGTACGACCGGGGTGGGTACAGCACAGAGAACGTGAAGCGACTTCGCAAGCTTGGCGTTCGCGATATTGGATTGGCCCCCCGAGGCCGCACGCCGTGGGAAGTCGAGGGCAAAGTGAAGGACCGCCTCATCAGAGAGCGGGCGATGGTCGAAGGGTCGATTGGCACCATCAAGTGCCCCAAATATGGATTCAACCGTCCAGCGGCACGCTCAACCGCGATGATGGGACTATGCGGCCAACGAGCTGTGCTTGGGCTGAACCTCACCAAGCTGTATCGGGGTGTTGCCGGAAAGAAGGGGATTGCCTTGGCGGTATGAGTGGAAAGCTGGGGGGCGTGGTCCCCTACGAGCAAAATCGGGAAGTTGGCCGCGCTGGCGGCGTGGGATGGCCCGACATCGCGCTCGGCTCACCGAATTTCCCGACAGGCTCTAGCTACTCCCCCACCTCGCAAGAAGTACGCTTTCCGACTTACGCGACCGCCGGTCACAGCGTTTCCATGGCCATGCCTACGGAGCTCCTCGCCGACGTCATGTCGTGGTACTAGTACTACTGTATTGGATAAGTTGACTCACGATTAGGATGCCCGAAGCTGGGGGCATCAGTAGCTACTGAGGAGCGCTTCCAGGAGTTCATTGCCTGCCTGTTCGCGGCTGTCGGTCACGCTGACCGTCGAGAGCCGCTGCGGATCTACGTGGCCGGACTCCTCCTGCCCAGAGAGCGCAAGAGCGTAGAGCCCATGGCGACGAGGATCGATCCTCGCCAGGTGGAGTCGCGCCACCAGTCGATGCATCACTTCGTCGCCGAGGCGCCTGGGATGAAGCCGCAGTCCTGCGGGTTGCAATGTGATTGGGCCGTGGAGCAGTTCGACCGCAACGGCCCCATCGAAGCCTGGGTTGTCGACGACACAGGGATCCCAAAGAAGGGTAAGCACTCCGTCGGTGACGCGCGGCAGTACTGCAGTACTGCGGCGTGCTCGGCAAGCAGGACAATTGAATTGCCAGATCGCCGTCACGGTGTCGCTGGTCAACGAGGTGATGAGCGTCCCCGCTGCGCATCGGCTGTATCTGCCTGAGATCTGCGCCAACGACCTTCGGCGGCGGAAAGTCGCGCGGGTGCCTGCAGACGTCAAATTCCAGACGAAGTGGCAGAGGTCAATGAGTAGTCGGAGGCTTTTGAGCTCCGATTTGGCGCCCCGTGTAACCGGCGAGATCTTCGTGGTTTGGATTATTCCCTGATTCCGACCGCGCTCTGGTAGACTGGTTCCACTGAACAACGTGGTTCATCGTGAAGAGGTCGCCAGATGAGTGCAAACATACCAAGATCCAGACGCCTTCTCCGCTGGATGGGCTGGCTGGCAGCTCTGTGCGTATTTCTCGTCGTTGCGTGTGCGATGAAGGGATGCTCGAAGAACTCGGGCCTGACCATCGGTGGTACCGGGGGAGGACACGGCGACGGCAGCGAAATCGACGGCGATAGTGATGTGGCGGGCCATGGCGACGGCGGCGCAAGAGGGAACGGCGGCGCCACAAATACTGGAGGAGGAAATACGAACTTTGACGGCAGCGTGGCTATGGGCGGCTTCGGCGTGGCCGGAACGACAGGAGGAGCAGGAAACACGGGTGGGGCGCCCTCCACGGACGTCACCACCTCTGGCACGACGATCGTCAATTGCTCTGGACCTTACAGTACCAATAATGGCTCTATCAACGCGTTGCCAGTGAGCGCGGATGCATCCTGCGCTGGAGGCTGTTCGGCAATTTCGCCGTCCTCGGCCGTCTGCACAGATCGCGGGTGTTTGGTCACTCTCGCCTTTTGCCAAAGTGGTCCTTCGGGCATTGCGGCAGACGCCAACAATGTATATTGGACAGGAGCCGATAGCGGAGCCGGTAACGGAGTCCTATACAAGGTCTCTCGCAAGGGTGGCCCTCCGGTTGTTCTCGCTAAAGATTCAACGATGAGCAATATTCTCACCGTGGACTCTGCGAACATTTACTGGAGCGGCTCCTTGAAAATACTCAAGGTGCCTTTGGACGGGAGCGCTTCATCGGCTCTGGTAGGGACCGGTGCCAGTGGAATTGCGGTTGACGGCTCTTTCCTGTATTGGACTTCTTGGACCAACTCAACTGACGGGGTTGTACTGAAGGTTCCTCTCGGTGGCGGCACCCCGGTGACGGTAGCCTCCGGACAGAACCGGCCAACGGCGATCGCCGTGGACGCCGCGAACGTCTACTGGACCAATTACAATGCCGTGATGAAGATGCCTGTGGCTGGCGGCAAGGTGAGCAAGCTCGCTGACGCAGATTCCAACGGGAGCCCTTTCGCGGTCGCCATCGATGCGACGAACCTATATTATGCTGCCGAGTCCACCGGCGCCGTGGTCAAGGTACCGTTCGATGGCAGCGCACCCGCGACTATCGCAAGTGGCCAGCAGACGCCGAGTGGCATCGCGGTGGCTGGCGCCAACGTGTATTGGCCCGCCAGCAACGGAATCATGACGGTGCCAATTGACGGCAGTGCGCCTGCCATCTTCACACTGCCGCTCTCTCCCAAAACTGGCTCCCAGTCCCCGCGAGGTATTGCCGCGTTCGGATCAACCGTGTTTTGGATCGACCAACCCAGCCCAGTCCTGTGACGCCGGCGCGCCGTAAGGAGCCGCGCAAGAATAAGTTAGCACGAGCTGGCGCGGCCTAACAGTTTGCGAGGCGTAGCTCGTAGCTCGTGGCCCGACAGCGATGCTTTGGAGCATCGGTACCGCGACTGTGTGCGGAGACCTTTCGTAGAAGAGCGTACGCAACAGCGTCAGCGCCGGAATCATGGAGGAATTGGCGATTTGGGAAGGCTGGCTTGCTGACCACTGCACTCGCTGCAGGTCATCGCCCGGTTCGCTGCAAGGCGCTCCGCCCGTGTAAGCTCCTTCATGGGGACAATCATGTCGGTCGGAATTGCCGTGTCGAACTCCATCCTGCTCGTGTCCTTTGCCAACGATCACCGCCTGGAAGCCGGCGTCACGCCGTTCATGGCGGCGCTTGAAGCCGGGCGCACGCGCCTGCGTCCGGTCTTGATGACGGCGCTGGCCATGATCATCGGTATGATTCCCATGGCGCTCGGCCTGGGCGAGGCCGGCGAGCAGAACGCTCCGCTCGGGCGCGCGGTCATCGGCGGGCTTTTGATGGCGACGTTCGTGACCTTGTTGGTCGTGCCCGCGGTTTACGCGACCCTGCGGACCAAGCTGCCCGTGCGCCACCTGCTCGACGAAAAATTCCGGGCCGAGGCGCGCGGCGAAGTGTGGACGCCCCCCGCGCGCGGCGTTGGGGAAGGAGCGTCGTCATGAGCGTGGGCAGCGGGGTGCAGCGGCTCTACTTCGTCGTCGTGGTGTGGCTCATGGCGGGCGTGGCCGGGTTGGGGCTCATCGCTTCGCGGCGCTCGGCGGCCAGCCGTGCCGAGGTCGAGGCCCGCACCGAGATCCGTCGTGCCGGCGCCCGCGTATTGGTGACCACCGCGACGCTATCGCCCGCCTCGCGAACACTGCGCCTGCAGGGCGAGGCGCACCCCTTTGCCAGGGTCACCCTGTACGGCAAGATCGCCGGTTATCTGCGCGATGTGCGCGTGGACAAGGGCGACGAGGTCCGGGCCGGCCAGGTGCTGGCCACCATCATCTCGCCCGAGCTCGATCAACAAGTGCTTGCGGCACAGGCCGACGCGCAGAACAAATGGCGACAGGCCAAACGCATGCAGATGCTGGCTGGTCCCGGCGTGGTGTCGACCCAAGACGTGGAGGCGGCTACCAGTGGGGCCGACGTCGCCGAGGCGCAGACCGAGTCCCTGCGCAAGCAAGACGCCTATCGAACCCTGCGCGCGCCCTTTGCCGGCAAGGTGACCGCGCGCTTCGCCGATCCGGGTGCGCTCATCCAAAGTGCCGCCGACGGCCGCTCCGGTGCCCTTCCCGTGGTTACCGTCTCGGACGTCAAACGCCTGCGCATCTACGTCTACCTGGATCAAGCCACGGCGTCTTCCGTGAAGGTCGGCGATATCGCCGTGGTTCGCGTCGCCGAGCGGCCGGGTTGGTCGCGGCCGGCCAGGGTCGCGCGCGTCTCGGGCGAGCTGACTCCGCACACGCGAACCATGCTGACCGAGGTCGACGTCGACAACCACGAGGGCGCGATACTGGCCGGCAGCTTCGTCGAGGTGGAGATCCGGGTGCGCGTGCCCAGCCTTGTCGAGATGCCGGTCGAGGCCTTGGTCATGCGCGGGACGCACGCCTTCGCCACCATCGTCGACAGCAACGGCCGCCTGCATTTCCGCCCCGTGCGACTGGCCGACGACGACGGTGAGACCGCGCGCGTGCTCGAAGGCGTGCGCGCCGGAGAAACCGTGGCACTCAACGTCGGCGAGAGCCTGGAAGACGGGGCGTTGGTGCAGCCGGTGCACCGCCAGGGCCCGTGATTGGGGCGGGTCGCTTTCTAGCCCGCCGATTTCATGCTTCTCCCCAATCCAGCGGTAGGCCAACGTAGTTCTCGGCGAGGGACTTGGCCGCGGCTGACGAATGCGCGACGTACTCGAGCTGCGAGAGCTGAAGACGCTCACGGAACGGATCCGTCCCGGGGAACCGAGAGCGCCGGTTAACAGGAGACCTCGCGCTTTCGTTCCTCCTCCCTCCACCCAGGGTTATCGAGACTGAAGGACGTGATGAGACCTGTGCCTCGCTCACGCAGAGGGCCACGAGAAAGACATCCATGAACTTGCCGTTGCCGCTGCTGGCAGCGTCGGCGTGTGGCTTGGCCGGGTTCTCCAAGAGCAAGTCGAGAACACGAATCACCATCATGAGGAACGGAGCCATCAGTGGAAAATCGCCGCCTCGTCCCCGCCCACCCGGTCAACGCCCGTGCAACTGCGCCGCGTTGGCTCAAAGTCTTTCCGCGTCGTGCGCGTGTCCGATGGCGGATCGCAGCCCGGGCTCGAGCTTCCGGCAGTCGAACGTCACTTTCTCCGATTGCACTGAGACAACGGCATCGACCGGCACCTGGAAGTCCCCGGCATTCTCGACATAGACGGTGAGCGCGCGGCCATCGGGAGAAATTCCACGTATTGCCCCGAACTCCTCTTTGCTATCCGCCACGAACGTCTGGAAACCAACCTCAATCTTCTCGCGCATGAATCACCTCCTCTGCCTAAACCTGGTTTCGGTGTAGCAGGGCGATCCGTTGGAGGCAAGCGGCAGTGAGCGTCCGGCAAGGAACCTTTGTCGGCAGTGATGCCGCGCTTGCTCAGCGCTCGGGGTTGCACCATCGCCGTGGGTGCCAGCGTCGCGTCTGCTTGCTCCGAAGATGGGTCACGGACCGCGGCTCGACAATCCGATCGTCAAGTAGGGCTCGGTGGTGCCGTAGCGTGATTCCAGTTCGGAATGTCTGCGTTCACAGCGCGGCTGAGTGCATCCGTAGCACCACTTCTGGCATCACATCACTCGCAAGGGGCATCAATACCTCACAACTTCAACTAAGGATCCATGACATGACCAGACTGAATGGAAAGACCGCCGTGATCACCGGCGGCGCTACCGGCATCGGTCGCGCAGCAGCAAAGCGCTTCATTGAGGAGGGCGCCTTCGTCTTCATCTTCGGCCGACGGCAGGATGCGCTCGACGCCGCTGTGGCCCACCTCGGGGCCAATGCCCGCGCGGTGAAGGGCTCAGTCTCGGATGAGGCTGACCTCGACCGGCTCTACGCGGCGGTGAAGGCCGAGCGCGCCGCCCTCCACATCGTCTTCGCCAATGCCGGCGCGGGAAGCCCGCTTCCGCTCGGCAAGATCACCGCCGAGCACATTGACGAAACCTTCGACACCAATGTGAAGGGTACGATCTTCACGGTCCAGAAGGCGCTGCCGCTGATGGGCAAGGGCGGTTCGATCATCCTGACAGGATCGAGCGCCGGCACCACGGGCGCCCCGGCAATGAGCGCCTACAGCGCGAGCAAGGCGGCAGTGCGCAACCTCGCGCGGACCTGGGCGGAGGACCTGAAGGGCACCGGCATCCGGGTAAACGTGCTGTCGCCCGGGGCGACGGCGACCGAGCTCGCGAAGGCAGCGCTAGGCGAGGAAGGCCAGAAGGTCTACGCCTCGATGACTCCGCTCCAGCGCATGGCCGATCCGTCCGAGATCGCCGCGGCGGCCGCCTTCCTCGCGTCGTCGGACAGCAGCTTCATGACCGCCAGTGAGGTCGCCGTTGACGGTGGCCTAGCGCAAATCTGACGCGAAGATGCGTTCTAACAACTATAAACAGAAAGAGAAGACATATGAGCAACAACAACGGACAAAAACAGTTGACGGGGGCATGGCGCAGGTCTGAGCTACGCGATTGTAGGATTCGGTCTGCTTCTCCTGTATCAAGCACCACGGGGCTGCAGAACGAAGCCATTGATCGAGCGACGCCAGGAGTCTGTTGCGCGTGCGCCCTCTCATATGCTGTTCCAAGCCAGACGCGGGTGTCACGCTGGCTCTTTGAGAGAGATGGAGGAGTCCAATCATGCGTTCTGATATCGTGCCCGGAGGCATTTTCCCCGACTATGAGCTGCCCGATCACACCAGCAGAGTGCGCAAGCTCAGCGAGCTACAGGGCGATGATCCACTGATCCTTACGCTTTCGCGTGGCCACTATTGCCCGAAGGAGCACCAGCAGCATCTGGATCTCGCCGCGTTTTACCCAAAGATTGCGGTGGCTTACACGCAGATCGTCACCATCGCCACCGACGATCACCATACGCTGCAGGAATTCCGCGCGTCGGTCGGAGCCGGGTGGCCATTCCTCTCGGACCCTGACCGAACGG
Source organism: uncultured delta proteobacterium (assembly GCA_963796685.1). Taxonomy (GTDB): domain Bacteria; phylum Myxococcota_A; class Polyangia; order Fen-1088; family Fen-1088; genus Fen-1118. Next base: position 197,798 of record CAWCMR010000010.1, read on the forward strand.
TTCAGAAGGATCTCGACATTCAGGAGTACACCGATCCCGAGCACAATCCGATGATCCCGCATACGCTCGTCCTCAAGCCGGGCCTCGTGATCTACAGCATCTACAACGGTTACTGGTTCTGGGGGCGTCCGTCGGTCGTTGATCTTTGGCACGATCTGCGTGCCGCGATGAGTGGAATCCGCCCAGACTGGGATCTGAGTGCCCCTGGACTCCGCGAGGCATGGAATGCGGGTGACTTCTCGTCTTTCCACGGCTGGAACAAGCAGGCCGGTTTGAAAAACGCCTCGACTACACGGAAGAAGTAGCACAGTCACTAAGTTCAGGAAGAATGGCGGCCGCGACCATTAGCGACGTGTCGAGAGTCGGCGCTGGGAAACGCGGGCCAAGTGGAGGCCGAACCAGCGTCGCTCGTCGTACCAGGTTCGCTCCAGACGAAAGCCGGCGTCGATGAGCCCCGGAGCAATCGATACCCCGGCCTTAGCGACGACGACGGGCCTTACCGCTGAACAGGCTGAGCAAGCGGCCGCGCAGTTCGCCACGCAGATCCCGATGGGTCGCAGAGGCAAGCCCGAGGAAATTGCGGCAGCAGTCGCGTTCCTCGCCTCCAATGAAAGTTCCTATATTACCGGCGCGGATCTCGCAGTTGACGGGGGCATGGCGCAGGTCTGACCCCGGCGCGGTCGCATCTCGAACTTTAGTTCTAACACGAGATCGGAAAGACATCATGAGCTATGCAATTGTAGGATTCGGCCTCGTCGCTGGAGAGGGTGGCTTGATTCTCGAAGATCCGATCGTGCATTCCCGAACACGCCAGCGTACTCGTTCTGGACGTCCTCGCCATATGCAAGCTCGTCCGGCTACGCGTGGTGCGTCGACTTCAGCTACGGCGTCGGCTCGGTCTACAATGGTGTGGGCTACGGCAACAGCGTGCGCTGCGTTCGAGGTTCACGCTGTTATCCCACCACCCGTTTCGTGGTGCAGGGCGGCCGGTGGGTGCGGGACACTCTCACCCAACTCACGTGGCAACAGCAGGCGAGTAGCACGACCATGGACTGGGCGGATGCCCAGACCCATTGTTCTTCGGCGGGATTTCGCTTGCCCACGGTCAAGGAGTTGGGCTCGCTGGTTGACCTTACGGTTACCGTTGGAGCGACGATCAATCAGACCGCGTTTCCGGCCACCTCGGCCGAATGGTTCTGGACGTCCTCGCCGTATGTTGGCTCGTCCGGCTACTTCGCTTGCGGCATCAACTTCGGCAACGGCGTCTCGAACGGCAATAACGTGAGCGGCAACGACTGGGTACGCTGCGTCCGCTGAGGACGGGGACGTTTCGGCATCATGCGGTGCGAGCAGAAATGAATCGCGTTGCTTTGATCATCGCCATGGCCTTGGCTTGCTCTTCCAGGCCGCTCGGTACGCACGCTTTGGATGGCGGGGCGCCTCGGTAGGCAGTCCCATGGCTTTGAGAATCTTCTTGATGGTGCCCTCGGTCTCGATCATGGCGATGAGATGCAGCGGGCTCTTGCAGCGAGGGCAGACGGTGTCGATCCCGAATGTCCTTTTGAGGAGCTGGCTCCAAGAAATGTAGTGTGAAAGGGGCGGTGAAGGCGTGTCCTTCTCCTCGGGTGCCGCCACGGCGGGGACGGGGACGACTTGGCTGCGGAGAGAGCTGTGCGAGGAGATAACCCCCGAGTATCTGACGACATGCCGACGAGGAGGGGGCACGATCGCGGCTAGCCTGGCAATGAGGGCGAGCGGCGCAAGGTCGACCGACGAGGTGCCATCCGACCAAGGCCGCTTGAGCTCCAGCCTCACGTCTCCGCCGTCGAGGATTTTCAAGCGGTCGTTGGCGAGAGGCGGGCGCAAGATGTACTTGCACAGGTTTTCGCGACCCTTCTTGTCGTTGCACCATGAGGTCGCGCGGCAGTACTGGTCGATGGATGGGCGGGCCGAATGGCTGGGCGTATAATATGAATACACGCGCAAGAACCGAACGCCATAGGGGCGGCTCCACACCGTCATGAACACCATCGAACACTCGAATTAGTTGTGGACCTGCAGGTACACAACTGCTAACATCTTTTGGATGGGAAGACCGAGAGCGTTCGACATCGACAATGCCCTCTCAGCAGCGACGGATCTGTTTTGGCGCAACGGCTACGGAACGACGACACCATCCGCACTGGTAGACGCTCTTGGAATAGGCAAAGGAAGCTTCTACAACGCGTTCGAGAGCAAGCATGCTTTGTTTGAGCAAGTGCTCCGCCGGTACGGTGATGCTCGAGTCGCAAGCGTGACCCAAGCGCTCGATGATCCGGGGCCCGTGCGGGCGCGGCTGGTAGCGGCCCTGGCGCGAATTGCGGCACCAGAGAACGCCAAGGTTCGCCGTCGCGGCTGCCTTGCAGTGAACAGCGTGGCGGAGCGCGGTCCGCGTGACAAGTTGGTGCTGAGGATCGTGGTCGGTGTATTCGCGCGGATGGAGCGAGGGTTTCAGCGAACCATCGAGGAGGGGCAACAAAGCGGCGAGTTGCGGTCTGACCGCGACCCGAAGGAACTCGCCGCAATTCTGCTCACCTTTTACCTCGGCACGACGATTACAGCGAGGACGCTTCGTAAACCTGAACATGTCAGAACTGCCGTCCACGCCCTGATAGCGCTCCTATGAGGACCCGATCATGACCGGCAAGCTCCAGCTCGATCCGAAGACCTCCACCCTCCTCGTCATGGATTTTCAGACGGCCATCGTGGCGATGGTCCCCACGGATACGGAGGCTCTACTCGCACGAACGGCCAGCCTCATCGACGCGGCTCGCAAGGCCGAGATGAAGGTCGTCTACGTCGTCGTTGGATTCCGCGCCGGTTACCCCGAGTCGAGCCCGCGCAACAAGAACCTGAGCGTCGTCGTGGGGAGCGGGCAGTTCGCCGAGGGCGCAGCCGGTTCCAAGGTGCATCCCGCCGTCGCACCGAAGCCTGGTGATGTCGTCGTGACGAAGCATCGGGTGGGCGCCTTCGCCGGAACGGATCTCGACATGATCCTTCGATCAGGCGGCATTGAGACGCTCGTACTCGCCGGGATCGCCACGAGCGGGGTCGTGCTGTCGACGGTTCGACATGCGGCCGACGCGGACTACCGCTTGGTCGTCGTGACCGACTGCTGCTCCGACGGCGACGCCGAGGTGCACCGCCTCCTGACCGAGAAGGTGTTTGTGAGGCAAACCACCTTATCGACCGCGGAGGCCGTCATCGCGGCGGTTGCCCCGGCTACTTTCCGAACCAACCGAGGTACGTGATGGGTGCGTGCCGCGGCGTGAACTTCTGGGATACAGCCGAAGCCTACGGCTTGCTGAAGGTCTCCGGCTTTTTCCTTCTTGTGTTGCCTCCGGGTTGGTTGGGATGAAGCGAAGAGTGAGCGGTCGAAGCAAGCTTGGTCGATGGTGATCAAGCTGATATTCGAGGGTTTCGTCGGGCTGGCTTACCTCAGGGTCTGCCAGTACAGCGCGTAGCCCGTGGCTTTGCCTACCGACGCCCTCTGCTACGCCGTCAGGTGTGGATGCTGTGGAGCGCGGTGCTTCCGGTGTGGGACATCATGATGGGGGCTTGGGTCTATCCGAGAGAGACCGTCACCGAAGTGGAGGGCGAGAATTGTGGCACAAGACCACGAGTGCCGGCTAACCAGGAGAGGAAATCTACGGATAGGCTTCAGGCAGCAGCAGCCGCTCGAGGGCTTCACGAGGTGGGTCGGCCGCCAACTCGTTTCCCCGCCCCGCCAGATCCACGGCATTCAAGACATTGCCGACATAGAAAACCGAGGCCGCCATGCCAGCAGCGGTTGCGGTCAGGTAGAAGCGGCGGGATGCCAGCTCCGCCGTCGCGCTCGGAGGAAGAGCTGAATCTCGCCCACATCAATGCCGAGGACTTCGCGGTGCAACTACGCGACCTGGTCCTGCGCGCGGCCCGCAGCGTCCGCACCGCAGGCACGCGCGTGGTCCTCGGCCAGCGCGAGGTCGAGTTCGCGCAACTGAACCTCGAGGCCGAGCGCGCCCGTTTTCAAGCCGGCCGGGCCACCAACAACGACGTGCTCTTACGCCAGCAAGAGCTCAAGGACGCCCAAACGCGCCTGTTACGAGCGACCGTGGATCAGAACGAATCCGAGGCGGCCCTCTCCGCCGCCACGGCCGAAATCCTTGACCGCTACGGCGTTGTTCTCAAGGGCCTATAGCTCAGCTCGGAGAGCCCGACGCCTGGCCGCCCATCAAGCGAATCAAGGATTGACGGCGACGCAGTTCCCGTTCACGCACGCAGGAATCATTCGCCCGCAGGACGGATCAGCCGGCGGCGCACAGGTCGCGCATGCACTTTGCGCCGCTGAATTCAGATTGCTTACGAAGCTGGAGGACATCGTACTCGGCAGAGGAATGTTGCAGCTCCAAGCGCAGAGATTGTTTTCCGATACGAGGACGCAATCCGAACTGTTCTTGCATCCGCTGGAGCTGTATTTGGTGAGCATGGACGCGCGTATCGAGGCGTAACTCTGCTGTCCTTGCGTGCAGGCATTCGGCGGGTCAGGAACGCACGTTGGGCAGCAGGCTCCGACCGCCGTTTCGAGGTGCGTTCCACTGGCACAGCTAAGGTCAGGGCAAGGGCTACAACCCGTGTCTGTGCAGGTGGGACAACAAGCATTCGGATCTTGGACGATCTTCTTGCACGAAGACGGAATTGACGGACAGACCACCGTGGCGCACGACGGAGCCCCGCCAGCGTCTTTCGCCGCGCCAGCATCGGAAGGCGCGCACGTTGGACAGCCACAGGGATCCGCACTTGGCTGGTATCCGTTCACGCATGCCAGCATCGGGCACGCGACGAGCACGCATCCTCCCGTGCCGCCAAAGCCAGGAGCACCCGCAAGGCCTGGCGCCCCTCCAGAAGACACAGCGCCTCCCAAGCCCTGCGCACCGCCTGAAGCGCTGGGGGGTGGGGCGCACTCGCCGCAGCCGCATGGAGAAGTGGATGGTAGGTACCCATAGGGACAGGCGTAGCACGGAGTTTGAATGCATCCCCCCGTGCCGCTATTTCCGCCGGACCCAGCTTGGCTCCCGCCAGTACCACCGGCCAGGAGTCCCCCGCTACCGACAGCCCCACCCGAGCCGGCCATGGTACCAGCGGTGCCGCCACCTGGCTGACCGCCGTTCGCACCACCAGAACCACCACCACTGCCCCCACCTGAGCTCAGCCCGGATCGATTGCCACACGCCAGTCCCAACAGGCCAGCCACCGTAAGGGCTGCAATGCTCTTGGACATCTTGCGCATTCGATGCTCCTGGTACGTAGTCACACAGCAATCCACATGCCGATGAGCGTGCGCCGATTTCTGCAGTGATTCTTGCATATTCACGCGCCTATCGACCTGGGAGCTCTCAAGAATCTGAGACTAGCCCGCAAAATGGCGGGAGGGCCATGCCTGCACCTCTTGCGGCGCATAGGGGCCATAGGCGATTCGAAGGGGGTTTTTGAGCGTCTGAGAACCCTGCCGGACCGCATTAGGTTGGCCCCGATCACCTCTGCGCAGCGCACTTGAGCGGGTTTCTGGGGCCTGACGGGGCGGTATCGGACACACAGGGCAGGGCAGTCTACTCCAACCCGCCCTGGTCGACGTGCCGTCAGTTCAGCCAGTCTCCGCCCTCGCCATCAGATTGCGAGGGCGGCGGTCGTGCAGGCCAGAGTTTGGGCGCCTCGGTAGGCAGTCCCATGGCTTTGAGAATCTTCTTGATGGTGCCTTCGGTCTCGAATGTCCTTTTGAGGAGCTGGCTCCAAGAAATGTAGTGTGAAAGGGGCAGTGAAGGCGTGTCCTTCTCCTCGGGTGCCGCCACGGCGGGGACGGGGACGACTTGGCTGCGGAGAGAGCTGTGCGAGGAGATAACCCCCGAGTATCTGACGACATGCCGACGAGGAGGGGGCACGATCGCGGCTAGCCCGGCAATGAGGGCGAGCGGCGCAAGGTCGACCGACGAGGTGCCATCCGTCCAAGGCCGCTTGAGCTCCAGCCTCACGTCTCCGCCGTCGAGGATTTTCAAGCGGTCGTCGACATGGAAACCCTGGAAGGGTTTCCAAACCTTCCCGCGATGGTTCGCGGCCGGCAAAGCCGGCCGGCTTCCCACGCGACCGGCCAGCGGCGGCGAGAGGCGGGCGCAAGATGTACTTGCACAGGTTCTCGCGACCCTTCTTGTCGTTGGCGGCGACCTTGGTTTGAGCATGCAGGTTGAACCCGCTGCTGGCCGCAAAGCTTGCCCTTGGCCGCGCCCAGGGGCGTATAGGCCATTGAGGTGGAGGACATGAAAATGCGGTGAGAGACGCAGGTCGCTGTTGGCGCGCTGGATGACCGTGACGGCGCCACACTCGCCGTCGGTAGTGCCCCGATCTGCCAGGCGCTTGCGATAGTTGGACGCCACGGTGTCGATGAAGATGCGCAGGACTTGGCCCAGCAATTTCCCGTCGAAGGCCAAGGGAAATCTCAGCGAGAAAGGCAGCGTCAGCACGAATTGTCGGATGGGTACCTCGGGCAGCACGTGATCGACCAGAGTTAGCGCCCCCGCGTTCATGCGCCGGCAGTTGGGCGAAGCCTCGCGCCAAGACGCCGCAGCCCAGGAAGTCGCGTAGCTCCTCGGTCACGAAGCTGGGCAGGGTGCGGCCGTCGGACTTGTCGGTCCACTCTTGCTCGAAGGTGAGCAGGTGCTGCTGGAGCACCTGAAAAGGTGCGGCCTTCTCGGGCTCCCGGCGGGCATAGGTGTAGCCGGTCGCAGGTTTTGCGCATACGGCCGCCTCCATGAAGGAGGGTTCTCGGCGAGCGGGTCACGGAAGGTGCGTGTTTCAGGTCAGCCGGTGTTGCGCCCGGGCCGCGGCGCGCTTCTGGCTGGCAGCGTCGTCGAGGTGGAGATTCAGGTGCGCGTGCCAAGCCTGATCGAAATACCGGTGGAGGCCTTGGTGACGCGCGGGACGCATTCGCGCAGGTCGCTCTCTAGCTCGCCGATTTCACGTTTCCCCCCAATCCAGCGGAAGGCCAACGTAGTTTTCGGCGAGGGACTTCGCCGCGGCTGACGAATGCGCGACGTACTCGAGCTGCGAGAGCTGAAGACGCTCACGGAACGGATCCGTCCCTGGGAACCGATGCAGCATCGATGTCATCCACCAGGAGAAGTGTTCGGCGCGCCACACGCGTTTGAGGCAAGTGCGCGAGTAGCGTTCGAGCTCTGTGGCGCTACCGTTCCGATAGTGGGCGTCGAAGGCCCGGGCCAGAACGAAGGCATCAGCAACCGCCAGGTTGAGCCCCTTGGCGCCAGTCGGGGGCACGATGTGTGCGGAATCGCCAACCAGGTAGAGGCGCTGGTACTGCATCGGCTCGACGACAAAGGCACGCATCCCTGTGATCGATTTTTCGAGGACCGAGCCGTCGTTGATGCGCCAACCATCGCCACCATCGAGTCTCGCGTGCAGCTCGCTCCAGATGCGGTCATCCGACCAGCTCGAGATGTCTTCGTCCGGGGCCACCTGAAGGTAGAGCCGGGTCACCTCCGGTGAGCGCATACTGAAGAGGGCAAAGCCGCGCTCGTGATAGGCGTAGACGAGCTCGTCTTGCACAGGCGGCGCCTGGGCCAGGATACCGAGCCAAGCAAAGGGATAGGTGTGCTCGATGACCGAGAGAACATCACTTGGGATCGCCTGTCTGGAGACGCCATGAAAGCCGTCGCAGCCTGCCACGAAATCGCAGGTGAGCTCGTGTTCCGTGCCGTCTGCGAGGAATCGAATGCACGGGCTTTCGCTGTCGAGCCCCCGCAGCCCAAGGGCTTCCACCGAGAAATGGATAGCGCCGCCCGAACCAAGCCGTGCCCTGACGAAGTCTTTGACGACCTCCTGTTGTCCATACACGGTGATGGCTCTGCCGGTGAGCTCGCTGAATTCAATGTGATGCCTGCCGCCGCTGAAGCTCAGCTGAATCCCGTGATGGCGCATGCCTTCTCGCTGCATCCGTTCGCCAAGCCCGGTTTCGTTGAGCAGATCCACGGTGCTTTGCTCGAGCACGCCGGCGCGAACACGCCGCTCGATGTGCTCGCGGGTGTGCTTTTCGAGAATCACCGATTCGATTCCCTCGCGTTGCAACAGGTGCGCGAGCATGAGCCCGGCTGGACCGGCACCGATGATCCCCACTTGGGTTCGCACGGTCAGCCTCCGCCCTTCGTGGGTTGCTGGTCGATCTCCGTGAAGACGTCCGCTGCCGTGTGGAAGGCGCTGTTGGCGGCAGGCACCCCGCAATACACGGCGGTTTGTAGCAGCACCTCCTTGATCTCTTCGCGCGTGACCCCGTTGTTGAGGGCCGAGCGCACGTGCAAGCGAAATTCGTCGCCGCGGTTCAGCGCGACCATCATGGCAAGGCACAAGAGACTTCGGGTTTTCCGGTCGAGCCCTGGCCGGCTCCAGATTTCTCCCCAGGCATAACGGGTCAGCAAGTCTTGAAACTCGCCATTGAAGGCGGTGCGGCCCTGGATGCTCTTGTCGATGTAGTCTTCGCCGTGGACCTCACGGCGCACCTTCATGCCCTGAGCCAGGCGTTCATGCTCGTCCATGTCGGTTCTCCTGGGCCGAAAGGAAGTCGACGACGCCGTGGTTGAAGGCGGACTCCGCTTCGACGTTGCACAGATGCGCGGCTTGGAGCTCGGCGTGTTTTGCGCCCGCGATCTGCTGCGCGAGCCAGCGACCGTCCGACTGCGGCGTGGCCGCGTCGAGGGCGCTGGTGATCATCAAGGTCGGCACGCGAACGTTGGCCACGCTCTCGCGTAGATCGGCGTCGCGAACCGCCGCACACCCGGCGACGTATCCTGCGCAATCCGTCGCCAGCAACATACGCCTAAGCGGCTCTACCCGCTCGGGCGCCTGCTCGCGAAAGCGAACGGTGAACCAACGCGCGAGCACGGTCTCGACGACGCTTTCCATCCCGCTCTTCTCGACGGCCTCGATGCGCGCGTTCCAGCCATCCGCAGTGCCAATGCGTGCGGCCGTGTTGGACAGGACCAGAGACTTCATCCGCGCGGGCGCGTTGGCACCCAGCCACAGTCCGACCATGCCCCCGAGCGATATGCCCACGAAATGCGCGTTCGTGGCCTCGATGGCATCCAACAACGAAAGTACGTCGTGACCGAGGCACGCGATGTCCACGGGTAGCGCTGAAAGCGAGGATACTCCGTGCCCGCGCATATCGTAGCGGAGCACGCGGAAGGCGCGAGTGAGCGCCGCCATCTGGCCGTCCCACATCGCGAGCGAGGTGCCAAGGGAGTTGGCCAACACGAGGACAGGTGCTCGAGCGGGACCGTCCAAGCGAAAGTGAAGCGTTGCACCCGGGACCTCGATGGTCTGGACGGCCTTCCCGCCGGCGGGTCGCGACCGACACGAGGCCAACGCACGGTCAATCCACGCGTCGGCGAGACCGAGGTACCTCGACGGATCGCAGAGCTGGTCGAGGTCCTCCGGCGCCAATCGGCGCGTGACCTCGAGGTCATCGTCGAGCGCCCTTCGCAAGGGCTTCTTCTCTGCGGTCGCGCGCCGGCAGGCCTTTTCGACCAAGCTGTGCGCCGCGTTCCGATCCATGTGTCCGGCAAGCGCCAGCGCCACCGGCTCGGCCAAAACGAGGCCACCTGTGGCATCCAGGTTGGCGCGCATGCGCTCGGCATCGACCTCGATCCCCTCGCACACCTCCACGGCGTGTTCGAGTGCGCCCGCGGTTAGCCGACAGATTTCGGGCAGGGTCTCCCATTCCGCATGCCACCCTCCGAGGCCACGCTCGTGCTCTTGAGGCATGGCGGAAAGCAGCGTCGAGACCAAGCCTGGCACGCGCGCAGCAGCGGACAAGATGACGGCCGCGCCCACCGGGTTCTGCTTGTGGGGCATGGTGGAGGAGCCGCCACGACCTGGAGCACGGGGTTCGAAAGCCTCGGCGAGCTCGGCCTGCATGAGCAGCGAAAGGTCGCGTGCCATCTTGCCGAGGCTGCCAGTGAGCAGCCCGAGGGTTGCGCCGGCTTCGGCGATGCAATCACGGTGCGCGTGCCAGGGCAGGTCCGGAACCGCGAGCCCCAGCTCGAGGCCGAGACCTGTCGCCACGGCAAGCCCCTGCGTGCCCAGCGCCGCCAGCGTGCCCACGGCGCCGCCGAATTGGATGAACAGGACACGTGCGCGCAGGGCGGTCATGCGCTCCCGCTGGCGTTCGATCGCGCTCAGCCACCCCGCGGCCTTCAGTCCAAACGTGATCGGTGGGCCGGGTTGCAGCCAGGTGCGGCCGAGCTGAACGGTATGCCGGTGTCGCTCGGCGAGCTTGGCGAGCGCCGCCGACAACCGCTCGAGATCCGCATCGAGGAGGTCCAGCGCCGCGCGAAGCTGTAGAACCAACCCGGTGTCGATGGCGTCCTGGCTGGTGGCGCCCCAATGCACCCACCGGGCAGCCTCGGAATCTCGCTTGCCGACCAAATCTGTCAGCATGCGGACAACCGGGATGGCCAAGTTGCCGGCGACCGCGGCGTCTCGCGAGAGAGCCTCCACGTCGAAGAGCTCCGCACGGCACTCGGACGCGATGCTCTCCGCGGCCGTGCGAGGGATAATACCCAACGCCGCCTCGGCCCGCGCCAGCGCTACCTCGAAATCGAGCAGCCCCTGAATACAGCCGCGAGCGGAGAACACCGAGGCCATCGCGGCCGTGGTGAAGAGTCCGTCCAGCAAGCGGGGTTGATCAATCGCGTGAGCGCTGGCGGGCTTTGCCCGACTGCGCTCGACCGCGGGGGATATAAAGGACCCTCCCAGGGTCCTTTTAATAATCGAAGAAGGCGGTTTCATGAGGTCCTTGCAGGACAATGTTCCAGTCGAAGACCTCGGGCTGGCCAGTCCGCTGTTCTGCGATTAAGGTGCTGCGCCTCGGTGCAGGCACGCACCCAAGCACCAGATCCTCCTCGTTCGAGGGCTCGTCGGAGAAATAGATGCGGGTCACCGCCTGGCGCAGGAGCCCGCGCATGAAGACCGACACTAGAATATGCGGCGCTTGCTTCGCACCATCCGGCGCGGGCACACGACCCGGCTTCACGGTGGTGAAACGGAAGGCGCCGTCGTCGTTGCTGGGCACGCGCGCGAAGCCACGAAAGCCCGGAGTTCGCGACTTGTCCTTCAGGTCGTCCGGATGCGCGTACTTGCCGTTTGCGTCCGCCTGCCAAATTTCGATCAGGGCGTCGGTCACGGGCACACCGTCGCCGTCCAGGACGCGGCCCTCGACGACGATGTGGCAGCCAACTGCATTCGCATCGGCGACCTGATCGGTGAACAGCCGGCGGAGGCCGATGTGAAAGTAGGGACCGGCGGTTTGCGAAACCGTCGCCTGAAGGGATGCGGCTGTGTCTTCATTCGCCATGGCCAAGGTTCTCCATGGGTGTCCAATTCCGTCCGCGTAGCACGATGTCGAAACGGTAGCCGAGGGCCCAATCCGGCTGGGTGGCCTCCCAGTCGAATCCGGCGATCAATCGATCCCGGGCGCGCTCGTCGGACACGCAGTTGAAGATCGGATCGGCGGCGAGCAATGGATCGCCTGGAAAATACATCTGGGTGATGAGACGGGTGAGGAAGGATGGACCGAAGAGCGAGAAGTGAATGTGCGAGGGACGCCACGCATTCGGGTGATTGCGCCACGGGTAGGCACCGGGCCGGATGGTGACAAAACCGTAGCGGCCCTCGTCGTCGGTCAGGGTGTGGCCGCAGCCGGTGAAATTGGGATCGAGTGGGGCGTCGTGGTTGTCATGGCCATGCAGGTAGCGTCCGGCGGCGTTGGCCTGCCAGATCTCCACCAGCGTGCGACGCAACGGTCGGCCGTTCTCGTCGAGCACCCGGCCGACCACGACGATACGCTCGCCGATGGGCGCGCCACCATGTTGGCGGGTGAGATCCTCGGCTCCCGGCACGACCCAATCGGCTCCCGGCGAAAAGCCCGTGGTCTCCGAAAGCGTGTGCGGCAATTTGACGAGCGGTTGGGTTGGCGCCCGCTTCTGCGTCGCCTTGTAGGGCAGGTGCAGGTAGCCAGGTTGGGTGCCGGCCCCTGGGCGTCGATAAATTTCCTGATCCGCCACGCTCACACCCTTTCCAAGATCACCGCGATACCTTGCCCGACGCCAATGCACATCGTGCACAAGGCGTAGCGGGCGCCACTGCGTTGCAGCTCGTAGGTGGCGGTGGTGGCCAGCCGAGCACCGCTGGCACCGAGAGGATGGCCGAGCGCGATGGCACCGCCGTTCGGGTTCACGAATGGGGCCTCGTCCGAGATGCCAAGCTCTCGCGACACCGCGAGGGCTTGGGCGGCGAAGGCCTCGTTCAGCTCGATGATGTCGATTTGGGCGAGCGCAAGACCTGCCAGCGCGAGCACTTTGCGGGTCGCCGGCACCGGCCCAATGCCCATGATTCGCGGCGGGACGCCGGCCACCGCGCTGGCGACCACCCGAGCACGCGGCACGAGCCCGAAACGTTTGGCCGCAGGCTCGGATGCCAGCAGCAGCGCCGAGGCGCCGTCGTTGAGCCCCGATGCATTGCCGGCCGTGACCGTACCGCTCTCGTTGACGATGGGCCGAAGCTTGGCGAGGGCGTCGAGGCTGGTGTCGGGCCGTGGATGCTCGTCCCGGTCGACGAGCACGCTGCCGCCCTTTCGGGGCACGTTGACCGGCACAATCTCATCGGCCAAGCGCCGTGCTTCGATGGCGGCGGCCGCGCGACGCTGGCTTCGCCAGGCGAAGGCGTCCTGGTCGGCGCGGGAAATCTTGCGCTCGCGGGCCAGGTTTTCGGCGGTCTCGGCCATGGTATCGACGCCGAATTGCGCCTGGATGCGTGGGTTGAGGAAGCGCCAACCCAAGGTCGTGTCCGCGAGCTCCAGGCTGCGCGAGAACGCGGCGTCGGGCTTGGATATGACGTAAGGAGCCCGCGACATGCTCTCTATACCGCCCGCCAGTACGAACGACGCCTCGCCGGTCTTGATGGCCCGGGACGCCAGGCTGACCGCTTCGAGGCTCGATCCACACAATCGGTTCACCGTGACACCTGGAACCGTTTCGGGCAGGCCGGCCAACAGCGCCGCCATGCGCCCCACGTTGCGGTTGTCCTCGCCGGCCTGATTGGCGCAACCGTAGATCACGTCGTCGAGCGCGGACCAATCCACCCTGGCGTTGCGCTCGATGAGCGCGCGAATGGGAAGGGCGGCGAGGTCGTCCGCGCGAACGGTGGACAACGAGCCCCCGTAGCGCCCGAAAGGCGTTCGAACGGCGTCGCAGATGAAGGCGTGCTGCATGTTCAACCCGTGGCAAGATGAAGTGGCGCAGCGGTCAGCTGCGAAAGCGCTTCCAAAGAAAGGCCTTCGACCATTTCGATGACCGAGAGCCCCTGGGAGGTGACATCGATAACCGCGAGATCCGTGTAGATTCGCTCCACACAGGCGATCCCCGTGAGCGGACACGTGCAGCGCCGGACGATCTTGCTCTCGCCCGTTTTGGTGGTGTGCTCCATCATGACGTAGATGTGGCGCGCGCCGATGGCCAGATCCATCGCCCCGCCTACGGCGGGGATCGCATCGGGAGCCCCGGTGTGCCAATTGGCCAAATCGCCCTGTGCGGACACTTGAAAAGCGCCCAGCACGCATACGTCGAGCCGACCACCGCGCATCATGGCGAAGGAGTCTCCGTGGTGAAAGAACGCTCCGCCGGTCCGCATGGTGACCGGCTGCTTTCCCGCGTTGATGAGGTCTGCGTCTTCCTCCCCGGGGGACGGGGCAGGGCCCATGCCGAGGATGCCATTCTCGCTATGCAGGATGATCTCGCGGTCCGATGGCAAGAAGTTGGCCACCAGGGTCGGCAGGCCGATGCCGAGGTTCACGTACATCCCTTCCCGGATGTCCGCGGCTACCCGGGCGGCGATCTGTTCACGGGTGCGACGCCTGAAGCCCATCTCGCTTAGGCGGCGGTGGCCGCTCCTCCGACTTGCACCAGGCGATGCACGAAGATTCCGGGCGTGATCACCGCTTCCGGATCGAGCGCACCGAGCTCGACGATCTCGCCGACCTGCGCGATGGTGTGGCTCGCGGCCGTGGCCATGATGGGCCCGAAGTTGCGCGCTGCCTTTCGGTAGATCAGGTTTCCCCAGCGGTCGCCTCGGTGCGCCTTGATGAGGGCGACGTCGGCATGGAGTGGAAACTCGAGCACGTAGTTGCGCCCGCCGATGTTGCGGGTCTCTTTCCCCTCGGCGAGCAGCGTACCGTAGCCGGTGGGCGTGTAGAAGGCCCCGAAACCTGCGCCGGCCGCCTCGATGCGCGCTGCCAAATTGCCCTGTGGCACCAGCTCGAGCTCGACCTTGCCGGCCCGGTAGAGTCCGTCGAACACGTAGGAATCGGACTGGCGTGGAAACGAGCAGACCATCTTGCGGACCCGCCCGGCCTTCAGCAGCGCTGCCAGGCCGTGCTCGCCATTACCAGCGTTGTTGCTCACCACCGTGAGCTCTCGGGCCCCCTGCGCGATCAGGGCATCGATGAGCTCACACGGGAGGCCGGCCGTTCCGAACCCGCCGATCATGACCGTCGCGCCGTCGCGGATGCCCGAGACGGCCGCGTCGACCGATGGAACAGTCTTGTCGATCATGATTTCTCCATGCCCGTGACCTGCGCGCTCTGGAGCCCCTCTAGGCTGTTCTGATCCCCGCGCCCACCGTCGTCAAGGGCGATTATCACAATACTTGTGCGATTATCGGACAATGGTAAGATGGCCGAGATGACTACGGCCAAGAGAACGAAAGCCTGGGCGGGAGCGCGCACCCAAGCGGTGGCGGCCCAAATACCCGAACCTTTGGCGGGGCCTGAGCGCCCGGGCGACGTCAACTTCATGGCCTCGCTTGCCCGAGGGCTGGAGGTGATACGCGCGTTCTCGGAGCGAGGTCGACGGTACACGATCGCCGACGTGAGCCGCATCGTGGCCTTCCCGCGCGCCGCCGTAAGACGGTGCCTCTACACCCTCGAACAGCTTGGCTATGTGGGCTCCGACGAGCAGGGCTTCTTCCTGCGACCGAAGATCCTGGCCCTGGGTTACGCCTACATTTCATCGAACCGGCTCGCGTCGTCGGCCCAGCCGCTGCTCGAACGGGTCTGCACGTTGGTCCAAGAAGCCTGCTCCCTGGCCACGCTGGATGGCGACGAGATCGTGTACGTCGCCCGGGCGACCACGGGCAAGCGAATCATGTCCATCGACATTTCGGTGGGGACGCGCCTTCCGGCGTACTGCACGTCCATGGGACGCGTGCTGTTGGCCCATCTGCCGCCCGTCGAGCTCGCGGCCTTCCTCGAGCGAGCCGAGCTACGCACGCTTACCGATCGCACGGTGAGCTTCCGGGAAAGGCTCGAGCACATCCTGACTGGCGTCCGCAGCAGTGACCACTGCATCGTCGACCAGGAAGCTGAGATCGGCCTGCGCTCGATCGCCGTGCCTGTCTGTGACTCTACCGGCAGGGTCCTCGCGGCCATGAACGTCGGCACACAAGCCGCACGCTTCGGCATTCGCGAAATGGAGTCCAAGGTCTTACCGCCGCTGCGTTCGGCGGCCCAGGAGCTGGCCGGCATGCTGGCATGACACGCTGGCCGGCGAACGAACGGGCGAATCAGCAGGGACCTCGAGAATGGCGCGTGTGACGCGCGCGACGGAAGGTACGTTGCCACGCCAGCGCGGTGCCTGAGACTATCCCTCGCGGAAGGAACAGCACGGCCGTTGCGAGCAGGACGGCGTAGACGGCGTACGACAGAATGACCGGCAAGGCGTCAGGCATTCCGCTCATGGTCGCGAGCCGACTCAACACGTGGACCAGAAACAGGACGACGGCGCTCCCGACGATGGCGCCAGCGATCGTTCCGAGCCCCCCCACAGCGGCCATGACGAGGTACTCGATCGACAGGACGACCGGAAAGGAGCCCGGCGCAAGATAGCCGATGAAGGGCGCATAGATGCCCCCTGCCAGCCCCGCGAACCCAGCCGAGAGAGCAAACACCGCGAGCTTGTAGCGCCCGACCGGAATTCCGGAAGAGGCTGCGGCGATCTCGCTGGTCGACAACGCCCTCAAGGCACGGCCGGGTCGTGACGCGAGGATGTTGCGAGCAACGACCACAACGCCAAGCAGCGCGAACGAGCTCAGGTAGGCGTAGCTCCGGACCGAGCTGAATTCGAAACCGAGAATATGAAGTCTTGGAATCCCCTGAAGTCCCACGTCCCCGCCCGTAATTGTCATTTCACCGACGACGGACAAGAAGATGAGGTGCGTTGCGAGGGTCGCGAATGCGAGATGTTGGCCCCTGAGCGACAGCAGCGGAATGCCGATCACGAAGGCGAGCGCACCCGCGACGAGCGGTGCCGCAAGCAGCCCGACAAGCCCCGGGACCCCGTGCGTGGTGAGCACGCCTGTCGTATACGCCCCGCAAGCGTAGAAGGCTCCCTGACCGAGTGACACCTGGCCGGCTTGCCCCATCAGGAGTGAAACGCCGACGGTGACGATTGCGGCCAGCGCGAACAGGACGTAGAGCGAGAGGGAGCTGTCGTCGAGCAGCGCCGCCATGCCCATCATACCCAGGAAGAATGCCAGCAAGGCGTAGCGTTCGGCCCGCATTCATTCCTCGGAGGCTTGCAGGGCCGACCCGCGCGCGCCCTGTACGACCAAAATGGCGAGAGTCAGAAGCAGCGCCAGCGCACTCTGATAGGATGCCTTGGCATAACCGGCGACGAGCGCCTCGGCCACGCCCAACACCATTCCGCCGCCGAGCGCGAACAGAGGACGTTTGAGCCCGGCGAGGATTGCGGATGCAAAGCCGTTGACGAACAGGAGCACGTCGCTGTCGTAAGACATCGGCGAAAGAGGAGCGAGCAACACCCCGGACACCCCTCCGAGCGCACCGCCGAGCAGGAAGCCGAAAAGGGACATGCGGACGACGCCGATGCCCACCAGCGTGGCGGCGTAGGGATTCGAAGCACAGGCGGTCATGGCCTTGCCGACGTAAGTCCATTCGAAGAATCCCTCGAGCAGGGCGAAGATCGCGATGGTGGCGCCGATGACGACAGCGTACTGCCTCGGCAGATCGACTCCGGAGATCTCGAACGATCCTGCGAGCCCAGGGAACGAGCGTGGTTGGTCGCCCCAGGCCAGAATTTCGATGGCGTAGCAAAGAATGGCTACAGCGAGCGTGGCAATGAGCGACGATTGTGGGCTCGTGCCCCGCTTGCCCACCGCCACCATCCCGGTGAGCAGCCCAAGGACGGCTGCGACCAACACGGCGAGAAGCTCCGCCAAGCCGTGCGGCACACCGGCGCCGAGCAAGGTCGCGGTGGTGAAGGTGGCGAAGACCGCGAAGGTTCCCTGGGCGAGATTCACCACGCGGGTCACCCGGTAGATGATGATGAGCCCGCTCGCGACCAGAGAAAAGCCACAGCCGACGGCGATGCCGTGGAGGAGGTAGGACAAGAACGCGGTCACAACGCCGCTTCCCCGACGCCATCGACCTGTCCGTCCGTTACCACGCTGCCGAGGTACGCGTCCCTCACCATAGGACTATGCGCGAGCTCGGCCGTCGTGCCGCTGGCCACGATCCCGCCCGTCTCCATCACGTAGCCCCGTGTGCAAAGCGAGAACGCGAGCTGCGCGCTCTGCTCCACCAGAAGCACGGCGAGTCCGTCCTGTCTGTTCAGCCGGGTCAGGAGACGAGCAAGCTGCCGTACGACAATCGGCGCCAACCCGAGCGACATTTCGTCGATGGCGAGCACATCGGGGCGAGACATCAATCCGCGTCCGATCGCGACCATTTGCTGCTGACCGCCGGACAACGTGCCCGCGCGCTGTTTGCGGGTCCGCTCGAGCTCGGGCAGCAGCTCGAAAAACCACGAGGTGTCCCGCTGGCGGGAGCGAAAGGCCCCCAGCCGGAGGTTGTCCTCGACGGTGAGCTCGGTAAACAGTTGCCTGCCCTCGGGCACGTGCGACAGACTGCCCATGGATGCTGATGCGGCCACTTGTCTTGCGCACCGTCCCCGAGAGAGCCTTGAGCAGGGTAGTCTTCCCCGCGCCGTTGGCG
>CAWCMR010000011.1:0-327235 GCA_963796685.1 uncultured delta proteobacterium
GGTGCGTCCGGCATGGACGCAGAACAAGAGGTGAAGCCATGAAATAGCCAAGTCCTCTGGGGACCCTGACGGAGGGAACCTCCCACCTACGAGACAAGGGCGCCGGTCTGGAGCACCAGGCCAGACGGGCCGCAAGGCCCGTCTCCCGCGAGGAGGTGTCTGGTGGAAGTCTATGGTGCAGCGCCGAACCGAACGAAAGTGAAGCGCCGTAAGGCGTGGGTACCGCTGGGCAAGCTGGCCTTCGGCGGCAAAGCCCAATATTCGTCGGGCGGCCCGCGTAGTGGCGACGGAGTCGGTGCGAAGTTCTGCGTTCTTACCCGGAGAGACCTCTTGGCCTCCGCGGCGAGGAATCGCAAGCGGAATTCATCGAGAACGAAAGGACGAGATGAAGAAGGGACAAGAGGAGTCGGATGGTCGCGTAATACCGGAAGGCCGGCGAAAGCCGGTTCCAACCGCCAGAAGGCGGGGAGGGAAGGCGACCACGGCCAGCAAAGAGGCAAGGCAGCTCGGACTGTTTCCCGAGACAGCCGACAACCCGAAAGGGACCACCGCCCAAGCGGATCCGGGCCAACCCGTGCCTGCGCGGAGCGAGGTGCCGAAGTCGGGGAACGAGGAAGAGAGGACCTTGCCGCCCATGACGATGGAGGAGGTAGCGAGCGAAGGAAACCTGAAAAGAGCGTTCGAGCAAGTGAAGGCCAACAAAGGCGCACCTGGACCGGACCGGCAAAGCGTGGGGGAAGTGGCGAAGGGGTTGGGGACGCTGATACCGGCGCTGTCGCGGTCGCTGCTCGACGGGACATACCGAGTCGGAGACATCCGGCGGGTATGGATACCGAAGAGCGGTGACGGGCGGCGGGGCCTTGGCATACCGAACGTGGTGGACCGCGTGGTTCAGCAGGCCGTGCACCAAGTGCTCGGTCCGCATTATGAGCCGACGTTTCACCCGTCGAGCCACGGTTTCCGACCTGGGCGCAGCTGTCACACGGCCATCGCCGAGGCCAAGCAGTATCTGGAGGAAGGGTACGAATGGGTGGTCGACCTCGACCTGGAAAAGTTCTTTGACCGGGTCCACTGGCAACGGCTGGTGGCGCGGCTAGAACAGAGGGTTAAGGACCGGCGGCTCATCGAGCTCATCTGGCAGATGCTGAAAGCCAAGGTGGTGATGCCCGACGGAGTGGTGGTGGCGACGGAAGAAGGAGTGCCACAAGGTGGTCCGCTTTCGCCGTTACTGAGCAATATCGTGCTGGACGAGCTCGACCGCGAGCTTGCCCAACGCGGTCACCGCTTCGTGCGCTATGCGGACGACTGCAACATCTACGTCGGAAGCGAGCGCTCGGGTCAGCGTGTGATGGCCAGCGTGGTCAAGTTCATCGAAGGCCGGATGCGGTTGAAGGTGAACTTGGCCAAGAGCGCGGTGGCCCGACCGGAAGAGCGGCACTTTCTGGGATTCCGGCTGCGGCGCGAGCCGCTGACGGGGGAAGCGGAGGTGCTGCTGTCGGCGCGGAGCAAAAGCCGCATTGACGAGAAGGTCCGAGAGCTGACGCCGCGAAACCTTGGGCAGTCCCTCAAGGGCTGCATCAAACAGGTCAACGCGTATTTGCTCGGATGGATCGGCTTCTTCTGTATCTGCACGGCCGCGGAAGAGCGGACGCTGCAGGCACTCGACGCACACATCAGGCGGCGGCTGCGAGCGATAGTGCTACGGCACTGGAAACGCAGACGCTTCATCGCACGACACCTCATCAGCCTGGGGGTGAGACCGAAAACCGCGTGGCAAGGGGTCTACAAGGGGCATCGCTCCTGGTGGGCGCTGAGCCACACATCGGTAGTTGAACGAGGACTGCGCAACGCATATTTTGCCGAACGCGGGCTTGTCAGCCTGGCCGAGCGGTGGAAGGACCATCACGCCTTGGACTTCATGGACCCGGCCCTGGAGCCAGGATAGCTGCGGGCAGCAATGCCGGCGCTGGACTACGGGTCGCTCCCGAACGCCAGCGTCCCGAAGAGCCGGATGTGAGGCCCACAAGTCCGGTTCTGTGAGAGCTGGGGGAGGGTAACCTCCCCTGGCTACTCGACTTATCCACAGGAATTCCTGATCAATTTCGATCACTTACGCGCTAAACTAACCGATCGGCATTGGCGCTAGCACAATGTGTTCCAGTTGTACCTCCGACTCCCAGTGCACAGGCGGGAAAAGCGGCCGCTGTTTCCCCTGGGCAGGCCTGGTCTCACCCGGCGGATGCTCGTACGACGAGTGCTTCACCGACTCGGATTGCGGAGCGAGGACGCCCTGCCTTTGCCGTGGCTCGTCCACGGACAACAGCGCGAATGAGTGTAACGTTGGAGGCAATTGCGCAGTGGATTCGGATTGCGGTCCAGGCGGATATTGCTCTCCCTCGATGGAGACCTGCTACTCTTCAAATCCCGAAGCCGTGGTCGAGGGCAGGAACTATGGCGGTCCGAACCCCTACTATTGCCATACGGCATCGGACCTTTGCATCAACGATTCGGACTGCGCTTCGCAAGACGCGGGGACAGACACCACGTTCCCCCCAATATACACCCCTTGCGCTTACAACGTGCAGGACGAACGCTGGGAGTGCACCCAGCTCGTTTGCGGCCTTCCGTGATCCGATACAGGAAGCGCTCGGCTACGTAGCGCTGGGGGGGCAGTTGAAAATCGCCCTTCCGCCGCCGGGTTTCATCGAGAAGCCGCGAGCGACCGAGGCCGCGAAGTTGGTAATGGGATTGGTCATGCGACCAGGGCCTCCAGGTAGGGCTTGAGCACCCGCTCGACCCGGCACACCTGGGCTGCGCGCACGAGAGCAGGGACGGTCACGCGACGGGTACCGAGGCCGTCCTTCAGCGCCTCCAGTGCCACGTCCATGCCCAGCTTGTTGCGGTAGCGGAAGCAGTCGACGACGGCGCGGAGCATAGGCAAAAGAAGCCCCCTTTTGCCTTCACCAGCAAAAACGCCGATAACCGATCTTCTGTAAACTACACCCACCTACATGCTCAGGCTATCCCTATGCCCAGGGGAAAACAAGCCCATTTTTGCTGGGAATGCCGCCATGGACATAGCCTATCCCTGGCCCCACTTCTGGGGGAGCTGCTCGGTCATCACTCGGGGCTGGGCGGGTCGGCGTAGTCGACCTCGGCGAGGTCGGACGTGCCCGAGAAGCTCGGTTTGCGGCGGTGGATGCGCGGCTGTGCGGCGCGGGGCTTCGCTCGGGATTCCGAGGTGGTCCAGAATTTTGCGGATGACATCTGGCTTTGTGATCGCGGCCAGGATCTTCATGTGCCCTTGGCACTTGGGGCATTTCAGCGCGTCTATCAGGAACACGCGTTTGAGAAGAAGAGCCCAAGGTAGTCGACTGCCTCTTGGCATCTTGGTGATATCGATGTCGCGAGATTCGCCTTCGCCCGCCTTGCCGGCGCCTGCCGCTTCGGCGCTCGCCGCATCTGCCGCGGGTGGCGCAGGCGGTGTCGGCACCACCTTGGCGCGATCCTTGGCCGCGGGACCGAGGATGCCGTGTTATGCGGAGCGCTCGATTATGCGGAGTTCAACCGTCCCCAAGTCCCGAGGCTCGCGTGTCCTGCGGACTGGACCGTCGCTGACTCCGCATAATATCAAGCCGACGTCACCCAGGAGCGGAGGTCAGCGGTGTCTTGCTGGGCATCAGCGATGCGATGAGACGGTCCGGCGGCCGGAAGCGCCCGGGGCGTAGTCGGAGGGGCACGATGGACTCGATAGCCTCGATCTTCTCGGTCGGATCGGCCTGCAGGTAGATCTCGGTGGTCGACTGGCTCGTGTGTCCGAGCCAGAGCGACACCTTGCGGAGATCCCCGGTGGCCCGGAGCGTGTCCAACGCGCATGTGTGACGCTTATGCCGAGCACGGCATAAGCGGCATTATGCCGAGTCCCCGGTTATGCCGAGTGAGCCTCTCGATCTGGCGCGATCAACGGCGATTTCCTCGGCAGGTGGGCTTGCGGACTCGGCATAACCAGGGCGTCGTCGTCTCCTTCTGGCCACCGGGCCGAAGGAGGACACATGCCCCGGATGCACGACGATTTTCTGAAATGGCAACGACTGCGCGCTGGCCCCTTGGGTCCGCACCTCGACACGTTTGCAAAAACGCTCACTGAGAGGGGATATCCGCCTGCGACCGTGGCGTGCAAGGTGCGCCTGGCAGCGAAGTTCGGAGACTGGCTTGGACGGCGAGGACTGACTGTCGAGGAGGTCGACGAGCAGGCCGTAGCCCGCTTTGTCCGGCGCCATCCCTGCGTACCCCGGCGTGGAGACGCAGCGACATTGCGTGATGTCCTTGAACGGGTCCGTTCCGCCGGTCTTGCGCCGCCAGCGCCCGTCAAGGTCGATGACACTGCGATCGGGCGGATCGTGAGTGAGTTCGGCCGGTATCTGTTGGTGGACCGCGGCTTGTCCGTCTTGACTCAGATCAACTACCTGCCCATTGTCCGCTCGTTCCTCCTGGAGCGGTTCGACGGCAGGAGGGTGCACCTCAATGCGCTCGGGCCCCAGGATGCGGGTGAATTTCTGGTCCGGCATGTTCACGTGGTCCATCCAAAGAGAGCCGCTCTGATGGTTACCGCCCTACGCGGTTTTCTGCGGTGGGTGCACGTGAAAAGAGCCCTGGCTGCAGACCTCGCGGCCACGGTTCCCGCGGTCGCCTGCTGGCGTTTCTCAACGGTGCCGAAATCGATCCCCGCGCGCGACGTCGAGCATCTGTTGCGCCGCTGTCGACGAAGAAACTCCGAAGCCGGCCTGCGCGACCACGCGGTCATTATGCTGATGGCACGACTCGGCCTCCGCGGTGGAGAAGTCGTGAGCCTGGATCTGGCAGACTTCGACTGGGCCGCAGGCACGTTGCGGGTCCACGGCAAGGGTGGGCGGCAAGACGTCCTCCCGTTGCCGTCCGATGTCGGCAAGGCCGTCGCCCGGTACTTGCGCCATGGCCGCCCAGCATGCTCGTGCCGGAGAGTCTTCGTCCGCGCGAGAGCGCCGCGGCGTGGCTTCGCAACCACGGGCGCGGTCTGTACGATCGTGAAGCGAGCGCTGGAACGCGCCGAACTGGACCCACCACGCAAAGGCGGGCACATCCTCCGCCATGCGCTCGCCTGCTCGATGCTGCGCCGAGGAGCGACCCTTACCGAGATCGGGCAGGTCCTGCGACACCGTCGAGCCGATACGACGACGATTTACGCGAAGGTAGACTTCCATGCGCTACGTGCGCTCGCTCCTGCATGGCCAGGAGGCAGGCGATGAATACGCTCCGCGAGGGCGCCGAGGAGTACCTGTCGCTGCGACGCCGTCTGGGCTACAAGCTCGACCGCTCGGGGCGGTTACTGCTGCAATTTGTGTCCTTCATGGAGCAGCGGAAGGCTCCGTTCATTACCAACGATCTGGTCGTCGAATGGGCCGTGCGGCCGACCAAGACCCAGCCCGTGTATTGGGCCAGCCGGCTATCGGCGGTCCGGCTCTTTGCACAGTATTGGCGCGCCACCGATTCTCGCACCGAGGTCCCTGCCCTCGGGCTCCTCCGGGCTCGGTATCAACGCAAGCGCCCCTACATATACAGCGAGGACGAGATCATGCGGCTGATGGATGCGGCGGCACGGCTCCCATCGCAGACGGGGCTTCGTGCTCAGACCTACGTCACGCTGCTTGGCCTGCTCACCGTGGCCGGTCTGAGGATCAGCGAGGCGATCGCTCTCGACCGCGAGGATGTTGACCTCGAAGGCGGGATCCTGACAATCCGCCGGACCAAATTCGGGAAGACCCGGCTGGTGCCCATTCATCGATCGACGAAACTGGCACTTTGCCGGTACGCACGCTTCCGTGATCGCGTTCATCCAACACCACGGACGAGAAGCTTCTTCGTCGGCGAGACAGGTGCCCGGGTGGTGAAGAACACTGCAGAAGACACCTTCGTCCATCTGTCTCGCCGGATTGGGCTTCGTGGTCCTGAAGGTCGTCACGGTCATGGGCCGCGTCTGCATGACCTTCGGCATCGGTGGGCCGTGGACACCATGCTGCGCTGGTACCGGGCAGGAGTCGATGTGGAGCGGCACCTGCCGCAGCCGTCGACCTACCTCGGGCACACCCACGTCAGTGATACCTACTGGTACCTGACCGCAGTGCCCGAGTTGATGAGCCTCGCCATGTCGCTCCTGGAGCGAGATAGGACGTCGCCGTGAAGCCCTCCCACGGATTCCCTGCGCTGCTTGAGTCCTTCTTCGTGGACCATCTCCTGCGCCAGCGTCAAGCAAGTCCACATACAGTGCAGAGCTATCGCGATACCTTCCGCCTACTGCTGGCCTTCACGAAGCAGCACCTGAAGAAGACTCCCTCGGCGCTCGCACTGGACGACCTCGACACACCAACGATTGGCGCGTTCCTGGATCACATCGAGAAGGACCGCGGCAACTCTCCGCGCACCCGCAACGCCAGGCTCGCGGCGATCCACTCCTTCTTCCAGTACGCCGCCCTCCAGGCGCCCGACTACAGCGCCGTCATCCAGAGGGTTCTGGCCATGCAGGGCAAGAAATACGATCGCGAGCTCGTCCACTTCCTGTCCCGGCCCGAGATCGACGCACTCCTCGAAGCTCCCGACAAGGCCACATGGTCCGGCCGGCGCGATCGCGCCATGCTCCTTGTGGCCGTTCAGACCGGGCTGCGCGTATCCGAGCTGGCCGCGCTCAACGTGCAGGACGTGGTCCTCGGACCCGGCGCGTACGTTCACTGCCTCGGCAAGGGCCGCAAGGAACGTTGCACGCCCCTGCGCAAAGAGGCCGTCTCGGTCCTCCGGGCGTGGCTGCGCGAACGTGCCGCCACCGGGACCGAGCCCCTCTTCCCCAACGCGCGGGGCGGTTTCCTCAGTCGCGACGGCGTCGAGTACCTGCTCGCGAAACACGTGCAGGTCGCTCGGATCCGCTGCCCCTCGCTGAGGGCGAAGCATGTGTCTCCGCACGTGCTGCGCCACTCGACGGCAATGGATCTCCTTCAAGCCGGTGTCGACAGCTCGGTGATCGCGCTCTGGCTTGGTCACGAGTCGGTCGAGACCACGCAGATCTACTTCGCTGCCAGTCTCCAGCTCAAAGAGCGAGCGCTGGCCAAGACAGCACCCTCGGCAGCGCGACCTGCTCGCTTCCACCCCGACGACAAGCTCCTCGCCTTCCTACAGAGCCTTTGATTATGCCGAGTCGCGCACGTAAGCGAACCCGAAGTCCCCGTGATTCCTGCATGCAATGGCGGGCAACTCGGCATAACCGGGGACTCGGCATAATGCCGCAGCGTGTGTGGCGAAACACTTCTGCCGGCCAGCGATGGGCACGCGACCGCTGCGGCGGCAACGTGCTTGCGAAGCACATATTCGAAGCCCGAGCGCGACATAGGGTGAGCGGTGGCCGCGAGGAACAACTCGGGACAGGAGGCAGTGCCTCGGATGGCGAGCCAGGCGCGGATAGCGTCGCCTACTTCCTTCCACAGCAGGAGCGCGCGCTCCTTGCGACCCTTGCCGAGCACGCAAATCTCGACGTAGCGGCCGTCGAAGCGCACGTTGTCGAGGCGCAGCCCGACGAGCTCGGAGACACGCAATCCGCCAGTGAGTGCGAGGTAGAGCATGGCGCGGTCGCGAATGCCGAGACGCGACGCTGGGTCCGGCGCGTCGAGGACGGCACGCGATTCCGTGGCCGACAGATGTTTCACCAGGCGGGTGTCGGTGCGCTGCAACGGGATCGCAAGCACGCGCTGGATCTGGTCGAGCGCCGCGGGAACGCGATACTCGATGAAGTGCATGAAGGATCGGACGGCGGCCAGCCGCGTGTTGCGTGAGCGGGCGCCGTTGCCGCGCTCGCGTTGGATGTGGTCGAGGAATGCCAGCACGAGAGACGCGTCGATGTGCTCGATCTGGATCTCGGAGGGCGTTACGCCCAGGCGCCTGCTTGCGAACGCGAACAAGAGTTGGAAGGCATATGCATAGGCGACGCGCGTATTTTCACAGGTGATCCGCTCACGAAGAAACGCGGTGATGTGTGGAGCGATCGGGGTCATCGGCGTCCTCCTTCGAAGCGACGCTGGCAGGCGTCGGCAACCTGCGACATGAGCATTGGCGTGGCCTGAAAGTACCAGTAGGTATCAGCGATACAGGCTGTGGCCGAGGTACGTCGAAACCGCGAGCATGTGCCTGGCGATTCGATCGCGCCGATCAGGAGAGCTTTCGAGAGCGCGCACGGCGAATGTGTGCCGGATGTCGTGCACGCGCGGTTTGCGTCCTCCCGACCGCGCCGGCAGGCCAGCTTTCCGGAGCACCGTGAGCCATGCCTTGCGAAAGCCGCCGTAGGAAAGACGCGTGCCTTTGATGCTCACGAACACGTGGTCGTCGCTGCCGGCCACTGCACGTCGGCGGTCCAGATACTGCTTGATCCCGCTCTGCGCCGAGGGATGGAGCGGGACCAGACGCGTCTTGCCGAACTTGGTCTTGCGGATGACCAGGCCGTCCGATGTCACGTCAGCCATGCGCAAGGCGAGTGCTTCTGAGATGCGTAGCCCTGTCGCAAAGAGCAGCGCCAGCATCGTGCTCACGGTGAGCGGCCGGAGCGACTTTGCTGGTCCGAGCCGCGCTGCGACCTCGACGAGCCGGCGCGTTTCGTCCGGGGTGTAGATGTACGGAACCGGCCGATGCCGCTTTCCCGAGAAGTGGCGATCCGGGGGAATCTCGTGGCGGGGGTCTTCGGCGTGGAGATAGCGGGCGAGTTGAACGACCCGCTGGAAGAGCCGGCACCGCTGGCCAGGTGTGGCCGCGTGCGATGCCCACGCGAGGGCGGTTTCGGCGCGAACGTGGTCCTCGCCGCGGGCGGCGGCGAACTCGGCGAATCGACGCAGGTGCCGCTCGTATTTTCTGAGCGCGAAACCGCTTGCTCGCCGCGTGGCCAGCCAGGTATCGATGAGTGTCATCAGCATGACGCCCCTCCGATCCACGGCTGCGCCACTGAACGCAGAAGCTCCACATCGACCTTGGCGTAGTGGGAGGTCGTCTCGACAGATCGGTGCCGGAGCACTATTCCGATCGAAGGAAGGGAGATGCCTTCACGTAGCATCGCCGTCGCGGCAGAGTGACGCAGTAGATGAGCGCCCCGGGTCGGGGTGGATGCGCCCGCACGGGCGATGGCGCGCTTGACGATGCAGGAAACGCAGGAACTTTCCGCCAACGGCCGCCACGGTGCACGGGATCTCAGAAAAACCCGGTCACATCCGACAACAGCGCGCCGGGCGCGCAAGTAGGCGAGGATCGCATCTCCGACTTCCTGGGGGAGCGGCAGCCGCACCTCGCGGCGCCCCTTGCCCGCGACCTGCACGCGAGCGTTTGCCCAGTCGATGTCGCTTAGGCGCATCCGGACGATGTCGCCGCCCCGTAGTCCGAGCCGGGCGAGGAGCAGCAGGATGGCGCGGTCGCGCGCACCGTCCGGTCGACTCGAATCGCACGCGTCGATGATCCGCTGCACGACTTCGGCGGACACGTACCTCGGCAGCGAATCCAAACTCCAACTCGCCACTGGCAGGACGGCCGCATCAAGACCAGGTCGGCACCGTCCCTCCAGTGCGAGGTAGCGCAGAAATGCGCGTGCGACGGTCGTAACTTGCTTCGCCGTTGCGGCGCCATGTCCACCGACTACCTCACGCACCGCCGCTCGAAGCACGCCCGCCCCGTAGCGAGCGGGGTCGTCACCGAGGTGTTCCAGGAGTGCGATGGCAACGCGCCTGTAGTGGCGCAAGGTCGTATCTGTGGCGCCACGCTGGCGCCGCATCCACTCGCAAAACCCCGTCACCAGATCCGGTGTTGCTATCGCCTGCTGCCCCGGAACCGCAACGACCCCCACTGTGCGCAAGTACTGCACGAAGACCCACGTGCGCGGACGGGCGACTGCATGAAAACCGGCGCGGTTTCCGGGGCAACGGCATCGAGACAGGTGCGCCAAGAATGCGCTCAAAGTTTCCTCGTCCAAATCCCCGATTCGCACGTCCTCAGCAGTGGCCCAAATGCCGAGATGCACGGCGTAGGTGATGCACCATGTGCCAATCCGCTTGCAGTAGCCGATCTCGCGTAGAGCAGTGGCGAAGCCGTCGAGATACGACCCAACGGGACTCGATCGAGCTCGCGCGAGCCAGTACGCCGATCGCAGAAAGTACTCCAACATTGTTTCCTCCTCGGTGGACGGGTCGGGATCATCCCGGCCCTGAGAGGAGGACACCTCCGTTATGCTGAGCCGTCTAGGGCGCGCCACGCGGTCAACTACCCGCCGACACGCAGGGATCGTGACGGGCACATCGCGGCACTCCGCATAATCGAGCGCTCCGCATAACATGGCTTATGCGGTGCTCTGCATAACCCGTGTTATCGGACAAGATGGCAACGAGGTCGGGGAATCAACGGGATCAGCTTCTCTATCAGCTCGTGCGGCGTGAATACGATCTGCGTCGTGCCGTTCCGCCAAACTCGCTTGAAGCGCAAGGCAAGCCGGCCGTCGGGCAGTTCTTGTAGGCGGTCGTTGGCAATGGGCGGCCTGGCAAGGTAGCGACACAAGTGTTCGAGGCCGTCGCGATCGTTGGCACCCACGCGTACGTTCGCGTGCACGTTGAAACCGGCGACCTCCGCGCATCGCTTGCCTATGATCGCGGCTTCGGCATCCTCGCCGGTACCTCCCAGTCCCAATACGCGACAGCCTCGGCGCGGCCCCGTCGCGACTAGGCCTTGCACGGAGGCATTGGCCAGATGGTCGAGGGTCAACTGGTCGTCCTTGTCTTCCCCTGTGAGCCGCCCCAGATAGCGCGTGACCTTCCGGCACACGGCACGCGCCAGGCGCGCAATGTCCTCGTCGCTGGGTGCGGGCAGCGGGTGAAACAGCAGGTTGCCGTCGGGCTGCTCGGCGTACACCATCCATCGCGATGACGTGGAAGTGAACATTCAAATTCAGCGACGACCCGAATCGCTGCACGACGGTCAGGCTTCCGGTCTGCAGCCGGCCACGCAGCTTGCGCTTCCGTGCGCGCCGACGCAGGTCGGAGTTGATGGCGCTGATGAATGCGCCAAGCACCACGCTCGTGGCGTCGGGCGAATAGGCCATCTTGAAGCGCAAGGCATACGGTAGCGAGAGCACGTACTGTCGAGTGGGAACGCGGGGAAAAAGGTAATCCACGCAGAAAGCCGCCGTGTCGGCCATCCTGCGGCCAAGACAACTTGGGCAAAAACCACGTCGTTTACACGCGAACGCCACGACTCCGCTATGCCCGCAGTCTTTGCATCGGACGCGCAAAAAGCCATGAACCGGAATGCCACAACGAAGGTAAGCCTCGAGCTCGTCAAGCACGAAGGCGGGCAGCTCGCCGCCTCCTGATTCCAGATCTGCCAGGAACGTTGCCCAGTGTTCCTGTATCGTTCGATAAAGCAAGGTCGTTTCGGGGCGATGCCGCTCATACGCGCCCGCGGGCGCGTGGGTGTGACAGCTTGCTGCTGGTTGCGTGGAAAGCACCAGCGGGACCTCTCGGCAACACTGCGATATTTGTTGCTAGCGGAACGCGCTTCGACCACTTCCTGGAGGTCATGGCCTGTCCCGGTGGCTGCATCGGCGGCGGCGGTCAACCCTTGCCCACCGACGAAGAGACCCGCCGCAGGCGCATCGAAGCCATGTACGCCGAGGATCGCAGCATGCCCATTCGGCAATCGCACAAGAACCCGGCCATCCGTACGGTGTACGACGAGTTCCTGGGCGAGCCCTGCGGCGAGAAGGCGCACCACCTTCTGCACACGCACTACGCCGCCCGCTCGCCGCGCGGATTTTAACCCCACACACTGTCGCTAAGGCCTAGCCGACGTATAAGGTCAGCCACGGCTTGCTGTCCCGAGAGATATCGCCGATGGGTCATGCTGCCTGCCGGAGCCTAGGCTAGTCGGTACAAGCACCCTTTTCCTTCACCACCAGAAACGTCGATAACCGATCTTCTGTGGACTACACCCACCTACACTACATGCCCTGGCTGTCCCTATGCCCCAGCTGTCCCTCCCGGCGGCCCAGGGACCATGCAGCTCTACCGGATTGGGTCTGCGCATCACCTGCTGCGGTTCGTCTCCGATGCGAGTGGCGCAACTCTCCACTACCACTAGCTGGCCGCCGACGCGCGGCCGCTTTCGGACGTCACGCTCGGCGACGTGAACGTCCTACGACCCGTCGCCCTGTTCCAGACCACCTCGGGACTGCTCGCAGATTGGTACTCGATGAAAGGCATCTATCTGTCGCCGCTCTGCCCATAGCGGACGTCCCGTGGGGACCGGCCGAGTCAGTGAAGATGAGAGACGACTATTGGTACAGCAGCTACCTCGGAAATCTCTACCTGCTCGCCATGTCGGGGAACATGTGGAACCCCGACATCCTCGGCGTCAAGTAGCCGTCGAGGAATGCCGGGCGTCATGCACCTCGTGGCCGGACTTACGATACGCTCGCTTGACCGGCCTTGAGGACGCCTTGGGATTCCGGGTTTCGCCGATCACGGCAAAACACGGAATCCTTTGGCGATGTGGGGAATCCAACCAACGGTTTGCTCCTCACAACCCATTCGCGGCGCCGGCAGGGGCGTCGCACAGGAGATATGGAATGCCCACCGTCATCGGATATCATCACGTGAAGGACACCAAGCATTGGCTCGCCTCGCCCATGCGCAAGAAGTTCTTTGGCCCGCTTGGTGTCACTGGCATTCGCACATTCGTCGACCCGCAGAATCCGACTCGCGTCGCGGTGCTGATGGATGTTCCTGATATGAATACGCTCAAGACCGCGATGAGCTCCCCAGGTGCTGCCGAGGCGATGGCGCACGATGGAGTGCTGGCCGAGACGCTGGTCATGCTTGTCGAGACGTAGCCGGATCCTGGATGTTGGCAGGTAGGATTGTGCGCCAGGAGGCCCCATGACACCCGACGCGATCAAACTTTGGGCCCGATACAACGCCCACGCCAACACGGAAATGGGACGTGTGCTCGACCAGCTCGCCGATGCGGAGTGGAACCGGGTGTTGGGTGGCTATTACCCGTCCATCCGTTCGCTTTGTTCCCACCTGTTCATCGTCGATTTCAGCTGGCTGCGACGCTTTACCAACCTTCGCCCGTTCGCCTACGCCCAGCACCCCATCTTCCAAGGAAACCCGACTGGGGGTGGGTTGCTCTTTCCCAGCGTCCTCGACTACGACACCGAGAGGAAGGCCTTGGACGAATGCCTCACGAGGTTTGCCGAGGAGGTCACGGCCGAGGACCTGACGAAGCGCCTGCGCTACAAGGACTTCAAAGGCATCGATCAAGAGCGGAAAGTAAGTGGGCTGATCTTGCACATGTTCAATCACCAGGCCCACCACCGGGGCATGATCTCCCTCTATCTCGACATGCTCGGCAAGGAGAACGACTTCAGCTCGCTGTTGGGGCTGGTCGAGTAGAACGCCGCGACTGAACCGGCGACGCGTTTACGATCCTTCGGCGGCCGAACAGGAAGGTGGGCACCCCCAGCACGCCTCGCACCCGCTGTCTCGACAGCACATCACCTGTCTCTCGGAATGAACCCGGGAACACCGGTCTGCACGACCGCATTGAACCTGACCCGCGTCTTGATTCCTTCGCTGATTTCCCTCACGGCGTCTTCAGGAATAGCCGAGATCTCAAAGTTCTCCTTGATGCGGCCAGGAGTCTTCGAGGTGGTCAGAAGCGCCGTTCCGCGCTGGATAGCCCAAGCGAGCAACACCTGCGCCGGGGTCTTGTTGACTCGCCTGGCGATGGCGGTGATGACGGGATCCTCGAGCAACTTGGGCTCGCTACTATGCCCGAGCGCCGCGAACGCCTGCAGCACGATGCCATTCTCTTTGCAATAGCTCAAAAGGTCCCATTCCGGGAGGTACGGATGAGATTCGACGTGAGCGACCGCAGGCTTGATCCTCGCGGCATCGAAGATTCCTTTCACCTGTTCCAGGCTGACGTCGGATAGTCCGATAGCCTTGCACTTGCCTTCATCCACGAGGGTCTCCAGCGCCCTCCAGGTATCGAGCAACGTCACCCCTCTATCATAGATAACCGCGCCGTTTGCATCCCTTGGGTCTTGCTCGTCTCCGGGTTGGAAGGCAAAGGGGGTGTGGATGAGATAGAGATCGACGAGCTCGAGTTGGAGTCTCTTGAGACTTGCCTCGAAAGCAGGTTTGACACGTTCGGGACGATGATTGGTATTCCATAGCTTCGTGACGACAAACACATCCTCCCGCTTAACCCTCCCTTCCCTGAACACTTCTTCCATCGCTTCGCCGACCTCCTTTTCGGTGCGGTAGCGTTCCGAAGTGTCGAGCAGGCGGAATCCTGCTTCCAGCGCCGCCTTGGTCGCACCCCTGGTTGCGACGGGATCGGGAATGAGTGTGCCAAAGCCTAATGCGGGAATGGCACCGGCGCCGTTGTTGAGAGGGATCTTTGTATGGCGAAGACTGTCGGTGGCTAGCACGGCACTATGTCTCCCTTGAGATTTTCCATCACTCACTTCTTCGTGAATGGTTGCGTGCCCCGACGTTCCGGGCAAGGGCCTTTCACCACTTGGCGCCGGCATGGGCGCCTCCATCAATGCGCAGATTCTCCCCATTCACCATGGGCGCCGACTGCAGATAGAGCACGGCATCCACGATTTCCGAGACTTGGACCAGGCGCGGGATGGGGTGAAGCTTCTTCAGGAGCGCATGGTCGTCTCGGGCGTGCATCGGAGTATCGACCACGCCCGGCGAGATCGTGTTGGCGCGAATCCCTTCGGTCACGTATTCCATCGCCAGGGCGCGGCTGAAAGCTGGGATGCTGGCTTTGGTGATGACCGGGAGCATGCTGTGCGCGCCGGCCAACGGCTGGTCGGTGAGGACCGTAGAGATGCTGACGATGTGCCCCGATTTTTGTTGGCGCATCTGCGCCACCACCTGTTGCGTGATGAAGAAGTAGCCAGCGATGTTCGTGCCGATCATCGCCTCGAAATCCTCGGGCGTGTAGTCGGTGAACGGTTTCGGAAGGTAGATGCCGGCAGAGTTGACGAGGAGATCGATGCGAGCGAACCGTCGGAGTGCGGCCTGCACCACCCGAACCGCCGTTTCCTTCTTGCCGATGTCACCGTCCACGAGAACAAGATCTTCCGAAGCTCGCAGCTCTTTCGATTGGCTGATGGTGCGCGAATTGCCTACGACGCGAAAGCCATGCTGCAGAAGCCCCTGGGTGATGGCCAGACCTATGCCGCTGGAGGCGCCCGTGACGATGGCCGTCTGCCCCTCTTTGCCCGGTGCGATCATGCCTTCCCCACTGCAGACTTTGGACGATCAGGCGGACGCGAAATCCGCGTCCAGCTGGACGGCTTCATGGGAATATCTCCTTTCGCGACCGTTTGATGAACCAGTTCCGGATCCGGTTCCTTATGGCGCGTAGGAATTTTGAGCGCTCTTCTCGGATCGCCGCGTCGTGACTCGGCGTGTCCTATACTCGGGATTGCGTCAAGGAATCGTCTCGGGCTGTACGATGACGATGGCGTTGCGCCACTGCCTGCACCTTGAAAGGGCTGCCCCCTATGTCAAGAGACCTGGAATCACTCTGTCGGTTCGCCTTTAAGTAAATCGCGCGACGCGCTACTGTGCGCACCATGAATATCAAGCTAGCCTGCTTCAGCCGGCCTCATTGCCACCTGACTTCCCTTCTCGGCGTGTTCGCAGCTTTGTGGTGCACGTCCGCGTCCGGGAATGGAGGCGCCCATCTGCGCGGTCGATCACGGCACGGCAATTGCGGGAATCACCGAGGCATTCGCAGGCGCTGCGCCCGATCTCGGCGCGTTCGAATCCGGTGAGGCGGTATGGTCGGCCGGGGCCACGCGAAGCGCCGACGCGACCGTCTGCGGGAAGATTGCGGACGTAACCAGCGTGCTGCCTCCGCTTTACGTGTCGCCCTGGCTGACTGTTGCAGACGAGTGAATTCTCCCGATCACGCCAAGCTTCCTTCTCGATGAACGGTTCCAAGACGTCACCCTTCTTCCCGCTTGGGGACCGCGCCGTGGGGGGGTACGCTGCCGCGGATGAGCTGGCACATCCTCTCCCCCACCTTGCGCAACCGAGCCGTCGACGCGACAGCCTTGGGGCTTCTGGGCGCCTTGTTCGGCGTTACCGTTTACCGCGCCGCCACCCAGTCCATCGTCCACGACGAGGCCTTGACCTACAACTGGTTCCTCGCCTCGGGCTCCCTGCACCTGTTCGACATGAACGCCAACAACCACGCCCTCAACACCCTGCTTGCCAGACTGGCGCTCGTGCTCGGCGGGCACTCGGAGCTGACCCTGCGTGCACCTGCCCTGCTCGGCGCCTTGCTCTGCCTCAGCGCCCTCTTTTTGCTCGCCCGAGCGCTACTACGCCCCGGCAGGTGGTTCCTCCTCGGCCTCGCGTCGCTCGCCCTCAACCCGCTCCTGCTCGACTTCCTGTGTGCCGCGCGCGGCTACGGCTTGGCGACCGGCTTTACCCTGTGGGCCTTGCTGCTTCTCCTACAGGCGCTCGAAGAAAAGGGCTCCGCCATGCCCGGTCCCAAGCCGCTCTGGCTGCTGGGATCGCTGGCGCTGGGGCTGTCCCTGGCCGCCAACCTCGCCTTCCTGATCGTCGACGCCGCCGTCGCGCTCCTGTTCGTCGGCCTGCTGACCGTGCACGCGGCGCGCAGGGTGCCGCGGCCGTCCCTGGCACGACTGGCAGGGCGAATGCTCGGCTGGTTCGCGGTCCCGGGGCCAACGCTGGCTGCGCTGATCTGGTGGCCGTTTCTGCGCAAGGCCGAGGCCGCCCACTTCTACGTCGGCACCAGCTCGCTGCGCGAGTGCGCCACCCAGCTGGTGGAGTCTTCGCTGTTCCTCGCCCGGACCAGCATTTCCAGCGTCGCCGACCTCGCTCGCCCGACCGAGGCCATGCTCGACCCCTGGCAGCGCGGGCTGCTCCACGCGGTCGTGCTGGTGCTGCTGCCCCTCGCCGGAATCCTTCTGGCAGCGGCCGCCGCCGTAATCGCGCGGCGGGTGTGGCGCGTCGGCAGCCTGCTCGGCGTTAGCCGCTCCGAGCGCGGCGCACTGCTGCTCGTCGGGGTGCTCTTCACAACCCTCGGCCTGCTCTTCGTCACCCGCCACACCGCGGGTCTGCTGTACCCGGTGGACCGGACCGGCATCTACTTCATCCCGCTGCTCACCCTGGCCGTGTGGACCTGCCTATGCGCGTTGATCGAGCGTCGGGCGAGAGGCCGCCGGTGGGTCGAGTGGCCCGCGCTCGGCGTCGTGTGCCTGCTCATCGCCGCCTACCTAGCCAACTTCCACGTCGCCTACTTCAAGACCTGGCGCTACGACGCCGGGAGCAAGGCGATCTTCGCCGGGCTGGCTGCTCGACACAGGGCCGAACCAGGCAAGACGTTCAGCGTGGGCGGGCACTGGCTCTATGAACCGAGCCTCAACTTCTACCGCCAGCTAAATGCACGGGAAGCCGGCGGGAGGCCGTGGTTGCAACCCATCTTGCGCACATCGCGGCCGCGGCCGTCCAACTACGATCTCTTCGTGTGCAACCCGGTCGACTTCCCCAACGTGGACTGGACGCAATACCCGGCGCTCGTCCGCGACCCGGTCTCGGGCACCACCCTGTACCGCAACCCGCGCTGAAGAGGATCGCGGGCTCGCCTCCGTCCGAGCTAGCGTCCCAGCTCCCTAGCCACGGGTGAACGGGTGCCATGCTCAACCTGGACATACACGAGGCGGTGGCCCAAGTTGTGGAACGCGCCGCCTTAGAAATTGGCGTGAAACGCGCCCGCACGTGCCCGAGTAACGCTCGCGTGCCGCAGCCGGATCCGTGACGTCGAGCGGGGCGATGCGCAGTCGGTTGCTCGGCAACAGAATGTCGAGGTCGCGCAAGTCGCTCGATGCGGATCTGCTGGCCGGAATAGGAAGGGTCCAAAGTGAACGTCTTGCGGTACCAGCCGACGCCCCCGTCGAGGAGTGACTTCTTGGCGATGGCTCAGGCGCTTGGATGGCCCATGGACCAGCGACAGAAATCGCGGCCTTGGCAGCCTTGATGGCCGACTCACGGCTCGTGACTTGACGACGCTTTCCACCCGGCCTTGATCACCAGCTCAACCACCCGCGTCAGGTCTGCTGGGTGGCGTTCCAATTTAGAACGCGAAGCGCACGCCGGTCATCGACGTCCAGCTGCTGTCGTTGAGGAAGCCCGCGGCCAGGCCGTCCACTGCCCGTGAGTAGTTGACGCCGGTGTAGACGTCGAAGTGCGGCGAGAGCCTGTCATCCAGTACCAACGAGGCGTCGTGGTACGTGCCCGAGCATGAGCCGGCGCTGTTGTCGGAGCAGCCGTTGGCATTGTAGCTGTTCTGTCGGAAGTAGTAGTACGCCCCCGTCACGTCGAAGGAGGGCGTGGCGGAATAGCGAATGCCGCCCCAAAAGTACTGCAGCACCTTGTGGATGTCGTAGGCGGTATTGTTCACGGCGCTGAGCATATAGCCGCCAAGGGTGGCCGTGCCATTCGGCAAGGGATCTTTCGGGTTGGCGAAGGTCATGTGTTCGTACCCGGCATAGAGCGTCGCGAGGCGGTTCGCATACCGGGCCAGAATTGCATACGCGGTATTGTCGGAAACCGTGGCGGCGAGCGTGCCCGGCGCCGCCGCGTTCTGCGCCGCAGTCAGGGAGGTCGCGGCGATGGCTCCGTACACGCGCCCCCAAAGCAGATCGAGCGACAGCCCCGCCAGGTTCATGCCCAGGTCCACCGATTCGGCGCCTGCCGGTGAGAACCCGGCATGGCGGAATTGGTAGAGCGCCGCCCCATGCACGGGCCCGCAGCCCAGCACGTACTTCAAGGAATCGTCGAGGATCTTGTCCTCGGTGCTGCCCAGTCCGCCCGCTGCGCCCGAATACCCGATGGGTGAAAAGGCTTGGGACTGCAATTGCGGATCGTAGCGAATGAGGTCGTCGGCCATCAACGAGCCTTGCCGGCCCAAGGTCAGCGTCCCCAGCCTCGCGGACGATAGGCCGGCCAAGGCCGCACCCTGGAACGCCTGCCCGGCTCGGGACGAATCGCCGCCGGTCGCTTTGTCGCCGTTTGCGAGCCCGTTGTTGGCGACGAGCGACCTGGGACCGTCGGTCAATCGACCGGAGGTCGGCTGAAAACCGGTTTCGAGCTTGAAGACTCCCTGCACATCGGCAAGGCCGAGCGGCTCGATCCCGGAAAGGCCGAGCTTCGACTGGCTGAGCCCGTTGCCCGCCACGGACGTGATCGCATGGTTGCTGTAGCTCTGGACGATGTAGGGAAGCCCGGGGCCATAGGTATCGCTGGGCGGGGCACCGTGCGACAGGTGGGCCACCCCGACGTCGAGGACCCCGTAGAGGGTCACTCCCTGCCAGGTCAGATGGGCCGGTGCGGCCGGGGCTGGGGTCGGCGCGGCCGGCGCCGGCACCGGCGCGCTCGGGGGTGTGGCAACGGGCCGCGCCAGCGGCGGAGCGGCCGGCGGCGCTTCGGGCAGGCGCTCGGCAGGTGCCGCACTCTTTTCGCGCGGGCTCGGGATGGGGGGTGCATGCTCGTCGGCGGCCTGGCTTCCAGCATCAGGCGGCATGGCCGCCTCGTTGCCCGGATTCTCATCGGCCAAGCTTGCGCGCTGGTTCGCGCCGAGAAGCAAGACCCCGATGATGGGCACGAGTCGTCCCCTGGACGCCATCTTCACAATCATGGTTGCCTCTGCGATCGGTGTGCGTGGTCGCTGCGCGCCTCAGAAGCTTCCCGCCACGACCATCCCCCCGACGGTGGGCACGAGCGCGATGGGCTCGGCGACCTTGCCAGACTTCGCCTTGGGTGAGTCGCTTCGGTGCGTGATCGCGAGGTAGAGCGCCACCCCGCCCGACAGCAGCGTGGCAGCGCCCAAGGCGTCGGTCATGTATCCGTAGCGCTTGCTCCTGCTGCGGGCGTCATCGATCTTGGCCTTGGTGTTCGGGTAGGTGTCGATCTGATCCTTCAGATCTTTCTGCGCGGCCAGCGCGAGGTATCCCGATATGCCGGTGCCGGCTGCCAGCACCGCGGTCGTCGACAGGCTCACGATGAGGCCGGTGCGTCCCGGCGTGCCCGATGGAGGCGTCTTCGCGATCGACAGCGTTTGCGACGACGGCTGTCCAGGAAAAGTTGGAACGGGCGATACGACACCGGCCTGGTCATGCGCAACGACCAACTCCTCGAGCTTGAGGTCGACCTTCATGCTCTCTTTGCCCGCTACGGTGATCATTCGGACCGCTTCCGGTGAGCCTGCCTTGAACGCGCTCACCTTGTGTGTTCCGACGTTGACCGCAATGGGCCCAGGCAGAGGCGAGACTCCCACGCTGGTGTCATCGATGCGGAGGTCGGCGCCCGAAAGATTGGCGGAGATCTGCAGGTGGGCGATTCGTTCTTCGAGCTTCGCCGACATCTCATCGACCTGCACACGGCGATCGGCGGGAATGTCGCCTCCCCCCTCGCTCACGTACTGTCGGAGAGACGCGGAGGCGCCCACGAAATCGTGGAGCGCGTACTGGGTCTGCGCGATGTTGTAGAGGACCCGGTAGGAGGGACTGATCTGGTAGGCCTTGCGGAACTCCGCCAGCGCCCCCTCGTAGCTTCCTTCACGGTAGAGGTCGACCGCTTGTTGAAACCTGGTTGCGGCATCCTCCGCGGCCGGGCTGGTCGTGTTGCGAGACTCGGCCATGACCGTCTGCGCTCCGCAGAGCCACAGCAATCCCAAGGACAGGACAAAGGTCTGTGTCTTCATGGCTTGTATGGGTTCCTTTCATCGATGGTCTTGGCTGCGGGCCGCAAGGCGGGCCCTTCCAGGTTCATTCCTGGCCCGAACTGTCGCGATGGCTGCGCCGGCGCCGGTCGATCCTGGTTCGTGCCTTTGCTCTCGGTCCGCGAGGTTCGTGGTCGGGCCACCTGATGGGGGGCGGACGTGTGGCTGCGGCGCAAGCTGATGTGCAGGACCACGTCGTTGGAAAAGCTGACTTGCTGATTGAATGGAACGTAGCCGGACGCCGAGGCGGAGAGGATGTGGATGCCACGGTCCTTGGGTACCTCCAGGTTCAGTCGATGGCCGGCCAGCAGGTTGCCGTCGAGGCCCAGCTGGGCTTCCGCCGGATCGACCGCGACCTCCAATCGGATGGTTTCGGGGAGTGCCCTGACCTCGGCCATGGCCGCCGCCGGAACCGGAACCCCGGCCGGTACTGGTTGAGACAAGGGTGGGTGGGCCGGGGCGGTGTGCGATGCCGTGGTAGCAGCCGGTGTCGGAGCAAGTCGACCCCTTGCCGCCATGACCCACGCCGCGACCCCCACGCCTAGCCCGGCTGCACCGACGAGCAATAGGATCTTCAGGTTCAGCCAGCGTTTGAGCTTGCCGGGAAGGTCGCCTGCCGTTGCAAAGACCTCGGATTCGGGCACCTTGCGCGTGATCGCATCGTGCTCGCTCATGATGACGTCGGGGGCGGCATTCTCGGTGTCGTCTGCTCCCGCCAGGGGACCTTCCTCGAGCGCGACCAAACGAAGTGGAGTCTTGTTCACCATCGTCCTTGCCTACCTCTCGTTCATTCAGATTCGTGAAGGGGTGATCGCTCATTGCCTCATAACCAGCGCACGATCGTGGGACCGAGGATCTTCGACAGCAGGGACAAGCCCGACAGCCCCAAAAGCAGGTACGAGACCCGCTTGAAGCTCAGATCGGAGGTCCGCCTATAGATGGCGAGCCCGGTCAGGGTTCCCGGCACGACCACGGGCAGGCTCAGGGCGAGAAGCAGCCAGAATCGACTGCTCAAGTACATCGGATGGAACAGCGCGATCAGTGCCAGCGAGTAGATCTGCGAGATGATGATGTAGGGCTGGACGATGGCGCGATGGCGCGCCTTGGGCAGACCACGCAGACCCGTCCACACGACCACTGCCGCCCCGGGGAACGCCGTGAAACCGCCGGCCACGCCTCCGAGGAAGCCGACGGCCGCGCCCCAGCCCGGGCCGCTGGTGCCGCGTACTTTGAAGCTCGCGGGCTTGAACATCGAGTAGGCGGCATAGCTGGCCAAGAGTGCGCCGAAGACCAGCATCAGGTAGGTGGCCGGCAAGTGAACCAGAAGCCAGATTCCGATGGGCACGCCGACGACACCGCCCAGCATGCATGGCCCCGGCCCGGCCCAGAGCTCCTTGCGTGACTTGGGCATGTCCGCGCGCAACTGCCCGACGGAAAGGAGTTGATTCCCCGTCGACAAGGCTTGAAACAAAGGCACCTGTAGGATGGGCGGCAGGATGAGCAGGCTGGCGGCTCCGATGGCGGAGAAACCGAACCCGGAAAGCCCGCTCATCACGCCCGAGAGAAAGACGATGGCCTCGAGGCTGACCAACTCGCGAAGGTTCAGACCGGCCGCCGAGTTGGGCGTAGTCGGGCATGCGGCGATGAGGGCGACGACTGTTACCAGGGCGGCGGCCGCACCCAGCAAGAGCTTGTTCTTCGATGAACCGAGGAGCCGACCCGCCGGCTCGGCGCGCACAAGCGGCACGATAAGGGGCGTCGGGTGTATCTGCGTGGCGATGGGTGTTGCGGGCATGGTTACTCCTTCTCACAGAAGCCGTAGTTGCACGCCGGGGCGCTGGCCGGACAGTCGTTGGGCGTCGTGCAGAGCGCGCAGGATGCTTTCCCGGTCGTGCGGTGGTCGAAATAGCAACCGCACTGAAACTTGGATGGATTGCCGACGAAACTGCCCATTTCGGTTTCACGCGCGAC
The DNA here is from genome assembly GCA_963796685.1 of uncultured delta proteobacterium. Taxonomy (GTDB): domain Bacteria; phylum Myxococcota_A; class Polyangia; order Fen-1088; family Fen-1088; genus Fen-1118. The sequence continues at coordinate 22,852 of CAWCMR010000011.1, forward strand.
GTTCATGGCGCATTGAGGAACCAACGAGGCGTCGATCATCGCGTCCACGAGATTCTGTTCGAGCTTGGGAACCGCGAATCGAGTCACGAACGCACCGGCCGCAGGCGAGGGCGCACCGTTGAGGTTGGCGGTGTAGAAGTGCACGTACCCCCACAGTGGGTAGTGGCCGTCGCGCACGTTGGCCTTGTTGAGGGACGTGGCGGTCGAGTCGGGCAGGTACCCGGTCAGTCTGACCTTCTCCCTGCAGGAAGAGAACCCGCAGATTCCCGCGCGACTTGTCGGCGTAGTCGATGGATAGAATCCCGATGGATTCATCGGGTGCTGCGGAGGCATTTAGCGAATCGCGGATGTTGTCGGTCGACAGCCGGTCGACGCCCCAGAATGCGGTTCGTGGCACGTGGATGAGCTCGGCGGTAAGCGCGGTTGAACCGGCGCCCGAATTGCGGATGGAGTAGTAGGAGGGATCCATCCAAGGTGTTGCGGGAAGGCCAAGAGGATTCTGACCACCCAATCCGAAGATGAGGTGCGCCGCTTCGACGCTGATCGAGGTCTGGGTGGAGCCGGCGGGAACGGTGAAGCCGAAGGTCACGACCGGGCCGAGGTAGCTCGCAATGGAGGTGTTGGGCGCGTAGGCCGGACTGCACACCGTCGAGTACAAGTTCGACACCCCGATGTCGACGACCTTGCCATCGGCGTCGAGCGTGCAGCTGACCTGGTTGCCGAGGTCGTCGAAGAAGTAGGCGTAGTTGGCCGCCTTGGTTGCCGTGCCAGGCGCGTCCTTGATGACGGCCATGGTGGGATCGTAGATGTTACTCACGCCACCGCAGGATGTTCCGGGCAGAAAGACCGGACGATACGCAGGCGTGCCGGCCATCAGAAGTGGCGTGACGTTCTTGAGCAACGGTCCAAAGTCGGACGTCCCCGCCATGTAGATCACGTTGGGCCCGGTATCGGCGCAGGCTGAGAGCCGGTGGCGTCACCGGCTTGATGGTGGCGGTGAGCGTACCGGCGCTGACCGGTGGCAGAGGATCCGGCACGACCGCGGCTGGACCGCAGAGGCCGAGTCTCGCGCAGTTGTCGAAGCCCAGGGTCTGGGCCGAGGTGCAGGCGTTGAGGTATTCGGCTGTGGTCGAGGGGGGGCCGTAGAAGCAGCCCTTCGGGCCAAGTCCGGAGTTGACGCAGATCCCTTGGTTGCAAATCGCGTGCGCCGTGTCGCCGGTCTCGAACTTGGCACAGTCGAGATCCGTGCTGCATTGAACGATGTCTCTGTCCATCATCACGCTGCAAGCGCTTGCGAGGGGCAGCACGACAGCCACCGCAATCATCGAGGCCCGGTTCTTCTTCGCCATGTCGTCCTCTCACAAAGAGTTCCAGAAAAGGCGCCGTCTTCGGCGTTGGCCCACTATCGGAAAGCGCGCAGATTTCTTTAGCCAATCGCGCTGTGACATATGACGCAATGTCTCGATGCGGCCATGCGTTTGCGTTACGCGGCGGCCTGGAAGGTGCGCGGCCCTACGAAACAGCCGTCGGGAGGACAGCGGTCGGGAGGTCTCCTAGTCGTCGCCTAGTCGGCCGCTGCCACGATCATGCCGGCCAGGCCCGCGAAGTATTCCAGCCAACCGGTCATCTCCTTGTCGGAGGTGTCGGGCTCGGGGCCTCCTGGTCAGCGTGCTGGCCGGCTTGCTGGTCGGCCGGGGCCGCATCCGCCCAACAAAGTCGAGACAACAGAAACGCCACCAACAGCAGTGACCGGCGGAGGGTTGGCTGGTGGGCGTCGAACAGGTGCATGGATGCGGCCCCCTCCATAGCAACACGGGGGCCAACCGAACAGACGGAAAAGCCACGGCCACAACCTTCTGCGCCTGGCGCGGGATGATGGCGTCAAGCACCCCTGGCTTCGGCGGGCGCGGCACGGTACCATGATCGAATGCGGTCGTTGGAGGGGGCGGTGCTCATGGCGCTCATCGCGCTCGGGTCTGGCGACCTCGCGGCGGGGGAGCCCGAGCGGCCAGCGCCACGGTGCCTGGCCCGCGCCCGCAAGCAGCTCCCCGGCGAAACCATGGCGTCGTTCGTGCAAGGCGGCCACGTGAGGAGCAAGCAGCTGCTATTCCGGCGTGGCGAGGTGGTGCTGGTCATCGACTACCTGGTGCTGGAAGAGACCACGCGAGCTTTTCTCAAGCAGAAGGGCGCGGAAAAGTTTCCGGAAGAGACGCGTCTCCTGCAACGCTTTTCCTTGGCGTTCAGAAACCACGACGAGGTAGACGCCGGCCCGCTGGTGCAGAGCAAGCTCGAACAAGAGCGACTCGATTACCGTCTGGCCGAGGCCATCGACCAGGGTGCATTCGTGGTTCGCGACGCTCGCGGTTCCTCGAAGAAGGCCCCGGCGACCGCGCAGGCGGCGCCCGACCTGCTCCTGCGTCTCGATTACAGCTATGAATGCGGCGACGAATGCGGAACCGGCGGACGGGTCTACCTGACGGATGCCTGTCAACAGATGGTGGCCGTCACCGACTGGGTCCACTGACACTCCAATTCCGCGACAAGAAGAGACAGCGCGGAAGGTCCCAGGAAGAGACACCTTTCCACGACGGACGCACGCTCCCAATCGGAGCGATGACGGGTGGACGTGGACGTAGACGGCTTACCGTGGCCGTGGTCGTGGCCGACGACAATGACAACCGGCCACGGCCACGGCCACGGCCACGGCCACGGCCACGGCCTTCTGTGGCTATCGCGGGAATGGGATGACACTGGCGCCGCTCCCTGGCCGACGTATAAGCACAGCCATGACCAGGTTCATGCCAGCCCAAATCGCTGCCGCCGCTGCGGCCCTTCGTCAGGGCGAAATCGTGGCCTTTCCGACCGAGACCTACTATGGGCTTGCGGTGGACGCGCTCGACGGAGCGGCGCTCGAACGACTGTTCGAGCTCAAGGGTCGGGACAGCGAGAAGGCGAGCGCCCTGCTGGTCGTTGACCTGGCCATGTTCGCCGACCTGTGCACGGGGGTGCCGGAGCGGGCGCGCGCGCTCGCGGCCGCCCACTGGCCCGGACCCCTGACCCTTGCCCTGCCGGCGAGAGCAGATTTGCCCGCGGCCATCGTACGCGACGGCTTCGTGGCCGCACGTGTGTCGTCGCACCCCGTTGCGCAGGCGCTGGTGACCGCGCTTGGGCGCCCCATCACCGCGACCAGCGCCAATCCAGCCGGCGCGGCGCCGCCCCGAACCGCGGCCGAGGTTCGCGCCTACTTCGGCGCGCAACGGCTTCACGTCCTCGACGGCGGCCCAACGCCCGGCGGGCCGCCGAGCACGTTGGTGAGGTTGCGCGGCGAGAAGATCGAGGTGTTGCGCGTGGGAGCGATCGCGCTCTGACGGTCCCGCAGGCGACGTCTACTTCCTCGTCTTGGCGTCGTCCTTCGTCTTGCCGAGTTGGACAAATATTGTGTAATTACAGGTATATGCAACATATAGTTGCCGGGCCCATGAATCTGCACATGACTGTTTTTATATCTATAAATTGTATTTGACATTACTACTTAGTGTAGTAATAATAGAGTCATGAGGCGCACACTGGTCATGGCCGCGATGCTTGGGATGGCTGCCGCCACCGCGCCGGCCTCGGCGTATGCCCAGGACCAGAACACGGTCGAGGCGGCGCTCGCGGCCAAGCGCGCCGAGCGTTGGCCGGTGGTGGGCGTGATGGCCGACGTGGGACTGCCCGACGGCGCCATTGGCTCGTTGGTGGTCAGGCCATGGCAGTGGTTCAGGGTCTATGGCGGCGGGGGCAGCAACTCGGTCAGCAAGGGCTGGCGCGGCGGTTTCAGCCTGCTGCCCTTCGGCGCCGGTCCCTCGGTTTCACTCGAATACGGCCACTACGCCGACGGCAACGCCAACGGGCTGGTCCGTCGCATGGCAAGCGGCGAGCTCAAGGACAGCCCCCTGCTCGACAAGGTCGGCTACGACTACGCCAACGCGCACGTCGGCCTCGATTTTGGCGGCAAGCGCGCGATCTTCTTCGTTCACGGCGGCATGTCCATGGTGTGGGCACAGCTTCATAACCTGAACGATGCTCTCGGCAGCCCGGGCTCGAGCACGGTGGTGACGGTGAGCCAGGATCCGAAGATCAAGGTCACGGGTTCATCGCTCAAGGTAGGGCTGATCATTTTCCTGATGTGAGGCGGTCATGCGTACGACGACGACAAGAGCTCCCCTGGTAGTGGCACTGACCTTCGCGGCGGCTGGTGTTGCTTCGTGTGCGAAGGTCGAGGCCGATGTGCCCCAGGCCGAGGTCACGCAAAAGGCGGTCGAGTTTCGAGGTCTTCCGGGTGGCAGCCAGCTCGGCGAAGTCTCGGTCACGCAGTCCTTTACCCTTACCTCGGACGACTTGTCCTGGGCCAAGGACCTCAACTCCGAGGTCTATGCCTACGAGGTCGAGCTCAAGGCGGTGGGCGCGGTCCAGGATCTCAGCTTCATCCATTACGCCCACATCACGATGGCGGATGGCTCGGATGGCGCCACGACGCCGCCGGTCGAGCTCGTCAACTACGAGCGGCCCGAAGGCGCGTCGGCGAGCCCGATCATCGACGCCAAGACCCTGTCCCCCGTCAACGTGTCCGAGGTGTGGGCGGCCAAGAAGGTCGTCATCACCATGGTGCTCGCCGGCGTGTTCCCCGAGGTCGCATGGTCCGCCGACGTGACCGTGCACCTGAGCGGGAAGATCTCGTACAAGTTCTAGCGGGAATCAATCACCGGCTTGCGCTGGTGCGTGCGACCAGGCACTCTCCGTGTGTTCATGAACCACACGGGAGGACGCGCATGATCGGCATCATCGGCGGTACGGGCCTTGGAGAATCGCTGGGGGCGCTTGGCGCCGGACAAAGCCACACCATCGATACGCCTTTCGGCATGCCCTCGGGGCCCATCGTCACCACGCAAATAGCGGGGGCGCCGGTCGCGCTGCTGTCCCGACACGGGGAAGGCCATTTGCTCAGCCCCTCGTCGGTTCCTTATCGCGCCAACATCTACGCCCTCAAGTCCCTGGGCGTGACCCACATCCTGGCCAGCGCCGCGTGCGGCAGCTTGCGCGAGCCCATCGCCCCGCGCGATCTGGTGCTGCCCGACCAGGTGATCGACAAGACCTTCTGCCGGCAGGGCTCGTTCTTCGACGGCATCGCGGCGCACGTCGAGATGGCCATGCCGTTTTGTCCGACGCTGCACCATGTGCTGTCTGACGTGGGCGCGGGGCTGCCGGTCAAGGTGCACTCGCGCGCCACCTACGTGTGCATGGAGGGCCCCCAATTTTCTACCCGCGCCGAAAGCGAAATGCACCGCGCCTGGGGCGGCGACCTCATCGGCATGACCCTCATGCCCGAGGCCAAGCTGGCGCGCGAGGCGGAGATCTGTTACGCGGCGGTGGCGCTGGCCACGGACTACGACTGCTGGCGCAAGCGGTCCGGCGACGAGGACAAGCTGCGTCTGCTGGAAGAGATCATCGGCAATGTGAAAGCGGCGACGCAGAACGCGCTTGCCCTCATCGCCAAGGCCATCCCGCAGGTTGCGGCACGCAGCGCGCAGCCTTGCGATTGCCAGTCGGCGCTCAAGCTAGGCATCTGGAGCGACAAGCGCATGATCCCGGACGACGTCCGCGACCGTTTGTCGCTCCTCATCGGGAAGTACGTTGGGTAAATCGAAGAGGAGCAAGCGATGAAGGTCGGCGGCAAACACTATCGGACCATCTACCCGGTCGAGGACGGCCAGGTCGTCGAGGTCATCGATCAGACCCGGCTGCCGCACGAATTCGCGCTGGTGCGCCTGCACACCTTGGACGATGCCGTGCACGCCATCGCCGACATGATCGTGCGCGGCGCGCCCCTCATCGGCGCCGCCGGCGCCTTCGGCATGGCCCTGGCCTTGCGCGCGGACGCTACCACGTCGGCCTTGGAGGCCGCGCGAACGCGGCTCCTCGCCACGCGGCCCACGGCGGTGAACCTGCGCTGGGCCGTGAACGAGATCGTGGCGGCGGTGGCCCCGCTGCCGGTCGCCGAACGCGCCTCCGCCGCGTTTCAGGCCGCTGCCGAGATCTGCGACGAAGACGTCGCTGCCTGCGCCTCCATCGGCGAATATGGCAAGCACATCCTGGCCGAGCTCGCGCAGAAGCAGCCAGGGAAGCACATCAACGTGCTCACCCACTGCAACGCCGGCTGGCTGGCCACCGTGGACTACGGAACCGCGCTGGCGCCCATCTACAAGGCTCACGACATCGGCATTCCCTTGCACGTGTGGGTCGACGAGACCCGTCCGCGCAACCAGGGCGCCTCGCTGACCGCGTGGGAGCTCGGCCAGCACGGCGTTCCCCACACCGTCATCGCGGACAACGCCGGAGGGCACCTCATGCAGCATGGCCGCGTCGATGTCTGCATCGTCGGCTCGGATCGCACCACCGCCACCGGCGACGTGTGCAACAAGATCGGCACCTACCTGAAGGCGCTCGCGGCGCACGACTGTGGCGTGCCCTTTTACGCCGCCTTGACCGGGCCGACCATCGACTGGGAGATGACCGATGGCGTGGCCCAAATCGCCATCGAGGAGCGCGGCGCCGACGAGGTCCGCTGGGTGCGCGGACGCACCGCCCAGGGCGAGCTCGCGTCGGTGAACGTCCTGCCCGCGGGCAGCGCCGCGGCCAACCCGGGCTTCGACGTCACGCCTGCGCGCCTGGTCACGGGCATCATCACCGAGCGCGGCGTCTGTTCGGCGACCGCCGAAGGGTTGCGGCACCTCTATCCCGAGCTGGACACCTGAGAACATGACCCATTAGAGTGCCCGGACCATGGCCCGGATAGTCCCGTTTCGTGCGCTTCGTTTCGATCCCTCGCGTCTGCCCGAGACCGCGAAGGTGATCGCGCCGCCTTATGACGTCATTTCGCCCGACGAGCGGGCCGTGCTCGAAGCGCGGCACGCGCGCAACATCGTGCACCTCGATCTGCCGCGCGGCGAGGGCGACGCGAAGTACGAGCACGCGCGCGAGCTGCTCGACACCTGGATGGCCGAGGGCAGCCTGCGCGAAGATCCCCAGCCCGCGCTCTATCGCTACGAGCAGGTCTTCTCTTTCGATTCGGGCAGCGGGCCGCGCACGTATACGCGCAAGGGCTTCTTCGCGCTCATCGAGCTTTCGCCGTTTTCGGCGCGCGTGGTGCTGCCGCACGAGCATACGCTGTCGGGACCCAAGGTCGATCGCTTCAAGCTCATCAAGACCACCGAGGCGCACTTTTCGCAGATCTTCACCCTCTATCGCGATTCCCAGGGCCTGGCCGAGGCGGCGCTGGAGGGCGCCACGACGGGCGCTCCCGACGTGGATGCCACCACGCCCGACGGCTGCCGGCACCGACTGTGGGTAGTGACCGATGCGGACACCATCGCCACGGTCGCGCGGGCGCTGGCGCCCAAACAGGTCATGATCGCGGACGGCCACCATCGCTACGAAACCATGGTTGCCATCCGCGATGCCCTTCGACCCGCGGGCGCCGCGCCGGGAACGTCGCAGGCCGATTTCGGCCCCATGTTCTTCGCGCGGGCGGAAGATCCCGGACTGCTGGTGTTGCCCACGCACCGGATGGTGCACGGCCTGTCGGACAAGGCGCTCGACGGTTTGGCGGAACGATGCCAGCCCTGGTTCGTGGTCGACCAGGGCGACGAGCACGACGCCGGTACCATCGCCGAGCGCCTACGCCGGGAAGGAGAGGCCGCCGTGACCTTCGCCGTGCGGCGGCCGAAACAAGAGCGCACGACCTGGCTGCGCCTGCGCAAGGACGCCGATCTCGCGCGCTTGGGGCCGCCCACGCTCGGCCGCCTCGACGTCAGCGTCCTGCACGGGCTCATCCTCGACCCGATTCTGGGCATTGGCGCCGAGGCCATGGCCAAGCAGCAGAACCTGACCTACAGCCACGATCTGCGCGAAACCTTGGCGCGCGTGGCGAGCGGCACGGTGCAAGCCGCCTTCGTGATGAACGCGACCAAGATCGAGCAGGTGCTCGACGCCTGCGAGGCTGGTTTCGTCCTGCCGCAGAAGTCGACCTACTTCCAGCCCAAGTTGGCCACGGGTTTGGTCATGCAGAAGATCCGGGCCGACGAACCGCCGGCCGCGTAGTCGTCCGGAGACCGCGTGCCAGACGAAGCCGACATCACGCGCGACACGCTTTTGCGCGGGCGGGTGAAGTTGCTGCAACCGCGGCACGGTTTCCGCAGCAGTCTCGACCCCGTGCTGTTGGCGGGTTTCATCGTCCCGCCCTTTGGCGAATTTCTGGACCTCGGCTGCGCCAGCGGCGCGCTCTCGTTCTTGCTGCTGGCCCGGGATGCAAACGCTCGCGGCGTCGGCGTGGAGATTCAGCCTCGTCTGGCCGCTCTGGCCGGGCAGGGGTGCGAGGCGAATGGGTTCGGGGACCGCTTCCAGGTCGTCGCCGGCGATGTGCGCACCGAGGGCGCGGTGGCCGCGCGGTCGTTCGATTTGGTGGCCACCAATCCCCCCTTCAGGCCCGTGGGGGTGGGGGTGCTACCGCCGCTCTCGGAAAAGGCGCTGGCCAACCACGAAGTGACGCTGGCGCTCTGCGAGTGGCTGGATGCCGCCCTGGCGGCGCTGCGGCCAAGCGGGCGGTTGGCCACCATCTTTCCCTTCGATCGCCGGGACGAGCTGGGCGCCGGCTTGGCGGAGCGTGGCCTCTCCATCACGCACTCGCGCGCGGTGGTTTCCCGCGCCGGCGACGTGCCGAATCGCATCCTGGTCGAGGCCACGCGCTCGACGGACAAAGGGCGGTCCGAGCCGCCGCTCGTGGTCCACGACGGCCAGGGCTATTCCGTGGAGGTGCGACGCATGCTCGGCGAGGAAACGTGAAAAGCAGGCTGAAATACGGGTTCGCCTACACCCTGGCCATCTGGTTCGGTTGCGGACGCTTTCCCTTGATGCCGGGCACCGCCGGCACCCTCGGCGCCGTTCCGTTCTACCTTCTGCTGGCGCGAGGTGGCCCGCTCGCCGTTGCCGCGGGCGCTGCGATGGCGACCCTTGTCGGGGTGTGGGCCGCGACGCAAGTGGTGCGCAAGACCGGGCTCAAGGATCCGCAGATCGTGTGCATCGACGAGGTCGCTGGTGTGCTCATCACCCTGGTGGCGGCGCCCAACACCTGGAAAGGCATCCTGGCCAGCGTGGTTCTGTTCCGCATCTTCGATCAGTGGAAGCCGTGGCCGGCGCGCCAGGCGGAAGGCTGGCGCGAAGGCTGGGGCGTGGTGATGGACGATGTGTTCGCCGGTTTGTGGGGCGTGCCCTTTGTCCTGCTCGGGCGTGCCCTGCACTGGCTGTAGCGTAAAGGGACAGGGGACGCGACCCGGTCGATGCGTTCATGCGTCGGCGGTCTTGGGCACGGGGGGACGCCTCCGGGCGGAACGAATCTCCCTGACCAGCCATACGAGGGCGGCAAGCCACGACAGCATGGTCAGAACCAAGCCAATCCAGAATACCGGGGGCGAGTACCGGGTTGAAACGGCGTGTTTGCCGGCCTCGACCGTCAGCGCACGCAACCCACCAGCCACCTCGCTCATGGGGATCGTACCGGAGGCATCGATGCGAGCCCGCCAACCAGGAGAGTACATCTCATTGAACACGAGGGTCATCCTCTGGGGCAGGTTCACCGCGTAGTCGACTCGATCCGGCAAGTAGCGCAGGATTTGGAAGTCGACCGCAACCGCCTCCTTCTCGAAAGCTTCCCCGCTCGTGGGGGGAGAGTCCCCCACGAAACCCACCACGCGCTTTCCGTCGACGAGAAAATGCCGGAAGCCTTCGGCCAGTACGGTATCGAATCGCTTGAGATGGAAGTTCGTGTAGGAAGCGAGATAGAAAGTCTTGTTCAGGAACGCATCGCTCGAAGAAACGTCTTCGAGCGAGTGGGCGTCGACGCGAGGACGCATGGCGCTGGCGGGATCGAAGCCGGGGACATGAATATCCCTGAAATCGAGACCTCGCCTGACCGACGGATCGTCCTTCGGCCGGGCGAAGAGGTGGGCGTCGGTGCCGGCGTGCATGCCCGAGTCGAGCGCGGCCAACACGATCAAACAGACTGCGACTCCGGCCGAGCTACCTCCGCGCGCAAGGCAAACGAGCGCAATCGCCAGGACCAGCAACTCGATGAAGACGACTTGGGTGAAGCCTTGGGCCAACGCATCCGCGCTTGCGCCTGGATAGATCACGTCCTTCAACCAAAAGAGGCCCAGGAAAAGAAGAACCACCAGTCCGCCCAGCACGCGAAACAGCCGTTGCCTGGCGTTCGCATCGTCCCATACACTCGCCAATCCGGCGCCAGCCAGGAGACTTCCCGCAAGCACCGCCATGGCACGACTGTCAGCGGACGGAAAGCGCGAGAAATTCAGGAAGGACAGGTAATCGTGTGCGGCAACGCGCGCGAAGAAGTGACTGCCTAGACTCATGAGAAGAGCGAGGACGAATCCAACGGCGAGGACCGCCGTACGCCGGTCGCGGCGAGAGAGCACCGCGACCAGTGCAAGAGCGAATGCAAGGATGCCGAAGTACAGGCCACGCATGGAAATGTCCGCGGTCGCACCCACGGGAGCCAGCGGCACATACGCACCGAATACGAGATGCCAGAAGTCGGTCGGAGAGAGGCTCTGTACCAGGGAGGCATCGGTGGTCAGCGGCTCTCCTCGCGTGAATGTGGCCATATTCGTGGCAATGGGAAGCCAGAACCCCGCGGAGATGCCCAGGGAGAGGCCGATGGAAAGCAGGAGCCCGCCGACGAATCTCTTTCGACTCGCCTTGTCCGCGCATTCACAGACGAACAGCCAGATTGTCCAACAACCGAACCACAGTGGGCTGAGAATCACCACTCCCGGGTAGCCGCAGACGACCAAGAGCGCCAGCGCGCAGGCAAGCAAGGGCCGGGCCCAGCGCTTTCCCTGCGCGAGCAACCGAATGCCGAGGAGCACCCACGGGATGATGGAGAAGGCGCTGATGATATCCGGATGCTCGGCATTGCACAGACGGGCACTGGTGAAGTTGAACGCGATGGCGGCAACGAGAGCCGAGGAACGGCGTGACCAGAGGTTGTACGCGAGGGCATACACGCCCACGGAACCGAAAAGCAGGATGAACAGAAGTTGTCGCTGCGCGACGAGCAGGTCGTATCCGAAAACCAACGACACGAACCATGTCAGAGGCGACCACAGTTGAGACTGGGGCTGCATGAAAAAGGGCGCACCGGCCTGCCCGTAGGGGAACCAGGTGGGAATGGCCCCGGCGCGAAGCGTATCGCTGATGAACACCAGGAAGCGTGAATAGGAGTCGATGAAGTCGTAGGGGATTATCCGGTTGGGAATGCCGTGACTGCCACGCAAACTGCGCTCCAGTACGGCGACGTGCCAGCCCAACAGGGCCGCGAGAAAGGGCCAATGCCCTGCCCAGGGCAGCCTCGCCATGGCTTTGCGAAATCCCTTGAAGACGGTGCTCATCGGTATCTCCTCATGCGGACTCACCCGGTTACTTACTCGATCGCTGTGATCGAATGAAGGTCCTCAGCTCCTTCAGCACCGCGACGAATGCCAGTGGGCCCACCGAGGACTTTCCCCGTGTGCGGTCGATGAGCGGAACCGGAATCTCCGCGTGACTGTAACCAGACTTCTGCAATCGGTAGAGCAGTTCCGCATCCACGAACCAACCCTTCGAGGTCAACTCGATGTCTTGGGCTATGCTCCGCTTCAAGATCTTGAATCCCGCATTGATATGCCGGACCTTCAAACCGAGGACGCTGGTTATCAACTTGTTGTAGACGAAAGACTGGAGCTTGCGTCGCAGCCCACGGTTGTCCTGGGAGCGGTAGCTCGTGACGTAGTCGACGCCAGCGAGGAGCGGCAATGCGGCGAAGATCGCCTCGAGGGGAAAGAAGAGGTCGACGGTAATGAGCCAAAGCAGGTCCTTGGTGGCGTGGCGGTATCCCAGCTTTACGGCCGCTCCGAAGCCATTCCGCGCACCTTCGTGGATGATCCTGATGTTCGGAAGCATGGTGCACAGCTCGTCGCATCTCTCGTAGGTTCCATCCGTGCTACCGCTCTCCACCACGAGAATCTCGTGGTCGAAGTCGTGATGGACGAGGAATTCGCTGATGGCGCGAAGTCCGCCTTCCAGCGCCACCCGCTCGTTGTAGACCGGCACGATGACGGAAAGGGAGAAGGGTTGGCGTGCGGGATCCATGTTCAAGTGCTAGCGAATCTGTCGGATGAAGGTAAGGAAACGCTGGTGGGGAATGGCGAAGTTGCCGGATACCCGCTGATCCTCGGGCACGTCTTGCGTCACCACGGCTCCCAAACTGATCGCGGCCCGATGGCCGATGGTCAGGGCGCTCGAGATCGTGGCGTTGGGACCGATCCAGACCTCGTCACCGATCACGACGCTGCCGGTGATGGAGGCGTGGGCGCCCACCAAGCAGGCGCGGCCAATCCGGGTGCAGTGACCGACATAGACCAGGTTGTCGAGCTTGGTCTGGTCGCCGATCGTCGTGTCGCCGCGAAAGATATGCCTGTCCACGCATCCGTTCGACTTGATTTCGACTTCGCGGCCAATCTTGACGCCTCCCACGTGGGCTATCTTCACCAGCCGGCCGTCGAGGCGCTCGAACTGGAATCCGTCGTTGCCCAGCACTGTCCCTGGCCAGATGATCGAGTCGTCTCCCACCTGCACGTCTCTTCCGATGGAGACACCATCGCCGATCACGACCCGGTCGCCAATGTGCACGTTGTCGTCGGCCAACGAAGCGGACGGCGAGATGCGACACCCCTCACCGATGCCAGTGTCCAGAGGACGGCGATAGAAATCGGTTCTTTCCGCCAAGAAATTGTGGAAGAGGAAGAAATCGACGCGCGGCCGGAGGGAGAAGGCCAAGCCGAGATCGGCACGCTGCAAGCTCGCTTGCGCGCCGAGCGTCTCGAAGGCGGCCCGGGTGGTCAGAATCGCCGTCACCTCGGCACGGGCCGCGCAGTCGGCCAGAAAAGCCGCGTTTCCCGCGTAGGTCAACGTTCGTGGACGGGGCCCTCTCAGGTCGAATCCACAGTTCTCGAAAATGCCCTCGCGTTCCACCTGCAAAGTGGGATCGAAAGACTTGAGGGTGGAGAAGCTCCATGACCAGCCTACTCGGTGTATTGGTTGATGATCCCGAGAATGCGCTCCAGGGTCGACGGCGGAAGCTCGGGGTACATGGGCAGGGCGATCACTTGATCGCAGAGCTTCTCGACGACGGGAAGTGCGCCACGCCTCATCCCCAAGAAGGCATTGGCCTGCTGCAGATGGAGCGGCAGGAGGTAGTAGATATTGGTCTGCAATTGCTGCCCATCGCAGTGGGCGATGAAGCGTGCGCGATCACCAAGGAAGCGACACACGAAGACGTGTTGGTTGGAGACGACATTGGACGGGATTCTCTGCGGGACGAACAGCTCGGGCGAGAGCCCTCGCACGTACGCCTCGGCTATTTCGCGCCGGCGCCGGTTCATCGCCTCCAGGTGAGGCAGCTTGGCTCGCAGCACGGCGGCCTGGAGCTCGTCGAGCCTGCTGTTGCGCCCGTGCCGGACGATGTGGTGGTAGTCGGTCATTCCGTACATGCGGAGAAGCACGATCTGTTCCGCGATGTCGGAGCGGTTGCTCGCCACCAAACCGCCGTCACCATAGCCGCCCAGGTTCTTGCTGGGGTAGAAGCTGAACGCCGCACAATCGCCCATCGCCCCGGCCTTGACTCCGTCGAGGGAGCTTCCCGTGGGCTTGGCACGCGTCCTCGATGATGGGGATCTCGCGCCCGATCGATTGCCGCAACCTCGGGACGTCCACCACGTTACCGAAAATATGGACGGGAAGGATGGCCTTGGTGCGCGCGGTGATGGCGCCCCGCACCTGATCCAGATCCAGCAGGAAGGTGTCGCGGCACACGTCGACAAAGACGGGTTTGGCACCACTATCGACGATGGCCGAAACAGTCGGAATGGCAGTGAAGGGGGTGGTGATGACCTCGTCGCCGGGGCCCACTCCAAGGGCCTTCATGGCCAAGGTCAGCGCATCGGTACCGCTGGCCAGCCCGATCGCGCGTCGGACCCCCAGGTACTCGGCGAACTCGCTCTCGAAGGACTTGCCCTCCTCGGCAAGCACGTATCGTCCCGACTGCAAGACGCGTGCAATCGCGGTGTCTATCTCCTGCCGATGGGCCTCGTACTGGGCCAGCAGATCACAGCGCCAAATCATGTTGCTCTCGAAAGTACTCGATCGTGAGCCCGAGCGACCTGGAAAAGTCGGCCCTTGGGATCGGCCCGATGACCCGCCCAAGCGCCTCGTCGCTGAAGGCGGACTGCCCCAGATCGAGTGCCTTGATCTCCTGCGGTGGCTCTTCGCAACGAACCCCGCCGCGACCGGCGATCTTCACCACGCGCTCCGCAAGCTCGCGGACCGCCATCTCGTGGCCGGCGACGTTGAAGGCCGCGAACCCCTTCAACCCCGCCTGCGACAACCGTTGCACGACCTCGCACAAATCTTCCACGAAGAGCAGCGAACGCCTGCCGTGGCTGCCGTAGACGACGATGGCCTTGCCTTGCAGTGCGTCGCGAATGAAGCCGCCGATGAGCCCGATGTCCTCGCCCGTGCGAGGCTGGTTCGGGCCGTAGCAATTGGGAAATCGCACGCTGATGACGTTCAGGTGCTTGAGCTTGGCGAACACGCGGAAGTGGTGGTCGGCCGCGGTCTTGTGGACGCCCTGGACGTCTTCGGGAACCATGGGGGTCTGTTCGTCGATAATCGATGTGTTGGGTTTCCCGTACTGGCCGCGCGAGCCCAGGTAGACGACGGGGGTAGGAAACCCCTCGGGGATCCGGGTCAAAAGGTGAAGGTGGGATTGGACATTGCAGGCACAGTCGAAGAGCGGATCCCGCAGCGCCAGTCGGTGCATGGTCCAGGCCATGCAGTCGATCACGAGACTGGTGTCGTTCAGCAGCGCGGGCAGATTCGAAAGTCGCTCGATGGCGGAAGCGAAGACGGTCGTGCGATCGGAGAGCCCCGCGAGATTTTCGCGGCGTCCCCCGGTCTGGGGGAAGAATCCGTCGACAATGGTGACCGCATAGCCTCGTCCGTCGAAAAAGCGGGCCAGGTTGCTGCCGACGAAACCGGCCCCGCCCAAAATCAAGACCCTTGGCACCACGGCAGTCACTCTTTGAAATGACGTTCGTAGGCGTCCCGTGCCTGCTGGTAGTCGTCGATTCGACCGATGTCGAGCCAGTACTCCTGCATCTCGTATTTCGCGATGGGGATGTGCCGGTCGAGCATGGCCTGGATCAGCTTGTCCATGCCGAAGTACTCACCCTCGGGTATGAGCGAGAATATTTCCGGTTCCATGACGTACATCCCGGCCAACGCGTAGGTGACCATGTTCGGCTTTTCCTCGATTCGCGTCACCATGTCGCCGTCGAAGTGGATGTTCCCGAACGCATAGGGCGTAACGATCTTCTTCACCGCAACCGTGAGCAGGGTCCCCTTGGTACGCGCAAAGTCGAAGAACCTCGTGAAATCCATCAGGCTGAGGATGTCGCCATTCATGACCAGGAAGGTGTCCGTCAGCTCGGGTTGTAGCAGCTTGATCGGACCGGCCGTGCCGAGCGGCTGGGCCTCGTGGCTGATGGTCAGCCGAACTCCATAACGGGATCCATCACCGAAGAAGTTCTCGATGTAGTCCGACATGTAATTCGTGGCCAGGAAGATCTCTTCGAACTGGTATTTCTTGAGATGCTCGATTTGGATCTCCAACACGGCCTTCTCCCCGATCGGGAGCAGCGGTTTCGGGATGACCTCGGTAAACGGCTTCAATCGAGAGCCCAGCCCACCGGCGAGTATGACGGCCTTCCTAGACATTGTAGATTCCTGTCTTGTACTTCTTGAGGTTGTTGGGGTCCAGAAACCACGGAATGGTCAGCAGCAAGCCATCGGTCAGACCGAGACGGGGCACGAAGCCGGTCAGGTCACGCAATTTCGTGTTGTCGCAGGCGAGGCGGCGCACTTCGCTGTCCGCGGGCCGCTGGCGTGTCTCCTCCGTCTTGATCTTCACCTGCTTCTCCATCAGGCGGGCAATCAATTGCAGAAGCGCCTCGATGCTGATCTCGTGCTCGGAGCCGATGTTCACTTCCTCGCCGACAGCCTTGTCGCAGGCGGCAAGGGCAAGGATGCCCTGGCAGGTATCCGAGACATGGTTGAGGTTGCGGGTCGGCGTGGTATCTCCGAGTCGCACCTCGTCGGTGCCTGACGCGATCTGCGTGATGATGGTGGGAATGACAGCCCGGGCGGACTGACGTGCACCGTAGGTATTGAACGGCCGGGCGACGATCACCGGCAGCTTGTGCGCGAAGAAGAAGCTGCGGGCAAGCGCATCTGCCGCGATCTTGGTCGCGCTGTAAGGAGACTGGGGCTGCAGGGGATGCTTCTCGTCGATGGGAACGTAGCGGGCGGTGCCATAGACCTCGCTGGAGGACATCTGAACCAGCCGCTCGACATCGTTGTCCAGGCAGGCTTGGCAAATGTTGAGGGTTCCGACGACGTTGGTTTCGACGTAGCTCGCCGGGGCAGCGTACGAGTAGGGAATCGCGATGAGGGCCGCCAGGTGCAAGACGACATCGACATTCTTGCAGATGTTTCGACATAGATTCGGATCCCGTACGTCCCCGCTGACGACCTCGATGTCCTTGAGCCGAGCTACGTCGTCCAGCCAACCCCAGCTGTTGAAAGAGTTGTAGAGGGCCAGAGCACGCACGCTCTTGGCTTGATGGAGGGCTATTTCCGCCAGGTGCGAGCCGATGAAACCATCGGCGCCGGTGATTAGAATCGATTTGTTGTGTAAGTCCATGTCGACCTTGGTAGCGAGACAGGAATCCTCTGGCGCTCTACCCCGAGGATGGCTCACTTGTCCAGGCCGCGTCCTGTGGCCTTCGCGTTGTCTCTGTCGCTGGCTGCCTTCCTGCCGTGACTGCTGTCACACGCTTGCTTGGGAGGGGCACATCCAGCCGAGATGCGGTCAAGGAAGTCCCGCTAGAGCGAGGTCAGCACGGCCCGCAAGTCGGCGGCGAAACGGCCCCGCGGCGCAAGCTCGAGGTAGCGCTTGTACGCTGCTCTGGCCGCGGCGGATCGACCCGCGGCTTGTTCGGCGCCGCCGAGGTAGACGTAGGCCTCGGCGCGCTCGGCGTCGAGGGTAACTGCCTTCTTGGCCCAGTCGAGGGCCTGGCGGGCTCGGCCGCGTTCGAGCTCGGTTCTTGCCAGTATCACGGCCAACTCGGCCGATTGCGGAGTTTCGTCGATGGCCTTGGGACATGTCTCGAGCACGTCCGTGGCGCGGTGTCGATCGAAGGCGTTTCGACAAGCCTCGAACCCGTCGGTTTGCGGTTTGGCCGCCACCGCCCCGGTCGCCGGCGATGAGGAAGAAGGCGTCCGACGTTCGGCGGCCGGGGCAGGTGCGGGAGATTTTGCCGGAGGCTCGGCCGTGGCTTTGGCGGCAACCAGGTCTTCGGCGGGAGGCGCGACCGGGGTCGCAACCGGAGCGGCAGGTTCAGTCGCTCGTGGCGGAGTCGCCCGATGCAAGCGCCCGAACGAAACCAGACCGAGGACACAGGCCGCTCCCAGGGCGGCGGCGTAGTACGAGGTTCGGCGTCGGGCAAACCAGCGGCGCGGGCTGCCCGCCCCCGTGGTGGGGTCGCTGACCTCGTCCGTCGCGTGCTGCCAGCTCGAGAGAGCATCCCCTTCCTTGAAGAACCCGTCTTCCAGCGGGTCGAAGTGCACGACGTGCTCGGGCGTCATGGGCAGGATCTTCGCCGTCAGCTGCTCGGATACGATGATCGATGGCTGGTGTTGATGCGCACGCCTCATGCGAACCT
Source organism: uncultured delta proteobacterium (assembly GCA_963796685.1). Classification (GTDB taxonomy): domain Bacteria; phylum Myxococcota_A; class Polyangia; order Fen-1088; family Fen-1088; genus Fen-1118. The sequence continues at coordinate 40,782 of CAWCMR010000011.1, forward strand.
CCGCAAGGACCAGAGTCCCAGGCCCGTCCGCACGGTTCAGTCCCGTCGGGGCGGTGTGAGTTGCGCCACGGTGCGAAGGGGTCATCATCCGCTCTGCAAGATTGGTGTCGTGTCCCGGGAATTCCTTACCAGGACCGGCGCGGTTTTCCGAGTCGCTCCGCGGCAGCCGCTATCTCACGCCGGCCTTCTTGGCCTCTTCCCACAGCCTGTTCTGCTCTTCGGGGGTCGCCGACTTCATGGTGCGACCCTCGGCTTCCAGGCACTCCTCCATGTGACGAAAGCGACGCCCGAAGCGATCGGTGGCTTCGCGCAGGGCGTGCTCGGCATCGAGATCGAGCTTGCGCGCCAGGTTCGTCATCGCAAACAGCAGATCGCCGAGCTCGTCGGACATGGCCTTGCGGTCCTTGTCCGCGCAGGCCTCGTCGAATTCGGCCAGCTCTTCCCGCACTTTGTCGCGCACGCCCGCGACGTCGGGCCAGTCGAAACCGACCGCGCCGGCTTTCTCGCCCGCGCGCATGGCGCGTACCAGTGCGGGGGCGCTGCGCGGGATCCCGTCGAGAGCGCCCTTCTTGCCCTTCTTCGCCTTTTCCGTGGCCTTGAGCTTGGCCCAGCTGGCCAGCGCCTCCTCCGCGTTGTTCGCCTGTACGTCGCCGAACACGTGCGGGTGTCGGCGGACGAGCTTGCGCACGATTCCCTCGATGACCTCGTCGATGCCGAAGGCGCCCTCGGCATGGCGCAGCTCGGCCTGGAAGATCACCTGCAAGAGCAGATCGCCGAGCTCCTCGCAGTGGTCGGCCACGTTGCCGGATTGCAGGGCGTCCACGACCTCGTAGGTCTCCTCGACGAGGTAGGGCAGAAGCGAGGGCAGCGTTTGTTCGCGATCCCAGGGACACCCGTCGGGGGCGAGCAGGCGCTGCATGAGACCCACCAGGCGGGGCAGGTTGGCGCCGGTTTGTTTCCCTGGCAAGGGAACGAGATTGAGAGTCGGGGCTGGCGTTTCGTCGTTCACGGGCCTGCAGTCTAGCCCCGGGACCTCTAGCCCGCATTGTTCTTCATCCCATGCTGCCTGGTTCTTGCCGGGCGTTCGTGCTACAGAGGACCGTGCAATCTTGAGCCCTCGATCCACCGATCATTCGCATTCCGGCACCGACGTCGAGTCGGATCGCGTCGTTCTCGACGACAACCGCGTCGCGCTCATGCTCTTCGGCGAGCGCAACGCCAATCTCAAGCGCATCGAGATCGAGACCAACGCCAGGCTGCACTCGCGCGGCAACGAGCTGACCTTGATGGGCAGCGCGGATGCCATCGGGCAGGCCAGGCGCCTGGTCGAGCAGCTGTACCGCATGGCTCGCAGCGGCCGGCCCATCGGACCCGAGGACGTGGGGCGCGCCGCCGAGGTCCTGCGCGGCGACGCCAGCGCCAACTTGCAAGAGGTTTTTTCGGACACCATCCTGGTCGGCAGCCACGCCCGTCCCATCGCCCCCAAGGGCCTGGCGCAGAAACGCTACGTGGACGCCATCCGCGAGCGCGACATCGTCTTCGCCATCGGCCCCGCGGGCACGGGCAAGACCTACCTCGCCATGGCGCTCGCCTTGCGCGAGCTGCTGGAGAAGCGCGTGAAGCGCATCGTGCTCACCCGGCCGGCCATCGAAGCCGGCGAGCGCCTGGGATTTCTGCCCGGCACCATGGAGGACAAGGTCTCGCCCTACCTGCGTCCGCTCTACGATGCCTTGCACGACATGGTCGACTTCGATCGCGCGCAGCAGCTGATGGAGCGCGGGATCCTGGAGATCGCGCCGCTGGCCTTCATGCGCGGGCGCACCCTCAACGATTCCTTCGTGATTCTCGACGAGGCCCAGAACACCACCAGCGAGCAGATGAAGATGTTTCTCACCCGCCTCGGGTTCGAGTCCAAGGCGGTGGTCACCGGCGACGTCACGCAGATCGACCTGCCCGACCGCCGTCGCTCGGGCCTCACCGAGGCCGAAGCCCTGCTCAAGGACGTCGAGGGCATCTCCATCTGCTACTTCACCGAGGTCGACGTGGTTCGCCACCCTCTGGTGGCCAAGATCATCCGCGCCTACGAACGCAAGCGGGCCGAGGACGACGCCGACCAGGGCGGCTGGGCGCGCCCCGCGAAGTAGTCGAGGGGGAGGGGATTGACCATGGCTTTGGACGAGAAGCCGGCCGATCTCGAACAAACCGCCGAGCGCGCCCGCTACGAGCGCGACGAGCTGCTCGCCATCGCGCGCGCCCTGTCCTCGGAGCGCGACATCCGCAAGCTGCTCGACCTCATCCTGTTCAAGAGTCGCCAGATCACCGGTGCGGACGCCGGCAGCGTCTACGTCCTCGAAGCCGCGGAGGCGGATGCAACCGGCGAGGGCGCCGAGGCCGCCGAGGCCGCTGCGCCTGGCCGGTCGAACCTGCGCGTGCCCCTGCCACGCGAGCTCTTGCATCGGCGCTCGGCCGCGCTTGGCGCGGGCAGAAATACCATCCTGCACTTCATGCTGTCGCAAAACGACTCCATGGTCGTGGATTTTCAGGAGCTCAGGGCTCGAGGTGGACGGCTCGTCCATCGCGGGCAAGACCGTGCTCGGCGGCAAGCCCATCAACATTGCCAACCTCGGCGCGCTCGCGCCCGCCGACCTCGAGGGGCTGACCCACAACCGCACCTTCGACCAGAAGACCGGCTACCAGGCGCGCTCCATGCTGACCGTGCCCATGACCTCGGCCATGGGCGACGTCATCGGGGTCATCCAGCTCATCAACAAGAAGCGCGATCCGGCGAAGAAGCTGCTCGCGCCCGCCGATTTCGTCGCCGAGGTCGTGCCCTTCGACAGCTTTGCCGAGGAGATGGCCTTGGCGCTGGCCTCGCAGGCCGGGGTGTCGCTGGAGAACGCGATCCTCTACGACGAGATCCGGCGCTTGTTCGAAAGCTTCGTCGATGCCTCGGTGACCGCCATCGAGTCTCGCGATCCGACGACGTCGGGGCATTCGCGGCGCGTGGCCACGCTTTCCGTGGCGTTGGCCGAGAAGGTCGACGCGGTCACGGCCGGCCCCTTGTCGGGGTTGCACTTCTCGCGCGACGACCTTCGCCAGCTCGAATACGCGGGTATGTTGCACGACTTCGGCAAGGTCGGGGTGCGCGAGCACGTCCTGGTCAAGGCCAAGAAGCTCTACGACTGGCAGCTCGGCGCCGTGTCCATGCGGTTGCGTTTCGTGCGCAAGTCCATCGAGGCCGAGGCCCTGCGCGCGAAGCTCGCGCTTTTTCAATCGGGCGCGGGGGCCGTGCAAGAGGCCGCGGCCGCCATCGACGCCGACCTCGGCGCGCGCCGGGCGAGGGTCGACGAGGGCTGGCAACTGGTGCTGGCCGCCAACGAACCCACCTTGATGGAACGACCAGCCCTGGCCCGTCTGCTGGAAATCGCCAACCTGACCTACGTCGACGAGACGGGGGTGGCGCAGCCCTATCTGAGCGCGGACGAGCTCGCGTCCCTGCAGGTCCCGCGCGGCAGCCTCACCGCCGACGAGCGGCAACAGATCCAGCGCCACGTCGACCACACCCTCGCCTTTCTGCGCACGATTCCGTGGGGCCGGACCCTGCACAACGTGCCGCACATCGCGGGGGCGCACCACGAGCTGCTCGACGGCAGCGGCTATCCCCTGCGCTTGCGCGGGACCGAGATCCCGGTGGAGGCGCGCATGCTGACCATCGCCGACATCTTCGACGCCCTGACGGCCTCGGATCGCCCCTACAAGTCCGCGGTGCCCGTGGGGCGCGCCCTCGGCATCTTGGAAGGCGAGGTCAAGGCCGGCAAGTGCGACGGCGATCTGTTCCGCCTCTTCGTCGAGGCGGAGATCTACAAGCGGGTGCTATGAGCAACATCTCGGTGCTGGTCCGCCCCGAGGCGCGCAGGTTGCTCGCACGTGGGCAAGGGCGGGCTCTCGGCGCCCGCCTGGGCGCGGCCTTGCGTCTGCTCGAACGGTCGCGCTGCGAGGTCGCGCTGCTGCTCACGGGCGACGAGGAGATCCGCGCGCTCAATCGCAACTACCGCAAGCTCGACCGCGCCACCGACGTGCTCAGCTTTCATCAGCAGGAGCTGCACGGCGAATCCGACCCCGCTTCCGACGGCGTGTTCCTGGGTGACCTCGTCATCTCCGTCGAGACCGCGCTCCGGCGCAGCGGCAAAGGCCGGCTCGCGGGCGAGCTGGCCCGCCTGGCCATCCACGGCCTGTGCCACCTGTTCGGCCACGACCACCATCGTCCAAGGCAAGCGAGGGTGATGCGCGCGCTCGAGCAGCGCCTTTTGCGTGGAACGCGATAGCGGGCACGACGATCCTCGGTACTTGCGCTCGCGCGGGCAGTAGGGGGCCGGGGTCTGGCGGATAGGCCTTGACCCTCCCGTGCCGCGCGCGAATGCTTTCGGGGTCCGAGCGAGGTGCTCGACCGTACCGTTCGACTACATGGGCACGGAGGACGACCATCATGCACAACCAGGCACGGCGCGTTCTGGACAGCGTGCTTCTCGGGATCGTGGGCGCCTTGGGCGCGCAGGTCTTCACCTTTCTGCTCGACCTCGTGGGATCGCTCACGCTCACGCGCATCGCCGGGTACACCGCGCCCGGGCTCCTGATGGACAAAGGAGCGCTGCAACAAGTGATCGGACCGCATGGACTCTGGCTGGTTCCGATCGTAACGACCCTCGGCGGTCTCCTTTCGGGGCTGCTGGTCTACAGTCTCGCGCCCGAGGCCGAGGGTCATGGAACGGACACCGCGGTAAAGGCCTTCCACCGCACCGGCGGGTTCATCCGCGCCCGCATCGTCCCGCTGAAGATCGTTGCGTCCGCCATCACCATCGGTACCGGCGGCTGCGCCGGGCGCGAGGGACCGACCGCGCTCATCAGTGCGGGGATTGGCTCCATCTACGCCACGCTGACCAAACGCACCGACGAGGAGCGGCGCCTGCTCGTGCTGATGGGCATGGCCGCCGGGCTTTCGGCCATTTTTCGCTCGCCCATCGGCACCGCCATCTTCGCGGTGGAGGTGCTCTACCGGGACATGGAGTTCGATGCGCCGGCCCTGGTCTACACCATGCTCGCCGCCGTGGTCGCGTACGCCCTGAATGGTCACATCGTGGGTTGGAAACCCCTGTTCGTGGTGCCCGCAAGCCTCGCGCCCCCGGCGATTTCGGACTACCTCGGCTACCTCGTCCTGGGCCTGGCCGCGGGCGTCCTGGCGACACTCGTGCCCATGGTCTTTTACCGCGTACGCGACGGCTTCCGCGCGCTTCCCTTGCCTGACCACGTGAAGCCAGCCCTGGGCGGACTTGGCGTGGGACTGCTGGCTCTCGGGCTGCCCCAGGTACTGGGCGGCGGCTATGGCTGGATCCAGCTCGCCATGAACGGGAAGCTGGCGCTCTGGCTCATGGTTGTGCTCGTGTTCGCCAAGCTCCTCGCCCTCGCGCTCACGGTCTCCTCGGGCGGGTCGGGCGGCGTCTTTGCACCTTCGTTGTTCATCGGGGCGATGCTCGGCGGAGCGCTCGCGCGCATTCTCGGCCAACCCCCCGGGCCCTTCGTCGTCGTCGGCATGGCGGCCCTGTTCGCGGGCGCTGCAAGGGTTCCCATGGCCACCATGCTCATGGTCACCGAGATGACCGGCGGATACGACCAACTGGTGGCCGCGGGCCTTGCGGTGACGGTTTCGTACTTCGTCCAGCGAGGCCTATCCACCAAGCTGCGCTACACCAGCCTGTACGAGGCGCAAGTGCCACGTCCGGCGGACTCGCCCGCCCACCATCAAGAGCAGGTCGAAACCGCACTGCATTTGCTGCGGCAACACCTGGTCACCTTGCCGGCCGGTGTGCACCATCTGCGCCTCACCGATCTTCTGTCTTCGGGCGTGCCGGTCGATCTGCCCGGCGGCAGTCGGCTGACCATCGGCGTGCTGCCCGCGAAGAGCCCGTGGCTGGGACGTACGCTCGCCGACTGGCAGGCGCAAGGTGGTGGCGCCATCGTCATCGCCGTATTCCGGGCAGGTGGCACGCTGCTGCCTCTGCCCGGGCTGACCCTGCAGCCGGACGATCGTTTGCTGCTGATCGTGACTCCCGAGCAGTGGCAAGGTCTGAAAGAACGATTGGCGCCGCTCGGCCCGAAGATGTGAAGAAAGAGTCGCGAGCCATCCCCATCCCCTGGTGACTCAGCCCAGGCTATTCCCCGCGTCGCCGTGCACGGCTGGAGGCGGGGGTGGGCCGGGCGGTGGCGGCTGAGCCGGCCAGCGATGGAAGAGCCCTCGGGGCGTCCACAGCACGTAATCGCCGGTGCGGAAAGTCTTCAGCCAGTGCCGATTGAGGCGACGGATACGGACGCAACCTTCGCAGAACGTCTTCCATCGACCCGCGGCACGAGCGGGACGCCAGGGGGCTCCGTCCTGCTCGGGTACGGCATCGATGCAATCCCGGCCGCCGCCGCGTCGACGCAGGCCATGATCAGAAACAGCACGGTAAAGGACAGATGCGCGACGACCAGCCCGCCTGCGAGCGCCGCCAGCCCGGCGAACACATGGGTCCCGCCGGCCCAGATGGACCAGTGCCGGGCCGAGGGCTCATTGATGCCGTCGGTAAAGACCGAGTCCCAGGCCGGCTCGATGAGGCCGGTGGCCAGCCCGGCCGCGAGCTGCACGGCGAACAGCTGCCACTTGTTTTGTACGAAGACGTAACCGACATCGCAGCAAACGGAGGTCCACAGACCCACGGCCAAGAATCCCTTGATGCGGCGCTGGAACAGCGCTCTCGTGCCGATCACTCCGATGACGGCGCCGGTGGCAATCGAGAACACCGCGAAGGCGATGCCGGCATCCAAAAGGCTGCCACCCACCTTTTCGGTGAAGGCGGCATAAATGGGAACCAGCATCGACTCGGCAAAAGTGATGAGGAAACTGATGCGGAGAAGCAGGCGGGCTTGTCGGGGGAGGGCGATGGGCATTCGGACCTGAGCAGTCGGCAGCTGAGCAACAATTGGAACTTCACTAGAATACCACGGGCACTGCTTTCATTCCCGGAGCCGGCGCTGTGACAGCCGCGGCACATTTGTCCACGCTGACTGGCAACGCCGTGTTCCGCACGCGGCACGAAGCGCGGGGAGTGCTCCGAAACACCCCTGATAACGCCAAGGGTTAGGTGCGCGCCGCAGTGCCCGGGGCAGATGGCCCATCGGGTCAGTCTTGCTGTTTTGCCGGGCAGGGGGGATAGTTGGCGGCCGTGACGGCACGGTGTCAGTTTCTCGCGTGGGTCGTCGTGCTGGGCCTTTCGTCTTGCGATTTCGACAAGGCTTTCAAGCGATACTGCGAGAACAATCCGAAATGCTTCCAGGATGCGGGCGGCACGTCCGAGGTCGGCCCGGATGCTGCCGGCCCGGATGCTGCCGGCCCGGATGCGAACGATGCGGCTGCCGACGCCTTTCCCCTCGTCCCGCCTCCGTTCCCGAGGAGCTGCGGCTCTTGCGCCAGCAATGAAGTCTGTCGCACCGCCAGCAATGCCTGTCTTCAGACCTGTACGACCGTTGCCGACTGCCCCCCGTGGCATGACAGTTGCCAGCCTCTCCCCGATCCCAAGGGCGGCCCGGACACTCCCCCGGTCTGCATCTGCACCTCGGCGCAAGTGTGCGCGAACTTCGGGGACTATTCGTGCAACGGTTTCGAGAACCAGTGCGAGAAGCTTTGCAGCGCACAGCCTGGGAGTCAGCAGGTTTGCGCCGGCTTCCAACCGGCGCGGCTTTGCCTGGATCCCCCTGGATGGTGCGAACCGACTTTGCCGGCCTGTTTGTCGAATCTCGATTGCACGTACCCGACCGCGCCCCGCTGCGATCCTCTTTCGCTATGGTGTGTCGGCTGTGCGGGCAGCCGCGACTGTGCCGGTCGTCCGGACGGCCTGACAGTCTGTGCTGCGAACGGCAGCTGTGTCAGCCCGTAGGCGGTTCCGAGGGGCCGCGCAGCGGCCCAATCGCCTCGCCCGGCGGGCACGCGGGGAGAGGCCGACGCGCGAAGCGCGGCCGGTGAGGGGAGGTGAAGCCACGCCCATCTCGGCTCCCCTCACCCGCCGCCGCGGACGTCGGCGGCCTCTCCCCGACGGGGGAGAGGCGCGGATCGCTATGCTGTGGCTCCCCAACTACGGAGTCAGCAGGTGTGCGTCGGCTTCCAACCGGCGCGGCTTTGCCTGGATCCCCCTGGATGGTGCGAACCGACTTTGCCGGCCTGTTTGTCGAATCTCGATTGCACGTACCCGACCGCGCCCCGCTGCGATCCTCTTTCGCTATGGTGTGTCGGCTGTGCGGGCAGCCGCGACTGTGCCGGTCGTCCGGACGGCCTGACAGTCTGTGCTGCGAACGGCAGACTGTGTTAGCCCGTAGGCGGTTCCGAGGGGCCGCGCAGCGGCCCAATCGCCTCGCCCGGCGGGCACGCGGGGAGAGGCCGACGCGCGAAGCGCGGCCGGTGAGGGGAGGTGAAGCCACGCCCATCTCGGCTCCCCTCACCCGCCGCCGCGGACGTCGGCGGCCTCTCCCCGACGGGGGAGAGGCGCGGATCGCTATGCTGTGGCTCCCCAACTACGGAGTCAGCAGGTTTGCGCCGGCTTCCAACCGGCGCGGCTTTGCCTGGATCCCCCTGGATGGTGCGAACCGACTTTGCCGGCCTGTTTGTCGAATCTCGATTGCACGAATCCGACCGCGCCCCGCTGCGATCCTCTTTCGCTATGGTGTGTCGGCTGTGCGGGCAGCCACGACTGTGCTGGTCGTTCGGACGGGCTGACAGTCTGTGCTGCGAACGGCAGCTGTGTCAGCCCGTAGGCGGTTCCGAGGGGCCGCGCAGCGGCCCAATCGCCTCGCCCGGCGGGCACGCGGGGAGAGGCCGACGCGCGAAGCGCGGCCGGTGAGGGGAGGTGAAGCCACGCCCATCTCGGCTCCCCTCACCCGCCGCCGCGGACGTCGGCGGCCTCTCCCCGACGGGGGAGAGGCGCGGATCGCTATGCTGTGGCTCCCCAACTACGGAGTCAGCAGGTGTGCGTCGGCTTCCAACCGGCGCGGCTTTGCCTGGATCCCCCTGGATGGTGCGAACCGACTTTGCCGGCCTGTTTGTCGAATCTCGATTGCACGTATCCGACCGCGCCCCGTTGCGATCCCCCTCGCATGGTGTGTCGGCTGTGCGGGCAGCCACGACTGTGCTGGTCGTTCGGACGGGCTGACAGTCTGTGCTGCGAACGGCAGCTGTGTCAGCCCGTAGGCGGTTCCGAGGGGCCGCGCAGCGGCCCAATCGCCTCGCCCGGCGGGCACGCGGGGAGAGGCCGACGCGCGAAGCGCGGCCGGTGAGGGGAGGTGAAGCCACGCCCATCTCGGCTCCCCTCACCCGCCGCCGCGGACGTCGGCGGCCTCTCCCCGACGGGGGAGAGGCGCGGATCGCTATGCTGTGGCTCCCCAACTACGGACCAACCGGGACGGGCCAGCCGCTCGAATCCCAGACCAGGTCCGCGATGCGCAGGGTGGGGTTTCCGTTGCTCATGGCATAGGCGTGGTACACGAGATAGGCCTTCTTGCCCGTGAACATCACCGACTGGCCTCCCGGCCCCGCCCAGTCGCCGCCTGTTTGCGCGATAAGCGTGCCGCCACCCTGCATGGCCGCCGTTCCGGCCTTGTCGGCGAAGGGCCCCGTGACGCTCGTTCCGCGCACGACGCGAATGTTGTAGGTGCTGTCCGCGCCCTTGCAGCAGGTGTCCCACGAAGTGAAGAGATAGTAGTACCCGCAGCGACGGATCAGGAAGGGGCCTTCGAGGGCTCCTCCGTTGCTCGGGCGGGCGGCGATGCCGGTGATCGTCGTGCCCACGCGCGCGCCGGTCTGGTCGAGCGGGACGATCTTGATCCCGCCCCAGAAGCTGCCGAAGACGAGCCAAGGATTTCCGTCCGTGTCCACGATCGCGTTGGGATCGATGGCGTTCCAATTGTCGCCCGAGGTGGTGATGTTCGAGCAGATGGTGGCCGAGCCCTGATCCGTCCACGTGCCCGAGCTCAACGACGGGCGCACGGAGTGTCCGATGCACGACTTGTTCGTTCCGAAGGTGGAGCCGGCATAGTAGAGGTGGTAGGTGCCGCCGAAGTAGGAAATATCTGGAGCCCACAGGTCGGTGACGCCGGTAACCGCCGCGCTCATCCAGGCGGGTGTGGCGAAGGGTGCGGATGCCGCGTTCCAGGTGGTCAGGTTGGTTGACGTTTTGGCGCCGAGCCCGGTCTGGAATTCGTAGTAGGTGCCGTTGCTCTCGATGGCGCTCGGATCGTGGGCGCCAAGGTTCCCGCTCAAGGTCAGCACCTGGGGCGGGTTGGCGGAGTCGTAGACGCCCACATCGCAACGATCGGTGGACGTGCCACCCGTGCTCGTGGCGCCGCCGGTCGCGCTCGCGCCCCCACCGCCCACGGTCCCGCCCATCGCCTTGGCGCCCCCCGTGCGGGCAACTCCGCCCGTCGCCGAGGTTCCGCCGGTCGCCACCGTCCCACCCGAGCCCACGGTCCCGCCGGTCGCCACCGTCCCACCCGAGCCCCCAATCCCGCCGGTCGGCATGATCCCGCCGGTCGCCACCGTTCCGCCGGCGCCCGGCGTTCCGCCCGACGCAAAGCTGCCGCCGCTCGCCACCACGCCGCCAGAGCCGGTCACGCCACCGGTGGTGCGGTCTCCACCCGACATCGACGGCCCGGCTCCACCCGAGCTGGCGCTGCCGCCGGTGCCTCGAGCCGTTCCCGTGCCGGGGCTCGAACATGCCCCTTGAGAAGCCGCGATCGTCCCGACGAGCAGCAGCGAGCAAACCCATCGAGCGCTTGCTACGCCCGGCGTTGTGAACGTCATGTCGAGGCCTCGCTCGAACAGTGGCGCCGATCGGCGGCGTGGCTCACCTTTCCACCTCCTAGTGTGGATGCGCCGCTGATATGTTATGCGTTAGAGGCGATCGGACCTGACCCACTTTTCGGGGCTCGAACCACTGCCGCAAGCGCATTTCGTGTTGTCATGCTCCGCCGAAACCCAGTCATGAGAGGAAGCTCCATGCAACGATTCCCCAGATTCACGGCCGTCGTGTTCGTGGCTGCCCTGGGATTTTGCCCGCTGTCTTGCAACAGCAGCGGATCACCGAACGCGAATGGCCACGACAGCGCGGCTGTCGGCACCGGCGGGAGCGGCGGGAGAGCGACCACCGTCCACGCATCGGGCGGAAACACGGGCGGAAATCCAGGCGCCGGGGGCAGCGGCGGACAGAGCGCCGATGCAGCTTCCACGGGTGAAGGGGGAGGCGGCGGACAAGGCTCGGGCGGCGCGGCCACGGGTGGCAGCGGGACTAGCAAGAGCGAGGCCGGCGCGGGCGGGCAGGGGGCAGGCGGAGCCGCCACCGGCGGCAGCGGATCGGGCAAGAGCGACGCGAGCGCGGGCGGGCAGGGCACGGGTGGAACCGCGGGAGGCATGGGCAGCGGCGGAGCCGGTGGATCCGGAACGGGCAAAGGGGGCGCTGGCGGCAACGACGCCGGGTCTGCCACCGGCGGGGCGACCGGCACCGGCGGCATGGACACGGGCGGCGCTGGCGCGGGCGGCACGCAAGCCAACCTTCCCGCGGGCGTGACGGCGCTGTTCCCGCCGCCCGGCGGTCAAGGGATCTGCCCAGACCCACCCCTGCGCATCACCTTCTCGGGCGCGCCCACCCTCGGCGCCACCGGCAAGATCCAAGTCTATGGCTCGTCGGGCGCCGCCGTCGCCTCGGTCGACATGGCGGCCAGCACCGTCACCGACACCATCGGTGGCACGTCTTTCATCATGCTTCGGCCCGTCTATGTGGACGGCAACGACGCCGTGATCTACCTCAAGACCAAGGCCCTGGCATACGGACAGACCTACTACGTGACCGTCGACTCGGGCGCCATCAAGCCCCCCGGCGGCGGCACGCTGGCCATCACGGGCTCGACCGCCTGGCGCTTCACCACCGCGGCGGCAGCGCCCGGCGATCTCTCGGCGCTGACCGTTGCCCTCGATGGCTCGGGTCAGTTCTGCACCGTCCAGGGCGCCACGGACGCGTTGCCGGCGAACAACACGGCCGCCTCGACCATCACCATCAAGAGCGGCACCTACCACGAGATCATGCACGTCTCGAAGAAGAGCAACCTCACCTTGCACGGACAGGATCGCCAGCAGACCATCCTTCTCGGGACCAACAACAACACCCAGCAGACGGGCAACAATCCGGGCACGAGCAACCGGTCGCTGCTCGGCTTCGACAGCACCAACGGCCTCACCATCGAGAACCTGACCATTCAAAACCTGACCCCGCAGGACGGCTCGCAAGCCGAGGCGTTGCGTCTGCAGAATTGCGACAAGTGCGTGGTCCGCGACGCCAACATCCTCAGCCTGCAGGACACGCTGTTGTGGAGCGGCCGGCTCTACGCCGACAACTGTCTCATCGCGGGCAACGTCGACTATATCTGGGGCACGGGCGTTGCCTACTTCAACAAGTGCGAGATCCGAACCGTCGGCAGGTCGGGTGTGCTCGTGCAGTCCCGCAACGCCGCGGGCGCCTACGGCTATGTCTTCGTCGATTCCAAGCTGACGACCGACTCGGCGTCGAAGAACAACATGCTCGCGCGCATCGACGTCAGCGCGTATCCGGGCAGCCACGTGGCGTACATCAACTGCCAGATGAACAACGTCGCCGCCGCCGGCTGGACCGTCACCGGTGGAACGCCGACCTCGTCGCTGCGCTTCTGGGAGTACCAGAGCACGGATGCCTCCGGCAATGCTCTTGGCACCAGCGGCCGCCAGTACGGGACGCAGATATCCGCCACCGAAGCCGCTTCCATGCGCGACCCCACCGTGGTCCTCGGCGGCTGGCAACCCTGAGCCCGCTCTGAGGCCCTCACCCTAATCCCGACCGGCGCAGCGATGTCGCGAGGCACCGACCTGAAGGTCGCTTTCCAAGGCCAAGTCTCTCGCCTTGCAGGGCGACGAAGGGTGGTCGTGGCCGTAAACGGCTTACCGTGGCTGTGGCCGTGGCCGGACATTTGGGAGGTATGGGCTTGCAAGACATCCAAGATGACAGCGCTTTCCAATATGAGTTTCGGCAGTACAGCGGAAGAGTTTCTCGGCCACGGCCACGGCCATGGCGACGGCCGTCACCCAACGGGTGACAGCTTTGTCGACCACTCTTGCCATTGCCACGTACTTGCAGGACATTGTGTCCTCATGCCCCTGGGGATGTTGGCAATGGAGGCCAAGCGAGAGACCATGACAGCGAGACTATCAGTCCAATGGTTGGTGAGCATCATCGCAGCCTCGGCGCTGGCGAGCTGCTCGGGCAGTACTAGGTCGGGCTACCTTTCCGACGGGAGCACCGGCGCTCAAACCGGCGATGCAGCCAGGGACGTAAAGGGCACGCTTGGCGGCTCTGGCGGAGGCGCCGGTGTGGGCGGCGTCACTGGCACGGGCGGCGCGGGCGGCGCAGCCAGCGGAGGAAGCACCGGTCACGGTGGCGCAAGTGGCGGCTCGGGCGGCTCGGTCATCGACGCCCCTATCGCGGGGGAAGCGGGCAGCGATGCCCCTTTGGGCGGTGGCGGATCCGGCGGTAGCGGGACCGGCGGCACGACCACGACGTGTGCGTTGCGGGGTGAGGCCTGCGCCGCCAGGTCGTGCTGTGTACCTCTGATTTGCAGCAACGCAACGGGGGTCCCGACTTGTCTCGAGAGTTACCCACCACCCGCGGACAGCGGCGCCGAGGCCGGGAGCACCGGTGGCTTAGGGGGCGGCACCGGCGGTACGGGCGGCAGCGGCGGCGCGACCGGGACGGGTGGAACAGGTGGCAGCGGCGGCGCGACCGGGACGGGTGGAACGGGTGGCAGCGGCGGCGCGACCGGGACGGGTGGAACAGGCGGCAGCGGCGGCTACGCGGGCGTGGATTGCGGAGGCTTCACCTGCACCTCCGGCAAGATTTGCTGTGTCAGCCAAATGCTCGCCTACCTGTCCTGCACCCCCTCGACATCGTGTAGCGACTTCCTGGTGACCTGCGACGGTCCCGAGGACTGCGGCGGAGCCGGCCACCAGTGCTGCCTGCCCTCGGGCGCGCTCATCCAGACCACCTGCACCACCGGAAGCTGTCTCGCCGGACTCGCGATGTGCCACACCGCCGCCGACTGTGAGCAAGGTCAAACATGCTGTCCCGGCAACCTTATGGGCTACGCGTACAGCTCGTGCCAATCGGGCACGTGCAACTGATTCGGACAGCGGCGCCCAGTACCTTCACGTGCGACGGATTCCTTAACGGACTTCAATTGTGACAGAGGAGGTGGGCGCGGAAATCGCAAGGCACGCGTCTCTTCTCCCATTTCAGCCTGTCCGAGGACGAGAGCAGCTCCGACGTAAGCCACGCAAATGAAAACCAGGGCGAAGACAGCGCGTCGGGACCGTCGCACGATGATCATCCAGAGCGCCGGTATGGTCGCCACCGCAACGACGGCTTCAGCGAAGGCCGTCCAAGCGTACACCTCTGGATTCGAGTACCTCCAGCCACCGTGACTCATCATCGACTCCGAACCGAAGTCGTAGCTCGCGATGTGGGCGGAGCTTCGAGTGACGATGATCGTCGACCATTCGCTGAGCATGGTTACCGCGAACAGCACGGCGACGCTGATGATCACGATCGCGAGAGCGACGCGCGAATATGAAGCTTTCTCCGAGGATCCCATCGTCTGTCGAACGCTTTGCCGTTCAGCGGTGTAGACGCCGCCAGCCGACGCCGCGATTCTACGCCGATGTCCCTGCGGCGACCACATCAATCAATGCCCACCATACCCGCCGCTGGCCGTCGTGCTACGATTGGACATGCGCTTCTTGAGGTTGCTTGGCCTCCTTGGCACAGTGTCTGTCGTTGCCCAGGCCTGCACCTCGACATCTGGGCAACTGCCTGCCAGGGATGGGGCCATGGATCATACGGCTACAGGAGACGCGGGGGAGGCGGGGTCTGGCGCCATGGACAGCGGGCCTGTTGCCTGTGGCAACGGGGACAATACCTACTGCGCGACCCGAGTCTTTGCGACTGCGGTTGACGCTGGCCCGGCGTGCGTCGGCAGTCACCTGAACTGCGATGGCATGGAATCATACGTGGACATCATTGGAGACGGCGCTCCGATTCGTCTCGCGTACCCGATGGACTCGAGTTGTGGAACCTGCGGAACCACGAGCTGCCAGATCTGGGGAAGGTACGCTACCTGCTGCAGCTCTTGCGAGGTGACGTTCGCGGCGTGCGCCGGTCCCGACGGCGCGGGGCCGTGCCTCGATTTCCACGATTGCGGTCGCTACGTTGACCGAGACGGCAAGACCTGGATGGCCACTTTGGTGCCTGTGTCCTTGGACGGCAATGCACCCCTCGACATTCAGGCGACGGTGATCATCACGGACGGAACGACCACGCGATCTCTGTCCACACACATCCACATCTGCGGCTCTACCGACTATTGCCTGATCCTCTGCTAGATTCAGGCGCCTGGCGCAGCAGTCTCACGTCCCCCCCGCGATCGATCCACTTCGGAACGCTCGTGGCCTTGTAACCTTCAAGAAGTCGGAGCAACAGAGCTGGGTCCTGCTCCAAGAAGGCCATCTGCCGATGTTCGGGTCGGAGAAAGCGCTGGGACACGAGGATGTCCAGAAATTGGAGCAAGGGCGCGAAGAAATCCTGAGCACCAAGGAGCCCCAAAGGTTTCTGGTGGAGCCCAAGTTGTGCCCAGGTCCACATCTCAAAGAACTCCTCGAGAGTACCGAGGCCGCCAGGCATCGCGATGAAAGCGTCCGCGAGCTCGGCCATCATTCCCTTCCGCTCGTGCATGCTCGAAACCACGTGCAGCTCGGTCAGCGCATCGTGCGCAACGTTCTTCTCCACGAGTGCACGCGGGACAACACCAATGACCTTGCCGCCAGCGGCAAGCACGGAGTCGGCGAGCGCGCCCATGAGCCCCACTTTCGCGCCGCCATACACGAGCACTCGGTTGGTTTCGGCAATGACCTGCCCGAGCGCTCTCGCGCTGGCCATGAAGAGTGGGTCGGCACCCGGACTTGAACCGCAATAGACGCATATGCTTCGCATGGAATTGCCCGTGGCTAGGTTCGCGGAAGGACCTCAGCGCCGGTGAGTCCTAGGTGATGGTCGGTTCCCCACACCTTTCGGATCTTGTGACGTTCCATCAGGCTGAGGCTCGAGGCGTCTACGTAGGTGAGCTTGGCGCCACGGAGGCGGTCAAGCATTTGAAGCGTCTCTCTGTGGTGGCTCATGTCCACGTCGAAGATGCGAAGACCATCCAGGTTGTCGAGGAATGCTCGGAGGGCTCGAGCCGCCTCCTCTCCGTGCCGGTGGACGAACCACGAGTAGGCCTCGGACACAACGAGAAAGGACGTGCTCCAGCGTGCCTTTCCCAGGGCAAAGAGTGTAGTAGCTTGGT
Source organism: uncultured delta proteobacterium (assembly GCA_963796685.1). Lineage (GTDB taxonomy): Bacteria > Myxococcota_A > Polyangia > Fen-1088 > Fen-1088 > Fen-1118. Next base: position 57,276 of record CAWCMR010000011.1, read on the forward strand.
CGTGCCATTGGTCGCGTGCATTCAGGAACGCGATCAGAATTCCGGAGTCGAGAAAGACCGACTCGCTCACGGCCGATCCCGCCCGTATACGACTGCGTCCACCGAGGTGCTGTCCTCAGGACTCCCCTCGACGATCCCAGCGTATTTCATCCACGGCTTGTCACTCGGCTGCCGCGCTACTGCCTCCTCGAGGCCGCGTCGGCACAACTCAGCCAGAGATATGCCCTGACGACGGGCCGTCGCCTTCGCCTTGGCATAGAGAGACGCGTCCACCGATATCTGCGTCCTAATCATGATATCACCCTACCACATGGTGATAACACCGTCCAGACCCGTCGCGCGACGATACACCAATGCCCTAGACGATGTTCGAGGGTCTGGCCAGCGAGGCACGGCCAGCGGTATGCGGCCAGGGAACCAACCCAAGCCTGCTCGTCGGCAGGAACGCTCGCCTCTGTTGCTGCTTTGCGAGTGGGTGCAGCCTTCCACCGGAAATACGCGACTCGCTCGGAGGGCGAAACGCCGAAGCTCGGGGCAATGTCGTGAGAAGGGTCGAGCATGTAATTCGAATACTCCGCGATGGGTGTCGTCTCGCCACTCACGAGGTCGGCGTACACGAGCTCGGCCGCGCCGTTGTCCTTGGCTTGGAAGGCGAAGGCGCGTCGCTTGTCGCGGAACACGTAGACCCCGCGCAGGCCCGGCACGCTGATGACGTGGTCGCCATCGTCGACGAGCAAGGCCAGATCGGGATCGAGCCGATTGGCGGCATTGTTGCTGGACCCCGAGTAGGGCACCTGCTCCCAGGTATTCGCGAGCAGGCTGCCGTCGCGCAGCGAGTAGAGCGGCCCGTTCGTAAACACGCCGACCGTGAACCGGCCGCCGGCATAGCCGTCGAGCGCCGGCCAGAGACCACCGGAGACGCTGCCTGCGTACGACGGCAGCGCCTGCTCGAACCGGCGATGACCGCGCAAATCAACGGTTTGGAAGCTGGCATCGACCTGCCAAACCAACGTGGCGTCGTTCCGCGCGGGCGAGCACGATGGCACGCTTACTTCTGGTTGACTGGCTAAGGATCCGGAATCGCCACCGTGCCCCAGCAGACCACGTCGCCGCTCGGGCGCAGGCCGCAGGTGAAATCTTCGTTGATGGCGATTTGGACGAAGGTGCCCACCGGCGGTGAGGTCTCGCCGTAGCGGCCATCCCCCCAGCAGGCGGCGGTGCCGTCGTCGCGTATCCCGCACCCGGTCCAGAACCCGGCAGAGACCTGGGTGAAGAGCCCTGACGGAACCGGCACCGACGTGTCACCCCAACAGGTGGCCGTGCCGTCGGTGCGGACGCCGCACGCCCGCATGGTTCCGACCGAGATTCGTTTGAAGGTGCCGGCCGGCGTCGGCACCGAGCTCTCGCCCCAGCAGGTCACGGTACCATCGGCATGGAGCCCACAGGCGTTCCACTCGCCCGACGAGATCTGGACGAACGTCTCGTTCGGGACCTGGCCCACGTCGAAGCTCAAGTCTCCCCAACACACGACGCTGCCGTCGCTATGAAGCCCGCAGGCGTGGGCCAGCCCCGCAGCGACCTGGGTGAAGGTCCCGGCGGGCGGATCAATGACTCCCCCGTAGTCGTGACCCCAGCAGGCAATCGTGCCGTCGTTGCGCACGCCACAACTGTAGCTGTCACCATCCGACACCTGGATGAACGAGGGCTCCGTCGGGGTGTAGCCCGGTCCCTGGTACTCTCCCCAGCAGTAGAGCGTGCCGTCGGACCGCAACCCACACGTGTGGTCGAAGCTGGTGAAGGGCCCTGGCCGAGGCGCGCATTCGGCACTGTCGTTGTTTCCCCAGCAGGTCGCGGTACCGTCGCCGAGCGGCCCGCACGCGAAGCCCTCGCCGGCCACTACCTGAGCATAAGGCCCCATGCCCGCCGGAGGCTGGGCCGGATCGCTGCCCCAACAAGTGACGGTGCCGTCCGCGCGCCGACCGCAGGCCAGCGAACTTCCCGTCGACAGCTCGACGAATGCTCCCGCGGCCGGCTGGCCCAGCAAGGTGTCGGTGTTGTCGGGCGCCACCCAACACTGGGCGGTTCCATCGGGGCGCAGGCCGCACGCATAGCCATCTCCGGAGTACACGTGCACGAAAGGGCCCGGATCGGTGAAGTCGTGCCAGCCGTTGAACGATGGCCGCCTCGCATGTATTCCTCCACGTAGCTGGCCGCCAGCAGTTGCTAGAAAGGTATCGTGCTTGTCTGCCATCCGTTTTCTTGGATCGCCTTCTCGACGTACGGATTGGCGATGAGATACAGGGCCAGGAGCTTGGTTTCGCGATCGAGCGGGATCTCGATAACCCGGGCCCCGAGCGGCAGGTCGGCAGGTCGAGCATCGATGAGCCGAAACCGGCGCAGGTCCAGCGGTTGCGCCAGGTCTGGCTTCCAGGACGCAGGCACCACCCAAGGATGACCCACGACCAGGTTCACCCCGCGGCGAAGCAGGTGGCGAAAAGACGCCGTCCGCTCGTGACCAGGTTGGGTCTTGAACGGTATCCCCTCGCGCGCGATCACAGGATCGCTCAACCCAAACATGTCGACGGTTCGCAGCCTGGAGAGATAAGGGATGGCTCCGGCAGCGCACACCGCGAGCGTCACCTCATCCGCGTGGCCGTGGAAGGCGTCGCCCAGGACCTCGCCGATCCGTTCCCATCGGTGCACGGTCAGGTGCTTGGTGAGCCCCTTGATCGACTCGATTCCCGCCACGTACTTGAAGGTCTTCTGGTGGTGCAGCGAGCCGGTCACCGACAGTGCGACGATCAGCCCGGCTGTGGCCCAGACCAACGGGCGCTTCCGCAAGCAGCGGGCCGGCACCGTCACCGCGCAAATGGTCCAGAACGGCAGTAGCGGAACCATGAGTCGAAACTCCATGAAGTCTCCGCCGACCCCGATCACATAGGCAACCCAAAGCACGCAGGTTATCGCCAGCGGCAGGATTCCGCGCACGCGGATCAGTCGCGGTGACAGGACGAGGACGAGGAGAGCTGGCGGCAGCAACCAATACGACCTGACGAATTCGCGCGCGAACCGGCCACCTTGCGCGATGGTTGAGCTGACCGGACCGCCGGTCTTTGCGTCAAAGGTCAACGGGAACAAAGCACCGTAGTAGGCCAGTTTCCAGGCAAACCACGAGCCCAGGATGAGCAGCGCAGGCAGGAACAGCGCGAGCATCAGTCTCGGGCGAGCTGGCGTAGCATCAGCGCCACGATCCGAACGGAGCCATCGCCAGGCCAGTGCCCCGGCGGGGGCGATCAGCAGGACCGCAGAATCCAATCGGGTCAGTAGCGCCACCGTCGCGACCACGGAAAAACCTGCCAAATCCACCGCACGTAGTCGCTCGCGGTCGAGCGCAACCTGAGCAACGTAGGCGGCCAGCAGCGTGCTCGATGTCTGCAATGATGTCTCGAGTCCCCCCGTCCCGTAAACGCTGAAGGTGTAGTTGAGTCCCACCATGGCCATCGCCACCAGAGCCCAGAAGGAGGACCTCAGCAGTCGTCGCGCGAGCCAATACGTGATCGCCAGGCTGGCGCAGTAGCAGACCAGGCCGCAAAGCTGCGACCAGAAGACGATCGGCACCCGAAGACGCAGTCCCGCCGCCATCAGTAGCGTCCACAGGAAATTCGTATACCCTTCGACGCGCTCGCCGGGATTGAAGACGATCCCGCGACCTTCCACGAGATTGCGTGCGTAGCGGAAAGAGATGAACGCGTCGTCCAGGATGAAGCGTCGGCTCCATGCCAAGAACCCGAGCAGGGCGATCGCCGCCCAGGCGGCGAAGGCGGTGGAATCCCGGGCCCCCGGCCGCGACGAGTCGGGCGCCAGGCTGGTCGGAACGCCATCCCCGGTGGGAGCAGCCAGCGACTGTCCGTCACGAGGCCGGCCTGCAAACAGTCGCGAGAAGAAGCGCGGCATGGAAGTAGAGCCCAAGATACCGGTTTCCGGACGCTCACGGAAGCTGACAGACAGGGTGCCATTTAGGAGAGGCGACGAGCAGCGACGGGGACGCGCTCCAGATGGCGTTTGGGAAGGGGGATGGGACCTTCGGGTGGCATGGAATCGGCGTGTGGGATATGTAGGCCAGGTGACATCCCGATATCGAACATCCGAAGTAGTCTTGCGTCTCCTGGAGGTCGCCATGCCCACATCGCTGTTGCTGCCCGTGGACAAAAGTTTGGGGAGGACGGGGGCCGAAGCGTACTGCGCGAGGGGTCGTGCTGTTCGTCCTCGTCGTTGGAGCGACCCTGGCCGGGATTGGCTGCAGCCAATCAGGTCTGCATGGTCGGGCGACGGACGCAACGGTGGGCGACGCGGTGTCAGGGGTGAGCCCTGGCGACGCGGGTGCTACTGACGGACTGCTGGTCATGGTGATTCCGCCTCCGAAACCCTGTGTTTGCGGCGATGCCGTTCTTTGCCAGAGCCAAGCCTTTGGCCCGTACGAAGGGTGCGACGACGGCAATACCAAGAGCGGCGACGGGTGCGACAGCACATGTCACGTTGAACCGGGATGGGCCTGTCTTACCCTGGGACGGCCCTGCCAGCCAACCGCCACTGTCTACCAATGCGGGAATGGAATCCTGAGCCACAATGAGGCCTGCGACGACGGCAATACGATGAGCGGCGACGGATGCTCCGGCGACTGCCTTACCATCGAAAGCGGTTGGCGCTGTCGCGTGCCTGGGCGTCCGTGTGTTCCTGTCTGTGGCGATGGCCTGCTCATCGGTGGCGAGGGCTGTGACGACGGCAATACCGTCAGCGGCGATGGCTGCGCGAGCATGTGCCAAGTCGAACCCGGCTTTGCTTGTCCTACGGTAGGTCTTCCATGCGTGTGGGCCTGTGGAGATCCGTTTCTCCACGCCGGAGCTTCGTGCGACGGGGGCAGCCAGCCCGTTTCCACATGCGGCGACGGCATCGCCACGCCCGACGAGGAATGCGACGACGGCAACGACCCGAGCAAGAGCCCGCACAACGACGATAGCGCGTACGGCGGCTGCACTACGGCTTGCACCTACGGCGCCTATTGCGGCGACGGGATCATCAACGGCCCGGAAGAGTGCGACGACGGTTCGGCCAATAACTGGGGCTATGGCGAACCCGGCAGCTGCAGCTTCTCTTGCACCAAGTCCCACTACTGCGGCGACGGTATCGTCGATCCCGAGTACGGTGAGGATTGTGACATGGGCGATTTGAACGGGCAAGCCGGGGAGATGTGTGACTATCAGTGCAATTACATAATCTAGGATCATCTACCATCCATACCTCCGGCGTGATTGTGTAGTACGTGCCCAAATTTCCGTGGCCGACTGGTGGCGAACGCATCAGTGCAACCGAAAAACTGAACCTGCTCTCCATCACCGGCGGCGTGCCCAAGTACCTGGAGGAAGTCGATCCCGGGTTTTCATCGGAGGAGAACATTCGCCGCCTGTGCTTTCAGCGGGAGGGCATCCTGTTTCGCGAGTTCGAGCAAATCTGGAGCGATGTGTTCGGCAAGCGGGCGGCGGGCTACAAGACCATCGTCGCGGCGTTGGCGCATGGCAGCCGGACGGTTCAGGAGCTGAGCGTGGCCTTGGGCAAGGAGCGCAGCGGCCACCTGAGCGACTACCTCGCCGACTTGGTCCTCGGAGGTTTCCTCGCGAAGGACACGGTGTTCGAGCCGGCTAGTGGACGCGATACACGTCTGCAAAGATTCCGGCTGCGCGACAACTACGCGCGTTTCTATCTCCGCACCATCGCGCCCCGCCGCGACCTCTTGCTACGCACCAAGCACTCGCTCTACGTCGTGGAGATCAAGCACCGCAAGACAATCGATCTCCCAAGGCGACCGTGACCACCTGCTTGCTAGCTGCTTTGCTGTCTATCTCGGACTGCGGTGGGATCGAGGAGGATCAGACAGCGAAACCGTTCGAGGTCCCAACCGCGCGTTCGTCTGTGGTACGTGTGCTCGATCCGCAGGTGTCCAGGGACGATCGTGGCAAACCGTCCCTTCTTCTACTTTCTTCGAGACGAACCCACCGGCGCCATTCTCTTCATGGGTCGAGTCATGGATCCAACGTCAGGGGCCTAAGTAGCTCTTGAACGATGGATGCAGATGTGGCTCGGCTCGGAAACCATGGCCCTCGAGGTTCTTCGGGTCAGTGCGAAACGCCGCGCGATCGAAAGAGCCGGGAGGGACAACTCGTTCGTACCGCGCCTGGGTGGCGAAGGGGGTAAGCGTGTCCAAGTCCGAGAATTGCCCAGGAAGAGGGCCGCAGGTTGCGGTCAATGCCTGGAAAAGGGTGTCGATGTCATGCGTGAAGGGGTACTTGACGTTTTTCCGGATCAGCAGAGCCTTGGCGGCCTTCTCGACAGCTTGCTGGAGGTGGAGGCCGACGGTCTCGTCGTCCATGGCTGGCTTGGCCCCGGCCAGCACGACCGCGGCATTGAGATCGCCTTGCGCCTTCCTTCGCAAGATCTCGGCCACCGCCTTAGACAAGGCGAACGCCTTTCCTCGAAACTTCGTGCTGAATCGTTCCGTACTCGTTCTTCCAGCGGGCGAACGAAGCTTCATCCTCGACGACGAGGTCGAGACTTTTCCCGAAGCGCATGAGGCGGCGTAGCTCCGCCGTTTCCTTCAGCCAGTTGGCGACCGGCTTCCTTTTGATCACCAGGATGTCGATGTCGGAATCCGGCGTCGCCTCACCGCGAGCATAAGAACCAAAAAGAAAGGCCTTGGCCTCGAGATCGCCCAGGGCCTCCTTGACCAGTGCGCGAATTTTGGGAATCTCCAACACGCCGGCCTTATGTCGCGCCCAGCGGGCCTTGGCCGCACGCCTGGCGATGCGCACGCGCTCTTCGTGCGCCAGCGCGCGAGATCTTGCAAGTCCGCCCAAGCGCGATCGGTCCACGCCAGCAGTTTACCGTGATGGCAAGCATAAGCAAGCATCCGCAAGAGCGGCTTGGTCACGAGGAGCGCGCCTGGAGCGCGCCCTTCTCGCTCTTGAGATCCGTGAGCGCGGCCTGCACGCATTTGGCGCCGCCAACGGGCGGTGCCGGACATCAGTAGCCAAACACGATCTTGGTGATGCACAGGTTGTTCAGCTTGATGGCACCGCTCGAGGAGGGAATCTGAATGCCGACCCGGTCGATGCTTTGCACGTCGGCCGAGGCCAGGGCCACGCCGCTTCCATCCCAGCACGCCGTGTTCATCGACGTCAGCATGACGGCATTGCCAGACGAGAAATTGGCGCAGTACCAAACGTCGTCCGCATCCCAGATTCGGTGCACGATCACGCGCAACCCGGTGGTTGGGGTTCCGCTGAGGTAGACCGTGATGGTCTTGAAGGCAGCGTCCAAGGTTCCGGTGGGCGGGGTCGTGGCGTTGGCGCAGAGGTCGACGCCCCAGTTTTGGTCGTAGTCGGCCTGAACGGGCCTTGCGGGCAGCGCCGGAATCACCCCGCTTACGCACAGGGCGTCCGATGCGCTCCATGTGGCCGAGGTCGTGCAAGGGGTGCTGGACGTGATCGGAGACCCGAGGCAGGTGGGGGACGTGACGGTGTCCATCGGTCCCAAGGCAACCCAGCCCGCGCCCGTCATCGCCCCTTGGGCCGTTCCCTGACTGTAGGTGACGGTATTGCCGCTGTTTACCGACGTCTGGCCACCGTTGCTGGTGTCGCCGCCGAAGCCGATGACGCCGCCGTAGCCGACGAGGCCACCGTAGCCGACGACGCCGCCGTACCCGACGATCCCGCCGAAGCCGACGACGCCGCCGCTGCCGGCAACGCCGCCGTAGCCGAGAGTGGGGGTGGTCGCCGCGGTGGTCGCGGCGCTGTTTCCACCGGCTCCGCCCGATCCCACGCTCCCGGTCGCGGCCTCGTCCGGTGTAGGCTCATCGAGAGGGCTCCGATAGCACCCGGCGACGAGAAGGAAGAACAGGACCAGTCTGCCCGTGGCACGCGGATTTGTCATTCTTGCAGTCTCCCGATCCGCGACTTTCGCACCAAGGCGGCACCTGTTCAAGCTCGCAGCCGAAGAATCCGCGGGGCATGGGGCCTCGCTCACACGCTGCTGGGTCGCCCGTCACGCAGCCAGAAGCGATACGCAAGATTTTGGACCATCTCGGAATCTCCAGCGGAGCCCCGCGCCGCACATCCGCGCGTCCACCGCCGCAGTCCAAGCTCTCGGGCACGTCCGACCTGGCCAAGGGGATTTCGGCGAAGGGGAAATGGCGTTTGTTCCGCCTACCTGCCCGAATTGAAAAGAAGGCGCTGGCTAGTCCTGTGTTGTTGCTTCATCGGCACGAGCAAGTCGGTCCCCTTCCTGGTCCAAGGCCGCAAGGGAAGCGCGGGTCCTTGCTGCGCGATGCTGTGCCGACCGACCTGCATTTTCCGGAAAGGGTTCCACCGTGGGAATCATTCCGAGAAGAAGCTCGCCGACCGTGCGAACCCACGGTGCTTGGATGGTCTGGCTTGCATCGACTTCCTCGATGAATTCATAGTCGCGAGTGACGACAATCAGCCCATCGGCAAGATGTTGCAGCAGGTTCAAGTCGATTGCGTGGTTCTCCGTCATAGCCGGTCGGCGATGAACTGCACGATCAAACGCCCGTTCGCCATGCAGATCCAAGAGTCGACAAAACGCATCGAAGCGATCTGCCGCCGAGATGCCGTGAGGTAGGCGGATTCGGTCGACGATACTGAACAGGGTCCGAGGAATCTCCGCCCAGAACTCGAGATCTGCGGGTGTTGGTTCGCCAAAGGCCGCGATTGTCTTCGAAGTCTCGACAAAGTCGGTTCCCGTCTCCTTCACGTACCGGTCGTTTCTTTCAACATAGGCGGCAATTTCCGGCGAGAGCGAGCCTCCAGAAGAGAGCTCGCTCCATACCGTACGCATGACTCGCAACCAGGTAGAGTAGGGCAACTTTGGGCCTCCAACGATCTCGCCACCGAGCTTATCTACCAAAGGAGTGTGTGTGGGAGCTATCGGCGGGACACCAACCAGAAGACCTGACAAGAAGTTCATGCGAGCCCGTAGCGTTGTCCGCTCCCTCTCCCAGGCCGCTCCAGCACGGGATTGCGCGAAGTACACGGCCATTTCGTCAAGAGCCAGGCCGCTCACCTGGACGCGGAAGCCCCGCCGTACGAGAGTGCGTAGCGCTACTCGTGGAGTACCTCGAACGCAGGACGTATCGAGGACGATGTCCGTCGAAGACGGCGGTGGTGTCACCATGCACCCATTGTCGTCTGTCGAGTCGGTCTTGCTCTAGGTGGCGTCGAACCAATTTCGAATCGAATTGATAACATTCTCTACCAGACCCTCCGCGACCAGCGCGCGTTCAAGCGCGATCTCGCGGTAACGGAACGTGACCTGGCCTCCTTCCACTGTTGCTTTGTGGTCGCGTTCACCAAAGACTTCTGCATGTGGCCTGGAAAGCACTTGGGCAGAAAGCTGCTGCCAAGCAGAGTTGAAGGCGCCACTTGGATCCGTCGATTTGAACAGGTAGACGCGGAACTGGGACTTGGCATCCTCCGCTGAAACCAAGAAGTCGCTGACGAAGGGTTCGCGGCCGAGGCCCTCGGGAAATTCAAGCTCCGGATCGGTCTCGATGACAGCCCGTCGAATGAGTTGATTGCTATCTTGGTCTTTTCCCTGCCACGCGAGGGAGAGTGCGAAGCCCGGCAGGAAATCCCATGCCCAGTAGTTGCGTCGGAAAAATTCCGATGTAGATCGCGCCGGGCGCGAATAGTACGTAGGGTCCCATCTCTCATATCCAAGTCCCATATCCTTGAACGCGTCGGAGAGTTCCGCAAGCCGATCAAAGAGCGCTCGTTGGTACTTGTGTATGGTCCGAAATGAGCGTCGGATCTCGATCATCGTTGGCGGAGTCGCGAGGAACAAGGTCGGGGTTGACGGGGAATCTCCACCTAAAGATGTCGTAGGTGGATGTGGTCTATGTAATCTCTTCTATCGGACATTTTTCGGCGAAGGGGGAATGGCGCTTGTTCCGCCTACCTGCCTGCGCGTCCCGCAAGTCTGGCCGCCGCGGCCCGTCGGTTCAGTGAACCGAGGATTGGCCGCTCGCACCGCCAACGGCCGGGACAGCGTCGATTTACCCCTTGCCACGGGCACTGAACAGGCGTATAGTATAGCCCATGCTTTCCGTCGAGGAATTGGGTTTGGAGATAGCGAGCTTGTCGGCGCACCTCGATGCGGCCACGCACAGGTTGCTCAGTTGTATTCGGCAATTCGACGAGCAATGCGGTTGGTATCAACAGGGTGCGGTTTCGTGCGTGCATTGGCTCTCGTGGCGCGTGGGCTTGGATGCGGCGACGGCGCGCGAGAAGGTGCGCGTGGCGCGCGCTCTCGGCAAGTTGCCGGCCATCGACGATTCGCTGCGTGTGGGCAAGCTGTCGTATGCCAAGGTTCGCGCGCTCACTCGCGTGGCGACGCCCGAGAACGAGGCGCGGCTGCTCGAGTTGGCGCTGTATGCGACGGGTGCGCAGCTTGAACGAATCTGCCGCGGGTTTCGGAGTGCGCAGGCCGCGGACGAAGGGTCTGCGGCGGAGGACCGTTGTGTGCGCAAGCGGGTGCTGCCGGGCGGGATGGTGAAGCTGGAGATTGTGCTGGCCCCGGACGAGGCGGAGTTGGTGATGCGGGCCCTCGATTGCGCGCGGGAAGCTTCCGTGGAAGCGTCGGGTGGCCCACAGAAGAAACAAGAGAGGGCAGATGAAGCCTCGTGGCCGTCACGGGCCGATGGGGTGGTGAGGGTGGCCGAGGCGTTCCTGGCGGGAAATGCGGGTCATGGGACCGGCGGCGACCGCTACCAGGTCATGGTTCACGTCGACCAGGATCCATTGTCGGCCGACGGGGTCATGGCGGCCACGCTGGAGGACGGCACAGGCGTTTCCGCGGAAGGTGCGCCAGGCAAAGCCTGGGCAAGGAGGATGACATGTAGAACCATGATTGAAACCTTGCGAAGGAACCCGGCGGGACAAGCCCGCCCGGCAAAGGCTGGCAACCAGCCGGAACCGAGTGTTGCGTGGTTCGGGGGTAACCCCGACTGCGAAGCGTACACAGGGAGCATGAGGGCCGCGCGATAGAGCCTCGAAATGAAACTGCTTGCGGGAGATGCCGTGGTTTTCTGAGCGGCGTCAGCACCTGCGATGCCGCAATGGCTAGGCGTTGAGGTCCCGCCGGGGTCGAAGAACGTGGCGCGCATGCACAGGGGTTCCACAGGAACCTGGGAGGTCCTGTCGTCTCCACTGACAACAAGGGAAGGGCACCCGGCGGAAGCCAAGAGCCCAGGCCCCATCACGACGCGCTCGACACGATGGGGAGCGAACGAATGAGCGCGCAGTGGTACCGCCAAGCGAAGGAAACGAAGCGCGGCGGGAAGGGCGAAAGGAAGTCGGAGCTTTCTCGTAGTACCGATGAAGCGGGGGAACCGACCCGAGGGACCCCGTGGAGGGAAGGGGGAGCCAAACTACGGAACGGCTGGAGAGAAAGATGAAGGGAACGTCGAGTCCCGAAAACGTCTCAACGAAACTACAGCGGATAGCAAAGCTGGCGAAGGAATCACCGGACATGGTGTTCACGACGCTTGCCCATCACATCGACCTGGAACTATTAGACCAAGCGTTTCGGCTGACCCGAAAGGATGGGGCGACTGGAGTAGACGGCCAGGATGCGACCGGGTACGCGGCGAATCTGCAGGGAAATCTGCGGTTGCTGCTAGACCGGTTCAAGTCGGGCACGTACCAGGCGCCTCCGGTTCGACGGGTGCATATCCCGAAGGGGGATGGTAAGTCGACCCGCCCCATAGGGATACCGACCTTCGAAGACAAAGTGCTTCAAAGGGCGGTCACGATGGTGCTGGAGGCGGTTTATGAGCAGGACTTTCTAGCCTGCTCGTATGGCTTCCGACCGGGCCGGTCGGCGCATCAAGCGCTGGCAACGCTTTGGCAGGGTCTGATGAACATGGGCGGTGGCTGGGTGATTGAGGTAGACATCAAGAGCTACTTCGACACCGTCGACCATGGACATCTCCGAGGCTTTCTCGACAGAAGGGTGCGAGACGGAGTGCTCCGTCGAGCAATCGACAAGTGGCTCAAAGCAGGAGTTCTAGAGGACGGCAGCGTGTACCACCCTGAAGGCGGAACGCCCCAGGGAGGTGTCGTCTCACCGCTACTCGCGAACATCTACCTGCACGAGGTCCTGGATACGTGGTTTGCTCGGGAAGTGAAGCTCAGACTTCGGTCACAGGCATTCATGGTCCGGTACGCAGATGACGTGGCCATCGTCGTTGGAAACGAGGACGATGCCCGCAGAGTGTTGGATGTACTCGGCAAACGGTTTGCCAAGTATGGCCTCGCCCTGCATCCAGAGAAAACCAGGATGCTCGACTTTCGAAGGCCGCGCAGGTCGCAGTCGTCTGCGAACCCGAGTGCGCCTGAGACTTTCGACATGCTGGGCTTCACCTGGTACTGGGGTAAGTCCCGCAAGGGAGCCGCAGTCATCCAGCGCAAAACCTCGTCGAGCCGCTTTTGTCGAGCGCTCTCTCGAATCGCTGACTGGTGTCGGACCCATCGGCACGACGCCGTCGCCGCACAGCACATCGACCTTTCGCGGAAGCTTCGCGGACACTATGCGTATTTCGGAATCACCGGAAACGCACGCTGTCTCAGTCGCTTTCTGCACGAGGTCGAGCGCGTGTGGCGCTACTGGCTCAACCGTCGGTCAGCAAGAGCAAAGATGGTGTGGGAACGCTTCTGTGCTCTGCTGCAGCGGTATCCGCTGCCGCCGATCCGAATCGTCCACAGCGTCTACCGACCCGCAACGAAACCGTAGCTTGAGGAGCCGGATGCGGGAAATCTGCACGTCCGGATCTGTGGGAGCCCTGGGCGGACAACCGCCCAGGGCCACCCGACCGCCTCGGGCCTGGGTGGAAAACGTCCTGACCTGGCTCCAAGAATGGGCGGACGAGGAAGGCCTCGACCTCGGCTCGGATGCCCACGAGCCGTTGTGGGACGGCACGCGGCTGGATTACGACTATGCGGTGAGCGCGCTGCTGGCGGCGGGGTAGCGGGACGCACGTTCCTGGGCGGGCTCGAAGGCGGCCGGGGGACTGGGCGCTAGACACCCGAGGGCGTGTCATCGCGGCGCTTCGGTCTACACCCCGGTCCATAGGCGAAGCCGATGGCGGCCAGAAGGGAAAGGTCGAGGCTGATGAAAGCCAGGGGACCATCGCCGGTTGCGCCGAAGTTGCGGAATTCTTCCTCGGTCATGGGCCGAATCTTGACCCCTTTGTCCTCGAGCCAGTAGCCCCGCTGGTCATGCACCGCCGTGCCTGCGGGACGAGGGGGCGAGGTCACTGGCAGAACCACCGGTGCAACCATCCCGGCCAGGCAAAGCAGGATGGCCCAACGGGGCATACGCCAGAGGGTGTTGCCGACCTCGGACCAGACTCTCGCACTCGTCCGCATGTGCTCCGCGAACGATGCCATGCTGAACCCCTCGGCGTGCGCGGCGAACACATACGCGAGCGCGCCGAACGCGAGCAACGGCATGGGAATGATGTATCCCCTCGGTAGCGGAGGGCCGAGGGAATAGGTCGCGGCCAGGACCAACACGCTCCACGAAATCCCCGCCAGGGACAGAATGAGGCCGCGCCTCCGTCGTCGGATCCTGTCCAAGTCCGTCGGTGATGGGCCGACGAGGCCCGGCCCCTGCAGCTCGGAAAGTGCCCGGTTCAATCCTTCTTGGTCGTAAACTTTCATGGCGATCTTGGTACCCCCCGGCGGTGAGGATTCCGCCGAGACCTCTCCTAAGGTTGCCGCAGCTTCAGTTTGGGAAACCAGCGGCGGAAATCGGCGGGGTTGCGGGTCACAAGGCCTTTGTGCCGGAAGGCGAAGGCGCCGATGAGCAGGTCGGCCAGGGGACGTTTCGGGGCATCACTGGCTCGCCTTGCGTGGACGTAGGCGTTCCAGGCCGTGTGGGCGCGCTCGCTGTCCGCGAAGATCCAAGGGTCGGTAAATTCGACGCCCACTTGCTCCAAGAAGTGCTTCTGGGTTTCCAAGTTGCCGTCAAAGGCCGGGGCCAGCTCAACCATGGTGACCGGACAAATGACCAATCCGTCCCGCAGCAACTTTTCCAGCAGGTCGGCCGAAGAACCTCCGAACGCTGGATCGTTTTCAAGTACGTCGATGAGGACGCAGGTGTCGACGACCCATTTCATCGGTTCTTTTCGCCAGCACGCAGGTCCTTTATCCAGTCAGCGGTGCGCCTAGGGGCGCGAAACGTCTTGGCGAATCCCAGCATGGCCTTGGGGCCTGCGACGGTCTGTCCCGATTCGACGAACAACCGAACCTCGCACGAAGAGACCTTTTGCCAGCGCAACCGGTGCCCCGGCAAAAGACCCAATTCCTTGCGCAGTGACGCTGGCAGGGACGCCTGCCCACGTTCGGTTAGGGTTGTCACGAGGCTCCTCATGCCCAGAGCATATCATGTAGAAACGTCATGTCTACCCACCTCCCGCTCCGAGATCTCGCTCCCCAGATCCTGGGCATAGGGATAGTTCGGGTGGAAGAGGCAGGTAGGTGTTTGCAGTAGACGTAACATCCGCAAGGCCACCGCCCGCGCGCTCGGCTGCGGCGGTCCTGGCGGCCATGGTGCCCCCGGTGGAGGGTGGCCCGCAGGTGAACTGGTTACGCTGGCGGCGGCATCGATGAAGGGCTTGAAGGCCGAGCCAGGTTGGCGGTGGGCGCGCTGGGCCGCTATTGCGACGGCGCCGGAAAACGCCCAGCCCAGAGCTCGTGGGGCGTACTGTCTGCGTTGGTACCGAATAGGAGGGCGAAGCGCCCATGGAAGAAATCCGTCGCTTCGGTGAACGTGGAGAGATTGGACAAAAGGATTCTTGACGTGCCGTCGTCGAGATTGGTCGCGACCAATTGGGAAAGAGACTGATTCGGCATTGGGGCAGTCACCAGATCCACCTCACCGTCGCGGCTCAAGTCCAATCCAACCATCCGCGAGAACGCGAGCGTCTTCCGTCCAGGCCGAAAGCACGTCGACGTGTACGTCCCCATGAACACGGCCGTGCCGTCGTTGGCGACGGCGGGCCCCATGGCCGGGGCGGGTACGGTGTCGCCAAGGGTATAGCTGTTGCCGTCGATCCAGGCCACGACACCGGAGCTCGCGGCGTTTGGCGCCGACGGGTCGGTGACCGGGTCGAGGGGGAAATACGCGACTCGCTCGGAGGGCGAAACGCCGAAGCTCGGGGCAATGTCGTGAGAAGGGTCGAGCATGTAATTCGAATACTCCGCGATGGGTGTCGTCTCGCCACTCACGAGGTCGGCGTACACGAGCTCGGTCGCGCCGTTGTCCTTGGCTTGGAAGGCGAAGGCGCGTCGCTTGTCGCGGAACACGTAGACCCCACGCAGGCCCGGCACGCTGATGACGTGGTCGCCATCGTCGACGAGCAAGGCCAGGTCGGAATCGAGCCGATTGACGGCATTGTTGCTGGACCCCGAGTAGGGCACCTGCTCCCAGGCATTCGCGAGCAGGCTGCCGTCGCGCAGTGAGTAGAGCGGCCCGTTCGTAAACACGCCAGCCGTGAACCGGCCTCCGGCATAGCCGTCGAGCGCCGGCCAGAGACCACCAGAGACACTGCCTGCGTACGGCGGCAGCGCCTGCTCGAACCGGCGGTGACCGCGCAAATCAACGGTTTGGAAGCCGGCATCGACCTGCCAAACCAACGTGGCGTCGTTCTGCGCGGGCGAGCACGATGGCACGCTTACTTCGAAGAGCGGACTTTCGTCCGCGGTTCGATCGGCGAAGATGCGCAGGTCCCCGCCGCTGCACACCCAGCTTTCGACGTCGCCCCGAGCGTCGACGAAGAGTCCAAAGTTGAGCGCGTTCGTGTCGAGACCGTTTGTGGTCGTGACGGGTGTGTCGAACGCCTGCATGGTCAAGAGGTCGAGCCGGCGCACGCGATTGTCTTCGGGAGCCGCCGGCACGAAGATGGCGCGTGTCCCCTCGGGGCTGAACGAAACCATTCGTGCCGAAGCGACGAGCACACTGAGGTCGGGACTCCAAATGGGGGTCGGCTTGCTCGTGAGCATCGTGAGGTGCCCGCAGGCGCCGAACCGCGGAAAGCCTTCTGCTTCGGCCACGAACGCCAGGTCGGGCGCCGCCGGGAAACCGGCGCACCGTGCGGCCGCGAGCGCTCCTACATCGAGACCGACGGAGCTGGGCGAGGCGTGATCGACGGAGCCGTCCGGCTCGAGGTTGGGGGAGGTTTGCCCGCCGCTCGCCGACTTCTGGCCACCGCTCCCTGAGGGTGCAGGCCGGTCGAGATCGAGCCGCGAGCGTCCCCCGCAGCCGAGGAGCGCGAGCGCGATGAGCCCCGAGACCACCCTCATTACCGTGCAGTGTAGCCTGTCCGGGCGATACCTGGAGGACGATCGTCGGAGATGCGCGACGTCAGCCACACGGGCAGCAGTAGAAGATGATGCCGGCCGGCGTTGGGGCGAACGTCCGGCAGCCGGTCGGTGGAGTGGGGAAGGGCGCGGTGCTCGGCCCGATGGAGCCGCACGCGGCGCCGTACTCGTTGGCGGCGCATTGGTTCTGGCACGTGCGCGTGACACCGGTCCCCATCGGAATATCCGGGCACGCCGTCGGATCGCTGCTGAGGCAGCCCTGGCCGGCACCACTCAAGTCCTGGCACGTGACGTAGGCGCGAGCGGCCCGGCACTGCCCGCTCGTCGATGCATCGACCGGGTCGAGGGCGGCGGGCCACTGACAGGCGCTTGCGGCGGCGTCGAAGTCCGCTGGCCCTGGAGCGCAGGTGGCGCCGCAGCCGCATGCACCCGTGCCTGGCAGAAGACCGTATGGGCAATTCGGGGAAGGAGTGGCGCAAGGCGGACAAGCTGTCGGGCCGTCCCCGCCACCACATCCGAGGCTGATTGTGTTGCCGAGAAAGATGGCCACCAGGCCTGCCAGCGTGTTCCGCATCGTAAAACTCCGGTTGTACGTTCATATCAGCAAGTGGTGTGCCACTAGCCGCGTGGACGATCTCTGGTCGCCTTCCCAAGAATTCTCGGTCTTGCCGCTGCGTCAGCACCTCAGAATCCTGAGGCTTCCAGGGGAGCCTCACGAGTATTTGCACTTCACCAAGGTCAGTCGATTCCGTGCCCGTGGCTTGGGAGCCAGAGCGGGCACGAAATCGACATAGACGCATTTTGGTGCCGCGTGGTCGCTGCTAGAGCACCGAACGGGTTGAAAGTGCCGAGAATTCAAGAAGTTGCTACGCACGTGCACGCTCCGATCCCCTCGCCCCGCGCAGCGGGGAGAGGGCTAGGGTGAGCATCTGTGTTCCTAGTCAAGGTCAAATCTCCGTGGTTTGCCAGCGCGAGTTAGAGCGCAACATGGCGTTGAGGATGGTGAGCAGCTTGTGCATACAGGCGACGATGGCGACCTTCTTGAGCTTTCCTGCGGCGACTAGCCGAGCGTGGAATCTGGCGATGACTGGGTTGAAGCGTATGGCAGCTAGGGTGGCCATGTAGAGGACGTTGCGGACTTCGGTGCGGCCGCCCCAGATGATGCGGCGGCCGCGCAGGGTGCCGCTGTCCCGGTTGAGTGGAGCAACACCGATGAGGGCTGCGATCTGCTTGCGGTTGAGGGTTCCAGTCTCAGGGGCATGGGACAGGATGGTGCGAGAGAGGACGGGGCCAGCTCCTGGAACGCTTTGGATGATGTCGTCCTTGGCTTTCCAGACCGAGGAATTGCCGATGGCCGTGTCGATGTCGTTGTCCACCTCGTCGAGCTGCTTTTCGAGGTAGGAGATGGTCCTGCGGATGGCCCTCTGCACGCGCTTGGAGGGAGGGTCAGCGCTGAGACGGTTTTTCTCGGCAGTGATCATGTCGACCACCTGCCTGCGCCTGGCGAGAAGGGCGGCAAGCTCCTGGGTCTCTGCGTCGACAGGCGGGCGGACGGGTGGCCGTATTCGTTCGGCGAAAAGAGCGATCATGGCGGCGTCCAGGGCATCGGTCTTCGCGAGACAGCCGTTGGCCTTGGCGAAGTCGCGAACGCGTCTGGGGTTGACGACGACAGCGGGCAGGTTGGCAGCGAGGAGCGCCGCAAGCACGCGTCGTTCGAGTCCACCGGTGGCCTCAAGAACGATGAGGGTGACGTTCAGGGCGGCCAACTCTTTGCAAAGAGCGCGCACCGTGTTGTCTTGATTGGGGGTGGACCAGGCTCTTTTGGCCGGCAAGACATGGACGTCGAGCGTGGCCTTGGAGACGTCGATACCTACGAATGTGTCAGCTGTTGGTGTCACGGGCTCCTTTCGCGAAGGACTTCTGCTCTTGGTATGCCCAGCCTTGCGGAGTATGCGGGCTCGAGGCCCTCTCATCTGTTCGGGCTGCTTGTGAAAGTCGACACGACGACCCTCGCTCACCCACGGTCTTTGTGACCTGAGGGGCATCGGTCTGTCGTGCCGTTGAATCTCGTCGTGCTCCTTCGCCTTTGGGGGCGAGCGTAGCCCAGCTTTGCTGGGCGAAGGTGCGTCCGGCATGGACGCAGAACAAGAGGTGAAGCCATGAAATAGCCAAGTCCTCTGGGGACCCTGACGGAGGGAACCTCCCACCTACGAGACAAGGGCGCCGGTCTGGAGCACCAGGCCAGACGGGCCGCAAGGCCCGTCTCCCGCGAGGAGGTGTCTGGTGGAAGTCTATGGTGCAGCGCCGAACCGAACGAAAGTGAAGCGCCGTAAGGCGTGGGTACCGCTGGGCAAGCTGGCCTTCGGCGGCAAAGCCCAATATTCGTCGGGCGGCCCGCGTAGTGGCGACGGAGTCGGTGCGAAGTTCTGCGTTCTTACCCGGAGAGACCTCTTGGCCTCCGCGGCGAGGAATCGCAAGCGGAATTCATCGAGAACGAAAGGACGAGATGAAGAAGGGACAAGAGGAGTCGGATGGTCGCGTAATACCGGAAGGCCGGCGAAAGCCGGTTCCAACCGCCAGAAGGCGGGGAGGGAAGGCGACCACGGCCAGCAAAGAGGCAAGGCAGCTCGGACTGTTTCCCGAGACAGCCGACAACCCGAAAGGGACCACCGCCCAAGCGGATCCGGGCCAACCCGTGCCTGCGCGGAGCGAGGTGCCGAAGTCGGGGAACGAGGAAGAGAGGACCTTGCCGCCCATGACGATGGAGGAGGTAGCGAGCGAAGGAAACCTGAAAAGAGCGTTCGAGCAAGTGAAGGCCAACAAAGGCGCACCTGGACCGGACCGGCAAAGCGTGGGGGAAGTGGCGAAGGGGTTGGGGACGCTGATACCGGCGCTGTCGCGGTCGCTGCTCGACGGGACATACCGAGTCGGAGACATCCGGCGGGTATGGATACCGAAGAGCGGTGACGGGCGGCGGGGCCTTGGCATACCGAACGTGGTGGACCGCGTGGTTCAGCAGGCCGTGCACCAAGTGCTCGGTCCGCATTATGAGCCGACGTTTCACCCGTCGAGCCACGGTTTCCGACCTGGGCGCAGCTGTCACACGGCCATCGCCGAGGCCAAGCAGTATCTGGAGGAAGGGTACGAATGGGTGGTCGACCTCGACCTGGAAAAGTTCTTTGACCGGGTCCACTGGCAACGGCTGGTGGCGCGGCTAGAACAGAGGGTTAAGGACCGGCGGCTCATCGAGCTCATCTGGCAGATGCTGAAAGCCAAGGTGGTGATGCCCGACGGAGTGGTGGTGGCGACGGAAGAAGGAGTGCCACAAGGTGGTCCGCTTTCGCCGTTACTGAGCAATATCGTGCTGGACGAGCTCGACCGCGAGCTTGCCCAACGCGGTCACCGCTTCGTGCGCTATGCGGACGACTGCAACATCTACGTCGGAAGCGAGCGCTCGGGTCAGCGTGTGATGGCCAGCGTGGTCAAGTTCATCGAAGGCCGGATGCGGTTGAAGGTGAACTTGGCCAAGAGCGCGGTGGCCCGACCGGAAGAGCGGCACTTTCTGGGATTCCGGCTGCGGCGCGAGCCGCTGACGGGGGAAGCGGAGGTGCTGCTGTCGGCGCGGAGCAAAAGCCGCATTGACGAGAAGGTCCGAGAGCTGACGCCGCGAAACCTTGGGCAGTCCCTCAAGGGCTGCATCAAACAGGTCAACGCGTATTTGCTCGGATGGATCGGCTTCTTCTGTATCTGCACGGCCGCGGAAGAGCGGACGCTGCAGGCACTCGACGCACACATCAGGCGGCGGCTGCGAGCGATAGTGCTACGGCACTGGAAACGCAGACGCTTCATCGCACGACACCTCATCAGCCTGGGGGTGAGACCGAAAACCGCGTGGCAAGGGGTCTACAAGGGGCATCGCTCCTGGTGGGCGCTGAGCCACACATCGGTAGTTGAACGAGGACTGCGCAACGCATATTTTGCCGAACGCGGGCTTGTCAGCCTGGCCGAGCGGTGGAAGGACCATCACGCCTTGGACTTCATGGACCCGGCCCTGGAGCCAGGATAGCTGCGGGCAGCAATGCCGGCGCTGGACTACGGGTCGCTCCCGAACGCCAGCGTCCCGAAGAGCCGGATGTGAGGCCCACAAGTCCGGTTCTGTGAGAGCTGGGGGAGGGTAACCTCCCCTGGCTACTCGACCGAGGGGGGACCGGGGGACTGCGAGCGAGAGCGAGCCAGTCCCCCGTAAGATACAAGGGGCCAGCGCACTCTCTCGCATGGCCGAACCCCTCACCCGACGCGCTTCGCGCGTCGACCTCTCCCCGCTGCGCGGGGCGAGGTGAATCTTCCGAGTACCTCGCAAGCTCTCGATTCTGCACAGCATTCAACCCGTTCGGTGCTCTAGGGTGTGACTTACTTCGCGACCTTCATAACGGCCTTTGCACCACCGTTGCTCCAGTACACGGCCCGGCTGTCGACGGCGATGTCTTGAACGTCGCCTTGCAAGGAGTTTACCAGAACGGTCACGTCGCCGCCCGCTTTGGGAACGCGTCTGATGGAGCCGCGATAGGCGCCGAAGTAGACGTCGGTATCGTCGACGGCCAGTGCGTATCCGCCACTTTGTCCGGACGCCAAGGTCACCATCGCGCCACCGGACTGAGAAACCTCGAGAACCAAACCGGACCTGAGCATGGTCCAGTAGACGTTGGTCGTGTCCGCAGCAATGGCCCAACCATCGCTCAAGTTGTTGGCAAGCTTGGCCAGCGTGACCGGCGTGCCACCGGAGAGCGGGATCATCATGACGGTGTCGTAGCCACCGGCGTATTTGAGAAAGAAGATGCCAGTCGACGTGACGGTCAATCGATAGGGATTGTATTGAGCCGACACCAGCGTCCCGACCCCCGCGTCGGGAGTGCTGCCGTCGGTGGGCCACTCGTACACGCCGCCGCCCCGGGTGTCGTCCACCGGCTTGGTCCAATACACGAAGCCGCCGTAGACCGCGACGCCCATGTAGTCCCCACCTGATGCCAAGGTGGTCGAGGTGCCACCTCCGGCCAGGGAAACTCTCTTGACCGAGCCCCCGGGAGAGCGCGTGGTGAAGTAGGCGTTCTGCGAGTCGATCGCCAGCGCGAAGGGCCCAAACACACCGGAGCCCGCGATCTCGGTTGGTCCTCCCGCGGTGGGCTGCTTCCTCAGGGTGCCGTCCGGAAGGTTGCCCCAATAGACGTTGGTCTCGTCCACGGCGACGGGCCCGTAGTCGCCTTCGCCGCTGGCCAGGGTGATCGGGTCGCACCACCCATCCACGCACGCCGCCCCCAGGCACCCATGTCCGCACGCGCCGCAGTTGCTCGAATCGGACTGGAAATCCACACAGGTCCCGTCACAGGCGTTCTTGCACGCGCAGGTGCCGGCCCGGCAGGTGTGAACCGAGTCGCACGCGAAGGAGGAGCCGCACCCACCGCAGTTGTGGTCGTCGCTTTGGAAATTGGCGCAATTGCCGTTGCAGACGTCATAGCCCGGATCACAGAGGATCGTGCAAGTGCCGTTCACGCAGGCGCCGGCGCCATGGTCGAAGTTGTTGGGACAGGTCTTGCCGCAAGCGCCGCAGTTGCGCACCTCGGTCGCCGTGTTCGCGCAAGCGTAGGAACACTCGGTCGGGGCCCAGGCGGGACAACCGTCCGAGCAGGCATAGCCCTGAAAATCGGAGGTGGGGGCGCAGGTCGCGGTTGCGCCGGTGCAGAAAGTGTTGCAGCTGCCACAAAAGTTATACTGCGCAAGATTGAAGGAGCACCCTTGCCCCTCGTTGAAGCAGTCGCCGTAGGGGAATGCGCATTCGTACACGCACTTTCCTGCCGCGCAGGTGAGGCCTTTGAGCGAAATGTTGGGTAGTTTGGTGCAATCGTTGCTGCACGAGCCACAGGTGCGAGGATCGTCGCGTGCGAAACAGCCGGCATCGCAAATCAGGCTGTTGCTGGAACAGATTCCCGAGCGCGTGTCCGCCGCAGCATCGCTGCCGAGGGGAGCATCGGCGACAGGGCCATCGGGCCTGGCGTCCGGCCCGCTGGGTCCGTCGCTGCCCGGGCTCGCAATCGAGCCATCCGACGCGTCGGCAAGCGTCCCGTCCGTAGAGCCCGCCAGCGCCACGTCGGCGGTGGGCACATCCATCTTGCCAACATCAAAAGCGCCATCTGCGCCCGCGGTCGGCGCCGCATCGGTCGTAGGCAAAACCGATGCGCCGTCGCCCGCCTCACCATCGGGAAGCGGATTCGCTCCGACTTCCGAGCCCGGAACCATTCCGCTGTCCGCTTGGTCCGCGGCCACATCGCGAGCGTCGAATCCCGCCCCGGGGTGGGTGCTCGTGGAGCAGGCGATGACCGGCAGGAACAGTAAAGCGATTGTTTTGCGCATGCACGCTCCCCTTGAGGTAAGGGCATGGTAACACGCCGTCCTCGGCGTCCACGAGCCCTTCATGTCCTTCGCGCTCGAAGCTCCGCTACAAGGCCAAGAAGTGCGCCGAACGGAATGCCAAGAAAGGAGAGGTTCATCAGCATCGAGATGTTCCTGGCAAGAACCGCGGCCCTCTGCGCGGCGGGCGTGGCGCCGAGCCGGAGCGATGATGCCCCAACCAGAAGGAGGACCGTGACGACAAAGAGAACAACGCCGCCGAACAGCCTCAAGGCCGAGACCTTCCATCTCCGGCGAAACAGCCCGACAAAACCACGGACGACGGTGAACGCCGATCCAGCGAGCAAGAAGCCGAGTGCTGTGCCAATTGCGAGATGCATGGTCGTCCGCCCAGCGGTTTGCCGTTCGGCAGCGCTTCGACGTCTTGCTGGCCAGCAGTTCACCTCACCGGCACCTCGGACCGGCAGACAACCGCATCGTCGCCGTTCTCAAGAGCGAGAAGACGAATCGCATCCACGGAGAGGGGCGAGGAATGACCTACGATTATCTCCTTGATCAGTCCCTGCCCACCAGCGCCGAAGTTGAGCTGCTCATATGGAATGATGCGGTCGCCAGACTTACGGAACTTGACGGGCCCATTTCGGGTGCCCTTGGTAAGCCGCTGTCCGTTCTGCGAGATGTCGTGTGCCACCATGCGCCACTCGTCCTCGTCGGAAAATGATGGATGCTTCATCAAGACGGCGAGCATTCGAACGTACAGGGAAGTGAAGTATGCAGTCATCCTGGCGGTTCTGCCCAGCTCGTCCACGGTGAGGTGCCTCTCCTCAGACGCAATCGCTGAGGCTCCAGCCTGGAAAAGCCTCAGCATACTTGCCCTCTGTGCCTGTTCTGTGTAGTCGACTTTGAAAAGGTCATAGTTGACTGTTGCAGCCAGCGATGGAGAGAAGCCAATCGCCACACCGTGGCCTGAACGTCCGTAATGCAACCATTGTCCGCTCTTCACGGGTCGCCCGCAAAACGAAACCACGTACGGTGCCAGTTCCGCCTGGGTTAGATTCGGCGCAATTGGCGAGCCTTTGAGATACTCCAGGATGGAGGAATGGTACAGCGTGGCAGTGTCGCTCTTGCCCCATTCTTGAAGCAAACCCACGGCTAGCTCAACTCCGTAGCGGACTTCGAGGGAGTCGTTCAATGTCGTCGCTAGAGAAGCCCAAAGGAACCTGTTCTGGACAATATTCAGGAGGGCTTCACTGTCGGTGAGGTGATAGATGATGTCCGGTGGCCTGTCCCTACCGCCGCCCTCTCGGACAGCAGTCAAGCAAGCAAGGATCAGGTTGTCCTTGTAGTTCGATATCCATTCTGGAGTCACCTTAGCCTCCTGTCTGGCCAACGCTTTGGCGTTCGGCAGCGAGCCCGCCGCACGAGCGGTTCGTTGATGTTACTCAGACTTCCCTGCGGCGGGATCGTCAGTCTGCAACGGCATGTTAAGTTAATTAGACTAGCCACTGGAGCGCCTCAGCCTGCCCGTGTCCAGGCGTGCCCGAGCTTGTAGGCCAGATCGGGATCTCGAATCTCACGGAACAAGCCGAGCTTTCGCAAGAAGGCGGCTCCGGGCACAAGGCGGATGATGGCCGAGAGAGTTCGAGGGCGTGCCCATTTCTTGATCTCGACGAAGATCATGGACCGTGAGCCTCGCGCCGAACGGTATCTGCGGATGGAAAGGACTCGCTGGCGCTTCCACAGAAATCCTCGCGGTGCCGATCTTTGTGCACATCATGACCCTGGTCCCAGGACGGAGACCGGCAGGAAGGTCGCCGGTCCACCGAAACGTTTCGATTGTGAATTTGTTCGGATCTTCCAACATCTCTTGGGCGTCAATCGAGCCCTTCTCTTCAACTTCTTGGTCGAAAGAGTCATAGTCGATCCTTCCCAGCTTTATCGCGCTCAGGTAGGACTGGGCAGGAAGTCGTCGTTGGCCCTTGCGTGTCCCAGTAGCGATCCTTGGCGGCTTATAGAGTACGACCTTCCCGCCGGCGAACTGAAGTCCGACTTGGTCGCCTCGAAGGGATTTTACGAAGCGGGTTGCCGCCGCGACGAACCGAATATCGTCGCACTCGCACACAGCCTCGATCAAGTGGTTCGCCGAATGATTGGAAACGTTGGTCGAGCCGACGATGGCGCGATTCCCGAATGCAAATACCTTGGGGTGAAGGTTCGCGACAGCGTGAACCTCTACTTTGAGTCGAAGATACTTAACGACCTCCTTCGGATCGACAAGGCCACTCTTGAACGCACCATCGTCAAATCGGGTCACCAACAGATCTCCGCTACGAAGGGGTAGGCGCTGCGCAGCCCCGGCGCCGAGGTACGGAACGGCAGCAACCGCCGGCCCTCGGCGTTGGCTTCGAGCCAACTTGGTAAGTCTGGTCCAGGCTGTGTCCGTGCGCAGCGCAAGCATCATGTGAGAGCCTCCTTGGTCCGTCGAACGCCTTGCCGTTCAGTGGTCTGGGCCACCAAACCGACGCTTCGATTCTACACCGACGCCTCCACGGCAACCACCATCTGGCGGTCGCTCGCATGATACCTGAGTTTCGACCACGGTGGAATCGATCAACGCCTTGCCATGCAGCAGCGGGGGTGCCGCCAAGGCCACCTCCTCGATCCCATGCGATGTCCCTGCGGCACCACCGTCTTCTGCAATGGGATGTTAGATTAGGCCTCACGCAGGTCCGGAGCGCCAGGTCTTCCTCAACCACTCGAACATGTCCCGCGTCGGACCAGCGGGCCCTTTGCCGGACCAATTCACAGGCTTGACCTCCATGACCAGGACACGAGCACTAGGGGCCACCGCTGTCAGAGCATCGCGGAGGTCGCTGGCGGACAACTTGTCTGAGGAGTCGGCCACCAACCATGTTCCTCCAATCCAATGCCACCAACCATAGGTCTGCGCTCGGAGGTAGGCTATGAAACGCTGTTGACTTGGCGGCGGAAAATTGGATGCGCCGACGACAAAGTGCCGCATTACTTGTCCTCCTTCTCATCGTCTGCTGACGCGAGCAAGAGGGGAACGGTGTCATCGTCTTCTTCCTCTATAGCGCTGCCTCCGCTATCGCCGAAGAGCCCCTTCTCTATGGCCATCTTCTGGACGAGATAGGTTTCCGAACGAAGGGCATCCTTGTCTTTGAATAGGAGGTACAGATAGGCAAACAGGTAGAGGACGACCGAGATGCCGGCGCCTGCGGCAAAGAGCCCGATCACCCATCCGGGCGCCTTGGCGTGGACCGTTGCGACCGTTCCGGATGTAAGAATCGCGGTCATCCACCCGATCGGCTTGAGAGCCGTGGACCTTGCGCCCGAGGCGGAATTCTGCTCAAGGAGAGCTCGAAGAAAGTGTTTTCCCATGAGAGTGGTCGTGTAGACGTTGCTGTTCAGCGGCGAAGGCTGTAGGTGATGGTCGATAGTAGCACTGCCAGGGCCGTGCGGCGGCCACCGCGTGACCCCGGCTCGTTGAACTTCGACCGAGAGTTGACAGGCCTTCGTCCGCTGCAACGGCTTTAGCCGCCGCGCCGCGGGCGGGCTTTCGCCTTGAGATGGGAGCGAAGAGCGTCATTCACGGCCCTCGCTATCTTGAACTCGACGGCGACATCGGGCGCCAGAACGACCACGTTCGTGCTACGCGCGAAGCTGGCCGCATACTTTCCGCGCACACCGCCCGAGAAGTCGTACTCGGGTCGCATGTCGTCCGCTTCGCGTTTCTGTTTCCTAGCCGCTGGCATATGTCCTCCGTTCCCGCTTGCTGGCAAGTCTGGCACTGATCGGTCGGATCCTCTCGCCTCGATGGGTGTGGGACACGACGACAAGTCGCCCTGCGTGACTTTCCGAATTCGAGTTCGGCAGCGCGCCCAGGAGATCGTGGCGACGAGCCTCTCCATGGTCAACCGGAACTCTCGCCGGGGCCTGCCAATGGTCTCAGTCTCAGCGGCGCTGCTGGAGAAAATATCCTTTCCAGCCATGACCTCCGAGATTCCTGGGCCAGCACAAGCTGAGCCTCATCCTTCTTTCTCTCGACCGCGTACAGGCCCGCACCCTTTGGCAGTTGCTGCCGTTCGAGAAAGGTGGTTGTGAAGGCTGCAAGGTGCAGGAGCTGGTCAGCGGCTATGCCGAGTCGAAGCAGTTCAGGATACGATTCCAACCGAGCTAGCTTCTTGAGCTTGCTCTTCCGGTCCAACCCTTCGCTAATTGCGCCCCCCAGGAGACCGCCGCCGATTCCTGGGCCGACCACCGGGATGAACATTGCTGCTACTCCGATTGCTCCTTGCCACCACGCCCCCGTTCCGTCTCCGGCAGAAGAGCGCAGGTTCGAGAACATCAGATCGACAGTTTCCGTCGAAGGTGCCGGAAGGAATTGCCAGTTCGAATCGGACGCGGAGGCAGTCACAAGCAGCTGCAAGACCTTCGCCCAGAGGAAGGACATTGCGTCAATGTAGTCGGCAAGGCGAGCGGCTCGAAGCAACAAGACCTGCGGGACATCAAGCTTCTCGAGGTCGGTAACCTTCTCGACCAACTTTCCAACCTCGCGGCTCACGGCAGACGTCACATCTAGCTTGATTCCACTTCCGTCGCGATGCTCCACCACCCATTGGTCAATCACCTGGCTGAGCCAAGCAAGTCGACGCTCCTCAAACTGAGTTGCGGCAAGCTCGTTCATCTTGTGCATCTCGTACCAGATGCCAAACTGAGCAACGACCGAGATGGCATCAAGACCGACGCCGATGGGACCAAGTACCGATGAGGAGCCACCTGGACACTGGTGGCTCCTCATCGACGCGAAGCGACCGTTGCTAGCCCTTCCCTGTTCCCACAAGGAGTATTCCATCGGCCATTCTTCCTTTCTTCATCAAGAGATAAGTCCCGTCTGCCTACGAGCGCTGCAACGCCGGGTTAGACGTCGCCGTGGCTTGATTGCGAAAGCCCCGGTTGATGGCGCGCGCCAGCTCATAGAATCGCCTGAAGTGATCTTCGCCCGGCCGGGCTTCCTTCTTGAACTCCTGAAGGTATAGCTTCTTCAGGTGATTGTTAGCGTCTCTGCGCTCCTCTGTGGTTCCCGAAAGTGCATCTACGAGTTTGGGATTCGCCGCGCGAACCTTCGTCCTAAGCGGCTCGGGAAGCAGTCCCTCGATGCAACGCTGTCCGGCTTCATCCACTCCGACCGCAAGATAGTGTACACGCTCCCGCAGACCAAGGTCCATAAGGCTTTTCTCAACGATCGACTTCGAGTCGAGATCAAAGGTCACAAAGATCCTGTCGAACCGGTCCTTGATAAACCGGACGATCGATTGATTCTTCAGGGTGTCACGGCCGCCGTAGGAGAAGACCATTCCATCGAAGGCCAAGCGCGATTCACCGTGGTCCTTGCTTCGAAGCATCTCGATGTACTCCTGGTCAGTATCGCCTTCCACGAGCACCACGGCCTCAGGTTGGCTGAAGAACAACCCCTTCCACGGTGCAAATGCTTCATCACTGAGCCCAAGGGACAAGGAGAAGGGCTCCATCCACTTTTCGCCGCTGGTGTCGACTCTCTCGGTTTGGCGCAGCTGCCGACGGACTACTTTGCGCTCCAAGAGGATGTTGGACTCTGGACGTTCCTGGCTCAACAGGTACGGGCTGTGTGTTGTCACTATGGTCTGTACTCGAAACTCCTCTGCTAGGTCTTGAAGAACCCTGCCGAATTCCGCCTGCGCCAGGGGGTGCAGGAAGCTTTCGGGCTCCTCTATCACGATGACCGGAGTCACTTTTGACGAGGAAACCGGCGACTCGGCAACCTGTTTGGCTCTGAACACGGTCAGGAGAATCTGCGTCCTGTTGCGCGTTCCACTGCCCCAATCGTCCAAGTCTACGTCGAGCTTCTTGTCTCCCAGGGTGATGTTGTAGGGGAAGTGAGACAGGTTGAATGTCGGGCAACTGAGGCGGACTTTGTAGCGATCCTTCAACCGACCGAGGAGACTTTCGATCTTCTCCTCCTGTCCGCGCGCGACTCTGCGGAGCACATTGTTGACGCTCTTTTGAGATTTGTCGAGCTTCTGCGAATGCTCCTCGGAGATATCTCGCAGGGCGCCTCGTGAGCCGCTGTATTGTTCCTCCGGGTCAGTCGAGCTGTGAAACAGAAATGTCGGTGATGTTCGAAAGCGTTTCAATACCTCTTCGGCTTTGAGGCCATCAAAACGTTGTTTGTTGGCAGTGACTGCTATGGTTTTGGGGCCCTCGGCTGGTTGTGAAAACGACAACTGCAGGTCAATCTGATCAGGCTTGCCCTCGATGCCGAGGTAGTCGGCAAGGAAGCTGTAGATGCCAGCATCATCCTTGGCGTCGATGCTGAGAGCAATCTCCAAGGAGATAGAGCGCTTCTTCTGCTCAACGGTTGACCATTTCGTGTAGTCATCCTTGAAGGAGAATCCCAGCCGCTCAGCATAGGGAAAGGGCAGGCCAGGATAATAGTAGCGGTCCTGGTCGAGGAACAGCCTGCGTATTGCCGTGACGACGTTTGTCTTGCCGGAGTCGTTCCGGCCGCAGATCGCCGCGTAGTAGGCAGGAAATGTGAGATCAAGATACTCCAAGGTGCGATACCCGCGGACACCTAGCCGTTCTATTCTCATCGCGACATCATACTACCGAGGAGACTTGGCCGCGACCCACACGCGAACTCTGACTTACTATTAGTCTGCAGAGACTGCCCCAATATTCCTAGGAGAGCCTCGCGCTAGGTGAGGTCGGTCCGAGGTTTGGGACAAATGATTCCACGGGGTTGGAATTGTTGGGTCGTCGGACTTCTCGCGCTTCACGTGCCATGCGCCCCTCTGACGTCGATGCGACCCACGGCGAGCAGGATCCCGAAGATGATGGCTTCGGGGCGTGGGGGGCAGCCGGGGATGAAGACGTCCACTGGCAGGACTTCGGCAACGCCGCCGGCGCTTGCGTAGCTGCGACCGACGAGGCCACCCGAGGTGGCGCAGGCTCCGACGGCGATGACGATGCGGGGCTCGGGGACGGCCTCGTAGGTGCGGCGCACGGCTGTCTCCAGATTGCGGGTCACCGGTCCGGTCACGATGACGCCGTCGGCATGGCGAGGCGAAGCGACGAAATCGATGCCGAGGCGGCGGATGTCGTAGACCGGATTGAGCAAGGCGGTCAGCTCCCAGTCGCAGGCGTTGCACGAGCCCGAATCGAGATGGCGCAGGGCAAGCGAGCGTCCGAGCGTGCGCCGAATCTGTTCGGCGACCTCGGCAGCGGGCGGAGGCGGCGGCAGGGCGACCGCTCGGCCGCCACTGTCGCTCTCGACCTCGACCACCAGGCCTTTGCGCTGCCGGCAGGCCAGCTCGACCTGCCGTCCCAGCTCGATGGCCCCTTCCTGCGAGCGTTCCGCGCAGCGACCACAGAAAATGCAGCGCCCGACATCGATGCCGTAACGCCCGGACACACGCGAAATCGCTCCCGATGGACAGACCGACTCTGGCGGAAGCCCTTCGACCCGGCTGCCAGGGCGAACCGCGGGCGCGCCACGAAACCGCTCGGGCGGGTGCGCGGGATCCTTCGGGTAACGAATGGTTACCACGCCGGTGCGCAGGCTTCTCAGAATGGCGGTCAGCATGGCAGGGCTTTCATCGGTCCGTGCACGAGTAGCAGAGCTCGAAGCTCTTGTTGACAATGGGGAAGTCGGCGACGATCGACGTCTGGGCGGCGAGCGGGACCGCGGGCCAGTTGGCATAGCTCGGCGAGCGCAGGTGGTAGCGCTCGACCCGGCCCGCACCATCCACGCGCAGCCAATGGATCGCCGCCCCACGCGGGGACTCGATGGCGCAAAGGCCGATCCCCCACGCCGGCAGGGCCTCGGGCATGGTGGCACGGATCGCGCCCGACGGCATGGCTTCGAGAAGGGCGCGGATGAGCCGCATCGACTCGCGCGCCTCGGCAGCGCGTACGTTCAGCCGAGCATGAACATCGCCCTCGGATTCGGTGGCGACCGCAACCGGCAGACCGCCCGCATAACCGGCGTGCGGGTGGTCGCGCCGGGCATCGCGGTCGATGCCGCAGGCGCGCGCAGCGACGCCGGTCACGCCCAGGGCGATCGCGTCCTCGGCCTGCAAGCGTCCGGTGGTGTCGAGGCGGTCGGTCAGCGAGGGATTGTTCTCGATGCGCTCCATCAGACTGGCGAGGGCTTCGGCGGTGGTGCCGAGCACGGCAGAGAGAGTCTTGGACAGCTCGGCCGTGAGATCGAGGCGAGCCCCGCCGGGCACCAGCAGTCCGCGCAAGAACCGGCTGCCCGTCAACTGTTCGCCCACCTGTTGCAGCGCCTCCTTCATGCGTGCGCCGGCCGAGGTGCCGTAGTGGTAGCTCGCGCCGGCCGTGATGTTGCCGATGTCGCCCACGTGGTTGTACAGCCGCTCGAGCTCGAGCGCGAGGGTGCGCAGGGCGCGCGCCCGAGGCGGCACGGCGACCCCGGCGATCTGCTCGGCCGCCTCGCAGAAGCCAAGCCCGTGCGAAACCGAGCACACCCCGCACACGCGCTCGGCGACGTAGAAGGCGTCGGCGATGGGCAGCCCCTCAATGCGTTTCTCGAGACCGCGGTGGGTATAGAAGAGGCGCGCCTCCAGGTTCAGGATCGACTCGCCGACCGTGCTCATGCGGAAGTGGCCCGGCTCGATGATGCCCGCGTGGATCGGCCCGACCGGCACCTCCATCACGCCCTCGCCCTCGACGACCAGGTGGGGAAACTCCTCGGCCGGCAGCACCGGCGGACGCGTGCTGGCGTCGAATCCCTTGCGCAGCGGAAAGACACCCTTGGGCCAACCATCGTGAACCACCAGCGGGCGCGGATCGGGGTGCCCGGCGAAGACGATGCCGAAGAGATCCTGCGCTTCCCGCTCGTGCCAGTTGGCGGCGGGCGCTTGTGCGCAGAGCGACGGCAGCTCGGGGCGGTCCGGGTCGAGCGAAGCCACCACGGTGACGAAGGTGTCGGGCAAAGGCGGCGTGCCGGCCACGGGCTCGAACACGTAGCGCACCTTCAAATCCCTCTCGGGCAGGTCCCTCTCGGGCGTCGCGCTCTCGTCCGTCGCCACCAGGGTCGCCAGTCCCAGCCCCGCGGCGCGCAGCTCGGCCACGACGGCGCCCAGGTCCTCCGCGCGCGGGAGCCTGAGCGTGAGGTCCTGGGGGCGCGGGCCTGGACCGAGGCCGCCTCGCCCGGCCAACCGCGCGCTCAGGTCTTGCACGAGGGTGCCCATCGCATCAGCCAAGGATGATCTCCGTCGCGCGTGTCAGCACCCGGTCGAGGTGCATCGGCATGGTCACGCCCAGCAGCACCATGACCAGGGCGAGCAGCAGGGCCCCGAACAGGGGCGAGGGCGCCTCGCGCCCGCGATCCGCGGTCTTGTCCGCCTCGCCAAATACCATTTGACCCACATGGTGAATCAGTCCCGCGAAGATGACCACCACCATGGCCAGGAACACCGCCACCATCACGTAGCGACCGGTGCCAAGGCCCGCGCGCAAGATGATGAGCTCGCTGATGAAGATGGAGAAGGGCGGTGTCCCGGCCAACGAGAAGGCGCCCATGAGCAGGAGGGTCGCGGCCAAGGGCGCGATGTGAAGGAAACCTTTCATCAGGCGCATGTCGCGTGTGCGATAGCGGCCGATGGCGTCGCCCGCGATGAGAAACACGAGGGCCTTGGTGACGCCATGGTTGATCACGTGCAGCAGGGCCCCGTAGGTGCCAAGCTTGCCGCCGAATCCGAGCCCGAGCGCGATGATGCCGACGTGCTCGACGCTGTGGTAGCCGAGCAGGCGCTTGAGATCGTGTTGGACGATGATGAAGGGCGTGGCCACGACGACCGAGATCAAGCCGAACAGGAGCAGCAACCCCTGGCTGAAGTCGGCGCCGCACGCCCCGCGCGCCAGGGTGTGAAAACGGATGATTCCGAACAGGGCGCACTTGATGAGCGCCCCGGAGAGCAAGGCCGAAACCGGGGTGGGCGCCTGGCTGTGGGCGTCGGGCAGCCACATATGGACCGGGGCCAGGCCGGCCTTGGTCCCGTAACCCACCACCACGAAGATGAAGGCGATGCGGATGAAGCCGGGGTCGAGCTTGGGCGCGATGGCGGCGATGCTGGAATAGTTCATGGCCCCGGCGAACACGCCGTGCTGCGCGTGCACGGCGGCGCCGTACACCAGCACGGTGCCGAACAGGCCGAAGGAAATGCCGATGGTGGTGACGATGATGTATTTCCACGCCGCCTCGAGGCCGTGCTTGTCGCCGTGGAATCCGACCAAAAGCGCCGAGGTGATCGTCGTGCCTTCCATGGCGATCCACAGGATGCCAAGGTTGTCCGCCAGCACCGTGACCAGCATGGTCGCGATGAAGCCGTGGACGAGGGCATAGTAGTAGCGCAGCCGTTCGGCGCGCATTTGTCCGCGCGCGAAGCTCCTGGCGCATCCATCCCACCGTGGCCACGGACACGGCCAGCGCCAGCAGGCCGATGAGCAGCAGGAACAGCACCGAGACCTCGTCGGCGCGAAAGGTGCCAAGCGCGCCGAATGGCCCGGTCGCGGAGACTTTGCGGGCGATGGCCACCACTAGGCCGAAGACCGCCAACGATCCCCCGACGTCGAGCGCCGCCAGCAAGCGGCGGTCGCGCAAGAGCAACATGGCCACGCCGATGAGCAGCGGAACCAAGGGCGTGAGCCACAAGAGATTCGAGGTCATCATTCCCTACCAATCATTCCTTACCAATCATCGCTTACCCCTTGAGGCTCTCCAGATCGGCGATGTCGGTGTCGACGCTGGAACGCACGCGCAAGACCAGGATGCCCATGACCAGCGCGCCCAGCACCACGTCGAGGATCACGCCGATCTCGATGATGAGCGGCATGCCCTGGCTGATGGCCATGGCGGTGAAGAAGATGCCGTTCTCCGAGGCGAAGAGGCCCACCATCTGAACCAGGGCCTTGCGTCGAGAGGCCATCACCAGCACGCCGAGCAAGATCAGGGCGATGCCCACCGGCAGGGCGTTGCCCGTGATCGCCTGCCTGACGGACCCCAACGAGGCGCTGAGGTGAAAGGCCAGGACGACGATGCCGGCGGCGAACAGCAGCGTGACGTTGATGGGAATCACCGGTTCGATGTCGCGCGCGATCTTGATTCGCTTCACCACCCGAATGAGCAGCCAAGGCAGGAGGATGGCTTTCACGACGATGGTGATCCCGGCGATGACCCACAAATCGATATTGCCGGTGGCGGCGCCGAGAATGGCGCCGGCAACGCCCAGCAAGACCGCCTGGGCCGCCACGGCGTAGATGGCGCGGTAGAGCTGGCCGGAGGCGAGGATGAGCAACATGGTGAACAGGAGCAGCGCTCCCAGCACGTTGATGAGGCGGACCGCCAACAGCACGCTCATAGGATCCTCAGCGCCAGCGCCAAGAAGGCGCACACCAGGCCGAGCCCCAGAAATTGCGGCACGCGGAAGAAGCGCAGCTTGGCGTAGGACGACTCGACCACGGCCAGAAACGTCGCCAGGGCCAGCACCTTGGCCGCGAAGGCCGCCAGCGCGAACCCGATGTCCGACGGGGCGAGGCCCGGGGCCAGGCCAAGCGGAAAGAACAGTGCCGCCACCAGGGTCAAGATGACGAGCTGCTTGGTGTGGGTGGCCAGCACGATGCAGGCCAGTCCGGGGCCGGAGTGTTCGAGCAGCATGCCCTCGTGAAGCATGGTCAGCTCCAGGTGCGTGTCCGGGTTGTCGACGGGGATGCGCCCGGTCTCGGCCAGGGCCAGCACCAGCATGGCGAACAACGCGAGCAAGTCCGGCGCCTGCCAGGACAGCGCGGGAAGCGTCCCGCGCCGGGCCGCGAGCTCGCCGAGATCGGTGGTTCCGCCCGCCACCGCGACCGAGAAGACCGCCATCATCAACGCCGGCTCGACGAGCAACCCCACGGTCATCTCGCGCGACGCCCCCATGCCGCCGAACGCGCCGCCGGCGTCGAGGGCCCCGATGGCGCACAGAAAGCGCGCCAAGCCGAGCAGGGCCAAGAGCAGGATGGCATCGCCCAGGGGCAACAGGGACGGCCCGGCCCCTGCCCACAGCACGGGCAGCATGGCCGTCGTCGTCAGCGTGGCAGCCAGCACCAGCACCGGGATGGCCCGAAAAAACGGACTGGCGGTGTCGCTTTGGACGGTTCCCTTGCGCAGCAGCTTGAGCAGATCGCGGTAGGGCTGCCACATGCTCGCCCCTTGCCGGCATTGCAGGCGCGCCTTGAGCTTCTGAATGAACCCGGTGACGAGCGGCCCCAGTAACACGAGCAGCCCTGCCTGGGCGAGTGTCTGGGCGATGTGCGTGCCGGTCTCCATGGTCTACGCCTTCGCGAACAAGAGCAGCGCCACCACCAAGGTGACCAGCACGAACGCGATGTAGCCGTGGATGCGCCCGGTGCTGTAGACGCGGATACCGTGCGCGCCCGAGGTGATCCAGCGCTTGAGCCGCGCATAGAACACGGTTTCGGCCAAATCGACGACCTCGCCGGTGTAGCCCATGCGCCGGATGTCGTAGACCGACGAGCCGGTTTCCTTGACGACCGCGCGGCGGGGCCGGTAGACGGCGGCGAAGATGAGGCGCAGCGGCTTGGCGAACGCGGTTGCGGTGTAGTCGAAGCGGCTGGTGGGCGTCATTCCGCAGGTCCACGTCGGCGCCAACCGGCGCGGGGCTTTGCGAGGCCAGCCGCGCAAGATCCAGGCGAGCACGGCGAACGCGCCAAGCAGCGCCGCGACCGCCGTGACCGAGATGGACGTCGATTCGAGGCCCGCGGGGGCGCCGCTGGCCGAGAGCACCAGGGGACCGCGCGCGGTGATCACGGCGCTGGCCCCGTAGCCGCCGAGCAGCTCGGCCGTGGGGCGATCGAGCAAGTGCATGGCGTAGCCGGGCGCCAACCCGAGCGCCACGCACAGGCCGGCAAGCAGCAGCATGCCGGCAATCATCGACGCCGGAGACTCCGTGGCATGCTCGGCGTGGGTGGTTCGCGGGCGGCCGAGAAAGGTCACGCCGAAGGCCTTGGCGAAACAAGCAGCGGCCAAGCCGCCGGTGAGCGCCAGCATGGAAGCGGCGACGCCCGCGAGCAGCCCCGACGCTCCACCCAGCTTCGCCCCGCCCAGGAGCAAGGCCTGGAAGGTCATCCACTCGCTCACGAAGCCGTTGAGCGGCGGCAGCGCCGAGATGGCGATGGCCCCGAGCAGGAACAGCCACGCCGTCCACGGCATGCGCCGAGCGAGCCCGCCCAGCTCTTCCATGTTGCGCACGCCGGTCCCCTTGATCACGCTGCCTGCACCGAGAAACAGCAGGCCCTTGAAAGCCGCGTGGTTGAGCGTGTGCAGCAGCGACGCCGCCAGCGCCAGCGTCGCCAGCGGTTGGGCTGCTCGACCACCGCCAAGCAGCATCGCCACGCCCGCGCCGATCAGAATGATGCCCACGTTTTCCACACTGTGAAAGGCGAGCAGGCGCTTGAGGTCGTGCTGCTGCAGGGCCAGCAGAACGCCCAGCACGGCGGACACGCTGCCAAGCAGCAGCACGGTCCAGCCCCAGGATGCCGGCAGCGGCCCGCGCTCGGGCGCCAGCAGGTCGAAGGCGAAACGGAAGAGGCCATAGATGGCCACCTTCAACATGACCCCGGACATGAGCGCCGAGGCGTGGCTGGGCGCGGCCGGGTGTGCCTTGGGCAACCACACGTGCAGCGGTACGACGCCTGCCTTGGCTCCGAAGCCGAACAGGGCCAGCATGAACAGGGTCGTGCGCGCTCCCTCGTGCAGGCCGTGCCCCGCCGCCCGCAGCGCGGCGAAGTCGAAACCCTGCGCGCGCTCCGCCAGGCTGAGGAACACCACCAGCAGCGCCGCGGTCCCGGCGTGCGCCATGACCAGGTAGAGCAACCCGGCCCGGGCGTTCTCTTCACTGCGCGTGTCGCAGACCACCAGCACGTAGCTTGCCAGGGTCATTCCCTCCCAGGCGAGGAGGAAGGTCATTGCGTCGCCCGCGCAGCACACGAGCGCCATGCAAACCACGAAGCCACCCAGCGCGACCGTTTGCACGAGGGGTGCCTTGGCGTGCGTGCTCAGATACGACGGCCCGTAGATGGCGGCGGCGCCTGTCACCAGCGCAACGACCAGAAGAAAGAACGCCGACAGACCATCCACCGAGAGGGACATCTCTGCGAAGGGAAAGAGCCGCGGCAGCCCAATCTGAATCGGCAGCCCGTCCTTCGCCGCCAGCACTTGCAGCGCCACGGTCGCCGCCGCCGCCGCCCCGGTCAGAATCGACAGATGTCCCAGCCAAACCAACACGCGAACCAGAGGCCGATGACCCTCCATGACGGTGGCGTCATCGTACTCCCATGCCGGCGCGTGTAAAGCGCGGGTTGGCGCATGTAACCTTTCGGCCCCGGAGAGGATCCAAACGGCAGGGAGCAAGCTATGAGAAAGATGGCGCATCGCAATTGGGGGCGCGGCTTGGCGTGGATCGTCGCAAGCGCTTGGTTGGCTGCGTGTAGTAGCAGCGGCGGAGGCGGAGGCAGCGGAGGGGGATCCGGCGCGGGCGCGGGCGGGATGCCGGCCACGGGTGGCAGTCCGGCCGGCGAGGGTGGAAAGCTGGGCTCGGGTGGCAACACGGGAACCGGCGGGTCGCCTGGCACGGGAGGCACGATGACCGGGGCAGGCGGGTCGATGGCGATGGGTGTCGGCGGAACCATGATGAACATGGGCGGTGCGACCATGGGTTCAGGCGGCACGATGATGAGCACTGGCGGCGTTCATGGCACTGGCGGCATGATGAACGCTGGCGGCGCGACCATGGGTTCAGGCGGCATGATGATGAGCACGGGCGGCGTTCACGGCGCCGGCGGCATGACGAACGCTGGCGGTGCGACCATGGGTTCAGGCGGCATGATGATGGGCACGGGTGGCGTTCACGGCTCTGGCGGCATGATGATGGGCATGGGCGGCGTTCACGGCTCAGGCGGCATGATGATGGGCATGGGCGGCATGACCGGCTCAGGGGGGGCTATTGGCCCGGATGCGGGCATGTCCTGCCACATGCCGGGCACGCTGATGGTCAGTGCGAGCGGCATGACCGCGTACGTGATCGACGGCGTCGACAACCCCGATCTCACGTTTTGCCGAGGAAGCACCTACGTCTTTGCCGTCAATGCCACGGGCCATCCTTTCTACATCAAGACCGTGCAAAGCACGGGCACCGGCAATGCGTACACATCCGGCGTTACCGGCAACGGCGTTACGAGTGGAAATCTCACCTTCGTGGTGCCGAGCAGCGCACCGGACACGCTCTTCTACGATTGTGCCATTCACGCCGCCATGACCGGCACGATCCACATCGTCGACTGATTGCAATTCTTCAGTGCGGCCGTCGCTTGCCGATGCTCGACGGCCATGTGCGTTGGCGCGGCGCGAAGGGTGGACTTTTTCTGAGCCAAGCCCGGGTGCAAGAGCCACCATAGGATCGATCTCGGCGGCGACTGGACCACGCTGCCGCAAGCCGAATCTATGGAGTATTGGATGACCGCACGCAGAGCTCTCGCACAACCAGCGTCGTTCCTGAGTAGACCGAACAGATCGATGGCCGTGGGCCTGGGCATGGCCGTCTTGATGGGTGGCTGTACGTCATCGACCGGAACGGGCGCAAACCACGACGCGGCGTCGGGTGGCGGTCAAAGCCTCGGCGGGCAGCCGTCGGGTGGCTCGGGCAGCGGTGGCACATCGTCAGCCGGTGGCGCAGGTGCCTTCGGCGGCGCCACGGGTACAGGCGGCGCGTCGGGCAGCGGTGGCAGATCGGCGAGCGGTGGCGCGACGAGCATGGGAGGCGCCTCGGCTGGTGGCGGCTCGGCAGGCACTTCGACAACCGGAGGCGGTGGCGGGAACCGGGACGCAGGGACTGCGAACGGAGGCTCGGGCGGCGGTGCGGGCGCGACCAGCACGGGCGGCACCACGGCGACGGGCGGCGCGTCCGCCACGGGACCCTACGTGTGGAAGAGCGTTCGCACCGGCGCGGGCGGTGGCTTCATCGTCGACATCATCTTCAACCCCAAGCAGAAGGATCTCCATCTACGCCAAGACCGACATGGGCGGCGTGTACCGCTTTCATCCGGCCGATGGTACCTGGATCCAACTGCTGGGCTGGGTGGGCCCGGACGACTGGGGCATCACCGGGGCCGAGAGCGTGGCGACCGACCCCGTGGATCCGACCCGCCTCTACATCGCGGGCGGAACCTACACCAACGGCTGGGATCCCAAGAACGGCGTGATCCTGCGCTCGACGGATCAGGGCAACACCTTCCAGATCACGCAGATGCCTTTCAAGATGGGCGGCAACATGCCGGGCCGGGGAATGGGCGAACGCCTGGCGGTCGATCCCAACAAGAACAGCATCCTCTATTTCGGTGCGCGCGATGGCAACGGGCTGTGGAAGAGCACGGACTTCGGCGCGACCTGGAACAAGGTGGCCGGCTTCCCGGACAGCGGGCCCTACTGCGAGGATGCGAGCGATACCAACGACTACCTGAATCACCCGGTCGGCATTCCATGGGTCATCTTCGATCCCGGCACCGGCAGCGCGGGTAACGCGACCCAGACGCTCTACGTGGGCGTTGCCGAGAACGGAAGCGGCAAGCCCAACCTCTTCCGCAGCACCGACGCGGGAGCATCCTGGGAAGCCATCCCGGGCCAGCCTACCTGCACCGTGGCCGGGAACATCGTCACCTGCACCGGCGGTGCGACGTGGGACATGAGCAAGACCGGCGACGACGGAACCCTGCAATGGACCACCACGGGCTATTTGCCCAAGCAGGGCAAGCTCGATTCGGACGGCACCCTGTACGTCACGTACAGCAACTGGGATGGACCCTACAAGGGCAACGTCGGCGACGTGTGGAAGCTCGTGCCGGGCACGTCGACCTGGACGCAGATCAGCCCCGTGCTCGGCTCGAAGGCTCCGTCCGACCTGTGGTGGGGCTACGGCGGGCTCGGGGTGGACCTGCAGCACCCCGGCACCTTGGTGGTGGCGACGGTGAACTCGTGGTGGCCCGACGGCAATATCTTTCGCAGCACGGACGGCGGCGCGACCTGGAAGGCGCTGTGGGCCTGGTCGAGCTACCCGAGCCGGACCCTCAGCTACACCATGGACATCACCAGCGCGCCCTGGCTGAACCTGGGCGACACCAACCCCATCGAGCCGGTGCCCGCGGTCAAGATCGGTTGGATGATGGAGGGCATGAACATCGATCCGTTCGATTCCGACCGCATGTTGTACGGCACGGGCGCGACGCTCTATGGAACCACCAACCTGACCCAATGGGACAGCGGTGGATCGATTGCCATCAAGAGCACCGCGGTCGGCATCGAGGAGACCTCGGTCCTGGGGCTGGTGAGCCCGCCGAGCGGCACGGCGCACCTCTTCAGCGTGGTGGGGGATGTCGGAGGGTGGCGGCACGACAGCCTGGATGCGCCGCCCGCCACCGTCTATGCGATCCCCTACTCGGGGACGTACAACGACATCGACTTCGCCGAAAGCAGCCCGACCTTCATGGTTCGCGTCGGCACGGGAAACCCCACTGCCTCGCCGTCCTACCACGGCACGGCCTTCACCTACGACGGAGGCGACAACTGGTTCGCGGGCAATTCCGATCCGGTGGATGGAAAGGGCGGCGGCACGGTCGCGGCCGCGGCGGACGCGAGTCGCGTGGTGTGGGCCGGTAGCGGCGCCCCAGCGTCCTATTCGACCGACAACGGCAATTCCTGGAAGGCGTGCGCCAACCTCCCGGACGACTCGACCGTGGCCTCGGACCGGGTCAACGCCCAGAAGTTCTACGGCTTCGGCGGCGGAAAGTTCTGGACCAGCAGCGACGGCGGCGCGACGTTCGTCGCCTCGTCGGCCACCGGCCTGCCCGACAGCGGGAAGATCAAGGCCGTGTTCGGCCACGAAGGCGAAGTTTGGCTGACGGGCGGAACCCAGACGAGCGGCGGCTCGACCGAGTGCACGACGTGCGGGCTTTGGCGCACCACCGACTCGGGCGCGACCTTCACCCAGATCGCCGCCGTGTCCGGTGCCGAGGCCGTGGGCTTCGGCATGGCCAAATCCGGATCCGGCGCGCCGGCCGTCTACCTCGCCGGTACCGTGAGCGGCGTGCACGCCATGTTCCGCTCCGACGACGCCGGCGCGACCTGGACGCGCATCAGCGACGACCGACACCAATTCGCGACCATCCAGGTCATCATCGGTGACCCCCGCATCTACGGTCGCGTCTACGTCGGCACCAACGGCCTCGGCATCATGTACGGCGACCTCGCGCAGTAGCCGGCCGGCCTCACCTCGGGCCGTGGCCGACGGCAATTACAATCGGCCACGGCCACGGCCACGGCCACGGCCACGGCCTTCTGCGGCTATCGCGGGATTGGGGGTAGAGCGAGGCGCCAGCTACGCACGTGCGCGCTCCGATCCCCTCGCCCCGCGCAAGGGCTAGGGTGAGGGGCCAGGGCACGCTCTCGCATGGCCGAACCCCTCACCCGACGCGCTTCGCGCGTCGACCTCTCCCCGCTTCGCGGGGCGAGGTGAATCTTCCGCGGCCACGCGCCTGGGGTCCGGCCAGCTACGTACGTGCGCGCTCCGATCCCCTCGCCCCGCGCAGCGGGGAGAGGGCTAGGGTGAGGGGCCAGGGCACGCTCTCGCATGGCCGAACCCCTCACCCGACACGCTTCGCGCGTCGACCTCTCCCCGCTTCGCGGGGCGAGGTGAATCTTCCGCGGCCACGCGCCTGGGGTCCGGCCAGCTACGTACGTGCGCGCTCCGATCCCCTCGCCCCGCGCAGCGGGGAGAGGGCTAGGGTGAGGGGCCAGGGCACGCTCTCGCATGGCCGAACCCCTCACCCGACGCGCTTCGCGCGTCGACCTCTCCCCGCTTCGCGGGGCGAGGTGAATCTTCCGCGGCCACGCGCCTGGGGTCCGGCCAGCTACGTACGTGCGCGCTCCGATCCCCTCGCCCCGCGCAGCGGGGAGAGGGCTAGGGTGAGGGGCCAGGGCACGCTCTCGCATGGCCGAACCCCTCACCCGACGCGCTTCGCGCGTCGACCTCTCCCCGCTTCGCGGGGCGAGGTGAATCTTCCGCGGCCACGCGCCTGGGGTCCGGCCAGCTACGTACGTGCGCGCTCCAATCCCCTCGCCCCGCGCAGCGGGGAGAGGGCTAGGGTGAGGGGCCAGGGCACGCTCTCGCATGGCCGAACCCCTCACCCGACACGCTTCGCGCCTCGACCTCTCCCCGCTTCGCGGGGCGAGGTGAATCTTCCGCGGCCACGCGCCTGGAGTCCGGCCAGCTACGCACGTGCGCGCTCCAATCCCCTCGCCCCGCGCAAGGGCTAGGGTGAGGGGCCAGGGCACGCTCTCGCATGGCCGAACCCCTTACCCGACACGCTTCGCGCGTCGACCTCTCCCCGCTTCGCGGGGCGAGGTGAATCTTCCGCGGCCACGCGCCTGGGGTCCGGCCAGCTACGCACGTGCGCGCTCCAATCCCCTCGCCCCGCGCAGCGGGGAGAGGGCTAGGGTGAGGGGCCAGGGCACGCTCTCGCATGGCCGAACCCCTCACCCGACGCGCTTCGCGCGTCGACCTCTCCCCGCTTCGCGGGGCGAGGTGAATCTTCCGCGGCCACGCGCCTGGGGTCCGGCCAGCTACGTACGTGCGCGCTCCGATCCCCTCGCCCCGCGCAAGGGCTAGGGTGAGGGGCCAGGGCACGCTCTCGCATGGCCGAACCCCTCACCCGACGCGCTTCGCGCGTCGACCTCTCCCCGCTTCGCGGGGCGAGGTGAATCTTCCGCGGCCACGCGCCTGGGGTCCGGCCAGCTACGTACGTGCGCGCTCCGATCCCCTCGCCCCGCGCAAGGGCTAGGGTGAGCATCTGTGTTCCTAGTCAAGGTCAAATCTCCGTGGTTTGCCAGCGCGAGTTAGAGCGCAACATGGCGTTGAGGATGGTGAGCAGCTTGTGCATACAGGCGACGATGGCGACCTTCTTGAGCTTTCCTGCGGCGACTAGCCGAGCGTGGAATCTGGCGATGACTGGGTTGAAGCGTATGGCAGCTAGGGTGGCCATGTAGAGGACGTTGCGGACTTCGGTGCGGCCGCCCCAGATGATGCGGCGGCCGCGCAGGGTGCCGCTGTCCCGGTTGAGTGGAGCAACACCGATGAGGGCTGCGATCTGCTTGCGGTTGAGGGTTCCAGTCTCAGGGGCATGGGACAGGATGGTGCGAGAGAGGACGGGGCCAGCTCCTGGAACGCTTTGGATGATGTCGTCCTTGGCTTTCCAGACCGAGGAATTGCCGATGGCCGTGTCGATGTCGTTGTCCACCTCGTCGAGCTGCTTTTCGAGGTAGGAGATGGTCCTGCGGATGGCCCTCTGCACGCGCTTGGAGGGAGGGTCAGCGCTGAGACGGTTTTTCTCGGCAGTGATCATGTCGACCACCTGCCTGCGCCTGGCGAGAAGGGCGGCAAGCTCCTGGGTCTCTGCGTCGACAGGCGGGCGGACGGGTGGCCGTATTCGTTCGGCGAAAAGAGCGATCATGGCGGCGTCCAGGGCATCGGTCTTCGCGAGACAGCCGTTGGCCTTGGCGAAGTCGCGAACG
This sequence comes from uncultured delta proteobacterium, assembly GCA_963796685.1. Classification (GTDB taxonomy): domain Bacteria; phylum Myxococcota_A; class Polyangia; order Fen-1088; family Fen-1088; genus Fen-1118. Next base: position 100,830 of record CAWCMR010000011.1, read on the forward strand.
CGTCTGGGGTTGACGACGACAGCGGGCAGGTTGGCAGCGAGGAGCGCCGCAAGCACGCGTCGTTCGAGTCCACCGGTGGCCTCAAGAACGATGAGGGTGACGTTCAGGGCGGCCAACTCTTTGCAAAGAGCGCGCACCGTGTTGTCTTGATTGGGGGTGGACCAGGCTCTTTTGGCCGGCAAGACATGGACGTCGAGCGTGGCCTTGGAGACGTCGATACCTACGAATGTGTCAGCTGTTGGTGTCACGGGCTCCTTTCGCGAAGGACTTCTGCTCTTGGTATGCCCAGCCTTGCGGAGTATGCGGGCTCGAGGCCCTCTCATCTGTTCGGGCTGCTTGTGAAAGTCGACACGACGACCCTCGCTCACCCACGGTCTTTGTGACCTGAGGGGCATCGGTCTGTCGTGCCGTTGAATCTCGTCGTGCTCCTTCGCCTTTGGGGGCGAGCGTAGCCCAGCTTTGCTGGGCGAAGCGAGGGGGGACCGGGGGACTGCGAGCGAGAGCGAGCCAGTCCCCCGTAAGATACAAGGGGCCAGGGCACGCTCTCGCATGGCCGAACCCCTCACCCGACACGCTTCGCGCGTCGACCTCTCCCCGCTTCGCGGGGCGAGGTGAATCTTCCGCGGCCACGCGCCTGGGGTCCGGCCAGCTACGTACGTGCGCGCTCCGATCCCCTCGCCCCGCGCAAGGGCTAGGGTGAGGGGCCAGGGCACGCTCTCGCATGGCCGAACCCCTCACCCGACACGCTTCGCGCGTCGACCTCTCCCCGCTTCGCGGGGCGAGGTGAATCTTCCGCGGCCACGCGCCTGGGTCCGGCCAGCTACGCACGTGCGCGCTCCGATCCCCTCGCCCCGCGCAGCGGGGAGAGGGCTAGGGTGAGGGGCCAGGGCACGCTCTCGCATGGCCGAACCCCTCACCCGACACGCTTCGCGCGTCGACCTCTCCCCGCTTCGCGGGGCGAGGTGAGTCGGCCGAGGCGGTTCTCCTCTACGGTGCCTGCGCGCCGCTGTCGACGGCAGCGGCGGCGGCTTCGAGGCGGCTGAGCAGCCAGGGGGGATACGTGCCGGTGTAGCGCTTGCCTTCGACGAAGAAGGTGGGCGTGCCCTGGATGTCGAGACGGTTGCCCTCGTCCACGTCGAGGGCCACGCTGCGTGGGCCTTCCTCGCGCAGGCAGGTCTCCAGCGCCGCGGGATCGAGGCCGAGGTCGTGCGCGATCTCGGCGTTGGACCGCGAATGCAGCGTGCGCGCTTCGGCGAACAGGTAGTCGTTGGCCTGCCAGAAGCGGTCCTGTCGGCCGGCGCACTCGGCGATCATGGCGGCGAAACAGGAGTTGAGGTGCATGGGGGCCTTGATGGCCGAGTTGCAGCTCTGGTCGAGGGGGTAGTGGCGATGGACCAGGCGAAGCTGCTTGGGGAAGCGTTCGAGCAGGGCCCGCAGCTGAATGTGGGCCTGGCGGCAGTAGGGACATTCGTAGTCGCTGAATTCGATCAGGGTGACGGCGGGCTTTTCCGCGCCGATGAAGTGCCCGCCGCCGGGTTCGATGCCGTGGGGCAGGTTGGGGGCGACGGGGCGTGGCCGGCTGGCGTCCTTGGGGGCCTTCCAATAGGACGGGTACGCGACCAGGACGGTCGCCGTGAGGGCGCCGAGGATGGCCAGGGCAAGGAGGGCGCGCCCGGTTCGCTCGCGCAGCATGCGCAGGGGGGCGGCGAAGGCGGCGCGCAGGCCCACGGGGCGCCCGGCGATCAGGACGCAAACCAGGAACAGCACGTTCGCCGCGTAGGTCCCAAGGCACAGGATGCAGACCGCGCTGACCAGAAAGGCCGAGATGGCCCCCAGGACGGCGCTCGATGCAGTGAAGAGGATGGCGAGGTAAAGGGCGCAGCCGACAGCCAACAGCGAGCGTCGCCGGAGCGCGCCCCACAGCGCGACCACCGTGGCCAGGGCGTAGCCGAAGATGCCCCACGCGGCCAGGGGAACGCCGAAGAGCATGGCATAGCGGCTGCGCGCGACGATGTCGCAGTTCACCTTGCGGTCGATGGCACAGAAACTGTGGAAGGTGGGATTGGTCTGGAGCTTGAAGTGGATCTGCTCCAGCAGGATGGACAGGACCAACCCGGCAAGGCAGAAAAGCAGCGCCAGCCACCACGGCCAGCGGGCGGTGGCGGGGGCGGCATCGTCGGGGATCGGCCCTCGTTTCATCGAGGCACTACCCCTATCACAACATGGCAGTCAGGCCCAGAGCGCGTACCGGTCAGATGCACACGCGGTTTCGTCCCGAACGTTTGGCGGCATACAGCATTTCGTCGGTGCGTTTCATCAGCTCGGCGGCGGTCTCATTGGGTCTCGCCAACGCGCCCCCGACCGAGACGGTGACTCGGATGGGAGCGTCCTCGCTTTCCCGCAGTCCGCTCGCCTCGACCATGGCGCGGAACTTTTCGGCCACCAGGCGCAATTCGTCCTCGTGCACGTTGGTGATGATAGCGGTGAATTCTTCGCCGCCCCAGCGGGCGATGGTGTCCAGCCCGCGGCAGTTCGACGACAGGGTGCGGGCCACCATGCGCAGCACCTCGTCGCCGAGCTGGTGTCCGGCGCTGTCGTTGACCAGCTTGAAGCGGTCGATGTCGATCATCAGGGTGCCGAAGGACCAGCCAAAGCGGCCGAGCTCGGCCAGCCGCCGGTCGAGCTGCATGTCGAAATGGCGACGGTTGGGCAGCAGGGTCAGATCGTCGATCATGGCCAGGTGCGAGAGCTCCTCGATGAGTTGATCCTGGCGCCGGTCGTCGACGGTGCTGCGGAAGATCTCGACCGCGCCCACCAGTCGGTTTTGCCGATCGCGGAGCGGGATAGTCCTGATTCTGACGGGAATGCGGTGGCCCTGCTTGTGCTGCAGAAAGGCGTCGGCGTCGATGGGCACGCCGGTGTCCACCGCGCGCTGAAGCGGGCAGCCGGTCGTGCACAGCAGGCGTCCGCTGCCATCAATGTGGCACAGCCACCGGTTGCCGCAATGGTCGCCGACGACCTCGCTGCGCGCGAAGCCGGTGATCCGCTCGGCGCTGCGGTTCCACAGCAAGATGCGCTTTTCACGGTCCACGAAGTAGATGCCGTCGTCGACCTGGTCGAGAATGCTGTGGTACAGGGACACGTCGAGCGTGAACCCCAACCCGGGTTGGATGAAGGGAAGCGGCGTCGCGAGCAGCGGTCCCTCGATGACGATGGGGCTGGGGGTGGATATTTCGCTTGACGTCATAAGCAGTGCAACTCCTTTAAGGGAGCTTGAAGTCTATTGCTCTCGGCAGAACTCGGCGAGGGCATAAGTCGAAACCAGCGCGTGCACCGCTCCACTTGAAAGAAGAGTGCTTTGGTAGAGTTTAAAGGACGTGACCGGCCAACGCGCTCCGTTGTAGGCCTCGTGACGTGTAAGGAATTGTGTCAGGGTCTCGTCCGGTCTCTCGGTGAAGCGGGCCAAGGTGAGATGGGGAGAAAATCCCGCGCCTTCGCCGTGGGGGTCGCCTTCCAGGCAGCCGTCGATCGCGCGCTTGAGATGGACCAGCGGCTCCGGTGGATCGAGCCCGAGCCACAGCACGCGCGCCCGCTTGCTCGCGCCGCCGGGAAACACGCCCGCGCCTCGCAACGCCAGCTCGAAAGCAGGGGCGCGTACGCGGGAGAGCCGTTCGCGGATGTCGGCCAGGGCGTCGTCCGGGGTTTGCCCCATGAAGCGCAAGGTGATGTGCAGTTGGTGTGGCTTGACCCAGCGGGCTTTGCTCACCTGTGCGCACAGGGCGGCGACTTCGTGCCGAATGGGCTCCGGCAGATCGACCGCGACGAACAGGCGTAGCATGGCTCAGGCGCTTTCCAGGCGATCGGCGATGGCTCGCAGCGAGTCGATGTTGGAGACGTCGTGGGGCATGAGCGGAACCGTGGTGATCTCCACGCCGGGCGACTCGCTCGACAGGCGTTCGAGCTTCGCGCTTCTGCGCGTGGGCGATCTTGGTCAGGTACTGCGCCAGCTCCGTCAGCTTGAGCGCGGCGCCGTCCACCTCCTGCGCCGACGCGTCGGCCATGGCGGGCAGGGCCGCGACCTGCTCGCGCAGAAGGGTCGTCGTGACCGGGTCGGGCTCTTGCAGGGTGCGATTGGCGATGTAGCAGCACAGCGGCGAACCGGTTTCGCGCAAGCGGCGCGCGAAATAGAGGGCCTCGTTCACCGACGCGGTTTCAGGCGTCATCACCAGGATGAAGCCGACCTCGGGCCGTTTGAGCACGGCCTCGATCTCGCGCGCCCGGCTGAGAAAGCCGCCCAGTACCTCGCGGATATCGAGGAGGAACGCGCCGAGATCGTCGAGGAACTTGCTGCCCATGAGCTTGCCCGCGCGGCGGAGGATCATGGCGCCGCCCACGCCCAGGCGTTTGAGCGAAAAGCGGCTCATGCGTGGATCGGGGCGGGCGAACCACTGCAGGGCCGGGCTGGCGATGGCATCGGCCAGGCGTTCGGGGGTTTCCAGGAACTCGAGCGCGTTGGCCGTGGGGGGCGTATCGAGCACGATGAGGTCGTACTCGCCGTCGCGGCGAAGCTCGTAGAGCGCCAGGGTGGCAGCGTACTCCTGCGATCCGGTCAGGTTGGTGGTGACATGCCGATAGAGCGAGTTGGAAAAGATATGATTGCGCAACTCGGGATCGGCCACCTGCTCCTCGACCAGGTGGGCGAACGCGGTGGTGGCATCGACACGCATGGCGTGCAGCATGTTGGGCGAGGAGATCCCCAGCGCAGCCGCGGTGTCGGCCCCGATGGCGGTCGGCGTGGGGCCGAGATTGGCCACGCCCAAGGCATCGGCCAACCGGGGAGCGGGATCGATGGTACACACCAGCGTGCGCAGGCCCGCCCGGGCCCCAATCACCCCGAGCGCGGCGGCGGTCGTGGTCTTGCCCACGCCGCCCGGTCCCACACACACCAGCGTCTTCTTGGTGGCGAGCCGCTTCTTCATCGGCTCACACGGACGACGAGCGCGGTGACGTTGTCGGGGGCTCCCGTGGCATTGGCCGCGTCGACCAGGGCGTAGCAGGCCGATTCCACATCGGGTTGCGACAGCATGATCTCGGTGATGCGGTCGTCGGGCACGCAGTCCCAAAGGCCGTCCGAGCAGAGGAGATAGAGATCGCCGTCGCTGTAAGCGTTCATGTAGACCGTGGGCTCGAGGTCGGGCTTGCTGCCGAGGGCGCGCGTGATGACGTTGCGGTTCACCAGGGCGGCGATCTCTTGCGGCGAGATGGCGGGCTGGGCGTTCTTCATCTCCTCGATGATCGAGTGATCGCGGGTCAGGCGCGAGGCCACGCCGTTGCGGACGCGGTAGATGCGCACGTCGCCAGCGTGGGCGGCCACCAGATGCTCCTCGTCGAAGGTGAGGGCCGCGATGGTGGCCCCCATGCGGTACCACGCCGGATCCTTGCGCGACTCTTCGCGGATCTTTTGGTTGGCCACCTTCATTCCGACGCGCAAGAGGTTGACGGCGCGGGAGAAGCGCGGATCCATCGGGAAGGGCCAGGATTCCGGCGCCGAGGTTCGATTCTCGCGGCAGAACGCCTCCAGGGCGTCCACCGCGATGCGCGCGGCCACCTCGCCCGCCGCGCGACCGCCCATGCCGTCCGCGACCACGAACAGCCGCTCGTCGAGGTAGATGCCGAAGACGTCTTCGTTCGCCTCGCGCACCTGGCCGGCGTGGCTGGCCGCGCCCGCTTCCAGGCGCAGCGTCACCGGCAGGAACTGATGGGAGCCGTCGGGTCTGGTTTTGGTCGAGGGAGGCATTCAGGATTTTGTCAGGGCTTCGCGCCAGCAGCCGAGGATCCGATCGCGCTCGGTCTGGTCAAGGCGGGGGTGAAAGGTCGACACACCCAAGTCTGGCTGCTTACCGGGGTCGCTGTAAAGGCCCAAGCCAAGGGCGGCCAGGCGGCCGGCCCCGAGGGCGGTCGATTCGACCATGGCCGGCCGGACGATGTCGGCGCCGAGAAAATCCGCTTGCATTTGCATGAGCAAGTCATTGACGCTGGCGCCACCGTCGACGCGCAAGGAGGTGATGGGGTGCCCGGCGTCGCGCTGCATGGCCAACGCCAGATCGACGTTCTGCAAGGCCATGGCCTCCAGCGCGGCCCTGGCGAGGTGGGCCGCGGTGGTGCCGCGCGAGATCCCGCAGATGACTCCGCGCGCCTCCGGGCGCCAGTGGGGCGCGCCCAGCCCGGCCAGCGCCGGCACGATGGTCACCCCTCCCGTGTCGGACACCGAGGCCGCCAGGGTCTCGATCTCGGAGGCGCTCTTGATGATGCCCAGCCCGTCCCGCAGCCACTGGACCAGGGCGCCCGACACGAAGGCGCTGCCTTCGAGCGCGTAGCTCGTGCCGCGCGGGGTTTGCCACGCCACCGTGCCCAGCAGATGGTGCTGCGACAGCACCGGCTTCTCGCCCACGTTCATGAGCAGGAACGATCCGGTGCCGAAGGTGCACTTGGCCTGCCCGCGCGCAAAACAGCCCTGGCCGAAGAGCGCGGCCTGTTGGTCGCCGGCGATGCCCGCGATGGGCGTGCCGTCTGGCAAGCCATGCATGCCAAGGGTGACCGCCAGGTTGCCCGAGGATGGGCAGACGCGCGGGAGGAGGGTGGCCGGCACCTCGAAGAGACGGCAAAGCTCGGCGCTCCACTCGAGGCGGGCGAGGTCGAGCAGCAGGGTGCGCGAAGCGTTGGTGACGTCCGTGATGTGGCTCTTGCCGCCGGAGAGCCGCCACACGAGGAAGCTGTCGACGGTGCCGAAGGCGATCTCGCCCGCCTCGGCGCGCCGGCGGAGAGCGGGAAGGTTCTCCAGCATCCAGGCGATCTTGGTGCCCGAGAAATACGGATCGATGAGCAGCCCCGTGGTGCGCTGGATGAGGGGCTCGTGCCCGGCCGCGCGCATGGCCTCGCAGCGTTCGGCCGTGCGGCGATCCTGCCACACGATGGCGGGGGCCACCGCGCGCCCGGTGGACCGCTCCCACATCACCACGGTCTCGCGCTGGTTGGTCACGCCGATGCCGGCGATGGATCCCGCGGGGGCCTGCGCGCGCGCCTGGGCAAAGGCCGACACGACCGAGCGCCAGATGGCCTCGGCGTCGTGCTCGACCTGGCCGGGCGCGGGATAGCTCTGCGGGATCTCGCCGTAGCCCTTGCCGCGAATGCGCATGGCCTCGTCGAGCAAGAGTACGGTCGTGCCCGTGGTTCCCTGGTCGATGGCGAGAATGAGTCGTTCGCTCATGAGCCGTCCTTTTCAGCGCTCGCGTGCGCCGCGGGTCTCGCGTGCAAGGTCAAGAAGCGCACCACCGCTTCGCACAGCTGCGCGTGCTCGACATCGACCGCGACCAGGTGCCCCGATCGGGGCAGCCACAGCCGTTCCACGACCTCGGACGCAAGGCTGCCCGCCAGCTCGAAGGACGCTTGCTGGGGAACGGTGCGATCGCGCTCGCCGTGTACGACCAGCGCCGGGGGGTGGATGAAGGTGAGGTCGCGGCGCACCACCTCGGCAAGCTCGATCACCTCGACGATTCCCGCCAGGGGCATTTCGGTGAGCGTGGGGTTTTCCATGCGGACTTTCTCGTCGGTGACGTCGCTGCCTCCATGCTTGCGAAGCGTGGCCAGGGGGCCGCGGCGAAGGAAGCCGGGCAGATGCGTCCAGGCGCGGGCCAGCGCAATGTGAACGTCGCGTAGCCGCAGCGGCGCGGACATGACCACCAGCGCCGAGACGTCGTGCGGGTGCAGGCGCGCCAGCCGCAGGGCCAAAAGCCCGCCCATGGAAAATCCCACCAGCGCCACCGGCCTTGGTCCGAAGCTCTCTCTCAGGCGGTCGAACGCAGCCTCCGCCGAGGCGAGCCAGTCTTGCCATTGCGTCGTCGCCAGGACGGCGGCACTTTCGCCGTGGCCGGCGAGCATCGGGGCGGACACCGCGAAGCCCGCGCCGGCCAGGCCGTGCGCCAGTGGCGCGACTTCGTAGGGGGTGCCGGTGAAGCCGTGCAGGCACAGCACCGCCGGCCCGTTGCCGGGGAGAAAGATTGGCGATTTGTCGCCGCTGCCGGGTACGCGCACCGGGGTCACGAGACGCCAATCATAGTGGGGGACGCGCGGCGGGGAAAGCTCCGCCCCCCTGAAAACAATTCGCCCCGCGTCGCCCCGCGCAGCGAGGCGGGCGAGGGGCGCGCGAAAGAGCGAGCGCGTCGGCCCCTCACCTGCCGCGCTTCGCGCGGCGTCCTCTCCCCGCGTGACCGCGGGGCGAGGAGATATGGCCGCTGCGCGGCCGCCAGGAAGCCAATCCGGGTTTCAGTCGCAGGCTTCTCAATACCTTGCACTCGGCACCCCTGAAACCACCTCGCCCCGCGCAGCGGGGGGACTGCGAGCGAGAGCGAGCCAGTCCCCCGTAAGATACAAGGAGCAGTCACGGTTTCGCACTCGGCACCCGCCCGCTCCGATCATGGTGAATAGTGCGGGCTACGTGTCGGCGGTGAAGGCCGGTTCGGCGACGACCTGGCGCATCAGCGTGTCGACCTGGCCGAGCTGGCTTTCGCTGCCCTGCACGGCCAGCCAGATGCAGCCTTCGGCGCCGCCGACCCCGCCCGCCCCGGACAACACGGCGTGGGTGCCGGTGGCGAGATGGAGGGCGTCGATCTCGGTGAACACCAGGCCCGGCAAGGGGCATAGCCTTGGCCCCTTGGCGTCGCCCGAGGCCAAGCGGTTGGCGAGGTCCAGCAAGCTCCCGTGAACGCGCTTCTCCAGGCCGACGGGTATGATCAGCTTGGTTCGACGTCCCATGACGGCCGGGAGCACGGCAGCCATTGGACCACCGTCGGGATGATCGATGAAGTTGGCCGCCTGACCGGCAATCACGTCGATGGCGTTGGCGCCCTTCACGATGACGTCGTTCTCGCCCAGCTCGCCCGCCACGCCGAAGATGGTCTCGGTCCGTTTCCACACGCCCTTGTCGATGACGACATCGCCGGGAAAGCCGCTGCTGTCGGGCAGTCGGCCGTGCGCGGCCGTGATCCACGCCGGAGACACGGTGACGCCGCGAAAGAAATGCTGGCGGGAAAAGCCCACTGCCTGGCCAAGGTGCGACAGGATCTCCTCGGCGACGTAGCCGTTGGTCGTGCCGGCCACGATGACCAGCCGGCCGCGGTGCAGAACCTGGGTTACGAGTGGGTGCGAAACCAGCGCCTTGGCGATGAGGCGCTTTCCCGCGGCGGGGGTCAGTGGATATTGTCTAATCATGGCTCGAGGCAGCCCCTTCCGCGCCAAGCATGGCACGATCGCCGGTTTTGCGATGCGGGAATTTGGCGTGCCGCCGGCGAGCCTCGCTCGGAGCGGGCGCACGCGCTATGCTGGCCAGCTTGAAGTCACCTCGCAGCCTGGCCGTGACCTTGTTCGCCATCGCCCAGGGTGCGGTTTCGCCCGTATTGGCCGACGACCTCTCGCTCTCGCCCGGCCAGGCTCTTGCGGCGCGCGCCGGTGCCATGTCCGAGCCCGAGCGTGTCCGCTCGCTTTCGGCGTTGCCGCTCGGCGAGCGCGGGGCATTCTTCCGCTCGCTGGGGGTGGCCGACATCGTGGCCTTCGGACGCCAGTCGCTGGAGGGACTTGGCGTCTACCACGCGCGCGTGACCCGCGAGGAGCGCGTCCACGGCCACCTGTGCGGCCCCGATGTGGTCGAGGTGACCGTGCGCGAGAAGCCGCATGCGGTGCTGCTGGAGTTCGTCGCTGGCGCGCACAAAGGACGACGTGCGCTCTACAACGTCGAGCTGCGACCGTACCAGATGCTGGCGCGCGAGTCGGGCATCCTCGGCCTGTTCGCCATGTGGCTTTCGATCGACAGCAGCATCGTCCGTCGCTACACCAACCACACCATCGCCGAGGTTGGGTTCGGGGCCATGCTCGACGTCATGCAGGCCGATCAAGCCAAGGCGGCCACCGTGGGAGGCTACCATCGCAGCGACGAGGGCATCGACGGGCGGGGATTCTACTGCATGTTCTTCTCGGCGCCGAAGGGCGCCAACGACCTCTACGCCACACGGCTCCGCTACTGCGTGGACAGCACGCTGGAGTTGCCTATGAAGATCGAGGTCTTCGACGACAAGGGGCGGCGCGAGTACGTCGAGTACCAGGATCTGCAGAGGCGACTGACCGTGAAGAAGGATTTCTTCACCCCGCGCGGAGCGGGTCTCTAGCCTCCTCTAGCCCTCAGCCGCCTGGCGCGGTCACGACCACGCGCCAGGGGAACAGGCGCTGTACGCGATGGCCGGCAGGGTAACCTGCCTGCAGGCAAGCCGCCTGCAACTCGGGTACGCGGAAGCCCTTGCGAATCGACAGGCGCCCGTCGGCGTAGACGAAGCTCTTGTGGAAGGCCACGCCGGCGAGAGCGGTGTAGAGCCAATAGGCTGCGGCCGAGCGTTCGAGGTCGTTGATGAGCATGCGCCGTCTCGCGGCGAGACGCAGCTTGCGCAGAACCTCAACCACGTCGTCGGGCGGGATGTGATGAAGCACGTGGTTGCAGTAGACATAGTCTGCGGGCTCGTCCAGCCCGGCCAGGTCGTCGATGCTGCCTTGCCGGATGCGGACCTCGGGGTAGGGCGCGAGGGTTTGCCGTGCGCGGGCCACCGCGCGCGGATCGCTGTCCATGCCCACCAGACGCAAGTCGACGCCGGCGCGGGCGCCGGCCCGGGCCAGCGATGCCAGCACATCGCCGCCGCCGCACCCGATCTCCAGCACCGTGGCGGGACCACCGATGCGCGCGGCATCCGCGACCACGTGGCGGCGAAGCAGGCCGCGCATGCGCGAGAGGGTCTTGTTGATGAGCGCCAGATGCGCGTAGCTGCGGCGCAGTTTCTCGGCATCGCAATCGCGAGCATCGATGGCCTCGGCTACATAGATTCGATGCTCGAACCGGGAGCCCTTGCCCGGCATCACGGGCCCCCCGGATGCTCCAGCAGCGCCGACTCGAGGGTCAGGCCGGGGCCAAAGCCGCATGCGTACACCAGGCCGGCTTGCGGCTCTCGGCGCACGCGATCGAGCAAGAACCACAGGGTGGTCGAGCTCATGTTGCCGCACGTGCGGAGCACCTCGCGCGGGATGGCCAGGTCCGACGCATCGATGGCGAGCGCCCTTTGCGCCTGTTCCAGGATGGCGGGGCCGCCGGGATGAATGGCCCAATGCCGGATCTGTTCTCGGCTGGCACCCAATTCGTGCAAGAGCGCCTCGAACGCGGAGGGCAGATGCTTGCGCAGCAGATGGGGCACCCGCGGCGAGAGCGTCATGTGGAAACCGTGGTCGCCCAAGGTCCAGGTCATGTCCTCCTCTCCGCTCGCGAGCAGAAAGGCCCCCGCGCCCCGCACGGCGAGCGGCGTGCCTTGCCCGAGGTGCGCGTGAGCGTCGCCGCCCACCAAGGCCGCGGCCGCCCCGTCGGCGAACAGGGAATCGGCGATCAAGGTCTCCGGGTCGGTGTCGAAGTGGACGTGCAGGCTGCACAGCTCCACGTGGACGATGAGCACCAGGGCCGAGGGATCGGCCTTGCAGATGAGGTGGGCGAGCTTCAAGGTCGAGAAGCCGGCGTAACACCCCATGAACCCCACATGGGTGCGGTGCACCCGCGGCGAAAGGCCGAGGGTGCGAGCCAAGTGGATGTCGAACCCGGGAGCCGCGAAGCCGGTACAGCTGGCGGTCACGAGATGCGTGACTTGGGCCGGCCATGCGGAGGGAGCGAGCGCCTGGCACGCTTGCACGGCGAGCCCTTTGCTTTCGCGGTCGAAGAGCTCGTTGCGCGCCCGGGTGGTCGGCTCCGGGCGAAGGTCGCGTGTGCGGGGAAAGAACGTGCGCTCTTCCATCGCTCGCCCGTAATCCGCGATGACCGTGTGGCGCCTTTCGATGCCGGACGCCATGAGCAGGCGCTCCACGAAGGCGAGCGCCTCGGGCTCGTCCTCAAACACCTGGCGTGCGATGTCCACGGATTGCTCGCGCGTGCAGACGTGTCCCGGCAAGGCCGTGGCGGTGGCGAGGACGCACGGGTTCTTGGCTGGTCCGATCATGCGGTCTCCTTGGCCCCAGAGGCGTCGCGGACGCGCGTGCGGCGGGCCACCGCAGGCATGAGCCACGGTACCAAGGCCAGCGCGGTCATGGCGGCGCGGGCAAAAGCGGGGCGTTGCAGGAGGCGATGGAGCGGCATGGCGTTGCGCAGGACCTGGTCGGCCATGGTGCGTGCTTCCTGGGCGTAGAGCAAAGGCGCGGTGGCGGGCGGAGAGCGCAGGATGTGGCGGGCCGCCAGGGCACCGGTGGCCATGGCAAACGACATCCCGGTGCCGGTGAAGGACGGCAGCATCGCGAACTGATCGCCGACCACGAACAGCCCCGGCTCGGCGCTGGCGTCGCAATGGCCATAGGGCAGATTGGCGATGGTCTTGGGCCGGTTCCACCGGGGCGCGGCCTGGGCGAGCACCTGGGCGAGCAACGGCGCACCATCTGCCAGGGCATCGAGCAGGGCCAGCGGCCCCTGCCGGTGCCGTTGCAACAGCGCCGGTTGCACGAGCAGGCTGACCGTGGCCAGATCGTCGGCCACGCGGGCAATGCCGCCGTATCCCCCGGCGAAAAAGAACAGCGCCAGGGTTTCTTCGAGGGCGCGCAGCAGCTGCGGGCCAAGGCGGTCAAAGCTCATCTTCCAGCCGAGCAGGGGGGGACCAGGGGCGGCCCGTCGTTCGTGCAGCTTGCCCGCGCTGTGTTTGCCGGTGGCCAGGACCAAGGTGCGCGCCGAGAACGTGCGCCCTGGGGTGGCCAGCTCGAAACCGTCTCCGACACGGGCCACGGCACGCACGTGCGCGCCCATCTCGACCTCCACCCCGGCGTCGCGTGCCGCCTGCAACAGCCAGCCGTCGAGAAAGGCTCGGCTGACGCTTCGTCCTGCGAAGGGCAACTGCAAGCACCAACTCCGGCCCCGGTTCTCCAGGCGGAGGGTGCGCAGGGTGGCCGCCTGGGCGCGCGCCCAGGGAAAGTCGAGGGCGTCGAGGCGCGCCACCGCTTCCGGCGAGAGGAACTCGCCACACACCTTGTCGCTTGCCTGCGGGCTGCGCTCGAGCAGGCGACAGCCGACTCCGCCGCGCGCGAGCGTGAGCGCGGCCAAGCAACCCGCGGGGCCACCGCCCAGCACCAGCACAGAGCCCGAATCCATCGAAGCACGACCAGGCTAGCCGCCCTGGCCGCCAGCGACCCGGGCTCGCGCTGCCGAGAGCTCGCCCATCACGTGCGACACCACGTCGCCCACGGTTCGAAAGGTCGCCGCGGCCTCCCGGGTGATGCGCACGTCGACCAAGTCCTCGAGCTCGAAGATCAGCTCGACGGCAGCGAAGGAATCCAGCCCCAGATCGTCGCGCAGGCGGGCGGATTCGGTCAGCACCAGCGAGGCGGGCTCGCGGGCGGCGACCTTGACCAGGGCTGCGCCCAGCTTCTCGATGATGTCTTCGCGTGAAGGGACAGCGGAGAAGCTCGGTCATGATTCATATCTCCCGAAGAGCAGCGACACGTTGATATTGCCGAACCCGAACGAGTTGGAGAGCGCCACGCGCGTGCCGGCTCGCGCCTCGAACGCCGTCGCCGCGGTGACCACGTGCAAGGCGCAAGCCGGATCGGGTGACGAGAGATTGGCATTCGGGGGCACCACGCCGGCTTCCAGGGCCTTCACGCAGGCCAGGGCTTCCAGGGCACCGGCCGCGCCCAGGGTGTGTCCCGTGACGGGCTTGATGGACGAGACAGGCGTGCGCGCGAGCTCTTCGCCGAACACCAGGCGCATGGCCCGTGCTTCTGCGATGTCGTTCTCGCGCGTCCCGGTGCCGTGCGCGTTCACATAGCCGACGCGGTCGGGCGTCATGCCGGCGTCGCGCAAGGCGGCCCGCATGGCGGCGGCCGCGTCCTCCCCATCGGGCCGGGCATGGACGGGATGGTAGCCACCCAGGCTCTGCCCGTAGCCGCACACGCGCGCGTAGACGCGAGCGCCTCGCGACGTCGCGTGGTCCAGGGATTCGAGCACCAAGGCGCCGGCGCCTTCGCCGAGCACGAAGCCGTCGCGCCGTTCGTCGAAAGGCTTGCAGGCAGCGCCGGGAGGCCCGGGTGCCTGGGACAGCACGCCCAGCAACGAAAACGCGGTCAGGGAAAAATGCGTGAGGGGCGCTTCGGCCCCGCCCGCAACGATCACGTCGGCGTCGCCACACTGGATGGTACGCAAGGCCTGACCGAGGGCGTGGGCGGAGGATGCGCATGCGCTCGTGACCACGAAACCGGGACCGCGCAGGGCGAGGGCCTCTGCGATCTCCGTGACCATCGCGGTGGCCGACACGCGGGGAACCGTGTGGGGATGGACGCGATTTTCGTGGGTGCGCAGCACGCGCCACATCTGCTCTTCTTGAAACTGGATGCCGCCGATTCCCGACCCCAGGATCACGCCGACTCGCTCGCCCAGCGCCGCGTCTGCCGGCAAGGAAAAGCCCGCGTCGCGCCAGGCTTGCCGGCAGGCGACGGAGGCGAGCCTCACCACCCGTTCGGCACCGCGCGCCCCCGTGGCCCGCGCGGAATCCTCGAGCTCGCCATCGTCCACCGCGGCTTCATAGGGCGGGGCAGGCATTCCTTCGGGCTTGGCCACCGTGCGGCGGACGGCCGAGGTCCCGCTGCGGACGCGTTCCCAGAAAGTGGCGACGTCGCAGCCGGCCGCACTGGCCACCCCCAAGCCCGTGACCACGACATCGTTCCTCGCGCGATTTTTTTCCGGCATCGCGTTGGTTTGATGCCGGGGAGGCCCGCGTGGAGTCGGTCGCCCCCCTGACCGCTGTCGCACTAGGCGCTTTCAACAGTGAAAACCAGTACTTCGAAGGATAGATTGGGGTCCATGATGGGTCCATACTCTTCCTTCTCGCACTTCCCTCGGCATGGTTTTGCCCGACGCCGGAGCGAGCGACCTTCGGCCATCCCACGCTCATCGCCTACCTGCGCATGACGCCATGTTGTCATGCTTGACCGGGTAGGGTAGACTGTCCGCATGAGAAACCCTCATGCTGTCGCGCTAGGTCGCCTTGGTGGGCGAAAAGGGGGAGCGGCTCGCGCATCCCGCATGTTGCCTGACCGTCGGAAAGAAATCAGCAAGCTGGCGGCATCGGCGCGGTGGGACGGGCGTTTGCCCGAGCTGTTGCGCCCTCTGTTTTGGTCGTATCGCTTCGAGGATCTTCGGCTTCCCGCCTCGAAAGACCTGGTCATGCTGCACGTGCTGATCTATGGAGATACCAAACAGCGCAACTGGCTCCGGCGTAGGTTTGCCCCCGAGGAGATTCGGCGATGGATCTCGGATTGCAAAGGCAAGGGTTTGACTGTCGCGCAGATGAGCCCGTGGATTTCAGCGAACATCGCCAAGCGATGGCAGTCGAGCAGCGAAGGTGCTTTGATCTGGGAAAACCGTTGATTGCTCATTGGGAAGCTCTGCCGGCTCGGCAACAAGCCGTTTTCCGGGCTTGCGCGAAGATCTCTCGACGGTGGGGTGCCTACCTCGCCGGTGGCACCGCGCTCGCGCTTCATCTCGGGCATCGACAATCGGAAGATCTCGATTGGTTCACTCCCCAAACCGTTGTCCCCGACGATCTTCTCGTCGACGTGCACGGGTTAGGCTTCCCGACCACGGTCAAGCAGAACGATGAAGGGACTTTCCTGGCAACGGTGGGCGATGTGAAGTTCAGCGTCTTTCGCTATCGCTATCCGATGATCGATTGCTTCGTCGAGGTCGATGGCATCAATCTGGCTTCAGCCCGTGACTTGGCGGCGATGAAGTTGGCCGCGCTCATGGGACGGGCGACGAAACGCGACTACATCGACGTCCATGTCTTGCTGACCGAAGGGCATCTGTCCTTGCCGGAAATGGTTCGAGCCTTCGAGCAAAAGTACCCGAAACACGAGGCGCACGGCGCTCTTCGTGCGCTCACGTTTTTCGGTGACGTCGAGGGAAACATGCCGATCATGTTGGCTCCGACGACCTGGGAGAAAGTCACGACCGATCTTGCGCGACTGGTTCGACGATATTCCGACCAAGCCTCGCGAACCTTCACCGGCCAGGCCCCGAAGAAGCCGGTTTCTAAACGTTCTTGATTGGCGAACCGCTGACAACACGCGCAGATTGAGACTTCCGATGTGGCCGACAGTCGTTCTTCTACTGGGCGTGGTTTTTTCCGACGCCGGCGCAACCGACGCTGGGCCGGCGGGGGTCGAGGCACCTTCCGTCCGGACCTTCGATTCGCGCTGGAGCCACGTCACCGCTCCCAAGCCGGGGCCGGCCCTATCCATCGGTCAGCCCGGCGCCGGGTGCGTGCAGGGCGCGGTGGCGCTGCCTTTGCGCGGCCCGGGTTGGATTGTCGTGCACCCCGAGCGCCATCGCGAATTCGGTCATCCCATGCTCATCGCCTACTTGCGCAAGCTCGCGGCCCTGGCCCGCAAGGACAAGCTGGGTCTGCTGGTCGTGGGCGACCTCGGCCAGCCGCGGGGCGGGCCCGCGCCAAGCGGGCACCGCAGCCATCAAACCGGCCTCGATGTCGACATCTGGTACGGACCGTCGCTGCAGCCAATCGTTCCGGGCAAGCAGCCGACTCCCCGAGCGCCTTCCGTCGTGGACCTGCACACGGGCAAGATGCTGCGGGCGTGGAACAGCCGCGTGGAGCGGTTGATCGAGGTGGCGGCGTCCAGCCCGGGCGTGGATCGCGTCTTCGTTCACCCCGCGGTCAAGCGCGCCCTTTGCGACGACAAGGCCCTGCGCGGCCCGTGGCTTGGGCGCCTGCGACCCTGGTGGGGACACCAAGATCACTTCCACGTGCGCCTGCAATGCCCGGAGGACAGCCCTGACTGCGTCGCGTCCCATCCTCTTCCCGAGGGCGATGGTTGCGATGCGCTCAAATGGTGGTTCTCCGAGGACGCGCGCAAGACCGCGGCCAAGCGCGGCCCACCCGGAGAGAACGCGCCCGCTATGCCGGAAAAGTGCGAGGCGGTGCTGGGAGAGAAACCTAAGTAATCGAGCGCGCCAGCGGCACGAAGCGACCGGCGCGGACCGTGCCAGCCGCGGCGATGGCGGAATGGACGGCGGGCACGGCGAGCCCCAGCCGGCCCGACGGGGCCTCGAGCGGTAGCAGCTTCTTCTGCGCGTCGATCCCCGCGGGCGTCTTTTGCAGCACGAGCACGTCCAGCGCCAAGGGCGTGGTGTCGCCGGGCAAGGCCCAGGCGATGGTCACCTGATCCTCGCCCACCAGCACGGACACGCCAGGCGCCTGAGGCAGGGGGATGTTTGCCGGCGGCACCTCGGTTTCGCGCAGGGGCTGCCAGGTCGATACCAGGGTCGCCAGTCGCGCTTGCGCGCGGGTGCGCGTGGCGATATCGGAGCCGCCGTCGACCAGGGTGCGATAGATGGAAATCGCTTCGCCGATGCGGCCCTGGCGTGCGCACAGCTCGGCCATGGTTTCGGTTTCGTAGAGGTGATCGGTGGTCATGAGCAGATTTCCCTCGTGCGTGCGATGTCGGCCTGGATGGCCGCGACCAGCTCGTCCACGCTTGCGTAGCGGCGTTGCTCGCGCAGATGGGCCACGAAGGCCACCCGCATGCGGGCGTCGTAGAGATCGCCCGTGAAGTCGAGCAGGTGCGCCTCGATGTACAGCACCGGATCGCCCGGCTTGGTGAAGGTCGGGTTGGTGCCGATGCTGATGGCCGCGGCGAAAAGGGTCGGGTCGCCGTCGATTCGGCGTGCCCTCCCGGCATAGACGCCGGGTCTGGGCAGGATCTCACCCTCATAGGCGAGATTGATGGTTGGCACGCCCAAGGTTCGGCCACGGCCGGCGCCGCGCACCACCTTGCCGTCGATTTCGAACGGTCGTCCGAGCAGAAGGGTGGCCCCTTCCACGCGGCCCTCGAGCACGAACTCGCGGATCTTGGTCGACGAGCAGACGAGGCCATTGGCGGTGACTTGCGGAATGACCGAAACGCCGATGCCGAGGCGTCTGCCCGCGCGGGCGAGGAGGTCGGTGTTGCCGCGCCGATCTTTGCCGAAGCTGAAGTCCGCCCCGACCACCACGTGGCGCGCGCCCATGTCCATGGCCAAGACCCTTTCGACGAAGTCCTCGGCCGGCATGCTGGCGAGCTCGGCGGTGAAAGGCTCGACCAGGACGACTTCGGCGCCCGCTTCTTGCAAAAGCTCGATGCGGCGGTGAAGGGGGGTCAGCATGGGCGGCGCCAGGCTGGGGGCGAAGAAGCGCGCGGGGTGCGGGTCGAAGGTCAGGGCCACGGCCTCGCCGCCCGAGGCACGCGCGATGCGCCGGGCTTCCTCCAGCAGCGCACGGTGGCCGAGATGAACGCCGTCGAAATTGCCGATGGCCACGGCCGGGCCGCGCAGGGCTCGACCCAGCTCTTCGACCACGTGGTTGCGACCTCGAACGGAATGCACTCTTCCGGGATACCGGGCGCCACCTCCTTCGTCAACTATCCTCATTCTCGACTTCTGTCCCGCTTTCGCATCTGATCGCGCCCATGACCAGGGCTACCAAGCCGCGCGATTGGCCTTTGCTGGACCCGGCGCTCTTCGCCGGAGCGCTGCTGCTCTATGCCTTCGCCATGCCGCTTGGTCTGGCCCGCGTCGAGGGGGCGTCCCAGGTTGCGGCCGGTATCGCGCTCGACTCGAGTGCTCAGCCGGCGTTCTTGGCCCTGCTCGCCGTGCGCGTGGGGCAGTACCTTCCGCTGGGTGACGCGCCCCTGCGCGCCAATCTGGTCTCCGGGGTGTTTTGTGCGCTGGCGGTGGCGTGGGTTGGGCGCCTGTGCTTGCACGCGTGCGCGCTGCTGCGGCCGCCGATTCATGCGCGGCAGGAGGCGCGGGACTTCGTGCACGAGCCTATTGCCGCGACCGGGGCAGCGCTCGCCGCCGCCTTTTCGCTCTCGATTTTCGATCTGGGCACCACGTCGGGAAGTGCCGCGGCGACCTTCGTCCTCTTGGTGGCGGCCCTTTTGCCCGGCTTCGCCCTCCTGCGCGACCACGACCGTTCGGCGGCGGGATACCTGCTGGCGAGCCTGGCCGGGCTCTCGGCCGGGGTCGACCCCGTGGCAGGCCCCTTGCTCTGGCCGCCCCTGGTTGCCCTGGCGGTCTGGTCGTTGCGCAAGGGCGCGCGCTGGCCGCTCCTGGCCCCGCTGTGTTTTGTGGCCGCCTGGGGCACCTCGGCCCTTGCCTGCGTGGCCACTAGCACCGCGCCGCTCACCTTGGCCAGGCTCGTCGCCCCTTTGGGACGGCTCGGGACAAGTGGCGCGGGCCAACCTTGGGTGGCCGCTGTCGAGCTGGCGGACGAAGTGGGGGTGGTCGGCTCGCTGCTGGCCGCCATCGGAATCGTGGTCCTGGCCTCCCGCGCGGCGGCGCTGTCGGCGTGGTTGGTCCTGACCCTGCTCACGTCCCTGCTCTTCGCGCACCTCGCCCAGCGGACGGCGATCTGGGCGCCGACGCGTGCGGCGCTGCCCTTGGCCATCGCCGTGACCTGCGTGTTCGCGTGTACGGGTCTCTTG
The DNA here is from genome assembly GCA_963796685.1 of uncultured delta proteobacterium. GTDB lineage: Bacteria > Myxococcota_A > Polyangia > Fen-1088 > Fen-1088 > Fen-1118. Next base: position 120,417 of record CAWCMR010000011.1, read on the forward strand.
CACGTGTCGAGCCGACTCGGAAGGGCACGGGTGGCCGCGGCCTTTGCCCTCGCGGCCATGGTGGTGCTGTCGCCTGCGCTGGACAGCGGCCGCGGCCGGCACAGGACGGCCTCGCCCATGCGCCTGCTCGATCGCGCGCTCGAACGCGCCGAGGTGAGCTCGGTGGTGTGCCCCGGCAGCCCCGAAATGGACGGGCTCTTTCGCCTGGCCCGCGCCCAGGGCCTGCGTCCCGATTTGGTCATCGGCCGCTGCGGCGGCAAGTAGCCGCGCCGGGCAAGGGTCGAAAGTTGCACAGATAATGGGCGCTTGACCGAGGGGGTGGGGTGCTTACCTATCCCGCTGTAACTGATTCAACGCCTTCTGACGCAAAACAAAGGGACGCATATCATGGGAAAGATCATCGGAATCGACCTCGGGACCACAAACTCGGTCGTGGCCATCATGGATGGCAAGGAGCCCAAGGTCATCGCGAACGAGGAAGGCGGGCGTCTGACCCCGTCGGTGGTTGCCTGGGACGACAAGGGCGAGGTGCTGGTCGGCCAGATCGCCCGTCGCCAGTCCATCACCAACCCCGAGAACACAGTCTTCTCGTCCAAGCGCTTCATCGGCCGCCGCTTCGAGGAAGCCGCCGAGGACATCAAGCGCATGCCGTTCAAGAGCGTGCGCGGCGCCCATGGCGAGGTGGACTTCGAAATTCGCGGCAAGCAGGTCACGCCGCCCGAGGTCGCGGCCAAGGTGCTCGGCAAGCTGAAGAAGGCCGCCGAGGACCACCTGGGCGAAAAAGTCATCGAGGCGGTCATCACGGTGCCGGCCTATTTCAACGATTCCCAGCGCCAGGCCACCAAGGACGCCGGCCGCATCGCCGGTCTCGACGTCAAGCGTATCGTCAACGAGCCCACCGCCGCTGCGCTCGCCTACGGGCTCGACAAGAAGAAGGACGAGATCATCGCGGTCTACGACTTCGGTGGCGGCACCTTCGATATTTCCATCCTGGAGGTCGGCGAAAACGTCGTCGAGGTCGTGTCCACCAACGGCGACACCCACCTGGGTGGCGACGACATCGATCAGCGGATCATGGACTGGCTGATTGCCGAGTTCCGCAAGGATCAGGGCATCGACGTGTCCAAGGACAAGATGGTCCTGCAGCGTCTGCGCGAGGCGGCCGAGAAGGCCAAGATCGAGCTGTCGCAGGTGATGGAGACGGAAATCAATCTGCCCTTCCTCACCGCGGATGCGTCGGGCCCCAAGCACCTGCAGATCAAGCTCTCGCGCGCCAAGCTGGAACAGATGGTCGAGGATCTCATCCAGCGCACCATCGAGCCGACCAAGAAGGCGCTCTCGGACGCGGGCAAGAAGCCGTCGGAGATTGCCGAAGTGGTGCTGGTGGGCGGTTCGACCCGTATCCCCAAGGTGCAGCAGGTGGTGAAGGAGTTCTTCGGCAAGGAGCCGCACAAGGGCGTGAATCCCGACGAGGTGGTCGCGCTCGGCGCGGCCGTCCAGGCGGGTGTGCTCTCGGGCGACGTCAAGGACATGCTCCTCCTCGACGTGACGCCGCTGTCGCTCGGCATCGAAACCCTGGGTGGCGTGATGACCACGCTCATCCCGCGCAACACCACCATTCCCACCAAGAAGTCCGAGGTATTCTCGACCGCGGCCGACAACCAGACCTCGGTCGAGGTCAAGGTCTTCCAGGGCGAACGGCCCATGGCGGGCGACAACCGGCTGCTGGGCAAGTTCGGGCTCGAAGGCATTCTTCCCTCGCCGCGCGGCATTCCGCAGATCGAGGTGACCTTCGACATCGACGCCAACGGCATCGTGAACGTGTCGGCCAAGGACAAGGCCACCAACAAGGCCCAGCAGATCACCATCACCGCGTCGTCGGGTCTGTCCGAGGCCGAGGTGCAGCGCATGACCAAGGACGCGCAGGAGCACGAGGCCGAGGACAAGAAGCGGCGCGAGGCCATCGAGGCGCGCAACCGCTTGGAGAGCCTGCAATTCAGCGTGCAGAAGCACTTTGACGAAAACAAGGAGAAGATCCCCACGGGCGAGCGCGGGGCGCTCGAAGAGGCCCTCAAGGACGCGCACACGACGCTGGAGGCGAACAAGGAAGCCACGGACGCCGAGGTCTTCAAGGGCGCCTTCGATCGTCTCGAGAAGGCGTCGCACAAGATGGCGGAAGCCCTGTACAAGGCCGCCGGCGGCTCGGAAGGCGCGCAAGCGAGCGCGGGCGGCCCGGCGCCGAGCGCGGGTGATGGCGTCGGCAAGAAGGACGACGTCATTGACGCCGAGTACACCGAAACACCGAAGAACTAGCCCATCGAGACCCACCGCGCAGCCGCAGCCCTCCAGGTTCTTGGGCGGGCGGGCTGCGCGATTTGCGAGGAGGGTCGGTTACGGTGACAGGCATTCTAGCCTGCGCTTCTGCTAGAAAGAGGCGATGCTACAGACGCTTGTGCACCTTCCGTCAAAGCCGCTCTTCGTTCTGGCCCTGATCCTGGCAGTGGTCTCGGCGCTGTGGAACGCGCGTGCACGTCGGCGCGACCCCAAGACGCCACGCACGTCGACGCCGCTTTACCTGCTCGTGGGCGCGTGGCTCCTGCTCGGGCTGCGCGGCGGCTCGTGGATTCCCTCGGGCGGCATGTTCGCCCACGATTGGAAGCCCGTGCCCATCTTCTCCTACGGCGTGATGCTGGGCACATCCATGGTCGTCGGTTGGTTCCTGGCGCTCCGACTGGCCAAGCAAGACGGCATTCCAAGCGAGCAGGCGGGCGCCATCTACATGTGGACCGCGGTGTGGGCCATCGTCGGCGCGCGCGTGCTCTACGCCATCACCGAATGGCAGGAGTTTTCCAATCCCCTCGACGTCATCTTGCTGAACAAGGGAGGTCTCGTGGCCTACGGCGGCCTCATCGGCGGGTTCCTGGCCAGCTGGTACGGTTGCCACAAACGCAAGATCCACCTTCTGCGTTGGGCGGACGTGTCGGCGCCGTCGGTGGTGCTGGGAACGGCCATCACCCGCGTGGGCTGTCTTCTCTACGGTTGCGACTACGGGAAGCGCACGGCCATGCCGTGGGGAATTCGCTTCCCGCCCGAGGCGCCGGCCTGGCAGGATCACGTGGCCAACTTCGGCCTCGACAAGTCGTCGCCGCTGTCGTTTCCCGTGCATCCCACGCAGATCTACGAGTCCTTGGCCGGCTTAGCCATCTTCGCCGTGCTCATGTACCTGCGCCGGGTGCGCAAGTTCTCGGGCGAGGTCTTCGTGGCCTGGGTGGTGGGCTACGGCGTCTTGCGCTCGATCATCGAGGTCTACCGCGGCGATTCCGACCGCGGCAACGTGGGCGTCCTCTCCACCTCGCAGTTCATCGGCGCGATTTCGGTGACGGCCGCAGGCGTGTTGCTGTACGTCCTGTACAGGAAGTACAAGGCCAATCCAACCGCGCTGCGTTTGTGGGAGCAGCCGCTGCCCGAGGCCGCGGGCTCCGGCCAAGCACGGCCCACGCGGCGCAAGCGCAGGAAGGGTTGAAATGGCCTGCCCGATCGCGCACGAGACGCCGGGGGGCCATTTGATGTATAAAGTCGCTGCCATTTGATTTGTGGGGGAGAAGATGAGTCTCAAGCGCAGCCACGCCAGCACGCGAACAGGTTCCGGTGCAGGCTCCGATTCCGGGAGCAAGCTCGGGCGACAGGAGTTCTTCGACGAGCTCAAGAAGCACGCCCAAACGGGGCAGGTGTTCACGCCGGTCGACGTTTCCATGGCCATCGGTGCGAGCGAGGCCGCGGTGTCGCGCGCCTTGCTCGGCTTGGCCGCCGAGGGGTACTTGGAAAAGGTCGAGACGGGGAAGTACCGCTCGACGCCTTTTCAAGAGGTTCCGCAGGCCGAGTTTCTCAAGGCGCTGGCCCGCGCCTCGAAGACAGACTCAACGCGTCAGCGGGATCTCTCCGAGATTTCACGGCTCAAGCAGAACAACGACGTCATGCGGGCCAAGCTCCTCGGGGCCCTGGCCGAACGCGATCACTACCTGGCCGCGCTCAAGCGGCACGGCATCGATCCGGGGCCGCTGCCCGCGCCCGCCGCACCTGCAACGACTCCCCTCGGGTCGGCCTCTGCTGCGACTTCTTCCGATGGCGACGGTGGGGCCCCTTCCGCGGAAGCCCCTGCGGTCGAGCAGACCTCCGGTTGACCTCCTCATCCCATTGACGTGAGCCGCGTTTCTCGGTGCAGTTGCGCTTTTCCATTCGCGCAAGGCCGGGCGGAGTGTCTTCCGGCCCCGGCGCACCCGTAATCGAGTGCGTGGTCACCGTGCCTTTCGCGCACGGCGAAGCGGTCGTCGGCCGAGGCCGCGACGCGACCATCGAGCTGCCGTTCCCAGCCATTTCGAGCCGACATGCTCGCGTCTTTCGCGACGTCGGCGGGTACCGCGTCGAGGATCTGGGGAGCGCCAACGGCACGCTGCTCGGCGGCAGGCGCCTCGTGCCCCACGTGGCGGAGGCCATCGCGGTCGGGGACGTGGTGGAGGTCGCGGGGGTCGAGTTGCGTTTCGAGGGCGAGCGGGCCGCCGAGGAGCCCGGCAATGGGTCGTTCGATTCGAGCTGGCTTGGCCGAGGAGGGGACCTCGACGCTGGCGCGCCGGCTGGTTCACGGCCTGTTCATGGCTTGTCCGCCGGCCGAGTGTGCGCGGCTGGTCGTCGAGGCTGGCCCGGCGGTGGGGCGCGAGCTCGTGCTGCTTGCGTGCGAGCGCGAGCTCAAGGTGGGACGTGGCAAGCAGTGCGACCTGGTCATCCCCGACGACGATGTCTCGCGCGAGCACGTGGCCTTCACGCGCCGAGGCGACGGTGTCATGGTGCGCGATCTCGGGGTCGAAGAACGGCGTCGAGGTAGAGGGGCAACGGGTGGACGGCGTTCGCATTCTGCGCGACGGGGAGAGCGTGTGCATGGGGAAGACCAGACTGCGTGTGGTCGATCCGGAAGAGCGCTACCTGCGCCAGATGGAGGCGGGCGACGCGGTGGCGCCTCCCGCTCCGGCCGCCGTGTCGGCCACGCATGCGGCAGCCGCGCCCGCGCGCAGCCGTCTGCCCTTGGTCGCGGGTGCCCTTGCCGTCACGGCGCTCCTCCTCACCCTCGGACTTGTGCTAGCACTGGTGTTCGCGGTCTAATCCGAAGTCCCATCCCAATTCATGGAAGTTCGCGTTCCCCTGACTTTTCGTCCGACCTATCAACCCTTGGTGTGGGGAGGGCGGCGCATGGAGGCGTGGGGGCGGATCCTGCCCGAGGGCCCCATCGGCGAGGCCTGGGAGCTGGCCGATCATCCACGCGGCATGAGCGTGGTTGGCGAGGGGCGCTTCGCCGGCCTGACCCTGCACGAGCTGGTGGGCCGCGCCGGCGTGGCGCTGGTCGGGGACGGCTCCCGCAGCGGCGAGTTCCCCTTGATGGTGAAGCTCATCGATGCACGCCTGCGTCTCAGCGTGCAGGTTCATCCCGATGAAGCCGTGGCTCGCGCCCTCGGCGTGGGCCAGCACGGCAAGACCGAGTGTTGGGTGTTCCTGGCGGACGGTGGGGAGATCTACCAAGGCACGCGGCCGGGAATCGAACGCGCCCAGTTCGAGCGCGCCCTGGCGGAGCACCGGGTGTCGGACACGCTCAATCACTTCCAGGCCCGTCGGGGCGATGTCTTCTTCCTGCCTGCGCGTACCGTGCACGCGCTTGGCGAAGGCTGTCTGCTTTACGAGGTCCAGCAAACCTCGGACATCACCTTTCGCGTGTACGACTGGGATCGCCTGGGTCTCGACGGGAAGCCGCGCCCGCTGCACGTGGTCGAGTCGATGGCCACCATCGATTTTGGACGCACGGGGTTTGGTCCCCACGCGGCGGAGCCGTGGCGGCCCATCCGCGAGGACGCACCGGGGTGCGAGCAGCGAACGCTCGTGGCGTGCCCGTACTTCACCCTGCGCGAGCAGCGCGTGCGCGGGTACGTCGAACAGCCCACCGTGGAAGCTTGCGTGGTCGTGACCTGCGTGGCCGGTCAAGGCGCGCTCTCGACCCCGGCGGGCCGGGTGGAGTTGCCTCCGATGCGGACCGTGCTCGTCCCGGCGGATGCGGGCTCGTGGCGCGTGGACGTACCCACCGGTAGCGCCGACCTGCTGGTCGCCACGCCCAAGCTCTGAGTAGGCCCTCTACCGTCGCTTGCGTGCCTTCTTGCGGGCGTTGCGCGCGTCCTTGCGCTTGCGCTTTTCCTTGGCGCGATCGATGTTGCGGGTGGGCGCCTGGAAGTGGCCGCGCTCGCGCGACTGCATGTTCATCATGGAGGCGAGCTGGTCCATGTCCATCCCGCCCAGCATCTTCCTGGCTTGGTTGAGCTGCCCGAGTTGCTTGAAGCCGGGGATCTTGCCGAGCAGGCCTGACGACGCCCCGAGCTGCATCATCATCTGGCGCATCATCGCGAAGCGGTTGAGCAGATCGGCGACCTCGGACTCCTTGCGGCCGCAGCCGCGCGCCACGCGGGTGATGCGACTTTGATCGAAGAACGCGCTGCGCTTCTTCTTGCGCTTGCCGCTGTCGATGATCTCTTCCCAGCTGGTGATGACGAACATCTCGGGCTGGCGCCGTTCGGCGTCGGTCATCGACGAGATGATGGAGCCGATGCGCACCAGCTCCTTGTCGTCGACCTGGATGTTGGCGTCGGCGATGCCCGGGATCTTCTCGACCATCTCGGACAGCGGGCCCATCTTCTTCAAGATCGAGATCTGTTCGAGGAAGTCGTTCATGTCGAACTTCCCCTTGAGCATGCGCAGGGCGTCCTGCTCGGCCTTCTCCTCGTCGACGACCTCCTCGAACTGTTGCACCAGCCCGACCACGTCGCCGCGGCCGAGAATGCGGCTGGCCATGCCGTCAGGACGGAATTCCTCGAGGCGATCGAGCGACTCGCCCATCCCGACGAACTTCACCGGCTTGCCGGTCACCGCCTTCACCGACAACGCCGCGCCGCCGCGGGCGTCGCCGTCGAGCTTGGTCAGGATCACGCCATCGTAGCCCAGCCAATCGTGGAAGGTCTTGGCCGTGGCCACGGCGTCCTGGCCGATCATGGCATCGATGACGAAGAAGATGTTGGCCGGGTTGGTGCGACGCTTGATCTCCTTGAGCTCGTTCATGAGCAGCTCGTCGATGGCGAGGCGGCCGGCGGTGTCGAAGAGGACGGTATCGCGGCCGTGCTCGGCGGCGTAGCGATGGGCCTTCTCGCAGATGAGCGGCGGGCTTCCACCCGGCTCGGCGTACACGGGCATGTTCAGCGTCTGGCCCAGGACCTGTAGTTGCTCGATGGCAGCCGGGCGGTACACGTCGGCGGCGACCAGCAGCGGCCGGCGCCCGCGCTTCTCGAGATAGCGCGCCAGCTTGCCGACGGTGGTGGTCTTGCCGCTGCCCTGCAGTCCGACCATCATGATGCCGGTCGGGCCCTTCTTGGCGAAATGGATTTCCGAATCGACCGCGCCCATCAGTTGGATCAGCTCGTCGTGGCACAGCTTGACGAAGTGGTCCTCGGGGCTGACCCGGCGGACCTTTTCTTTGCTGGTGGCGCGCACCTTGACGATGACGCCGACGGCCTTTTCCTTCACCTGCTTGCAGAACGCCTGCACGACCTCGAACCCGACGTCCGCCTCGAGCAGCGCGGTCCGCACCTCGACCAGCGCTTCGTCCACGGTTTTGTCGTCGAGCTCGGCCAGGCCCTGGAACTTCTGCTTTGCGGACCTGAATCCCTTGGTAAGTGTCTCAAACATCGGGCGCGCAATCTACCACAGGCCAGCCCAGTCGCAGCCGGCGCGATTGTGGGGACACGATTGGGGCGGTTCCGCGCTGCCTGCGGAGCCGACGAGGCCTCGGCCGCACCGCACGCGCAGGTCCTGGATTCACGCTTGAAGATGCGACGGCCCAGGCTACCCTGATGGAAGACATGCCCAGGTGCGGGGAACTGGTACCGGTGGCTCTTTTCTTGCTCGGCCTCTCCGCTTGCTCGAGCCGTGGCGGCAAGCGCGTGGACACGGCCCCCGCGGTCGCGCCTGACGCTACCCCCCTGGCGCGGAGCCTGGTTTTGGCCGAGGAGCCAAGCCTGCCGGGAGCGCCCATTTCCACGTCCAGCCTGCCTTCACCCCTGACCTTCTGCCCGGAGACCATGCCCCTCGACCTTGGCCTGAAGGTCATCGAGAAGACCTATGTATGCGGCGAGTTGCTCCACGCCACGGGGAAGCTTTTGGACCTTTGGCGAGATCCCTGGACCGGGCTGCCCTACGACAGCCTTCCGTGCGGTGGGCCCCACGCGACCAGTCCGACCGGCGCCAACCCGGCCTGGGGCGTGCTTCCGCAGCTGGCCTTTTCCGACCTTTCAGCGTTCGCCGAGGACGCAACCCGGACGAGCACGACGGTCGACTGGGAATTCGTGGATCGGGCGCCCGACGGCACCCTTCCCAGCCTGCTGTGGGCTTTGAGCATTACCCTGCGCCTCGATCATGGCGGCAAGTCCGGGGCGCAGAATCTGTTCGGCGGCCTCATGTGGCAGGCCAAGGCCGACGTCAGCCGCTATGCCCAGGTTCGCATCCGCTACCGCACCTCGGCGGTCGCGTCGGCCTGGCAGCTCAAGCTCAATTCCGGGACCGCCCGCGCGGTCGAGCCCGCGGTCATCCTTCCCGGCTCGACGGCCTGGACCGATCGGACCTTCTCCATGGCCACAGACTTTCCAGGCACGGACGCGTCCCATCTCAATTACCTCACCTTCGCGTCGTCCTTCGCGGCCAGCGGCGCGAATCCGACCCTCTGGATCGACCAGGTCAGCTTCGTGGCCGATCCGTCGCGGCTGGCCGACTGCAAGGTCTCGTGCCCAGCCCCGTTGCCGGCCTATCCCGATCTCGCCTGCTTCGAGCCGCAGACCGGGGCGGTCGACATCGCCAATGCCCTGACCTTCCTGAGCGCGGCCTCCGCGGCCGAGTTGCTGGATGACGCGACAGCCAAGGCGGGCGCAACCCGCATCCTCGAAAGCCTGGAGTCCTTTCCGGGAGCCCTTCCCGGAGCACGCGCCGATGGCCAGGCCTACGCCGGTGGGGGATGGTTCCAGGATTGGCACTCGCCGGTGTCTTTGATGCCGAATCCCCGCAACCGAGTGGCGAGCCTGGCCGCCGAGTCCCAACTCGTCGCGGCTCTGATGGTAGTGGAGACCACGTGGCCGGACCTGGCCGCGCGCGCCACGGCCCAACGCAAAAGGGTGGACCTCTCGGTGCTCTACGACGGTCGTTCTGGTTGTCCAGGATTGCTGCTGCCCGGCTTGGACCGCTGTGGAGGCCTCGAAACGGATGGGCAAGTGGAGCGCTTCGGCACGGACCATCTCCTGGGCGCGTTCTTGGCCGAGGCTACCGGCGCGACGCCCCTTTGCTTCTGGACGAGCGGGCTGTCGCGTCGCGGTTGCGCGCTGGCAGGACCGAAGGAGGCGCCTTGGTACGATGCCGGCGGCCTCTGCGCCAACGCCGCCATCCCGGCCAGCGACGGCGGCGGACCTCGTTTGCAGCTCGCGGGGCTGCTTTATCTTGCGAGCGACCAGATCTCCATGGGACCGCTTTCGCTGGAGGCGTCCGCGCGGCACATGCTGCACGCGCAGTATCGATTCGCCCTCGAGAACAACCTGGCCTTGGCGGGATGGTCCGACGCCTCCGACCCCGACGCTTGCGCCACCCTGTCGTGCTCCGGATTCGCGCCGGACAAGGTCACGCCTTACATCTCAGGCATGGCGGCCTCGGATTCGTTTCCCGAGGCCTACCACATGCTGCGCGCCTTCCACCTCCTGGGCGCGGACGCGTGCCTCGACACCGGCACCGATGGCATTCCCCTGGGTTTGCACGATGGTTTCGATCAAGCCGGCGCCCGCGCCCGCGACAGCTACCGCTATCTCGATGCGGGCTGGACCGAGCTTGGCCTCCTCAATGCGTGCAAGGACAACCTGGTTCGGCGGCGTTTCAGCCAACATCCGGTGGCCAAAGCGGGCTACGGGCGCTTGCAGTCCGGCGTCCTGCCGTGTCCGTAGCTGAGTCCGTAGCTGCCCAGGGCACCGGCAGGTCGGGAGGTGAGCTGAAGTGCGGGCTCCATTCTGGAACCTCTCGATTGTGCCCGTAGGTCTCAATTTTCAGTAAACTCCTGCGTGGCTCGCGGCACTAAGAGTACGAAGGAGAAGCAGCCTTGGACCTTGTCGCGCACCAGTTCTCCACCCACTTCACCCATGCGAAGATCATCGGTATATATTCCGTGGTCATGCGCTCCTCGGTTTCCTCGTTGACCGGGTCAAGCTGTGAGCGCGAGAGGGGGCTTGGGGTTGCCTTCCTGCTGCCCATCCTGGTCGCATCAGCCATGGGGTGCGGACGCATTCCAGGTTTGCTGGATCCGGCGAGACAAGCGCCGACGGACTCGTCCGACCATGGTGACCGTCGCGGAGACGGCGGCCTGGACGCTCCCAAGACAACCGATACCGCGGCCGGCAGTGGGGGAGCCGCGCGAGATACGAGAGCGGACGGCGCGGGCGGGGTGGTCGGCGCGGGTGGAGCCGCAGGCGCGACAACCAGCTGCAGCGGGGTGGTGGCGACGACGGCCACCCGCCAACCTGCCGACGTCCTTCTCGTGCTCGATCGCTCGGGATCGATGAACTACCGAATCGACGAAGAGTGCTCCTGCGATCCGACGAGCAACCCGAAAGTCATTTGTGCCGACACGGTGAATTGCCAGACACGTTGGGCAAGCCTGGTGGCAGCGCTCGACAGCGGACTATCCTCCACGCCATTTCTGCGTTGGGGGCTCAAGCTCTTCTCTTCGCCCAACGGGGGCTCGTGCGATGTCACGAGCAGCATCGAGGTACCCTTCGGAGACGGCGCAACCAGCGCGATCCAAACCCTGATCGCCACCATTACGCCCGCGGGCGACACGCCGACAGCGGCCGCCATTGCCACGGCGACCGGCTATCTCAAAACCCAAACCGACCCTAACAACAAGGTGATTTTGCTCGCCACCGATGGAAAGCCCAACTGTGGAGGGCCCGAGCCGTCCGTCTATGACGAGGACGTGGCAGGGACCATCGACGCCATCACGGCAGCCATCAACGCAGGATTCCTGGTCTATGTCGTCGGCATAGGCACGGGCACGAGCGCGGACAACTTGGACAGCTTTGCTCAGGCGGGGGGAACCCAGAATCACTATTCTGCCCAATCGCCGAGTGATCTCACCTTGGCGTTGGATGCAATCAGCAAGGCGGCGACCTGTACCTACGCGCTCGTCCCGGTGCCGCCCGCCCCCAGTAAGGTCGGGGTCTACCTCGACAAGGACATGGTTCCCCAAGACGCCAGCAACGGTTGGACCTTCGGCGCGAGCTCGCAGACGGTGATCTTGCACGGCACCTTCTGCGACCAGGCGCTCGACGAGTCGCCCGGTGCTGTCCAAGCCCTCTTCGCCTGCGACGCGCCCCTGCCAGTGAGTCTACCGTAGTCGTGAAGCCCCCGGCCCTGGTTGTCCCACAGGAACGACCAGGGCCTCGCACCATCAGCCGATCGGGGCGCGTGGTACGACGGGCCGATACGGGACCGGTTGTTCGACGGCCCCACCGCGCCTTCGCGACCTTGCGCAGCCGCTGCGTTCGTCGTAGTCTTACCGGTAGGAGTATTACCATGCGGGTCACGTCGAAAGGCCAAGTGACAATCCCGATCGCGGTCCGCGATAGGCTCGGCATCTTGCCGCATACCGAAGTCGACTTCGAGGTGCACGGGAATACCGTGCGACTTGTGAAGGCCGCCGCGAGAGGTGCGACCGGCAGAGGGGCCAGCGTCGTGGCGCGGCTGCGGGGCAGTGCAGAGGTGAAGATGAGCACCGACGATATTCTCGCACTGACGCGGCAGCCCTGATGAAGCCCACGCTGGTGGACAGCAACATCCTTCTCGATGTTGCGACAGGCGACCCGACCTGGGCGGACTGGTCATCACAAGCCCTCGAAGCAGCGGCGAACGAGTCGCCTTTGGTGATCAACGCGCTCATCTACGCGGAGGTGTCGATCGGCTACGAAAGGATCGAGCAACTCGAGCAGGCGATTCCCAGTAACACCTTTCGGAGGGAACCACTGCCCTATGAGGCGGCCTTTTTGGCAGGCAAGGCGTTCCTGAAGTATCGTCGTCGCGGCGGCCAGCGAACGTCCCCGCTGCCGGACTTCTACATCGGCGCGCACGCCGCGGTTTCGAGCTTCCGCATCTTGACGAGGGACCCTCGGCGGTATCGGACGTACTTCCCGACCGTGGACGTCATCTCACCCAAGTAGGCCCGTCGAACGGCTTGCCGTTCACCGGGGCAGAGGGCAAGGTCGCATGTCGGACACGCCCGACGAACTGCTGCACTATGCGGAGGGTCAGGTCCCTTGCTTCTTGCTTTGCCACCACGCGATCCAGCGCTGGCGCGCCTCTTCGCGGTCGCGCTCGGGAAGGTCGTAGTGGTAGCCGAAGTACTCGCCGGAGATCTCGTACAGCTCGTTGGAGGCGAGCAGGCGCAGCTCGGGATCGCGGCTGGCCAGGGCTTCGAGAAGCCATTCCGTGCGCGAGAGGCTTCCCATCTTGGCCCACCAATCCTGCCAGCGTTTGGCCTTCATGCCCACGTCCTCGCAGCTCAGGGCCACCAGCGCGGCGTGCGCCGCCGTCGCGATGCCGAGATCCTCGGCCTCCAGGATTTCGGCGATGGCGGGAACAGCGTTCTTGTCGCGCAATTCGGCCAGGGCGCGTAGCGCACCCGTGGCGACGACGGCGTCGCCTGTTTCCGCCTTCCTCTCCAGGGCGCGCCGAAAGGCGATCACGCGCGGGTCGTGAAGGCGTCGGGATAGGCGTCGCAGGGCCGTCCGTCGCGCGCTCTCGTTGCCCAGGCGCGCGGCGGCCAGCAGGGTCTCCACCGGATCGACCCCTCCCGCCATGACCGGCGTGGGCGTGCGCATGTCGCGCGCACTGTCGCCGGCCACGGCGCGCGCTTTGTCGGTGCCGACCAGCTTCGCCAGCAGGGACAGATAGCGCGGCGGCATGGGTACGTCGTACAGGGCGTGCACGTGGGCGCGAAAGCGCACCTCGCACACCAGAGCCGGCTCGATGAGCAGCATGCGCTCCGCGGCCCAGGCCACCAACGCGTCGTGATCGTGCTCCGGCCGGACCAACACATCGAGCACATCGCCTTGCTTGGTCCGGGGTACGGCGCCCAGCTTCTGCGCCGTGGCGCCATCCATCCATGCACTCGCTGCCCGATCCGGTCTCGCTGCGAGCATGCCCGGGGACGCCAGCGGGATCCCGATGAGCTCGGCCAGGTGACTGGTCAGCGTCTCCTCGTCGGTGGCGCGCAACTCCAGCAGTGCGCTGTCGAGGCCGCCGCCGTAGAGTTTCTTGCGCTGCTCTGCCTGCGCCGCAGCGTCGCGCGTGATCACTCCGCGGCGAACGAGGGCCTGGGCGATTTCGGACAGGGGCATGGCGGCTGATCCCGGCGCATCGCCGTCATCGTTCGTCGAGGATGACGTAGGTGCCCGACAGGTGGTCGTGCAGGGCGCGGCGTTCGCGATCGAAAATGCACCACAGGAAACCCAGGCCGGCCAGGCCCAGCGAGAGCACCATGGCGAGGAAGCGCACACAGGCGACGAGCGGTCCCGGGGCTTGCCCGCGCGAGGAAATCACGCGCAAACCGAGCAGCCGCTTGCCCGGCGTCTGGCCGAGGACGCCACCCAAGTAGATTTGGTAGAGCGCGCTCAATCCGAAGAGCAGGCCGACCGCGCCCGCGGCCATGGGGTTGCGATCGAGCAGGCCCGCCATGACGAAGTCGGGACCGAATTCCTTGGCCGTGGGCAAGTGAACGCCGAGCACGAGCGCCGCACCCACCGTCACCGCCACCGCAATCGTCAGGACGAGCGTCAGGTCGACGAGGGAAGCCAGCAAGCGCCGCGGAAATCCCGCGGCTCGCACGCGCAGCACCTGCGTTTCTCGGCTGTGCATCTTGGCGCCACTCGATACCGCCCGCACGGGAACGCCCGTTCCCACGGATTCGCTCTGGATTCCCGTCTCGACGACGGCCGCGTAGCTAGTCACCTGCCCATTTTGCGAAGGCCGGCCTCCGGCCGCAAGTTTATTGGTTCATTGTCTTGGAAACCCAGCTAATCCAGCCCGCCGGCAGCGGCCTGGGCCAGGGCCACGGCCACCATGGCGGCCGTCTCCGCGCGCAAGATACGCGGGCCGATGGAAACGGGCAGGAAACCAGCCTCGACGGCAACGCCCACCTCGGCATGGGAAAATCCGCCCTCGGGTCCGACGAGCAGCACGGCCCTTTTCGGGCCGCCAGCGAGCGCGGCGCGGAAAGGTCGGGTTCTCTCGCCTTCCCACAGCATGAAGCGGTCGCCTTCCGTGCTCGCGACCTTCGCCAGGGCAGGGGCCAAGGCGAGGCAATCGAGGATCTCGGGAACATCGGCGCGGCCGCACTGCCGGGCCGCTTCTTCGGCGATGGTGCGCCAGCGCTGGCTGCGGTTGGCCGGCGGGTTGACCATGCCGTACTCGGAAAGCACGGGCACGATGCGCGCCACCCCAAGCTCGGTGGTCTTTTGCACGATGAAATCCATGCGCTCGCCCCGCGGCAGCGATTGCAGCAAGGTGATGGCGCAGGCGGGCCCGGGAACCTGAAAACGCTCGCCGAGGGAAATCTCGACCGACGCCTTGCCCACGGCTTCGATGCGCGCCTCGATGACGGTCCCTGTACCATCGAAGACCTGGAGCGCCGCCCCGGGCGCGAGGCGCAGCACCTTGATCAAGTGGCGGTGGGCGGCATCGTCGATGGTGGCGCGGGCGCCTTGCAGCTTCTCCGGGGTGACGTAGAGGCGAACCATGCTCGCTCTAACCTGCGCTTGCCCTGCCGAGCAGCAGGCCGGTCCACTCGCCTTCGTTTTGCCGCGCGTCCAAGGCCAAGCCGGTGGCAGCGTAGGCGGCCAGGACCTCGTCCGCCTGCTCGCACAGAATGCCGGAGAGGATGACGCGGCCGCGGGATGCCAGCTTGGCCGCCATGGCGGGCGCCAAGTCGCACAGCACGTCGGCCTGGATATTGGCCAAGATGACATCGAAGCTTGCCTCGGCCTTGTCCAGCGTGCCGGTCGTCAGGGCGACGGTGGTCACGTGGTTGCGCTCGAAGTTCTCCTGGCTGCACTCGGTGGCTTCGGGGTCGTTGTCGATGGCCAGCCCGGCTGCCTCGGGCCACAGCCGCGTGGCCACGATGGACAGGATTCCCGAGCCACAGCCGAGATCGAGAAAGCGCGCGATGCGGGGAACGGCCTCGTTGACCTTTTCGGCCAAGGCGATGGCCAACCTCGTCGAGGGATGGGCGCCCGTGCCGAACGCCCGCCCCGGATCCAAGTCGATGACGAGCTCGCCCGCAGGGGCCGGACCGGGATCCCAACTCGGACGAACCGTGAAGCGGCGGCCGACACGCGTGGCGCGAAAAAACTGCTTCCAAACGTCCCGCCACTCGCTTTCGTCGGCCTGGCGCTCGCGGACGACCACCGGATCGACGGACAGGCCCGACGCGCGCGCGGTGGCCAGCGCATCGTGCGCGCTGGCCAGCACGAGCTCGCGATCCTCGGGCTTGCACAGCGCAATCACGGCGGTGCGGCCGGGCGCAACGGAAAGCAGGGTTCCGGCATCGCGCAGCTCCACGCCTCCGACCAGGGGCCCGACCTCGGCCGCCAGCACCTCGGCGGCCTCGGCCTGCGTCTCGAGCTGGATTTCGATCCAGTACCGCTGCCGGGTCGATGGCTCGGATCCTTCAGACATGAAACGTGACGGCCCCTCACCCGCTTCGCTGCGCTCAGCGACCTCTCCCCGCTTCGCTCCGCTGCGCGGGGCGAGGCGGGTGAGGGTCAGACGGTCAGCGGATCACGCGCCTCTTGGCCTCGCGCCTACGCCGCTTGCGCGCCTCGCGGATCTTTCGCTTGCGCTTGACCGAAGGCTTCTCGTGGTACCTGCGGCGCTTGATCTCCTGCAGGATGCCCTCTTTCGACATCTTCTGCTTCAGGATCTTCATCGCTTTTTCGATGGAATCCCGAACTTCTACTTCGAGGGGGCGTCCGAGCAGTGTCTCCAAGCAATCCTCCAGGTGGGGCGGTCGAATTTGTGAAGGGTGAGTATTAACCACTAGAGATGCTCTCGGTCAAGGCTCGTCTAGCGGGGACGGCGCGTTAGCGAAAAACTTTACCGTATCGCAGATTACCAAAAAAAATGTTTACCTTTTCACTTTTGCATCGTATTCCAATAAGCAAGCAGGTTGTGAGAGAGCCTCGCGTACAGCGTTCTGTAGGACAGTTCGGAAGGAGAAGCGCCAATGATGGGGGCAAAGGTATTTACGGCTACCAAGGCGAAGGATCGCGATGAGCTCGGGGAGGTTCTGACACGGTGGATTCACGACAATCCCAAGGCTCGGATCATCGACAAGGTCGTGACCCAGAGCTCGGATCGAGAGTTCCATTGTCTCAGCATCACCATCTTCTACGAGATGCAGCCCTAGCCAGGTCGGCGGCAGGTCGATAGTTTCCTGAGGTAAGCAACGGGCAGCACCGTGCCGGACGGTGCTGCCGGTGGCGTGGTGCTCTCTGTGGCGGTGTCACGGCGGATGGCTTCACCGTCGTAGGTGCGGTTGCACACGCGTCCATGCCATACTCACGCCGATGCGATTCGGTTTCCTGGTCAGGCAGGGCAATCCCGAGGCCGAGAGTCTCGCGGCCGGATTGGCGAATCTGCTCGACGGGCAAGGCGCGCAGGTCCTGTTCGTCTCGGACCACGGGCAGGGTGCGCCGGCCGGTTATCCATCCGTGCCGGGCGCGGACATCGGGGCGCGCATTGACGCCATGGTCGCGCTTGGTGGCGACGGTACCTTCCTCTACGGTGCCAAGCTGGTCGCCGACCACGATGTCCCGTTGCTCGGCCTCAACCTGGGCAGCCTGGGATTCCTCACCCCCTATGCCATCAGCGAGGCCAGCGCCGCTCTCGTCGCGGCCGCCCAGGGGCGCCTACCGGTCGAAGAGCGCATGCGCCTGCTCGTCACCTTGCACGCCAAGGACAAACCCGCCGAGAGTCAGAGCGCGCTCAACGAAGCCGTCATCAACCAGCGCGAGGTCGCGCGCTTGATGGATCTCCTGGCCACCACCAACGGCGACACCATCACGACCTACAAGGCCGACGGGCTCATCCTTTGCACCCCCACCGGATCGACCGCCTACAACCTCTCGGCGGGTGGCCCCATCTTGAGCCCCGATCTCGAGGCCATCATGCTCACGCCCATCTGTCCCCACACCTTGTCCAACCGGCCGCTGGTGGTGCGCGCGGACATGGGCGTCACGGTGACCAATGTCTCGCGCTACCAGGGCGTGCTGACCGTCGACGGACACTGGAGCCGCGAGGTGATGCCCGGCGATGTGGTCGAGGTTCGCAAGATGGAGCGGCGCCTGCGGGTGTTTCGCCCCGGCCATTCCTTCTTCAAGATCCTGCGCCAGAAGCTTTCGTGGGGAGAGCGCAAGGCCTGACCCGAGCGCGCAACTTCAACCGCCCCCTTGCCGACAAAGACACCATGCTGACGCTGCTGCGAGTTTCCGGTTTCGCGCTCATCGACGAGGTCGAGCTGTCGCTCGGCCCCGGTCTGACCGTCATCACGGGCGAGACCGGCGCGGGCAAGAGCATCTTGGTCGAGGCCTTGGGGCTTTTGCGCGGCGGGCGGGCGCGGGCGGATTCTGATTCGCACCGGCGCCGAGGAGGCGCGGGTCGAGGCAGTGTTCGACATGCCCGCCGATTCGCACATGGCGCGCGCCCTTGTCGACGACGGTCGCGACGTGGGGGACGGACTGGTCGTCCGCCGCGCCATCGCGCGCACCGGGCGCGGGCGCATTCATCTTGGCGGGGGGCTCGGCACGGTGGCGGATCTCGCGGCCACGGTGGGCCGGCTGTGCGACATCACCTCGCAGCACGATCAACAGCTGCTCATGGATCCGGACAGCCAGCTCGCCATCCTCGACGCGTTCGCGGGCAACGCGGCCACGCTGGCCGAGGCCAGGCAGGCCTTTGCGGCCCTGTCCGAG
The DNA here is from genome assembly GCA_963796685.1 of uncultured delta proteobacterium. Lineage (GTDB taxonomy): Bacteria > Myxococcota_A > Polyangia > Fen-1088 > Fen-1088 > Fen-1118. The sequence goes on from CAWCMR010000011.1 coordinate 138,548, forward strand.
GCGCGTGCGGCGCTGGCGGTCTTCGACGCCGACGCGAAATCGCGCAGCGAGCGCGAGGATCTGCTGCGCTTCCAACTGGGCGAGCTGGCCGAGGCCGATCTGAAGGTCGGCGAAGACGAGGCCCTGCGCGCCGAGCGCGAGCGCTGCAAGGGCGCGGAGAGATTTCTCGCGGCGTGTACGCGGGGCGAGGACGTGCTCTATTCGGGCGAGGACGCGGCAGCCGGCCGCATCGTCGCGGTGGCGCGCGAGATCGCCGCCTTGTCCGCGCTCGACCCGTCGCTGGCCCCGGTCGTCGAAAATCTGCAGGCCGCGCAGGCCCAGGTCGAGGACGCCGCCTCGTCCCTGTCGCGCTACGCGGGCAAGCTTCGCTTCGAGCCCGAGCGCCTGGGCGAGATCGAGGAGCGCCTGTTCCTCATCGGGCGCCTCGTGCGCAAGCACGGCGGCTCGGTCGAGGCGGCCATCCAGCGTCGTGAGGATATGGCGCGAGAGCTGTCCGAGCTGGGGTCGTTCGAGGAAGGCTTGGCCGTCCGGCGCGCGGCCGTCTCCGAAGCCGAACAGCGCATGGGGGAGCTGGCCGGGCAGCTCGGCGAGAAACGGCGCAAGGCCGCGCGGACCTTGGCCAAGCGGATCGACGAGACCCTGCGCGACCTGGGACTGTCCGGCGCGCGCGTCCCCATCGCGGTCGAGGATCGCGAGAGCCTGGGCGGCAGCGGGCGTGACCGCGTGCGCTTTCTCTTCGCGCCCAATCCCGGCGAGGAACCCCGTCCGCTGGATCGCATCGCCTCGGGCGGCGAGCTATCGCGCGTGATGCTGGCCGTGACCCAGGCCCTGGCGCGCGAGGGACAGGCCACGACCTATGTCTTCGACGAAGTCGATGCCGGGGTCGGCGGCGCCACGGCCGAGGTCATCGGGCGCAAGCTGCGCGCCATTGCCCAGCACAAACAAGTCCTGGTGGTCACCCACCTGGCGCAGATCGCGGCCCTGGCCGACCAGCATGTCAAGGTGACCAAGGAAGCGACCAAGACGCGAACCTCGGTTCGGGTCGCGCTGCTCTCGGAAAGCGAGCGCAAAGACGAGATCGCGCGGATGCTCGGCGGGGCCACCGTAACTGCGCAGGCCTCGGCCCACGCCGAGGAGATGTTGCGGCGGTCGAAGGGGATGTGAAAGCACAGGGGCCGCGCAGCGGCCCTATCGCCTCGCCCCGCGGGCACGCGGGGAGAGGCCGACGCGCGAAGCGCGGCCGGTGAGGGGTTCGGGCATGCCTTGAAAGGACTGGACCCACGGGCTTGACGGATCGAGCGCCTTGCGATCATATTTTCAGGGTGCGTTGGGTCTCTCTCTGCGTCGGCGCCTGGTCTTTCGCGCTGGCAACCACGACTCCCTACGCCGCCGACGATGCTGCCGTCACGCCCGCCGTCACGCCCAAATACGAGACGGTCGTCGTCGCCACCACGCCCGTGCTCGGCTCCTTGCTGGCCAGCGATCGGGTCGCTGCCAACGTCCAAACGGCCACCGCCGAAGCCATCGATGCGAATCGCGACGTCGACCTCGCCGAATTCATGAACGAATCCTTGGCCAGCGTCACGATCAATCAGGTGCAAGAAAGCCCGCTCGCCCCCGACCTGCAATACCGCGGCTTCAGCGCCTCGCCCGTCTTGGGCGCCTCGGAGGGGATGTCGGTGTTCTTGAACGGCGTTCGCCTCAACGAATCGTTCGGCGATGTCGTGAGCTGGGATCTCATTCCGCCCGGTGCCATCCGCTCGCTGAATTTGATGCCCGGGTCGAACCCGCTCTTCGGTCTCAACACCCTGGGCGGTGCCCTTTCGATGGAGACCAAGACCGGCTTCGACTCTCCAGGGGTCGAGGCCGTGCTGTCGGGTGGCTCTTGGGGCCGTCGGATTCTGTCGGTCGCGGCCGGCGGTCACGGCGAGCACTGGGGCATTTTCGGGGCAGGGCGCCTCTTCGACGAGGACGGCTGGCGGCAGCACTCGCCCTCGCGGGCGCTGAACGGCTTTCTTTCGGCCGCCTACCAAAAGGGCGGCTCGACGCTCGACCTGTCGCTCGTCGGAGCCGGGACCGTGATAGACGGCCTCGGTCCCTCGCCGATTCAGCTCCTGGCGCAGGAGCGCAGCGCCGTGTTCACCTATCCCGATGAAGACCGCAACCGGATGCTGATGGCGATCCTGCGCGGAGACCGGCCCCTGTCGTCGACCGCCCACCTTTCGGCCACGGGGTACTACCGTGTCAGCCGCACGCTGACCCGCAATGGCGATCAAGGCGCGTGGAATCCGTGCACCTCCGCCGGCCAGACCGGCTTCGTCTGCGCCGAGGGCGGCACGGCGGTCGTCCTCGATCCTTCCGGTGCGCCCGTGCCCTTCGACGCCGGCAATCCTTACGACGGGTCGGACCACACCACCAATACCCACCAGATCGGCTTCGGCGGGAGCGCGCAGGGCAGCTTCGAAGCGACGGTGGCCGGTCGCGAGAACCATCTGTTCATCGGCGGGAGCGCGGACGAGGGGCTGATTCGTTTCAGCTCCCGGACGCTGCTTGCCCGCCTGAGCGACGCGCGCGAAGTGGTCGATACCGACCTCGTCGATCCCACGTCCCCGGTCGCGGTGGACGGCACGGTGAGGAACCTGGGAATCTATGCCAGCGACACCTTCGCGCTCTTGCCGGCGCTGTTCCTGACCGTATCGGCGCGGTTCGACCATTCGACCCTGTCGCTGCGCGATCGACTGGGCGGCGCTCTGGGGGGCGACCACGGCTACAGTCGTCTCAACCCCGCCGCCGGTGTCTCCTACCAGCCACGCCCGCAAATCGGCGTCTACGGCAGCTACAGCGAATCGGCGCGCTCGCCCACGCCGATGGAGCTGACCTGTTCGAGCCCGACCTCTCCCTGCCGCCTGCCCGACGAATTCGTCTCGGATCCGCCGCTGGCCCAGGTGGTGGCGCGCACCCTCGAGGCAGGCGTGCGCGGACACCTCGAAGGTGGGAGGCTCTTCGTCGACTACGCCGTTTCGGCCTTCCGCACCGCGAGCAGCGACGACATCCTGTTTGTCAGCGCGGGACCGCTCACCAGCGAGGGTTACTTCGCCAACGTCGGCGATACCCTCCGGCAAGGGGTGGAGGCGCATCTCCGTGGCGGCCTTCGCCTGGGGGCCCGAACCGGACGCTTGAATTGGTCGGCGAGCTACACCTACCTCGACGCGACCTTTCAGACGCCGTTCCTCGCGCCGAGCCCCCACCATCCGCTTGCCGTCGACGGACAGATCGACGTCGCGGCCGGCGCGCGCTTGCCGTCGACCCCGGCCCACGTCGGCAAGGCCACGCTCGCCTGGATCGCGCCCTTCGGGCTAGCTCTCGGCGCCACCGTCCTCGGCAACAGCGGCCAATCCTATCGCGGAGACGAGGCGAGCCTGCTGCCCCAGATCCCGGGGTACCTGCTCGTCAACCTGCTCGCCGACTACGCCTTCACCCGCTGGACTTCGGTCTTCGTCCGCGTGGACAACGTCCTTGGCGCCTCCTACGCCAGCTTCGGGGTCCTGGGTGATGCCACGCCGGTGTTCCCGACCTTCACCGATCCACGGTTCCAAAGCCCAGGCGCCCCGCGCGCGGTCTGGGTCGGCATCGATGTGCACGACTGACAGGGTAGGCTTTCGATCCTCATAGAAGGCGATAGTAGCTCAAGACGACCGGCTGGCGATGGTGGGCCTGCAGGCACGCAAGTTCGATGAACCCTGGCCTGCACGGGGCCATCCAAACAAGTGGAGGTCTTGCCATGCACATCTTTTGCTGCGTCTTGTCCGCAGTGCTTGGCGTCTATCCCGACACCTATGTGCCGGACAGGCCAGTGGAATTTGCCCCAGCCGCCTCGCGGCTGCCGGCAAGCGCCGCCATTCCAGAGGAAGTACCGACCAGTCGCGCCAAGCTACCGCCGCGACCCGAGGCGCACCCTCGGCGCGACTGGATGCTGTCTCTCGAGGGCGTCACGCATGCGCCCATCGACATGGGCGTCCAGGCCAGTCTCGAGACGCCCATTCGTGTGCGCCTTTCGTTCGGTTACGGTTGGGTCCCCTCGACTTACAGCGGTCTTCTGACTGGCATTGCCGCGTCCGCGAGCGGCGACGCGCAGGTGGGTGCGATCTTGAATCACACGAGTTATCAAGGCCGCACCTTCCGCGGGCAGGTTGGCGTGCGGCCATTTCGTTCCCTTGGCCTGTATGCCGATTTCGGCTACGCCAGGTTGAGCATCGACGGATCGCTGGACCTTGCCGCAAGCGGCGTTCCTTTTTTGCAAGCCCTTGGGGGCGGCTACCAAGCTCACACCACGGTGGACATGTGGCTGGTCGAGATCGGTTCGCAACGTGAGCTCTGGGACAGCGTCGTCATGGGGTTGGCGTTTGGCGTGATGGGGACGTTTGACGCAAGCACCAACATTACGTCCCAAAGCGGCGCGCCGACCAGCCCAGCCCTGGGGCAAGCCGCGAAGCAGACAGATGCCGCCCTGAAGGCCTATGGTTTCGTCCCCACGATTACCCTTCGCCTGGGCTTTGATTTCTTTTCGCTGACTCCCGGGTTTCTTGCCCAAAGTCGCCCCACCGGATGGTGGCAGACCCCCGCGGGTTCGGCGGGGCCGGCGAGTCCGGCGAGTCTGGATTGACGGGCAGCGGTCGATTCGGCATACCTGCGTCGCGCCGATCCATCGGCAGTCAGATGTGATTACGCGCCAGCGGCTCCGTGATCAGCGGACCGGCCAGTAAGTCCTCTGGAACAGGTCGCAGGTCCCACACCAGGCCGAGCAGCTCGAGACCGCGCAGGACGTAGTAGGTCAGGTCGAATTCCCACCAGTAGAACCCCTGCCGGGCCGAGCTCGGAAAGTGGTGGTGGTTGTTGTGCCAACCCTCACCCGTGGTGAGAATGGCCAACAGCCAACTGTTGCGGGACTCGTCTGATGTGACGTAGCGCTGCCGTCCGACAAGGTGGGCGAAGGAATTGATGGCAAACGAACCGTGCCAAAGAAAGATGGACGAGACCCCAAAGCCCCAGAGAAGACCGTGAATTCCCCCAAGGAAGAGGCAGAGAAGCGCGACGGCGATGATGGGGATCGCTTGAATGCCTTCTCGGTCGAGAAAGCGAAGCTCGGGATACTTGTAAAGATCGGGAATGAGCGTGGGATCGGTCGTGTTCCATCTCTTGCTGAAGAGCCATCCCATGTGCGCAAAGGCAAAACCGCGGAGCTTGGCGGAGTGCGCATCCTGCTCGGTGTCGGAGTACTTGTGGTGCCAGCGGTGGTGGCTCGCCCACCACAGCACGCCCTTCTCGGCGCCACTTTCGGCTCCCAGCGCAAGCAGGAACTGGAACACGCGCGAGGTGCTGAAGGAGCGATGGGCGAAATAGCGATGATACCCGGCCGTGACCATGATCATGCGTATGTAGTAAACGCAGACCGCCAATAGCAATCCCCTCCAGGACCAACCCGTGAGTATCACGCCAATCAACGTGGCCAGATGAACAACCAACAGGGCATGGGGGCAGTATTTGAGCTTTTCCTGCCAAGTTTCGGGCCTGGCCGAGGGAACAACCGGGGGATGGAGAACAACCTTATCCATTGATCAAGTCTGGGGCACCGGCGTGCAGAACCCGCCCATCGTTGTGTCACGATCCCTCCATGATTTGACGTTGACTCGACACCGCCGCCGGCCAAGGCGCGGGGCCTTGCGAGCCGCTGGGCCACTGTGGCGAAGGGCGCGTTGGCGGTCCGGTCGGTGGACCGCTGGAAGACGGCCGGGCAAATGCGCGGCATTGGTGCCAAGCTTTCGTTCATGAAGCAAGGCGAGCTTCTGCGGGTGAGCGCTCCGTCCATGTCGATCCGTTTTGCGCGGTTCGAGGACGTGTCGGGGATTCTTCGGCTGATCGAGCGCGCTCTCGAGCACGGTTGCCGCGACGACTACGACGAGCGCCAGCGACGCTCGGTCTACGTCGGATACGCGTCGACGATGTTCATCGAAGCGCTGGGCCCGTTCGAGACCCTGGTGGCGGAAATCGGCGGGCGTTTGGTCGGTGCGACGCAGATCGATCCAAGGACCGGCGTGTTGCGCGCGCTCTTCGTGGACGCCGGATTTCAGGGGCAAGGCGTGGGGCGTGCGCTGCTCACGGCCATCGAATCGCGTGCCCGCGCCGCCCACTGTCAGCGTCTTTGGGGCGCGATGTCCCTGAACGCGGTCGGGTTCTACCGACGAGCCGGATTCTGCGCGCAGGGTGGACCTGAGGGACTCCGTGGCACCCCCACCAGGGTGCCGGTGTTATGGATGGAGAAGCTTCTTGGCAAGTAGAGAGACAGAAACGGGGGAGAGAGGATGAGAAGTATCATTGCAATCACCCAAGTCACGCTGGACGGTGTCATGCAGTCGCCTGGTGGCCCCGAGGAGGATCCGAGGAACGGGTTCACCCACGGAGGCTGGGCCATGCCCTTCTTGGACGACGCCGGGAGCCAGGCCATTGGCGAGACCATCGCCGGTAAGTTCGACATGCTTTTGGGGCGCCGGACCTACGAGATCTTCGCCGCCTACTGGCCAAAGCACGGCGACCATCCGATCGGGATGGCGTTCAACATGGCGACGAAATACGTCGTCACGCGCAGCCTCGACCAACTCGACTGGGAGCACTCGCGGCCCATAGGTGGTGACGTCGTGGACGAGGTCCGCCGGCTGAAGGCGTCGGATGGGCCGGCGTTGCACGTTTGGGGCAGCGGCGAATTGCTGCAGACGCTGATCGCCGCCGAGCTCGTCGACGAATATCGCATCTGGGTCTTTCCGTTGGTGCTCGGCGAAGGAAAGCGGCTGTTCGGAGATGGCGTCCCGCCGCGCCGACTCTCTCTGGTCGCATCGCAAAGCACGCCAAAGGGCGTTCTCCTCAACAGCTACCGACCCGCCGGGTCTTCTCGAAAGGCGTGACTCGGCGTTTGGCCGTGCACGCCCGCCGGGTCTCGAGGTGGTGTATCCTGACCGGCGGCGAGCCGCGATGCTGTCCAAGATCCTACACGAGTTGCAGTCCGAGAGCGCGAAGTGGGAGCGATGCAAGGGATTCTTCAGTTAGGAGTGCATCCATGGCTTCGCTCTTTTCCAGTCGCCGCCTGCCCGGAACGCGCTTCGTGGAATTCGACTCGCGCAGGTGCCAGGCCTGCTGGTCCTGTGTCGACGCCTGTCCGAAGCACGTGATCGGAAAGGTGTCGGTGCTCTGGCACAAGCATGCTGCGCTTCGCAAAGGCGAGGACTGCGCCGGGTGTTTCAAATGCGTGGCGGTCTGCCGGTCAGGTGCCTTGCAACAACGGATCGTGGCACGATGAGGTCGGCCGCGGCCTGGGCCGCCGCCGTAGGCTTCGACCACCACCTCGTCGAGCGAGCCTTCGTGGAGATCCACGACAAGATCGTGATCGCGATATCCGTCCTGCTTGCGCTCCACGTTTGGCAGAGGCGTTCCCGGCTACTGCCGCGCCCGCGCTCAATGGGAGGAGGACGGACCTAGGCTGCGAAAGCCGTCACGGCGATCGGCAGGTCAGCGCAGCGGGCTTCCGTCAGCCGCGCCGGGCCTTTTCGATGGCGGCAATGTCGATCTTCTTCATCGGCATCATGGCCTCGAAAGCACGCTTGGCCTCGTCGCCGCCGGCCGAGAGCGCGTCGGTCAGGGCGCGCGGCGTGATCTGCCAGGAAAGGCCAAAGCGATCCTTACACCAACCGCACGCGCTCTCCTGGCCACCATGGCCGACGAGGGCATTCCAGTAGCGATCCGTCTCCTCCTGCGTGTCCGTCGCGATCTGGAACGAGAAGGCCTCGCTGTGCTTGAACACCGGGCCGCCGTTGAGGCCGAGACAGGGAATGCCGAGCACGGTGAACTCCACCGTGAGCTCATCGCCCTTCTTGCCCCCCGGATAGTCGCTCGGCGCCTTGTGAACGGCGGTCACCTTGCTGTCCGGGAACGTGGCGGCGTAAAAGCGCGCCGCCTCGTGTGCGTCCTTGTCGAACCAGAGACAAATCGTGTTCTTCGGTTTCATGTTCGTGTCTCCTCTTGCGCGTCGGAACACTCTTGTGTGTTTGAAGTCTGTAAACCGCCTGAGGAAAAGCCAGGGCGAAATCGAATATCGGATCGGCTGTACACGATGGTAAGCCGTCGTCTCTTCTCTTCGCCACGTGGGCCCAAGCTCATAGGACGCAGATGGAACCGGCGATGCACTGCCAGCGCCAGGCACCCTGGTCGTCCTTCTCGCAGGTGCAGGCGAGGTTGCGATGGCCTTCGGCCTCGCAGGGCCAGCGGCAGGTCGCGTGCTTCTTCTTGCACGGCGATCCATCGGTGGCGGGGGCGCGGGGGCAGCCCGGGGCGGACCTGGCGCGCGACCAGGCGATCGCGGAAGACATCGCCACGGCGAGCACGATGATCAGGCCGAGAGCTGGCACGGGTTTGCGCATGGATGGGATTGTAGATCAGGTGCGCCACGACGGTGGGTTGTTTGGGGCTCGCGCCCCGAGCCGGGCTACTTGGGCGTCAGGCGGGCAGACGATCACAAGGGTATCCATGGCCGTGCGACCCCCGCAGGAGGCAAGCAGGCAGAGCGCGAAAGCGAGCAGCAACCGGAGAATCACGTTCTTGTGATGAAGTATCGTAGCATCTTCGCATACACAGATTGGCGTGCAACTTTGCGCGTGATCGCCACGCATCGCCGATGCGCCGGCGCCCTTGGCCACCTACCGCGTGGGCAAGCTGGCGCGTCGGATGCCGTGGATGCGCGTCGCCATGCCGTCGGGTTTCTTCGAGCGTGGCCTGCGCCGGCTCGCCGACTTCTCCGCCAAACAGGACGGCAAGGGAGGCGCGGATGACATTCCCGCAAAGCTCATCAGCTCCGTCCCGCGAGATGCGGTCCCCGGCGCGACCATGACCAGCAGTACCCAGGACGGTAAGCTCACCATCAACGTCAAAGCAGCGCTCGGTGCCAAGACGCAGATCTTCAGCACATCGCTGTTCTTCGACAAGTGTGTGGATGCCAGCGGCTACGCTGGGATCGAGCTCTCCATCAGCGGCTCGCTTTCCGGTTGCTCGTTGACGTATGCCTCGGTGGATCCCGAGCACCAGTTCTATCGTGCCGGTGGGCCGTACCCGCCGCAAACGCGGATCTCTCGAGATGATGTGAAGTCACAGCCCAAGAAGATCGTCGCGCCCTTCCGGGGCTCCGACATCGTGGGAAGCCCACCCACGCCGACCGATCCGAGCAAGCTCGCCTTCATCCAGTGGCTGGTCATCGCGCCGGTCGCGGCCGACGATGGTAGCGCCCCACCTTGCGCCGGGAGTATCGTCATCGACGACGTCAAGCTGTACCGCTAACTTTCCAGGATGCCGAGGTTATCAGTATGCGGTTATCGCCCTGGCTGAGCTCTTGGCAACCGGGGAAGGCAGATGCAACAACCTCCTTCACCTTCTCCCAATTCTGCTTGTCGAGCTCGATGTAGTTGAAAGCCAGTCGGCCGCCAGGTGAGAGGCTTTCCCGGCACCGCATCAGGAAGGGCGGAGTAGTCACAAAGCCAGGCACTTCCCTGCCCTTGAATACGTCAACAAAGACCACGTCGTACTTGCGCTCATTTTGCGCCATGAACGACTCGGCGTCACGACACACATGCTCCAGCTTCGGCGAGTCGCCCTCGCCGAGGATCTCTCGCGCCCACCCGAGCTCCGTTTTGTCCTTTTCCACCAGCGTGTAGCATGGGTCGTATCCTCGCGCACGCATGACCTGCACGATGCTGCCCAGGCCCGCCCCGAGTACGAGCACGCTCTTTGCCGCCGGCAAGAACTCTCGCAGGTGCCTTTCTACTGCCACGGCCGGGAAGTAGCGGTCGCCATCGGAGTACAAGGCGCCATCGGTCAGGAGCTGGAACCGATTGCGGTACAGGAGCAACTCGAGGTAACCGCTGATATTGCTTGCCGACCGTCTTAGCGGTACGGGTTGGAGGTAACTCAGCACTCTTTGATAAAAGGGGATGTGAATGACTAGCCTCCGGCCGAAGGGATCGGTGCCTCACTGCATGGGCACTATCACGTCTACGGATCCCGACGTCACGGCGAGATTGACGTTGGTTCCGAGCAGGACGAGGGTGCCGGCGAAGGTGCCCGTCAGGTGGCCGAATCCGGCTGCCGGCGGGTCCATCGTGAACAAGCCAGAGCACGCCTGGGGGATGCTCCCCGTCAACCAAGTCCCGGTGGTGTTGCTCAAGCCGAAACCGAACGTTCCGCTGGCCGACGTCATCCCGCACGTGGTCGCTATGCTGGTCGTGCCCGGCGCAACGTAAATGTCCATGCTCAGCCCCTGGAAGTCCGGGACCGTGGCGGCGGTGCCGACCAGCGAGATGGCGAGGTTGCTCCCGAGATAGCGATTGTTGTCACCGCCGAGCCCGAGAATGATCGTTCCCCGCTTCCTCGTGCCGTGGCTGGCGGCCGGGCTGGCTCTCGTGGCCGAGCCCGCGAAGGTCATCGCGGCCGCGGCAGAGCCGGATTTCGATCCGGCCACTGTCTACGCGGTCCGGTTCCAGCCGCCGGGTGCGGGGCTCGTGGAGACGGTTCGCAGCAACTTCAATTTTCTAGGCGTCAATTTGCTGGGCGGAGCGGTAGGGGTACGGTTCTCTCGATTGGTGGAGGGGGAAGTCGGAGGGATTCTGATGCAGGGATTGTGTGAGGGTGGAACATCTCTGTTTGCCCGCGCCGGGGTGTCGCCAAGTCTGCTCAAGGCGCGAGCCGAGGGCACGCATTGGAATCCGGCTTCAACCTGCGCTTGCTGTTCAGCATGGGCCCCGCATGGATGAAGGAGACCAGTGCATACGCAGCTAGCGCAACCTGGTCCGACCGGGAGCGGGTCATGGAGCTGGGTCTGACGATCGGCCTCGTTTTGCGATGACCACGTCCTTTCCCTTTGGCTTCCTACTTCATCGTCAACAGTCCGGAGCCGCGGATGTACCTGCCGCCGAACAACATCTCCAGGATGGCTTGAATGCGCTGGTCGAAGATCTGGTGGCCGCCTAGCGCTTGAATCGCCAGGCGCATGCTGAAGTTGTAGCGCTCGACGATGATCTCCAAATCGAAGGGCTTGGCGCTGTGCATTTCTTCGATGACCTGCAGATCATGCTTCGCCGCGCGCAGCGCCTTCATCATCAGGATATCGTGGCGTTCGGGCACCCAAACCACGAGGTTGCGAAAGCGCAGGTCCGGCTTGTAGCGACGCTCTTCGTAGGAGACCGGTGCATAGGGCCCGGGTGCCTGCTCGAGCGGGATCTTGAGTGTCGTGCTGGAAACGAGCCGGACGATGCGCGCGTCGAACGGCGAAAGGCTGTTGATGTCCTTGGTCGCGCTCCGCGCTCCGTGGGCAAGCAACGCAGCCGCGCCACCGATGATCTCCATCACCACCGGCTCGTGGAGCATGCCGTCGATTTCGGTGAGAAATGCCAGGATCTGCTCGCGTCCGAAGGTCCTGTTTGTAGCAGCCTCCAGCCTGGCTTGCGGCGAACAGGGCTGGACCTCGCTCGCGACCGCAGGGTCTCCGCGGGCCGACGTAAGCTGGGTCAGCACTTCGAGCATCGACGCCTGTCGTTCTGCCGGGGCCTTGGCCATCGCCTGCAGAATGATGGCTTCCACGGCGGGAGGAAGGTCGACCCGGTAGGTCGTGGGGGCGACGGGCTCGTCGGCGATGTGCTTGCTGATGACGACGAAAAGACCATCGCCATCGAAGGGGCGCTTGCCGGCCACCATCTCGTACAAGATCACACCCAGGGAATAGATGTCGCTGCGGGAGTCGATGTCCTTCAGGCTCAGACACTGCTCGGGCGACATGTAGAGAGGCGTGCCGAGAAGGGCACCGGTTTGGGTCTTGTGGACTTGCTCCAGCGTTCGCCGTTGCAGCTTGGCGATGCCAAAATCCAGGACCTTCACTTGCTTCCTGCCTGGACGGCGTGGATCCGCGACCAAGAAGAGATTGTCGGGTTTCACATCGCGATGGATCACGCCGTGGGCGTGGGCCGCGGCCAGCGCCTCGGCCACCTGGCTTCCCCAGTCGAGCACGTCATCCAGCGCGACTGGACCGCGGTCGAGCACCTGCTTGAGCGTTTCACCCTCGAGGTACTCCATCACGATGTACGGAGAGCCCCCCTCGATCAGGCCCGAGTCGTAGATGTCCACGATGTTGGGATGGCGAATGGCATTGGCGGCGCGGGCCTCGGTGATGAAGCGGCTGACGATCTGCGTATCCTCGGCATCGCCCGCGGACAGCACCTTGATCGCGGCGTGGCGGCCTATGCCGGGATGGACGGCCAGGTACACCCTTCCCATCCCGCCTTCTGCGATAAGACGCTGGACTTCGTAGTTGCCGATGGTCGTCCCAATCACGCGCGAATAGGCTGCAGTATCGGCGCGATCCGAACCGTCTGCAACACGATCCCTGGCAAGGAGAGGCCGCACGCGCAGGTTCACGATCTTCTGCCCGCTCGCCGACTGGCGAGACCGGGCCGCTTCCGCGCCCCGTGGGGGGGGGCAGAGTCTTCCTCCCCGACCTTGCCAATCGTCGAATGCAGAGCCTGCATTGACTAAACTTCATCTTCTCTGTAGGAACAATGGATGATCTTCACGCGTACGGCTGCTCCGGTCCTCATGGCCTTGCTTTCCTTGGCGACGGTTGGGTGCGGCTCTTCCGAGAGCGGGGCAGACGGTGCTAGGAGCTCGAAAGACGGCGGGGTCGTGGGCTCGGGCGGGCAGGTTGGTGGTGGGGGTGATGCGTCCGGCACGGGGGGAGTTGGCGGCAGCTCCACCGGTACCGTTGCGATCAGCGTGCCCGGCCTCGGCGCCGCTGGATTCAATTACACACAGGGAAGCTATCTCATCGGCTTCGTATTCCGGGCGAACACCGCTATCAGCATCACCCAACTGGGCTACTACGACTCCAACCTGACCGGCGGCGTTGAGACGTTTCAGCCGCATGCGGTCGGAGTGTACGAGCTGAGCACGCACACTCTTCTGGGGTCGGCGACGGTGCAGCCATCCGACCCGGTGACCGGAGTCTTCCACTATGTTTCGCTGACCACTCCCATTGCGCTCAATACGACGGGTACCTACGCGATTGTCGGAGTCACAGGCACCGACAAGTATTCGGTCGGGATAACTGCAAAGGAGGCGCCGGTGAACGCGGCGATCACCTATTTGAGCGGCGCCGGCTACGGCCCAAGCAACAACAACGCCACGATGACCAGCACACTCGTTGAGCCCAACGCCTTCGACGCGGGAAACATCTTCGGTCAGCCTGTTCCGACCGGCACTCTCTGCGACTTCGGACCCAACTTCATGTTCGTGCCGAGCTCAGGTGGCAGCGATGCTGGCGTGGACACCTCCACCCCAACTCCTTTGGATTCTGCGGCCACCAGCGACAGCCCGGCCGCCAGCCTGGACAGCTCGACCGGTTAGGGCGGAAGGCAGCACAGCCCTCGCCTGTGCTCTTCTCGTGTTTCTGGGCAGACTCGCACGCCCCTCATTTCGACGAGGCTCGCAGCCGTCCTTCGAGTCGATCCAGGACTTCACTCCAGGGTCTTGCCTCGTTGGCATCACCAGCCCGATGGGCGGCCAAGCGTTCTAGTGCAGCGGAACCTGATCGGCGCTGGCCACGATCCGATCCCATAGAGCCTGGTCATGAGCCAGGACATCGCGCAGACCTGCGATGCCTCGCCATTCCACGATGGGGTAGCGCCCTCTCACCTCGGCAGGGATCCCTTTCGCTGCCTCTCCCAAGACGAAGAGGTTGAACATGACGGCGTCCAGAATTTGTTGGTTGGAGGCCAAGCTCGCCGCGTCCGGGATGCCCGTGGCGTATGCGTGCGCCCTTGTGGCCGCAGCGAGCATGTCGCGCAGACGGATGAGGTAGTCACGCGACATGGATGGCTTCGCGCTCGACACGCTCACGTAGCTCGGTCCTCAGGGCCCGCTCTGTTACCAAGTCCACGCGGCGACCAAGCAAGTCCTCGAAGAAAGTGCTTCAGACCCATGTAGTGGCCGAACGTGGCCGCGCCCCGGAAGGACACCAACAGGTCGACGTCGCTCTGCTCGTGGTCCTCGTCGCGAGCCACGGAGCCGAACAGCAACAGGGACTGCACGTCGAAACGCGGAAGCTCGCCCGCGTGGGACCGAATGGTTTTGATGATTCGCTCGCGTTGCATGACCTTGGGAAGAGTGTACGTCGCACGCGATGGAAGGCCAAGGCCAAGGCCAGGCTCGTCGCGGACCTGTCCTTGCCGCCCTCTTGACACGTTCGCATATTCCAATAACAATTCGTGTCACTTGCCCGCCACGGAGGCGCCTGTAAACACTCGTGGCATACCGCCAAGGCGTCGATATCGCCGCACGGGTGCGAGACGCCCTCTCTGGATCCCTGACGCCATCGCATGAACCTGGTCGATTCACTCTGTGCCCACGCGAGCCCGGTGGTTGCCTTTCGGGCAAGGCGGCTGCTCGGCGGCGAGTCGGAGCGCTCGTCCGCCTTGCGCAAGCTGCGCCGGGCGATCGGCTCGTCGGAGATGGCGACGCGTCTCCTGATGGCTCTGCACGGCGAGCGCTTCAACCCCTACCGCAAGTGGCAGGGGCCGCACTGGACGTTGTACTCGCTGGCGGAGATCGGGTTCCCTGCCGGGGATCAGAGGCTGCTTCCCCTGCGCCAACGCGTGATCGACTGGATGTTCGCGCCAGCCTTCCTGAAGGCACCAAGCACGGTGGTCTTCCCAGGCCAGCCCAAACGACCGCGGCACTGCGCATCGATGGAAGGCAACACCCTCTGGTCGCAGCTCGTGTTGGGCATCGTCGATGACGAGCACGTGCCGCTTCTCGTGGACCGCCTGATCGCCTTCCAGTGGCCGGACGGAGGATGGAACTGCGACAAGCGACAGGACGCGTGCGTATCCTCCGTGCAAGAGACGCTGCTCCCGCTTCGGGGACTGGCCGCGTGGGCCCGTGCCACGGGAGACGAGCGAGCGCGGGGGGCCGCGAAGCGCGCGGCGGAGCTCCTGCTCGATCGGCGCCTGCTCTGGCGCAGGCGGGATGGCGTGCTCATCGGGCCCGAGTGGGGAGGTCCCGTCGACAAGGTCCACCAAGGTCCACTATCCCATCCGGTTCTACGACGTGCTGAGTGCGCTGCTCGTGATGACGGAGATGGGCGTCGTTCGCGATCGGCGCTGCCAGGATGCCCTCGATCTCCTGGAACGGAAGCGTCTCGCCGACGGCTCGTTCCCGGTCGAGTGGACCAACGTGAAGCAGGCCGACCGGATCGAGACCCGCGCGACCTTTGCCGACTGGGGCCCGCTCCACAAGAAGAAGGGCAATCCCCTGGTGACCGTGGACGCGCTCTACGTGCTCAGGGAGGCCGGCCGAGTAGGGTGAAGCGGAGGTAGCCACGCGACCTGGTACGGGGCGAAGGTCGTGGCTGTGGCCGTGGCCGACGTGATCTTGTTCGGCCAAGGCCACGGCCACGTGGACGACCACGAAAACGACCGCCCTTCGTCGCTCCTCTGGGGGCAAGCATCGGGCGTGGAAAGGGGGCTCCTTCTGAAGCCGTCACAGCAGAGCCACCGAGGCGACGAGACCGAAGAAGAAACCTCCGCGCTTCTTGCCGAGCTTCATGACTTTCCGAGGATTGGCCGATGCCTCACCGACCGTGATGCTGCGGGGGAGAACGATTCCTTCTTAAGGCGCCTTCTTGGCCGTCCCGGCACGCCTGGGTGGCAGGTTCACGACCTTCCGTCCGCTCGCCGCCTGGCGAGACCTAGCTGCTTCCGCGATCTTGCGCAGGTCATCGTTGGACGTCTTCGCAATCGCCTCGCGAATGGCGTGAATCTCCTCGATGATGGGATCGGATAGTGGCATCGGCCTAGTCTCTGCCAAGGATGTTGCCTGTACGGCGGAATGGAATCCAGCAGGGAAATGTCATCGAGTGCCGTTCTTCTCGAGGGAGAACCGAACGAGGTCTCCCATATAGACCGCATAGACCTTGGCAGCCTGCTCATCGACCCAGATATCGTTGGTTCGAAGAGCCAGCCCGTGCAGCACGCGGACGGGCGTGAAGGTAAACTGCTTTAGATCGTAGCGCCCGATGACCGACTTCCCCTTCTGCCAGTCAGCCGACGAGGCCCAGATCTTCCCTGAAGCCGTGGCCTGGAGCGGATTCACCAGCTCATACGGCAGCGGCTCGAAGTTACCTTCAACCTTCTTCACCGCGCCCGATCCCGAATCGAGCAGGTAGTATTCGGCACTCTCCGGGCCCTGGAAATTCCAATCGCTGGGAAGTCCCCGCGGATCCGCGCGTGCGCGTTTCACCAGGATCCCTCCTGGGGTCGGCAGCATGGGCAGCATCTCATTGGCGGTGGGGATTTCGACGCGGCTCAACTCTCTGGTCTGAAGGTCGATCCGCGCGAAGTAGCTCGAGTGCCCCCATGAACGGAGATCCGTTTTGTCGACGACGATGGCTCTCCCATCGAGCGAAACAAGCGGCGTTGACATCTTCCCTGCGACAACCAAGTCGACTTGGCCGCCCGGGGACACGCGCCAGAGCCCCTCTTTCTCCTCTAGCTCGCCAACGATGTACCGGAAACCGCCGTATTCGCTGGCCCCGCCATTGCGTCGAACCGCTCGCGCGTTCGGGCTTGTTCCTGGATGGCAGCGATGGCTTCCAGGATGTCGAGCAAGCGGTCGCAATCGGCTCTCACAGGACCACAGCGTCGGCAAGAACCCGCTCACGAAACCGATCGCCGAGGCCCCGCGCACTGACCACGTCGACCCGGCAACCCAGGACGGCCTCCAGATCCAGCACGAGCTCACCATGGTCCATGAGGCTGCGCCCACTATCAAAGTCGACCACCAGGTCAAGGTCGCTGCCCGCGACCGCATCGCCACGGGCGACCGAGCCAAACACCCGCACATTGCGTGCACCATGACGACTCGCCAGCGCGAGTATCTGATCCCTGCGCTCTCGAAGATGGTCGAGCGTCAGTCCCGGCATCTGCTTCACCCGATCACTAGGCTACGCCGCTCCGAGCGCTGGCGCAACTGCCCCACGACGTCGTCGACGTCGTGTCCCCCACGACGTTCGCCGGAGGTCGGGACGTCGAACCGGCGGCAGCTCACGGGCACGACCATCGGCTCGCGCGCACACGGCGGCCTGGCAGAATCGTCGAAAGCCTTCACGAAGGCCATTTGTCGAGGACACGAACACGCAAGCTCATCGAGTGCGCGTGTTCCATGAGGAATCCGAGCACGCCGGTGTCGGGCGAGGATTGGCCCACGGAACACCGGCCGTGACATCGCCTCGCGAATGGCGTGAATCTCGTCGACGATGGGATCGGATAGCTCGATAAATTCACCACCAAGACCCGACTGTTCGCGGTCGTACCACAGCGCTGCCTCGAACATGTCCAACTCCGCTTCTGGGCGGACACGGAGCGCTCTCATTTCGACGAGGCTCGCAGCCGCCCTTCGAGTCGGTCCAGGACTTCACCCCATGGCCTCGCCTCGTTGACATCACCAGCCCGATGGGCGGCCAAGCGTTCCTCAAGGATCTGACGCTGCCACTCGTGCAGCGGAACCTGGTCGGCGCTGGCCGCGATGCAGTCCCAAAGCGATTGCACATAGTCGATCTTGTCCTCGACCGTGAGCTCGTCGAATCCTGAAGGCGGCATGGGCAATGGCTGGGGCATGACCAGAGTATACAGCGCCAGGTTCGTGCAAGGCACCGCCTAACGGGCCTTCGTCACTCCTCTTGACACGCTCCGCCTCTCCCGATAACAAGCCGTCTCACTTGCCCGCCACGGAGGCGCCTAAAACCACCTCGCCCCGCGCAGCGGGGAGAGGTCGCCGAGCGCAGCGAGGCGGGTGAGGGGCTGCCCCGGTGTGGTACAGGACGGTCTCGCGGCACGCCTGTTTCCGTTCGTGCGCACCGGCGACAGCGACGAACCCAGGGCCATCGTGGTCGCCCCCCGGATTCTCGTTCGGCAGGCCGGTCTTGGCGAAAACCGGCATCCCGGCCAGCACGGTGGTCAGTCGCCTCAAGGCTGGAGAGTCCCTGGACTCGATAGCGTCCGACTACGGCATCACCCCCGAACAAGTCACCGATGCCATCCGCTGCGCACTCCCGGCCGCTGCCTGAGCCTTGGGTCTTCTTCCTCGACCGCCCCCTTGGGGCCGCCTGGTGTTCGAAGCACTGCGCGCCATCGGCGAAACCGTCGAGGCACACGACACCCACTTCTCCAAGAATGCGACTGACGTGGAATGGCGGGGCGTCGTCGGGCGCAAAGAATGGGTCTAGGAGCAAGTAATTCCGGCCTTCACGGGCCGAAGCAAGGAAGACACCTCCTCCTGGCGAAACCGGGAGGAGGTGGCGCCACCGACCATCTTGCTGGCGCACAGACGGCAGCCCTGGCAGAATCTCTGGGAGACGAACATGCAGGCCCACCGAGTGCATGTCACCATTCCCGAAGACCACAAGGTCATGATCGAAGTTCCCGCGGAAGTGCCCACGGGCGACGCCGAGGTAATCGTACTGTCCAGCGCATCCCTGGGCGCGCCCCAGCCTGCCGACACAACCTTCGCCGCGCGTTTTCGTCCAAACCCGGCCTTGGGGCCGATTGTATTCCATGAGGATCCGACCACGCCATTGTCGGAAGAAGATTGGCCTTCGGATCTGCGGCCGTGACGCCGGTCGTTCTCGACACCTGCGTGCTTTGGCTCGCCGGCCAGCAGGATTCGCTGAGCGCAAACGCTCGTGGCGTTCTTGCCGACCCGACCGTGGCATTGCACGTTCCGCCATCTCGGCCTGGGAGATCGCAATCAAGTCGCGGAAGGGGAAGCTTGCGTTACCCAGCGCAACGGAAGCTTGGTGGCAAACCTTCCTAAACAGCTTCGGCGTGCATGAGGTTGCCGTGACCGGAGCCATCGCGATGGGTGCAGTCGCCGAAGAACTTCCCCACGGAGATCGAGCCGATCGCATAGTTGTGGCAACTGCTCGCAGCCTCGGCGCAAAACTTCTGACCGCGGACAAGATCCTGCGAGAGACGATCCCCTTCGTGGTTTGGTAGCGTCGTCGGCGACACCGACAGCAACATCGGTGGCCGCCAAGGGCCGGGCATGGTTCCCATCCGCGACCATGGTCCGTGCGACGAAGGGGTAGGGTTGTTTTTTTTTGTGACCATCACCGATGTCCCGGTCATCGCGAGATCCTGACCGCATCGCCGGGGATGGATGCTCTCAGGCTCATCCGCCAATCTCCAGGAGGTACCTGGCGTTCGCGACACTTTGTCGCGAGGAGTGTCGCGAGAACCGGGCGGCGATGGCGCGAATCGCCTCGCGACAGAGTGTGGTGAGAAGTGTCGCGCTCATGGCTTCAGCACCTCGTATCTCGTGGATGAGCTCGCGCCCACCTTGCGCAACAATCCAAGCTCGGCCAGCTGCTTGAGGTGGCGCTGTGCCTTGCGGGCATCGAATCCCAAGTGCTCGGCATACTCCATCCGCGTGACAGAAGTCTTCGTGGCCAGAAACGCCCAGCCTTGCTTCTCGTCGACGTTCAGGGCCCTCAGCACGTCGGCGTTCAAGGCACCAACCGCCGCCTGGGCGTGTCGGTAGATGGTCAGGTTCAGGTAAAGTCCATCGAACGCATACTTCGGCACGGGCAACCCATACCTGTCAGCAGCCTCGCCGAAAGTCCGCATGCCAAAGCCTCGCCCCTCCACCAGTCTTGTTCCGCCAAACGCGAACTGCAACTTGGGATTCCGGTTGTACATCGGCGCGGTGAATGCCTGCATCTGCGCCACCGTGATGGGAGAAAGTGGCGCGCCTGGACTGCGCACCGTAACCGAATCCGACGTCACCACCAGATGGCAAGTAGCCCCTACCAGGTCGTAATCACGATGCACGAGAGCATTGATGACCGCCTCTCGCACCAGCTCGAAGGGCAACGAGGGACGCTCCCGGCGGGTCATCCTGCTCCGGTCAATCACGGTCGGCAGCTTCGGACGTAGCCACGCCTCCATGCGGTCGGGAATCAGGATAGTCGGCCCATCGAAGTCCCGAATCTCGTGCGTGCCGTCGGGAAACTCTATCGTGGCATTCAGACCGGCGTGGTGCAAAACCTCGCGCGGGGCCTTTCCAAAAAGCAGCAATCCAAACCCAGTCGGTACCAGCTTCGAGCCGCGATGGCGAAGTAGTCCCTGGCGCTCAAGCCGTTGCAGAAACGTGGCCGACGTCGCCTTGTCCGGAATTTTCGTGCGTTCGCGATAGCGAGCCAAAGCGGCTGACGCCAAGTCGTCTAGCACCGCGCCAGCCAGCGCTTCATCCCAAGGTGAGAGCGGCGCGTGCTTGACGGCCTTCCCATCCTTGGCCTCGGCCGCGCGTTGCAATGCCTGGGCGATGAACTCCTTGTTCGCCTGACCTATTTGCTCCTGCAAATCAAGATCGAACAGGTAGACCTTGATGCCGTTCTCCTCCAGATACCGAATACCCTGTCGGTCCACGGCGGGGTCGGGGTCTTCGATGCCCACCCAAACCTCGGCAATCCTGGCGTCTACGATGCGTTCGGCACAGGCCAGTTTGGGATGTTTTCGCGCTCCTGGCGCGCAAGGTTCCAAGGTAGCGAACAACACCGAGCCATCGAGGCGCTCGTCACGATGCTTGCGCTCGAGCAGCGTGTATTCCGCATGGTCGCCGTGGCGAAGCTCGCCACGAAACGCGGTGTCGAGCGTTCCGTCCGGTTTCACCAGGACGGCACCCACCAACGGGCTCGCCTTCTTGTCGGCGCGCGGCTCGTTGACGGACAGCTTCATCACGTCGATGGCTTTCTCCATCATCTTGCGCGGGTCGAATTTGGACTTGGTGGGCATAGGTTACGACTTTTGCAGCCGCAGGCTCACCCGGTGCAAGGTGGTACCAGTGCGCGGACGCATCCACCCGTTGCCGATGATGTCGGGGATGACGTCGGTGAGCTCGGGGACTGTCTGAGCAGCAACCTCCCCTGAAAGTTCCGCGTGGTGATTTCGACGAGGGCGTGCTCCGGAACGAATCGCGGTGGTCTGGACATACGTTGCTATCGGCCTGGAGGCGGGAAAGTTGCGCGTGCTTCCCCAGAAATCTCTGGCACCTTCTCCGGTGCCTCGAGCGGTGGGGGGCCAGCGTTCTTTTGGAAGGCGCACCCGGTGGAAGGCCAAGAATCAGACTCCGGGGTCCTGACCGATGGTCGTTCAGCGCAGGCCGTGGCGTCCGGGGCCGGGCGTGTTTCCCATCCGCGACCATGGTCCGTGCGAGGAAGGGGGAGGGTTGTTTCTTTCTACCTGACACCCCAAGCGTCGCCCGATAACAATGCGTGTCACTTGCCCGCCATGGAGGCGGGACTGGAGGTACCCATGCGAAGTGTAAAACCCGCAATGGCCTCGGAGACGATGTTGGATCTGGGGCGCTATCACCTGGCCGCGCTGGCACGGGACGCGTGAGTACCGGTGGGCTTTGCCCAGCGGTACTCATCGCGGGAGATTGAAAGAACCCTCTCAGGGTTCTTTCATAGATTGCCGGGACCAAGGCATTGGCCAGCGCATTTCAGCCCGTGCAGGACGAGCTGCAAGCAGCGACCACAGCGCGCGTGGAAGCCGAAAAAGCGATGACCAATCCGCGTGTGGCTGTGCGCTTCGCCGAGAATGCGGTGGAGCGTGCGATCCGTCAGGTGGCGCTGCTCGCCCACGGGGCGGACAACAACGCCACCGGTGGACCGGCGTTCAAGGCGTTGTTCCCGAATGGCCTCGACGCCGAGCTGCGCCCCATCGGCGCATCCCAAGTCTCGGCAGCCGTTACCTTGCGCGAGCGCCTCGACACCCAACCGGCCGCAGCCAAGGTCAAGGCGCAAGTCATGGACGACTTCGACAAGGCACTCGCCGCCTTCAGGTTGGCCATTGACGCCCGCCAAGCCGGCGAGACCAAAGTCAGCCAAGCCCGTGCCACCGAATTCGGCGCGCGCGAGCGCTTCGTCTCTGCCTACGACAGCAACATCGGAGCCATCAGGCAGCTCTTCCCGCGCGACCGCGCCCAGCAAGACCGGAACGAAGGCGGAATCGCGCCCAGCCACGCCTCGAACAACGGCGGAGGCGGTGATACACCGACCCCACCCACACCGGCGACCGACACTAGGAGCAAGCAATTCCGGCCTTCACGGGCCGAAACACGTGGAAACCGTCTCCTGGTCCACCCAGCAGGCGGTGACCACTCTGGAAATGGCCGTTGGGCCGACCTAGGTGGCATTTCCCGAAGTGGTGGATGCGCAGTGCGGCGGCCCAGGTGGGGGTGACCGTGGGGGAAAGGGGAGATGGGTGGACCTAGGTGGGGCTGCCCGCGGGGGAAGGGCAGGGTGGGTGGACCCAGGTCGGGCTGACAGCGGTGGGAATGGGAGATGGGTGGACCCAGGGGAGGTTGACCGGGGGGGGCCAGGGGAGGGTGACCACAGGTGGGGGAGGGGAGTTGTGGTGTTGCGGCGATGGAACGTGTATTGCCAGCACTGGCCCATCGACAAATCGCTTGTCGCTCGACTACCAGCAACACGAATCGACGAGTCCGAGCAGGACGGAAGGTTACGCTGGAAAAGCGGTACGTCGCCGCGACCGACCGGACACCCAGTCATCTGCAATTGCCTGCGCTCCGTCGTGGTCCCCGGACAGTAGCTTTGTCACAGCCTTGCGGTAGGCGTTTCGGGCTCCTGAGAAAGTGGCTGGAACCGGCAGAGGCAGAGCGGCCAAGTCCCTTGGTTCAAACTTCAGCAGGCCATCTGCGTAAATCCGCCCTACCTTGAACGCCGCAGTTCTCGTGCGAGATGACAGCAATGCAAGACTCCACGCTGCCATTTCCTCGATCGTCTTGGCGCTCTTGAACCGCACGATGTAGAGAGTGTTCGTGGCAGCCAATCTAGGCATGGTCCGGAGCGAGAGCCACGGCCCATGGATGGACATTCCGCTGAGAAACCCGTCGATACGTGCAGGCAATGGTACCCGGTACCACGGATCCCGCTGACTGACCTTGAACCCCCTGCGATGACAGCCGCCGCGTTCCTCTTGAAGCGAAAGGTAATCCTTCACCTTAGGGTGCCTGCAAACATTGGGCGAGGGGTCGAAGAGCCAGATTCTCTCTCCACTTTCGAGATGGATGTTCCACTCAATTGGCCCTATTTCGGCAGCCCGAAGCTGTCGGGCCTTGGTCAATACCGGTCTAACTGCGTCTAGTGGAAGCCCCAAGTCGCGCCTCTCGCTTTCCTTCAGCAGGAAGAAGTGAGCATCCCCTGTTACGCCTCCAATGAGAACCTCGGCCACGTCCCCGAACCGACGTTCGCAGGAAGTGCGGACACCGCATTCCTTTGTCGCAGGTTCTACTGCTTTGGGCGCTGGATGACTGAGCGACGCGGCGAGTTCGGCCGCTGTATCGCAGTCACGCCGACCGAAATGAACGTGCGGTTCGCCAAAACCACGTCCGACGATGACGATGCACCCGTCTTGAACATCACCGAAGAGTCGATCTCTCGTCCGGAACACGTCAAACGAGCGAAACGCCCGAGGAATGCGCTCCCTCATGACTGAGGCATAGTCGGCGTGGTCCCAGGACGCCGGTAGGATGAAGCCCAGGTGGCCCCCCGTGCGAAGTCGCTGGAGAGCCCTGCAGAGAAACGCAACCCAGTAGTTGCTGCGCAAACGAATGCGCGATCCATTGGGAAGGCTCGTGACGAGTGCAGCGTCTCTCAGTCGTTTGGGAACCCGCCCTAAGGAGAGGTACGGCGGGTTGCAAATGATTCGATCGAAGAGATGATCCGAGATGTCGGCCCAAGCGACAAAGTCGACGCCCCTTCTCGTATGCGCTAGGCCATCAGCAAGCGACGAGCATCTTTCGATATCGAACGCATGGATCCGCTCGCGGGCAACACCGGCACCGTGAAGCGCACGAAGAAACGCCCCCGTTCCAACGCAGGGGTCCAACCACCTATCCGCGGGGCCGCCGTTGAGCGCCCGAACGAGTGCTGACGCGAGCGGAGGTGGTGTGTACACCGTCGCAGAAGAGAGCTTATCGAATGCAAAAGAGATCATTCCTTCGCCACAAAG
This sequence comes from uncultured delta proteobacterium, assembly GCA_963796685.1. Classification (GTDB taxonomy): domain Bacteria; phylum Myxococcota_A; class Polyangia; order Fen-1088; family Fen-1088; genus Fen-1118. The sequence goes on from CAWCMR010000011.1 coordinate 162,718, forward strand.
AGAGAGGTTGGCGGCATCGCGCGCTTAAGCACCACCCATGGTGAGCCTGCACTGTTCTTCAGTTCGTCGGTCTGCCATCTTGCGTACGCGGAAAGGCGATGCCCCTGCAGTGTGCGCCACCGTAACTGATGGTGGCTTTCTTTCGCGGCGAACTTCTCCCATTCTTCTTGGAACAGTTCCCCCAAGACAAACTCAACAACTACCATAGGCGTGGCAGGCAGGATTGGAATGCGCGGCACCGGTATTCCGCACGTGTCATGGATGTGCGAGTGAAAGAAGCAGCCTGGCGCGTCTCTTGCCCCAAGCTCCATTTTCCACCTCGTCAGCAGTGCCCCCTTTGCTTCGGGTGTTCCTCCGAACAGCGCGACGGCGGTTGAGGCCTTTCCCACAACGTAAAGATCCGGAAGATGCGAGTTCTTCTTGTGAGGGATACACGTGATCTCCCAGGTTGTCGCAATCTCCGCAAAGACTGGCTGTCCCGTGGCTTTGTCGTACTGAATGCTTGCCGCCGTAATCAGTGGATCGTCCTCCGGGATAGAGAGCACTCCCGTCCTTCTCGAGTCGCGAATCCGAGTCAAAAGCGAGCGGTACTCGCGCAGAACTCTTTCGGCTGTCGGGTAAAGAAACGATCGAGGCAATGACGCGACAAAATCGACTTCGGCGATTGTGTCTACGAAGCGATACTGAAGTTCGCCCACCCCTGGCATGGTGCTCAGATCTCGGCCTTCTCGCGGTCGTCCTCGACTACCAGCGCACGCAGCCGGGGGTGCTCACGAACGTCGCCCAGCAATACCCACGCGGGTTCAGCGTAGGCCGGCCAGTCGTCCGGTTGAATTCTGACTGCAGCAGAAACCGGCACTGCGGGTTCAGTTGGTCTCAAGTCGACATCAAGGCATTGCACGGAGTCTTTGGCCTCTAGCCGCGCAGGAGGATGACCAGCGATACCTTCGAGTCGTTCGTGGAGCAACCTAAGATCAAACGGCCGCCCGGCAGTAATGTTCCACACGAATGCATCCACGCCCGGTCGCCACCAGTGTTTCCCCTGGAAGTCTTTGAGTATCCCCGTGTATCGGAACGGCAAAAGGGCCATTGAGAGCTCAGATCCGTCATCTTGAAGGTCCGCTTTGACCGCCATGGGATCGAGACGGAGGCGAATGGCGAGCCGGGAAGCGTCCATCAAGAAGCACGGGTACGGCAGGATGCGGTGGAGCATCCAGCGAACGAACGCTAGACCATGGCTGTGGCTCGACATATTGTGAATGGGCGGATGGCACTGCTCAATCTCGAGCCATGCACTGTCTCTCCACTCGGATTGCGACAGGCCGAGGAGTGATTCGACGGAATCCCGGAGTCCAGCAAAGTCGTCGGGGCTCCAATCCTGAGGAAGGAGTGCGACGGCTTCCGCTAGCGACAACACCTGAGAGTGGAGTCTATCTGCGTCCTTGTAGAAGACCCACTCGAGGTCATGCGCGGCTGCCAGAACATGATTCCGCAACTCAGTTGGGTGCCCCAAGCTTAGGTCTCCTGGGTGGCCGGAGTGGAGAGCGAAGGCCACCGGCGCTTGACTCTTCTTCCGCTTCAAGTGGTCTTTCAGAAGCGCTGCGAGGCCAAGACCGGAGTGCACTTGGCATGCAAAAGGAAGGTTGTCGCGCTCCGGCCAAACCTCGAGCCGAAGGTCCAGAAGGACTAGTTGCCTCCCCAGAAGATCACGCTCTTCAAGTTCCTGCGGATGAAGCGCTGTTACCTTGGCGGCATCGCCGAACTCCGCCTGCAGGGCAGTCCCGACCGTCGACTCATCATCAGCCACCAGAATCTTTAACGGTGTTTGCGCAATAGCCATTGGTCCTACTCCGCGAAAGTAATCTCAAGCGCGGTCACGAATGGCCGAGAGGATGGCGCCACGAAGTGTATCTCAGCGCCGTACTGATCGAGAATGCCTCGCGTGATTGGCAGCCCCAGGCCCATGCCTTGGCCGAGCACGGGATCGAGTTCAGTGGTTGTCGATTCAAACGGGAGGAACCAACGCTCCCCCTCGGTGGGCTCTATCCTCTTCCCGGTATTCTCTAACAGGACGCGCACTCCACCTTGATCGATGATCGAGGCCGTCGCCCGAATGCGTCCCCCGTCTCCGGCCGCCTTCACTGCATTGGTGAGCAAGTTTGAAAAGACCGTTGTTAGCTCAGCAGGGAACATGGGCGGCGTTTTGAGGTTTTCCGGGATAGCCGGCTCGATTCCTATGTTGCGCTTCGTGGCCGACCCTTCCACCAATTTGACCGCGGATGCAAAGCGCTCGGCGATGTTCAGCCGCACCCTCCGCCTACGTGCATCGGGAGTAAGGATGTCCGTAAGGTAGGACGCATGCCGCTCGAGGCTATGGCGAAGGTCCACCAGGGTGGCGTGAACGGTCGCGAGTTGCGTACGGGCCGAGGTCGGTAGACCCGGGTCGTTCCGAATGCGAGTCAATGCGGTGTCTGCGGCGCGGGCGACGCCCAAGAGGCCACGAACCTCATGGATGAAGCTACCCATCTGCGTGCCGACCGATGCAAGAACCCGGAGCATCGCTTCGTCTCGGCGGAGAGATTGAAACGTCGAGACGGCCTCATCGTAGAGCGGAATTGCCTTTGCGAACTTCTGGACTGCTGCAGCGAGATCGCCTCCCCCTGCGAGCCTTTTGGCCTCTCGGGTGAGCTCGACTGCCATCGCTGCAGCACCGGTCGCCTCAGTTGCCGGGCTCTCGGGACCATGAGTGTTACGCGATCCACCTTCGGTTGCCGTTTCGTTGTCGCGTGACGTTGGGTCTCTCCCTGCACGTCCAGACTGGCGTTCCTTTCGCCGCTCCGCCCTTGTGGCCTCTGAGGAGGCCGCGCGAACGCGGGTCGAGAGGTCGATGGCCGTACGGACGATGTCGACGAGTGCGTGGTAGGTGTCGTCTGGGACAAAACCCTCACGATTCACGAGCATCTCGAGGGACTTAGCGCCGTCTTCAATTAGGAGGACCGCCCCAAAGTAGTGGGCGTTGGGTAGTACGCTGAGTATCTCTTCTTGGACAGGGTCCTCCCCTGGGGCGGCATGCTTCAGATCCAATTCGCCAGAACGTCTGGTGTATGCAGCATCAAGGCCCAGCCAGTCATTTCCAGTCTCACCGTAGGGAAGGACGCGGAATCCCTCCATGAATACTCGAATACCGGTGGTAGCGCGCACCCATGCTTGAGCGGTTTTCGGTGCGTTCAGAATTCCTTCTCGGACCAATATTCGGGCCTGAAAAAATGGGCCGAGTTGCTGATTTGGATGAGCAAAGTCGTACGAACGCGTTTCCGCGTCCTTGTTCTTGTCGCGCGTTCGCACTGTCGGGGAGATTAGGACTCTGACCGGCTGCTTTGGGCTGGCTTCGATTTCGATGATCCAAGAGGCAGCCTCGAGCAAGGCTTGCCAATACTCGTCTCCGCCGCTGAAGTCACCTTCGAGAAGCACGCGAAATGACGGATCCCTGCTGCTAGAGTCACGCACTCGCGGTTCCGCGAAGAGCGGCTTGGTCTTCAGAACGGACCTGGGCGGCGGCTTGATGAGGGACGCTGGTGGCTGAAAGCTCTGAACCTCCGCTAGGAACCGAGTCAGGGCAGCATCGCTCCACCTACGCCTCAGGTGGCGTAATTCGATTCGCGTACCACACTTCACTGAAGTGCGAACGGCGGAAGATCTCACCGATAGCGCGGCGTCCTTCTTCTTGGGTTCACCCGAGTCGTCGAGCTCGGACTGCTCAATCTTCTCAAGCGTTTCGTAGTTCTCGATGCTGTCCCAGTTGATTACCGCTTCGACCGACCTGCGGTCAGTGTTGGGCGTGGTCGACCACGGAACCGAGGAGACCTTGAGCGATCGCGACAGCTTATGGGCCGCAAGCCGACCTATGCCCTTCGCACCGGTGAACCTTCGCCCCCATCGCGTCGACCTGCGGTCCGTCGTATCTTTGGCCCTAGATGCGATACGAAGGAATCCGTTCTCAAACTGTTCCGGAGCCATGCCTGTTCCGTCGTCCTCTATACGGATGATTCCGCCTCTGCCCGACCGAAGAGATTCTCCCCAAACGACGACCTCGGATGCGTCGGCGTCGTAGGCGTTCTTCACCAGTTCGACCAGCGCAGTCGAGTCCCGCCCGACGAGCAGTGCGCCAAGTTCGCGGAAAAGGTGTGTATCAACGGAGAAACCGGCCATCTGGGGGGTAGCGTACAGCAAGTCCCTGTGGCTTGCGACGTTTCTGGGCCTCGTTTCTGGTTCTCGTCTCCCGGGGGGCGACGGTTCCTAGTCAACGCGAAGCAGGTCAAGTCACTGGCATAACTACTCGGGTAAACCGCTACCAGCGACGCAAGCGCCAAACCAGCATCCTGGGGGCAATGCTCCCATGCCGACGATGCCGTGAAGACCGACGCAGCCGACGGCGACGGCGCCGGTGAACAGGGCCATGGAAGGGGGACCAGCAGCACCACACCCGAGGGTGGTTCTCGAGGCTGGTTCCAGAGGTTTCGAGGAAGACACCGACAGAGTGGAGCAACCGTATTCGAGCACGCGAGCCATCGAGGCGGCAGCGTGGAAACGGTGCCACAATCTTCCGCGCGGGGCCTTGGCCCCATACCCGGGGCTCCTTGTGGTTCAGGTGGGAGAAGCACTCCGGGGCTCGCACTTGTGGTAGGAATGGGTTCGTCGGCCGGGATGTACGTAGCATCGGAGGGCACGATGGTCGCAGGCACCGCGAAGAGGATCGGTCTTGTCATTGCTTCCACCCTTGCCGTCGCCGCATGCGGTGGTTCCTCGCTGAGAACCAGCAAGGCCAATGATTCAGGGACGAGCTCACCCGATCTTGGGGTGCAAGGCGATCTGGCGGCTGACCACAATCCCGCCTACAAAGACGTGGCTGCTGACGTGGCTGGCATCATCCCCGATGCGGGATCCGCCGCTGATGCGGGCGTCGTCGCCATCGATCTCCGTCCGGATGCACCTCTCGTCAACCGCGACAGCGCGAGCCCAGATACTACCCTCATCGAGAAAGATGCTGCGAACGACGCCGCGGGCAAGCAGGACGTTGCTGCCAAGAAGGATGTCTCTTTGGACGGCGGTGGGGCGCCGGTATGCACGGGGACGCTCTTGTTCGGCGGCCTGCCCTTGGTGGAAACCGGGTCTTCCCCGAATGCGCTGGTATCGGGGGATCTGAACGGCGACCGCAGGCTGGACCTCGTGACAGCGAACGTGGGCACGAGCACGGTAAGCGTGCTGCTTGGTGACGGGACCTTCGCCGGCAGGGTGGACGGTGCGACCGGAGGACATCCAACCTCGGTGGCGCTCGGGGACTTGAACGGCGATGGCAAGCTGGACCTTGTTGCAACGAACGACTCGAGTACCCTGGGCGTGCAGCTCGGGAACGGCGACGGAACCTTCGGCACCATCGTGGGCTACCAAGACGTGTTGCCGAATTATGTGTTGATGGGTGACTTGAACGGTGACGGCAACATGGACTTGGTTGGGGCAGGACCTTGGTTGACTGTCTTGCTCGGCAGAGGCGACGGAACCTTCGCGACCACGGTGCTCGACACGAGCCTGGCCGCGGAGGCGGCGGCGCTGGGCGATCTCGATGGCGATGGCAAACTGGACGTCGTGGTGACGGCCACAAATCCGGAGGCGGTGAGGGTGTTGCTGGGCAAGGGGGACGGAACCTTCGTCGCCAAGGGGGACTACGCCATGTCGGCCATAGCGCTGGTGCTGGGTGACGTGAACGGCGATCGGAAGCTCGACCTCGTCCTTGCCATCCCTGATTCGAAGGTCATGCGCGTGCTGCCGGGCAAGGGCGATGGAACCTTTGCCGCGAGCAGGGACTATCCAACCGGCGGCACCCCAAGCGCGTTGGTGCTGGGGGACGTGAACGACGATGGCCACCTGGACATCCTTGCCGCGAGCTACGAATCCCAAAGCGTGAGCGTGCTGCTGGGCAAGGGCGATGGCACCTTTGCAGCGAACACCGACTATCCGACTCCGAACCTCCCGACTTCCGTCGTGCTCGGTGACTTGAACGGCGATGGCGACCTAGACATCCTGACAACGAACGGCGCCTTCGACGACGCCCTTGGCATTCTGCTTGGAAATGGGGACGGGACCTTCACCGCCAAGGACGGTTACCCAACCCTGCCTGACCTGACTCCGAAATCAGTGGCGGTGGGCGACTTGAATGGCGACGGCAAGATGGATCTGGTGACGGCGAACCACACCGGCACGGTGAGCCTGTTTCTCGGCAAAGGGGACGGGACTTTCGCGACAAACGTGGACTTCGCCGCTGCCTCCATATGTCTACCCTGTGACGGCGGTCCGGACTCGGTGATGGTGGGCGACTTGAACGGTGACGGTAGGCTGGACATCGTGGTCACGAACGAAGGCTCGGACACCATGAACGTGCTGCCCAACTCGTGCCAGTAGACATCCGTGGATGTCGGGTGGAGGACGGGACTACGCGGCGAAGCGCAGAATCTCGACTTCGGCACCGGAGCGCACGGCCAAGTCAGCCACGGCGTAGACCTTCAGCGCGACCTCTTCGGAGAGATAGTACTCCTCGACTTTTCCGGGTCGGACGACATGCAGGACCCGCCCGGCGACGGTCCCCGGCAGAAGGGCGCTAGGATACGGCCGACGGTTCGGATCCTCATGTATAAAACGTGACAGCCCCTCACCCGCCTCGCTACGCTCGGCGCCCTCTCCCCGCTGCGCGGGGCGAGGTGTCTTCAGGTCAGGACGCTGGCGAATCGAGTTGTGAACATGTGCTTCTGCCTGCGCTCAAGGGGAGCACCTTCGGGGTTTTTCCTATTTGTGCGTCTTGGTTCCGGTCCCGTGCATCGAACGATAGCAGTTGCCTAGGAAACGAGGTTTGCTACCTTCCCATCTTCCGGTTTCAATCCTGGTTGGGCATGATCGCGAAGTGACGCCCGGTCGGGCCAAGCAAGGAGGGACAAATGGATACACAGTTGGTCGAGATCGCTCAGAGCTGCCTGTCTGCCGCGTTCGATGGAACCTGGGACTTCCCCACCATTGTGCGGACACTGCTCGCAGCCGGGTTCGAAGGGTACGACGTAGACTATCGACGAGGCACGTTCACCTACTTTCTGCCCAGCGGCGCCGGTGTGCAGCTCGGCCATGCCCAAGACGGAGGGCTCGGTGGCGGCGGAGTTCAAAGCGTCCGACGTCGAACGGGCAGTGCGAGAGGCACAGAGCAAAGCGCCGGGGTACACCTATTCAGGTTTCTGCGCGAAAGTGAAGACGGCAGGTTGCGCGGGGTATATGGTCTCGTTCCTAGGCAAACGCGTCGTGTACTTTGGGCGAACCGCAGAGACGCATGTCGAGCACTTCCCGAAGTAAGCCCTCGAAGGCGAGATTTGCGCCCCGGCCATCGAGTATCCTCCGCTGTGGCTGCGTACCCTAACCCTCTCAGCCCAAGGGCACTTCGGGACCACCCCACCCACCACCAACCCCCGCGGCTTCGACGCGCCCTCGCCCGCTGCGCGGGGCGAGGGGATCGGAGGGCGCACGTGCGTAGCAACTTCTTGAATTCTCGGCACCTTCAACCCGTTCGGTGCCCTACGAGGCCGTGGCTCCTTTGAGGAAGACGAAGTAGTCGCGATCTTCACCCACCACGTGGCCATGGATGGTCTCGACGATGACGAAGTTCAAGACGGCGGCGACCAAGATGGAACTGTCGTTCGCGCGCTCACACAGCTCCTGTGCGCGAGCCAACAGCGTGCGATGTCTGGCGGCGTGGCCTGCCAGTCCTGGATAGCCCACTTGTTTTAGAATGCGTTCCTCCTGCTGGAAGTGGGCTTCGGCGGATTGTACCAGCCGCAACAGGCTCACTTGCGCGTCTTGCGTCTTCATGCCTGGCCGCGTGGTCAGATCGAGGAGTTGGTTGCAATGGCGAAAGAGCTCGCGGTGCTCGGCATCGATGAAGGCATTGCCACTGGCGAAGCTCGCGTCCCAGTTCAGGTTCACCAGGCCCGAGCTGCTGTCGGCCACAGCCACCGGGGTCGGGGGCGGCGTCGCGAGTCGACGCGAGTGAACCACCTGGTTGCGTCCCGACTTCTTCGCCAGGTACATAGCCTCGTCGCTCGCCTGCAGCAGGTCGCGGGCGCTTTCGGCGTGGTCGGGGAAGAGCGACACGCCGATGCTGGCCGAAATCTCCAACTGCACAGTCGTGCGGGGCTTTCCAAGCCGGCTGTTCCTGTTCTTGTCCCGTCCGTGCTTCATGCTTCTTCTGCGTCATGCACGAAGATTTGCCTCGTCACGCGGTGAATCTCCCGCTGGCGTTGGTGCATCCCAGACTAGCGGGCCACGGGCCGGGGTTGTTCGCGCGACATCCGAAGATGCGAGAGGAGAATCATGAGTAAGGTATTCGTCAACATCGGGCTCAGCCTCGATGGCTACATGGCACCGGAAGGAATGACCATGGAGCATTGGGACACGCCTGAGTACAAGAACTGGGGCACCAAGTGGGGGGCGCTGATGGCGTGGATCCTCAACCAACAGTACTTTCGCCAGAACCTCGCGCTCGGAACAGGGGGAGAGACCGGCCCGGTCAATGACCTGCTTCGCAGCACCACGGAGCGCATCGGTGCCAACATCATGGGCAAGCGCATGTTCGAGCAAGGCGAGCGCGCCTGGCCAGAGAAGGCTCCGTTTCACACGCCGGTCTACGTGCTTACCCATGAGAAGCGCGAACCGTGGGCGCGCCCGGGTGGGACGACCTTCTACTTCGTCAATAGCGGGCCCGTGCGTGCGCTCGAGCTGGCTCGGGAATCCGCGGGCAGTCGCGACATTCGTATCGCGGGTGGAGCGGATGTCATCCAGCAGTACCTGACCATGGGTGTCGTTGACGAGCTGGAAATCGCCTTGGCACCCGTGTTGTTCGGCAGTGGGCGGCGTCTCTTCGAGAACCTGGGCGAGACCGGGCCGCGGTTTCGCATCGACAAGGTTCTTGATGGTCCGGCAGCCACACACGTGCGCTACGTGCGTCAGTAAGGGCGGCATGCGACCCCTTCGCTATTCCATCAATGTCACCTTGGACGGGTGCTGCGATCATCGTGAGGGGATCGCGGACGAAGACTTGCATCGTCACGCGGCCTGGAACCTCGACCAGGCCGATGCCCTGCTGTTTGGCAGGGTGATTTACGAAATGATGGAGGCAGCGTGGCGGCCGTCGGCGCAGACAGGAGCCTGGCCTGATTGGATGGAGCCCTGGATGCAACCCTTCGCGCGGACCATCGACGCGGCCAAGAAGTACGTCGTGTCGAGCACCCTGGGCAGGGTCGATTGGAACGCCGAGATCATCCGCGGGGATCTGGGGCAGGCCGTTTCGCAGCTCAAGCAGGAGTCGGGCAAGGGACTGCTGGTGGGCGGCGTGAAGCTGCCGCTGGCGCTGGCAGAGCTGGGATTGATCGATGAGTACGAGCTGGTGGTGCATCCCAGGCTAGCGGGCCACGGGCCGACGTTGTTCGCGGGGCTATCGAAGCGTATCGACTTGAGGCTGGTGAGCCGCCTGGAATTCGCCTCGGGGGCGGTGGCGATGCGGTACGAGCCGAGAAGGTAGCTACATCCCCAACTTCACGCGCTGAAGCCCCATCCGATTCTGCACCAAGGGGTCCGCGGGATTGCCATGGTTGATGTACGGAGGCGTATCAATCCACGCCACGATCGCGTCTGTCCCCTGATGGGCCATCGCGTACGACGTGATCACGCCCGCTTGGGCGATCGGCGTGGGTGCCGCCATGGGCACGCCGGCAGGTGATAGGCGCGCGATGGCGAGCTGACTGAGCGCGCCGGTGTCCGGGGCCTCCAGGACCACGGTGTCTTCGCCGATCGAGAAGAGCGGATAGGCGCCGTAGTCGTTCGTCGTATCGAGCTGCAACGGGCTGCCAAGCAAGGCGCCCGCCTGCGAAACGTGCACGAAGAGCGTCTGCGGGTCGGTGGCCAGCGAAAGGTAGACCATGGCGATTTGCGTTCCCGACCAGGTCATGGTGACTGCGTACATCTGCTGCCCGGAGATGAACGAATCGGTCCTCAGGCTGTCGTCGAGCGCGAGGTGCATCAGTTGAATGCGCTCGTTGCCGCTTGCAAACCCGACGTCCGCTGCGACTTCGAATCCATCGGCGACATAGACGGCCGACCATCCGTAGGAGAGACTGCCGACCAGATGGTCTGTGCCGATCGCGCTGCCGTCGGCGCCGACCCGTTGCAGGTGTAAGTTGCCTGTCGTGGCGGATGAAGTGGCTTGCGGTGCGTCGCTCCACGAAAATAGGGGTCCTGCGCCGGGCTGTTCGGTGAGCTGCACGCCATATGAGCCCGGGTAGTCGTGCGAGCCAATGACAGCGCCCGTGGCATCGAGGGCTATGAGCGTCGTCTTGGTCGGACCGCCGGCACTTTGGATGCAGGAGAGAGGTGGCCGTTACAAAGGGAACAAAGGAGGCTCCGTCGAAGCAATGTTCGTCACCCAGGTTCGTCGATGCCCGCCCACCAGGCGGACTTCTCCGGGAAGGGCGCGGTAGCTGCGCCAAAACCGAGCACTTGCCCGATGGGTCACAGGCTTGTCGGTAGGCGCGGCTTCACTTCCCCTCACCGGCCGCGCTTCGCGCGTCGGCCTCGCCCCGCGTGCCCGCGGGGCGAGGCGATAGGGCCGCTGCGCGGCCCCTACAAGACAGCATCCGGGCTCACGCGGCGGACGAGGTCCGGGGCTTGGGCGGGGGAAAGACTGGCGGTGATAGCGCCGGCTTACGGGTCGGCTAGCGCTGCGATCTCTTTCCCGCGGTCACGTCGGCGTTGAACTGCGCCGACTGCCCCTTGGGCACCGAGAGGGTCTTCCAGGCGCCGCCGGCGAAGTGCTTGGCGAGGAAGACCATCTGACCGATGTGGTACGCATAGTGGGCCACCTGCCGGTTGATCGCCTGCATGACCGAGTGAGGCTCCCCGCGGATGGTGACGGTCCTCGTCAGCTCGGCGTCGCTGAGCGAGCCGAGCGCAGAGAACAGCACCGCCCATCCCCGCCCCCACAACTCCAGCAGCTCGGCGCGCGCGGCCGGCGGCGCTTCGAACTCCGAGTCGCGATTGCGGTCGGGCTTTTCCCCATCGGCGGTCAAGAAGTCGGTCCAGCGTGAACGCATGTTTCCCGCCAGGTGTTTGACCAGGATTGCGATGGAGTTCGATTCAGGGTCCAGTTGCGTCGTCAGCCGATCGTCCGGGCACTGGTCGATCGCGCCTTGACCGAGCTTCTGATACTGGCGGAAAACGGCGAGCGCATCCTTGACATACGAGGTGGTGAATTCGAGTGCCATGCGTACAGCATAGCTTGGTATCTTCCGGGTAACCATTGCGTCCCGCGGTTGCTTCGTGCCGGAAGCGCGGGCACCTGCGTGGCTGGCTTGCTAGCCTCGGGCGAGGAGGACAGGATGATGAAATTCAGTGCGCTTCTTTTCTTGCCCCTCGTGGCGGCATGCGGGTCGAGCTCGGAAAACGCGGATGCGACAAGCGCGGGTCACGAAGGCGATGGCGGTCTGGCCGTCGGCACACGGGACGCCGCCACCGGTGCTTGCTCTGCTATTTCGCCGGCAGGAGCCGTATTTTCCTGGCAGGACAACGGTACGCCCGAATGTGCGGTGGTGGTCGAGGCCACGCGCATGACCAGCTCGACCCAGGATTTCCTCGAAATTGTCACCGGGACGGGCACAGGTGTCGGTGTCGGCATTACGGTGGTCGCCTATGGTTCGGCTCTCGAGGGAACCTACAACTGCAAGAGCGACGCGGGCATCTCGTCCCAATATGTGGACTTCGTCTATACGGGGCGATCAGGGCTCATGCTCCAGGATTGCACGATCACCATCGTCAGCGCCGGCGCGCCGGGCGGCGTGAATGCCGTTGGAACCTTCTCGGCGGTTCTGACCTCGGCCACGGGTGGCACCACCACCATCTCCAATGGCGTGTTCAACACGCCCATCCCGGTCACCGGTGGCTAGACTAGGCCGCGCTGGCTCCGCCGGGCCCGCGCGACTCAGCTCTCTCTGCCAGCAGCAACATGCTCTGGTAGGTGAGCACCTGCTGAGGAAAGAGGTCTTCGGTAATCCATCGTCGAGCCGAGCTGTCGAGGGCGGGCCACGCCTTGTCGTAGAAGCGGATACCCCGGCTCTCGCCGGCTTGCAGAACGCGTGTGGCCCACTTGAAGGTCATGGCCTTGGCCACGCCTTCGAGGAGAGCGACCACGCGGCCCCGCAGCCCGGAGGTGGCGACGGGCGTGCCGTCTCGTCGCAGGATTTCAGCGACCAAGAGCTGCACGCGCGCGCGATGCGATGCGAGGCATTCCTGGAGGTCGTCCGAATGAGCCACGGCGTGGCTTCGCCCGGGAGCCAGCGCCTTCTCATAGGCCTCGACCGCGGCCAGCTCGCCCCGCAGCAAGGCATTGAGAGCCTCCACTGTACCGGACGGGCCGTCGCAATCCCACCGATCGGCCCGCTGACTTTGTTGGCTTACCCCAGAGGAGTCGTTCGAGTGCACATCCATGCCGCCTTGCCTTGCCAGATCCGTGCCTGCTCTCTCAATTCCATGGGCTCCGGGCTTGGAACCGGCGAATTCGTCACCAACTAGTAACAGACGGTGGGCGTCGTTTCCTTCTTGCTACTGGTTGCAGGCGCGAATCCTTGGTCTATCCGCCTTCATCGAACAAGGGCCTCTGTCATGAAGACGCAAACTCATAGTCTTCATACCCACCATGCGACCCCTTCGCTATTCCATCAACGTCACCTTGGACGGGTGCTGCGATCATCGTGTGATGATCGCGGACGAGGACTTGCATCATCACGCGGCCTGGAACATCGCCGAGGCCGATGCCCTCCTTTTCGGCCGGGTGACTTACGAGATGATGGAGTCGGCGTGGCGGACGCCGGCGCGGACGGGCGTGCGGCCTGATTGGATGCCACCCTGGATGGAACCCTTCGCGCGGACGATCGACGCGGCGAAGAAGTACGTCGTGTCGAGCACCTTGGACCGGGTCGACTGGAACGCCGAGCTTCTCCGCGGGGATCTGGGGACGGTCGTTCGGCAGCTCAAGCACGCGTCGGGGAAGGGACTGCTCGTGGGGGGCGTGAAGCTCCCGCTGGCCTTGGCAGAGCTAGGGTTGATCGACGAGTACGAGCTGGCGGTGCACCCCAGGCTCGCGGGCCACGGGCCGACGTTGTTCGCGGGGCTATCGAAGCCTATCGACTTGAGGCTGGTGAGCCGGCTCGAGCTCGGCTCGGGGGCGGTGGCGATGCGGTACGAGCCGAGACGGTAGCCCCATCGTCGTTACCAGAGTTCCGCGCGAAACCTTTCGCGGCTGCACGTCATCCATGACGGACACATCACGCTTGGGAGGAGTCATGGCCGAAACAGTGAACGCGATTCCCGATGGTCTTCACAGCGTTACGCCGAACCTCATTATCAAGGACGCGAGCAAGGCGATCGATTGGTACAAGAAGGCGCTTGGCGCGCAGGAACTCTACCGCATGCCGGGACCGGACGGGCGTCTCATGCACGCGGAGATCAAAATCGGCAACGCGGTGGTCATGATGACGGATGAGATGCCCGAGATGGGCGGCAAGGGCCCGCAGATGCTCGGGGGCACGCCGGTCAGCCTGACGATCTACTGCGAGGACTGCGACGCACTCTTCAACCGCGCAGTGGGTGCCGGAGCCAGCGTGCGCATGCCGCTGGAGGATGCGTTCTGGGGTGACCGCTGGGGAATGCTGACCGATCCGTTCGGGCACGTGTGGTCCATCGCGACCCACAAGAAAAACCTCTCGGTGCCACAGATGAAGCGCTCCATGGAAGAGTTCATGGCCAACTTCAAGGCTTCCTAGCGCTCCCTAGCCAGGTCACGGTACCGTCGGTGGTCGGCGCAGGCGGATGGGGGGCAAGGCGGAGCGCGGCGGGCCGGCCGCTTCGGCCAGTGCGCGCGCGCCCCGCACGATCTCGTGCCGCGGAGAGAGCTTGCAGCTTGGATCGGTCAAGGTCATGTCGCCGGTCAGGTGGTACGCCTGGCAACGGCAGCCGCCGAAGTCGACCTGGCGATGGTCGCAGGTGCGGCAGGGCTTGGGCATCCATTCTTCGCCGCGAAAACGCGTGAAGGCCGGCGACGAAGTCCAGATGTCGGCGAGCGCGCGTGCCCTCACGTTGTCGAAGCCGAGGCCGGGCAGGGTGTGTGCGGCATGGCAGGGCAACACGCGCCCATCGGGTGCGACGACCAGGTAGCGGCGACCCCACCCGTCCATGCAGGCGCGAGGCCGATCGGAGAAGTAATCGGGCAACACGGCGGCGATCTCCATCCGGCCTTCGAGGCGCGCGCGCGCCTCGGACACCGTGGCCCGAGCCTCGGCGATCATGGCCGCGGTCGGCAGCAGGTGCGGCCGGTTGACGAGCGCCCAGCCGAGATACTGTACGTGGGCCAGCTCGAGACGATTGGCCCGCAACCGTTCTGCCATGGCGATCATGTTGGGCAGACGGGGCAGGTTCTCCCGGTGCAGGACGATGTTCAACGTGAGCGGCAGGCCGAGAGCCCGGACCTGACCGGCCACCTCCTCCTTCCTGGCCAGCGCGTCCACGCCGGCGATGCGCGCGGCCGCGCCACCGTCCACGTCTTGAATAGAGAGCTGAACGCCTTCCAGCCCGGCGTCGCGCAGGCGAGTCAGGGCATCACGGTCGGACGGGATGCCGCTGGTGATGAGCGTGGTGTAAAGGTCGCAGTCTCGCGCGGCCCGCACGATCGATTCCAGATCGGGACGCAAGAGCGGCTCGCCCCCGGTCAGGTTCACCTGCATGACGCCGAGAGCCTCCGCTTCGCCGAACACCCGGCCCCAGGTCGCCGCGTCGAGCTCCGCATCCATGGCGTCCAGGCGAACGGGGTTGGAACAATACGCGCAGCGAAGCGGACAGCGGTAGGTCAGCTCGGCCACCAAGGTGTACGGGCGCGGGGCTGCGGCGGCCGGGGCCACGGACGGGACAGCCTGGCCCGTCATGCCTCGCCCTCTCCGGGCTCATCCGCCACGAGAACGAGTCCCCGGCGAGCCAGCGCCGCCAGCAGCCGCGTCACGTCCTCCGCGATCCGCTCGCGGGTGACCTCGCGGTAAGTCTCGGCCAGTCGGTCCACGATCTCGGCCACGGTGAGCTTGGCCGTACACAACTTCACCACCTCGCTCGCCGAGCCCAGCAATTCGAAGCCGGTTTCCGGTCGTAGCAGGAACAGCTTTCCGCTGATGCGATCCCTTCGCAGACGTGCCCCGCGCGCCAGGCGCGGTCTCGACCCGATGTCGATCTCGGTCACGCGCGCATCGCCCCCGTCGCTGGTTGGGGGGGCGCGCTGACGCAGTCGAGGAGGTGCCACAGGATCTCGGTCTTGCGAATCAGGGCCGCCACGCACGCTTCCTGCTCGGCGCGGGTCTGCGCGTGCGCGACCACGAACGCGATCGCCTCCTCGGAGTCGCGGCGCGCGCGCGGCACACGGCTGCGAAAGTAGGCCAGCCCGGCCGGGTCGACGAAGGGATAGTGCTTTTCCCACGCGGCGATTCGCTTGGACATGAGATCCGGCGCGAAAAACTCCGTCAGCGACGAGGCCACGGCCACCACCAGGCTGCTGTCGCGAACCAACGACACGTACGCGTCGCAGGCGAAACGCACGCCGGGCAAGACCTGGCGGCAGCTCGCCACCGTGTCGGCGTCCAGCCCCGCGGCCACCGCCAGCCTGAGCCACTCGGCCAGCCCGCCCTCGCCCGGGACGCTTCCGTCGTGATCGTGAATCCGGCGTATCCAGGCCCGCCGAAACGCGGGATCCTCGCTCTTGGAGGCGATCAGTGCGTCCTTGATGGGGATGCGGGTCTGGTAGTAGTAGCGGTTCAGAATCCAGCGGGCGAGATCGTCGGGCGTGAGCCGCCCTTCATGCATCGCCACGTTGAACGGGTGCAGGTCGTGGTAGCGGGCGGAGCCCTCGCAGCGCAGGCGCTCGATGAACGCGTCGGCTTCGAGTGGCGGGCCCAGTTCCCCACCCGAGGCGGGCCCGGATGCGGCGCTCACAGCTCCATCTCCATGCCGTCGAAGGCAACTTCGATCCCTGCCGCGGTTGTTTCGGCGCGCTCGGGCGAGTCGTTTCGTAGCAGCGGGTTGGTGTTGTTGATGTGAATCAGGACTCGTCGCGCCGCCGTTATGCGGGCGAGATGGGAAAGGGTGCCCGCCGGGCCACCCACCGGCAGATGGGCCATGTCCTCGGCACGCTTGGAGCCGACTCCAGCGGTCAGCAGCTCGGCGCTGGACCAGAAGGTGCCGTCGAAGAACACGACGTCGACCTCAGCCAACATCCGCTCCAGCGTGGTGGTCCAGGCGGCTGCCGCGGGCACGTAGGCGACGGTACGGTTGGCCGCGCGATCCCGGATCAGCAGCCCCACATTGTCTTCTTCGCTGGCCGGTCCGCGACCTTCCAAATGAATCGGGCGCTTGCCGGGGACCGGGAAAGCCGTGAGCGACAGCGCGCTGTCCTCGGCTCCCAACCCGCGCGAGACGCCGAGCGACAAGGTTCGCCACGTGGTCTGCCCCTCGAACCGCTCGAGCGTTCGGTAGAGCACATTGCCGTCCGTGAACCCGGCCCGCACCGCGCTCGTCGCGTAAAGGGTGAGGGGCTGCGACTCGCGCAGCGACAGGAGGCCCAGGCAGTGGTCCAGATCGCCATTGGTGAGCACGATGCCGGCAATCGGCGAATGGCGAAGCTGCCGCGGCCACAGCGGGGGAAAGCTCTCGATCTGCTCGCGAATCTCCGGCGAGGCGTTGAGCAGAAACCAGGCCTCCCCATCGGCGCTGAGGGCGATGGATTCCTGCCGACGCGACGCGCCTCGCAGACTTCCGGAGCGCACATCGCGACAGTTGGGGCAACCGCAGTTCCACTGCGGAAAGCCCCCTCCGGCGGCTGAGCCTAGAACGCGAACGCGCAACGGCAGACGGCCCGGGGGTCAGAAGACTGCGGCTGCGGAGTCCTTGTCTTCTTTGGGCTCGGCATCGAGCACGGGGCCGCGCGGGCCCAGCGGCGGTTCATCGCCGAAATCAGACTGATAGCCACCGATTTCCGCGTTCATTGCGATCTCGACGAAGTCTGGCCGTTCCCATTGCATGTTTGCCATCTCCCTGCTGTCAATCGAACCCGAGCGAAGCCCTGGCGAAGCTCCGGAGTCGCCACCTCTTACCCAGGCGAAAGCTACCATCCGCGGGCCGTGACGCACGGAAATTCAGTCTTGCTCTGCGAAAGGGGACGAACCTGGTCCGCCGCAATCGGGGATGCCCCACCCCTGGCGAGTGGAACGAGAACCCATCATCCCGTCGATAGCCGCAGAGCGTCGTGGCAGTGGCCGGAGTCGTGGCCATGGCCGCACCCGGTTGTAACTGCCGTCAGTCACCAGTCGCCGCGGTGAGCCAAACATCGAGAAGGATTGAACGAACCGCCTGCTTGATCGTGCCGAGGGGTTTTCGGGTATAGTGCCCGAACTGCGTCCGCCCGAGCCCATCCGTTCACCATCGAGGCGGCGTTCAACATAGATGATCAACTCCACAACCATCTTCCCGCGAGGCGACTTACTCGCTCTTGCTGCACACCCTACCTTGCGGGTGGGGTGCCCGTTCCATGGGTTGTTTGACCATCTCGGGGCAAGAACGAAACGTCGGTACCGATGCACCAAGCCGAGCTGTCGCTAAGGGAGGAAAAGCGCTCACTGCGGCGCGCCATGGCGGAGCAACGGGATGTGCTGCTGCAGGCTGAGCGGGAAGCCATGACCGCCCGCGCAGTGGAGAGATTTCTCGACCTGCCTGAAATTCGCGCGGCGCGCAGCGTGGCGGGATTCGTTTCCACCCGTTCGGAGATCGATACCGAACCGCTTCTCACCGAGCTTCGGCGCAGAGGGGTCGACGTCGTGCTGCCACGGGTCAGCACCGGCCTCATCCCACCGCGCCTGCGCTTCCACCGGGCGAAGACGCGGGCCGACCTCGTGTTCGGCATCTTCGGTTTGCTGGAACCCGGGCTCGATTGCCCCGAGCTGGCCGCTCAGGACATCGACGTCTTCATGGTTCCAGGGTTGGTGTTCGACAAGCGCGGCTCGCGCATCGGCTACGGCGGCGGCTATTACGACGAGCTGGCCGCCTATGTCCGGGCCCATCCCGATGCCACCAATGCCCGTTTCGTCGGCTACGCCTTCGACTTTCAATTGGTAGAGACCTGTCCCGCGGGGGAGTGGGACGTACCGCTAGACACCATCGTGACGGACGAGCGAGTCGTCCGCTGCCAAGAACCGATCGGCTGAGGTAGGACATGACCGCTGGAGCAATCATCGGCGCGATCCTGGCTGCTGCGGTGGCCGGGGTGGTCGCGTTCCTGCTTGGACGTCTGTCCAAACCCGACGCGGTGCCCGAAAGCGAAGAGGAACGCAAACGGGCGCTGGCGGCCGCGACCAGCGAAGCGGACGCCATCAAACGCCAGGCCCTGGTCGAGGCCAAGGAAGGCGCGCAGAAGATCCGCAGCGAGGTCGAAAGCGAGCTGCGTGCTCGGCGCCAGGAGCTGGACCGGAGCACGGCGGAGATCCGCGCGCGGGTGGAGGCAGCCGACCGGCGCGATCGTGAGATGAAGACCGAGCGCGAGAACATCGCGCGCAAGGAAAAGCAGCTCCAGGCGCGCGAGCAGGCTGCCGAGACCGTGGCCAGGACCGCGGCCTCCGCCGCAGCGGAAGCGCGGACGCGGCTCGAAAAGATTGCGGGTATGGGGGAAGCCGAGGCGCGCAAGCTGTTGACCGCCGAGGTCCAAGCCGAGGCGCGTGCGGCGGCGGCCGGCGAGGTCAAGCGTATCGAGGAAGAAGCCCAGGCGCAGGCCAAGCAGAAGGCGCAGCTCATCCTGGGCGCCGCGGTCCAGCGCTACGCCAGCGACTACGTCGCCGAACGCACGGTGTCCGTGGTGCCCTTGCCTTCCGACGACATGAAGGGCCGTATCATCGGCCGTGAAGGTCGCAACATTCGCGCCCTCGAATCGGCTACCGGGATCGATTTGATCATCGACGACACGCCCGAGGCGGTGGTCATCTCGTGCTTCAATCCCGTGCGGCGCGAGATCGCCCGCCTGGCGCTCACCCGCCTCATCGCCGATGGGCGCATCCATCCGACCCGCATCGAGGAGATGGTTCGCAAGGCCACCGACGAGGTGGAACAGCAGTGCAAGGAGGCCGGCGACCAGGCCGCCTTCGACCTCGGCATCGGCCGCTTGCACCCGGATCTCGGCCGGTTGCTCGGCAAGTTGCGCTTCCGCTCGGGAACCGCGCAGAACCTGCTTCAGCACTCCATCGAGGTCGGCTTCCTGGCCGGCACCATCGCGGGCGAGCTCGGCTATCCGGTCAAGATGGCCCGCCGCGCGGGCCTTCTGCACGATATCGGCTGTGGCGTGGACCAAGAGGTCGACGGCTCGCACGCCGTGGCGGGCGCGGTCATGGCGCGCAAGTTCGGTGAGACACCCAAGATCTGCCACGCCATCGAAGCCCACCACGGCGAGGTGCCCGCCGAAGACGTGCTCGACCACATCGTGGACGCCGCCAACGTGCTGGCCAACCAGCGGCCCGGGGCACGGCGCGAGTCGCTGGAATCCTACGTGCAGCGACTGGACGATCTGGAGAAGATCGCGTCCGGCTTCGACGGTGTGGAACGTGCCTTTGCCATCCAGGCCGGGCGCGAGGTGCGCGTCCTGGTGGAGAACACCAAGATCAGCGACGAACAGGCGCGCGTGCTGTCCAAGGACATCGCCCGCAAGGTCGAGGCGCAGCTCGCGTACCCCGGCCAGATCCGCGTGTCCGTGGTGCGCGAAACGCGCGCCGTCGACTTTGCCAAGTAATCACGCTTTTTTGACGTGCGCCCTGTCCGGGCCAAGATCCAGCCATGAACCACCGTTTCGTCATTCTCGGCGCGATCGCCTTTGCCGGTTGTAGCAGCCAGCCCGAACCCCTGACCCAAACCGAGTACTGCAACCAGTACGCGCAGGACGTGTGCGCTGGAATTGTGCCGGCTTGTCTCATGCCGCAGGCCGACTGCATGGCCGGTCGCCTCGCCGAGTGCACCGCCCAGGCGCAAGAAAACGCCGGCCGCGACTTCCTACCGCCGAACGCGCAGGTTTGTCTCGACAAAGTCAAAGCGGTCTATGGGAAGCTGAACCAGGGGGCGGTCTCTCTGAGCCCGGCTGATCTCGAGACCGTGGCTCTCGCCTGCGGCAAGGTCTATCGGGGGACGGAGCTGCCCAACGGACCGTGCGTCGCCGACGCCGACTGCCTCGATGGCCTCATCTGCGACAAGGGTTACTGCGGAACCGCCAGGTTGGTTGCGCAAGGAGCCGGGTGCGCCAACATCGGCGAATACTGCCCGTCCGGATCCTATTGCAGCACCACGAGCGGTGTTTGGATGTGCGCGAGCAAGTTGGGGCTCGGCGGCGCTTGCAGCGCCGCGAATCCTTGCCTGGAGAGCCTGCGCTGCGCGGGAGGCATCTGCTCCGTTCAGCTGGACATCGGCGGGGCTTGCTCCGTCGACCAGGACTGCAGCAGCGGCTTCTGCGAGCCCTACGCGCTCAAGTGCGCCCAGGACGTGCGCTTCGCCAACGGCAACCTCGATTGCCAGGCCATGGGCGGCTGACCGCCGATTCGACCGCTCTGCGCTCTCCTCGTTCTCTGCGCCCTCTCATTTTCCGCACTCGCAGTCGCTCACCAACAGGATTTCCGCGCGCAGGGTAGCGGGCGACAGGCGCGTGGTGATGCAGATGCAGCGCTCGGCATCGCGTTCGACCGCCTCGGCGAAGTCCGCCAGATCGTATCTCAAGGAGGCCGGGTCCTTGGGGGTCTGTCGCAGCACCTGCGGCACGGTCAGTCGAAACATCTCTGCCAGGACCAAGGTCGTGAGCATCATGGTCATCTCTCCGTCGTGAAAGCGGGGCGAGGTTACTCCGATCGCGCACGCCTGGCGCAAGTCTCGTGGCGGTGGCGACGCGGTCAATCGCCGAAACAGGTGCCCACGGCGCGGGCGGTGCGAACCAAGGGGTCGTCGGGGGCGACCTTGCGCTGCTTGCCGGCCACGCTCTGGATGGGAACTTCGCCCAGGTGCCCGTTTTGTTGCACCACGAGCTGGCCCTGTGCGCCGGCCATCAGGATCTCCAGCGCGTGGTGGCCGAACTGGGTGGCCAGCACGCGATCGGCCGGGGTTGGCGAGCCGCCGCGCTGAATGTGCCCGAGCACGGTGGCGCGTGCGTCCAGCTTGGTGCGCTCTTCGATGTCGGCGACCAGCTTGTTGGCGATGCCGCCCAGGCGGATGGGATCCGGGCTGGTTTCCACGCGGCGCTGGATCACGACGTCGCCGCCCTTGGGTTTCGCCCCCTCGGACACACAAATGATGGAGAAGCGCTTGCCGCTCTTGCTGCGGCGTCGGAGCACCTCGGCGATGACGTCGAGGTCGTAGGGGATCTCGGGGATCAGGATCACGTCGGCGCCCGAGGCCAAGCCGGTGTGCAAGGCCAGCCAGCCGGCGTTGCGGCCCATGACCTCGACCACCATCACGCGGTGGTGGCTCATGGCCGTGGTGTGGATCTTGTCGAAGCATTCGGCGGCGGTGTGCACGGCGGTGTCGAAGCCGAAGGTGCGTTCGCAGCCCTCGAGGTCGTTGTCGATGGTCTTGGGCACGCCAATGCAGTTGATGCCGCTTTCGACCAGGTTCGCGGCGCCCGTCATGGTGCCGTCGCCGCCGATGCAGACCAAGGCGTCGAGCTCGTTCGCGCGCACGTGGTCGATTACCCGGTCGGTGACGTCGACCCACTCGGTCTTGCCGCCTCTCTCGATGGCGAAGCGTTGCGGGTTGGCCTGATTGCTGGTGCCCAGGATGGTGCCGCCCTGGGTAAGGATGTTCGAGACGTCGTTCCAGCCCAGCAGGCGCATGCGGTTCTGGATGAGGCCGAGGAAGCCGTCTTCCACGCCGATGACCTCGAGCTTGTACTGGTGCATCGCCGTCTTGGTCACGGCACGAATCACCGCGTTCAGACCCGGACAGTCGCCACCGCCCGTCAGCACCCCGATGCGTTTGATGGTCGCCATGGTGGCGCGATGCTAGCCCCAAACCTCGTTCTCCGTCTAGCAATCGACCTGGGTCGGTTGGTGTCATCTATCATCGTCCATGGTCTTCGCGCCCATTTTCCCTCGCAGAGCCCACCGCGCAGTGTTTCCCGCTTGGCAAGCGGCCTTAATCTTACTAAGTTTGCTCACCAATAGATTTGCGCGCAGATTCGCGCTCGCGTTCAGGGTATCCGTGAGTCCTGCGCCCAGGCGCCCTCTCTTCAGATCGAGGAGGATTCCTATTGATGCAACCCTTGCTTCGGCACCTATGCGCAAGCCGCGCCAGCACGATCGTGCCGCCTGCGCACGACGGCAGCCCTGGCGGTTCTTCTTGCCAGCAATAGAGCCTACGCTCCGACACTAACGAACCGTCCGACAACAGACCCGACGAGGAGGCCTTCCAGATGTTGCGTGTTTCCACAGCGTTCGTCCTTTCTGGCTGTCTATGTCTAGGCGGTCTGGGTTGTAACCAAGCGACTCCGAGTGGATCGGGGGGAAGCGGCGGTTCGTCGAGTCACGGCGGGTCTTCCGGCAATGGCGGTTCGTCGAGCAACGGCGGGTCGTCGGGCAACGGCGGTTCGTCGAGCAACGGCGGGTCGTCGGGCAACGGCGGCTCTTCCGCGAGCGGCGGGTCGTCAGCCAAGGGTGGCAGCGGTGGGGCGGCGGGCAGCGGCGGGTCCTCGAGTGGTGGATCGGGCGGCGGAAAAGGCGGCAGTGGCGGGTCGTCGGCCAAGGGCGGCAGCGGCGGAGTCTCCACCAGCGGCGGCACGAGTGGCGGATCCTCGGGCAGCGGTGGGAAGGGTGGCAGTGGCGGTTCCTCGGGCGGGGGTGGATCGGCCGGAAATGGCGGATCCTCGGGCTCCGGCGGCTCGGGCGCCGGGGGTGGCTCGGGAACGTCCGTCTCGTGTACGTTCACGCAGTCGTCCTCGACGAGCGCGAAGATCGCGACCGTCGGCATCGTCAAATGGTCCACGACCCTGTCGAGCATGACCTCGGCGCACATCGATTTCGGGCTCGACACGAGCTACGGAATGACCGCGCCGATCGACAATCCCGGAACAGGCACCGTGACGACCCTGCTGCTCGGGATGAAGCAGTCGAAGACCTACCACTACCGGATCACCGCGACGAACAGCAGCGGCGACTGCGCGAGCAGCGACTACACGATTGCCACCGGCACGCTGGCGAGTGGTTTGCCGAAGATCTCGGTCACCACCAACAACAAGTCGGGCCTCTACGGTGGCTTCTTGATCACCGGTCAGTACCTGCAAAGCGGCGGCGGATCGCCTTCCTACATCCTCGACGCCGACGGGGATATGGTGTGGGCCTTCAGTACCAGCAAGGACGTGACCGGGGCGGCGATGGACTACGCCGGGACGCACATGTGGATCAACAGCGCCAACGTGCCGTGTGGCACGACCAGCGTGCACCGTGTGGCGATGGACGGCTCGACGGACGAGGATCTCGTCCTCCCACTTCACGGGACTCAACCACCAGCTCACGGTCTTGCCCGATGAGACGGTGGCCTTCTACGCCTACCCGATGTCGGGGAGCCAGTGCCCGGGCATGACCAGTGGCTGCGACGACATCAAGGAATACTCGCCGAGTGGAGCCACCAAGACGATCGTGAACTCGGGCACCGCCGAGGGCACCAGCCCCACAGCGTGCCACTGCAACAACATCCAGTACTCCAAGGCCGACGACACCTTGGTCTTCTCCGATCTCGACAACCAGGTCGTGGTGAAGGTCAAGCGCAGCGACGGGTCGGTCGTATGGAGGCTCAACGGGAGCAAGTCCACCTTCACCGGTACCACCTCGCCGATCTGGAAGGGCGGCGAGCACGGGCTTCACGTCCTGGGGCTCGACGACCTCCTGATTTTCAACAACAACAGCAGGAACGTCGCCGGGAGCTTTGCCTCGGCGGGTGGCGACGGAAGCGGCTCGATCGCAACCGAGTTCAAGCTCGATCTGACCGGGAACAAGGTCTCTCAGATTTGGTCGTACAAATCGTCCGACGGTATCCAGAACGACGTCATGGGCGATGTGCAGCGGCTTCCCAACGGCAACACGATCGTCGCGTACTCGACCCAGGGGGTGCTCCACGAGGTCGATTCGAGTGGCACGCTTCTTCAGGAGTTGAATTGGCCCCTCGGTGCATCCTTTGGCTATGTTCAGAAGCGTGCCAGCCTGTACGGGTCGCCACCCAGGTAGGTATCCACATTTCATTTCGGAGGCTCTTTTCATGAAGAATCAATCCATCCTTTTCCTCGTCCCGTTCCTTGCGCTCGCGGCACCGGCTTGTAGCGGTGGCGGAGGCGGCGGGAACGGAGGAAGCGGTGGCGGAGGTGGCAGCGGAACTTGCAGTGGGACCACGCTGATGGCAAGTACGGCGCACGACTACGGGTTCACGAGCACGCTGACGTTTCCCCCGGTGAAGGTCAAGCCGATGACCAATCTGACGTTCGACTGGGGGAGCGTGACCACGGATTTCCTTGGCCATGACATCGATCCTAAGAAGGACCTCAACACCATCTTGGTTCTCATGTGGAAGCTCACGCTGCCCGACCTCCAGACCAAGCTGAACGCCGATTCTCTTCAGCAGCGCGATCTCGTAACCCTGCCCTTGCAGTACGCCACCGACGGCAACAACACGTCGGCGAAGCTCCTGGACTTCACGAACAGCGGCAACCCCGATGCCACCACCATCCTCTCGTTCCTGGACGCGACCCAGTACGACCCGACCAAGTTCACCTATACGCTGATGGCGGCCACGGGCAATACGCTCGGCGAGGGGACCAAGATGATCCAGTCCTTCCAGGTCGACCCCTCTTCTTCGAACACGGCCGTTACGATGACGACGGATTCTACCCAGCTCACCTACACCGCGGATCTGCACAGCCTGACACCGACCGAGATCCCCGCGGGACAAGCGGGCATCACGCTCGATTGGAGCCAGATGACCAAGAACGCGCTTGGCAACGACTTCGTCGTATCCAACATCACGAGAGCCCTCGTTGGTCACTACACCCAGACTCCCACCGAGATCGAGAGCCAATTCCTCGACATCGAGTTGATTGCGACCAAGCTCTACCAGGGTGATATCGGCACGGGAACCTCCGTCAACTTCTCGTCTCTGAAGACGGACGGTGGCGAGTCCTTCCAGGGAATCGACGATACCGGCACCTGGATGGTGGCGCTTCAGTGTGGCGGCTGCCGCAATCCCGCGCCCTGGTACCTGACCATCCTCAAGCCCTGCCAGTAGGGCTCTCGCTACCGGCGCTTGAGGAAGCGCGGGGTCAGGCGCAGCAACACGGACGGGAGGAAGGCCACGGTCGCCGCGCTGCTGGTGACCATGGTCAGGGCCACCAGCACGCCGAGCTGAACGTGGACCTTGAATCCCGAGAAGGTCAAGCACAGGTAGCCCCCCGCCACGGCGCTGGCCACGTAGGCAATGGCTTTGCCCGACGTGGTCAGGGCGATCGCCGTGGCCTCGCGCAGGTCGCCGCTGCGCTGGAATTCCTCGCGCACGCGAAAGATGAAGTAGACGGCGTAGTCCGCGCCGATGCCGACCGCCATGGCGGAGATTGCGGCCGTTCCCATGGACAGCGGGATTCCGGTCCAGCCCATGAGGCCGAGGTTCACCAGCGCCGCGGTGGCCAGCGGCAAGAGCACGAGTAACCCGCCGGCGAACGAGCGCAGCAAGAACGACGTGATGACGACGACCAGGATCGAGATCTGGATGAGGTTGATGGTCTTGCCCCGTACCATGGTCTCGTTCAGCGCGATGGCGTTGGTCACGCCGCCGCCGACGCGCGCCTTGACCGGCAGCCCGACGAACAGCCGCTCGGCCTCCGCGCTGGTCGCCACCACCAGGGCCTTCATGGCCCGGTAGTCATCCGTGCGCAAATAGGTGGTGATCACGGCGTTCTGAAAGTCGTGATCCACGAGACGGCTCAAATCCTTGTCGTCCCCGCCCATCGAGTAGAGCAACAGATACTGCGCGACGCCTTGAACGGTATCCGGGAGAGTGCCCGGGCCGCCGTTGTTCAAGACCAGGCTCATTTGCTTGAACAGGTCGACGATGGACACGACCTTGCCGATGGGCAGCGGTTGCTTGGCGATGAAGGTCCCGAGCTGGTCGATCCGGTGCAGGACCTCGGGGTTCTTGATGGTGTCTGGGGCGTTGCCTTCGATCAGCACCTGGATGACGCGCGTGCCGGCCAGGCGGGAATCGGCCATGCGGAAGCCGTGGATGGGGGCGTTGCTTTCGAAGAACTGGGCCCCGAGGCTGTTGTTGGTATCGAGACGCTCGACCCCGACCAGGGCGACGAGGATGAGACACACGAACACCCAGAAGATGGGACGCTCTTTGCCTCTGCGGATGATGCTCGCCAGCTTCTCCAGGATGGGGTCGAAGTACTCTTCGCGCTTCTCGCGCTCGGTTTGCTTGGGCGAGGGCGGCGAAAGCAGGATGCGCATGGCCGGGATGAACGTCATCTCGACGGTGAGCGCGGCCAGGATGCCGAAGGCCGTACACAGGCCGAAGTTCTTGATCGACGGCAAGCCGAAGGCGGCCAGCGAGCCGAAGCTGAGCGACGCGATGGTGCCCGCGGCGAGCATGACCACGCCGACCTTGGTGGTGGCCTCGATGACTGCGAGCCGGTTGTGCTCGACCGGCGACAGCTCGGGATGGGCCACCTTGGCACGACTGTATTCCTCGTAGTAGCGCTTGAGGATCTGCACCGAGTGTCCGGCGCCGATGGCCAGCAGCAGGATCGGGGTCATGATGTTCCACGGATCCATGGGCGCCCCGATGAGCCCCATCAGGCCCAGCGCCCAGATCACGCCCATGATGGCCGTGACCAAGGGAACGATCATGCCCTGCAGGGTTCGAAAGGCGCGGTAGTGAAGATAGCCGATCATGCCGAGAGCCAAGAGGAAGAGCCCGGCCACGCGACGCGTGTAGATGAGCAGCCAGTAGAGGATGGTGACCGCGCCGGCGGGAAGGATCTCGAGCCCGGGCTCGCGCTCGGGCGCGACGATGCTCTCGATCCGGCCGTAGAGGTGCTTGGCGCCACCGGCCTTCTCGAAGTCGTCGAAGTCGACCAGGACCGAGGTCGCCCGGCCGTCGTCGCTGACCAGAAGGCTGGTGATGAAGGCGTTCGCCTTCACGCGCTCGCGAAAGGCGGCCATCTCGGCATCCGTCTCGGGAACCTTGCTCGCCAGCGGCGTGATTTGTAGCGCGTCGTCGGTGCTGTGCACGTCCTTCACCCGGGGCGACATCAGGGACAGCACGCTGCCCTCCTTGACGCCGGGCAGGCGCGCGAGCTCCTCGGTCACGCGTTTCACCTTGGCCAGAATCTTCGGCGTATAGATGGTTCCGCTCGACGGATAGAAGCCGACGACGGTCATGTACTTGCCGCCGAACAGCTTCTCGACCCGCTTGCCAACCACCACCAGCGGATGGCCGGGCGGAATCTGGGAATCGATGTCCAGCATCAGATGCAATCGCGTGATGAAGAAGCCGAGCGTCAGGGTGACGGCCATGACGGCTGCAATCACAGTTTTCGGACGGCTCACGAGGGATGTCACATAACGGCGCAGCATGACGGGTTCATGCAAATTCGCACGGACCTTGGTCACGCAGCAAGGGCAATTGCGGTGGATTTCTGTGCTATTCGTGGCTGTGTTCTACGATCGGCGCGACAATTCCCGCGGTTGACAATGGGCGGAACAGAGGACCAGACTCGGGTGGTTTCCTTTCGTTGCTCAAGGAGGTTTCCGATGCGAACGATCCGGACCTCGCGACAGCGCGTTTGGCAGCGGTCCTTGGTTTTGATGGCCTCCGCCGGTATCGCATGTAGCTCGTCGGGTACGCAATCGGGCTCGCAAGGTACCGGAGGGGGATCGAGCTCGGGTGGCTTGGGGGGCAATGGCGGCGCAACTGGAAGCAGCGGTGGAGCCGGGAGCGGTGGTGGAGTGGGGAGCGGCGGATTCGGAAGCGGTGGCGGTGGCGGTGGTGGCATCGGGACCGGCGGTGGCATCGGGACCGGCGGCGCGACTGGAACAGGTGGTAAGACCGGAACGGGTGGCGTTGCAGGAAGCGGCGGTGTTGTCGGAAGCGGCGGTGCTGTCGGAACTGGCGGCGTCGTCGGCTCCGGCGGTGTTGCGAGCGGTGGTGTCGTGGGAACGGGTGGCAAGAGTGGCAACGGGGGCGGCTCCGGAACCGGGGGTGGCTCCGGCGCAGGCGCGAAACCCAGCGCAGGCTGCAACGCGGCCACCACCCCGGCCGGCGGTCACGCCACCATCGACGTATCGGGCACCACCCGCGAGTACATCCTCACCCTTCCGGCCAACTATGATTCGAGCCATCCCTACCGCCTCATCCTCGCCTTTCACGGACGTCAGTACGACGCCCAATCGGTCGCGGATGGCGGCCCGCCAGGCAGCGGCCCTTACTACGGTATCCAGGCCGAGGCCAAGGACACTGCGATCTTCGTCGCCCCGCAGGCAACCAGCTCGAGTTGGAGCAGCAGTGATGTGGCCTACGTCAAAGCGATGGTCGCTCTCTTCGAGTCCCAGTTGTGCATCGACCAGAACCGCGTCTTCGCGACCGGGTTCAGCATGGGCGCCATCATGACCATTACCCTCGGGTGCGGCGTCGCGGATGTCTTTCGCGCCATTGCGCCCATGTCGGGAGAGATCTCGGGGACCTGCAGCGGCACGCAGCCCATCGCCTACTGGGCCTCGCACGGCACGAGCGATCCGACCATCAACATTTCCCTTGGGGAAGCCGCCCGCGACGCCTTCGTGACCCGCAACCACTGCACCACCCAGACCGTCGCCGGCAGCCCCGCGGGCTGCGTGAGCTACCAGGGCTGCGACGCCGGCTACCCCGTCACGTGGTGTCCCTTCGACGGTGTGCACGAGCCCGCGCCCTTTGCCGGCACGGCCATCTGGGCGTTCCTTTCGCAATTCTAGCTAGAGCTTGTCGGGAAATTCACGGGGCCAATCGCGATGTCGGGCCATCCCACGCCGCCAGCGCTGCCAACTTCCCGATTTTTCTCGTAGGGGACCACTCCCGCCCGTTTTCCGCTCATGCCTCCAGGGCAATCCCCTTCTTTCCGGCAACGCCCCGATACAACTTGGTGAGGTTCAGCCCAAGCACAGCTCGTTGGCCGCAGAGGCCCATCATCGCGGTTGAGCGTGCCGCTGGGCGGTTGAATCCGTATTTGGAGCACTTGATGGTGCCAATCGACCCTTCGACCATCGCGCGCTCCCTGACGAGCCGGTCCTTCACCTTGCCCTCGACCTCCCACGGCGTCCGTTCCCGGGGAGCCAAGCCAATATCGCGAACGCCAAGCTTGCCGAGGCGCTCCACGTTCTCTCTGCTGTACCCACCACGGTCGTAGGCATAGGCACCTATTGGCTCTGCTTGACCGCTTGTGCGCCATGCTCACCCGGTTGGCTCACATGGCAGACCGGCCTTCCGGTTCAGCCCAGATCGGCCAGCGTGAGCGGTCGCGGTAGCGTGAGCGCCCAGCGTGTCGCGGCTCGCGTGCGCGATTTGCGTGAGCGTGCGCGGCCCGCGACCCGCGGAGCGCTCCCGCCTATCGCACCACGCTTTTCGCCTGTCGCGTGCCGCCCACGAACACGCTCACCCTCACGCTCACGCGGCCCGCAAGCCGCTAGCCGCGGGCCGGCCCTTCGGGCGGCCCGCAATTACCCGACAAGCTCTAGATATTTCCGTTCCAGTACCGCCGCCGGGCCGATGGCCCGGATCCTTTACGCATGAAACGTGCCCCTCACCCGCCTCGCTGCGCTCGGCGACCTCTTCCCGCTCCGCTCCGCTGCGCGGGGCGAGGTGGTTTCAGGTCAGCCCTGCGGGCACCTCGGGTCCTGCACACCCTCTCCCTGGCCCCGCGGCTTCGCCGCGCCCTCGCCCGCTTCACTCCGCTACGCGGGGCGAGGTATTTCAGGGCAGACCTGACACCTTTCCACGCCGGACGCACGCAGCCCATCGGAACATCGGAACGATGACGGGTGGTCGTGGACGTAGACGGCTTACCGTGGTCGTGGCCGTGGCCGTGGCAATTGCAACCGGCCACGACCACGACCACGACCACGACCTTCTGCGGCTATCGCGGGATTGGGGGTATATTCAACGGGTGTACACCCTGCAGGTTTGGAAGGAGCTTTTTCGCCGTCCTCGCCTCGACGATTCCATCGCGGGGATCGCCCCCATCCTCGAGGCGGAGCTTGGGGTGGGCGGCGTGGTCGTGCGACAGCTCGATCTGAAGGCGCGCACATGGACCACCACGGCCAAGAGCCAGGCGGGTACCTGGCGCATCTTTCCGCCGAGCCAAAACAAATGCAGGCCGGAGCAGGTGGACGAGCTTCTGGCCTGGTACGGGTCGAAGGAGATCGTCCGCGGCTTGCCACGTAGCCACGACCTTCTGCGCGCCATGGTCGGAGGCGCGCTCAAGGCGGACGTCCTGGCCGGCCCGCTCGTGGGCGAGAGCGAGGAGTCGCCGCTGGCGGTGCTGCTCTTGCTCGGTCCCGAAGGCTCGATGAGTCGCCGCCACGAGTCCGAGATGGCGCGCCTCCTCGAGCCCTTCGAGGCCGCGTTGGCGTCCAGCCGCCGGATTCAGGAGCTCGGACGCATGCGCGAGACGTTCGAGGCCGACAACCGGGCGCTCTTGGCCAAGCTCGATCGCCAGGACATCATGGGCACCATCGTGGGCGCTGACGCCGGCTTCCGCGACGTCATGAGCCGGGTGGAGCAGGTGGCGGGCACGGACGCGCCGGTGCTGCTTCTCGGCGAGACGGGCACGGGCAAGGAGGTCGTGGCGCGCGCGATTCACGCCCGCTCCCGGCGCAACCGTGGGCCCATGCTGCGGGTGAACTGTGGCGCGATTCCGCCCGGGCTGGTCGATTCCGAGCTGTTCGGGCACGAACGGGGAAGCTTTACCGGGGCCCTGGCCGCCCGGGCGGGGTGGTTCGAGCGCGCCGACGGCGGCACGCTCTTTCTCGACGAGATCGGCGAGCTGCCGCTGGCCGCCCAGGTGCGCCTTCTGCGCGTGCTCCAGGATGGCACGCTCGAACGGGTCGGCGGGCAGCATCCCATCAAGGTCAGCGTGCGCATGGTCGCGGCCACCCACCGTTTTTTGGACGAGATGGTGACCGCCCGTACCTTTCGCGAGGATCTCTGGTATCGCATCAGCGTGTTTCCCATCCGACTGCCACCGCTGCGCGAACGCCTGCGCGACATCCCGGCGTTGGCCGCGCACTTTGCCTGGCACGCCGGCACGCGCATCGGCGGGCAGCCCCTGACCCCGACGCCCGAGGATCTGGAGCTGCTGTCGAGCTACGATTGGCCCGGCAACATTCGCGAGCTTGCATCCGTCATCGAACGCGCCACCATCCTGGGCAACGGCCGCCATCTCGACGTTCGCAACGCCCTCGGCTCGCTCAAGCTCCATCGCGGAACCTCGACCTCCGTCGGTCGATCCACCGAATTCCCTAGCCTCGAGACCGTGGTGCAGGGACACATCGAGGCCGCGCTTCGTCGCACCTCCGGGCGCATCGAAGGAAAGGGCGGCGCCGCCGCGCTCCTCGGCGTGAACCCGCACACCCTGCGCGCTCGCATGCGCAAGCTCGGTCTCGAGTGGAGCAAGTTCCGGAGCTGAGAGGGCTGGCTGGGCCGAAAAGGCACGGTTTGCCGTGAAGCCTTTTCCCGGAGCAAGCGCCCGAAGCGCGCTTGCTGACTGCGCACACCGGCCAATGGCGCCCGGGCGGGTTGGCACCGGGTTTGCGATAGGGCTAGGGTCATGCGTCTCGAATCCGCCATCGTGCTGGTCTTGCTGGTGGGCTGCGAGCAAGGCCCGCCGCCGTTCGAGGAGCTGCCGCTGCGGGATGCGCTGCACGCCGATCCCGACGTGGTGGCTTCGTTGTCGGACAGCGCACGCGTGACACTGGCCGCACGCTTCGAGGCCGCGCGAGCAAAGGACGACCGCACCGACGAGGTTGCGACCGGCGAAGCGGGCTTACCCATCGCCATGGTGGCGGCGCTCGATGGCGTGCGCGTGCGCCGCAAGGCCGAGCCTTTGGCGGTGGGGATCTTGAGCAACGGAGCGGCGTGGTCCGTCCGGGAGCGCGCGTATCCGTCCCACGCGCCGGGGCTGCCGCCCATCGAGGGCACGCGCGCGGCGGCGACGGCGACCATGGAGGAAAGGTCTCTTCAGGGCGAGGCTGGCGCGGCGTTGCGTGCCCTCTTGGTCGCGTCCGGAGCCCATCGTCTGTATCGCGTGGTCGGTTGGCCGGCGGGCGCGGTGGCCATCGAGGATACGGTCTATGTGAACGGGTCCTGGTTGGTCAGCCTGGCTCCTGCCGGCGCGGACGGAGGAGCTGCCGACGGAGCGGCCGAGCCCGGCATCGCGGCGGCTGGTGGTGTTCCCAACAGCGCAGCCGGCGCTGCCTCGCCTGGTGGAATCGCACCCGCGCATGTCGCACCCGTCGAGATCCTTCGTGGCGCCCTGACCTCGGCGAGTCGTGGCGACGCTGGCGTCGTGCAGCAGCCTTCAGGCGCCGCTCCTCAATCGTCGTCGTCCGGCGACGTCGCCGACTCGTGTGCCACGTGTGCCGCCGGTTGCGACACCGGGGATGGCGAGTCTTGCGACAGCGGCGACGATTCGTGCTCGAGCCCGAGCGATGACAGCTACGACGGCGGCGGCGATCCCTGCGCCACTGCCAGCGACGATGGTGGTGGCGATGCCTGTGCCGGCGCCGGCGACGGTACGGACGCCGCCAGTTGTCAGCTCTCCCGTGGCGGCAGGCACGGGAGCTCCGGAACCCGGATGTGGCTGCTTGCGCCCCTGGTCTTTCTGCTGTTGCGGAGACGACCGTGAGACCGTGGGCGGTTGCCTGGGTGTTGCAGCGGGGGTTGCCGGGTTGGCTCGTTCCCGATTACTTCAAGCTTGCGGTCATCGCGGCGCTGGCCGCGTCGGTTATCGCTCTTCGCCTGGCCGCGCACGACCGCGCGTCGGCATTGAACACCGCGCGCGCCATTGCCTGCGCGTACGTGGGCGCCCTGGCGGGCGGGTACGTGTTCGAGGCGGCGCGGGCGCTGCCCCTGGCGCTGGCCTCGGGCGTGTGGCGTCCCGTCCTGCATCCGGGGCGGGCCGCCTATGGCGGATTGCTCGGCGCCAGCGGGGCGGCCGCGCTTTACTTGGCGGCCACCCGGCAACCCATCGTCGCGTTCTTCGACCGCATCGCCGTGGGGACGGGGCTCAGCTTCACATTCGTTCGCACCGGCTGTTTTCTCGCTGGTTGCGACTACGGCCTTCCCACGGCGCACGCCTGGGGCGTTCGCTTTCCACCCGGCAGTCTGGCCGCGCTGGATCATGCCCGCCGCGGCTTCATCCCACGGGGCGCGCCCAGCCTGCCCGTTCATCCCACGCAACTCTACGAAGCCGCTTTAGGCCTGGTGGCCGCTGCGCTGGCGGCCTTGGTGCTCGCGCGCGGGCGACGCAACGGCCGCGCGTTCTCGCTCGTCCTCGCTGTCTATGCCGCCGGCCGCTTCGCCATCGAATTCTGGCGTGGCGATCGGGATCGCGGACACGCCCTCGGCCTGTCGACCGCGCAATGGGTGTCGGTGGCGATCGGACTGGCGCTGCTTGTACTGGTGGTGCGTCGCCGGACCAGCCATATTGGTCGAACGGGCCAATCCTTCAGGACCTCTTGAGATGCAAGTCCCTGAATATGCTTGTGCTTCACAAGTGGCGCGATTGTTACTGTGGCAGTGCTCGGGGTCAACATGGTCATCTAGTAAGGCCCCCGATTGAGCTCCCTCCATCGCTTTTGCGCGCCCACGAGTACGACGGCGATACCACCCAACTCGAAAATCCAGTTCAGCTTGAAGCTGAGGACTCGCTCGTTGAGCAGGCGGTCGATGTGGTGGAAAGACGAAGCGCGAATGAGCACGAAGATACCGATGATGATGAGTCCAAGCCCCGCGAGTTTGGTGGATGCAGGAAGCGCTCTCGCGATGAAGAACATGAGCGTGGCCAAGACCGGCAAGCAAATCGCCATGGTCGCGATGAAGGCGACCTGAAACTTGAAGCGG
This sequence comes from uncultured delta proteobacterium, assembly GCA_963796685.1. Taxonomy (GTDB): domain Bacteria; phylum Myxococcota_A; class Polyangia; order Fen-1088; family Fen-1088; genus Fen-1118. The sequence goes on from CAWCMR010000011.1 coordinate 197,032, forward strand.
ATGCCGTACCAGCCCTCTGCCTTGGCGCGACCGCGCAGGAATTCCGTCATCGCGGTTTGCAGGTCGAGTTGCTTGTTGAGGCATAGAAAAAGTAGAACGCCAAAAATGACGCTCCAGAATCGCCTTTCCTCGCGCCTGATGCCGTCCGCCTGCGCGGAAAAACGGCCCCGTAGCCGGTAGCAAGACCACGTCGCGGTTGCGTAGGCCACCACGGTGAACCACCCCAAAAACGTGGGATCGCCGATACCAGGGGACCAATTTCCGACCCAACCTGATCCCTCTGGCAGTGTGAAATCGACAGCGGCGAGCACGACAGCGGACACCATGACGGCTATTTACCCCGTCCTCTTCGAAAAGGCCGCACTGGTCAGATCGCCTCCGTGCGGCGATCCAACCCTTTGGGCGTGCCGCTCTGAAGCAACTGGCTGCGCTCTGCGACTTCGAGCAGCACAGCCGGTTGCGGCGGCGATGATGGAAGCCTACTGCAGCTTCGCGGCGATGTTCTCGAGCAGCGTGGCGAGCTCGGCGCGATCGGCATCGCGTCCGGATTGCGCCGCGGCGATGGAGCGGATGGTGGGCACCAGGGTCTTGTCGGCGTACGGGCTGGTCTTGAGGATCTCGGCCAGCGCGGCCACCGCCGTCGCCCATTGCATGTCGGCGTCGGCAGCCGAAAGCTCTTCGGACAGCAGGGCGCTGGGCAGCGTGGTCGACATCTCGATGGCCGGCGTGGTGTCCACGGCGTCGACGGTCTTGTAGCGGACCTTGACCAGCACGAAGTCGTCGGCGCCGACCTCACGCGGCAGCGTCGAGGGCTCGCCGTCGTCGGGAACCGGCGCGCCGGCCGTCATGGGCACGGTGCCGCCGGCGAGCACGAGCTCGTAGAGCGCGGTCACGCGGTGGCCGGCCCCGACCTCGCCGGCGTCGACCGCGTCGTTGCGGAAGCTCTGGTCGGCGATGGCCCGATCTTCGTAGCCGAGCAGGCGGTAGGCCAGCACCCTGTCCGGGTTGAGCTCGACCTGCAACTTCATGTCCTTGGCCACGTGGGTGATGGTCGAGAGAATCTTCTCCGCCGCGTACTTCTGCGCCGAGGCCTCGTCAATGATCACGCTGTAGATGCCGTTTCCGGCATCGGCCACCTGCTCCATCATGGCGTCGTTGAGATTTCCGCTGCCGAACCCGAGCACGGTCAGGGTCACGCCGGTCGCCCGCTCCGAGCGAATAAGGCTGAGCAGCTCGGCGGTGGAGGACGGCCCCACGTTGAAATCGCCATCGGTGCACATCACGATGTGGTTGATGCCGCCCGCGATGAATCCCGCCGTGGCCTGGGCATAGGCCAGGCCGATGCCGTCCTCCCCGGCCGTGCTGCCGCTGGCCGACAGGGCGGCCACCGCGGCGGCTATGTTGGCGCGCTTCTCCATCGAGGTCGGGGGCAGCACGACTTGCGCCGTGGTCGAGTACGTCACCAGGGACTCGTGATCGCTGTCGTCCAGCTGGTCCAGCGTGGCCAGGATCGTCTCCTTGATCAGCGGCAGCTTGTTCGAGTCGGCCATGCTGCCCGAAACGTCGAGCAGGAAGACCAGATTGGTGGCCTTCTTGACGAAGGGGGGCGGCAGCGCAGCCACGGGTGGTTCCCGGATGCTTTGGCCAAGATCCAGAGGATCGAGGCGACGTATTCAGGACACGTGTGTCGTGTTTGATGCCGCCCCACCAGAGGTTCTGGGACGAAGGCGGCAAGAAGATCGAGCGTGTGAGCGTCGGCGACAACATCGGAGTGCCCTGAGCGCTCGCACTTTGAAGGGTGGTTGGTCCGTGGTGCTGGTGAAAACCTGACAGATCCTGACCAAGAGCCGCACCAATGCTCGCGAAAACACGTCGAATCCTGGGCCTGCGGCTGGGGTCCCGGCCGGCACCCAAGTTGCACTTCGCCCGGCTCATGCGAAGAACGGTTCTTGCCCTGTGCCCGCTTGCGGCTGTGCTCTTGTCGAGCCCGTTGGCGCGCGCCGGGGATCGCGTCCGCATCGGCGCGACCGCGACGCTCGCCAACGCCGGGTTTTTCAACGACCTGGGCGTCGCCACCTGGTCGCCGGGTGCCGATGTGCGAGTCGCCGTACCTCTAGCGGCTTGGACATCGCTGGGTTTGTCGGCGGGGTACCAGCACGTGGTCAGGGAGCGGCAGCTCGCGACCATCGGCGTCGCCCCTCGCGACGTGGGCCACCTGTGGCTGGAGTGGAGCGCCTATGCGCCACGGCTCGGCGGCCGCCTCGAGCTAGGCGGACGCCTGGCCCTCGGCCTTGCCCACGCGTTCACCCACGAGCTGACCGGCGGGCCGGCCGGGGCCATCTATGGGACCGCCACATACTGGGTCACGAGTTGGCTCGCCGGTGCCCTCGAGCTCGGCGGCGGCATGAGCATCTTCTCCACGACGAACGACCCGGATGGCGCCAAGCCCGAGGGACTTGGCCTGTCTTCCTTGAAGCTGGGCGTCCTTGCCCGCTTCTAGTCGGCGATCGCTGGGCCCGGGTGTCCTACTTTCCGATCATCACGTCGGTGGATTTGACGATGGCGACGACGGTGTCGCCGACCTTGAGAGACAGCCGGTCGATGGACGCGAGCGTGATGGTGGACGTGACGGTCTGACCGCCGATGTCCACCGCGACCTCGCCCATGACGCTGCCGCGGACGATTTGCTTGACCGTTCCCCTGAGCTGGTTGCGCGCGCTGATTTCCATGACGTGAAAATCCCAGCCCGAGCCGTTCGAGTCAAGAGGCCGCGCGCGAGCGCGCAAGAGTTTACGGAACGGAAACGTGCGCCGCCGAGGACGCGACCCGCCGCCCGAGCAAACGCCGCTCGGACGCGGCCGACGTTTCTCGCCTGCTGGAAGAACACCGGAATTGGCGCGCGAGCTCCCCGGCGTGCGAGATCATCTCGCTCGGGTCGACGACATGATTCGGGGAAGGTAGGTAGCACGCGGCCAAGACGTGGAATCCCGGCTGTCTTCCGTAGTCCATAGACGGGGTTCGCGATGGGACAAACTGCGCCCACCCACTCTACTCACCTGCTTCTTCGATGCCGCCTGTTCCTAAGAACGGATACCTACATGCCAATGTTAAGTGATAATAGACGAACGTGTCCCAAGTCCGTTCCACTCCGAGCTTCGCAGGTTTGGCCCCGACTTCTGCTGGGGCCCGCGCGGCGGCGCGTGGATCGAGTCGGAAGCGCGATACCAAGTGCGAGCTCCTTCTTCGGCGTGAGCTCACTCGGCTGGGATTGCGCTACCGGCTGACGACCTCGCTTCCCGGACGGCCGGATGTCGTCTTTCCCGGAGCCAAGGTCGCCGTGTTCTGCGATGGGGACTTCTGGCACGGCCGCAACCTTGACGAGCGGTTGAGCAGGCTCGAGCAGGGTCACAACGCTGCCTACTGGAGGGCCAAGATCAAAACGAACGTCGCGCGTGACTGCCGGGTCACGTCTGAGCTGGAGGCTGCCGGGTGGCTTGTGCTTCGCTTCTGGGAGGGTGACCTGAGGCGAAGCCCAGCCGAGCTCGCAACGCAGGTCGAGGCCGCAGTGTCAGCCCGAAGGTCAGGCCGGCAGTCTATCGAGTAGCCTCGGGAGGTCGGCCTCCCATCCTGGTCCTGCGACAATCACGCGTGCCGATAGTCGACCGGGACAGGTTCGGTGTGGTTCCAGAGAGGAGGTAAGGGAGAACTTGAATTCCCAGCGCTCAGTAATCGGGTGAAGGCAAGCGGCCAGCACCTCGAACTGGCTTCCTTCGTAGTATCGACTGCATGGATTGGATTTTGAGGCCCGCGTCTTTTGGAAATCTACGACGGGCCCATGCCGTACTTGATCTGGAACCTATGCTCGTCCGCCGGCCGCCCATCCTGTCGGTATTTGTTGGCTGTGAATGCGTAGCAGATCAGCTCGACAACGCGCCCGTCTGGAAAGGCGACCTTCAGCATGAAGGGCGCCAGCTTGGGATCCGGCCGTTCGATGACGCGCCCCCCGCTGGCCTCGATTGCGGCCTCAATTTGGGACACTACCGGCTCGCGTCGAATGACCGAATATCTCTCCATGCCGGGCGATCTTCGGGCGAGATGCCGAATAGGTCAAGTGACCGAGTGCAGCGGTTGGGACCTCCGCCGTAAACATGTACCGCGGAGCCCAATTCTACTAGACTACGACCTTCAGGATGGCACGTCCCAAAGTACTCAGTCTCTACACCGGCGCAGGCGGCCTGGACTATGGCTTCGAGGCAGCAGGTTTTGCGACAAGCGTTGCTGTCGAGATGAATCATGACGCGTGCGAGACTCTCAGGGCCGCTCGGAAATGGCCCGTGATCGAGCGGAACATTTTCGACGTTCCTACCTCGGAAATGCTGGAGGCTGCTGAAACCCGACCTGGCGAGATCGATGTTCTGATTGGGGGCCCGCCATGCCAGCCGTTCTCAAAATCTGGGTACTGGGCGCGAGGCGACTCGCTGCGACTCGAGGATCCTCGTGCCGGAACCCTGGGCGCCTACCTGCGCGTCCTGCAGGAGGCGCGCCCGCGGACGTTCTTGCTTGAGAACGTGGAGGGGCTCGCCTATCGGGGCAAGGATGAAGGACTTCGGCTTTTGCTCGGCGTCATTGATGACATAAACCAGCGCACGCGCAGCCGGTACCGTCCAGTCTTCGCTGTGCTCGGTGCAGCAGACTATGGGGTGCCGCAATTCCGAAACCGCTTCGTCATGGTGGCTTCGCGAGATGGCCACCAGTTTCGGTTTCCCGACCCAACCCACTCGGACCAACCGAGCCTCTTCGGCGATGCCTTGCCGTACCGAACCGCCTGGGATGCGTTGGCCGATGTAGAGCCCGACCCCGATGAAGATCTTGAGGTGAAGGGAAAGTGGGCTGAGCTACTGCCATCCATCCCTGAGGGGAAAAACTATCTGTTCCACACGGATCGGGACGAGGGCTTGCCACTTTTCGGTTGGCGTCGGCGATACTGGTCCTTCCTCCTGAAGCTCGCCAAGAATCGCCCCTCCTGGACCGTACAAGCGCAGCCTGGCCCCGCGGTCGGGCCGTTTCACTGGCACAACCGTCGGCTGTCAGTCCGAGAGCTGTGCCGCCTCCAAACATTCCCCGACGACATATGGCCAGTTGGAGGCCGCACGTCGGTCCAGAGGCAGATCGGCAATGCTGTACCGTCGTTGCTCGCCGAGGTGATCGCTCGTGCGATCCGGGTACAGCTTCTGGGTCTGTCCCGCCCCAGTGGCACTCCGAAGCTGTTGCCACTGGCTCGCTCGCCCGTACCTCCCCCTGAACCGGTGCGCCCGGTTCCGCGCCGATTCCGGTCCCTTCAGGGCCAGCACGACCCTCACCCGGGCACAGGCAGAGGATACGCGGCCTGCAAACGTGGTGAACAGGGCGAGGCCGAACAGGCTGAGGCGTCCTTGTTCTAGTTGAAGGTCCTAGACGAGACTGGCTGCGGCCTGTCAGGACTCGCTCAAATTTCAATCGTCGCGGTCTTCGAGACCAGCGGTTCTCCTTCAGCCGGAATGCTCTTGTGCCCCTGGCAGGCACCAGATACGCCGCCCGCGAACAAGAAGGCATTATTGCCATCGCCGAGCTGGCTGACAGCAAGGTTCGGCTTCCAGAGGAGCCTGGCCTTCACATCGCTTGGGTCAGGTCGACACCGTGGCTCCTGCCGAATGGTCGCGGCGCTTCTCCGATTTGCTCGTGTCCAGCTTCACCTCCGCCATGTACCCCCCCACCCAACCCAGCAGGCTGGCCAGGAAACACCTCATGCTGAGGTCTTCGGCGGGCTCGACGAGCGCACCCTGTACGCCGCCCTTTCCTGGCGAGGCCAGGAGGGCGGCTGCATCGAAGAGCCTCTCGTGCGTGAGCTTGTGCAGGATTTGTTCGTAGCACGTGCCGTAGGAACCCGATTCGGTGCGGTCTTCGAAGAGCATCACCCATCCGAGCCACGGCCTCGGTCGGGTCCTGCCGAAGGCGTCTCGCCGAAATGCCGTCCACATGTCTTCCGCCATCCCGATGGTTTCCTCGATGCGCGAGCTCGTGTCGCTGGCGAGCGGTGGCACCCGTTGCGAGGTGAATTCGATGGCGGCAACGGTCCGGCCCTGGTGCACCACCAGCATGTCCCATTCCTTGGTCGGACGGAAGAAGCCGGGGATCTCCCGGTCGGAGCGGACGTAGATGGTGGCCTCGTCAAGACCGTTTTCGCGCAGGACCCAGTCGACCAACTCGCAGAAGCCGTCCATTTGCTTGCCACCGGTGACAGCGGAGCGGCGACCATGGTCCGTCCCGACCTTCTGTTTGCCGGACTGGGCCGCGAGCGTGCGCCAGTAGTGGGCGACGGCTTTGCGTAGGCGGTCTTCGAAGGGTGGCATTCTGGTCTCTCTACACGCTCTGCCGACGCTGCTGAACGTGCTCGGGAACCAGCAAGCCGCGCACGGAGAGGTCTTCGTCCAGCTTCGGCCAGTGGATGCCAACCCCGCGGCCGATGAGACGCCAGTCGCCAAGAACCTCCGGGCTGGCGTCGCGCAGCTTCGGGAACCACTCAAGCGGCACACAGACGGTCCGGCCGTCCTCGAGATGGACCACGAGATCGCCATCGAGGATCTCCACGCTGAGGGCTCGAGGTTGCTCAGGTGCCGAAATACTCACGCCATTTCTCCCTGAAATCGATGCGGTGTTGAATCACCAACAATCTAGCACGTCCAAGCTCGCGAGTCCTCAGTCCGACCGCGTCGGCCAATTCGACCGGCTCGATCCAGAATTTCGCGTAGCCATCCCCGCGCTCAACGTGCACGTGCGGGGGCTCGGTCCCTTCATTGCTGAAGAAGAAAAAGCGGTAGCCTTCGACCATGAGCAAGGTCGGCACGTCCGAAACCGTATCACAAGCAGCTATCAGAAAGTAACCAGCGCTATGCGGGATGATGGGGTCTCCCAACGCCGGCCGAAGCGCTCGTCACCATCCCTCACCCTGGCCGGATTCCGGCGTCCCGGGGCGAGGGGAGCGTTACCATGCCCAGCCTGCAACCGGTGGCGTGCATCGAGGGGACGAGCGCGGCCAGGGCGTAGAAGGGCTGGAGCAAGATCGCCCACCAATGCCGGGGACCGAGGACGTACCACGGTCGAAGTGCAGTCGTGATGCTCCTTCCATGGCATCCCCTGTCCCCTCCCTGTTACCGAGACGGCCCCTCACCCTGTCCCTCTCCCCGGCTGGCGCCGGGGCGAGGGGACCTTGTTGTTGGATCTCCCACGGGCATGGGCTCTTCCCGCCTTGCCCGAAAGTACCGTCGGTCGGCTGGCGCCGCTGGCGCCGGGGCGAGGGGACCTTGCTGTTGGATCTATCCTCGGGCATGGGGTCTCCTCGCCTCGCCCGAACGAGCTCCCTCGCCCCGCGTAGCGCAGCGAAGCGGGGAGAGGGCTGGGGAGAGGGGGAGCTCGCCGGTTACCGTTTGGTGGCGGCTGGCGGGTCGGCGTCTCGTTTGCGAATGCGCAGCGAGACGGTGCTGGGTGAGATGCTCACGACCTCGACGCCTGCCGGGGCGCTGGTGTGAACGTGGAAGATGTGGAAACCGCTGCTGCTGCCCGAGACGTCGATGTAGGCCTCCACCGCATCCGGCGCGGTCAAATCCAGCTCGCGGCTGGAGCTGCGCAACTGGACGGCGATGCTGGTGGTCCGCGGCGGGTCGAAGCGCAGGCCGTCGCTGACGCCGCGGATTTCCAAGGGCACCATGCGGCCGACCTCGTGCGAACGATCCGAGGCGATGGCGGCCCACGCGGTGACGACACCCAGAAAGATCAGCGGGTACGCGAACGCATCGAGCGCGCGACGGCGGCGTTCGGGCGCGCTGGGTTTGGTTGCTTTGTGGTTCGTGCACAGTCGCTCGATGGTGTCGCGCAGCTCGGTCTCGCCGGGCACCGGAACCAATTCGCCGTCGTAGGCGACCATGACGGTATGCCGTTCTTCACTGACACAAACGACGACGGCGTCCGTGACGCTGGCCAGGCCCAGGGCCGCGCGGTGCCGGGTGCCGTGGCGAGGGTCACCGGTCTCGGTGGCGAGCGGGAGGACGGCGCCGGCGCGCGCCAGGCGGTCGTTGACGACCAACACCGCGCCGTCATGCAGGGGGGCGGTCGAGGTGAACACGGTCTCGATGAGGGCCGACGAGAGGTGGGCGTCGATGGCGGTGCCGCCGCTGAGGTGCTCGCCGACCCAATCGTGACGTGGCAGGGCGATCAGGGCCCCCTTGCCTGCGGCGGCAAGCGCGAAGGCGGCTTCGGCGATGACCTCCGACGGACCCACCGGCAACTGCTTGCGGTGCCAGTTGCTGATCCAGCGTACCGGACTGACCCGACCGAGCCCTCGCCGGATCTCGCGCTGAAACACCACCACCAGCACCACGGTCGCCACCGCGCCGACCGCGGACAGGAGGTAGGAAGTCAAGATCAGCCCGAAGTGATTGGACACCCAGGAGCCCACGAGAAGGGTGACCATGGCGAAGGAGATCTGGACCGCGATGGTCCGGCGCATCCACGAGTAGACCCATGAGAAGATGGCGGTCAACAGCAGGATATCGGCGCAGTCCTGCCAGCGTATGCCGCGAATCAGCGTGGAGATGAATTCCCCGAACATCGTACGACATCGTACACACGTGCAACATTGTCGGAAGGGTTCTTTGTAACGATCTCGTCAAGGGGTCCTCAGGCGCCCCGCGGCGTCGCCGCGCTTGCCGCGGGATCAGGGTTTCGCTTGCCCCGATTCTGACTACCGGCTATGGCGGTGGAACTGCCCAAAGGAGAAGGAGCATGATGAGTAGCGCCGTGTTGGACGTTGCCCTGGGGATGATGTTTTGTTATGGCTCGCTCGCTTTCATTGCAAGCTACCTCTACGAGAGTGGCGCCTCGCTCTGGAAATTGCGTGCCAGGTCGCTCCTCGGCGGGGTCAAGGAGCTCCTCGGGGATCCGGACTTGAACGGGTTGGCCTTGGACATCTACAAGCACGCCCAGGTCAACCCGAGGCTGGGCGGACTCGACGGCCCCTTGCGTGCGCGCACGTTGCCCTCGTACATACCGTCGCGCTCGTTCGCCATCGCTTTGATTGATACCCTTCAGGGCGTTCCCGGCAACGTCACCGCCCTGCAAAGCAGGATCGACCAGACCGTGAAAAACGAAAGGCTCAAGCGCCTCCTCACGGACATGGTCGATCGCGCGCAAGGGGACCTGGAGAAGCTGACCGACGAGGTCGCGCGCTGGTTCGATGCGGGCATGGACCGGGTGTCGGGCGTGTACAAGCGCTTGTCCCAGCTCTGGACCTTCCTCATCGGGGTCGCTCTGGCGGCTCTGTTCAACATCGATACCTTGCGGCTGTTCAGCGCGCTTTGGCGACGATCCGGGCTGGCCAGTCAGACGGCCTCCGTCGAGCCCGCGACGGCTGCGGAGGCGGCCCGACGACTGGCTGAGCTGCCGCTTGGTTGGGGGGACGGGTACGAGCTCACCTATCTCACGTTCTTGGGGTGGATCTTGACGGCGTCCACGGTCATCTTCGGCGCGCCCTTCTGGTTCGATCTGCTGAGGAAGCTCAGCAACATCCGCGGCGTTGGTCTCAAACCGAACGAGAAAAGGTAGGAAGTCGTGGCCGAGGGCTCGATGAGCCCTTCCATGGGAAACGATGCCACCATCTGGAGCGTCGGAGGCGATGCCGGGTCACAATCTGAAGCTAATCCTCGCACCCGCGGACGGCCGCGGCGCCGGGGAGCGGATCGGGGCAGGTTCGACACTGCATTCCGACCTTGGTGCCGGCAGGGAGTGGGGCGGCGATGATTTCAGCTGCAGTACGCAAGACATCGATCATTTGTCCATTTCCGGGGCACTTGTCGAAGTCGCTGGTCAACTGCCAGCAGTCGGCTGCGATACTGCCGCTTGACGCGCCGGAGGGGCACTGAGGAAGACCCACCGGATCTTCGCTATAGGTTACTTGGATTGGGCTGTTGGGATTGGGATTGACTACCGGCACGCGGTAGGTCACGCGGCAGTCAGGTTGGACGCCGGGCGTGGCGCTGTCGGTGTCGAGCAACTTGTAGGGGACGCACAGGTTCTGAAGCTTCTTGGCGACCGCGTTGCCGATGGTCTTCATCGCGTCCGTGAAGTCGGGCTCGCAGATGCTGAGCTTGAAACCGTTGGCGCCGAATTCGTCGACGAACGCGGATTCACGCAAACCACCCGTGGCGCCCCAGCCCGCCGCCGTGGCGTCGAAACCCGTGGCAGGATCCGTGGTTGCGGGCGAGGGCAGGTGTTTGGGGTCGTAGCAGACCGGCCAGTAATCGTACACGGTGGGATGCTGGGTGTCCGCGGCGTTGGGGTTGGGAACAGGGGCGATCTTGTATTGAGCGCTGGCCATGTCCGCATCGCTGCGCGGCCAGCCGAAGATGCCGGCGACGAGAATTTGGTTGTCCGGGTCCTCCTTGAGAGACTTGATTTCATCGGCGAGCCGATGGATGTCCTTGAGCGGGCTGCAGTCGGTCGGGACCGAGGTGTCGGTGCTGGTGCCAGAGCCATCGGTCGGGTTGGGACAACTGTCGGTTCTGGCCTGGCAATCGTTGAAGGGATGGCTGAAGGATGCGGTCGTCGGATACCCCGGCGGCGGGCTGGTGAGATTCTCGCCACCACAGCTATGGGCCCGGGTGGCACAACGCAAGCTGGTCGATTCTCCGCCCAGCTCGGGCTTGTCGCCGAACATACCGTCGCTCGTGGCCGCCGAGCAGTCGTCCTCGTCAGTCAGGAAGATCAGGCCGAGGTAGGCATTGGGACGCAACATCAGCTGCTGCTGCTCATTGCCTATCGTCTTCTCGACCAGGGCAAATTCGAAGGCCTGGAGTTGGTGCTCTTCGCCGCAGCCCAGGGTACCAACGCCGCCGGCCAAACAGGCGAAGACGGTGCTGATGTCCCCGGTGTAGCTCACCGGCTGCCCATGGGAATACTCGAGCCACAGCGCACTGGCGCTGGTCACACCGCAACCTTGCGCGTTGATCATCTGGAACCTGCCCAGATCGCCAAAGTTGCTGATTGTCCCGTCGGACAGGGTCTTGGGACCGCAGGCGCCGCTGCTATACGCGCCCCCGGTCCCGAGATCGCCGTCGATGATCGCAACGCGCAAGTCGGGCAGGCTGCCGTCGTTGGGATCCTTGAGCGCATCGATCAGCTTCGGGAACTGGGCGTTCAGCTTGCTGACCTTTGGGGCCATGGATGGCGAGTTGTCCACCATGGTCACGATGTCGACCAGGCGAGTAGGCGCGATGCTGATGTACATATCCGTCTGCTGGCCCACCCCCGTCACGCCGCTTACCGATGGGTCGGCGCAGGTCATGCCCGCCCCCCCTTGACAGGCAATGGGCGTCGGCAGACCTTCAGGCCCCAAGAAGTCCTTGCACATACAAAGCTTCTGGCAGCAGACGGGACCCTTCACGAAAGGAATGCCGCAGGCGAAGCCCTGCACACACCGCTGGTCGAGAGGGTTGGTCGGGTCACGCAGCTCACCGTCGCAGTCGCTGTCGTACGAGCAGCCTGCAGAGCAGGTGGCTTGTGTGGGCGGATTGGGTATCGTGGCCGCTGTCGGCTGCACCACCGGCTTGAGACAAAGGTTGCTGGGACACTCGGCGGCGCTGGCGTTGTACACAGCTTGGGATGGCGACGCGCTCACCGAAAGATCGCACGGACGTCCGATCGCATTTGCGGCCGCGATGCTAAGGGTGTCGGTGGGCGCATCGGCATGTGCGCCGGCATCACTTGCTGCGCAAGATTCCCCGGCTGCCAGACACCGGTTCGTAGCCGTGCAACAGCCGAAGTCCGCTGCGCAGGGGCAGGGCTTGCCTTCAAGAGGAACACTACCCACGCAAGCTGCAAGCAACAGCGACAGCGAAGCCCAGAGAAGAGATTTTGCATGGTTCATGTCGAAGAGTCCTCCAGTACTGGGAACGAACCGGCCTGTGCTTTCGGACAATCATTTCTCAGAAATGACCCAAGAACCGAATCTCGCCCAAGCCAACTTCAATCTGCGGCGATGGCGGATCGTCCTGTGGCTTTGTTTTGCGTCCCGTGAGAATCCAGGTCACCACACCTGCGGTAAGCGCCGCTCCCGAAACGGCAAAGACCACCGCGGCCCCCACATTGCGCGCGTGAATGCCATCGTTGAGCTGGGCCGCTCGCAGTTGGGATGAGCCCGGTGCCTCGTCGCGCAGTCGCGAGGCATCCCAGAGCAGGAGCCCACCCGCCACCGCACCCGCGGCCGCGGCGACGCCGCTGGACCACAGCACGACCTTGCGCATGGAGATGGGCCGGGCAGGAGGCGGTGGGCGTTGCACGACCACCAGGTCTTCCGTGGCGCGATCGAAGGGCAAAGAAAAAATCAGGCTGAAGGCGTGGTGGGCCGCTCCACGCTCCGTGACACGTGGATCGGCGAATTGCGAGGCCTCGAGCGCGAGGCTCGCGTCGGAGGCCGGCACGGTCAGCTCCTTGTCGTCTTCCAGGTTCCGCACGTAAAGAAGACTTGCGCCGCCGGGGCGCACCAGGCGAACCTCCCGTCCCTTGGCGTTGTGGAAATCCAGGAACCGCACGCCTCGTTGATCCTCGATCAGGTAGTGCGCCGAGGGGAAATCTTCGCCGATGGCAAGCGTGCGCCCGAGCCCGGGTCTGAGATCCAGCAATTGCGTCGACGCCGCCGAGGCGCGGGCGAACACGTGCGGACGAAATTTCTCGTTCACGATGGCCTGGTTCGCGCGATCGAGAAAGGACGAGATCTCGGCGTAGGTGATGCTTCCGTCGCCGTCCAGATCGGCCGCACCGTACAAACCCGAGCGCACTTCATGGCTGAAGATGCCGGCCTGGAAGGCTTCCCACTCGTGGCTCTCGGTGCCGGACGAGGTGGACAGCAGCAGACCGAGATTCTTTCGCCGTCCCAATTCGGACGTGACGGAGAAGCCCTGCACTTTGCGGCGCTCGCCCCCCGGACCACGTTCACCGACCAGGAGGTAGGAGTAACAAGCGTCCACGATGAGGTGGTTCTGGTCCGCGGCGATGGGGTCGAGGATCTCCCTTGCGAGTTGATCCCCCGACAGCCGTGCGTCCTCCAGGGTCAGGTACGAGCTGTCCCCGTCCACGTTGCCATGTCCGGCGTACAGCACGTAGAGCGTGGTTTTCACCCCACGTTCATGGGCCGTCGCGATCTCCGCGGCGAGCTCCGCGACGGCCTTGACGAGTGAAGCGCGGGTAGGCGGCAAGGACTCCGCTGCGGCCTGCGGCGACAAGGCCGTGGTCTCGCGATCCAGGCGCGCCAGCAACTCGGTCCTGGCGCCGAGCGCGCGAAACAGCTCCTGGTATCGGACAGCGTCGTCGTCGGCATAGAGCAAGGTCTTGAGATCGGCGTCCACGCTGCGATTCACACCCATGATCAGGGCGAAAACCGCGTTGCGCGGTGGTGGCTCGGCCCCCCGGACAGGCCCCACCCAAAGCAGACACAGCGCTGTCAGGAAGAAGGCTCTCACGGACGCACCTCGAACACCAGGGTACGCAAGACTTCGCCGGCGGCGGTATCGGGTGTCAGAGGGCCGTGGGCGACCCTGTCCTCGACCGAGCGCACGTCGAGCGGCTTGTCCATGAACAGCGCGTATACGGTGAGCGACGGACCTTGCAAGGGCTGGCGCACGGCCTCGGGCAACTCCTTGAATCCAACTTGCCTCGTGATGGGTACGGCCGTCGGATTGTCCGCGGGATCCGTCCAGGCCGGGTGGTACCAGGCCACGTGACCGGCTCCATCGATGGCGAAGATCATGAGGAAAGACTTGCCCACTTCGTTGCGATAGGCAAAGGCCAATTCGTCCCCGGGGGAAACGATGTCCGTCGCGCGCACCGAGTCCTGTTCGCCTTTCACGCGGAAGACCGCAACCTCCGGTTTCTCCGTGCCTTCGATGGCCATTCCGCGTGCCGTGATCGCATGCCCTGGAAGCGTGGCGGGACGGGAAGAAGTGCCGACGAGCAACAAGATCACCGCTCCCACCATGGATGCGACCCCGAGTCCCCATTGCAGGACACGGCGGTGAGGCCGCTTCGCCTCCGAGGGCAGACCGAGCGCCGCTGCCAGGCGCTCGCGCGGCGCGAGTCGCTCGGCCCCCAGCCTCTCCACAGCCAGATAGGACTCGTAGGCCGCGCGGCAGTCCGCGCACGCCGGCAGGTGGGTGCGCAAGCGTGCCTCGTCGGCCGGGGAAAGCCCCTTGCCAAAATGTCCGTCCACCAGTCTTCGCAAGTCATCGTGGCTCGTGCTCATGGCCGTGTCCTCTTGCGCAGATACGCGCGCAGAAACCGCCGCACCCGTACTTCGCGATAGGCGAGCGTAGTGCGAGGCATGCCGAGTCGCCGCGCGGCCTCGCGCTGATCGAGTCGTTCCACGAAGCGGGCCTCGAACAAAGACCAAAGCTCCTTGGGCAGGCCATCGCGCTTGAATCGCCCTACGAAGAGGTTCAGCTCGGCTCGCTCCTCCATGCGCTGGGACATCGGGTCGACGAGCGGCGGTGTGTCGCGATCCTCCAGGTTCGTCTCCCGTCGGTGGCGCCGCCAGAAATCCACGGCCAGGTTGTGCGCGAGCGTGGCCAGCCAGGAGCGTATGGAGCCTCCCGAGAAATTCCGTCGCAGATCGCCCTTCGACAGCAGGCGAAAGTACAGGTCGTGCACGACCGTTTCGCGATCGGCCCCGCGCAGAACCCGCCCCACCGTTGCATCCACGGTGTCATAGGTTTCGCGATACAGCAGCCCGATGAAATCGCGCTCCCCCGCGTGAAAACGCGCCAGCGCCGATTCGTCGTCTATGCTGAGAGGCGCCTTGAAAACCATGATGGGGAGGGAGTCGACATGGGCCACGTCAAGGTAACGAACGGGCCACACGGCTTGGACGAAGAAATCGCCTTCTTGGGGAGGAAAAGCAATCTCGTACTCCCGGCTTCCATCCTCTTGGGATAGGAGGCGGCGGCCCCGGATGGTGGGTCGTGACGAAAGACCCCGGGGCCGCCTGAATCGGTTTGGACTATGAGCTTGGCGCCTCCTTTCTGTTGAAGGTTCGCGGGGACATGGGCTTCGGCGTCTCCTTTCGGATAGAGCCTCTTTCACGATCCGTGCCGAGGCGAATGCGCGCTTGGCCGCGTGGGTTCTCGCGGGGTTGCGAAGTCGCGCAATACCCCGTGGCACGCATCCACGGCGACGGCGTGTCAGATTGGCAGAACACGCGCCAATACCGGTCCATTCGAGACCGCGCGGTCCGTCGCTGCGGCTACTTCTCGCCTGTTGCCTGCGCGCGGAGGCCGGTCCGTGATTTCAGAAACTCGAGCAGATCGTTCAATTCTGCCGGCTTCATGTTGTTGGCGTAGGACGGCATGTTGTAGCCGCCGTTGAGAATCCGCCAGGTCATCTGGTCGTCGGTGAGACGTTCGCCGATCGTGGTCAGCTCGGGGCCGCGAAAGCCTCCGTCGTCGCCAATGCGGTGACAATAGATGCAACCCTTGTCGTGAAAGGTTTGTGCCCCTTGAAAAAGTGGGCCCTGGCTTGCACCAATGACCTTCACGCTCAAGGGTGCGGCCGTAAAATCAGGCGACCATGGGGCCTTGCTGCCTGCAACCCAGAGCGTTCCGACCATCAATAGGATCATCAACACGGTGCCGACCGCCCAAGGCCGGCGCGCGAAATGGCGCTCGCCGCCCGGGAAGAGGAAGGGCAAGCTGATGAGGACCAGACCAGCCAACAGGGGAGCCCCGACGATCACGTACGGTTCGAGCCCATGGGGCAACAGGGCCAGCACGGCGAAGTACCAAAGCAGGTACCAGTCAGGCCGGGGCGATGCCTTCAGGATCGTGGGATCCGGCGGGCTGCCCATGGTCGGCGGTCCCAAGGCATAGGCAAATGCGCCGAGCACGACGATCATGGCAAAGCCAAAAACGACGTCTCGCCACGCGGCATCCGGCCAAAAGGGACGTCCTTCACGCCGCAAGAGATCTTCGTACCATTTGCGGTACGTCTGGCGATCGACCGGATGCCCGGCCCGGGGCGGCTCGGAGATACCGTTGCGGAAGACGAGATACAGATGAAGGGGCACGGCCGCGAAGATCACCGCGGGGATGAAGAAGACGTGGAATGCGAAAAACCGCGACAAGGTCGCCCCGCCCACGGTATCTCCCGCAAGGATGAAATGCGCCAGAGGCATGCCGATGAGAGGAACCCGCCCGGCCTGTTCGGCAGCGACGATGACGGACCAAACGGCATTTTGGTCCCACCGAAGCAGTTGCCCGGTGAAGCCCATGAGTACCGTCACCCCCAGCAGCAGGACTCCACTAAGCCAGCTCATCTCGCGGGGATACTTGTAGACCCCCATGAGAAAGACCCGAATCATGTGTACCCCGATGAACAAGATCATCGCCGAGGCGCCGAAGTAGTGCAGGCCACGCAGGAAGTTGCCAAGCCAGGCGTCGTGGCTGATGAACTGGAGGGTCTCGTACGCGTTGGCGGTGGAGGGCACGTACATCGTCGCCAGGGCAATGCCGGTGGCCACCTGGATAATGAACGCGGTCAGTGTCGCGCTGCCGAACACATACCACCAGTTGGTATCCGGAGGCACCAGGTGGTGCGCTGCCTTGCCTATCAGGGCCCCGGTGCCGGTGCGATCCTCGAACCACAACCAGATGTTCCTGAGCAAGCGCATCGTGGCCTCACGTGGTGGAGATTGGAACCGGGCTGGTCAGCACTTCCACGCGACCGTCGCGCACGCGCACGGGGTACTGTACGAGTGGGCGGGGTGGAGGGCCTGCCGCGACGGTCCCGTCGTTGTAGTAGACGCCACCGTGGCAGGGACACATGAATAGATCGGCCTTGGGGAGCCAGCGCACGGGACAACCGAGATGTGTGCAGTTGACCGAAAATGCGGTGAACCCGTCGGAAGCGTCTCGTCTGAGCCAGGCCGCCGAGGCGGCCGTCAGTCCCGACCACGGCAATGGCGAGGCGTTCTCGAACCTGACCTCGACCGTGGTGCCGACCTGGAACTGGTCGACCGACCCGACATTCCACCAACGCCGAGGCACCTTGCGCAAAAGCGGTGCCAGGAACGACCCGACCACCGGAAGTCCGATGGCCGTCCCGGCAATGCTTGCAAGGACGATGCTAAGGCGCGCCAGAAATTCGCGCCGCAGGATCAAGGCGGATCCTCCTGGCGATGCTCTTGGGTGAGGTTCCTGATCCAACCCGACAGGCTGGCGACGACCAGAACCATCCCCACCGCAGAGATGATCCAGGTGGTCACCAGTCCCCACAAGGCGAGCAGGTTTCCAAGCGCGAGCGCCACCGGCCAATAGGTCGGCTCGGGCAAGGTGGCGGGTTTGGCGGCGTTCCAATCGTTTGACATTTTGGGGGTCAAGGGTGACGAGCCTCCTCTTCTTGGTACCATCGCAGAAGGGTGGCGAGGATTGCGGTGACGAAGATGACACTACCGAGGACCCACATGATGGCGCCCCCCAGACGCTGGTCCGAGATGGTGCTGAGTCCCCACCGTTCGCGAATCATCGCCAGGGCACCGAGCTCGTCGTGCGGGTGGGCGTAGCCGGCATAGAACGGCGTGGTCGAGAAGGCGAAGATGATGCCGAGCAGGGCATTGGCGGTCGCCGCCAGCGCCAGGTAGGCAACCGCGAGGAGCGCGGGCATCCGGTGGCCGGCGATGGGCGTCAGGATGGGCCACCACAGGATGGTACCGGTCACCAGGAACGTGAGATGCTCGAGGATGTGTACACGCTCGTCGGCCAGGGTCAGGTCGTAGAGGGAAGGCAAGTGCCAGATCCACAGGGTGCCGATGGCAAGCGGCCACGCGACGCCTGGCCGGCGCAAAATACTCTCGACCAGCGCCGCCGGCCGCCAGCGCAGAATTCGGCGAGTCAAGGCAGGGGAAACGCCGAGCACGAAGAGCGGCGGCGCGACGAACACGAGGAGGATGTGCTGCACCATGTGGGCACTGAACAGGTAGTCGTCCGCCAGGACGTCGAGGGGCGACACCAAGGCGAGCAACATGATGGCGACGCCCGCAGCGAAGTAGAAGGTCGACCGTTCCAATCGGAAACGGTTGGCCCCCAAGTATCCCCCCATGAGCAGCGACGCGCCGGCGATCACGGACGGCTCCCAATCCCATCCTCTTCGCAGCAGGTCCCATCCAGTCATACGAATTTCCATAGGTAGACGACCCCGAATATCACCACCCAAACGACGTCGACGAAATGCCAGTAGAGGGAGATCCCCTCGGTGGCCCCCAGGCTCGGTTCCCGGGCATTTCGACCGAGCGAGAGACCCAACAGAATCGAAAGCATCACCAACCCGACGAATACATGCAGTCCGTGAAAACCGGTCAGGGTGAAGAAGGTGGTGCCGAACAGATCCCGGCTGATGGTGATGTGATGGCGCAGGAGGTTGGCGTATTCGGTGCCCTGGCCGAACAAGAACACGGCGCCGAGCAGGATGGTCAGCAGCAACCAACAGGCGGCACGGCCGCGCCTGCGCGCCCGCAGGCCGACCCCGGCCCGCCACACGGTCACGCTGCTGGCGAAGAGGGCCAGCGAGAAAAGGCCCGTCCGGAGGACGTCGAGCGCGCCCGCGGCGTGCGGTCCCCGGCCACCCGAGAGATGAAAGAACATATAGGCAACCACCAGGAGGAGGAAAAAGTTTGCCTCGGATACGATGAAGAGGACCATACCGAGCTTCGCAGGGTTCATGGCGACTGGGCCTCCTTCCCCGCGGGTTGGGAATGCGTCAGATCCCAAAGCGGGCGTCGTCCGTTGACGGGAGGAACTCGGTCGAAGTTGTGCACCGGCGGCGGCGAAGACGTGGCCCATTCGAGGGTCCACGCATTCCAAGGGTTGTCGCCAGCGGCGGCACCACGGCGCCAACCGAAGACCAGATTCACGATGAAGAGCAGGATCGCCGCCGCCAGCACGAAGGCAAACAGCGATGAGATGAGATGGAGGATCGGTAGCGGGGGACGGTTCTCGTACGTGTACGCCCTTCTCGGCATCCCCACCACACCGAGCGCGTGCATCCCGAGAAAGGTCCCGTTAAAGCCGACGACCATGAGCCAGAAGTGCCAGCGACCGATCCTCTCCGACAGTATCCGCCCGGTCATTTTGGGGAACCAATAGTAGAATCCCGCGAGCATGGCAAAGAGTGTTCCGCCCAGGAGCACGTAGTGGATATGCGCGACGACGAAATAGCTGTCGGTCAGTCGGCCAGTCGATGGGAACCGCGGCGAAAGTCACGCCGCTGAGGCCGCCGATGGTGAACTGGACAAGGAACGCGGTGGCAAACAGCATCGCCGTGGTCAAGCGCAACGAGCCGCCCCACATGGTGGCGATCCAGTTGAAGATCTTGATACCGGTGGGAACCGCGATGAGCATGCTGCTCGCGGAGAAGAGGTAGAGAACGGCGAAGTCCAGCCCGGTGGCGAACATGTGATGAACCCACACGGCGAAACTGAGAAAGCCGATGGCCACCGTCGAAGCCGCCATGAAGCCGTACCCGAAGATCACCTTGCGCGAAAAGACCGGAATGACCTCCGAAATGATGCCAAAAGCAGGCAGAACCAGGATGTAGACCTCGGGGTGGCCGAAGAGCCAAAAGTAGTGCTGCCACAGCAGAGCAGAGCCGCCGGTGGCCGGCGCGAAGAAATGGGCGTTGAGCTGGCGATCCATGAAGAGCATCACCAGCGCGGCGTTCAGGGCGGGCAGGGCCACGACGACGAGAAAGGCGTTGATGAAGACCATCCAGACGAACAGCGGCAATCGAGGATTTCGCGAAGCGAATACGCGAAGTGCGGTTCGGGGATTCTCACCAGGACGAGAAGAGCATGTTCGGCGTTTCGCCTTCTTGCTACACGCGCGAACATGCCTGTTGCCGCCGGTGGAAGCGATCGCGCGTCGGGCTATCTGCTATGCCACGACCCAAATTGTGAGCTGGTTGTTGGTCTGATTCCTGGCGCCGCCGGCCGGCGTCGGGGCCACAGATCAGCGATGTATGGTCCTTGCGGTGGCGACAGGTCAGAGGCGCGAGACAATCGTGGTGGTCGCCCATCCCGATGATGAAGTGCTGTGGCTGGGTCCGGTCCTGCCGAACGCGGCGACGGTCCTGGCCGCATTTTCGGTGGCAAGCGAGAACCCGGCTCTGACCGAAGGGAGGGAGGTCGTCCGGCGAGACTATCCCTACCGGAACTTCGAATTTCTGGGCCTGCAGAACGCCAGGGTCTACGGCCATTCCGATTTTCTGAATCGTGTGCCCGTCGAGTACGGCGTCACGCTCATGCGTTCTTGTCCTCCGGAGCGTGCCGAGCGGTATCGGGCCAATTACTCGGCTCTCCTGGCCGGCATCGATCCCTATATGGGACCGCGAACCGAGGTCTACACCCACAACCCTTGGGGAGAGTACGGACACGAAGAGCACATTCAGGTCAACCATGCCGTGGTGGCCTTGGCGCAACGACACCGGTGCTCGGTATGGGCGTGGAACGGGTTGTCGAGCCAAGAACTGATCTCACGGGACGTATGGCTGAGGGCTCACTTCTACCCGGAAGACGACCTCGAGGGCGTCCCGTCCGTCGAGCTCGTGGTCGACCTCGACCGCTACCGGGAAATCCGGACGCTCTATCAGCGCCACAACGCCTGGACCTGGCACGATGCTTACCTTCCGCCCAACCCGAGCCGCTTCGTTCAGCTCGTCCGTGACGGTGACATCCTTGTTTCAGCGCGCCAACTTCGGTGGTCCCACCGTGCATTCATTGCCAAGGAGATCGTCTTCAGGAAGACGAAGTACTACGCGCGGGGGTGAGAGGCGGGTCCACGACGGTTCGCGGTCGGAGAGGTCCCGAGGTTGAGTTGCGACGTCGTGCAGCTCCGGTATCGCCCGACTCAAGTCGGGACGTGATCGATGCGCATCCTCATGTACGCCAAGTCGCTGAAGCGAGAGGGCGGGACCGAGATCAGTGGCCTCCAGATCGCAAAGGCGTTGAGTGGGCGAGGGCATTCCATCGACTTGCTCTACGAGTACGACGGTGCCCTTCGATCGGAGTATCGCTCGTTCTGTCGGTCGGTGACGCGCTCTTGGATGAGCTTGGACAAGCGCTCCATCCGAGATGCTGTCCGGCTCCTCCCGGCGATCGTGGCGGGCGCACGATGCCGTCCGAACGTGATCTACGTGCATCGCTTCCGCGATGTCGTCTGTGCGCGACTGACGGGCCTCATGGTGGGCGCGCCCGTCGTATGTCACCTCCGAGACACTTTTCACGACGGGACGACACTTCGGCTCCGCCATTGGGCGGATCGATTCATCGCCGTATCAGGTGCAACCTGCGACTCATGGGTGCGCGACGGTCTGGACGGCTCGCGTGTCGACGTGGTGCACACGGGGATCAATCCCAACGACTATCCCGGGGGGGGCGAGGCAGAGCGTGCGTCAGCACGCCAGATGCTGGGTCTCCCCGCTCACGGGTTTTTCGCGCTCTATTACGGTCGGCTGGATGTCGACAAGGGCATCGACTTGCTACTCGAGGGGTGGCGCCGCCTTGGCATGTCGGCGCACGGGGGGCGCCTTGTGCTTCAGGGGCGCCCCGTGCTTGCCCGCGATCCTGAGCGTTACCTTCGAGGTCTGCAGGAGCGAGCCCCGGAGGGATGCCTCTGGTTCCCCATGGGCGATGACGTCATCACTGTTCTTCACGCCGTCGACGCCGTCGTGCTCCCGTCGGTCACCGAGGGCCTGAGCCGGACGGTGCTCGAAGGCATGGCGTCGGGTCGACCGGTCGTGGCAACCCGTGTGGGGGGCGTTCCGGAAATCCTCACAGGCCCGTTTGAACGGTTCCTGTTCGAGAGCGGCGACACGGATGGTCTGGCGGATCGCCTCGCGTCTGTCGTCGAGTGGAGGCAACGGGAACCGCGCCTGGGCATGGAGTGCTCCGAGCACGTCGCTGCCAACTTCAGCATGCAACGGATGGTCCTGAGGATCGAAGACATCCTCGGGGAGGAGGTCAGGAGCCGGTCCAGGATCCGAGTGCGTGCCACCGGATGAAGACTCTGGGGGTGGCCCGTGGACGGGACCTCCATCCCGCCGGGCGCCTGGACGCCGTGCTCAAGGACGGGATCATGCGTGTCGATGGTCAACATGGTGAGTTGTTCCGAGGATCGCGTCCAACCCCGTTCTGACGAGCCGCCGAGCTGATAACGAACGGAGCTGAACCCAGTCCGCGATGGCATTGCCCCTGCCAGCACGTAGTGGCGATCTCTTCCTCACCAGGAAGGGAAGGCTCTCACGTGCCCGTGGACGGTCCAAGGGACCGCTCCACGGGGGGACACCCCGGAGTTCTCTGACCGAGCGGGAGGGAGCCGAGTCGGCCCAACGGTTGGACGATCGCCAAGGCATCATCCGCGCCACCCTCGCCAACCAGGGCTTTGAGATCGTCTTCCAGCCGATCGTCGACCTTCGAACCGGTGGTGTGGCAGGGGCCGAAGCCTTGACCCGCTTCGAGGAGTCGCCCGATCGTTCCCCCGACGTCTGGTTCGCCGAGGCCCGAGAGATCGGCCTCGGCGTGGAGCTGGAAATGGCCGCCCTGCGTCTGGCCCTCGGTCAGCTGAAACAACTTCCGTCCGGCCTGTACCTGTCGCTCAACGCGTCACCTGACACCATGATGTCCCGAGGAGTTCCGCGCTCCGTGGCCGAGGCCCCGGCCGAGCGCGTTGTGCTCGAGTTGACCGAGCATGAGCGCATCGACGACTACGAGCGGTTCGGACAGGCTGCCAGCGAGCTGCGATCCCACGGGGTGCGACTCGCCGTCGACGACGCCGGCGCCGGATTTTCGAGCTTCCGCCACATCCTCAATCTCCGCCCCGACATCATCAAGCTCGACATCGGGCTCACGCGGGGCATCGACGACGACCCGGCCCGTCGGGCCTTGGGGTCGGCCATGCTTGCCTTCGGTCTCGATGCATTCGGTGCCGCCATCGTCGCCGAAGGGATCGAGACCGAGGGTGAGTTCAACACGCTGCGTGGCCTCGGCTGTCGATTTGGCCAAGGCTTCTATCTCGGTCGTCCCGGCAGGTTGCGGCTTCCTCGTCCCCAGTCCGACAGTTCTGCGCAACCACGACCCACCGGTAATGCAGTGACACCGCCGACGTTGGCCCCGAAGGCCCTCGCGGGCGGCGGTGACTCGGATCGTCGCGACCGGCGGAGTCAGCCGAGTCACGCGCCGTTGTTGGCTCCCGACGGAAGTCCACTGCGCACCGGTGTGACCACTGCGGGTGTCTCCGGCCCCGACGAACGACCACGCGACGCCCAGGACGAACTTCTCGCCCTCGTTGCTGAACTCGAGGGCCGGCCAAGAGGTGCGAAAGCAGCATGGAACGGGGATCGCTCGCGTCCGTCTCTTCCGCTAGACGCGCCGATCGCTCGAAGGAGGTGCTGCGTGGCCGCAGTATGGTTGGCCGCGGATGCCCGGTGCGGCCCTATCGCAAGGGGCCGCACTCGAGGAGGCGTCGTCGTGACCGACGAGAAAGACAGCGAGGTCCACAAGGCAGAGAGCCGGCTCGGGTCCTCGGTATGCCCGGGTTCCGGGGAGCGTGCGCCCGAGGAATACCAGCCCCGTGTCCTGGGGATCCCCACGGACTGGTTCGCGATCATCGGAGCGAGGCCCAGGCCCTCTGGGTTCCACGTTCGTCGACTCGCCCACCCCGTGCGGTGGTGGAGATGGCGCCGTCAGGTGCGCCGCTTGGGGCCGTACGCGCCCGACTTCGACGACGGCGAGCGTTTCCGCGGCAAGAGCGAGGAAAGCCCACTCAACACGGCAGGTAGGGATCGCCGCTGCGACGAGACCCCGGCACGTGTGGGCCGGCCCGGCCCGAAGTGGGCGAGCCCAGGTCGCGTCATACGCTGCCCCCATGGCAACGACCCCAGGTGGAACGACTCGGACCACCAGGATCGCGACCTGGGTGACCCTCGCCATCGTCGTCTTTCTCGCTGCCGAGATCGGGTTGGCGGTGACCCAGTCCCCCCGTGTGCAGCCCCCGAGCCCGGCTGCAGCTGCTCCAAGGGGCCCTGGCCGCTGCCGGCGCATCGGACGCCTTTCACTACCGAGCGGTGTGGAGCGCCGGACGGCTTCTCGCAGATCGTGGTGGGAGACGCTAGGCCTTCTTCGGGATCGGAAACCGTCTCCGTGGGCAGTGACCGCTTCACCGTTGTCGTCTACGGGACAGGTGGCGTACTTCGAGGGCGTGGCCGCCGCGCTGCGTGACCAACTCGGGCTCCCGGCCGCGTCGGCGTCGTTGTACGCGGGCACTTGGATCTCGCTGCAGCAGTCTGACGGGCCCTACCCATCGGTCGAAGGGGTGACCACGTCAGCGGCGTTGGCTCAGGTCTTGATCGCTCCTTCCGCCACGTCGGCGCACCGCATCCACGGCGTGCTCCTGTCCCGGATCACGGGACGGATTCCTCACGGTCACGAAGTGACGGGCTCGGCGCGCCTTGACGTGCTGTCGCGCTCCAATCTCCCTGCGGTCTACTCCGCTCATGGAGCCGATGGCGGGCAACGATGGTCGACCACGATCACGTTTTCCCGCTGGGACGTGAACTCGCCGGTCTCCGCCCCGGCGGCGGCTCTCCCGTTCTCGTATCTCCAAGGGTCGCCACCGGTGGTAAGGAAGACCCTGACGTGATCGTCACGAGGTGGCAGCCGGGACCATCTCGTATCCGGTACCGGCGACCGAGCAAAATACCGGTGGGCCGATGAGTGTGCGTCGTGGCGGCCGTCTGAGCTCCGAACGAATCGATCCAAGCCGAATGGAGGTCCCATGGACTGGAAACTGGAGCTCGTCGTCGTCCCCGTGGCCGATCAGGACCGGGCCAAGGCCTTCTACACCGAGAAGGCCGGGTTCGATTTGCACGTAGACCATCGGGCCGGCGATTTCCGGGTCGTCCAAGTGACGCCGCCTGGTTCGCCCTGCTCGATCGCCCTCATGAAGAATCCCGAAGCGGCGGGCTCGGTCCAGGGCCTCCATCTCGTTGTCTCCGATATCGACGCCGCCCATGCCTCCCTGGTGGAACGGGGAGTCGCCGTGAGCGAGCTGTTCCACTTCGAAGAAGGACTACAGGTCTCCGGCCCGGATCCACAACGCGCCGACTACGACACGTTCTGCGCTTTCAGCGATCCCGACGGCACTGGCTGGATGGTCCAGGAGGTCGGAAGGATCAAGGCGACGGAGCGGTGAGATCCCTGGGGCGGCGGTGACGCATCCCGCCATGCCGGTACAATCCGAGCAATGGGTGTGACTCCATGACCACGCATGGAAGCGACATCGACCGGACCGCGGAATGGGAGTCGCTGAAGGCCCGGCACCTCCGGCCCCTGGGCGACCGGCCGGCTTCCTCGGCACGGGGTCTGCATCACTTCGCCGTGCTCTGCAGCGACGTCGAACGAACCATCGCGTTCTTCCAGGGCCTCCTCGAGTTTCCCCTGGTCGAACTGTTCGAGAACCGGGACTACCGGGGATCGACCCACTTCTTCTTCGATGTCGGCAACGGCAACTATCTGGCGTACTTCGACTTCCCCGGCCTCGAGCTGGGGGAATACCGTGAGGTGCTCGGGGGCCTCCATCACATCGCCATCTCCGTCAGTCCCGATCAGTGGGAGCGCCTCGTGGCGAAGCTCGAAGCGGCCGGCGTCGACACGTTCATCGTGGACGGCACCTCGGTCTACTTCCGGGGCCCGATGGCGAACGTCTCGAGCTGCTCTCGTACCCCCTCAACGACATGTACGGGACAGTCGTCGGATGATTCGGTCATAGCTTCGGAAGAGGCGGTTGCGAGCCTCTCCGGGCGATGCAAGAGTGCCGACGTGCCGAAGAACTACTTCGACGGACCGATAGCAGCCGAGTATGACGCGACCTCGTCCGCCATGTTCGATCCGCGGTGTCGACGCAACGGTCGCCGTGCTGGCGGAGCTGGCCGGGACGGGAGCGGCGCTCGAGTTCGGCATCGGCACCGGCCGGATCGCGATCCCCTCAGCCGACGTGGCGTCCGCGTGCACGGGATCGATCTCTCGCCGCGCCATGGTGGCGCAGCTGCTGGCGAAACCTGGCGCCCACGAGATCGGCGTGACGATCGGCGACTTCGCCACCACCCGGGTGGCCGGCACCTTCACGCTCGCGTATCTCGTCTACAACACGATCATGAACGTCACCTCACAAGCCGAACAGGTCGAGTGCTTCCACAACGTCGCGGCACATCTCGAACCGGGCGGTAACTTCGTGATCGAGGTCGGCGTCCCTGATCTCCGCCGCCTACCACCGGGCAGACCGTTCAAGCGTTCTGCGTCAGTCCGACCCACGTGGGTTTCGACGAATACACCGACATCGTCGCGCAGATCGTTACTCCCATCACTACTGGTTCGTCGACGATGAACTCGCAGTGTTCTCCGCGCCGTTCCGCTACGTGTGGCCGTCGGAGCTCGACCTCATGGCGCGCATGGCGGGACTGACGCTGCGTGACCGCTGGAGCGACTGGGACCGCGACCCGTTCACGGGCGAGAGTCACACCCACGTCTCGGTCTGGGAGAAGGGGGCGTAGCACTCAAGGTGCCAATCCCAAGTTCGGAGACATCACCCACGGCGTAGCCGGAATTGGACCGGGTGAGGAGGTGGATCTCTTGACATGCTCGCTCGCCGGGTCCAAGGTTCAAAAATCGTCGCCGTCATGGGAGAGCCACCAACCAGTTCGATGGAGGAAATCATGAGTTCCACTGCCAGCTTGATCACGCTTCTTGCCTCCGTCGCATTCGGCCTGGTCGTGTTCGCCGTGATGGCCAGGCTCGGACCGCGAACGCCCTCTTGATGGGGCGCCCGAGGCGCCGATCTGGCCCATGGTGGGCGCCGGCGGGCGGCCTCCGAGGGCGCCGTGAGAGTTGGTTGCCCGAACCTGGGCCCGGCTCGGGGTCACCCAACCGATCCCGACCCCATGCCGAGTTCCCTGGCGAGAGGGGTGTGTGAGGTCTCCGTCCGATGACGGGGGTCCATGGGACTGCGGGGGCGAATCCGTCAATTTCTGTCGATGCTGGTTCGGGGGGCCGAAGTTACGTTGGGTTGAAGAGGCGCCCGTCGTTCGGCACGGGCCCGTTCGGACACGTTGCCATCGATGCGCAAAGCCATGGATCGACCTCCCGGCCGGGCCAGGACGGGCCAGGCGTGGATATACCGCGCCGCAGCTGGCGGAGGGCGACCACCAGGGTAGGGAGTCGAAGGACCGGGGTGCCGGTGGCCCTGGTCGTCTTGGTGGCGTTGTTCACCGGGACGGTCCGGGCGAACGGCGCCGAGCCACTGTCTCAGTCCCAGGCTCCGGGCACCTTGATCAGCGACCAACCTGTGACAGCTCCCGGCGTCGACGGGAAGGCCTACCTTGTCAGCTATTGGTCTCAGTCCGAACAAGGCTCGGCCGTCGATGTGACGGGCATGGTGTTCGTGCCTTTCGGATCGCCTCCAGACAGAGGCTGGCCCGTCGTGAGCTACGGACACCCCACCGACGGCATGGCATCGTCGTGTGCTCCGTCGCTTGACCCGTCGACCGACGTACCGAACGTCAACGACATGCTCGAGCGGGCTGGGAGGTCGTCGCCTCGGACTATCAGGGAGAGACCAATCAAGCGATTGCATCCGCAGGCGGTCTGCAGCCGCACGGGGTGAACATCCCCACGGCGCGCAACATCGTTGACATCGTGCGGGCCGCATCCAGTTTCCAGAACCCACGCCAGCACTCAGTATGTGGTCTGGGGTTACTCACAGGGGAGCTGGGGCGGCAACCGTTGTCGCCAGTATGGCCGCCACGTACGCTCCGCAGTTGAATCTGGAAGGTGTGGTGGCCACGGCGCCGCCGTCCGGTCTCGTCGAAGACTTCTTCGGGTCGCCGACCGACGCTGCCTCGCCTTTCACGCTGATGTACGTAGCCGGTTACAACGCCGCCTACGGGAGCGCCGTCGTCCCCCTCGACCTGACACCTCTCGGCATGCGCTTCTACAACGATCTCAGCTACGACTGCTATGACACGCTCGCGTCGGAGATCAGCCAGTACCAGGTCGATCAGGTCTTCACCACGACGACTCCCACGCTCTTCTTCGCCATCCTCCTCGCCACCAATGACCCCTGGTTCATCCCCCAGGCGACCAACACCCCGGTGCTCCTCGTCCAAGGATCAGCGGACACGACCGATACGCCCCTCGACACATGGTTTGTCGACGCACACCTGTGTGCCGTCGGCCAGGACACGACGATGTGGGAATACCCGGGCTCGACCACAACGACATCGTCGGCTCGTCGATGGGAGACGTCGAACATTGGATCGCCGATCGATTCGCCGGCGCCGGCAACCCCGACCCTTCACCGCCCGACGGGAGTCGGGCATACAACAATCGGCGTGTAACTGACGCTCGAAGGCGAAGCTCCCCTGGGCGAGCGCGGGCTTCGGTGCCGCCGGTGGGCAGCGAACCCGGGGATACGAACCGGTAGCTGCACGGGAGCGGAGGAGAGGTCCCGACTTCGCGATCTGGCAGAGCGCATTCCGGACCCCATCCGAACCGGAATTCGCCCTCGTCCGAGACAGGACCGCGGCGCCAGAACCAATCTTCGTTGACCTGCTCTACGGCGATCACCAGGGGAGACAGCGCATCATCAGCCGGTTCTCCTGCTCCCCCGAAGCGAGGGCGGATGGATCGCAACGGTGTCGAGGCATCGGAACGTCGACCGCCCCGACCCTCGCTGACGGTAGGGCGCGCTCGGCCCTCTCAAGGGTCCCCAGGATCGTTGATATCCCCAGTCGCGACGTGCGCCAGCACAGCGTCACGGATCTCGGCGCGGCAACCGGAACTGACGCTGCGGCAGACGCACGACGGCGCGATACTGGTTTCAGATCGCTTCAGCACCATCGGCTAGGAGGTCCGGCCATGGCAGTCGGTGTGCAGATTGATTACCGGGACGTTTCGCTCGAACAGTACGACGAGGTCGTAGAGATCATGGGCCTTCTCCCCGGTGGCCCCCCACCTTCGGGAGTCATCTTCCATTGCGTGACCAAGACCGATGACGGCATTCGCATTATCGACGTGTGGGAATCGCGCGAGGCCCTCGTGGCATTCCAAGAGGAAGAGATTGCTCCCATCTTCCAAAAGATCGGTGTGTCGGATCCGCCCGAGACCACCTTCTTCCCGGTGCACAATTATTTCGTGACAAGGAAGAGCGGCCCCTGATCGCAGTCGGGGTGGGGGCTGCTCAGATCGTCCGATCCCCTGGTCCGAGGTGTCCCGCACGAGGCGGGACCCCCCCCGAAGGTGCGACCGTTCCCTCGCTGGTGCCGCTCGGTGCCGGGCCGATGCCCGCCCGGGCCCTTCGTGGTGGACCCCGCTTTGGGGCACGGGAGCCGAAGAGCTTCTCGTAGCGCCGCCGTCGCCGGCGGGCCCTGCTCACCGTTTCCTATCACGGCGTGACAACCGGATCACGTCTCGGGCCGATCTTCGTACCGATGCCTTGGGGCACGGAACGGGGAGGCGAATCATGACAGGGCCGATCGAACGGATGCGGGCACGATGGAGTGTGACCAATCCCGCCACGCGGTTGTGGTGGTGGGCAGTAGCTGCCTTCTGTCTGGCGGGCATGCTGCTCATCGGTGGTGTGTGGCCGTCGCCAGCTCCATTTGTCCGAACGTCGAAGGCGTCACGGTGATATCGAACGGGACAGTCATGACACCGGTGCCCTCAACGCCACCCACCCCGGCCCAGCAGGCAGCCACCAACGAGCTTGTGGCCGCGGTCGACGAGGGTGTGGAGCAGTACTCGAACGTCGCGGTCGCCGAGGCCGACGGGTACCAGCCGACCTCGGCCTCGGCGTGGTCCTATGACCCACTACCTCGACCGCTCGGTGATCGAGGACGGCGACGTGCTCGACCCTTCACAGCCATCCGCGCCGATGTCCGCCAACACTGGCAATCGTTTCCTACGTGCCGCTCACAAACGGGACCCTCATCGCGCTCGGGCAGTAGGCGGTCGCGGGTCCGGCTCGAGAACCCGTTGTGGGCCAGGCATCGATAACGCCCGCTCCTGGTATTGCTCGGAAGCAGGCTCGTCGTCCGTGGCACCGAGCGCGACCGATCGTACGACAACCAACGTAGCTACGGCCATGGTGATCGCAACCCGCTCGGTCAGGCCGCGCACGGCGGTCGGGCTCATCTCGAAGCCCACTATCGCGAGGAGCTGGGCAGCGGCAAGGACCTGAACCCGTCGTGCCTGCGCCGCTGTCCGGAATCGTTGACCGAGAGCACCACCGAGGAGAAAGCTGGCGGCGGGCAACGTGAGGCAGACGATCAACATGCCGATGCCGTGCACCCTGCCGTCTGAGGTCTCGAGAACGTGAGGATGATCGGTGTTGTACCCGGCATCGAGAAACAAACCGACCGCCGTGCAGCCGAGCAGGAGGAGCGAGAAACGCCACAGCCGGGATATCCTGAATCGGAGGAACAGGCTCGTAGCTGTGCTCAGGACCGCAATCCCCAGAGCGGCAAACGCGACACGCATCAGCCAGCCGTCCCTGCCGAGCGAGTATTCGCTGATGGTGTGCTCTGCAGGGTTCAAGTTCCCTCGAAGACCGTGCAAGGCCAAGACGACGGCGACGAACAGTGCAAGCCCGGCGCCACCGAGCAGGTGGATCCGTCTGTTCCAGTCGGATCTTCCGGAAAGATGGGAGTCCTTCGCGTGGTGTGACGCGTCGGCCGCCACGTCGGGAAAGCGCGCGTGCTCGCTGTTGATTGTCCGCCCGAAGACAGAGAGCGGGCGCTCCTGGTGCTCGGAGAGTGCCACGCCTCCTCCCGATGACCCGTGGCTTCAGCCGACCCCGGTCATTGTCGCGCGATGGTCAAGGCCACGCCAGGGCTTTTGTCCGGCATTCTCGGACGTTGGAGGGCCAGCGGCCTCGAGGGCGGCGCGGGCGCGGGTTCCCGAGGGGAGCTGATTCGGGCCGGCTGGTCGGCATTCGCGTCGCGACCGGCGCGAGGATCTCTGGAGTGTTGATCCGCATCGAAGCTTCAGAACTGAGCGGTCGTAGGTGCGGGCCAGGACCGGACTTTCCGGATGGTCACGAGAACGTCCACGTTGCCATTCAGGACCGCAACGGCCAGCGGGACCTCTTCGGCTCGGCGCCGGCCGATGTGGAGTCTGCGGTTTGGGAGTTGGGTTGCGCCGAGGTTCATCTACATGACCTGGGATGCCGTCGACGCCGGGGGCGGCTTCTCGATGTTTCGTCAGGCCAAGCTCTGGCTCGATACCGCTCCGCTGATGTGATGGAGACTGCCGGTGACCTGGGCTTCCTGATCGGACGCCTTGGACGTTCAGACGAGCAGGGCTGGCCTCTCCGTGCTTTGGTCCGGCCTCCGACGCATCGAATGGTGGGCACGCTCCGCGTCGTAGGCGTCGTAGGCGTCGAACCGGCAACTGCGGGACATCGCCGTCAGGCCGATGATCAGGAACCGCTACGCGTCACGTGGTGCCGTCCGGTCGTCGAGATGGAGCTGGAGCAGGACGAGGTCCAACCACCGACCGAACTTGGCGCCGATCTCAGGCATCCGGGCCACCTCGACGAAGCCCAGTGGTTGGTGGAACCGAATGGACGTCTCGTTCGTACCGTCGATGGCGGCGACCATCGTGTGCTTGCCGCTTTGCCGCGCTTTGTTGATGAGAGCTCCCATGAGGCTTCCACCGATACCCGTGGTCCACCGGTCCTCTCGCACGTGGATCGTGTTCTCGACGGTGAACCGGTAGCCGGGTCGCTTCACGACGTCGCGGAACCACCCGTACGCGGCGACACCGAGGACCTCGCCTTGCTCGTCGGCCACCAGGACCACCTCGTGTTGATCCAACCACTCCAAGATGCTGGCCGGCGTCTGCGGTCTCTCGGTCCACTCGATTGTCGTCGTGGCCAGGTGCGCGTTCAGGAGTGCCGCAATCGCAACGGCATCGGTGGGGGCGGCAGGCCTGATGATCACCCCAGGATTTTCGCAGAACGCGTCTGGCTCCGAGCAACCGACCCCGCACCCCATCGCCGGCAGGCAAGGGTTTGCCAATAGGAGCACCTGAGGTCACCGGTCGGAGTGGCA
The DNA here is from genome assembly GCA_963796685.1 of uncultured delta proteobacterium. Taxonomy (GTDB): domain Bacteria; phylum Myxococcota_A; class Polyangia; order Fen-1088; family Fen-1088; genus Fen-1118. Next base: position 229,258 of record CAWCMR010000011.1, read on the forward strand.
ACTGGAGTCGGACCTGGCTCGTATTCTCTGGAGATGGATTGGACCATCCGACCGGGTCGAATCTCAGATGTCGAGTTCGTACTCCGGCTCTGGGTGGAGGGCCAGGCCGAGCCCGGTCATACCGACGACGCCGACAGTCTCAGGCGACTCATCTCCCATGACCCTTCAGCACTGATCCTTGCCGAAGACGACGGCCGCCTCGTCGGCTCGGTGATTGCCGTGTGGGACGGGTGGAGGGGGTCGATCTACCGGTTGGTCGTCGCTCCCTCCTACCGCCGCCACGGACTGGCGGGCTGCTTGCTCAACGAGGCGGAAGCCCAGCTACAGGCGGCGGGGGCTGTCCGCCTGCAGGCAATCGTCGTGGAGACCCAGTCGATGGCGGCGGGCTTTTGGCACGCCAGCGATTGGGAAGAACAGAGTCATCGACTCCGCTTTGTGAAGGGTTGATCCTGCCCGGTGTCACGTGCGTGTCTGGGCCCGTTCAGCCCAAGCGCATCGCCCAAGCTGCGATGGCGGTACGGGCACCTCGAGCAAGGCCGAGTGTGATCTCCCGTGCTGGCAGGGATTCGGCCAGGCTGTGCGTTTCGCCCGCCCAGAGGTTGATCAGATCCGGGTCGCCGACAGCGCGACCGTGGGCGCGAAGCGGCGCCGTGAGATGGTTGACCTCGGGATAGGCCCGGGGCGCATCCTTGCCGTACTCGTTGTGAAGCCGGTTGGAGATGCCGCGGGCCAGGCGCCCGCTGAAGGCGCGCGTGAGCACGGTCGGTGCGTCGGTCGCGGTGGCGACGCGTTGTGCGTCCGAGGTTCCGGCCTCGGGAGCTCGCAAGTAGGCGGTGCCGATCTGTGCGGCGCCGGCGCCCGCCACGAGCACGGCCGCGAGTGCGGACCCGGTCATGATCGAGCCGGCCGCGATCAGCGGCAGGTCCACCGCGGCCCGAACGAGCTGGAGAGCCGCAAGCAAGGTGAATTGCGATTGTGAAGTCGTCGTCGACGAACACGCCACGGTGCCCGCCGGCTTCGACGCCCTGAACGATCAGCGCGTCGGCTCCGGCCGCGGAAGCTTGGCGGGCCTCGTGCGGTGAGGTAACCGTCAGCCACACCTCCGATCCGGCCGCTCGAAGCTGTTCGATCGCCCGGTTCGGCGGTATGCCGAACGTGAACGACACAACCGCCACCGGTGCTCGCTGCAAGATCTCGATCTTTGCGTCGAACCAGTCGTCGTCGAAGCGCGGTGGCGCGAGTTCCACTCCGACATGCTGGGCCTCGACCCGCAGCTGGTCTGCGTACGCCTGCACCGCTTTTGGATCCGCGGGTTTGTCACCACCGACGAAGACGTTGACGCCGAAGCGGTCGATTTGGGCCCGGGTGGTGGCGATGTCTTGTTGCATGCGCTCGGGTGTGAGGTAGCCGGCGGCCAGGAATCCGAGGCCCCCGGCTCTGCTCACCGCCACGGCCAGCGCCGGAGTGGATGGTCCGCCCGCCATAGGCGCTTGGATAATCGGCACGGCCAGGCTTTCGAGGACGCGGCTCGTGTTGGGAGGGCTTTGGGTCATCTCAGCCGTTCTAGCGTCTCCGATACAGGCGAATGACGTCGCTGGTCACATCGAGCCGGGGTCTCCAGGTCTGCGCCTGTGCTCGTAGCCGGTGAGTGTTCGGGGCCCGCGCTGACCCGTACAGACCGCGCTGGGTCAGTTCCAGCGTGGCGCTCGTGGTTGGCCGTGCCGCCGGTACCGGCGAGGGCCGAACCAAGGCGACCAGTACCAGGCAGCGAAAAGACCAAGGCCGACGACGCCGACGATGAACACCAGCAAGGCAAGGGGAATGAAATTCGACGCCCGCGACATGCGTGCCCACGATCGGCAGGCCTAGGGAACGGGGGGTCAAGAGCCGCCGGATCGGCCCGGTCCGGCGACGACCCGTCGGGTCGCGAAAGCAATGGAGCTGCTGCTTCGACCGCTCACCAGTGCCAATCCGGCGCCGAGAGTCAGCAGGGCCAAGACGACCCCGAGGACGATGGCAATAGGTGCGCTGCCCAGAGAAGGACGGTCGGGGCGGAGGAACTCGTCACACCCCGAGCCGCCGCCCACGAGGCTGCGAAGCGCCGAGGATCGAACGCGCTGTTCCCGAGCACGTCTTCGGGCGACCCTCCCTCGGCCTCTGCTTCCTCGAGATCGGCGGTGAGGTCGGCGGCCATCTCGTTGGCGACGGGATCCGGGACACCGAGTCGCCGCCACTCCCGGCGGCACTCATCGACGAACTCATTCACGGCATTACCTCCGCTTTGACCAGACCGAGAGCACCATCGACGGCGTCACGGGCCGCCTGCCATTCGCCGACACCGGCCTCGAGCGCCCGCTCACCTTCGGCCGAGAGGCTGTAGTACTTGCGCGGCGGGCCCGCCGTTGCTCGCCGCCCGGTGGGTCTCGACCAGGCCATCGCGCTCCAGCCGCCCGAGGAGCGGGTAGATCGACCCCTCCCCGACGATGGAGAGGCCGCGCGCCCGGAGCCGCTTGGTCATCTCGTAGCCGTAGGCGGGCCCGTCTCCCATGACCGCCAGCAGGCAGAGGTCGAGGACGCCCCGAAGGAGCTGGCTCCGGCGCCCCTCTGCATTTCCCATGCACCACAAGATACCGTTTGCTATTGTGCACTGCAAGGCACCCGGCCACCGAAGGGTATCGTCAAAGGAGATTGACCAGCGGATGACAACCACCACGCTGCCCAATCCCTCCCATGACCAGGCCGGTGATGGCCACTGGGCCGTCGAGACCCATGGGCTGACCAAGCGCTTCGGCGACACCGTCGCCGTCAACGGCGTCGAGCTCCTCGTCCCCCGGGGGTGCGCCTTCGGCTACCTCGGGCCCCAACGGGGCGGGCAAGACCACGCTCATCCGGGTCCTGCTGGGCCTGACCCACGCCGACGCCGGCACGATGTCGCTGCTCGGCTACCCCGTGCCCAAGCAACGCGCCGCCGCGCTGGCGCGGGTCGGGGCCATCGTCGACGAGCCCCGCTTCCACGGCCATCTGACCGGGCGGCAGAACCTCCAGCTCCTCGCGGCGGCGCGAGAGCCCGCCGCGCGGGGCGCGCATCGGCCCGTCCCTCGAGCGGGTCGGCATCCTCCATCGCGCCGACGACCGGGTGGCGAAGTACTCCATGGGCATGCGCCAGCGCCTCGGGGTGGCCGCCTGCCTGATCGGGGACCCCCAGCTCCTGATCCTCGACGAGCCCATGAACGGGCTCGACCCCGCCGGCATGCACGAGATGCGCGACATGATCCTGTCGCTCGTGGCCGAGGGCCGCACCGTGGTGCTGTCGTCGCACCTCCTCGACGAGGTCGAGCGCACCTGCGACGCCGTGGCCATCGTGGACCGGGGCAACGTCATCCGCCAGGGGCCGATCTCCGAGCTGCTGGCGGGGACCTCGGTGGTGCTCCAGGTCGAGTGCTCCGAGCCCGACCGGGCCCGAGCCCTGCTCGACGGCACCGCCCTCGGGGGCGACATCGAGCTCGGGCAGCTGGGACTGGGGATCACCCTGCCGGCGGGGACGCCGACGAGACGTCATCGCCGAGATCAACCGGGTGCTCGTCGAGGGGGGCATCTCGGTGTACCGGCTCCAGCAGATCCAGGCCTCGCTCGAATCGTGGTTCTTGCAGGTCACGAGCCGACTGGGGGCCGCCGAATGACGACGATGTCGCCCGCCCGCGCCCCGCACCGCCTCGCCCCGGGGCACCGGGCGCCGACCACCGGGGATCGTGGGTCCCGACCGCTGGCCATGATCACCACCCGGTTCATGGAGCTGCGCAAGCGGCGGGGACTGATGATCGCCCTCATGCTCGTCACCATCGGCATCCCCACCGTCTTCTTCTCATCCGGCTGCTGCTCCACGCCATCGCGCCCAACTCCTACGGACCCGCCGGCGGCTACGACATCTACACCGGGCTCGTGGCCGGGGTGCTCTACGTCTTCGGCTTCATCGTGGCCGCCACGCTCGGGGCGACGGCGGGATCGATCGACCTCACCGAGGGCATGTTCCGCCACCTGGTGGTGACCGGCCGCTCCCGGTTGGCGCTGTACCTGGCCCGCATCCCCGCCGGCCTGGGCATCATCGTGCCGCTGGTGGCCATCGGCTTCACCATCGTGTGCGCGGTGTGCGTGTTCGCGGCGCCCACCCAGCTCAACTTCCAAGGCGTCAACGTCCCCACCGGCCTGTCCCAGGCCGGCCTCGAGAACTGGGCCGCCGGGCACAGCACACCAGGTCATCTGCGACTTCAACTTCAGAATCGGGCCGAACTCACCGATCGCGCCGGTCGCCAACGCCGTCCCGTGCGGCCAACGGCCCGGGCGGCCCGGTCAAGATCGGTCCTCCGGGCGCCCAGGGTCACACCGCAACCCACCCAGGCCCAGATCAGGCAGGCCGCTCGCCTCATCGCGCAGCATGGACTACTCCGACTACGCCCGGGTGTTCCTGTACCCGTCGGACTCACTGATGATCAAGAGCGGGCTGTGGCTCGAGCTCGAAGCGGTCATCGGGTTCGTCGTCGGCCTGGGGCTCGGATCGCTCATCGGCCAGCGAACCGTCGCGGTGATCCTGATGATCGTCCTCGAGATCGTCCTGACGCCGATCTTCTCTCGGGCGCACATCCCCCATCTGATCAACCTCCAGCGCGCCGTGGTCGGTCTGGCCACAGCCCACCTGGCGCCGGGCGGGTCTCCCCGTCCTCGGCGGGGGCGGAGGGGGCCCAGGGGGAGGAGCCGGGAATCCCGGCATTGGTGCCGGAGTCGACCACCGTAGCCGTCTGCGTGATCGTCGCCTGGCTGGTCGGCTGGACCGTGCTCGGGGCGTGGCGCATGATCAGAACGGGACGCCTGAGAAACGCTCACGAGCGACCCGGACAGTGGATCCGGCGTGTGAGGATTGCGTTCGTCCCACAGCTCGAGCGCCCGGGCCAGGGACTCAGGCAGCACAGGAGCACCACCTGGACGAGATCGAGCCATACCTGTACGCCGGCGATACCGCCATGCACATCGCCGGCGCCCGGCTACTGCCGGTTTCGTGTGGTGCTGACACCCCCTGGAGAACCCCTGCCCGGGGGTCTCGACATGGTCCGAACTGGAGTCGATCCTGATCAGCCTTCGGGAAACGCAGCAAAGTCACGCTTGGCCTTCTTGTACCACCCCATTCCCTTGATGGGATTCTTCCAACGGCCCTTCATCTCCTTCAAAGCCTTTTCGTGCGTCGTGTCACCCTTGGCGACCATTTCCTTGAGATGGCGATCTTGCGCCTTGATGACCTCGTCTGCGGTCATGCCATGGTGCTTCAGATCGCACGGGCCACCCAATTGTTCACACGTCATCGTCTTCATGAGTCTCGCTTCCTTTCGCATGTCGAGCCGTCGCTTGAATACTCGGCTGGTCGGTGCCCATCATCTCCTTCAGAGTTCGCCCGTACACGGACTACTTCCATGGTTGCCAGGACGTCTGGATCGGCAATCAACTCGACCTCGCGTACCAGGCCCGCCCCGACATGGAAGACGAAGGCCACCTTGACGGCCCCGGCTTGGATCCAGGCGGCGCCGAGCTCACCGTCGATGGTGACAGGCGCCGCCCCCCGGGCACCGTTGAGCCGGGCGGCCACGGCGGCGGCACCGCCGTAGACGGCATCCGTACCCATCCTCTGGCCGACCAGGTCGGCACGCATCACCGCGTCCGGTGCAAGCAGCGACAACAGGGTGCCGAGGTCCCCGCCCCGGGCTGCAGAGAGGAAGGCGTCGACGACGCGGTGGCTCTCGGCGCGCGCCGCCTGCGACGCGTCCGGCTCCGGCACACCCCGAACCTTGCGCCGGGCCCGGCTGGCCAACTGGCGTACGGCGGTACCCGAGCGCCCCATGATCTCGCTGATCTCGTCGAACGGATACCCGAACACATCGTGCAACACGAAGGCCGCTCTCTCAGCGGGTGCCAGAGTGTCGAGGACGACCTGCATGGCGTCGCCCATCTTCTCGGCGAGGAGCGCGTCGGCCTCCGGGTCGAGCGTTACGGGTTCGGCGGGCGCCCCGGACTCGGCCACCGACCTGGTGCGTCGCTTGCGGAGGTGGTCGAGGCACAACCGTGTGACGACGGTCGTCAACCAGGCAGGCACGTCGTCGATGTCGTCGGTGCGGGAGAACCGAAGCCAGGTCTCCTGCACGACGTCGTCCGCGTCGGCATTCGACCCGAGTATCCGGATGGCGATCGCAGTCAGCCGGGGCCGTTCGCCGTCGAAGTCGGTCACGTCCGTCAATCGTGGCAGGTCTACGTTGGTCATACCCTTTTGACGCAGGCCGAGGCGGAGATGTGACAGGCACTCTCGTTGACACACCGACCTGCCTCTATCCGAGCAGGTTGGCTCGGCGCCACAAGGGGAGTTCAGCCGCTCTGGTGATCTTCAACCGCCGCCGGCCACCGCCCGCAGCCCGGCCATTGCGTCCCGCATGACGTCGGCGCGGGCCCGGTCGTCGTTCCCGCTCGACTACCGTTCCAAGGCGACGCGCAAGACCGTCATGCCTGCGTGGGCAGCCAGGCTGGCTTGGGGCTCACCCACGCCTCTGTGGTGCAGTGCCGTTGCCACCCGCCGCGGCATAGTCGGCCAGCTTCGCCAACTCCCGCTCCCGCAGCTCGGGGTTGGCGGCGATGACGGCGTGTCGCTGGTGGGCCAGGTCCCGGCGGAACTCGCCGAGCATTGCGGCGGCCGCGGCGAGTCCACAGGCAACGGCGTCGAGGGGCCCGTCCTGCGCCGGCGCCTCGGCCACGCCGACCACGATTCGCTCCTGGAAGAGGGCAGACCCGCATCGGGCTGGATCGGTTCGGCCGTGGTGATCCACCTGGCGTTCCAACACGAGGTGGCCTGGAGCGGCAACTTCGCCGCTGCCGCGGCGGCCGACCGGCGGGCCGTAGAGGCCATGGGCGCGGCCCTGGCCGATTCCGATCGACCGTTGGTCCTCGCCTCGGGCGTGCTGGGGCTGACAGCGGGTCGGGTGGCGACCGAGGACGACGGGCTCGTGTCCAGCGCCGCCGTTCGGGCCAGCCCCGCCGGGCGCCCGGTCGGCCACCGCCCTCCTCAGGCTGTCGTTGAGGGGCATTGGCGTCCGCTCCTCGGTGCTGCGCTTCCCCCCGACGGTCCACGGCGACGGCTACCACGGCTTCCTGGCCACCCTGGTGGGCGTCGCCCGCCAGCGGGGCGTGGCCGGATACGTGGGCGACGGGGCCAACCGCTGGCCCGCCGTGCACCGCTCCGATGCGGCCCGCCTGGCGCGCCTGGCCGTCGAAGCCGCCCTCGCCGGCTCGGTCTTGCACGCAGTGGGCGACGGGGGTGTCCCCTTCCGCGAGATCGCCGAGGTGATGGGCCGGCACCTCGAGATCCCGACCGCGTCGGTGGCTCGTGCCGACGCCGTCGCACATTTCGCCCACCTGGGCCACTTCGTCGCTCTGGACAGTCCGGCCGCCGCCGCCATCACCGGGGAGCAGCTCGCATGGGTGCCGAGCGGACCCAGCCTGCTCGAAGATCTCGAGCAGGACCACTACCGCTAAGAGAAGGGCGCGGTGCAGCGCCTCTCCGGTCGGGCTGTCGAGGCGAGATCGACGGTTCCGGGGCTGACACCGGCTGGGCCGGGGATTCTTCGCTGTCTAGCGAAGTTGCTCCGAGAGGATCTCCCCGCAGAGCCCGAGGCACTCGTCGCAGATCGTTGGCGGCTTCTGCTCTTGGCGAGTTGGCGCGGACACGAGAGCTTGCACCTGGGTACGTGCTTTTCCGCAGAACGAGCACGGAAGCTGACTGCCGGTGGGAACAGGTCGCATGGTCGGATCCTTCGCCGGTCGCCCTGAAGCGGTGACACCGACGGCGGCCAAGATGCAGGGGTCGCAGATGTACACGCCGGGCCCCGCCACGAGCTTGCGGACCTGTCGTTGCTCGCGCCCACAAAATGAACAGACCCGCTGGGTCGTGGGTTCTTGGCGACGTCGTCGCCGCCACCGGCGAACGCCTCCGTCCTCGATGATCTGGTGGATGCGTTGGTGGCTGATGCCCAGGGCTTCGGCCACCTCGCGGATCGATGCGCCCGCCAGGTGCAGGCGTCGGACCGTTCGGCGGTATTCCGCCTTGGCTCCCTCGAGCAGGTCCTCGAGCTCAGCGATCCGGCCCGCCGCGGTGGATGCCTCAGTCAACAGGTCTTGATCGACCGGCATCTGTCTATCTTACATAGACAGATTGGCCGGCCAAGCGCTTGGTGCATGACCAGTACAACCACCGCGAACTGTGCCGAGAGCGAATTCGGGCATACCTCAGGGTGGAGGTTGATCGATGACTCAGCCCACGTACTTGTTGAGGACCGAAACGGTGGGGGACGTGGCACTGGAACTGCCTGGAATCTCGCCGGATGCCGATGGATTGAATGTCAATGCGAACGAGTTCGACCCGGTGATGCCCCCGCACGCCACGATCTGGCCGGTCATCGACGGAGAGTTTGCGTAGGAGGCCTCCCCGGGCGTGTACAGAAAGACGACCAGGCTCGACGCGAAGCTGGACGAGTTCGAGACCGAGATGTCCACGGCGGACGTGCTGCACGCGACACCGGGACTGGCTAGGAGCGAGAAGTCGTGCACCGTGGCAGTGGTGGACGCATAGGTGTCGGAGCCCACGGTTTTGTAGCTCTGCACTTCGAGGACGGTGTCGGCGTTGAAGCTGAACGTTTGCGCCCGGGAGTACGAAGGGCTACACGAGGTGGCGTCGTAGACGGTCTTGCTGGCCTCGGTGCTGATTGCGGTCATGAACGGGTCGGCTGCACCGCTGGAGTTGCTCTTGAAATATGTCGCGCAGTTCGCCGACGCCACGTCGACCACACTCCACCCCTGGGACAGCCACGTGACGTCGCTCGGGTTGAGCACCGGGAAGCTCACCGCCGCAGGCATGGTCTGGCTGGAGAGAGCGAGATCGCCAGAGGTCTTTGTGCCCGGGCTGATGCTCGATCCCCCGGCCAGGGTGATCGTTCCCGACGCGGCGGTGTCGCCCTTGATATTGGCAGAGCCGGCCAGAGAGATGTTGCCGCTTGTCTCGGTGGCGGTCCCGGTGACCTCGGCCGAACCGCTCATCGTCAGCGGTCCCGCGTAGGAGATCAGATTGCCATTGACCGTCGCACTGTTACCCAGTGTCACCGCACCAGAAGCCGTCAGACCTCCGATGCTGCAGCTACCCGTGAAGTTGACGGTTCCGTAGGTCGTCACCGAGCCTGGCGAGGTGTCGCCATTGCCGCAGGTCATCGTTCCCCCCGAGTAGATGTTGGCGACATTGGAACCCGAATTGGTCAGGGCGGCCGCACCGGTGAGGTCCAGAGCGTTGGTCGTGAAGAGGGCGTAGCCGAGTGCCTGGGCGGGCGTGGACGTGGTGGCGATGGCGACGGTCTCGTGCATGGTCGCAGCCGAGCCGTGGGAAGTCGTTCCCGTCGAGGCAATCGTGGCCGTCGCGGGGGCGGTGACCCCACCAAGCGTCGATCCGCTGCACGTCAGGGGGCTGGGGTTGGTGCCGCTCGGGTAGTACGTCACGGTGCCCGAGTACGAAGAGACGGCCCCCGGTGCCGTGAGTGAACCGCTAAAGGCACCACACGGCAGATTGGTATACACCGACACGTTCCGCATGGCGCTCAATTCGACGGCGAGTCCACTTTGGGCGGCGAGCGAGGACTGGGACGTAGTGCCGAATTGCGTCGAGAGCGTCCCGGAGAAGTCACTGACCGTGAGAGCCACGACGAGGGCGCCCATGAGGAGCATCGAGACCATGAGCACCATCACGAGGGCACTGCCGCGCTCGTCGCCATGCACCTGCCTCCGGGGTGCGGTCATGTCCAACCCTCCTGTGTGACGGCGGTGGCACACGAGACGGTGGGGCTCGACGAGTAGGGGGTGTCGAAGGCCGAGATCGACCCCTTCAGGGCGACCGACTGGGACGTATTCGAATAGGTCTCCATCGCCTGGAGGTCGAGTGCGAGCTCCTGGGGGGAACCGGTGGTCACCGTGGGAAGCGAGAACGGGGCCGTTGAGGAGTTCACGATCTTCGAAGCGATCGGGATCCATTGCGGGACGGCGTCGCCAACGACCCAGTTCGTCGGCCACGTCTGCTCGGAGAGCACATGGGTGGTGGTGTTCACCATCCACTGATCCCATTGCGTCGTGCCAAAGGCCCCGGACAGCACTCGGACGGCGAAGCCGGATGCGACCGTTGGCCCGGCCGACGTCATCTGCGTCGGCAGACAAATCTGGCTGGCCGATTCGACTCGACTCTGGAGGTCCTCCAGTGCCGTTCTCACCTGGGCCGAACCAGCGGCGGTGCCTTGCGTGTAGGCACTCGAGTCGGTGACCGCCTTGATCGCAACGGGGACCATGAACAGCAAGATCAAGGTGACGGTCATCGCCATGGCTAGTTCGATGAGCGTGAAGCCATCACTGCCGGCATGTCTCGGTGTCTGGAGGACACGGGTCGGGGCGGACTTGCGATCGCGCCGGTCCCACAGGGGTGTCATGGGGCGGCGATCTCGGTCTCGCCCACGACCTGTCCCGTCCCTCCCAGTGCAGAAGGCCAGGTCACGATCACGATGACCGTGACAATGCCGTTGGAGATCGACTCAGGATAGGTCATCACCTTGTAGGGGATGCCCACCGTCGTCGTCGTGATATGAGGCACCAGCGGGCTCTCTGAGCAAATTGGCGTTCGTGGTGGCGAGGGTCGCTCCCGTGAGCGTGAGGGTGTAGGTCGAGCCGCTCACGTGGATGTTCGGGTCGCTGGAGAGCGTGTCGACGCTCGGGTTCAGGCCCGCTGTGAGATCGGCGAACGGGAGGGACGTCACGTCGGCCACGTCAGCCGAGACCAGGGTGTAGGCGACCGAACGCTGTTGGGCAATCGACGCCGCCACCGTCGACGCCATCGTCCCTGAACCCGCAGCCAGAATCACCACCGCGAACAGCGAGGACGCCATGAGCACGTCGAGCATGACGAAGCCGCCGTCGGGGGGGCGGTATCCATGTCGGGTCCGGCGCCGCGACGCCCAGGCTCGCGCGCTCTTCCGGGAGTGCCACATGACCCGTGTGAGGACACGTGAGACGCAGGAGTCAGCCCGCGGCTGACTGGTGCATCGTGCACCACGCACTCCCTGCATCCTCGTGCACTCCCTCCGTGCCGTACCTAGCAGAACCGGTAAAGCATCGGCTCGTGATCCACAAAACTTGAACAACGAGCCCCCTCGAGTTGGGGTTCGTTCGCCTATGCAATTAGCGGTGGGGAGTTGGGGATGACACTTGGTGCGGTTCGATCCGAGGAGCCTCAAGGTGTGCCCGGTGCGGGCCGAGAGAAGAGCGGGGCCTTCGTCCTACCCCTTGCCATCCATAGCAGCGACCCCCGGCTTGTCACGGGGGTCGTTGCGCGTCGGAACCGCTCCGGTTCGTGGAGCGGTGCCCGCTCCTCGATGCGCTCGGGCCCAACGACCGGGGCCGTCCCGGGGTTGTAACACGCCAGCCCCTTGGAGCGATGTCAACTCCTGTGCTCAATCCCCACGGCTTCAACCAAGACAGCGCAGATGTCTTCTTCACCAGGAGATCTCCTGCCAAGACTGCTCCGAGGAACCTAAGGGTGGTGAAGGCCACGGCTCCCTCGGCGGCAACGTCACCGCAAGATCACGAAACGGTCGCCTTCATGGACGCTTCCGGTTCGCTGTGGGCGAAGCAGCCTTCGGTGGCAGCGTCCACATCGTGGCTGACCGCTCTTCGATTTCGGTATCGACCCAAGGTGCCGAGAACATCGTCTGACCGAGTACAACGACGCCTGGCTTCCACTCGCGTGAAGAGGTAGCGGCTGGGAAGAGGAGGTCTTCCAGGCGCGGCCGGGCTCTCATCAGCGGGCCCCCTGTTACCAAACCGATGGCCATTCCCCACCCTGCTGGCACCTGGCTGCGGCCAAACAGCATCGCGGGGCGTCGAAGCCGAGACAGCGCACCAGTGAGCCTAAGTGTCCGAACCTTCAGGGCGTCAGGCACCGCGCTGGCTTCCGTGGTCCGTGGTTTCGGACGTTACCGTTGGGCTTCAGTTGTTATGGCCGTGTGCCGATAAGGAAGGGATGGATTCTGCGCCGTCGGGAAACATCCTGGACGCCGCTCGGGCCGGCGACGAGTGGGCCACCACCTGCCTTTTCCGCACCTCAAATCCGGCTCTGCTTCGATACCTCCGTCATCACACGCCGGACGTCGCAGAAGACCTGTTGGCAGAGACCTGGTTGGCGGCCGCCAAGCACCTCCCTGCATTTCAGGGCGACGCAGACGACTTCCGGGCCTGGCTCTTTACCGTGGCACGGCGTCGGGTTGCCGATCACTATCGGCGACGGAACCGTCGACCACGCTCTGTGGACTTGGATCCCGAGATGCTCCCGCCCGCACCCCATAGGACCGATGAGTCGGCGCTCGGTACGGTGTCAGCACAGAGCGCCATCGTTGCGTTGGTTCGCGATCTCCCCGCTGACCAGGCAGAGGTCGTCTTGCTCCGGGTAGTGGCTGATCTGAGTGTGGAACAGGTGGCCAAGATGACGGGGCGGAGTCCTGGATCGGTACGGGTCCTCCAGCACCGCGCCCTTCGACGCCTTGAAACCCGGTGGGCCAGGGAGGTTGTAACGCCGTAGCGGGTTCTGGCGATGTCAGGGGTGAGATGAGCCCAGATCCCTTCGACGACCGCACCGCGGATGCGTTCCTGACCGGGGCCATCGCCCCCACCGACGCGCCCCTTGGCTACCGGTACGCCGCCGACCTGATCCGTGCCGCCCGCTCGCCCGCCTCGACGGGGGAGCTCGCCGCCGAGGACCAGGTCGTAGCCACCCTCCTCGCCGCGGCTCGGGAGGCGATCCCTCGGGTCGCGAATCCCAGGAGGCACACCCTCGGGAAGATCCTCACCCTCAAAGGGGCGGTTCTCGCTTCCATCATCTTCGGGGGAGGCGTCGCGGTCGCAGCCACGGGGGGTGTGCCGACGCCCGTTCGGTCGGCGATCTCTGCGGGTCTCTCCGCGGTGGGATTGGCCCCTTCACACGCCGCCGGTCCCCCCACCATACCCGTGGACCGCCCCGGGCCCACCGGTACGACGACGAGCGAGCCTCGGAACCCAGGAGCGAGTACGAATGCGGGTGACCTATGCCCACCGAACATGGTCATCTCCGACTCGAGTGCGGGGGCAGGCGGCGTGACGACGACCCGGCCGGGGTCCTCGACGGCAAGGTGCATCCCGGTGGAACCTGCCGTGGTCCCCGCTCTTCCCGAGGGCAATAGCGGTTCGAACACTCCTGCACCCAACGGCAACTCGAACGGAGCGGTTGCGAATCTGCCCGCTCCTACCACAACCACAGCGCCGCCCAAGAACCCGTCACATGGTCCACCGGCCGGGACGCCCAATGGACCGCCCACAACAGCAATCACCACGACTACTACCACGAACGCCACGACTGTCCCGGCTCGAAGTGGGAACAACGGAAATGGGAACAACAACGGCAAGGGAAACGGGAACGGGAAGGGCAACAGCAGCGGGAAAACAGCGGCTATCCGAAGCTCGGCCATCGTAAGCGCCGTGACAGAAGAAGCGTCATGACCTCGTCACGGCTCCAGGTCTCCGCCGAGACGATGAACCCAAGAGCATTCCTGGCCCGGGTGGGGCGGCAACCACAGGAGGCTGGCTACTCGCTGATCGAAGTCGTCGTTGCCCTCGGTCTGCTGGCGATCACGCTCTTGCCCTTGGCGAGCGTCTTCTATGGGGCAGAGGCAGCGAATTCGGCAAACCGCGAATACGGCGATGCCATCGCGATCGCTGACGGCCAGCTCGCCCAGGCTGGTGGCGTGACGTACGCGAACCTGGGCTTCTACGTATCCCAGTCACCGCCATCGGCGTACCGCGGGCAACCTACCGTCATCCTGGGGACGGCCCCACCGGCAGGGGAGTCCGCGCAGATCGCACTCACCAGCACTCCTCAGCAGGTCGGTTCAATTGTCTACACGGCGCAGAACTACGTGGTGTGGGCAGCCGGATCGGGCGGAGACAGCTGCGCCTACAAAGAAATCTACGCCGTGGTGTCGTGGAATGAAGCTGGGAAAACGGCGCAGGTCATCCAATCCACCCTCGTCTATCCAGGGGGACTCGGAAAGTACACCGGCTCGCAATGTGTGAATTTCGTCGTTTCCACGACGCAAGGCTCGACAATGGCATCGGTGGCGTCGGGCGGCTTCCCCGGGGTTGTGGTGGGAATGGCCGTGTCGGGAACCAACGTCGCGGTCGGCACGACCGTGGTGTCGTTGTCGGGCAACACCCTGGTTCTCTCCCAGGCAGCCACCGGAACAGGCAGCCAGACCCTCACGTTTGGTGCCGGGACGTCGGGCTCCGATGTCACGCCCGACAATGTCTCGGGTCTGGCCGTGGCCGTGCCGGCTGATCCGGCGGGAGAAACCCAACTCAATCTCAGCTGGACCGCCCCGCTCGACACGCCGGGATACTTCGTCGCCGAGTGGGCGCCGGACCCCGGGGGCCAGGGGCATTTGGCGTTTCCCGATACGACCGGGACGTCTTCGGCGTGGGCGCCTACCGGATCATCGACGAGCGGTTCCATTCTCGCCACTGCCACGACGTTCACTGTGACCGGCCTGGCACCGAGCACCGCCTACTGGTTCGAGATCGTGTCCTTCTCGACGGGTGGAGATCAATGGGCCGTCTCTCAGACCTGGGTCACGGCCGCCACGCTTTCGCCCCCGCCGCAGCCGTGTGCGCTCAATACCTTGACCGTCAGCCAAGCCGGTCAGACTTCTGGTCAGGCCACCGTGGCGAAGAGCAGCGGTGACCTCATGCAGCCCATCACGATGACGGTGACGTACTCGGGCACCTGCACGGCCGGCGCGGACGCCGTGACGGTGGCGGCCTCGTCGAGCGGGGCTGATCCCGGATCTCCGTACACCCTGTCGTGGGGAACGAACCAGTACACCTACAACCTGCCGACCGGATTGTGTCCCGTCGGGACGGGTTTTATCACCGGCACCCATACCTACACGGTCTCACACAACGGCGTGGTCACGAGCCTGACGGCGCAGGTGTCCTTTAGCCAGGACAAGAAGGGGACGCCGGCATGTTGATCGCCGCAGATCGCTCCCTTGGTCTCCGTGGCCGCCAGCCTCGCAGTGAAGAAGGAACGACACTGGTCGAGCTCCTGGTGGCGTCCGGGCTCTCTCTGGTGATCTTGACGTTGATGACGACAATGTTGACGGTGTACGCCAAGGCGGATACCGCAACGGTCAACAACGCCAACGCGGCCGCCAACGTCCGGCTCGCCCTGCTGGCCCTCCAGCACGACATCCAGTCAGCCAACCCACTGGCAACTCTGTCGACCGTGGCGACGTACAACGACGAACTCCAGCTCACCGTCCAACCGTCCGGGCAGCTGATCACCTGGCAGTACAGCTACACGACAGCGAACTGTCCCGGCACTTCTTCGACCTGGTGTGGGACCCTGACACGTCAGGCCGGCTCGAACACGCCCGTGACCGAGCTCACCGCCGTGACAAACGGCGACCCGTCGAACGGTGGTCTGCCGGTCTTCAGCTACTACGACCATTGCGCGATCAACCAAGTGACTGAGCCCCAGGCCACGCCGGCCAGCGTCAGCGCCGCTACCACCGTTGTGCAGATCACCCTCTCCGTAGCGAATCTCAACTCGGCACCGTACGGGACCACCACCAGGGTGAACCTGATGAACCAACCCCCAGGAGCAAGCCGATGCGGCTGAATACAGCGCTACGCCCATCCACTCGACAACGAGGAGCCGGCGAGGGCGGCCAGACGCTTCCCATCGTCATGGCCGTCGTGCTGGTGGTCGTGCTCCTGAGCGTGGCATTGTTCACGCGGGTCAGTGGCGACTTCAGCAATACCAATCTCGAGACCAAGATCCAGCAAGCCCGCTCGTTGGCGCAATCGGGAGTTGCCGACGCACTGTTCCAGATCGACCAGCAGGGAGCATCTCCATCTTCGTTCTGCAACGAGCCGAACAGCGGCGGCAAATGCACGCTGAGCAGCGTCCCCAACGCTCCTGGAACCGTGTACACGGCCCGGTACAACCCCACAAGCGGTGCATACACGGTGCTGTCCCAAGGGACGGTCCGCAATATCTCCTATGCCGTGCAGACCACGGTGAAACAGACTCCGATCTTGACCAATGCCGTCTACGGGGGAGCCTTCGTGACCTTCGACGGTAAATCGAGCACGAGCGTGACCGTGACCGATCCCTACGGGAACGCGATACCTGGTGCCACCGCCGCCATCGCAGTGGGCCCTGGAGGGACCCTGACATGCAACGGCCCCGCTGATCCCAACGCCACATACGTCAACTATGGCGGGTCGATCTCGAAGTGCACCCCGTATCAGAACCTGGGTCCCATCTACGCTCCGCAACAGCCGACGCAAACGTGCCCTGCCCCGGCCAACCCATATGGTGCGCCGCCGACGCCTTGTCTGCCAGCAACGGCCTCGGCGTGCACGAGCATGAGTCCGGCTGTCACTGGCTCCGACGCGGCTGGCTACACGGTCACCGGCCCGGCCACCCTCGAGCCGGGCGTCTACGTCTGTCGAGGTGGCCTCACGATGACCGGAACCGTCAACATCGACTATGCGCAGAGTCCGCAACAGAACAGCGGCAGGGTCGAGATCTACGTATTCCCCCCGTGGGTTCCACGACGTCTCCGAACGTCAATTTCGCAGGCTCGACGGTGAACGCCTGCGAGCCTCCTCTCGGGACCGGTACGGGCACGTGCAAGGGGGGATTGGTTGGCGATCCGACAGACCTCGAGATCTACGCCTGGGGTAGTGGTACCGCCGGATTGGGTGCGTCCCAAGTCAACGCCGTCTTCTGGGGCCCGGGCATGAACCTCACACTCAACGGCTCATCCAACAACCTGACGTGGACCGGCGGTCTCATCCTCGGCGGCATCACCGCCAACGGGCATCCGAGCTTCGCTCTCAACTTCGACCAGCGACTTCAGAGTGAGTACCAGCAGTCCAGCTGGCAAATCTCCAACTTCCTCGAGATCAGTCCCGGATTCTCCATTCCATGACCTCAGTGACTCAGACCCGTCCGGAGACCATCGCAAGGGGTCGCTCCGGGCATTACTGAAATCCAGATATCAATCACACGGCTCGACGCTGACATCCAAGCATCCCCATGTCGATAAGAGGTCCTCGATCTCCGCACCAGGCGCACCAAAGTTGAAGCGGAGCTCCGTGCAATGCGGTGGTCGCTCTCCTGTCGTGAACTCCCGGTTAGCATTGTCGGATGCAAGCACCCGCGGGCGCGCCCGAGTGGCTGGAGGTCATGACC
The DNA here is from genome assembly GCA_963796685.1 of uncultured delta proteobacterium. Lineage (GTDB taxonomy): Bacteria > Myxococcota_A > Polyangia > Fen-1088 > Fen-1088 > Fen-1118. Next base: position 246,656 of record CAWCMR010000011.1, read on the forward strand.
GCGGCCGAACGACCCGACCTCTGGGAGCAGACCCTCGCCGACAACCTGTTTCGCGCCGTCTGGCCCGAGTACAACCTTCACGGGAGCGACACGTGGAAGTACTTCCCGGCCACCTTCCCGGCCCACGCGGCGTTGCAGGTCCTGTTCGTCGACAAGCGCACCGAGCGCATCATCTGCCGGGGGCGGACCATCGGCATTCGCTGGGACGGGAGCCTTCGCTCCCTGCCTCACGGCATCGACGACGCTGGTCTGCGTGCCCTCAACGAGTCCCGCCCGCCCACGGCCGTCTGCGCCCTTGCCGCCGAGGTCGACGACGAGTACCAGCGTTTTGGCCTGAGCGAGCTGCTCTTGCGGGCCATGGCCATGGCCACCGTGGCGACTGGGCTCTCCCGGCTCGTCGTACCGGCGCGCCCGTCGATGAAAGAGCGCTACCCGCTCATGCCCATCGGTCGCTACGCCGCTTGGCGCCGCGACGACGGGCTGCCCTTCGACCCGTGGTTGCGGGTGCACGTCCGGCTCGGGGCGCGCATCTTGCGACCCGAGCCGCGGTCGCTGCGTATTGACGCCACCGTGGAGAATTGGGAGCGCTGGACGGACATGTCGTTCCCGGTGAACGGTACGTACGTGTTCCCCCGCTGCCTGGCGCCGCTCACCGTTCGCGGCGGCCGAGGGAGATATTGGGAACCCAATGTGTGGGTGGAGCACGACACGAGCACGGTAGAGGTGCCACCGCGCGTGGCGCTGCCCGACGCGATCGGAGGTGGCGGCGCCAGCGGGCCGCTGGGCCTCCAGGTGCGCCAGGTGCGGGGGCAGCTCGGGCGGCTCACGCGCCGCCTGGGCCTGCGTCGCTGACGGGGCGCAGGCCGGAACGCACCGGGGGAGCGGACAATTGGGGGGTTGTGAGCCCGGCACGGCCCGATCGGGCGTCCAACCTCCGGGTCGAGCGCCGTGCCTGGTTTCGGGTGGTGCCGCCGGCTGAGGCGGGGTCGGATGAGGTTTGTGAATGCGTTGACGACCCTGTGAGGTATCGTGCCCACTCTGTGTAGGGTGTAGAACCTCGCTGTCCAGCTCAGATTCACAGCAGGTCTGACGTGCGCCGCAATCAGCCCGCTCGGGCCACGATGATGTCCTGGCGGGCACCCATCGTGCCGACGCGTCCCGACCACCTCCCATCGTGAACAGCGGTCACTTCCATGCGAGCGTCAGCCAGCATCCGCGGAGCCGTCGAAAGCGAGATCCCAATTGCTTGTCGATCGTCGCCCGGCCTTGCCGTCCAGTACCCGTCGCGTCGAACAAATTCCCGGTCTGGTTTCGGATCGGTTTCGTCCTCGCGGATCAAGAACCAGGTGCTGTACAAGCGACCACCCGGAACGAGCACTCGGTGCGACTCTCGTATGTAGTTGCGGATCTCGGCGGGATAGAGGTGCGTGAAGACCGAGGTCGCGATCACGAAGGAAAAGGATTGGTCCTCGTACGGGAACCGGAAGTTCTCTGATGACGAGGAACCGCCGGGGTTGTACATGTCGGTCTCGAGGTCGACGTGTTGGAAGTGAAACGATGGCCTACGCCGACTGATCTTCTTTTGTGCCCAAGCGATCATCTCGGCGTCCACGTCGAATCCGTCGTATCGCGGCCGACTCATCGAGGTACTCCAGCAGCGGGATGGCTATGCGACCGACGCCGCAGCCGATGTCGAGCACACGCTCGTTGGGCTTCAAACCACCCAATTCGATGAATCGATGACGGCTCTCGACTCCGACCCTGGGGAAGCTGCCGCCAACGTGCATTCGCATGTGACGGGGAGGCAACAGCGGGTTCCGCAGCCTGGCCACGGCATCAGCAGCCGAATGTCGGGCAGAACTGGCCCAAAGACCGACGGCCACCTTGATCGACCTGCTCGGCGGACTTCCACTCACCACTCGACCTCGTGCGCTGGATTGACCATCAATGCCCGTCGGCGGCAGCGCTCGCCGAAGCAGGAACGGCCATTCTGCCATGCCGCCGCCTGCAACAGCCGGGGCGGCGGTCGCGATCGGCGTCGCCTCACCGTGCTCACCATGGTCGGGCTGACCGAGGAATGCGTCCAGACCGACCCGCTATGAACGACCGCAGGTCGGTCGACTCGGAAACGGAGGCAGCGCTGCTTGCCTGCCACGTCGTGGTCCGTATGGCTTCGAGATCGTCGATCCATCCCCCCTTCGCCCCGGGAGCTCGTCGATCCCAGGCGAGGGTCTTCCGTACTCGACGGAATCCGGCCTCAGACCGTGATGACGACTTTGCCTCGAGCATGACCTCCTTGGAAGTACCGGAGGGCCGAGGCGGCATCGCTCAGCAGGAACGTCCGGTCAATGGCCGGTGTGACCTTCCCTGCTTGGAGGAGTTCCCGGAGCACCGCCAAGTCGGCCGAGTTCTCCTTCGCGCCCAGAATGCCCAGCTTCTGGCTCACCAGCGGAGAAAGCACGATCCCCCGCAGTTGGCGGTCGAAGCCACCGAGCCACCGTCCGTCGGTCTCGCCCCCGACGATGACGAGTCTGCCTTGCCGAGTGAGGGCTCGGCGGAGGTGTGACAACCCGCTGTTGCCCGCAATGTCGAGGATCGTGTCGTAGTGGTGCTCGCCGTCGGCGAAGTCGTCGCCTGTGTAGTCGACGACCCGATCGGCACCGAGGGCCCGGACCAGGTCCATCTTGGCCGAACTGCACACGCCGGTGACCTCGGCACCGAAGGCCTTGGCGATCTGGATGGCGAAAGTCCCTACCCCTCCCGAGGCGCCGATGATCAGCACCTTCTCCCCAGCCCGCACCTTGGCGCGGTCACGGAGGCCCTGCAACGCGGTGACGGCGGACACGGGGACCGCCGCCGCCTGCTCGAAGGAGAGGTTGGCTGGCTTGAGAGCGAGGAGTCCCGCTCGAGCGCGGCCGTACTCGGCGAAGGAGCCGTCGCAGGTTCCGTAGACCTCGTCGCCCGGCTCGAATTCGGTCACGCTCGAGCCGACGGCCTCGACGGTGCCGGCCAACGACCGGCCCGGGTTGGGTGCCTTGGGTCGTCGGAACCCGTAGCCCATGATACGCATGAGCCTGGGCAGGCCCGTCATCAGATGCCAGGTGCCTCGATCCACACTGGCGGCCCGTACCCGCACGAGGACTTCGTGGTCGTCGATGGTGGGCCGGGCGATCTCCTCAAACCGCAGGACATCCTCCGGCACGGTGCCGTACGCGTCTTGGACGATCGCCTTCATCGCCTCGGCGCCGGGGGTCTGGGCGTCGGCTCGATCGAGTCCTCGAACGTTGGGGTCTTCGTCGGTTCGTTCTTCGCTGTCATCGGGCTTGGTCCGATGGAGTCGTGGTGAGATCCCAGGGTGACGTGGCGTCCCCGGATCACGAGCCAGAGCGCGAACACGAACTCGCCGATGCCCGTGATCGCGGAGATGTCGGACGAGGAGCCTCGGACGAGCGCTCGCATGACCGTGTCGAACACGTAGCCGAAGCCCGCGATGGCGAGCAGGACACCCAGCAGCCTCGGGACATACCCCGACCGGTAGGCGAGAAAAGCCAGGACGAAGAGGTTCAAGCCGAAGAGGACGAGGCCAGCGTCCCAGATATTGGTGAAGGTATTGATGTGCCGGAGCCCCTGCGCGGGGAGATGGAGCACCCCGGCGAGCTGGCTGAGGGCGGCGATGAAGACCCCGGCGTACGCGACCCGGAGCCACGCCGAGAGCTTCGTCAGAGCTTCGCTCACCGGCTTGAACACCCGATACAGCGACCATGCGACGACGACATCGAGCGCGGCCACGAGGTAGAGGCTCAGGGTTCCGAACCGGAACAGGCCCTCGTGGTCGGCAATCTTCGAGGCTGTCCGGGCGGCATTCCCGGGTACGACGAGCCCTTTCACGGCGAAGAGATACCCGAAGGCCGAGAGCAGGGACATGAGCAGAAGTCCGACGCCCGCAATGGTGCTGGCCTGGTGAATCGACCGGTTCGCATCCCGGGACGGGATCATCGTCTCGACGCCGACGGACCGGATCGCCAGCTCGGTGGGCCGGTTGAGCGTTGCTGTCTGCATGGTCTCTCCGATGGTCGTTGGCTTACGTTGTAAGGTCATGGTATGCTTACGTCGTAAGGTTGTCAAGTCCGATCCAGGAGGCAGCGAAGATGGCCCCGCCGTCGAAGTCCGACACGAAGCCCCGCAGGTCTCTGAGTAGGGATCGGGTGCTCCTCGGGGGGGTTGCTTTCGCCGACGAGCACGGGATCGCATTGCTCAGCATGCGCAAGCTCGGCGAAGCCCTCGGGGTCGAGGCGATGTCGCTCTACAACTACGTGGCCAACAAGGACGAGCTTCTCGACGGCATGGTCGACCTGGTCTTCGCCCAGATCGACCTGCCCACGAGCGGAGGCGACTGGAAGCCGGCGATGCGTGAGCGGGCGCAGTCCGCCCGCCAGGCGCTGCGACGCCACCCCTGGGCGATCGCTTTGATGTCGACCCGGACCTCACCGGGCCCGGCCACGCTCCGACACCACAACGCCGTCATCGGGAGCCTCCGGGCGGCGGGCTTTTCGGTGGCGATGACCGCACACGCGTTCTCCGCCCTCGACAGCTACATCTACGGTTTCGCGTTGCAAGAGGCCACGTTGCCCTTGGGCGAAACCGAGGAGGAGACGGTCGAGGTGGCGCAGGCGATGATGGCGCAGGTCCCCGCCGACGAGTATCCCCACCTCACCGAGTTCACCACCGAGCACGTCCTCCAGCCCGGCTACGACTACGCCAAGGAGTTCGAGTTCGGGCTCGACCTGATCCTCGACGGCCTGGACAAGACCCGCGACACGATCTGAACGGTGCGTCACGGCGACGAGCACACTCCCTACCGTTGTGTGATGTTGCCACGGGGCGGTCCGCTTTTGGCGAGGCACGCGGTGGCCAGAGAGGTAACAATCGACCTGTGGATCGGGGAGACAAGAAGAGGGCGCTGTATCCAGGAGGCCGGCCGACCCAGGAGGCAAAGGCGATCCACCGGCGTTTCATCGCCGGGCCTCTTCCTCGCATTCTTCCCATCGCGTCGGTGCTGGAGGTCCGTGGGCAGAAGAGCGGACAGGCCATCCGAATCCCTCTGGTGATTGTCCGCTATCGGGGTTCGTGGTATCTGGTCTCAATGTTCGGAGAACAGTCGAACTGGGTGAAGAACGTTCGCGCCGCAGACGGCGAAGCCGTGTTGACCCATGGGAGACGCCGACCGGTGCGACTCTTCGACGTTCCGGTGTGTGATCGGGCGCCCATCATAAGGCGCTATCTGTTGTTCGCGGCGGGAGCGAGACCCCACATGCAAGTCGGGTGGAGGGCACCGTTGTCGGCGTTCAAGGCCGTGGCGGCGAACTACCCCGTTTTCCGAGTGGGACCTGGGTGACGACCCGCTCGCACCCGTGCCGTGTCGCGCCAACATCCCCGGCCCATGTCATCGGCCAGGAACAACGCGGGTCTCGGGTGCAAGCCGCTCACCCGGTGTCTATGGTGAACTCGACCATGACCATGAAGCTCGAGATCTCCCGTGACATCGCCGTTTCGCCCGCGGTGGCCTATGCCGCCATCTCGGACGTCACACGGATGGGTGAATGGTCCGAGGAATGCTATGCATGCGAATGGCACGACGGCTATGACGGCCCGGTCGTCGGAGCGACCTTCGACGGGCACAACCGCCATGGTGAGCACGAGTGGACCACGCAGGGAAGGGTCATCGAGGCCGACCCCGGGTGGGGGTTCGCCTTCGAGTGCTCAATGATGGATATCCATTACTCGACCTGGGGGTACCGCATCGAGCCCACTGCGTCGGGATGCCGGGTGACCGAGTGGAACGAGGACTTGCGGCCCGAGTCCGCCATGGAGTTCAGCAGGAAGGTCTCTGGTGTGGACGACCGCACGGAGCGGAATCGTCGGACCATGAACGGCACCCTCGAGCGCCTCGCCGTCGCCCTTGAGAACTGATCGACTGCCTCTGTGCGGCCCAATGATGGGCACGGCCCGCTATGTGGCGGTTGACACTTGCATCAGGGCCTATACACGAATCCCGGGAATATGGTGTACGCAACGAGCACCAGCACCATGGCCGCCGCACTAGATGCAACAAGCACTTGAAAGCGCTTGGCGGTGAGGACGATCGCGGCCCCGGCAACGAGCGGAAACGCGCTCAGGAGAAGGCGAGGTGTGAGCCACAATGCCGAGTCGAACATGACCGAGGCGAAGAACGGGAGGGTGAAGGCCCACCAGGTACCCGGAACGCGGGCTCGATGCATCAACCACAGGCCACCGAAGGCCACCGCCACAGACAAGGTCTCGACGGCTGTGACTCCTGACCAGGTCGTGAACCACTGCCATGGAGCGAGAAGATCGAAATGATGGCCCCACCCGCTCCGTTCGGCATCGAACCAGGCGAAGGGCGTTCCCACATGGGCCCAGAGGTAGAGGCAATACGAGATGAATCCCGACGAAGCGAGGGCCGGGGCGATCCACGCATGGCGCTCCCTGGCTCGCCACGCTCCCCATCCAGCGGCAACGACGATGGGAAGCGCGAGAGGAGCCGTAGCCGTAGCCAGTGCACCGATCAAGCCAGCGGCAAGCCACCGGCGCCGGTCGACCATGATCAGCGCAACAGCACAGAGCGAGATCGCCAGGCCTTCTGCATAGGCGGGACTGAGAAACGCTGCGCCGGGGGCCAGCGCGACGAGCCAGCCGGCGCGTACGCCCGTCTGCGTGCCGGCCCTGTCACGTGCCAACGCACCGACGGCCAGGCATGCGAAGGCCCCCGTCAGCAGTGAGACCGTGGCCCCACCCATGGACCAATTGTTGCCAAATAGTGGTGCAGTGGCCCGGACCAGGAGTGGGTAGAGCGGAAAGTAGGCAATGAGCGACGAGCCATGGTCCGTCACCACCGTCGGATAGCCGTGGGCGGCGATCCTCAGGTAGTAGGTACCGTCCCATATGCCGGTGAGACGGATGATGGTTCGATGCGGGCCGTATATGTCGAGCAGGACTCCGAACACGACCAGCCGACTCACCAGATAGACGGCAAGAATCGGGGCGATGAAGGTGGGTCGGGTCGCGTGCGCCTGACTCGCACCAGGCAGGGCGTCGACTACCAGCCGATCTTGCACCGCAACCCCCTCGGTTCCATCTTGGCCTACTTGCCCAGAGTGAGAAATGGGTCCTGGGACCCATAAGACGGCCTACCTTCCCGATCCCCATCAGCGCTGATCGTTTCAGGGCAGGTCGAGGCGCCCTTCAGGTCGCTCGGGTCCTGACCTCGCTGGGATCGCCCGCCCGGGACACGCAAACCTCGGGGAGGGGCCTGTCGGTGGCGACCATCAAGGGGAAGCAATGTCAAATGCGCCCTTTGGTGCCACGGCAGTGAGGGTCACTTTGGGAGACCCGCCTCCCTCTGGACAGATGCTGGTCAGTGTCGCACTTGTGGAGAGGGCTGAGTTCGTATTCGGCGGATCGGAGACAACGCGGGTCGTATTGATGCATCCGTGGGTGGTGTCTCTGACGGCGTCGTAGTCTCCCCAGCCCACGCCGAAGTAGGCGGACTGCCCGGGTGACAGGGGCACATTGTGGGGACCCGGGTCGTTGATTTGGTAAGAGGCGCCGTATGAGACGCCTATGGTCTCGACAGATCCGGACATGCCGAGTGCCTGAAATCCTGGGTATCCGAAGATCGAGCATGCCGTGCCGGAGATATTCGCCAGCCGGAAGAACGCGCCCGCCTGGCTTGCGAGACCTCGCAGCGTCTTGTCCAGGCTGAGCCGCAGCTGGTTGGCACGGCATCCTGTCGTTGGTTCCGGCGGTGACGCGATCTCTGTCCACGTGTTGCCGTCGGTGGTGCGCCACAGGCCGTCTCCGGCTGCGGCCCAGCCATGGTCGGCGTCGAGAAATGAGACGTAGGGCGGACCGAGCGCGTCGCAATTCGGATCGTTGTAGGCAACGTGCCAGTGCAGCCCACCGTCGGTCGTGGCGAGCAGTCCGCCCCGGTCCTCAGCAAGCCAGGCGCGGTCAGGCTCCGAGGCGAGGACGCTCAGCGGACCGAATTCGCCAACCGGGGAGATGGTCCCAGTTCCCTGGTTGGGACTTCCGTCGTTCGCAGACGCCATGAGGGCCCAGTGCGCCCCGCCGTCGTGTGACCGGTAGACCCACTTGGCGGACATGTCGGTCGCTGGTTGTCCGAATTGGACCAGCCATAGGTCACTCTCAGAGAGAGCCACCAGGTCGGACCAGTCGGCTACCCCCGTGCAGCCTTGGGGGAGGGAGAGCCTCTCCCAGGTTCTCCCGCCGTCTTCGGTCCGAGCCAGATCTCCGGGCTTCGAGCCGCTCGGGGCGTTCTGCCCACAACCCAGGACGTACGCCACGTCGACGCTGACCCGGGTCAGGAGCGACGGCTCGGGTATTGGTGGTTGGACTGTCTTCAGCCAGGTGATCCCACCATCGGTGCTGGACTGCAGCACATTCGACGACGAAATCGCCCAGATGCTGGTGCCGATCGGCGACACGGCCTCAGAGCCCGAGTCGAGGCTCAGAGATAGCGACCAACGCTGTCCTCCGTCGTGGGTGACGTCGAGGCCTTGGGAGCCCCAGGCGTAACCGTCGTCGACGTCGATGAACTCCAGGGTGGAGGCCCATGCCGGAAGCGGCGTCGGCGTGGCAACCTGCCACATGGCTCCGCCGTTTTCGGTCACAACGAGCTGTTGAACTGGCGACAGCTCGGTCGTGTCGAACTCAATGAGTCCATAGCCATGGGTCGATGAGATGAAGGAGAGCGGCCCCACTCGGTACCCCGGCACCGGCGTCCCGGCCGTGAGAGGAGGGGAAGGATTCTGAGGACCTGTCGTCTCCGGAGACGTCGGAGATGATCCAACCTGCGATGAGGTAGACGATGTCGTGGCACGTGAGCTTCGGGGCGAGGAGCACGACGTACCAAGACCAATCAGGATTGCGACGACGATTCCGAGAACTTCAAGACGGCGAACCATCGCTCAATGCCGAGTCAAAGGTAGCAGGTCCATGGTGTCTTCACGCTTCACGATACGGCTACGTTGGCACGCGCTCTAGATCCCAGACGAGGTGCTCCTTGCCGTGCGGAACGCAGAAGTGGCGCAGATCGTGTTGGGTAACGCATGAAAAGTCCTGGGGCGAGGCTTGCGCCTCACCCCAGGACCAGCTGCCAATGCCCTGGGACTTCGCCTATGGAAGCTTGATCATCCCGTGGGTCGCCACGAGCTTCTTGAGCCCATGCTTTCCTGCCGCTAGACCAGCGACCGCCAAGGCGCCTTCCGCACTGTAGGCGAAGCTGTGGTCGACAACAGTGCCCGCAAACGAGCCTGTGACCTTGCTCGGCCCAGCCGCTGCGGGGTTGGGGAGCTCAAATCCCACGTTGGGATCGAAGGCCGAGGCGGCGCCAGCGAGCGTGATCGTGCTGGTGGTGAACTTGGTCTTTGCCAAGCCGTGCTTTCCCTTCCAGGCGATGGTCAGGTGCACCGGGCTGGTGATTCCTTGGAGCAACCCGTTGACTCCGGTTCCTCCACCGGCAAAGGTTCCCGTGAGCTTGCCCTGGGTGATCGTGTCCGTAGAGCCGGTGACGGTGCAACCCGTCACCTTGCCCTTGACGTTGATCGTGGCACCACCAGTATTGAGCGTCAACGGCGGAACGAACGAGATCTTGACGTTAACGCCGGTGCAACTCACCACGCCCGTGGCCGCCCCGAGGAACGGGGGTGGCTTCGGGGTCTTGGCCAGAGCCGGAGCTTGGAGGAATGCCACACTCGTCATCGGAAGCGCGAGTGCAAGCACCCCCATTAGGATCTTGCGACGCATATGCATAGTTCCTCCTCTAGTTCGACGCTGGGTGGACGCCCCACTGCGATGCCCCCGCCCCCCAAAATGTGACGCTGAAACAACGCACCCATGTCACCGTCGCGCCGGTGTTCGTGGTCGAACAGGGCCGTTCGACACCACTCTTGTTCCTCGCCCGTTTGCAGCGTTCGGTCCGACACGGAGAGAGGGCCCAGGGAGTCAAAAGCCGTCTCGCTGAGTCTCTCGGATCGGTGATCACCGATTGCCGGGTGCGAGCCTCTTGTGCAGAACCCCAAATTGCATTGGTCGGTCGCCGGATCGTGCAAGCCAGGCAGGCTGTCGGAGCGCCGGACTGATCGCCGATCGTGTGCGAGTCGTGCGTCCGAGTCGGTGCCCCGGTTCCCTTGTCACCCAGGAGAGCGCTCGACTAGCTCGTACAGCTGACAGGCAGGAGCGAGAAAGTGAACATAGCGTTCCCCTCCGTTATTCACGGGCTGGTTGACCGCGATACCGACGGCACGTAATTCGACCACAGCCCTGTCAAGGTCATCGACCAGGAAGCCGATCGAGCGCTCGGTGAGACCCATTCCCCCGGGAGATGCAACGGCAAAGGTCGACCCGTCTGGAAGTCGAAACAGGTCCGCCTCGACATCTGGCGAGTCCATCTTCTCTAGACCCAGGATCTCACTCAAGAAGGTGCACATCTGACCACGTTGCTCCGTCGATGTTCCGGCGAATATCGGCCCGTAGATGTTCACAGATCAGTCCCCCCACCTGAATGATGCGTGAGTTCGACCACGGCCCCACGATATGGCGGACCGGGATTGTGGCGCTCTTGGACCCCGAGATCCCCAACGTGGATTTGCACTCGGGCGGTTACCCCGGGTTTGGCTCCTATCTGACCTGGACGAATGACTAGGACCAGCCACCCAGTGCCGATGGAATCGGCGATATCGGGGAGTGTAAGCCCGGTAGTTCCTTGAGTCCGATACCGATACCCGTCATTTGCGCGTTGCTCCGCCCCCGAGAGTGGTGCTGGCACCAAGGCGGAACGAGGGGCTGACCACCTTGGTCCTTGCTCTCGGTTGCGGCACACTTTCGTTCGAGGCGCTCGAACCAGCCTCGGAAGCGCGACGTCGGCGGGAGCGTAAATTGCAGCTGTTCGGTGGTCCCTGGGCATGACCAGGAAGGTTCTGCGCCTCGCGACCTACCGGTTTCGATCCACCTTTGACCGCCGGCGGGGTGGGTACCTGGCGCTGATCCTTCTTGTCGGCCTAGTGGGAGGCGTGGCCATGGGTGCCATCGCCGGTGCCCGGCGCACGCAGTCCTCGTACCCGGTCTACCTGGCCAGCACCAACCCGTCGCAGGTGCAATATTTCACCGAGTTCGCCCCCAGCACGAACATCGGGTACTCGGCCGGTATCGACCGCGCCGTCGCACGCCTCCCGTACGTCAAGCGCGCCTCGGTCGTCGTCGGGTTCGACGGCAACCTCCAGCCCCTCCAGTCCCTCCGCATGGCCGGGCCACCCGGTGAGGCGCCCCCCGCCTTTGAGGGCGGTCTCAACGGGGAGTACTTCAGCGTGGACCGGGTCACATTGCGCCAGGGGCGCATGGCAAACCCCCGTCGTGACGAGGAGTTCGTCATGTCGGCCGGAGCGGCGGCGGAATACGGATTACACATCGGCTCGACGCTCCGACTGGGCTTCTTCACTGACTCTCAGGCGGCCTCGCCCACGTTCGCCGGATACCCCACCGACAAGCCCTATCTGGCCATCAACATGAGGCTGGTGGGAATCATCGAGGCGACCCAGCAGGTCATCGAGGACGACGACTCCGCATTGGGCGACCAACTTGCCGTCGTTACGCCGGCGCTCACCCGCCGCCTCGCGACGTGCTGCGCGTACTACTCCTATGACGCCCTGCAACTCGAGGATGGCACCCTGCACCAGGCCGCCGTGACCAGGGCCGTCGAGAAGATCGTTCCCAGCGAAAGCCTCGGGCCCAGCGGGGGAGCCCAGACCAACGCCCCCATCATTGCCAAGGCGGAACGGGTCATCCGGCCCGAGTCGATCGCCTTCGGCGTGTTCGGGTTGATCGCGGCCCTTGCCGCGCTCGTAATCGGTGGCCAGATGGTCGCACGCCTCGTCCGACGCAACGCCGACGACGCCGCCGTGCTGCGGGTCCTCGGTGCTGGCCCCATCATGACCGCAGCCGACGGGCTCCTGGGGACCGTGGGCGGTCTGGTGGGAGGGGCGCTGCTGGCCGTGGCCGTGGCGGTGGCCTTGTCCCCGCTGGCGCCGATCGGCGCGGTGCGTCCGGTCTATCCCGACCCGGGCATCGCCTTCGACTGGACGGTCCTCGGCGCCGGCTTCGCCGTCCTGGTCGTCGTGCTGGGCGCCGTGGCCTTCTGATGGCGTACCGAGCGGCTCCGCATCGCGCCACGGCCTACCTCGAGGCAGGGGCCGCGCGCAATGCGAGCTTGGCCCGGGTCGCGAATGGCGTCGGGGCTCCTGCCTGCCGCGATCGAGGGTATCCACTGGGCCCTCGGCGGCGGTTCGGCCCGCGACGCGGCACCGGTGCGCTCGGCGGTGCTCGGCGCTGTCCTTGCCGTCGTGGTCATCGTCACCTCTGTCACCTTCGGCGCCAGCCTCAATGCCCTCGTCTCTCGGCCCGCGTTGTACGGATGGAACTGGAACTACGCGCTGCTGGCGGGGTTCTCCGGCGCCGAGGACCTGCCCGCTGCGCAGACGGCTGCGCTCTTCGACCACGACCGCGATGTGGAGCACTGGGCCGGCGTGTACTTCGAGCGCGTGCAGCTCGACGGGGTCGACGTGCCCGCCCTGGCCCTCGCTCCCCAGTCCAAGATCGAGCCCAGTCCACTGACGGGCCATGGTTTGCGATCAGACAACCAGGTCGTGCTGGGCGCAGCCACCCTGGCCAAGCTCCACAAGCATCTGGGCGACACCGTCATGGCCGACACCGGGGGACCGACCCCACGCGGCTCGCATCGTCGGGACGGCGACTCTGCCCACCATCGGCGGCGTCGGGGGATCCTCGAGCTCCAGATGGGGACGGGGGCCGTCGTCTCCCCATCGCTGTTTCCGGCCGCCGATCTCAATCAGCAGGGGAGCGCGCTCCCGGGACCGAACGCCGTGTTCGTCACCACCCGGCCCGGTGTGCCGCCCGCGAAGGCGCTCGCCTCCCTCGAACACATCGACGAGGTCCTGAGCCGACCCGCCACACAGGACGCCCCGGCCAGTGGTGTGGTGTCGGTACTGCGACCGGCCGAGATCACGGATTACCGATCCGTGGGATCCACCGCGTCCGTGCTGGCTGGCGTCCTGGGCGCGGGGGCCCTGGGGGCGCTGGGCCTGACCCTCGTAGCTTCGGTCCGCCGCCGGCGCCATGAACTGGCTCTCCTCAAGGCACTCGGGTTCACGCAGGCCCAGTTGGCAGGGACCGTCGCCTGGCAGGCTTCGGTGTCCGGCGCCATCGGCGTCGTCGTCGGTCTGCCCCTCGGCATCGCCCTGGGCCGGTGGTTGTGGACGCTCTTCGCCCGAGGGATCTCGGCGGTCCCCGATCCCACCGTGCCGGTTGCGTCCATGGTCCTCATCGCGCTCGGGGCGCTGGTCTTCGCCAACCTCGCGGCCGCTGTTCCCGGACGAATCGCCGCCCGCACGTCTACGGTGATCTTGTTGCGGACCGAGTGATGTCCGAACGAGACACGAGGTCGATCCCGTAGGTCCCAAACCACGATCATTCAGAGAGTTCGTACGTGACTGCGACGGTGCAGCTCACGGTGAGGTTGCCAGGCTCGACCTGAAGGTGCGTGGCGACGGACCCAGACGCTCTCGTTGCAAACCCGCGATACGGAGGATCAGTCGTTGATGACCCCTCATCGATGGAAAGGGTCCGCCCCAAGCGACCGCCCGCTGCCTCTGCAAGCTCAGTCGCCCTGGTGCGGGCGTCGTTCATGGCGGCAACTCGTGCCTCCCGTTTCAGAGGCACGGGATCGGCAATGGCGAGCTGGAGGGCCCGAATCTGAAGGGAATCACCTGCCACAGATACAAGGCCCGCAATATGGTCGTCCAACTTGGTGAGCTGTCGGATGGTGATCTCGAGCTGGTAGCTGGCCACCCTGGCCGTGACCGTTTGCCTGCCCTGATCGAAGAAGTCCTGGACGCTAAGTCCGGTGGTCCGGAGGTCGCCGGGGGCCAGACCCGTCGTCTTCAACGATTCAGAAACCTGCGACGAGAGGGTGCCGACACGGGATACCGCATCGGCGACGGTATTGGCCATCACGTTCAGGGCTGCGTGAACGATGCAATGGTCGGGAAGGCCACGGACGGCCCCTTCGCCCACTACCGACAAGCGCGCTGGCTCGGCCATGTGAAACGGTAACCCCGTTGCATGACAGCTTCAACGTGGAGCCCCCGATGGGTGCGGGTCGAAGGTGGGTATCCCCACGGCTGCCAGCGGGATCGACCTGCGGGCCGTCCCCGCGAATTGCGAGGCGAGGGAGACATCTGGCTGCACCAGAGGTCCCGGGGAACTCGAGTGGCGGCGTGGGCGTATACGTCTGGTCCGGGAAAGACGAGTCTAACATTCCGCCCATTGACGACCGTGCGGCATACCTCTTCGTGCTTCGATGTCGTTTCGGCCCTGTGCTCTTCCGGTCATCGGTCGTCCGCGTCCGGGAGTCGCGCGCGATACTGCATGTGTGCACCATCGAGGGATCCGTGTGTCGGTGTTGACGGGTCGGGGTCGTCGTACAAGATGGCATCGAGCAAGGATGCTCCGCCCGAGACTTCTCGCCGAGACGGCTCCGCACTCACGTCATCCCCACTTTGCCCAGGAGCGAAGGTGTGGCCGCACGCCCAAGTACGGTCTCGCCACCCTCAAAGGCTCGACGAAGCGCGATCCGGACGATATCGCTCATGACCAGGATGTCAGCGTCATTAGCCGTGGTCTTGACGGTCCCGCAAGCCACACCCGGGCTCCCTTCACTCTTCGGTCACGGGCAGCATCTTTCGTTTCGCGAGACGAGGCCAGTGCCAAAGGTCCCATCGTCCCGACCGTTACCGGGGCGAGATGACTACTGGGTGATAGGCACCTGCCAACTGAGCGACGTCCCGCCAGCCTCCCGGGTTTCGATTGCGAACTGTCCATGCAGCTTTTCTGCCCGACGTCGGAGATTGGCGAGGCCGAGCCCCCCCTCGGTCGCCCCTGCACCGTCGAGGCCCCGGCCATCATCGGTGACTTGAAGTCGACAAAGTCCGTCTTTCACGGTGACAGAAACACTCGCTTTGGTGGCCTGGGCGTGACGCCCAATGTTGGTGACCGCTTCTCGGATGACGGCGAGAAGATGCTCAGCGAGCTCGCCCGATGCCATGGTGTCAACGGGACCATCAAAGGAGACCTTGACATCGAACCCGACCACCGGCGTGAGGTTACGAACGAGGGAGAGGATGCTGGAACGTATGCCGGAATCGATCTCCGTCGATCCGAGCTCGAAGATCGTCGAGCGGATCTGGCGGATCGTATCGTCGATGTCACGAATGACGTTTTTGAGCCGATCGGCGGTTCCCGGCGCCTCGGCTCCTGCGATGCTGTGTAGGGTCAGTCCGGCGGCGAATAGTCGTTGGATGACATTGTCGTGCAGATCCCGGGCCAAGCGATCTCGATCGTCGTATACGGCCAGTTGTTGGATCCGCTTATGGAGTCCGGCGTTCTCGATGGCGATTCCTGCTGCGAGAGCCAGGGCCACGACGAGTGATTCGTCGTCGAAAGTGAACTCGGACCAACCGAGCTTGTTCGTGAGGTAGAGGTTCCCGTAGACCTCGTCGCGCACCTTGATGGGTACTCCGAGAAACGACGTCATCGGAGGATGGTTCGCCGGGAAACCGAAGCTGTCAGGGTGGGAGCCGAGGTCCGCCAGCCGTAACGGCTCAGGATCGGTGATGAGGAGTCCGAGAACGCCTTGCCCTGTTGGTCGAGCACCGATCTTCTGTTCTTGCTCGGGATCCAGGCCCACGGTGATGAATTCGGCCAGTGCGGTCCGTTCGTCGTTCAAGACGCCGATGGCCCCATACTGGGCGCCGGTCATCGATCGCGCTCTCCTCGATGAAATGCCGCAGCAAGGTGGGGAGATCGAGATCAGCCTCCAACTGGAGCGTCGCTTCCAGGAGGCGACGCAGTTTTGCGGGATCCTCGATCGACCGATACGGCATGACGCTCCCATATTTCGGCGTCGCCGGGGTCTGGGGCGAGGTCAGGGTCAGGAGCTTACCTGTAGAGGGGGCTCACCAGCCATCGGGGCCGTTCCGTTGTGTTCTTGTCGCGCGATCCCTGGATGCAGCCGAGTCTTAGGTTGCCGTCCCGTCCAACGTGATGCCAAATTGCAGTTTGGACCCGCTGACGGCGTCCTGTCCTGTGATCAACAGCGTGTTCAGATAATGGCCGGGCGAACTTGGACAGAATTGGACCTGCGCACCGCAGCTCCGCCCGGGCATGAGCGTCGTCGTACAAGTGTTCGACGGGACGCTGTAGACCCCGATGGGATGGACCACGATGGAACTGACCGCAACGCCACCGGTGTTGGTGATGGTGACGGGCACGATGGGCATGGGCTGATACGGGGGAGGAGTCGAAGGAAACTCAGCCGTCGACGGCGTGATGTGCAACGTGACCGCCGCCGCGATCGTGGTGGTCGTGCGGGCCGCAGTAGTTGGAGGACTCGTGGTGGGCGGAATGGTCGTCGGGGATGGCACCGTTGTTGCGACGAGCGCCGTCGTGGGTACCGGCCCAACGGTTGTCGTCGTGCCTGACGAGTGTTCGGTGGTGCTGGATGGATGTTGCCTAACACTCGACGAGGCGACGACCCGTGGCGTGCCGTGACCGGCGAAGGCCCAAGCGTTGACACCCACCAACCCGAGCACAACGAACGCAAGCAACAAGACGGCCACGAGCCGGCGGCGAGGGGGTTTGTGGGTCACCGCTCCGTCTCGGTCCCGGGCAGGGTCCATGTCGGGATAATCGGCTCACCCCACAAGATTCTTGAACGGATGGGCTCGTCGGCCCCTCGCTCGACCTGGACCCCGGGATTCGGAGCTGCCTCAGGTGATGGCCAGAGCCCTGTCATGAGCCGCTGATATTGCCCCCACCAAGCGGTATCCCAGCAAGGTCAGCATGGTCTCCAGTCCGATCTGAATCACCAAGAGCCCGATTCCCAGGCCGTGGGCCTCGGCGAGAAGCACGACGAGCGCCACGTTGACGATGCCCGTGAGAATCAGAAGCAGCCAGGTGTGCAGCACCATCGTCCTGTTGGGGTCTCCAGGGGGCAGGCAGTCTCGAAGTGACTGATAGGGGAACCAAAACTGCACGATAGGAATGAGATACGAGCCCACACCGAGGGCAGGAGATCGCCTTGCGGGGTACCTGAGCCGCTGGGCCGTGATTGCGGCGCGGTACTGCCAGATGACAAACAGGATCTGCACAAGAAGGGAGAAGGGCACGAGGATCAAAGGCCACTCAGGGTTCCTCGGCTGTGGCAACTGAGATCCGATACTTGGGTTGTCGATCAGAAGGCGAAGCTCATGGAAGTACCTGGCCCAACTGGATGAAGTGACGAGGTCGATGAGGGCGGTTGCGCCCCCGAGGACCGGATAGGCGATCGTAGCTTTCTTGGCCCATGGCAGTATGTGTTGTTCCTCAACGTTGGCGCTCTGAGCCCAGGACCAGCCCATTGCATCGGATGCTGCTGGCGCGGTGTGTGCGGTCCAAGCCACACCGTCCCACCAACGCAACAAGTACCCATCTGAGGGGTCGGGATACCAACCTGGAGGAGCACCTGGGACGGTCACAAAGTTCAAGGTTAGAGCTCTGACGGAATCCCGCCGACGATGAGGTGCCGCGCCTAAGGCATCGGCGCAACCAGTGCTGGGTGGTGGTCAGTGTGAGTTTGGATCAGGGATATCGATCCGATGCCGGTCTGTGATCCGTCTCGAGGTCCGTCGTCCGAGCATCAACGAGCCTGCGACGAGAGACGCCACTCCGAGAACGGCGGATAGCTCGCCGAAGATCGTAAAGGCCAGAAGGAAGGTGAGCACCAGAAGCACTGCACCGAGAACAATCAGGACGACGGCCATGAGGCGAGGTAGATCGTTGGGGGATGTGCCGCGCAAAGGTCGGAGCCTTCCGGTTGTCTTGTTGAAATTCTCGGTCGGTCGATGAGCCAGACCGTGGTCGTTCCCAACGAAGCGGGTCTGCTTGTGCCCATGTCGATGCATCGTGCGCCGGGACGCGTTTGCGCCGGGGTTTGGAGACTAGGGCGCTGTAACCATCGTATCGGGGCATCTCGTCCACCCAGCGGCGATGACCGGTCCGACACAATCGGCGGACGAGCACGAGTCGTCGAGCTATCCTGCGCTGGGGTAGCAGGGCACACCCCATGACCCACGAGGAGCGTCCCAATGCCAATCGGAGTGCGCATCGATCTCCCCGGTACCACATTGGAGTGGTACGACGAGGTCATCGAGGCTGCCGGTTTCCTTCCCGGCGGACCGATCGTGACCGACGCGTTATCTCACTGGGTCACTACCACGGAGGATGGCATTTGCATCGTTGAGGTGTGGGAATCCCGGGAGGCGTTCAGAAGTAACGCCCAGCACAGGACGGGTCAGATCAAGGACGAAGTTGGTTTTCCCGTTGCTACCACGATCGAGTTCTTCGACATTCACAACTACCTGCCTGGCAGGCCACGAAGGGCGTGACCGAGGGCGGGAATCTGTTCTGCGCCCAGATCGGCTGCGTTCGCTCGGGCCAGGATGCTCACGTACCCACCCGGCATCATCTCAAGTCGACAACTTGGCGGCCCGGAGAGCGATCGTCGTGACAAAGGTTGAGTCTGCAGGCTCCCACCTCCCGTGAAGGTGGCGCAGATTGCTTTGGCAGTGTCGTTGCCTGCTGGCCTCATCGGTTTGGTCTCGCTGATCATGACAAGGGTCGACTCCCGAAGAGGGTCACCAACCGATCCGACATCTCCTGAGGGTGCTCAAAGCCCGAGGATCGGTTTCCCAATCAGGGGAGTCGGCTTCTTCCTTTCTCAAGGCAACGAGATCGGCAGACTGGGGTGACGGTCAATACGAACTGGCCGGTACCGCACCAGAGTTCGATGACGACCGACGACTCGCCGAGCCCAAACGAGCGCAAGAGTTCGACCTCGACGTCTGCGCGGCTGTCCATCTTCCCGTCATATCGCTCGACATGGGCGATATCGAGATTCTCCCGACCGGCGCCGGCCAGTTCATCAAGCAGCCCTCCGGGGCGTTGAGCGCTGGTCGTTCACCCGGTAAATGAGTGTCATAGTGCCAGCCGTTGGATCGTCGTGCTGGAGAGGATGGCTCGATTTGAGGCGGCTAGCCCGAGGGTGCCAGCCCGACCGCTGCGTTGGTCCCACCGGCGAGGGCGGTAAGGCGACCGGTACACGGTGATCCCGAAAGAGGATCAAAGGGTCCCCAGTGCCGCTGAGGTGGCATCATCGGGGCCGTGAGAAACACGCCGTCCGGGCAGCGCGTTGGAGTCCTGGATCTGATCGCCCGGCCTTCCCGTCACGGCAGAGTGGTCTTGTCTGTTGTGAAAGGACACGTAGGCTTGTTCCCGTAGTTCGCCCCAAGTTGACGGAGGCGTGAAATGAACAAGACAGAAGATCGAATCCGAAGCGAGAGCGCAGAGCTTCGTCGTCTCCTTGAGAAACACCAGTGGGGCGGACTGACGCCAGCAGGTTCCAACGGTGTTGCCCCGAATGTGCAGGAGCGGCGCCCCCTTTCGGTGGTGGCCATCGTTCGGGCTGTGCCATCGCGAAAGCGTTGGACGTAGAAGCAGACGCAGGAGAAGGAACCGAGCAAGGCTGACCGGCTAGCCGACCGGGTCAGCTCACGTCCTGCCAGCTCCTCCCAGCGTGGCGCCCGGGCCGTCCTGGACGCGGATACGGTGCAGAGCTGGATCAGAGATGCAACTGGCAATGCCGTCGAACAAAGCATGAGGTGGGGTTAGGGTGAGCTTCACGCCGTACGACCGGCCCGTTCGAGCCGCTTTCGTGGGCCTGGGCCGCATCTACGACCTAAATATCCGCGCCTATGTCGGCAATCCCGACGTCGAGGTGGTGGCCCTGGTCGACCCCAGCGAGGAGCGTCGAACGCACCGCCAGCGCGGACTGGCGCGGTGTAAACGCGCCTGGTGGGCGAGCTGGCCACAAGTGATGTCGAGGTTGACGCAGTCGAGCCGTTGTTACCCATTCCGCTGCACACAGAAGGCGTGATCGAGCTTCTGCACCATGGGTGGCACGTCAACTTGCAAAGCCAATGTGCAACAACCTAGCTGATGCAGGGGAATGCTGGCCGCCGCCAGTGCCAATGACCGACTGTTGAGGGTCATGGAGAACTACATCTTCTACGAGCCGCTGGTCAGGCTGAAGGAAATCGTGGCCTCTGGCGAGCTGGGCGAGGTTACCGGGTACCACATGAAGACGGTGGGTAGCGGGCCGGGGGTCGGGACGTCCCACGAGCAGTTACGAGTGGCAATTTCAGCAGATGCGTTGGGCCGCGGCATCCTCGTATTTGACGACGGGTGGCACAAGCTGGCGACGGCCATCTGGCTCTTCGGCTCCATCGTGAGGTGCGGGCATGGGTGGGGGCCACTGAGATTGTGCGTGGCGTGGAGACGATGCTCCAGCACCATTGTGTGGGAGCACGACAACGGGGTGCGCGGGGTTTGGGACATCGTACTGGCGATCGACATGTACCTACGGTCGACTACTACACCAACAAGGCGCAGGTTGGGAAGTCGACGGGCGGCGCGGCTACGCTCGTTCGAACCGGTGCACGGGTCGAGGCATCCAACAACCGAGCCTCGAGGTGTACGCCGATGGGGAGATGCGCTCCTCCATGCCCTCGATGACGACTGGGCCGCAGCTTCCGCGTTCCGGCCGCCACTGGCTCCGCTGGCTCCACACCGGCGATGGACCGTTGCTGTGGAGCCGGTACTGAAGCTGTCGATGTACTGCGATTCGCCCTGGCTGCCTACGCGAGTTGAGTGCCAGTGGTGGTGTTGGCGTGGACCCGGCGTCGCTCTTGTAGCTACCCATCGATCGCGGCCCACATGGAGCGGAGAACAGCTCCTGGGAGCGTTTCAAGGTGTCGCGAGTTCGTGTCAACACGTGCTGGCGTGTCACGTGTGGGAGTTCCTCGACGCAATATCATGGGCTCGTCGTGACTGCGGCATGGCTGTGTTCGCGCGCCGGAACTGGCGATCGTCTGCTCCACGCCAAATCGCCGGTCCGAAAGTGGACGGTTTCCGTGTTTCAAGGGTGGCGGGAGCCAAAAGACTCCGTCGCTACCCCCAACAATCGGATCCTGAACACTCCGAGCTTCAATTCGATGAACACCCACTCGTCCGTTTGTTCGTGGAGCGGGCGCAAATGCTTTGAACCCGCCTCCAGCCGGCCTCGGGCAGTCGGAGGACTGAGAACCATCTTCGCCCCCAGCAACAGCGCGGCGGCGGCTTCGGTGTTGAGGACGTTCAAACCCGGATGACGTCTCATTGTGCGACAACGTGAACGTTGTCGATTTCGTCGGTCTTTCTTGGCTAGGGGAGTCGGACTCTTCAGCCCGGCGATTTGCTTCGGCGTAGCCACCGCTTGGGTGGCGGATAGACGAACCTGGCAATCGTCGCCAACACCCAGGAGAGGGCAGCCCACGAACACGAGCAGAATGTTGTGGAGCCTTCCGTTCTTCGCCTTCACAGCGGCGAGTGCAAGGAGATCCCCGCGCCAGGAAACAGCCGATGCTGTAGACCCAATAGTTCTGCTGCTTCAACATGTGTCGCGACTCCTCTCGTCAGTCAACAGGCCAAGCGTCTTCCCAGGAAGCGATCATTCTCGACACGATCATCGTCCTATGAGGAGGCTGTACCCCGTTGCCGATCGGGGATGCTCGCGGCCGAACGCACGACGAGCGGATCTGAAATCGCTGGTCGTGAACGGAACCATAAACGTGCCGGTCCCGATTGGGGTCGGGTCCGGAGCCGACCGAGGCGCGGGAATCCTGATTCGGGGATGCGCCGGTGATTGAGGCAATATCTCCAGCATATGCCGGTAATCGGTGATCCCGACGCCGGTCCTCCATCAACGCCGACCAGGGGTCGGCATTGATGGGAGGGTGAACCGCTCGCGAGCGGCAAGCGGTCAGCTGTCCCGGCCAGGAGCGGTGTACACGTGACCCGGCTGATTAGGGGTCTGGAGAAGATCGGCATTCGGTCCGAACGTCGGCGACTGGTTTTCGGCGTGAGGCTCAAGGGGCATGCTGTATTGGTGGCTTCCCACAGAGCGATTCGGACAAGAGTTCAACCGGTAGGAGCCGGGGAGACCTGCCGCCGGATTCTGGTTGCCCTCCCGAAGTGGTTCGGCATCCCAGCTTCAGTTGAGGATTACGTCGCCACCGCCAATCGGTCTCCAACTGTCATTGGTTCACTCGGAGATGCCGATGTGGGGCTTCTCACGCTCGTGAGACATAGCCACTACGCCGCCGAGATCTATGTGATGGCCGTGCTGCCGGAGGTGCATCGCCAGGGCATCGGGCGGGCGCTGCTCAGGCACGCCGAATCCATATTGGCTGCCGACGACGTGGAGTTTCTTCAGGTCAAGACTCTTCCTCGAGCAAGGCCGACGACGGGTACGACAAGACACGTGCCTTCTACCTCGCTTGCGGCTTCCGGGCACTAGAGGAGTTCCCAGACCTGTGGGGACCTGAGAACCCGGCTCTGCAGATGATCAAGGCGGTCCCTCCACCGGCAGGCGTCGATGGTGCCGAACCGACACGTGCTCAAATCGGCCGCCCCAAGACGGGTGAACTCGAACAACCAGTCCACGGGTTTAACGGTCGTGAGGCCAGCGGTTTAGGCGGCCTCGAACCAGTCCCGACTCGGCCCGTCGGGGGCCGAGCACGGCGGACGGATTCAGCGCATCGATGGGACCATCGACGGTCATAGGTCGTTTGAGCTCGGGCTAAATGCTGGACGAGCGCCGCAGATACGCTCTCAGACGGAACCTTCCCCCGCGTCCAACGTATCGAGCAACACCCTCAGTGCCGAGAACGCCGCCTCCCCGAGTTCAACACGCAGACGCGTTCTCGATCGCCCGGGCTGCGGCGCGCTGGCGCGCCAGATAATCGATCCCTCGGGGGGTCAAGGTTACCGACCTCTCCCTCTTGCTGGTCGTCGAATCGGCCACCGCGACGTAGCCGCCATCAAGAAGACTTGCAACGACCTTGCTAGCACCCTGCCGAGTGATGCCGAGTTCGCGTCCGATGGCGGAGATGGTTGATCCCGCCTCACCCGAGCACACGCGCAACACACGACCGTCGGGAAACCTGCGCTCGCCGAACCCCGCTTCGGCCATGGCATGGTCGAGGCGAAGCTGATAGCCGAGCCAGGCCCGCCGGAGTGCCCCTCCCAGGCCGGGTGATGCCGACGGACCGTTCGATGCGTCGGCGTCGGGTGCCACGAGAGACATGTTAGCAAACTGTGAACTTAGTTGACAGTGTGTCCATGGCGCCCGATACTTCGAGTATGCGGCGGGAGGGGATGCACGATTCACCGAAGATCAGCACGACGAGGCGCCACGGCCGCCGTCGTCTCGAGCGGCGTCGCTGTCATGGCGCTGGCACTCAGCGCCTGTAGCGGCTCGCCCTCGGAACCGGTCGCCTCCTCCGAGCGGGTGACCGGCGGTCCGACGGGGCACTACGTGGTGCCGGCGGGGATCCACAAGATCAAGCACATCATCGTCATCGAGCAGGAGAACCGCTCCTTCGACAGCTACTTCGGCACCTATCCGGGCGCCGACGGGCATCCCGATGCGAGAACGGCGTGCCGACCGTCTGCGTGCCGGTGCCGACCGGAGGCTGCCAGGCGCCCTACCACGACACCGCCGATGTGAACGGCGGCGGTCCGCACAACGTGCGCGGCCGCCCGGATCGACGTCGACGGCGGCAAGATGGACGGCTTCGTCTACGCCGCCTCGGGGGTGAAGAAGGGGTGCGGGGCGAACGTCAACGACCCGGCCTGCTCGAACTCGGCGGCACCCGACGTCATGGGGTACCACACGGCGGCCGAGATCCCGAACTACTGGACCTACGCCAAGGACTTCGTGCTCGACGACCACATGTTCGAGCCGGTGAAGTCGTGGTCGCTCCCCGACCACCTCTACCTCGTCTCGGGCTGGTCGGCCAAGTGCTCGAGCCCGGCGCCGTCGAGCTGCAGCAACCAGATCAAGGGTCCCTACACGCCGCTGCAGATGCAGGAGTACGTGGACCAGGCCATGGCGACCGGGACGGCCGACGGTCACCAACGCCTGGACCGACATCACCTGGCTGCTCTACAACAAGCACGTCCCCTGGGCCTACTACGTCCAGACCGGGGACCAGCCCGACTGCGAGAACGACGGAGCGGTCGCGTGCGCCCCGGTCGCCCAGAGCTATCAGACCCCCGGGATCTGGAACCCGCTCCCCCTCTTCGAGGACGTCCAGAAGGACCACCAGCTCCGCAACATCCAGCCGCTCGACAACTACTTCACCGCCGCCAGGAAGGGAACGCTGCCCTCGGTCATGTGGATCGCACCCTCCCAGGCCGACAGCGAGCACCCTCCGGCGAGCGTCCACCAGGGGCAGGCCTACGTCACCGCGCTGATCAACGCCGCCATGAAGAGCCCCGACTGGGACTCGACGGCCATCTTCTTGCAGTGGGACGACTGGGGGGGCTTCTACGACAGCGCGGTGCCCGCCGGCGGTGGACCAGAACGGCTACGGCCTGCGGGTCCCGGCACTCGTCATCTCGCCCTATGCCAAGCGGGGCTACATCGACTCCCAGACGCTCAGCAGCGACGCCTACCTCAAGTTCATCGAGGACGACTTCCTGGGCGGCTCCCGGCTCAACCCCAAGACCGACGGACGCCCGAACCCAGGGCCGACGTCCGCGAGGACGAGAAGGTCCTCGGCAACATGCTGCAGGACTTCGATTTCAACCAGAGGCCCCGGGCACCGGTCCTGCTGGCGACCAACCCCGCGACGGACTCCCCCACCATCCCGGCGTACTTCAGCGGAAAAGGGCCCTGCGTCGGCTGCACGGCGACGCCGCCGAGCACCTAAGGGGCCCGGGGCGGTCCGATGGTTGCGCCCCGCCCGAGATCGGGCCCTCCGATGCGAGAGTGGCGTTATGACTCCAGAGACGGAAGAAACGCCGAGCCAGGACTTTGACGTCTTGGTGATGCGCTTCGTTGGGATCGGCCACTTTGCAGTTGACTTCAATCTCTACGGAAGCGTCGGCAGGTACGCAACCCTCACCTTGAGACCAACCGACTTTCGGATACAGAAGACCAATCGTCACGGCATGCCCAAAGAAGGCAGTGCCGCCTTCCCAACGTTATGGACTTGGAGGTTGACGGAGATTCGCTCTGCACGGGTCTTCAAAAGTCCGTGGTGGATACGGATGGCCGGGATCAACGCAAGCTACCCGTCTGGAATGGTGTTGGACATGGGAGCTTCGGGTTGGAATCTACTGCTCTTCAGTCGGCAGTTGGACTCCCTGCTCCAAGCCTTCGGCGATCAAGGCGTGGGCATTGCAAAGAACCCAAGAACGCTCACACCGCTGGTATTTCGCCGCGAGATTTAGCTATCGCTGGTTTCTTCACGTCCTTTCTGATCGACTCCGAAGGTGCCTCTCGGGACTGCCACATATCAAAGCAAGCCAGAGTCACGCCGGTGGGGGTCAACGGCATACTCCTTCGCGGAGCACCCCGGCGAAATGGGTCCGTGATTTCCCGGGAACGTCGCGGAACGCCCTCGATCTCGCAGCTCAGTTGCTCGTGATGTTCCCCGGGAACGCTGGGGACACGTTCGGGCAATGTCCCCCGTTTCCCCCCACCGTAGGTGGGGAACCCGGAGCGGGACAGAAGCGCAGGACGCCATGGATCGCCTCTGCCAGTAGCGCTAGCCTTGTGACGGTGCTTGCCAGGGTTCTCACCTTTTACTCCGAGAGCGCAAAGATGCCGGACCTTGTCGAGTCATTGCGCTCCGAACTCCCGGCGGCATACTCCTCACTCCCGAGCTTTCGTGGGGCGCTTGTCTTGGAGAAGACGGGTGGTAACCACATCATCGCCCTGACGTTGTGGGAGAGCGAAGACGGATTGAACGACAGCGAGTCCACCGCCGACGCCTTCGCCGATCGAATCGGAGAGGAAATCGGGCACTCGGTGACGCGCAACGTCTACAACGTCATTGGATCGATTGGCTTTGGTCCCGACACGAATACGGGTGAGTAGCTTGCAGCCACTGCCAAGCAGCTCGCCGAGCCTGTCAAGACAGTGGCCGACACGCCGGACGGGCTGCTCTAAGAGGTGAATGATGCCGGTCATCGTCGTTACTCGGCTCCGACTGAAGGACTCAGCATTCTCGGAAGAGTTCTTCGCGAGCGCACTTGTGGTCGTCGAGCAGGCGAGCATCTCGGAGGGCAATCTCGCCGCCGATGTTCTCGCCGACGCCAATGACACGTATTGGACACGCACGGCCTGGCGAGGGCGTGATTCGATGAACGCCTTCGTAGGGGCGGAGCCCCACCTGGGGACGATGGGTCACATCGCAGAGTGGTGCGATGAGGCGACCTTCGTCGACTGGGACCAGGCAGGTTCGGAGCTACCTGATTGGGAGGCGGGTTATGAGCGCCTTGTCACCGAGGGCCAGGGAGCTAGCCTCACCCATCCCTCCGATGCTCACATGACCCGCGCTTTCCCGGCCCCAGTCGTGCCCTCGTAATCATGGCGCACTGAGGACGATGTTCGCCGAACCCCGACTCCAGGAGGAAACCCCATGACCCCCGAGGACTTCCCCGTCGTGTTCGCCGAAGGTTGGGCTCTGGACAAACCCGGACCGTTCCTCGACTACTTCCGGCCCCTCATCCACGACAACGCCACGTTCGTTCAGCCGATGTTTCCTGACGCTCACGGGCCAGCTGAGGTGGAACACATGTTTCGCAAACTGTTCTCGCTCTTTCCCGATCTCCCGCGCCGAAACTCGGCGCTTTGCGGTTCATGGGGATACCGTGTTCATCGAATCGGAGTGCACCAACAACGTACGAAAGAGAGCCATTCGGTTCACGGTACGCGATCGGTTCGTAATTAGCGATGGCAAACTCTTGGAACGCCAGTCTTACTCCGATCCGTTGCCAGTCATCGTTTCTGTTCTCCGACGCCCGACAATGTGGCGTGGTGCCCTTCGCAGCCGGACGCTCTGAAGCGGCACATATTCGGTGCGGGCTCCCGTGCGCCATTCCGGTTCCGACCGGCGCCTTGCACCAGGCAGGTCCGACCGGGTGAGCGTACAATGAACCCCGGTGGGCCTTCTACGATCGGCGGCAAGTGAAACTGAGTCCTGGAAGACAACCATCGCCAAGGACATCGGTTTCGTAGCCCTGATCTCTTGGCCTCTGGCCTTGACATGGGGCTTCCCATTTGAATCTGGACCTGGCGTACTGGTGTGGTTGTCGGCGCTGTCGCTGAGGTTTTGTGGCTAGCAGTCCTTGCTGTCGTTTACAGCTGGCACCACGGACGCCATTCCGCTCATCAATAACTGGTTCTACGCGAGCCTCGACAACGTCGAGTGCGGAGCGCAGATTCGGGACTCCCGTGCGCCATTCCGGGGCCGTCCGGCACCGGAACCAGGATGATCCCGGACACCATCAGGGCCGTAGGCTGCGCCGTCAACACGGTGATGCCACGGCGATCCTCACATCGGCACATCGCCTGGCCAAGTAGTTGACTGGTGGCGTGCCCAGGGTCATCGGAGTGGTACTTGGCGGGTTGTTGGCCACGCTACTTCTGGCAGCCTGTGGTGCTCCAAGTTCAACCGCTGGCATTGCCACCACCTCGCCATCCACCACCTTGCAACCCACAACGTCGTACACAACCACGACCGTGACCACCGCGTCGGCGAACCCTACGCTCACCTGCGATTCGCCTTCCAGTCGGGCGATCTACGACGGCAACGGTCTGCGTTTCGACTACCCGGCTTGCTGGACGCCGACCCACAACGACGAGGTGTCGACGTTCTCGACCTCGCTCATCGACCTGAGCAACGAAGCGATGCACGATCCCTGCACGACCACAGGGTCCTCAACCGCCTGCGGCTGGCCGCTGACCAAGCTCGCTGCCGACGGGGTGTTGGTTCGCTGGAGTTCAAACGGCGGACCAGGATGGAGCCTCCAACAGCACCCGGCACGTCGCTGACCGTCGGTGGCCTGCCTGCTCGTGAACAGGTCAGCCAGCCGGGGACTGCGGCTCGATCGGTGCCGACGAGACAATCGCAGTCGAGGCGGCTCGTACCGTTCCGTGACAACTACTACGCCATGACGGCCTGTCTGCGTGGACCCGACCTAACCCAAGCAGCCTCGCTGGTGCAGCAGATGCTGACGTCGACAACCTTTACCTACCCGTAGCCGGTTAGCGCCAGTGGAGAAACGGGTACTCGGGAACCGTGCGCCATGCCGGCTCGGACCCGGCGCCGCCTGCACGCTGATCCCGACCTACGTTGCGCGCCTGTACCGGTGCAATCCCGAATGGTCATGGGTGCTCATGGGGTACAGAATGATGTCCAGTGGCGCGGGAGGAAGCTAACCCGGGCCGTCAGCGGAACGCCGAGATGCTCTCGACCGAGGACATCGAGCAGCTTCACGCAAGGGTGAATCCCCCTAGGCCCGAACCCAAATCGGTTGTCAACTCGGTCTTCCAGATGGGAATGGCCATCGGAGGGATTTTGCGGCCCTTACGGGACAGGCCAACCAGAACACCCGGCGAGGAAGCCAACGCTCAACAGGCGCTGCGCTTACCCGGCATCGCACACCTAGTGCTGCTAACAGCCGGTCTCCTTGGCGGCATTCTCTGGCACATCTTCTCGGGCGGGGAGTTGGCGATCGACCTCGCCGCTGGGGTGGGGTTCAGCATGGTCGGGGCACTGACGCTCATGATGTTGGGCCTCGTCATGGGCGCCTTTGTAAAGGTGATGGCGAGCATGATGCGGACGGAGCGGCCAACCGATACGCCTGCTGGTGCTTACTCGTCGGGCTCAACGGCAAGGGCTACTTGACCCCGGCGATACCCGTAACCTGGTGGCGTGACCGACTGGGCTTCGGCGGCGACGGCAGGGGGAACGTTGGTCCTGGCGGTGGCAACCTTCGCCTCGGTTCGATCTGCCAATCGTGCGGGACGCAATGCCGAGCAGGCGCTCCAGGTTGGACTGCGTCCCGTACTTTCGCCTCCCGTCCTCACGAGACGGTCCAAAGATCCGGTGGGGAGACGACCACTGGGCCCCTTTGTCGAATGGCCGCGCCGTTCTCGAGGAAGAAGGCGGCGTCATCTACATGGCCATGTCCCTTCAAAACGTAGGGGCTGGTATCGCAGTCCTGCACGGTTGGAGGATTGACGTTTCGGAAATCCTCAATCCGAACGCCTCTCTCGATGAGATGCAAAGCGCGGTACAAGTTCGTCCCGATCCAACCTCCTTCCGTCCGCAGACCCGCGACCTGTATTCGCCCCCCGGCGAAGTCAGCTTCTGGCAGGCGGCCATCAGAACCCTCGACGACCCGGACCGGGCTTGCGTGGAAGCGGCAATGGGCGGGCACACCCCCTGATCGTCGACTTGCTCTACGGCGACCATGAGGGTGGCCAGCGCACGATCAGCCGTTTCTCGATCACTCGGTATCCCGGTAACGACGATGAATGGTTTCCCACCGTCGTACGGCACTGGTACCTGGATCGAGACGACCCTCGGTAGGAACCAAGCAGTCTGTCTGGACTAAGCCTTCTTGTGACGTCACCTCTTGGGAGCTACACAAACGACGCCCCGCTTGGGATGCCGTCGATACGCAGGCATGCCGAACTCACGGCGCTGGCGCATATTCTGTGCGGTCTAAACCGGTCGGGCACCCGCTCGACCTGTCCGGCGCCGGATCCCGACGGGGGCCGGGTCGACCTGTCAGTGATGACGGTGGCATGCTGTTCCCACCAGATGTGCTGCCGCCGTCTTCAACAGGGTACGGAAGCCAAGGCTTTCGTCCAATACTCACCGAGGAAAATTTCGGGGCGATCCGACCTGGTCTGTAAACGCAACATCTCCTCCTGAGCCGCCAGTGGGCGAGTGCGCTGGTGGATAGGTGTGAGCCATGGCGGCTCCGATCGGCGCCCGAGTCAGGTGATACAGACCTAAGGTTGGCGGGGCTGATCCCCGGGTTGAGGTTCGCTGCCCATTGCGACAGTCGCTAGCTTCTGTGAACCTTCTTCCATGTCGATGTATCCCGGTGGTACCGGGGGAATTGCGGTACTCAATGGCGGTCCGATGGACGGACGGGAGCACGCAATCGATGGTGATACGGACGAACTCTGTGTTGTCATGACCGATGGTCAGCAGCATCGCTACCGGCGTACCATCGACGTTCAAACTCTGCCAGACGGTCTCTCGGCGCCCGTGTTTGCTTGGACAGGTCGCTACTACGGTCCGAAATGACCAACGCGACGCTGGCCTACCCTGTAGCCCGCAGGTGGGGGGTGGGGGCGGACCTGCCTAGGTTCGGAGACACCGTGATGGTTGATCTGGCATCCGACGCTATAACTCGGGCCGATCTTGCTCAGAGGCAGCGTTCGGCGACGATGGGGGCCACGTACCTTGCTGCCGGAGCGTCCTCTGACCCCTCTCCCGGCAACGGGCCCAGGGCGAACTCCACCGCATCGAGAAGCGCTCGATTCGTCACGGGCATCCGCGTGGCCCCCCACTCACCTTCAAACAGGGGTGCAAACAGTGTTAGCACCTCGGCTGGAGCTTCGATGATGAACGGGGTCTCGGGGTGCAGGTACCGGTGTGCGGCGACAACGTCCCACGAGCACTTGCTGTCAAGAGCGAGCGAAGTAACCACCACGTCGGCATTCAAAACCAGATCACACTGCCCGGAGGTAACGAGCGGACAAAGCCGACCTCGTGAGCCTGCAGGACCGGGGCACCACGCGACCTCGTACCCGTTTTCTTCAAGATGGCGCCAGGACGCGTAGGCCTCGACTACGTCCGGCTCTTGGATAAGTACGCGGGGTCGGGTGTGTCCAGTTCCGACGGCGCCACCTCGGGGCTGCCAATGCCGGGCGAAATCCCTTCCGAGCCACCTGTGGTTCCACATTGCCACCCTCCTTTGCCAAAACCAGTCCGGGCCCCCTCTGGCAGCATCAACCCGGACCTTGACGGGCAGTAGAGGCTTTCGTCCCTGACTTCGGATCGACTCCTAATGAGCCTGTGACCTACCCACACGTCCCAGCGACTCGGGCCAAGCGGCGCAGGGGCATGTGGGCCTATGTCGTCGACGCCCGGTCCCAGGGGCCTCCCGGCAAATCGAGTCGCCCGACATTGTGACCGGGTCCGACCGTTTGCGTTTCGGGGGTGGCAGGCGAGCACTTCAGCCGGGCGCTCGAACCATAACGGGCGAGCAGGCCGAGGCCTTCCCCCTGAGTCCGAAACGGGTGATGCGCTCCCTTAGGAACGGAGCCGCGCGAACCGGCTTGAGCATCCTGCTCCCGGGCGATCGCGAGATCGCTGTGGGATCATGGCGCGGGCGAAATGCCGCGCCCGGTGGATTGTCAACGGAAGCGTGCAGCTAGGAGGTGATCTCACCTATGACCGCGGAGTCAGCTTCGGATCGTCAACAGCAGTGGGCACTGG
The DNA here is from genome assembly GCA_963796685.1 of uncultured delta proteobacterium. GTDB lineage: Bacteria > Myxococcota_A > Polyangia > Fen-1088 > Fen-1088 > Fen-1118. The sequence continues at coordinate 278,278 of CAWCMR010000011.1, forward strand.
TCGTGCGACCACGTCGGGATACCGGACCTCGCTAGCAATGAGGACGCTCGGGAAGCGCTGATCGGGGCACTCCAGGGCCAGCTTCAGGAGAATGGATGGCAGAGCCTCACACGGGGTACTGCTGAGCCGATTGTTGACGCTCTAATGGCGTTGGGGGCAAGCGGACATCAAGGCTACCCCTCGCTCCCTCCAGATGTGGCCTATCGACTCATCGACAAGGGACTCTCGGTGGTTGACCCCGAGCACCTTGTCTTTGACATGATGTTTGAATACCCCCCAGAGGTTGTCGAGGCAGTTGAGCAAATGCTGGTCCGGGTTAGCCAACATCCGCGCGCGAACAACCGCTCGGCGAATGATTCGACCTCACCGCAGCCTGGCTGTCCCTCTCGAAATTCACCGTCACCAGCCCGCTTCGCTCGGCTCTATCCGATCTCCCAAGGAGTGAAGACATGACGACGACGCTCCCTTCCCAAATGGCTGCGCTCCTCGCCCGGGAGGAAGACCAAGCTCCTGACCGCATGAGTGTTGAAGAACGCTCACGGCCGGAACCTCGGATCGGCGACGTCTTGATTCAGGTTGGCGCGGCGAGCTTTACTCCGACCGAGTTGCAGTGGCCGTCGACGTGGGTGGACCGCTCCGGCAGGGACCGTCGGCCGGTGATACCCGGTCACGAAGTTTCAGGGACCGTAGTCGGCCTCGGATATGGCACCACGGGATTTGGCGTCGGTGACGAAGTGTTTGGCCTGACCGACTGGTACCGAGACGGTTCCCTTGCTGAGTTCGTGGCAGTGGAGGCCAGGAACCTCGCCACCAAGCCCGATTCCTTATCCCACGTTGACGCAGCAGCGTTCCCTATGGCCGCGCTCACGGCGTGGCAGGCACTTTTTGTTCACGCCGACCTCAAAGCTGGACAGAAGGTGGTTATCCACGGTGCGGGCGGGGGCGTGGGGGCATTGGCCGTGCAGCTCGCAGTCAGCGCGGGTGCCCGAGTGATCGGGACTGGCAGGGCCGAAGCGCGCGACCTGGTGCTGCACCTGGGGGCAGAGCAGTTTCTCGACCTTGCTCACGACGCGTTGGACGAAGTGAAAGGCGTGGACGTCGTGTTCGACCTAATCGGCGGAGATGTCGTCCACCGCTCATGGCCAATGCTTCGACCCGGCGGCTCGATTGTCTCTATTGTCGAGGCACCCAATGCCGAGCGAGCCGACGTGAACAGCCTGCTCTTCGTCGTCGAACCGAACCGTAAACAACTGACAGAGCTGGCTCGACGAATCGACACCGAATCCCTCCGTCCAGTTGTGGGCAACGTCGGTACTCTGCACGATGGACCTCGTCTTTGGGCGGAAAAAATCGCGGGTGGCATACCTGGCAAGGTCGTGCTCACTTCATCGAGCCCTGCCGTGGGGTAAAGGAGATGTTGGTGGTGGACGAGGAGCGCACACGAGTGCCAGGGCAGGTGGGCGGTTGCTGTGCGCTCCCCGTGTCCTCGGCTGCGTCCGACAAGTTGCACCGGAGTTGGGAACCGGGCCGATTGGCGACCCGCGCAGTACGCGTCCGTGACACGATAGCGGATAGGTCAGATCGGAGATGCGTCCGTGACCTTGGGACTAACTCGGCCTTGGCAGACGGAGCACCCCGCCCGAGTCTGGGTCAACTCGGTCCCCCGAAACGCTAGGTACCATTCCCGAAGAGGCTGAGGGCAGCGGGAGGGCGGCGATGGCGGTCGACGTGACAACCGAGATCATGATTGAACGACCAGTCGAGGTCGTGGCTTTGTATGCCGGTGACCCGTCCAAGGCACCTTCCTGGTACGAGAACATCAAGTCCATCGAGTGGAAGACCGACCCCCCTCTGAGGGTGGGATCAAAGGTGGCATTCGTCGCTCATTTCTTGGGCGGGAACTCAACTACACGTACGAAATAGTCGATCTTGTCCCCGCTAAGCGCCTCGTCATGCGTACCGCTGAGGGGCCATTCCCCATGGAGACCACCTACGCCTGGTCCGCCGTCGAGGGATCGACCCGAATGACGCTGCGAAACCGAGGAGAGCCGTCGGGATTCTCCAAGCTGTCTGCACCCATCATGGCTATGGCGATGAAGCGAGCCAACCGCAAGGATCTCGACCACCTGCGGATTCTCCTCGAATCACAGTAGTCCCTCGGCTCATTTCGGGGCCATCCGCGCAACTTGCAAGGCCGGATGGATCGATTCCGCGGATAATCGGGAATATGCCTGTTGCCTGTTCCACGCCACCGGAGCCACCGTCGCGCAGACCGCTACGGTGTCGTGGAGCTGACCTGTAGCTCGGGCGATCGAGTCAGGGTCTGGAGAACGACGCAGTACCGTTCCGTCGTTTCGATGAGGGCATTGAGCTCATCCTCCGAGGCAGAACTCTTGAGGTCGAACGACAACCGGATCGAGGTAAACCCGACGGCGGCATTTCGATCGACCCCCAGCGTTCCACGGAAATCAAGATCGCCTTCCGCCCGGACGATGCCCTCGACTTCAAGACCCCGGTTCGTGGCGACGGACCGAAGTGTCACACCAGCACACGCCACCAACGCCTGAAGCAACATGTCTCCAGAGCAGGCGAAGCTGCCATCGCCCCCAGTCGCCGGGTGAAGGCCGGCCTCAACCATTGCTCGACCGGTCGCCACGGAGCAGGTCACTGCTTCGCTCCCGAGACGGCCCTCAGCCTGCAAGGTGATCATGGCGGTCACCGGGTCCTCTCGATACCGAGCCTTCAAGGGAGCCTGGACTTCCTTCAGATCCTCAGCTTTCATGTGAGCCTCCTGGACTCCCCCGGCCTTTCCTTGACCCGGTGGGGGTGACCGGAATGTGTAGTTCTCCGTCGGGTCCAGTGCAACGGTGAGAGTCCGGCCAGGTAGCGCATACTGGGGGGGGGTATATCTAGTGATCCCGGGCGCATGATGTATCGCCGTGGTTGGGCGGAACGTGCCGTTCGCAGCGCGTGTGGAGGCTGTAGAACCGAAGTCGGCGATGCCAATGGGAATTGGAAGGGGGGCGAACGCGACACAAGGCCGGCTCCGTGATGGTGCGAGTCCCCGGGCGCCCGCGGGCCGGAAAGAGCCCTTACGTATTCGAACACATCCTGGTGGCGGAAGGACTGCTCCGGACGCATCTCGTGGAGGGCCTACCGGAGATCCTCGAGCTGTGGACGCGTCCACAGCCCTCAGGCATCCGAGTGAGCGACGCCGTAACGTGGGCGCGGTCGATCTACGACCGTTACGTGGATGTCGGTGCACCTCCAACTGTGCTCACGGTCTCCCCTGAGCATCCTTGGGGCTAACGGGAATGCTTTCGAACCCCGACGCCGCCCTCCTCATCCTCCTTGGTCTGGAGAAATAGCAAGGGCTGCCATCCGGGGCCGATGAAGTCGGGGATCCCGAGCGTGCCCGACCAGCGGTGGCTCATGCGTCCCTGGTCGAGCGGCCGGGTGACCTCGATCAGTTCTGAGGGGCTCGCCTGGGCTCACAAGGCCTCTGACCGGGATAGCTGGCGGTTGGTCAGGAATCACCACCGGAGGTCCCGGCGAGCCAAACTGAAGCCCGTGGATCGACCCGAGACCCGGTACGCCGCGGTTGATGACGCTGACATCGCATACCAGGCCACCGGTGACGGTCCTCTCGACTTGCTGTTCTGCTACGGCTTCGGCAGCGCCATCGACCTTGGCTGGGACGAGGCCACCACGTACCCCGAGTTCTATCGCCGCCTGGCCTCGTTCAGCCGACTCATCCTCTTCGATCGGCGAGGAACGGGAGCCTCCGACCCCATTTCCGCCGGCGTCTTCCCCACCTGGGAGTCGTGGGCCGAGGATGCCGGCGCTGTCCTCGACGCCGTCGACGCCGAGCGGGCGGTTCTTTTCGGCGCCCTCGACGCCGGGGCGCTGGCAGTCCTCTACGCCGCCATGCACCCCGAGCGGGTGCAAGCCTTGATCCTGCTCAACAGCAGCGCCCGATTCTGCCGAGACGAGGACTACCCCATCGGCGTAGCACCCGAGGCGCTCGAGACATTGATTGGCATTGTGGAGCAGGCGTGGGGAACCCGCCAGCTCGTCACTGCCGTCAATCCAGCCATGGCCGACGATGATGCCTTCCTGGAGGCCGTAGCTCGTGTCATGCGGGCGGCGGCGACCCCGCGTCGAGCGGCGACCCAGTTTCGCTACCTCTTGAGCAACGTCGACGTCCGTCCGGCACTCGACCTGGTGCAGGTGCCAACCCTCGTCCTAAGCGTGGCAGAGAGTGTCTTCGTGCCCGTCGAGCAGGGGCGCTACTTGGCCGAGCACATTGTCGGTGCCCGATTCGTCGAGCTTCCTGGGGCTGAGGTCGGCCTCTCTCCTCCGCTGCTTGGTATCGTCGACGAGATCGAGGAGTTCGTCACGGGCGAGCGTGGCACGGCCGATGTCGACCGAGTCCTGGCCACGGTGCTGTTCACCGACATCGTCCGGTCGACTGAACGAGCCGCCCAGTTGGGTGACCGGCGCTGGCGATCGCTACTTGATGCCCACGATCGCGCCGTGCGGGAGCAGTTCCGACGCTTCCGGGGTCGGGAGGTGAAGACCACCGGGGACGGTTTCCTGGCGTCATTTGACGGGCCGGCACGCTCTATCCGCTGCGCCCAGGCCATCGTCGAAGCCACCCGCTCGCTCGGCGTCGATGTCCGGCTCGGCCTGCACACAGGGGAGTGCGAGGCTCGCGGCGACGATCTCGGAGGGCTCGCCGTCCATATCGCGGCGCGCGCGGGCGCGTTGGCCGACCCGGGTCAGGTCCTCGTATCGGGTACCGTCAAGGACCTGGTCGTGGGATCGGGCATCGAGTTCAACGACCGCGGCGAGGAGGAGCTGAAGGGCGTACCTGGGTCGTGGAGGTTGTTCGCCGTGAGACAGTGACCGACTGGATATCCGCGGTGACATCCAAGTAGGCGGGCATCCTGTACGTGCCGGTCCCAGTCGGACCTTGCCTGCTGGCCGGCACAACCGTCGGGTAGCGCATACTCGGGGATCCCGGTGGGGTCGCGGATCTTCAGGTCGCGAGCAAGATCACCGGTTTGTAACCGAGTCAGCGTCCGGTCCACCTCCCCGGTATGCCATCACGAAGATTTTGCGTCGCAGGGATTCGAAAGAGCGCGGTTACCTCTGGGACGCGTGGTACTAGCGAGAATGCTTTCGAACCCCAGCGACCTCTTCTTCGCACTGAAGGATCTGACTGGCAACAAGAGGCCCGATAGCGGTATTCGCCTCCGTCAAGTTGCCCTCGACCCAAGTCTTTGCACCGACAGCACCAAGTTCTCGTCGATACACCCCCGAGCTACCGTCGGTCATGCGTGAGAGGCAGTGCAAGGAATGCGAGAGGATCTTCCAGCCATCCAGTAGGCATCTCCGGTGTCCTGCCTGCAGGGCCAAGGATCTGTGTGCTTGTGGGAAGGCAAAGCAGACAGAATCAGAGACATGTGCAGGCTGTAGAACCGAAGTCGGCGATGCCAACGGGAATTGGAAGGGGGAGAGAAGGCGACACAAGGCCGGCTCCGTGATGGTGCGAGTCCCCGGCAACCCGCGGGCGGGAAGGAGCCCTTACGTATTCGAACACATCCTGGTGGCGGAAGGGTTGCTCCGGAGGCATCTCGTGGAGGGCGAAACGGTCCATCACATCAACGCCATCCGAGACGAACCCGTCCTGAGAAGGTCGAACTCTGAACGCGGCCACAGCTCTCAGGTATCCGCGTGAGCGACGCTGCAAATTTGGACGCGGTCGACCTACGACCGGTACGTGGATGTCGGTGCACCTCCAACGGTGCTCACGGTCTCCCCTGAGCATCCTTGGAGCAGGTTCAACGTTTCTTGAACCCTCTTTCCGATCCTGACACAAGGCTGGATCTCGAACGCCTTCACAGAGTCTTCGCAGGTCACGGGTCATCTTGGCTCGACAGTGGCCCTCGTCTACCGACCCCGAGGCAGCGGCAGGTTCACCTCAGCGAGGGGGATCGCGGCAGGCTTGTGGCTGCCTATCTGGCTGGCGACACCGTCAGGAACCTGGCTAACACTTTCCAGCTCCATCGTGGAACGGTAAGCGAGATTCTGTCCCGCCATGGTGTGATTGATCGGCCGCATGGGCCTCGCCCAAAACGGTAGCCGGGGGTTAGATCGAACGTCGCTACGGTGTCAGTGGCTGAGATCGTCAAGCGGTGAAGGCCTCTAGTCACTGTTCTCTCCACCGCTTGCAAAAGCCGATTCCCTGACTCAGTTGCCAGGAAGTGCGCCAGGTTCGGCGCCGCCGAAGACAGCTGCAATCCGGTCAAGGTGACGCGCCCAGAGTTGGTGATGGAAGGCGGCATCCTCCGCGCTCAGGCCGGAGAACTGGACCCTCACAGTTGTGCTGTCACCCGTCGGGATGAGGGTGATCTCAATGAGTGCAGGTGTCGTCGTCTCGTTGTCGGTTCCGTGACGGTCCCATTCCATGACCAGGCGGTGCGGGCGATCGACTTCGATGTAGCGGCCAGTGATCGCAGTCCCGCCAAGGTCAAGGTGGAACATGTTCCCCGGCCGAGGAGTCGTCATGAAATGAAGCGGTGGATGGCCTCATTGGCGTGGTCCTGAAAGGACGGGTTGGCCAGATCGGGGAAGATATCCGCTTGGTCGACCAAGGGACCCGTCAATTTGTTGGCCGCGCTGGCGTAGAACACACCACTCAACAGAGTCGGATCGATGACGCCGTCGACGAGTCGCTTCGAGCCCACTTCAAGGTCGTGGGAAATGCCGAGATGGGGCATGATGTGTTTGGCCGCAAAGCGCAGCGGTAGCGCTGCGCCGCCGGCGGCTTCGGTGCCCGTGGTGTTGCCGGGGCTCACAGTGATAAAGCGTAGGTCGGGGTATTGGCGCGCCAGGTGGGCCATCCATAAGGCCCCGATGTACTTGACCTGACCGAAGGCGAGATTCCGATCAAATTTTCTGTCAGCGAAGTAGCTGCCGTCGATGACGGTAGTGAGTTCGTCGGTAGAGGTTGAAGCAAAGGTGGGCCGTTTGAACCCCAACTTCGGTATTCCCCTGGCTGCTTCACTCGCGGCGAACACCGCTACCTCGCGAAGTCGGTTCTGGGTCAGGAGCCCTTCGAGGAGAACGGCGTGACCGAGAGCGTTCGTTGCGAACAGTTTGGTAGTCCCGTCAGCGGTCAATTCCATCAAGGTCTTGCTGCCGATTACACCAGCGTTCATGACCAGGGCGTCGAGGGTTCCGTCGATGGCCGCTAGGCCGGCGCGGACCGAACCAAGATCGGCGACGTCCATCAGAATGATGTCGAAGATGTGTCGGCCGGTCATGGCTTCGAGATCGGCCTTTGCCATTGTCGCTCGATTCTTGTTCCGGCACGCCAGATAGATGCGGCCCATCTCAGGACGTAACGCCAGTTGCCGGGCCACATCCTTGCCGATCCCGACGTTGGCGCCCGTGATCAGTACCGTCTTTCCTGGGCCGTTGAGGTCAGTCATACGTTGCTCTATCCCCTCGCTGCAAATTGGGTGGCGCAACCCATTCTGACCTTTCGACACTGGGTTGTCAAACCCAGAATTTCAGCTAACATCGGAGCATGGTCAACGAGACGAGTGACCGGCCGAGGCTCACCCCCAAGGGAGCACGCACCCGGGCACGAATAGTGGAGGAGGCCGCCGCCCTTATCCATGAGCGCGGGGTTGCGGCCACCACCTTGGAAGACGTCAGGGTGGCGGCGGAAGTCAGTGGCTCTCAGATGTCCCACTACTTCCCCGGCAAGAACGATCTCGTGCAGGCGGTCATCGACTACCACGCCGACGCCATCGTCAATCGCAATCGGCAGGCGCTCAGCAGAGCGAACGGCGTCGAAGCCTGGCGGAACATGGTGATCACGGCAGCGAAGCGCACCAAAGCAAAGGGGGGATGCCAACTTGGCTCGCTCGTTAGCCAACTCGCCGAGAGTGACCCCGAGGCCCGAGCGCTCATCGGGGCAGGGTTCGCTGAGTGGGCAGCCGCTATCGGCGATGGACTCAGATCCCTTCATGCCGACGGCAAACTCCGGTCCGACATCGATCCGGACGACCTTGCCACTACTCTGCTCGCCGCGCTCGAAGGAGGGCTTCTACTCGGTCAGGTACTTCGGAGTTCCCGCCCGATCGAAACTGCGGTCGATACCCTCCTCGCCCTCGCCATTGGCAGATGAGGCCAAGCGGCGCAAACAGGTGTTCGCGATCGCCGAACTACACCAATGTAGTTACCCGTGGAGGTGGCGGGAATCGAACCCGCGTCCTTCGGCTTCTCATCGGGCCTTCTCCGAGCGCAGCCGGCAGCTAGAGTCTCGGGACCCCCGCCGCCGCCGGCGAATTCGAGGGTCCCCAACCGACTTTTGGTGTCCCCGGCGGCCAATCGGTGGAACCGCTCGGGTAAGCCCCGCTAGATGACGCCCGCTACCGGCCTGCAGGGCTGAGACCGGACGGACGGGCTACTTATTAAGCAGCCAGCGCGAGCTGAGGCTCGGCATTTGTTTTTTGTTCCGGCTCTTTAACGTGGCTCCGGAGACCACGGCTCGCTTCTCCCGAATTGACGACCAAAGTCGAAACCGATCACCCCCTGTGTCTGTGTCGGGTCCCATCCTACCGGCGGGTGCAGGGCGCTGAGCCCGACGGGGGACGTAGGATTCAGTCGTATTCCTTGCGGGCCCCCCGGCCCACGCTCTTGCCCGGCCGCGAAGCGGGCCTCGCGCGCCGCGTCACGCTCGGCGTCGCGTGTGGCGATGGCGTGGCGCTTGTCGTAGAGGCGCCGGCCCTTGGCCAGGGCCAGCTCCACCTTGGCCCGGCCGTCTTTGAAGTAGATCGAGAGGGGCACGAGCGTGAGGGCCTTCTGCTGGGTCTGGCCCATGAGCTCGTCGATCTCGTCGCGGTGCAGGAGGAGCTTGCGCCGGCGCTCGGGATCATGGGCGCCGAAACCCGCGGCGTGCTCGTAGGGGGGGATGTGCACCCCGAGCAGCCAGGCTTCGCCTCCCTCGACCCGCGGCGTAGGCGTCGGCCAGGGTGACCCGCCCGGCCCGCAGGGACTTCACCTCGCTTCCCTGCAGGGCGAGGCCACATTCGTAGGTCTCGAGGATGTCGTAGTCGTGGCGGGCGCGACGGTTCCGGGCGACCGTCTTGATCCGGTCGGTGCCGTCGTCGGGGACGCGGCGCGACGCCCGACGTCCCGGTCCTTTCGCTGCGGCCACCCGCGGAACGGTACCCGGCGTCACGCCTGCCGGGTCCGTGCCGGGGGCGAAGGCCCCCGGTACCCTCGATGGGCATGCTCCGCCTGCCCGCCCACGTCTACGCCGAGATCGTCGGCCACTGCCTGGGCGGGCTCCCCGACGAGGCGTGCGGGCTGCTCGGGGGCGACCCCGCCACGGGCGACGTGGCCGGTGCTACCCGACCCGCAACCTCGCCGCCTCGGCCAAGCTCTACACCGTCGACCCCGCGAGCACCTCCGGGCCGACCGTGACGCCGAGTCCCGCGGCATCGAGATCATCGGCGTCTTCCACTCCCACACCCACACCGACGCCTACCCGTCGCCCACCGACATCGCCCAGGCTCCGATCCCGGCTGGCACTACGTGCTCGTGTCGCTGCGCGACAGCCATCCGATGGTGCGGTCGTACCGCATCCGCGGCGAGGTGGTCGAGGAGGAGCCGGTGGTGGTCGAGCCCGGTGAGCCCGCCGTGCCCGGTAGAATGCTGACCGGAGTCGTCGACATTCGTCGGGCCGTCGCGGTGTCCCTCGGGGCGAGGCGGCCTCGGACCCGGGAGGGCATCGTGGCCGTCGAAGTGAGGCTTCCCACGGTCCTGCGCCAGCACGCCGGGGGGCAGGTCGGCGGTGATCGCCGAGGGCGCCACCATCGGCGAGGTGCTCGCCGATCTCGTGCGGAGCTATCCCGGCATGAAGGGCCAGGTGCTCACCGAGGACGGGTCGCTGCACCGGTTCGTGAACGTCTACGTCGACGACGACGACGTCCGGTACCTCGACCAGCTCGACACCAAGGTGGCCGACGGCGTCACCGTGTCGATCCTGCCCGCCGTGGCCGGCGGCTGAGGTCGCCGTCCCCCCACGGCGCACGCCGCGGACGCCATCACATGGCTCAGGTCACGAGCGTCCTCGACCTCATCGGCAACACCCCCCTGGTCGACGTCAGCGCGCTCAGCCCGAACCCCGCCGTGCGGATCCTCGATCAAGCTCGAGGGCCAGAACCCGGGCGGGTCGGTGAAGGACCGGATCGCGCTGTCGATGGTCGAGGAGGCCGAGAAAGACGGTCGGCTCTCGCCCGGGGACGACGCTCCTCGAGCCGTCCTCGGGCAACACCGGCATCGGCCTCGCCCTCGTGGCGCGGGTGAAGGGATACCACCTCAAGGTGGTGCTGCCCGTCCAACGTGTCGGTCGAGCGCCGCCAGCTGCTCGAGGTGTGGGGGGCCGAGGTCATCGAGTCGCCGGGGACCGAGGGGTCCAACGGCGCGGTGCGCATGGCCCAGCGCATCGCCGCCGAGCACCCCGAGTGGGTCTTTCTCTACCAGTACGCCAACCCCGCCAACCCCAAGGCGCACTACGAGGGGACCGGGCCCGAGATCTGGCGGGACTGTCCCGAGGTGACCCACTTCGTGGCCGGGCTCGGCACCTCGGGCACCTTGCTGGGTGTGGGCCGGTTCCTCAAGGAGCGGAACCCCGCCATCGAGGTGTGGGCCGTCGAGCCGCCCGCCGGGCGAGATGGTGGACGGCCTGCGCAATCTCGACGACGGCTACATCCCGCCCATCTTCACCGAGCTCGGTGGCGCGGAGTTGCTCGACCGCAAGACCATGGTGGGCCCGCGCCAGTCGGTGGAGTGGACGCGGCGGTTGGCCGAGGTGGGGTGTTCGCCGGGATCTCGTCGGGCGCGGCCATGGCCGGCGCGGCCAAGTGCGCGCGTCGATCGAGCCGGGGTCATCGTGGTGGTGTCGGCCGACGGGGGCTGGAAGTACCTGTCGACCGGGGCGTGGACCGACGACCTCGACGCCGTGGTCGAGCGGGCCAAGCACACCATCTACTTCTGATTGGCTCTGACGTCCTGGCCGCTACGCTGGCTCGCCCTTCTTCGCCTTGCTGCGCAGCGCCACGGCGGCGTCGGGCTCGAGGACGCGGAAGCTGAAGCTCTCTTCGAGGTAGAGCGGCACGTGTCTGGCGTCGTGCGACGTGTAGCCGATGGAGATGTCCTGGCCCGACTCGAAGACGAAGTCCCCGCCCCGCAGGCTGAGGACGATGCCGCATTCGACGCCCGGCGCCCACACCAGGGGGCCGCCCAGGATCTGGCGGAGGTGGTCGAGGAGCAGATGCCCACCGTGCTCGGCGGTGTGGACGATCTCGGTGTAGATCCCCGGCGACAGGGCCAGGCCGTAGGGGCCACCGATCCCCGCGCCGCGCAGCACGTCGACGGCCTCGGCCACGGCGGTGGGGTAGTGCTCGGCGTCGGCGGACAAGCGTGAGCGCGGCGTGCGAGGTGCTCTCGGTGATCCCCTTGATCTGGCCCGCCCGGTAGCCGTGGAAGACGGCGGTGTTCTCGGCCAGGGCGATGTGGCGTCCCGCCTCTTCGAGCCCGGGGAGGTCGAGGTCGTCGGCGCCGCGCTCGGCGTCGTCGACCTCGCCGCGCGCCACGGTGAAGTCGGCGCGCAGCTCCACCAGGGCGAGGACCTGTCGCTGGCGAGCCCGTCACCGTCGGCCGAGGGGCCTGCGATCGACGTGGTGCGGCCCAGGGCGGTGGCCGAGTGGGCCCAGCCCACGGGCCCCTCGAAGTCGACGAGCTTGCGGGCCGCCAGATAGGTCTCGAGGCGGGGCTTGATCTCCTCCTCGATGGCCTTCCAGCCCGCGTCGCCGATGGGGGCGAGGTCGCGGTGGAGATGGTTCATGATTCGCGTCCCTTCAGGCTTCCGATCCCGAGCGATCCCGATCCCGCAGCTCGCGCCGGCCGGCGGGGTCGGCTCGCGGATCCGGGCCCGGCTCGGCTTCGGTCTCGATCTCGAGGACGGACCCGGTGCGTGAAGAGGTAGGTGCGGAGGTGCCGGTCGAGGGCGGGGTCGCGGCGTCGGAGCCACTCGAGGGTCATCGAGGCGTGCTCCTTCTCCTCGTCGCGGTTGTGGGCGAGGACCTCGGCCAGGGCTGGGGTCCGAGGTGGCCTTGACCCGCTGGTCGTACCAGTCGACGGCCTCGAGCTCCTCGCACAGCGAGGTCATGGCCCGGTGGTGGTCGATGGTCTCCTCGTCGAGGAGATCGGCCGCTTCGTGCAGCCCTTCGCTCGCCATTTCGTGCTCCTGTCGCCCCTGTCGCCCGCTCGACCGCGGGCCCTACCCGGCGCTGCCGGGTCGGCCCGGTCCGTGACACGGTATAGGTTTCGGGCATGGCCGACGTCCGCTCCCGGGTCACCGGCCCGGCGCGTGGCGACGTCCCCGGCGCGACGAGGCCAAGGAGAAGGTGCAGGCCCGTCCCGAGCACCTGCACCGCAGCGAGGAGTGGAACGGGCTGCGCCGCGGGGACCCCGTCGAGATCGAGGGCCCGGTGCTGCGGGGCGCGGCGTGGCGGTTCCTCGGCTTCGTGCGCAACGAGCGCAACGGCGCCGAGTCGGTCGAGGTGATCGGGGGCGGCCCGGGGAGGACCGGGTGCGGTCGTTCCTCCCCGAGCAGGTCTTCCCCGTGGGCGGGCGCAAGACCGGCCGGGCCTCGCTCGCCGACGCGCCCCAGCTGCCCCTCGGCTGACCTCGCTGCGCCCGGCCTGGGCGGAGGGCCGCTCGTGGCCGCGGTGCACGCAGCGGTGCCGTAGCCTCGGGCGGATGGACGGCCGTCCCATCGGCATGTTCGACAGCGGGTTCGGGGGGCTGACCGTGGCCCGGGCGCTGATCGACCTCGCCCCCCACGAGGACCTCGTCTACGTGGGCGACACCGGGCCGCTACCCCTACGGGCCGCGCGACCTCGACGAGGTGCGGTCCTTCGCCGTGCAGATCGCGCGCTGGCTGGTCGACGAGGTCGACGTGAAGCTCATCGTCGTCGCCTGCAACACCGCGTCGGCGGCCGCGCTCGACACCCTGCGCGCCTTGTTGCCGGTGCCCGGTGGTCGGTGTCATCGACCCCGGGGTGCGGGCCGCTGGCCAAGGCCACCCGCAACCGGCGGGTCGGGCGTGGTGGGCACGGTGGGGACGATCCGCTCCGGCGCCTACCAGCGCGCCATCGGGGCCCTGGCCGGTGCCGCTCGAGCTCGTGCCCGCGTCGTGCCCGGGGTTCGTCGAGTTCGTCGAACGGGGCGAGACGCGCTCGGACCAGGTGGCGGTGCTGGCCGAGCGGCTGCTGGCGCCGGTGCGCGACGCCGGGGTCGACACCTTGTTGCTCGGGTGCACCCACTACCCGTTCCTGGCCCGGACCATCGCCGACGTCATGGGTCGCGACGTGGTGCTCGTGTCCTCGGCCGACGAGACCGCCTTCGAGGTCCGGGCCATCCTGGGCGACGCCGATCCGGGCCGATCGGCGTGGCGCCCGGCGCCGACGAGCCCGGCTCGCTCCGGGTGTACTCGTCGGGCGACGTGGAGTGGTTCCGGACCGTGGGCAGCCGGCTCTTCGGCGAGGAGCTGGGCGAGGTGCGGCGGCTCGTCGTGGCCCGACCCGGCCCCCGGTCGCCGACGCGGCCGGCGGCCCGAGCCCCGACGGCCGGCCCCGGCGCGGCGTCGGGCTGAGGCGGGTGCTCACCCTCACCGTCCTCGGCTGCGACGGCAGCCACCAGGCACGCCGGCGGGGCCGCCAGCGGGTACCTGGTGCGGTCGTGGGCGTCGGGGACCTCGGTGTGGATGGACGCCGGGCCCGGGACCTTCGCCAACCTGCAGCGCTTCACCGACCCGCTCGGCGCTGACCGGCGATCGTGCTCACCCACGAGCACCACGACCACTTCAGCGACATCGAGGGTTCATCACCGCGGCGCGCTGGGTGTACGGGTTTCACCGCGACCCCGTCCCCGTCTACGCCGCGCCCGGGCGTGCGGGAGCATCTGACCCAGGACGTCGATGGGATCCTCGACTGGCACGAGGTGGGCGACGGTGATGGGGTCGACGTCGGTGATCTGCGAGCTGAGCTTTCAGCCGGACCGATCATCCGCCGGTCACCTTGGCCACGCGCCTCGAGGGACCGTCGGGCGCGCTGGGGTACTCTGCCGACTCCGGGCCGGAATGGTCGCTGTCGGCGCTCGGCCCCGGCCTCGACCTCGCCCTGTGCGAGGCCACCTACACCTCCGACCACGAAAGGCCCGCCCATCCACATGAGCGGCACCGAAGCAGGTTCCAACGCCCGGCTGGCCGGGGCCCGGCGACTCGTGATCACCCACCGGTGGCCCACCGCCGACGCGGCCGAGGTCCTGGCCGAGGCCACCGAGGCCTTCGGGGGCACCGTGGCGCAGGCCGCCGTGGGCCGGGGCTATTCGCTGTGACCGATCCCCGGGCCCCGGCGCGCCGACGGCCGCGACGTGGCGCGACCTCGCGGCCCGTGTCGTTCCGTACGGGACTTCACCGAGTTCGCCAACGGGTCGGTCCTGGTGTCGATGGGCAAGACCAAGGTGCTGTGCACGGCGTCGGTCGAGGACCGGGTGCCGCCGTGGCTGCGGGGCGGCGGCAAGGGCTGGGTCACCGCCGAGTACTCGTTGCTGCCGGGGTCCTCGGCCGAGCGGGTCGGGCGGGAGGCGGCCAAGGGCAAGCAGTCGGGCCGGACCCATGAGATCCAGCGGCTCATCGGCCGGTCCCTGCGGGCCGTGACCGATCTCGTCGCCATGGGGGAGCTGTCGGTGACCGTGGACTGCGACGCCCTGCAGGCCGACGGGGGGACCCGGACGGCGTCGATCTGCGGCGCCTACGTCGCCCTCCACGACTGCTTCACCCGGTTGGTGCAGAAGCGGGTCATCTCGTCACACCCCCTCACCGACGCCTGTGCGGCGGTCTCGGTGGGCGTCGTCGACGGGGCGTGTCTGTTGGACCTCGACTACTCCGAGGACTCGCGCGCCGAGGTCGACATGAACGTCGTGATGACGGGATCGGGGCGGTTCGTCGAGGTCCAGGGCACCGCCGAGGGCATGGCCTTCACCCGCGGCGAGCTCGATGAGCTGCGTGGGCCTGGCCGAGCAGGGCATCGGTGTGCTGCTCGACGCCCAGCGCGCCGTCGTCGACGAGCCCCCCGCCCCTCGGTGACGACTCCGGGCGACGGCGACGGGAACGGCGCCGGACGGCCGGCACCGGCGGGCGGTCTGCGGATGGTGCTGGCCACGGCCAACCCCGACAAGGCGGCCGAGATCGTGGCCCTCGTGTCCGAGACCGTGGGCGACCGGGTCGAGCTCGTCGGCCGCGGCCCGCCGTCGGTGGGCGAGGTGGAGGAGACCGGGACCACCCTCGAGGACAACGCCCGGCTCAAGGCCGTGGCACTGGTCGAGGCCACCGGGTTGCCCGCCATCGCCGACGACACCGGGCTGGAGGTCGACGCGCTCGGCGGGGCGCCGGGCGTGTTCTCGTCGCGCTACTCCGGCGACCACGCCTCCTACGAGGACAACGTGACCAAGCTCCTCGCCGAGCTCGACGCCGCCGGCGCGCCGCGGCCCGAGGCGCGCCGGGCCCGGTTCCGGACCGTGGCCATGGCCTGTTTCCCCGGCGGGCGCGAGGTCGTCGCCCACGGGGTGGTCGAAGGGACCATCGCGTCGACAGCGGCGTGGCCGGGGCGGGTTCGGCTACGACCCGGTGTTCATCCCCGACGGCGGCGACGGCCGGACCTACGCCGAGATGGCCATCGCCGAGAAGAACACCCGGTCCCATCGGGCCCGGGCCTTCCGGGCCCTGGCCATCGGGCTGCTGTCGGGCTGACCCGGGCGAGCTGCCCGTGGTGACGGCGCGACCGCTCAGCGCAGGCGCCACTCCACCCGTTCGCCCGAGGCGAAGCGGGCCTGGCCCTCGGCCAGGGCCTCGGGGTCGTTGCCGAGGCCCGACGAAGGCCCATCCGAGGCCGAGGGCCTGGCTCCGGGAGAGCTCGCGTCCGGCCCACAGGGCCCGGAGGGTTCCCTGGACGGCCACGGGGTGGGCCTTGGCGATGACCTCGGCGGCCCACTGGGCGCGTGGCCGGAGCTCGGCGGCCGGCACGACCTCGGTGACGAGCCCGATCTGCAGGGCCCGCTGCGCGCTCATGCGCTCCTCGCTCCCGAGGAGGGTCAGCCGGACGAGGTCGCCGAAGGGCATGCGATCGGTCATCTGGAGCGGCTCGAAGGCGGCCGCCATGTTGAAGGTCAGGTGGGGGTCGAAGAACGTGGCGTGCTCGGCCGCGATCATGAAGTCGACCTCGCCCAGCATGTAGAAGGCCCCGCCGCAGGCGATGCCGTTCACCGCCGCGATGACCGGCTTCCACAGGTCGTTGGCCTTGGGGCCGAGGTTCTCGCCGGGGTCGTCGAACATGAACGGGGTCGTGCCCGACCCGATGTGGACGGCGTCGTCGTCGGTGTCCGGCGCAGGGCCGGGCCGCGGCGCCCGACCGACCGGGTCGGGGCCCCTCGGCCAACGCCTCGGAGCGGTCGATGCCCGGTGCAGAACGCCTTGTCCCCGGCGCCGGTGAGGACCACGACGCGGACGTCGTCGTGACGCCGGAGCCAGCGCCAGACGCTGCGCAGCTCGCGCTGCATCGTGGTGTTGAAGGCGTTCATGACGTCGGGCCGGTTCAAGGTGACCCAGGCCACGCCCCCCGACTCCTCGTAGCCGAGCGTCTCGAACTCGGGCATCGCCTTCCTCGCCGTGGTCGTCGGGGCCGCCCGAGTGTCTCGTGGCGCGGCCGCGGGCACGGTAGCAGGGGCGGTCGGCGGCGGGCACGCCGGAGCCCGCCCGATCACGCTGGGGGCTGCTGGATCAGGCGGGGCCCGGCGGTCCGTGCAGCTCCGGGTGATGGCCGGGGGCATTTTCGGCACCGTCCCGGTGCTCGCCACCGACCGGGAAGAGCAGCGGGCGACGAAGCTCCGGACATCTTGGGCTATGGCCGGAGCCGTATCACTAGGGACTAAGGTCCCTAGATACCCGCTTCGCCACCCCACGGGGCACACCACGTGGGCGGGGGGCGACCCCATTGGAGTCCTGAGGCCCTGGTGGAGGGCTCACGAGGGGGCGCCATTGGCGGGGCGCCTCGCATTGGCGGCACAGTGTCACGCCACCTCTTGGCGGCACCGTGACACGCCGCCGAGAGGCGGCACCGAGGAGCTGCGCAGCTCGGTGCAGGAGATCCGGGGCGCATGAGGGGAGGAGTTCGATGTCCGACGACGAGCTGAGCAAGATCATCGGCAAGCCCATGAGCAAGTCCACGGTGGTCGTCGAGCGGGGCCCGTCGCCAACTTCGCCACCGCGGTGTGTGACTCCAACCGCGTCTACCGCGATCCCCGGGCCGCGGCCGAAGCGGGGCTGCGGGCCATCCCCGTGCCTCCCACGTACCCCTTCGTCATGCAGACGTGGGGCGAGTTCGCCGAGGCGCAGCCCGCGGACAAACCCAAGGGCAATCCCATGGGCGAGGTCATCGGCCCGCTCATGGCCAAGGGCGGCATCATCCTCCACGGTGAGCAGGAGTTCATCTACCACCGTCCGGTGTTCGTGGGTGATGTGCTGGTCGGGGAGGGCCACGTCGTCGACGCCTACGCCAAGGAGTCCAAGGGCAAGACCATGACCTTCCTCGTGACCGAGACGGTGTGGCGCGACGAGGCGACGGCGGAGCCCGTGGTGACGTCGCGCTTCAACCTCATCCACCGCGGCTGACCTCCGGAGCGCGGCCGTGAAGACCTCCCTGCTCACCGGGCCCCAGTGGGCCGCGGTCCTGCGCATCGGGCTCGGGCTGTGGTGGCTCGAGAGCTTCCGGCACAAGAACCTCACCGCCTGGATCAAGAGACAAGCGGGGATCAACTGGGCCGGCCGACATCGCCTCGAAGCACCGGTGGAAGGTCGTCGGCAAGGGCTTCGATGCCGTCGTGAAGCCGCATCCGAAGGCCATGACGTGGGTCATCTTGATGAGCGAGCTCTCGCTCGGGCTCGGGCTCAGCCTCGGGTTCCTCACCCCGGTCGCCGCCTTCGCCAGCCTCGCCCTCAACCTCTTGTACTTCGTCCTCATGATCCATGACTGGGCGGAGCAGGGTCAGAACCTCATGATGGTCCTCGCCGCGGCGGTGATCCTGGGGACCCACGGCTGGCAGGTGTGGTCGATCGACCACCTCATCGGCTGGTTCTGACCCAGACTGGTCCTGGCCCCAACAGGTCCGTGACACGAGAGAAGACAGGGAGTCCGAGCATGCCCATCGGCATCGGGGAGGATCACGAGGAGCTGCGTCGGACCGTGCGGCGGTGGCTCGAGGCGCGCTGCCCGCCCGAGGTGCCCCGTGCCCTGCTCGACGCCGAGGTCGAGACCATGCCGCCGTTCTGGGACGAGCTCGCCGCGCAGGGGTGGTTGGGCATCCACGTGCGCCGAGGAGTACGGCGGCCAGGGCTTCGGCATGCTCGAGCTGGCGGTGGTGGTCGAGGAGATGGCCCGGGCCGTGGCGCCCGGGCCGGCGGTCCCCACCATGCTCGCCGCCGCGGTGGTGGCGGCCGGGGCCGACGATCCCCAGCGCAAGGTCCTGCTCGGCCCCATGGTGGACGGGACCGTCCCCACCGCCGTGGTCCTGCCCGGAGCCGGGGACCCTGGTGGGCACCCGGGCCGGCGACGGGTCGCTCGACGTCCGGGGCGAGGTGGGCCCCGTCCTCGGCGCCACCTTGGCCAGCCGTCTCCTGGCGCCGGTGGGCGTGGACGGCACAGAGACGGTGTGGTGCGTGCTCGACGTCGGCACCGGGGTCACGGCCGCGCCGCTCGCCAGTCTGGACCCCACCCGGCGGGTGGGATCGGTACGCGTCGAGCGCACCGTCGTGGTGCCCGAGCGCCAGCTTCCCGCCGTGTCGAGCACCACGGTGCGCGACCTGGCGCTCGTCCTCGCCGCCGCGGAGTGCGCGGGCGGGGGGCGGTGGTGTCTCGAGGTGGGGACCGCCTACGCCATCGAGCGCCGACAGTTCGGGCGCCCCATCGGCCAGTTCCAGGCCATCAAGCACCGGCTCGCCGACATGCTGGTGGCGGTGGAGCAGGTCACGGCGTTGGCGTGGGACACCGCCCAGGCCGCCGACGCCGGCGACGCCGTCCAGGCCCAGCTCTCGGCGGTGCTCGCCGGAGCCTTCGGCCTCGACGCCTACGTCGAATGCGCCAAGGGCTGCATCCAGATCCTGGGGGGCATGGGCTTCACCTGGGAGCACGACGCCCATCTGCAGCTGCGGCGGGCCCTGAGCCTGCGCCAGCTCGTCGGGCCCGAGCCGCGCGCTGCGGGCCGAGGCCACCCGGGCCGCGCTGGCGGGCAGTCGGCGTCGACTGGCGCTCGATCTCCCCGAGGAAGCCGAGCGCGTCCGGGAGCGGGTCCGCGCCGCGGTGGCCGAGGTGGCCGCCGCCCCGGACTCGCACGAGCGTCGTCGGCGACTGGTCGAGATCGGGCTGCTCACGCCGCATTGGCCGGTGCCATGGGGCCTCGGCGCCGGCCCCGTCGAACAGCTCGTGATCGACGAGGAGCTGGCCGCCGCCCACGTGCACCGGCCCCATCTGGCCGTCGGGGCATGGGCGCTGCCCACGATCATCGCCCACGGGACCGGCCGAGCAGCAGGAACGTTGGGTCGGGCCCACCATGCGGGGCGAGCTCGTGTGGTGTCAGCTCTTCAGCGAGCCCGGGGCGGGGAGCGATCTCGCCGCGCTCTCGATGCGGGCCACCCGTCACGACGGTGGCTGGGTCCTCAACGGGCAGAAGGTATGGACCTCGATCGCCATGCGGGCCGACTGGGGCATCTGTCTGGCCCGGAGCGACCCCGACGCCTCCAAGCACGAGGGCATCACCTATTTCATCGTCGACATGCACACCGAGGGCATCGAGGTGCGGCCCCTGCGCGAGATCACCGGCGCGGCCATGTTCAACGAGGTGTTCTTCACCGACGTCTTCGTGCCCGACGACTGTGTGGTGGGGCCGGTCAACGGCGGCTGGCGACTGGCCCGGACGACCCTGGCCAACGAGCGGGTGTCGATGGCGGGCGGCGCCACCTGGGGATTCGGGATCGAGGGGATCCTCAAGGGCATCGAGGACCGGCGGGCGTCGGAGGACGCCGTGGTCCTCGACGGGGTGGGGGAGCTGCTGGCCGAGGCCCAGTCCTTGGCCCTGCTCGGCGCCCGGACCACGCTGCGGTCGGTGTCGGGTGTCGAGCCCGGGCCCGAGGCGAGTGTCCGCAAGCTCCTCGGGGCCGAGCACGAGCAACGGCTCCAGGAGTTCGGGCTCATGCAGCTCGGCGCCGCGGGCGCCACCACCGAGGACGACGCGGGCCGATGGAGCCAGGGCTTTCTCTCCGCTCGGTGTCTGACCATCGCCGGAGGCACGAGCGAGGTGCAGCGCAACGTCATCGGCGAGCGCATCCTCGGGCTGCCCCGTGATCCCGAGCCCGGCGCCTGAACACACGAGGTTCGATGGAGCACCACGACGGTGTTGACAGGAAAACGACACGACGCCCAAGCTGCGAGAACCGGGCGAGAAGGGATGGACATGGGCGAGGCCACGCGGTACTACGAGGACGTCAACGAGGGCGACGAGGCACCGGCCTCGAGCCACACCCTGACCCGGACCGACCTCGTGCGCTACGCCGGCGCGTCGGGGGACTACAACCCCATGCACCACGACGAGGTCCTGGCCACCGCGGCCGGCCAGCCCAGCGTCTTCGGCCACGGGATGTTCTCCATGGGCCTGCTCGGCACGGCCCTCACCGACTACGTCGGGCCGGGGAACCTGACCCACTACAAGGTGCGGTTCTCCCGCCAGACCTGGCCCGGTGAGGAGCTCACCACCAAGATCGTGGTGACGGGCAAGCGGGTGGAGGAGGGCCGCAACCTCGTGGACCTCGAGTGCTGCCTGGCCAACGGCGACGGCGAGGTCAAGGTCGTGGGCGAGGCGACGGCGGTGCTCCCCAGCAAGTCCTGAGCTCGCCCCCCGGAGGGCGCTCGCTCAGGCGTCGACGGTTGGGCCGCTCGGATCGGGCCAGAGCCACCGGGCCTCAGCAGCCCGGAGGGCGTGCCGGTCTTGCCCTCGGCGGTGTAGAAGAGGCCGAGCAGGGTGCAGATCGTCACCTTGGCCACCAGCCATTGGCCGTTGGAGAACACGGCGTAGCCGTTGTTGTTGGGCAGGATGGCCGTTCCCCCCGTGCCGAGGATGTCGTAGACGACGTGCGCGCACTGCGGCGGCAGGGACTGCTTGGCGCATTGCGCGCGCGGTGAGGATGTTGATGCTGTCGATCTTCGATCCCTGCGACGCGCTCGCCTCGGACGACGACAGCGCTTGCTGCAGCGCCGTGGTGATCGACTGCCCGTTCTGGATGACCGCCAGCTTGCCGGCCAGGCTCGGGTTGGCCAGGTTGAACAGCGTGTTGTAGGCGGTGGCGATATCGGCCTGGGCCGTGGTGGGGTCGATGGCGACGTCGTGGTGGTCGTCTTGGCCGTGGTGGCGGTGCACTGCCGCCTGGGGCTGCTGCTGCACGCCGCCGCGCCCAGGATCAGCCCCGCCATGGCGGCCGACGGCGGGGACACGGGGTGTCCTGCGTCGTCCCGAGATGCCGTGTCCCGGTGACCGTGTTGGTTCTGTGCAGTCCGAGCATCTGTGTGGGCCTCCCCTTGCATCGGTGCGCCGCTCCCCGTCGGGCTGCCCGAGGATATCCGGATCCCCGGCGCCGTACCTGACATTCTTGTCAGGGACCGGGGAGGCCGCTCAGAGGCCGATGCAACTGCCCGGGCGAGTCGGCGTCGGGCGCATCCCGGCGTGGCGAGCCGGGCGCGGCCGTTGCGGGCCAATCGACGCTCGACCGGGGCGTGGCCCCCGGTACGCGCCGCTCCCCTGCACGGGGCGACCCGGATCAGGGGCCGCGTCAAGAAGGCCCGGGCGACGGGCCGAGACGGCCGGTTAGAAGGTGAAAGGCGGGAGGCCGAGGCGCGGGTGGCGAAGAGGGTCGACTTGTTGTCGGCGAGCTCCTTGGGAGTCCACCCCGAGTCACGCTTGAGCTCGCCGGCGGGCTGCCACCCCTGCATCACCCAGACCGAACCGCCGTAGACGACGAAGTTCTGCCCGTTGACATCGGCGGCCTCGTCGGAGGCCAGGAACGCCACCAGCGGTGCCACGTTCTCCGGGGCGAACGCGTCGAACTTGCCTTCCTCGGCCTTGGCCATGTCACCGAAGAGGTCCTCGGTCATGCGGGTGCGGGCCCGCGGGGAGATGGCGTTCACCGTCACGCCGTAGCGCTCCAGCTCGCGTCCGAGGATGATGGTCATGGCCGCGATGCCGGCCTTGGCGGCTCCGTAGTTGGCCTGCCCGGCGTTGCCGAAGAGCCCGGCCTCCGACGCCGTGTTGATGATGCGCCCCGAGACCTCTTCGCCCGCCTTGGCCCGGTTGCGCCAATGGACCGCGGCGAAGTGCGACAGCGCGAAGTGGCCCTTCAGGTGGACCCGGATGACGTCGTCCCAGTCGGACTCGTCCATGTTGAAGCTCATCTTGTCCCTGAGGATGCCGGCGTTGTTGACCAGGATGTCGAGCTTGCCCCAGGCGTCGACCGCCTGCGCCACGAGTGCCTCGGCGCCCGCCCACGAGCTCACGTCGCCGCTGTTGAGCAGGGCCTCGCCTCCGGCCGCCACGATGTCCTGGACGGTCTGCTCGGCGGGGTGGACGTCGTTGCCTTCGCCGGCCCGAGAGGCGCCCACGTCGTTGACGATGACCTTGGCACCTTCCGCGGCGAGCAGGAGGGCCTCGGCGCGCCCGATCCCTCGCCCGGCGCCACTGACGATTGCGGTCTTTCCCTCGAGCATGCCCATCAGGTGTCCTCCTGCTTCTGCTTCACAGCCTCGTGCCCGACGCCCGCCGCCGGGTTCCCGCGCCACGTTGACGTCGGATCTGGAACCCGGGCAGCATGGCCGATGGTGCGAGCCAGGGTCAACACGGCGGCGTGCCACGCTCGGGCCCGCACCGGTCCCGACGACGACGACATTCCTGCGCGTGAACGAGGCTGACGACCATGGCGACGACCCGGTTCGATCTCCCCACCCCCGACGACTTCACCCAGCCGTGGTGGGACGCGGTGGGCGAGGGACGTCTCCTGCTCATGCGCTGCTCGACCTGCGGCGAGGCGCATTACTACCCCCGGCCCTTCTGTCCCCGGTGCGGGGCCGACACCGTGTCGTGGGAGGAGGCGAGCGGCGACGCCACCCTCTACACGTGGTCGGTCGTGCACCAGAACGACCTGCCGCCCTTCAACGAGCGGGTGCCCTATGTGGCCGCCGTCGTCGACCTGGCCGAAGGACCGCGGATGATGACCAACGTCGTCGGGTGCGAGCTCGACGACCTGGCGGTGGGCATGGCGCTGCGGGTGGAGTTCGCCGACATCGGCGACGGGTACCACGTCCCGATGTTCCGTCCCGCGGCCGTAAGACGCCGTCTCGTGGACCGATCCACAGGGAGGGTCGCGCTCGTCACCGGAGGGAGCCGGGGGATCGGCCGGGCCTGCGCGCTGGCGCTGGCCGGCGACGGCTTCGACGTGGCGGTCAACTACCGCCGCGACGACCGAGGCCGCGCGCCGACACGGTGGCCGCCATCGAGGCGCTCGGTCGCAGGGCCAAGAGCTACCGGGCCTCGGTCGAGTCCGCCGCCGACGACGAGGCCATGGTGGCGGCGGTGCTCGAGCGACTTCGGGGCCATCGACACACTGGTGCACTCGGCCGGGATCGCCAGTCGCGGCCACACCGTGGCCGACACCGACCCGGCTGAGCTCGAGCGGGTCATCGCCATCCACGCCTTCGGTGCGTCATCACCTGTGCCGGCTCGTCTTGCCGTCGATGCGGACCCGGCCCCGAGGGGACGTGGTGTTCGTATCCAGCGTCGCGGCCCGCATCCTGGCGCCCAACAGCGCGCCCTACAACATGGCCAAGGCCGCGCTCGAGGCCTTGGCCATGACCCTGGCCAAGGAGGAGCGTCGCCACGGCATCCACGTGAACGTGGTCGCTCCCGGGCTGGTCGTCACAGAGATGGGTCGGCGGCTGGTGCGGGCCATGGGGGTCGACGACATCGCCACCATGGACGCCAACGCCGCCTTCGGGCGGGTGTGTCGACCCGAGGACGTGGCCGGCGTGGTGCGCTTCCTGTGTTCGGAGCGAGGCGGGCTACCTGACCGGGCAGGTCATCGCCGTCGACGGCGGGGGCTGAAGCGCACGACGTCACCGACGGGGGCCTGAGCCGTGGCCGCGGTCGGTCTCGGACTCGACAGGTCGTAGACCGTGACGCCGTTGAGCGTCTCGGCGGTGAAGTGGCTCTCGACCCACTGCGTGATCTGCCCGGCGGTGGTGCCCGAGGTCCCGGTACCGGGCCCGCGTCCGCCGCCGGCGATGAAGTAGTGGATCTTCGTCTCGGCGACGTCGCGCTCGAACTGCGCGAGGGTCGGGGCCGGGATCGGTGCCGTTGAACCCGCCGATCGCCATGACCGGGTCGTCGGTGGCGAGTTGGTAGCCGGCGGCCGAGTTCGAGTTCACGGTGGCGGCGACCCACTTGTAGTCGCCGGCGTCGGCCTCGAGGGCCTTCACCAGCTTGCTCCCGGCGTGCTGATCGAGAGGAACCCTCCCGCGCCTCCGCCGCCACCGGCCCGACCGCGCGCCGGCCGTTCCACCGTCTGTGCCCGCCGCCGGCCACTGAAGCCAGCGCCGGGAGCGCGCCGCGTGGTGCGGCGCCTCCGGTGGCCGGTGCGCCGGCTCCGGACCCGGCCGAGAGCCGGGAGCCCGCCCGGGGAAGCCGCGCCCGGCGCCGCCCGGGCGCCGGTCCCGGCCGCTCCGGGCGGCGCCGCCGACCGCGCGCGAGCCTCCGGCCGCCGCCCGGCCCACCGCCGGGTCCCGTGCTCGAGGACGGGCCCGGCCGAGGGGATGGCGCCGGCGTGCGGCGGTGGCGGCGGTGTCGACGGCGTAGGCCGCAGGCCCCGCCAGCGCGCGCGCCGACGGCGACCGCGCCGAGCGCGAGCGCGCCCTGCCCCGCAGCCGGGGCCCGAGCACGAGGAGCAGGGCGGCGCCGAGTGCCAACGCCGAGCACGGCGACGCGCAGCCACGGCATCCACGCGGGGCGCGGTCGAGCAGCGACATAGGACCACACCGCCGTGGCCGCCAATGCGGCCGCCAAGGCGAGCGCGGGCGACGAGCGTCGATCGCGTCTCCCACAGCGCCGACGCACCGATGCCCGACCATGGCGCCGATGGCCGGGGCTGCCGCGACCGAGTAGTAGGGGTGGATGATCCCCTTGGCAAGGCTGATGACGAGCACGGTCACGATGAGCCAGCCGCCCCACAGCATCAGGGCGCCGCGCGCCGCGTCGGTGCGGGGCTCGTCGGCGCCACAGCCACAACGACGCCACCGCCAGGATCAGCGCGGCGGGGATGAGCCACGAGATCTGGTCCCGAATTCGGACGCTGAAGAAGCGGAGCAGCCCGGTGGGCCCCCAGCGCGAGCCGGCCGCGCCCGCGCCGCCGACGCTGCCCGCTCTCGCTGCCCGAGATGCCGGCCCGAACCCGTTGTAGCCGAAGATCAGGTTGAGGATGCTGTTGTCCTGCGAGCCCGCCGATGTACGGCCGATCCGCGGCCGGGGTGAGCTCGACGATCGCCACCCACCATCCCGACGAGACCACCAGCGCCACCGCGCCGATGGCGAGCTGGGCGATGCGCCGGCGCAGGGGAGTGGGCGCGGCGATCAGGTACACGAGCGCGATGGCGGGGACGACCAGGAAGGCCTGCAGCATCTTGGTGATGAATCCGGTGCCGACCGCGCTCATGGCGAGCACCAGCCACCACGTGTTGGCTCGTTCGAGGGCCCGGACCGTGGCGTAGGCCGCCACGGTGAGCAGCAGCACCAGCAGCGCGTCGGGGTTGTTGTACCGGAACATGAGCGCGGCGACCGGTGTGGTGGCGAGCACGAGCCCGGCCAGCAGGGCTGCGCCGGGGCGGAACGAGCGCCGGACCGCCGCGTAGAGCACGGCCACCGAGGCGACGCCCTCGAGCGCCTGGGGGACGAGGATGCTCCACGAGTTGACGCCGAAGATCCGGGCCGAGATCTCCATGACCCACAACGAGGCCGGCGGTTTGTCGACGGTGATGAAGTTCGGCGGCGTCCGAGGAGCCGAAGAAGAAGGCCTTCCAGCTCTTGGTCCCGGCCTGCACCGCGGCGGAGTAGAAGGAGTTGGCCCATCCCGACGACGCCGAGGCCCCACAGGTAGAGCACGGCCGTGCCGACCAGCAGCGCCAGCAGCGCGGGCCGCACCCACGGTGCGTCCTCGGGACGGCCTCGCCACAGTCGGTGAACCATGCCGCCCCGCTGAGCCGGCGGCCCGGTCGGCGGACCAGCCAGGGCGCGAGGTGTCGGGGGGGATCCCGACGCCGGGTCGACGGGAAGGACGTCGGTCGTCATCGTGCGCTCCTCGACAATGAGCAGGGTCGTGGTGTAACGGTGTCGGCGGTTCGGTGTCGGCGGGTTCGTCGGCGGGTGGTCGACGGCCGGTGCCGGGGAACACCCAGGAACGGAACAACACGAACCGCACGGCGGTGGCGACCACGCCGGTGGTCACGAGAACGCCGATCTCGAGGCCTCGACCCGCTCGGGGCGCGACGGCGTGGAGTACCGCCAGCGCACCACTGGTGAGGGCGAGTCCCACCGCGAACACCACGATGCCCTGGAGCTGGTGCCGGAGACGGGCCCGACGATCGCGAACCCCGAAGGTGACGCGGCGGTTGGCGGCGGTGTTGGCGATGGCGGTCACCAGGAGTGCCAGCGCGTTGGCTCCCAGTGCCGGCATGACGCTGCGCAGCAACAGGTACAGCACCACGTACGCCGCCGTGCTCACTACACCGACGGCGGAGAAGCGCGCCAGCTGCGCGAACGAGCCCGGGGCGTGCCTGCAGCGCTACTTCGGCGGCGGTGGACTCGCGCAGAGCGTCGCGAGGGGCAGGCTCCCGGTGGCGAGTCCTCGAACGAGACGGGCCACGCCTTTGAGGTCGTCGCGAGCCGTGGCGACGAGGTCGACGCGCGAGTCCGGGTCGTCCACCCAGTCGACCGGGACCTCGTGGATCCGCATCCCGGCCTGCTCCGCCAGGAACAGGAGCTCGGTGTCGAAGAACCACCCCGTGTCTTTCACGAGGGGTAACAGGGTGCGGGCCCGATCGGCGCGGATCGCCTTGAACCCGCACTGGGCATCGGAGAATCCCGCCGCCAAGGTGGTACGGAGCAAGAAGTTGTAGCAACGCGAGATGACCTCGCGCTTGGTGCCGCGCACGACCCGCGGAACCGCGGGCGAGGCGCGTGCCGATGGCCATGTCGCTGTGGCCCGACACCATCGGCGCCACGAGCGGAAGCACCGCGGCGAGGTCCGTCGACAGATCGACGTCCATGTAGGCGAGAACGGCCGCGTCGCTGCGCGACCACACGTGGCGCAGAGCACGGCCCCTGCCTTTCTCGTCGAGGTGCACCGCGACGACGCCGGGGAGGTCGCGCTCGAGGGTTTGGGCGATGGCCCAGGTTCGATCGGTACTGGCGTTGTCCGCCACGGTGATCCGGAAGCTGAAGGGGAGCTCCGCACTCAGGTAGCGGTGGAGCCGTGTCACGCTCGGCTCGAGGTCGGCCTCCTCGTTGTAGACGGGGATGACGATGTCGACCTGCGGTCGCGTCGAGTGCAACAGAGTCAGCGCGACTTCGCCCGGGCCAGCGGCAAGATCGCTTGAGGACGAGCCGGTCGCGTGCGGCGGTTGTCCGAGCGTGGCCTGTTGCACCATGGCCCCAGTGTCACGATCGAGGCATTAGGCCCCGTCAACGCCACCTGTGGGTTTCCTGACAATCCGGGGACCGCCCGAGGACGGGCCCTCGGCCGGGCGAATGCCCTCAGCCCGCCATGTCGGCCAGGGTCGTGACGGTCTTCCAAGTGCGCGTCGTGGCGGTGACTCGCAGGGCGCGTTCGAAGAACGTGTTGTTGAGCTTGGTCCGGCCGTATCCCTCGGGGCAGTACAGATAGACCTCTTGGCCCGTCACGCGGAACTCATCGGGGAGGAAGGCGTCCGGAATCGAGCGCAGAAGGACGTGACAGGGCCGGTTTGGCGCCCAGGAACGTCACGTGCAGCTTCGTCCGATCCCGTTTCCCGGTCGCGAGGGGATTGCCGTCGATGATGCGGCGGAGCTGCGCCTGGGAGCGCACCACGACCTTGATGCCGAGGCCCAACCGCGCCTCGAGCCCGCGTTCGAGGGTCGGCTTGCAGCGTCGCGGCAGAGGCCGAAGCGTCGAACAAGACGTTGCCACTTTGGATGTAGGTGCGGACTTCGCCGTATCCCATGTCGGAGAACGCGGTCCGAAGATCGACCATGGACACCTTGCCGTGGCCGCCGACGTTGATGCCCCGCAGCATGGCGACGTACGCCGTCATCGACGATGGCGCGCTTAGGGCCTTCGTCCGGTGAGGTCGAGGAGACGCACTTGGAGCGGTGCGTCTTCACCTACCGTGCCACTCGGGCCGCTGCCGAAGACGCCGATGTCCCCGATGAACGGGGCCATGGGTTGCAGCCCATCCCACACGGTGACGACAAGACCGTCGTGCAGGCTTTCGTCACCGGCGGTGGCTCGGGCCACGTCCCAACTGTGCAGCAGATAGTCGCCCGTCCGGAACTGATACAGCGTGATCCCCGGAACGTCTCCGGCCGCGGGGTGATGCACGATCCGGTCGAAGGATCCCGGTTCCCCGAACGCGGTCAATTCATCGGCCATGGCCACATCCAGCTCGGCCGGGAGGTCCGGACCGTGGGCCACGCCGAACGCCCTTCGGCTCTCCTGCGCCGATGCGCCGTGGAGCAGGGCGAGGGACATGCGGCTTCCTTCGATCATGTGAACGACGAGGTCCCTCACATTCCAATTCGAACAGGGCGTGGGAAGGTCCCACTGCTGTGCGCCGATGGCGGCAACCCGCCGACGGATCTCACTCTGGGACGTGGTGAGGTCGGTCACGTCGGTCATGGTGGTCCTCCTGGGGTGTGCGGATCGAGCTGCGGACGCGCCCTACCGCATCTCCACGTCCTCGAGGTACTCCTCGCGCCAGAATTCATAGCGCTCCTCGGGCAGGTGAAGGGCATGGGTCGGGCGTAGTGCGTCGACGAAGGGGCGATCGTGGCTCACCGCCACGACGGTGCCGGGCCAAGTGCTCAGCATCTCTCCCACGGCCTCGACCGAAGCAGGGTCGAGGTTGTTCGTGGGCTCGTCGAGCACGAGGAGATTGGCGCGACCGGCCGACAGCATCGCCAGGCTGAGTTTGGCCCGTTCCCCTCCGGACAGAGATCCCGGCAACTGCTCCGCTGTGGCCCCGCTCAGCCCGAAGGAGCCCAGCAAGGCTCGACGCTCCGACACCGTCCGCAAGACGCTGTCGTCGATCTGTTCCAGGGCACAGCGCTGCGGATCGAGTTGCTCGTGCTCCTGGGCGAAGTACCCCAAGGCCACGTTGTGGCCGACCTCGACGGTGCCTTCGGTGGGCTCCTGGACGGCGGCGACGCACCGCAACAGGCTGCTCTTGCCCGCCCCGTTGCGCCCGATGACAACCACCCGATCACCGCGTCCTACGACGAAATCGATGTTGAGGAGGACCTTCTTCGCTCCATAGGAGACCTGCACCCCGCGTACGGTGAGGGGGATTGCCCCCGATCGCGCCGGGACGGGGAGACGAAAGCGCGTCTTGCGCTCGCGTTCGACCAATTCCGTCCGATTGTCCTTCATGCGCTCGACCCTGCGATCGAGCACCTTCGCCTTGCGGGCCCGGTCCTCGGTGCTGGCCCGCATGGAATCGGCCAGGGTGCTGAGCTTGCGGATTTGGCGGTCCTCGAGGCTGCGTTTCTTCTCCCGCTGCTCGATGTCGGCGGTGAGCTGGGAGCGAAAGGAGCTGTAGTTGCCCTTGAACTCCCGCAATCCTCCTTCGGCCAGGCTCAGGACCTTGGTGATGACCCTGTCGAGCAGCTTGAGGTCGTGGCTGATGACGAGCATCGCCCCCGGAAAACGCGACAGCTCGGCACTGAGCCAGCGCTTGGCCGCGAGGTCGAGATGGTTGGTGGGCTCGTCGAGGACCAAGGTGTCGGGCTGTCCGAACAGGACGCGCACGATGTCGACGCGCCGGCGCTGACCGCCCGAGAGCGAGTCGATGTCGTCGAACAACGTGTCCTGGCGGAGCCCGATGCCCTCGGCCAGCCGGGCGATCTCGGCCTCGAGGTTGTAGCCGCCGACGGCGCCGTAGCGCTCCTCGAGGTCAGAGAAGGTCGCGATGGCCTCGGTCGTCGGGTCGGCTGCCACTGCGGCGCGGGCCTTGTGCAGCTCCTCGTCGAGGACGTCGAGGCCACGGGCGGAGAGCACGTGCGAGAACCCGGTCGGCTCGAGGCCGAGCCCCCCGGGGGTCGGGACCTGCGGGAGGAAGCCGATCGTCCCCTGGATGTCCACGTCGCCCGAGACCCGCAGGTGGGGGGGAACCTGCTTGCAGATGACCGAGACCAGAGACGACTTCCCCGTACCGTTGCGACCGACCAGCCCCACCTTGTCGTCGGGCCCGACCATGAACGAGCCGTCGCGAAGCAGCGTCCTGCCACCTATCTCGATGGTGAGGTCGCGTCCGGTGATCACACCTCCATTGCACCAGGTTGGTGGAGGGGCGGACCACACAGTCGATCGGTCGCGGCCACGGGTGACAGAGTGCGGGCGAGAGGAGTCGAACCTCCACCCCCGAAGGGACGGGGACCTAAACCCCGCGCGTCTACCGTTCCGCCACGCCCGCAGCGCCCCACCATCGGCATCGCGCCGCCTACCGGGACACGCCGATCCTACTGGCCTCCTCTGGCGCACCCTGCCCGACCCGAGCCGACATCCCAGGTAGCCTCGTACCATGGCATCACACACCACACACGCATCTCCCCTGGTCGCAGACCTGTCCCCCTCGATGCGGAACGGCAACCTGCCCGATCTGGCCTCGGCGGACGTCTTCCAGCGGCTCCTCAAGGAGCGCATCATCTTCCTGGGCAGCGCCATCGACGAGACAGTGGCGAATCAGGTCTGCGCGCAGCTCCTGCTCCTCGCGGCCGAGGACCACGAACGCGACATCGCTCTCTACGTCAACTCTCCGGGGGGCTCGGTCACCGACGGGCTCGCCATCTACGACACGATGCAGTACGTGAGCTGCGACGTGAGCACGATCTGCGTGGGTCTCGCCGCGTCGATGGGGCAGTTCCTCCTGTGCGCGGGAGCACCGGGCAAGCGCTTCGCCCTGCCCCATAGCCGGATCCTCATGCATCAGCCCTCGGGGCAGATGCAGGGCCAGGCCACCGACATCGCCATCCAGGCCGAGCAGATCGTCTACCTCAAGCGGATGATGGCGGAGCGCATCGCGTTCCACACCGGCCAGCCCATCGAGCGCATCGAAGCCGACTCGGACCGTGACCGGTGGTTCACCGCCGAGGAGGCGAAGGACTACGGGTTCATCGACCGCGTGATCGAGCACTCCTCCCCGCAGGCGGCCAACCGCTGAGCACGGGGCCCGGGGGTCTCGAACGGAGCGATCCGATGACCGACGTCCAGTCAGACACCGAGGCCGCGCCGGCGGCCGTCGATCCGACGGTTGCGGGCCCCGGTGCCGGGCCGGGTCTCGCTGGCGAGGAGGAGCGCCAGATAGCGGAGCGCGCCGCCCGCATCGCGTCTCGGTCCAAGCCGACCCGGGTGGTTGCCGCCCGAGTGAGCCTCTGGCTGCGCCTCGGGGAGCTGTGGCGGGCCCGGGAGCTGTTCTTCTTCCTGGTCCGCAAGGAGATCAAGGTCAAGTACAAGAACTCGGCCCTGGGGTTCTTGTGGTCCATGCTCAACCCGGCGCTGACCCTGGCCGTCTTCTACGTGCTGTTCACCTTCTTCCTGCCCAACGGCATCCCCAACTTCGTCATCTACATGTTCTCGGCCATGCTGGTCTGGAACCTCTTCCAGACCGCTGTGCTCACGGGGACCAGCACGATCGTGTCCAACGCCGGCCATCGTGAAGAAGGTGGCCTTCCCCCGCGAGATCCTGTCCCTCGCCGCGGTCGGATCGGCCTTCATGTTCTTCCTGTTCCAGTCCATCGTCCTGCTGGTCTTCATGATCGCCTTCTGGCATCGGCCCGACTGGAGCGAGCTGTGGCTCGTCATCCCGGCTTTGGCGGCCATCGTTGTGTTCTTCGTCCGCACTGGCGGTCTTCCTGTCGGCGGTGAACGTCTACCTGCGAGACACCCAGCACCTGGTCGAGGTGATCCTGATGGCGTGGTTCTGGGCCATCCCGGGCATTTACCCGTACTCCGGCCGGGTGCAGCACGGGCTCGTGAAGCACACCATCTTCGGCATCCCCGGCACCCATCTCATCTGGCTGTACTTCGCCAACCCCGTGAGCCCGGTCGTGATGTCGTTCCAGCGGGTCTTCTACAACGTCGATCCATCCCCGATCGACATTGGCCTCACGAGCACCACACGCCTTCATCACGAACGGCGTCCTGGCCAGGTACGGACTCCACTGGTACGTGGCTGTCGGATCTCACCGTCCTTGGGGTGTCGCCTCGTGCTCCTGCTCGGCGCCATGGTCGTGTTCGGGCGCCTCGAGGGCAACTTCGCCGAGGAGCTCTGAGATCGGCGTGGCCGCGAACATCGCGGTCGACGTTGTCGACGTGACCAAGCGGTTCCGGCTCTACACCGAGAAGTACCAGTCGCTCAAGGAGCGTGTCCTGCACGCGGGGCGCAACCCCTACGAGGACTTCTGGGCCCTGCGCGACGTCAGCTTCGAGATCCCCGAGGGCCAGACCGTCGGCATCCTGGGTCGCAACGGCTCGGGGAAGTCCACCCTGCTCAAGTGCGTCTCGGGGATCCTGCAGCCCACCAAGGGCAAGGTCGTCGTGCGCGGCAGCCTGGCCGCCCTGCTTGGAGCTCGGGGCCGGGTTCCAGCCCGAGCTGTCGGGACGGGAGAACATCTACCTGAACGCGTCGCTGCTCGGCCTGTCGACCAAGGAGGTCGACAGGCGCTTCGACGAGATCGTCGCCTTCGCCGAGCTCGAGCAGTTCATCGACAACCAGGTGAAGTACTACTCGTCGGGGATGTACGTCCGGCTCGGGCTTCGCCGTGGCGGTCAACGTCGACCCCGACATCCTGGTGGTGGACGAGGTGCTGGCCGTCGGGCGACGAGGCGTTCTCGCGCAAGTGCATGGCGCAGGATCAAGGAGTTCCAGGACGACGGCCGGACGATCCTCTTCGTGACCCACTCCTCGGATCTCGTCCGCCAGATCTGTGACTTCGCGGTCGTGCTGAGCTCGGGCGACATGATCGGCTCGGGCCCGGCCGCCGACGCGGTGCGCATCTACCACGAGCACCTCAACACGATCGGCCCCGGGCATCGGCGCGGCGCCGCTCGAGCCGGAAGCGTCCCGCCGCAGGCGGTGCTGCACCGTTCCATCGAGATCTCGTCGGTCGAGGTCGAGCACCCCGGGATGGGCTCGCGTCCGTACCTGCTCCCCGGGGAGCCGCTGACCGTGCATGTCGCC
This sequence comes from uncultured delta proteobacterium, assembly GCA_963796685.1. Classification (GTDB taxonomy): domain Bacteria; phylum Myxococcota_A; class Polyangia; order Fen-1088; family Fen-1088; genus Fen-1118. Next base: position 311,994 of record CAWCMR010000011.1, read on the forward strand.
TTCGACGCGACCGAGCCGGTGAAGGCGTGGTGTTCGCGCTGGAGCTCTTCGACCAGGAGGGCCGGTTGATCTTCGGGTCCGACACCGAGATCCTCGACCGGCCCTTCGACGCGCCCGTCGGCGCCGGGCGTGCCGACCTGAGCTTCGAGCGTGTGCCGTTGCTCGACGGGGCCTACAGCGTGAAGGTCGAGAGTCAAGGACCGGTCTGGGGATCCTCTACGACAGCCAGGAGCAGCAGGGCTTCGAGGTGATGAACCCGGACCGGTCGCGAGGCACGGTCGCGTTGGAGCTGCATGCCGACATCCGAGCCGCCAGCCTGAGCTGAACGCCTGTCGCCCGGTGTCTTGGTCTGCGTCGTCCTCGTTCCGGGTCATGCCCGGTGCGGCCCGCAGCGGTGGTACCGAGGTGTCGTCCTCGTGGCGGGCTCGTGGCCTCGGCTGGCAGCATCGTGCGCTCGCCCGGCGCGACGGAACGCGGTGCCCGCGGCGTTGGGCAGCCCCACGTGTCGCCGACCTTCACCTTCACATGGTCGACCGGCGCTCTCGCCGACCAGGGGCAGTCCGATCGCCGAGTCCTCACCCGGACGTGGCGACACTCGACAACCTCGGTCCCGCTGTCGTCGTCGGTGACCGAAGCGGTTCGGTGTACGCCTACCACCTTGCCGACGGATCGCCAGTGCCGGGTTGGCCCGTCGACGACGGCGGCGTCCCCATCGACTCGTCGCCATCGGTGTGCGCCGCGCCCAGGCGGGCTGGACTCGGTGTTCGTGGGCGCCGGCAACGCCGCCGATCCCGGCCAGGGCGGCTACGAGGCCTTCGCCGCGTCGGGCGCGCCCCTGTGGTTCACACCGGTCGATCGACCCAGCCAGCGACAGCCGAGCCCGCCGCGGGAGTCCAGGCGTCGATGACCGTGGCCGATCTCCAGGGCGCCGCCGAGCGTCGTCGCCGGTTCGCTCGACCAGGAGCAGTACGCGCTCGACGCGTCGACGGGGGCCACGCTGCGCGGGTTGGCCCTTGTTCACCGTCCGACAGCGTGTTCTCCACCGCGGCGGTGGGCGGATCTCTACGGCACGGGCACCGACGACATCGTCGAGGGCGGTGACCAGACCGCCGGTTTCGCCGTCGGTCGCCACTACCAGCAAGGTGGCCACCTCCGCATCCTCAACCAGCACGGGGGGTCGATCTGCGACGCGCCGACCACCCAGACCGTGGACTCCTCACCTGCGGTGGGCCCGTTCCTGGCCGGCGGGGCGACCGGCATCGCCGTGGGCACCGGGCGCGTTCTTCTCCGGTGCCTCCGACACCGACGCCGTGAAGGCCTTCGACACCGACTGCAACCCGGTGTGGTCCCGAACCCTCGACGGGGTCACGACCGAGCAGTCCCGCCCTGGCCGACGTCACCGGGAGCGGGCAGACTCGCAGGTGGTCGAGGGCACCGACACCGGCACGGGGGGATCGGTGTGGGTCCTCGACGGCGACGACTGGGGCCACGATCTGGCAGGAGCCGGTGGTGGGCCGCGTCATCGGGTCGGTGGTGGTCGCCGACCTGGCCGGGCGGGGCAGCCAGGACGTCCTCGTCCCCACCACGGCAGGGGTGGAGGTGCTCGACGGCGCCACGGGGGACCGAGTTGACCGTGCTCAGCCCCGACCTGGGGTTCCAGAACTCGCCGATGGTCACCGACGATCCCAACGGTGACGTCGGGATCACGGTGGCGGGATACGACGGCACGAACCAGGGGGAGATCCGGCACTACGAGATCCTCGGCTCCGACGGTGCATCGCGCCGTCGGCCCGACGTCGTGGCCGATGTTCCACCACGACCCGCAGCGCACCGGCGTCACCGGGACCCCGCCCGCGGCCGCCGTGCTCGGTGCCCTCGGGGGCGTTCCCGGGGTACACGCTGGCGGCGTCCGACGGCGGGGTCTTCGCCTTCGGGACGCCCGTTCTGCGGTTCCGCCGGGGACCTGAAGCTTGCCGCGCCGGTGGTGGGCATGGCCAAGGCTCCCGACAGCGGGGGCTACTGGCTCGTGGGCGCGGACGGCGGGGTCTTCGCCTACGGCGGGGCCGGGTACTACGGGTCGATGGGCGGCGTCGCGCTCGGCGCAACCGGTCGTCGGCATGGCCGCCACACGCGACGGTCATGGCTACTGGCTCGTCGGCGCCGACGGCGGGGTGTTCGCCTTCGGTGACGCCGGGTACTTCGGTTCGGTGTCAGACCTGCACCTGGCCGCGCCCGTGGTGGGCATCGCCGCCGTCGATCGACGGCGAGGGCTACTGGCTGGTCGGGGCCGACGGCGGGGTGTTCGCCTTCGGCGACGCCCAGTACTTCGGCTCGATGGCCAAGCACCGACTCCGCGGCGCCGGTCGTGGGCATCGCCGTCGACGTCACCACGGCGGGCTACTGGCTCGTCGGCGCCGACGGCGGGGTGTTCGCGCTTCGGCGCGACGTTCTTCGGTTCGTTGGGCGCGCTCACCCTGGCGCGGCCCGGTGGTGGGTATGGCGGCGACGACGACGGGTACGGCTACTGGCTGGTCGGGTCTGACGGCGGGGTGTTCGCCTTCGGCGATGCCCCTTCGACGGGTCGATGGCGCAGACCCACTCTCGCCGCCCCGGTACGCGCCGTCGCGCCCTGAGCGGACGGCGCGCAGGTGTCGATGAGTACAATGCCGCCGGTGCGAGTCGACCAGGTGATCCCTTCGCTCGCCAGTCGCGACGCGATCGGTGTGCACACCGTGGCCATCACCGAGGCGCTGCGCCAGCGTCGGGCATCGAGTCGGACATCTTCTACGGGGAGTGCACGCCGCGACCTCGCCGACCGGGCGCGGCCCATGAGCAGCCTGGGCCGACCGACCAAGGGCCGCTGGTTGCTGTACCAGGCGTCGATCGGCAGCCCGGTCTTCGACATCTTCGCCAGTCAGATCGGAACCCAAGCTCCTCAACTACCACAACATCACGCCCGGCCGCGCTCCTCGACGGGTGGGAGCCCGCCGTGGGCCACGAGGTGAGCCTCGGCCGCTCGCAGGTCACACGGGTGGCCGCGGAGTGCCGTCTCGCCATCGCCGACTCGGCCTTCAACGAGGAGGAGCTCATCGACGTCGGCTTCGCGCACACCGCCGTGGCGCCGTTGCTCATCGACATGACCGCGGCCGCGCCGACCCCGATCCGGTGTTGTCGCGCCGGCTGGCCGCGGCCAAGGCCGACGGCGGCCCCGACTTCCTGTTCGTCGGCAAGGTGTCGCCGCACAAGGCCCAGCACGACCTCGTCAAGATGCTGGCGGTGTACCGCCGCCTCTACAACGACCGCGCCCGGCTCCATCTCGTCGGCACCCCGCTCGGCAAGACCTACGGGCCGGCCGCTGTCGGCGTTCATCGCGGAGCTGGGCCTGAGCGAGGCCGTCTCGATCACGGGCTCGGTGTCCCCGCAGGAGCTCGAGTCCTACTACCGGGCAGCCGACGTGTTCGTGTGCGCGTCGGAGCACGAGGGATTCTGCGTTCCCCTCGTCGAGGCCATGGGCCACGGGCTCCCCGTCGTCGCCTACTCGACCTCGGCGGTCCCCGAGACCGTCGCCGATGCCGGGCTGCTGCTGTCGTCGAAGGAGCCCCTGCTGTTCGCGGCGTCGGTGCACAGGGTGGTCGAGGACGACCGCCTGCGCCGGCAGTTCGTGGAGGCGGGCACGCGGCGGGCCGAGGACGTTCTCGCTCTCGAATTCCCGCCGGCGCTTCGTCGACCTCGTCGTCGACGCGCTGGCATCGACGCCGTGACCGAGGCGGGCCGTCAGTCGTAGCGCCGAGGGTCGGGCGCCGGTCCGATCACCGGTCGGTTCTGCGGACCGGGGCCGTGTCCCACACCTTGTCGGCACCCGCCCAGCGCTCCCACACGGCGCGCGGCGTCGTGGTCCAGAGCCGCCGCATGCGCATCCGCGACAGCCAGTGCCCAGGGAAGCTTGGTGAGCACCGCCTGTCGGAGCTCGGGGCCGGGGTCCTCGTGCATGCGCCGCCACAGGGCGTTCCCGGCCACGTCGAGCGGTGCGTTGCGCACCAGGCACAACAGGGCGTTGCGCTGGGCCAGGAACCGGACCATGGGGGAGCCAGGTCCCTCGCTCGTCGCCGACAGGCGGTGGCGCACCGACGCGGAGGGGTCGTAGACGATCCGCAGCCCGGCCAGGCGGGCCCGCAGGCACCAGTCGGTGTCCTCGTTGTAGGCGAAGAACTGCGGGGCCAGGCCGCCCAGTCGGCGCAGGGTCTCGGCCCGGAACACCGGCGCCGTCCCGCTGAACCCGAAGCGCTCGGCGGCGTGGTCGAATCGTCCGTCGTCGGGCGCACCCAAGCCGTACTCGCCCGCCACGCCGTGACGTTCGAGGTAGGAGCCGGCGTGATTGACGAGACGACACGTGGTACGCACCGGGACCTGTTCACCGTTGACGGTGACGGCGCCGAGCTGGGCGGGGTCGGCGACGGGGACGTAGAAGGGGCGACGCCCCGACGTCCATCGCCACCGGGTCGGCTCGCCGTCGACCACGGCACGCTCGGTGTCGTGGACCCCGGCACCCTGACGGCGTCGAGGACGTCGACGTCGCCGACCGTCACGGACCGGAGCTGTCGGCCCAACGGTCGGGCGTCGCCGCCGGCGTACCACGGCTCGTCGTCGAGGAGGATCTCGGCGAAGAGCCCGTCGAGGACGACCTTCGGCGTGACGGCGGCCACGGTGGGATCGGCCAGCACGCCGCGCGCCGCCTCGATCCAGCCCGGTCCGGCGACGGCGTCGTCGTTGAGCAGGGCGACGAGCTCACCCCGGGCGTGGCGCAGGCCCAGCTCGACGCCTCCCGCGAACCCGAGGTTGACGGAGGATCGCACCACCTGGGCGCCCATCGGGGCGGCGACGGCCGAGGCCTGTGCTCCCGCCGACCCGTTGTCGACGACGACCACCTGGTCGGCCTGGGCCCGGGCCGAAGCCAGGCACGGGGCCAGCCAGTCCCCGGGGCGATACGAGACGACGACCACCGAAGCGTCCGGTGGCATCAGCGGGTGGCGACGACGTTCCCGTAGGGCAGGTCGAGGAGCCTGGCGCGCTCGATGGAGGCGAGGTCGTCCTCGAGGAGGCGAAAGTGCAGTCCGTGGCCTTCGAGGAGGTCCACGAGCGCCTCGGCCTTGTCGCCCACCCCTTCCATGAGGGCGGGGGCCCACTCGAACATGACGGCGATCTGGGGCTCGCTGGTCGAGCGTTCGGGACGAGCCCGGTGAAGGCCTGGAGCTCCGCACCTTCGATGTCCATCTTGAGCACGTCGACGGGAGGGAGTCCGACGAGGAGGTCGTCGACGGGGACGGCTTGGACCTCGACCATCTCCTCGGTGTCTCCCAGCCGGTCGAGCGCGTCCGGCCCGATGGCGCCGACGCTGGAGGCGCCCGGAGAAGTTGAGGCGTTGGTGCAGCTGCAGGCTGGTCGAGCTCGACCATGCCGCCCGATGCCAGGTGGTGACGTAGCCGTAGAGCCCGTTCATGACCACGTTGCGACGCAGCAGATTCCGCCAGGCCGGGATGGGCTTCGACCGCCACCACCTTGCCCCGTCGGGCCGACGAGTTGGCCACCGAGGAGGGTGAAGTAGCCGATGTTGGCGCCCACGTCGACGAACGATCTGTCCGGGCCGGAGCGTCTCCTGCAGCCACCCGGTGACATGGGTCTCCCACAGTCCGTCGAGCACGATCCAGGCGGAGATCGCCGCGTCGCGAGTGTCGACCAACATCTTGGCGCCCCACCGGGTGGCGACCAGCGCGGTGTGGTCACCGAAGTACAGCGGCCCATTGGGGTAGCGCTGCGCCCGGAGGGTGGCCAGGCCGGCCTCGATGGCATCGAGCCGGTGCGTGACCTCCTCCATGCCGAGCGAACGGCGGGCGCGGGCCGCAACTCGGGACAACAGGGGATGACGACCCACGCCGGTCATCCTAACGGTCCGCTCGATCAGCCCGGCGGGACGGTGGCGGGCGCCGTCACCCTCGTCAGGATGCGGTCGGCCAGGGTGTCGTAGCGATCGACGATGGCCGGCCAGTTGAAGACGCGCCGGGTGTAGGCCCGACCGTTGGTGCACGAGGCGATCCCGCAGTGCACGGTCGCCGAGCAGCCGGTCGGCCACGGTCTCGAAGTCTGCGTAGTCGTGAGAACCACAAGCCCCCCTCCGCTGCGACGGCAGTGTTCGACCGTCGCCGCGCAGCGGCTGGTTCACGACGACGGGAGCATCCCGCCAACCACGCCTCGAGGACGACGAGGCTGAAGGACTCCCACGCCGAAGGGCGTCACGACGAACTCGCACCGCCTGCAACGCCCCCCATTTGACGTCTTCGGTCTGGCGGCCCGGCGACGACGACGTCGTCGTCGGCCTGGAGTGCCTCGTGGACCGGCCCGAGGAGGACCAGGCGGGGGGCGTCGGGACGCCGCGGGCGGTACAGCCGCCACAGCTCGGCCAGTACGTGGGAGCCCTTGGCCCGCTCGACCCGACCGACGCACAGCACGAACGCGTTCGCCGGGAGCAAGACCGAGCGCGGCGCGCGCCGCGGCGGGGTCGCCCGAACCCTTCGACGACGGTGGCGCCGATCGACGCTGGCCGGGAGATGGGCGACGGGGAAGGTGCGCTCGACCAACGCCTGTTCGGAGTAGGAGTTGTAGGCGAACCCGCCGGCGGCCTCGGAACACGGTGCGCATGATCGGGAGATGGAGCTCGGGCTCGTCGTGGGCGGCGCTGTGGAAGATCACCCGCCGGCCCAGGCGCGGCACCGCCATGGACCGCCGGCCAGAACAGATACGGCGTCACCGCGATCGAGATCGCAGTCCGACTCGGCCGCGTCGTCGAGCACGTCGGGACACACCGGTCCCACCAGCTCGACGAACCGGTGGGCCAGCGTCGTCGGGAACGACAGCGGGACTGTGTCTGGATCAAGACGCTCAGCTCGCCCGAGCGGGGGTCGCGTCCCGAGACCGAGCGATGGCGGTGCACGGTGACGCCGTTCGAGCTCACTGTCGCCGGGGGGCAGCTCGTCGGCCCAGGTGGCGGCGGAGACCGCACAGGTGGTGAAGACCTCGACGTCCCAGCCCTTCAGTGCGACGAGGTGTTCGCACAGCAGGCGCAGCCAGTGTTCGATGCCTCCCACCACGTCCGTCGCCGTAACGGGGGACCACCAGACCCAGCTTCATCCCCGGGCCTGCATCTCCACTCGGTAGCTCCGGCCACTCGGGTCGTACTCGCGAGCCGCGACCACGGCCCACCCGGTGAAAGGCGTGCAGCCACGTGTCGGGATCAAGCGGTCGGTCCGAGGCCAGATCCGCCTCCACCGCGCCGACGCGGAGTCCGCCAGAACCACGGTGCTTCGGAGATGATCACGGCCCGCTTCGCGGCCGCGGCCCAGCTCGGCGACCAACGGACCGACGGCGGCCGGGCGCAGCGGCTCGGGCCCTCCGGCCAGGACCACCGCCCCGAGCGCCTGGTCCGGCACGGCGTGCAGGTGGGTGAGGATCTCCCGAGCGGACGTCGGGCCCCGGATGATGGCGAGACCCGGCATCGGTGACGCGCGTAGGCATCGATGCCGGCGGGTCGCAGCTCCGCCACGACCCCGTCGGCGTCGCCTTGCGCGTAGAGCACCCGCTCTCCTCGTGGCAGGGTGTCCGCCACCTGGTCGCTGCCACTGCGCCAGCGCGTCGCCCCGCGGTCCGACTGTCGGCGTGACCTCGCGGCCTCGTCGACGTCGCGCTCGAGAAGGCGCACACGCTGCTCGAGCTGCTCGAGTCGTCGCGCCACGGCGTGGAGCGCGCCGGCGCTGTCGCCAACCCGAGTGACTTTCGCCCGAGCGTCGAGCCGTTGTAGCTGTCGCGAGCTCGGTGGCCCGAGCCCGACGCCGTGACCGGTGGCGCCGGGGGCGGAGTGGCGCGCCCACGGTCGAGCGAGGCCACCTCTTCCACCCGGGCGATGATCTCGCTCGATCGGCGGCGGAGCCGGCAGGGTGCGGGGCCCGTCGGGCGAGCTCGAAATGCAGGCGGGCGTCGGCGTCATGGGGGAAGCCGGGTGCCGCGCGTCGTCGGGCCGCCTCGGTTTCGAGCTCGCCGATCAGACGGTCGAGATCCAAAGGGCCCGGGGAGTCCGAGATGCCATTCGTCGTTGTTCGCCATGGCGTTGCGCGGCTCCGGGGGTGGCTCGAGGGCGGTGTGGATGCGGTGGAGCGACGGAGCGACCGGTGGACGGTCAGCTGGTCACGAGCGACATTAGCGTGCGGGCCAAGTCATGGAACTGGTGGGCGAAGCGGCAAAGTGCATGCCGGCATCGGCCAGTGCCCGTCGATCCTGGGGTCGTGCCAGGAGCTCGCCGAGGCGCGCCGCGATGGCATCGGGATCGGCACTGGGTAGGTGTGAGACGGTCCCTTCGGGGTATTCGGCCGCCGTGGCCGGGTTGGTGAGGACACGGGCACCCCGGCCGAGCCAGGGCCTCGAGGATCGCAGCCGAGGACTCCCCACTCGTCCCCTCGCGCAGCTGCACGGCGATCGTGGCCCGGGCCAGCCAACGCCGCCAGTCCGACTCGTCGACCGCTCCGGTGACCTCGACGCGATCGAGCGTGCCGCGGACCCGGGCGCGGTCATCGATGACCTGGGCGAGAAACGGCGGGCACGGCCCGACGAACGCCAGTCGGCAACCGGCCATCGCCGCCGCGTCCACCAGGAGGTCGGGTCGCTTCGCCATCGAGACGATCCCGAACGCCACGACAACGGGATCCCCTCGGGCGCTCCGGACCGGCCCGTCGTCGGCCACCGGGGGACATGCGGGAGGCAGCACGTGGACGGGGGGGTGGTGCGCGAGCGGGGCGAGGTCGAGCAAGACCAAGTTGCCGCGCCACGTCGGAGTTGACGAGCAGGCCGCGGCATCGTTCGGCCAGCAGGGGGAGCAGGCCCACTCCCGCCGTCACGAGGTCGCGCACCGATCGGCCCGCACGCAGCGCGCCGCGGTCGGGGCCCGGCCCGGGTAGGAGCGGTCGAGCAGCCACGCGAGAGAGGCGGAGAAGCTCGACATCGTCGAGACCGTCGAGTGCGGTGACCGCGAGGCGGGAAGACGGACTTCGTGCAACCAGATCCAGCCGGGGTACCTGAGCGCGGTCTCCACGGTCGACAGGTGCCCGTCGGAATTCCCCACGGTGTAGACGACGGCGTCGTACGACGCCGGGCGGGTATCGACGCCGAAGGCGTCGATGGGGAAGTGCCCCGTGCCGGTCGGTAGTGGCGGTGGCACGTGCATGGGCGTCGACCGCGTCGACGCGCACATCACCGGCGATGGCAGTGCAGGAGCCGCTCGTTGTAGACGGCGATGCCACCGGGGAGAGGTGGCAGCGGGCCCACCAACGCGAGCGCGCGTCGGAGGTGTCGGCGGCGTCCAGGCCGAGGGGGCAAGCCGTCTCCCCCATGTGGTCGACGGCCTCCGACTGCCCTGCCTGCGACGGCCTCCCAGGTCGAGCTGGCCGCGAGCTCGCCCTGGGCTCGAGGACCTCGGCCCGGCGCTGCTCGTCGGAGAGCAGGTCCGCGATGGCTCGGGCACACCGCCGCGGTGTCGGTGGGGTCAAAGGTGGCGAGGGGCGTGGCTGCCGCCTCGGCCAGCGCGGTCGTCGCCGAGGCCAGCGCCGGCGGTGCCACACGCAGCGGATTCGAGCACGGGGAGCCCGAAGCCTTCGGCGAGCGACGGCATCACCGTCACCGCGGCCCGGCGGTAGCACGCCCGCAGGAGCTCGTCGCCGACGGCACCGGCGAGCACGACCGTCCGGACATGCCTGCGACAGAAGCAGCATCGGTGAGTCGCGCCTGCCAGTTCGGGCGTCAGCTCGCCGATCACGAGGAGCCGAAGGTCGAAGCCGGCCTTCACCAGTTGGCCTATGGCCGAGATCAGTCGCTCTGTCCCCTTGCGAACATCGCTTCCTCCGACGGTCAGGACGAAGGCCTGGTCTTCGAGCTCGCCCAGGTACCACCGAAAATGCTCACCGTCGGTGCCGTCGTTCGGCGTGAAGAACCGCGACACTCCACAACCGATGTTGACGATCCTCTCGGGGTCGCAGTCGAGTAATTCGATCGCCTCCGTTCGGGTGTACTCGGAGTCCGACAGCACGAGATCCGCCGTGGCCACCCATGCGGCGCGTGCCCGGTACCGGTCGACGTGCGCCGGGGTGGGGAGGTACCGGTGCGGGGCGCGCAACGGGATCAGGTCGTGCAGGGTCACGACGCGGGGGAGACCCAGGCTCTCCCAATGCGGCCCGAGCAGAAGGTCGGAAGGGTCGAGCGGCCCACTTTGGAGAAAGGGCGCGGGGATATGGTGCGCGACCTGCCCACCGTGCGCCAGAAGCGCCCGCATGGCCGACGCACCGTCCCAGTGCACCAGCCCGCTCATGGCCAGCTCGGGTGGGAGGCCGAGCGGCGGGGGAAGCTCAGGTGCGAGCAGGCCGGCGGCCAATCGCCGTTGGCGGTGGAGTGCCGCGCTCAGAGCAGCGACGTAGCGGCCGATCCCGCGGTCGGCGATCCCGTCGGTCTGCAACGCCTGCAGGTCGACGGCGAGGCGGATCGGCGACGTCAAGCGTCGCTCTGTGTCTTCGCCCCGAGCAAGTGCTCGATCGCCTCGACCCGCCTGGTCAGCCGCGCCTCGGATTCCGCCGCGCCCTGCGAGTACTCGATCGACGCAGCTGCCCGGGCGGCGGTGGTCTCCACCGTGGCCTGGACCTCCCCGAGACGACGTTCGAGCGTCACCAGCGTCGCCAGTCGTGCGTCGATGGCATCGAGGCGAGCGTGGAGCTGCGCGAAGGCCCGGCGTTCGATCCAACCCTGCGCTCGCCGTAAGAAGCGTTTCACGGTCCGTAGGATTGCCATTGGGCCCGCGAGCGTCAAACGCGCCGACGCACCGTGACCGGACATTGAACCATGTCCGGAGTCAACGGAGCTCCAGGGCCGGCATATCGGGGGCACGGCGTGCCCGCTCCATCCAGCGCACCAGGGGCGCACCGACCGCGGGCCACTGGAACTCCTCGAGGGTCGGCCCGAAGTCGGCGGCAGGCGGAGGGTCACCCAGGAGCTGGAGCAGTGCCTCGACGATGGCGTCACGTCGCCGGGCTCGACGGTGATCCCAGGCCGCGGGCCGCGACGAGATCACCGACGCGTCGCCGCCGGTGAGGATCATCGGCCGGCGGGCCCACAGGTAGTCGAGGATGCGGGTCCGGAACGAGAACCGGGTTTCGAGGTTGTCGAGGTGGATGCTCACGGCAATGTCGGCATCCAGGAGGTAACTGCCCCAGGCGCTGTACGGCACCCACTGGTCGTTGAAGAAGACCGTCGTACCGGTGAGGCCAACTCGTCGCTGACGGCCCGCAGCTCGAAGGCCCGGGCCATCTCGACGATGTCGGGGTTCGGATTGCTCATCCCGAGGAAGACGAGGCGAATGTTGGGGATCGGCTGCGGACCCGATCGACGGCACGCACCAGGGAGACGGGATCGAACCAGTCGTAGACACCCCCACCCCACACGACGACGGGGTCGTGGTCCGCGATGGCCGGGAAATGGCGACGAAGCACCGGTCCGGCCGCGACGGGTGGATCTGACGGCAGGCCGAAGGGCACCACGTCGATCAACCGACGCAGCGTCGGGTCATCGGTGTAGGTGGCCGGGTTCACCCGCCCGACATGGGAGAGGGCACCGAGCCAGAAGTCGCGTTGCCGGTCGCTGGCACAGAGGAAGTAGTCGCCCCGGGCGAGATCATCGTTGATAACCGACACCTGATGAGCGACAGCCTGGTCGTACTCCTCGTCGGCGCGCCCCCCGCGTCGAGGTTCTCGAGGTGCGTGGGGATGTACATGTCGATGACGACGGGGACCGTGGCCGACGCGATCTCGGGATGTCGACGCACCGCACTCGTCGGTGCGAACACGACATCGCACGCTGCCACCAGTGCCGCCATGTCGTTTGGCCCGGGTGCGACCGAGCACACCCGCATCGCATCGTGGCTTCTCGTCGCGCCCACGGTGCTGGCGAGGGTCACGTCGAACGATGGGGCCAAGACCTGGGCCAGGTGCCATGCCCGGATGGCCGGGCCCGCCATGGCGTCGGTGAGCGGGTCGAAGGTGAGAACGAGAACGCGCGTTCGCATCAGGGACAGTGCCGGTGCGCCGTCTTCGCGGCGCCGTCGATGGCGAGGCCCGCGATGCGCTCAGTAGGCTCGCACCATGAGGACCGGCACGCGCGCGTCACCGGGCGATCATCGAGGCGATGATAGTCGGCTCCTCTCCGGCGAGGTCGACAGATGGGCGTGACGAGCACGTCCTGGTCGTCACCGACGACGTGCTGACGACCAAGATGGCCGGGCCGGCCATCCGGGCCTGGCACATCGCCGAGGCGCGGCCATCGAACAGGACGTGGTCCTGGCCACGACCTCGGCGCTTTGCGACGTCACCGCTCGGGACTTCGCGGTGGAGTCCGCCGACCGGTCGCGCCTGTCGGACCTCGAGCGATGGTGTGATGTCGCTGTCGTGCAGGGTTATCTCCTCCACAACGTCCCCGAGTTCCGCGGGTCTCGGCAAGGTGATGGTCTTCGATCTCTACGACCCTCTGCATCTCGAGGCCCTCGAGCTCACGCGTCGGGGACCGGGAACCGGAGCGCTGCGTTCAATGTCGCCAACACCGTGCGGACGCTCGAGGAGCAACTGGTGCGCCGGCGACTTCTTCATCTGTGCCAGCGACAAGCAGCGGGACCTGTGGCTCGGGTTCCTGGCTGCGCTGGGCCGGATCAATCCCAGCACCTACGAGGACGGACCCCACCCTTCGCCGACTGGATCGACGTGGTGCCCTTCGGTCTCCCCGATGACCCGCGAGTGCACACGCCGGGCGGCCCTCCGAGGGGTGCGGTGGCGGGAATCGGGCCCGATGACGACGTCGCGGCCGCCGCGCTGAGATGAGGGACGCGAATACGACAGTGGCGCTGAGGTAATGGCCGGTGCGCCGTCGAAGGCGCCCCCGCACGTGATCAGGTGCAGCGCGGCATAACCGGCCGCGCCGTAAATGACTTTCGCCGGGAAACTGGATTTAAGGTAGCGTCGCACGCCGGTGACCCGGAAAACAGCGGTGATACCGTCGGCGAGCCGCACGTCGATCCGGTCGCCGGGCACGAGCGCGCCCAGGCGGTAGAAAACCGCCGAACCGTGATAGGTGTCGACGTGACCCTCGATGACCGACGCCCCGATCTGGCCCGGCGTCACGGAGTACTTGTACCAGGCGGCCAGGCCGGCCTGCGTGTAAAGCGACGGGACCTGGAGCGTGCCGTCGGGCTTGACGCCCAGGTGGAGCAGCCCCGACTGCACGCCGATAGCCGGGATGGCCACCGACACCGGCAGCGAGCGCCGCAGCGATGGCCCCCGGCCGGCGGACCGCCCGGTGAAGCCCGCGGCCGCCAGGGAGGCCTGCGGCGCGTGGTCCTGGGCGCCGACGGCGACGCCGATCGCGGCGGCACCGCCCGCGATGAGCAGGGCGCCCGCCACCCCGGCGACGCGGGAGCGGGGGCTTCCCGGCGCCCGGCGGCCGGCGGGACGAACCCGCTCTGCGGCCAGGACATAACCACGCGAAACCCGGCTATCCGCCCCTGCTCGCCTCGCCTGATACTGCCGCCTCCGTCCGCCTTCCCCGGGCCGCCCTAATCGCGTAGCCTTTATTCCAGTGATGAACAGGCCATTGCATGTCTGCGCCGCATGTGCTTTGCCTTTATGGCTGCCGGCGCTTTGGGGGAGCTGCCTTCAGCCGGCCCCGGCAGCGAGCAGCCGAGCTGTGCGTTTTGCTACCGATGCCGGATTTCGGGCAGGGACCGGAACGGGGCCGCCAGCCGCAGGCCGCCTCGAGGAGGTCTCATGGAGCTGAGCACAGCCCTCACGGCGATAGGGCGTGACGCGCGGCTGGCCGCCATCGGCGGTGTCGCCGCCATCCTCGTTTCCGTGTCGGTATCGGCCTGCTCGGGCGGCGGGTCGCCCTCCGGGTCGCCGACATTCTCCCCGGGCGGCACCGCCTCGCCCACGGAAACCGTCACGCCGACCAGCACGGTCACGCCGACCAGCACGGTGGGTAGCCCGACCACCCCGGCGCCGGCGGAGACACACGCCGCCGGCCAGCTCGTCGCCTTCCCCGTCGCCATCGCTGGCGCCCAGCCCGACCCCGAGTTCGACGCCGAGCCCGATCCCCACGGTGGCCCCGGCCACCGGCGGCGGCGGCACGGCCGGATTCCAGGACGCGCTGCTGCTGGCCGTGGGCGCGGCGGCGATCCTGGCCGGCGCGGGCAGCCTCGCCTACCGCAGAAGGCTGATCAGGAACCGTCAGTAGCACCCGGCAAGGCCGGGACGAAGCGGTGGCAGTGGCGGGTGCGGGCGTTAAGCATGCAAGACTGCACGGATGGATGACGTCGCTGCCCGAACGCAGGGCCGGGTCGGGGCGAATGGAATCGAGCTGGCTTACGAGACGTTCGGCCGGGCCGCGGACCCAGCGGTCGTACTGGTGATGGGCTGGGCGACGCAGATGATCGCCTGGCCGGACGAGATGTGCGAGGCGCTGGCCAGCCAGGCCCATCCGTGGTCCGGTTCGACAACCGCGACACGGGCGCGTCAACCCACCTGGAGCACATCCCGCCGCCGCCGCTCAGCAAGGTGCTCACCCGGCGCTGCCCGCCGCCGTACACGATTGGCGACATGGCGGATGACGTGGCCGGGCTGCTGGACGGGCTGGGGCGCAGCAGCGTGCATCTGGTCGGCGCGTCGATGGGCGGGTTCATCGCGCAGACCGTCGCGCTGCGGCACCCGGGCCGGGTCCGCTCGCTGACCCTGATGATGACCTCGACCGGGTCGCGGCGGCGCGGGCTGGCCAAGCCGCGGGTGTACGGCCGGCTGCTGCGCCGCGAGGTGATCTCGGGACGGGACGCCGCCGTCGCCGCGGCCGTCGAGACGTTCCGGCTCATCGGCTCGCGCGGCTACCCGTTCGACGAGGCACGGGTACGGGACGTGGCTGGCCGGAGCTGGGATCGCGGCTTCGACCCCGGCAGGGCTCGCTGCGCCAGCTCAAGGCGACCGTCACCCAGCCGAACCGGACCGCCGCGCTGCACCAGATCGCCGTGCCCACGCTCGTCATGCACGGGCTGGATGACCCGCTGGTCGGGCCGAGCGGCGGCCTGGCCATCGCCCGGGCCATCCCCGGCTGCCGCTTCGTCGGCTACC
>CAWCMR010000012.1:0-99871 GCA_963796685.1 uncultured delta proteobacterium
TTGGGGGTGACACACTTGCCCGCACCGTCGCAGGTCGAGGTCGGAGTGACCGACGATACGCTGGAGCAGACGGCGGCCTTGCAATTGGTTCCGCTGCCATAGCGGGCGCACACGCCACCGATGCAGGCACCCGTGGTACCGCAGGTGCTGGCATGAGACACGGTGCACTTGCCCTGCGGATCCAGGGCGTTGTCAGGTACGGCCATGCAAAGCCCCGGTGAGATGGGCAGATTGCAGGCCATGCACGCGCTCGTGCATGCGCTCCCGCAGCAGACGCCCTGGGCACAGAAGGTCGACTGGCACTCCGTCCCCATGCTGCAAGTTGCCCCATTGGGCTTGAGGCCACAACTGGCGTTCTGGCAGAAATTTCCAGCCACGCATTGCGTGTCGCTGCTGCAGGTGGAGTAGCAGCTACTTCCGTTGCACAGGAAGGGGCTGCAGGTGCGAGAACGTGAAGCCACACACTGGCTCGACGCATTGCACGTGGGGGGCGGCGTGTAGACCCCGGAGATGCAGGTTTCTTGCCCGCATGAGGTTCCAACCGCGTAGCTCTGGCAGGCCCCGGTGCCGTCGCACAGCCCATTGGTCGAACAAGCGGCTCGGCCTAAATCCTTGCAGACGCCGTGCGGATCGAGGGTGCCGCTGCCCACGTTCAGGCATTGTCCCGGGCGAGCCGGGCAGGTTGCAGCTCTGGCAGGGTCCGGTGCAGCTACTCTCGCAGCACACCCCGTCCACGCACTGGCCCGATTCGCATCCGCTGGAATCCGAACAAGGTTGCCCGTTCTTACGCAGGCCACAACTTCCACCGCTGCTGCTTTGCAGGTTGCATTGAAATCCGGACGCACAGTCGTTGCCGCTTGCGCAGTTCGGCACACACGCGTCACTGCTGCAAACATAGGGTGAGCAATCCACGAGTTGCGAATCCTGACAGGTACCTTTGCCGTCGCAGGTTCGCGGCGTGTTCTCGATCAAGCCCGAACAAGACGACGAGCCGCACACGGTGTCCTTGGGATAGAGGGTGCACGAACCCAAACCGTCGCAAAGGCCGTTGTAGCCACAGGTGGTGCGATCGGTGCCATTGCACGCCGGGTCGGTGAAACCGGCCGGAAGGTACGTGCAGATGCCAAGCGATCCGGTCTGGTTGCACGACTCGCAAGGCCCGTCGCAGGCGCTGCTGCAACACACGCCGAGCACGTCCGCGCTCGCGCCCACGCAGAAGGCCGAAACACAGGCATCGCCGCTCTGGCAGACGGCGCCGTTGCTGGCTCTTGCCACACCTGCCGGCCACGCACTGCTTTCCCGCCGCGCACTGGGAATTGGTGGTGCAAGCATAGCTGCAATGGCCGGTGTCTGGATCACAGGTATAGGGTGGACAGATCTCGGGAAGGCGCCGGCTCGGAGCAGTTGCCATTGCCGTCGCAAGCGACGATGCCCGTTACGCTATCCCCATCGCAGGTGCCGAGCTTGCACTCCGTGCCTTCCACGTACTTGCGGCAACCGCCCTTGCCGTCGCAGGCTCCGTCCTGCCCACAGGTCGCGGGCTTGCTGGCGGCGCAGACCGTGGAATCGTGGGGCTTCACACCCGATGGAACGGAGGCACAGTCACCGAGCGAGGTGGCCAGATCGCAGGCCCTGCAGGTCTGCCCGCAGGCGGATGTGCAACAGACCCCGTCAGCGCAGAAGCCGGACTGGCACTCGGCATCGCAGCTACAGGATTCGGCCTTGCCCTTGGACTTGCTGACCGCGCCCGGTGCACACAGCGCCAGGCTGCTGGGCATCCGAGCCTCGGGAGCTGTCGGAGGTGTTGGTGTCCTTCTTCCCACCGTCTTCGTGGGAACCGTCGGAATTTGTTGCAGCCAGCGGCGCCTAAAACAGCGGCCAGGGCGAGGATGCCCGAAAAGGCGCTCCCACGCCCAAATCTAGCGCGCCACGAATCACTGTCATCGGTCCCCCCTTAAGCTCGTATGGTTTGTATAGAATTGTGTGTTTATGCACCACCGTCCTGGTGTTATCGATGGGTTGTGATGCGGTCTACAAGGAAATAGCCTCAGTAGTCCGGGCAAAAGCCATACTCGGTACCCTACGGTAGGCAGTTCCCGACGGGACATGGATACGTGTCATTGCAGACGCGATGGCACCCGTGTGCAGGCGTTGTTCACGCAGGTGTTCGCGAGAGCGCAATCATGGGCGGAGGCGCAAGGCATCGCCGTTATTACTATCACCATCCCGCTGATGAACTCACAAACGGTACGGCTATGCCCTGATTGGTCGGGGGGAACCAAGAGGCAGATCCCGGCCCGATCCACAACTGGTGGTCGGGGTCGCAAGGGGATCGCAGCAGTTTCCATCCGGGCCGCACTGGGCTATAGGGGGGATCGCAGACAGTGACTATGCCGCCTGCCGCCGAGAGGCTACGCTGGGTGCAGGCCACACCGAGTGCAGTCTTGTGTTGCGTTGTGACATAGGGCAAAGCAGTAGCCCGTGCGTCGTTGTTCCGCCGTTGAGAGGTTGGAGGCAGATACTCCCCTTCGCGCAATTGTCAACTTGACCCGGCGAGCCTGGAGATGTCACCCCGCAGGGCTGGAAATCTGCTACTGGGCTCGGGTCTTTGGCGGCGCAGGTCGGCAGGGCCGTGGCGCCAACCAGTGCATAACTGCACTTCTGGGTGCACCAATCGCACTTGCTACCGCTCTGGCAGACCGGATCGCAGGGATCTGTCGTGGTCGGCGTGCAGGACTGCACCGGGGTCGCGTCGGGACAAGTGACGCTTGCGTCTGGCCCAAGGCGGGAGTCCGCAGCATCTGCGCCGCCTCCAGCGCCCGCGATCTGCCCGCCGAGCGCCGAGCCCCCCTCGCCGCCGGCCCCAGCGCCACCGGAAACGTCCGCGTTGGGTACAAAACTGGCTTTCACGCAAGCAACGCTCGACACCAGCAGAAATGCAAGCCAACTCGCCAACAAGTTCGTCGAAGGATTTCTCATGAGTTAGTTGTCCGATCGGATGCCAGTCTAGCGGGAAGGAGGTTGCCAGGCGAACCACTATTGTGGACCGCCCCTTCGACCCGACTTTGACGGACGACTCGTCGGGTCAACGCTCATGCTTCTTCCGTGATCACGAGCACATAAGGCACATGGAGGTGGCCTGGGCTACGCTCCGAGGAGAACCTCGACCCTGACTTCCTTCGTTCCCGCCGCCGGCAGGGGCACGACCGAGCCGGCCATCGCCTTGCCGTCGACGGTCAGGGCGACGTCGTTGCCCTTGCCTTGTCGGTTCACTTCGATGAAGTAGCGCACACCGCGGAACACACGCGTAGCCTTGAAGCCTGGCCACTTGTCGGGAATGACCGGCGCGATCATCAGGCCCTGGTGGGTCGGCCGGATGCCAAGGATCCACTGCGTGCCGGCGACGTAGGTCCAGGATGCGGTGCCCGACAGCCAGGCGTTGCGGGCGTAGCCGAATTGCTTGTGCTCGGGGCCGGCGATGTTTCCGCAATAGACGTAGGGCTCGACCTTCATGCAGTCCACGTCCGTACGGGTGAAGGGCGTGATCTCCAGGTAGTACTGCATGGCTCGCTCGGCCATGCCCAGCTTGGCCGCGGCCACGATGGCCCAGGTGTTGGCGTGGCAGAAGATGCCGCCGTTCTCCTTGGCGCCCGGTGGATAGGTCGTGGTGCCGCGCACCCGCTCGTCGCCCTTTTGGTAGGCCGGCCACAGCAGCGCGAGCCCGTACTTGCAGTGGAGGTGCTTGTGGGCGCTGTCCAGGGCCTTCTTTGCTCTTTCGGGCGGTGCCGTTTCGCCGATGACGGCCCAGGTCTGGGTGTTGAGCGCGATCTTGTGGTGCTTCTCGCTCTTCACCCCGACCGGCTTGCCTTCGTCGTCATAAGCACGCGCGTACCACGCCCCATCCCAGGCCACCTTGTTGACGATCTCCGCCATCTCCTTGGTGCAGATGGCGGAAGCGCTCGGCGTCGGTGGTGGCGCCGATGTGATCCGAAATTCGGCAAGATCCAGCATTGCGCGACAGAAGTGCTGCGCGACCCACACGCTCTCGGCCTTGCCGCTGCCATGATCGACGTTCATGGTGTCGTCCCAGTCGGAGAAACCGATGCGTGGTAGTCCCTGCGGCCCGCGGTGCTGCAGAGTGAATTCCACCGCGCGCAGCATGTGATTCCAGATGGTGTCTTCGCCGCCGTCCGTGTACGCGACCTTGTGATCGAGATAGGCGAGGTCGCCGGTCTCGCGCAGGTACGCGCACACGCCGAGGATGAGCCACAGGTGATCGTCGGAGAACCACTGCGGCCACTGCGGGAATTCGGCGGCTAGCCCCGGTCCGCCCTCGCCGGTGAGCGGCAGCACCTGGTGCCAGGTGTGGCCGTCTTGGTACTGCAGGTGCCACAGCATGTTCAGGGTCGAACGCGCGCGCTCGGCGGCGTTGTGAACCGTGCCCAGCGTGTCTTGCGCCGAATCGCGCGTGCCCATGCCGCGACCGGTGCCGGTCTCGTAGGCCGAGACGAAGCGCGACCAGTACAAGGTCGTTCGGCACTGGATGGGATTCCACACGTTGAGCATGGCGTTGACGACGGGATCGGGCGTCTCGACGGTGAAGCGGCCAAGGTAGTCGTTCCAGTCGGCGTTCAGGGCCGCAAAGGCCTTGTCCACGCTCTTGGGCGCGCGGTATTTGCCGACGACCTTGGCGATGCGCGCCGGTTCGTCGGTCACGCCCATGATGAAGACGATCTCCTTTTCCTGCCCCGGCGAAAGCACCAGGTCGTGGCAAAGCGAGCCGATGTTGTTGCCGCGGGCGGCCTGGGTGTTCGTGGGTTTGCCGTTTTCGACCATCTCGGGGTTGGCAAGATCGCGCCAGCGGCCGATGAAGACTTCGCGATCGGTTTCGAACCCGATGGGTTTCACGCTGGAAGCGAAGTAATTCGTGGTCGCCGCGAAGCGTGTCTTGGACGTGATGATGCCGTCTTTCACGCTCGCCTCGAGGATGTGCTGGCACCAATCGAGGTTCAGCTGGTCGCCGAGGGCGTCGCGGAAGCTGAATTCGATGTACGAGAAGGTTCGCAGCTTGCGCTTGGTCTTGCCGGTGTTCTTGATCTTGAGGACCCACAGCTCGCACGGGCAGGTTTCCTCTACCGGCGTGGGTGGCACGAAGTAGAGCAGGCTGGCGGTGATGCCGTTGCAGGTGCTGGCGATCTTGGTGTAGCCCGCGCCGTGGCGGCATTCGTAGGCGGACAGCTTCACCCTGGGCGTGGGCTGCGCGGTCGGGCTCCAGAATTTTCCGCTTTCCATGTCGCGGATGTAGACGTAGCGGCCGGGTTGATCGGCGGGGATGGAGTTGTAGCGGTAGCGCGAAACGCGCCGGTTCTTCGGATCGCGGTCGAAGGCGAAGCCGCCTGCCGCGTTCGAGACGATGCCGCCGTAGCGGCCCTCGCCGATGAAGTTGAACCATGGCGTGGGGGTGTCCGGCCGGGTGATCACATACTCGCGAGCGGCCTCGTCGTAGTAGCCATAGGGATTGGAAAGAGCCTTGCTCTTGGTGGTCATGGGGATCCCTCTGTCGGGTTGGGGTTACTGGGCCGGCGCGGCTTCGGCGATCGTGCGCCGCTCGCCGAGCTCTTTCTCGATCACCTTCATGCGCTTGTCGTCGAGCGAGTAGAGCAGGGGCAGCAGGGTGGCCAGGACGCTGCCGATGGCCGGGATGAAGCTGACCAGCAACTTGAGGCCAGTCAGGGTGTCGGCATTCTGTGCGACGCCCGCCTGGTAGCCGAAGCTGGACAGGATGAACCCGGTCGCGGCGCCACCCACGGTCCAGCCCATCTTCTGCGCGAAGGACGAGGCCGCGAAGACCAGGCCCGTCGAACGGCGGCCAGTCTTCCACTCGGAGTAGTCGGAGGCGTCGGCGTACATGGCATAAACCAGCGCGGCCGAAGGTCCCATGATGAGGTTCGCCAGGATCTGCAGCACGAACATGACGATCACGTCCTCGGGCCGCAGAAAGTAGAAGGCAATGGTCACCACCGACGTCAGGCCCATCATGATCATATAGAGCTGGCGCTTGCCGATCTTGGCGGCGATGGGCCCCACGATGGACGTACCGAACAGCGTGGCCAGCGATCCACAAACGAAGAAGGCCCCCAGCATGCCGTTGGCCGAGAACTTCATGCCCAGCACGGTCTGATCGCCGACGTAGTACTTGAAATAGAAGGCGAAGCAGCCGTTGCGGATGGAGACGTAGCTGAGCGTCGCGATGCCGAGCACGAACAGGATCAGCCACGGTACGTTGGTCACCACATCGCCGAGATCGCGGACGAAGGACGATTGGGTCGCCTTGGGGATCACGCGCTCCTTGGTGGTGGCGAAACAGATGATCCACATCACCATGCCGAGCAGGGCATACAGGCCCACGGTCATGGCGAAGCCGAGCTGCTGGTTCTTGCCGCCGAAGGCGGAGACCAGGTACATGGTGCACAAGCTGACCACCAGGCCGGCCGAGTAGGCGCCGACGAAGCGGAACGACGACACCTTGGTGCGCTCCACGCTGGACGGCGAGATGACGCCCATGAGCGCCGAGTAGGGCAGGTTGATGGCGCTGTAGACGAGGCCGATGAGGCCGTACGTGACATAGGCGTAGACGAGCTTGCCGTGGGGCCCGAAGGGCGGCGTGATGAAGGCCAGGGTTCCGCACACGCCGAAGGGCACGAACATCCACAAGGATATAGGGGCGGAACTTGCCCCAACGGGTGGTGGTGCGATCCGCGATCATGCCCACGATGGGGTCGAAGACGGTGTCCAGGATGCGGGTGACGAAGAACAGGGTGGCCATCGACGCAGGCGCCAAGCCCGAACACGTCGGTGTAGAAGATGTTGCCGAAGAAGACGAAGGTCATCCAGAACAGGTTGGAAGCCGTGTCCCCGAGCGCGTAACCGGCCTTTTCCTTGAACGATAGCTTTTCGCTGTCCGTGGTCGTCGTGGTCATCGGCGGTCCTCACTCCTGGCGGTGGATGCGAAGGCCACGGCGCTTCTCCGCCGACGACCCAGGCAGCGGGGACTCTAAGGCCAGGGCGGGGGATGGATCAACAGCGAACGCCCGTCGGCAGCGGATCGCCGCTCAAGACGTGGCGAACACGCACGTCGGCGGCGACCGGTTTGCTGCCGTCCACGGTGATGCTGCCGTCCGCTGCGATGGTCACCTGGTAGTGCTGCAGGGGAGTCCGAGCCGGACCGCGCGTGACGGCGCCGTTTCCATCGAAGGTCGAGCCGTGACACGGGCACGAGAGCCCGTCGCTGATGGTGCCCGAGGTGTCCTCGACCAGGCATCCGGCGTGGGTGCACACGGCCGACATCGCATAGACCCCTTGGTTGTCCAGACCCACGACCACGTTGGAAGAATAGATTTGCAGCGTTCCCTTCTTCAGGTCGGCAACCTTGCCCGCGCTGACCGGCCCGTGGGGGGAGAGCCCGTGGGGGGCTGGCAGCCGGTCAAGGCCTTGGCGAAAACAGGGTAGCCTGCGGAGACGCCCACGACGCGCAGGAGCTGGCGGCGGTCGAGCCCGTGTCGCCGTGGGATGGGCTTGCTTGGATTCCTCGGACATGTGGACCTCCTTAGTCCTATTTGTGGATCCAGTACCCGGAGTTTCGGGAAGGCAGGCCGACCCCGTGGTGCGGAGATGGCACATTTCTGGCGCCATTGCACGGGGCGCGCGGGGATCGGTCGCGGCTTAGCCGGCCGGGTCGCGCGCGGTACTTCTTCACGAAGGCAGTGGGGCGATAGGTGATCTTCGCCTGGCGCAAACCCGGATCGCCGAGGTCTTGTTCGCGGTTGATGAGGGTGATGGCCGGCGGCAGCGAGCGGGCGAAGTCCATGTTGATGACCTGGTACAGACCCTTCATGTCCGGTACGGTTTTTTCGTAGTGGACGACGAACATGGTCCCGGCTCGTGCTTCCTCGCCCAAGGTGTAACCCGCCGGCTTTCCCTCCACGCAGTAGAGCCTGCCGTGCAACCCGAACTCGCTGGCGTGCTCAAGGGCCGTGCGCGCGGGCGCGTAGTCCGCCTGATCCTTGGCGTGCTCGCGCCACGCCTCCAGAACCGCTAGGGCGTCGTCGCGCCGGTCGTCCGAAAGCGGGTACGCTTCGTAGCTATGCCTCTTCTCGAAGGCGTGAACCAGGTTGCGCTTCCTTTGCAAGGCCCGGCCGTGCAGCGCGGCCAGATTCTCGCGCTGGTAGAGGTAGTCGAAGTTGTCCCTGTCCTCCGTCACCTGGTAACCGGCCTGGCGAAGCTCTTCGGCTTGCGTTTCGGTGACCAACTTCATCGAGGCGAAGCGAAGGAACAGCTCGCCCAGGAGCTCGCGGCGCGGCAGGCCGAAGGGGCAGATGAAGAAGGGGACTCCCTTGTCGGCTCCGACGAGAATGCACGTCGCATCTTGCAGGCGGCCGATGCGGTAGGCGTGGGAAATCCGAAAGCAGTAGAGGCCGGCAAAGCTCAGCTCGGACAGACCTTCCGGAAGCGCGCGAAAGAGCGGTTCGAGCAGCGGGCGATCCGCGAGCTCCAGCTCGGTCAGGTTCGGGTAGCTTCCGATCATCGTGCGGCGGATGGTGAAACGGGTAGGGGATGGCCTCGCAGCAAGATGCAGCAAGGTGCAAGGTGCAAGGTGCAAGGTAAACGATGCGAGGGACGAAATGTAGCACGGGGTCGGGGGAGGCGCCCGGCCCCGTGCTGGACCGTAATCCCGCGATAGCCGCGGGAGGTCGTGGTCGTGGTCCTGGTCGTGGCCGTGGCCGTGGCCGTGGCCGGATGCGATCTTCGTCGGCCACGGCCACGGCCACGGGAACGTCCACGACGACGTCTACGACCACCACTCTCCGCTCCGATTGGGCGCGAGCCTCTATCGTGGAAAGGCGTCTCTTTCTGCTGCCTTCCGCGACGTCACTGCGCTTGTCGCGAGATTAGGGTTGGAGGAGAGCCTAACTTCCGTTGCCGGCCAGGAAGTTGAATGGATAGGAAACGATGGCGATGCCGCCACCGGTCGGTTTCGGGAACCCCCAGCGTTTGACCGCGTCGACCACGCACTTCTCGACGTGCACGTTGCCCATGGTCGAGCTCTGCAGGACGGAGCTCAAAACCTGGCCGAGGGGCGAGATGACGAACTGGATCGAAAGCCTGCCTTCGAGCCCGGCCTTGCGTACCAGCTCTTGGTCGTAGCAGTACTTCACCTCGTTCATGTGCAGGTGAACCACGCGCCGGATGATCTCCTTGTCGAGGGAGCCACGGATGTTGACGATGCCCGTGGTCACGGTGCGGATTTTGACGAGGTTGCGACGCCCAAGGCCACCGATGCCCGGACCGTGCCCGTAGCCATTGCGGCCGAGGGTGTTGTAGTTGCCGACGCCGATGGTCGTGAGGTTCGCGCCGCCGCCGCCCGCTCCGCTTCCCATGACCCCGAAGCCGCCCACGCCGTAGCCGTTTGCGAATTCACTGCCGACCAGGTTGCCGAGGATGGTCTCTTGCGCGTCGCCTACCGCAGAGTCCCGCCCGAAGATGTCCGCGAAGAGCGCGCCTTGGGTCGAATTCAGAATACCGAGAATGCCCTTGCTCTGGATGGCAGCCTTGGACTCCTCCTTGCCAAGGTGCATGTCCTTGCCATTCCCCGCGATGGAGTAGGCCCCCGAGGGCTTCTTGGATTTTTGGTCGCCCATCTTTCCCGATTCTCCGCTGTGAGGCTTGCCTACCTCGCCCGGATCCTCGCCGAGGCGATGGGTGAGGATCTCGGGCGGTGGCTCGGGTTCTGGCGCTTTGATCGTGAACGGAATGACGGTTCTGCTCATGCCCATGAGATCGCCCGACGCGGACATGCCGTCGGGGGGGATCGCGAAGATCATGAGCAGGAACAGCCCGAGCGCCAGGAAGGAGCCCAGCGTGAATTTCTGCTCGGCCCAGCGCCAGCTCAACCAGCGCCTCGGCAACGGTTCGGCGCGCTTGGTGTGGTCCAAGCGGAAGCTCATGGCGCCGCAGTCGATCCTTGCCCGCGCGTTGGGTGGCAGGGTGAAGTTGCCGCCGCGACCGGCCAGGTAATCGGCCAGGCGGTACACCTTGCCCCCGACGGCCACGTCGCCGGTCATCTGCGGCGTCACATGGACCAGGAATCCTTCGCTCCACCTCGATACCAGCGGCAGGTCGGAGCCGCCCAGGAGCTCGCACGGGGCCGGCGCATCGACCTTGGACGAGCTGCCGATCACGTAGCTGCTCCGTCTGTGGATGCCGTGCGGGGTCTTCCCTCGCTTGCTCGGCGCCTCGTCGGCGAGGAACCGGGTGTCGATGAGCACGCCTTTGTAACGGGCTTGGACCTCAAGCGCCGGGCGCTCGTCCAAGTACGGACCAGGGGTCAGGGGATTGTCAGGACGTACGTCGGTTCTCGATGTTGCCGTGTTCATGGCATGCTCCTCGCGTAGGGCCGGAGCCATCCAGCCCTGGTCGTGCGACGGGACCAGCGGCTGCCAGAATGGTCTCCGGGTGCTCCAGGGTCGAGGGGGCCGGCACCCGCCGGCCTCAATCACCTTCGCCCTTCTGATGCTAGGGACAACGCAAGAGTGGATTGGGTTTCAGATTTCTAGGAGGCTGAGCCGCCCGCCGTGCGCAAGCTTGACGGAAAACGACGTGACGGCTCGGTGCGCTGTCGACCTCTTCCCGTTAGCAGATGGACCGGTTCCGTGGTAATCCTCGGCGCCACACCGATGGACACCTACATCTGATTCCATGGAAAGGCTCTGATGAAGGACAACCCAGGGAAGATTGGAATCGATATCGGCGCGGTGTCTTTGAAGGCCGTGCGCCTCGGCAGCGACGGAGAAGTCGTCAAAACCTTCTACGCCAGGCACCGCGGCGAGCCCGCCAAGGCGCTGGAGGCGGCCATGGCCGAGCTGGCGGTGACGGCGGGTGACGCCATCGGGTTTTGCGGGTCCAACGCCGCGCGTTTTTGCGAATCGTTCGAATTGCGCAGGTTGGACCTTGCCTCCTGCCAGATCCCCGTGGTGCTGGCCCAGTTCCCGGACGTCGCCAACATCATCGATATTGGCGGTGGTTCGGTCACGCTGTTGCAGCTCGACGCCCAAGGCCACTTTCAAAACTACGCCACCAACTCCATGTGTGCGGCGGGCACGGGCTCGTTTCTCGACGAGCAGGCCGCGCGCCTCGGCATCTCGTACGACGACGCGGGCCTGGTAGGCCAAGTCGCCGAGCCGCCGTCCATCGCGACCCGCTGCTCGGTGTTCGCCAAGAGCGATCTCATTCACCGCCAGCAGGAAGGCTACAGCAAGGCCGCCATGTGGTCGGGCCTGTGCCGCGGCATGACCCGCACCCTGGTCGGAACCCTTTTGCGCGCCAAGCCCCTCGACAAACCGACCGCCATCGTGGGCGGCGTGGCCTTGAACAAAGAGGTCTTGCGCTGGCTTGACGCCGCCTATCCGGGCCTTTTGCGCATCCCTTCGCAGCCACACTTGATCGGTGCCCTCGGCGCGGCAAGCAAGGGCAGCGTGCCCGGGCACCTACCCTCGCGCGAGGCCATCCACCGCATCGCCGCCACCGGCGACGTCGAGTACCACGATTGGCCGCTGACCCTCGAGAAGTCGACCTACCCCGACTTCGCCACCGCCGAGTCCTACGTCGACGCCGACAACAACGAAGTGCGCGTGGTGTCCTGGCCGGACGGCGAGGCCCTGCGCGCGTACCTCGGCATCGACATTGGGTCGACCAGCACCAAGCTGGCGCTCATCGATGAACACGACGAGCTCAAGGTCGACATCTACCGCAAGACCGCCGGCGATCCGGTCGGCGCCACGCAGAAGCTCTTCCGCGCCCTGCGCGAGCTGGAACGCAAGAAGGGAGTGCGTATCGAGATCCTGGGCGCTGCCACCACGGGCAGCGGTCGCAAGATCGTGGGCGAGGTCATCGGCGCCGACAGCATCGTCAACGAGATCAGCGCCCACGTGGCGGGCGCGACCTACACCGATCCCAACGTCGACACCATCTTCGAGATTGGCGGTCAGGACGCCAAGTACATGCACATCGCGGACGGGCACATCCGCGATGCCAACATGAACTACGTGTGCGCCGCGGGTACCGGCTCGTTCATCGAGGAGCAGGCCAACAAGCTCGGTTACAAGGTCGCCGACGTGGGCGCCGCCGTGCTGGGCAAGAGACCCCCGCGCGCCACCGATCGCTGCACCGTCTTCATGGAGCAGGACGTGATGCGCTTCATCGAGGGCGGCGCCTCGCGCGAGGAGGCGCTGGCCGCGGTCATGGTCGCGGTGGCCAAGAACTACCTCAACAAGGTCGTGGGCAACCGTCACTACAGCCGTAAGCGCATCATGTTCCAGGGCGCGACGGCACGGAACAAGGCGCTGGTCGCGGCGTTCGAGCGGCTGCTCGACGTCGAGGTGGTGGTGTCGCCATACTGTCACGTCATGGGCGCGTTCGGCGTGGCCCTGCTGGCCCGCCAAGCGATGGCGGAGAAGAGCGCAGCCGCGTTGGGCGCCGACGGGCTTCTCCCGGCGGGGACCGTCGCGGGAGGGGATGGGAACCCTCCCAGGGTTCCCATGATGAAATCGCGTTTTCACGGCCTCGACCTCGAAAGCCGCAAGGTGACCCTGCGCAAGGAAAACTGCGACCTGTGCCAGAACGATTGCAGCATCACCTACGCCGAGATCGAAGGCGTCGAGGGCGCACCGACACCCTCGTGGGGCTACATGTGCGGTCGCGACCCGGCGGAACAGAAGGTGCGCAAGAGCCCGCACGACCGCATGCTGCGGCTTCGCCAGCGCATCTGGCGCGAGGCGGGCGCGGGCGTGAAGGTGGCGGACGACGCACGCACCATCGGCCTCCCTCAGTCGCTGATCATGTACACGTACTACCCGATGTGGCAGCGCTTCTTCAACACGCTCGGGTTCAAGGTGCAGCTCTCCGGCCCGACCACGGACGAGATCCGCGAGCTCGGCCCGCGCATGGCCGGCGCGGACTTCTGCTTCCCGGCCAAGCTGGCCTTGGGCCACGTGGCCAAGCTGGCCATGCAGGACGGGGTCGATTTCGTCTTCGTCCCGCACGTCAAGAACACGCCGGCCAACGAAGAGACCACGGGCACCACCGTGTGTCCCTTCGTCCAGGGGACCGCCTCCGCCGCGCGCACGGCGCTGATGATGAATCACGTCGACGCCTCTCGCCTGCTCGTCCCGCTGGTCGACATGCGCATGCGCGAGAACGAGATCATCAAGACCCTGTCCGACGGGCTGTCGCGAGCCCTCGGCTGCTCGTCGCGAAACATCAAGAAGGCGTGGCGCGCGGGCCTGGAGGCGCAGGCCGATTTCGAGAACCGCTGCTACGACGAGGGCGCGAAGTTCATCGCCGAGGCCGAGGCGAAGAAGGAAAACGTCATCCTGCTGGTCGGCCGTCCCTACAACAACTACGACGCCGGCGCGAATCTCGGCCTGCCGCAGAAGATCGCGGATCTCGGCCGCACCGTCCTGCCCATGGACTTCATCAAGCCCGAGCTCGGCCGCCTGGGCGAGCGCTACCGCAACGCCTTCTGGAGCTACGGCCAGAAGATCCTGGCTGCGCTGGAAAAAGCCGCCGAGAGCGACATCATGGACGTGGTCTACCTGACCAACTTCTCGTGCGGGCCGGACAGCTTTTTGCTCAGCTACGCCGAGGAGATCATGGGCAACCGGCCCATGCTCATGCTCGAGCTCGACGAGCACGGCGCCGATGCCGGCTACATGACTCGGCTCGAGGCGTTCTTCGACGTGCTCCGCCGCCCGCGCCCGCCGCGCGGTTCGCGCACCGAGGTGCGCCCCGAACCCACCGACATGCGCGACCGCACCATCTGGTTGCCGCCCATGCACCCCTTCGGCACGCGCCTCTTTGCCGCGGCCTTCCGCTCGCACGGCTACGACGCCCGCCTGTTGCCCGAGGAAAACAAGGAGTCCTTCGAGATCGGCCGCTCCCTCACCCGCGGCTCCGAGTGCCTGCCCTGCGCGCTGACTCTCGGCACCTTCCTCAAGACCCTGCGCGAGCAACCGCGCGGCGGCAAGCACGCCTTCTTCATGCCCAGCTCCAAGGGCCCGTGCCGGTTCGGCCAGTACACGATTCTGCACCGGCAGATCCTCGAGCGCGAGGGCCTCGGCCACGAGGTCGCCATCCTGGCCCCGGCGTCGAACAACGCCTACCAGGGGCTCGACAGCCCCATGCGCAAGTCGCTGTTCAAGGCCATCGCCTGCGCCGACATCCTGCTCAAAGCCCAGTGCAAGGTGCGGCCCTACGAGGTCAAGATGGGCGAGACCGATCGCGTGGTGAACGAAGGCCTCGAGTTGGTTTGCCGGGCCGTCGAAGAGCACGGCGACATCCCCGCCGCCCTGAAGGTCGCCATCCAGAAGATCGCGGCCATCGAGACCGCGGGTCCGCGCAAGCCGCTGGTCGGCATCGTGGGCGAGATCTACGTGCGCAACAACGTCTACGCCAACGAGGATGTCATCGGTGCCATCGAGATGTTCGGGGGCGAGGCGTGGATGCTGCCCATCACCGACTGGATCCTCTACACCTCGTCACTGGAGAACTACAAAGAAGAGTTCCCGTCGACCATCCTCTCGTGGGACAAGGCCGACACCTTCATCACCTACACCTGGATGAAGCACTGGGAGAAGAAGCTGATGGAGGCGGCCAGCCCCCTCCTCGACGATCGGCACGAGCCCGCCTTCCAGGAATGCCTGGAGATCGCCACGCCCTACATCCCCTTCTACCTGGGCGGCGAGGGCAAGCTGTCGGTGGGGCGGGCCATCAAGTTCGCGCAGCAGGGCGCGGCCATGGTGGTGAACTGCGCGCCCTTCGGCTGCATGCCCGAAACCGTGGCCACCGCGATCTTCGGACGGCTTTCGGCGGACGTCGACATGCCCATCGTCAGTCTCTTCTACGACGGCAGCGGCGGACAGAATCGCCGGCTCGAGGTCTTCCTCAACAACGCGGTTCGAGGCCGGCGCGGCCTGGCCGGGATCACCGAAGGCGCGGGCAAGCTTGCCACCGAATTCCCGAATCGCGATCAGCTCGTGCCCGCGCAGAATCTTACGTCGCGCGTGCGTCCCGGCGGCGAAGCGTAGAACGGGCCCCGGCCGGCCCGGTCGGCCCGATTGGGCTCCTAGCTCGCGGGTGCTTGCGGCTCGGGCGGCAACGCCGGCTGACCTTCGTAAACAAGCCAAATCCTGCGCATCTTCATCGATACCGTGGCGGCCGACTACCGCAAGCGACTGGCGGGACGGGACATCTCAGCCGGCAAGCTCCGCCCGGCGCGGACACCTGACGGCGCCGGGTGACGGTGAGGTCACGTCGTGACCGACGAGACCGTGGGCGACAAAGATCCGAGCCGTCCGCGGTCGCCGCCGCTACAGGTGCTCTGGCAATGCCCGAAGCCCACATGCGCTGCCGCTTCACCGATTCGACTGGCTTTCCGGCACTTCCTGGCGCCGCTCCGGGCGAACGCAGCCTATCGGGACCTGGCGAACCGTCAAGAAAGTCGGGGCAGGGCGGTTAACATCACGGCGCGCCGCGTATGACATCAAGAATCGGCCATGCCGGTGAGCGCCCGGCCACGATTCCGCCTAAATTATCGTTAGGAAAGCCGGGAGAGTATCATTTCGCCCAGCCATGCTGCCCGATCTTCCATGAGCCCCACCAACCACAGCCCTGCACCGACACAGCCCGAGCCAGCGTTCCCCTACGGAGCAAGCTGGGTCAGGGTGGACTTCCACCTGCACACGGTGGCCGACAAGGAGTTTCGTTTCTCCGGCGACTCGAACTACTACCATAGCAACTACGTCGATGCGTTGGAGAAGGCAGGGATCCGGCTGGGGGTGATCACCAACCACAACAAGTTCGAAATCGAGGAGTTCAAGGCGCTGCGTTCAGCGGCCAAGAAGAAGGGGATCGCCCTGTTGCCCGGCGTTGAGCTGTCGGTAAGCGAGGGGGCCAACGGGATCCATACCCTCGTCGTGTTCGCGGAGGAATGGCTCGCGGAGGGCCGGGACTACATCAATCCGTTCATGACCGTCGCATTCGAGGGGAAGGTACCGTCACAGTTCGAAAACGAGAATGGTCGGTCGTCGCTCTCACTTCGAGAGACCATTCAGAAGCTGGAAGGCTACAGTCGGGACTTCTTTCTAGTTTTCGCTCACGTGGAGGACGGGAACGGCCTGTGGGCTGAGCTCGAAGGTGGGCGTCTCCAAGAATTGGGAAACGAAGAGCTCTTTCACCGTCGCACCTTGGGATTTCAGAAGGTCCGCACGCACGATGGCGCTGGCAAAGGCGCGCCCTGCCGAACCAAGGTTCAAGAATGGTTGAAGGACGCCTATCCTGCCGAGGTCGAGGGCAGTGATCCGAAGAGGCTCGAGGAGATCGGTAAGGGCGAGCCCTGCTATCTCAAGCTGGGCGAGCTGTCCTTCGAGGCGGTCAAGTTTGCTTTGCGCGCCCATCGCGACCGAGTCGCAAAAGAGATCCCGCGTCGATCCACTTCCTGTCTCCGCAGCGCCCATTTCGAAGGCGGCGTCCTCGATGGTCAGACGATTCGATTCTCGCCGGAGCTGAACGCGCTGATCGGCATTCGCGGCAGCGGCAAGTCGTCGATTCTGGAAACCATCCGCTACGCCCTCGACATCCCTCTTCCACAAGGCAGACGGGCAGCGGACGTAGAGTACAAAGACGGTCTCGTGAAGCACGCCCTCGGCAGCGGTGGAAAAGTCACCCTCACTGCGGTTGACACCTACGGCCAGGAATTCACCGTGTCGCGCATCTTCCGCGAGATGCCCAACGTGTATCTCGCTGGCAAGTTACAGCCCGGCGTATCCATCCGCGAAACGGTGCTTCGGGGCCCCATCTACTTCGGCCAGAAAGAGCTCGCGGCCGGCGACGCGCAAGATCTGGTCGAAAAGCTCACCGGCGAAAAGCTGGCGCCTTTGCGGGCGCAGATCGAGGAACAAAGGCAGAAGGTCAAAGACGCGGTAGAGCGCTTCCGCAGGTTGAAGGACTCGGCACAGCAGAAGGCGGAGTACGAGAGACAGCTCAGCGACGCGGAGTTCCGGCTCAAGAAGTTCAAGGAACACGGCGTGGAGAGCAAGCTCAACCGTCGCCTTGGCTTCCAGAAGGACCAGGGTCTCCTTGACCGGGTCGGCTCCCGCGTGGTCGCCTTTCAACACGGGTTGGAGAGCTTCGTTGCAGAACACGAAGACGATCTACGCAATGCCGCGTCCTACCAGTCCACGGAGAACAAAGCCTTCTTCGAACGGTACTTCGACGAATACCGTGGCGTGCTTGCGCAGTTGGACGCCCTGAAGGAAGCCCAGTCGAAACTGGGCGCTACTTCTGCGAGGCTCGACCAGATGCGGGCCGAGTTCGACGCCACCGCAAGGGGGCTTCAGGACGAGTTTGCCCAGATCGAGCGTGCGTTGGCGGAAGAGCTGAGGCAGACCGGCTCGGCGGCGATTCAGCCCGACGACTTCCTGCAACAGCAACAGAGGAAGCTCAAGGCCGAGCAAATGATTGAGGCCTTGACCAAGCAGGAGGCACAACAAGTCTCCAGTCGCGACGCCCTCCTGAAGGAGCTCGATGCTCTGAACGAATTGTGGCTAAAGGAATTCAAGACCATCAAGACCGAGCTGGACCGCGTGAACGCCAACCACACTGCCTTGCAGGTTGAGTTGAAATTCAAAGGGGACAAGGACGCGGCCATCGCGTTCATGAAGAGCCTCTACAAGGGCAGCGCCATCCGCGAGACGACCCTAACGTCCGTGATGGAGGACTACGCCGACTTCGGCGCCCTCTTTCGCGACCTTGGCCAGGCCAAGACCAAGGCGGGTAGCTCTCCAGACCTCTTCGAAGAGAGATTCTTGGAGAACCTCTCCGAGCTCCTCACCTGGCAGGTGCCAAACCGCTTCCGGATCCTCTACCGCAACAAGGAGCTGCGACACCATTCTCTTGGACAGCGCGCTTCCGCTCTCATTCTCTTTGTGCTGAGCCAGCGAAAGAATGACGTCATCATCATCGACCAGCCTGAGGACGATCTCGATAACCAGACGATCTACGACGATGTCATCGCGCTGCTGTGCAAGCTCAAGCCGCAGACCCAGTTCATCTTTGCCACCCACAACCCCAACGTGCCGGTGCTGGGTGACGCAGAACAGGTCCACGCCTGCAGCTACCAAGACGACAAGATCCAGGTGCAAAGCGGTGGTATTGATGCCCAAACCATCCAGGAAGACATCATCGGGATCATGGAAGGCGGACGCGAGGCTTTCGCCAAGCGCTCCGACATCTACGGCCAATGGAAACAGCAGAGCTCATCGAAATAGTCAGCCGGGGCGAGGATAGTCGACACCAGTTCAAGGCCAATGTGACCAATGAAGTGCAATTGGCACAGGAGATTGTTGCGTTCAGCAATAGTGGCGGTGGGCAAATTGTCATCGGCGTTGCCGAAGGCGACCACGCGATCCGTGGGCTCGATGCCGCAGGCATCGGCCGACTCAACCAGCTCGTCTCCAATGCGGCCTCGCAGCATGTACGTCCGGCGGTTAATCCCATCACGGAGAATGTTGCCCACCCCCAGGGCACTGTCATGGTAGTGACGATTATGGATGGGGTGGCGAAACCCTACATGGACAAGGATGGCGTGATTTGGGTCAAGACCGGCGCCGATAAGCGAAAAGCTACCTCACGTGAAGAAATCCAGCGCATGTTTCAGCAAAGCAGCCTGGTTCACGCCGACGAAGTCCCTGTCACCGGAACTGGCGTAGGCGACGTGGATCTGGCCTACTTCGAGGCGTTCTTCAATCAGCAACCGTTCGATGCGCCTCTTGTCAACCAGCCGGTCCCCTTGCCACGGCTGCTGACCAACATGAACCTCATGCGCGGCGAATTCCTCAACCTCGCAGCGGTTCTGCTCTTCGCTCGTGCTCCGCAATACCGATTGCCGGCATTCATCGCGAAGGCCATTGCGTATCCTGGTGTAGAGGCCGATGAGGCAGCGTATCTGGATTCGCGCGACATCGTGGGAAGGCTGGCCGATGTGTTTCAGCAGGCGTTGGGCTTTCTGAGCGCAAACACAGGAACCCATCAAGGCGACCGGGGTGTCAACTCTACCGGAGAACCCGAGATCCCGAGGATTGTATGGGAAGAGCTCGTCGCCAATGCGCTCGTTCATCGCGACTATTTCATCACCGCGCCTGTTCGCATCTTCGTATTCGCCGATCGGGTCGAGATCATCAGTCCTGGCCATCTTCCGAACAATCTCACCGTGGAAAACATCTTGAAGGGCAACTCGAACATCTGGAATCCGGTCCTGGCGTCCTTCGCCGCGAAGCTCCTGCCGTACCGAGGATTGGGCAACGGCATCCTGAGAGCAAAGAAGGCCTATGCCGAAATCGAGTTCACCGATGATCGTGAAGCCAACCTGTTCAAGGTGACCGTGGCGCGACCAGGGCGCGGTTAGGGCGGCCGCACGAGACCTTGCAGCACCGGCGCAGGTTCGATGCGTCACCTCGGCTCGGTCCTGGTTGTTTCCGTCTTCCTCTCCGCGCCTTCCTGTGGACGAATTGTCACACTGGCGCCGCTGACGCCCACCAAGTCGATATGACCAACACCACGATTCCACCTTTCACCCCGAACCCCTTGTGTCCTGACTGCGCAAATTCACCAGGCGATGCGACGTGCGTCTACGCGGCCGTGCGCGGTGACAGGCCTGCCCTGGAGGAGCTGATACGCCGCCACCAGGGTTTCGTGCACAGCCTCGCGCGGAGGATGCTCTACTCGCCCGAGGATGCGGCCGACGCCACTCAGGAAATCCTGATCCAGATCGTGACCAGCTTGGCGTCGTTTCGTGGCGAGGCCAGTTTCCGCACGTGGGCGTATCGGATCGCCGTGCGACACCTGCTCGCCTGCAAGAAGGGACGTGTGGAAAACGTAGTGCGCGGCTTCGGATGTTTCGCGCAAACCCTCGATGCCACCCCAAACCTCGACCCACCTGACGAGGGTACCCTTCCCGTCGATGTCCTCTTGGTCATCGAAGAGGCGAAGGTGGGGTGCCTGATGGCGATGCTGCTGTGCCTCGATCGAGAGTATCGCGTGGCTTTCGTTCTGGGCGAGATCTTCGAGGCAAGTGACGTCGTGGCTGCGGAGGTACTCGGCATTTCCAGCGACAACTTCCGGCAGCGGCTAGCGCGTGCACGCGAGAAATTGCGCCAGTTCCTCACGGGGCGTTGCGGGCTCCTCGATGATCACGGAAGCTGCCATTGCGCGCGCAAGACCAAGGGATTCATCAACCAGGGAATCGTCGATCCATTACGCCTTCGCTTTACCCAGGTACACCTCGATCACACCAAGGAACAAGCCATCGTGGGAGTGCGCGACCTGCAACACCACGTCGAGCAAGCCTACGTCCAACTACTGCGCTCACAGCCCCTGCCCGAGCCGCCTCCCTTCGCGGAGATCCTGCGCGATGTGCTCGCGCATCCCCAGGTTCGACAAACCCTCAACTTGGAGAACTGACGTGGATCGCTCAACCATCGAACGCCAGGTGTGGGCTGTGGTCTCGGAGCTGAACCGGCTGTGGACCGTGGAGGGCAAACCCGAGCGGCTGGTTGACTACTTCGCGCCCGAGATGATCGCCATCACGCCCACCGACAACTTTCGTCGCGAAGGCCAGGCATCCTGTGTGGCCGGCTGGACCGACTTCGTGCGTGCGTCGCGCATACGTCGTTGGGTGGGAAAGAATCCCAAGGTGCTGGTGCTCCATGATGGACGCCGCGCGGTGGTGGCATACGACTTCGAGATAGACTACGAGATGGGCGGCCACCGCGTGGAGATGCGGGGGCGCGACCTCATGACCTTTGAAAGTCGCGATGGCCGCTGGTGGCTGGTCGCCGACATGTTCGCGCCCGCACCGGGATAGGGCCGAAATGTGACAGGAGGGACGGCATACCGTGGAAGAAGTCGTCGTCGAGCCTATGGTGATGGTGGCGACCTCCCCACTGTGGAGGCGCGGGCTTGCGTGGCCACGGCGACGGAGTTGGACGACGTCGACCTTGCCGAGCGTCTTCCAAACAGCCCGTAGCTTTGGCCACGCCTCCGGCGAGGGATCTACAGGGCCACGGATCGTGGGCGCGTGGAGACAATTGCGCCAAATGAGCCGGAATCGATCGCGGCTGCCGCGATCGTGCCCGTCTCTGGCGCGCCGTAATTCCGGGGATCTCCAAAGTGAAGCAGACGGTGCCCTCACATGAGCAGCAACTATCGCCTCGGCGGTGTGTCCAAGTATGCTTTAGAGGGGACCACACGAGGAGCCCGGAATTGGCCCGCAGGTTTGAATGATGTCGCCTCGACATCGCTGCGCGACACAGGGAGGGGCTCCTACGGCGTTGCAGTCGGCATCGCTGCTGCAGCCGATCACGTTCGCCGCTGAGCAACTAGTGGCGATGCGGCCAGGGCCGACGTTGTGGCAGGCGCTAGCCCAGGTTTGTGGCGGACTGTAAGACACAAACCAGCAGCAGAGCTCGCCAGGGCCGCAATCGGCAGTCTCGTCGCACGTGCGCGGCCAGGCAATGCATCCCGCGTTGGAGCGCCAATCGCAACCGGTGGAAGCTGGACTGCCTTCACCATTGCGAAGGCAGCATTCATAGCCCTCGGAGCAAACAGTCGCCCCGCAGCGCACCCGTCCGGGAGTCGGCGGCAAGAGGCCGCCATCCTGGGTCGGCAAGCCGGCGTCCGACGTCGGCACCAGGCCGGCGTCTTTCGATACGGCTCCACCTGCCATGGTGTTCAACGGCGTGCGCCCGCCACAGGCAGTGCAAAAGATGCCCATGGCCAGGACAAGAGATCCCTTTGTCGAGAATCCGTGCATCGAGCTGGCTGGCATTGTACGGCGTTTGAGAATCGCGGTGTTCTACTTTTGCTGCGTTCTTGCCTGCGCTATTCACGAGCTGGCGGACAGGAGCTGCTCGGTATGTACCCGCAGGTTTGAATGATGTCACCTCGGCATTGCTGCGCGACACAGGTGGGAGCGCCGACCACGTCGCAGTCGGCCTCGCTGCCGCAACCGACCAAGTCCAGCGGTGGGCAACCGGTCGCGCCCAGGTCAGCGCCGGGGCTATAGCAGTAGCTGGCCAACGTGGCCGGTGGACTGTAAACGACATCCCAGCAGCACAGCTCGTCGAGGCCACAGTCGGCAGTCTCGTCACATTCGCGTCGCCCTGACGAGCCATCGCAAACTGCGCCCGGACGTCTATCGCAACCGATGGAAGCCGGGTCGCCTCGGCTCTCGCGAACGCAGCATTGGTAGCCCTCGGCGCAGACAATGTCTCCGCAGCGCACAAGTCCCGGAGTCGGCGGCAGGAGTCCGCCATCCCACGTAGCCAAGAGGCCACCATCGCGGGCCGAATGGCCGTGCATCGGGGTGGACCCGCAGGCGGCGCACAGCACACCCAGAGCCGCGAGAAGGCCACTCGTCAAAGAAGATCCGTTCACCAAGAGAGTCAAGATCATTGCATCTTGCCTTCGAAATCGGCGGTCG
The DNA here is from genome assembly GCA_963796685.1 of uncultured delta proteobacterium. GTDB lineage: Bacteria > Myxococcota_A > Polyangia > Fen-1088 > Fen-1088 > Fen-1118. Next base: position 22,592 of record CAWCMR010000012.1, read on the forward strand.
TCCTGAGGCGCGGCGCTATTCGAGCCACCGCACCACAATTCCACCTGTTCCGGTTCGAGACCAGGCCGCGAGCGCTCGATTGCCCCCCATGGCCACCGCTCCTCCGTTGACCGTGCAGGTGCTGGTACTGTCGAGCTGTACTGGACTGGTCCATCCATTCGTCGGATCGAAATGGCTCGCCCAGATCTCCTGGTCGAAGGCGGTGCAAGGGCCACTCCGCCACAGCGCCCAGGCGTCGCCATTTGGCGCCATGGCAAGGTCGCCGAGCTGATAGTGACTCTCGGCCTGCGACGGACTCAGCGGGGTGGTGCTTTGCCACCCGGCGCCCTCGATGTAGTAGCGGGCGGCGACGGTCGTATTGCACGCCGCTCCGGGCTCGTTCGTCCAAGCCGCGAGGGCGTTGGAAGCGAGATCCGTGACCATGCGCTGGCCGTACCTGTTGGTAACACCATCATTTGCAATAACTGTCTCGCCCGTGCTCCACTCCCCGGTCGAAAGCAATTCCGCGTGCATCAGGCCACCACTCGCGTTCCACAGTGCGTGCGTGCGCCCACCGATGCAGGCGGCGAGTTCTACATTGCTGGCATCTTGTGAGACGGTCACTGGGGGAAGCCGACTGGCGGCCGGATCCCAGGAGTTCGACTCGAGGATCGTGGACAGCGCGTCCCCTGGGGAATTTTGAGTCGAGGTGACCACAAAGCCACCAGATGCCGTTACCGACGCGGTCGGGGAACCGCTCGGCATGCCGAAGAGCTGTTCAGGCTGCCAGGAGAGGTCGAAGATGCTGGCCGCCACTTGGAGGGAGTCACGATCAATCCACGTCACCATGGCCGCGTTCTGGCCGAGCACTGCAACCGGTGGGGCAAGAGACGGATCTTGCCGCGTGCCCGTCGAGGTGACACCAATCTGCACTGCGGACCATCCCCCTGGGGTAAAGCGGGCCGCGTAGATTTCTGCCGAGGTGGACGCCCCCGGCAAGCTCGCCAGCGCGACAAGTGCGGCCCCGCTCCGCAAGGCAACGGAGGTTGCAAACCCGCCTTCCAATAAGAGCTCGGCATCGCTCCAGCCGACGCCTGACGTGTAGCGACGTGCCTGCGCCCGCCATGTCGTTCCAGTCCCAACGGACCACACGACGATTGCATTCCCCTGCTCGTCCATCGCGACCAGAGGCGACTGGCCTTCGGTTTCGAACCCGTCTGGCTCGTCGACAACAGCGCCGCCGGCTAGGCCGCCATCCAATGGGTCAATACAACGTGTGGTGGAGCTGTCGACAAGGTCGGTCGCCGTATCTTGCGGCGCTTGGGCATCCCGCGCTGGTTGTCCCGGAGACCTCGAATGACTGCAGCCGATGACCGCGAGGCAAGCGCAAATCAACTTCCTCGATTCGAACATACGGTATTCTACGGTCAGTAATCGACCTTTGTCTATCGGAACGATTCGCAAGATCACGGCGCGCGGAAGGAATGGTTTGGCTGTGGTTCGCCACTTGTTCCCGTGGTGTGGATAGGCGGTGGTGGAGGCCGAAGTCATTTCCGTCCTTTGGGGTGTCCGTGCAGCGCGCGAGGGCAGGTTTCCCTGGGTTTGCGGGTCCTTTGGAGGCTGTCTCCATCACTGCACGTCAAGAACACGCCGGCCAACGAAGAAACCACGGGCACCACGGTGTGTCCCTTCGTGCAGGGGACCGGCTCCGCCGCGCGCACGGCGCTGATGATGAACCACGTCGACGCCTCTCGCCTGCTGGTTCCGCTGGTCGACATGCGCATGCGCGAGAACGAGATCATCAAGACCCTGTCCGACGGGCTGTCGCGAGCCCTCGGCTGCTCGTCGCGAAACATCAAGAAGGCGTGGCGCGCGGGCCTGGAGGCGCAGGCCGATTTCGAGAACCGCTGCTACGACGAGGGCGCGAAGTTCATCGCCGAGGCCGAGGCGAAGAAGGAAAACGTCATTCTGCTGGTCGGCCGTCCCTACAACAACTACGACGCCGGCGCGAATCTCGGCCTGCCGCAGAAGATCGCGGATCTCGGCCGCACCGTCCTGCCCATGGACTTCATCAAGCCCGAGCTCGGCCGCCTGGGCGAGCGCTACCGCAACGCCTTCTGGAGCTACGGCCAGAAGATCCTGGCCGCGCTGGAAAAGGCCGCCGAGAGCGACATCATGGACGTGGTCTACCTGACCAACTTCTCGTGCGGGCCGGACAGCTTCCTACTCAGCTACGCCGAGGAGATCATGGGTAACCGGCCCATGCTCATGCTCGAGCTCGACGAGCACGGCGCCGACGCCGGCTACATGACTCGGCTCGAGGCGTTCTTCGACGTGCTCCGCCGCCCGCGCCCGCCGCGCGGTTCGCGCACCGAGGTGCGCCCCGAACCGACCGACATGCGCGACCGCACCATCTGGTTGCCGCCCATGCACCCCTTCGGCACGCGCCTCTTCGCCGCGGCCTTCCGCTCGCACGGTTACGACGCTCGCCTGTTGCCTGAGGAAAACAAGGAGTCCTTCGAGATCGGCCGCTCCCTCACGCGCGGCTCCGAGTGCCTGCCTTGCGCGCTGACCCTCGGCACCTTCCTCAAGACCCTGCGCGAGCAACCGCGCGGCGGCAAGCACGCCTTCTTCATGCCCAGCTCCAAGGGCCCGTGTCGGTTCGGCCAGTACACGATCCTGCATCGGCAGATCCTCGAGCGCGAGGGACTCGGCCACGAGGTCGCCATTCTCGCCCCGGCGTCGAACAACGCCTACCAGGGGCTCGACAGCCCCATGCGCAAGTCGCTGTTCAAGGCCATCGCCTGCGCCGACATCCTGCTCAAAGCGCAGTGCAAGGTGCGGCCCTACGAGGTCAAGATCGGCGAGACCGATCGCGTGGTGAACGAAGGGCTCGAGCTGGTATGCCGGACCGTCGAGGAACACGGCGATATTGCCGCAGCCTTGAAGGTCGCCATCCAGAAGATCGCGGCCATCGAGACCGCGGGTCCGCGCAGGCCGCTGGTGGGCATCGTCGGCGAGATCTACGTGCGCAACAACGTCTACGCCAACGAGGACGTCATCGGTGCCATCGAGATGTTCGGCGGCGAGGCCTGGATGCTGCCCATCACCGACTGGATCCTCTACACCTCGTCGCTCGAGAACTACAAAGAGGAATTCCCGTCGACCATCTTCTCATGGGACAAGGCCGACACCTTCATCACCTACACCTGGATGAAGCACTGGGAAAAGAAGCTGATGGAGGCCGCCAGCCCCTTCCTCGACGATCGGCACGAGCCCGCCTTCCAGGAATGCCTGGAGATCGCCACGCCGTACATCCCGTTCTACCTGGGCGGCGAGGGCAAGCTGTCGGTGGGCCGTGCCATCAAGTTCGCGCAGCAGGGCGCGGCCATGGTGGTGAACTGCGCGCCCTTCGGCTGCATGCCCGAGACCGTGGCCACCGCGATCTTCGGTCGGCTCTCGGCGGACGTCGACATGCCCATCGTCAGTCTCTTCTACGACGGCAGCGGCGGACAGAATCGCCGGCTCGAGGTCTTCCTCAACAACGCGGTTCGCGGCCGCCGGGGTCTGGCCGGGATCACCGAAGGCGCGGGCAAGCTCGCCCCCGGATTCCCGAGTCGCGATCAGCTCGTGCCCGCGCAGAACCTCACCTCGCGCGTGAGGCCGGGCGGCGAAGCGTAGAGCTTGGGAAACTGCTGGGCCAAGTCCTGCGCATCTTCACCGATACCGTCGCGCCCAGCTATGGCAAGGCCTGGCAGATCGGGGCATTGCCGACGGCACGTGCGGCGCTGTCACGTCATCCAGCGTGCCAACAGCGACCTGCGTCTCTCCCCGCATTTCCACGTTCTCCACCTCGATGGCCTATGCTGAACTCAGCATAGGGTGCGTCCGGCATGGACGCAGAACAAGAGGTGAAGCCATGAAATAGCCAAGTCCTCTGGGGACCCTGACGGAGGGAACCTCCCACCTACGAGACAAGGGCGCCGGTCTGGAGCACCAGGCCAGACGGGCCGCAAGGCCCGTCTCCCGCGAGGAGGTGTCTGGTGGAAGTCTATGGTGCAGCGCCGAACCGAACGAAAGTGAAGCGCCGTAAGGCGTGGGTACCGCTGGGCAAGCTGGCCTTCGGCGGCAAAGCCCAATATTCGTCGGGCGGCCCGCGTAGTGGCGACGGAGTCGGTGCGAAGTTCTGCGTTCTTACCCGGAGAGACCTCTTGGCCTCCGCGGCGAGGAATCGCAAGCGGAATTCATCGAGAACGAAAGGACGAGATGAAGAAGGGACAAGAGGAGTCGGATGGTCGCGTAATACCGGAAGGCCGGCGAAAGCCGGTTCCAACCGCCAGAAGGCGGGGAGGGAAGGCGACCACGGCCAGCAAAGAGGCAAGGCAGCTCGGACTGTTTCCCGAGACAGCCGACAACCCGAAAGGGACCACCGCCCAAGCGGATCCGGGCCAACCCGTGCCTGCGCGGAGCGAGGTGCCGAAGTCGGGGAACGAGGAAGAGAGGACCTTGCCGCCCATGACGATGGAGGAGGTAGCGAGCGAAGGAAACCTGAAAAGAGCGTTCGAGCAAGTGAAGGCCAACAAAGGCGCACCTGGACCGGACCGGCAAAGCGTGGGGGAAGTGGCGAAGGGGTTGGGGACGCTGATACCGGCGCTGTCGCGGTCGCTGCTCGACGGGACATACCGAGTCGGAGACATCCGGCGGGTATGGATACCGAAGAGCGGTGGCGGGCGGCGGGGCCTTGGCATACCGAACGTGGTGGACCGCGTGGTTCAGCAGGCCGTGCACCAAGTGCTCGGTCCGCATTATGAGCCGACGTTTCACCCGTCGAGCCACGGTTTCCGACCTGGGCGCAGCCTGTCACACGGCCATCGCCGAGGCCAAGCAGTATCTGGAGGAAGGGTACGAATGGGTGGTCGACCTCGACCTGGAAAAGTTCTTTGACTGGGTCCACTGGCAACGGCTGGTGGCGCGGCTAGAACAGAGGGTTAAGGACCGGCGGCTCATCGAGCTCATCTGGCAGATGCTGAAAGCCAAGGTGGTGATGCCCGACGGAGTGGTGGTGGCGACGGAAGAAGGAGTGCCACAAGGTGGTCCGCTTTCGCCGTTACTGAGCAATATCGTGCTGGACGAGCTCGACCGCGAGCTTGCCCAACGCGGTCACCGCTTCGTGCGCTATGCGGACGACTGCAACATCTACGTCGGAAGCGAGCGCTCGGGTCAGCGTGTGATGGCCAGCGTGGTCAAGTTCATCGAAGGCCGGATGCGGTTGAAGGTGAACTTGGCCAAGAGCGCGGTGGCCCGACCGGAAGAGCGGCACTTTCTGGGATTCCGGCTGCGGCGCGAGCCGCTGACGGGGGAAGCGGAGGTGCTGCTGTCGGCGCGGAGCAAAAGCCGCATTGACGAGAAGGTCCGAGAGCTGACGCCGCGAAACCTTGGGCAGTCCCTCAAGGGCTGCATCAAACAGGTCAACGCGTATTTGCTCGGATGGATCGGCTTCTTCTGTATCTGCACGGCCGCGGAAGAGCGGACGCTGCAGGCACTCGACGCACACATCAGGCGGCGGCTGCGAGCGATAGTGCTACGGCACTGGAAACGCAGACGCTTCATCGCACGACACCTCATCAGCCTGGGGGTGAGACCGAAAACCGCGTGGCAAGGGGTCTACAAGGGGCATCGCTCCTGGTGGGCGCTGAGCCACACATCGGTAGTTGAACGAGGACTGCGCAACGCATATTTTGCCGAACGCGGGCTTGTCAGCCTGGCCGAGCGGTGGAAGGACCATCACGCCTTGGACTTCATGGACCCGGCCCTGGAGCCAGGATAGCTGCGGGCAGCAATGCCGGCGCTGGACTACGGGTCGCTCCCGAACGCCAGCGTCCCGAAGAGCCGGATGTGAGGCCCACAAGTCCGGTTCTGTGAGAGCTGGGGGAGGGTAACCTCCCCTGGCTACTCGACCCATCCTATGCTGAGTTTCGGATTATGCTGAGTTGCTCGTGACCCGCACGCGATCTGTGCTGGATTTCCCGGTGGGTCGCTCGAATTGGTGGGTTCTGTTTGTCAGCATAGTCTTGGGCGCTCTTGATGGCCTGTTGGCCAGGAAGGAGCACTCATGCTGGAGCAGTTTTTCACCTATGACTATGTGCTGGCTCGCCTTCGCGGCGGAGCGCTGGGCGGGATCCTTGACGATGTCGCTGCGCATTTGGAGAAGCGCGGTCATACACCGAGAGTCGGGCAATCGTACCTGTGCGCAGCCGGCCACTTCTCCCATTGGTTAGATCTCAAAAGGATCAGCCCGAACGCGGTGGGGGAAGTTACCCTAGCGTCGTTCCTGGAAGGGCACCTCCCGCGATGCAAGTGTCGGGTGCCACACGGGTTGCGTTGTCACATGCGGGCGGCACTGGACCACGTGTTGGCCGTGCTGCGCGCACAGGGCGTAGCCACCCCCCCACAGCGGCCAGTGCAGACGCCTGTGGACCGTATGCTTGAGTCCTTCAGGACCTACCGACAAAACACGTGCGGAGTGACCGATGCCACCAGCCAGGGCAACGTCTTGCACGTTCGTCGGTTTCTGGTTTCCCTCTACGGGACTGGCGAGATCGATCTGCGCCGGCTTGGGCCCAAGGAATTGATTGGCTTCGTGTCGGAGCAGACCAGAAAGTACTCGCCGGGCGCGGCGGGGCTTGTCCGAACGGCGTTGCGTAGCTTCCTTCGATTTGCGCAAGTCGCTGGCCTGTGCGAAGGGACACTGGCAGCCGCTGTTCCCAAGGTGGCGCATTGGCGCCGAGCGAATCTTCCCCGAGGTCTGTCCGACGAGCAACTCGCCGCCTTGCTTGCGTCGTTCGACTTGACCGCGGCGACTGGACGGCGGGACTACGCGATGGTTTCGTGCATGGCTGGGCTTGGCTTGCGGGCCGGCGAAGTCGCTGCGCTGTTGCTCGATGACGTGGATTGGCGGGCGGGCACCTTGCGAGTCGGTCGCGGAAAGGAGCGGCGGGCCAGTGTCCTGCCGCTGCCCGCACCGGTGGGGCGCGCACTGGTTGACTACCTACGCCGCGGCCGGCCGCACACCGACGATCGTCACATGTTCGTCCGGCACCAGCTGCCGGTGGGCCAGCCGCTCAGCTCCTCGGCTGTGACAGCCGCTGTCCGACTGGCCTTCACGCGTGCGCGGCTGACCTTTCCATTCAAAGGCGCCCACGTCTTGCGCCATTATGCCGAGTCCCCGGTTATGCCGAGTGAGCCTCTCGATCTGGCGCGATCAACGGCGATTTCCTCGGCAGGTGGGCTTGCGGACTCGGCATAACCAGGGCGTCGTCGTCTCCTTCTGGCCACCGGGCCGAAGGAGGACACATGCCCCGGATGCACGACGATTTTCTGAAATGGCAACGACTGCGCGCTGGCCCCTTGGGTCCGCACCTCGACACGTTTGCAAAAACGCTCACTGAGAGGGGATATCCGCCTGCGACCGTGGCGTGCAAGGTGCGCCTGGCAGCGAAGTTCGGAGACTGGCTTGGACGGCGAGGACTGACTGTCGAGGAGGTCGACGAGCAGGCCGTAGCCCGCTTTGTCCGGCGCCATCCCTGCGTACCCCGGCGTGGAGACGCAGCGACATTGCGTGATGTCCTTGAACGGGTCCGTTCCGCCGGTCTTGCGCCGCCAGCGCCCGTCAAGGTCGATGACACTGCGATCGGGCGGATCGTGAGTGAGTTCGGCCGGTATCTGTTGGTGGACCGCGGCTTGTCCGTCTTGACTCAGATCAACTACCTGCCCATTGTCCGCTCGTTCCTCCTGGAGCGGTTCGACGGCAGGAGGGTGCAGCCTCAATGCGCTCGGGCCCCAGGATGCGGGTGAATTTCTGGTCCGGCATGTTCACGTGGTCCATCCAAAGAGAGCCGCTCTGATGGTTACCGCCCTACGCGGTTTTCTGCGGTGGGTGCACGTGAAAAGAGCCCTGGCTGCAGACCTCGCGGCCACGGTTCCCGCGGTCGCCTGCTGGCGTTTCTCAACGGTGCCGAAATCGATCCCCGCGCGCGACGTCGAGCATCTGTTGCGCCGCTGTCGACGAAGAAACTCCGAAGCCGGCCTGCGCGACCACGCGGTCATTATGCTGATGGCACGACTCGGCCTCCGCGGTGGAGAAGTCGTGAGCCTGGATCTGGCAGACTTCGACTGGGCCGCAGGCACGTTGCGGGTCCACGGCAAGGGTGGGCGGCAAGACGTCCTCCCGTTGCCGTCCGATGTCGGCAAGGCCGTCGCCCGGTACTTGCGCCATGGCCGCCCAGCATGCTCGTGCCGGAGAGTCTTCGTCCGCGCGAGAGCGCCGCGGCGTGGCTTCGCAACCACGGGCGCGGTCTGTACGATCGTGAAGCGAGCGCTGGAACGCGCCGAACTGGACCCACCACGCAAAGGCGGGCACATCCTCCGCCATGCGCTCGCCTGCTCGATGCTGCGCCGAGGAGCGACCCTTACCGAGATCGGGCAGGTCCTGCGACACCGTCGAGCCGATACGACGACGATTTACGCGAAGGTAGACTTCCATGCGCTACGTGCGCTCGCTCCTGCATGGCCAGGAGGCAGGCGATGAATACGCTCCGCGAGGGCGCCGAGGAGTACCTGTCGCTGCGACGCCGTCTGGGCTACAAGCTCGACCGCTCGGGGCGGTTACTGCTGCAATTTGTGTCCTTCATGGAGCAGCGGAAGGCTCCGTTCATTACCAACGATCTGGTCGTCGAATGGGCCGTGCGGCCGACCAAGACCCAGCCCGTGTATTGGGCCAGCCGGCTATCGGCGGTCCGGCTCTTTGCACAGTATTGGCGCGCCACCGATTCTCGCACCGAGGTCCCTGCCCTCGGGCTCCTCCGGGCTCGGTATCAACGCAAGCGCCCCTACATATACAGCGAGGACGAGATCATGCGGCTGATGGATGCGGCGGCACGGCTCCCATCGCAGACGGGGCTTCGTGCTCAGACCTACGTCACGCTGCTTGGCCTGCTCACCGTGGCCGGTCTGAGGATCAGCGAGGCGATCGCTCTCGACCGCGAGGATGTTGACCTCGAAGGCGGGATCCTGACAATCCGCCGGACCAAATTCGGGAAGACCCGGCTGGTGCCCATTCATCGATCGACGAAACTGGCACTTTGCCGGTACGCACGCTTCCGTGATCGCGTTCATCCAACACCACGGACGAGAAGCTTCTTCGTCGGCGAGACAGGTGCCCGGGTGGTGAAGAACACTGCAGAAGACACCTTCGTCCATCTGTCTCGCCGGATTGGGCTTCGTGGTCCTGAAGGTCGTCACGGTCATGGGCCGCGTCTGCATGACCTTCGGCATCGGTGGGCCGTGGACACCATGCTGCGCTGGTACCGGGCAGGAGTCGATGTGGAGCGGCACCTGCCGCAGCCGTCGACCTACCTCGGGCACACCCACGTCAGTGATACCTACTGGTACCTGACCGCAGTGCCCGAGTTGATGAGCCTCGCCATGTCGCTCCTGGAGCGAGATAGGACGTCGCCGTGAAGCCCTCCCACGGATTCCCTGCGCTGCTTGAGTCCTTCTTCGTGGACCATCTCCTGCGCCAGCGTCAAGCAAGTCCACATACAGTGCAGAGCTATCGCGATACCTTCCGCCTACTGCTGGCCTTCACGAAGCAGCACCTGAAGAAGACTCCCTCGGCGCTCGCACTGGACGACCTCGACACACCAACGATTGGCGCGTTCCTGGATCACATCGAGAAGGACCGCGGCAACTCTCCGCGCACCCGCAACGCCAGGCTCGCGGCGATCCACTCCTTCTTCCAGTACGCCGCCCTCCAGGCGCCCGACTACAGCGCCGTCATCCAGAGGGTTCTGGCCATGCAGGGCAAGAAATACGATCGCGAGCTCGTCCACTTCCTGTCCCGGCCCGAGATCGACGCACTCCTCGAAGCTCCCGACAAGGCCACATGGTCCGGCCGGCGCGATCGCGCCATGCTCCTTGTGGCCGTTCAGACCGGGCTGCGCGTATCCGAGCTGGCCGCGCTCAACGTGCAGGACGTGGTCCTCGGACCCGGCGCGTACGTTCACTGCCTCGGCAAGGGCCGCAAGGAACGTTGCACGCCCCTGCGCAAAGAGGCCGTCTCGGTCCTCCGGGCGTGGCTGCGCGAACGTGCCGCCACCGGGACCGAGCCCCTCTTCCCCAACGCGCGGGGCGGTTTCCTCAGTCGCGACGGCGTCGAGTACCTGCTCGCGAAACACGTGCAGGTCGCTCGGATCCGCTGCCCCTCGCTGAGGGAGAAGCATGTGTCTCCGCACGTGCTGCGCCACTCGACGGCAATGGATCTCCTTCAAGCCGGTGTCGACAGCTCGGTGATCGCGCTCTGGCTTGGTCACGAGTCGGTCGAGACCACGCAGATCTACTTCGCTGCCAGTCTCCAGCTCAAAGAGCGAGCGCTGGCCAAGACAGCACCCTCGGCAGCGCGACCTGCTCGCTTCCACCCCGACGACAAGCTCCTCGCCTTCCTACAGAGCCTTTGATTATGCCGAGTCGCGCACGTAAGCGAACCCGAAGTCCCCGTGATTCCTGCATGCAATGGCGGGCAACTCGGCATAACCGGGGACTCGGCATAATGCCGCTTATGCCGAGCACGGCATAAGCGGCACACGGCTGCGACGCGCATGGTTCGCGCGGGAGCCAGTCTCAAGCAGGTAGCGGATGTCCTTCGCCACCGCAGTCTCGAAACGACTCAGATCTACGCCAAGCTCGACCTGGCCACGCTGGCTGAGGTCGCGCTGCCTTGGCCCGAGGTGGATCATGAGTAGCTCACCAACGATGGTGAATCTGGCGCAGGAGTATCTCACGCTTCGTCGCCAACTTGGTTACGCCCTTGCTACCCCCGGTCAGTCGCTACTGGCATTCGCTCGTTACGCCGACAGCATCAGACACCAAGGTCCAGTCACCATCGACCTCGCCGTGCGATGGGCAAAACTACCTCAAAAAGCCAAGCCGTGCTGGTGGGCCCGACGGCTACAAATCGTCCGCGGGTTTGCTCAACACCGAAGCCTATTCGAGCCAGGCACGGAGATCCCTCCTGCGGATCTACTCGGTCCCTATTTCCGTCGTAGCACGCCGCACATCTACTCGAATGCGGAGATCTGCGCTCTGCTTCGTGCGGCCAAGGACCTCGGACCTGCCGGTGGGCTGCGCTGCCACAGCTACGTGACACTGTTTGGTTTGCTCATCAGCAGCGGCCTGCGGATCTCGGAGGCGTTGCACCTGCAACGCGACGAGGTGGATTTGCGAAGCGGCGTGCTCACCGTGGCGCGCAGCAAGTTCCGCAAATCGCGGCTGGTCCCGCTACACCCGTCGACGACGCACGCCCTCGCGAAGTACGCCGAACGCCGGAATCGCTACCATCCAGAAGCAACAGCTCGCACCTTCTTCATCAACGAGCGTGGCGCGCCCATGGGCTATAGCGGTGTGATCGGCACCTTCACGGACCTGCGTTGCCAGCTCGGTTGGACGAAGAACCGGGAAGGGCGACGACCCCGGCTGCACGACATGCGGCACACGATGGCCGTGCGCACCCTTTTGCGCTGGTGCCAGCAAGGTGCAGACGTGGACCAAAAGATCCTCGCCCTATGCACCTACCTGGGCCACGTTGAAGTCACCGATACCTACTGGTACTTGACAGCAGTCCCCGAGCTCATGGCGCTCACGGCTGCACGTTTCCAAGCCTACTCGCGCCATCGTTCGAGGAGGGGCCGATGAAGGCCAACCCTCTGCCCCCAAGCTTCGCGGCGCTGCTGCAGGACTTCTTCTGCAAGCGCATGATCGCCGAACGCAATTTGAGCGACCAAACCGTGGCGAGCTATCGCGACACATTTCGGCTTCTATTGAAGTATGCCGAACAGCGGATGAGGAAGCCTCCGGAGGCTCTGACCCTGGCCGATCTGGACGCGCCGGTCATCCTCGGCTTTCCCGACCAGCTTCAGAAGGAGCGTGGTAACTCCGCGCGCACGCGCAACCTCCGCCTGGTGGCCGTGCGCTCCTTTCTTCGTTACGCCTCCTACCGTGCCCCAGCGGCACTCCCGACGATCCAGCGGGTCCTGGCCATTCCGATGAAACGCTTCGACCGACCCCTACTCGGATTCTTGTCGCACGAACAGATGCAGGCCGTCCTCGATGCACCGGATCGAACAACGTGGAGCGGTCAGCGCGATTACGTCATGTTCTCCACCTTCTACAACACCGGCGCTCGCGTCTCCGAGATCATTGGCCTGCGCGTGAATGATGTCGAGTTCGACCGCACTGCTGCAGTCCACATTCGGGGCAAGGGCCGCAAGCAGAGAGTGACCCCGCTCTGGCGGGGCACGGCTCGGCTGCTGCGCGACTGGCTGGTCCGAGCGCATCGAGATGGCGATGCGCCGGTCTTCTCCAATCGTGCCGGTCGTGCTCTGTCGCGATCAGGTGTTGAGCAACGACTGCGTGTAGCTGTCGCCGTCGCCCAGAAACGCTGCCCTTCGCTGCGGGAACTATCGGTATCTCCTCACACACTCAGACACACCACGGCCATGCATCTGCTCCAATCCGGGGTGGATCTGACCGTCATAGCCTTGTGGCTGGGCCACGAGAGCCCAGAGACAACCCACCATTACATCGAAGCCGATCTCACCATGAAGGAGCGTGCCCTTGCTTCACTTCAGGAGCCTCGTGGTCGATCCCTTCGCTATCGCGCCAGCGATCGACTCCTGGCCTTCCTTGATGGCCTCTAACTATGCTGAGTGTTTTCGCTGTACCAGCTGCGTTTGCAGGGGCATTGATGGCGAACTCAGCATAATCCGAAACTCAGCATAGGATGGAGCTTACGCCCCTGGGCGCGACGGCGGTTCGCCCAGGACCAGCCCAAGTCGGCTTGTACCCACGAGGTGGCGAACATCAAGGAGATGGTGTTGGCGCCCGAATACCGCCACGTGAACCGTTCTGAGTCTTCTGGCATATAGTCCATTTTACTCATGAGTAAAATGGAGTACTCTCCAAGCCATGCGGAAACCAAGATCCCTCAAGCCGGCGGTGGAGAAAGCCCTGGCCGGCGGCAAGATGGTCTTCATCGGTGGCCCCAGGCAAGTGGGCAAGACAACCCTCGCGCTCTCGCTGCTCGGGCCCCGGGCCACGGAGAGACACCCGGCCTACATGAACTGGGACGATCCGCGTGCGGCGGAACGCCTGCGCCGGGCCGAGTTGCCGCCCGATCAGCCGCTGCTCGTCTGCGACGAGGTGCACAAGTACGCACGCTGGCGCAACTTGCTCAAGGGCATCTACGACACCGAGAAGTCCTTCCGTCACATCGTGGTCACCGGCTCCGCGCGGCTCGACTACTACCGCAAGGGCGGCGACTCGCTCGCCAACCGCTACCGCTATTTCCGCCTGCATCCGTTCTCCCTGCGCGAGCTCCACCCCGAGCCGACGGCCGCACACCTCGACGACCTGCTGCGCTTCGGCGGCTTCCCCGAGCCACTCTTCGGCCGCGACGCGGACGAGCATCGCATCTGGCAGCGCGACCGACTGGCGCGTGTCGTGCGCGAGGATCTGCGCGATCTGGAACGGGTGCGCGAGGTGAGCTTGGTCGAGCACCTGGTCGACCTTCTACCTGAGCGCGTGGGCTCGCCGCTCTCGGTGGCCAACCTGCGGCAGGATCTGGAGGTCGATCACAAAACCGCGGAACGCTGGCTGACGATCCTCGAGCATATGTACGTCTGCTTCCGCCTTGCTCCGTTCGGGCCGCCCCGCGTCCGTGCAGTGAAGAAGGAGAAGAAGCTCTACCTCTGGGACTGGTCGGCCGTGGCCGATGCCGGCGCGCGTTTCCAGAACCTGGTGGCGTGCCAGCTGCTCAAGTACTGCCACGGGCTGGAGGACACCAAGGGCGTACGCATGGAGCTGCGCTTCCTGCGTGACACGGATCGGCGCGAGGTCGACTTCGTGGTCCTGCGCGACGGTCGACCGGAATTCGCGGTGGAGTGCAAGAGCGGCGAACGCGCCATCGGCCCCTCGCTGGGCTACTTCGCCGAACGTGCCCCCATCCCGCGCTTCTTCCAGGTCCATCGCGGCGACCGCCACTACCAGCGTGGCAGGATCACCGTGCTGCCCTTCACTCGCTTCTGCACCGATCTCGACATGCCCTGAGCAGCGCGGTCGCCAGCAATCGCTCCGCGGGAGGCCGTGGCGGAGGGCGATGCGTGTCGATTGCGCGATCAGCTTACCCAACAGGACATCGAGGCCATGGTCGAGCGCGCGAGTAAACGCATCCTTGGCTTCCTCCAACAGCGCGGGGTCATCAATCTCGCACCGTGACCGCCATCGCACGGCACCGAGGAGGACTTACTTGCCGTTCAATCCTACTGGAGACAGGTGCTCGTCGCGCCAGCGTCAATCACGTCCTGCGTGCATAGGTACTCCTCCACAGGCGGGGGCGCGAACGAAGAGGCCCACGCCTGGGAAGTGCCCCGGTATTCGGTCACGCCCAGATTCTGGAGGGACTCGATGTAGTGCCCCATTTTCACCACCCAGTTGCCCGTCGGCATGTTGGCCAATCGCCTCGATGTCGCCGTTCGAGGCGCTCGGCTCCAGACTGGACGACACCCCTACGGCCGTCGCAACCCGGTGGCGCCATGGAGAAGCAGGTCGCGAACCGCGCCTCTGCGATCGCGGGCCACCGGAACGCGAAGCTCGCGCGGAGGCTCGTCGCCCACGACCACGACGGTATCTCCGTCCTCGTTCTCGATGGCGCGAACGTGCGCGGTGTGCACCAGCCATTGGCGATGGACGCGCAGGAACTCGCCGCCCAGCGACGCTTCGATGGCCGCCAGCGACAGGTCGATGTCGAAGCGCCCGCGCGCGGTGTGGACAAACATGAGGCGTTCCGCCGCCTCGAAGGCCCACACCTCTTCCCGCGCAAACAAGACCAGGCCCTTCTTGCTGCGCGCAACGACGCGCTCCGAAACCGCTCGCGGGGCAGTCCGTGCAAGCCGCTGCTGGAGTCGCACCAGGCAGTCCCTTACCCGATCCTCGTGAATCGGCTTGAGTAGATAGTCCGTCACACCGAGCGCATAGGCCTCGACGGCGTGCTGGGAGAGCGCCGTGGCCAGTACGAAAAGCGGCGCCCCGGGCGTGCCCGCGAGCGTCCGCACCAGGTGCATACCGGCCTCGTCGGCGTTGTCGCCTTTGGCGTTGCCGAGGTGAATGTCCACGAAGGCGACGTCGACGGCGATACCGCCGGGAGCCAGGGCCTGCTGCGCCTCCGCGAGCGTGGCCACCGCCGCCACGACCACGGCCTGCCCCGACGCGTGGAGCATCTCGATCAGGTAGTTGCGCGCGGCCCATTCGTCCTCGACCACGAACGCGCGCAACACGCGCGATGTCAGCTCCATCGGCGCGGCCATCAGCCTGCCTCCTGCGAACGGGGGATCTCGATGGTGGCACGCGTGCCTTCGGACGAGGAGACTAGGGCCAGGGTGGCGCCCGGGTGGGCGACGCGGATGCGTTCGCGAACCATGCGCAAGCCAAGTCCTTCCTTGGTCCCAGGGGGTATTCCGGGGCCATTGTCCTCGACCACGAGTTGCAGGGCCTTGTCGACGAAACGCGCGCGAACAACCACCACGCCTCCCTCATCCCGACATCGCGCGCCGTGCTTGACGGCGTTCTCGATCAAAGGCTGGAGCAGGAGCTTCGGCAGCGCAACGGCGGTAGTCTCCGGGGCGATATCCCATTCGAAACGGAGAGAGCCGCTGTGCCGCACCTCGAGGATCTCGGCGTAGCGCCGAAGCCATTGGATGTCGGCCTCGAGCGGACGAATTTCGGGGGACGACTCGAGCGCGTCGCGCAGGAGATCGCCAAGCGCCGCGAGCAGCCGGCGGGCCACGATCGGCTCGTCCACGACGAGGGCGGCGACGGCGTGGAGGGTATTGAGCAGAAAGTGAGGCTCCAGGCTGGAACGCAGCTGCGCGAGCTCCGCTTCCCGGCGCATGCTTTCGGCGGCGAGGGTGCGGAGCTTTGCGTCGCGGATGACCGCGGGGAGACGGAAGACGAGCGCCCACAGTCCTCCGACGCCGAGACCGATGGAGATGGCGAGGAGCAACGCACGAAGGTGGTTCAGCTCGACGTCGTCGTGTAACCGCACCGCGAGCGCGCCAAAGAGCATGGAGACGAGAGCGCCGGCCACGAGCATCACGGTGCGTCCCGCATTCCGATTGCGAAGCCACCCATACCCAAGCGTCAGAACGGCGGCTTGCAGGACCATGACGGCAGACGGAGTCACGGTGTGGCGCCACGACGTACCTTCGAGGGCGTCACGAAGGGAGTGGGCGGCGGCGGCGCAGGTCACGGCCCCGAACGCAAGAGCAAGATGCCAGGGACGCTCGGCACTCCTGCCCGACGGACAGTCGGCATCGCTAGCTCTGTTTCGCGGCATCGTCGCAGTGTACCCATGATTCGAGTCCGCGCGCCATTCGGTGCCAGCGGTGCCCCACATGGTGCACGGCCAACACCAGCGCCACCAGCGCCACGATATGGTGGACCTCGACCACGTGGTGCCGCGCGGGGTACAGCCATCCGAACGGGACCGGGCCCTCGATCGGCGCCGAGCCACTGACGAAGAACCAAGCGACGATTCCGGTCAGCGCGGCCGTCCAGAAGGTCCCATACAGAACCAGCTCCGGAACCGCGCGGGCTTGGCTCTTTCGAGCAAAGCCATTGCGAAGCCGTGACCTGAATGCTCGCCCGTTGAGGATGAGGTGAAGACCGAGAACGGCCACCAGCAGCAGTGCCGGCAGCCGGTGTAGGTTCAGCCAGGCGAGGCGAGTGAGGCCGAGCGCGGACGTGCGAAAGGCGCCCCCGCCCATGTGGAAGCGGAGGAACAGAACCAGCCCGCTCGCGAATGTCAGGAATGCCGTGGCAAGGAGGACGACATCGACGAGGAGTCTGAAATGATTGCGGTGCATTCCCAGATGGTAGGAGGCTTTGCCGGGAGCTGGGGCGCCTAGCCGACGAGCCGTGCATTCCTTCGGACGAACCGGGTGGAATAGGCCCGCAAGGAGGTGACCTGCAGAAGCCTCCGTCGCTCTCAGAACTGTCCGCGCAACCATAGGCTGGCGCCGTCGGGACCGGCCGAGAGCACCGGGACCAGCGAACCGGCCAAGCTATCGTCGCGCTCGTCGCTCCGGGAATCGGCTGGAGCCGCGAGAAGAAGGGTGACCCCGACGCCCGCCAAGGCTGTTCCGGCGGCGGCGCCGATGATGCCACCCAAACGCAGGTTCTTGTACTTGTCGACCCGATGCGATTCAAGACATTTGGCTTGGGGAGCGCTCGCCGGCCCGGCCGAACCGGCCCCGAGCCTCGGCACGGATGGGAAGCTGTACTGCGGAACCAGTCCTGGCGGCTCGACGCAAGATCCGTTCCTCCAGCACCGAGGTCGGGCGAGGCATCCAGCTTCTCCAGTCTTGATTCGCCACCCGACGCGAGCAGCACCTTTCCACTCGGCAACAGCGCGGACCGGATCCGCGCAACGACGAGCGCATCCTCAAAGCCCTGACCGAGACGGGCAAGCTGGTGCCCTGATGGGGCTTGTCCCTCGCCACGGCCTTTCGCTTGCGCGGCTGCGCCGCAAATCAGTACCCCGTCGGGCAAGCCACCGTCGTGAGGGCTGTGACACAGTCTGTGACCCGGCTGCTGCCGCCAACCAGATTCAAGCAGCGGGTGAAGTCCGACTCGGTGCTCGGTGGCACCAGGCAATCGAGCATCCCGGTACACTTGGTGGCCAGCGAGTTGCCGTTGCCGTCGTTGCAAGCGCTGCACGGCGCGGCGGTTCCCGCGGCATAGCCGTCGCTGATGATTTGTGTGATGCAATTGCCGGCATCCGGCGAGCCGCCGTCGCGACCGGGCTCTGGCGCGGGCTCGGGGCCCGGCTCGGGACCTGGCTCGCGACCGGGCTCGGGTCCCGATTCGGCGCCTGCTTCTGTGCCCGGCTCCGCGCCAGCCTCGGGAGCAAGGTCCGCCGACGCGTTCGGCGCGTCACCTACGCCTTGATCGCGGCCGCCGACTTCGACGGCAGGTGCGATGTCATTGCCTCCGGAATCGCTCCGGGTGTCCGGTGCGCTGGTCGTATCGCTGCGCACGTCGGTCACGATGGGGCTGTCCGATGTCGTCGAGGGTGGATCGCCCGCCGCATCCGCCGCATCGGCCACGGAGAGGTCGGGCGTGGAAGGTCCGTCCCGTAAAACCGCGCCATCGCGACCGGGCTCGGGCGCCGGAGCTCGGCCGGGCTCGTCCGAGCAAGTCGACGTCTTCGCGCATGCCTCTACGTCGGCGGGCTTGGAAAGATTCACACAACCGAAGGAAGTCAGCGCCGACAGGAAGAGCACCATGTTCGTCGAGTGCACACATGCTGAAGGCAATCTCGAGTCATCGAAGGTCATGCGTTACTCTCCATTCGATATAGAGTTATGATCAAGCGCAGGCAATTTGTGAAGACCCAATCGCGGGCAAACCGCGCCACGCCCTTTCAGTACCGCCGCCGGGCCGATGGCCCGGACCCTTCGGTCATGAAACGTGACAGCCCCTCACCCGCCTCGCTGCGCTCGGCGACCTCTCCCCGCTTCGCTTCGCTACGCGGGGCGAGGTGTTTCAGGTCAGGGAGCTGGGCAACGGCAGAAGCAGACACCAAGTCGGCGAGATGGAAACAGGGCGCTGGTGCCACTGCATTTAGCCGGAATCGAATGAAGGAGAAGTCAGAACGATGAAGTATCAGACGGCGCTCGCAGGCATCTTGTGGTTGTCAACCATCGCTGCATGTGCTCAGAACGGTGGAGGCAATGGCACGGCGGGCTCGGGCGGGACAAGCGGGGGCGCGCCGGGCGGGACGAGTGGGGGCGCGTCGGGCGGCGCGACGACGTTTGGTGGCGCGACCGGAAGTGGGGGTAAGGCCACCGGCGGCACCTCGGCGAGCGGTGGGAACGCTTCCGGCGGCACGACCGCATCGGGCGGTGCCACCGGCGGTACCTCGGCGAGCGGTGGGAACGCTTCCGGCGGCACGACTGCATCGGGCGGCGCCACCGGCGGCAGCGGATCCGGCGGCAGCACGCGGACCGGCGGCACGGTTGGCAGCGGCGGCACGACCGCCGGTGGCACGACGGGGACGTCGACCTCGATTCCTCCCTCCGTCGACAAGCCCAGCGTCGACACCACCTGGGACCAGGGTTTGAAGACGAGCGCGAACGGCGCCATCCCGTGGATCGTCGTCGACCAGTTCGGCTACCGCACCCAGGCCCAGAAGGTGGCCGTCATCCGCTCGCCGCAGACCGGCTACGACAGCACCGCGACCTTCACGCCGGGAACCAAGTACTCGGTGGTGGACAAGTCCACCGGCAAGTCGGTCAAGGACGGCGAGCCGGTCGCCTGGAACGGTGGCGCCACCGACGCGTCGTCCGGCGACAAGGCGTGGCGGTTCGACTTCTCCGACGTCACCGCACCCGGTACATACACCGTCCGGGACAACGACAAGAACGTCCGCTCGGTGGAGTTCGACATCGACGACAACGTGTACCGCAGCGTGCTCAAGCACGCCGTGCGCATGTTCTATTACCAGCGCGCCGGGATCGCGAAGACCGCGGCCTACGCCGGCGCCGACTGGACCGACAGCGCCTGCCTGATGGGCGCAGGACAGGATTCGCAAGCCCACGCGTGGCTGGCCAAGACCGACGAGACCCAGGTCCGCGATCTGCACGGCGGTTGGTTCGACGCCGGGGACACCAACCGCTACACCGCGTGGGCCGCCGGCACCGTCATCACGCTCCTGCACGCGTTCGCCGAGAACCCATCGGCCTTCGCCGACGACTACAACATCCCCGAGTCCGGCAACGGGATTCCCGATCTGCTCGACGAGATCAAGTACGCCATCGACTGGGTCGTGCGCATGCAGAACCCCGACGGTTCCATGCTGTGCATTCTCGGGTCGGACGCGGCCAGTCCGGTATCCGCCGCCACCAAGCCGAGCTATTACGGCCCGGCGACCACCAACGCCAGCCTGATGAGCGCGGCCATGTTCGCCTATGCCAGCACGATCTACGGGGCACGGTCCGAGGCGAGCCTCGAGACCTTCGCCGCCGACCTCAAGTCGCGCGCCACCAAGGCGTGGACCTGGGCGGACGCGAATCCCAGCGTCATCTACTACAACAACGACGAGAGCAAGCAGGTCGGATTCGAGCGGGCTCGGCGCCGGCGATCAGGAAGTCGACGACGCCGGCCGCTTGTTCTCGAAGCTCCAGGCGGCCGTCTACCTGTACGAACTGACGGGCGATGCCACCTACAAGAGCTTTGCGGAGTCGAACTGGAACAAGGTCCTCGACTCCAGCGGCCCGAGCGAGTGGGACATGGAGAAGGCGGACACCGTGATGCACCTGGCGCAGCTCCCGGGCGTCACGGCGAGCGTCGCCTCCGCCATCACCAGCCAGGTGACCACCAACGTCGGCAACCAGCTAGCCGCCGTCACCGGCAGCAAAGATCCGTACCGCGCCTACCTGAAGGACTACACGTGGGGAAGCAACCAGATCAAGATGGCCCAGGGACGGCTCTACCAGCACCTGGCCAAGGCCGGGGCGGGCGACAACGCGGCCAAGGCGACCGCGGCTGCCGAGGACTACGTCCACTACCTCCACGGGGTGAACCCGCTCGGCATGGTGTACCTGACCAACATGCAGAGGGCCGGGGCCGAGCATTTCGCCACGAGCATCTTCCATTCGTGGTTCGCGGACAAGTCGCCGAAGTGGGACACGACCACGGCCACCACCCCGGGCCCTGCGCCAGGATTCGTGCCTGGGGGGCCCAACAACAACGGCTTCGCCCCTGATAGCTGCTGTACGGCCCCGCAAGGCGATCCCGCGTACCAGTGCTACGGATCGAGCGACTTCGCCCTGTGCAGCCAGAACTGGGATCCGCCCATGAACCAGCCGCAACAGAAGTCGTACCTCGACTACAACGGCGGCTGGCCGGTGGGCTCCTGGCCGATCACGGAGCCCAGCACCGGCTACCAGGCGAAGTACGTTCTCGTGTTGTCGGCGTACGCGCGCTAGAACTGCGTGATGAACTTCCAGGCCTCGGTCGGAATCCAGTTGGTGCCGGATTCCGTGGAGACGTCCGTGTGCGGCCCGTTGAAGGTGCAGATCTTGGTGGGATAGCCCGCCTTGCACCCTGTGAAATCCACGCACAGGTGGTTGCCTGAGGTCCAGGTCGGGATGGTGCTCGGCACAGTGCAGCCGTTGTCGGTGCCGTGCTCGATGGCGATGTACTTCGAGCCTTGGGTCGTGCTGCTCCCGTTGACCCATGGGCACGTGGTGTCGCTCATGCCGGTGGTTTGCATCCAGGCGATGGGCGCGTGGGTCTTGGTTGGTACGTAGATGTTGTAGTTGGCAGGGGCGATGCCCACGGCCGCGCGAAGATCCTTCTGGTGGTCCACCGAGAGGCTATAGGTTTCCATCCCTCCGAAGCTGAATCCGATCGAGAAGACACGCGATTCATCGATGCACAGCTCCGATTTGAATAGCTTGAGCATATCGTCGAAGAAGGTATGGTCCTTGTCGTCGCTCCTCCATGGCATTGAATCCGTGTAACCTTGGGGCGCAACGAAGATGCTGGTGTTTTCTTTGTCCTGCGCCTTGAGCCAGTAATACCCGTCGTTGTTGGCGCATTGGGTGTCGCTCGAGCCCATGCAATGAAAGTTGAAGATCAATCGGTACGGCTTGTTCGCGTCGTAACTGCTCGGGATGTACATGATGTATTCCCGACTCAGGCTGGCACTGGTCATCTTGTAGGTGGTGTTGGCGCCGCTCTTGAATGTCGAAAGAGCATTGCCACAACCGGCGCTGGGAACGGCGGGATTTCCAAGAGGATACTCGCCCGCGGTACCGGTTGTGCCGCCCGCGGTACCGGTTGTGCCGCCCGTGGTACCGGTTGTGCCGCCGGGTACGTTGCCGCCGGTCGTGCCGCCCGAGCCGCTTCCGGTCGTGCCGCCCGCGGGTCTTCCAGTCGTGCCGCCCGAGCTGCTTCCGCCCGAGCCGCTTCCGGTCGTGCCGCCCGCGGGTCTTCCAGTCGTGCCGCCCGAGCTGCTTCCGCCCGAGCCGCTTCCGGTCGTGCCGCCCGAGCCGCTTCCGGTCGCGCCGCCAGTACCGCTTTCGGTGGTGCCGCCGGAGCCTTTTACAATCGAACCGCCGACTCCACCTTCGGTCGCACCACCGGTCCCGGATTTGGTTCCACCGGTACCGACAGATCCACCAGTACCGGCACCCCCTGTGCCACTGGATTTACCCCCTGTGCTGCTGGCGCCGCCGGTCCCCGAAGCAACGGGTGAGGCAGTGCCGCTGCAGGCCGAGAAAAGGCCGAGGGTCGCCACTAGAAGGAGCCTGCTTGCAAAGTTCAGTGCTCGCATATCAATCTTCCTCCATGGATTTGGGGATCGGCGATGCCTCTCAGCCCAGAGCCGACATCGGGTCCATTCGTGTTCAGTGCCACGAGGTTGCTAGATCGGCTCACAGAAAGCAAGCGATGCGCGGATGCCCTGATCCTGCGACAAGAAGAGCGACAGCGCGGAAGGTACGTCGTCGACGGCAGTGACAACGGCCACGATCACGCCCTTCTGTCGCTATCGCGGGACCATGGTCTGGTGCTACACTCCTCGGTAGTATCGTCAGCGAGGGACGGCGACATGCTAATCAGTAAAGTTGTTCTCCTGGCCGAGCTTGCGGCGATCCTTGCGGGCTGCAGCGGAACGAACAAGCCGGGAAGCGCGCCAGGCAGCGGAGGCGCTTTCGCCCACGGAGGTTCTCCCGGCCTCGACGGCGGGGGCAATCCGCAGGGCGGCGCAGGAAGCCTCGGGACGGGGGGAGCGAGCGGAAGTGCGGGAGGCGATGCCGAAGGAGCAGACGCGTCATCTGCGGTAGACGCGCCGATAGGCGGGGGAGGCGCCACGGGCGGTTCCGCAGGTGCGCGCACCGGAAGCGGTGGTGGCATCTCGGCGGGTGGCGGGGCGTTCGGAACCGGTGGCAGCGACGGCGGCGGTGGTATGGCAGTCGGCGGCTTTGCCACTGGCGGTCTGTCCGGTGGTGGGGGCGGCGGCGCGGCCGGAGCCGGCGGGGCCAGCGCAAGCGGTGGTCGGGTCGGCACTGGCGGGGCCAGCACGACCGGAGGCGCCGACGGTACAGGGGGAAGCTCCGGCACTGGCGGGGCCAGCGCGACCGGAGGCGCCGGCGGTACAGGGGGAAGCTCCGGCACTGGCGGGGCCAGCGCGACCGGAGGCGCCAGCGGCACAGGCGGAGCCGCTGGCAACGGAGCCGCGAGCGCATCCTGGGACTTCGCCACCGATAGCGAAGGTTGGCTGGGCGGCTTCAGCGACTATCCCCCGGACATCGGGACCGGCTACAATCTGCAGTTCGAGTGGTCGGCGTTGCCCGCCGAGGTCGGCCCTGGCGGGGGCCTCCTGATGAGTGGCAACAACCACAGCGACGACCTCTTCATGTTCATCAAGCGCCAAATCACCGGCCTTGCGCAAAGCACTCAGTACTTGCTCGACGTGACGGTCATCCTGGACAGCAACGCTCCAGCGACCTGCGGCGGGGCCGGCGGGGCCCCGGGCGAAAGTGTATTCGTCAAGATCGGCGCCGTGCCCTTCGAACCCCTGAGCTCGGTCAATTCGGCGGGCATGCTGACCATGAATCTGGACAAGGGCAACCAGTCGGTCGGAGGTGCCGACATGAAGGTGGTGGGAAACATCTCCAATACCCTGCCCTGTCCGAGCGCGACCTACCAAGCCAAGACGCTCTCCCTCACCGGGTTCAGCGTGCGCAGCGCCAGTGACGGAACCCTGTGGCTCGTCATCGGCACCGATTCGGGATTCGAGGGCATCACGACCCTCTACTACGCTCACATCTCGGCCAGCCTGACCCCGAGTCCGTAATCGCGCGCCTTTGATTCCGCGGTGGGCACGATACCGGTTGTGATCGCCGCTACTCGCCAGACCAGAGCACGATGAGGGCTTCTACCGCTATAGAAGCCCGGATGTTGAGGGGGCACCGATTGCCATCTTGGTCGCGCTCGCACCTGCAAACATACCAAGATCCAGACGCCTCTCTCGCTGGATGGGCTGGATGGCGGCTCTGTGTGCATTTCTCGTGGTTGCGGGTGCGATGAATGGATGCTCGAAGCACTCGGGCCTGACCATCGGGGGTACCGGGGGAGAATACGGCGACGGCGGCAAGATCGGCGTCGACAGCGACGTGGCGGACCATGGAGACGGGGGGGCAGGAGGGAACGGAGGCGCCACAAATACGGGAGGGGGAAATGCGAGCTTTGGCGGCAGCGTGGCTATGGGCGGCTTCGGCGTGGCCGGAACGACAGGAGGAGCAGGAAACACAGGTGGGGCACCCTCCACGGACGTCACCACCTCTGGCACGACGATCGTCAATTGCTCTGGACCTTACAGTACCAATAATGGCTCTATCAACGCGTTGCCAGTGAGCGCGGATGCATCCTGCGCTGGAGGCTGTTCGGCAATTTCGCCGTCCTCGGCCGTCTGCACAGATCGCGGGTGTTTGGTCACTCTCGCCTTTTGCCAAAGTGGTCCGTCGGGCATTGCGGCAGACGCCAACAATGTATATTGGACAGGAGCCGATAGCGATGGAGGAGCCGATAACGGAGTCTTATACAAGGTCTCTCGTATGGGTGGACCTCCGGTTGTCCTCGCTAAAGATTCAACGATGAGCAATATTCTCGCTGTTGACTCTGCGAACATTTACTGGAACGGCTCCTTGAAAATACTCAAGGTTTCTTTGGACGGGAGCGCTTCATCGGCTCTGGTAGAGGCCGGTGCCGGTGGAATCGCGGTTGACGGCTCTTTCCTATATTGGACTCTGGACTAACTCAACTGACGGAGTTGTACTCAAGGTTCCTCTAGGTGGCGGCGCCCCGGTAATGGTAGCCTCCGGACAGAACCGGCCAACGGCGATCGCCGCGGACGCCGCGAACGTCTACTGGACCAACTACAATGCCGTGATGAAAATGCCAGTGGCTGGCGGCAAGGTGAGCAAGCTCGCTGACGCAGATTCCAGCGGCAGGCCTTTCATGGTCGCCATCGATGCGACGAACCTGTACTATGCTGCCGAGTCCACCGGCGCCGTGGTCAAGGTGCCGTTCGATGGCAGCGCACCCACGACTATCGCAAGTGGCCAGCAGACGCCGAGTGGCATCGTGGTGGCTGGAGCCAACGTATATTGGCCCGCCAGTAACGGGATCATCACGGTGCCAATTGAGGGCGGTGCGCCTGTCGTCTTCGCACTGCCGCTCTCTCCCAAAGGTGGCTTCCAGTCCCCGCGAGGTATTGCCGCGTACGGGTCAACGGTGTTTTGGATCGATCAACCCAGCCCAATCCTGTGACGCCAGCGTGCCGTAACCATCCGGTCCTGACCCTCTCGCGGGCGAGCTCCACGGAAGGCAGAATGGCGGAGACACGATCCGACACCGCTCGCCCCTCGCGTCGGCAGCGTGCGCTGCTCAGGGGTGAATCACATGCAGGCTGAGCACGGCCTCGAACGGGTCAAAGTCGCGATCGTTGTGCAGCAGCTCGTGTCCCTCGCGCAAGCACAGCGTGGCGATCAGGCAGTCGATGGTCTTCCTGACCGTGTGGCCCCGCGCCCGCAAGCGGCGATAGTTGCGCGCCGATTCGACGGCCAAGTCCCTACCGCCTGTGTCGAACAGGTCGAAGGATGACATCTCCGCCAGCACATCGGTTGCATCCGCATCGCTGGACATCCCCTGCAAAATTTCGCACAAGATGAGGTCGCACGACCCCACGCGGGTCACGCCGAGAGCATGGTCCAGCCAGCGGGTTTGCGCCGTCCGTCGACCACGGAAGTAGTCAATCCAGACCGTGGTGTCGACGATGACCACGCGTTACCTGTGTGAGGTTCGCCCCATTCGCGTCCTGGCCAGATCGCCCGTCCACTTGACCCGGCCGTGTAGACGACGCGCACCTGCCTGTCGATGCAGCGACACCAGGCTGCGCAGCCCAGCTTCGACCACCGCCCGCTTGGTGGGGAGCCCGCTGGCAGCAAGGGCATCCCGCATCAGGGTGTCGTCGATGACGATGTTGGTGCGCATGTGTATAGATTGACACTGCGATGTGTATCTGTCAAAGGCTGGCCTCCGGAGCAGCGCTTCGATCGACGATGACGGAATCGATCTTGGCGGAACACGGGTCGGCCTGCGCGTGGCCCTTCGGGAACTTTCGTGTCGGGAAGTTTTGTGATATTTTAGCTCCTGTTTTCCCCTAGCTGCGATTCGATGCGCGTCGTGCGCCAGAGTCCGAACCGGACACGAAGAGGTCGACATGGTCAAAAGGAGACTTGGCGGGCTGCTGTTGAGCAGCGTGATTTTCGCGTGGGGCTGCAGTTCGAGCACCGTTCCTGCTGCTGGCGCTGGGGGGGAGGATCCCCGGGCGCTGGCGGGTCGAGCCAGCAGGGTAGGGGAGGTGGCGGTGGCGGCGGCACCACCGGATCGGGCGGGACCAGCTCCGGGAACGGTGGCTCGGCCACTACCTCGAGCTCGGCCACGGGCGGCAGCATGGGTGCAGGCACCACCGGCTCCGCCGGTATCGGCGGCTCGGGCGGGGCCGCCAGCTCGGGCGGAAGCACCAGCTCGGGCGGGGCCACGGGCTCGGGCGGAGCCACCAGCTCGGGCGGAACCACTGGCGCGGGCGGGATCGCCGGCCCGGGCGGCACGACCAGCGCGGGCGGTACAGCCACCGGTACGGGGAAGCCCGACGGCGCGGCAGGGGCCGACGGCGATGCGAGCATGACCGGCGGCGAGAGCGGCTCGCCCGACGCTGGCGCAGCAGACGCCGCTCCGGGCGTCCAGTATGCGCCGTCGTGCACGGGCTCGGGCAAGACCTACTATGCCAGCCCATCCGGAGCCGGTACGGATTGCAGCGCGAGCTCTCCCTGTTCCCTGAGCACGGCCGCATCCAAGCCGAAGCCAGGGGACATCGTGTGCTTGCGCGGCGGCACCTACACGACCGCGCTGACCATCGACACGAAGGTGTCGGGCACCGCCACCAGCTGGATCACGTTTTCCGCCTACCCGGGAGAGCTGCCCATCATCAATGGTGGCGTGAGCATCCCTGGGCAGGCTTCGACCCACCTGCGCTTCAACGGGATCGCCACGCAGGGAGGGGGCAGCGGATTTGCCAATCCATTGACTCCGTCTGGCGCCAACGGTGCCTTGGAGTTCCTCAATTGCATTGCCGATATGAGCACGGAGAATGGCATCGGCTTCCATGGGGCCAGCGGCCTGCACGTGGCACAATGCATCGTCGCGCACACGGGAAGCAGTACGACGCACTCGTGGTCGAGCGGGGTCGACCTCTGGTCGGTGCAAGGGACGCCCAAGGACAACATCATCGAGCGTACCATCTCGTTCGAGAACGTCGACATGCAATGCCACAGCGATGGCAATGGTTTCACCGTCGACGTGAACACCACGGGTGCCACGTTCGTCAACAACATCGGCTTTCGCAACGGTGGCTCGTGCATTCGCATCTGCGGCTCGTCCAACACAGTGATGATCAACAACACGTGCTTCGGTAACGGGCTCGACCCGAAAGCCGGCAGTATCGTGACGAGCACGAGCTGCCCGATGGACATCCCGCCCCCGACCAAGCCTGGCGAGATATGGTTCGTCGACAGCACCACGACGCTCTCCGGTGCGCAGCTCTTCAACAACCTGACGGTCGCGGCGTCCGAGCAGATCGCCATCAACCGGACCCCGAGCGCAACGGGCAGCAACGTCGTCATCGACAAAGGAGGCGCAACGCCCTTCTTCAACGGCCCGCCCACCGACCTCACGTTGACCTCGGACGCGGTGAGCACTATCGTCGGCAAAGGCTCGGCGGAGCATGCGCCGGCCCTCGATATCGGGTTCGATCCGAAGTGCATCACCAACACGGTGCCCAGCGGAGCCGGCGTGCAATCCTGGTGGAAGTACTCGATCGATTACAACTACATCCGGACCATCGGCGGCACCGTCAACTGTTTCCATCCCAAGACCCGCACGGGCAACCCCGATATCGGCGCATACGGTTATTGATGGTCGCCGCCTCGACCTCCTGGCGACATGCCGGGGATCCGAGAAATTTCGTCGACCATTTTAGCCAGCGTGCAGGCGGAAGCAGTGCGAGCTGGAGCCGGGACGCCCGTGCATGGCGTAGGCCGTGGCCGTGCAGCCGCCTCGGCAACGACGAGCCTCTTCGCAACCGGCACACGCGCCGGACAACTGTTCGGGCGTGTAGTGGTGGTTGTAGCGGAAGCGCTGCGGGTCGTTCCAGATGGTCGCCAGCGACTCCTGCCGTACCTGACCCTCGGTGCAGACGTCGGGAAGGGCCAGACAGCCTTTCACGCGCCCGTCGCTGGTGATGCCAAGGGCATCAAGCCCGGCACGGCATCCGAGCCATGGGCGAGGAAAGCCCCCCTGGACGGTGCGCAACAGCAGATCGTCCGGCGTGCAGTAGCCGAGGTTGTCGGTGATGTGCGGGCGCAGACCGCGCCGACACGCCAGTCTGCGCAGGACGCGCAACAACTCGGGCATGAGGGTTGGCGAGGCTACCAGATGCCGGTTCTTCTCGGCGCGACCGACGGGCAAGGTCAATTGCAACTGCCAGCCCAGCACGCCAGCGTCTTCGAGCAAGGGCGCGAGGGCCTCGAGCTCCCCCAAGTTGCCCTGGTTCACCTGACTGGTCACGCCCACCTTGAGTCGGGAGCCGTTTGACACCAGCCTGCTAGCTCGCGGTCGCGGGGAGCGCGGCGGTGGCAGGCGCCTTCGGTTTCACCGGATGACCGGTGGCGACATGGGCTTCGCCCTGTTTGCAGAGTCCCATGACGTAGTCCAGGGCGAGATCGATCTGGTCGACTTGGCAGAGCAGGAGGTCGCCTGGTCTCAGGCGGGAGATGGCGGCGCCAATGGCGGCCAGCTCGCCGGACTCTTGCAGGATGATCCGATCGCGCCGAGCGCTGCCAGGGCCTTGCTTGAAGCCCTCGCGCATGAGGGCCATGACCTCCCCGTCGGGGCGGCCGCGCGTGCACTGGTCCTCGTAGATGTAGATCTCGTGGAAGAAGTCGCCGATGATCCGGGCCTGGCGGATGATGTCGGCATCGCGACGGTCGCCAGCGGCGGTGTAGACGATCTTGCGCCGCCGGTGGGGCATCTTTTCGATGGCCTTGTTCAGGGCGAGCAGCGCCGACGCGTTGTGGCCGTAGTCGAGGATCACGGTGCTGCCGCGGTGGCTGATGACGTTGAAGCGCCCGGGGGTGGTCTTGAGATCGCTGGTGAAGGTCTCGATACCGGTGCGAATACCATCGAGAGAGAGACCAAGGGCGTGGCCCGCGGCGACCGCGGCGAGCAGGTTCTCGACCTGGAAGGCGATGCGTCCGCCGTGGGTCAGGGGCAGGTCGGCGAGGCGAGCCACGCGACGCTCGTCGCGGCCGCTGGCGAGGACGATGGCGCCTTCGCGCACGGTGACGGCCTTGCCTCCCTTGGCGCGATGGCTGACGAGGACCGGCGATTCGGGATTGCGGCCGAAGAAGATCACGCTGCCTCGGCAGAGCTTGGCCATGTCAGCCACCAGGGGATCGTCGGCATTGAGAACCGCGGCCCCTTGCGCGGTTACGCGGCGAACCGGGATGGCCTTGACCCGCGCCAGCTCCTCGACGGTGGCGATGCCGCCGAGACCCAGGTGATCGCCCTCGCCCACGTTGGTGACGATGGCGACGTCGCACCAGTCGAAACCCAGGCCCTCGCGCAAGATGCCGCCGCGGGCGGTCTCCAGCACGGCGGCGTCCACGCGCGGATTGCCGAGGATGGAGCGCGCGCTCTTGGGGCCGCTGCAGTCGCCGGTGTCGATGCGTCGGTTCTCGACGTAGATTCCGTCGGTGCAGGTCATGCCCACGCGTCGGCCCGAGCGCTGGAGCAAGTGGGCCACGCAGCGGGTGGTCGTGGTCTTGCCGTTGGTACCGGTGATGGCGACGATGGGGATGCGCCCGTTGTCGCCGTGGGGGAAGATGGAATTGACCATGGCCTCGCCCACCGGGCGCGGGGTGCCGTGCGATGGTTCGAGGTGCATGCGCAGGCCGGGGGCCGCGTTGACCTCGACGATGGCGCCGCGGGTGACGTCGAGCGGCTGATCGATACGTGTGGCCACGACGTCGATGCCGGCCACGTCCAAGCCCACCATGGCGGCGGCGTCGATGGCCCGTTCGGCGACGAGTGGGTGAACCTCGTCGGTGACGTCGATGGCGCTGCCGCCCGTGCTGAGATTGGCATTGCGGCGCAGGACGACGACCTGTCCTTCCGCCGCAATGGTGTCGACCGTCATGCCCTGCTCGGCCAGCATTTCGCGGCCGATGGCATCCAGGCGCAACTTGCTAAGCGCCGTGGCGTGGTCCTCGCCACGCAGTGGATCCTGGTTGGCGACCTCGACCAACTCGGCGATGGTATGCCGTCCATCGCCGACCACGGTGGGACATTCGCGTCGCGCCGCCGCGATCAGGCGGCCGCCGATGACCAGGAGACGGAAGTCGTGGCCTTCCACGTGGCGCTCGACCAGGATTTCGTCCTCCTGAGCAGCGGCAAACGTGTAGGCGGCCATGACCGCCTCGCGCGTGCGCAGGCCCACCGAGACGCCGCGCCCTTGGTTGCCCTTGCGCGGTTTGACCACCACGGGCACGCCGATTTCCTGCGCCGCAGTCCAGGCTTGCTCCGCATTCGAGACCGACCGTCCCTCGGGCACGGGCACACCGATGGCGGACAACAGCGACTTGGTCAATTCCTTGTCCTGAGCGATGGACTCGGCGATGGCGCTGGTGCGATCGGTCTCCGACGCCCAGATGCGACGCTGGCGCGAACCATGGCCCAGCATGACCAGGCTGCCGTCGGTCAGCCGGCGCGACGCGATGCCGCGCGCCTCGGCCGCACGCACGATGGCTCCCGTGCTCGGTCCCAGCCTGACGGACTGGTTGAGGCTGCGCAGGTCCTTGATGGCGGTTCCCAGGTCCACGCACCTGTCCTCGCGCACCGCTGCGAGCAAGTCGACCGCGAGGGCAAAGGCCCTGCGCCCGACCTCTTCTTCCTGGTACTGCACGAGGATGCGGAACGCACTGCCGTCATCCAATTCGTGAACCACCGGCGCGGCGACTTCGCAGCCGGCCAGTCGTTCCACAGCAGCCGCGAGCTCGGCGATGAGGCAGGCTTCCCCGTGATGCGTTTCGCACGCTTCGCTGCGATCCCACACCTCCTGGGTCATCTTGGCCAGCTCCTCGGGCAGCCAGCTGCGCAACCGGCCGAGCATCGCTGGAGTCACCAGCTCGGCATCGACCACCATGATGGCCTCGAGGAGGGTTTCGTCCGACCACAGATTGGGACCGCGTAGGGTGCGAAGGTTGTCTGATCTCATTGGCTGCTTTCCACGGCCGCCGAGGGTTGGCTCCGGCAGACCATGTTCCTTGGGGGACTGTGCTCATCCACCAGGGAATCTCCAGAGCGCATAGAGGTCCTGACGGATATGAAGTCAGACGGGCGGGCCGCGCCGATTATTCAGTCCGCGCTCGGGGGGAATCGATCTTTTCCATCGCAGCGCGATGTTGACCATGATTCCCTATTCATTCTAGCTGGTTGGACGACGACCCAGGTCGTCTCTCAGGGCTCGTTCGAGTCCCTCCCGGATGGTGCGGGGCGCTATGCCGAGGGCGGTGCCCGCGCCTACCCCTGCCAGCAGGTCCTCGATCGGCGTGGACGGAGCGCCAGGGGAGGCCGAGCCTGGGCGGTCGAGCGCGAACACCGGCAGGATCTGATTCATGTGATTGACCACGATGGCACCGTCCGCCACGAACACTGCCTGGCCGCCCTTGCCAAGGTGCTCGCGCACCAGCGGCGACTGACCGTCGCGGCTGAAGTACAAGATTCGCCCACGACACTTCCCCGCCATCGCTGCCACCTCGGGATCGTCGGCATTGAGAACCGCGCAGCCATCGGGCAGGACCACGTCCACGGGCGCGCGAATGGCCTTGGCAACCAGGACCGCGTCATCCACGTCCGCCTCGCCCCGATAGTCGCCGGAATGCAGGTTGGTGACCACGGTCACGTTGCAACGATCGAAGGCCAGACCTTCTTGGATCACCCGGAGCTCGCTCGTCTCGAGCACCACGGCGTCGACGAACGGGTTGACCAACACGCGGCGGGCATCGGCCGCGTTCGTGCAATCCCTGTCCGACAGGACGCGTCCTCCGACGCGCAGACCGCGCGCGCTTGCCTCACCGACCGTGTGCGACGCTTCCGCCAACACGGACGCGATCAAGGACGCGACCCGTGTCTTGCCACGGGTTCCCGAGACCGCGACCAAGGGAACGCGGCCGGATTCACCCGGCGGGAAGAGATGGCTCACGATGGCCTCGCCCACCGGGCGAGGCGTTCCGACCAGCGGTTTGAGGTGCATGACCAGACCGGGGCTGGCGTTCACCTCGATGACGGCTCCGTCCTGCTCGTCGAGAGGCCGGGCGATGTCCTCGGCGATGAGATCGATCCCGGCCACGTCGAGCCCCACGGTTTGCGCCGCGATCACGCAGTTGGCGGCGATATCCGGGTGCATGCGATCGGTTTCGTCGACCGTGAGATCGCCGTTGTGGTGGATGAGAACCGGGCGGCCGGTGGGCGGCACCGAAGCCTTCTCCAGTCCTTGACGGCGCAGAAGCTCGAGGGAGATCTCGTCGAGCACGAGGGGCGTGAGGGGAAGGGCGGAATCCTCCCCGCGTTTGGGATCTTGGTTGGCCTGGGCCACCAGCTCCTCGACGGTGTGGATGCCGTCGGCCACGACCTGCTCGGCCTCGCCGCCGCTGGCCGCGACGGCGCGGTCGCCGACCACCAGCACGCGGTACTGCGAGCCCGCGACGAATTGCTCGACCACCACGCCGCTGCCCTCGCGCGAGGCGATGTCGAACGCGGTCTCGACGGCCTCGCGATCCTCCAGACGAATGGAGACGCCGCGGCCGTGGTTGGCATCCTGCGGTTTGACCACCACGGGCAGTCCGAGCTCTTCCGCGGCAGCCCAGGCATCGGCGCGATCTTGC
This sequence comes from uncultured delta proteobacterium, assembly GCA_963796685.1. Classification (GTDB taxonomy): domain Bacteria; phylum Myxococcota_A; class Polyangia; order Fen-1088; family Fen-1088; genus Fen-1118. Next base: position 55,753 of record CAWCMR010000012.1, read on the forward strand.
GCCAGACGGCCCGCCGGCATGGGCACCCCGACGGAGTAGAGCAACTGCCGCGTCAGCTCCTTGTCCTGGGCGATGGATTCGGCCAGGGCACAGGTCTTGGCTGTCTCGGCGGCCCAGATACGGCGCTGGGCCTTGCCGTAGCCGAGCTGCACGAGGTTGCCGTGGCTGATGCGCACGTAGGGAATTCCGCGCGCCTTGGCGGCCGTGACGATGGCCTGCGTGCTCGGCCCCAGGCACACCCTGTCGGCGAGCTCGCGCAACCCGCGCAGGCGTTCCTTCATGTCGAAGGGGCGGTCGTCGACCGCCGCCAAGATCAGGTCGCGCCCGGTGCGTAGGCAGGCCTCGCCCAAGGCCGCGTCGAGGACCTCGACCACCACGCGGTAGACGCCGCGCTCGCTGGTCTCGCGCGTGCGCCCGTATCCTACTGGCAGGTGGGCCAGGGTTTGCAGCTCCAGGGTCACGTGCTCGAGCACGTGGCCAAGCCACGTCCCGTCGCGCAGGCGCGAGAAGAACCCGCCGCGCACGCCTTCGCTGCAGCGATGCTCGATCATCGAAGGCAGCCAGGCGGTCAGGCGATCCACGAAGCCGGGCAGGGTGTTCGAGGGTTGGGTGTCGAAGGGGCCGAGGTCGACCCAGGCTTCGAGGACCGGGTAGTTGGCCCAAATGTTCGGCCCGACCAGGGACAGGATCTTGCGGATGTGCATGGTTTGTAGCCACCGCGCGAAACGCGGCGGCGCCATCCTGCTCTTCTCCGTGCACGAGCGCCAGTCTCTGCGCACCAGAGCCCGCTTGGATTCGCGCAAGCCGGTGCTAGAACGCGGGCTGATAGAAGGCCGACGCGGGGCGGGCGAAGAGGAAACCCTGAAAGAGATCGCAGCCGAGGTCGGCAAGGACATCGCGCTCGGCGGTCGTTTCCACGCCCTCGGCCACGAGCAGCATTTCCATCTCGCGGCACAGGCCGGCGACCGAGCCGACCAGCTTGCGTTTGATCGCGCTGCCCTCGATGCCGCGGACCAGGTTCATATCGATCTTCACGATGTCGGGATCGAGCGTGGCGAAGCTGGTCAGACCAGCGTAGCCCGCGCCGAGATCGTCCACCGCGATTCGGAAGCCGAATCGTCGCAGCTCCCGAACCCGCTCGCGCACCTCCTCGAGGCCCGAGAGCGGCGCGCGCTCGGTGATCTCGAGCACCACGTGGTCGGCAGCGGCCAGGAGCGGCGACTGCGGATCGGTCAGCTCGGGGTCGAGCAGGTCGCTCGGGTGCAGATTGACGAAGAGCAACCAGTCCTGATTCATCTGACTGCGACAGTGGGCGGCGAAGGCGCGCAAAGCGCGACCCAGCTTGCGGGTGGAGCCCAGGCGCTCGGCAGCATCCAGCATGTCCCCGGGCGTAGGAAGCGTCGGCTCGGTGCTGCGGAGCAAGGCCTCGTAGCCGAAGATAGACTTCGTGGATAGCGACACGATGGGCTGGAAGGCCATGCCGAAGGAGGCCAGCGCGCGGGAAAAGCTCGCCTCGAGCCCTGCCCGATCCGAGGGTCCTGCGATGCCGCCGATGCTCAGTGCCTCGCGCTTGAGGCGCGCGAGACGGTAGAGCTGGGTGGCTTGCAGGACCGTCTCGCGTAGCCCATCGAGGTCGAAGGGTTTGGGCAGATAGCGAAACACGCCGTATTCGATGGCCTCGGCCGCGCCCTCCCACGACGGCTGTCCTGTCATCAGCAACACGGGCAAATCCGCGTCGTGCTCGCGAATCGCGCGCAGGAGCTCGATCCCGGTCATGCCCGGCATCTTGACATCGCTGATGACCGCGGCGAATCCGCCTTGGGGAACCAGCGCCACGGCCTCCGCGCCGCGGGAACAGGTCACGACATCGAACGAGCCCTCGAGCGCGCGTTCGAGCAGTCCGAGCAGTGTGGGATCGTCGTCCACCGCGAGGATAGCCATCCGCCGGCCTGCCTGTCCAAGAGGCAACAACACGACACCTTCAACGCCAGTCTGATCCATGGGACCACCTCGTTGCTGAACAACCCGAATACCAGATCCCAGCCGCATGCGCCCGGACTAAGTGTGGAGGCCCGTGACGCCAGCCGACAGAAGGAGCTCTGTGCTCTCCTCCGCCTCAGCGCTCTCCATGTCTCACACCTGGAACAGCTCGGTGCTGAGATACTTCTCGCCGCGATCGGGGAAGATGGTCACGATGGTTCCCGACGCGATTTCGGTGGCCACCTGGCGGGCGGCGAAGAGGGCGGCGCCGCTGCTCATGCCGACGAAGATGCCTTCTTGGCGGGCGATCTGGCGCGTGAGCTCGAAGGCGTCCTCGCTCTCGATCATGATATGCCGGTCGATCTTGGCCGGGTCGTAGATGGCGGGGACGATGGCCTCTTCCAGATTCTTGAGCCCCTGGATGTAGTGGCCGCGCACGGGGTGGGCGCTGACGATCTTCACCGCGGGCAGCTTCTCCTTGAGCGCCAGTCCGACGCCCATCAGGGTTCCGCTGGTACCGAGCGACGACACGAAGTAGTCGAGGTGGCCCCCCGTCTGGCGCAGGATCTCCTGGGCCGTGCCGTGGTAGTGGGCGAGCTGGTTGTAGTGGTTCGAGAACTGGTCGGGCATGAAGTACTTGGCGGGAAAATCGCGCACCAGCTCGCGCGCCTTGAAGATGGCGCCGTCGGTGCCCAGCTTGGCCGCGGTCAGGGTCACCCTGGCCCCGAACGCGGCGATCATCTTGCGCCGCTCGACCGAGACCGCCTCGCTCATCACGATCTCGACCGCATAGCCTTTCACGGCGCCGATCATGGCCAGGGCGATGCCGGTGTTGCCGCTGGTGGGCTCGAGGATGATCTTGTCGCGGGTGAGCGTGCCCTCGTGCTCGGCCTGCTCGATCATCTTGAGCGCGATGCGATCCTTGATGCTGCCGGTGGGATTGAACCCCTCCAGCTTGGCCAGCAGCGTGACCTTCGGGTTGGGGCACATGTGCTGGATGCGCACCACGGGCGTGTTGCCGATGAGGCCGAGGATGGAGCTGGCCGGAAGGTCGCAGGCAGGTGGCGTGGTCGATGGTGTTGGCATGGTCGAGGCGGCGGGATTACGCCACCACGGCGAATTCGTCGAGCAGCTCCTCCATGCGCCCGAACACGTCGGCCATAGTCTTCTCGTCGGGCAAGAGGGTGATGCGGAAGTGGTTGCGGTAGGGCACGTTGAAGCTCGACCCCGGCGCGACGAGCACGTGCTTGCGCTCGAGCAGCTCGATGGCGAACTTTTCGTCGTCGAAGCTCGGCAACTTGGTCAGATCCACGCCCGGGAACGCGTAGATGGCCCCGCGCGGGGGCAGGACGGTGAGGTAGCGGCTGCGCTTCACGCTTTCGAGCACGGTAGCGCGGGTCTGGAACAGCCGGCCGCCGGGCTTGGTCAGATCGTAGATGGATTGGTAGCCGCCAAGCGCGGTTTGCACCGCCCATTGCCCGACCACGTTCGAGCACAGCCGCAGCGACATGATGGTGTCGAGGCCGAGAAGGTACTCGCGCGCCTGTTCCTTCTCGCCCGAAAAGCTGAGCCAGCCCACGCGGAAGCCGCACGAGCGATAGACCTTGGACAGCCCGGAAAAGGTGCCGCACAGGGTGTGCTTGACCAAGGTCGCCACGGGCGTGTACTCGGCGCCTTCGTAGGTGATCCGGTCGTAGATCTCGTCGGTGAAGACCACCAGCTCGTGTTTCTCGGCGAGATCCACCATCGTCTGCAGGACCTCGCGCGGATAGACCGCGCCGGTCGGGTTGTTGGGCGAGATGATGACCATGGCGCGCGTGCGCGGCGTGATGAGCTTAGCCAGGGCGTCGAGGTCGGGCAGCCAGCTCAGCTCTTGCCGGCAAGGGTAGTGGACGGCCTTGCCATCGTTGAGATGGGTCGCCGCGGTCCACAGCGGGTAGTCCGGGCTCGGCACCAGCACCTCGTCGCCCACGTTGAGCAGGGCGCGCAGGGAAAACAGGATCAGCTCGCTGACCCCGTTGCCCATGAAGACATCCTCGGCGGTGGTGTTCATCACGCCGCGGTTCTGCTGCTGCATGACCACGGCCTCGCGCGCTGGGAAGATACCCTTCTGGTGGCAGTACGCGTCGGATTCGCGCAGGTTCTCGATCATTGCCTGACGCATCGTTTCTGGGGCGCGAAACCCGAAGGCGCCGGGGTTGCCGATGTTCAGCTTGATGATCTCGTGACCGGCTTTTTCCAGCTCCGCAGCCCGACGGGCCAGCGGTCCCCGGATTTCGTAGCGGACGTTGGCGAGTTGGTTGCTGGCTTTGATGCGGGTCGTTGACATGGCGAAGTGTTGAAGATAGTCCACCTTTCCGCCTCGCGAAAGGCCGCAAAGCGGCACGGGTCGCCGGATGCGGAATCGGCATGGGAACGGCGTCCGGCGTGCGCTCGCGCACGAGCCGCCCCGATGGCGAAAGCCACTGCGTGATATCCTATCCATGGGACTTCCCTTCCACTCGAACAAGGTTGTTGATCAGTCGTGAAATCGCAGAGATCGCGTGGTCCGCTCGTCATCGGTCCTTTTGCCGCATCGCTCCTCTTGGCCTGCGCAGGGGCCAAGGTCGGGGTCGAGCCCGGCGCTGGCGGCTCGCAAGGCGGCGGAGCCACCGGTGGCGACGGTGGGGCAGGTGGCGGTGTGAAGATCGACCTCGATGCCGCGCCCGGCTTCACCCCACCTGACACTCGCCCACCGGCGATGGACCTGCCGCCGTGCCCGACTGCCTACCGGCAGGACGATGCCGGAAATTTTTTCTGCTGCCCCAAACCCCTGAGCATCGTGTCGTTGGGCCAACCGGCAAGTGCAAACTACGGGGCGGGCAGTGGCAAGGACAGTACCGACGCCTTTACGGCCTTCATGAACGGCAATACCAACGGCACTGCAACCATGCAGATGATCAAGTCCTTCACGCATATCACCGCTCTCGACCTCAGCCAGTACGACGTCATCATCTTGCAAGCGCTGGAGGACAGCGAGTACACCAACCTTTGGAGCTACGACACCGCCGATGCGGCGGCACTGCGCGACTGGATTCACGACAAGGGTGGTGGACTCATCATCATGTCGGGATACGGCGGCAACACCACCGAGGTTCAGCCCATCAATCAGTTGCTGCAAGGCAGCGACAATTGGAGTGGCATTACCTACAATACGGATGACACCTTCAATTCGTGTCCCGACAATATGTGCTACTGCGCCGATTCGTCAGTCGCGTTTAGTGGTTGGACGACGAACTATGCGGACTTCGATCAAATCACGCACGATTTGAAGAAAGTCGGTGTCTTTCACGGCCGTTCCATCAATTGTTCGGGCTCCGACTGTCAGGTCTTCGCAAAGGATACAACCTGGGGAAACGTCGGCGTGGCGAAGAAATATGGAAACGGCAGGGTCTTTGCCTGGGGTGACGAGTGGGTCACCTACACCAGCCAGTGGGGCTTGGCGCCGGTGCCTGTGGGGACCGATCCGCTCGGCTACGACGATCCAGTCACGTACGCACAATGCGTTGGCCATACGCCCATGACCTCCTACAACGTGCCGCAGTTCTGGTACAACACCTTCAGGTGGCTGGTTCCCGGCAACACCTGCTTCACCATTATCGTGCCCCCGACCGCTCCCCCGACCCAGATCATCATTCCCTGATCGATTCATGCGAGGGCGTGGACAAGGGATTATCTACTAACCGCGTGCCAACCTGCTGCTTCCATCGCGGCCAGGCGAACCGGCTCGCGGCCGCGTGGCTATTCCGGGCTGCCGCGTAGGCGCCAGATTACCTGAACCAGCGCAATCACGCACAGTGGGCCGGCGATGAGTAGGGCGTGGACGAGCGCCAGCTTGGTCAGGCCCAGAAGCGCGTAGACCAAGAAGGCAAGCACGTAGAAGTCGCGGCGGCCCATGCTGAAGACCAGAATAAAGGGGCTGACGCGCTTTTGGTTCAGACGCGTCTTCATGCTGTCCTTGCCGGCGATGCGCCAACGGACCTTGATGATCTCGCCGCCATCGCCCTGACGCCGGATCTCGGTCAAGGCGACGGCATCGTAAATCAGGTGCATGAGCGAGGCGCCAAGACCGCAGAAAAGCAGCAGCGTGGAGCCACCGTTGCGATAGAGGCCGATGCCAACTGCGGCGAAGATGACGATGTTCAGGCCGTCGTCGACCATGGTGTCCAGCCACTCGCCGATGGCGCTTTGTTGAAAGCGGACGCGGGCCAGCTCGCCGTCACAGCCGTCCAGGATGGACTGGACATGGGCCAGGAAGAATCCCCAAATCATGAACGCGTAGTTGCCGCTGGCGATGAGCGCGGCGCCCACCAGACCGACCATTGCGGCGCCCAGGGTGACATGGTTGGGTGTGAAGGGCAGGTGGCAAAGGACGTGGCGGGTGATGAAGAAGGACACCGGCTTGTTGAGGTAGCGCGCGACGAATCCCAGATCCCCGCGCATCAGCTCGGCGAAGACGGCGCGCTCAGCCTTGCGACGCGAGGTCTCGTCCACCACCTTCATGCCGCCTTCCAGCGAGCGATTCGACGGTCGAACCTCGTTTGCGCCGATTTCGACCGCGTTCCTGAGCTCGCTGCGCAGGGCCGCCAGATCGTCGGGTCGGGGGACCCTGCGCAAGAGTACGGACGGCGGCAGGTACTTGGGTAGGGTGCAGCTACCATCGGAGGCGACGATGATGGACAGCCCCATGCCATCCAACTGTTTGATGGACCGCTCGACCACGGAGAGTCCGGCGACGTGCATGCTGGCGCCCACGACCTCGGCCGTGGTGGCGCGAAGGAGCGCGGGACGTTTGCTCGGCGGCGGGTTGGAAGACGGCGTGGATGTGTCGTTCGTGGATGCTGGTTCTGTCACGTTGGCCTTCTCGCGCAGGGCCGGAGTCTGCCCGAGAAGGAGCGAAAGTGCACGAACCAAGCGGCGGCAGGACGCTGCGGACCTACTCCTCGGGTAGGAGCAGCATGTTGTCGGGAAGACCCGACCAGCGAACGATCTGCACGCCGGCCAAAAGGGTGTACATGTGAATGTTGCCATCAGGCATGACCCGGAAGTCAACCGTCGGGGTGATGGCCCAGCCGCCGGTCAGGCGCTTGCGCCAGGGGAAGAAGTCGTACATTAGGCCGAGGGTCATGTACGAGCCCGCGCCACCGCGCAGGGAGGTGTCGAGCGCCGTGTTGTCGCGGGTGTAGACGTAGCCGATCCCGAATCCGCCGTGGACCGAGAGGTTGCGCCAGACCGTCGCATCACCCTCCAAGATGAGGCCGCCCAAGCCGCCTTTGTCGTTGCCCTTCTTCATCATTCCGAGGAGGCTGCCCGCGCTTTCGTAGAGCAGGCCCAGGCCCAGCCGTTCGGTGATGAGCTGACCGATACGGAGGGTGTAGCCGTAGCCCGAGTAGATGCCGTGGTCGTGGCCCTCCTCGATGTAGTTCGAGGCAATGCCGTAGAGGCCAAAGCCGATCCAGTAGCCTTGGCGCGCGCGCGGCGGCTCGAGCAGCGAGCTCGAATCGCTCCCGTTCCCTTCTTGGGCGAGCGCGGGACGGGCATGGCCCGCGGCGAGCCCCAGCGAGGCGAGCACCACGGCCACGACGGTTTGGCATGCCAAGCGCCGCATCAGAATTCTCCCTTCAGGCCGAGGATCGGGTAAATGGGCAATCCCTGACTGTACTGCATCTTCTTGAAGTCGAAGTTGTACTGGGGTTGCTCGGGGTTGGCGTGGTCGGTGACATTCTGCAGATCCAGATAGGCCGTCAGCATCCAGGTGTTGTAGATCCAGCGCTTGTCCACGCGGATGTCGAGTTGGTAGAAGGCGGGCACGCGGCTGGAGTAGGTGTTGGGACTGTAGATCGCGGTGTAGCCGCCGACGTTGGTCGAGGAATCGAAGATCGAGCCGGTGACGGGCGTGGCGGGATCACCCGTGACGTAGCGGAAGCGCGAGCCGATTTGCCAGTTGCGCGGCAGGGAATACGAGCCGAAGAGGGTCAGGATGTGCGTCTGGTCGTACTGGAACAATCGGTAGGAGGTCGCGCCCGAGTCGCGGCGCTCGGCGCGCATGAGGGTGTAGGCGAGCCAGCCCACGAACTTGCGCGTGAGCTCGTGCTTGGCGACGAGCTCGAGGCCGTAGACGCGGCCGAGCCCGTTGTTGTCGTAGCGCGGAGCGGAGGTGTCGCCGTTCAAAGAGGCCGGGGTGATGCTCACCATGTTGCTCAGATCCTTGTAGAACCCGGTCGCATCCAGCACGAGGTATTTGCGCGGCTTCCATTCTGCGCCGGCCGAGTAGTGAATCGCGCGCTCAGGCTTCAGGCTGGGCGTGCCGAACACCGGGTCGGTCTGGTCGAAGCTCGGCTGTTGGTAGAAGAGCCCGACGCCGCCCTTGAGCGTGACCTGAGAGGTGAGCTCGTAGCGGGTGGTAAAGCGCGGCGCGATCGTGGACTGGGAAACCGAAGCGAAGTAGTCGGCGCGAATCCCGGGCAAGAGCAGGAGTTGCTTGATGGGGCGCCACTCCAGCTCGACGAAGGCGCCGGCCGGCCAGAAGTAGCCTTTGTTGTTGATCTCCTGGTGGAGGGTTTGCCCCAGTGAGCCGATGCCGGTGACGGTCTGTCCCTCCTGGGGCGGATGGGGCAGATTGAACACGCCGCTGATGCTGCCATACTGGATGTCGAGGCCGCCGGTGAGCGCCAAGCCCTTGGACCACTCGTAGCGGGCGGTGTCGCGAAAGTGCGTGAAGGCCAGGTCGTAGTTGAGGATGAAATTGAAGAACTGGATGTCGAGATTGTCCTTGCCGTACGAGAACCGCATGGTGTTCTCGAAGTGGTCGTTGGGCACGAACTTGTAGGTCAGAAGGCCCCGGTAGAAACCCGTGTGGTCCGAGATTTGATTGCCCGAAATCTGAGTCCCCAGGCGGGCGGCGTTGCGGAGGATGACGTGGAAGCTGTCGTCCGAGCCGAAGATGAAGAGGCGCAGGTCGTGGGCCGGCGCGGGACGGTAATTGGCCAGGAACTGATAATCGTAGTAGCGCGGCAGCTGCAGCCCGGAGACGGGAGCGTCCGAGGGGATGGCCTGCTCGACCAAGTAGTCGACGTAGCTGCGCCGGGCTGCGACCGCGATGGAGAATTTCTTGCTGATGGGGGCTTCGAGGTAGACGCCGGCGTCGAACAGGTTGATGTCGGCGTAGCCGCCCACCTTCTTGGGTTTGAGTTTCTTGATGCCGACGTCCACGATGCCGCCGGTGGCGTCGCTGTAGTAGGGCGAGAAATTGCCCGGGTAGAACTCCAGGTTGTCGATCATGCCGACCGGCAAGACGCTGCGCAGCCCGCCGAAGTGGTACACGATGGGCACCTGCGTGCCATCGAAGAAGAACTTGGTGTCATAGGGGGCGGAGCCGCGCACGATGATCTCGCCCGAGAAGGCCTGCGCTCGCGCCACGCCGGCGAAGTTCTGGATCACGGTCAGGGGGTCGCCAGCGGCGCCGGGCATTTTCTCGATGACCGCGCTCTCGATGACCACGCGGCTGACCTCCTTGCGTTCGCGCTTGGCCTCGACGACCACGTCGAAGGGGTTGTACGAGCCCTTCTCGATGTAGTACTTGGCCTGGGTGCGCTCGCCGGGATGGATCTCCTCGGTGGTGCGGAACGGGTAGTAGTTGGGCGGCTCGATGCGCACCTTCCACTCGCCCGGCGCGAGAATCGAAGAAATGGAAGGCGCCGCTGGCGTCGGTGATGTTTTCGAAGCCGATCGGGGTATCGCCCTCGCTGCGAAATACGGTGACCAGGATGCCGGCCATCGGCAGGCGCGTACCACGCTCGACCAACGTTCCCGTGAAGTTCTCGACCGGCGCCGGCGCGGGCTTCGCCGCGACCGGGGCAGTCGGCGGCGGAGGCTCGGGCGCCGGGGGCTTCGGCACCGGGAAGGTGAAGGTGTAGTTGATTTGCACCTCGGTGGGTTTGCCGGCCAGCTCGGCCGGCTCGAATTCCAGGTCGTAGGCCGCCGTCAGCGCTGCCTCTTCGAAGCCGAGCCCGGTGGGGGTCTTGGGCTCGAGGACCGCGGCCCCCTTGACCTGCCCCTTGTCGTCCAGATCGATGAGCAGCACCACCCGGACGTCCTGGGTGACCTTGCCGATGGCCTCCTTGGGGTAGGTGACCTTGGCCTGGCGGATGAGCTTGGGCGGCTTGCTCAGCTGATCGGCGTCGATGGTGCCGCCGCTCTCCTTGCCCGAGATGCCGGCCTCGCCGGTGCGAGCCGCCGCGGCCTTGCTGTCCTCGTCGCCGCTCTCTTCCGCGGCCCGGGCGGCGCTGATGGGAAAGAATGATGCGACAAGCCCCAGTGCGAGCGCGCGTTGGTACGCGTTCATGGCTTGGGCTCCAGGCTGGCCGAGCCGGTCGTCCAGGTCACGCCACCGCGATTGTCCGTCACCACCACGATGAGCCGTGCCATGTTGTTCCCGTAGTAGTCCTCGGACTTGGGCAAGGTCCACTGGTTGTCGGTCGCGCCGGAGAAGGGCGAATCGACGTCATCCGGAAAACCCAGGAAGCCGGTCCGGTAGCCGCCTTCGCCGTCGCTGCCGAAATCGCCCGCCTCGGTATACCAGCGCAGGTTCAGTCGCTCGGAGATCCGCCTGGCGAGCGTCCGACCCGTGCCATCGGGCTTCATGTTCGGGTTGCTGGCGCTGTCGAAGGCATCGGCTTGCGCCGTCGGCAAGGTCTCCGCGGACGCTTGCGGAACCTGGGCGTGCAATTTGATGCGCTCTTGCCGGGGCAGCGTGGTCGAGAAAGCGTCGTCGAGAAGCACGCCGAATGTCGGCGCGATGGTCTCCGCGGGCAGCTCGGCGGCGTCCACGGTCGGCGAGGCTTCTGCGAGGTCGATAGCGCCTTCCGCGTCGAGCGAGCTCTCCGCGTCGATGCCGGGCCCGCCCGTATCGACGCCGGGCCCGCCCGCATCGATCGCGGCAGGCGAGACCGCATCGGTCTGCGTGTCCACTGCGGCGGCACCGCCGTCGGGGGCTCCGCCCCAGGTGGCCTGGATGCCGCCGACCACCGGGTTCTGGTTGCCTGGCGTGCTGTCGTCCCGGGGCAGCAGTACGGTGAACACGGTGGTCAGGGTCGGGCCGAAGTTGTCCTGCGGGGGTGAGCCACAGGGCGGCGTGTAGCGCAAGGTGATGGTCACGGGATACCCGAACCTGGGCTGGCCGCTCTGATCCAGGTCACAGTCGAACATGGTAGGTCCGCCGCCGCCGTCTGGCGTGGCCGAGCCGGCTCCCGCATCTGGCTTCGGGAACACATTGATGGCACCGGTACAAAGACCATCGAGGATCTGGGCCGGGAAGGGATTGGTCAGGGTCGCGGTCTCGCCGGTCCCGAGGTCAATCTCGCCCGTCGCGGGGTCGACTTGCAGCGCTTGGCCCAGACCCAACTGCCGGGCGAGAGCATCCACATCGGCCTGCTGGACGTGGCACTTGTAGCCATCGCTGCTGCTCGTGGGCACCGGGCACCAAGACCAATGGTACTGGGCCGCGGGATCGACGCCGGCGCAGATCGCGGCGTCGCTGTGCACGGGCGGCAGGTAGATCAAGGCCCGCAAGGTCGTCGAGGTGCCGACGCTCGGCTGGGGCGGCTCGGCTTGGATGGCGAGCACGCGCGGGGCCTTGAGCAATTGCGGGGTGTTGAAGCTGTTGTTGTTACAGCCGAGGAGTGCCAGTGCACCAACGAGGAAGATGGATTTGCGCATGGTTAGTCATCCGTGAGGCGAAAACGGTAGGAGTACTTCTTGGTCGAGGCCATGGGCTCGCCGTTGCGGGTGGCCGGTTCCCATGTCTGGGCCAGGGCGGCCTTCTTGGCGGCCTCGTTGAATTCAGGGTAGGGGGATTCGTGCAGGATCTTGACGTTGGTTACCTTGCCGGTGGCATCGATGAAGACCAGGACCTCGACGTCGCTTTCGACCCCCTGGGCCTTCAGCGTGGGCGGATAGGCGGGCTTGATCTGCTGGCCCCGGTACTTCGCCTCACCGAAGACCACGCCCTTGCTCGGGATGCGCGTGGCGACCTGGTTCACCGTGGTCGGCTTTTCCGTGCCGTGCACCGGGGCCGGACGCTCCTTGGGGACGTCTTCTTTCTTGACCGCGATCTTGTCGGTTTCGCCGAGGCGCGTGTTGCCCACGGCAAAGGCTGGCCCCTCGCCGCTGCCCTCGCCGACCGTCGACTCGAAGCTCAGGCCCACGATGCGCGGCGGGGGCTTCTTCTCGGGCTCCTTGGGCGGCTCCTCGATCTTGGGCGCTGGCGGAGCCTTCACCACGGCGACCCTCTCGACCTCTTTCTTGGGCTCGGGCGTCTTCTCCGGCTCGGCCGGCTTGGGCTTCTCCGCCTCGTGCTCGCGCATTTCGATGGCCAGGCGCTCGCGTGCCTTGTCGCGCTGGGCGCCAAGGCTGCCCACGCCAAAGGCCATGATCACGAAGCCCACGTGCAGGCCCACCGACACCAGCAGCACGACAATGCCGATGGCCGCGCGCACCCAGCCGGGCATGCGGCGCTGGTCGCGGGGGGAGCGGAATTCGGCGTGGATGGGCACTCGCACGTGCGCCATCGTGCGCGTGCGCGAAGCCTGACGCCGCCGCGCGCGCTTCTCGACGAACGGGTTGGTCCGGGCCGGCCGCGGCTTTCGTCCGGGCTCGCCGTTCGGTTGTTGCGACGTGGGCGTGGCAGTCATCGGGAATGAAATCGGCTAGGGTGAGGGTGGCGCCGTATGACGCTCAACGTCGAGGGCGAAGGCGGAGACGCCGTTGCGTTTGACGAGGTCGATGAGATCCACGACGTGGCCGTACTCGACCCCCTTGTCGGCGGCGATGACCGCCTGCAACTTGGGATTGGCCGCGCTCTCGCGTTTCACGAAGCCGCCGATCTCGGCGATGGTCGAGGGCGCGCCGTTGAGCATCAGACTGCCGTCCTTGTCGCACACGATGTTGACCGTGGACTCGACGCGCGCGCCGCCGGTGGCGGCCTTGGGCAGGTTGACCACCATGCTGGCGCGCACGATGGCGATGGAGGTCAGCATGAAGATGATGAGGAGCACGAGCACGATGTCGACGAAGGGGATGATGTTGATGCTGGCGAGCAGCCCTTCGTCCTCGCCATTGCTGGGTTGGGCGGCCATGGCTACTCCTTGGCGGTCTTGCCGGCCGACTTGAGCTCGGCCATGAGCACGCGGGTAAGCCCGTCGGTGTTGGTTACCGCGTCCTTGACCATGCCCTTGAACACGTTGTAGGCCACGACCGCCGGGATGGCGACCAGGAGGCCGACCGCGGTGGCAACCAGGGCCTCGGCGATGCCGGCCATGACGCCGGTGCTGGCGTTGGCGATATCCTTCGACATCTCCTTGAATGAACGGATGATCCCGAGCACCGTGCCGAACAGGCCGATGAAGGGCGCGTTCGAGGCCAGCGTCGCCAAGATCGACAGGCGGCGTTCGTACTCGGACTTGCCACGGCTCAGGGCACCGGCGATCAGCTCCTCGACCGACTCCGGGCCCTTTTCATAGCCGCGCAGCCCAGCCAGGGCGACGTTGGTCTCCAGGCTGTCGTGCTTGGCGAGCAGCTTGGCCGCGGCGTCGAAATCGCCCTTGTCGAGAGCCTTGGCGAATTCGGCCTTGATGGCTTCGAAGTCGATCTTCCGCCGCCGGTAGAAGAACCAGCGCTCGACCATGACCGCGACGGAGAGCAGCGAGAGGCCAAGCAGGAGCCAGAGCACCCACTCGGAACGAAAGACAGGCAAGGATAACAGGCGTTGGACGATTCCTTCGGCAGCGTTCGTGTTCATGACTTCTTCCTGGGTAATACCGGAGCGGCGAACCTAAGTAACACCGTAGCGGAAGTTTTTTGTCACCACCGCTACACAATTGCAACCATGCGTTGTCCGGCTGCGGTTTCGGCAGCAGCGCGGACGGTCTACTTGTCGCCGGCGCCACCCACGAGGCCGTTCATCTTCCTCGGGTCGAAGGGCTTGGGCTTCTTGGTGATGGCGGCTTTGGCTCCCGTCCCCGTCGCGGACAGCTCCATGGTCGCGGCCGGGATTTGCATGGCCGAGGGAGCGTTCTTGTCGACGTCGGGCGTGGTGATGACCTTGACCAAGCCCAAGGGCGACACGGTTTCGTTTACCCAAACGTCCACCGTGCCCATGGCGTTCTTGTCGCGGTAGTGGCTGGTCTTGAACGTCCCGCCTGCCACCTTGAGATCTTCCTTGGCCACCAGGTTCTTGGGATCCGGATGCTCGAAGCTCTGCACCGGGGTGTCGGGTGGGACGAACATGGGGGCGTCGTTGCCGAACTGCATGACCATGGGTTTGGGGGCCTTCTCGCCGCTGGTCGGATCCGCGGGCAGCACCATGCGCAGCACGACCGGCTTGGCGACCGGGCCGCCCTTGGTCGTCATCTCCAGGGTGTTCGACTTGCCGTCGCGGGCCACCAGTGCCCAGCGCGACGACAAGGTGATGGTCCCCATGGTCATGGTGTATTCGGCCCAGGAGCCGATCGCGACCTTTCTCATGTCCACGACCAGGGGCATGCCGCCCGGTACACCAGGGCCTTGGGCGCTGGCGGAGATGGGGAGCAGCAAGGTGGCGAGGGCGAGGGCTTGGAAAATACGCATGAGAGATCCTTTCGCGCTTGTCTACCCCATGACGACGATCTTTGCTTCGGTCTTTCGCAGTGACACGGCCCGCGCGCGTTCCTGCCCCGCGGTGCTACGGTGAGTCAACGGAGAGCCTTACGGGACGTCGGACCTTCGCGTCCACAGCCCGACGTCGCCCGCGGTGGCGTGGAGGTCGAACTGGCGTTCGATGGCGGGCTTGGCCTTGCTGGCATAGTCGCACGATGGCCGCAAGACCAGCGCATCGACCCCGCGCAAGGCAGCCTGGGTGTCGTTCTCGACCTGGCTCTCGGTGAGCGTCTTCTCGGGATCGCGCTTGACCAGGCCGGCGGGTCGGTAGATGCCGAGGGGTGGATCGCCTCCACAGCCGAGCCAGGCGATGCGCAGCAGGGGCGTTGTCTCCGGCAATGCTGGGGAATTCGCGCGCAGCTTGGTGATGCGCCAGTCCCCCGATGCCCGCGGCGGACCGTCACCGAGGACGTGGAGGGCGCTGGCGAAGACCGCCTCGCGGGCGAGATCCGCGGGGGACGAGTCGCCCATCTGAATCCGCCACAGGACGTGGGTGATGCCGAAGCTGCGCCAGAGTTGGTCGACGGCGCGAGGCCCGCCCAGCTCGAGGTATTCGATGGCCCCTTGCCAGCCGGTTTCGTCCACGACGGTGGGCACGCCAATCCCCAGGCGGTCGCGGCTTCTGTGCAAGAGGACCTTCGCGTCAGGGGGAAAGCTCTTGCCGATCTCCCGCATCTCATTGTGCACGAGGAACCGAGACTGGTACTCCTTGCGATGCCCAGCGCTGATGAACTCGATCGTCGCCTTGAGTGGGGCGTCGCCGACCATGGCGTGGGTGCGGAAGAAATAGATGTCCCCGCTCCAAACGACCTGCGCGGCGACCAGGACCGCCACGCCGGTACGGACCCAGACACCTTCGCGCCAGGCGAGGGCGAGCGCAGCCGCCGTGCAGGCCGCCATCCACGGCACCAGCGCTTGCAGGAACCGATCTTGGTGGCTGGTCACGAACCACACGACGATTCCCAGGTGAACCGCGATGACCAGGAGCCATATCTTGAGGGTTCGTCTGAAGCAAAGGAGCATCGGCACGGTCAGCGTGAAGAGCGACCCGAAGACCGGCGTCTCGCCATGAAAGGTGCCCCAGTCGTGGGGCACGAAGGAGAAGGTCACCAAGGTCTTGAGCGTCTCGACGGTTTTCTCGAGCAGCGTCCCGTGCAGCACGAAGGCGTCGGGCCAAAAGGCCTTTTCGAATTCCGTGGCCGCTCCGGCGAAGAAGGGGTGGTCATGCAGGATTCCGTTCAGCAGGGGGTAGAAAGGATCGCCATAGAAGATCCAGTTCTTGAGCCAGTGCGCGCTGGACAAAAGCAGCGTGGTGATCGCCCAGGCCGCGGCGGGGACTGGGCGTCGCCAGCGCACGGCCAGAACCAGCACGAACAAGGCGGATGGCAGGGCGAAGTAGCAGGCCTGGTATTTGGTCAGGACCGCGGCTGCGAGCAGAGCGCCGCCCAGCACGGCTTCACGGAGGGTGAACGAGCGTCCCATTCTGATGAGGGCGATGCCGAGGGCGGGCGCCCAGAAGGCCAGGATGTGATCGGCACCGGTGCTGAGGTTCGAATCGTAGAGAAAAATGCCCGGAAAGAGAAACAGGGCCGCCGCCGCGAAGGGCGTGCGCGCGGGGAACAGCAGCTTGCGCACCAGGACCGAGAGCGCGGGCAGGGTGGCCAGAAAGAGCACCCACTCGAGGTGCGAGGCGAGGGCTTGATGATCGAAGAGATCACCCGGCGATTGGAAGGCCCAGGTGTAGAGCAGGGAGGCAAGTTGCGGGTAGGCGCCGAGGTACCAACCCTCGGCGAAGGGTCGGATGGCCCCGGCCGCGGCGTACTGCTCGGCGATGGGCAGATGGTACCAGCTGGCGTCGTAGCTGACGTTCTGCGGAGTCAACACTTGCAGGTAGATGGCCAGTGTCGAAATCACGATGAGCACGGCGGCGAGCAGCTCGACTGCGTTCTTGGGAAGGAGCAGACGCATACCGAAGCGGCGCAGGTGCGCGCGAGCGCGACGGAAATCGCGCCACAGTTGCGCTCCGCCGAAGGCAAGCAGGCCGGCGGGCCAGGCGAAGAAGAAGACTTTGCCGAACTGTCCCGCCAAGCCGAAGAGGAAGACCCCGAGGGCGAACGCAAGCACGCCGAGTGCGAACCCGAGCGTCAGACGTTCGCCGACCCGTGGGGGATAGGGCAGCACGAGATCCAGCAGGCGTAGCCCCGCAGCAAGGCTGGCGGTCGAGAACAGGGCCGCATAGGCCCAGTACTTCACGAAGCGAAAGAACAGCCAATCGTCCACCGGGTACTGGGCGTGGACGGCGCGTAGAAAAATGGCGATCAGCACGATCAGCAGGACTAGGAGTCCGTTGCTGCTAAGTCGCGCGCGCAGGGAAGACATGCGGTTCTCTTTGGGGCACGTAACACGTATGCAGCCATCATGCCACCTTCAAGTGCGCGCGAAACGGCGCGCACGCACGACCGGATCCCGACAAAGGTGTCGCGGATTTGGCTCAGACAATGACGTCGAAACCGGTGGTGCGTGGACGGGGCTGATATTCTGCGACGGCACGAGCAAGGCGGATGACGCCTTCCTTCATGGTGAGGGCATCGGCCACGATGGGCAGACGCACGTGATCGGCGAAGCGGTGGTCGGGCGAGTTGGCCGAACCTGGGACCATGGTCACACCATGGCGAGCGGCGATCTGGGCAAGCTCGTCGGCATCGCCCTCCGGCATGCGTGCCCACAGCAACAAACCGCCCTCGGGCCTTTGCCAGGTCCACGTTGGCAGGTGCTTGGCGAGCAACTTGGTGAGCACGTCCAGCTTGGTGGCGACCTCATGGCGGCGGGCCTTGGCCGCGGCCTGGGCTTGCTCGACGAGCAAGGCCGCAGCGGCCTGCGACACCAGCGGACCGCCGAGATCGGACAGCGCCTTGAAGCGGCCGAGACGCACGATCCAGGCCTCGGGCCCGCGAATGAAGCCCACGCGCAGGCCGGCCCAGAAGAGCTTGCTCAGCGATCCGAGAGTCAGGATGGGCGCGTTCTTGGCGAAGGTCGCGATGGGCGATGGCGGCGCGCCGGCAAGCCCCAGGTCGGCGAGGGTGTTGTCCTCGACCACCGGAACTTGCAGCTCCTCGGCGAGGCGCGCAATCTCGCGCCGGGTGCGCTCGGGCATGAGCCCGCCCGTGGGATTGTGGTACGTCGGCACCAGGTAAAGAAGGCGAGGACGCATGGCCATCAAGGCGTGCAGGCGGTCGAGGTCCAGGTTATCCGCGGCGCCGGGCACGGCCAGCACGCGCGCGCCCGCGGATACCAGCACGTCGATGGCGCCGATGTACGTGGGGTCCTCGGTGACCACGGTCTCGCCGCGCGCCACCAGGAGGCCCGCGACCAGGCTGATGGCCTGCTGGGCGCCGTTCGTAATCAAGACCTGCTCTTCGCGGGTGGGCAGGCCGGTGCGCGAAAGGTGCTCGGCCACGGCCTTGCGCAGGGCCGGCAAGCCCATGGGAAAATAGCCTTCGCCCGCGCTCAGGTTGGCGCAGCCCTTGCGCGCCACGGCCCTGAGGGCAGTGTCGACCTCGGGCAAGGGAGGCAGCTGGGCGCTCACGAAGCCGATGGCATCGCTGGCGCGTTCGATCAGGCTGCGAAACACGATGTTGCGACGGAAGGCCGAGGAGACCTCGTGCTCCTGCGGGCTGGGCCAGCCGGTCTTGCCCGCCCGCCGTACCCACGTCCCGCTGCCGTGTCGGCTCTCGATGGTGCCCGCCTCGCGCAAACGCGCGTAGGCCTGCACGACCGTGGTGCGGCTGAGCTCGAGGGCCTCGGCCAGGGCGCGCTCGGGCGGCAGGCGCGTGCCGGGCAGAAGGTCGCCGCGCTCCACGGCCAGGGTGATGGTTTGCGCCAGCTGCTGGTAGAGCGGTCCGTCGCCGCGGGGAAAGGCGGCGAGCACTTTGGCCAGGTTGTCGGTGGCTGCCATGGGGTCGGCTGTCCTGGAGTAAGACCACTTGTGCGCAAGTGGTTCTTGAATGTCGCGCATCCATGGCGCACTTTCAAGCCTGTTCGCGCAGTGGATTGAAATTGGACTTACAAGTGGACTGATGGAGGTCTCGTCGTGGCAAGCAAGCTTCCCCGCATGGCATTTTTCAACGATCGCATCGTGCCCTACGCCGAGGCCAAGGTGGGCTTGCTTACCCACGCGCTCAACTACGGCACGGGCGTGTTCGCCGGTATCCGCGGCTACTGGAACGGCGACGAAGGCAAGCTGCTGGTCTTTCGCCTGACCGACCACGTGCGCCGTCTGCACGAGTCGTCGCGCCTGCTGCGCATGACTCTGGCGCTCTCGGAAGAGGCCACGGCGCGCGCCGTGCTCGATCTGCTGCGCGCCGAGGGGTTGAAGGAGGATTGCTACATCCGTCCCATGGCCTTCTACGGCGACGAGGTGATCGGCGTGCGTTTGCACGGCCTTGCCCCCAACCTCAGCATCGTGGCGGTTCCTTTCGGCCTCTACATCGACAAGGCCGATGGCGCCCATTGCACGGTGTCGTCGTGGCGCCGGCCCGAGGACAACGTGATTCCGGCGCGCGGCAAGATCACCGGCAGCTACGCCAACAGCGCCTTTGCCAAGAGCGACGCCGAGCTGGCGGGCTTCGACGAGGCCCTGCTGCTCAACCAGCACGGCTACGTCAGCGAAGGCTCGGGCGAGAACGTCTTCCTCGTCCGCCGTGGCGTGGTGGTCACGCCGTCGCTCAACCAGAGCGTGCTCGAAGGCATCACGCGCCGCTCGCTCATCACCCTGGTGCGCGACGAGCTGGGCCTGCCCGTCGAGGAACGGCCGGTCGAGCGCGGCGAGCTGTTCGTGGCCGATGAGGTCTTTCTCACCGGCACCGCGGCCCAGATCACGGCAGTGTCGCGCATCGACCACCGCCCGGTGGGCAGTGGCCAGCTCGGCCCCATCACGGAGAGGTTGCGCAGGCTGTTCTTCGACGTGGTCCGCGGCCGCGTGGCCAAGTACCGCGAATGGTGCACGGTCGTCGAGTAGGGAGACCCGCCGCGGCAGTCTCGCCAGCGGGCAGGAGCCTCCAGGCTCGCTCCCGCTGGACAAGACAGCGTGGTTTACCAGGTTGCGAAAGAGGCGTAGTCAGGCGTGCCCGCTGTCACCTGAATGCAATAACCGCCGTTCACTTTGGCCGGAAGGGCCCAGCCGTTGCAGTTCATCGCGGTACCATTGACCTTCAGGGTCCGGCCGCTCATGTTGCTGCAGTTGCCGCCGGAGAGACTGGCCTTGATCTCGCGACAGGCTGCACCAAGGCCAAGATTGCCGGACTGGTAGCCTGGTCCGGTAAACACGATGGGGTTCGAACAAACTCCCGTGCAGGGAGTACTGCTTGAGCTGGACACGGTGACGTTGACGGCGGTCGATGTCGTGGTGGCGCCCGAGACCGTCACGTTCACCGCGGTCGACGTCGCGGACATGGTCGACAGGCACGTCGACGAACGCTGCGGGCGCGTTGCCTTTGCCGTCGACACGGGCAACGAACTTTGCCAATCTGTGGGCTGCATGGAAGGAGGATTCGCGACCAGCGAAAGGACCGAGGCAACCTGCGAGCCGGCCCCGGGGACGGCCCCGCGATGCAGCGAAGCAGAAACGTGGACGCCGCTGCCGAGCCTGCGCCGGTGGCATTACCTGGTCTTTGCCGCAATCTACCTCTATGCCTTTCCGTACTTCGATGCGATGCGAAGCGCCCAGGAGATGCCGCGTTTGCTCCTGACCGAGCAAATCGTCGATCATGGCGTGCTGAATTTGGATGCCCGGCTGGGAGAGCTGGGGTCGGGCAATGATCTGTCGAGAGGCCCCGACGGACGCAACTACGCCAACAAATCGCCGGGACCGTCGTTCGTCGCCGTCCCGGCGTACTTGCTGGCCAAGCTCTTCGGGTGTACGACCATCCGCGGTGCGATGTGGGCCGTACGCGTCGGCGCCGTCACCCTGCCGTCGCTGCTGTTGCTGCCGTTCCTCTACGGATTGTCCCGACGCTTCACCCCGGACGAGAACGCCCGGCGGGCCATCCTGGCCGCCTATGCATTGGCTTCGCCGGTGTTGCCTTACTCGATGCTCCTCTATTCGCACACTTTGGCTGCGGCATGCTTGGTCGGTGGTTTTGCAGCTGCGGTTCACCTCGTGCGTGAACGTCCGCGGCGGCCTCTACTGGTCGCGTCGCTGGCGGGGTTGCTTGTGGGGATGGCCCCGTCCATGGACTACCAGGCGACGCTGGCAGCTCCCATCATCGGTCTCTATGTCCTGCTGTGCACCCGCCAGCGGTGGAGAAGCGTGGCGCTGTTCGCGGCCGGTGCCCTCCCGCCGATAGCCGGCCTACTCGCCTACCACAAGATATGCTTCGGCTCTCCGTTTCGCATCAGCTACAGCCTAGGCGTGGACACCGCTCCGCAAGAGGGTTTGCTGGGCTTCATCGGACCCAACTGGGCGTCCCTGAGCAACATTTTGTTCGTGCCGAGCAACGGGTTGCTCGTATTCTCGCCATGGATCGTGTTGACCTTGGTTGGTGCCGCGGCGATTGTCTGGCAACGCCGGCTGCGTCTGCGCGTGGGCCCTGAAGCCTTGGTCTGTGCCGGGATCGTGACGGTCTACGTGGTCTTCGTGGGATCGATGCTGCCGTATATGGCGCGCGGCGGATGGTCGGCGGGTGCTCGGCAGTTGGTCGGCATGCTCCCTTTCGCGTCTTTGCTGGCGGGTGTGGGTTTCGAGCTCGCAGGGCGTCACTTCGCTACACGCGTGCTCGCAACCGCGGCGGTGCTGGTCGGTGCGGTTATCTTCATCACTGCTGCGACCACCTATCCGCACTGGCCGGACGCGCTTCTAAATCCCCTCTATGAGCTGAGCTTTCCGCTCCTCGCCCACGGTTATGCCGTGCACTCGGTCGGTACCTGGCTCGGCCTCCACGGTTTGTGGTCGCTGGCTCCGATCTACCTATTGGCCATGATATGGTGCGCTTTTCTCCTTGTCCGAGGGGTGCGGCGCGCGGCGCTCGTGATCGGCTTGGGCGGTTTGCTCGCAACCGCCGTGGTGGCTTCCTACAGTCGCTTCCCCCGGACTGGACCCTACGCAAACCACGTATGGAGCTGGGTCACGGCAACCTGGGAGCCGCACCGGTGACCTCATTGCCCGGCCGAACGTTCATTGTCCCTGAAGATGCTTGACAGCAACGCACCTTTCTTGTGCTGCAAGTGGGACCTGGCTGGTCTCTGCTAGTCATGGGAGAGCGGCACAACTTGATGAGCGATTTTGTTATGACACCGCTGCATGATTCGCCCCAAACTGCGGTTCCCGCTGCACCGGGATCGTCGGTCGCCAAAGGGTGGACGCTCCAGGCATTTTTCCGCCGACACTGGGCACTCCTGTTGCCGTCCTTCATCTACCTCTATATTTTCCCCTATCTGCCGGCACTGCGCAGCCCCAACGAGCTCTGCCGTCTACTGCAGACCCGTGCTCTTGTCGATCGTCGCAGCGTGGAAATCGGCGAGGAGTTGCGTGTCCACGGCCATGTGGGCGATCTGTCGTGCGTCGCAGTGGCCCGAGGTGGCGATGGCCGTGTGATCGAGCGCAAGGCCTGTCCCGAGGCGCGGGGCGATCCTCGATTCAAAGAGCAACACTATTTTCCTTCCAAAGCGCCGCTTCTGTCCTTCGCGGCCGCTCCGGTCTACCTTGCGCTCAAGATCGTCCATGGCAACGTGCCCGATTTCGCCCTCATGTTCTTTGCGCGCCTGGCCTGCGTGATCCTGCCTTCCCTGCTGCTGCTGGTTCTCCTACGGCGCTATCTTGGCACGTTGGTCAGGCAGTCCCTGGTGGACGCTCTTACGCTCGCCTACGCGCTTGGCACACTGGGCTTCAGCTATTCAGAACAGTTCGTGAGCCACCAGACCACGGCGGTGCTGGCGTTTGCGTGTTTCTATGTCCTATGGCGTCTGCGTCGCGGCGAGTGGCCCATCTGGAGCTATGCCGTGGCAGGATTGCTGGCCGGGATGACGGTCGCAGCGGAGTACACAGGCGCGCTCGCGATCCTTCCGCTGGGTGTATACGGCGTGGTCACAGCTTCTGGCGGCACGCACGGCAAGGTCAAGGCAGTGCTCTGGGCTGGCCTGGGCTTGCTTGCGCCTGTCATGGCGCTTGCGCTCTATCACTACGCGGCGTTTGGCCATCCCCTGGCCAGCGGCTACCGCTATCTCAACGATGCCGGCTACCAGGGATGGCACCGAGGTGGTTTTCTCGGCATCAAGCTGCCCGGAGGGCACGCTTTCGTACAGTCGTTCCTTTCACCCTCGCGAGGGCTGTTCACCCTGTCGCCCATGCTGGTGCTTGCCTTGCCACACCTGTTCGACGTCCGTGCGCTGCGCGCCCGCAATCCGGAGCTTTGGCTCAGCCTTGCAACATTTCTTCTCTACACGTATTTCACCAGCAGCTTTTCCTATGCATCGTGGGGCTGGACAACTGGACCACGGCACCTGACATCGCTCGTGCCCTTTCTACTCCTGCCACTGGCGCTCACATTACGTTCCCTGCGCGAGTATCCAGGGCAGGGACGTGAGCCGGGCGGCGCCTGGTGGCAAGTTCTGGGCAGTGGCACGGCGCTCGCTCTGGTGGTCCTCTCCATGCTGGAAACGTCGTTGATGACTCTCCTCAACTACATCTCCGATAGCTTCACCAACGCTCTTTTTCAGGTGGCGCTGCCCTTGGTCTGGCACGGCTTCTTGCCCAACAACTGGCTGTCGTTGGTGGGTGTGCCCAACCCATGGGCGGCCCTGCCTGTCGTTGTTGCCCTGGTGGCTGCCGTGACAGCGTGCGCGGCTATTTTGATTCGCTCGGTTCCATCCCGTCGCCGGTTACCTGCGTTGGCCGTGGCACTGGTTCTGGCCGCGACCATCGTGACCGTGCATGCATCCGTTCGCCCGCCCGCTGGCTGGGTTGCTCACGAACGGCAGGTCGCCGAATTCATGACGAAGATCTATGTCCCGCGCCCATTCCAACCGCCGCCCACGTTGTGGTCTCGCTGAAGCGGGTGGCAAGGCGACAGCTTCCTATCACTGGATCTCGTAGTGGTGCGAGTGCAGGAAGAAGAACCAGCCTTGGGCCAAAGCCAGGAACAGCAACAGCGGAACCTGCCATCGCGGGTGGCGTACGTACCATTTGCCGAGCGGTAGGAAGGCAGGCCAGCACGAGGCCGAGTAGCGGCCGAGACCAAAGGCCCCGATGATCCACAACACAACCGTGAGCGGAATGGTCGCCGCCGCCAACTCCACGTACTTGCGCGAACGAAGGAGTGCCAGCGAGCCAATGGCCGGCAACAGCGCGAAGGGGATGAAACTGGCAATGTGCGGCCGGCGCCCAAACTGGCGAATGGCATCCCAAACGCTCCACCAGGCCGTCTGGCCCCAGGCATTGCGCGCGTGCATAGACGAAAGCGCGTCTCCCCAGGCCCACTGGCAATAAACCATGTAAATGCCAGCAACGGCGAATGGCAAGCCCAACGCAAGAATCGCGGGATGGAAGAAGAATCTGCGCAATCCACGTTGGTGCAGCTGCGCTGCCAGCAGGCCGCCACCAAACAATACCGTCAGATGCCGGGACAGGATCCCCAGCCCAAGTATGATTCCAGCCAGCGCATGCCGCCCCGACATGGCCAGGGATAATGCCGCCGCCGAAGTGAAGATCATGATTGTCTCGGGGTAGCCAGATGCGTGGAAGAAGGCAAAGGGATAGGCTGCGAACAGAATCAGCGCCGCCCGCGCCGCGAGCGTGCCGTCAAGACGGACGAACAGCCGATAGATAGTGAGGTAGGCGCCGAGGCAGGCCAGGTTCGAAATGGTGAGAATGGCCACTCCAACCCGCATGCCGGTCAGTTTCATGAGCGCGCGAGCGGCCATCGACAACCCAGGCCAAAAATTGGTTTCGTAGGCGCTTCCGTAGCCAACCCTCGCGATCCGATCGAACCAACCGCAGTCCCAACAGCAAAGCGCATCAAGGGCCGGGAGCGAGCGGAGCGACGCACTTGCGCTGCCGCGCAGCCCCGGTGTGAGAGTGAGCGAAATGTAGCCCAGCAAGAGCAGCGACAGGCGCGTGATGACCCACAATCCGATCGGAAATAGCGTCCATCGCCAGCGCGCAAGCAAGTACCTTCCAACAGCGCAGGCCATCAATCTTTGCATCACGAGGAACGCAAGAAATGCGTGAAACAATAGAGGAGCAAGCCTTGGTGTGCGCACAGGAGAGCGACCACGGTGGCACGCAGATTTTGCCGGCTCGCCAGCTGTGCGCCGAGTCCCAAGAATGCCGGCCAGCAGGCCGCCAGGGCAAACGACGAAAACGTGTTCCAGCCACTCATCGCACCATACAAGAGCGGCGCTGCCGCCAGCGCCAGACCCCACAAACCGCGCATCGGGAGCAGCAGCACGCCGCCAATACAGAGGACAACGCCGAAGGCACTCACGACCGCCACCCATCCGGGCCCCCCAAGCTCGGGACGAGAGGCCAGCGCAGCGCGCAGTCCACTGCCGAGCGCGCCGAAACGTGATGCCATGACGCCGAACCAGAGCAGGGTGATCAGAACGGGCGCGACGACAACCCACCGGCGACGCCATTCCCACGGCCGTTGTGGCTGCGCACCTTGGGACACCAGCGGTATCGTCGCGATGGCGAATAGGGCGCATGCCGGGTGGGCGAGCACGCCGACGGACAATATGGCTGACGAAAGGATGTACGATCCCTGCACGGCGTACAGCACGCCCCAGGTGGAGAGGGCCAGTAGGCACGCAAGCGAACCGCCATCGGAGAGGTGGTACGACAACGGGAACGCGGCCAAGAGCGCCACGCCCGCGCGGGCCGTCCCGGCATCGCGCAGTTTCAGGAACAGCCGATAGGCCCCGGCAAAACCCACAGCGCAGGCGACAAACGAAAGCACGATCAGGCCTAGCTCGAGGGAGCCGAGGGCTGCGCCCAGCCCTTTGCCCAAATACGGAACGACAGGAGGAATCGCAATATCTGCTGCTCCCCTATACCCGTTGCGCGCGATACGCGCAAAGTCCGAAATCTCGCCATGTCCAAGCGCGGCCAAGGCTGGATAGGCGCGTGAAAAGGCCGGGGAAAGCCTCACGTCAACACCCATGGGTTTTCCAAACAGCGGACCG
Organism: uncultured delta proteobacterium; assembly: GCA_963796685.1. Taxonomy (GTDB): domain Bacteria; phylum Myxococcota_A; class Polyangia; order Fen-1088; family Fen-1088; genus Fen-1118. The sequence continues at coordinate 81,640 of CAWCMR010000012.1, forward strand.
GCTTTGGCGAAGGTGTACAGAAGCGTGCGGCTGGCCGTAAATATCAACAATGGAAAAGAGAGCCAACCATATCGCTCTGCTATGGTCTCTTGCGTGTCACTCATGGATGCGGCGCGCTCTGGCCGGGTAGCTATACCACGGCAGGCGCGCTGTCGATCTTGGAAACATGGTGTCTTCTCGCCGCCGGGCGCGAAGCGATGTGTCTATGATGGGGCCGTGGTGGCAAGCGTTCTCGACAAAGCAAAGAAGCTCCAGGGGCATTACGCGCCCGGGATTTCGCTTGGCCGGGGCGTACCCAACATCGCCTCGAGCATGGGCGAGCTGCAAAGCGTGGCTGGCCGCGGTCGGCATGCAGGCCGCCGAGCGCTGGACCGCGACGCGGGTGGTGGCCTTGGCGTTGGTCGTGCCCAGCGCCACCGATGCTGGCCGTGGTGTGCAGTCTGGCCGCGCTGATCGTCATCGGCCACCGGGCCTTTCCCCGCACGGATCCGAGGAAGGTCAGCCCGTGGCCGATGATCCACAGCGTCTGGGAACCGCGCCATCGCTAGACATCGTGGCGGGCTAGTATTTCCCCGGCATGCTGCCGAGCCGGGCGGCTTCGGCGCCGAGCGCGCGAGCTCCCATGATCCACGGCGGCACGACCTCGGCACTTTCGAACACCAGACCGCGCAGGGAACGCACGATATCCGGGTGGCTGCCGGCGATGTCATCACGTTCACTTGGATCGACGCACAGATCGAACAGCGCTTCCCACTCGGCATCGAGATCGCGCATCCATTTGTGGCACCCGGAAACCACGCCTTGCAAGTGATGATCGGGCAGCCATCCTTCGAAGCGGACGAATGTGTGCGGGGCGGGGCCGCTGTTGCGCAGGAAGGGAACGAGACTGCGCCCCCCCAGCGCTTCGAACTGCCCGGCATCGGCAAGGTCGATCAAGGTAGGGGTCACATCGAGGGTGCTGACCAGGGTCGAAATTCTGCGCGGCGCACCCAGGCCAGCCGATTCCGGGGCACAGAGCACAAGCGGTACGCGAAGTTCTTCGTCGAAGAGCGTGCTTTCGTGCGTGTAGCTGCCGTGTTCACCGAAGGCCTCGCCGTGGTCGGCGGTCAGCACCACCAACGCCTCGGCGGGAAGCGATTCAAGAAAGTCCGCCAGTTGTCCGTCAAGCACCCCAGCCGCCCGCCGATAGTCGGCGAGCTGCGTTCCACCCAGATAGGGCGCATGCGTATCAAGTAAATGCGTCCACAGCAGCATGGGACGTCCCACCGGTTTGCGTTCGAGTGCTGCCCTGGCCTGCGGCAGAACCTCGCTGGCCGGCGTGGTCACACGAGGGCTAGGTGGCACGCGTATGTCATCGAAGCCGTAAAAGAAGAAAAGCAGCGGTGGCTGGAACGGCACGATCGCGCTGTTGAAGTAGCCAGCCCGTCGAAGCACGGTGGCCAAGGTCGGTGGCTGTGACTGCGCATGCGCGTCCAGCCCCCCGGGCGGCGGTACGATGGCAATCCGGTAGTCGCTGCGGAGATAGCGCGCCTCTGTCCCGGTCAGCAGTGCGGAGACCGCAAGTGAGGTGAAATTGGAAGCCGAGCGCGCTTGATCGAAACGAAGACATCGATCGGCCCAGCGGCTGGTGCGTGGCATCCAAGCGAGCGCATCCGCCCGCAAGGCATCGACGGTCACCAAGAACACGTCCGGTCGGAAGCGACCTTCGCCTGCTGGGGAAGGTGCGGCAACACGAGGCGGCGGAACCGTCCTGGCATCCGAACCGGTGCAATCTTCGTCGATTCCGTTGCCCGGTAGGTCCTCGGCCGTGGGGCTGCGCCCTGGATCGGAATCGTCGCAGTCGAACCCGAGCAACCCCGAACTGCCGTCGCCATCGAAGTCCGTCAGCCTGTGTAGCAGCACGAGTCCGAGGGCGGAGAAGGGGGCGTGAACCGAGGCAAATCGGCGCTGCGATGGCATCCGACCATCGACGGCAAGCCCTAGCAACGCCACCGCGCCGAGCGCCGCCACCACGGGTCGTGGCAGCCGCATGGCCGGTGCCACGGTCACCAGCAAGAAGGCCACGCCAGCGATAGCAAGATGGAAACCCGCGATACGCGGGAAGACCAGAAACCCCAAGAACGCGAGCTCGACGCTCCAAGACAAGCGGCCAAGCCAAGTCGGGCGAGCGCTCCCGGCCAGCGCCGCACAGCCCACTGACGGGTCGGCGGCGACTGGGTTCCGGCCGGCATGGCGTCGCGCCGCGAGGGCGAGCTCGAAGGCGATGCCAAGTGCGACCGCGGCACAGGCAAAAACGGCGGCCGCTCGCCAGGCCAGCTGGTACCGCCGCGCCGCCAGCGGCGTAAGCGCGACGGTCGCTGCCACGAACAGCGCGAATATGCGCAGCGCCGGGGCCGTGGAACATAGGTCGTCGCGCGCCCATGAAGCGGCCTGCGCCACCCGGCGAGCAACAGCACTGCGTGCGGCCACCAGACAGAAGGCAGCGAGGGCGAGCCAGGCGACCGCGACAAGCGCCGCCAACCGCCCAAGCCGCGCCAGGGTGTCAAGCACCAACCAGCGGCCGTGCGGCAGGTTGTGGGTGTCGAATACCAAACGCGCTAGGATTTCGCCGCCTAGAAGTGCCAGTGCAACCGTAAGGAGTCGGCCAAGAGCCTCGCGTCGAACCTCGGTGGCCCACTCACGTGCGGCCGGGAAGCCCTGGTCATCGCGGGAGCGGGGCGGCTGTGCTGGCTCTTCGGACGGCATGGCGAAGTGCAACCTGTTCTACCCCGGAACGCCGTCGAAGGGAGGCCAAGTACTCGGCTACGGTCCGTTGCCCACGCATCGCACCTTGGCGGTGGGGAAGTAGCCTGGAAAGGGGAGCCATGGCACACAGCCGGAGCAGGAGCCGCAGTTGACTTCGGCTGCGAGCCGTTGCCTCATCGTCTTTCTTCGTGACAAGCGTTTTCGACAAAGCAAAGAAGCTCCACGGGCAGTACACGCCCTGGATTTCGCTCGGCCTCGGCGTGCTGGCGCGCGCCCTCAGCCACCAGGGTGTGGATTTCGCGCCCAAGGCCGTGGCCATCGTGGCCCTGGCGTGGCTTGTGCCCCTGGCGGCGGCGCGCTGGCTGCACGCGCCAGCCGAGGGCGTTGTGGAAGGCAGGCTTCACAAGTTCCTTCGCACCGCCAGCCCGGCGGTTACGGTCCTGCTCTACAAGAACGTGCTCTTCTTTCTGGTTCCGGTCTGGTTCGGATCGGCGAGCTTCGGATCGATCAACATCATCGTGCCGCTCCTTCTCGCCGGCATGGCGCTCTTGACCTGCTTCGCCGGCACCTACCGCGAGCTGGTGCTCGACGAGCCACGGGTGCGCGTGCTGTGGACCGCCATCGTGCTCTTCGCCGCCCTGGTCCCGGCGACCGCGGTCGTGGCTCTCACCTCGCCAAGGACCTCCATCGCGATCGCGGCCCTGGTGGCCTCGGCCGTGGCCTGGGTCGCGCTGGCGCCCAAGTCGAATCTGTTCTCGGCGCAGGGACTGAAATCGCTGGCGCAGATTTCCCTGCCGGCCGCCGCCCTGCTTGGCCTCGCGGCCCCGCTGTTTCCACCCGTGCCCATGGTTTGCCACGATCACGGTGCAGGGACCGCGGTGGTGAAGCGTCAGCTCGATGGGCGGGCGAAGCACTTTTCGCGCGACGGCTCGCGCGTGTATGCCTGGTTCTCGGTGAGCTTGCCCAGCCGCAGTCGCCAGCGGGTCGCATTCCAGTGGTACCACGAGGGTGTGCCCGTGGGCGGTCTCTTGCACGCGACCGTCGAGGGGGGCCGAAAAGAGGGTTACCGCACGTGGTCCTACCACACGGCCCCGGTCATCGGCTCGTGGCGCGTGGATCTGCTCACCGACCGATCGTCGCAGCTCATCGGCCGCTGCTCGTTCGAGGTCGATCCCTAGATGGCCACGACGCGACAAATCCCGCCTGTGCTCGCTTCCAAGGGGGTAATTGGGGTAGTTTGCCGGGTCAGTGGCTTCGTCGGCGTCCATGGATCCTGACTCGCGCGATTCGCGCGGTTTGCGTGATGTGCAACGGCGGCGGTTGTCCGTCGTGGTGGCGGCCGCGATCGTCGCGCTGGCGCTGGTCGAAACCGTGAATTCCCTCGTAGCGCCCTTTCGCGCCCCCACCGAGAAGGACTGGGCGTCTGCCGCGGCCCGGGTGCGCGCCGGGTTTCGCGCCGGCGACCTGATCGTCGCTGCTCCCGCCTGGGCCGACCCGCTCATGCGGTTGCAACTGGGCGATCTCGTACCCATGTCGGTGGCCGGGCGGATGGACAGTGCCCGCTACGGGCGCATCTGGGAAATTTCGCAGCGGGGCGCGCGTGCGGTGGACACGGCGGGCGCGCGCCGCGCCGAGACCTCGCGCCACGGTGCCCTGACCGTGAACCGGTGGGAAAGACCGGCCGCCAAGGTGACCTTCGATCTGCTCGCCGAGTGGCACCGGGCCGAGGTTTCCATGGTGACGCCCGATCGCGTAGACGTACCCTGCGCCTTCGCACAGGATCGCTTTCAGTGTCTCGGAGGTGGTTCAATCAAGCCCGAGTTGCTCGAGATCGACTTCACCCTGCGCAACGCTCTGGCCGTCGACCCTGTCGAACGCTCCACGTTGGTCGTGGCCTTCTCCGACGTGCCCCTGGGGCGCGAGCTCGCCGTTGCCGGCGGCCTGCACAGCGTGTGGCTGCGCAAGCTGGGCGAGGGCAAGGTTCGGCTGCGGGTTCTCGTCGACGGCCGCGAGCTGGGCGTGATCGAGGCCACGAGCCAAAGCGGCTGGGGGCGCAAGAGTTTCGACACCTCCGCGCTGGCAGGCAAGACTGGCCAGGTGCGTTTCGAGATCACGGTCGACAAGGCCAATGCGCGCCACTTCGGGTTCGCGGCGGAGGCGCGCACGCCATGACGGACGAGCCGGTGCCGGTGCCATCGAGGTCGTCTCGCATGCGGTGGGAGTGGCTGCTGCCGCTGGTCTTGGCCGTCGCCACGTCGTCGTGGATGCTGTCCGTCGAGGGCCGGCAAGGGATCGGGCGCGACGAGTCCCAGTACTTCCGTTCCGGTGAACGCTACTGGGGCTGGTTCGAGTCGGTGTGGAAGAACCTGCGCGAAGGGTATCCCGGCCGCGCCTTCACCCGCGCGGCGGTGGATGGCACCTGGGAGGACAACCACGAGCACCCGCCGCTGATGAAGATCCTGTTCGGCGTGTCCTGGCGCTTGTTCCATACCTGCAACTGCACCGGGCCCATGCGCAGCTTGCACCCCATCCCCATCACGGGACGGCACATCACCTTGCCGCTTTTCAAACGCGACTCGAGCGCCTTCCGGTTTCCTGCCATCCTGCTCGCCGGTCTGGGCGTGGCACTCGTGTATTGGCTGGCCAGACGCTTCTTGCGGCCTGTGCCCTCCGCCGTCGCGGCCGTGCTGTCCGTGGCCGAGCCGCACTACTTCTTTCACGCCCAGATCTCCTGTTTCGATGTTCCCATCACGGTGATGGCCGTGCTGGTGGCACTGGCGTACTGGAAATCCCTGCGCTCCCGTCGTTGGGGAATCCTGTGCGGGATCTTTTGGGGACTGGCGCTCGCGACCAAGCACAACGCCTGGCTCTTTCCCATCTTCCTGCTCGCCCACTACCTGTGGATTCGGCGCGGGGACGCGCGTCGCTTGCGGTTTCCTCGCCCACCGCTCGCCTTCGTCTCCATGGCCACGCTGGGACCGCTCGTGCTCTTCATCCTGTGGCCGTGGCTGTGGCACGCGCCCGTGGCGCGCACGCGCGGCTGGCTGGAGCGGCACATGCATCACGAGCACTACAACTTCGAGTACCTGGGCCGCAACTGGAACCTGCCGCCCACGGAGACGAAGCTGAAGCTCCTGCGCGCGACGTTCCCGTTCGTCTCGACCTTCTTCACCTTGCCGGTGACGACCCTGGCCCTCTCTGCTCTCGGAACCGTGGTGTTCTTTCGTCGTCGTCGCCGCCGCGGGGCAGAGAGCTCGCGGGTCTTGCTCGACGATTCGCCCACCGCCCTGCGCCCCTCGTGGACGCGGCCGGGCGTGGACGTGGATCGCGCCCCCGGCGTATTCCTGGCCATTCAGATCGCGGGCCCGGTCCTCATCCTGGCTTTGCCCAGCACGCCGATCTTCGGGGGCGTGAAGCACTTCCTGCCCGCCATGCCGTTTCTTTGCGTGCTGGCCGGCGCGGGGGCGGCGTGGCTCATCGAGGTCGCGCGCAAGACGCTCTCGACACCGCGCTTGTCACGAGCCCTGCCCGCCGCGCTGGCGGGCCTCCTGTGCATGCCCGCGGTGGCCGAAACCGTACGCTCGCACCCGGATGGGCTCGGCTGGTACAACATGCTGGCCGGCGGCTTCGCCGGCGGCGCCAGCCTGGGCATGAACCGGCAGTTCTGGGGCTACTCGGCGCTGCCCATCTTGCCCTGGATGGTCCAGCATCGGCCGGCCTCGAATCGCATCTACTGGCACGACGTTCTGCACGATGCCGTGGTCATGTATATTCGGGACGGTCGGCTGCCACTCGGGATCGGCGACGTCGGGGTGGGAGAGCAAGTCGTCGAACAGTCGGATATGGGCATCTTGATCCTGGAGAAGCATTTCACCCTGTACGAAGGACTGGAGTGGCAAGCGTACCGCACCACCCGCCCGTCCATCGTCTACGCCCACGAAGGCGTGCCCTTCGTGGGCGGTTACGAGCGCCACGCAGCGCCGCGCGTGCCACCACCGCGGCCGGAGATCTTTGCACCATGAGTTGTTTCCAACGTTTGTTCGCGAGTCGCTGGGGTCTGGTTGTGATCTATTTCGTCTTTCTGGGCGCGTACCTCGGCGCTTCCGGCGGACGGTTGCGCCAGCACTCGCAGTACAACCACTTCGTCTACCTGGCCGAAGGGTGGCTCAAGGGGCGGCTGGACATGCCGGTGCCGCCGCCCAACGAAAACGACTGGGCGCGCGTCGAGGTCTTGCATCTCAAGGACGGGCGAACCCTAAAGGGCATGTTCGGCAAGACCGGGCCCATCGATCGGTTCTATCCTCTGCGCGGTCCTTCGCTGACCATCAGCAACGATGAGATCGCCTCGCGCTCGGACATTCGCTACGTATCGTTCCCGCCCTTTCCGGCCGTGCTCATGCTGCCCTTCGTGGCCGTCGTGCACCTCAAATTCAACGACGTCGTGTTCACGGTCATCTGGGCCGCTCTCAATCCGATGTTGCTGTTTCTGCTGCTGCGGCGGCTCGCCAAGCGCGGCTACTCGAAGCGCGGCGTGACCGACGATCTGTGGCTCACGGTCATGTTCGGCGTCGGGTCCGTCTACTACTTCGCCTCGGTGATCGGTCAGGTATGGTTCACCGCGCACGTCATCGCCGTGACCTGCGTGATCGGCTACGCCTGGGCCAGCCTGGATGCGGCCCATCCTGCGCTGGCCGGGCTGTGCGTGGGACTGGGATTTGCCACCCGCACCCCGCTGGGCTTCATGGTCCCATTTTTCGTCTTCGAAGCAGTGCGCGCCGGTGGCGGTTGGGAACGGTTGCGCAAATTGCGCAAGCAAGGCCTGCCGCCGGGGTTGCTGTCCAAGTTGCTCCGCTTCGCTCTCCCCTCGGGCGCCATCCTGGCGGTGTTGCTGGTACACAACTACCTGCGTTTCGAGCAGTTCACCGAGTTCGGGCACAAATACCTCAACATCGGCTGGCAAGACCGCATGCAGCGCTTCGGCTTGTTCAACTACCACTTCCTGTCGCGCAACCTCACCTGCGCGCTCTTGCTCCTGCCGCGCATCTTGAGCCAATACCCGTTCGTCAAGGTCAGCGAGCACGGCATGTCCATGCTGGTCACCACGCCGACCTTGGCCTATACGGTGGCACCGGCCGAGCACAGCCCGCTCGCCCGCGGCCTCTGGCTCACGATTCTGGCGACCGCGCTCCCTTCGCTGCTCTACCAGAATTCCGGCTTCCAGCAGTTCGGCTACCGCTTCAGCCTCGACTACATCGTCTTCCTGGTCATGCTGCTGGCCGTGGGTGGCCGGAAATTCACCTGGCTATTCAAGGCACTGGTCATCTTCGGTGTCGCGGTCAATCTGTTCGGCGCCATCACCTTCGATCGTTTCGGAGGGATCTTCGCCTACAACGACACGTTCTTTCCCCACGGGAACAATTAGTTAGGAGTTCTTCTGGCTGTTGTCCGCGACTGGACTTACGCTGGTCGTAGGTCGAGCCATGCGAACCCGGACATCACGCTTCAGGATCCTGTGGGGGGGCCTTCTGCTCTGCGGCTGCGCGACGAGGCCCCTGCCCAAGGCGGCGACCAACGTGGCGCCGGCCTTGCCCCCGCCCCGCGTGGAGAAGGTGCGTGAACCTCTCGAAGTGACGCCCCTCGAGCTTCATTTTTCGGGTCTGCGCGGCGCGACCAAGGCCAGCGAGCCCGTGGAGGTCAAGAACACCGGCAGCGAGGCGGTCCAGGTCTCGGACATCCGCGTGGTAGGCAAGAGCGCGGACACGTTCAAGATCGTCGATGTCCCCCTCTTGCCTGTGGTGCTTCCACCCACATCGTCCTTCTCGTTTTCCGTAGGCTTCGAGCCGGCAGCGGACGCAGACCCAGGTGTGCATCACGCCCGTGTTCGCATCGTGCGCAGCGAGGACGATGACGGGCCACCGTGCGATCTGACGGGCCTCGTGACCAAGGGCAGGGATGCGGCGGAAGAGCCACCGTTGCAGCAGATCCTGGAGGCCCTGGGCTACGACGTGGACGTGGGATCGCCTTCCCTGCTTCTGCCGTACCCGATTGCCGGCGACGAGATCAAGTCGCCGCTCTTCCAGGGGGCCAAGCCTGGTAACGTCGGTCTCTACCTGATCGCCCGCTACAGCAAAGACGAGGAGATCTCCTTCGGGCACTATGTCGTCCAGGCCGGCAAGCCTATCTGCAGTAGCATCGGCAGCGCGGCCAAGGGGCACCATCAAACCCTGAATCCCGAGCTTGAGGGGGACAGCCAGACCAGTTTCGATCCCGGCCAGGCGGCATTCGGGGTCTTCCTCAAGGCCGGTAGGCGAACCTACTATTCCGAGGACGCCTTGAACGCGGGTCCGCACAAACACGCGGCCAAGGTGTTTCCCTTGCGCAGCCGCGGACGCACGCCTGTGCAGGACGCCTACGTGGTCGCGTTCGACGAAGACGGCAACGGCGACTACCAGGATCACGTGTTCATGCTGTGGAACGTGAAGCCCGTGCAATAGCGCGTCGGGACATTTCGACAGAACTTCGGCGCGCGCCGAACTTGTGCTAGCCATAGAGAGACAGCCATGACTCAAGTGCCGCCTCGGCAGCCGCGCAAACGGCCCCGCACCATCGCGGTCGAGGGCCCCATTGGCGCTGGCAAGTCCAGCTTGGCGGAGCTCCTCGCGGCCGACCTGGGCGCGCGCCTGATTCGAGAAAATCCGGACGAGAATCCGTTTCTCGCTTCCTTCTACAAGGATCCGAAGCGCTTCGCCCTGTCGACCCAGCTGTTCTTTCTCTTGCAGCGCTATGGTCAGCAGTCCGAGTTTTTGCAGGGCGGGCTGTTCGAACAGGGCGGGGTGGTGTCCGACTACCTGTTCGCCAAGGACCGGCTGTTCGCCACCCTTACCCTGTCGCCCGAGGAGCTCGCGCTCTACGACCGCGTTTACCAGGCGCTTCGGCCGCGCGTGGCCACGCCCGATTTGGTGGTGTACCTACAGGCTCGCACCGAGGTGCTTCTGGCCCGCATCGACAAGCGCGGACGGCCCGAGGAGAAGACCATTCGGACGGACTACCTGCGTGAGGTGGCGCGAGCCTATGCCGATTTCTTCTTCAACTACAGCGATGGTCCCTTGCTCATCGTCGACGCCTCGGAGATCGACTTCGTAGGCGACAAGGAAGATCGGGCGGCCCTGCTCGAAGTCATCGAGAGGACCCACGTGGGCATCAATCATTGGAGCCGAAGGTAGCTCTGCCCACGGCCCGGCCCCTGCTAGAATGAGCGCCGTCATGGCAACAACCAAGAAACTGACCAGCGCGGCCCTGCGCGAGCGCAAGGGTGGGGGCGAGAAGATCGCCGTGGTGACAGCCTATGATGTCGCCTTCGCTCGGCTGGCCGATCGTGCCGGCGTGGACATCGTGCTCGTCGGTGACACCCTGGGTATGGTGGTGCAGGGCTTGTCCAACACCTTGCCCGTCACTCTGGACGAGATGATCTACCACTCGCGCATGGTGGCGCGGGGTACTGAGCATGCCCAGGTCGTCGTGGACATGCCCTTTCTCAGCTACCAGACCTCGATCGAAGATGGCGTGCGAGCGGCGGGGCGACTGCTGAAAGAGGGCGCGGCCGAGGCGGTCAAGCTGGAGGGCGGGGAGGAAGTCTCGGAGCTTGTCGCGCGACTGGTGTCCATCGGCATTCCGGTGATGGGCCACGTCGGCATGACGCCCCAATCGGTGTACAAGTTCGGTGGCTTCAGGCTGCAGGGGCGCACCGACGAGCAGGCTCAATCGATCCTCGCTGGCGCACGCGCCTTGGCCCAGGCCGGAGCCTACGCCATCGTCATCGAGCATGTGCCATCCGCCTTGGGCGCCGCCATCACCCAAGCCGTTCCCGTGCCCACCATCGGCATTGGCGCCGGGTCGTCCTGCGACGGGCAGGTCCTGGTCATGCACGACCTTCTGGGGCTCGATCCCGAGTGGTCGCCGCGCTTCGCGCGTCGCTACGCCGAGCTCGGCAAGGAGATCCTCGGGGCCTTCTCCGCCTACGTCGCCGACGTTCGCTCGGGCGCCTTTCCGTCGGACAAGGAATCGTCGCGGTAGGGGCGGGCTTCAAACCCCCTGATGTGGGGGGCGGGTTTCAAACCCGCCCCTACGGGAGGGCCTACTCCCGTACCGGCACTGCGCGTAGCGCGGCTTTGCCGTCCTTCTCATAGACGGTGAATTGGGCCGTCTTGCAGTTGTGCTTGGCGATGATCTGCTGACGGTTGCTCTTCAGCTTGGCGACGAATTTCTCCAGCGAGAGACCCACGATGGATTCGCCACACTTTTGACGAAGGGCCACGTAGGCTTCGAAGACCTGGCTGAAGTGTGCCTGGTCGGAATCCTCGCTGCCATTGGCTGGGGTGGCCGAGGGGGCAGGAGGCGCGGGCGCCTTGGCCGGCTTGGCCAAAGGAGGCGGAAGCGGTCGTGGGGGCAATGGCTGGGGTGGCGAGGGTGCCAGGAACGGCGCCGGCTCCGCAGGGGCCGTGAAGGGGGCAGGCGGCGGTGCCACGGGGACGGCCGGCGGTCCCCCGCCCAAACCTGGGGCAGATCGCGGTGTGCCAAAGAGCGACGCGGCCATGGCCGCGGGCGGTGGGACCGCGGCCTTGACCGGCGCGGCGGAACCTGAAACATCGAAGGACTTTCCGTCGGCGGAGGCCGTCTTGGGATCGAGGATGGACGAGATGTCCTTCCTGGCTGTCTCGCTCTTGGGCAGCGGTGCGTGCGTGAAATGCTCGATGGCGGCATTGATATCGCGGGCGATCCCACCCAACTTTCCGCCGTACTTCGTGTCGTCGATCTTCTGCAGCTCCTGCTTGGCCAAGCTATGGACCTCCGCGCGCAGGTGCTTGAGCGGATTTTCGATCTCCATGCGTTGGAGAAAGAGACCGACGAAGATGATGCCGATGAGTCCTCCTGCGAGCGACAGCCAGGGGAACTTTCCCCATTTGAGGTCGTCCGAGGAGGTGCTCGAAAGCAGCGCCCACGGGTCGGATTCGGGCGACTTCTTGGTCATGAGCACGTAGTACGCGCGCTGCTCGGAGGCTTCGCCGGTAAACGGAGCGGCAACGATGAGCAGGCGCTCGTTGCCCATGTAGAGCGGCAGAGCACGCGAGCGCTTGTTCTTGGCGATCTCCGCGGCGTGTTCTTCGATGATCTCGGGTAGCTGCGTGAGCAAGGCTTCCGGCAGGGTGGCCGAGAGGACGTTCTTGTGTAGGACGATGGCAACGTCCACGCCGAGGTTGCGCTTCCACATTTCCACCAGGCGCTTACCGGTCTCCACCTCCACCACCAGGGCACCCACGATGCGATCGTGCGACTTGGAAAACACGGGCGCGGCGCCGATGCGGCGGAGACGGTTGCTTGCGCCCCATACGTCGTCGGAAAGGTAGCCGCGTAACGCGTCGGCCACCACCTCGGCCCCCGCGATGGATTCGCCGTATTCGCCCTCGTCGTCCCCCGCCCGCGCCACCACGCGGCCTTTGGCATCGACGGCGACAATCGACTCTACCCCGATGGCCTGGCGATTGGGAACCAACTCGCGCAAGCGGTTGCGCACGGAATCGTGCAGGGGCCGAAGATCGCTGGAACCTCGGGTCGCGGCATCCAAGGCATCGATCAATTTGCCGTCCGTTCCCAGCTTGGCCACATAATCGATCCAGCGGCGGGCATCGTTCTTCAGCAACTGCTCGGCCGCATACTGGGCACGATCCATGCGTTGGCCTTCCAGCTGCTCGATGTGGCGATCGGCGGGGCGGGGCGCCACGAAGGCCGCCGTCACGGCGACACCAGCCAGAAGTCCCACGAGTACGAACCAGATCTTGGAGAGGAACATCGTTTACTTCTCCTACTCGGCGGTTTCGGCGGCGGCAGCCGAGCTTCGTACCTTGACGGCGAGATCCAGGCCCCTGGCAGGGACGTCGATCTCCTGTTGGTGGACCCAGCCGCCGTTGCTCCACACCTTCAAAGTGGCGTGACCCTCGGGGACGTCGGGAATCTTGAATCCCCCCCGGTCGTCCGCGATGGCGAAGAGCGGAGAGCTGGTCACGATGACCGAGATGACGATGTGCGGGTACTCCGTGCAGCGCACGAGATACCCACCAGCCGTGGCGAAGCGCTGCTTGCGTACGGTGCCGGAGGCGAGCCGCTCGGGCGGCATCACGTCGGGGTGATCGGGGATCGTCAGGTCGTGCGAGACCTTGTCCGAATTCCTGAATTCCACGACCGAGCCTTCACTCACCACGATGGCCGCCGGGGTGGCCTGCAGCCCGGAAATTTCCACCGATACGCTCTTGGGCGGGATGGCTTGAAACTGCGGTCCCGTGAGGACAACCACCGTGCCGCCGCGCGGATCGGCCCGCTGCACCGGCACGTTGGTGTTCTCCACGCGCCAGTGACCGAGGAAACGCCGGCCGGTCTTCATTTCGGCAGGAAGGCTGACCGTGCCCTTGACGGTGGCAGCCATGGCCAACCCTTGCCAAGCAAGTCCGGCTGCCAGGGCGGCGAGCGCAAGCGAAGCACGGTGAGCTCTAGCTCTTCGGTATGTCATCCGGCAGGCCTCCTAATGTAAAACAATCCGACCGAGCGTGGCGCGGCGGGGGGCGTCTCGTTTGATGCCTGAAGGACCGGGGCCTTTGGCCCGGTGGCGAACCTGGGAGGGTACTTCGGGGTTCCTGGGCAACAACGTCCCGTTGGCGTGGTGCCGTGAGCTGGTATGCTTGGCGACCCCATGGCAACGACCGCGTCCAAGAGCCTCGAGACCTTCCCCAATCCCAACCCGGAACGGGACTACGTCATCCGCTTCGAGTGTCCCGAATTCACCTGCCTTTGCCCGAAGACCGGTCAGCCGGACTTCGCGACCATCCGCGTGGAGTACGTGCCGGATGGACTTTGCGTGGAGCTGAAGTCGTGGAAGCTCTACCTGTGGTCCTACCGCAACGAGGGAGCGTTTCACGAAGCCGTCACCAACAAGATTCTGGACGACCTGGTCGCCGCTACGAAGCCACGTCGAGCGCGCATCGAGGGCGACTTCTACGTTCGTGGCGGCATTCACACCGTGATCGTCGCCGACTACACAGCCGGCAAGGGGTAGTCGACAGTCGCCTTTCGACTGCCCGAGCAGACTGTCGACTACGTGCCCGGCCATCAGCCCTTGTTCTGAATCACCGCGAGCGTGACGCGGGTTTCGCCGAGGAGGTCGCGCGCGCCAGGGATGCGAACCGCGGTTTCGTCGCGGTCGATCTGCTTTTCGAGGGCGTCGATGACATCCTTGTCATTCTTGTTCGCCAGGCGCGCCAGCGATTGCAGGATGGCTTGATGAACGGGGAAACGCTCCGGTTTCAAGCTGGCCACGGGCTTGAGGGCGCCGAGCAGAAACGGGATGCCTTGCTTCGCGTTGCCCGAAAAGCCGATCCAGAAGGCGGCCTTCTCGGCACGGGTCCACGACGGGTCGGAAAGGTACTTGCCGTAACAGGCGATCCTGTCGCCGCATTCCTTGGCGACTTGCATGCGGTCGAGGGCTTCGCCAAAGACGCCCTGGACTTCCTTTTCCTTGTCCGCCAAGGCCTTGAATTCATCGTAGTTCTCGGGACCAGCGATGCGGGCCAGGTCGATGGCGGCGTTGGCGCGTAGATCGGAGGCTTTCTGGCCATCCACCACGACATAGCCCGACTTGGCAGTTTCCATGAGGATGGGAACGGCGCGCTTGTCCCCGGAGAGATAGATGCCATCCTCGGCTGCGGAACGCGTGGGTGCGTCCACTTTCTTATCCTTGAGGGTACGAAGCAGGACATCCACGGCGTCCTTGGTCCCGATGAAACCAAGCGAAATCAGAATGGATTTGTGCTCTCCCGACTTGGCGGGGACCCTGAGTCGCGCCGCCAGCGCGGGCACGGCTTTGGCAGCGCGCAGGTCGCCGAGCAGCATGGCGGCCTTGAAGGGCACGATGCCGGGGCTGTACTTGTCGAAATCGAGCTTCTTCGCCATCTCGTTGATCTCGGGGTTCTTCTCGTTGAGCAACTCGATGAGCGGCGCCACGGCAGGCTCGCCCATGCGCACGAGACCCAGGCGGCACTCTTGGAAGATATTGGCCCCCCGGCCGGTCATGAACATTCCCTTGATGAGGGCCGGAATCGCCGCGGGATCGCGCAACTCGGCCAAACCCAGGGCGGCCTTCTGGTTGAGAAGGAAGTCCTGTTCGTCCGCCGAGGTGGTGAGAATCTTGGCCAGCGTCGGCACGGCACGCTTATCCCCTATCTTGACCAAGGCCCGGATGGCCGCCAGGCGCACGCCGTTGGCCCGCGACTTGATGGGTAATGGGTGCTCGACGGCCTTGATGAGCGCGGGAACCGCCTCGGTCGCCTGCTCCTTCATGTCGCCCAGGGCGCCGGCCGCCACGATGGCCCGATCGAAGTCGTCCTCCGTGAAATCCAAGGCGTCGATGAACAGAGGAATCGTGCTCGGATCCTTGTAGCGGACCAGCGCCTCCAGGTGCTCGGGCTTCTTGGTTTCCTTGTAGAGGTCGATGAGCGCGGGCAGGGCCACCTTGGCGCGATCCACGCCCATGCGGGCCAGTTGGTTCAGTGCCTCCTGCTGGTCCCTCACGTTCTTGAGCTTCTTGGCCCAGGTCATGGGGTCGTTGGGATCCCCTGTGCAGGCCACGACCAGGGAACAAGAGAATAAGGACAATACGGCTAGCGTTCGGATCTGCATCTAGGCACCTCCCCAGAGAAAGGAAACTCCATATAGACCTGCGGCCGACCCCTGATGGAGCCGGCCGCGACGAGACAGTCTGAGCGGCAGCCGGGAACGCTCGTTGGAACGTCCCGACCGTCCACTACTCGGCGGCTGGCGCTGCTGCGCCTCCCTTGGCCTTGGGACGAACGGCAAAGTTCACGTTCTGGTAGCCGGCCGCGGCCGCAGAGAACATGACCTTGCGTAGCATCTTGAATTCGACGGCCTTGTCGGACTGGATGATGCAAACGCCCTTGAAGTCCTCGGATGGGTGAAGCAGCTTGTAGTTGTTCTTGTCGGTGACGAGCTCATCGTGCAGCTCGGTGATCTTCATGTCACCGGTGGCGGAGTCCTTCATCAGGTCTTCGCCCGTGGCCACCTGCCGGCCGTCTAGCGTGACCACGTCCTTGGTCACGCCGATGACCGGTGCCCGTTCGAGGTCGCTCCAATTTTGAGCATCGGGCAGGGTGATGTTCTTCTGCACGAAGAGGATTTCTCCGGAGGCCGAGAACGACATGAGGAGGAAGATGACGAGCATCGTCATCATGTCGATGTAGGCCACCAAATTGAGTGCCGAGTTGGTGCTCTTGCGTCCACCGTGGCCCAGCTTGTTCGAGGCCACTTCGAGCTTGATAGAGTGGTAAAGATGCGCCTTGGGTACTTCGATTGGCATGGCTGGTCTCCCTAAATTCCGGCTGCGCCGCTGTCAATCAACGAGATATCGGGAAATCTCGCTTGTATAGCGGTGTCCATGGTTCGCACCAAGGTGTCGAATTTGATGGTGTCTTCCGACGCCACCTGGGCGTCGTTCTTGTCGGGATGGCCTTCCTTGGCCTTCTTCAGCTCGGCTGCAAGCCGTTCGAAGTCGTAGTCGCTGCCCTTCTTCGGAATCGGCGTTTGGTCTTGGCCCACGACGAGGTTGAATCCTTCTTGGTTCACCAGCACCACGACCTTGACCTGGAGCTCCGGTGGAGTTTCCTCGCCGGCCTGACCCTGGCCCTTTTGCTGGGCCTGCAGGCGCGCGAGCTGGGTCCAGACCGCGGTGATGAGAAGGAACGCGACCATGCAAGTGAGCAGGTCGATGTAGGGGACGAGGTTGAGTTCGGCGTTGAGGGACTTCTTCCCAGACTTGCCGCCGGTTTCGACTGAAACGCTCATGGTTGTGCTCCCATCCGGGAGCGGCAAAAGCCGCTCCTAGAGTTGTTTGGCAGGGTTAGTGACGGGCGCCGCCGTCGCGACCGGTCACGACGAGATTGAGCGCCTCGACCGAGGCCTGGTTGACGCCGTCGAGGATGAACTGGGTCTTGCCGTTGAGCACGGCGTAAGCAGCCAGCCCCAAGATGCCGGTGCCGAGACCGAACGCGGTGCAGTTCATGGCCTCGGAGATACCTTTGGAGAGCATGGTGGCTTTCATGGATGGGTCGACGCCCGCGACCGAGGCGAAGGACTTGATGAGACCCGTGATGGTGCCGAGGAGGCCGGCGAGGGTGGCCAGGTTTCCGAGCATGGCCAGGTACCCGGTCCGCTTCTCGATCTTGGGAAGCTCGCGCAGGGCTTCTTCATCCATACCCTGCTGGATCTCGTGCTCGGAGCCGCCTTGCTCGGCCTTGCGCAGACCGGCCGCGATGATCTTGGTCACGCCGGTCGGGGTGGCGTCGCAGCTCGAAATAGCGCCCCGGAGATTGCCGGCGACAATCTGGGACTTCACCAGCGACATCAACTTATCGACGTCGATTTTGGACTTGGCGAGGAATGTCGCGCGCTCGATGGTCACGTACACCGTGATGCAGAAGAGCAGAAGAATTGGGTACATGCCCCAGCCGCCTTCTTTGAAGCCTTCCAACAAAAACATAGCAGAATCTCCTTTTTTCTCAGCGTTTCGAAACTGGTTGAGGGTTACCCGTGCTTGGCAGCTTTGGCGCTGGCCACGAGGTTGACGACGTTCTTCTTCATTTCGGCGATATCGTCGAGGATCGACTGGGTCTTGCCGTTCAGCCAAGCAAAGGACGCCAGGCCGATGATGCCGGTGCTGAGGCCGAAAGCCGTGCAGTTCATGGCCTCGGAGATGCCCTTGGAGAGCAACGTTGCCTTCTGCGACGGATCCACGCCAGCGACGCCGGCAAAGGCCTTGATGAGGCCGGTGATGGTGCCGAGGAGGCCGGCGAGGGTGGCCAGGTTACCGAGCATGGCGAGGTAGCCGGTTCGCTTCTCGACCACGGGCAACTCACGCAGCGAGGCCTCTTCCATGGCCGCCACGATTTCGGGCTCGGAGCGATTGGCGCGCATGAGACCCGTTTGCACGATGCGGGTGAGCGGCGTGGGGTTCCCGGAGCAAACCTTGATGGCGCCCTGGATGTTGCCCTGGGAGATTTGGGAGCGGAGCAGGGCAATCAGCTTCTCCTTGTCGATCACGGCCTTGCGCAGGGTAACCGCGCGCTCCACGATGATGGATACCGTAATCATTAGAAGGACGAGGATGGGCCACATCCCCCATCCGCCTTCATGGAAGGCATCGGCCAATAGCTTCAGAACGGTCATGGTTTCCTCCTTCGGTCATTTGTCGGTGGCGTGGGCAGTGCTTTTTCCAGCCACACGGACCACCGACCAACGAAAACAAAAAAGCGGTTGGGAGCTGAATAGGTTCTAGGTCTGCCCCGACGCCAATCGCCACACTCAGATAGGCTCGAACCAATGAAGTGCATTTCAAATGCCACAGTTGGGATTTCTTGTCTAGCCCGGATTC
>CAWCMR010000013.1:0-700604 GCA_963796685.1 uncultured delta proteobacterium
ACGCGAGAACTGGGGAACGAAAAATGAACGAGCTTGGCCCTACAGCGAGAGAGATGGTGGAGACGCACAGAAATAAGGTGCTGGCCCGCGCCGATTGGGAGCGCATCAAGCAGAAGCTGATGCTGCGGGTGGCGACCCTGGGGGCGACAACGGCGGCGACTGGCACGGCGATGGGCATGTCCCGGGCCTCCAAGATTGCTTTGGTGGCGCTCGGGGTAACGGCGGTGGTGGGGGCCGGAACGTTTTCCATGTGGGCGTTGCGCGGGCGAGCGCCCGCGGCGTGACTTCGCCGACCCAGTTTTCCTGCCCTCGCTCCCGAGACCATCAAGCCGGCGCAAGAGGCATCGCCCGAGGATTCTTTTCTTCCTGCCGATTCGGCCGGTGCTGGACGCATCGAGCACGTGAAGAAGGCCAGCAAGCGTCCCGCCGTGGCCGCGGCCACCCCAAGCCCTGCCGCGGTCCCGGCTGCTCCCCTGAATCCGGAGCCAGAGCTGCGTGTGTTGCGTGAGGCACGAGAGGACTTGCGTGCGGACCGCTCCGAGAGTGCGTACCGGCGCCTCGACGACTACGGTCGCCAGCATAGCGGGGAATGCTGGCGCAAGAGCGGCGAGCGTGTCGCCATCGCGCTTTGCGAGTGGAAGCCTGGTCCGAGGCGCAAACCCGTGCAGCCGATTTCCTGCGGACTTCCCCCGATCTCCCTGGCCAAACAGGTGCGTTCGGCGTGCGACATGATCAGCAAGCCGCCGCGATAGACAAAGCCAACGGTGCTGGTAATTCGGAGCATGGCCGGGAAGCCCAGGCGATTGGTCGCAAGCGGATTCGCGCGCCTGGGGGCCGTCGTGGTCTTGCTCGGGGGTACCGGCGACCGCGTGGTCATCGGCGCGCAGATGTGTCCCGACGTCTCTGGCGGACCGCCCGGAGTCGAGCCCTTGCCCAGCCCCAAGCAAGTCGCGCTTCAGCGGTTTGAGCTCACGGCTTATCTTCATTTCGGTCTGGCCACCTACGACTCAGGCACGACGCCTCCGGCCTCCTCATTCAATCCGACCAGCTTCGACGCCAAAGAATGGGTGGCCGAGCTCAAGAACGCGGGTTTCCGCCAGGCGGTTCTCGTGGCCAAGCACGAGAACGGGTTCTGCCTTTGGCCAACGGCCACCACCGATTATTCGGTGAAGAGCAGCCCTTGGAAAAATGGGCAAGGGGACGTAGTGAAGGAATTCACGGATGCGGCGCGCGCGGCAGGGATGCGTGCGGGACTTTACCTGTCGCCCGTGGACCACTATTTCCCGAGCACGAGCGCCGCCTACGAGCCCTATCTGCGCAACCAGCTGACCGAGCTTCTATCGAACTACGGCCCCATTTTCGAGATCAAATTCCCCGGCGATAACGCGCCGGCCACGGTGGACTGGGCGGGCATCGCACAACTTGCCCATGAATTGCAGCCCGACACGCTGGTTTGGATAGGTCCCGAGATCGCCACGACAGGATCCGACTCTCGCTACGCCGGCATTCGCGGGACGCGCGCCACGTCGAGCGTGGCCGACGTTCCCAATGGCGGTCCGACAAACGTATGGTACCCGGCGGAAGTCGAGGTTCCCGATCGTCCCAACAATCAGTGGTTCTGGAGCTCCACCATCGCAGAGATCTCCCTGAGCCAACTGCAATCGATCTACTTCACGTCGGTCGGCATGAACACGACCCTGGTATTCAACGTGCCGCCTTCACCCACTGGCCAGTTCGACACGCAGGAGGTTCAATTGTTACGAGATTTCGGGGACTGGTACGCCTCGCTCTACCGGACGAACCTGGTGCACGCGCAACCGATCACCGCCGACAGCACCTGGGCCAGTCCGGGTTTCGATGCGGCCAAGGCCGTGGACGACGACATTTGCACCAGCTGGGCGGCAGCCAGCGGGGCGACCTCGGGTCGGCTGGAGGTGACGCCGCGTTCGCCGGTGACGTTCACGGTCATCAGCTTGCGAGAGCCCATCGAACGGGGCGAGCGGGTCACCGCCTACCACATCGAAATTAGGCAAAACGGGACCTGGGACCGGGCCCCGATGGATGCGTCGGGGGTGACGATCGCTGGCTCGGTCGTCGGTCAGCGCCAGCTCTGGCAGGTCAACCCAACCACCGTAGACGCCATAGCCTTGGTGATCGACGCCGCCAGGGGCGAGCCCGCCATCGCGGAGCTCGGTCTGTATTAAACCCGTACCTGACCAACGAATCTCTGGCAGGCCGGGAACTAAAGGGCATGGCGCACAGGACGAAGCACTTTCTGCTCTTCATCATCCTCGGTGGTCTTGTGGCTTTTCCGATCGCCGGTTGTGGGAAGGGAAATGGTACTGCTGGCACGGGCGGAACGCAGTCCACATCCAGCTCGCGCGGCGGTCAATCTGGTTCGGGCGGAACAGCGGGTTCAGGAAGTACCAGCAACAGCGGTGGAATATCAGGCAGTGGCGGCTTGTCCAGCGTCGGCGGCTCCAGTGCGACGGGCGGCTCGTCCGTGGGTGGCTCCGCCGCAACGGGTGGCTCGTCCGAGGTTGGCGGCACAACCG
The DNA here is from genome assembly GCA_963796685.1 of uncultured delta proteobacterium. Lineage (GTDB taxonomy): Bacteria > Myxococcota_A > Polyangia > Fen-1088 > Fen-1088 > Fen-1118. Next base: position 2,556 of record CAWCMR010000013.1, read on the forward strand.
GGAAGGGAGGCTCCAGCACGGGCGGCACCGCAGGGAAAGGCGGAGGCGCTGGCGGAGCTTCGACGGGCGGTGGCGCGGGGGCAGGCGGCACATCAAGCGATCGCGCGGGCAGTGGGGGGACCGCTGGCGGCGGCTCAGGAGCGCCATCCGGTGGTCAGCCTGGCAGCGGCGGGTCGTCGGGCACCGGCGGAGCCCTATCCGCTGGTCCTCGCCTGATCCAGAACTTCAACCAATCTTGGAAGTTCAAACGAGCCGATGTCACGGGTGCGGAGGCAACCGCCTTCGATGACTCTTCGTGGGGCAACGTGGGTCTCCCCCATTCGTTCAATCTGCCCAACTTTCTGTCGACGAAGTTCTACGTCGGCTACGGCTGGTATAGGAAACACTTCACGGTCCCGGCGTCCTGGTCGAGCAAGAGCGTAGCCATCGAGTTCCAGGCCGCCTTCGACCAAGCGCAGATCTACGTCAACGGCAAGCAGGTCGGCCAACACATCGGCGGCTACAATGGGTTTTCGATCGATATCACCTCGGCCATCCAGACCGGTGACAACGTCGTGGCGGTTCGTTTGAACAACAACTGGAATGCACAAATCCCGCCCATCACGGGCGATCACATCTTCTACGGCGGCCTGTATCGAGACGTGAATGTCGTTGTCACTGACCCGTTGCACGTCACCTGGTACGGCACCTGGGTCACGACGCCCACGCTGGCGACAAATTCTGGCTCCTCTAGCACCGTAGAGATCAAGACGGAAGTGCAGAACAACCGCTCGGCCGCGGTTAACGCCACGCTGAAGACCGACATCGTGGACAATACCGGCAAGGTGATCACCACCATTTCGTCGCCACAGCAGATCGCCGCGGGTGCGACGGTGACCTTCGATCAGACGACGCCCGCCATCAGCAGCCCCTCGCTGTGGCACCCCGACCATCCGACGATGTACATGGCGCTTTCCTACCTTTCCGACGGCACTGGGAACGTGGACAACTTCACGACGCCGTTCGGGTTCCGCTGGTTCACCTGGTCGGGGTCGCAGGGCTTCTCGCTGAACGGCTCACACTATTGGATCCAGGGCGCGAATGTGCATCAGGACCACGCGGGCTGGGCCAATGGCGTGGCCGACTCGGCGCTGTACCGTGACGTCAAGATGGTCAAGGACGCGGGACTGAACTTCATTCGTGGTTCGCACTATCCCAAAGCACCGGCTTTTGCAGATGCCTGCGACCAACTCGGCGTCTTGCTCTGGTCGGAGAACTGTTTCTGGGGCGGCTTCGGTGGCGGTCCGGGGGGATGGTCCTATAGCGGTTCCTACCCGAGCACCTCCGCCGACTTCGACGGGTACGACACCAACGTTCTCGCCAGCCTGACGGACATGATCCGCATCCACCGCAATCACCCCAGCATCATCGCGTGGAGCATGGGCAACGAGGACTTCTTCAATGGCGGCGGCCCCACAGACAGGGTGATCGCGCTGCTCAAGAAGGAGGTCGCCTTGACCCACCAGCTCGATCCAGCACCGACGGGACGGCCCGCGGCCATCGGAGGCGCCCAGTCCAAAATCGGCGGCACGGAACCCGACACACTTGGCGATGTGGCCGGCTTCAACGGCGACGGCACGGGCTACGACAACCCTGGCATGCCCAATCTGGTGTCGGAATACGGCAGCACCGTGAATGTGGCTCGGCCGGGCGCCTACGATCCCGGCTGGGGAAATCTGACGGTAACAAACGGCATGCCTGCCCAACCAGCGTGGCGCAGCGGAGCGTCCAAGTGGTGCATGTTCGATTATTCCAGCCAAATGGGTGCTACGTACATGACCACGGGTATTGTCGACAACTTCCGCATTCCGAAGCGAGCGTACTACTGGTACCGAAACGCCTATGCGAAGGTGGCGCCGCCGACGTGGCCGACCTCGGGCACCGCCGCCGGGCTGAAGCTGACCGCGAGCACGACGACGCTTTCGGCGGTGGATGGCACCCAGGACGCGTGGCTGCTGGTCACCGTCGTGGACGCGAGCGGCAAGGCGATCAGCAACAATGTGACGGTGACACTCACGGTAACGTCGGGGCCGGGCGAGTTCCCGACTGGGCCGAGCATCACGTTTACCCCAGGGACCGCCAAGCCGGCGAGCGATATCGCCATTCTCGACGGTCAAGCCGCTACCGAGTTTCGGACGTACTACTCGGGCACCAGTGTCATCACGGCCAGCTCGCCGGGCCTGACCTCCGACACAGTGACCATCACGTCGCAGGGCAGCCCTGCGTTCGTGGAGGGTCAAACCCCGCCTGCGGACACGCGGCCGTACACAGGCCAGTAGTGCCGCGCCAGCTCCTGGGCAGTACGCTCCGAACTCAGCGATGGCGGAGACGTTCCTTGCAAAGTCAAGAGCGCTTGCTGCCCTGAAAGTATCGTCGGCTTGCCGTCACTAGCTTGGAGACAACACACTTTGTGTCCCGGGTGAACGCACCAACGGGGAAGAAGCGGCGATGACCAATCAGGTCGAGGAATGGTCGTCCGGTCCTGGAAGGTCGACTTGCAACCCGTCTTCGCTGGCGGAGGCCTGGTGCAGAGCGCAGCAGTCGGCGTGAAAGCCACGGTCAGAAACTCCGACCAGCGTGCCCTGGGCGTGGTCGGGGACCGGTCAACGAACTCGTCGAATTCGCCGTCTCGATGCCGACGCCTCGCAGGGTGGTGCGGAAGTGGTGCGGGAGCCTTCGAACGACAACTGCGACCAGGGTGGCTCTACCGAAAACCCTACGCAGAATCAGTAGTTATCTGTGGGCGTTGCAGGGATTGAACCTGCGGCTTCCACCGTGTGAAGGTGGCACTCTTCCGCTGAGTTAAACGCCCGGAAGTCCTTTGCAGATAATCGCAAACCGTGCGGCTGTCAATGGCGCAATCGCGTTCTCAGGGGCGGAAGGAGGTCCGTCGCCGCGCGCCGTCAGAAGGAGGGTGCGAGGACGCCGTCTTCGTCCATGGTGTGCCCGCTGCGCTTTCGGGCCGCGTAGGGCTTGCGATGTCCGCTCGACAGCGCCTTGGTCGCCTTGGCGGAGGGCCTGCCCTCGGCCTTGGCCTCGGCGCTCGGTTGCGCCGGCTGCTGGGCCGGTGGCGGGGTGGCGCTCAAGGCGACCGAGACCTGCCCGGATTCGGTGGGCACGAAGGGTTCGACCATGTCGCCGAAGTTGTCCTTCCTGAACAAGAAGTCGATGGCCTTCTGGGAGGCGGGGAGCTCCACGTCGAACGGCGTGATGCCGAGTTGTTCGTTGGTGTCCTTGCGCAGAACCGCGGCGCCTTCGGGATCCGAGTTGAAGCTGAGCTTCACCTTCTTGGGCACCGCGGGTTGCACGACGGTGGCGGCGGCCTTGCCCGGGACGCTGGAGGCGGTGGGGCTCTGCTGCGTGAAGAAGTAGAAGGCGGCTCCCGCGACGGCCGCGACGCCCAAGACGGCGACGAGGAACGATGTCTTGCGCGACTTGGTCGCGGGGCGGAAATCGACTTCATCATTCATCAGCTCGCCCGCGGCGTGCCGGAAGGTGGAGGGCAGGGGCACGGCGTGCGCGCCCATCTCCGTCTTCGAGTTGCCGAACAGGACCTGGCCGCTGACCACGCTGTCCGCCCGTCCGCTGGGGGACGCCCCCATCCCCTCGAAGATGGCCGTCGGTGCGAGCGGCGGGGTGCGCGGCGCGAAGGCCGGCGCGGTCGCCGCGTAGCCTTGCGGGTCGAGCAGGGCCGCGGCGAATTCCTCCATGGTCTGGAAGCGTTCCTCGCGTGGCTTGGCCAAGGCGCGCAGGATGATGCTCTCGACGGCGGGCGGCAGCAGCGGGTTGATGGCGCGCGGGGATGGCACCGCGGCGGTGATGTGCTTGACGATGATCTCGCCGTAGCCTTCGCCGCCAAAGGGGACCTTGCCCGTCATCATCTCGAACAGAATGACGCCCAGCGAGTAGATGTCGGCGCGATGGTCGATGTTGGCTTTGCCTTCGCACTGCTCGGGCGCCATGTAGTACGGCGTGCCCATGACCGAGCCGGTGCGCGTCTTGTGCGAGACCTTGTCGTCGCCCTGGGTCAGCTTGGCCAGGCCGAAATCCAGCACCTTGACGAAATCGACCGCGTGGCCCTTGGTGATGAGGAAGATGTTCTCGGGCTTGAGGTCGCGGTGGATGATGCCGTGCTGGTGGGACGCGCCCAGGGCGTCGGCGACCTGCGCTGCGATGGCCAGGCCGCGCGCGAGCTCGAGCGGGGCGCTGCGCTTCAGGGTGTCGACCAGCGCCTCGCCCTGCAGGAACTCCATGACGAAATAGAACTCGCCGTCGGGCGTGTTCCCGAAATCGTGGATGTCCACGATGTGCTCGTTGCCGATCTGGTTGACCGACTTGGCTTCGGTCACGAAGCGCGAGACCACCTCGGGGTTGCGCGAGAGCTCGGGTGGATCGCTTTCATGGCCACCTTGCGCCCGATGACCGGGTGCTCGGCCAGATAGACCACCCCCATGCCTCCCTCACCAAGCTTGGCGGTAAGCATGTAGTTACCGATGGTTTGGCCGACCGCGATCATGGGATTCGATGGTGAAGCGACTGCCTAGTGGCTGGAACTATAATCCATACCTTCTGACATTTCAGGTACCCCGTCAAGCAAGCGGGCGCTCTCCATAATCCCGGGGTAGCTGCAGAAGGTCGTGGTCGTGGTCGTGGTCGTGGTCGTGGCCGGTTGTAGTTGCCACGGCCACGGCCACGGCCACGGTAAGCCGTCTACGTCCACGACCACCCGTCATCGCTCCGATTGGGTGCGTGCATCTGTCGTGGAAAGGTGTCCCTTGGCGCGGGATTGGGGTGTTCACGTGTTGCAAGAGTTAGACACGGCAAGCATGGGAATCAGCCAAACAGAACCGACCGGCGCGCGGCCAAAAGCTCGGCGATCATGTGATCCAGCTTGCTACGCACGGTCTCAGCCATCTCCAGGTTCTCTTCCTTGTGCTCTTCTGCCGTCGAGCCGAAAGGCGGAAACACGATGGGCGTGCCGATCTTGATGCTCCACTTGGTGGGAACCGGCAACAGACCGAGCGGGCCCAGCAGGGGGAACGTCGGCGTGATGGGGATGTAGGGCAGGCCGAGAGGTGCGGCGATGCGCGTGAGCTTGGCCAGCACCGGATGGGTTTCCTCCGCGCCCACGATGGCCGCGGGAATGATCGGCACCTGGGCGGTGCGCGCCAGGCGCACGAAGCCCCCGCGACCGAAATGGGTCAGGCGATAGCGCTCGCGGTAGAGCTTGCCCACGCCGCGCAGCCCCTCGGGAAACACGCCGATGAGCTGGCCCGTCTTGCACAGGGCCAGGGCGTTTTGCATGGAAGCGCGCACGCCGCCGATGCGCGCCACCACCGGGCGCATCCACGACGACTGGAAGGCGAAGCTGGCCACGAGGGGGCGCAGGGGACGTGCCGCGGGATGGTGGCGGTGCGTGGCGTGGATCAGCATGGCGCCGTCGTAGGGCAGGCCGCCCGAATGGTTGGCCACCAGCAACGCCGCGCCCTCGGCGGGCACGTTTTCCAGGCCGGTCACGCGGATGCGGAAGTACCGCGACCACAGGAATTCCAGGACCGGGGCGGTCTTGCTCAGGAACTCCGGGTCGAACCCGAAGTCGGGCAGGGTGGCGGGATCGGGAATCCGCTCGCGCATGGTCGCGGCCAGGGCGGCGAACGCCGCTTTGGTTGCCGGATCGATCATTTCGCAGCAGCCAAGTGCTCGCGCAGCTTGGCCGTCCAGCGCTCGATGATGTCGGCCAGCGAGGTGCCGGCGGGCAGGGCGCCTCCGCCTTGGGCCAGGTCGGCGCGACCGCCGCCCTTGCCGCCCAGATCCTTGGCCAGCATGCCCACGATGGCGCCGGCCTGGACCTTGGCTTGCGCGCCGGGCGTGACGGCGCAGACGATGGACACCTTGCCCTCGGCGGCGCCGGCCAGGACCAGCACGCCGGGCTCCATGCGCGGGCGCAGCTTGTCCGCGCTCTCGCGCATGATCTTGGGATCGGCCACGCCGGCGTCGTGGACCAGCAGGAACAGCTCCCCGACTTGCTCGCGCCCGGCCAGGGGGTCGCGCGCGCCGCCCGAGGCGATCTGCGCCTTGAGCTTGGCGATCTCCTTTTCGCGCTCGCGCAGCTCGGCGTTCTGCTTGGTCACGCGGGCCGCGATGTCGAAGGGGCCCGAGCGCAAGGTCTCCGCTGCCTGGCCTAGCTCGCCTTCCAGTCGGCGCACGTAGTCCATCGCGCCCTGGCCGGTGACGGCTTCCATGCGGCGCACGCCCTGGGCCACGCCCGATTCCTCGACGATCTTGATGAGCCCGATGTCGCCGGTGCGGCTGGCGTGGGTGCCGCCGCAAAACTCCTTGGACTCGCCCATGGTCAGCACGCGCACGGTGTCGCCGTACTTCTCGCCGAAGAAGGCCACCGCGCCTTTCTGCTTGGCCTCGGCGATGGGCAGCACCTCGGTCTCGATGGGCAGGTTGCGCAGCACGCGCTGGTTGGCCAGATCCTCCACGCGCCGCCGTTCGTCGGGAGACAGGGGCGCAAGGTGCGAGAAGTCGAAACGCAACCGATCGGGCGTGACCAGTGAGCCCTTTTGCGCGACGTGGGGGCCGAGCACCGTGCGCAGGGCCCAGTGCAGAAGGTGGGTGGCCGAGTGGTTGCGGCGGATGGCGTTGCGTCGCTCGACGTCGACGGCCAGGTCGACCGCGTCGCCGACCTTCAGCGTGCCCTGGCTGACCTCGCCGAGGTGCACGGTGAGCGAGGACAGCGGTCGCTTGGTGTCGGTCACCTTGAGGGCGCCTTGCGGGCCTTGCGCCGTGCCGGCGTCGCCGACCTGGCCGCCCTGCTCGCCGTAGAAGGGGGTCTCGCGGCAGATCGCCGCCACCTGCTGACCCGCGACCACACTGGCGACCTCCTTGCCATCCGCGACCAGGGCGACAATCTCGCTCTTGGCTTGCGTCGATTCGTAGCCCGTGAACTTGGTCGCGCCCACGCGGCTCAGGATGGTCTGGAAGACCGCTTCGACCGCGACCTCGCCCGAGCCGGCGAAGTCCGCGCGTTTGCGCTGCTCGTCCATGGCGCGCTCGAAACCGGCCTCGTCGACGTCCAGGCCGCGGCCCGCGCCGATGACCCGCGTGAGATCCATCGGAAATCCGAACGTGTCGTACAGCTTGAAGGCCACCGCGCCTGGGATGAGCTTGCCCGACAGCTTGCCCGCCTCTTCGTCGAGGATGCGCATGCCGCGGTCGAGGGTCTCGCGGAAACGCTTCTCTTCGAGATCGGTGACCTCGAGGATGAGGCTCTTGCGCTCGACCAGCTCGGCGTAGGTGTCGCCCAGCTCTTCGATCACGCGGCCGGCGAGCCCGGCCAGGAACGGCTTGTCGATACCCAGCAACCAGCCGTGGTAGATGGCGCGCCTCATGATCCGGCGCAGGACGTATTCGCGCCCGGTCTTTTCGGGGAACACGCCGTCGGCGATGAGGAAGGCCGCCGAGCGGGCATGATCCGCGATGGCGCGCATGGAGACGGCGACCGAGCCCGGCGCGTAGTCGGCGGGCGCAAAGGCCTTGCCGGTCAGCTTCTCCACCTCGGCGATGAGCGGCCGGAGAAGATCGGTTTCGTAGTTCGAGCGGAAGCCGCCGATGACCGCGGCCAGGCGTTCGAGGCCCATGCCGGTGTCGACCGAGGGTTTGGGCAGGGGCTTGCGCGTCTTGTCCGCGAGCTGCTCGAACTGCATGAAGACCAGGTTCCAGATCTCGATCCAGCGGTCGCAGTCGCAGGCCGGTCCCTGGCAGGCACGGCCCGCGGCGGCCTCGGCGCAGGGGATGTCGTCACCCTGGTGAAAGTGGATCTCGCTGCACGGACCGCAGGGGCCGGTTTCGCCCATGGCCCAGAAGTTGTCCTTGTCCCCGAGGCGGATGACGCGGGAATCGTCCACGCCCGCCACCTTCTTCCACAGCGCGCTGGCCTCGTCGTCGCTGTGGTGGACGGTGTAGACCAGGCGCTTCGGATCGATGGCCAGCTTCTTGACCAAGAGCTCGTAGGCGAAGGCGATGGCGTCGGGCTTGAAGTAGTCGCCGAAGGAGAAGTTGCCCAGCATCTCGAAGAAGGTGTGGTGGCGCGCGGTGCGGCCGACGTTTTCCAGGTCGTTGTGTTTGCCGCCGGCGCGCACGCACTTCTGCGAGCTGGTGGCGCGCGGAATCTTGCGCGTGGTCTTGCCCGTGAACACGTCCTTGAACTGGTTCATGCCCGCGTTGGCGAACATCAGCGTCGGGTCGTTGGCGGGAACCAGCGACGAGCTCGGGAGCTCTTCGTGGCCCTTGCCCACGAAATAATCGAGGAAGGCGCGGCGGATTTTCTTGGAGGCTCGGTCTGACATTGGGCGCGCAGATTAGCGCCAGCCGCGTCGCCAGTCGACTGATATGGGAACCCTGAGAGGGTTCCCAAACCCTCCCGCGCTCTGGCTCCGCCGGGCAAAGCCCGGCTACGCCAACGCGATCATGGGAACCGTGGGAGGGTTCCCAAACCCTCGGCCCCTACCCGCCACCCACCACCCCGCTCGCTGCGCTCGGCCTCGCGCGCTCTGGCGGAGGCGCGAGGGGCGCGCGCGAAGGGCGCGAGGGGGAGGGCGTGGAGGTGTAGGTCCCGAAGCACCGACGAAGTCGGTGGGCAAAGCCCGGCTACGCCAACGCGATCATGGGAACCGTGGGAGGGTTCCCAAACCCTCGGCCCCTACCCGCCACCCACCACCCCGCTCGCTGCGCTCGGCCTCGCGCGCTCTGGCGGAGGCGCGAGGGGCGCGCGCGAAGGGCGCGAGGGGGAGGGCGTGGAGGTGTAGGTCCCGAAGCACCGACGAAGTCGGTGGGCAAAGCCCGGCTACGCCAACGCGATCATGGGAACCGTGGGAGGGTTCCCAAACCCTCGGCCCCTACCCGCCACCCACCACCCCGCTCGCTGCGCTCGGCCTCGCGCGCTCTGGCGGAGGCGCGAGGGGCGCGCGCGAAGGGCGCGAGGGGGAGGGCGTGGAGGTGTAGGTCCCGAAGCACCGACGAAGTCGGTGGGCAAAGCCCGGCTACGCCAACGCAATCATGGGAACCGTGGGAGGGTTCCCAAACCCTCGGCCCCTACCCGCCACCCACCACCCCGCTCGCTGCGCTCGGCCTCGCGCGCTCTGGCGGAGGCGCGAGGGGCGCGCGCGAAGGGCGCGAGGGGGAGGGCGTGGAGGTGTAGGTCCCGAAGCACCGACGAAGTCGGTGGGCAAAGCCCGGCTACGCCAACGCAATCATGGGAACCGTGGGAGGGTTCCCAAACCCTCGGCCCCTACCCGCCACCCACCACCCCGCTCGCTGCGCTCGGCCTCGCGCGCTCTGGCGGAGGCGCGAGGGGCGCGCGCGAAGGGCGCGAGGGGGAGGGCGTGGAGGTGTAGGTCCCGAAGCACCGACGAAGTCGGTGGGCAAAGCCCGGCTACGCCAACGCAATCATGGGAACCCCACCTGAAAACACCTCGCCCCGCGTAGCGGAGCGAAGCGGGGAGAGGTCGCCGAGCGCAGCGAGGCGGGTGAGGGGCAGTCACGTTTCCTGGCCGGTCGTGATCGGTGCGGCGCGATTCTCGGCCCCCAGGCCGACGCGGATGGGTAACACGGCCATGGGCAAGCCCTTCCAGTGGAGGCGCCTTTCGATTTGGTACGCGGTTTCGTTGTGCAGGATGCGTTGCCACCAGGTTTCGCGCTTCCAGATGAGCTTGCCCGCGAAGAAGGCGGAGCGATGAAATTCCGCGGCCAAGGTCGTGCACAGCGCGGTGGCTTCCTTGACGGCATCGAGTCCGGCGGACATGCGCGACGAGGCGTGCCAGCCCAGCCCGCGTGCGAGCTTGACGTACTTTTCAAGGGACTCGCGCGTTCGCTGTTGCAGCCGGTCGATTTCCTCGGAACCCTTGAAGGTCCCCGAATCCAGCACGGCCACGGAGACGAAGACGATGTTCTTGAAATAGCCGGCGTAGCTGCGTTGGATGGAGAGCAGCGAGTGGATGCCGATGCCGCCGTAGCTGCCCACCATGAGCACCGCGGTCGGCTCGCGCGGGTCGGGCTCGGCGCCCAGTCCCTCCATCTCGCCCAGGTCGCCCAGCTCCTCGTCCAGCCTGCGCAACTGATGTGCCACGTGCCGGTAGTGCAGCTCGATGTACAGACATAGGCCGATGATGCAGGTGGTGACCGCGAGGGTGACCCAAGCGCCCTGGGAGAACTTCTGGACCACGGTGAAGATGAGGATGCCGACGCACAGCACGAGCGCCACGCCGTGCAACGAGAATTGGCGCTTCCAGTGCTGCACCCGCTTGCTGCGCTGCCACCAGAAACGGGCCATGCCAAGCTGTGACAGCGAGAAGGTGATGAACACGTTGATGGCGTACATCACGACGAGGGTATCGAGGTTCCCGCCGGTCCCGATGAGCAGAATCAGGGCCGCAGACCCGAGAATGATGACCCCGTTGGCGGTGGTGAGGCGGTCGGACAGCGTCGCGAATCGGTGCGGCAGCCACGAGTCCACCGCCATGTTGGACATCACGCGTGGCCCGTCGATGAAACCGGCCTGGGCCGCCACCAGCAGCAGGGCGCCCTCCGAGGCCAGCACCAAGAGCACGAAGGCCTTGCCGACCGGCACCCCGAGCGGACGCCACTGGCCCGCGAAGGCCTCGACGAGAATTCCGTTCAGCGTCTTGCCCTCTGCCGGCTGGGCGTTGAAGAGCAAGTAGCAGAGCAGGATCCCCGACGACGTGATGGCCAGCGAGAGGGCCATGTACAGCATGGTCCGCTTGCCGGTATGCACGCGCGGCTCGCGCATGATCTGCAAGCCATTCGACACCGCCTCGATGCCGGTGTAGGTGCCGCTGCCGCGCGCGAAGGCGGCGATGAAGATCATGAACAGCCCCCACACGCCGACGGTCGAGACGCCACGATGGAGCCCGGTGGTCACCTCGCCGGCGACGTTGCCGAAGCGCGCGTAGTGGCTGATCACGCCTCCGCCTATCAGGACCGCGTGGCTGACCAGAAAGAGCAGGAACACCGGCAGCAGGGCGGTGACGGATTCTTTGACACCGCGCAGGTTGAGCAGAACGAGCCCCATGATGGCCGCAATCTCGACGAAGAGCTTGAAGTGGTGAAATCCGAGGGGGAGCATGTTGAAGATGGCGTCCGCTCCCGACGCGATGGAGACGGAGATCGTGAGCACGTAATCGACCAGGAGGGCGCTGCCCGAGACCACCCCGGCATGGCGGCCAAGCAGCTTCGTGGCCACGACGTAGCCGCCGCCGCCCGAGGGAAAGTGCTCGATGATTTTGCTGTAGGAAACCGACAGGATCATGACCGTGATGCCCGTGGCGAGCGCCAGAAACACGGCCAGGAAGGTGTAGTTCCCCTGTTCTCTCAGGGCGCGAAAGCACTCGTCGGGGCCGTAGGCCGAGGACGAAAGTCCGTCCGCGCCAAGCCCAACCCAGGCCAAGAAGGCAACGAGAGAAATGTTGTGGAAGATCCCGGGGTCTCGGAAATCCTTGGGCCGTCCCTGCAGGACGTTCCACATCCGCTCCAAGAACGATGGGCTATCCAGTGCCGTCAGCTTGGTGCTACTACTGTCGTCCTCCGACGCGCTGGGTTCAACCTTCGCGGTGGGACTGCTTTGATCGGACATTGGCCGGACTCCTTCTTGCGGCCGTGACCTCTGTCGGACCGCCTGCCTACGGGGTTAGCTGACGGGCTCGGAGAGAGGAGCACTCCGGTGCAAAAGCACTTAGCCCCAATATCTGTTGGGTCCCCCGCTCGATGTTCTCAGCGATTCGGCATTGAGGGCGATCTACGACCAGGGATCCGGAAAGTCAAGGTAGGGGCTGGCGGCGTGTTTTCAGGCCAGGGGGGCCAATGACTTGTCCGCTTCACCGCGCCCGGGTTCTGATAATGTGTCGCCCGGAAGGGAAAGCTCATGGCAACGATCACGCTCAAGGGGAACCCCATCAATACCTCCGGCAATCTGCCGCAAGTGGGCAGCCAGGCGCCGGACTTCAAGCTGGTCGGCGAGGACCTGCAGGATGTCTCGCTGGCCAACTTCAAGGGCAAGAAGAAGGTCCTCAACATCGTGCCCAGCCTGGACACGTCGGTGTGCGCCACCTCGGCGCGCAAGTTCAACGAGCGGGCGAAGGAGCTCCCGAACGCCGCCATCCTGATCGTCTCGGCGGATCTTCCCTTCGCCTCCGAGCGCTTCCGCAGCAACGAGGGCCTGACCGAAATCGTGACCCTCTCGATGATGCGTTCGCGAGATTTTGCCCGCGACTACGGCGTGCTCATCACCACCGGGCCGCTGGCCGGCATCTGTGCTCGCGCCGTAGTGGTTCTCGACGAGAGCAACAAGGTCGTGTACACCGAGCTGGTTTCCGAAATCGCCCGCGAGCCGAACTACGAAGCGGTCCTGGCTGCGCTCAAACCATAGGTTGCCTCATGAAAAGCAAACCTCTCTTCGTCTATCTCTCCATTCTTGGTGCCGGGTGTGGCGGCGGCGGCTCGAACCCCGACACGGGGGTCAGCGAGGCTGCCGCCAGCGCGGTGGAGGCCGCCGGTGCTACCGAGGCTGCCGGCACGGAGGACGGGGGGGGCGCGCCTTCCCCGTACTGCACATCGAAGTCGGCCTTGGCCAGCGTGACGGATCTCTCGGGCACATGGGTCATGCGCGTCGTGGGCTCACAGCACGTGACGGCGATCGGGACGAATCTCTATCCCAAGAGCGTCTTCTACATCGTGACCACAATCTCCCAGTCTGGCACCGGGATCACCGCCGACGGCCACTACTGCGATCGCACCGAGATCGACGCGCCGGGTACCTTGGTGCCGGTCATCATCCCTGACAAGTGGGCGCACACGGAGAAGCCTATCCACCGAACCGGAAGCTTCGTACCGGGGAGCGACGGGGTGTCGGTCTTGAGTTTCCCGGACAAGACCGAGGTCGCTGGCGCCGTGCTCGCCTCGGACACCGATCCCCTGCCTACCGATCCCTTGGATCCGCGTGTGATCGACGAGGACAACGACGGTTATCCGGGAATCACGGTCAAGCTGGGTGGCATCGCTCCTGGCAGCCTCTACTCCGTGCAGAAACAGATCACCTCCGTGGTGGCGGTGCCCGTCGCCCCGGACAGGCTCGAAGGGGCGCTGACCTTCACCTCGTCTCAGGTCGTGCTGGACAGCAATCCAACGACCCTGGCCACGCTCTACGCTCAGTCCACCACACTGCCTGACCTCACGGCCTGCGCCAGCACCTTCGCCATGGTCAGGGTTGGCGGCCTGCCCGCTGTCGACGGTGGCGCTATCGACGCCTCCGCCATGGATGCGGGGGATATCGACGGCGGCGGGACGGGTAATAGCGCTGTCAGCTGCGCATGGGTGCGCGCCAACGAAGCGGTGCTGTTTCCGTAGGAGGCTGGTGTCAAACGGCTCCCGTCGCTTGGCGGGCTGCGGGCCCCGCCCGCTTCGTTGCTCGTCGGTTCAATACGTCCAGTATTCGCCCTCCTCGCGCCTCGCGGACGGGGCTCCTCGCTCCGCCAGAGTTCGGTCCGCCATTTAACACCAGCCTCCTAGCGCGCGATCCTGAACGTGGCGCCGGCGCCGACCATGTATCCCGTGCTCTTCCAGCCGGGGTAGCCGGGGTTGTTGGTTTGCAATCCCGCGGCGCCAGCGGCGGGTAGCCCTGTCTGGCTATCTGTGGCGTCGTCGGGATACTCATCCAGCACAGGATGGGCGGCGTTCGGATCCTTGGTCACTTCGCGTGGCAGGAGATACGCCCCGAAGAGGGTGACGCCGGCTTCGAGCTCGCGGCCGAAAAACTTCACCGGGCCTTCGATGCCCGCGCTGGCCACCAGGCGCGCGTTGTCGACGTAGTTGGTGCGCCCGGTCTGGTCGGGTACGGGCGAGGGAACGTAGCCGAGGTCGGCCGTGACGTGCCTGTCGCGCCAGAGGAAGCCGCCGCCGACCGCCACACTGACCGTGTTGTTCCACGTGTCGAGTGGGTGGTCGCCCTGGCGATCGGTGTATTGCGACCAGCGTTCGCCGAGGAGCTGTATGCCAATCTCCCAAGGCGCGCGGCCATCGGGCAGGCGCTGACCGGTGTAGCTTCCGCCCAGGGCGATGCGGAGTGGCTCGTCCCCCTGCGAGATGGTGTAGACCTGCTGCACGGAATTCTGTCCGGGCGGGTACGTATAGTTCCAGAAGCGCAGATCGTTTTGGCCCTGGGTCGTGTTGGCGAAGGGCATGTGCAGGGTCGCGATCACCGAGCTGCGCGCGTTCGGGTGCAGGGTCGCGGCGAAGTATGGCTTGAACTTGCTATTGGTGTGGATATCCGGCGAGAGAAAGACGTGGCTCTGATCGGAACCGTTCGGGACATACACCGTCACCTTGGACTCGGTGTAGATGGCCACGTCGATGCCGGCGCCCAGGGAAATCCAATCGCTGAGCTGCGAGCCGAGCGCGAACGTGACGCTGGAGACGTTGAGTCGGTCGCCGAGAAGCTCGGGGTGCAGTTGGTTGGAGAAGAACTGTTCGTGCTCGTCGGCGAAGAAGCCGTTCTGGTCCAGGAATGCCCGCACCGGAAGGAAGGCGTAGAAGCCGAAGACCAGGGCCTTGCCGGCCAGCGGGCGGACCAGTCCGATGGAGGCGTAGATGACGTCGTCATCCGCTTCGGTGTTGGAACGCGGATTCGCCAGATCCGCGGTGGCCAGCGGGCGTTCGAGGTGGAGTGACGGATCGGTCGAGAAGGTGGACGTATAGATGGAAGAAGGCACGTCGACGCCGGGAGGACGTGCTTTCAGGCGGATGCTGCTCTGGCTCGCCAGCCCGAAGAACCCGGCTTCCAGCTTTGGCGTCGCCTCGGGCAGCAGCGATGGGTTGAAGTAGGTCGTGGCCGAGCTGTGTGAAAGGACGCGCGCCATGATCTGGTGGCCGCCCATGGTGGCGCCGATGATCTCCAGGGTGCTCGATGCCCGGGCGGCAGCGGGCGCCAGCGCGGTCAGGGCCAGGCCACAGCAAAGCGCCAAGGCACGTCGCGGTAGATGCAGCGTTCGATGCATGCGCGCATGATGCCACGAGCGTCGCCAATAGACGAAGGGGGCGGGATGGGGATAGTCTCGGCCATCGTGATTTACCGACGCTTCGGCAGGACCAACCTAGCGCTTCCCGTCTTTTCCCTGGGAGGCATGCGCTACCAGGAATCGTGGACCCGCGGCGTGGAGACCTCGGACGCCAGCCAGAAGAACCTGGAGGCGACCCTCGACCGCGCCCTGGAGCTCGGCATCACCCACGTCGAGACCGCGCGTGGGTATGGCACCAGCGAGGCCCAGCTCGGCCCGGCCTTGGCGCGTCACCGCCGGGATCGCTTCGTGCTGCAGACCAAGCTTCGTCCCTCGCCGAATGTGAAGGAATTCGAGGCGCAGCTCGAAGAATCCTTCCAGCTGCTCAAGATCGACTACCTGGATCTGTTTGCCATGCATGGCGTGAACGACAAGGATTCGGTCGACTGGTCGCTCGCGCCGGACGGCTGCCTGGAGGTCGTCGAGCGCTGGCGCAAACAAGGGCGCATTCGCCACATCGGGTTCTCCACGCATGCGCCGCAGCCGCTGATCCTGCGCATGATCGAATCGGGCCGCTTCGACTATATCAACCTTCACTACTACTACCTGTTCCAGGACAACCTGGCGGTCCTCCGGGAGGCCCGACGCCGTGACCTGGGCGTCTTCATCATCAGTCCGTCGGACAAGGGGGGGCGCCTGTATCGTGCCTCGGCCCGTCTGCGCGCTCTGTGCGAGCCGCTCTCGCCCATGGTGTTCAACGATTTGTGGTGCCTGTCCGATACCGGCCTCCACACCCTGTCGCTGGGCGCGGCCAGGCCGTCTGACTTCGACGAGCACCTCGAGGTGCTGCCGCTGCTGGCCGATCCCGCGCCGATCCTGCAACCCGTCGCCAGCCGTTTGGAGGCTGCCTACCGCCAAGCCCTGGGCGATGATTTCGCGCGGCGCTGGTTCGAGGGCCTGCGCGAATGGAACGAGCTGCCGGGCAAGATCAACGTGCGGCGCATTTTGTGGCTGCGCAACCTGGTGCTGGCCTACGACCTGCTCGACTTCGCGCAAGAGCGCTACATGTCGATGAGCCCCGACGACATCTGGGTGCCCGGCGCGCGCGCAGCCGACTTCGGCGACGCCGCGATGAGCGCGGCGCTCCCCGAGTCGCCGTTCCGCGACCAGATCCCCGGCATGCTGCGCGAGGCACACAAGATGCTCTTCAATCCCAGGGTTCGCCCGCAACCGTAGGGGCGGGTTTCAAACCCTGCACGTGGACGGCCGCAACCGTAGGGGCGGGTTTCAAACCCGCCCCTACACGTGGACGCGAATCAGCGAGCGCACCCCGACCACCACCGGTAGCGCACGGATGCCCGCGACCGACCGTTGGAGATCCGCTTCGGCGACCTCGTGGGTGAAGATGACCAGCTCGACGGATTCGCCGGTGGCCTCTTTCTGCGTGACCGCGCTGATGCTGACGCCGCAGTCGCCGAAGACCTTGGTGATGGAGGCGAGCACGCCGGGCTGATCCTTGACGTCGAGGCGCAGGTAGAACTGGGTCTTGACCTCGCCCATGGGAACCACGGCTTTCTTCAGCGAGCCGAAGTTCATGCGCGGGCTGGTCCCGCCTTGGGCCTGGTGCATGGCCAGGTCGATGATGTCGCCCACGATGGCTGACGCAGTCGGCAGCTCGCCGGCGCCACGGCCGTAGAACATCACGTCGCCCACGAAGTTGCCGCGCGCAAACACGGCGTTGAACGAGTCGTTCACCGCGGCCAAGGGATGGCGCTTGGAGACCATGACGGGATGGACGCGCAGCTCGACCCGGTTGTCGTCGTGGGCCACGCCGATGGCGAGCAGCTTGATGACGAACCCGGAGCTCTTGGCGATGGCGATGTCGCCCGCGGTGACGCCGCGGATGCCCTCGGTGTGGATCTCGCGGTAGTCGAAATGGCTGTCGAAGGCCATGGAGGCCAGGATGGACAGCTTGTAAGCCGCATCGTGGCCATCCACGTCGGCGGTCGGGTCGGCCTCGGCATACCCCAGCCGCTGGGCCTCGCGCAGGACGTCGGCGAACTCGGCACCCTCGCGGTACATCTTGGTCAGAATGAAGTTGGTGGTCCCGTTGACGATGCCGAGCACCATCTCGAAGCGGTTGGCTGCCAGGGACTGACCAAACGCGTTGATCACCGGGATGCCGCCGCACGTGCTGGCTTCGAAGTGCAGGGTCACGTTGTGCTTGCGCGCCAGGGCGAAGAGCTCGGGACCCTTCTTGGCGATGAGCTCCTTGTTGGCCGTGACCACGTGCTTGCCCGCCGCCAGAGCAGTTTCGATGAACGACTGCGCAGGCCTCGTGCCCCCGATGACCTCGACCACCACGTCGATGTCGGGGTCGCCGAGCACGGCCTTGGCATCATCGGTAAGCATCGCGTCGGGCAAGCCGGTCGAGGCGCGCTTGGCCGGATCCAGATCCGCGGCTTTGCACAGCTCGACAATGACGCCCGTCTTGCGTTGGAGGTGCTCTTTTTGGGACATGAGCAGCTTGACGACGCCGCCGCCGACAGTGCCGCAACCGATGACTCCGACCCCGAGGTGTGCGCTGGCCATGCTGGTTCTCCTAGGTGGATATTCGTTGGCCCGAGCGCTGCTTCGGGCGCTCGACCGGGGGCAAGACCTATCGCCCTTTTGCTCCAAGTTCAACCGTCGAAGTGGAAGGCTCGCCCTAGCTGCTGCGCGGGGCTGCCGGCGATTGCGCTGGAAACTGGGCCGTGCTAAGAACGTGAAACATCATAAGGCACACCCGAACGAGGGCGGGCCCCCAAGCCCGCCTTTTTTTATGTCCAACGTTTCCCCCGAAAGCAAAACGACCCCGCCCGGTACGCAAGGAATGCGCAAGGAAATCGACGATCTCTGGAGGTTGATCGAGCCCCCCATCGAAGGGGCGGGCCTGGAGCTTGTCGAGTTGCAGTGGAACCGGGAGGCCGAGGGGTGGGTGATGCGCGTGTTCATCGACCGTCCGGCGGGGCCCAAGGTGCCTGGGGCGGAAGAGGGCGGCGAGTCGGTTTTCGAGCCCCTGTTCGTCAGCCACGAGGATTGCGAGCGGGTCAGCCGCGACCTCTCCGCCACGCTCGACGTCGCGGATTGCATCCACCACGCCTACCGGTTGGAGGTGAGCTCGCCCGGCATCGACCGGCCGCTGCGCCGCGAACGTGATTTCGCCCGCTTCGCTGGGCAAGAAGCGAAGATTCGAATGATAGACCCGGTGGAGGGGCGACGGAACTTTTCCGGCGTTCTCGCTGGCGCCTCGGAGGGACGGGTGCAGATCGATTGCGAGGGCAGGTCGTACCAACTGCCTCTCGACCTCATCGTGCGTGCCAACCTGGTTCCCGACTGGGACGCCGAATTTCGCCGGTCAGCAGGGGAGGGCCCAGCGGTTCCCAAAGGCCGCGGTAGTGGGTCCCAATCGACACCGAGGAGTGCGTCATGAGCGACGGTACAAGCTTGAGCCTGGTTCTCGACCAGGTTTCGAAAGACAAGAACATCGAGCGCAAGGTCCTGGTCGAGGCTCTCGAGCAGGCGATTTTGACCGCGGCCAAGAAGGCCTTTGGCGAGGATCGCGAGATGGAAGCGACCTTCAACGAGGCCACCGGCAGGGTGGATCTGTCGCAGATCATCATCGTGGCCGACCCTGTCACCCAGCCGGCCAAGGAAATCACCCTGGAAGAGGCGAACCGCTTCAACCTGCAGGCCGATGTGGGCGACGAGCTGCTGTTCCAGATCTTCTACGACGACAAGGATCAGGCCAAGGCCGAGGAGCAAGATGGCAAGTATGGGGCGCTGCTCAAGCTCAACCGGGCGTGGAAGACCTTCGGTCGTTTCGCGGCCCAGACCGCCAAGCAGGTCATCCTGCAGCGCGTGCGCGAGGCCGAGCGCGAGAACGTCTTCAACCAGTACCGCGACAAGAAGGGCGAGCTGATCTCGGGCATCGTGCGGCGCTTCGAACGTGGCAACATCGTGGTCGACCTGGGCGGACCCGAAGCCATCCTGCCCGTGCGCGAGCAGGTGCAGCGTGAATCCTACCGGGCCGGCGACCGCATCGTGGCCTACGTGGTCGACATCGACAAGTCGGCGCGCGGTCCGCAGATCATCATTTCGCGCGCGCACAAGGGCCTGCTCGAAAAGCTCTTCGAGATGGAGGTCCCCGAGATCTACGACAAGATCGTGCGCGTCGAGGCCTCGGCGCGCGAGGCCGGGGCGCGTTCCAAGATCGCCGTGTTCTCGCGCGACCGCGACGTGGATCCGGTGGGTGCTTGCGTGGGCATGAAGGGCTCGCGCGTGCAGGCCGTGGTGCAGGAATTGCGCGGCGAGAAGATCGACATCGTTCCCTACGACGCCGATCCCGCGCGCTTCGTGTGCAACGCCATCGCGCCGGCCGAGGTGTCGCGCGTGCTCATCGACGCCGCCAACCACACCATGCAGCTCATCGTTCCCGACGACAAGCTGTCGCTGGCCATCGGCAAGAAGGGGCAGAACGTCCGCCTGGCTTCGCAGCTCACCGGCTGGCGCATCGACATTCACTCCGAGAGCAAGGTGCGCGAGATGGAGGAGCGGGCGCGCGCCTCGCTGGCGGCCATTCCGGGCGTGTCCGCCGAGCTGGCCGAGACGCTCTTCCGTGCCGACTGGCGGTCCGCGGCCGAGGTGGCCAAGACCTCCCAGGCCGAGCTCGCCGCGGTTCCCGGCATCGGCACCGTGGAAGAGGCCGCGCGCATCATCGAGGCAGCGGCGGGCGCCGCCGAAGCCGAACGGGCGCGCCTGCAGGCCGAGCGCGAGGCCATGGCCGCGCGCGCCGCCGAGACCCCGCCAGTCGAGGAGCACGCGTGACGGAAGAACCGAACCATGCGCAAACCACCTGGGCGGACGTGCATCGGATGTCGCGCGGTTTGTCCGGCGTCCGAGTTGGTTCGTCTCATTGCCCCCGACGGCCAGGTGCGGCCGGCCCGTCGTGGTTCGGGCCAGATCGTAGACGAGTCGACCGGCAAACGAGGTCGAGGCGCCTGGGTCCATGCGCGTTGTCTGCCGGCCGCGCTCAAGGCCATGGGCAAGGCGTTTCGCCGGCAGGTCGAGATTCCGAAGGTAGATACTCTTTTGGCCCAGATGCATGTCGCATCGGGGCGGTCGATCGACGCGCAGGGTGATTCACGATGATTGGAAGCGGATTTGATCGAAGAGATCCCGGTACCGATGGGGCCGGCGGCGCCGGCGCGAAAGTGCGTGTGTACGAGTTGGCCAAAGAATGCAATCTGGCCCCCAAGGACTTGGTGGCGAAGATTCGCGCTCTGGGCGTCGACGTGGCCAATCACATGTCCAACCTCGATGCGTCCGACGCCGAGCGCATCCGTCGCTCGATCGAGCGCGAACGCCAGGAATCGCTCGTCGAGACGCGCTTGAACGACACGGTCATTCGGCGGCGCTCGCGCCTGCCGGGCGGCGCGGTGACGCGCCCCCAGCCCGTCACGGAGGCCGCGAAACCGGCGGTGGACACTCGCAAAGCGCCACCCGTCGAGGCACCTGCGCACGAGGCGCGGGTCGTGTATGCGGTTCCCGAGCCTACGCCCCCGCCTGTCATGGTCGAGCTGCCGCCTCCGGTCGTGGCCCACTCGGCGCCCGTGCCCGAGACCGCCGAGCCGGCGACCGCGCCGGCTCCCGCCCCCTCGGTGGAACCGCCGGTTCCCGAGCCCGTGATTTCGGTCGCGGCGCCCGAGCCTCCCCCGGTGGAGGCACAAGCGAGCGCACCCGCACCGGCACCGGCCCCCGAGCCGGAGCCCGCCGTGACGCCGCCGCCGGTTCAGGAAAGCAGGCCGGCTCCCGCGCAGGCACCGGTCATCAAGATCCCCCAGCCGGTCGTCACCGGCTCCGCAGCCACCGGCCAGTTCATCCAGCTGCCGGGCATGCCGGGCCGGGATGGCACGATTCCCAAGATCGAAATCAAGGATCGCGACGAGGAGTTGCGCAGGCTGGGGCGGAGCGGGTTGGTTTCGCGCGGACCTGGCGGCCGGGATTGGCGCCAGCCGGGAGCTCCGGGGCAGCGACCTGGCGGACCGCCACGCAAGCGGGTCGCCGCGGCCGGCAAGAAGACCAAGCAGACCCAAATCACCACGCCCGCCGAGCACAAGCGTGTGATCCGCATGGGCGAGAACATCGCGGTGTCGGATCTCGCGCAGAAGATGGGCGTGAAGGGCAACGAGGTCATCAAGAAGCTTTGGGCGCTCGGCATGATGGGCGTGAACATCAACCAGAGCGTGGATCAGGACACGGCGACGCTCATCGCCAACGAGTTCGGCTACCAGATCGAGTCGACGGCCTTCCGCGAGGACGAGATCATTTCCGAGGGCCAGGTCGACAGCCCCGAGGATTTGGTGCCGCGCGCGCCCGTCATCACGGTCATGGGCCACGTCGATCATGGCAAGACCTCGCTGCTCGACGCCATCCGCAAGGCCAACGTGGCCGCGGGAGAGGCGGGCGGCATCACCCAGCACATCGGCGCGTACAGGGTCCATACCCCGACGGGCGATGTCGTGTTCCTGGACACCCCGGGGCACGAGGCGTTCACCGCCATGCGCGCGCGCGGCGCCCAGATGACCGACATCGTGGTCATCGTCGTCGCCGCCGAGGAAGGCCCGATGCCTCAGACCATCGAGGCCATCAAGCACGCCCAGGCTGCCGAGGTGCCCATTCTCGTCGCCATCAACAAGATCGACAAGCCCGGCGCCAATCCCGCCGCGATCCGTAGCAAGTTGATGGAATACGGTCTGGTGGCCGAGGATCTGGGCGGCGAGACCATCTACGTCGAGGTGTCGGCCAAGACCAAGGTCGGCGTCGACAAGCTGCTCAAGATGCTGGCGCTGCAAGCCGAGGTGCTCGAGCTCAAGGCCAATCCCAACAAGCCGGCGCGTGGCAACGTGGTCGAGGCTCGCCTCGATCGCTCGCGCGGGGCCATCGCCACGGTGCTGGTCAAGGAAGGCACGTTGCGCCTGGGCGACCTGGTGGTCGCGGGCGAGGCCTACGGCAAGCTGCGCGCCATGCTGGGCGACAAGGGCCAGATCATCACCGAGGCGGGACCGTCGACGCCCGTCGAGCTGCTCGGTCTCGAAGGCGTGCCCGACGCGGGCGAACTGTTCAACGTCGTGGCCGACGAGAAGTCCGCCAAGTCGCTGGTCGAGCACCGCCGCGAGCTGCGCAAGCGCAAAGAGGCGAGCGCCAACACGCGCGTGTCGCTGGAGAACATCCTCGATCGCATCAAGGAAGGCGCAGTCAAGGAAGTTCGCATCGTGCTCAAGGCCGACGTGCAGGGCTCGGTCGAAGCCATCGCCAACGCGCTTCGCAACCTGTCCACGCCGACCGTCGGTGTCAGCGTGATCCAGTCGGGCGTGGGCGGTATCACCGAGTCCGACGTAACCCTGGCCAAGGCCTCGTCGGCCATCGTCATCGGCTTCAACGTGCGCCCGGCGGGCAAGTCGCGCGCTCTCGCCGATCAAGAGGGCGTGGACATCAAGCTGTACCAGATCATCTACGACGCCATCGACGACGTGAAGAAGGCCATGGTCGGCATGTTGTCGCCGGTCATGCGCGAGAAGACCCTGGGCAAGGCCGAGGTACGCCAGGTGTTCCACATCGCCAAGGCCGGCACCGTCGCCGGCTGCACGGTCGTGGACGGCAAGATCACGCGCAAGGCCCAGGTTCGCCTGGTGCGCGATTCGGTCGTGGTCTTCACCGGGAAGCTCTCGTCCTTGCGCCGATTCAAGGAAGACGCCAGCGAGGTCACGCACGGCTATGAGTGCGGCATCACCATCGAGGGCTACGGCGACCTGAAGGAAAAGGACATCATCGAGGCCTTCGAGATCGAAACCACCGCCGCCGTGCTCGATGCGGCCATCACCGACAAGTCCGGCCGGCGCTAGCCCGCGTCGACCCGGCGCCGCATCGTCATGACCGTGGGCATCGCGCGCCTGACCCTGTTTCTTCCCGAGGTTCACTCGCTCAAGGAAAAGCGGATGGTGCTTCGTCGGGTCAAGGATCGGGCGCAGCACAAGTTCAACCTGGCCATCGCCGAGGTGGGCGAAAACGACCTGTGGCAGCGCGCGCTCTTGGGCATGGCCGTGGTGGGCAGCGGCCGGCGCTTCGTGGAATCGGCGCTGGACGAGGTGGTGAGGTTCGTGCGCGCCGAGGCCGAGGTCACCGATGTGGAGCGCGAGATCCAAACCTTCGGCGACAGCTTGGGCACGAATGATTTAGGATTTACCCCACGATGACTCAGCGAACAGAACGCGTGGCCGGCGAGGTTCGGGAAATCCTCGGCGAGATCGTGGTGCGCCAGGAGATCAAGGATCCGCGCGTGCGCATCGCCGGCATCATCACCTTCACGCACGTGCGCATGTCCGGCGATCTGCGCCAGGCCAGGGCCTTCTTCACCGTTCACGGCATGGACGATGAAAGCCTGGAACGCGTGCGCCAGGGCCTGACCAGTGCCGCTCCCTTCATGCGCCGGCGCATCGCCGAGCGATTGCGTCTCAAGAACACGCCCGCACTCGCCTTCGAGGTGGACAAGGTGTTCGAGCAAGAGGCCCATATCGACGCGCTCCTTCGCGAAGTGGGCGCCGGCCAGAAGAAACCCGATTGAGTCTGTTCGTCGTCGACAAGCCGAGCGGCCCGAGCTCGTTCACCGTGGTGAAGCGGGTGCGGGCGCTGCTGGGTAGGCGGGGAGAGAAGGTCGGGCATGGCGGGACGCTGGATCCCTTCGCCAGCGGGGTGCTGCCCATGTGCATCGGCGAGGGCACCAAGGTCCTCGCCTTCCTGCTCGACGCGGACAAATCCTACGAGGCCGTGGTCCGGTTCGGGGTGGAAACCGACACCCTCGATGTCACCGGCAAGGTTCTTGCCGAGCGTCCGGTGGGGGATTTGTCGGCGTCCCTGGTCGAGGCCGCGCTCGTCGGTCTTCGCGGCCCCATCGAGCAGGTGCCTCCGATGTACTCAGCCCTCAAGCGCGCGGGTCGTCCGCTGTACGCCTACGCGCGTGCCGGCGAGACCGTGGACCGAGCCGCGCGGAAAGTGACGATCCACGAGCTGGAGCTGGTTGCGTTCAAGGCTCCCGACCGCGCCTGCTTGCGCATTCGCTGCTCCAAGGGAACGTACATCCGCTCGCTGGCAGCGGACTTGGGCACGCGGCTGGGCGTGGGCGCGCACCTCGCGGAGCTGCGCCGAACCGCCTCGGGCCCGTTCCGCATCGAGCAGGCCGTCACGCTCGAAGACCTGGCTGCGCGCGTGGCCGATGGCCGGCCGCTGCCGTCGCTGTCCCTGCTCGAGGCCCTGGCGCACCTGCCGCGGGTGAAGGTGGACGAGGCCCAGGCCCTGGTGCTCGTGCGCGGCCAACGCATGAACTGGGAAGTTCTCGACGGCGGACTCGACTTGAACGGGCCTGCTTGTGCCGTGCTCGACGGCGAGGCCGGTCCATCGCTGATCGCCGTGGTCGCCCGGAATCCCGACGGCACGGTGAAGATCCTGCGCGGCTTCCAGCCAACCCCACCGCCGACACCCTGAACAGGGGCGCCTCGGCCTGAAGGCGGCCCTGAGCCCGGACGCTGTTTTGTGGGGGCCGCGCAGCGGCCCTATCGCCTCGCCCCGCGGCACGCGGGGAGAGGCCGACGCGCGAAGCGCGGCCGGTGAGGGGAAGAGAAGCCGCGCCGACCTCGGACCCCTCACCCGCCGCCGCGGACGTCGGCGGCCTCTCCTCGACGGGGAGAGGCGCGGATCTCGGCCACTGCCCACACCTTGAAAGGGCCAGCCCCGAGGGCTATCCCCAGCGCTCGTGGATGAAGTAAAGGCCGGCGAACACCTTGGCGGCGATGGCGTGCCCCTTTCGCTCCTGCTCGCCCAGCCAGGCGCGCGCCCCGTCCATCGGCACTTCGTGCACGACGATGTTCTCGTTGTCGACGCCCCCGCCGGGGCCGACGCGATCGAGGTTCCAGGCCAGCACGAAGTGCACGAATTCGTTCGCCATGCCGGGCGAGGTGGCGGTGGTGGCCACGAGCTCCAGGTCTTTCGCCGCATAGCCGGTCTCCTCGATCAGCTCGCGGCGCGCGGCGACCACGGCGTCCTCGTCTTCGTGGCCGGCTTCGTCGCCCATCAGGCCGGCCGGAAACTCGATGGCCCGGCGGCCAAGCGGGGCGCGCAACTGCTCCACGAAGACGAGGTGGCGTTCGCGGGTCAGGGGCACGATGGTCACCACGCCCCTGGAATTGGGCCGCTCGACGAAGGACCACCCGTCGCGCTCGATCATGCGCAGGTATCGGGACTCGGCGACGATGCGATCGACCATCGGATGTGGCCTTGCGAGTGGCCGCTAGCGGCCCAGCTCTTCGTCGATCCAGTCGCGAAAGCTGGCGATCTCGAGCGGATCTTCGTACTTGCGCCCGTTGATGTAGATGCTGGGCGTGGCCATCACCCCAAGGTCGTTGCCCTCGGATTTGTCGGCCTGCACGCGGTTCTTGACCGCGTCCGACTCGAGATCGGCCCTCCAGCGCGCGACGTCCAACCCGACCTCCTTGGCGGCTTTCTCGAGCACCGCAGGAGTCAGGTTGTCCGAATTCTCCCAGACCTTCTCGCAAAAGGGCCAGAACTTGCCCTGCTTCTGCGCGGCGACGGCGGCCTCGGCGGCCAGCCGGGCGTTGGCGTGCGAGCTGAGCGGGAAGTGCTTGAAGTAGATCTTGACGTCCCGGGGATACTCCTCGACCACTTGCCGCATCAGCGTCTGGGCGTGCTTGCAATGGGGGCACTCGTAGTCGACGAACTCAACCACCGTGACGCGGGCGGACGGGCTGCCTTTGAAGGGCGCCGTCGTCACGTCGATGGACGCATGTCGGGGCGTGCGGAAGCGTTGCTCCAGCTTCTCGCTGATTTCGGAGTCCGTGAATCCTGAATCGACCAGGTGCGCGACGTAGCGAACGGCATAGAACGAGGCCCGGCAGGCGCTGTCGTGCTTGAGCGAATAAATCAGGCTCTGGCCCTTGCCGCAGGCCGAGGATTCGTGGTTGACCACCCGGAAGAAGACCTTGCGCTCGAAGTCGTCGAGCTTGCTGATATCGATGCCCGGAGGGGGCGAGTTGTCGTCCCCCGTCTGAGAGCCGCCCTTGTCCGCGGCCTGGGCCGCCTGCGTCCGCGGGTACGCGTCCAGACCCAAGCAGGCTGCGCCGATCGCGGCCACCGTGAGGAGCCACCGTCGTCTTCGTGAGGGGTGCATCGGAAGAGAGATTAGAAACCCGGAGGCCGTTAGTCAAACCCGTGGGCTCAACTCCTCATTTGACGTTCCGACCTCGACCGGACAGTATGTAGGCCGTCGCACGGACAGTCAGCATGGGCTCGGATTACATCGCAGTCACTCTGGTATTTTTGGTAGGCCTGGGCGTCGCTTTGCAGTTTCTGGCGCTCGCCAAATTCATAGGCGAACGCAGGCCAAGCGCGGCCAAGGACATCACCTACGAGGCCGGCTCGGACCCGGTGGGCGATCCCCGTGCGCGCTTCCCGGTCCGCTTCTACCCCCTGGCCATCCTCTTCGTGGTTTTCGACATCGAGGCGGCGTTTTTCTATCCCTGGGCGGTGAACTACCGCGAGCTTTCCTGCACCGGCGCGCTACACGGGGGCGTGTGCACGGCTGGCGTTTCCTTCCTCGGGTTCGGGGCCGCCTTGGCGTTCATGGCCGTGCTCCTCGTCGCTCTCATCTATGCGTGGCGCAAGGGCGTCATCGGCTGGGGCTAGCATCATGCCGCTCACTTTCTACAGCTCGAAGCTCGCCGACGCGGTCAACTGGGCGCGCAAGTACTCGCTCTTCCAGTATCCCTTCGTCACCGCGTGCTGCGGGATGGAGTTCATGGCCTTGTGGGCCCCCAAGTATGACGTGGCCCGCTTCGGCGCCGAGTTCCCGCGCTTCTCGCCGCGCCAGGCGGATCTTCTTATCATCGTTGGTACCATCACCGAGCGGCAGGCGCCCATCCTTCGTCGCATCTACGACCAGATGTGCGAGCCCAAGTGGGTCATCGCCTTCGGCGTGTGCGCGTCCACCGGCGGCTTCTACCAGAACTACTCCGTCATGCCGGGCGCGGATCAGGTCATTCCCGTCGACGTCTACGTGCCGGGCTGCCCACCGCGGCCGGAACAGGCGCTCGACGCCCTGATCCTGCTCCAAGAGCGGATCCAGCGCGGGGAAGGTCACAGCCAGGTCGTGCTGAAACAGGAAAAGGGATTCGATGTCCCGTTGGTTTCGATAAGAGCCACCGGCAAGGCAGGGGTCTAGCACCATGGCCAAGATCGTTCTCGACAGACTGGCCGAGCGCTTCACTGGCGGCGAAATTCTGGAGACCGGCTCGCAGCACGGTAACGAGTGGGCGCGCGTGGCACCCGCCGCGTGGCGGCAGGTGGCGGAGTTCCTGCGTGACGATCCGGCGCTGCAGCTGAACATGTTCGTGGATCTGACGTGCGTGGACCGCATGCCCGGTGAGCCGCGCTTCGACGTGGTTCTGCACCTCTATTCCATCGAGAAGAAGCATCGCGTGCGTCTGCTTGCCGGCGTGCCGGAAGAGCTGGCCGTCATCGACACGCTGGTTCCGCTGTGGCCCGGCGCCAATTGGTTCGAGCGCGAGGCCTTCGATATGTACGGGGTGCGTTTCGAGGGACACCCGGATCTGCGACGCATCCTGATGTACCCGGAATTCCAGGGGTACCCCTTGCGCAAGGACTACCCCAAAGAGAAACGGCAGCCGCTCATGCGCCGTCTTCCGGGGAGCGTGTAACCATGTCCGCGGACGCACCTTTGCAGCTTGAATCAAGGCGTCGAATCGTGTTCGGCGAGTCCGACATCTCGGATTTTGACGACGACATCGACAACCAACTGCCCACCGAGGTGATGCCTCTCATGATGGGGCCCTCGCACCCGGCCATGCACGGCACGATCCGCATCGCGCTCGAGGTCGAGGGCGAGAAGATCAAGACCGCCGACATCCAGATTGGCTACTTGCACCGCTGCTTCGAGAAAGAGTCCGAGTACGCCACCTGGACGCAGATCTTCCCGTACACCGACCGCCTCAACTACGTGTCGCCCATGCTCAACAACGTGGGCTATGCCATCGCGGTGGAGAAGCTGCTCGACATCGACGACAAGATCCCCGAGCGCGCGCAGTTCATCCGCGTGATCGTGGGCGAGATCTCGCGCATCACCGACCATCTGACCTGCCTGGGCGCCAGCGCGATGGAGCTGGGCGCCTTCACGATCTTCTTCTATTTGATCAAGGCGCGCGAGTGGTTGTGGGAGCTTTTGGAAGAAGTCTCGGGCGCGCGCCTGACCCACAGCTACGTGCGCATCGGCGGCGTGGTTGCCGATCTGCCATCGGGCTGGCCGGCCAAGCTGCGCGATGTCCTCGCCAAAACGCGGACGGCGCTTTCCGACGTGGACAAGCTACTTACCCGGAACAAGATCTTCCGCGACCGCATGGACGGTGTGGGGGTGATCGCCAAGGAAGACGTCGCGGCGTGGGGGTTGACGGGGCCCGTCGCCCGCTCGACGGGGGTAGCCTACGACGTGCGCAAGGATCACCCGTACCTGGTCTACGACCGCCTCGATTTCGACGTGCCGGTCGGCTCCACCGGAGACAACTTCGACCGCTATGCCTGCCGTCTGGCGGAAATCTTTCAGTCCATGCGCATCCTGGAGCAAGCGCTGGCCAAGATTCCAGGCGGGCCGTTCATCATCGACGATGCGCGCGTGGCCTTGCCCACGAAACGGGAAACGTACAACACCATCGAAGCCATGATCGCCCATTTCAAGCTGATCATGGATGGCCTGCACGTTCCGCCCGGCGAGATCTACTCGTTCACCGAGGGGGGCAACGGCGAGCTGGGCTTCTACATCGTCTCGAATGGCGAAGGACGGCCGTGGAAGTGCCGCGTTCGTCCGCCTTGTTTCGCCAACCTGGCCGTTTTGAACAAGGTTCTTCCCGGACTCTTCATCGCCGACGTGGTGCCGACCTTCGGCATGATCAACATGATCGGCGGCGAGTGTGACAGATAGATGGCAGCTGAAACTTCCCCACCAGCCGAAACCGTAACCGTTCTCATCGACGGCAAGGAACACAAGTTCCCGAAGGGCACCAACCTTCTCGAGGCCTGCCAGTCGGTGGGGGCCAAGATCCCCTTCTTCTGCTACCACCCCGGGCTGTCGTCGCCCGCGGTGTGCCGCCAGTGCCTGGTGGATATCAAGGGCGCGCCCAAGCCGGTGCCGTCCTGTTACACCACGGTCGCCGACAAGATGGAGGTGACGACCAATTCGCCCAAGGTGCTGGACATCCGGCGGCAGATGCTCGAGTTCACGCTGCTCAACCACCCCATCGACTGTCCCATCTGCGACAAGGCCGGCGAGTGCAGCCTGCAGCGCCACTACTTCGACTGGGACGGCATGCTTGCGCGCAACGAGGGCGACAAGGTGCGCAAGGCCAAGGTCGTCGATGTCGGCAAGCACATCATCCTCGATCAGGAACGCTGCATCCTGTGCACCCGCTGCATCCGCGTGTGCGACGAAGTCGCCAAATCGTCGGATCTGACCATGGCCTTCCGAGGCAGCCACCAGATCCTCACCACCGCGCCCGGGCACCGACTGGACAATCCGTACTCGCTCAACACCGTGGACGTCTGTCCGGTGGGCGCGCTCACGGCCAAGGATTTTCGCTTCTCGCGCCGCGCGTGGGAGTTGTTCTCGACCCCGTCCGTGTGTCCGGGGTGCGCCACGGGCTGCAATATCGAAATCCACGCTTCACAAAACAAGATCCGTCGCCTGGTGCCGCGCGAGAATCCCGCGGTGAACAAGCACTGGATGTGCGATGAGGGGCGCTTCGAGTACAAGGCCGTGCACGACCATCGCGTATTGCTTCCGTCGGCGGGGGGCCGCAGGGTGACGTTCGATGCGGCGCTGGCCGAAGCCGCGGGTTTGCTTGGTAACGACATCGTGCGCTCCCCCGGCAGCGTCGGCGTCGTGTTTTCGTCCCAGGCCACCAACGAGGACCTCCACGCGCTGCTGCGCCTGGCCCTCGATGGCCTGAAGATCGATCGCGTGTACGGCGGTGGGCGCCCCATCGGTGGGTCCGACACCATCTTGGTGAGCGCGGACAAGAATCCCAACACCACGGGACTTGAACGAATGGTGCCGCCGCCCATCCGGACGCTCAAAGATCTGACCTTGGATCTGGCGACGGGCGCGCTGACCACGGTGCTTGTGCTGGGGAACGAGGCCCTGATCGTTCCCCCCACCACGCCTGTCGCACTGATCGTCTTGGCTTCGCACAAGGGCCCCCTGGTCGACGCCGCCAGCGTGGTGCTGCCCATCGCGACCTGGGCCGAGGTGGACGGTTCGTTCACCAACAAGGATGGCCGGGTTCAGCGCATTCACGCCGCGCTCCCGTGCACCGGCGAGGTGGTCCCGGGCTGGCGCGTGCTGGCCCTTCTCGGTAGCATGCTGGGCATCCATCTGGCCTACACGTCTGCCGGCGAGGTCTTCTCCGAGGCCGCGAATCGCCATGCCTTCATGAAGGGCGCGACCTTCGGGTCGCCGTGCCCGCCCGTTCAACTGCGCTTCGGCGAATCGAGAGGCTAGGCGAGGACGAAAATGTCGGACAGTATCTACAATTTCTTCGCGCATATCCTGCCCTACGACTCGGCGGGTTTCAGAGCCGTGGCGGCTTTGGCCAAAAGCGTGTTCTTCATTCTACTCTTCACCATGCCCCTGGCCGGGATCCTGACCTGGATGGAGCGCCGGCAGTCGGCCATGATGCAAGATCGCGTGGGCCCCAACCGCGCCAACATCGGACCCTTCACCTTGTGGGGCATTCCGCACTTCGTGGCCGATGCCCTGAAGATGATCTTCAAAGAGGACTTCGTTCCGCCCGAGTCGAACAAGTTCCTCTTCGCGCTGGCACCTATTCTGTCCGTGGCGCCGGTGCTCATCGCCAGCGCCATCATTCCTTTCGGCGCGCCCCTGTGCTACGGCCACATGACCGAGATCGTGGCGCCGGGCACGTGCGTGGCACCCATCGAATTGCAGGCCGTTCGCCTCGATGTTGGTCTGTTGTTCTACTTCGCCATCGCCTCGCTGGCCATCTATGGCGCCGCGCTGGCCGGCTGGGCCTCGCACAACAAATGGGCACTGATGGGCGGCATGCGCGCTTCGTCGCAGATGATGTCCTACGAGATCACCATGGGCATGGCGGTGATGGCCATGTTTCTCGTCTACGGTACGCTGGAGCCGGGTGCCATGGTGAACGCCCAGGGCGATTGGCCCTGGCAGTGGGGCATCGTCGGCGTTCCACAGGCTATCGCCTTCGTTCTCTTCCTTGCCTCGGCCATCGCCGAGAGCAAGCGCACGCCGTTCGACATTCCCGAGGGCGAATCGGAGATCGTCGGCTATTTCGTCGAGTACTCGGGTATGCGTTTCGGCATGTTCTATCTGGGGGAGTTCGTCGAAGTCATCACCAGCAGCGCGCTCATGGTGACCGTGTTCTTCGGTGGCTGGCGCTTCCCGGGTGCCGCCGTGCTGACCGCCGCCCTTCCCAATGCGCTGTTCGTGCTGGTCAGCGTTCTCGTGTGGTCCTTGAAGGTGTTCTTGTTCTGCGCCTTCCAATTGCTGATTCGTTGGTCGCTGCCGCGCTTACGCGCCGATCAGCTCTTGCGCCTGGGTTGGCAGCGCCTGCTGCCCATCTCCATCGCCAACGTGGTTCTGGCCGCGGGATGGATCCTCTGGCGCAGGTAGAAGCGAGGAGCATGGCAACCACGGTCAAAATAGTCGAGCGGCCCGCCGGAATCCGGCGCAAGACCTATCTCATCGCCATCCTGGAGGGGCTGTGGGTCACCTTCCGCCACCTCATGAAGAACTGGGTGGGCAACATCCTCGGCCTGCGCGCGAAGACCGACATCGCGACGCTGTCCTACCCCGAGGAGAAGAAGGCCTATCCCGCACGCAACCGCGGCCTGCACCGCTTGATGAAGCGCGAAGACGGGCAAGTCCGCTGCGTGGCTTGCATGATGTGCCCGACGGTGTGCCCCGCCCATTGCATCACCATCGTGCCCGAGGAATCCCCCGACGGTGGCATCGAGAAGCGCCCGCGCATCTTCGAGATCGACGAGCTTCGCTGCGTGGTGTGCGGCCTATGCGTCGAGGCTTGCCCGTGCGACGCCATTCGCATGGACACCAAGGTGCACGCCTGGCCGACCATTCGCCGGGCCGACGCCATCTTGGACAAAGAGGCGCTGCTCTCGCGCGGCGACCAATCGATCGCGACCCAGGGTGGCGTGGGCGAATTCTGGCGCGAAAAGGTCAAGACGTAGCGCGCGGCCTGGCCGCGTTTCCCATGCTTCTTGGTCGCCCAAGGCGCTGCCAGCAGGCCGCTGGCGCACGGCGCCACAGGAACATCCTTCCTTTTTTTGCGAACAACGAGACGGAATTCGACGCCTCGTCCCCCTACCCAGTAGGGTGTTTTCTTTCGCCAATGAGCAAGTGTATGCAATTGACTACTATTACCTACTCAATGGAGACCACACGCCGGATCCGAAGATCTCGAAATCAGTATTGAGCGCCCGTGGTTGTCGGGATCTGTTGGCCACAGGTGGAGGGCAATTTCATGGACCAATTCTCGCGCGTCGTGCGACTGCTCTATGTGCAGCTGTACCGAGCAGGAGGAGCGAACCGATGACAACGCGGCAAGCGACAAGGACCCTGTTGCCGGTTA
The DNA here is from genome assembly GCA_963796685.1 of uncultured delta proteobacterium. Classification (GTDB taxonomy): domain Bacteria; phylum Myxococcota_A; class Polyangia; order Fen-1088; family Fen-1088; genus Fen-1118. The sequence continues at coordinate 35,467 of CAWCMR010000013.1, forward strand.
TGATGCTAGCCGCAGGCCTTTGGGGGTGCAGCAACTCGCTCTCAGGCGGCGGTGGTTCAGGCGGTGCCCCTGGCATGGGCGGATCTACCTCGGACGGGACCACCGGTGTGGGTGGCGCAGGCGACAATGGCGGCGGGGGTGGCTCCTCCGCCTCGGGAGGTTCACGCGCCACGGGTGGTACGACTGCTGGCGGGGGTGGCTCCTCCGCCTCGGGAGGTTCACGCGCCACGGGTGGTACGCAGGGAAAGGGCGGGGCGTCTAGCCAAACCGGTGGCAGCGCAGCCGGCGGGGCGAGCAGCGGGAAGGGCGGCGCGAGCGCGGGGACTGGAGGTGCCGGAAGCGGTGGCACAGGAGCCGGCGGCGCGAAGGTCGACGCTGCAGAAATCAGCCAAGGCGGTGCGTCGGGCGGAGACTGCACGGTCGGGACGTGGCCGACAGCCGATCCTTCGGCCGCCGGGCCGTTCCCGACGGTCACCGAAAACAACGTCGGTCCGGTCGCGGGCGCGGGTGTCGACGGTGGCGCCCCACCGCAGTTCACCCTCTTCCGGCCCAAGGACCTGGCGCAGGGGGGGCTCTGCCATCCGCTGATCACCTGGGGCAATGGAACGGGCGCTACCCCGAGCATGTACAAGGTCCTTCTCAATAACCTGGCCTCGCATGGGTTCGTCGTGATTGGATCGAACAGCCCGAACGTCGCCCAAGGGAATCCGGCACCGATGATCGTGGGCGTGACATGGGTGTTGCAGCAGAACGATGACCCGACGAGCGAGCTGTACCACCGCATCGACACGACCCACATCGGTGCGACCGGTCACTCGCAGGGTGCCATGGCCACCAGCCAGGCGGCTACCGACAGCCACATCACGACCAGTGTGCCGATTTGCGGAGCGATGACCGAGAAGAACCTGCATGGACCGGCCATGTTCTTTTGCGGTGGACAAGACACGCTCGTGGGGTGCAGCGGTGCACAGAACGCCCTCACCGCGGTGACCACCCTACCGGCCATGTTTGCGGAGTACGTGACCGCCGATCATGGCTCTTGGATGAGCTTTACCGGCAACAAGCCAAGCCCCGTCGAGACCGCAATCACGGCCTGGATGCGCGTCCACCTCATGGGCGATGATTCGCTCCGGTCGTGGTTCTACGGGGCATCGTGCAAACTGTGCACGGACAGCGCCTGGATCATTACACAGAAAAATATGGACCAGTAAGTTCCTCGTCGTTTCGCACCTGATGAGCAAAGGAGTACCCATGACATCGTCGTCCGTTCCTCGCGGCTTTTCGCCGTTGACTTCTGTTCTTGCGCCAGCGCTGGCCATCTTGCTCGCAACTGGCTGCTCCAGTGGAGGGGGAGTCGCCGCGGGCGAGGGTGGCAGCTCTTCAGGCGGAACTACCACTTCAGGTGGAACCACGGGCAATGGCGGCTCCACTTCCAAAGGCGGGACAACTGGTACGGGCGGTACGTCCGCCACCGGCGGCACGACCTCGACCGGTGGCACGACCACCATGGGCGGGACCACCGGTAGTGGTGGCACCAGCGAAAAAGGGGGAACCACCGGCACTGGTGGCACGACCGCGACCGGCGGAACCACCGGCTCTGGCGGCTCCGCTGGCAGGGATGCCGGCTCCGGCAGCGGCGGCACCGGAAAGGGGGGGACCATTGGTAGCGGCGGCGGCGCCGGCAGTGGTGGCCTTCCTGGCAGGGATGGTGGCCCTGGAAGTGGCGGCGCGCCTGGCAGCGGCGGTGCCACCTCGGACGGCGGCACAAGCACGGTAACGATCGATTGCACGGCCATCCCTGCAATGCCGAGCGGCGGTACATCGCACCAGGCGAACAGCCAGGGCGGTTCGGGCAACCTCGCCTGGCAGATCTGGTCGAATCAAACCTCGGGAACCATCACCACCTTCAGCACTCCCGCATTCACTGCAAATTGGAACAATTCGGGAGACTACCTGGCCCGCCTCGGCCAGGAATGGGGGAACAACGGCAAGACCTATGACAAGTACGGAACGATCACGGCACAATTCGCCTACACGAAGACGGGAAGCGGCGGCGGCTTCTCCTACATAGGAATCTATGGGTGGTCGTCGAACCCGTGTGTCGAATGGTACATCCTCGATGACTCGTTCAACACGATGCCATTCAATCCCTATAACTCAAGCCAAAAGGGAACTGCTACCATCGATGGCGAAAGCTACAAGCTCTTCTCGAACTCCACCAACGGTACCGGCGGATCGAGATGCAACGCCTCGAGTTGGATGCAGTTCTGGAGCGTTCGGCAGAAGGCTCGCCAGTGCGGAGTCATTACCATTTCCGATCACTTCAAGGCGTGGGACGCCGCGGGCATGAAACTGGGGAACCTGATGGAAGCCAAGATTCTCGTGGAAACAGGGGGCGGCAGTGGGAGCGCCAATTTCCCGATCGCTAACGTGACGACGACCCAATAAGCCCTGTCCCGCTTCGAGCGGTATGCCGTAGCTCCAAAGCCGGGGGCGAACCGTGTTCGCCCCAAGGAGACTGGTGTCAAACGGCGGACCGAGTCCTGGCGGAGCGAGGAGCCCTGGCCGCGAGGCGCGAGGAGGGCGAATACTGGACGTATTCAACCGACGAGCAACGAAGCGGACGGGGCCCGCAGCCCGCCAAGCGACGGGAGCCGTTTGACACAGCCTCCTAGAGCACCGAACGGTTTGAAACCTGAGCAATTTCCGGATTCTAACCACAGAGGACACAGAGAACACTGAGACGGATGAGAAATGAAGGGTTCGGATCGAGATCCGGAAACCCTTCATTCTCTGGGCCTCTGTGCCCTCTGTGTTCTCTGTGGTGAAAAAGGGCTTGTGCGTGCTCTGCACGGCGGCCTCGGCAGCGCCAGGCAATCCCTTGGATTCAGGAGGAATTCAACCCGTTCGGTGCTCTACGGGCTCGTCGGCAGCTTGCGCACGTAGAGCCTGAGCGACTCGCGCAGGAGGGGGCGATGGAAGAGACCGTCGACCTCGGCGGGCAGGTCGCGATTGCACCGCGTGTCCACCACCAAGAACGCAGCTTGTTGCAATGCCTGCGACAGGTCTCCGATGGGTGATTCCGGCGATGCCCAGGGTCTATCGGGATCGGGAATGACCAGACTGCCGAGCGAGTAGATCCCCTCGGCGTATGGCCCTTGGCAGGTCAGCATGACCACCCGGTCGCGCAGCCCGGGTGGCGGTGGCGTGGCTGGCATGCGAGCGATGGTGTACTGGCCGATGGAGACGGGGGTCACGGTGTAGTTGAGGGCGAAGCCCAGGAACGCCAGATCGCTGGCCAGCGAATTCCAGCCCGTGACGTGGTCGGTTTCCCAAAGCAGGTGCGTGACGCCCAGGCTGGCAAGCTGGCCATAGATCGCCGCTGGCGACCGGAGCGCGGCATAGCTGAAGCGGCTCTGCCACTGATCGTCGACCACGCGCACCCCGAGCCCGAGCTGAAGTTGGATCTCGTGCACCAGCACGACAGCATCCTTCGGCAGGGTCTCGCCGATCTCGCCCATTGCGCCATAGGGCCGCAGACGATGCTCGGTGCGCAGGAAGCCCGAGGCCAGGAAATTGGAATCGATGCGCAGAGGCGAGTCGTACGCGATGTTGTGCGTGGGAAGGAACGGGACGTCGCCGCCCCAGATCATCTGCACCGCCACCAGGACCACCACCAGCGCGCGCACCACGAGGTTGCGGCGACGCCAGATCAAGATGAGCGCGGCAGCAGTGGTCGCGGCCATGATGGGCAGCCAGGCTTGCAGGTAGCGGTCCTGGTGGTTGGTGAGATACCAGAACACGATGGCGACCATTACGCCGATGCAGGCCAGCCACAGCCGAACGCCCGCGCGTACGAAAGGCAAGCACAGCAGGGTCAAGGTGAAGAGCGAGCCGAAGACCGGAACGTCGTGGTGGAACGACCACCAATCGTTGGGCTTGAACGAGAAGGTGAGGGTGGCCAGGAGCGCATCCTTCACCCCTTGCCAGCCCGGGCTGGGCGGGGCCTGGAAGGACATGAACACGCGCAAGGCCGCGGGTGAATCCGCCGTCCAGGGATGCACATGGAGCCAGCGGTAAAGCACCGGATAAAGCGGGTCGCCATACCAGATCCAATTCGTCAGCCAGTGGGGCGCGCTCAGCGCCAGGGCTGTCGCGCCGCAGGCGAGCACGGTTCCGAGCACCGGTTGGCGCCGCCCGCGAAGACACCGGATGGCCAGCCACCCGGCCCGGACGACGAAGAGACAGGCCGGGAACACGAGCACGGCCCAAGCCGAATACTTCGACATTTCGACGGCCGCGGCCAAGGCTCCGAACAGGATGCCGTCGCGAACCGACCACGACGTCCACACCCGGACCAACGCCAGCACCAGGGGGATGCACCACAGCGCCGCCATGTGGTCGGCGCCCGCGTGCAGGTTTCCGTCATAGAGGAAAATCCCCGGGAATAGAAAAATCGCGACCCAGGTCTTGCGGCCGGACGCGCCCGGAATCAAGGCTCGAACCAGGGCCGGGATGCTGGCGATGGTGGCGAGAAAGACCGCCAGCTCGAGGTGGGCGCACAGCTCCAGCTTCTGGAACAGCAGGCCGCCGGGGAGCAGAAAAGCCCAGGTGTAGACCAGGCTTGCCGAGTGTGGGTACGCCGCCAGCCACCAGCCCTCGGGCGAGGGTCGCACGGCACCCTCCAGGGCGTACTGCTGCGCGATGGGCAGGTGGTACCAGCGCGCGTCCCAACTGAACGGGGCCGGTGAAAGGACCTGGAAGTACAGCAGGCCGATGGCGCCCGCACCAAACACGATGAGCGCGAGATCGGTGAAGGTCTGCGCCCGAACCAGTCCGCGCCAGCCGCGAACGACCCGGCGCAACTGCCCGAGCCCGGACAGCAAGAAGGCGAGCGGCAGCAAGGCGAACACGACGCCGTTCAGGGCTCCCGCCAGCCCGAGAAGAAAGATCGCCAGTTGAAACGCGAGCACCCCGACGGGGAAGGCGAGAACGAGATCGGCCGGGCTCTGGCAGGGAAGTCGCACGAGGCGCGACGAGATGAAACATCCCGCCGAAGCGCAACTGGCCGCCCACAGGCTGGCCAGACCGCCAACCAGTAGGTAGTGCCAGAACAGCCAGTTCTGGATCGGGTAGTGCTGGTGCACCACTCCAAGGAAGATCGCGATGGCCGCGACCAGCGCAAGAGCGAGAAGAACCGTCGAGATTCGCTCCTTCCATGAACGGTTGAGAGACGCAGGCGTCTCTTGGGAAGCCTCGCGAAGAGGCTCCCCGTTGGTCGATGGGCTGGTCATGGCGGCGCCATCATGCCCTGACGTGCTGGAGCGCAACAACATCTAGTTCAGCTTCGAGAGCATCGCGCGAAGCGTGGAGACATGCCCGCGATCCGCGGCCATCATGGCGGCGAGCAACTGCTTACACTGCGGATGGGTGAAGACCAGGATCTGGTCGGCGTGCAGGGTATGCATCGATTCCTCGAAATCGATGGCGGCCACCAGCGCCTCGCGTACCGACGGTGGGTGCAGCCGGTATTCCTCGATGGTGGTCTCGACGGCCCGGCGAACGCGCTCCAGGGCCGAGGCATCGACCAAGCTGGCGGAAACCGTGTCCGACATGGTGTCGATGAGCAGCGAGAACTGCGCCGCGTGGTTCATCTCCTCGCGCGCGGTCTTCTTCCACAGTTGCGCCACGACTGCGTCATGGGTGTGCAAGCTGGCCAGCTCCTCGTAGAGTCCGGCCACCGCGAGCTCGACGGATCGGCAAGCCGTCAGCACCCGATAAACTTCCTGGGCAACTTCAGACGGCATGCGCGGAAAAACCTAGCAGAAGAGGATGGCTCTAAGGAAGCCAGGAATGGGTACTATGGCCGTTGGGAGGCAATGACGCGCGGAGGATCTTGGGTCGATATTCGGCGCAAGCGTTTGGGGCGCGGTACCATCCCCACTCCATGCAAGAGCAGTCTGAAATCGCGCGCCGCCTTTCGCCACGAGCGCACGCGTTGACCCTGGAAATCGTGGCCGAGGCGCGCGCCGAGTGGGGCTTCGCCACGGACATTCTGGCCCGTGCCTTTCGCGAACGACGCGATCTGGCCAGCAGCGACCGGCGCATGGTGGCCGAAGCCGTCTATGGCCTTCTGCGCTGGGAGCGGCTGCTCGAGGCCATCGTCGAGGAAATGCTGTCGTCGTCGCGCGGGCGGCGCGAGGCGATCTCGGAAATGGCGCGGCAGGAGTTGAAGCTGCTGGTGTACGAGCTGCGCAACGGCATTCCGGCCGAGGCGGTCCAAGCCGACGTGCGCAGACTGGCGGGCCGCGAGTTGAACTTGGACAAGGCCACTGCCGAGAACGCCGGCCTGGCGGGCCGCGAAGGCGTGGATCGCGAGGCCATACGCGTGTCGTTCCCCACCTGGCTGTTTCAACGCTTCATCGATAGCCATGGTGAAACTGGGGCAACCACGCTGGCCACGGCGATGAACACGCGGGCGCCGATGTGCGTGCGCGCCAATACCGTGAAGGCAACGCGTGACGAGCTCGTCGTCCGCCTGGCCGAGGAAAGGATCGTGGCGCAGCCGACGCGGCTGTCCCCGGTCGGGCTTTGCCTCGAGACCCGCGTGAACGCCTTCGGCCTGACCGCGTTTCGCGAGGGCCTTTTCGAGGTCATGGACGAAGGAAGTCAGCTCGTGGCCGAGGCCGTGGCGCCGCCGCCGCGCAGCCGCGTGGTCGACGCCTGCGCAGGGGCAGGGGGCAAGACCTTGGCGCTGGCGGCTATGCTCGCCAACCAGGGCCGCATCCTGGCCCTCGACACCAGCGGCAAGAAGCTGGAAGAGCTGCGGCGGCGGGCACGGCGCGCCGGGATCTCCAACCTGGCCGCGCGCGAGGTCGGCGGCCCCGCGTTGCCGGCCGAGGCCAAGCTGGGCGCCTGGGATCGGGTGCTGGTCGACGCGCCCTGCTCGGGCCTGGGAACCCTGCGCAGAAACCCCGAGGCGCGCTGGCGGCTCACGCCCAAGGCCGTGGATGCCTATCCCGCGGATCAGCTTGCCCTGCTGATTGCCTACGCGCCCTTGGTGGCCGTCGGTGGTCGCTTGATCTATGCCACCTGCTCGGTGCTGCGCGAAGAGAACGACGCCGTGGTCGAGCGCTTTCTGCGCGAGCGATCGGATTTCGTGGTCATGCCCATCAAGGAGATCTGGGGCAAGGCGCGCGCAACGGAACTGGGCGACGAGACCTTCCTGCGCCTGCTCCCGCACGTGCACGACACCGACGGCTTCTTCGCCGCGGTCTTGCGACGCAAAGACTAAGGCTGTGTCTCACTCGTCGCCGGAGGCGGCAAGGAGCTGGGTCAAGTTGCGGGTGGTGGTGAAGGTCCTGGGCTTCATGCGGTCGATGTAGAGGGTCCCGTCCAGGTGGTCGATCTCGTGCTGCAGAATGCGCGCGTACCAGCCGCTGGCTTCGATCTTCACGGGCGCTCCATGGTGATCGAGGGCGTCGACGGTCACCGCCTCGGCCCGGGGCACCAGGGCCTGGAAGCCATCGATGCTGAGGCAGCCCTCGTAGTGCTCGACGAGCCCCGGTCCGAGCGTGAGCTGCGGGTTGACGAGGACGTGAAAGGGGACCGGCGCGCGCTCCTTTTCAGGTACCTGGGCAATATCCTCGATGACCGCGAGTCGCAGCGGTAGGCCGACCTGCGGTGCGGCCAAGCCCACGCCGGGCGCCTCGCGCATGGTCTCGCGCATCCAGGCGATGAGTTGCTGGATCTCCACGCTCTTCACCTCGTCGGGGGTGAGCGGTTGCGTGCCACTGCGGAGCACGGGAGCGCCGACTTGGACGATCTTGAGAAGCATAGACAAAGTATGCCCTTGACCGTCTCGGCGCGGAAATGGAATCACGGCCGTCGCCGCGTCGCAAGCGCTTGCTCCGATCCCCTCAGCGGGGCGGCGCGGTTCCGTCGTGTTACCATGATGGGATGCAACCCTGCCGAGGTCCTCTGCGCGCCTTTCCGGTACGTGCTGGATTCGCCGAGATCGCGCAAGTCGTCGTCGTCGGCAGCCTGCTGTTGTTCGCGTCGCTCTCCGGGTGCTCCTCGACGGCGCGAGAGCCGGCCACGGCAGAGGACTCGGGAACCGCCGTCGGGATGAAGGATGTGAGCGCGCCTGCCGAAGCGATCGATGGCCCCGCTGATCTGACCGGGCGATCCGACACGACCAGCGACGCCCTGGATCGCGCTGGACGCAGCGACACGGGAAGCGATGGGCATGGCGACGACGGGACGACCGTGGACCTGGCACCTCTCTCCTGCCCTGCCAGCGCGACCGGCAATACGCCGCTCGGGACCGACGCGCCTCCTGCACACTGGAAAGTCACGGACGCGCTCACCTTCCTCGGCGTCGGGGGGACGGGAAGCTACGACCGCGTCGTCGACATGGCTCCTGGAAACTGGCCGCCTCCGTGCAGCGACGCCAACGCCTGCGTCAAGGCGAGCAAGTCCGTGTCCGGGCCCTTGGTTCCCTTCGACGAGGAGATGACCATGGTCTTCTCGGGTCCCATCGAGCTCTACGACATCGCTGTCTACGCGCCTGACGGCAGCGGGTACGCGCGCGTCTCGTATTGGAATCGCTGCGCGTCCGACAACCTGGTCTTCATGAACAACCTCGGTGGCGGCAGTGTCAGCGGGGGGTGGACGGTGTGCGGCGGCAACAGCCAGTCCTACGCCTCGGCGGACGGCACCGCGGCCGCGCCATCACCAACCCAGTTTGCCGGCTCGCTGGCCGACGGCATCGGCGTCAATGTGATGAGCGCCAGCCTGTGCCAGGGCACCGGCGACGGCAGCGAGTGCGGCTTCTACCGAGATGTGGGCTTACATGGATTCAAGGGCTCCGCCGACGGCAGCAAGCTCTTCGCGGTCAAGATGCGCATGCCGGTCGGCACGGTTACGCCGGCTTATTGGATCCTGCCGGCCCAGGTGGTGCGAACGGCCCAGTACGGGTGCAACTGCCGTGGCATGGGCGGTGCCGGTGGCTGCGGCGAGCTCGATGTCGCCGAGGTGCTTTCGTCCGACGACCCCATGGCGGCCACGTCGACCATCTATTCGTTCAAGTCGGTGCGCAACGGGAACGGCTCCACGTTCCAGCGCCCGGCCCTTGCCAGTGCCACCTTCGTCGTGATCTTCGACGGCGTGGTCGGCAGCATTTCGCTGCGGCGGCTGGACGCGAGCGCCTTCGACTTTGGCCCGGCAATCGCCGCCTCGGTCGTGGCGGCATGGCAGGCAAATCAGGGCGTTGCTTCGCAGATGTGAGGAGGCCGTTCATGATGAAAGTCCACGCGCGAGGGCTGTTCCGGGTGCTGCTCGGGCTCGCCACGGCATGCGGTTCGGGCGGCGGCAAGAGCAGCGCCGTGCATGACGGCGCCATGTCTGGCGATCTCGGCCCCGACCTCTTGCAAAGCTCCGGCGGTTCGCCAGGTACCGGCGGCGAAGCGGGTTCTGGTGGCGGGCCAGGCACCGGCGGCAAGCTCGGCACGGGCGGCGTGGTGGGCAGCGGCGGCGGAGCCGGCGCCACCGCCGGCGCGGGCGGGACCGCGCCGCCGCCGGGATTCTGGGACGCAGGCTCGATACCGACCGCCAAGAACGTGATGATGTTCGTCTTTCTCAACCGCACCAACGGCAAGTACGCCGACAGCGAGGTCTACTGGAGCTTCAAGAGCGGTTCGATTTCCGAGCTCCATTCCATTGCCGAGCAGGCGAGCTACGACATGCCCGCCAATTCCTCGGGTCGGATGTACTTCTACTTGTGCGCCAAGAGCGATGCGACCTGCGCCAGCGACCCGAGCAAGAGCCAGTACTTCGACTTCATCGAGCACACCATCGGCCCGACCCAATACAACGGCAACACCACGCGGGTCGATGCCTTCGGCATCAAGATCGCCATGCGCCTGCATTGCGCCGACGGGTTCGACGACGCCGTCGGCGAAGACTACGCAACCTTCTCGGAAGATCGCGCGGCGACCTTCCAGCGTTTCATCGACGCCGTTCCCGATGCGTTCAAGCCGCTCGCGCAAGCCCCCCACGCTCCCTATCGCATCGTCGAACCCGGCGCGGACGGATTCAAGACCGGCGGTGCGTATGCCAATTACTACGATTCCTTCGTCGATTCCTTGTGGGCGGCCAACGGCCTGACGGTCGCCAAACCCGGCCCGAACGGCAGCGGGCTGGGATCGTATCCGGATCTTTCGGCCGCCATCTTCCGCCACGTCGGCAACCTCGCCGGAACCTTCGACCCGAGCGGCAAGCTGCTCGACAAGACGCTCTGGAAGGACAGCTCGACCTTCTATCAAACCGCCCCCGCCGACTACTACGCCAGGTTCTGGCACGACAATGCCCTCGGAGGGCGCGCGTATGGCTTCTCCTACGACGATGTCGGCAGTTATTCGAGCTACATGTCGCACGCCAACCCGCAATACATGCTGGTTGCGATCGGCTGGTAGATCGCCGCGCCTGGCACGCTCCCTGCAAAAGCGGGAGACATGAGGTCGATCGGCTGCTGGCCCGTGTTCACCAACCGCAAGATTCGCTTGGCCGTGGGCCATCTTTTCGTATTTCTCGTCGCGGTGTGCGCAAGCGGCGCGGTGGCGGGTGATGACTTTTCGACACCGGCTGCCACCGAGGCCGATCCGTCTCCCCCCAATGGCTATCTCTCGCTCGGCGTGGGCGACACGTCCATCCGGCCCACGGCGACCGCCAGTCTCTCGGCGGACTGGGCGCACGTGCTCTTGGGCGTGCGCGCGAGCAGGACCACCTCCTTCTCCCTCGATGCCCTTCGAGACGCTGGTTCGGGACCTGAAGCGTCGTGGCAAGCTGTAGGATCGAAGTCAAGAGGTCCGCCGCCAAGGAGGTCGCCGGGCTCCCGAAGGCGGACTGCCAACGCGTCGTCGCAAAGCTCCAGGCTCTTGCGGACGAGCCGCGGCCGCATGGCTGCGAGAAGCTGACCGGCGACGAGAAATGCCGCGTACGACAGGGTAACTACCGGATCCTCTACGAAATCGACGACGATGCCAGAACGATCACCATCGTGAAGGTCGGGAACCGCAAAGAGGTCTATCGCTGACGGAGCGGGTCTGCCCAACGGCTTGCCGTTAAGCTGCAGCCCGCCGCCGAGTCGGCCTGTCGATTCTACACCGATCTTCCGGCGGTGGGATTGACAGCTGCAACGGGATGTTAGGCGCCACCTGAAAGGACGTGCTTCTTGAGTCCGTTGAGTTCCTCGATGATCCGAGAGACCTTCTGGGGAACCTGCCACTCCATGCCGAATCGTTGGAGTTCCGCTCTTAGGTATCGAACGTCAACCGCGTCACCAAGTCTCTCCACCGCGCGGATCGCCGCCTCGAAAAGGGCTGGATGCTCGGCGAGTACTTCTGGTTCGACTCCAATCCAAACGCCCGGTCCCTGCCATTCCCATTGCCGTATGCTTTGGGCCAGTGCCCGTAGCCCCAGATCCATCGCACCCAGGATTAGAAAGTGCCTCACGAGTTCGACATCCCCATCTCGCATCGCGAGAACAGACGATCCGTTCGTGAAAAGATGATGTCCCATGTGAGCGCCTAACGGCTTGCCGTTAAGCGGTGGGCGGCCTTCTGCGGCCGACCATCCGCTTCAAAGGCTTGTTAGCCGCCGACAAACCCGGGTGCACGCCCGTGACAATGATCTTCTTGTCGCCAAAGGCCGCGACAATTTCTAGCCGTCCTCCGATGGCAGAAAGATATCGCTGCAGAGTGGAAATCTGGCAATCGTCGAAACGTTCCCGACCCTCAAGCCGGGAGACGTCGGCCTGGTCCATCTGAGCGACGTCGGTAACATCAACCTGCGTCTTTCCCGCTGCTTCGCGGAGAGTTCGCAGTGTCAGATGAACCCCCCGTTGGGCGCGCAAGCCTCGACCGAGAACCCGTATAGGGTCCTCATCCAGCTCAATCTTCCGCTTGGTTGCGTGGCTCATGTCTCTCCTCCAGTTTCATAAACTTCTCGTTCGCCTCCGGTCGTCGGACGGGCACTGATGATCCGGTCACGTGCCCCGCGTTCGACGTGAACGACGTACAGCAAGCGTTCGCGTAGCGATGTCCCGATGACCACCAGCCGGCCGATTCCTGACCCATCATCAAGATAGACCGCGTACGGATCGGCAAAACCGTCGCGGCTTCGGGGAACGACACGCCGTGCTTCGCAAGATTCGACGCAGCCTTGGCCGAGTCCCATTCAAAGTCGCCATCGAACACCGTTGGCATCGCATTCACAAGTATGGGATACAACCCATAGTGAGTCAAGCAACTTGCAGGATCGTTCGCGCGGCGAACGCTTTGCCGTTCAGCTGCGGGCGGCCGTCCGCGGCCGACTGACAGCTGCAACGGCATGTTATCCGGCAACCCTCCCCATTCCTGACGTGCTGTCGGATTGGTAGGAGACGAGCTTGGGTGGTCCCGCGAAGAATTCCCGGACAAGGGACACAACCTCAAGAGCCGAGCCACCTGATTCATACGCCTCAGCGGCAGCGCGCGTTTCCCAAATGGTCACAGCCATGAACGGGTCGCCGTCAACCTCGGGAACCAACAAAAGACACGCTACGTTTCCAGGGCAGGCTCGCACCTTGGGAACGGCCAACTCGTTGTATGTCTTCTTCAGGCGATCGACTCCGCCCGGCTTGACTGCAAACGAACCCACTCTGATCCACATGAGACTGCTCCCTTCCCTCTGGCAGTTTGTACCTGTTGTCCGGACAAAACTACCGAATTCCCTCGATTTCGCGTGGTTGGCGGTCGCGCTGGGCGCCTTGGGGCCTCGTGGCTGCTTCGTAAGCAGGATTCCGTCCGCGCGCGGGCGCTGCGTTTTAGCGACCGAGAGGGCCTTCGACTATCTACGCCGGTCGATCGGGCGCCGCGGGGATGGTGAACCAGAAGGTGGCGCCGTGGCCGGGCTCGCTGTGCACGCCGATGCGGCCGCCGTGGGCTTGCACGATTCCGCGCGCGATGAAGAGACCGAGGCCGGCGCCGCCGGCGGGGCGGCCGGGGACGTGGAAGAACTTTTCGAAGAGGGCGTCCTGGTGCTCGACGGGAATGCCGGGGCCTTGGTCGGAAACTTCAAAGCGGAGCTGGCTCTCGCTGTTGGCGGGTTCGGGGACGGGGCCTTCCGGGGCGGCCTCGGCCAGGGCGCGCACCACGATTTCGCTACCGGCCGGCGCGTAGCGAAGGGCATTGCTGATGAGATTGGTGAAGACCAGTTGCAGGCGATCCGGATCGGCGAAGGCCTCGGCCAGGCCGGGAAGGACCTCGGAACGCAGGGTGATCTGCTGCCCCTTTGCCGCTAGGCTGTGAACGTCGATGGCCAGATCCACGAGGGACTGCGGTTCGACCCGGCGCTTGTGCAGGTCGATGCCGCCCGACTCCAGACGCGAGAGGTTGAGCAAGTCGTCGACGATGGTCTGCAATCGCTCGCAATCGTCGCGCGCCGCGAACAGCAAGTCCGCTTGTTTGGCGGTCAGCGGTCCGACCGCTTCTTCCGTACAAAGATGAATGGCCATGCGCAACGAGGTGAGGGGGGTGCGGAACTCATGGGCCACGGTGGCCACCAGGTTGTTCTTCAGCTCGTCGAAGCGGAAGAGTCGGGTGATGTCCTGGAGCACGACGGAAGTACCGGCGACGCTGCCGTTCTCGGCGTAGATGGGCGTTGCGCGTGGCAGGTAGATCCGCTCGTTGTCCGGGGCCGGGACACGCAAGGCCTCTTCGAAGCCCTTGGGGTTGTAAGCGCCGCGCCCGCCCAGGACATGGGCGCGCAGTCGGTCGAGCAACGATCGCACGCCGGGATCGACATTCTCGAACGAAGAGCTCCCGCGTTCCTCGGGATCGATGCTCAGGACGGTGCGGGCGGCCTCGTTCGTGCCTTGCACGTTGCCGGCCGCGTCCAGCATCAGCACCGGGTCGGGCAGGCTGTCGATGGCGGCCTGGGACGCCTGCTGCGCCTGCAGCAGCTCGCCGAGAGAGCTTCTGCGGTAGCGCTCGAGGTGATCGGCCATGGTGTTGAACTCCTGAGCGAGCTGGGCGATGTCGTCCTCGCCCTGCACGCGGGCGCGCGCTTGCAGGTCGCCCTGGCCGAAGCGCCGTACGGCCGCCGACACGACGCCGAGCGGCCGTAGAAGGCGGGCGGTCAGGCTGACCGAGGCCAGGAGGCCCAGGATCGAGGCCAGAAGCACCGCCATGGTGAGAATTCGTTCGAAGCGGGCCGCGCGCTGTTCGGTGCGCTGGCCTTTGCGAACCACGGCATCTTGATTGATGTTCAGAATCTCGTCGGCCGCCTGTTTGACCTTGGCAAACGCCGGATCGAGGGAAGCGAAGCAGAGCGCGCGTTTGACGTCCGGGTCGGGTGCGGCGTGAAACTGAACCAGCGCACGCTTGAAGTCGTTCCAACGCTCTTGCAGTTTGGCAACGGCATCGGTTTCCCCTGGCTCGGTGATGTTCTGCGCCTCGACGGTGAGCTCGCGCTCGAACATCTCCAGGTCGCCCGGTTGCGGGCGCGGCGCTCGGGGTTCCCCCAAGAGCTCGTGGATGGCGGAGTCGTGGATGCGCTCGACGCTCTCCTTCATGCGCTGGGCTGCTAGCACGCTGCGGTAGTTGTCCTTCCAAATGTGCCCGGGTTGCCGGGCCAGCAAGGAGGCCACCATGCCCGAGACCACGCCCACCGAGGCCAGGGCCACGAGCAGCGGGGCCATGGTCAGCATGAGCTTACTTCGAAAGGTCATGCGGTCACCTCGTCTTCCAGCGAGACGATGTGGATGTCGAACTGAGAGGCTTCGCGAACCAGACGCAGCGGAATCGAACGTCCGAGCAGCTGCTTCCACCACGCCTGTTGCGAGCGGCCGACGATGATGTGCCCGACGTTGTGGGAACGGGCGAAGTCGATGATGGCCTCCACCGGATCCTTGCTCTTGACACGGACAGGCTCGGCACCCAGCTCCTTGGCCTTGTCGATGTTGGCGAACAGATGGCGTTGCAGCTCGGCGTCGATGTGATCGGGCGATTCGCCTGGCGTCTCGACGAAGACGACGAACCAGTCGGTGTTGAATCGACCCGCCATGCGCGAGCCCCGGCGCACCAGCATGGGCGTTCGCGGAGATCCCGAGGACACGCACACCATGACCCGACTGCGCGTGGCAGAGGCGTGGCCCCCGCTGGCGTCGCCCGCCACGGGCCGGATCACGGCCGCGGAGCGTTCGATGCTTTCGGCCACTTCGCGCAGGGCCAGCTCGCGCAGATGGGCCAGGTTCTGCTCCTTGAAGAAGTGTTCCAGCGCCCAGGGGATACGATCGGTCGGGTAGATCTTGCCCGCGCGCAAGCGTTCTTGCAGATCTTCGACCGTGAGATCGAGGTTGACCACCTGATCGGCCTGCTTGAGGAAACTGTCGGGGATGGTTTCGCGCACCACCACGCCGGTGACCCGCTCGACCAGGTCGTTGAGACTCTCCAGGTGCTGGACGTTGAAGGCACCGATGACGTTGATGCCGGCATCGATGAGCTCGAGCACGTCGAGATAGCGGCGCTTGTTGCGGCTGTCGGGCGGATTGGTGTGCGCAAGCTCGTCGACCAGGGCGACCTCCGGCTTGCGCTTGAGGATCTCGTTCAGGCTCATCTCCTGAACGACGACCCCGCGGTATTCCACCTGGCGCAAGGGCACGCTTTCCAACCCGTCGACCAGCACCGCGGTCTCCGCGCGGCCGTGGGTTTCAATGAATCCGATGACCACGTCCACGCCGCGCTTCTTGAGGGCGTGCGCCTCTTCGAGCATGCGGTAGGTCTTGCCCACCCCGGCGGCGAAGCCGATGTAGAGCTTGAGCCGGCCGCGCTTGCTCTTTTGAACCAGCTCGAGGAAATCCTCGGCGCGCGGGCGCATGTTGGGGGTGGTCATGATGCGGCGTGGTTTGCGATCTTCAGGTCTTCACCCTGGGCGAAGCAAGCATTACGCCAAACCGTAGGTGTCAAGGGTAGGGCGTCGCCATGAAATTCCGCCCCAAAATGGGGTGGCGCTTGTCGGGTCGCGTTTGACGGGGCAAGAGAAATGCATTTTACAACCTTCGGCCTCGCACGTGTTTCTCTTTGCAACCCGTGGCGCGCCGGCAGGGCCGCGATCGTTCGCGAGGGCGGCGCGGATGGCTTTGGCACAGGCCATGCTGCATGGGCAGGTGAACACCATGAAAGATTTGCTCTTCACCCTCATCACCATCGGTTTCTTCGCCGGCGCTTGGCTCTACGCCAAGGCCTGCGAGAAGCTTTGACGTTTCGGCTAGGAGAACATCATGAGTCTCGATTATGCGCTGGGCGGCCTGCTTGCAGTCGCTCTTGCCGTGTACCTGGTCTACGCGCTCGTCAAACCGGAGCGTTTCTAAGGAGTCCCATGACCGCGAATGGATGGCTACAAATTGCATTCTTCCTGCTCGTGATCCTCGCGCTCACCAAGCCGCTCGGGCTCTATCTTTACCGCGTCTTCGAGGGGGAAGAGCGGCCCTTCGCACGCACCCTCGGCAGGGTCGAGCGCTTCCTTCTTCGCCTGTGTGGACTCGAGCAGCCGGCGGCGCAGAGCTGGAAGGAATACACGGCCGCGCTGCTCATGTTCAGCGTGCTCGGCGTGCTGGTGACGTACTTCATGCAGCGCCTGCAGCATGTGCTGCCGCTGAACCCCGAAAAGCTCGCCCCACCGGCGGAACATCTGGCCTTCAACACGGCGGTCAGCTTCACCACCAACACCAACTGGCAGGCCTATTCGGGCGAATCGACGATGAGCTACCTGACCCAGATGGCGGGCCTGGCCTGGCACAACTTCACCTCGGCCGCCGCGGGGCTCGGTGTGGCTTTGGCTTTGGCACGCGGGCTGACCCGCAAGGCGAGTGAGAAGGACGAACATGGGCTGGGCAATTTCTGGGCGGATCTGATTCGCTCCATCGTCTACGTGCTTCTGCCCATCAGCGTGATCTTCACGTTGATCTTGGTGTCCCAGGGTGTGGTGCAAAACTTCGCCCCCTATCTGCACATCAAGACCCTGGAAGGCGCGACTCAGGTGATTCCGCTCGGCCCCGTCGCGTCGCAGGAAGTGATCAAGGAGTTGGGCACGAACGGCGGCGGCTTCTTCAACGCCAACAGCGCGCACCCCTTCGAGAATCCAACACCGTTCACCAATTTCATCGAAATGGTTCTGCTCCTCTGTATCCCGGCGGCGCTGACCTACACCTTCGGTCGTATGGCCGGGAACCAGAAGCAGGGCTGGGTGCTGCTCGCGGCCATGACGGTCCTGTTGATGGCGGGTATCACGACGGCCTATGCCTCGGAAGCTCATCCGAGCGCAGCGCTGTCCGCGTTCCCGATCGGCCACGGGCTGGGGAACATGGAAGGAAAGGAGGCCCGCTTCGGCGTGGCGAATTCGGCTCTGTGGGCGACCATCACCTCTGGCACGTCGTGCGGCGCCGTCAATTCCATGCACGACAGCTTCAATCCGCTGGGCGGCCTGGTCCCGCTCGTCAATATCGAGCTCGGCGAGGTGGTCTTCGGCGGGGTGGGTGCAGGCCTGTTCGGCATGCTGGTATTCGTGCTGCTGTCGGTGTTCATCGCGGGACTCATGGTTGGGCGCACGCCCGAGTACCTGGGCAAGAAGATCGAAGCCAGGGAGATGAAGCTGGCCATGCTCTACATCCTCATCTTTCCGCTCATTATCCTGGGATTCTCGGGGTGGGCTTCGGTCGCGGGCTATGGCACCTCGTCGCTCAACAACGCGGGGCCGCACGGGCTGTCCGAAATTCTGTATGCCTATTCCAGCGGGGCAGGGAACAACGGCTCCGCCTTTGCCGGGCTCAACGCGAATACGCCGTGGTGGAACACCTCGCTCGGCATCACCATGCTGTTCGGTCGCTTCTTCATGATGATCCCGGTCATGGCCATCGCGGGCTCCATGCGCGGCAAGCGCACCGTACCCGCCGGTCCGGGAACCTTCCCCACCCATGGCCTCTTGTTCTCGGGACTTCTGGTCTCGGTCATCCTGATTGTCGGTGCCTTGACCTTCTTCCCCGCACTTTCGCTAGGACCGGTGGCTGAGCACTTCGTGGCCGCCGCCGGAAAGGTGTTCTGATGCGTCCGCAAGCTCAAGCCATCGCCCTGCTCGACCGCAGCATTCTCAAGGAAGCCGGCAAGGAAAGCCTGCGCAAGCTCTCGCCCGCCAAGGTCATCCGCAACCCGGTGATGTTCGTAGTCGAGATCGGCAGCGTCCTGACTACGCTCATCGCTATTCGTGATGCTTTCGCGCCCACGGCCCAGTCTGCCCCGCTGTGGTTCACCATCAGCATCTCTCTGTGGCTGTGGTTCACGGTGGTCTTCGCCAATCTGGCCGAGGCCGTGGCCGAGGGGCGCGGCAAGGCCCAGGCCGCCAGTCTGCGCAAGATGCGCACGCAAACGACGGCTCGTCGTCTGAAGTCCGCCAAGGGTCCCGAGGAGAGCGTGCCGGCCGATTCGCTGCGCACCGGGGATCTCGTGGTCGTCGACGCCGGCGAGCTGGTTCCGGGCGATGGCGAGGTCATCGAAGGCGTGGCCTCCGTCGACGAGTCGGCCATCACCGGTGAATCGGCGCCGGTCATCCGCGAAAGTGGCGGCGATCGTTCGGCCGTGACGGGCGGGACGCGCGTGCTCTCCGACCACATCATCGTCAAGATCACCTCGGATCCCGGGCAAACCTTTCTCGACCGCATGATTGCCCTGGTCGAGGGCGCCAGCCGCCAGAAGACGCCCAACGAGATCGCGCTGCACATTCTGCTCGTGGGCATGACCATCGTCTTTCTGCTCGCCTGCGTGACCCTGGTGCCGCTGGCGGCCTATTCCTCGATTCGGCTTTCGGCCACCGTCATCGTCGCGCTTCTGGTCTGTCTCATCCCCACCACCATCGGCGGGTTGCTTTCGGCCATCGGCATCGCGGGCATGGATCGCCTGATTCGCAAGAACGTCATCGCCATGAGCGGACGGGCCATCGAGGCGGCCGGGGACGTCGACACCTTGCTGCTCGACAAGACCGGCACCATCACGCTCGGCAACCGCATGGCGAGCGAATTCATACCCGTGGGCGGCGGCACGGTCGATGCCCTCGCCGACGCGGCCCAGCTCGCCAGCCTGGCAGACGAAACGCCGGAGGGCCGGTCCATCGTCGTGCTGGCCAAGGAGAAGTTCAACCTGCGCGGGCGCAACGTGGAGCAATTGGGAGCCGAGTTCGTCAAGTTCTCGGCCCTGACCCGCATGAGCGGCTGCGACCTGGATGGGCGCAAGATCCGCAAGGGCGCGGTCGACGCCATCAAGTCGTGGGTGGAATCCATGGGCGGCGAGGTCCCGGCGGCCCTGACGGAGATCGCGCAGAAGATCGCCGATCAGGGTGCCACGCCCTTGGCGGTGGCCGAAGGCAAGCACGTGCTCGGCGTCGTGCGCCTGAACGACGTGGTCAAGGGCGGCATCAAAGAGCGCTTCGAGCGCTTCCGCGCCATGGGCATTCGCACTGTCATGATCACGGGCGACAATCCGCGCACCGCGGCCGCCATCGCCAAGGAGGCCGGCGTCGACGATTTTCTGGCCGAAGCCACCCCCGAGGCCAAGATGCGCCTCATCAAGACCGAGCAGGCCAAAGGCAAGCTGGTGGCCATGACCGGCGACGGCACCAACGATGCGCCGGCGCTGGCCCAGGCCGACGTGGGGGTGGCCATGAACAGCGGCACCCAGGCGGCCAAGGAAGCCGGCAACATGATCGACCTCGAATCGAACCCGACCAAGCTCTTGGAAGTGGTCGAGGTCGGCAAACAACTGCTCATGACCCGCGGCGCGCTCACGACCTTCTCCATCGCCAACGACGTGGCCAAGTACTTCGCCATCCTGCCCGCCATGTTCATGGGCGCGTTTCCCGAGATCGCGCCGCTGAACGTGATGGGCCTTGCGTCACCGTCGAGCGCCATTCTTTCGGCGGTCATCTTCAACGCCATCATCATCGTGCTGCTCATCCCGCTCGCCCTGCGTGGGGTGAAGTACCGGCCGCTCGGCGCTGCGGCCCTCTTCCGCCGCTCCATGCTCATCTACGGCTTGGGCGGCATCGTGGCCCCGTTCATCGGTATCAAGCTCGTCGATCTGGCGCTCAAGGCGCTGCATCTCGTCTGAGGAGCCTAGTCATGAAGACCTTCGTCATCGCTCTGCGTGCAACCCTTCTAACCGTGGTGCTGACCGGGATTCTCTATCCCCTGGGAATGACCGCGCTGGCACAAGTGCTGTTCCCGAGCGCCGCCAACGGCAGCCTGGCCAAGGATGAAAACGGCAAGGTGGTCGGCTCGCGCCTGTTGGGACAGACCTTCGCCAATCCGGCGTACTTCCAGCCGCGGCCCTCGGCCGCGGGCAACGGGTACGATCCGCTGGCCTCCGGCGGCTCGAACTTCGGCCCGACCTCGGCCAAGCTGCGCGAGCGGGTTCAAGCCGACATCGCACGCCTGCACAAGGACAATCCTGCTGCCACCGGCGATATTCCAATCGAGCTCGTCACCGCATCGGGCAGCGGCCTGGATCCCCACCTCAGTCCCGCGGCGGCCAGGTGGCAGGTCCCGCGCGTGGCGCACGCCCGCGGGGTCAGCGTTGCGCGCGTCACGGCGGCGCTCGATGAGGCCATCTCGGGTCGCGACCTTGGATTCCTCGGCGAGCCCACGGTCAACGTGCTGGAGCTCAACCTGGCAATCGATCGACAATTCGGTCAACCTTCGAGTATCCCCGCGAACGCGGCGGCCGTAGCGAACTGACGCGTCCGCGCGGACGAGGGAGGGCGCGATGATCAAGCAAATGCTCGTTTGCCTCGAGGGCTCGCCGAGCTCGGAAGCGACGATAGGGACGGCCATCGGGATCGCCGTCGAGCGCAAGGCAAGTCTCTCGGGAATCGCCATCGTCGACGAGCCGGATATCCGCGCGGGTGCGGCCACGGGCATCGGCGGATCGAGCTTCAAGCACGAACGCGACCTTTCCCTGCTTGCCGATGCCCGACATCGCGCCGACGCGTGGCTGGCGACGTTCGAGGGCCGTTGCAAGAAGGCGGGCGTGCCGGTGCGTACGCTCGAGGTCGTCGGACGACCGGGCGCGGTGATCCTTGCCGAGATGGAGCGTCACGACCTGACCCTGATGGGGCGCGACGCGAACTTCCGCTTCGAGACCAACAGCGAGGATCGCGCCACGCGGGAGCAGATCCTGCGCCATGCGAGCCATCCGATTCTTCTCGTGCCTGAAAGCGTGTCCGATTCGAAGCCCGCGCTCGGGGCAACCGCGGTCGTTGCGTACGACGCAGGCGTGGCCGCCACGCGGGCCCTGACCAGCTTTGTCGCAAGCGGGTTGGCCGAGTCGCGCACCATCCATGTCGCCTCGGTCGGCGAAGATGGCGACAAGGCGTGGGAGATGGCCGAGCGGGGCGCCGAGGTCTTGCGCACCCTGGGCGTTCAAGCCAAGGTCCACAGCATCGTATCGGCCCTCGAGAACGCCGAGGCCCTGGTCGACTTCGTGGGTGAGATCGGCGCCAGCCTGGTCGTCATGGGCGCCTTTGCGCGGTCGCGGTTGGCCGAGCTGTTTTCGAGATCGGTCACGCGCGCCCTGGCCGAGCACAGTCCCGTGCCGCTCTACATGCAGCACTGATGCCTGAGGGCGCGACCTATCCGCCGTCATCGTAGCGCTTGCGCTTGCGCCACAACGTCGAGCTGTCAATGCCCAGGATCTCCGCGGCGGCGTCGAGGGACGAGGCGCGTGCCATGACGGACAGGATGTGGGCGCGCTCGATGGCGTCGACGGTGAATTCCCCACCCACATAGGGACCACGTTCCTTGGCGCCGCCGATGCGTTCGGGAAAGGCCTGCGGCTCCAGCCGCGGGGAAGGCCACAGGATCATGGCGCGTTCGATGGTGTTGCGCAGCTCGCGCACGTTGCCGGGCCAGGCATAGTCCTCGAGGGCGCGCTCGGCGGCGGGCGACAGCTCGGGCACGGCCCGGCCGGTGGCGCGGGCGAAGAAGGCCAGAAAGTGCCTGGCCAGGGACAGAATGTCCTCGCGCCGTTCGCGCAGCGCCGGGACCTTCACCTCGACGACGTTCAAGCGATAGAACAGATCCTCGCGGAATTTGCCGTTGCGCACGTCCGCATCCAGGTCGCGGTTGGTGGCGGCCACCACGCGCACATCCGCCTGCCTGGTCCGGGTCTCGCCGATGCGCTCGAACTGCTTTTCCTGTAAGAAACGCAGGAGCTTGGCCTGCAAGTTGCCAGGCATCTCGCCGATCTCGTCGAGGAACACCGTGCCGCCCTCGGCCGCTTCGACGCGGCCGACCTGATCGCGGATGGCACCCGTGAAGGCGCCCTTGGCGTGGCCGAAGAGCTCGCTGGCCAGAAGCTCTTCGGAAAGGGTGGGGCAGTTGACCAGCACGAAGGGGCGTTCGCGGCGCTTGCTCTGCTTGTGCAAGGCTCGCGCAAGGACCCCCTTGCCGGTACCGTTTTCACCGCGGAAAAGCACCGCCGCATCGGACTGCGCGGCCCGGGCCAGGATATCCATCACTGCGCGCACCGAGGGCGCGGCCGAGACAAGCAGGACATCCGGCGTTTCGGCGCTGAGCTGACCTTCGAGGTTGGCGGCGCGGTTGGCCAGCGAGCGCTGTTTCAACACGCGTTCCAACGTGTGCCGGATTTGTGCGGGGGTGAAGGGCTTGGGAAGGTAGTCCCACGCTCCGCGACGCATGGCCTCGACCGCGGTTTCGATGGTGGCGTAGGCCGTGATGACCACGATGGTCAGATTGGGATTCTCGGCCAGCATCCGCGGAATGAGGTCGAGCCCGCTGTGCACGCCGAGCTTCAAATCCAGAAAGGCCATGTCGAAGCTGGCCCGCCCCATGACCTCGAGGGCGGCGTCCGGCGCGGCCGCCTCGCCTACTTTGCCGCCGAGCGACTCGATGCACACGCGCAAGGTGTGGCGGATGTTCTTCTCGTCGTCTACGATGAGGACGTTCAGTGGGTCCACGCCGCTATTCTAGCCCACCGCCGTCCCGGCCGTGACAGCTTCGCCGCAATTCTTGCCCACCGTGCAGGTTGCAAGGGGCAGGCGCTTGCATCCTGCGGATTGCACGGAAGCCCTGGCCGAAATCGCGTCCGGGCGTCCTGCCGCCCGCGGTGAAAGTGGCACGCGGCATGCGTCTTCACAGGGCTTGTCATGCCACGCCGATTGGAATTGGTCGGAGACTCCCGCGAGTCGGAAATGCGGGACGAACGATCCCGTCTTGGCAGGCTGCCGGCCTGGGTGAAGTGGACCGCGCTCGCGGTTGTGGTCGTGGGGACGATCCTCGCGTTCATCTACAGCGGCGGTGCCGAGCGCCGGGCCATTCAAGAGATGCCGGCCCGCGAGCGCCAGGCATTGTTCGCGCGCACGGTGCAAAACCTCCGCTCGGTTTGCTCGGAGCCCGAGGATGCCATGCGTGGCTTCTGCCGCGAGCAGGCTCAGCTGGCACTGGAATTCCGGGAGTGCGACACCTCGTGCCAGGCGTTGGCCGCCCGTCAGCTGTCGCGCGTGCAGTTGCCCCGTTGATGGTCAGCCCACATTAAGGTTGCACGAGAGAGGCCAAACACGTCAGCATAGCGACGTCTCCGCAACACCTGTTCCGTCGAGAAAGTCAAAGATGTCGCACTCCCGGGCTGGCTCTTCACCCCGCATGCCCCGCATGCGGACCCCTGGTCTTCTGTTCGTCTCCATCCTGAGCATCGGCAGCATCGGCAGCACCGCCTTGACGAGCTGCCGGCCAAGGGATGTCAGCGTGGCCGACAACAGCGGTGGAACGGGGGGCGGAAATGGCGGCATGGGCGTCGGCGGGGCGGCCGGGGGCGGAGGGGCAGGGGGCGACGGCGGCACGAGCCGCGGCGGCGCGACCGGCGGCGCTGGGGCAGGGGGTGGTGGCACCGGCGGCGGTGGAATGGTCGGCAGCGGCGGCACGACCGACGGTGGCGCGACCGGTGGCGGCAGCGGTTCTGGCGACGCCGGCGATGCCGCTGCCCCGAGCGATGCCGGCCTGGTCGGAAACCCGCTGGTCATCAACCAGGTCATGACGTGCGACACCCCGCCGCTGGCGGTCCCCACCCAGCACATCGAAGCGGAGTGCGCCTTCGGCCCGTCCACGGGGGCTTGCAAGGGCACCACGGGCGGACAGCAGGGAACCCAGACGGAAAATGACGGAACCGACGTCGGGTTCATCGAAGGTGGCGACGAGCTTTGGTACGACGGCATCGTCATGGATGGGGCCAACACGCTCACCCTTCACTACGCCAAGGGTGTGGATGGAGGCAGCATCGAGGTTCGGCTGGACAGCGCCAACGGTACGCTGCTTGGAACCTTCTCGCCGGTTTCCACCGGATCGTGGACCACCTGGCAGGATGGCCAGGTCGCGCTCGCCGCCGCGACCGGCAGCCACACCCTCTATCTGGTCGCGACCGGCTCGACGGCCGGTGTTCTCAACCTGGATTGGCTCGAGCTCTCCGGCTCCTCCGCATCCGCCGCCGGCGCCCCCTTGTTTCATTTGAACCACCTGGGCTTCGATACCCTGGGCCCGAAGCACGCCGTGGTCGAAGGGCCCGCCAACCTGGACCGCTTCTTCATCGTCGATTCGAATCGCACCGCTGTCTGGTGCGGAGCGCTCACCGCCATCGCCTTTGGCGCCTGGGGCCGCAGCAACTCCTTCTATTCCATCGACTTCACCGACCTGACCCGGCCCGGGAGCTATCGCTTGCAAGTGGGCAACGCGATGTCGGACGCCTTCGACATCGGCGACAGCCATCTGTTCGCCACGACCTTCGCCGGCATTCTCGGCTATTTCAAGGCTTCCCGCGCCGACGACCCCGACGTGTGGGCGGCCGATGCCAGCGTACCCTTCGTCGGCGGCGGGACGCCCGCCGATGTCCGTGGCGGCTGGTACGATGCCTCGGGCGACATCTCGAAGTACCTCACCCACCTGAGCTACGCCAATTTTCTGAACCCGCAGCAGATCCCCCTCGTCGCCTGGGCGCTGGCCTGGGTCTACGACCAGGGTGGCAGCACGCTCGCGGCCAGCGGCTCGGCGCCCGCGTTGCAGGCCGAGGCACTGTGGGGCGCGGACTACCTCGTACGCGTGCTCGATCCCGCGGGCTACTTCTACACCAATGTTTTCGATGGCTGGTCGGGCAACGTCGGCCAACGGCAGATCTGCGCCATCGTGGGACAATCCGGCGCCGAGACCGCCGATTACCAGTCGGCCCTGCGCGAAGGCGGCGGCATGAGCATCGCCGCTCTGGCGCGGGCGGCGCGCTGGAGCGTGGACGGCAGCTTCACCAGCGCGCAATACCTGGCCGGCGCCAAGCTGGCCTTCGACACCTTGAACAACAACGGCGGCAAGTACGACGACGACGGCAAGGAGAACGTCATCGACGACTACACCGGGCTGCTCGCCGCCAGCGAGCTCTACGCCACCACGCAAGATGCGGCCTATGCGCAGGCGGCCCGCGCGCGCGCCACGTCGCTTGTCGCCCGCTTGGGTGCGGACGGTTACTTCATCGCCGATGGCGCGACCCGCCCCTTCTGGCATGAGTCCGACGCCGGGCTGCCCGTCGTGGCGCTTGCCCGTTACGTCCAGGTAGAGACCGACACCGGCAAGCGCGACCTCGCCAAGCAGGCCATCCAGAAGCACCTCGATTACTTGCTCGCCGTCACCGGCGCGGTGGCCAATCCCTTCGGCTACGCTCGTCAACCCATCGCCGCGGGCACGTCCAGCTTCTTCATTCCGCACGACAACGAATCCGGCTATTGGTGGCAGGGGGAAAACGCGCGCCTGGCCTCGCTGTCCGCGGCGGCTCTCTTCGGGGCGAAGGTCTTGGGAACGTCGGGAACGCGGTATCTCGACCTCTTGCGCTTCGCCGGCGACCAGCTCGATTGGATTCTCGGCGCCAACCCCTACGACATCTGCTTTCTCGACGGGTTCGGCAGGAACAATCCGCCCGCCTATTGCGCCTCGAAGCCCCAGGCCGGCACCCTCGTCGGCGGCATCGCCAACGGCATCACCGGCAGCAATGCGGATGGCAGCGGTATCCAGTGGTTGAGCGGGCCCGCCGGCTCGTGCAGCGACGACTGGCGCTGGGTCGAGCAGTGGCTTCCGCACGCGGCCTGGTTCCTGGTCGCCACCGCCGCACTGGCGCAGTGACGTGCCAGATCGGGCCCCTGTTTGGTCGCACGGCGGCATGCGGATGAAAAGGGTCCTCTTTTATTGACGAATCCAAGATCCCGCGGGCACAAACGGAACAAAGCAATAAAAGCAAGGCAATCGGACGTCCTTGCCTTGCTCGAATGCTTTCACCTTTGGAATGTTCGAACGAGATTCACCACGAAGCGGGGGATACAAGTCATGAGGAAATTGTTGTCGATTTGCATGTTGGCCGCCCCGGTCGCCTTCCTCGGAATCGCCGGTTGCTCATCCAGCGGCGGCGGCCTTCCCGAGGGCACGGGCGGCAAGAGCGGCAGTGGCGGTTCTGCAGGTTCGGTCGGAACCACGAGTACTGGCGGTACGATGCACACAGGCGGTTCTTCAGGCGCAGGTGGCGCCGTCAGCACCGGCGGGATGAAGGGCAGCGGCGGGACACCCGGCACGCCACCCGGCATGGGCGGGATGCCAGGCATGGGCGGGATGCCAGGCATGGGCGGGATGCCAGGCATGGGCGGCACCACCATGACGAATCCGCGTCCCGACGGTGGCTTTACCATCCCAGACGGCGGTTTCATGCGTCCGGATGGCGGCGGCTTCACGCGCCCGGATGGCGGCGGCTTCACGCGCCCGGACGGCGGCGGCTTCACGCGCCCGGATGGTGGCGGCATTATGCGCCCGGACGGCGGCGGCTTCACGCGCCCGGATGGTGGTCGCACAAGACCAGATGGTGGCGGGTTCATGCGTCCAGAGGCCGGCGGTGGCTTTGGCCGTGGCTAGCTGCTAGTCGATTCCACTCCAGGGAAGCAAAGATCCGGGTGGGCGCAGAGCCTGCCCGGATTTCTAAGTGTGGTTAGGGGCACCAGCCGCTGGGGGCTGGCCGCCCGGCGAACGGCCGCGAACCCACAACCTGCGAAAGCAGGCGAACGCGGGGCGGGCAGGCTAGAATGCCGGCCATGCACGAGCTGTCGATTGCCTCGGCGATCCTGGATCGCGCGAAAGCCGCGTCCGAACAGAACGGCGGGGCGCGCGTGACCAAGGTCGGTCTGCGCATCGGCGCGATCTCGGGCGTGGAGACGGACGCGCTCACCTTCGGCATCGAGGCCCTGAGCAAGGACACGCCGTTGCAAGGAGTCATCGTCGAGATCGAGTTCTGCAAGCGCAGGCAGCGCTGCACGGCCTGCGCCACCGAGTTCGAGCCCGAAGGCTTCTCGACGACCTGTCCCACCTGCCGGGGCGACGAAAGCGTCTGCATCGCGGGCAAGGAGCTCGATGTGATGTTCTACGAGCTGGAGGATCTACCATGCGCGTAGACGTGGAAGAAAAGGTCCTGAGCGAGAACGACAAGCTGGCGCTGGGGCTGCGCGAGCGCTTTCGCGAGCACAAGGTGTTCTGCGTGAATCTCATCAGCGCGCCCGGGTCGGGCAAGACCGCGCTGCTCGAGCGCACGCTCGAAGCCTTGCCCAAGACCGCCAGGGTCGCGCTACTGACCGGCGATCTGCAAACCGAAAACGACGCCCGTCGCCTGGCCAAGGCCGGTTTCCCGGTCAAGCAGATCACCACCGGCGACACCTGCCACCTCGACGCCAGCATGATCATCAGGGCGCTCGCCGACTGGGAGCTCGACGCCATCGACATCCTCTTCGTCGAGAACGTCGGCAATCTCGTGTGCCCGACCAGCTACGACCTGGGCGAGCACGCCAAGATCGTCCTGCTCAGCGTGACCGAGGGCGAGGACAAGCCGCTCAAATACCCGTCCATCTTCGCCGCCGCCGAGTTGTGCATCATCAACAAGATCGATCTTCTGCCCTACGTGCCGTTCAATCTCGGCCAAGCCGTCGCGAACGCGCGCCAGGTTCATCCCGGCATGGAGGTGGTGGAAACGAGCTGTACGAAGGTGCAGGGGGTAGACGCGTGGCTCGACTGGATCGAGCGACGGCGCAAGCAGGCGATGCAAGGCTGAAGACGAAAGGAGCTGGACCATGGCGCGAACACAGAAGACGGCTCTGGTGACCGGCGCGTCGGCCGGGATCGGGCGCGAGCTGGCGCGGATTGCAGCCACGGACGGTCATGATCTGGTGCTGGTGGCGCGACGACGCGATCGATTGGAAGCGCTGGCCGCCGAGCTGACGACAGCTCACGGCGTACACGTCACGGTCATCGACGCCGATCTCTCGGACCGCGCCACGCCCGCGACCATCGCCGAGCGCCTTCGCAACGAGAACAAGCCCGTCGATTTCCTGATCAACAACGCCGGCTTCGGCAACTGCGGCCTGTTCGCCGAGGCGGTCCTCGAACGCGAGGTGGAGATGATTCACCTCAACATCCGGGCGCTGCTCCAGTTGACCCATCTCTTCTTGCCCGAGATGCTGGCGCGAAAGAGTGGCCGCATCTTGAACGTGGCCTCGGTGGCCGGGTTCGTGCCAGGCCCGTACATGGCCACTTACTACGCCAGCAAGGCCTTCGTGCTCAGCTTCACCGAGGCGTTGTCCCATGAGCTCGGCGGAACCGGCGTCACCATCACGGCCTCTTGCCCTGGCCCGACCGCGACGGAATTCTCCGCCGTGGCCGGGAGCAACAAGGCCAAGCTCTCCCGGCTTGGCGTCGCAGACGCCGCGCCCGTGGCCTTGCACGCCTACCGCGCCATGATGGCGGGCAAGGTGGTGGCCATCCCCGGCCTCATGAACAAGCTGATCGCACAATCCACCCGCCTCGCCCCGCGCGCGTGGCTGCGCGCCATGGTCGGTGGCATCAACCGCAAGCGCGCTTGACCCTCGGTAGATCCTCGGCAACGCTACGGCGGGTTGGGTAGGGGCGGGTGGTTTCGTCGTCGAGTGCCCCGTGATTCCAGGCTGCATCAGTCAAGGTGACACGCGGGACGAGGCCCTGGCCAACATCCGCGAGGCCATGTGCCTGGAAAACCTGGCAGTCGAAGGCTGGACGCTGCCTGGCGAAATCGAGATCACGAAGGTTGCGGTCTAGCAGCCGAGCGCAGCCATGAACACGCTGACCTCGATCTCGGCGGTACGCAGAATCACATGGTGCCGGCTGCCGCTTGCTCGCTGGCGACGGGCTCGCCGCGCGGCTCACCGGCTTCTGTCCAACTTGCCGACAGTGCGCTGTGTAGAATAGCCACCTGTCGCGCGCTGGGCGCTACACTTGGAACATGCTGGGAAGGCGAGATCCAACGTCGCATCCAATATGTCGACGCTGGCCGAGTCGCGACCATTCCGGCTGACGAGGTCTTCGCTTGACCGTTCAACGCCTATGCCCGCTCTGTCTTTCTCCGTGCTCTCTCCTCTACAGGTTCGCGATGATTCGCGTGGCGAGCTCTGAGCAGGACACCTCGGTCGCACCTTCGGTCATGCGGGCGAAGTCGTAGGTCACGGTCTTGTGGGCGATGGTCTTCTCCATGGCCGCCACGATGCGGCCCGCGGCGCCGGTCCAGCCCAGGTGCTCGAACATCATGACCCCCGACAGAATCACCGAGCCGGGATTCACCTTGTCGAGGTTCGCGTACTTGGGCGCCGTGCCGTGCGTGGCCTCGAACACCGCGTGTCCGGTCAGGTAGTTGATGTTCCCACCCGGCGCGATGCCGATGCCGCCCACCTGCGCCGCCAGCGCGTCCGACAGGTAGTCGCCGTTCAGGTTCATGGTCGCGATGACGTCGAACTCGTCGGGACGGGTCAGCACCTGCTGCAAGGTGATGTCCGCGATGGAGTCCTTGAGCAGAACCTGCCCGGCCGCCGGCTTGCCACCGCAGTCGTCCCATCCGATCACGCGGCCGGCGTACTCGCGCTTGGCGAGGGCATAGCCCCAGTCGCGGAACGCACCCTCGGTGTACTTCATGATGTTGCCCTTGTGGACCATGGTCACGCTCTTGCGCCCGTGTTTGATGGCGTAGTCGAAGGCCGAGCGCAAGAGGCGCTCGGAGCCCTCGCGCGACACCGGCTTGATGCCGATGCCCGAGGTGGCCGGGAAGCGGATCTTCTTCACCCCCATCTCGTTCTGCAGAAAGGCGATGACCTTCTGCGCTTGCGGCGATTCCGCGGGCCACTCGATGCCGGCGTAGATGTCCTCGGTGTTCTCGCGGAAGATCACCATGTCGACCTTCTCGGGCCGCTTGACCGGCGAGGGCACGCCCTTGAAGTAGCGCACCGGGCGCAGGCACACATAGAGGTCCAGCACCTGGCGGATGGCCACGTTGAGCGAGGTCATGCCGCCGCCGATGGGGGTGGTGAGCGGGCCCTTGATGCCGACCAGATAGGTCTTGAATGCCTGCAGGGTCTCGTCGGGCAACCAGGTGTCGAAGAGCTTCTTGGCCTTCTCGCCGGCGTAGACCTCGGCCCAGCCGATCTTCTTCTTGCCGCCGAATTCCTTTTCCACCGCGGCGTCGAGCACGCGCACGGAGGCGCGCCAGATATCGGGACCGATCCCGTCGCCCTCGATGAAGGGCAGGATGGGGCGATCGGGCACCTGCAAGATGCCCTGGCTGTTCATGGTCACGGGCTCGCCGCCCGCGGGAAGGATGGGTGTGGGGGAAACGACGGTGCTCATGGTGCCGGAGTCTAGCAGAAAGAGGTGCGTAGCAGTCCGTATTGAAGGGTGGGAATACGCATTACGACGCCTTTGTCCTCTACGGTATCGCCTCCTTCAAAGGGGAGTGCTAAGGTACGAATACGGTGGGCTGCGGCCCGCCGAGCGGCGTGATGGACGTCGCCGGCAGCATCGAAGCGACAGGAGATCCCATGACCATCGAAGAATCGATCAAGACCGCCATTGTCTACGAGAAGAAGGTTCAGGCGACCTATGCGGCCGCGGCCAAGCGGGCCGAGGATGCGACGGCGAAGAAGGTATTTCAGACCCTTGCCGAGGAAGAGCAGGGGCATGTCACCTACCTCGAGAGCCGGCTCATGGAATGGCAGAAGGAAGGGCGTCTGTCTGACGAGAAATTGCGCACGGTCCTGCCCTCCAGCGAGCGGATCACGGCCGGCGTCAAACGCCTCCGGTCCCAGGTGGCTCAGCGCAAGGGAAGTCATGTGGCAGAGCTAGACTCTCTGCGGCAAGCGTTGGCCGCGGAGGATGAGACCTCGACCTTCTATCAAAAGATGGTGGCGGAGCTACCAGCGGAGGGGCAGAGTCTCTTTTCGCGTTTCCTGGAGATCGAGGATGGGCACGCGGCCATCGTGCAGGCCGAAATGGACAGCGTGACCCAGAGCGGTTTCTGGTTCGATCTGAGGGAATTCGATTTGGAATTGGGCTGACAGCCGGATTGGCCGCCCCCTTGCCACGCACCGGTGCGGCGTGTGTGCCACCCACCGAGTGCGTGTATCGGAAAAGTAGTATTGAAAGTCTGAATTCAACCGTTCGCGCCATGCACCTGGCTGCTCAAAATATGAATACCGGATGTGAGAAATTTCACAACGAGTATCGATTCCGTGTTAGAAATAGGTGTTGGTCGATGTTGACCAGAAAGACGAGAAAAAGTCATGTCAGCAGTTCTGCAGCAGTCCGATTATGCGATTCGTTGTCTCCTCTTTCTCGTCGAGCATCGTGGTCGCCTCGCCACCAAGTCCGAAATCGCCAAGGCGGTGGACGCGCCGGATCTGTTCGTCGCCAAGATTCTCCAGCGCTTGGTCAAGGCCAGCGTTCTGGTTTCGGTGCGTGGGATCCACGGCGGGTTCTCGCTGGCCCGCGAGCCTTCCGCGATCTCTCTGCTCGACGTGCTGGGCGCTTCCCAGGCATCGCTCGCCTTCAGACCGTGCGTGCTCAATCCCAAGGCGTGTCCCCTGCAAGACACCTGTCCGTCGCGTCCCGTGTGGGTGAAGATCTACGAAAGCACGGTTCGGGATCTGCGCCAGTCGACCTTCGACAAGCTGTCCCGCGAGCACAAGAACAAACAGCGAGCTTGCGAGCGCCGCCTGGCGGCGCGGCGGGTGTGAGCGCTTTCCGGACCGCCTGAACGGTCCACGATCCGCGAGGTTGTTCCCAAAAGATCCTCGACAAGTCTTTTTTTGGTAAGTAGCATCCACTTATCAAAAGACGACTCGATCGGGAGGATTTTCCATGCCAAACGCCGCGGAGCTGAAGATCAACGGGAAGACCTTGGAATTGCCGATTGTGGTGGGGTCGGAGGGGGAAAAGGCGATCGATATTCGCCAACTGCGGGCGCAGACCGGCTATGTGACCCTCGATCAGGGGTTCATGAACACCGGCGCGGTGACCAGCAACATCGCCTTCATCGATGGCGACGCCGGGGTGCTGCGCTACCGAGGCATCCCCATCGAGGTCCTGGCCGAGAAATCGACCTTCGTCGAGGTCGCCTACCTGCTCATCTACGGCAGGCTGCCGACGTCCGACGAGCTTGGCCGATTTTCGTCACTCCTGACCCTGAATTCGGCTTTGCACGAGGATATGCGTCATTTCTTCGACCGCTATCCCACCACGGCGCACCCGATGGCCATCCTGTCGGCCATGGTGTGCTCGCTGTCGAGCTTCTATCCCGGCGCGCTCAAGGTGAACGATTCGGAGCAGAACGAGGCGACCATCACGAACCTGCTCGCCAAGATGCGCACCATCGCCGCCTACTCGTACAAGAAATCGGTGGGCGAGCCGTTCGTGTATCCGCAGGACCATCTCAGCTACTGCGCGAACTTCCTCAACATGATGTTCTCCGTCCCCTCGCGACCCTACGAGATCGACCCGGACATCGTCAAAGCCCTCAACCAAATCCTCATCCTCCATGCGGATCACGAACAGAATTGCAGCACCTCGACGGTGCGCCTGGTGGGCAGCTCGCAAGCCAATGTGTTCGCCACGGTGTCGGCCGGTATTTGCGCCCTGTGGGGACCCCTGCACGGCGGCGCCAACGAGAGCGTGCTCGACATGCTGGGCGAGATCCACCGCGATGGCGGCGGCCCGCAGAAGTTCATCGAGCTGGCCAAGAAGAAGGACTCGGGCTTCAAGCTGATGGGCTTCGGGCACCGCGTATACAAGAACTACGACCCGCGCGCCAAGATCATCAAGGCTGCTTGCGACAAGGTGCTGACCAAGCTCAAGATCAAGGATCCCTTGCTGGACATCGCCCGCACCATGGAGGAGGCGGCGTTGAAGGATCCCTATTTCGTCGAGCGGAAGCTCTATCCCAACGTGGATTTCTACAGCGGCATCGTCTACCGCGCCCTGCGCATCCCGACCAACATGTTCACGGTCATGTTCGCCATCGGCCGTCTGCCGGGATGGCTGGCCCACTGGAAGGAGATGCACGAGGATCCGGCGACCAAGATCGGCAGGCCGCGGCAGATCTACACCGGGCCCGTCAACGCGACCTATGTACCCATCGAACAGCGTCGCTAGAGAGAGACACGATGAAGATTCACGAGTACCAAGCCAAGGCACTGCTTTCGAAGCTCGGGCTGCCCGTCCCCATGGGCATACCCGTGTTGGACCTGGGGGGCGTGACGGCCGCGGCCGAGAAGATCATCCAGGCCACCCAGAACGAAACCGTGGTGGTCAAGGCCCAGATCCACGCCGGCGGTCGAGGCAAGGGAGGCGGCGTGAAGGTGGTCAAGGGTGCGGCGGCGGCCCAGGAGGCGGGAGCGAAGATCTTCGGTCGGCCGCTCGTCACCCATCAAACGGGGCCCGAGGGGCGCATCGTGAAACGCCTGCTCGTCGAGCAGGGCATGGCCATCGCTCGCGAGCTGTACGCCTCGGTGCTGCTCGATCGCGGGTGCAGCCGGGTCGTGGTCATGGTCTCGGCCGCGGGCGGCATGGACATCGAGGAGGTCGCGGCCAAGTCTCCCGAGAGCATCCTCATGGAGCACGTGGATCCGACGGTCGGCCTAGCGGCCTACCAGGCGCGCAACCTGGCCTATGCCCTGGGGCTCAAGGATCAAGTGGCCAAGAACGCCACCGCATTTTTCCTCAAGCTCTACGGGGCGTTCATGAGCCTGGACGCCTCGCTGGTCGAGATCAACCCCCTGGTGGTCACGGCGGACCAGAAGGTGCTGGCGCTGGATTGCAAGATGACCTTCGACGACAACGCCCTCGAGAAGCACAAGGACGTGGCGGAGATGCGCGACCCCGACGAGGAGGATCCGACGGAGAGCGAGGCGCGCAAATTCGATCTCAACTTCATCAAGCTGGATGGCAGCATCGGCTGCATGGTCAATGGGGCAGGGCTGGCCATGGCCACCATGGACATCATCAAGTACTTCGGTTCCAGCCCGGCGAATTTCCTCGACGTGGGGGGCGGCGCCACCCAAGAGAAGGTCACCGCGGCCTTCAAGATCCTGACCTCCGATCCGTCGGTGAAGGGGATCTTCGTCAACATTTTCGGCGGCATCATGAAGTGCGACGTCATCGCGGGCGGCGTCATCGCGGCGGTCGCCGAGATCGGCCTGCGCGTACCCCTGGTGGTTCGGTTGGCCGGCACCAACGTCGAGATAGGAACCAAGCTGCTTGCGGAGTCCGGCCTGCCCATCACCACGGCGACCGACATGGCCGACGGCGCGCGCAAAGTGGTTGAGCTGGTTTCCGGGAGAAAGAACTAACCATGGCGATCTTAGCCAACAGCAAGACCCGCGTGGTCGTCCAGGGATTGACCGGCGCGGCGGGAAGCTTTCACGCCAAGCAGATGCGCGACTACGGGACCGCGATGGTCGGTGGCGTGACGCCCGGCAAGGGCGGCACCGTCCACGAAGGCTTTCCCATCTACGACACCGTCGCCCAGGCGGTGAAGGCAACCGGCGCCAACGCCAGCGTGATCTTCGTGCCGCCCTTCGGCTCGGCCGACGCCATCTTGGAGGCTGCAGGGGCCGGCATCGAGCTGCATCGTGTGCATCACCGAGGGCATTCCGGTGCTCGATATGGTGCGCGCCAAGCGGGCGCTGGAAGGCAAGCCCTGCCGTCTCGTGGGGCCGAACTGTCCGGGGGTGATCACGCCGGGCGCGGCCAAGCTCGGCATCATGCCCGGCTACATTCACAAGCCAGGTTCGGTCGGCATCGTCTCGCGCTCCGGCACACTGACCTACGAGGCCGCCTTCCAACTGACCGAGCTTGGACTTGGCCAGAGCACCGCGGTCGGTATCGGCGGCGACCCGGTCAAGGGGCTAGATTTCATCGAATGCCTGACCCTGTTCGAGGCGGATCCCGAGACCAAGGCCATTCTCCTCATTGGCGAGATTGGCGGGACGTCGGAGGAAGATGCCGCGGCCTTCATCAAGGCCAACGTGAAGAAGCCCGTCGCTGCCTTCGTGGCCGGCCTGACCGCGCCCCCCGGCCGGCGCATGGGTCACGCCGGCGCCATCATCAGCGGCGGCAAAGGCAAAGCCTCCGACAAGATCGCCGCTCTGCAGGACGCCGGCATCGCCATTTCCCCCACGCCGGCCGATCTGGGCAAGACCCTCGCCAAGGCGATGCGCTAGCCGCGAGCAGGACTTCTGCTATGGAGCCCGGTCGTACGGGCAGGGGGGCCGTAAAGCGACGCGCGGTGCTGCGCATAGCCGAGAGCCACGCCCGTGTCCACTTCGCGACGCAGCTTCAGCTACGACTTGAAGATGGAGCCGCCGACGAGCAAGGTCCGCTCCTCTCCGGTACTACCGCGTGGCGCGGTCCGGCCGGAAGTCGCCCAGCATCGCTTCCATCGCCGACCAGATGTGCGAGACGTCGTTGGCGTAGATGAGGAGATCGCGGCGCTTGCCGTGGATGTCGGTAACGTGGCCGGGAAGCTCGGCCTCTTTGTGAAAGCCCAGCTTTTCGAAGGTGCGTTTGGCGGCCACTTGGCTGTCGACCATGTGGGCGACGATCTTGTCGATGCCTGAGTCGATGGCGCGCTTGACGATGTGCCTGGCCAGCTCCAGGCCCAGGCCCTGCCCGCGAATGGCGCGGTCGACATTGAGTCGGATCTCCCCGACGTGGCGGCTCCAGCCGTGGAAGGTCCGGTGCAGGGTCGCCTCGCCGCGAATGTCGCCACCCACCTTGCCCACGACGCTGATGGCTTCGCCGCTCGACAGCTTGAGCAGAAAGCGGTCGAGCCAGTCCGCCGTGGTGACGTCTTCCTTGAGCACCAAGCGATCTTCCTCGGGCATGGCCCGGTAGAAGCTCAACAGCGCGGGGCCGTCACTGGCGGTGGCCAGCGACAGGGTGGCGCCTTTGCCGTTCTTCAAGTGTGCGATACAGGGAAGATCCAATGCGTCCATCACGCCCTCCTTCCGGGGGTCCTACGCCAGCCGCGAAATACCGAACTCGTAACCCTTACCGAGGGCGCGCAGATTGAGACTCTCGGTGCCCTTGGGGACCGAATCGAGCACGGCCTTCTCGACCGACTCGTAGGACAGGAGCCCGGAGGCGCCGGCGAAGAATCCCACCATCACGATGTTGAGCACGAGTCGACGACCGAGCTCCTCGGCGAAGCGGGTCGCCGGAATGCCCAGCGTGCGCGCCTGCGCGGGCAGGTTGCCGTTGGTGTGGACCAGCTCTTCCTCGAAGAGAACCAAGCCGCCTGGTTTGAGCTGGGGCGCGAACTGCGTGCACGCATCCTGCGACATCAAAACCAAAATGTCAGGGTGGCGAACGTACGGGTACCCGATGGCCTCGTCGGAAACGATAACCTGTGCGCTGCACGCGCTGCCGCGGGCCTCGGGCCCGAAGGCCTGAATCATGGCCGCGTGCTTGCCGGCGTAGATCGATGCTGCCTTGCCGATGATCGAGCCGCACAGGATGATGCCCTGGCCCCCGAGACCACCGACGCGAATTTCGGTTCTGGTCACATTAACCTCCGTACGTCGTGTACTTGCTGCCGAGGGTTTGGGTGAAGTGGTCGTTCATGGCATCCAGCCAGGTCGGCCGCTCGCGGTCGACGAATTTGCCGACGACGATCTTGCCGTCGAAGGTCAACCCGACCTCTTTGGTGTCCGCACCGTGCTTCACGATGCTGTTTTGCTTGTAGTTCTTGAGCTCGTCGATGCCGTCGCCGCGCTTGTTGCGGCGCGAGTACAGGGTGGGGCAGGGCGAGAGCGCTTCGATGAAGACGAAACCCTTCTTCTTGAGCCCCTCGTGCATGGCCTTGGCCAACTGGCGCACGTGGAAGACCGTCCAGCGCGCGACGTAGACCGCGCCGCAGGCGTCGGCCAGGAAGGGCAGGTTCAAGGGCTGCTCGAAGTTGCCGAAGGGCATGGTGGTTTGTTTGGCACCGGTCGGCGTCGTGGGCGCGACCTGTCCGCCGGTCATGCCGTAGGTGAAGTTGTTCACGCACACGACCATCAAATCCATGTTCCGCCGTGCCGCGTGCATGAAGTGGTTGCCGCCGATGGCGGTCAGATCGCCGTCGCCCGAATACACCACGACCTTCAGCTTGGGGTTGGCGAGCTTGAGCCCGGTGGCGAAGGGGATCGCTCGCCCGTGCGTCGTGTGAAACGAGTCCAGATTCATGTAGCCGGCCACGCGGCCGGTGCAGCCGATGCCGGACACCACGGCGATCTGGTCGAGATCCATGCCCGACTCGGTGAGCGCGCGGGTGAAGCAGTTGACGGTGGTGCCGATGCCACAGCTCGGGCACCAGATGTGCGGGATGCGCTCCTGGCGAAGGAATGGCATCACGGGATTGACGGAGTCGATGTCGCGCAAGAGCGTCGGTGCCGTGTTGGGTAGGATGGTCATGATGCTGCCTCGATGATCTTCTTGAGAATGGCCTCGGGTTCGTGCACCGAACCGCCGGCGTGGGGAATGCTGACGACCTTGGTCCCGGGCTCGACCGCGCGCTGCAGCTCGATGACCATTTGGCCCATGTTGAGCTCGGGCATGATGAAGACCTTGGCCTGACCGCACAGCTCGTGAATGCGCGCGGCCGGGAACGGCCAGACGATACGAAGACGCAGGTGGCCGACCTTGAGCCCGCGCTGGCGCGCATCGTCGACCGCGCTCTTGGCGATGCGCGAGGTGATGCCGTAGGAAACGACGATGATGTCGGCATCGTCGATGTAGTCCTCCTGGATATCGACGAGATCGGCGGCGTGGTTTCGGATCTTGCCGATCAGACGTCGCACCAGCTTGTCCTGGGTGGCGCTGTTGAGGGACGGATAGCCGCGCTCGTCGTGGGTCAAGCCGGTGACGTGAATGCGGTAGCCCTCGCCGGCCTTGGTCATCTCGGGCACGAGATCGTCGGCCGTGGTCGCGTAGGCGCGGTACTCCGCCTTGGACTTGGTGGTGAACTTGCGCGGGACGACTTGGAGGGTGTCCGCCGCGGGGATCTCGACCCTCTCGACCATGTGCCCGACCACCTCGTCCATCATGAACATGACGGGGCAGCGGTAGAGCTCGGACAGGTTGAAGGCCTTGATCATGAGGTCGAAGCACTCCTGCGGCGAATTGGGAACCAGCGCGATGATCTCGTTGTCGCCATGGCTGCCCCAACGGGCCTGCATCATGTCGCTTTGCGCGGGCAGGGTGGGCAGACCGGTGGACGGTCCGCCGCGCTGAACGTCGACCCACACGCCTGGCGTCTCGGTCATCACGGCCAGGCCGATGTGCTCCATCATCAGGGAGAAGCCCGGTCCGCTGGTCACGCTGAGGGTCTTCTTGCCGCCCCAGGCGGCGCCTTGTACCGCGATGCTGGAAGCCAGCTCGTCTTCCATCTGGATGAAGACGCCGCCGACCATCGGGATGCGGCTGGCGAAGCGTTCGACGATTTCCGTGGACGGCGTGATGGGATACCCGGCGATGAAGCGGCATCCGGCGGCGATGGCGCCCTCGCACGCGCCGTGATTGCCATCGACGAAGTGGATGCCGGTCAGCACGCCCTTGGGATCGGCCGAAACAGGAGTCTGACTACCCGCTTTATGCGCGGATGGCGGCGGCGTCGCGGGGACCGACAGGGGCAACCCCTTGGTCTTGCGCTCGTCGATGTCTTTCCAGCGCTCGCCGTAGATGGCGAAGTCCGGGCAGTAAAGCCCGCACAGGTCGCAACCCGTGCAAGCCTCGGGCGCGCTGAGAATCGGAAAGTGATATCCCTTGGGGTTGAATTCCTTGGAGAAGGTCAGACAGTCCGTGGGGCAGAAATCGATGCAGAAGGAACACCCTTTGCAGATTTCCGTCCGGACGAAGACCGTGCCCTTGCCCGTTCGCTGTTCGTTGATGGCGTCACTCATGGGACCCTTCTTTCAGGCAAATCTGAACGCAGTTCTTAGCACATTCGCATCCACTTCGCAGCAAAAGAGGACTATGTAGGTCGAAATTACATCTGGATGCGGTGTGGGCCGTGACGACGCGACTGGAAGACGACAGCGTGGGGAAGCGTCGGGCAAGGTAGGTGGGAAAACAAGACTCGCGGCTCGATATTTTGTGGTGACCGCACGCTTCCGCATGCTAAGAGAAACCGTCATGGCAGCGTTTTGGTCCTTCCTTCGTTCCACGATCGGGCTGAAGGTGCAGATGGCGGTGTCGGGATTCATCCTCTTCGGATTCTGCGTCGAGCACCTGGTCGGCATGATGCTGTTCTTCAAGGGGCCGGGTACCATCAACGGGTACGGGAATCTGCTCCGCTATTCCCCGGCCGCCTTGTGGACGGCGCGAACGGTGATCCTCGTCGCCGTGATCGTCCACATCTGGACCGCGACGGTCCTGGTTCTGCGCCAGTGGGCCGCGCGGCCAGTGGGCTATCAGCAGAAACACGCGCGGACGCACGCCTACGCCGCACGCACCATGAAGTACTCCGGGCCTCTCGTGCTGGCGTTCGTCCTCTTTCATCTCGCCCATTTTACCTGGGGCATGAACGTGACCCCGGCGCCATACGTCGAAGGCGATGTCTACGCCAACATCGCAAACAGTTTTCAGTTCGGATGGGTCGTGCTCGTCTACGTGCTGGGAACGAGCTTGGTCGGGCTGCACTTGTTGCACGGCGGACACAGCATGTTCGAGTCGCTGGGCCTGCGGCATCCGCGCTTCGACGGCCTGATTCGCACCGTGGTGGGCGGCGCAACCCTGGTGCTGGTGGCGGGATTCGTGTTCCTTCCCTGCGCCATTTTCTTCAAGCTGGTGGGGGGCTAGACGCCATGGAACTGAAAGCCAACGTGCCGTCGGGCCCTCTCGACACGGCGTGGTCGCGTCACAAGTTCGAGATGAAACTGGTCAACCCGGCGAACAAGCGCAAATACAACGTCATCGTCGTCGGATCGGGCTTGGCCGGCGCATCCGCCGCGGCCTCCTTGGCCGAGCTGGGCTACGAGGTGCGCTGCTTCTGCTACCAGGACAGTCCCCGCCGCGCGCACAGCATCGCCGCGCAGGGAGGCATCAACGCGGCCAAGAACTACCAGAACGACGGCGACAGCGTGTTCCGTCTGTTCTACGACACGATCAAGGGCGGGGATTTTCGGGCGCGCGAGCACAACGTGCACCGACTGGCCGAGGTCTCTACCAACATCATCGACCAGTGCGTGGCGCAAGGGGTTCCCTTCGCCCGCGAATACAGCGGCTACTTGGCCAACCGCTCCTTCGGCGGCGCCCAGGTCTCGCGTACCTTCTACGCCCGCGGACAGACCGGCCAGCAGCTCTTGCTCGGGGCCTACCAGGCGCTGACCCGGCAGATCGCCGCGGGCAAAGTGACCATGTTCCCGCGCACCGAGATGCTCGATGTAGTGATCGTGGACGGCAAGGCGCGCGGCATCGTCACGCGAGACATGGTGTCGGGCAAGATCGAATCGCACGCTGCGGATGCGGTGATCTTGGCCACCGGCGGTTACGGCAACGTGTTCTACCTCTCGACCAATGCCAAGGGGTGCAACGTCACCGCCACTTGGCGGGCGCACAAGCTGGGGGCGGGGTTTGCCAATCCGTGCTTCACGCAGATCCACCCCACGTGCATTCCGGTCAGCGGCGAGCACCAGTCCAAATTGACGCTGATGAGCGAGTCCTTGCGCAACGACGGCCGGGTCTGGGTTCCGGCGAAGGCGGGGGACAGGCGCAAGTCCGGCGACATTCCCGAAGCCGAGCGGGACTACTACCTGGAGCGCCGCTATCCGGCGTTCGGCAACCTGGTGCCGCGCGACGTGGCCAGCCGCGCCGCCAAGTCGGTGTGCGACGAAGGACGCGGCGTCGGACCGGGCGGACGCGGTGTGTACCTGGATTTTGCCGATTCCATCAAGCGCCTGGGCGCAGGCGTCATACGCGAGCGCTACGGTAACCTGTTCGACATGTACGAGCGCATCACCGACGAGAACCCGTTCAAGGTTCCCATGCGCATCTACCCGGCCGTCCACTACGCCATGGGCGGCCTGTGGGTGGACTACAACCTGATGAGCACCATCCCGGGCCTGTTCGTGCTCGGCGAGGCCAATTTTTCGGACCACGGCGCCAATCGCCTGGGCGCTTCGGCGCTGATGCAAGGGCTGGCCGACGGCTACTTCGTCATCCCGTACACCCTGGGCAACTACCTGGCGTCGGGGAAATCCGGGAAAGGCGACCGCGAAGGTCCGGAATTCAAGCGCGCCGAGGCCGCGGTCGGGGAGCGCATGAAGAAGCTGGTCGGCAACAAGGGCAAACGTACGGCCACGTCGTTTCATCGCGAGCTGGGCAAGCTGCTGTGGGACAACTGCGGGATGGCCCGCAACGCCACCGGCCTGCGGGCGGCCCTCGAGCGCATTCCGGTCCTGCGCGAGGAGTTCTGGAGCCAGGTCATCGTGCCCGGCAGCGGCAGCGAGTTGAACCAGGCCTTGGAATACGCGGGGCGGGTGGCGGACTTCATGGAGTTCGGCGAGCTGATGTGCCGTGACGCCTTGGAGCGCAACGAGTCCTGCGGCTGCCATTTCCGCGAGGAATATCAGACCGATGAGGGCGAGGCCAAGCGCAACGACACTGAATTCGCGCACGTCGCGGTGTGGGAGCACAAGGGAGTGGGCCAGGAGCCCGTCCTGCACAAGGAGCCGCTGACCTTCGAGAACGTGCACCTTGCACAGCGGAGCTACAAATGAGTCCCATGAATCTCGTGTTGATGGTATGGCGCCAAGAGAGCCCCAAGGCCGAGGGGCGCTTGCAGCGTATCGAGGCCAAGGATATCAGTGCGGAGATGTCCTTTTTGGAGATGCTGGACGTCGTGAACGAGCGCCTCATGCTCGCGGGTGAACGGCCCATCGCCTTCGACCATGACTGTCGCGAGGGCATCTGCGGTACCTGCGGGGTGGTCATCAACGGCATTCCCCACGGACCGCGGCCCGGGACCACGACCTGTCAGCTTCACATGCGCCAGTTCCACGACGGCCAGACCATCGTCATCGAGCCCTACCGGGCCAAGCCGTTCCCGGTCTTGCGCGACCTCATCGTGGACCGGTCTTCCCTCGACCGGATCATGGCGGCGGGCGGCTTCATCAGCGCGTCTACCGGGGCCGCTCCCGACGGGAATGCCGTCCCCGTGGCCAAGGCCAAGGCCGACGCGGCCATGGACGCTGCGGCTTGTATCGGGTGCGGGGCCTGCGTCGCCGCCTGTCCGAATGCCTCGGCCATGCTCTTCGCCGGGGCCAAGATCTCGCACCTCGGGCTTCTGCCCCAGGGACAGCCCGAGCGCTGGACGCGGGCGGAGAACATGGTCGCGGCCATGGACCACGAAGGCTTTGGACCGTGCACCAACATCACCGAGTGTTCCGCGGTGTGTCCCAAGGAGATTGACGTCAGCGTCATCGCCCGGATGAATAGAGACCGAATTGGTGCGATTTTTCTAGTAGCCAGGCGCTCGCTGGCGTCGGATAATGTTTAGGTAGGGGCGGTCGCGATTTTCGGAGCCGCCTTGGCTGAATTCGATGCCTGGGGGTGACCATGACGTCCTGTACGACGTGCGCGAAAGATTTTCCGAAGGAGTACAAGTACTGTCCGCTGTGCGGCGTACCTTTCGTCAACACGAATGACCCGCGCTACTGGGGACGCAAGGCTCTGACCTCGCGGCTCGAGGGTGAGGATCTCTCGGTCTCCATCGAGGCACTCAAGAAGGCCTGCGAGCTGGCTCCCGACAACGCCCACCTCATGTCCGGGCTCGGCAATCTCTACTACCGGGCGGGCGAGCTGGAGCTTTCCATCGAGAGTCTCAAGAAGGCCATCGCCATGCAACCGGACTATCCGGATGCGCATTACGACCTGGCCCTGTCCTACTACCGGACCGGGCAAATCAACCTGGCCATCAAGTCGCTGGAAAAGTGCGTCGAGCTGAGCCGCGACTACCTGGCGGCCTATTATTGGCTGGGCATCAGCTACTACCATGTCGGCAAGGAGGTGGAGGCCATCGCCGCTTTCCGCCACCTGCTGGCTCTCAACCCGGCGTCGGTGATCGCCAACTACCACCTGGGCGTAAGCTACGCCGCTCTGGGGAAGTACGACGAGGCCATCGCGAACTTCAAGCGGGTGATCGAAATCTGCCCCGACGACCAGGCCGCCGCCTACCACCTGGGCATGGCCTACTACAACGCCCAGAAGGTCGGCGAGGCGACCAGCGTGTTTCGCAATGCGGTCCAGCGCGACCCGGAGGACCGCCGCGCGATGAACATGTACGAGATGCTCACCGAGGTGCCGAGCATCTGAGGCGAGGCCGGGGAGCGCTGGCGCGCCGACGCGTTGACCGCACGAACGGATCGGGACTAAGCTCCGAGCTCGAACATGGCGACTGTCACGTCATCCGTCGAGGTCATTCACGGCGCGCTGGCCAATGCGCACCTGCTCGACGCCAAGGTGCAGGTGCTGCGGCAGCGGTTTCCGAGAAGCATCATCGATCGCTACCTGGAGTCGATTCCGCAGCTCGCGGACGGGGTTCTCCTGGCCCCAGGGGCGGCGGTGGTGGGCGACGTGCGATTGGGGAAGGATGTGTCGTTCTGGTATGGCAGCGTCGCGCGCGGCGATCTCGCGCCCGTCATCGTGGGGGATCGTTCGAATATTCAGGACGGCAGCGTGATGCACGTCGCGGACAACACGCCTTGCGTGGTGGGCTGCGACGTAGTGGTCGGACATCGCGTGATGTTGCACGCGTGTCGGGTGGAGGATGCCTGCCTCATCGGCATGCAGGCGACGCTGCTCGACGACTGTGTGATCGGCGAAGGCTCCATCGTTGGCGCCGGGGCCTTGGTCACCCAGCGCATGGTGATCCCGCCGCACAGCCTGGTGCTGGGCGCACCCGCCAGCGTGGTGCGCACGCTTTCGGCGGCGAAGGCCGACGAGCACCGCGCCCTGGCCGCGAAATACATGCGCGTGAAGGAAAACTACCTGCGCGACAGTTTGCGGCGGGGGTAGGCCGGGCTTTCGCCTGGACACCGGGGACGCTAGGCGCTTAGCTTGGCGCCGATCTTGGTGGCGTGCGTGCCTTGGAAGCGGGCGGCGGCCAGC
The DNA here is from genome assembly GCA_963796685.1 of uncultured delta proteobacterium. Lineage (GTDB taxonomy): Bacteria > Myxococcota_A > Polyangia > Fen-1088 > Fen-1088 > Fen-1118. The sequence continues at coordinate 80,072 of CAWCMR010000013.1, forward strand.
TCATTCTCGCTCGGCATGCGTTCGCCCTTCCCGCCGCTGATGGTGCTCGCGCCGTAGGGCGAGCCACCGGTGATCTCGTCGATGCGCATCTGTCCGGCAAAGCTGTAGGGCAGGCCCACCACAACCATCCCATGATGGAGCAGGGTGGTGTGAAGACCGAGAATGGTGGACTCCTGGCCACCGTGTTGCGTGGCCGAGCTGGTAAGCACGCTGCCCACCTTGCCGACCAGCTTGCCGGTGGCCCACAACTCACCTGTGGCATCGAGGAACGCGCGCATCTGCGCGGCCACGGTGCCGAAGCGGGTGGGCGCGCCGAACAGGATGACGTCTGCGCTCGCCAGGTCGTCGATGGTGGCGACGGGAACGTGGGCGAAGGCGCCCTGGGCGGCCTTGGCCCCCATCTTTTCCAGCACGTCGTCCGGTAGGGTTTCAGGAACGCGCTTCACCACCACGTTGGCACCGGGCACGGAACGAGCGCCTTCGGCCGCAGCCTCGGCCATCCTGTAGATGTGTCCGTAGGTCGAATAGAACAGGACGAGAACGTTGGTCTTTGCATCAGCCATGGGATCTCCTTGCGACTGGGGTTCGATTTTGTGTGCCGAGGGTGCGGCACAGCCGACGCAGGGTCGCCTGCTCGGCCGGGGAAAGAATTCCAAAGTGGTCGACGATGGTCGTCAGGTGGCGCGGAAAGACCGCCTCGATGTGCTTGCGCCCGGCCGGTGTCAGCGCCACGGTCACGAGGCGACGGTCGGAGGTGCTGCGCGTACGGGTCACGAGCCCGCGCTCTTCCAGGTTGTCCACCACGATCGTCACGTTGCCACCCGAAACCAGGAGCTTGTGCGCCAGCTCCTTCTGGCAGAGCGGCCCCAAGTGCAAGAGCGTTTCGAGGATGCCGAACTGGCTCGCGGTCAAGTCGTGGCGGGACAGCCCCTGCGAAAGCCGTGCCGTCAGCGAGTCCGCGGCCCGCATCAAGGTGATGAAGGCGTCGAGAGCCCGCTTCTCCTTGTCGGTTCCTTGGTGGTGGGTTGCCATCGTTGCTACCTGAATGATTCGAACTTGAACAATTAGATGTCGACCGAAGCCGAAGGTTACCAACGCTGCTATTCGGCGAGCGGGCAGGGGGTATCGGGCGCCTGACCGCGCCCGACACCTGGACGAAGGCTTGTGGGAACGTCGGTGCCGGCGGCTGCGTGTCTCGCTTCCTTCCTTCCGCGGCCGAACGCGTCTACACTGGCGAGGGAGGCCTTCCATGTCCTACGCGGCTCTGGTGAAACATCATCGAACGCTCTTCCACCTTGGTCATGTCGATGCCATGGCCTCATGGGACGAGGCCACCATGATGCCCATCGGAGGAGGGGAGGCCCGAGGCGAGGCGCTGTCCACACTTCGCGGAATCATTCACCAGCAGGCGACCCATGAAAGGCTGGCCGAGTTGTTCGCAGCTGCGGCCAAAGAAGCGGCAACGCTCTCCCCGTGGCAGCAGGCAAACCTGCGCTTGATGGAGCGGGAGTGGTTGCGCGCGACTGCATTGTCGCAGGGCTTGGTCGAAGCGATGTCGAGTGCGGAATCACGCAGCGAACAGGCGTGGCGGCAGCTTGGGCCGGACAATGACTTTGCCCGATTCTTGCCATTTTTCCGTGAAGTCGTGCGGCTGAAGCGAGAAGCGGCACAAGCCTTGGGCGAGAGACTGGCCGTCAGTCCCTACGACGCTCTTCTCGACGCATTCGAGCCGGACGCGCGGGCCGCATCGATCGCGCCATTGCTCGCTCGGCTGCGCGCCTTTCTTCCTGGCTTCATCGCCAGGGCCGTGGAACGACAGTCTTGCGAGCCTGGCATTGCCAGCGAAGGGCCATTTCCAGAGGATCGCCAACATCGGCTGGCGCTGCACCTTATGCGTCGAGTGGGGTTCGATTTTGACCGTGGGCGTTTGGACGCCGCTCCGTCCCCGTTCTGCAGCAACGTGCCCACGGATGTCCGCATTGCCGTGCACTACAATGTCAATGATTACACCGAGGCCGTGATGGGGGTAATGCACGAATGCGGCCATGCCAAGTACCAGCAGAATCTGCCGCCCGACTGGCTCGATCAACCGGTCGGGTGCGTGCGCAGCGCCAGCCTTCACGAAGGGCAGAGCCTGCTGCACGAGATGCAAGTGGGGCGAAGTCGTGTCTTTCTTGAGTTCGTGGCACCGATCATCGCGGAAGCATTCCCAGCCGCGGTTGCGCGCGGTCGTGGGGCGTTCAATTGCGAGAATCTCTTCTTGCGACTGACGCGGGTCAAGCCCGGATTGATTCGTAGGAGTGCAGATGAAGCGACCTACCCGTGTCACATCATCTTGCGCTTCGAGATCGAGAAAGGACTCATCGACGGTTCGTTGCGGCCCGAAGATGTTCCCGAGGCCTGGGACGCGAGCATGCATGAGATGCTCGGGCTCTCGACACGGGGGAACGATCGCGATGGATGCCTGCAAGACGTTCATTGGCCGGCAGGTATGTTCGGCCTTTTTCCGGGCTACACGCTGGGCGCGCTGACGGCGGCCCAGATGTTCGCTGCCGTGAAGCGTGCCTACCCCGACCTGAACGAGCAGATCCGTTGCGGTGAGTTCGGCGCTCTCGACGACTGGCTTCGCCAACATGTCTGGAGCCTCGGGTCCTCTTTGGGCTCCACGGAGATCATCGAGCGTGCCACGGGAAGCGCACTCGGCACGGAGGCGTTCGAGCGACACTTGGAGCGGCGCTATATCCTGCGCGAGGGATAGCGCCCAGCCAAAGATACCGGCCGCTACTGGCCCTGCTCCCCTGGGTAGGTACCAGGTGGGTACCACCCCTGGTCACCTGGGCATCACCCCCCTTCTCTTCGTCCCAGGTCAGGGTCCGCGTGGCGCCCATGTACACGTTCCCGGTGTTGTTGCCGTTGCCGTCGTAACTGACCACGTGGTCGTTGGCGCTGCCGGTTGACGACGTCTCTTTGATCTTCGAAGCCGCATGTGGACGTGTCCCGGCGTAGGTGTAGTCGAGCGTGTAGCTGTAGCTCGATACCGTGTGGTCGAAGCGATACCCATCCAGGGCCGCCAGGCCGGCGGGCGGATTCTGGTTGTCCCAGACCAGACGACGTTCGAGCTGCGACTTCTTCTGCAGGTTGGCGGTCTCGTCGTACTGGAAGGTGCTGGTGTAGTCGTACCCATACCCACGGTCCGGTCGGTATTCACCCGTTGCTCCCGTGAGCTGGTACAGGTTGTCGTAGGTGTATTGCATCCGCATCGGTCCGGTTCGCACGCTGGCGTTCTGCCAAGTGTACACCGTGCTCGCGTTCTCGACCTTGGTGATGTTGCCCACCAGGTCGTAGTAGTAATGCATGGCGTGGAACGGGGTCGCGGGCTTGTGGAGCTGCCGTTCCTGCTGCCCAAGCGAGGCCGCGTTGATCGTTTGCAGCCGTCGGGTCAGCGGGTCGTAGCCGTATTTGCTCACGATGCCGTTGCCCGAGGTCATGATCCGACGCTGCTCGAACTCGTCGTAGCCCATGTGGTTGAGGTAGGCGAAGTCCTTTACGAACTCTGGGTGCTGCGGGTTCGTGGTCTGCTGGTGGCCGGTGATCCTGTCGATGTTGCCGCCCCGGTCGTAGAAGTACGACACCAGCTCGCCTTCGCCGGCGATGTTCGCCCAGTTGTTATCGATCCAATTCGGGAAGGTCATGGTCTGCATGCGCCCGAACGAGTCGTAGCTGAACTTCATGCCGGTCAGGTTGTGGTGTCGGCGAGCGGGCAGCGGCGAGGCGACACTTGGCCGAATGTGACGGCTGCGTCGCCCGGCGGCGCTTTCCGTGCGCCGCTGATCGGGCGACTCCGCGAGCGCCGCTGCCCTGACTGTCACCTACTTCGACCGACCGAGGAAGTGGTACGCCTTCGGGAAGGAGACGGTGGCCGGCGAGCAAGCGACGGCACGGGCGGCCCGCGGGGCCGAGCACGGCCTCCGCGGCTATGTCCTTGTCCTATCGGACCAGTCGGGAAATAGTTGCGTGGAAACTTCGTGGCACATAGCACAGACGTTCGCCACTGCACCCGTGCTGCAGCCGGATGGGCAAAAGTCCCCATTGGCCGCCGCCAGCAGGAAACTACGCATGTCATTTCGCCCCGGCGCACTTGACTTGATCATGACAGACGCAGGGAAGACCAGGGGAAGACCCTGGAGCCTTCACGCCGAATATCGATCTCGGCAACCCATTTCTCGTTGCCAGCGCAACCCATGGCCGCAGGCGCGCGCGAGCAAGGCCCGTGATGCGGTGACCGCGGCACGATCGTGGCGCTGTTTGCTCCACCACCCCGATGGAGCGGGACGCCCGTGCGGTCGCGGCGTGAAGAAATGCTCGGACCTAGTTGATGATGGAGCGACGGCACGGGCAGCCCGCGGGGCTAGGGCACGGCCACCGTGGCCATGTTTTTGTCCTATCGGACCAGCCGAAGATAGTTGTGAAAAACTACCCTCTGTCAGGAATCACGACTTCGACACCCCCGTAGCCGTTGCAACAGGAAGGCCATATGCTGGTCCGTCAGTTCCCCGTTTATCTCGGGATTAGCGATCTGGAACACGATCTCTTTGAGGGTATCCGACTGCGCAATGTCGTCTCTGCCTTCGACTATTTCTGCCCAGTCCCTGAGCTCGGCCAACGAAATGCGTCCACTAGCAGCCATCATCAATGCTCGCTCCACATCGCCAGAAGCAAGCACCACAATCTCGTGCTCGGCGTCCCAGTCGAATGCAGAGAGCTCTTGCCGTATCTGGCTTATGCTGCGGCTCAGAGAAAGAAGAGCATTGAGAACTTCCTCTCGACTCTTGTTCGTCATGGATACTTCTGCTTAACGTGAACGACCTTACCTGCCGGATCGACCGTGGTCTTGATGTAGCCTTCAGTGTTGCCCTTGGGGCCGACCGTCTTCTGATAGATTGCCTTGGACCCAGGTACTCGGCCTGGAACTTCAGCCCGGAATGCTGCTCCACCACTCTTCAGCTTCTCCACCGAGGTAGGACCAGCTCCAGCAGGCAGCTTCTTTTCAAAGCGCGCAAGATTTGTCGCCTGTTGAGTGTTCAGAGGTCCTCCAGCTTTTCCAAACACCTCTGCGACAACGGGCACCATCACGAACGGCGCAACATCTCGAACAATGTCCTCTGTAGTTCTGGCGGGTATCTCGACATCGTTCGGACCGGGAGCATTGGCCGTCCCTTCTCCAAACGCCGCCACCCCGGCAGCAATGGGCAATGAGGCTATCGCGAGCGCCGCCTTGCCAACACCAGCCGCTGTCGGAGCCTCCAGCTTGGTCTGTCTGACAATACTGGTTTCCTCCCACGGAACCCCCGCGCGCAGTTGCATATCAGTCATCACGACAATGGCCGACTCGCGACCATTGGGATCACGAAGCACCACAGGGTTGTTCCTGGAGTAGGTAAACACCGCGAGGTTCGATGGGGTGAGCGCACCTCCAGTTAGCCCGCCTCCATGCATGAAGTCCGCGAGCGCTGGCTCCGCGCTCTGCCACACGCTCGTCTTCGGGTCGTAGTATCTGGCCCCGAAGTAGTAGTACCCCGTATCGAAGTCCAGCTCCTTGCTGTTGAAGATCCAGCTCCGGCGCATGTTGTCGGGACGGCCGAGGTCGCATTCCTCTTGGTCGCCGGTGTCGCGCTCGCCGAAGGGGAAGTAGCGCTCGTGTTGCAGCAGGGTCTGGTCCCCGGCGCTGGTGTAGCTGGTACTGCCCAGGTGGTCGGGGTGGTAGTACGAGATCATCGGCACCTGCGAGATGGGGTCGGTCTTGGTCACGATGCGGGTCTCGCCTGCGAAGATGTGCTTGGTGGGCAGGATGCCGGAGGGTTGCAGCACGAAGAACTGGTTCACGTAGAAGGCGTCGCCCGCGGAGGTCTGCCTTTGGGTGCGCTCGCCGTCGGGGCTGTACAGGAACTTGCCGCGAGATACCGTGGCATCCTTGACCTCCTTGAGGCGGCTCTCTTCGTCCCAGGTCAGGGTCCGCGTGGCGCCCATGTACACGTTCCCGGTGTTGTTCCCGTTGCCGTCGTAGCTCACCACGTGGTCGTTGGCGCTGCCGGTCGACGACGTCTCTTTGATCTTCGAAGCGGCATGCGGGCGCGCCCCGGCGTAGGTGTAGTCGAGCGTGTAGCTGTAGCTCGATACCGTGTGGTCGAAGCGATACCCATCCAGGGCCGCCAGGCCGGCGGGCGGATTCTGGTTGTCCCAGACCAGACGACGTTCGAGCTGCGACTTCTTCTGCAGGTTGGCGGTCTCGTCGTACTGGAAGGTGCTGGTGTAGTCGTACCCATACCCACGGTCCGGTCGGTATTCACCCGTTGCTCCCGTGAGCTGGTACAGGTTGTCGTAGGTGTATTGCATCCGCATCGGTCCGGTTCGCACGCTCGCGTTTTGCCAAGTGTACACCGTGCTCGCGTTTTCGACCTTCGTGATGTTCCCCACCAGGTCGTAGTAGTAATGCATGGCGTGGAACGGGGTCGCGGGCTTGTGGAGCTGCCGTTCCTGCTGCCCAAGCGAGGCCGCGTTGATCGTTTGCAGCCGTCGGGTCAGCGGGTCGTAGCCGTATTTGCTCACGATGCCGTTGCCCGAGGTCATGATCCGACGCTGCTCGAACTCGTCGTAGCCCATGTGGTTGAGGTAGGCGAAGTCCTTTACGAACTCTGGGTGCTGCGGGTTCGTGGTCTGCTGGTGGCCGGTGATCCTGTCGATGTTGCCGCCCCGGTCGTAGAAGTACGACACCAGCTCGCCTTCGCCGGCGATGTTCGCCCAGTTGTTATCGATCCAATTCGGGAAGGTCATGGTCTGCATGCGCCCGAACGAGTCGTAGCTGAACTTCATCGTAAACACCTGGTTCGCGAGCGACGGCTGCGCCATGTGCTTGAGCGAGGTCACCGTCTTGTTCACGTTGCCCATCTTGTCGTAGGTGCGTGTCTCGCTGCCGCCCTCCATCGTCACCTGCTTCACCCGCCCGGCAAGATTGCCCGTGCCGCCCTTCTCGGCGTTGGTGCCGTAGGTGTACGTTACATCGGTCATGTTGGGATAGTCGATGGTCTTCAGCCGATTCGAGCTCGTCTCGTACACGTACTTGATGAATTTGGTCTGACCCGCCAGCACTGCCGTCTGCTTGGCGCCCAGGTTACCGTTCAGATCGTAGAGGTACTCGGTCTTGCCGGCGTCCGGTGAGGTCAAGGCAACCATCTGCCCGAGCGTATCGTACTCTGCAGTGGTTTCCTTCAGTTTGGCATCGACGACCTTCAGCATCTCTCCCATCGCGTTGTACTGGTACTGCGTGATGAGCGGGGTGAGCGAGGTCGAGGTGCCGATTTGGTTGTATTCCTTGACGGCGATGCGTCGTCCGACGGAATCGTCATAGGTTATTTTCTGACCAGTATTCGCAGCCGCACCCGCCGCGTTGCCCATCGCGTCGGTCACGAGGGTGGCCAGCCACGTACCGGACACCGAAGGATCCGCAGTCGAGACGAAGTATTGGGTTGTGGTAGTTGCGTTATCCGGCCCAATGACCTTGATGGTACGACCGAGTGAATCGTAGACGTACGCCGTTGGGTGGAGGCTGGGTGCGATTACGAACGTGGTCTCGGGACCCTGGTCGAACACTGGTTGATCCTGCGTGGCAACTCGGCCACGCCTGTCGAAGCTTACGAGACCACTTACGGACATACCCGTCAACGTGCTCCCCGTCCCAGTCACGTCGAACTCCAGATCCTTCTTCGTTTGAATCACCCGCTCGAGGCCATCGATGAACGTCACGGTGTCGATGGTGTCGCTGGAGTGCTGAACGTCCTTGTGCTTGGTGATAGCGTAGGCAGGGGAACCACTTGGGGTGTAGGTCATCGCGATGGTCGGCGTGGACCCCTGGTCGTTCGGCCCTCGAACCTCCATCAAGCGGCCGAAACTATCGTAGTTGTAGCTCTCGACCTGGCCGTTGATGTCCGTGGTGTTATCATTTGCACCATAGAGGTAGTTCGGCGTGGCGAAGGAAGAGTATCCGAAGATCAGGTCGTCTACCTCGGTCTGGTAGGTCAGTGCCACGGTGTCGTACTTGTACTGCAGCTTGTACCCCCTCGAATCGGTGTGGGTATGCAGGTTGCCGAAGGAATCGTAGTCATAGGTATGGGTCGACGCCGTCCCATTGTAGGTGGCCTGGGTTGCTGGATCTTTGCCACCGTAGACATAGTTGGTCAGGGTTTGCACGGTTCCCACGCCCGGGAAATAGGTAGCCGAACGCGATCGCAGCGTCTTCCCCTGGCTATCGGTGGCTACAATGGAATTTGCCCGGGTAATGTGGGATCCGCTTTCTATCATGTACCCGACGTCGTACCGAACATCGTCGTTGGTGCTCTGTTCGTCGCCGTGATCGATGAGCAGTGTCAGGTTTCCGTCATCGTCAAAATCCCTGTCCTGCTGCCTCCATTTCGGCGGGGGTTGGGTGATATCGCTGGTCGAGCCCTCGTAGAGCAACGAATACCGATTCGTCTCCTTGGGGAAGAAGGTTCCTGTTCTAACGACCGAGAATGCTGGAGGCGTTGCATAAGTTATCTGACTCCCGCGCATGAGGTCCCCGGAGGGATCCCTTTCGTATTCGGCAGCGAGCAATCTCTTTTGGTAGTAGTTCTGATTCAAGTAGAACTGCTCGACCCTCGAGCCGTCACCTTCCCTGAACGAACCATTCTGCATGATCCCACGGGTCGACGTAACGTGGCTGTAACCGTAGTTCTCGCGCTCGTCCCGGTCGTAGTGCCCGCTGGACAATCTCGGGGGCGCACCCGGGCCGTGAACCGTGTAGTCGAAGACGGTGGTGTACTTGTTGGTCCGACCATCGTCGATGGTCACCTTGGACAACACCCACTGATTCTTGGGGTTGTCGAGGAGCGCAGTCGGATCGACCTGATTACCCTCACGGCCGTAGTCGAGGTCGAAGCCACCACCGAGCGGCCGGCTCACATGGTTGAGAAGGTTGGTCTTCCCGGTCGCATTGAGGCGCGCGTACACGGTGGCGTTTCCGTTGGCCTTCAGAACCTGATCGAGGGTCCCGTCGCCGTCGATGTCCTTGAAGGATTGGCTGGTCCAATTGTCGCCAGAGGACCAGGAGAAGCCGCCGCCGACTTCGAAGACCGGAGGTATGAACACACTGCCAGAGGCGCTGCCAGCGGAACCCTGCCCAACGGTGAAGGACAATGCGTCCGGCGTACCCAAGCCGAAATCTGCGAGACCACCGGGCATTCCAGACGGAGCGCCAGCCGGCCAATCGCCGATGGGGATCTGCTTCTCGACATCGAACTTGCTCCCCATGTTGAGCTTCACCCGCAAGCACCCTTGCTGCCCGCTGTCGCAGGACAGGCCAGGAGATCGCAGGACCTGATCAGGCAGGCCATCGCCGTTCACATCGACCATGTCGACCAACTGACGTATCAGTGTGTCGGACTTCGACCCGCCAAGCCCAATGCTGCCGCCGCCTGGGAGAGGCAACCCTCCTGCAAGCCCGCCCGAGTTCATCGATGTGTCTGTCACCCGCAAGGAGTCTGTCCGAAGGTCGTCGCCAAAGTAGGTGACGAGATCCTGCTGTGGACTGACCGTGTGAACAGAGGGCGACCATGGGCTCGCCGGCCACTTTATCTCGGCACTGAACCTGTACCCGAGATTTAGGCGTACGAATACGTTCCCGCTTCCCGAATCGCTTCGGACGTGATCAGGTAGACCGTCGCCGTTGATGTCGATGAGATCGGTCGCTGTTGCCGCCACCCCGTAGGACAGTCCGGCCCCGGCGCCGAAGAATCCGACAGGAGTACCTGAACTGTCAGTAAGGGTGACGAGATTTCCTGCTGATGCGCCAAGATGAACGCTCCGGAATTCAGTGTGACGCGGATCGCCATATGGAAGCGTGCCCGTTCCTACCGAGCTCTCGAACTGCGCGCCGGTGTTGAACCGAACACCCGCGCCGGTGACCGAGTCGGCGTAGCCGTCACCGTTCATATCCATGAGCTCTACTGTGGTCGTGGACGATCCCGTGTTGAACCCAGCATTTGCAGGCCCAATTCCAAATTCCAAGCCCTTGTTGCCCGATTCGGAAATACGCACGGGGTGCTCTGTTTCGCAGAAGAGCGGATCGAACAAGCCGGTGAACGATCCCAATAGGCCAAATCCCTCTCCAAGACCCGACGCGAACGTCTGGACCCCGCCGCCGAGCACATCTTCGACTTGACCCACGACGCGTCCGCCGTAGTGGGCGATCGACGTAACGGCATCAATGGGGTTGAGCGACAGCTTGACCTTGGCCTGGGCTTGGTCCGTCAGGACCGGAGCCGGAATGATCAGCATGGGAAAGAAGTCGTGGACAGACGCCTGTGGGTCGAAGGCTATCTGTGATTCGGTGAGCGACTTCGATCCATTCCAGTCACCGTACGACCATCCGTGGTACCCGCCGCCCATCACGTCCACAACGCCGACCCCGGAAGGATCTGGCGTTGAGCCATCAGCTCTGACCTTGATGTTGAGGGGACAGTCTGTTTCCTGAACCTTCGGGGCCCAGGAGATGGCGCCGCTAACGTCGGTGTCCGAATAGACAGTGAAAAACAGCTGATCGCCGGTCTGGAGAGGCGGGGTCGTGAGGTCCATCGGTACGGTGCCGATTTCGTTCGGCTGGAAGACGTGCTTGAGAAACAGGCCATTTACACCCTGGATCGCGGCAACTACCCGGCTCGGCGTCGCGAATGATTTGGTGAACGATCCAGTGATAGCTTCAGTCCCATCCACGGTGGTGACGAAGGTCTTCGTCGCAGTCCCCGGCTGGAAACGGAACAGCGGGAAAAAGACCACTGCTTGCTGCTTGAGGATTCCGCTCGGCACTGGGAAATAGGGCTGCGGATCTCCTGCCATAGTGCAGGTGACTGGCGTCGAGGAGCATGTCACGTTGCCGCAGACCGTTGTTCCAGTGGTGGGGTCGAGGCGGCAGTAGTTTTGATAGGTAACGACCGGCTGCCAGGCCACTCGTTGCGGGTCGATGGGAAGATCGGACAGCACCTGAAAGGACAGCTTGTCGCCGGCCTGCACTGCAACACCATCGAGTATTGTCGGCACGGTACTGGCAGAGTTCCCTGGGAGGGTCTGCGACAGCCGAACGGTGGAAGGCGAACCGTCCGAGTGATCCTGGACGATCCGAATCTGAACATCGTCGCTCGTGCTGCTTTTTACTACCTGTCCGTCGATTCGTACGCTGCCGCTCGAGTCCGCCGACCAAGGGACGAATGCTCGCCCTACGGTGCGCAGATCTGCGCTTTGCGAGAAGCGATAGATGAAGGATCCCTCCGGCTCGCGAAGGCTCTGCTGGGTCGGCGTCAGTGGCACGGAATCTACGGATTGATATGTAAACTGGGGATCCCAAGCGATCACCTTGCCTGGTGAGTTGACAGAGCTGAGCTGCATATAGATTCTATCACCAGCTTCCACGGGAATGCTGAGCCCGCCCGTGCAACTGTTGTTCGGCCCAGGGCTGCAAGGTGGATCGCTCGGCCCGATGACCGCGCTCCAAACCTTGATGAGATCACTCTGCGGGACTGATCCAGGAGATCCTGTCATCGAGAACAGCCCCCCGATGCCTTTCCAGATCGTGGTTACAACTCCCTCGCCTGCATCGACGATCCCATTCCCAATGGTGCCTCCGACTCCCAGCACGCCTGACACCGGCGCCCAAAGCCTGCCGATAGTATCCGCGCCGATGGCCTCAATTGGCCCAAGCAGATTTTGCAAGCTACAGGTCGTGTGACTGATTGCGTAGTTGTTCCACGCTTGGGCCGGCGTGAAACCATTGTTACGATCGTTGAGGCGAACCGTCAGCCCTGAGCTGGTTGGAATCACCTGGTCCAGATAGCCGTCGCCGTCCATATCCGCCAGGGTTCGGACTTCGCGCGCTGTATTTGCCCAGTCGAAATTCCCTTGCGCGGTGCCGATCCCAGAGAAGCCGCCCCGAAGATTGACGATGTGTCGGTTGGTCTTCGAAAGCGGAGCCAGCCCCGAAAGCAACCCGCCGAAGAAGCCTCCGCCGCCAGGCCCATCAAAATTGTCGGTTTGCAGGGGCGTGAACTGGCCCGCAAACAGATCCACGCTGGATCGGTCGCCACCGCTGACCAAGCCGCCGAGATCCAGTAGACCGTCACTGCCGACGCCGTCGGGTAGCCCGTCGCCGTTCATGTCTGTCGTGTCCCACTTGACTGTCTCGCCGGACACCGTATCGCTCACGCCGACTTCCAGGGTCTCAAGCCCGGGTATTCCCAATCCGCCGTGCCCGCTCGACGAAGATGTACTTTCGGTTGCATGGTTGGTACCATCCGCGGTCCTAGGGTTCCCATCCGCCTTCGCTACGGTCGCCCATTCGACCGGTGGCTGGAAAACGTCCAGCGTGTCGAGCCCGCTCGGATTTTGCTCGATCGGCGTCGAAAAGTAGGAGAAGTCGTGGTGGTAGAATGACGTCTCCGCGTCAAGGCCTCGAACCTCGATCGAGCTCAGAAGGGTCTTCTCGAGGTTAGCGGACGCCGGTGGTTGGTAGGAAAGGTTGTATTGCCGAATGATGCGCGATCCGTAGCGAACATTGATTTGCGTAAGGAGGCACCTGGTCAGTTCCTGGAATCCGGGACGCCCATCGATGATTTCGTCCTGCCGATTGCAGGATGATCCGTTAGCGTCGCCTCGGATGAGGTCGACGTGGTAGGCAGCCTGCAACCCGGTCGTCGCATTGGAGGTGTAGTCGATGAGGGAGGGATAGATCTGTGCGAAGGGCTCCGGGTTGTCACTCGTCGACGCGCTGTCACTCTGGTAGGTGACTTTCATGGCTCCTCGCTATTTGGAATGGATTGAATTGGGAAATGCACAGGGAAGTCTGAAGTCCAGTTTTGACAGCAGCAGATAAATCACAGTCTTCATTTTGCGCGCGGAGCGAAAGCCACGCGCCCGCGCCTTGGCCGCCTGGATGAGGCTGTTGAGTCCTTCCAAGAGACCATTCGTCAGGCCTGACATGAACCATCTCATCACGCCTGCCTGGTGCGCCTTGAGGGTCTTGGCGGCCCTGATGACGGGTTCCAATCGGCTATGGGTGGCCCAGAAATACCAGCGCTGAAACCACGCCTCCGCTTCATCCGCACTCAGGCTATACAACTCCTGTAGCATGAGCTTGATGTGGTAGGCCCGCGCAGTGGCCAATTTGGAGGAGCGCAAGACCGCGAAGTGCTCCCTGTTCTCGGATTTGATGTTGGCCTCGTTCCTCAGCCAGTCGTGGCGCGTGCCCTTCAACTCCGGAGAGGACTTCTGCTCCTGCCTTCGCACCTCATCGATTGCGTCGTTCATGAGTTGGATGACATGGAACCTGTCGAAGGTTAGGTGCGCCGCCGGAAACGTCTCCAAGATGCCCTTGATGAATGCCTGCGACATGTCGAGACTGAAGTCCGTCACCTTCTTCACGTCTCCACCGTGAGCGAGCAGATCGTCCTTGAAACAAGCCACCGTGCCGTGATCTTTCCCCTCCGTGACGAACAAGACTTTCGCCGCAACCATGTCGGCAAAGACCGTGACATAGACGTGGTTCTTCTGCCGCGAAGTCTCGTCGACGCCAACCTCGGCGACCTGGCTGTAGTCGGCTCGCTCACGGGCCTCGTCCACGTAGTGTTCCAGGATGCGCCACAGGAGCGTGTCATGCTCGCCGACGATGCGACCGACCGCCGCCACCGTGAGGCCGTTGCGTGCCAGTTCCACCACCATCGCCTCGAAGAGAAGGGTGAAGTTCGACCCGCCACGAGCCCATGGCACATCGACCGTCAAGACGCCGTGCTTGTCACACTTGGTTCGAGGTTGTCTTGCCTCGACATAGGTGAGGTACTGGAAGAAGTTCAGGTGTCGCCATGTCTGCGGCGAGGCATCGTGTACCTTGCAAGCATCGCCACACGTAGGGCAAGGGAAGGTGCTCCCCGGCTTGAAGTCGACTTTGATGTCGAGGCGCTTCTTCTCGGCGTCAAGGTTCAGCTCTACGACCTCCCATGGATTGACCATGCCGAGAGCCACTGTAAAAAGCGCATTGACGTCAAGACCAGAACTTGGATTTTGCACCACGGAAGATTAGCGGAACAACCAACCTCGCGTCCATTTTAGACAGCGAGGAGCCACTTTCATTTCGTTGCCGAACGGATCGGCCACGCGAGAGGTGGACCAGCGAAAGATGTTTCCCGATGGTCCTGCGGGATCGGAGAGGCGGGCGGTACTGGTCTCTCCGTAGTAAGTCTTGGTGCCATTCTTGTCGGTGACGAGCCAGGTAAATGTGTCGGGGGTGGTGCCGAACCGCTGAATCCAGTCGAACGCTCCTTCGACTCGCCTGACGAAGTAGTAGCCGCCGGGCGGCGCGCCCGAAGGTTGCGTGGGCTGGCCATTCGCGTCCACCATCAGCGTGAGCATCTGACCGTCCAGGAGATAGGTCTCCGTTCCATCATACTTCGGCACGCCGAACCGCGTGTCGATCTGGATGGCGGACATCCGCAGATCCCACCCAACGCCAAGCCACCCGTTGCGGCTCTCGCTGCTGTAGGTGATAGCCAGATTTGGCCGGATCCCTCGCCGCCCTGGCGGCACTTCGATGGGGAAGTAAAGCTCCGCGGTGCCGCGAGAATTAGCTACCGGAGGTTCGATGACGTCGATTCCCGCCGCCGGATTCGCCACCTTGATGTCCTTCATCGAGGTCGGATTGAGCGACTGCGTTCCAGGACTTTCCGGTGTGGCGATAGTGGCATTGATAAAGTCGGTGAAGTGTTCGCTGAGCGCCAGCAGCGCGCCCTTACCTTGCGCCAGGAGGCCGACCTGTTGCCATTTCTTCAGGCCTTCGTCGTAGTAGAAGGTTCTTACGTCAGCTTCGGTATACCCCTGGGGAATGAGTCCCTTGTCGTAGGGCAAGGCCACCTTCACGGGCTTCTTGAACACCATGCCGTGTGGACCGAAGCGGTATGCCTGCTGGCCAGGGGTTACGTTGGTCATTCCTGGGTCCATGGTGGCTATCTTGTCGGTGGCCAGTGGGCGGATCGAGACGCGCACGTCCCGCTCTACCGCGCCAGCCGGAATCTCCACCGTCGCATCGGCGAATGACAGTGTTGTGGTCGTCTTTGGACGTGCTACGCCGATGTAAGGCGCACCGCTGTCCTCCATCGGCTGGTGCATGTGGCCGTCGTCGCCCCTCACCAGGGCGGGTTGTTCCACGCAGCCATCGACGGGAACCGTTCGTCGCACCCGAACGCCGCCGACATAGCGGGCCTCGACGTTCAACTGGAAGGCGCGCTTGCCTTTGCCTCCTGTTTCGCGGTCCGAGACCTCAAACGACAAGCTGCCATCTCCTGAAATCGCATCCTCCCTGCGGATACCATTGACGAACAAACTGGCGGGACCCGCTGGATCGATGAAGCCCCGTACGTAAACTCTATGATTCAGGCACTCGCCCGACAGCGGGTAGGTGATGTGGATTCTCGGCGCGTCGTCCACGGGAAGCGGGCTCGCGCTGATGGCCAGCTCGGAAATGGCTATGGACTGCTCCTTCCCGGCGGTCAGGGCCAGCCGCAGCTTCTGGCTGGCCGGCAGGTTGGCCAAGGGAACGCGGTGCCAACCAGAGGCGAAACCGCTGAGATCGATGCTGGCTTTGGCCGAAGTGCGCTTGTCGCCGGCCCAGATTTGCAACGTTCCCACGCCCGCCTTCGGCAGGCGAAACTCAACTGCCTCGGGCTGGGACGTCGTGGCAAAGGTCCAATCCCGTATATCGACTTTCTTGGCATGCGTTCCTTCCCAAACCGAATCATCGCTGCCGTCGAGCAGCGCACGCCAAGCGTCCGGGTCTGCCAGCGTGTTGTGCGAAGGCGGGACACCGACAATGCGCAGATTTTTCACCTGGTAGCCAACCGGGTCCGATTCGTCGGCCGGCAGGAATTGGACGATATTCTCACCACGACGAAGCCATCGAGAGGAAATCTCTTCCACTTGCAACCCGCCGGGGGCTCCGAGCGTCGCCCCGGAACGGCCCATGGGACTGTTGCCGTTGATAGTGCGCATGGCTGCCGTGAAATGCGACAACCCGGCCAGCTCGTATACCAAGAAAACCCGGTCGAAGAGCCCTGGATCCTCGCCGAGTCTGACGTGATAGGTGCCACCTTCACCCCCGCCAAACACGCTTGCTACCGAAATCGGCAGCGCACCACCGGTGCCTTTGAATTCCCGAGCCCCGGGCGGTAGGCCTTTGAACAGAGCGTCCGGTAGTCGCGAGGGTTCCTGCGCCAGTGGGCCTTCTTCAAGAAATTGCCCCCAGAGCTCAATCTCTCGCAACATCGCACCTGGGTGCGAGGGCCGCCACTCGATGGTGAGGGAATCCGTCGAAGTCGGGTTGGCAAGCTCGAAGCGGTTCCATCGCGGCCCGTTTCTCCGAAGATCGATCACCTGTTCCACGGCTTTTCCACCGTCAGGTATGATGGCGAGGGCACCCTCGGCATCATCATAGACACCCAATTTCTGCACCACCGCGGCTCTTGGTAATTGCAGCCTGAATCTGGCCGGTCCCTCGGTAACAAGCCCGATTCCGGCTCGCTCGTCGAACAAGGTTTCTAGCTGCGTCGGGTCACTTACGGAGTCGAGACTATTGAAACGAACCGGCCGAATACGTTCGACGGGCCCGGTTGCAGCGGTAGCGCCGTCTTGTCCAGGGGGAGCAGGGAGCGCTCGTTGAGAGGTAGGACTGCCGGCAAAGACGAGCTGCCATTGGCCGACTACCATGCTGGCCAACACCAACCAAGCCATGAATTGAGCGCCCTGGGACTTCCGACCACGTGTGCCTAGTACCATGGAAGAGCCTCCTCACCCGCGCCCGCAGCTACCGCTTAGACATGTTAGGTGTCTAGCCGGAGCGCAGCAGTCTGACTAACACAAGGAGGAAGGTGAACACAATACCCATTTTTCCGCTGCATCAGAATTGTTGCGGAGGAGCCTAGTCAACCAACAGTGAATGGTTCTAAGGGATGTCTCCGTCCTTGGTGTCGACATCCGCTGTATTGGGGCTCACTTCGCCCCCTTTTCCACCCGCTGTTCTCTCCCTCCGGCCTCTGTGCTCTCTCCTACCCGTGCTTGGCCAGGGCTTCGAGGGGCGTCTCTTCGCCTTCGCGCATGACCGTGGCGTGGCCGAGGGTTCGTTCGGCGATGGAATCGATGAGGGTGTAGGCCACCGGCACGACGACCAGGGTGAGTAGGGTCGAGGTGATGAGGCCGCCGATGACCGCGATGGCCATGGGGGCGCGCAGCTCGCCGCCTTCGGAGATGCCGAGGGCCACCGGTGCCATACCGAAGACCATCGCTCCCGTGGTCATCAAGATGGGACGCAAGCGGACGGCGCCCGCCTTGAGCAGGGAATCCAGTCGGGGCATTCCCGTGCGGCGTAGGGTGTTGGTGTAGTCGACGAGCAGAATGGCGTTCTTGGTGACGAGACCCATCAGCAGAATGATGCCGATCATGGTCATGATGTTGATCATGCTGTGGGTGAGGGCGATGGCACCGAGGGCGCCGACCATGGACAGCGGCAGCGACAGCATGATGGTGAAGGGGTGCAGGAAACTTTCGAATTGCGCTGCGAGCACGAGGTACACGATGATGATTGCCAAGAGCAGGGCCGAGAGCAGGTAGCCCATGGACTCCTTCATGATGTCGGCCATGCCGGTCCAGTCGGTGGTCATGCTGGTCGGTACGACCTTCTTGGCGATGGCTTCCACCTGTGTGGTGGCGTCGCCGAGGGGCACGCCATTCAAGTTGGCGTAGACCGTGATCTGGCGTTGCCGGTTTTGGCGCTCGATCTTTCCCGGCCCGGTCCCGCGCACGATGGCGGCCACGTTAGCCAGGTTCACGAGCTGACCGGAGTTGGATCGGACCTTGAGCGCTACGAGATCCTGGGCGTTCCGCCGGAACTTCTCGTCGAGCTTCATGCGCACGTCGTAGCGCTCGCCCTCGGAGGTCAGCTCCGAGACCTTTTCGTCGGCCATGAGACTGCGCATGGTCATGGCGATGGTGGCCATGGGGACACCGAGGTCGGCGGCCCGGTCGCGGTCGATGTCCACGACCAGCTCGGGCTTGCCGCCGCGATAGGAGACATCGAGATCGACATAGCCCTTCTGGGACTTCATCCAGTCGATGATCTGGTCGGTGGCCTTGCTGATCTCCTCGTAGTTCTTGCCCCGCACGTTGAACTGGATGGTGGCGCTGCGGAAGGCACCGCTGCCGCCACCGACCATTTGGTAAGGCTCGACGGCGAATTTCACGTCCCCGCGGGCCAGCCAACCCGGCATCAGGTTGCGGGCGTAGGCAATCATCTGGGCCTGCGAGAAGGAGCGCTTTTTCTTGGAAACCAGGTTGACCTGGATTTCGGCCCGGTTGATTTCCGACAGCGTCGAGCCGCCGATGGTGACCAGGGTGTTCTCCACGCCGGGCAGGGAGCGCAACTTGGTGGAAATGCCTTCGGCCGTGGTTTCGGTCACGCCCAGCGCGGAGCCGCTTGGCAGCTCCAGCTTGACGGCGAACTGGCTGCGGTCCTCGATGGGCATGAATTCCTTGGGCACGATGGCGGCGAGGGCGAGGCTGGCCACGAAGACAAGGAAGGCGAAGACGACGGTCAAGGCACGGTGACGCAGGGCCGCGGCCAGAAGCCTGCTGTACGCATGCTCGATGCCGTCGAGAAATCGGTCGATGGCGCGGGCAACCGGGCCTTTGGTGGTGTGTGCACGAAGAAAGCGCGAGGACAACATGGGCGTTAGCGTGAAGGCCACGAACAGCGAGACCGAGACCGCGAAGGCCACCGTCAGCCCGAACTGCACGAAGAAGCGTCCGATGATGCCCTTCATGGTGGCCACGGGAACGAACACGGCGAGAATAGAGGCGGTGGTGGCCATGACCGCGAGACCGATCTCGGCGGTGGCTTCGCCGGCAGCCTTCATGGGCGATTTTCCCATTTCCAGGTGGCGGTGGATGTTTTCGATGACGACGATGGCGTCGTCGATCAAAATGCCGATGGAGAGCGACAGCGCCAGCATGGTCATCATGTTGAGCGTGAAGCCCATGGCGTGGATGAAGGCGAAGGTGGCGATGACCGAGACGGGCAGGGCGGTGGCGCTGATGAGGGTGGCTCGCCAGTCATGCAAGAAGAACAGGATGATGAGGATGGCCAGGCCGGCACCGAACAGCAGGTCGAACTTGACGTCGTTGATGGACCGTTCGGTGAAGACCGACATGTCCGTAGCGATTTGCATGGTCAGCTTGGGCACTTGGGGCTTCAGCTTCTCCAGCGCGGCTTTCACCTTGTGTGCGACCTCGACCACGTTCGACCCCGATTGCTTGCGAACGAGCAGGGTCACCGAAGACTTGCCGCTGAAGGTGGCGTACGATCGGCTCTCCTGCTCGCCGTCCTCGACGCGGGCCACGTCGCCGATGCGCACCGGCGAGCCGCCGGCTGCAGTGATGATGATGTTTTGCAGCTCGGTCGCGCTGTGGACCTGGCCGCGCGTCTTGATGGAAAGCTCGAGCGCGCCCGAATCGAGCCGGCCGCCCGGGATCTCCACGTTCTGCGCCGCCAGTGCCTGGGCCACGTCAGTCGGCGTGAGACCGAACGAATCCAGCTGCCGCGGATCGATCCAGACGTGGAACTCGCGCTCTTGTCCGCCCACGATGTCGATGCCGCCCACGCCGTTGATGGCCTGCAGCCGCTGTTTGACCGTGTTCTTCGCCAGATCGGTCAAGTCGCGCTTGGGCATGTCGCCGGCCAGGGCGATGGCCAGGATGGGCGCGGCGCCGATGTCCACGCGCTCCACCAGCGGCGGCTCGAGATCGGTCGGCAGATCCTTGAGAGCACTGGAAACTTTGTCGCGCACGTCCTGCACGGCGTCGCTAGCCTTGCGCTCCAGCTCGAACTGTACGAAGACCAGACCCACGTTTTCCATCGAGGTCGAGCGTAGGACCTTGATGCCGTTGACGGTGCTGATGGCCTCTTCCAGCTTGTCGATGACCCGCGACTCGATGGTCTCGGGATCGGCGCCCGGGTACACCGCGGTCACGGTGACGATGGGGAACTCGACCTCGGGATACATGTCGATGGAGAGCTGCTGGTATCCCCACACGCCGAACACCGTCAGCACGCTCGCCATCACCGTCGCGAACACCGGGCGGCGGATGGAGATGTCTGCAAGTTTCATGGCTAGTCCTTGCGCCCGCGGGTGGCGATCTTCTTGGCCTTGCCCTTGGTCGCTACGGAGGCGGGTGCGGCGGCGCTGCCCACGGTGACCTCGGCATAGAGGCCCGAGCGCAGGGAGTGGCTGGCATCGGGCAGCTCCGCGATGGCCGAGAAGGTACGCGTATGTGGATCCATGGCGGACACCACGCGGGTCACACGCGCCTCAACCGTTTGACCGGTGGCTGCGAAATGCGCGCGGATGGGGGTGCCGACCTTCACCCTGTCGAGATCGGTCGAGGGAATCTGGATGCGCAGGTCGATAGGATCGACCTCTTCGATGATGACGAGCGGCGTGGCCGGCATAACGGAGGCGTACTCGCCTTCGTTGACCAGGCGTTTGACGATGATGCCATTGAAGGGCGCGTGGATGGTGGCGTCACGCAACGCCTTGCGACCCATGGCCACCGCGATTTCGGCCTGCTTGACACCCGCCTGCGCGCCCTTGTAGCGCGCGTCCACCATGTCGAACTGGCTTTGAGGTACGGCCTTGTCGCCGAGCAGGGCCTTGGTGCGGTTCCATTCGAGCTTGGCGGCATCCAGTTGCACCTTGGCCAACTGGAGAGCGGCCTCCGCCTGCTCTGTGCGCAAGGCGAAGTCCTGCGTGTCGAGCGTGACCAGGGCTTGGCCGCTCTTGACGATGTCACCGTCTCGGACGTGCACGCGCATGACGGTGCTCGACACCTTGGGCGTGAGCGTGCTGCGACGGTGTGCCTCGGTCTGGCCCGACAAGAACGCGCTACCCGGTGGGGGCGAGGGGATCTCACCCGGCGCCGCGGGTTCGGCGATCGCTTTGTCGGCGGCCGAGGGCGGGGCAGAGGGAGGCGCGGGCTTCGGCGCCACCGACGGCGTGGCGGCGTTTTCGGGCAAGCGCGCCACATTACTTTCCCGGTTGCATGCGGCGACGAGCGACAGGGTGAGAGCGAGACGGATGAGCACGCGTGACATGGTCTGGTTCCTCGGGTGCAGGGTGGCGGTCATGGCATGGCCTTCACGGCCGGGTATTTCTCGCCCATGGCGCGGGCGAGGTTGGACTGGGCGATGAGGTAGTCGTACAGGGCGGCCTGGTGTTGGCCGCGCGCGGTGGTCAGTTGCGTTTCGGCGTCGAGCACGTCGAACGAGGTGTTGCTGGCGCTCTCGTAGCGCTTCTGTTCGATGCGGAAATTCTCCTCGGCCTCCTCCACGGCGTGCTTGGCGACATCGAGGGCCTCCGCCGCCGTGGTCACGCCCACGTGGGCGCTGCGCACGTCGAGGCGAATCGCGTCCTCGGCCTTGCGGCGTGCTTGCAGGGCCTGCGCGAGCTGGGCCTTGGCTTCGTCGATGCCGTAGTAGGTGCCGCCACCTTCCCAGATGTCCCAGGAGGCCGTGGCGCCGACGAACCAGGTCTTGGGCAAGCCCAACAGCGACGAAGTTTGCCGCGTGTAGTTTGCCACCGCATTCACCTGCGGCATCATCTTGGACTTGGCCATGGAAACGCCGGCACTGGCCTGATCGATGTGGGCGGCAATCTCCTTGAGCTCGAAGCGGTTGCTGACCGCCTGCTGCTCGGCCTCGTTCGCCGGGATGGGCGCGACGACGGCGGGTTCTTCGGCGAGATCGATCGCGTCGATGGGACTGTCCGGCGAGCGTCCCATGAGCGTGGCCAGCCTCCCGCGGGCCAGGATGACGCCGCCCTTGGCTTGAATCAGGCGCTGTTTGGCCGCTGCCAGTCCCAGATCGGCGCGCAGCACGTCGTTGCGCGCGACCGCACCGTGCTCGAAGAAGGTGCGTGCGCGGTTCACCTGGGCGGTCACCTGTTCGACCGAACGTTCCGCCACGTTGGCCAGGCGCTTGGCTTGCAGCAGGCGGTAGTACCCTTCGGTGACCTGAAAAGCGACATCACGCCGAGCAGACTTGCGTCTGATTTCCGCGACGTCGATACCGAGCTTGGCCAAATGATTGGCCTCGCTGATGGTCCAAAGGGATGCGATGGGCTGGGCAACGGTGGCTCCCACAGACCATGTCCATTGCGGGCGCAGCGTGAAGGGCGTGTTCAGGATGTTCTGATCGCAAGTGGGGCAGGCAGAAGCGACCATCCCGAAAAGCGGCAGCGCGTATTCGCTGTCCCATCTCTGCACGCCGGCATCCAGCTTCAGCCGCGGGCCCCATGCGCCGGCCGCGCCCTGCTTCTTGGCGACGGCGGCGGCGACCTCGTAGTTGGCCGAGATGGTGTCCGGGCTTTCCTTCAGCGCGATGGACACGCACTGGTCGAGGGTCAGGTTTTCGGCGCGAACAGAGAGCGGCGCCAGCGTCGCGATACTCATGAGAGCCAGACTAGTATTGGTCAATTTCATTTCTTACGTGCTCCGGGCTTGGGCTTGCCGCTGACGCCATTGAAGAACAGCTCGGTGATGAGGGGGGCATACTTGACGAAGGGCTCGCTGTCCTTTTCCTCGCCCCAGCGGTGCAAGAGGCCGAAGGCCATGCCGAAAAGGGTGCGGGCGAGGAGCTCGGGCGCAAAGCCGCCGATGTCCTCCGGTTTTGCGTTGGCCTTGAGCCAGGCGGCCAGCCGCTCGATCCTGCGCTCGAAATTGTCATGAAAGGCACGACCGACCTCGTCGCCGGCGCACATGCTCTCGTTGGTGTGGTCGCTCAAGAAACCCACGAAGACGTTGTGTCGTTTCTCGGCTAGATCGAGCTGACGCCGGAGCAGCAACTCGAAGCGTTGGCGGAACGATAGCTCGGAGGGTATGGGTTCGTCGAAGACATGGACGTACTCGTTGGTGAGCATGGTCACCATGGCGTCGATGATCTCCTGCTTGCTCTTGAAGTAGGTGTAGAGAGACGCCGCCGTGTATCCCGCCTCGCGTGCGATGTCTTGCATGGTGGCGTTGTGCAACCCCACCCGAGAGAAGGCCGTAATCGCGGCTTCCAGGATGTCGGTGCGCGCGTGGGCGATCTCCCGTTCTCGTCGTTGTCCTGCCTTCATCTTCACCTGGTTGAATTCGGGTTATCGCAAACCAAAGATGAGTTCATTGTGCCGAATGAGTATTCGGCAGTCAATAGCATTCGTTCGGCGCAGGCGAGACTCGAGCGGCCGCTGGCCGCGCCGACCCTGTATCGCGGCAGAGGTTGGGCTTCAAGCGCGTCATTGCCTCCCGACGGCCATCCCACCCATTCCTGGCTTCCTTAGAGGCCCTTTCCATTTTCTTGAGCGCCCGTCGTGCGTGAAGCTCTTGAAGCGCGTGCGGCAAATGTATAGTCTCCCGAGATGCTGCCTGATAGTTCTCTGCGAGAAGCCCTCACGTTCGACGATGTTCTGCTCGTGCCCGCCGAGAGCGAGGTCATCCCCAAGGATGTGGATGTCCGCTCATATCTGACGGCGAGCATCACCCTGGCCATCCCGATCCTGTCCTCGGCCATGGACACGGTGACCGAAGCGCCCACGGCGATCTGCATGGCGCGCGAGGGTGGCCTGGGCGTCATCCACAAGAACATGACTATCGACGAGCAGGTGCTCGAGGTGACCAAGGTGAAGAAGGCCGAAACCGGCGTGGTCATCGACCCGGTCACCATCGATCCGGACCAGAAGCTTTTTGCGGCCCTGGAGCTGATGCGGCGGCACGAGATTTCGGGCCTGCCCGTGGTCGGGCGCGACGGCAAGCCGGTCGGTATCCTCACCAACCGCGACGTACGCTTCGAACGCAACCTGGACCAGCCGGTGCGCGACGTGATGACGACCAACCTCATTACCGCGCCGGAAGGCATGAGCCTGGAAGGCTCGAAGGAGCTCCTGCACAAGAACCGCATCGAGAAGCTGCTGGTCATCGACAGCGCAGGCAAGCTACATGGGCTCATCACCATCAAGGATATCGAGAAGGCGCAGCAGCACCCCTACGCGGCCAAGGACGAGCTCGGCCGCCTGCGCGTGGGTGCCGCGGTTAGCCCGAGCGCGGACATGCAGGCGCGCGTGGCCGGTCTGCTGCACGCGGGATGCGATGTCATCTGTATCGACACCGCGCACGGACATTCGAGGTCGGTGCTCGACGCCGTGACCGAGGTGCGCAAGACCTTTCCCAAGGCCCAGATCATCGCGGGCAACGTGGCCACCGCCGAGGGCGCGCTGGCCCTGGCCAAGGCGGGCGCGGACGCGGTGAAGGTGGGCATGGGGCCGGGCTCCATCTGCACGACCCGCGTGGTGGCCGGCATCGGCGTGCCGCAAGTCACCGCCGTTTCGGATTGTGCGCGCGCCCTGGCCAAGACCGACGTGCGCGTGGTTTCCGACGGCGGCATCAAGTATTCCGGCGACATGGTCAAGGCCATCGCGGCCGGCGCCAACACCGTCATGATCGGCAGCCTCTTCGCCGGCACCGACGAGGCGCCGGGCGAGATCATCCTGTACCAGGGCCGCAGCTACAAGCTCTACCGGGGCATGGGCTCGGTGGGCGCCATGCGCGCGGGCAGCAAGGATCGCTACTTCCAGGCCGAGGTCACCACCGAGGCCAAGCTGGTTCCCGAGGGCATCGAGGGCCGCGTCCCGTACCGCGGCAGCCTCTCGCAGTCGATCTACCAGCTCATCGGCGGCCTGCGTTCGGGCATGGGCTACTGCGGGTGCAAGGACCTCGACGAGATGCGCACCAAGGCCCGCTTCATCAAGATCACCAGCTCGGGCCTACGCGAGTCGCACGTCCACGACGTGATCATCACCAAGGAAGCGCCCAACTACCGCGTGGAACAGTAAGGCCGACGTTCCACAAAGGCGAAAATGTCAGCCAAGCAAGTCATTCTCATCCTCGATTTCGGCTCGCAATACACCCAGCTCATCGCGCGCCGGGTGCGCGAACAGAACGTCTATTCCGAGATCCATCCCTTCAATCTGCCGCTCGAACGCATTCGCGCCATGCAGCCGGCCGGCATCATCCTGTCCGGCGGCCCCTCGTCCGTGTACGACGAGGGCGCGCCAAGGATTTCCGCCGAGATCTTCGACCTCGGCGCGCCCATCCTCGGCATCTGCTACGGCGTCCAGCTCACCAGCCTGCTTCTGGGTGGCAAGGTCGTGTCCGCCAGCCATCGCGAATACGGCCGGGCGTCCGTGCACCTGGAGTCGGCGTCGGAGCTCTTCCACGGCTTTACCCCGGCCGAAGAGCTGACCGTGTGGATGAGTCACGGCGACCGCGTGGAATCGCTGCCCGAGGGATTTCGCCTGGTCGGCACCAGTCCGAACTGCCCCTTCGCCGCGGTAGAGGCCGTCGAGCGCAAGTTCTGGGGCGTGCAGTTTCACCCCGAGGTCGCGCACACGCCGCGCGGGATGGAGATCCTGGGCAACTTCCTGTTCCGCATCTGCAAGTGCGCGCCGAGCTGGACCATGGCCAACTTCGTCGACGAGGCGGTGGCCACGGTGGGGCGTCAGGCTCCGAGCGGACGCGTGATCTGCGGCCTGTCGGGGGGCGTGGATTCGTCGGTGGCGGCGTCGCTGGTTCATCGGGCGGTGGGCGACCGACTGACCTGCATCTTCGTCGACAACGGCCTTTTGCGGGCGCGCGAATCGGTGCAGGTCGAGGCGCTGTTCCGCGGCGCCTTCAAGATGAACCTGGTGGTGGTCGACGCGGCCGAGCGTTTCCTTTCCAAGCTGGCGGGGGTCGACGATCCCGAGCAGAAGCGCAAAGTCATCGGGCGCGAGTTCATCGCCGTGTTCGACGAGGAGGCGCACAAGCTGGGCGGCGCGGACTACCTGGTGCAGGGAACCTTGTACCCCGATGTGATCGAGTCCGTATCGCACAAGGGCCCGTCGGCCACCATCAAGTCGCACCACAACGTGGGCGGTTTGCCCGAGAAGATGAAGCTCAAGCTCATCGAGCCCCTGCGCGAGCTGTTCAAGGACGAGGTGCGCGCGCTCGGCGCCGAGTGCGGCTTGCCCCACGACATGCTGTGGCGGCAGCCGTTCCCGGGCCCCGGGTTGGCGGTGCGCGTGCTCGGCCCGGTCAGCAAGGCGGCCTGTGACATCCTGCGCGCCGCCGACCTCATCATCGACGAGGAGATCCGCGCCGCCGGCCTTTACGAAAGCATCTGGCAGTCCTTCGGCGTGCTCTTGCCCGTGCGCACGGTCGGGGTCATGGGCGATGAACGCACGTACGCCAACGTGCTCGCCATCCGGGCCGTGCACTCGCGCGACGGCATGACTGCCGACTGGGTGCCGCTGCCGCACGACCTGCTCGCCACCATCTCGTCCCGCATCGTGAACGAGGTGCGCGGGATCAACCGCGTGGTCTACGACATCTCGTCCAAGCCACCGGCGACCATCGAATGGGAGTAGCCCGGCTTTCGCCGCTCCTGTTGCTGGTGCTGAGCGCGCTGGCGCAAGCTGCGGCGCCCAGCGCGTTCAAGCGCGCCGTGGCCGGCAGCGAGGTCGACTGGAGCGCCGGCACCCTCACGGCGCAGGCGGGCTCGGCCGCGGACATGCGCATGCCGGGGCCCAACGCGGCCCGCCCGGGCGCGGAAAGGCGGGCGCGCGCGGCGGCCGAGGCGAAGCTGCTGGCGGCCCTGCGCGAGCTCGGCCTGGACAAGCCATCCCGGACGGCGCTGGACTACGCGGCGGTTTCCAGAATCGAGTATCAATCGAACGGTGGCGTGGTGCTTTGGCTGACCCTTCGCTTGGCCGACGTGGTGCCGGCCAAGCCGGCGCCGAGGCCGCTTCGCATCGCGAGCATGCCCTTCGAGATCGCGCCCGCGTTGGTGGCGGGCGGCAAGGAGGCGCGCGTGGCCGTGGCAACCTACCGCCCGGCCGCGGATTGTCCCAAGGACGCCTTGCCGGTTCACCGCGACGGAAAGGGGCGACTGGTGCTGCCGCCGGGGCAGGCGGAGCTGATCGATTCTCTCGCCGGATCCGCGGTTGTGATCTACCTTGAAAAGGCGCAACCATGAAGACGCAACGATGAAGGCGCAACGATTGATGGGTACACGCGAAATGCCGGGACGAACCTGTCGCATCTTCATCCTGCTGGGCTTGCTCGCGCCGAGAGCGGCCCGGGCCCAGGAGCCGGAGCAGAACGAAAACGTGGTGCGCGCGGAAGCGCCGATAGTCGCCGGCAACGCCGTCATTGCCAAGAAGCGCGCCCTGGCCGATGCCTTCCGCCAGGTCACCGAGCGAGCGCTGGCCGAGATCGTGAAGCAGGGGGCGCCCTTGCCCTCGCCGCTGCCGCCCGGGGTGGTGCAGCTCAAGGCCTCGCTGGCCAATTCGGCGCAGCGGTTCGTGCGCAGCTACCGCTTGATCGAGCAGGCGACCGAAGGTGGCATCCTGCACGTCATGGTCGAGGCGGACGTGGATACGGTGCTGTTGCGCCGGGAGCTCGACCGCGCGCGCGGCTCCGCGCAGGTGGCGGCGCCGGCCGTCGCAGCGGTTCCGGTCGCGGGTTTCATGCTCCTGGCCGGGACCGCGCCCGCGACCTCGATGGCGGCGGCGGCCTTGACTGCGGCCGGCGTCCGCGTACGTGTGGATGCGGGGGCAGGTGAGGCGCAGCTCCTCGCGCTGGCCGCCAAGCAGAACGCCTACGCCCTGTTCGTCGCCGCGACCAGCGTCGACGAAGGCATGGTGCGCGGGACCACGCGCGTGTCGGTCAAGTGCGCCTTGCGCTCGCGCTTGTTCCCCGCCGGCAGCCAGGCGGCGCGCGGCCCGGCCGTCGATCGCACCGACGAGGATCGAGGCTTTGCCGCGAACGCAAGCCTGGCCCGCGTGGCTTGCTTGGAGCAGGTCTCGGGTCAGGCGGCCCGCGGGTTGGTGTCCGCGCTGCGCGCTCCCACGGTCAGCGCTCCCTTCGTGACGCTGAGGCTCGATATCGCCGATCCCGGCGCGATCCCGACCTTGCTGCAAACTCTCAAGCGCATGGGCGCGGTGACCGCCACTGAGGTGCGTGACGTGGCCGCCAACCTGGCCGAGATTCGGGTCTTCACGCGCATGGGCGGCGTGGCCCTTGGGCAGGTTCTGGTGCACGAGCTTGCCGGCAAGCTCACGGTCGTTCCCACGCAAAGCACGGAGGCTGTGCTCGCGCTCCGTCTGCGCCCACTCGACACGTCGGCCCTGGAGGAGAATCGTTGAGATCATGAAAGCCTTGGTCATTTCTGCGCTGGTGATGCTGTCGTCCTTGGGTTGCGCCACGATGAGAGCCGAAAAGCCGGGCTCGCTGCACGTCGAATGCAACGTCCCCGACGCAGCCGTGTTGCTGGACGACGATCTGGCGGGACGCGCCGCGGATCTGGTGAAGCACGACAAGGCCATCCGTGCCGGCTTCTACCGGGTCGAGGTCCGCTTCCCCGGGTACTACTCGTACTTCACGGAGATCACGGTTCCCGAGGGCGGCGCGGCGGCCGTGAAAGCCGAGCTCCACCCCCTGCTGGACTAGGCGCACATGGGCAAGGATTCGCGTCAGCAATTGATCGAGAGCCTCCGCGCCAAGGGGGGCAAGGCGATTCCCACGTCCGCGTTCGGCCGATTGCAAAAGACCGCCACGGCAGCGGCTCGGCTGGGCCTGGGCGCGCTGGCCGGCCGGCTGCGCGGCGAGGAATTCAACTTCGGCTCGCTGTCGCCCGAGGCCTTGGTCAGGCTGATTGAGACCATGGGCGAGCTCAAGGGCGTGGCCATGAAGGCCGGGCAGATCCTGTCCTATTTCGACGGCTCGTTGCCGCCCGAGGCGCGGCGTCTTCTGTCGGTGTTGCAGGTGATGTCCCAGCCCACGGCCTTTGCGCTCATCCAACGCACCATCACGGAGGATCTGGGGGCGCGCGGCCGGGCGTTGCTGGCGCGCCTCGAACCGGAAGCCGTCGCCAGCGCGTCGATCGGTCAGGTCCATCGCGCGCTTCTCGAAGACGGCAGGCGCGTGGCCGTCAAGGTCCGGCACCCCGGCATCGAGGAGGCGATCCGCGCCGATTTCAAGACCGCCGCCGTCGGCAGCTTCTTTGCTCACCTCGCAGTTCCCGGCGCCCATGTCGAGGACTTCATGGAGGAAGCCGAGGCGCGCTTTCTCGAGGAATGCGATTATGCGCTGGAGGCGCGCCGGCAGATCCGCTTTGGCGAGATCTATGCCGGGCATCCCTCCATCGCCATCCCGGCAATCCACCGCGACCTGTGCGGGCCACGGGTTCTGACCTCCACCTGGCACGACGGCGCCGGTCTCGAGGCCTTCCTTGGTTCGGCGCGCTTCGCCGCCGAACGGGTACGGGCGGCGCGCTCTCTCTATGAGTTCTACGTCGGCACCCTGTACCGCAACGGCCTGTTCAACGCGGATCCCCACCCCGGCAATCTGCTCTTTGCTCCCGACGGCCGCGTGACCATCCTCGATCACGGCTGCGTGCGTGAATTCGATCCCGACGTCGTGACCTGGCTGGCGCGGCTGTCGCGGGCGGTCCGCGCGGACGATCCGCAGCAGATTCAAACCGCGCTGGTCGCTGTCGGCATGTTCGAGCCCACGCGTGATTTCGCCGTCACGAGGGCGATGCTGCGCGGGTTCTACGCGCCCCTGCTCGAATCCGGACGCCACAGGGTCGAGCCCGACCAGGCTATTTCCATGGCGCAGGTGGCGAAGCTGAAGAAGAGCCTTTTGCGCATGCGCCTGCCGAGCAAGCTGATGTTCTTGTTTCGCATTCGCATTGGCCTCTACGCCGTGCTGGCGCGCATCGGCGCCAAGCTGGATTGGATCGAGCTCGAAGAAGAGCTGGCCGATCCGGCGGCGGGCTGAGCTTGGCGCGTTCCCCGTAATTCCGCGAAAGCTCAGCGACGTCGCGAGGCGCTGGGCTAAAGGCACTGTGAACGACGCGCTCTGGTTGTGCTCGCAGCGTCCTAAGTGTCCGGCCACGGCCACGGCCACCCTTCATTGCCCTGCCAGGCGAGAGACCCAGCCTTGGAACACCGGGGGAGCGCCTAGGCACCCCGCGACGTCGTTGCGCTTGTCGCGTTTTTTGCGCGTTTCCCAGCATTGACACCGGTGTGCGCCAGCGCAAGCATGCGCCCATGGGGTGCATAGGCAAAGAAACGTTCGGCGAGCGGCAACGGAAGCCAATCACAGAGGGCACGGGGCGCACAGAGGTTGCGAAGGAAGAAAGGACTCAGCGCCTGGCTAGATCCTCCCCCCTTCCTTTCCGGCCTCTGCGCCCTCTGTGCTCTCTGTGGTAAAGAATCCGAGTCTACTTCCATGAAACGCTTCGCTCTCACCATCGCGTTTGTGGTCGGTGCCTGCGCCAAGCAACCGCGTAGCATGGCCGAGACCAAGACGGTTGCGCCGCCAGCGTCAGCCAAGGCGGCTTCCGCCGCGGAGACCAAGCGCATCCGGCGGGCACAGGTCGCGGGCTCGTGGTACCCAGGGGACAAGGAGCACCTCGCACCGTTCATCGATGAGGTGCTCGACGAGGTGAAACCTCCTAAGGTCGACGGCAAGGTCATTGCCTTGATCTCGCCGCACGCGGGCTATCGCTTTTCGGGCAAGGCGGCGGCGACGGGCTATGCCCTGCTGCGCGGGCAGGATATCCGGCGGGTGATCGTGTTGGCGATTTCCCACCACCTGCCGTTCCGCGGGGCCTCCATCCCGGACGTTACGCACTTCGAAACCCCGCTCGGGCTCATTCCCCTCGACAGCGCCGCCGTGGCGCGCCTGCGCCGCAGCTCGGTGGTCGGTGACGTCGAGCGGGCCGAGATGGGGGAACATTCACTGGAGATGCAGTTGCCCTTTCTCCAGCGTGTGCTGCCGAGCTTCAGCCTGGTACCCATCCTGGTAGGAGAAATGCGCGACGCGGACTACGCCGCGCTGGCCGATGTCTTGGCCGAGATCGTCGACGCGCACACCCTGGTCGTGGCTTCCAGCGATTTCACCCATCGGGGTGAGAACTACGGCTACGAGGTTCCGGAGGGCAAGGGAACGATTCAGGAACGGCTCGCCCGCGTGGACGACGGGTCGGTCGAACAGATCCTCAAGCTGCGGCGACGCGGTCTGCTCGACCACGCGGAGCGAACCGGCACGACCATCTGCGGGCTGCATCCCATCGCGCTCTTGCTGGAGCTCCTCTCGAAATTCCCTGGCGTGCGCGGGCAGGTCGTCAGTCGTTACACGTCGGGCGACGTGACCTCGGATTGGTCGAGCAGCGTGACATACGTGGATGTGGCGTTCACGGGGAAATGGCCTGAGAATTCCAAACTGACGGCGGCCAGGGTAGGGGGAGAGAAGATGTTTCCACTCAGCGACGAAGATCGGACCACACTGTTGCGCTTGGCGCGGGCCTCGCTCGAGGCCTCCGTGCACAAGGGCGCCTTCGATGCGTCGGTCAAGAAGGCGGTTCCCATGACGCCATCGCTCGGACGCAAGGCCGGTGCCTTCGTCACCTTGAAGTGCAAGATGAACGACGACGGGCGCTGCGTGGGACGCGGGGACGACTTGCGCGGCTGCATCGGCACCATCGAGCCCACGGACTCCGTGTACGACACGGTGGCCATGCGCGCGGCCAGCGCGGCGCTGGAGGACACGCGTTTTCCGCATACCGTCAGCGTGCCGGAATTGCCCTTCATCACCGTCGAGATCTCGGTGCTGACGCCGCCCGTGCCGGTGAAGAGCGCCGAGGAAATCGTCATCGGGAAACACGGGATCATCCTCAGCTCGGGCTGGAGTCGCGCGACGTTCCTGCCCCAGGTCGCGTCCGAGCAGGGCTGGGATCGCGAGACCACGCTGCGCCACCTGGCGCGCAAGGCCGGGCTCGGCGAAGACGCATGGAAGAAGGCGGAATACCGGGTCTACGAAGCCATTGTTTTCGGCGAAGACCAACACCGCTAGCCCGCATTGTTCACCACGATAGGCTTGCCGACGGGAATGCCTGAAGGGAGCGTTTCCTGTACCACGAAGAGTGGCGGGCTAGCTCGATTGTCATGGGAACCCTGGGAGGGTTCCCAAACCCTCCCGCGACGCTTCGCTGCCGGCAAAGCCGGCAGGCTCCGCACGCGTTTGCTAGCCCGCGCGGGATATCGTGTTAGCGCGACTCATGAGTAGTGCGGGCTAGAACGATCACGCGCTATACTTCGGGCGTGGCTGGGGACGAGAACAGATCGGATCGCCGCCGCTTTCTGCAGACCTTGGGCGCGGGTGCCTTGGCGGTCACGGGTTGCAGCTCGTCGTGCGCGGGCTCGCACGTGGCTCGTGTGCAATCCACGCTCGTTGCGACCAGGACGCAAGCAGCGCTCGCCAAGCTGCCACCGGGCAAGCCGCGCGTGGTGGTGGTGCGGGCCAAGAAGGTTCTCGGCGATGGCTACGATGCGGATCGCGGAGCCCTGCGCGCCATGCTCGAGGCCGGTTTGATGGCGCTGTCGGGAGAGAAGAGTGGCAGCGCCGCTCTTGCCCGATACGTTCGTCCGGGCGAGCGGGTCGGTCTGAAGATCAACGGTTTGGCCGGCCGCAAGGCCGCCACCCACGTCGAGCTGGTGGACGAGCTCTCGGCGTTGCTCGGCAAGGCCGGCATCGACGGGCGCCAACAGATCGCGTTCGATCGGTTCGCGCGGGATCTCAGGGCGTCCGGCTTTTCCAGCCAACTGCAACGTGGCGACTATCGCTGTATCGGCAACGACGAGGCCGGCCACGAGGACGAGCTGGTGCAGATGCCGTCCTCGGCCTCGCGCCTGTCCCGCGTGCTCACGACCCAGGTGGACGCCGTGCTCAATCTCCCCATCCTCAAGCAGCACATGCTGGCGGGCGTGACCGGCGCGCTCAAGAACAACTTCGGCTGCATCCACAATCCCAACAAGATGCACCTCGACAACTGCGATCCGTACATCGCCGAGGTCAACGCGGTGCCGGCCGTGCGCGACAAGCAGCGATTGGTCGTCATGGATGCGCTCCGACCGGTGGTCGACAACGGTCCCTCGTATCAACCCGGCATGGCCGAGGTGGCGAATACCCTGCTCTTTGCCACCGATCTCGTCGCCGTCGACACGGTCGGCCTCGGCATCGTGGAAGACTTGCGCGCCAAGCGCGACCTGCCGAGCCTTGCCAAGGCGGGAATGGCGCCAACCTATCTCGCCACCGCGAGCAGGATGGGACTTGGGGTGTCCGAACGCCCGGGCATCGAGATCGTAACAATCGAGGTTTAGCGATGGTTTCCCGACGAGACTTCTTCATCACCTGCGGCGGCGCGGGCTGCGCTTTGGCCGCGGGCCTTTCGGCAAGCAGCGTGCTTGGACCGTCGAGGCGGGCCTTCGCCGGCAGCACGCCGCGCGCCTTTCCTGCCCGCTTTTGGAAGAAGCTGCCGGAAAAGCGCATCGAGTGCGGGCTTTGCCCCAAGCACTGCAAGGTCGAGGATCGCGAGCGCGGCTTTTGTGGCGTGCGCGAGAACCACGACGGCGAGTACAAGACCCTGGTGTGGGGCCAGCCCTGCGCCGTGCACGTGGATCCCATCGAGAAGAAGCCGCTCTTTCACTTCCTGCCAGGCAGCCGCGCTTTTTCCGTCGCCACCGCGGGGTGCAACCTGGAGTGCAAGTGCTGCCAGAACTGGGACATCTCGCAGTCGAAGCCCGAAGACGTCGACTTCCAATTCATGCCGCCAGACGAGGTGGTGCGCGGGGCCAAGGACTACGACGCCTGCGTGACCTTCACCTATTCCGAGCCCATCGTCTTTCTCGAATACTGCATCGACACCGCCAAGGCCGCGCGCAAGGCCGGGGTGCGCACCACCATGGTCACGGGCGGCTCGGGCGAGGCCGAGCCCATGAAGGAGGTGCTGCAATACCTCGACGCCGTCAAGGTCGACCTCAAGGGCTTCACCGAGGACTACTACCAGCGCCTGTGCAAAGGCAAGCTCAAGCCCGTGCTCGACACCCTCGAGGTCATTCGCGCCAGTGGCGTGTGGCTCGAGCTGGTCCACCTGTGCGTGCCCGGTCAGAACGACAGCGAGCCCGAGATCCTCGCCATGTGCCGCTGGGTGAAGACCCACCTGGGCGCGGACGTGCCGGTGCACTTCACGCGCTTTCACCCGGAATACCAGATGAAGAACGTGCCCCCCACGCCCAACGCCACCCTGGTCCGCTGCCGCGAGATCGGCCTGGCCGAGGGGCTGCACTTCGTCTACACCGGCAACGTGCCGGGCCTGGCCGGTGAGGACACCTTCTGTCCGAAATGCGGCAAGGTCGTGGTCGCGCGGCGGGGCTTCGAGCTGGAGGCCGTGCACCTGAAGGCCGGCCGCTGCGAGTTTTGTGGCACTGTCATTCCCGGGGTATGGAGCTAGTCGCCACCTCCGGGGTCCGCCGAGCCGTCACGGTTGCCGTCGCGGCCGCGGGGTTCGCCGCGCTGCTGGCGCAAGTGGTCCTGCTGCGCGAGCTCCTCGCTTCCTCGCAAGGCAACGAGCTGGTGCTGGGCATCGTGCTCGCGCTGTGGCTGCTGCTCGTGGGGCTGGCGAGCGCTCTCGGTGGGCGGATGGTGCGACGGCCGGAACGGGCGGCACGATGGCTCGGCCGCTTGCTGCTGTTGGCGCCGTTGCTCCTCTTCGCCTCGCTGTGGCTGACCCGCTGGGCAGGGCCGTCGGCGCTGGGACAGACGCCGTCCATTTCGGTTCTGGTGGGCGTGTCGGTGGTCGCCCTGGCACCTGCGTGCCTGCTCGGCGGACTGTGTTTCGCCTGGGCCCTGGCAGCGCTTCCAGGCCAGGGTCGCGCCGCGGGCCTCTACGCCGCGGAGACCCTGGGCTCGGCCGTTGCAGGGGCCTTGTTTCACTTCTTGCTCGCCGATCGGCTCTCCAGCTCATGGATCGTGCTCCTCGCGGGGGCCGGCTGCGTGGCGGCGAGCCTTCCCCTGGCCTTTGGGCGCAGATGGGTCGGCGTCACGACCGGCGTGGCCATGGTGGCGCTGTCGGCAATCGCCTGCCCAGCGCTCTCCACGGCCCTGGCGACGGCCCGCTTCCCGGGCGAGCACGTCCTTGCCCTGCGGCCCTCACGCTACGGGCTGCTTGCCGTCGTCGAGCGCGGCGGGCAGCGGGTGTTCTTTCACGACGGCGAGCTGTTGTTCACCAGCGAGGACGAAATCGCAGCCGAGGAAAGCACGCACCTGCCTCTGCTTCTGCACCCGAATCCGCGACGGCTCTTGCTCGTGGGCGGCGGTCTCGGCGGGGGTCTCGTCGAGGCGCTCAAGCACGAGCCCGACCGCATCGACTACGTGGAGATGGATCCGGGCGTGTTTCCGCTCGCGCACAGGTTCGCCGACGAGGCCACGCGGGCCGCGCTCGCGGATCCCCGTGTTCACGCGGTGGCGGCCGATGCACGGCAGTGGCTACGCGAATCGGTCGGCCGATACGACGTCATCGTCATCAACCTGCCGATCCCCGAGAACGCGCTCCTGGCACGCCTGCTCAGCCGCGAATGCTTCGAGGACGCCCGTCGCGCCCTGGCCGCAGGTGGAATCTTGGCCCTGGCCACGCCCGGATCGGACGCCTACCTCGACGCGGGCGCCAGGCAACGGCACGCCTCGCTCCTGGCTGCGCTCGACGCCGTCTTCCCCGCCGTGGGCGTGGCCCCTGGCGGCCAAACCATCCTGTGGGCGGCCGAGAAGGATGTGGATGCCCGACCGACCGTGCTGGCAGCGCGCCTGGGGCAGCGCGGGCTTCATCTCGCACAAGTCGGGAAGACCTGGCTTTTCGATCGCCTGCTGCCCTTTCACGCCCGGGACTACCGCCGAGCCGTCGCGACGGCCCTTCCCATCGAGAATCGCGACTTTCGTCCCGTGGTGTACCTCTTCGGCCTCATCGAGACCTTGCAGCGTTTTTCGCAGCCGGTGGCCCGATCCGCGCTCGTGCTCGCGCGCGCGCGGTGGACGCCCTGGGTGCTCTTGGCCGCTGTGCTCGGCGGAGCGGCAGCGTTCGTTGGGCTCCGGCGCGGACGGCCCGCCCCTGCCTTCGCCGTGGAGGCCTCCGGTGCCGCGGGAATGGCCTTGCAGTTGGTTTTGCTCCTCGCCTTTCAAGCCCTGCGCGGAAGCCTCTACCATGCCATGGGAGGGCTCATCGCCGGCTTCATGGCCGGCATGGGCGTTGGCGCGCTGGTGGCGGGGCGATTCCTCGGCCGGCCGCGTGTGCTCGCCCGCGCTTGCGCGGGGGCGGCGGGGGCGGGGCTGCTGACTGTGTTGGCCCTCGAGCTTGGGCGTGCGTTTCCCGGTTGGAGCGCCACCCTCATCATCCTTGCCACCATCGTGGTGGGCGCCAGCGTGGGCGCGGTCTATCCCGTGGCCGTGCACGTGGCCAAGCTCCCCAACGCCGCCTCACGGCTCTATGCCTGGGATCTCGCGGGCGCATCCATCGCCGCGGCGTTTGTCGCTCTGGTGGCCATTCCGCTGCTCGGGCTGGCCGAGGTAGCGCTGCTCTCGGCGGTCCTTTGCGCGGCGGCGGCGGTGGCGAATCTCGGATCAGCTTGAGGGGAGCCGCCAAGCGGATTCGTGCTCGGCCATCCATGCCAGCACGGATTCGAAGGTATCGCTGGCGCCGACATCCGCCGCCATCAGACTGGGCGAAACGTAGCGAAGGCCCTCGCTCTCCGTCGAGCGATGGAAGACGCTGCGGTCGTTCGGCTTGACCAGGACGACGTTCCCGACGTCATCGGCTGTCTGCAGCTTGAACTGGGCCGCCGCTTCCGCGATGTCGTCGACGTACAACACCGCCACGTCCGGGTGAGCGCGCGCCGCGAGCCTGGCGAAGGCGAGCTCGCCGGTCAGGGCGTGCAGGAAGCCGCTTCGACTCAGGCGGGTCAGCAGGTCAGGTACGCCGCGCGGGCATCGATGACGGGTCTCGGCGCCGCGCGACCACAAGGGGGCGTCCAGCGACCAGCGCCGGAGCACCTCCGGCCAGTCGACAGCCTCAATCTTGCCGCGCAGCTTGCGGCGAAGCAGCCCGGCCTCCGCCAGGAACGCGACCATGCGCGAAGCGCAGCTCGTCTCCACGCCGGCCCTTTCGGCCAGCGCGCCGAGTGCGTAGGGCGGTGTCAGGTCGATCAAGGCGCGCGCCACCCGTCCGGCCATCTCCCCGCTTAGGGAGCGCGCCGAGTGCTCGCCGCCGCCTGCGCTACCCGTGCCAGCGCGCTCGATGCACAGGTCGAGGTCGGCAAACCCGATCTGGATGTTGCCGGTCAGATCCCAATAGCCGATGCCGAACCCGCGCAGCCGTTCCCGGACTACGGGGGATAGGTAGGTCGACACCAGCAGCACCGGGTTGCGCGTGCGTGCGGCGCTCGCCGCAATGGTGCCCAGGTCGCGTGATTCGACACGGCGACGGGCCAGCACCAAGCAGGTGACCTTGCCCCGGGCACGATCGCGCACGACGATCCATTCGCCGACCTCGCTTGGACGCTTGTTCAGGCTCGATGGCGCCAGGGAGCAGCCCTTGGGCAAGAGGTTGGCCAGGACCACGAGGCCTTCGCGCAGCAGCGTGTCGGTGGCGCCTGCCATGAAACCCGAATCGTAGGGGCGCCGCGGCCCAAGCTCAAGAGCAAGTTGGCTCAGAACCAGTAGCCGCCGCCCGCCCGCAACCCGAAGAAACGCGAATGGACCTCGACGTCGGCCGACTCGCCGGTGGTGGCGCTTTGCACCTGGTTGTTCTGGAAGCCCCATTGGTAGGTGCCGCGGAAATCCAGGAAGCCGTGCTGCCCCAACGCCCAGATCATGCCGAAGCCGGTCTGGACGAGGAAGCCGTGGGCCGTGCCGGGATCGGCGTAGACCTTGACCAGGTTGGAGGCAAACAGGAGCGAATATCCGGGGGCCGCGAACACCAGCAAGCGGAGCCGGCGGGCCGCGGAAACCGTCACGCCGAGCTGGGGAAGGAAGTCGACTTCGCGTCCGGTGCCGCCGAAGAGGTTGTTGTTCGAAGACGAGGCGGGGCCGGCGAGACTCCACTTGACCGAAGGCAGGAACTGCACCGCGAAGGCCAGGTACAGATAGCGGTGCAGGTCGACTTGCACGAATGGAACGATGCCGGCGGTCCCGGCGGTGCTGCCCGAATAGGCCAGCAGGGGCTCGCCTTTGTAATTGAGGCTGTAGGACAGGGTCCCTTGCGGCATGACAACGAGGGCAGCGCCGATTCGCAACCTGCCGCTCGGTAGGGGCGAGGGCGGAGGTTCGGCGCTGACCGCCGGCCGGTAACCGGCGCCGGCGTAGGCTGGAGGATAACCCGGGTAGGGCGAGGCGTAGGGTGAGTAGCCCCGCGGGTAGGTCGGGTATCCGGGAGGGTAAGGAGCAGGGGGCGGATAGCCGTACGCGGGCGAATAGGGATAACCAGGTGGATAGGGATAGGCGGGCGGATAGGGATAGGGCGGCTGCGCTGCGCCCGGGGCAGGCGGCGGCGTCTGGGCAGGCGGCTGCTGCTGCAACCATGGGGCTGGCACGGCACTCGGCGAGGCGGTGGGCGTCGGAGGTGCCGGCGTTGCTCCCGGCGCGGGGCCGCTTTGCGCGAAGGCTGGCCCAGCCAAGAAACCTAGCGCCGCCACCGCGACCAAGGGGCTTCTCATGGCTGCACCCCCTGCAAGAGCGCGTATCGGGCAACTCTCGCTCGCATGATGTCCATGATTTCCAGCGCGCGGTTCTCGAAGGAAAGGAAGCTCGCCCCCTCGTACTTGGAGGCATCGAGGACATTGCCATAGCGGGCGGTCGCTTGCTCGATGGTCGTAAGCTGGCTCGAGTTGAGCGGCAGGTCGCACACCGTCGCGATCGGGTTCATCAGGTTGGCCCCGTAGGACTGAGGATCGAGGTGCTCGAGCCCGTAGGCGTGACCGACCTCGTGGGCGATCACGATGTCGGGCTCGGGCAGCACGAAATCGGTCAGGTTCACGCCGATGAAGACCGTGGGCGAGAAGTCCGACTCGTTCAGGACATCGGCCAAGGATGTTCCCAGGTCCGAGCCCGCGGCCGAGTTGACGAGGGCTTGCGAGAGCCCGAGGCCGGCCACCCCCCAGGCCATCTCGGAGGCGTCCGGACTGGGATCGAGTGCCGCGATCCGTTTAAGCAGCACGACGTTGATGACGTTCTCCTCGGGCTCGGAATAAGCGTGAAAGAACGCCTTGACGTTGTAAAACATGGCCTCGCCTATGGCCTGGTTGCAGTCGGTGGTGGGGTAGGCCGACGAGGCGCAACTGGGATCCACGTTCGTGTTCGTGCGCATCCAGTCGGTGATGGCCTGCTCGTTGAGCACGATGGCGTGGTCGAGCGGAACCGAAATGACGTCGTAGCGGGTGAACATGGTCACGCCGTAGTAGTCGTAGTAGCGCTTGAGCCCGCCCGCGAAGCGGACCACGTCGTCCATGGTGATGCCATTGCCGCGAAAGATGCGCAGCTCGGTACGGCGGTCGAGCTTGCGCGGCACGTACGGCGCGCACTTCGCATCCGGGGTGTAGTCGAAGAGACTCTGGTACGAGGTCGGGTCGCCGGGAGCTCCGGGAAAGCCCGGATCCTGGACGACCGGTTCGAAGAAATCCACGCGCTCGTCGGAGCCGCAGCCCGAAGTCGCCAGACCGGCCACGAGCATGAGGATGGTTACTAGAATGATGGGACGCACCAAGCCACTTTAGCAGTCATGCGTAAAAGTCTCTACGGCCTTCACCAGGGGGTGACAGGCCGGGGTTTGTTGGGCAGGATGGGCGGACTCATGAGTGACGACGTTCTTCGCATAGGCATGCCCGCGGGGTCGCTGGCCGATCCCAACCGTGGTGGCAATCTCGTTCAGCTGCTCGAACAGTCGGGTTTTCGCACCTCGGGCTACCAGTCCGGCGGACCGAGTAAGTTCTCGACGGTCAACTTCCTCTACGGGTGGGACGGCCGGCCGCAGGAATTCGCCACCCAGCTCGGCATCGGCGAGCTGGACGTGGCCATTGCGGGCGACGACTGGATTCGCGAGCGCGTGCTCGAGCTCAAGTACGAGTACGGTCGGGACATCGCGCTACGCCGGGTGATGTCGCTCGGGCGCGGCAGCGTGCGCCTGGTGGGCATCGTGAAACCGGACAAGGAATTTCCGGGCGTGGTCGAATTCTTCAAGGATTTGGCCGGCCGCAAGCCACTCATCACGGCCGTGGCCGAGATGCCGTACCTGGCCCTGGAGTGGATTGGCCGCCGTCTCGAGGACGCCGGCGTGGACAAGGGGTTCGCCAAGTTCTCGGTGCAGAAGTACTCGACGCCGCCCAAGATCGACGCCGGCATCGTCATCTACGAAACCTGGGGCAAGACCGAGGCCAAGGTGAAGAACGGCGGCGCCGATCTGGGCCTGGAAATCACCCAGAGCGGCAGCGCCATCAAGAACTACGGCCTGCGCATCATCGACGAGGTCATGGAATCGGGAACGTCCATCTGGGTGAACCCCAAGATTCGCGACGACAAGCGCAAGTACGAGCTCTTGCGTATGTTCCTGCTCAACCTGCACGGCGCCATCAACGCCGAGAACAAGGTGCTGCTCTTGTTCAACGTCCCGGTCTCGAACGCCGCGGAAGTCGAGGCGTACCTCGTGCGCAACAATCTGTTCGCCGACGAGCCCAGCCGCATCAGCGGCAAGTCGTACACCGAGTACAGCATCGAAGTGGACACGGCCAGCTCCAAGCTGCCGCTGGCCCAGATCCGGTACGAGCTGGCCGTGATGGGGGCAAGGGGAATCGACACGGTTCCGCTCACCTCCTCCATCCCGTCCATCGGCGTCATCGACACGTGGTAACAGACTACGGCTGCTGCCAAAGGGTGCTGCAGGCGTTCGGGCCACCGCACGGCGAACAGGAATAGCCGATTTCAGGCGCGAGAGCCTGCGATTTCACCCAATCGTCGCAGGCGGATCCGTAGAGGGTGATGCTGGTGTTGTTGAAGTTGGAGTAGGACCACCCGTTTGGATTGCTCCCGTCGACTTCTGGAATGGATTCCCCGTCGATGTGAACCGTGAGCTGCGTGTTGGGTGGAATGGAGCTAGAGGTCATGGTGCAAGATGTTCTTGCGACGGCCGAGAAGAGCTCAGCGAGAGCGCTGGCGAGATCGCCGGTGTCGCTCGGCGTATAGAGTGAGCTCGTGTTGTAGGGAAGATGTATCGCCGACGGCGTCGAACTGAGCTTGGATAGACACGACCCCGGAGCGGGTTGATAGCCCACACTGAGCACGACGATGGGTACGCCGAGGGTGCCGAGATCGCCGGCTGCGCCGATGGCAATGGAACACACGTCATGGCTTTCGGAAGCGCACGATGGTTCTGACGAGGTCACCAGCAGAACGTATCGGTTGCCATAGGAAGATGAATTCTTCTTGTCCTTGTAGTAGTCCCTTGCTGTTGCAAGCGCTTGATAGGATGGCGAGTCCGAGCCAGAGGACGGGCAAGACGGTGCGCCATGTGGATCGCTACACTCGATTGCGCTCGTCATTTGCGGCGAGTCCTGGAGCACCGGCTC
This sequence comes from uncultured delta proteobacterium, assembly GCA_963796685.1. Classification (GTDB taxonomy): domain Bacteria; phylum Myxococcota_A; class Polyangia; order Fen-1088; family Fen-1088; genus Fen-1118. The sequence goes on from CAWCMR010000013.1 coordinate 121,762, forward strand.
GGGAAACACCGTGCTGGCGCAACAACTTCCCGCCTGACACTGCGGGTCCGCGGCATTGCCCGGAAACTGCTCGAAACCGAACATGATTTTCGCTTGGTAGGGAGCTATCGCGTTGACAAGCGCGTCCTGCGCGGCCTTCTGTCTGGTGGAGCTCGCCGAAATACGACTGCATGGACGCCGAGCGGTCCAATACGATCAATATCTGCGGGCTCTTGGGTCCGAAGTGCAGGTCATACCACTGCGGACTGCCGACGCAGAAAGCGTCTGGCCCGAGCCCAGCCGCGTCCCTGGCGACGTCCGCTGACTGGCCGCCGTCCTGTACGTCGTCAAGAACGACCTGTTCCGTGCATCCCGCGAGGGCGAGCGCGAGGCCGATGACACCGGCGCGCCGGAGCATGGGGCTCACCTTGGCTCGGAGGCCTTCTCCGCGGCGCGAAGGCGTTCCGCCAGCTTCTGCACATCGAGGCGGCGCTCGCTGCTCGGGTGCCTTGCGATGAAGGCGTCGGCCTCGGCCAGGGCCGCGTGAACGTCGCCCAGTTGCGAAAGCGTATCGACGATCGACAGATCGGTCTCGGTGCGCAGGAGCCCGGACGGGAATCGGGTGCGATACTTGTCCCATAGTGCAATCGCCTGGCGCGGACGGTTGAGATTGTAGCGCGTAACCCGCGCCAGCTCATAGGCCGCGTTTTCAGCCGCCGGGCCACTTCCCTGGGAGGCTCGCGAAAGGATCTCCACCGCTCTGCTCGTGTCCCCGGCCTGCAACGCGGCCTGGGCTTCCCGCAAGCCGCGGGATGTTGCCACGGGCGGCTTGGCAGTAGACGCGACCAGCGGCTGAGGCCTTTCAGACGGTACCGAGGCGCTCTGCGGCGAAGTTGTCTCGTCGGGATAGAGCGGGCCGTTCCATGAGTCGCCCGCCACCAGGCGGGTCGAGTGGGAACCTCGCCAAACCTCGACCACCCCCTGGGTGACCTCGACGCCGACGGTGCGGCTGACCACGCTCACCACGAACTTGGTACCCACGACGGTGACCACATAGGGCCCCGCGGTCACCGAGAAGCGCCAGCCGGGTGGCTGGTGGGGAACCGACAAGCGCGCGCTTCCCTTTTCGACCGAAGGACGGTGCTGGTCGTCCCAGGTAATGGCCGAATTCTCCGCCAGGTCGGCCACGGCACCGCCACCGAGGGCCACGCGGACGTGCTCGCCTTTGCGCGTGCTCACGACGTGACCGGGCACCCGTTCGACCTCGAGAAGCGCGGCCGGCTCCTCGCCAGGCTCCGTTTTCGCGGCCGATGTCGCGGGGAGGACCGGCGCCGGGGTCATGGCGCCCTTTGCCACCGGCCCCGATGAGGAGGCGGCCCCAGGCCACAGCTGTCGCACGTGGGGATAGGCAATCACGCCAGCCGCGACGAGCACCACCGCGGCGGCGCCTGCGAACACCACGCGACCGAAGGACCGTGGCTGCGGAGCCTCCAGGCGTTCGGAAACCTTGGCCCACACGCGGCGATGGGTGATCTCGTCGCCCGTTCGCAGCGAGGCTTGGTCCAAGCCCTCGCGCAAGATGCGCTCCGATTCGTCACGCGGTTCTTCCAGCCACTTCATGGCACCATTCTCCTTGCAGCCTTCACCATCTCGGAACGGGCGTGGTGCAACCGGGACCAGACGGTGTTTTCCGGGCAACCGACGACGTCCGAGATCTCCTTGGCCGAGAGTCCTTCGATCTCGAACAAGACCAAGACGGTTCGCTTCTTGGGGGGGAGCTTGGCGAGCATGCGATCGAGTGTCGCGATTTGCGTCGAGCGCTCGGAAGGGTCGACGAGAACCGTCGGCTTCTCCATCAACATCGTCAAGCGCATGGTTTCACGCGTTCTTCGCCGCCGACCGAGCCGAATCGCATGGCGAGCGGCGATTCGGTAAATCCAAGTGGAAAGTTGAGCTTCGCCGCGGAAGTGCCGCAGGCTACGGAAGACGGCGATGAAGATATCCTGCGCCGCATCTTCGCGTTCATCGACCGGCACCCCTAAGGCGGAGGTGAAGCGGTGCGCCAAGGGCGCATACCGGTCGTACAGGGTCCGCCAAGCGGTCATGTCTCCGGCACGGCACGACCTTACGAGCTCTACGTCTGCAAGGGCTGACGGCATCGCCGATGGGGTCTGTGTCTGCTGCGTTTGTCCCATGGTTGCCTTTAATCCATTAGAGCCACAGTGACCCTGTATTCATCATTCCACATCGTCACATCAGAACCAAATGCCGAAGCCGACGGCCATGGTCAGGTACGCTGGCGGAGCCTCGAAGAGCGGGACGGTTGAGCCGCTCTGCGCTACGATTCTTTGCCGCACGAGTGCAACGCACCCAGACAGATCGGCTCTGGCAAAGAAGCGCTCCTGCCAGAAGTACTGATAGCCGGTCCGCAATCCGGCCGCCCAGGCGAATCGGATTTCGCGCCTGAGCTGGGCATTGGCATCCGCGTTCCGCCAGTCCAGCCATACCATTTCGAGGGAGCCCTGCGGACCCGCGTAGAGTCTGCCACGCCAGAGAGGCCATGCGAGGAGGAGAGCGAGATCGGCTCCCGACCGCACGGCCGTTGCGCTGCCGGCGCCCTTCTCGTACACCCACTTGCAATCCGACGCGATGCCAACCACGCCGGCCGAGATGTCTATCCACGGCCGCCCGCCGGCCAGCACGAGCCTGGTCACGGCCGCGCCTCCCGTCAGCTTGAATTCGTTTCCGCCCAGATCGGTCGCACCGCCGGGTATGCGTCTGCCCGCGGTCACCGACAAGGCGAATCCCGGTGTCACGGGGTTGGGCTCGGGCCGTTTGGGCTTCGCTGGAGGTGGAGGTCGTGGCGTAGGAGGAGGTGGTGGTGGTGGAGGTGGTGGTGGTGCAGGGGGAGGAGGCGGCTTGCGCTCCGGCAACTTGGGCAGCTCGACCTCCTCGAAATAGCGATCGACGATGAACGCAACCGTGTCGGCAAGCGCGGCGCAGTCGCGAGTGCGGTCGCCGACTGGCAGGGGCAGCACCCGGTACAGCTTTACCAGTCCCGCTTTGTCGACGAGGGACAGGCTCGTCTCGCCGGTGGCAAGGGGAGGCGAAAGCACCAGGGTGAGCGGATTGGCGGTCCCGGCCTGGGGACGTGGTGAAACCAGTCTGGGTGCGTGGTTTTCGAGCGCGGCCTGGACCTGGGCGGGGGAGGGACAATGGTCCTCTGCACCGGGAGCCACAGTAACCAGGGCTGACTGGATGAGACCGACCATGATGAGCGCGTGCACTGGGGTCATTGTAGCCGCGCTGGCGCCCGGCGCCCAATAGCGCATGTTTGGGTTTCGGTTGACGATCCGGTTGACGATTCGGTTGACGTGGGCTTGCGACGAGGAAGTAAGATGTGCCCATGAAACGCGGAATGCCCTCCGTTTTGCTGGTTGTCGATGTCTGCCTGGTTTGCCTGGTCTGCCTGGTCGGCCCCGTTATGGCCGCGCCCAAGCAGCTCAAGCCATCGGGCAAGGTCACTTCCACCGAGGGGCTCCTTCACGACGCCTTCGCGTTCGACGAGACCGGCAGCAAGCTGGCCACCATCCAGTTCACCGCCAAGGGGGCGGTGCAGCTTCTCGTGGGCCCGCCCGGGGGCAAGCCACGCATCACGGACATTTCCAGCTTCACCTCCACCCCGGAGAAGATCCTGGGCTTGTCGGGATACTGGTTCGTGGTGTCGAACGAGGGGCGTCGTCGCGCCGCCATCATCGACCCCAGCGGACATATAAGGCGCACCACCCAGTCCTTCGACGACTGTGAGATCTCCATGTCCCCCAAGGCCTTCGTTGCGTTCTCGGAGAGGAACGAACCCGAGGGAAAGCGCCGCTTCACCATCCAGGCCTACAAGCCCGATGGCGGAACGCTCATGACCACCGACGTGGTGGTTGAAGGTGACGGCAATGTCGTGGGGGCCGGCGGCGCCACCTTCCTTGGGTTCACCAACAGCCATTTTTCGGCCATGGTCGAACGGCCGGGCGCCTACAACCGCAAGACCGACGTGCGCCAGCCACCCCAGTTCGCCATCCTGGACGTCAAGAGCAACAAAGTCGGCCCGGGCAAGACTCCGCCCAAGCTCGCCAACTTCCTCGACTACGTCCGCAAGCGTGGGGAGAAGCCCGAGCTGCCTGCCGTCATCGTGCTGGCCGAGGGTCGGAACGGCTACGAGTTGGTCGGACCCGGCGAGAAGGTGCGCACGCTCAACCTCACCGTGCCGGTGCAGGATTACGATCCAACGTCGCTGCAACAGCGCTGGGTGGGAAGACGGGTGGTGTTCTCGTTGCTGGCCGACCGACCGGGGCGGAAGCAGAGCGACATGAACGAAGAGAAGCGCTTCGCCCTCGATTTCTTCAGCCTGGATCCCGCCAGCGCCAAGGTGACCGCGATCGGCGAGGTCGGGCTGCCGAACAGGCAACCCTATCCATGGTCGGCGGGCGGGAGCAAGATCGCGGTCCAGCGCAAGACCGAGGACGGCAACAAGGAGATTCTCATCTACTCTCGCTGACCGGTCTCGCCGAGCAGGCGCCCGGCCTCGGCGGTCGAGCGCAGCACGCAGTCTTCGATGGCCAAGCCACCGAAGAAGTTGCCGGTGACGTACACGTGCGCTCCGGCGATGCCCCAATCGATGGCGCGCACGATGTCCGCGTGCCCGAGTCCGGGCGAGGGGAGGGACGTCTCGTGTTCCGCGACGTGGGCAAAGGCCTTGCGGCTTGCGCCGGTAATGGAGGCGATGCGATCCAGACGCTCGTCGAGAGTGAGGCCGGCTCGAAAATGAAAGGCCAGGGCACGGAAACAATCGTCGGGGACGACGTCGCGGCTCACCGCCGAGAAGAAGACATCGTCGAAGGGAACCAGGCCGGCCACGCGCGGGAAGGTCAGGTCCTTCTTGGCGAACGTCACGCCGGTCGAGACGATGGCGGCGGTCGAAACGCGTGCCAGCGCTGCCGCCGCTTCGGGCAAGAGCAGCGAAAGCAGGCGTGCCGCTACATCGGGCGGTAGCGCAAGGATCACGTTGCGGACGGTGGCGGTGTCGCCATCCGCCAAGGTGATGGCGAAGCCCTGCTCGACGCGGGCCAGGGCGCGCGCCCCTGCGTTCACCCGCAAGGCCACGCGCTCCTCCGTGGCCAGGCGCTCGACGAGGGTCGACAGGCCGTTCTTCAGCGTGAAGGTGCGGGGAAACTCCTTGCGGCGGGGACGGCGTTTGAACAGCATCTCGGCCGGGAAATCATCGGCGCGCTGGGAAGGCACGGCCGACAGCAGCGGAGAAAAAACCCGTCTCCAATTGCGCTTGCCCACCAGGCGGCCGTAGTAATCACCGACGGTGCGGTCGCCCTTCTTTTCGGTGAAGGCCCGCCATGCCGACAGCAGCAGCTCGCCCAGGGCGAGCTGCGAGGGAATAGAGCGCACCTTGCCCTCGACAAGCAACCGGTAAGGCGCCTTCCGGCGCTGCTCGATGGTCCCTTCGAGACGCGACGACACCATGATGTCCAGCAACAATCCGTAGGAATTGTAGAGGGTGTGCGCGCCAAGCTCGTACCAGAAGGACTCCGAGGTCCTGACCGTATGGATGCACCCGCCAGGCTGGGCGCTCTCCTCGAGCACGAGGCAACGCAGACCGGCCCGTGCGCACAGGTGTGCGGCGGCAAGCCCGCTGATGCCAGCGCCCAGAACCGCGACGTCGAAGGTGGAGCTCACGATCGTGGAAGGCTACGTGGTCGGGCCCTCGTTTGTCCATGGTATGTGGGTGGTGAAGCCAAGCTGCGATGCTATTCTTCGCGGCCAGTGAATCCGCACCGAGAAGATGGCGAGCATCCCTTGCGCGGCGACGCGCAAGGGTCGACGTGGCCGGAGGTGGCCGCGCACTTCTCGTGCGACAAGGACGGCGTCGTCCGCTCTTGGAGCCCGGCCGCCGAACGGGTGCTGGGGGTTGCCACCGCAGAAGCCGTGGGCACGCCCCTGGCTCGGCTCTTTCCCGGCGACGGGCCGGATTGGGCGCCAGGCGCCTCGGATGCTGCGAGCGCGTTCGCCCCTGTGGAAACGTGGATCTCGCGCGATGGCGCGGGAGTGGCCAGGGCGCTTCTTCATACCTGCTTGGCTTTGCCGTGCCAAGGCGGAGAGCGGCTGTTCTTGCACCTGGCGTGGCCCGCGGCAGGACCCGTGGCCGGGTCGGCGACCAAGATGGCCACGGGCTATGAACCCGCCGCTGCCATTGCCACGCGCATCGCCCACGATTTCAGCAGTCTGCTTGTCCCCATTCTCGGTAACGCCCTCTTGCTGGAAGAGGAGGCTACGCGCGGCGATCACCTGCTTCACCGCTTGCAGGGCATCCGCGAGGCAACCGAGGCGGCGCGCGGTTTCGCCCAACGGTTGATGAGCATCGATCCCAGACGCAAATTCGCCCTCGAGGACGCAGACCCGAGAGCGGTCGTACGGGCTTGCTTGCTCGTGGTGCGCGCCGCATTGCGCGAGGAGATCGTCATCGAGGAGGACCTCGACGCGAAGGTCGACCTCGTGCGCGTGAACCGCAAACAAATCGAGCAAGCCCTCTTGCAACTCGCGCTCAACGCTCAGGACGCCATGCCCGTCGGAGGCACGCTGGTCGTCTCCCTCGATTTGGTCGAGAGCACGGGGAGCGAGGTGCCGGCGGGGCGTTGGGTCAGGCTGCGCGTTCGTGACAATGGTCGCGGCATGGAGCCATCGCTGCTCGCACACGTCTTCGAGCCATTCGTCTCCACCAAGGTCCCAGGGTGTGGTGCCGGCCTCGGCCTGGCGGCGGTGTCGGCCATCGTTCGCCAGCACGGAGGCATCGTCGTCGCCCAATCGCACCCCGGGCAGGGGGCGACTTTTTCCATCTACTTGCCAAGCGTCGGGTTGCCCGCCACGGAGCTGACGAGCTTGTCTGCCGCCGATTTCGCGCGCGCGCCCACGCCCCGCGAAGCCGCGGCCCCCGAGGCCACGTTGCTGCTGGTCGAGGATAACGCCATGGTGCGACGATCGGTCGAGAATATCCTGCGGGGCATGGGGTACGGTGTGCTTGCCGTGGAGAGCGGCCAGCGCTGTCTCGAGGTCGTGCGCGATCCCTCCCGGCCGGTGGATCTTCTGATCACGGATATCGTCATGCCGGAGATGAGCGGGAAGGAGCTCATCGAGCGCGTGCACGCCCTGCGGCCGGGCCTGCCGGTGTTGTTCATGTCCGGCTACGACCGGTCGACCTTGGCCACCCGCAAGCAACCCGTGGCGGCCGAGCACTTCCTTCAGAAGCCCTTCGATTCCGAGGATCTGGCCCGGGCGGTACGCAAGGCCATCGGTCGCGCAAGCGATTCGCCCGATTCCGGCAAGACGTGATGGCAGGCGGTCCAGTGAGGCAAGTTTTCCCAATGAAGAAGCTCGCGCGCACGGTCGTTTGGATTCTGGTCTCGCTCTTCGGGGCAACCGCCTACGCGGTCATCGCCACGCGCCGGGGCGAACCGCTCAATGCCGCCTGGCTGATCGTCGCCGCCCTGTGCACCTACGCCATCGGCATTCGCTTCTATTCCAAATGGATCGCGGCCAAGGTGCTGGTGCTCGACGACTTGCGTGCCCCGCCCGCCGAGGTTCACGAAGACGGGCGCGATTTCGTCAAGACCAACAAGTACGTCCTCTTCGGCCATCACTTCGCCTCGATCAGCGGGCCGGGGCCTCTCGTGGGGCCGGTGCTGGCGGCCCAGTTCGGCTACTTGCCCGGCACGCTGTGGATTCTCATCGGTGCGCTCCTCGGCGGCGCCGTGCAGGACTTCGTGATCCTGTTCGCCTCTGTCCGCCGCGACGGCAAGTCCCTGGCCGAGATGGTGCGCGAAGAGGTCGGCGGGCTGGCCGGCACCATCGCCATGGCGGCCATCCTGGGCATCCTGGTGATCTTGGTCGCCAGTCTCGGCCTGGTGGTCGACAACGCGCTCGCGGAAAGCCCGTGGGGCCTGGTGACCACGGCCATGACCATGCCGCTCGCCATGCTCATGGGGCTGTACCTGCGCTACGTCCGCGTGGGCAAGGTCCTGGAGATGACCGGCATCGGGGTGGTGTTCCTGGCCGGCGCGCTTCTGGCCGGCTTCGTCGTGAACTACCATCCCACCCTGGCGCCCATGTTCACGGTCGGCAAGGAGAAGCTCGCGCTCTGTCTCATCGTCTACGGTTTCGTCGCCAGCGTGTTGCCGGTTTGGCTGTTGCTGGCGCCGCGCGACTACCTGGTCACGTTCTTGAAGATCGGCGTGGTCATTCTTCTCGCGGCCGGCATCGTGCTGGTCCTGCCGCCCATCCAGATGCCGTGGCTGACCAACCCGGAAAGCTTCACGGGCGGCATGCACCCCGTGGTTGCGGGCAGCCTGTTCCCCTTCTGCTTCATCACCATCGCCTGCGGAGCTATCAGTGGTTTCCATTCCCTGGTGTCGAGCGGGACCACGCCCAAGATGCTGACCCGCGAGCGCACCATTCGACACGTGGGCTACGGCGCCATGTGCCTGGAGAGCTTCGTGGCCATCATGGCCCTGATTGCCGCGTGCGTTCTTCCGCCCGGCCTGTATTTCGCGGTGAACGCCCCGGCGGGATTGGTGGGTGGCACGTCCGGCGCGGTCGCCCACGCCGTATCGGCCTGGGGATTTCCGGTCGGGGCCGACCAGATCGACGCCCTGGCAAGTGCCATCGGCGAAAAGAGCGTGCTGGCGCGTACGGGTGGCGCGCCGACGCTGGCCATCGGCATGGCCAGTATCTTCCGCGCCATCATCGGCGGCGATGCGGCGATGAAGGTTTGGTACCACTTCGCCCTCATGTTCGAGGCGCTGTTCATCCTGACCACCGTGGACGTGGCCACGCGGATCGGCCGGTTTCTGATCCAGGAATTGGGCGGTCGGATCTGGAAGCGCGCCGGCGATACCAAATTCTATCCCGCCAACATCGGCGCCAGCCTGCTCTTCGCGGTGGCCTGGGGGTACTTTCTGTACTCCGGTGTCAAGGATCCCCTGGGCGGCGTGAACTCCCTGTGGCCGCTCTTCGGCATCGCCAACCAACTGCTCGCCTGCGTGGCGCTTTGCCTGGCCACCACCATCTTGATCAAGGCGGGCAAGGCCCGCCTGTCCTGGGTGGTCCTGGTCCCCTTGCTCGGCCTCGGCACCGTGACGTTTACCGCGGGCATCGAGAAGATCGTGCATTCCAATCCGCGCATCGGTTTCCTGGCCATGGCCGGCAAGCTGTCGGCCGATCTGGCCGCCGGCAGGGTACCCGCGGCCAAGATCGCGGCGACCAGGGCGCTCATCTTCAACTGTCGTCTCGATGCCGCAGTGGCAGGCCTTTTCCTCGCGCTCGTGGTGGCTATCCTGGTGGTTTCGGCGCGCGAATGGGCGTTGGTGCTGGCGGGAAGGAAGCCGGCAGCGTTGCGGGAGACCTCGCCCGTGTGGTTGCCCAGAACGGTCGTCGAATCCGAGCTGCGGCGGCCCTGGTGGCAACTCGGCCCGGCGCTGGTCATCCTGGGCTCGCTCGTGCGCGAGCTTTCCGGCGAGGCCGCAGCGGCGCGTTCGCATCTCCCGCCCGCTCAGTCCCTGGCCCAAACCCTGGCTGACAAGTACGACAACCCGGATCGCCCGACCCGATGTTGTTAGTCGCTCCTTAGGACGCAATGTCCGGGCCCGCCGGATGTCGCACACGCTCCGGTTGGCGACTTGCAGTCGCTGTCCCTGTTGCAGGGCGCGGGCGCGCAGTAGCTCGACGCCGCACCCGCATTGGTAGGGTTGACCAGCTGGTATCCGAGATCTCCCGGTCCCGGAACCACGCAGGTGAGGAGAGGGTCCTGGGAGCAAGGGAAGTTGGTGCACGGGCGGAGGCAGAGTTTTCTGCCGTCGCCGAGCACGGCGCAATCCGAGCCAGGCGGGCACGAGGCAACCCCACAGGTCATGGTGCACAGACCGTCTGCGCCCAGATCGGCGCACTGACCGCTGGCGCACAGGTCGTTGCGCAGGTTTCCCTGGTCATCGCGACAAGGACTTCCAACGTCGCCCGGAACGCCGGCGAAGCAGCCATGAATCCAGGCGCTACCCAATTTTCCCGGGGGCAGGGTTCGGCAAGTCAGGCCCGCTGCGCAATCTGCCTCCTTCGCGCATTCGCGCAGGCAGGTTGGCGCTTGCCAATCCGATGCCATCCCGGCAGGGGGCGTGGCGGTAAGAAGCCCCGCGCACACGCCCGTGTCGTCGCAGATGCCGCTCTGGCACGAAGCCGCGCACAATCCATGCGCCGGGCCGGTGCCGCACGGCGCGGTCGCCGGACACAGGCAGAACAAGCCCTGATCGCACTGCGCGCTCGCATCGCAAGGATCGCCGATAGCGTTGGGCTGCGCGACGATGAATGCGGCGTGAGTCTTGGTCACCGGGCCCCCACTCGCTCCGGTGGCCACCACCCTGACCGGGTATACGCCAGGCGTGGCATAGATGTGGTTTGGCGCGAGGTCATTGGCGAAGGCGTTGTCGCCGAAGTCCCAAATATACTGGGTCACGGTGGTCGTGGTCAGGGGGACGAAGCGAACCGAGAAGGGTACCTTGCCCGTGCAGCTCGGCGCCTGGACATCGAAGGTGGGACAGTTCTCGACGGAAAAGTCCACGGCCAGCGAGATCTGCGCGTCGACCACGGGGCCCTCCGCGTCGAGCGAACCCAGCTCGGTCCCTGCGTCGCGCAGGTCAGAGGTGGCCTTGCTGCAGGCCAGGGCCGCGAAGGTGATAATCAGGACGCGTTTCATCCAGACACGCATGTTACCCGCTTGCGACGAAGACTTGGCAGATTTCCAGGTAACGCGACTCGGGCCAGCCGGGTGGGGTGGGAAAGTCGGGCGGCAAGCCACCCATCTCGAGGACAGCTCCATGGCGTCCCGAGAGGCGGATGCCTTCCTCGATGTGGCGGAGCACGGAAGGCCCGCGACGCGTGTTGGCCGACACCCACAGGATTCCGCCCGACCGAGGCAGTAGCTTGGTGGCCAGGGCCAGCAGCTGCGGGTAGTCGCGTTTCATGGACCACTGCGAAGCGCGGGCCGCCGACACGGTCGGCGGGTCCAGCATGATCGTGTCATAAAGGCTGCCGCGCTCGACTTCCTTCTGCATGAAGCGTTTGACGTCGGAGACCTCGAAACGAAACCGCTCATCGTTTGCGGGGAAGCCGGATAGACGAAAGTTTTCGCGCGCCCAGGCCAGCACGCCGGACGAAAGATCCACGCTGGTCACGCTTGCCGCACCGGCGCGCGCGGCGGCGATGGACAGCGCCCCCGTGTAGGCGAAGGTGTTGAGCACGCGTCGGCCGGTCACGAATCGACCCATCTGTCGTCGCTGTTCGCGCATGTCCGGAAACAAGCCGACATTGAGCGCGCCGAGCAGGTGAACCTCGTAGGGCACACCGAGCTCGTGGACCACGTACTTTGCCGGTGGTGCTTCGCCCAGAACCTCGTCCTTGTGCGAGCGATCCTGGGGATCCTTGCCGCGCACCTTGATCACCGTGCCTCGCAGGCCTGGCGTGCATTCTGCCTTCAGCGCTGCCTCGGCCAGAAGGCGTGCGTAGGGCAGAAGCGGCCGGCTGGGCGCGCAGACCACGGCGTATTCGCCGAAGCGGTCGACGGAGAAACCGGGCAGTCGGTCGCCCTCGGCGTTGACCAGGCGATAGGTCGACTCGTCGGCGAAGCCGAGCGCGTGCCTCAGGCTCAGGCTGCGGTCGAGACGCTCCGCGAAGAACGCGGCGTCGAAACCACGCACGGCCTCCAAGGCCATGACCTGGATGACCGCATTTTCCGGATCCGCGATGCCGCAGGCGACAAGCTCGCCGTGAGGATCCATCAGCTTGACCTGCCGACCGGGTTCGCAGGCGCTGGCGCCAGGCAGGCCGCCGAGTGGAAGCACGGGCAAGCCTGCGCGTAGCCGCGCGTCGACCCCGTCGGGGAGGGTCATTCCGAAGAAACCGGACACGTCAGCGCTGCCTGAGCACGATCATTTTTCTAGGGTGAGCGAGGGGTATCGAACCCCCAACCCTCGGATCCACAATCCGATGCTCTACCATTGAGCTACGCCCACCGTTTCCCCTTGCGGGGAGGGAAAGGTATGCCGTGAGCGTGGTGCCCGAGTCAAGGGGTCAATCGGAGAGAACCGAAGTCGCTCGCGATCCGCACCGCGCCGGCTTTTTCAGGTTGACGAGGCGAGCGTCTAGCCGCGAACATAGCTCTGCAGCGCAACCAGGCGAGGAAAACATGACTAGATACGCGACCGTGTTCCTGTTCCTGGCCTTTTTCGCCGTGCCGATGATGGCAAGGGCGGGAGAGGCCGACGATTTGCAGCGGCAGATCGATTACCTCAAGCAAACCACCACCGATCTCGAACGGCAGGACGACCAGAAGGCCGTGTCCAGCGACATCATGATGATGCGCTCGTGGCTGGACAACGCTTGGACCCTGCGTTCGCAGGAGAAGTACGACGAGGTCCGCATCGTCCTCGATCGGTGCGAAGCTCAGGCCAACATGGTCCGCCAGAGGCTGACGGCGGCGAAGCTGTCGGCCCAGGCCGCCGCCAAGGAGGACGAGCTCAAGCGCGCGCGCAGCCAACTCGCACGCACCAAGAAGGCCCTCGAAAACGCCAAGCTGCAGAAGGCGCGATTGGAGGGCAAGGTATGAAAACCGTTGTCGTCGGGAGATCCGCAATGACCCCAGTGTTCCGAGCTTCCCTCTTGTTCGTCTTCGTGGCTTCGATGCTTTCGGCGGGCTGCGCGACGCCGCCCAAGCCGCGCGAGCTCGACGCCCTCGAGAAGCTGCGCGTGGATCCGGATATGCCGGCTGCGCGCAAGAAGGCGCCCGATCTGTGCAAGAAGGCCGACAAGGCATTCGTCGCCGCCACCGACAAGTGGCACAGCAACGATCTGAACGAGTCGGTCAACAACGCGCTGCTTGGTCAGATCTACTACCGGCACGCGCTTGCCCTGTCCGACCAGGACAAGTCCAATGCCCGGATCGCCGCGGCCGAGGACGCGCTTTCCACCACCGCAGAAGAGCAGGACAAGGTCCAGAAGGATCTGGACGACACCAACGAGAAGATCGTCCTTTTGCAGAAGAGCGTTCACAAGGACGAGGAGATGAAGGCGCTGGAAGCCCAAATGGCGGCCGAGAAGAAAGCCAACGAGGAAAAGCTCGGGCAGGAGAAGATGCGTGCGGAGACCGCGGACAAGGTCTCGGACGCCGAGCTTTCGCTCAAGACCGCCGAGACCGTGAATGCGGCGAAGTACGCGCCCAGCTCTACCAATCGGCGAAGGAGATCCTGGCCAAGGCCCAGTCCGAGCTGCAAGCAGGGCAGATGCAACAGGCCCAGTCCAGCGCCGCCATCGCCAAGAAGACGGCCGACGACGCGGCGGCCGCTGCCAAGCCCAGTTATACGCGCGACTCGCAGACCGAAGCGAACCGAAAGAAGGCGGACGACCTGTTCGCCGAGGCGGGTAGAATCCCAGGGGTCAATGTTCGCCGCGACGTTCGCGGGTCGCTCCAGCGCATCATCGTCAGCATCCCGGCCGAGATGTTGTTCATCAAGAAGCAGACCGTGATTGCACCCGGCCGGGACAGTGTGTTGAATCCGATTGCGGATCTCATCAAGAAGAAGGAGTACCAGGACTTCCCGGTGCAGGTCATCGGGCACACGGACAGCAGGGGGGGAAGGCAGTCGTCCTTGTTGGCGCTGTCGGGTGCGCGGGCTCAATCGGTGTTCAACGCCCTGGTTACCCGCGGCGTCGACGTGAGACGCATGATGGCCAGCGGGCAAGGCGGCGCCGAGCCTATCGCCGACGGCCGTAGCGCCGCCGGCCGCGCCAGCAACTACCGGGTCGAGGTCGTGTTCCTGTACCAGTAGCGGGGAGGAGAGGTCGCGAGGAGAGGGCCCAGAGGCGGGAGGAGAGGTCGCAGAGCGCGAAAGAAGGGGCTTGGATCCACGGTCCGAGCCCCTTTTGCTATTCGGGTCGATCTGGCTCGCGGGCCGCGGAACCCGGGAGAGTGCACCAGGAAGAGGACACCTTTCCACGACGGATGCACGCACCCAATCGGAGCGATGACCGGTGGCCGTGGCCGTGGCCGTGGCCGGCTTACCGTGGCCGTGGCCGTAGGCCGTCCTCACCGTCGAGGCCGACGGCAATGACGACCGACCACGACCTTCTGGGGCTAGGCGCCGCCCTTGGCGGTTCTTGCGTCGGCTATTTCCGGCCTTTGTGTCCGCCGCGCCCTTTGTGGTGAGAATCTCCCCCTCCGCCAGTCACCCACTTGAGCTTGGGCGAGATCATGACCTGCTCCTTGGGTAGCTCAGCCAGAGCATCCTTGTAGGTCTTGCTCTTGAACTGCTCCTGCTCCTTCTCGGCCGCCTCGCTGGTCTTGGCGCCCATGCCGATGGTCTGGAAGGTGATGGCGGCGTGGGACGCAATGGTCTCTTGCAGGCGCGAGAGCGAGGCGTCGTACTGCTGGCGCGAGATGGAGATCTTGATGACCGGCTCGTCCTTCCAGATTCCGATGAAGGTCAGCGACTTCAGCTGCTGGGCGTTGCTGAACATGCTGGTCATGTACTCGGCCCATGCGGCCATGGCCAGGTTGATCTTGAGATCGGGTAGGAACTCGTCCTTCCCCATCTCGAGGAAGGGATAGGAGATTTCCACCGCCTGGTTGCCGGCGTCCAGCTTGTAGGTGGTCTTGTGGACGAACTTCTCGTCGTAGCGGGCCTGCTTCTTCTTCTCGCCGATGTGGCAGGTATCGTTGAGGTCCTCCTGCAGCTCCTGCTCGCCGCGCGTGCTGCGGATGAAGGCGCGGTCGACTTGCTCGGCGAAGTCGTACTTCACGTTGTTCTCGCACTTGGGTGCCCGGTCGGTCTGCTCACGGACGATCTTGGCGATGACGTTGCTCTCGCTACCGGCCTTGGCGTCCGCCTCGTTGGCGTAGAACCAGCCCTCGAAATGGGTGGGCTCGAAGGCCGTGCGCTTCATGGCGTAGGCGTAGAGCACCTTCATGGGCGCGTACATCTGGTCGCGCTTGACCGGCTGGAGCATGGCGAGCTTCATCATGACCTTCTGGCCATCGGACGGGCCGGTCACATCGTCGGCGACGACGGCGAACTTGGCCACGCCAGGCGGGATATCGACCTGCGCGCAGCACGGCTTGGGGCCTTCGTCTTTCTTCTCGCAGCCCGCCGTCGCGAACATCGTCGAAAGGATCAGCAAGGCGGTACTTGTCTTCCCAGTCATCCCTGTCTTCATGGTGGGGCCTCCGGTTCGGGGAAATGAAGCAGGGGGCAGCATACACACAGGACGGCCAACCGGGAACCTCGAAAGGTCGGATTCGGTTGGTCGGGCGGGTGCCGCCCCGGCGGAAAAAAGCGCTTTCGGCGCTTGGGTTTCCCGATTCCAGCGGCGTGTTCGGAGCTATAGTCGGGGGCCTGGCAAAAGGTTACCCGACAGGCGCGGAGGCTTGGATTTCCGACATGACCAACGACATTTCCACTGCCCTAAAAACCTTGCGACTTTATCCGGAGGATGCCAAGGCGCTGGAGGCCCTCTCCGGTCTCGAGCTTCCCGAGCCCGAAACGGCCGACGCCGAGGAATTGGCCAAGGCGCTGGCCACGGAACGGGCCTTCCACGCGGACTGCAACAGTCCCGATTTGGTCGTTCGGCTCCTCGATCTCGAAGTCGCTTTGGCTCGCGACCCCGCGGTGCGCGCGGGGCTTCTCGTCGACAAGGCACGTATCCTATGGGGCGAGCTGTGGCAGTTCGAGCCCGCGCGCGCGGTGCTACGGCAGGCTCTCGAGTTGCTTCCGGAGCAGCCTGCCGCGGCGGCGATGCAGCGCGAGCTCGACGCCGAAGACTCGTCGTGGCAGGAGCAAGCAGAAGCCCTCTCGGCCCAGGCGGCCGACGCGGGCGAACGGCCGGCGGCCTCGCCCTTGTTCGCGGCCGAGGGCGAGCTTTTGTTGCGTCATCGCTCCGTCACCGAGGAGGCCGAGGCCATGATTCGGCGCAGCTTGGAGCTCGATGCCAAAAATAGACGAGCGGATTTCGCGCTCGAGCGCTTGTTGCGGCGGGCTGACCGATGGATGCGAGCTCCGTGAGCATCTCGCGCGTCGAAGCGCGAACGCGGCCACGCACGAGCTCAAGTGCGCCGCCGAGCTTCTCCGCCGGCCGGCTGGCCGAAAAGATGGGCGATGCCGACCAGGCGCGGGAGCACTATCGGCTGGCGCTGTTGGCCGCTCCCGCCGACGAACGGGCCACCTTCGCCCTGGAGAACCTCTTCGCGGCCGGCGGCGACCCGGGCGATTGGATCAAGATCTACGAGGCGGCCTTGCGCGCCGCCAAGCGCGGCCAGGCCGAGGTTCCTGCCGCCCTGGCGCTTGGCGAGCTGTACTGGAAACGTCTGAACAGACTGGACGAGGCCGAACAGAGCTTTCGTCGGGTCAAGAAGGCGCAGCCCACCCATCCCAAGATCATCGCGTTCTACCGCGAGTACTACCTGTCGCGCGACGAGATCCCGCAGTTGTTGGCCCTTCTCGGTCAGGCCCAGAAGACCGAGACCGACCCCGAGGCGCGCATTCGCTTCGGCATCGAAATGGCCACCGTGGCCGAGCGTCGACCCCAGTTGGTCGAAAAGGCCATCGACGCCTGGAAGTTGCTCCTGCGCATCCGCCCGGGCTTGCCCGAGGCAGTCGAGGCCCTGCGCCGCCTGTACTCGAAGGCGGAGAAGTGGAACGCCCTGCTCGAGTTGCTCAAGGACCAGTGCGAGGCGCTCTCCGCCGGGGAGGTCGACCAGAAGGTCCAGTGCTACCTCGACATGGTTCCCATCTACCGCGATCGCCTCAAGCTCGAAGTGATGGTGATCAACACCTACGCCGCCATCCTGGCCCTGCGGCCCGATCACGCCGAGGCACTGGCCGCGCTGGCCGAGCGTTACGAGGCGCAGAGCCGCTGGGGAGATCTGGCCGGCGTGCTCATGCGCCAGGCCCAGGCCGTGTCCGATCCGGCCCGGAAGGTGGTGCTCTACCACCGTATCGCCAAGCTGTGGATCGAGAAGTTCGGCAACCACCACAACGCCATCGCGGCGCTGGAGAAGATCCTCGAGATCGATGCCAAGGACGGGCAGGCGCGGACCACCCTGCGCGAGATCTACACCCGCGGGCGCTCGTGGCGAGCCCTCCTGGAGCTCTTCCGGCGCGAGCTTGCTTTCCTCGATTCGGAGGCTCGGCGCGCGCACTTGGCGGAAATGGCCGTGCTGGCCGCCGAGCGCCTGGCCGATTTGCGCCAAGCTATCGCTCTGTGGAACGAGGTGCTGGAGCTGGCCCCCGGCGACCGCGCCGCGGTGACCGCGCTGGCCGGGCTGTACGAACGCGAGAAGCGCTGGCCGGCCCTGGCCGAGATCCTCATCCGACTCGCCGAATCCGCGGGCGGGGAGGGCAGCCCGGAGGGTTGTGCGCTGCTCGAACGCCGCGGTCTCATTCTGCTGGAAAAGCTGGGTGCGGGGCAGGCCGCGCTCGAAACCCTGCGCCGCGTGCACTCGGCCCAGCCCGAGAATCCGCGCGTCCTGCGCGCCCTGCGCGAAGCCTATTCGCAGACCGGCGACATCGAGGCGTTGGAATCGCTCTATTCCGTGCGCAACGCGTGGGACGACCTATGCGACGTGCTGTCGGGGCTCGCCGAACGCACCGCCGACATGCGCCTGCGCACGCAGGCCTTCGAGCGCGTGGCCGACATCGCGCGCAACCGCCTGGGCCAGACCGAGCGGGTGATCAAGGCCTACGAAGGCATTCTGGCCACGGATCCGAGCAACCACGGCGTGGCCCGCCTGGCCGCCGAGCTGTACGAGAAGACCGAGCGATGGGGGCGCCTCATCGCCACGCTGGAGCTCCTGCTCGGCCCCGAGTCGGCACCCGCCCTCTCGCCCGAGGAAAGCTTGCCCATCCTAGAGCGGGCGCGCACCGTGTGCGAAACCAAGCTGCAGGCCAAGAGCCTGGCCTTCAAGTGGTGCGCTCGGGCCTACCGTCTGGCTCCGACCGACGCCCAGGTTCGGTCCGATTTGGAACGCCTCGGCGGCGAGGCCGAGGAATGGGACATGCTGCTCGCGCTCTTGATCGAGCGACAGGGCATGGGCGGAAAGACCGGTCCGAGCGCCGAGGAGCGTCTGTACCTTCTGCGCCGTTGTCTCCATCTGCTGGTGTCCCACGTGGACAACCCGGTCGATCTGCAACGCTTCGCCGAGACCATCCTGGCCGAGTCCCCCGGCGATCCCGACGCCGAGCTCGCGCTCATCAAGCTCTTCACCGAGAAAGAGCGCTGGTCCGAGCTCGTGGCCTTGCAGCAAGCACGG
This sequence comes from uncultured delta proteobacterium, assembly GCA_963796685.1. GTDB lineage: Bacteria > Myxococcota_A > Polyangia > Fen-1088 > Fen-1088 > Fen-1118. The sequence goes on from CAWCMR010000013.1 coordinate 140,141, forward strand.
CAGCGGCACGTGGCCGACCCCTCGCTGCGCTCCGAGGCCCTGCTGCGCATCGCCCGCATCGAGGAAGAGAAGCTCGGCGACCAGAAGGCCGCCACGCGCAGTCTGCAGGAGGCGGTGCAGGTCGAGCCCGAGAACCTGCGCGCCCTGCGCGAGCTGGCGCGTCTTCTCGAAGAACAGGGCGATTTTCGCAGCTTGACCGCGGTGCTCGGGCGCCAGGCAGCGCTCAGCAGCGACAACCAGCGCGCCGCCGCTCTGCTTCGTCTCGGCAGGGTCTACGAACGCGAGCTCGGCGAGCACAAGGAAGCGACCCAGGCCTATCTCGAAGCCCTCGAGATCGACAACATCGCCAGCGGGGCGGTGGAGGGCTTGGAGCGTTTGTTCGCCGCCAACGCGATTCGCAGCGAAGACATCGCGGCCGTGGCAGGGCGCCTCGCGCCTTACTACGAGCTGACCGAGGATTACACCAAATGGGCGGAGACCCTGGAATCCCTGGTCCGCGTCGCCAAGAGCGAAGCCGAACGCAGGGGCCACCTCGAAATGTTGGCCGACCTTTACGCCGGCCCGCTCGGCGATGCCACGGCCGCCTACAGTGCGGTCCAGCGCATCTTCGAGATCGAGCCCGCCAACCACGCCACCCGGGAGCGACTGGTCCAGTTGGCCGAGCTGGTGGGCAAGTTGCCCGAAATCGCGGAGAGCGCCCGTCGCGTCTTGGCGACCGCCAGCGAGCCGACCCTGCGCCAGGAGCTGCTCATGCTGGTGGCGGATGTCGAGGAACGGCAGCCCGAACGACTGAGCGACGCCGAAGCGGCGCTGCGCGAGGTGCTGGAGATCGATCCCTTGCACCTCGGCGCGTATCGAACCCTGTGCCGCATCTGCAAGGACTCCGAGCGCTGGAGCGCCTTGCGCGACATCATCTCCGAACGCGAGAAGCACATCCCGGACACCAAGCAGCGGGTCGAGCTGCTCTGGCAGATCATCGAAATCGACGAGGGGCTGCTCTACGACCGGCCCAATGCCACCGCCACCTTGATGCGCATCATCGAGCTCGATCACGGCGATCTCAAGGCGTACCGCATTCTCGAACGCCACTACACCGAGGCGCAGAAATGGCGGGAGCTCGACAACCTGTTGCAAACCGAAATCTCGTTGGTGTCCCGCAACGATGTCGCCGACCTCAAGGCGCGTCGGGCGGAGCTGGCTCTGACCCGCTTCGAGGACGCCGCCGGGGCGCTGCACTTCGTGGCCGAGGTCCTCGACATGGTCCCCGCGCACGCACAGGCCGTCCCGCTGCTCGAGCGCGCGCTTCAGGTTCCGAGCGAGCGGCATCGTGCCGCGGACATGCTGGATGCGCTCTATGTCGCCAGCGGCAATTGGGCTCGGCTGGTCGAGATTCTGGATATCGAGAAGGAAGCCCTCGACGGAGCCGCCGCGATCTCCTTGCTCATGCGCAAGGCCGAGCTGCAGGAAAGCAAGCTCGATGCGCAGGCGCAGGCGCTCGACACTTGGCGCGCCGTCCTTGACCTCGACGCCCACGCCGAACGGGCGCTCTCCGAGGCGGAGCGGCTAGGTTTGGCGCTTGGCCGGCACGGCGACCTCATCGCCATGTACCAGGCCATGGCGGAGAAACGCGATCCCTCGGACGTGGCGGGCATCGCCGACCTGCTCACGCGCGCTGCCAGACTGTGCATGGCGCACGTCGCCGACCGCAAGGCCGCCATCGCGGCTTGGCGCCGCGTGCTCGATTTGGATCCGGGCAACGCCGACACGGGGGCCAAGGCGGCCGAGGCACTCAAGCTGCTCTACACCGAGGCCGACGACATGGCCGGGCTGGTTCACGTGCTCTCCACCCGGGCCGAGTGGACGAACGATGCCGGCGTGCGTGGGCGGATCCTTCTGCGCGTCGCCGATCTGCAAGAGAACCGCCTGGACCAGATCGCCGCGGCCGTGGAAACGTATCGCGGCTTGTCCGACGGCGAGGGCGAGGTTGCCACCCAGGCCTTCGACAACCTGGACCGTATTTTCCAAAAGACCAAGCAGGCGCGCGAGCGCGTCGACCTGCTCAAGCGGCGACTCGATCACCTGGATGCCACCGCCCGCCGGGCCATGCGCTTCCAGATCGCCACGATTTTGGAAAAGGAGCTTGCGGATCTCGACGAAGCCGTGGCCGCGATTCGCCCCATCCTCGACGATTTGCCCGAGGATCGCGAGGCCCTTACCACGCTCGCGCGCCTGTACCAGACGGCGGGCGTGCCGGCCGAGCACCTGGAAGTGCTCGAACGGTTGTTGGCCGTGGCGACCGGCGACGGTGAACGCATCGATCTGCTGCGCCAGATCGCGGGCCTTTTGCAAGGACCGCTCGGCCGCCAGGCCGAGGCGCTCGACAGATGGCGCGAGATCCTGCGCCTGGCCCCGAAGGATCCGAACGCCATGGCCGAGATGGAAGGCCTGCTCGCTGGCGACGATGTGAGCTTGCGTTTCGCCGCCGCCGAGACGCTGGAGCCCATCTACGCCAAAGCCGGCGATCACGCGCGTCTGGCGGAGATCCTGCGCGTGTTCATCGCGCTGGCCGAGGATGGGACCACCCGCGCCACCTATCGTGCACGCCTGGCCGGAATCGAGGAGGTCCAACTCGGCGACAAGAAGGCCGCGTTCAAGACCTGGGCCGCGGCCATCAAGGACGCCACCAACGACCCCGAGCTGGACCGACTGCTCGACGCCTACGAACGCCTGGCCGGGGCGCTCGGTCCGGACACCATTCTCGACATCGTGGATCTCTACCGCGCCATCGAGCCCGACATCCTGGCCGACACCACCCGCATGCGCGTCCAGCAGACCATCGCCCAGTACGCCATCAAGCTCGGCGATCTGCCGGTGGCGACGGATTACTACAACCGCATCGTCGAGCGTCGACCCGACGACGACAACGCGCTCGCGGCGCTGGAAAGCATCTACGAAGAGCGCTCCGAAAACGAACAGCTCTACGAGGTGGTGTTGCGACGTGCCGACCTGGCCCGGAGCGCAAAGGCCGAACAGGCCTTGCGTCGTCGGGCCGCGGTTCTGGCCCAGAAACTGGAGCGTCACGAGGACGCCATCTCGGCTTGGGAGCGCGTGTGGTCGATGAACAGCGGTAATGCCGAGGCGGTGGCCGCGCTCGACGGGCTGTACACGACGCTGGGCCGCTGGGACGACCTGACCAATCTCATCGAGCGTTGTCTCGAGCACGGCGTGCCGGCCGGGGTGGCCATCGACCTGCGCTTCCGGCTGGCCGAGATCCAGCGCGTGCAATTGGCCAACCGTCCCCGCGCCATCGACTACCTGGGCATGGTGCTGGCAAGCGAGCCCGATCACGCCAAGGCCATCGAGATTCTGCAGGAGATGCTTTCCGATCCCGAGGTCTGCGTCGACGCGGCCAATCTGCTCGAGCCGGTCTACATCCGCCGCAACGCCTGGAAGGATCTGGTCGGCATCGACAGCTTGCGACTCAAGTTCAGCGAGGATCCCGAGCTGCGCCTGGCCTGGACGCAACGGATCGCGCAAGTCTACGAAGAGCAGATCGAGGATCTGGACGAGGCCTTCAACTGGTACAGCCGCGTCTTCCAGGAGCGGCCCACGGACGTGGCGGCGCAAGAACAGCTTCTACGTCTGGCGCCCAAGCAGAATCGCTGGCGCGATCTGGGCCGGCTGCTCGACGAATACCTCGACAACGAGCTGGCGAATTCGGACGAGGTGCTGGCCCTGGTCCGCATCGCCATCCGGGTCTACGACCTCAAGCTCGGCGACCGCGACAGCGCGCGACGGCACTACCGCCGCAACCTCCAAGCCCTGCCGGGCGACCGCGAGGCGAGCCGGCTCTACGAGGAAGCCCTCGAGCGCTGGGAAGCGTGGGGCGAGCTGCGCGATCTGCTCGACGAGCAGGCACGCCTGGTCGAGACGGCCAAGGACAAGGTGGCGCTTCTTCATCGCAGCGCCGCTCTCAGCGACGAGAAGCTCGGCGAGCAGTCGGCGGCCATCGATGCCTTGCGTGCGATTCTGGAAATCGCGCCGGACGACCAACGGGCGGCCCTCGACCTCGGTCGCTTGCTCGGCCGCGAGGAGCGCTGGGAGGATTTGCGCGATCACTTGGTGTGGATGCTGGCGCGCGCCGACGAGGCGCACGCCAAGGACGCGCTGACGCTGGAATTGGCCAAGGTCGAGAGCGAGCATCTCGCCAGTTCTTCCATGGCCGTGGACCACTATGGCGAGGTGCTGGCGCGCACGCCGGCCAATCTCGACGCCATCGCCGCGCTCGAAACCTTGCTGGGCGAAAGCGAGCTGCGCGCGCGCGTGGCCGAGCTGCTGGAGCCGGCCTTTCGCACCATTCGTGACCTGCGCAAGCTGGCCGATACCTTGGAGATCCGCCTGGAGACGCTGGACGACCCTGGGCGGCGCATCGCGGCCCTGCGCGAGATCGCGACCATCGAGATGCACCTCGGCCGTCCGGTCGAGGCCATGGCCGCGCGCGGGCGGGCCTGGCTGGAAGACGTGACCAACGCCGAGACCCTGGTCGAGGTCGAGGCCCAGGCCGCCGCGCTCAATGCCTTCGAGCGCCTGGTCGAGGTCCTGGACAAGGGCGTTGAAATGACCATGGATCCCGATCTGCGCGGCGATCTGTGCGCCTTCAAGGCCAACATTCTCGACGCGCGACTGGCCTCGCCCGAGCGGGCCATCGAGGCCTGGCGGCAGGCGTTGGTGGCGCGGCCGGATCACCAGGATGCCTTCGTCGCGCTCGAACGCCTGCTGGGCGACGCGAACCGCATCGCCGAGCTTTGCGAAACCCTGGAGAAGCACGCCGAGGTCGTGGTCGAGGCTCCGCAGCGCGAAGCCCTGATCAAGCGTGTCGCTTCCCTTTACGAAACACCGCTCGGCGATCTGGCCAAGGCCATCTCGGCGTGGCGCTCGGTCCTGGATCTGGACCAGGAAAACCTGGACGCGCTGGATGCGCTGTCGCGCCTTTACGCAGCCACCGAGGATTGGCAGAACCTGGTCGAGATCTTGCAGCACAAGATCGATTGCACCAAGGACACGCAACTCCTGCGTGCCCTGCACTACCAGGCGGCCGAATTGCTCGACACCAAGCTGGAGCAGATCTCCGAGGCCGCGGAGCACTTGCGGCGCATCCTCGAGGTCACGCCCGACGACGCCGACGCTCTCGACATGCTGGCCAGCATCTTCGTGCGCGAAAAGCAGCACGCCGAGCTGGTCGATGTTCTCGACCGACGCGCCCGCATGATGAAGGTCGAGCATGAGCGCGACACCCTGCTTTACCAGGCGGCCCATGTCACCGAGCACGAGCTGCTCGATCTGCCCGAGGCCATTGCGCGTTACCGCCGCATCCTCGAAGGCAATCCGGTACACGCCGAATCCCGCGCGGCGCTGTGGGCCCTGGCGCGCGGCGAAGACAGCCGCCTGCTGGCCATCGACGCGCTCGAACCCTTGCTTCGCTTGGGCCAAGAGTGGCAACCTTTGTGCGAGATCCTCGAGCTCCGGCTCTCGGTCACGGACGCGCCGGGCGAGCGGCAGGATATCTTGGCCGACATAGCCCAGGTGCAGGAGGCCGCGCTCGGCGATACCGCAGCAACCTTCGCGACCTGGGCTCGCGCGCTGGCCGACGATCCAAGCAGCCAGCATGCGCGCGCGGCTCTCGCACGGCTTGCCGAGGCGGCTTCGAACATGGCCGGGCTCGCGCAGGTCTACGAGGAGCGGCTCAAGGCGGTCTACGACAGCGAATTGCAGCGCTGGTACGGCAGTCGATTGGCCGACCTCTACGAGACCAAGCTGGGCAATCCCGAGCGCGCGGTCGAGCTGTGGCGCGAGATCGAGATGTTGCCAGGCTCCGAGGCCATGGCCTTGGCCAGACAGGAAACCATTCTGCGCAGCCTGGGCAGAATGCAGGACCTGGCCGACGTGCTGACACGCGAGGCGGAGGTCGCCCCCGATCCCAACGTTCAAGGGGAATTCTGGGCCACCCTGGGCGAGCTGCGCCTGGGCGCGCTCGCCGATCGCGACGGTGCCATCGCCGCCTTCCACTCGGCCCTGGACTGCGCGCCCAAGCAGGCGCGGGCGATTGCGGCTCTGCGCACCTTGGTCCTCGGCCCCGAGCCGCCGGTGGAGGCGCTCGACATCCTCGAACCCTTGGCGGAAGAGCAAAACCAATTCACGGAGCTGGTGGCCCTGCTCGAAGCGCGTCTCACCATCGTGGACGATGCAGGCGACCAGGCGAGCCTGCTCGGGCGGATCGCCGAGATCTGCGAAGTCAGGTTGAACGATCTGCCCCGGGCGCTGGACTTCCTTGGTCGCGCCCTGGTGGCGGAGCCCGCCTCGCCCATGACGGTGGAACGCCTCGAACGCGTGGCCGAGCAGGCCGGCACGCCGGTGGAGGCCGCCAAGCGTATCGAGGCGGTCCTCGACGCCGTCGACCCGCTGCTCTTTGCCGACATGGCGTCCAGGGCCGCCCGATTGTATTTGCGCGGGGCCGAGGTTACGCCCGCCAGTGAGGACGCCGCCCTGCAACTCTACACGCGTATTCTCGAGGCCGAGCCCGAGAACACGACGGCCCTGGAAGCCCTGGACGCGCTTTACCGCCGACGCGGCGACAACCTGCGACTGGCCGAGATCATCGAGAGACGGGGCGCCGTGGAGCTCGAATCCCTCGCGTCGGTTGGCGCTTTACGCGGAGGCCGCCAGCTTGCACGAGGGCATCGGCAATCTCGCCGCCGCCATCGCGGCCTGGCGAGCGGGCCATGAGGGCGACGAAGCCAACCAGACCGCGATGGACGAGCTGTCCCGACTCTACGAAGCGGCAGGGGAGCGCGAGAACCAGGTCGAGATTCTGCGCGAGAAGGCAAGAATGCTCGACGACAACGGACAGCGTTGCGCGGTGCTCATGAAGGTGGCCTCGATCAAGTCCGGACCACTCGGCGACGTAGAAGGTGCCGCTGAAGCCGTAAGAGACGCGCTCGATGCCGATCCCCAGGATTTGTCGGCCCTGGCGGCCCTGGTAGAGCTCGAAGAGCGGCGTGGGGACTTCGCGGCCTTGGAAGAGGCGCTCCTGCGCCAGTCCTCGGTGCTGGGTGGCCCCGAGCTGATTTCGGTTCTGGCGAAGCTGGCCCAAAACGCCGCCGAACGCTTGGCGGATTCGGATCGCGCGCTGGTGTATCTGCAGCAGATCCTGGCCGCGGATCCGGGGAATCGCGCTGCCTTCGACGAGACCGCGCGACTGCTCACCGCACTCGAGCGTTGGCACGAGCTCATCGAGCTGCTCGAACGCGGAGCCGATGCCGAGGCCCGGCAAGGCAACCGTGCCGCGGAGCTCGGTTATCGCGTGCAAGTGGCCGCCATCTGGGGCGAGAAGCTCGGCGCCGAGGACAGCGCCCTCGAGGCGTTGCAGGCGGTCCTGGCCAGCGATCCGGAGCATGTTCCTTCATTGATGGCGGTGGCGCGTATTCACGAGAACCGGGAGAATTGGCAAGAGGCGAGCCAGGCCCTGGAAAAGGCGGCCAAGGCAGCGTCGTCACCGCGGGACAAGGCCGACGTGCTTTGCCGACGGGCGGCGATTCTGGCCGCGACCGGGGCCAAGCCCGAAGAGCTCGTGGCGATGTACCAGGCGGCCGTTTCCAACGATCCGACGTGGCTGCCAGCCATCGCGGCCCTCGAGGCCCTGGCGCGCAAGACCACCAACCACGCGCTGCTGGTCGCGCAGCTCTTGGCCCGGCTCGAGCTGGAAAAGGACGAGGCCAAGCAGAAGACGATCCTGTCCGAAGTGGCTTCGCTGTACCTCGGCCCCCTCGGCAAGCCCGGCGAGGCCGTCGCGCCCATCGAGCGCCTGGCCAAGATGTCCCCGGGCGATCTCTCGGTGGAAGAGAGCCTGGGACGTGCCCTGATTGCCTCCGGTCGCGTGGACGAGGGCGAGTTCACCCTCGGTCAACTCGTCGAGAAGCTGGGCAAGGCCAGACGACAAAAGGACGTGGCCCGGCTGCAGTTCATGCTGGGCGGCTTCGCCGAGACGCGCGGGGATTGGGCGACCGCCAAACAGCGCTACGTCGCGGCCTACCAGATCGACCCGACCCAGGCCGGGGTGCTCGGGGCACTGTCGCGCCTGTCGATTCGGCAACGCGACGGCGAATCCGCCCGCCGCTACCTGCGCACGCTCTTGCTGCAGAGCTTCGACGAGAAGGCCGCAGGGATTACCAAGGCCGAGGTCTACCTTGCCCTGGGCAACCTGCACCGCGAAGCCGGCGAGAACCCGAAGGCACGCAACATGTTCGAGCGCGGCCTCGAAACCGATCCGAGGAGCGAAGCCCTGAAGCAAGCCCTGGCCTCGACGCCGAAGTAGGAAAGGAGAGGGCACAGAGGCGGAAGAGGGCACAGAGGTCGGAGGTGCAGGTTCCTACCCGGACGGCGTTGGCCGTGTAGCCACTGCCTCTATCCGCGCCAGCACGGCGCGGGCATTCATGGTTCGGGCGTAGACGTAGAGGGCGGCGGCGGTGTCGTCGGCGAGGACTTCTTCGCTCACGCGCAGGTGTTTGCCGACCGCGAAGACGATGGGCTGGGGCAAGCCGGCGGTGGCCATCTCGACGCGTTTCCAGACCGCGTCCCGGCTCCAGAAGCCGAGCACTTCCAGATAGACCCGCTGGCCGGTTTCGCGATGGATGAATTCCAGGTCGGGCACGCACAGGCCGATGCCCGGCAGATCGAGAATGGCGTCGGCGGTCGATGCTTGCCAGGGCGATTCCTGGGCTTGCAGGTCGGCCAGCAGCCTTTGGACTTCATCGGGTAGCTCGGCGCGGGCGTCCACGGTTGAACCACCGGAATCACCGCGCGCGTGGTAGCGCAATGGCCGGCGGTCTTTGCCCCAGCGTAGCTCGGCGTTCACATCCCAGGTGTCGCAGGCCATGAGCACGGGCAGGGCCAGTGCGAGCTTGAGGCCGTATTTCGTCGTTTGCTCGAAGAGACTGAAGGGACCGTCGATATCGATGGCGTAGCCGGCCTCGCGTTCGAGCCTTTGCGTGGTGTAGAGCAGGCGGTGGAACTTGAGGGAGCGGAACAGCGTTCGGTAGCCGGTCGGCCTAGCACAGTGCACGCGCGCGTGCAGCCGCACGGCCCGCAAGAGCACGGCCTGGTGCTGCGCCAGATCGTAGACGGAAAGCAGCCCGTCCGGGGAGGGCAGGTCGGCCTTGCGCAAGATATGGGCGGTGGGCAGATCGGCGTAGAGCGCCTCTTCGATGACCTCTGTCTCCAGGCCCCGGGCCTTCGCGATTTCCTCCACCAAATCGGCGCGCACGAAAGCGCCCGCGGCGCCCCGACGCACGCTGGCGGCCCGGCTGAAGATTTCGCGACGCAATTCGACCGGATCGACGGCGGTGCCTTCGTCGAATTCGCACCGGTCGAGGGCAAGCTTGAACAGGGCGCGGGCCAGGCGCATCTCCGCCGGCTCGACCGCGATCTGGGCCCAGGCTTCGAGCAGAGCACCGCGTGGCAGTCCGACATGCGCGCGCACCACGGCGAGCGCGCTGGTGGCGAGCGCGCGGGCGCGCGGGCGCTCGGGGTCGGTCAACGCGACGACGTGCAGGCGATCGCCGCGCCTTCGGACATGGACGAGATCAGCGGTAAGCAACGTGGTCGCGCCGCCTCATGCTGGTCATGGATTCGCTGGTGCCTCCGGTAACGAGCTCGTAGAGCACGGCGCGTTTGCCTTCCCCTTTGCGCAGGATACGGCCGAGGCGCTGCACGTGCTCGCGCACCGAACCGCTGCCCGACATCACGATGGCCACGTTGGCCTCCGGGATATCGACGCCCTCGTTGAGCACCTTCGACGTGGCGATGGCGGCATAGACGCCCTGGGAGAAGGCCTGCAAGATCGCACTGCGCTCGCTGACCCGGGTGTGGTGGGTGATGGCCGGAATGAGGAACCTGCGCGACAGGAGATAGACGGTGGCGTTGTCCTGGGTGAAGACGATGGTTCTGTCCTCGCGGTGCTGGTGCAATAGCCGCTCCACGTAATCGAGCTTGGCCGGTGCCGTGAAGGCGATTTCGCGCTGGCGGCGGTAGGCGGCGAAGGCTCGCTGTCCCTCGGGGGTGCGCGAAGAACGAATGATGAAATCGGAAAAGCCGCGCGGGCTGGCCATGGAAATGCCGTGGTCGGCGAGGAATTGGCGGTAGAGGGCGCGTTCCCGGTCGTATTCGGCACGCTCCGCGGCGGACAGATCGATGGCCACGCGCACGGTCTCGTAGCTCGACAGATATTCCCCCGCCAGCTCGACGATGTCCTTGCGGTACACGATGGGGCCCACGAGCTCGTCCAAGACGGGATCGCGGCCGTCGGTGCGTTCGGGCGTCGCGGTCAGACCCAGGCGAAAGGGCGCCAGGCAGAAGCGCGCGCCAAGGGCGTAGCTTTCGCCGGGCAGGTGATGGCACTCGTCGAATACCACCAGACCGAATCGGCAGCCGAGGTGCTCCATGTGCAGGTACGCCGAATCGTAGGTCGTGACCGTGAGCGCCTGCACGTCGTAGTCGCCGCCGCCGACGATGCCGATCTTCGACGCGAAGGTGGCGCGCAGCCCGTCATGCCACTGGCGAACCAGATCCAGGGTCGGCGTGACGACGAGGGTGCTACGCTGACGGTCGTCGATGGCCATGTGCGCGACAAGGGTTTTGCCCGCCCCGGTCGGCAGGACCACGACGCCCCGAAAGCCGGCGGCCTTCCAGGCCGACAGCGCGCCGGTTTGATAGGGGCGCGGTTCGCGATGCACGAGCGCGGGTGTGGCAAGGGTCTCGTAGCGTCGAGCCTCATCGCGGTACGGGACCTTCATCGTCCGCAAGGCGCGTACGATCTCCGCGTAACGGCAGGCCGGCGCACGCAGACAAGCGCTGCGCTCGTCCCACGCGCAATCTCTTGCCAGTCCGGCCGCCTGCGCAGGCAGGCCGGCAATCTCGACCGTGCCGGCCACGAAACGCAAGGATACCCCCGAGCTTGGGGTCTGCGCTGAACTATCCGTGGCCGTCACGCGCGCGAGTCTGTCACAGCCCGGCGCTTTCGTGCGCCCAAGTTGGGTAGGTCGCGAAGTTGGGTAGGGTCGCGCTCGGAGCTACGGATTGGCCGTGATGTCTGCCTTGCCTACGATGGTGATGAGGTCATCCACGGGGATGAACAGCAGGCTCGGCCTTTCGATCTTGTGCGCGGTCAGGCTCTCGGGGAACTCGAAGCTGACGTGGAAATGCGTGCCGTCGTTGGTCTGCAGGGTGATGTCGATGGGATGGCTTACCGCCACGCCGTGCAGCTCGACGGACGCCTGAACCGCGATCTTGGTGGTGCCGTGGGTCGGCAGCTTGAAACCGGGCAGGGCCGCACGCACCGACACCCACGGGTACTTCTCGCCATCGACGGTTTCCATCATATGGGCGTCGCGGTTGGCGTTGTCACTGTCGAAGGTCCCCACCTGGGCGCGCGCCATGACCTTGAGCCCGGAGGCATCCACGGTTCCGCGCACCTCCATCGCCTTGCTGACCCCCGCGATCTTGTGAAATTTGTGCACCATGTGGTACTCGACCGTTCCCATCCCGGACAGATGAACGGTCTGCGCGTAGCCGACGCCGGAGCCGGCAAGGAAGGCCGCAGCCAGTGCCACGAACGGGATGATGATGCGCCTGTAAATCATGGGTCGGTATCCTTTCGTCGCGTTTCGGAGGTTCGTGTACGGACTCGCTTCTGTGCCGCCGCCCATGCTTCCCTTGGAACTCAGTACCCCGCGCTCGGTCGGATCAGGCAGGACGTGCGCTAGGGCGATTCGCATGACCAGAATAAGATGTCCAAGCGTGCCTCGACGTTTCATGCGAGCTTCGCCTTCGACGTTCAAGTTCTCGATTTTGGAGCGCATATTCCGCATTTGTCCATGAAGCGTCCCGTCCAGGTTTTCGCCTTCGCCCTGTTGGTCTTCGCGGTGGCGTGGAATTTTGCGGTGGCAACGACTTTTCTGGGCGACGACTATCTCTTTCGCGCTTTCGCTCGCCTGGAGGTCAACCCTTTGCTTGCCTTCGTCGCCGACAAGCACGGGGGCGAATACTACCGGCCGCTACCCATGCTCCTGTGGTGGCTGCTCGAACGGGCTTCGGGCGGACGGGCTTGGGTATTCGCGCTCGCCGCATTTCTGCAACACGCCTCGTGCGCCCTGCTGGTGGTTTTGGTGGGGCGCAGGATCGGGCTCACTGCCAAAGGCGCACCACTGGCTGGCTGTCTGTTCTTCGTTGCGCCCGCCGAACGCGAGGCTGCCCTGTGGTTCTCGGCCAGCACCGATCTTCTCGCGACCATGGCGATGCTGGGGACACTCGTGTGCTTTCTTTCGCCTCGACCCTGGTTGCGCCGGCTTTCGATCGCGGCGGCGGCGGCGGCTTTTCTCTGCAAGGAAAGCGCGCTGGTATTGCCCGCGTTGCTCGCCGGAGCCTGCTGGTTCACTGCACGGCGCCACGGTCGTCCGCACTCCGTTGCGCGATGCCTGAGGTCGGTCTTGCCCCACGGGGTGGTGGCTGCCTTGTTTCTCGTTGCGCGCACGCTGGTCTTGCACGGGGTCGGCGGGACCAACGATCCGCTGGCGCCGGGGTGGGGCCGAGCGGTGCAACTTGCCGCGGGTTTGCTTCATGCAACGACGGGCTACGCTCCCTTGCCGGAATGGGTGGCCTTGCTGGCGGGAGCGTGTCTGCTGGCTTGGGCCACGGTGGTAGCGTTGCGCCAGAGAGCCTTGGCCGGGTTCGCGCTGTTGTGGGTCGTGATTGCGCTTGCGCCCTTGCCCGCGGCAGGCTGGGTCGTGGGTGCAAGGTATTTCTACGCTGCGGCGGTCGGGCTCATGCTGCTCCTCGCCCTGGCGCTGGAGAAGGCCGGCGGCCTTGCCTCGGCCTTCGCGATCGTCCTGTTCCTCGGCCTCGGCGCTCTGTCGGGTCAGCAACGGGCCACCGAGATCACGCTCTATCGGCGGGCCGTCGCGGCTGCCAGCACCGGGGTCGCCGAAGGCGTTTTGCGCGGGCAGCGAATCTTCTTGGTGACCGGCGGCGTGAAGGATTTGGACCTCGCCATCAAGCTGGATCGCGATGCCCCGGCCGCCGTTCGCAGCGCCGTGGTGATTCCGGACGTGCCCGCGTCCTTCCTATGGTTGCCTCCCGAGCTGGCCGGTCGCCTCGACTTCCTGCTCGCGCGGCCGCCGTTGCCGCCCTCCGGAGCCTACCGTTTCGGCAGCGCCAGGCTGGTAGGGCTGGCGCGTCGGGAGGACGCCCCCGACCTCGACGAGGTGCTGACTCGTCTCCCCGAGCTCAGAATGCTGCGCCTTGTCTACAAGGGCAGGGAAGTTTCCGTCGAGGATCGGACCGAGCAGTACAGGCGCGAGTAGTTTGCGTGCTTCTCGACCGCCAAGGCATCGCGTACCATGAAGCACGGCGGTCACCATGGCAAAATCCCAGGCAACCCATCTCGAGCTGATCAAGTCGGCGGTCGCGCTCGCGTCCAAGCGGACGTTCGACCATTTGCTGTACGTCGGAGATCTCCTCCTGCCCGAAGACGTCTTTCGCGGCAAGTCGGGGGCGCGCAAGAAGCTGGTGCAGGCCGTGGTCAGCGAAGCCCAGCGTGCCGTGGTCGAGGCTTCGGGCGTGCGGGTCATCCCCCTGCCCCAGTACGATCTCGGGCGTGCGGAAAAGTTGAAGCTTGCCCTGGTCAGCGGCATCGCCCGCGGCATCTACGCCGAGGGCGACGTCGTGGTGGCGTTGCTTTCGGCGCGCCCGGTGGGCAAACCAGACTCGATTCTGGTGGTGAACGTCGGTCCGGATGATCAGGATGTGGGCTTCGGCTTTTTGCGCAGCGAGGGGGTATCGCCCGAGATTCTCGAAGCCCTCATCGACCTGGCGGTAACCATCGGCGTCGAGGGCTGGGAAGGCCGGCCCGTGGGCTCGCTGTTCGTCATCGGCGACTCGAACAAGGTCATGGAGCAGTCGCGGCCCCTCAGCCTGAATCCGTTCCAGGGTTATTCCGAGGACGAGCGCAACATGCTGAATCCCGAGGTCAAGCGGGCGCTGCGCGCCTTCGCGGTGCTGGATGGAGCCTTCGTCTTGCGCGAGGACGGCGTGGTCCTGGCCGCCGGGCGCTATCTCAATTTCGAAGAGAAAGAGGTGCGCATCCCGCTCGGCCTCGGCTCGCGCCACATGGCCGCCGCCGGAATCACCCACGAGACGGATGCCATCGCCGTGGTCATTTCCCAGACCTCCGGTACCGTCCGCGTCTTTCGCCACGGCCGGGCCGTGCTCGAGCTGGCGTCGCGCGTGCGTCGCTCGTAAACCAGGACCTTCAAGTAGCCCTCGGGGGCTCCGCGGCATCCAATGCCCCGGAGGAACCATGCTTGAAACACCACCCCTCAAAGGTCCGGACCTCGCCCAGGGCATGGAGCTCGACGCGCTTTCGGACGGCGTTGCGGTCGAAGGGCACTTCCACGGCGAGCCGGTATTGCTGGTGCGTCGTGGTGACGAAATCTTCGCCGTGGCCGCTCGCTGTTCTCACTATGGGGCGCCACTCGAGGATGGTCTGGTGGTCGGGGAGAGCGTGCGCTGCCCGTGGCACCACGCGTGCTTCTCGCTCCGTAGCGGGGAGGCGCTACGCCCGCCGGCACTGAATGCCTTGGATTGCTACACGGTCGAGCGCGTGGCGAACCGTGTCCGCATTGTCGGGAAGCGCGGGTTCAGGCTGGTTCGCACGCCCGTTTCGGCGCCGTCTTCCATCGTCATCGTCGGAACCGGCGCCGCAGGCAGCGCGGCCGCCGAGACGCTGCGCCGCGAGGGATACCGCGGAACCATCACCTTGCTCGGTGCCGACGCCGAAGCTCCCTACGACCGGCCCAATCTGTCCAAGGACTACCTCGCCGGAACCGCGCCCGAAGAATGGATCCCGCTCAGGTCCCGCGATTACTACCAGGAACAGGGCATCGTCCTGCGCACGGG
Organism: uncultured delta proteobacterium; assembly: GCA_963796685.1. GTDB lineage: Bacteria > Myxococcota_A > Polyangia > Fen-1088 > Fen-1088 > Fen-1118. The sequence goes on from CAWCMR010000013.1 coordinate 155,147, forward strand.
TACGCGCGTGGCGAGCATCGACGTCAAGGCGCGGACGGTCGTGCTCGAAGGAGCCGAGGCGATTCCCTTCGGTGCCCTTCTGCTGGCGACCGGCGCTCGGCCGCGTCGCCTGGACATTGTCGGCGCCGAGCTTCCCCACGTCCTGACCTTGCGCAGCCTGGCCGACAGCCGCGCCCTGATCGAACGAGCCAAGGCCGCCAGCCGCGCGGTCGTCATCGGCGCCGGCTTCATTGGTCTGGAGGTCGCCGCTTCCCTGCGTACCCGGGGCATCGAGGTCCACCTCGTGGCGCCGGATGCCCGGCCGCTCGAACGCGTTCTCGGTGCCGAGCTCGCGGACATGATCCGGGATATTCACGAATCCCATGGCGTGGTCTTTCACCTGGGCACCCAACCCACGGCTATTCGCGAGGGGCACGTCGTGCTGGCGACCGGCGAATCCCTGGCCGCCGATCTGGTCGTGGTGGGGGTGGGGGTCACGCCGGAGACGGAGCTGGCGGCGCGGGCGGGCCTGACTGTGGATCGCGGTGTGAACGTGAACGCCTATCTCCAGACCAGCGACCCCGGAATCTTTGCCGCGGGCGACCTCGCCCGCTGGCCCGATCCGCACACCGGCGCCCTCATTCGTGTCGAGCACTGGACCGTGGCCCAGCGCCAAGGCCAGACCGCTGCACGCAACATGCTGGGGGCGCGCGAGCCCTTCGACGCCGTGCCATTCTTCTGGAGCGCCCATTTCGACGTCACGGTTTCCTATGTCGGCCACGCCGAATCTTGGGACCGCATCGCGATCGACGGAGACGTCAAAGCCCACGACTGCCGCGTGGAGTATTGGCGGGGGACAAAGCGACTTGCCGTCGCGACGGTCAACCGCGACCGCGCCAGCCTGCAGGCGGAGGTCGAGCTGGAGACGGCGGAGCGACGACCGCGGTCCTAGTTTTGGCCGCCGTCCATCGTGCCGCCGTCCATCGTGCCGCCATCCATGGTGCTGCCATCCGTCGCGCCGCTATCCAGCTCCGGACCCGTGGGGCCCCTGGCGCCACCGTCAGGTGCCTGGCAGACGGAGAGACAAGGTCGGTCGATGCAGAGAAGCTGCAGGTGCCCCCGCAGATCGAGATCGACGAGGGGAACACCCGAGTCCCAGGTCTCCACGTGCAGGGTGGCCGTGGCCGACGTGAGCGGCATGGTGAATCGGGCATGACCATGCCTTGTCGCGCCGGCATCGGGCCAAGCCACGCGCGGATCCGCGAACACGAAGCTCGACTGCACAGTTCCATCGACAGCCACGAGCTTGGCCAAGAAATAGCCGGCAGCTCCTGTCGTGCCTTTGGCAGGAGGGTTGGCGGACACGCTCACGCCGGCCTCATCTTGGCGGACCAGATCGACGTCGAGGTCGCTCAGTGCGCCCTTGTCATCCAGCGCAAGGGAGACGGCAAGCACGTAGGGTCGGTCGACACAGGCGCACCCGTAGGCGCCCTGTCCGGAGCCTGCACACGCCCCGCCATCCGGACGACCACCCGGTGGGTAGTAGTAGCGGCCGCGGAGATCTCCTCCACAACCCGCTGCCATGATGATCAGCGCCACGCCCAACTCGAACGCTGTCGAGGGCCAGGCGCCAAGAAGGACAGATACGCCTGAGGTTTTCATAAGTCCGAAATCTACCACCGGCCATCATGCATGCATCCCTGGGTTGCACGCGGTTCTCGCATGGATGCACGGCAGCGACCTGAAATCGTGCCGATGGCGCGGGGTGCTCAGGCTCCGAAAGCCTACGCGTCGACATGCGGCGCCGCCGTCGTGCTCTTGCGTCCTCAAACCGATCCACAGACCAGATTGGGTTAATCCATCGCCTGCCGCACGCGCGCTTCCAGCTCGTCGACGGCGATCTCCGACTGCTGGCGCGTGGTCAGGTCGCGCAGGATGAGCTTGCCCGAGAGGATCTCGTTGTCGCCCACGATGAGGGCCAGACGCGCGCGCAGGGCGTCCGCGCGCTTGAGCTGCGCCTTGAGGCCGGCGTCGCGGTGCTCGATCTCGGTGCGGATGCCGGCAAGGCGCAAGCGGTGGGCGACGGGCAGGGCGAAGGTACGCGCCTTGTCGCCCAGGGCCGCGATGTAGAGGGTGAGGCCGGAGTCGAAGCTTTCCGCGGGCGCGGTCATGGCGAGGAGCAGCCGCTCCACGCCCAGGCCGAAGCCCATGGCCGGGACCTCGGGGCCGCCCAGGGACGACACCAGGCGATCGTAGCGGCCGCCACCGCACACGGTGTTCTGCGCACCCAGGTCGCCGACCTTGGCTTTGAGCTCGAAGATCGTGCCGGTGTAATAGTCGAGCCCACGCACGAGTCGCGGATCCAGGCGGCTCTCCACGCCCAGCGAGGCGAGGTGGCTTTGCACGGCCTCGAAGTGTTGCTTGGATGCGTCGCCGAGCACGTCGAGCAGGATGGGGGCCTGGGCGGCCAGGGCCTGTACGTCGGGATCCTTCGAATCGAGAATGCGCAGCGGGTTGGTGTCGAGCCGCTTGCGCGAAAACTCGTCGAGCTTGTCGGCGTGGGTCGTGAAGAAGGTACGCAAGGTCTCGCGGTAGGCCGTGCGCTCGTCGGGCGAGCCCAGGCTGTTGACCGCGACCTCAAGGTCGGAGGTCTTGATGCCGAGGTCGGCGAGCAGGGCGACGAGCATGGCGATCATTTCGGCGTCGATGGCCGGGCCAGGCAGCCCGAAGACCTCGGCGCCAATCTGGTGGAACTGGCGCAGTCGCCCGCGCTGGGCGCGCTCGTGGCGGAACATCGGGCCCATGTAGTACCAGCGCGTGACCGGCTCGCGGTTCCACTGCGAGCGCGAGATGTAGGCGCGGACCGCCGAGGCCGTCCCTTCGGGCCGCATGCTGACGCTGCTGCCGTCGCGGTCATCGAAGGTGTACATCTGCTTTTCCACCACCTCGGTGGCTTCGCCGACCGAGCGGGTGAAGAGCGGCGTGTACTCGAGGATGGGCGTGCGCAACTCGCGGTAGGCGAAGGCGTCGAGAAGGGTGCGCGCCTTCTCCTCGACGAATTGCCACTTCGCCACCTCGGGGGGCAGCACGTCGTTCATTCCTTTGACGTTCGGCGGGGAGCTCGTTCACGGCGGCTTTATAGCATCTCCTCTATTCCACGCGAACCACGGCGGCGCCAAGGCCAGCGACGACTTGTTCGCAGGCCCGAAGGACCGTGGCTTCGCCGCGACCGTCCAGGGTGATGAGCACCTTGTGGTCGACGGCATCGATGTGCGGGTAGGAACCGATGGCGACGTCAGGGAAGTCGGCCGCGGCTCGGTCGAGAACGTGGGCGATGGCGCCCTCGCCCTCGCGCGAATAGATGGCGCGACTGAAGAAGGGCGGGGCGGCGAAGCGATCGCGAATCATGGCGAACTTGCGCTGCATGATCGATGGCACACCGGGCAGGACGTAGACATTGCGATAGGCAACCACGGGCCAGCACGAATGGGAGACGCCTTCGCCGTAGATGAGGTTGGCGCCTTCGGGCACGTCGGCCATGCGCAGATCGCGCTCGAAGAAATGCTCCCCGCTGTAGGCGCGAATCATTTCGGCCAGGGCCGGGTCACGCACCACCGGCACCGAGAAGGCCGCGGCGATGGAGGCGATGGTCACGTCGTCGTGCGTGGGGCCGATGCCCCCCGTGGTGAAGACCAAGTCGTAGGTTGCGGACAAGGCACGCACCGTGGCCGCGATTTCCGCCGGAACATCGGGAACGACCTCGATCCGGCGCACGGCCACGCCCAGCTTGCGCAGCTCGCGCACCAGAAACCGCGCGTTCTGCTCCTCGACTTTGCCGGAAAGAACCTCGTCGCCAATCACGACGATGGCGGCGGTGGGGCCTTGTCTGCTTTCACCCATGGTTTGGGCGCAACCATACCGGGATTTGCGTGTCGTTCAAAACACCTCGGTCCAGGAAAAGCGGGTGAAGGCACCAGTGCCTCCATTGGGCGGGATGGCCCGTCCGGCCGTGACAGAATCCGGCACCAGGTTGGTAATCTCGATGGCCCCGCTTGAGCCGAACAGGTAGATGCGGCCTCCTAGAATTACCGGGGATGTGACGGGTTCGCTTGCCACGTCGGCACCTAACCGCTGCGTTACGCTACCAGTGGCCGACATTTGGTGGATAGTGAAATAGGTCTGCCCTCTCGTGCAGCCGTCTACCGCAGGCACGTACCACATGGTCATGACCTGGAACCCGGACGCGTCCGCCAAGAGCACTCCGAGCGGGGTCGATGTTGGTCGCGCATTCAGGGGCATGGAGGTCTGACACGTCACGTGGCCGTTCGAGTCGGTCTGCGTGACGCCACAGATCTCGCTGTCATTGCCCACGGTGAGCGTGATCATCCCGCCATTGCCCCAGGTCGTGTCCTTGACGATGCTAATAAATTTGCCGTTTGCGTCGGTTTGGGCGGTCTCTTTCCAGAAGATCATCTTGGACGGTGGCAACGCAGTGGTGTCGAGGTCGAGGTTGGAATTGGTCACTTGCACGGGGAAGATTTGGTGTCCGAACGCGGTGGTTGTCGAGTCTCGGTCAAGTTGAACGATGGTCGGGGAGAAGTGCAGGGGATGGTTGCAGGTTAGATTCTGGTCGAGGGTGAGTCCGGCGCCGAAGGCATAGCGGAAAAGCTGCCCCGACGTGTCGCCGAAATAGCCGGCCACGAGCTTGTCGTCCTGGCCCGTGGCGAAATCGCGGGCGGTGGCGACGTCGGTGAGCGCGGTGTACTCTTGCGTGCAGGTGGCGGTGGGAGCGATTGGGTCGGTCGTCAGAAGATTGCCTGAGGCGGCCGAGGCGGTCACCAGCGCTCGTCCTTGCGTGGTGCTGCCGCTTGTCACCGGATAACCGGAGGCAAAGGTGACGCGATAGTCGTCCAGGCTGCTCGTCCTGTTGAGGAAGAAGGCGGGAAGGGAGATGGTGTTGCCGAGCGCGTTGCCGTAGGCGGAGGCACTGGCTCCATATCCGGTGTGCCACTGTACGGTGACAGGTGGGTCTGCGACGCCGGTGGGGCTGAATGGCGCCGACACGTCGAGCATGAAGGTGTTGGCGCCCCCATAGCCCTCGGGCATGATGAGCAGGGTCTTCCACACGGCGTTGGCAGCATCGCTGCAGTTCGTTACACACAGGGTCTTTGCCTTGGGTGAGTCTGCGAGGCCGAAAATGTGACTGTATGGGTCGGGTTTTTGTCCGCCCTGCGAGTACTGTTGGCGCACGATGGGCATCATGTCCGGTGGCAGAAAAGCGAAGGCTTCGCTCCCGGCCTGGTACAGCGTCGACCCGATGGTCGTGTCTTGCAGGAAGAACGCATGCAGGAGTCCGTCCGACGAACCCACATAGATGAGGTGGGGGCGATTCTCGTATTTCAAGAAGTACTCATGTCCACCGGGTTCCGGCACGTCGCCCGGGCTCGCGATGTCGATGGGCGTCGAGTTGATGATTGCCCCCAGGATGGACGGATTCTTGTAGGTTGGATCGCCTAGCAACCAGCGTGCGACGGATTCGGCCTCGATGTCCGACGCACCGAGGCCCATGGCGGCCAGCGTGGTCTTGTTGGTCACGGCATGGGTCGTGGGATCCACCGCGATCTTCACCATGTTTGTGCCATCCCACGTGTAGATCTTGCGCTGCCACCAATTCATGGCCGTGAGCTTCTGGTAGGCGTCCCAAGACAGGACTGGCGAGGCGCCACTCAAATCGTAGGCCAAGAGATGGCCTTTCCATTCCGGAAAGTCCATACGCGAGTCGAGGGCATACTTGCCTTCGGCGACCGTGGTGGCCTGTTGCGTACCGGCCGAGGTGCTGGTGGGCGCGGTCGAGTAGCTGCCCTTGACCGCGTTGTAGATCACAAGCTGCAGGGCGGTGTTGAGGTCGTTCTCATTCTGGGCGAGGTAGGCGAAGGGGGCGACGCCGTCGTTGCCGGCATCCGTCCCCCCCGCCCGTGCGATATTGTCGTTGGTGGTCTTCGCCGTTCCCGAGCTGGTGTCGCCCGAAAAGCCCACCACGAAGGTCTTGACGCCGAGGTTTTGGCGCAGGTTGTACGCGGCCAGGACCGCCCGGCAGGTACAACCTGCGGCGGCCGGATTCGTGGCCGCGCAGCCCGACGCGGAGCAGTTGCCGTCTCCTGGGCCATTGGCTTCGCCATCGGTGATGAGCAGAACATAGTTGTCGCGGCAAGCGAGGTGATCCTGCGGGACTCCCGCGCTCGAGTTGCCATTCTTCACCGCGTTCATGTAATCGTAGGCACTGGTGTTGATGGTTGGGGCCTTATCGTTCTGCAGCGTGCACCCGGTTGGCGTGCCCCAGTAGAAGATCAACCCGCCGTTGGCGGCTGGGGCCATCGCTTGCGTGATGGCGGCGGCTGCAGTCTGCGAAACCGTCAGGTCGTCCGTCGTGCTGAGAAATGGAGCGAGCTGCGCATCCCAGCGCCCGCCACAGTCCGCGTCGCACGTGTTGCCACAGCCTGGAAAATCGAGTGGAGGTGCTTTGCCGCCGTTGTAGTAGTTGTTGAGCGGCTGGTAGTAACTGTAGTTCTTTCCGCCCACCGTGATGTTCTGCCCGCCATAGGTGGGTTGCGTGATCATGGTCGTCGAGTTGCTGCCGACGGTGCCCGTGTACTGATAGTAGGCGCCTTCGAATTGTCCCAACCCCACGGCGCCGGGCATGTCGCAGGTGCTTCCGCACCAATTGGCGTCGACTTCGATCCATGCGTTGGAATTGGAGCGTACGCGGTAGCGGCTGTTCGTCGAATCCTGCAGGGTCATGCTGATGCCGTTGAACGTACAGGCTTGAGCAGGTCCCGTGGCCTTGTCGAAGCAGTGCGCGGAGACGATCTTGTCTCCGGATTCGTAGACCGTGATGACCCCGGTGGAGCCCGATGTGCTCAGGTAGTAGGGGAAGTAGCCATTCTGGTAATAGGTCATCAGGCCAAAGTTCAAGAGCTTGTAGTTGTTGTTCACGACCCCACTGATCGCACGCTTGGCGATGACTGCGCGCGAGGTCGCCGGCCCACAGGCATCTCCGGCGGAGGTGCAGTCCGAGTCCTTCTTGCACACGGTCTGCGCAATCAGACACATGCGGATGGGGCCTGGCGTACCGTTGCTGCTTGGAACACAGGTGTCCGTGCTGCTCACGGGAAGGACGCAAGGATTGGGTGGCGGGATGACGCAGATGTTCGTCGGCGCGCTACAGGTGTTCGTCACCGCCGTGCAGCTGTTGTCGGTCTTGGTCACGCACGTGTCTTGCGCCAGGTTGCAGATGTTGGCGGTGCCGTTGCACGTCTGGGCTGCGAAGACACAGGTTTGTGGACTGGAACACTTCATATAGCTGTTGTTGCACTTGTTGCCATTGCCGGAACAGGTACCGTAGGACGGTACAGGGCAGTCGGTGTCGATGCGGCAAGTTTCGCCTGTGGCGCTGCAGGTCATGTAGCTGGGGCAATCGGTGCTTCCGGTGCAGCCATTCCTCGGGGTGCCCCCCAAACTACAGGTTCCGGTGGTCGCCGCCGGCGGGCAATCCGATGGCGATGAACAGGGCGTGGAGGTCGAGTGAGCGCACACATTGGCAGTCGGGCAGTTTCCGCCCGGGTTGGTGCAGGACATTTGGTTGTTGTATTTGCACTGTCCCAGCGAGGGACATGGGGTGTGGTCGTCGCAGGCCACGCCGGTGGTCGAGCAGCGGCTGGATTGTGACGGGCAATCCGAGTCCTTCGAGCAGTTGGTCTTGGAAGAAGCGCAAATCGTGTCGAGCGATGTCTGGGTACCGGTTCCGCTCTGGGTGTCGGTAGCCGTTTGGGTTCTGGTCGAGGTCTGGGTCCTGGTCGAGGTTTGGGTGCCGGTCGAGGTCTGGGTGGCAGTGGAAGTCTTGGTGGAGGTCGAGGTCTGGGCGCCCGAGAAGGTCCAGGTCTCGATGCGCGTGCCGGTGGCCGTGCCTGACTTGGTGGCAGTGGCGGGGACGATGTTCCACCAGACCAAGGAGTTGGTGGTCGTCCGAGCACGACTGGGCATGTAGACCGTGGCAATCCCGGTGGAGATGGCCGTGCCACTGACGGTCCCGGTCGCGGCGGAGAAGGTTTTCGTAACCGAGCCATTGTAGGTGGCGGTCACGTTGCTGGTGGCGATGGCACTCGCCCCGCCTGCGATGTAGTCGGTCGTGGTGTATGTGTTCGTATACCACTCGGTATCCTCGGTATCGGAGGCCGTGTTCGTGCTGGTGATGGTGCCTGTGAGCGTCACGGTCGCTGTGGCCGTCGCTCTTTGAGTCGACGTGCCGGTATTGGTCACCGTCTGGGTGTTGGTCACGGTTTGGGTGTTGGTTACGGTCTGGGTGTTGGTCAGGGTCTGGGTGTCGGTCACGGTCTGCGTGTTGCTGATGGTCTGCGTACTCGTCGTGGTCTGCGTATTGGTCGTGGTCTGCGTGCAGCTCATGATGGGGACGGAGCAGACGCCGGGATCCTGCGGACAATCGTTGATGGACGCGCACTGGGTGGCACCATCCTCCTGGCAATAACCGTGGCGGCAGTCGTCATCCGATTGACAAGTTCTGCCCCACGCCTTGCACACCCCGAGCACCCCTCCGTTGCGGCAGTTGGAACCATTGTCGCAGTCCACCCCCACCTCGGTCGAGTTGGCGAACTGACCGCCGGGCACGCCGGTCATCGACCCGGAAGTGTCGAGCACGATGAGCATGTTGGCCTTGTGCAGTTGCCGCTCGATCACGACCAACGGGTTCACGCGGGCGAAGGAAGGGCGCGACGCCATGCAAGACCAGCTCACCAGCGCGACCACCATGGACGCAGCTGACAGGCGAGGTCGGCGCACCCCACGCAGCGTGCGTCTGCCGACCCTGTTGCCTTGAGACTGTTTCACCCTTGTGTTCATCGACCGAAACCCGCTTCTCATTGACGGCTTCGCCCGCTCGCTAAACCGGCTACTTTCTGCAACCTGCGATGAATAGTTTACACTATATAATATGTATTCTATATTACAATATAATGAGTACTATAAAGTCATGCCGGGAAATCGCGGCCTTGGCGAAGGGGACCCGGACGGTTCCAGGCCCCACGGGTCTATCCAAGCAACCTTCGCGCCAAGCAACCTTCGCGCCCAGCTCGGCGCGGGCCGGGCTACGCCTTGTGAGGCTTGGTTTCCAGCGAGGTCTCGACCAGGCGAATCTCGACCATGAGATCGCTGGCCAGGCGTTCGAGAGCGGTGCGCAGGGTAGGGAGGTCGGCGTTGCTCGGCAGGCGCACGCGCGCCTTGGCCTGGAAGAGCATCTCGCCCGACATCGGAGCGCTGGTGCGATCGGTGGACAGCTCCTCCACATTGGCGCCGCTATTGGCCAGAAGCTGCGAGATCTCGCGCACGATGCCCGGCCGATCGAGCCCGACCAGCTCGAGGGCGAGGGCGCGTCCGGACGTTGTCCCGCCAGTCTCGCCGCTCGGCTCGCCCACCACCTTGAGGCCGCGAGCGTCGAGATCGGCCAGGGCGGCCTGAAGCGACGCCGCCTTGTTGCTCGGGACCTCGATGCGTAGGATGCCGGCGAACTTCCCCGCCAGCCGGGCCATGCGGCTTTCGAGCCAGTTGCCTTCGTGCGCGGCGACGACGGCGGCCACGGCCTCGACCAGGCCGGGGCGATCGGGGCCGATCAGGGTCAGAACCAAGTCAGTCATGGCCATGGTCTCAGACACGCAAGTGGAGGGGATAGTTCTTCTCGATGGATTCGCTGCAGGCGTCGGTGACGAGCTGCCAGATGTTGCGCATCTGCGCCTCGATCACGCTGCCCTCGTCGATTTCCTCGGCGTCCTCGTCCTCGTCCTCGTCTTCGTCCTCGAATTCCTCGTCCTCGATAGCCAGCTCTTCTTTCATTTCTTCGAGTGTCTCCTGCAAGGCGTAGGCGGATGCCACCCGAAACTCGCCCACCGTCAGGGGGCCCTCGAATTCCAGTGGCAAGTAGATGTCTGCGGCCACATCGTGGGCGTCGAGCCTGTCGAGAAACTCCGTCATGGCTTCCTCGCTGAGGCGTTTGGCGAAGGTGTGCGTGGTGTGGTCATCCTGGGCCGGCAGCTTGGCGCCAGCTTGCTCGAGCAGCCGCCCAAGCGACTTCACTTCTTCATCGTCCAGTCGATCCGAGAGCGGGGCGAGTTCGATTGCCGACATGACCCATACGGTGCCGCAGCCCGGGCGCGCCGTCAACGTTGCGCGGTCTTTTTCTCCCCGCAATGGCAACGTGGTCGCCGGATTCGACATCTCATGCCTGACCAGGTATGGATGCCAGAGCGCAAATGACAACGAGCTCAGGACCGGACGCGGCTTGGATACTATCACGCATGCAGTCGGCTCGCGACGCGGCCAGGCGTGGGCTTGACGAGGGCAAATCCGGGCTCGAAATCGTGGGCACCCTGACCGCGGCCGTCGAGGCCGCGATCCGTGAGGTTCTTGCCCACCATATCTTCCAGGCCGACATCGGTCCTGCCTCGGGCGTGGCGGTTCTGGCCACCGGGAGCTTCGGCCGTCGCGAGCTTGCGCCTTATTCGGACCTGGACCTGCTCTTCTTGTGCGAGAAAGCCCCCGACAGCAAGATGGAGGCCCTGGCGCGTTCCATCCTGCTGCCGCTTTGGGATGCCAAGGTCGACGCCGGCCATGCCGTGCGCTCCGTGGCCGATGGTCTGGGCTTGCCCGACAAGGATCTGGCCGCCGCGACGGCGTTGCTCGATGCCCGCTTCCTGGTCGGCGACGAGAGCCTTGCCCTCGACTTTCTTTCCCGCTACCAGGCTCGCGTGGCGGGGTCCAGGCCGGACGGTCTGGTGGCGCGTCTGCGCGAGGAACAAGAGTCGCGGCACTCGCGCTTCGGCGACACGATCTTCATGCTCGAACCCGACCTCAAGAGCGGGCCGGGCGGCATTCGCGATCTGTGCGTCGGACGATGGGCGGCTCAGGCACGTTTTCACGCGTCTACCCCCGCCCGACTGGAGCAGCTCGGCGAAATGTCGAGTCGCCAGGCCGAGGCCTGGGCGCAGGCCATCGACTTCATCTCGAAGTTGCGCCTGGCCTTGCACCTCGTCGCGGGGCGGAGACAGGACCAGTTGCGCTTCGACCTGCAGGAGCGGATAGCGCCCCTCTTCCATGCCGAGGGCACTTGGGCGGACGACGACAGTCGGCCGGCTGTGACCCCGGCGGTCGAGGCGTTGATGCACGACTTTCAAACCCACGCGCGGACCATCGCGCGCACCACCGAACGCCTCATGCAACGCGTGTGCGCCCAGCCCAACGAGCGTTTGGCGACTCGCCCGGTGGTGCTCTCCAAGAGCGCCCCGGGCGATCCCAGCTTCGTCCGGCGCAAGGGCAAGCTCGAAGTAAAGAGTAGCTTGATATTCGAGAAGCAGCCTTCTGAAATGATTAGGCTATTCGGCGTATCTCAGCAGGTCGATATGGGTGTCGGACTGGCCACCTTGGACCTGATCTCCGAGCTGGCGGCAAGCCATGCCCAGGCCCTGCGCGAGGATCCGCAATCGGCCAAGCATTTCCTCGAGGTGCTGACCAACGTGAAGGACGCCGGCACCCCCTCGCGCCTGGAGCAGATGCACGACCACGGGCTGCTCTCGGCGCTGCTGCCCGAGTGGGGACCGGTATCGGGGCGCGTGCAGCACGACATCTACCACGTGTACACGGTGGACCAGCACTCGCTCTACGCGGTGGCCACCCTGAAAGCCGTCGCGCGGGGAGAGCTTCAGAAGGACTATCCGGAGGTCTGCGAGGCGTATCCCGATGTGGTTCGGACCCGGGCGCTGTTCGTCGGCCTGCTTCTTCACGACGTGGGCAAGCCCCTGGGCTCGAACCACGCCGAGAAGGGGGCGACGATGTCCAAGCGAATCGCTGCCCAGCTGGGGCTTTCGCCCGAGGACGTCGACCTGGTCGAGTTCCTGGTCCGGGCGCACCTCGAAATGGGGCACAACTCACAGCGGCGCGATCTGCAGGATCCGAGCTTGCTTGATTTCTTCGCTCGCACCTGTGGCGATGAAGAGAGACTGCGTCAGCTCTTCATCTTGACCTTCTGCGATCTGACCTCGACCGGGCCGAAGACCATGACACGGTGGAAGTACGAGCTCCTGTACGAGCTCTTCGACCGCACGCTCAAGTACATGCGCCGCGGCCCCGATCTGCTGGCCGCCGAACGCGCCGAGCTGGTGGAAGAGCGCCAGCGCCAGGCGGCGGCGCTGCTCGAGGAAGATTCGCACTCCGCGTCAGCCGTGGTGGCCTTCACCGGTTTGCCCGACCGCTATTTCGCCGAGCAGGAGGCTGACAAGATCGCCGACCACGTGCGCCTCATGCGCGGTCGAAAATCGTGCTGCGCCTTGGAGGTCTCCCATTCCGAGCGTGGAACCTTTTCGGAATTGGTCTTGGCCGCCGATGACGTGCCCGGGCTTCTGGCCAAGGTTGCGGGCGTGCTCTACGCCAACCGCATCGATATCTTGGATGCAGCCATCTACTCGCGCGAGCCGGTCTTCCCCCTGCGCAAGCAGGGTGAGGCGCTCGACGTCTTCCGCATCCGCAAGGAGCCGGACGGCGCTCTGACCGACGAGAGCCGCATCGCGGGCATTCGGCGAGACCTGGAGGAGGTTCTGTCCGGGCGTGTTACGGTGGAATCGCTGGTGGCCAGGCGGCCGCCTCCGTCCTCGCTCTACCAACGGGCCAAGCCCAAGGTTCCGCCCACGCAGGTCAACGTCGACAACGATTCGAGCCGGACGTTCACCGTGGTCGAGGTCTTCACCGAGGACAAGCCGGGCGTGCTCTACACCATCACGCACACCCTGGCCGTGCAGGGGCTGGACATTCACCGCTCGCGTGTCGGGGTCGCCGCCGACCGGGTGGCCGACATCTTCTACGTGCGCGACACGGCCTCGGGCGAGAAGATCGAGGACGAAGAGCGTATCGAAGCCATCTCCGACGCGCTCAAGCTGGCGCTGAAGGCTAGCTAGACCGAAGCTGACTTTCGCGTGCTTCGATTCCCGCGTCATGCTTGCCCCGTCGGTAGGACTTGACGGGGCGAGCGTGTCCATCGGAACCTCATGCCATGCTGGCTATTCAAGGGGTTTGCCAAGTCGTTCTCGCTTTTCTTCTTGCCGTAGGGGCTGCCCCCGGCGGCGGCGCCAAGCGTGGCGCGACCGAGCTTGAGCGCGGGCAAGCACTGTTCAAGGCCGGCGATCTCACGGGCGCCTTGCAAGCCTTCGACAACGCGGCCAAGGCCGACGTGAAGGATCCACGCGCGCCCTATCTGCGCGGCGTGGTCCTCGAAAAGAAGAACGACGTGGCGGGCGCCGAAAAGGCGTATCGCGAGGCCATTGCCCGCGACGGACACTTCGCCCCGGCTCACAACAACCTGGGTGCCATCTTGCTCGGCAAGAACGAGCTTCCCGCCGCGGAGAAGGAGCTCCTGGCTGCGACGGCCAGCGATCCTAGGAACGCCGGCGCCGCGTTCAACCTGGGGCTTCTGCGCGAGGCCGAGAAGCAGCCCCGCGAAGCCGCGACCGCGTATCGCAAGGCCTTGCAGCTCAACCCCAACGATGGCACCTGCCACGCCAATCTGTGTTCCGTCCTGCGCAAGGTGGGCGACGTGGATGGCGCCATCGCCGAGTGTCGCCAGGCCGCTCGCCTCATGCCGGAGAGCGCGGTGGTGCTGACCAACCTGGGGCTGTTGCTGTCCGACAAGAAACAGCTCGACGAGGCACGGGAACAGTTGCGCCTGGCCACGCAGAAGGACGCCAAGTTCGCGCCGGCGTGGACTGGCCTTGGCCGGGTGGAGATGCGGCGCAAGCAGGCCGCGGCAGCCGTGGAGGCGTTGACCAAAGCGGCCAAGCTCGAGCCCAAGGATGGCGGCGTGGCGGCCGACCTTTGCCGAGCGCTGGTCCAGAAGGACATGCGCGCCCGACTCGCCGAGGAGGAATGCCGGCGGGCCGTTACCCTAGATGCGAAGAACGGACTGGCCCACTACGAGCTGGTCAAGATCCTCGTCGCTCGCGGTGACTGCAAAGGAGCCAAGGCCGAGGTGAGCAAGCTGGGGACGATCGACCTGGCGAAGGGGCAGGCCCAGGCCCAAGCCGAGGAGATCCTCAAGACCTGTGTGCCCGGCAAAGCCGTCAAGCCCGCAGCCGGTGCCAAGGGGGGCGAGCGACGAAAATTGAATTAAAACCTTAACGTTAAAGCTTGTTAGCAAGACATTGTTCTAATTGAGTAAATCGTTTGAGATCTTCGTCGTGAGTTTTCGTCGCATCGTCACCGTAGCGGCGGCGTTTCTCGTGCTGATCGCGAACCCGGGTTGCCGTCGGCAGGTGCCGGTCAAGCAGCCGTTGTCGATCAGCCACAAGCGGCACATGGAAGCGGATATGAAGTGCGTGAGCTGTCATCCGGGCGCCGAGGATCAGGCGGTGGCCGGCTTTCCCGTCGTGGCGGACTGCATGGACTGCCACGACAAGGCGCGCGGGAACAGCCCCGACGAACCGAAGGTGCGGGACTACGCCAAGCGGGGCCAGGAGATCCCCTGGGTGCGCGTCGACAAGCTGCCGGGCCACGTCTATTTTTCGCACGCCGCCCACGTGACCCTGGCCAAGATGAAGTGCGAGGATTGCCACGCGGGCATCTTGTCGGCTACGCAATCGCTGACCTTGCCCGACGTTCACCAGACCATGGAAGACTGCATGCGCTGCCACCAAGAGCGCAAAGCCAGCAACCAGTGCAAAACGTGTCACAAGTGAGCCATGCCTGACATCGGACGACGTGGATTCCTGGGCGGCGCGGGCCTCTTGGCCTCGGTGGTCGCGGGTTGTCGGCCGGGCCGGGATCCCTACACGGCGCAAAAACCGTCCGTACCTGTCGAGCCCGGGCTGCGCCCGGGCAGCGAGAAATTCGTCTCCACCACCTGCGGACTGTGCCAGGCCGGCTGCGGCTTGCGCGTACGCGTCGTGGACGGTCGCGCGGTCAAGGTTGAGGGCAGCCCGGAATCCTCGGTGAATCGCGGCGGCTTGTGCGTGCGCGGGCAGGCCGGGCTGGAGGTGCTCTACCATCCCGACCGCATTCGTGGTCCCAGGCGCAGGGTCGGCGAGCGAGGGCAGAATCGCTGGCAGGAGCTCTCTTGGGACGAGGCCATCGCAGAGCTGGCGGCCGAGCTGAACAAGCTGCGCGCCGCGGGCGCGCCACAATCCCTCGTGGTGTTGGACGGGGAGCGCACGGGCACCACGCACGCGTTGTGGGCGCGCCTTCTCGAGACGTTCGGCAGCCCCAACCACATCGGGCACGGCGCCACCGGGGTCGGGGCCATGGCACGGGCCGTGCGCCGTCTGACCCGCAAGACCTCCCTGCCGGCCTACGATTTCGAGAGTGCGCGATGCGTGCTTTTGGTGGGAACCGGGACGCTCGAATCCTCGCCCCATTTCATTCACCTGGCGCGCGCGCTGGCGGGCGAGGCGCGCCCACGCCTGCTTTGCGCGGCGTCGCGTCTGCCGCCCATGGCAAGCGTGGTGGACGAGTGGCTTTCCCTCGCTCCCGGCGGTTCGGCGCCCTTGCTGCTCGGACTGCTGCACGTCCTCCTGCGCGAGCAACTGGGCGACGAGTCCGTTCTCGAGGGGGCCAGCGGGTTTCTGCCCTGGGCCGACCGCGCCGGCACCCGACACGGCGGTCTGCGCGAACAGGTGTTGTCCGACTTCTCGCCCGACAGGGTCGAGGCGTGGACCGGGATTCCGGCGGCGCGGATCGCGGAGCTCGCCCGGGAGCTGGTCGCCGTTCGGCAGTCGGTGGTGGTGGTCGACGAGGGGACGTGCGACCCGGCCACCGCCTTCGCGGCGCTGCTGGTCAACGCCCTTGTCGGCGCCCTCGACGTGCCCGGCGGGATGCGCCTCGATCCTGCAGTGCCGCTCGCCGATTTCGGCGCGACCGACCTCGATGAGGTCGCCCGCATGGGCCTGCGCTCGCCCCCCGTCGACGGCCGTGCTCCAGGCCAGAGCGATTTCCAAGCTTCGCGGCTCCTTGGGCTACCCGAGGCGATTCTGTCGGGCAAGCCCTACGCGACCAAGGTCCTGCTGCTGAGCTACTCCAATCCCGCGTACTCGAAGCCCGACCCGCAACGCTGGCACGAGGCCATCGCCAACGTTCCTTTCGTCGTGTCCTTTTCTCCCGTGCTCGACGAATCGGTGCTGTCCGCCGACCTGTTGCTGCCCGATCACACCTTCTTCGAGCGCTGGGATGTGGTCGTGCCCGAGGGCAGCGCGGGGGTGCTGTCGCTGCGCCAGCCTGTCGTGCGCCCGCTTGCGAACACGCTGCAGACCGGCGAGGTCCTGCTGCGCTTGGCCCGTGCCCTCGGTCCGACCGTCGCCAGGGCTTTCCCCTGGCCCGACTACCAGGGGGC
The DNA here is from genome assembly GCA_963796685.1 of uncultured delta proteobacterium. GTDB lineage: Bacteria > Myxococcota_A > Polyangia > Fen-1088 > Fen-1088 > Fen-1118. The sequence goes on from CAWCMR010000013.1 coordinate 171,555, forward strand.
CGTGCAAGCCGGGCTCGGAAACGTGGAGGGGGGCGCCGAGGCCGTGCTGAGCGCGCTCGAATCCGCGGGCCAGTGGGGGCTCGACCCGGCGAAGCCAGAGGGCTCGGATCCCGACGGCGAGCGCCCGCTTACCCGACTCTTCGACGTGCGGGAGACGCTGTCGTCCGTGCCGGCGCCCACGGTAGGCGATCCGGTGCGGTTCCCATTCGTGTTGTTGCCGGTTCGCGGTCCGGGGTACGCCGAGGGGGGAAGGCGGTACCTTCCTTGGCTGTGCGAGCTGCCCACGCGGTCCGGAGATCCGCGCAAGGAGCGTGTGGAGATTTCGCTGGAGGATGCGCGAAGGCTCGGCATCGAGGATGGCGATGCCGTCATCGTGGAATCACCCGCGGCCCAGATCGAGATGTGGGCCGAGGTTCGCGCCGATATCCGGCCGGGCGCGCTGGCCGTGCCCTTGGGGGGCGGCCCAGGGCCCGCCTATGCCGCCGCGCCAGGCGCCGCCAGCTTGCTCGTCGGACTCGCCGACGCGACCTCGGGGCACTGGTTCGCGTACGCCACCCGCGCGCAAGTGAGGAAGGGCGCATGAGCGGGAACGGCCGCAAGGTCGTCACGCGCCGCGAGGTCTTGACCTTGGCCGCGGCCACGGCGGGTGCGACGTTGGCCAAGACGGCAAGTGGATCGAGCCAAACATCCGTGGCGCCCTCCGCTGCCGCGACGCAAGCGGGCCGGAGACACCGTTTCGGCATGGCCATCGATCTCGACCGATGCACCCGCTGCCAGGCTTGCGTGGTGGCCTGCGCGGCGGAGAACAATGTACCCCCGCTCGGCCCCGAGCGTGCGGCGCTCACCCGCCCCATTCATTGGATGGATATGCTGATCCCGGAGGTCGGCGTGGACTCGGAGCTGGGCCGGGGGGCCGCGCCCATTCCGTGCATGCACTGCGAGCAGCCCGAGTGCGTGCAGGTTTGTCCCGTGGGCGCGACCTACAAGGCGGACGACGGGGTGGTGGTTCAGATCTGGGATCGCTGCATCGGTTGCCGCTACTGCATGGCCGCGTGCCCTTACGGACGTCGCTACTACAACTGGACCGAACCTGCTTGGCCCGGCGGCGACCCCTCGAGCGCAAATCCCGACGTCGCCCTTCGCCCCGCCGGTGTGGTGGAGAAGTGCACCTTGTGCGAGCACCGCATCCGGACCGTCCTCGAACGCGCCCGAATCGACGACGAGCCCGTGACCGATGAAGTGCTGCAGCGGCTTCCGGCCTGCGCCTCCTCGTGCCCGGCGCGCGCGATTACCTTCGGCGACCTGGCCGATCCGGGCTCCGCACTCTCCAGGCTGGCCAAGGATCCGCGCGCCGTGCGGCTTTTGGCGCGGTTTGGGACCGGACCCAAGGTGTTCTACTTGCGAGGCGGACGATGAAGCCTCGTCCACCGGCCGCGTTCATCGCGTTCATCGCGTTGCTCTTGGCTCTGCTGGGACTCGGCGGCTACGCTTTCCTTCAGCAAATCGTGCGCGGCGATGTCGTCACGGGCATGCGCACGGTGGGGGCGGGCGGCGCGGTTTGGGGGCTCTATGTGGTGATGGACGGATTTCTCCTGGGTGTGGGGGTGGCGCTCATGGCCTGCGCGTGTGGGGCTCGCTTGTCACGCGATCGCAACCTGGAGGCCGCCGCACGCATCGCCATGCCCGTGGCCATCGCGTGTTTCCTCGGCGCCGCGCTTTGCGTACTGGCCGATCAGGGACGTCCACTGGCCGCGCTGCGCAGCCTTTCACTTTTCGCTCGGCCACGGTCGCCCATGTTCGTGACCTTCAGCTCGGTCGCCGCGGTCTGCCTGTTCGCCAGCCTGGTCCACTGCGTGCTCTCGCGCAGGGCCGACCTGGCCGAATACGCGAAGCGTCCGTCCCGATGGCAGCCCCTGCAACGCCTGCTTTCCGCCGGGTACCGCGGCAGCGCGGGCGAGCGCTACCGTCGCCAAAAGGCCGGGTTCTGGATGTCGCTGCTCATGCTGCCCGCGCTGCTGGCGCCGCTCACGGCCTTGGCCATCATCTTCGTGGTCAGGCCGGCGCGGCCCCTTGCCCTGACCTTGCTCGAAGTGGCCGGCTTTCTCCTCCTCTCGGGCGCGGGGGGGGTGGCTGCCCTGCTTGGGGCCGCCGCCTTGGTTGGGCGCCTGGCAGGCCGCCACGCCGGGCTCGAGCCGCGCGGTTTCGCCCGGCTGGGCGAGGCCTTGCTGCTCATGGTCTCGCTGTCGCTTCCGTGCGTGGTGTCGGCCGAGATTGTCGGGCTCTTTTCCCACGAACCAGCGGTTTCGGCCTACGCGCGGGCGTTGCTCGGCAATGCCTACGGTGCTCTCTTCTGGTGCGAGCTCGCCTGTCTATTCGTCTCGGCCGCGCTGCTATGGCACGGGATCCGGCGCGGACAGCTTGGCTCCCGGTCGGCCGTGGGCGCCGGGGTGCTGGTGCTGGTGGCGACCTTCTTACACCACCATCTTCTTCTCGTGGCCTGGCAGACGCATGGCCTCTCCTTGCCTTATCGGGCGGGCGTCTACGCTCCGACCTGGATCGAGTGCGCGGTGGTCGTCGGTATCGTCGCCCTTTGTCTGCTGTTGCTGCTACCTTCGGTCCGCCTCATTCCATTCGCACCGCTCGCCTTCGAGGGCAAGCCCGTGAAGGGCAGGGCGGTCGATCACCGCCGCTCCCTGGTGACGGCCCTGTGGTTTGTGGGTGGGCTGGTCATCGCGGGGCTTGGTTTCGCGCTTTCGGCGCGCGTGGGGACCGAGTCCTTTCTCGATCCCGTTTTTGTCGCCAGTCCGGTTGTGTTCATTGTCGGCCTGGTCGTGCTGGCCACGACCGGGGCGGTCTACGAGCTTCTACCCGAACGCAAGTCGAGACGCCCCGTCGAGTGACTAGGAGGCTGGTGTTAAATGGCGGACCGAGCTCTGGCGGAGCGAGGAGCCCTGGCCGCGAGGCGCGAGGAGGGCGAATACTGGACGTATTGAACCGACGAGCAACGAAGCGGGCGGGGCCCGCAGCCCGCCAAGCGACGGGAGCCGTTTGACACCAGCCTCCTAGGTCTTCTTCCGTCGCGTGCGCCGCTTCAGCAGGGCCGCGCCGACGAGAAGGAATGGGGCGGACCAGCCCAGTCGTCCGGTCCGGCTCGGGCGTCCGAGCTCGCAGCTGCATCCCGAGCGGTGCAGTCTCGCCTCGGTGATGGCGTCGATGCCTCCGCCATCGCGGATGGTGCCCCCCGAGCTGCCGCCCAAGGCGCCACCGCCATCGGCCTTGCCACCGGCGCCACCTGGCCCGACAGCGCCGCCCGATCCGAGGACGGTCCCACCTACGCCGGCCGAGCCGTCTCTGCCGCCGTAGCTGGCGGTGCCACCGCCGCCGCCGTAGCTGGTGGCGTAGCCACCGCTGCCGCCGCGGCTGGTGACGTAACCGCCGCTGCCGCCACCGCCGCTGTAGACAGTGGTGTAGCCGCCGCTGCCGCCACGGCTGGTGGTGTAACCGCCGCTGCCCCCGCGGTTGGTGGTGTAACCGCCGCTACCGCCGCCACCGCTGTAAATGGTGCCGCCGCTGCCGCCGCGGCTGGTGGTATAGCCCCCGGTGCCACCGTAAGAGCCGCCGTATCCGCCGCCTGTTCCACCCGTGTACGCGCAGGTTGGGTCGTACAGGCTGCACGAGCCATACCCGTCGCAGGTCGTGCAAGACGCGCAGGGGACCGCAGCTTGGGGGTACGCACAGTTGCCCACGCCGTCGCAGGTGGACTTGCAGACCCCGGTGCCTTTCCCGCACTCGTTCTGCGGATCCGTGCCCGCCGGATAGGGGCTGCACTTGCCGGCCTGGCCGGCCAGGTTGCAGGAAGTGCAGGTCCCGGTGCAGGCATTGTTGCAGCATACGCCGTCCGCGCAGAGGCCCGAGGCGCAGGTCGAACCATCGGCGCACGGCAGTCCGTTGCTGCTCTTGCAGCTGCCGCTGCCGTCGCAGGCTTGCCCGTTCGTGCAGCTACCGGCCACTTCGCTTCCGGCCGTGGCATTCACGCAGGTTCCCTCGGACCCGGTGACATTGCACGACTTGCACGGCCCCGTGCAAGTCGCGGATTCGCAGCAAACACCATCGACGCAGTTGCCCGACGCGCAGGACGAGGCGAACGCGGCCGTGCAGCCTTCGCCGTTGCCCCAGCCGGTGACCTTGTACTCCCAGGTCTCGTTGCTGTACCCGGTGTTGATGGAGCCGCCGAAGAGCACCGCCACGCCGCGCGCGCTGTCGAAGGCCATCGTGGCGCTGTAGCGCGAGGATGGGGTGCTCGGCAAGGCGCGCACGTAGAAGGTCGGGCCCTTGGCGTCGATTTCCCAGGTCTCGTTGTAGCCCGTGGCGTAGTCGTAGGCGTCGCTGAGCAGGACCTCGCGTTTGCGGATGGAGTCGTAGACGACGTAGATCGCGTAGCCGTAGTCGAGGGAGTCGCCGGGATCGCGCAAGGCCCAACCCGCCGAAACCGGATCCCATTCCCAAAACGCGCTGAGCGAGGCCGGATAGCCCGAATTGTATTGGGGTCCGTCGAACAGGAACATCTTCTGTCGCCCCTCATCGTAGGCCATGCTCGGGTATTGCCGAGCCATGGGCGTCGCGGTGGACGCGGCCGGGGTTCGGTTGGTCCACGTGACCTTGGCTCCGTCCCACTCCCAGACTTCGTTGCTGGGCCCGTAGTTGTACGGAGGATACGGAGCACCTGGTCCGAACATGTAGTTGTTCATGCCACCGAAGAGGAGGATCTTGAATCTCGTCGTGTCCGTCACCATGCCGTGTCCGTACAGACCATCCGGGCTGGTCGTGGGCTGAAGCTGCGACCACGTTCTCGAGGCACTGTTCCATTCCCAGGTGTCGTTGTAGACGGTCTGTCCGTAATAGCTGGTACCGCCGAAGAGGATGAGCGACTTTCTTTGCGGATCGTAAGCCATGGCGGCGTCCGCGCGGGCAGGCGGCCGTACGTCCGCGGCAACCTGCGCCCAGATGGTGCCGTCCCACTCCCAGAGATCGTCGAGGGTTTGCCCCGTTATGTCATAACCGCCATAGACGTAGGTCTTGCCGGTCGCCGGGTTGTAGGCCATGCAGTGGTCGGTGCGGGCTGACGGCACATCGAGCGCTGCCGAGCGATCGCTGAACGCGGGAGTCACCGGGTCGAGCTTCCCAGACCTCGTTGGAAGGGCTGGTGCCGTAGTAGCCGGTGCCCGGGTAGTAGGTCGTTCCGCCGGCGCCGCCCTTGCCGTAGGGATTGTAAGCCGTGGCGCCGTCGATGACCTCCAGACGCGCCCGCGCATCGTCGGATACCATGGAAGCGTACATGCGCGGGCTCGGCAGGTTGGCCTCGGCTCCGGTCAGCCGCTGGGTCCAAGCACCCGTCGTCGTATCCCAGTCCCACAAGTCGTTCAGACTGCCGCCCGTGGTCATGTTCGAGCCGCCGAACACGACGACCTTACCGCGGCTGCCGTCGAAGGCCATGGCATGGGCATAGCGCTCGCTCGGCTTGCTTCCGGCCGCGGTTCGCTCGGTCCAGGTGCCGGTCGCGGGATCCCATTGCCAGGTGTCGTGCTTCGGGACCCCCGCACCCGAGCTGTCCATCTGCAGGCCACCGAAGAGCACCGCGACGTTGTGGATGGAATCCCAGACCAGGCCGAGATCGTGGCGCGCGCTGGGGCTGGCCGCGGGGGCCAGCTGCGTCCACGTGTACGTCGTCGGATCCAGCTCCCACGTGTCCCCGAGCGAGGCGGTCATCCCCGTGCCGTCGTACGAGCTCTGGTCGCTGCGCCCGCCTCCGAAGAGGAGGATCTTGCCCGTAGATTTTTCGTAGACCATGCCCTGCTGGGCGCGCGCTGCGGGATGGTTGCCGGCGCTCGTCATGTCGGTCCACACGCCGGTGGCGGGATCCCATTCCCAGGTGTCCTCGTAGTCGTAGTTGCTGCCGGCGCGACCGCCGAAGAGCACGAGCTTGGCACGCGCGGAGTCGTAGACCATGGTCGCGCCCGAGCGCGCCTGCGGAGCAAGCCCGGTTCCGGTCCGGTTCGTCCACTTGCCGGTGGCGGGGCTCCACTCCCAGGTTTCTTGGGTCGGGCCGCCCGTGCCCGTCATCATGTTGAAGAGGGTGCCGCCGAACATCACGACGACCTTGCGGCTTTCGTCGAAGGCAGCGGCTTGCAAATAGCGACCGTCGGGGATGGTGCTGGAACCGACCTTCTGCCAGGTGGCAACCTCGGAGGAGGGCAGTTTGCCCAGCGCCACGCGGGCGGACTCGGTGGGCGAAACCGCCCCTTGGTTTTCCTCGTTGCAGGTGGCGAGCAGAAGCAGAGCTATGACTGCGCCGTTTCTGGGCTTCATCGGGGCCTCCTTGGAAGTTTAAGCGAACGCGCGTCGGATTCTGACACGAGTAGAAATCGCTGAGAAGTGGGTGCGATCACTGCGCGACCAAGGAACAGTGTCGCAAGACACCGATTCCTTACAGATCCCGCGTTTCTCGGGCAAGCAAGATGCACGCCATGCGGATCCCAATCAAAGGAGGCGAAAGGTAGCCCAGGTATTGGAGAAAAGCGAAACTAGCCTGACATCCGTGTCCGGCTCGTGTCGTCGCCCTCGGCTTCGTGATCGAGGAACCACAGCAAGCGCGAGCTGGAGGCTGGGACGACGCCGACGACCGGCAAGGCGTGGAAATCCGACGGACGCTGTGCCGCCTCCCTCAGCGCCGCTTGCTTGCTCGCCCCCGTCACCAACAGGGCTATCCAGTGCGAATCATTCAGAAGCGGATAGGTCATGGTCATGCGCGGGCGTGGAGGCGTCACGTGCTCGCCATCATTCAAGGTCACCCATCGCTTCCGTTCGTCGAGTGCCGCCGATTCGGGGAAGAGACTGGCCGTGTGGCCATCCGGGCCCATGCCCAAGACCACGGCATCGAGGCGCCGATCGTCGTCGCGGCGCTCAGCCATGGCGGCTCGCAGCTCGGCTTCGTAGCGGGCGGCTCCGTCCGTCTGCAGCACGGGCATGGGGTGGAAATTCGCCACGGGCATGGCGGTGCTCGCGATGACGGCATCCCGGATCAGGTTTGCGTTCAACCTGGGATCGTCGAGAGCGACGCAGCGTTCGTCCACCATCCACACGTGGATGCGCGACCACTCGGAAGCGGAGAGAGGGGCGAGCTCGGCAAGGGCCGACCCGAGCAACCTCGCCGACGAGCCGCCCGAGAGGGCGAGGTGCGCGGACGCAACCACGGCCAACCGTTGCCTCAAGTGGTCGGCCAAGCGAGCCGTCAGTCGTCGGCCGGCCTGGTCGGCGGATACGCTCACGACCGATTCGCCGCGTAGCCGCGGTCTCTCTTCGGATCGGCCATCAGCCATGGGCTAGGCTCCACTCTCGGTGGCTTCGGCGTCCATGGGGCGAGGCGGCTCGGCCCGCGAGCCGTCGGTCTCGGGGTTGCGCCACTTGCCGAACGGTTTGATGAGCGCGTCCGCGGCCGCCGGTCCCCAACCCCCCGAGGGGTAGAGCTCGAGCCCCGCCTCCGGATGATCGCGCCAATGGTCGAGCACAGGCATGACGATGCGCCAGGCCGCCTCGACCTCGTGGCGATCCTTGAAGTGCGTCTGATCGCCCTGGATGGCTTCGAGAAGGAGCGTGGCATACGCCTCGAAGGGGACCGCCTGGAACTGGTCTTGGTAGTCGAAGTCGAGCAGGGCCGACTCGAGGTGAAGCCCATGGCCGGGCACCTTGCCCTCGAAGCGCAGGCTGATGCCCTCGTCCGGCTGCACGTTCACGACCAGCTGGTTGTGGCGAGGTCGCACGTGCCCGTTGCCAAGATTGCGAAACAAGTGCGGCGCGGGCTTGAAGTTGATCACGAACTGGGTCAGCTTGCGCCGCATGCGCTTGCCTGTGCGCAGGAAGAAGGGCACGCCTTCCCAGCGCCAGTTGTCGATGGACAGCTTGAGGGCGCTGAAGGTGTCGCAGTCCGAACCGGGCCTGACCCCGGGCTCTTCGCGGTAGCCGGCCAGCATCTTGCCGGCGACCTCGCCGCGCGCGTATTGCCCGCGCACGGCGACCTCGGGCACTTCTTCGTAGGCGATGGGGCGCACGGCCTCGAGCACCTGGCGCTGCTCGCTGCGCAGGTCCGCGGCGCGAAAGGAGCTCGGCGGCTCCATGGCGACGACAGCCATGAGCTGGAGCAGATGGCTCTGGATCATGTCGCGCATGGAGCCGATGCCGTCGTAGTAGCCGGCGCGGCCCTCGAGCCCGACAGTCTCGGCCGCGGTGATTTGAACATTGTCGACGTAGCGGCGGTTCCACAGCGGCTCGAAGAGCAAGTTGGCGAAGCGAAACACCAGCAAGTTCTGAACCGTCTCCTTGCCCAGGTAGTGGTCGATGCGAAAGACATCCTCGTCGTCGAAGACGCGGCCGAGGGCGCGGTTGAGCTCCTCGGCCGAGGCCAGGTCCGACCCGAATGGCTTCTCCACGATGATGCGCTGGCGGGGCGAGGCCTCCGACGGCGCCTGGCACCACAGCTTGCCGCCTTTGACCAGGCCCGAGCTGCCCAGGTTGGCGATGATGGGCTGGTAGAGCTCGGGCGCGACCGAAAGATAGAACAAGGTGTTGCCGCCGGTTCCATAGCGGTCGCACTCGAGTTGCAGTGCCTGCACGATGGCCGGCCATTCGGAAGGGCTGGCTGCGTCCGCGGCGTGGTAGCGCAGGCGCTGCGAGAAGGTGTTCCAAGCACTCTCGCTGAATCCCCGCCGGGCGGCACAGCCGGGCTTGCACCGCTGGCGGAAGCCCTCATCCCCGAGGCGGCTCCTGCTGATGCCGAGGACGCCCAGCCCATTGGGCAGGATGCCCGCGAGAAACAGCTCGAACAGCGCGGGGACGAGCTTGCGCCGGGTGAGATCGCCGGAGGCGCCGAAAATGACGATCAAGCAAGGAAGCTCTTGGTTGGTCATGCCGATTAGCATAGCGCGTGCCGGCGGTAGTGAAAGGTGCTAACCAATGAGACATGGCGCCCAAAGTGGGCAAGAGATGGGGAAGAGCCCGTGCCCGAGAATCCGTGAGCGGCTCCTTCTGGCTCCGTGCGCCGCGGGCCTTCCGGTGAAAGGAAGAGAGAACAAGAGAGGACGGAAAAGGAGAAAAAGGACCGCAAAAGTCATGATTTACGAAACCCTGTGTTTCCGGTCCTTTGAGCTTGTAGGACTGGGGACTACGGATTGCCGGGCCGCCAGCCGACAGGAATATCGGCAGGGGCGCGACTCAAAGCGAGACGAAATCCGCCGTACACTCATCCTAAAGAAGAAGAGAGCACACTCTCGAGGGGACGATGGAAGATTCAAGACCCGTGATTGGCCAGGTGGAGATTCGGCGGACCAAAACGCGGGCTGTGCGAGCGTCTTCGACGACCTCTGGTGACAGTTGGCTCGCCCGTGGCAGGTATGTGGCGTTCGGGGTGTCCTGGGAAGTGCGCGCCGATGATGTCTCGGCCTACCATCTGTTGCTCGACCGGCTGCCCCCGGTCGCCTCACCGACCAGCAGCAAGAGCACGATGCGCTGCTATGCCTTTCGCACCTTGCCCTCCAAGATCTCGGACGGCGAAGTGAGCTATCTGCTGACCGCCGATGGTCGACCGCTGGTGCGATCTTCCGAGCCGACCGATATCGCCGAGGCATTCGAGGAAGATCTCAAGTGGTTCGTGGCCGAGCGTTCGCCGCGCAGGGTGTTTCTGAACGCGGGGGTGGTGGGGTGGCGCGATCGCGCGATCCTGATTCCGGGCGGTCCACATTCTGGCAAGAGCACGCTCGTGCGGGCCCTGGTCGGGTGTGGAGCGACCTACTTCTCCGACGAGTATGCCGTCCTGGAGGGCAACATGGTCCAACCTTTCCCGGCGAGGCTGCCGAATTGGTCGGCCCCCGGCACGTCGTTGTCCTATTGGCTGGACGAGTTCAACAGCACCCGTGCTCCCGCGCCTGTGCCGGTCGGCTTGGTGCTGTTCGCCCCTCATCAGGCGGGGGCCGTATTCAAACCGCGACTGCTGTCGCGCGGCAAGTCCCTGCTCGGCATGTTCAAGCACGCTGTGGCGGCGCAGCGTCATCCCGAGAGGGTGCTGAAGACGCTTGAAACCATCACCCGTCGCTGCAACGCCCTTGAGGGGGTGCGCGGAGATGCCCAAGCCGCCGCGACCTATTTGCTCGAACGGCTAGTCTAGAGACGGAGGTTCCTGCAAGACCGACAAAGAACGCAGAGAAAGACCCCCCATAGCACTCCTCCCCGGTCCCGTTCCCCAAGTCTTTCTCTGTGTTCTCTGTTGGTTTTGAAAAGGACCTGACTCTGGGCGTATCAGGTTCCTTGCGATGCCAGGCGGGCCAAGCGCCGAAGCAGATCGGGCAGGGATTGCACCCGCGCGCGCTCTGGGGGCGTCAGGAGGGCGAGCGCATCTTCCTGTGACTCGGCCTTGAGAATCTTCAGCTCGGCCGTGGCCTGGACCGCGTCGGCTGCATGATCCGTCGTCGCGGTCTCCGGGCAATCGGTCAGGGCCAGGTGGCGCTGCAGAAGCGCGGAGTCCCGGACAATCGCGCCCAGGTCGGGGGTCCGGGCCAGGGCTTCTCGATAGGCGGGATAGGCTTCGTGGGCGCGCCGGCAAACCGGGGGCGGCTCGGCCTCGTGGGGCGTACGCAAAAGCCCGGCGCGCTGGCACCATCGGCCGGCCATGGAGGAGGAGGCCAGGCGCGAGAGCGGAATGGAGAGCACCATGCCGACGACGGCGGGCGACAGCCAGGCCAGCATCTGCCACGAGATGGCGAGACCGCCCGCGGCGAGGGTCGCGCCAATCAGGGTATGCCAGCGATGGTAGCGCCCCGCCTGTGACCAGGGCAAGGAGTCTCCCTCCCGCTGCTGCGGACGCCATCCGGAATCGTGTCCGAGCAGCACCGACGCCACCACGCCGCAGTGGATGAGCATCAGCACCGGGGCGACGAGCGCCGACGCCACGACCTCGAACAGGAAGCTCAAGGGCAACATCCAGCCGCTGCCGCGCAGGCGCCGCCAGCGACAGACGAATGCCAGCAGCCCGAGCAGCTTGGGGCCGAGCACGATGGCCATGGTCATCACGAACAGGCGCAAGGCGCGTGCCGGATCGAGATGCGGCCACAGCGGAAAGAGCGTGTGACCGCGAACGAAGTAGGCGTGTCGTGCGAATTCGTACTGCACCCCGAGGCCGAACGCCGCGAGAAGGAAGATGAGCCAGACCGGTGACGAGAGATAAGAGAAGATGCCGATGAGGAGATGCAGCCGGCTCACCCAGTGCAGTCCCTTGCCGGTGAGCACACGCACGTGCTGGAGATTGCCTTGACACCAGCGCCGGTCGCGCACCGCCATCTCGACCAGGGAGGACGGGCATTCCTCGAACGAGCCCGGCAAGTCGTCGGCGATCACCACCTTCCAGCCGGCGCGCCGGATGAGCGCTGCTTCCACGAAGTCGTGGCTCAGGATGGCCCCGCCGAGGGGAGGCTTGCCCGACAGCTCGGGCAAGCCCGCGGACTGCATGAAGGCCTGCGTGCGCAGGACGGCGTTGTGCCCCCAGAAGGTGCCTTCGTTTCCCGTCCACCAGGCGAGGCCCGCGCTCAGCACCGGACCATAGAGGGTGGCCGCGAGCTGCTGCACGCGCGCGAGCAGGCTCTTGCCGTCGTGCAACTGCGGCACGGTCTGGATGAGGCCGGCATCCGGATCATTCTCCATCCTGCGCACGAGATCGATCATGGTCTGCCCGGCCATGAGGCTGTCTGCGTCGAGCGGCAGGAGATGGTCGTAGGCGGCCCCCCAGCGCAGGCAGAATTCCCGGATGTTGCCCGGTTTTCGTGCCGTGTTGTGCAGGCGCCGCCGATAATACACGTGGATGCCGTCACGCAAGCGGCGGCGCAACGCCCATACCATCTCTTGTTCGGCGAGCGCGAGCTCGGCATCGGTCGTGTCGCTGAGGACGAACAGGTCGAAGGCATGGCCCTGGCCCAGGGCGACGAGCTCGGCCCCCATCGCCTCCAGGCCGGCGCCCACCCGTGCCGCATTCTCGTGGTGGATGGGCATGAGGACCGCGGTGTGCGTGCCGAGCGGCGCTTGCCTTTCGCTGGCGCTCTGCCTGCGCAGCACGATGCGGGCCAGTCCGACGATGGCGGCCACGAGCGGCAACGAGATCCAAAGAATGTTGATGACGAACAGCACCAGCACCACGATTTCGAGCGGAGTCAGCCCATCCACGTCGAGCACCAGGCGCATCTGGTTGCCGGCGAGGCCGCTCACCAGCGCCGCGCCGCCGAGCACGAGCAGCCGGCGCGCCGTCCGCGAGCGCAAGGCACGATTGCCTGCGGGTTGCCGACGTTGCGTCCGGTCGAAGCGGGCGAACGTCTGAACCGGCATGGTGCCAGGTGCCTCGGGCGGCATCCCCTTGTCCGCGGAGACCAGCGCTCCCGCGCAACCGCCGATGGAGCCTATGCCTTCGGCCATCGTGCCAGCTCCATCTCGGTGTCGTGGGCCTGCCACGCTCGTTGCAAGGGCGACATCCTCCTTCCTTCCCCTCAATGAGGGACCTATCGGACAGATGTCTTGCAAGGGCGCCAGGTCGCACACCGAGTTGCGAGAATCGTTCGCTGTAGACGGTCGAAGTCGGCCACGGAATCGGACAGCACGCGTGGCGGACGCGCGGTACGCGTGCCAGGCTCACGACTCATGGGTGCGACGGCGGTGTGGCCGGCGGGCGCACAGGTGCATTGGCATGGGTATCGCTTGGACGCGTCGGAAGCTTCTGCAGGCCTCGCTCGCGGCGGGGCTGTCGGCCAGGAACGTCCGGGCGTGGGCGCGCGCGGCCGCCCGAAACGTCGGGGACGAATACCTAGGCCCACCGCAGAAGTTCGACTTCGCATCGCTTCGCGAACGGGCGAGGCAGCTCGCGGCTCGACCTTTTCGGCCCGCGCAGATCCGGGACGCATCGGTCATCGAGAAGATCACCTTCGACGTCTCCCAGCACATCCGCTTCCGCCCCGAACACGCCCTGCATTGGCCCAAGGGCGCATTCCCGGTCGAGCTCTTCCACCTCGACCGCGACGTTCCCCTGCCGGTAGATATCCACGTGGTGCAGGACAATCAGGCTCGCCGTGTGCTCTATGCGCCGTCCTGCTTCGATTACGACGCTACCGGGCTCGCCACACGTCTTCCGCGCGACCTCGGCTTCTCCGGATTCCGCGCGATGACCCCCCCGGGGTTGCAAGGCGACTGGCTGGCCTTCCAGGGCGCGTCCTACTTTCGCAGCGCCGGGCCCTTGAATCAGTACGGCCAGTCCGCGCGCGGCATCGCGGTCGACACCACGGTGCCGGGGCGCAAGGAGGAATTTCCCCGCTTCGTCGCCTTCTGGCTCGCCGAGGTTCCGGGCGAGCCGCGTCTCACGGTCTATGCGCTCTTGGACGGTCCCAGCCTGGCTGGCGCCTACCGTTTCGACTGCAGCGATCGCGGGGTCGTCGTGATGGACGTGCACGCCGAGCTGTTCCAGCGTGCGGCCATCGAGCAACTCGGCATCGCCCCCTTGACCAGCATGTACTGGTACAGCGAGACCAACCAGCGCCTGGGCCCTGACTGGAGGCCCGAGATTCACGACTCCGACGGCTTGGCCATGTGGACCGGCAGGGGTGAACGCATCTGGCGCCCGCTCAACAATCCACCTGTGCCACGAACCAACACGTTCCTCGACCACGATCCGAAGGGGTTCGGGCTGCTGCAGCGCGATCGCAACTTCGACCACTATCTCGACGACGGCGCGTACTACGATCGCCGACCCTCCGTCTGGGTCGAGCCGAAGGGCTCGTGGGGCGGCGGCGCGATCACCCTGCTCGAGCTGCCCACCGACACGGAGATCGAGGACAACATCGTCGCCTTCTGGCACCCCGACCGCCACGCGGGTGCGGGCATGCAGTGGGTGTTGGATTATCGCCTGCACTGGGTCGCGGAGGAGCCTTTCCCTTCCCCGCTCGCCCGGGTCGTCGCGACGCGCCTTGGCCGGCCGGGAAGACCCGGACCCCTGCGAGCGGAAGAGCAGCGGGGGCGCAAGCTGGTGGTGGAGTTTTCCGGCGGGCCGCTGGCCGGCATGGCCCAGCGCTTCGACCTGACCCTGGTGGCGACGGCATCCCGGGGGACGGTGGCGAACACCCATGTCCTCAAGATCCTGGGCACCGATCGCTGGCGGGCCGAGCTCGACCTCACGGTTTCCGGCCCGGAGCCCGTGGACCTTCGCTGCTATCTGCGCTTGGGCGCAACCACGCTGAGCGAGACGTGGCTCTATCAATACCTTCCAGGGCACTACGGCTTCGACTGCCGGTAGGTTCTGCCGCCCCAGAACAAAAGGAGATCTCTAAGGAAGCCAGGAAGCCAGGAATGGGAGTACGGCTTGTTCGCGACTAGAACTAGAGTCGGAGCCTCTCGCCGGGGGCAGGCGCCGTGACGGTCGGGAACCCAAGCTCCGCCAGCTTGCTCATGAGCGTCGCTTGAGCCGGAGGCTCGCCGTGGACCAGGAGCACCTGGCGCAGCTTGCCCTGCTCGCGCACGGCCTCGGCGAACTCGAGCAGAATCCTTCTGGTCGGCGTGGGCAGAGAAGCCGTTGAGCGCGACCACCTCCGCAGCCAGTCGGCGCATGACCCCGAAGACCCGGACCTCGCGCTGATGTTCGAGGATGCGCCGGCCGAGGGTGTGCTGGGCCTGGAAGCCCACGATGAGGATGGTGTTGCGCTGGTCTTCGACGCCTTCGCGCAGGTGGTGCAGGATGCGGCCGGCTTCGCACATCCCGCTGGCAGCGATGATGATGCATGGGCCGGGCTGGGCCGCGATGGCTTTGGACTCTTCCTTGTCCGAAACATAGTGAAGACCGTCGAACTCGAAGGGCGGATCGCCCCCGACCAGCCGGGCGTAGGTCTGCTTATCGTAACACTCGGGGTGCATCTTGAAGACGTCGGTCAGCTTCACCGTGAGCGGCGAGTCCACGTACACCGGAATGCTCGGCACCTTCTGGGCGGCGCGCAGCCGCTTGAGCGCGTAGACGACCTCCTGCGCGCGCTCGAGGGCGAAGGCCGGAATCAGGATCTTGCCGCCGCGTCGGACCGTGCGGTTCACGGCCTCGGCCAAGGCGTTGTCGACTTCTTCGATGGGCGCATGCCTGCGGTCGCCGTAGGTGCTCTCGCTGATGAGGCAGTTGATGCCAGTGGGGATCTCGGGCTCGCGCAGGATGGGCAGCCCCTTGCGGCCCAGGTCCACGGCGTAGGCGACGCGCACATGCGTGCCGTCGTCTTCCACGTCGAGCACGACGATCGAGCTACCTAGCACGTGGCCGGCGTCGAGGAGCTTGAGCACGATGCCGGGGGCGATGGTGTGCGCGCGCCGGTAGGGCAGGCCGATGATCTGCCCGAGCAGGCCGGTGACGTCGTCATGGTTGTAAAGCGGCTCCACCGGCTCCATGTCGAGCCGATCGCGCTCGATCAGTTTCTGGATGTGATGCGCGTCCGCTTCCTGAATCATGGCCGCGTCGAGCAGCATGGGCGTGCACAGATCGCGCGTCGCCGGGGTCGCGTAGACCGGTCCACGGTAGCCCCGTTTGTGCAGCAAGGGAAGGAGCCCCGCGTGATCGATGTGGGCGTGCGAGAGCACGACGGCGTCGATTTCATCCACGGGAACTTGCAGCGCGCGGTTGCGCTCGTTCGATTCCTTTCGGCGCCCCTGGAACATTCCGCAGTCGAGCAAGACCGCGGCTTTCGAGGTGCGAAGGATGTGTTTTGACCCGGTGACGCCGCGCGCGGCGCCGATGAATTCAAGTTCTATCAATCGCCGCTCCTTTGGTAGAGGTACGTGGATCCGTGCTGTGCGTTGCGGGTCTTCGCGAAGGCTGGCGTGCCGGGTTGCATCTCGGGCGAAATGCCTCGCTGGAGCAACTCCTGCGCTTCGGCTGGCGTGCTCGCGAAACTAAAGAGGTCGAGGTCGTCCTTGCCGATCATGCCGTGCTTGACCAGGGCATCGAAGTTGATGACTTCGGTCCAGTACTCCTTGCCGTACAGGATGACGGTCATTTTGCCCTCGAGCTTGCGCGTCTGCGACAGGGTCAGGATCTCCGACATCTCGTCGATGGTGCCGAAACCACCCGGAAAAACCACCACCGCGCGGGCCAGGTGCGCGAACCACAGCTTGCGCATGAAGAAGTAGTGGAACTCGAACGAGAGATCCGGGGTGATGTAGCAGTTCGCGCTCTGTTCCTCGGGTAGGCTGATGTTGAGGCCGATGGTGCGGCCACCCGCCTCGGCGGCGCCGCGGTTGGCGGCTTCCATGATGCCGTGCCCGCCACCCGAGCAAACGAGGAAGCGGGGAGTACCGGGAGGTAGCGCGTTTGTCCACGCGGTGTACAGCCGCGCCAGCTCGCGGGCGTCGGCGTAGTAGCGGCCGAGCGGTCCGTGCTCGGCCAAGCGGGCGGAACCGAAGAAGACCACGGTTCCATGCACTTTCTCCTGCTCGAAGCGGTGCAGGGGTTCGAGATACTCGGCTAGGATGCGCAGGGTGCGGGCTTCGTCGCTGTCGAGGAATGCTTCGTTCTTGTAGGCGAGAGGGTGGTGGGCCATGGCTTTCGGTTTGGATTCGTTCATCGATTGCTCCATCGCATCAAAAGATGTATCGGTCGACCAGCCACGACAGGACCGTACCCGTCGCGGCGCCCACCACGTCCCAGGTGAGATCGCGCAGGGAAGCGTCGCCGCCAGCGTAGCGATCGTACACTTCCTTGGCGCCGCCCGCGGCAAGTGCAAGCCCAGCCCCTGCGCTCGCACGAACGCCTTCCCGCTGGCTGAACAATCCCGCCCCCGCGTAACCGTCGCCCGCGATCATGAAACAAGCGGAGAAGTGAAGGGCCTTGTCCTGTCCCCACCACGGATCGCGGTCCGTGGCATGGCACGGCGCGGACAAAAGGCAGAAGGAAAGAGCTGCAAGCGCGATTATTCCAAATCTTTCTGGTTCCGAGGCTTCGCGCACTACAGGGTCATGATAACCGGCTTTTCGCGCTTTCGCCTATTCCTCGCCGCGAAAACGCCTCTTCGCCGCCCGAGGGTCGATTTTTACGCAAACTTGGCGCTGCGCGGAATTGACCCATTTTGCCCCCCATGTTATCGAAGGTAGACACTGGGTAATGATGGGCAAGCGCATCCTGGTCGCGGACGACAGTCGTACGATTCAACAGGCTTTCGCCATGGTGATGGACGGCTCGGGCTACGAGCTCTCCTTTGCCAAGTCGGTGGACGAGGCTCTGGCCATGGCCAGGCGGGACGGCAAGCCCGACCTCGTCGTGTCCGACGTCGCCCTTGGCAGTGGCAGCGGCTACGATCTTTGTGCGGGCCTCAAGGCCGACGCCGCCCTGCGGGAGGTGCCGGTCTATCTTCTGGCGTCCAGTCACAATCCTTACGACGACGCCCGCGGGCGCAAGGTGGGCGCCGACGGTCATCTTGCCAAGCCCTTCGAAAGCCAGGCCCTGCTCGATGCCGTGGCCTCGGTCTTGACGGCTCCTACCAGGTCGGTTGCGGGGGTGATGCCGGAGTTTTCGGCTGACTACGACGACAACACCGCGCGCATTTCCGCCAAGGATCTTCCGGTCGAGGACGACGACAGCTACGGCGAGATCACGATCGAGCGCGGCGCCCCTCCCGCACCTGCTGCCCCAGCTCAGCCTTTGCGGGTCGGGAAGCCGCCGAGCCGGCCGTCTGGCGCGCGCCCGATCCCTGCGCCCGGGGCCGCCGCGCCTGCTCCATTCGTCCCGCCATCGCCACGGCCGTCCCTGATTCCGGGCGCACGCCCGTCGGCTGCCATGCCGGTGGCCCGAACGGGCATGACCCCGCAGCCGACTCCTTCCATCCCCGCGCCCGGCGGGGGACGCACTCCGCTCAATCGAACCATGATGGGGTTCCCCTCGGTCAAGCCGCCGGTCGTGAACAAGCCGGCCGCCTCCGTGACACCTGTTGCCCCGGCCGCGCCGATTCCGGCGCGGGCCACGCCGCCGGCTCCAGCGTCGGTCGCGTCGCGACCGCTGGTGATTGCGACGCCTCCCGCCCCCGCGGCGCCTTTGGCCAGGGCGGTTCTCCCGCTACCTTCGAGCGCAAGCCCCGCCGTGGCTTCGTCGCTACGTCCACCGGTCCCGCGCCTTTCGCCGCCGCCGCCCACGGTTCCCATGCCGGTAACGCCACCGGACGATGCCCCGGTTACGCGCAAGGTGTCCACGCCCTTGCCGCCCGACGCGAGCGCTCCGAGCTCCGTGCTTCCATCGCAAGGCGGCCCGGAATCTTCGCCAGGGTTTGCCGCAGCGGTGTCCGCGGCCGTGGATCACAAGGTCGCGCTGCTGGCCGCGCGCGGTCCCGAATACGAAGCCATCGCCAAGCTGTCTCGCGAGATCATCGAGCAGGTCGTGTGGGAAGTCGTACCCGAGCTCGCCGAGACGATCATTCGGCAAGAAATCGATCGTCTGGCGAGCGCGAAGAAGTAGCTTTCCGACTTCGATTTTTCCACTTTCCTCCGACAGGTTTTCGTCATGACCGAGCTCGCCAAGAATTACGATCCCGCCACGATTGAATCGCGCTGGTACCAAGAGTGGCTCGATCGCCGCTATTTCCATGCCGACGCCGCCACGCCCAAGGCGCCTTTTAGCATCGTCATTCCGCCACCCAACGTGACCGGAGCGTTGCACATGGGGCACGCGCTCGGGTTTACCATCGAGGACGTGCTCACGCGCTGGCGCCGCATGGCGGCCTACAACGCCATGTGGTTGCCGGGCACCGATCACGCCGGCATCGCCACGCAGATGGTGGTGGAGCGCGACTTGCGCGCGAAAGAGAAGAAATCGCGCCACGAGCTTGGCCGCGAGGAGTTCGTCAAACGCATCTGGCAGTGGCGCGAACAATATGGCCATCGCATTCTCGAGCAGCTCAAGGTGATGGGCTTCTCCCTCGACTGGGAGCGCCTGAAATTCACCATGGAGCCGGAGTATTCGCGCGCCGTCATCGAGGCCTTCGTGCGGCTCCATGAAGAGGGGCTCATCTACCGCGACCGGCGCCTCATCAACTGGTGCGTGTCGTGCCGGACCGCGCTCTCCGATCTCGAGGTCGAGCACGACGAGGGCGCGCAGGGCGAGCTGTACGACTTTGCCTATCCGCTGGCCGACGGTTCCGGCGAGATCGTGGTGTCGACCACGCGGCCCGAAACCATGCTGGGCGATACGGCCGTGGCCGTGCACCCCGACGATCCCCGCCACCAAGCGAAGATCGGCAAGACCATCAAACATCCGTTCACCGGTCGCGAATTCAAGGTGATTGCGGATCCCGTGCTGGTCGATCCCAAGTTCGGCACCGGCGCGGTCAAGGTCACGCCCGCGCACGATCCCAACGACTTCGACTGCGGCAAGCGCCACAACCTGCCGTTCATCTCCATCTTCGACGAGAAGGGCCTGGTCACCGCGGAGGGCGGCCCCTTCGCCGGCCTCGATCGCTTCAAGGCGCGCAAGAAGGTGAAAGAAGAGCTGGCCGCCAAGGGGCTCGAACGCGGCAGCAAGAAACACGTGCACGCCGTCGGTCATTGCCAGCGCTGCCATACCGTGGTCGAGCCCATGATGTCGACCCAGTGGTTCGTCAAGATGGAGCCCCTCGCCAAGCCGGCCATCGAGGCGGTGGAGCAGGGCAAGACTCGCTTCGTGCCCGAGACCTGGAGCAAGACGTTCTTCCACTGGATGAACAACATTCGCGACTGGTGCATCTCGCGCCAGCTGTGGTGGGGCCACCGCATCCCGGCCTGGTACTGCGCGGCCTGCAAGGAACCCACGGTGGCGCGCGAAACGCCCACCCAGTGTACCCATTGCGGCGGCAAGGATCTGACCCAGGACGAGGACGTGCTCGACACCTGGTTCTCGTCGTGGCTGTGGCCGTTCGCGACCTTGGGGTGGCCCGATCAGACGCGCGAGCTACGCACCTTCTACCCGACGACGGTCATGGAGACCGGCTACGACATCCTGTTCTTCTGGGTGGCGCGCATGCTCATGGCCGGGCTGCACTTCATGAAGAAGGTCCCCTTCCGCACGGTGTACCTGCACACCATGGTCACCGACGAAAAGGGCGAGAAGATGTCCAAGGTCAAGGGCAACACCATCGACCCCGTGGAGGTCGTGCAGAAGCACGGCGCGGATGCCCTTCGCTTCGCGCTGGCCTGGCTGACCAACCAGGCAGCGCAAGGCAAGAACATCAAGTTTTCGTGGAGCAACGTCGAGGACGCGCGCCGCTTCGCCAACAAGATCTGGAACGCCACGCGTTTCGTGCTCATGAACCTCGACGACTACGATCCCGACCGGTTCGCGGATCGCACGGCCGAGGGCCCGGACAGCGCGGAATTCGATCTGCCCGAGCGCTGGATCTTGTCGCGCGTCCAGCGCGCCACCGAGGAAATCAACACCGCCCTCGAGGACTATCGCTTCGCCGAGGCGGCGCAGGCAGCGTACCACTTCATCTGGGACGAGATCTGCGACTGGTACATCGAGCTGGCCAAGGCACGCTTGCAGGATCCGGCGCGGGCCGACGAACGCTGGAAGATCCAGGGCACGCTGGTCACCGCTCTCGATGCGGCCATGCGCCTGCTTCACCCCTTCATGCCCTTCATCACCGAGGAGCTTTGGCAGAAGCTGCCCAAGCCGCAGGGCGCCCCCCAGAGCATCATGATCACGCTCTATCCCATTTCGGACCCACGCTATCTGGACGACGCCACCGAGGCGTCCATGGCGTTGGTTCAGAAGGTGGTCACGGCGGTGCGCTCGCTGCGCACCGAAAGCAACCTTCCGTCGTCGGCCAGGCCCAAGGTCATTCTCAACGTCACCGATGACTACAAGAAGACCATCCTCGACGGCTACCGTGGCCTGATGTCGGAACAGGCGCGCCTGGGCGAGCTCGTGGTGCGTCGCTCGGGCGACGCGCCCGAGGGCTCGGTGACGACCGCCATGGCCGGCGACGTGGAGGTGCTGCTGGTGGCGGAAGTCAAGGCCGTGGACACCGGCGTCGAGCGGGCCAAGCTGGAGAAGGATCGCGCGACCCTGGGCAAGGATCGCGAGTACCTGGCCAAGAAGCTCGCCAATCCTCAGTTCGCCGAGAGGGCGCCCCAGGCCGTGCTCGACAAGGATCGGGCACGTCTCGCCGAAATCGAATCCGCGCTGGCGAAGATCGAGGCGGCCCTGGCTAGGCTGTAGTCAAAGTCGCCTTTGTCGGCAAACCGCGTGGGCGAACCCTCGCAGGGAACCCTTGCAGGCCCTTGCAGGAACCCACCCAGGGTCCATTCCAGGGTTCCCATGATCGCGTAGGCGTAGCCGGGCTTTGCCCGGCGGAGCCAGAGCGCGGGAGGGTTTGGGAACCCTCCCAGGGTTCCCATCTCATTCGTCGAACAAGACCTGATCGCTCGTGTCGCCGAGGGCTTCGTTGCGCGCGCCCGCCAGATCGGCGTTGGTCTTGCGCAGACGCTGACCCAGGACCTGCACGAAGCTCCACAGCAGCTTGACCGACATGCGCGGGAAGTTGCGGATGAGGTCGTTGAAGTCCCGTCGGCGCAGCACCAGCGCGCGTGAGACTTCTTCCGCCGTGGCGCTGACCGAGCGCGGGCCGTTGTCCACAAGCGCCATCTCGCCAAGATGGGCGCCCTGTCCGAGGTACGTGACCAGCGCGCCCTCCTTGTGCAGGCGCACCTTGCCGGACAGGATGATGAACAGCTCGCTGCCCGGCTCGTCCTCGGTGATGATCTCGTCGCCGACCTTGTAGTCCCGCACCTCGGTGAGGGCGAGAACACGCAGGATTTCCTTGTAGGTCAGGTGGCGGAACAGCGGCATCTGCTTGAGCACCTCGACCTTGCGGTTCAGCTCTTGCGAGCGCGCGTCCGCGGTCGGGGTGGTGTCGGCGTGAACGCGCAGGACCACGGCCGTGATGTTGTCGTGGCCGCCCCCCGTGTTGGCGTGGTCGATGAGCTTGCCCGGGATCGCGGTGATGCTCTCCTCGGAAAGCTGGCGCGAGATCTCCTTTTCATCGAGGTAGGAGTGGAGCCCATCGGAGCACAGCAGAAATTGGTCACCAGGCAGGACTTCCAGGTCGATGGTGTCGACCTGGACCGTTTCGTACACCCCGAGAGCGCGCGTGACCGCGTTCTTGTACGAGGCGTAGGGCGATTTCGCCAGCGTCTCGCGCGTGACCTTGCCATGCCGGATCAGCTCGTTGATGAGCGAGTGATCCTCGGTCGAGCTGCACCGTCTGCCCGCTGCGCACCATGTAGACGCGGCTGTCGCCGACATGGGCGATGAAACCGCGCTCGCCGATGAGCAAGAAGGCGGAGATGGTGGTGCCCATGCCGCGCTTCTCGGGCTCCTTCTGGCCGCGTTCGAAGATGGCCAGGCCCGCGGTCTGCACGGCATATTCGAGGACACCCAGCACGTCGTGCGTGGTGACTCCCGTGTCGTGACGCCCATAGGCGTCGATGATGTCGCGCCGGCTGTCCACCGCGCTGCGGAATTCGTTCACTGCCATCTGTGACGCGATCTCACCAGAGGCGTGGCCGCCCATGCCGTCTGCCACCACGAACAGGGACAGCTTCTGGTCCACGAGGAAGTTGTCCTCGTTGTGCGTGCGCTTGCGCCCTATGTCCGTTGCAGCCCAGAAGCTCAGGTCCATATTTGCTCACTGCGCGGCCCTCTGAGCCGCTTGCCGTTGCCTAACCTACACTGAAACGAAGATGGGGCAAGATAGGCATTTTTCGGCGGAACGCACGCAGTCCTTGACAGCACCGCGCCCGTTGCTACAAATGTCATCCGCGGCGGGGACAGCCCGCCGAAAACTTATTCGGGGATCGTCTAATGGCAGGACGCCAGACTCTGGATCTGGCTATTAAGGTTCGAATCCTTATCCCCGAACCAGCTTCAAAAAGTTGCACTCGGCAACGGCCCCATGGTCTAGCGGTTAGGACGGCGCCCTCTCACGGCGTAATCTCGGGTTCAAGTCCCGATGGGGTCACAACCTCCTGCATGTGCTCTCGCCTGGCAAACTCGGCCACGTTCCAGCCTACTTGCCAAGCCACTTGGCCATCCGTCGCTTGGCCTCGTCCTGGTCGACCACGCACCCGGCTTCAACGTCGCGCAGGCCGCGTTCGATCTTCTTGCGAACGTAGATGTGGTGCTGGATATCCTCCAGCGAGGCGTTGTCGGGAAGGTCATCGAGGAGGCGGCGGACGGTTTCTTTGGCGGTGCGCATGGCGGCGCTTACCCGGATAGGATAGCGCGCTTAGGGCTTCCATGACACCCTCCCCTGAGTGCCTCTTGGCTATCCCATCGGGATGGTTGCCAGGCCAAGGGGCAGTCTGGGAACACCCGACGGTAGGACTTGCGGCCGAATCCGTGGCAAGATAGGACGTATTCAATGTCGACGTCTTCCGCGCTCTACACAACCGTTCCGCAGCACATGCCCGACGTGCTTTTCAGCCAGGGCCTTGCCGATCCGCGCAAGACGGCGAACTTTCTAGGCTTCAAGAACGAGGACGTCGCCACCGCTACGGGGGTGCCGCGCAGGTCTGTGCATCTTGGGGCCGGCATTCCGGCAGAAGTGCGGGAACGACTGACCGAGATCGCAACCATCTGCGCGCTGGTGATGGACCACTTCTCCGGCGATGAAGACAAGACCCACTTGTGGTTCACGACGCGGAATCCGCTTCTGGGCAATCTTTCGCCCCGCGAGATGATACGTCTAGGGCTCTATCGAAAGGTGTTGCGGTTCGTCCAGGAAGCGCGTGGTCAGGAGCCGCCCCTAGCAGCGTGACAAAGCGTGGCCAGAGGCGGTTCATCCACCGCCCGCGCATCAATCCCACACCGTCTGTTCCGGTGGTGCGTATCTTCGACACATTCACGCTGGAGTCTCTTCGCAAAGGGCCTCGGATCATGGCCGAGGTCCTACGGTTTGCGTGGGACCACTACTCCGCGCTTCAGCATCAGCGTTCGGCGGTTGCCGAGGCAATTGCCGAGGCGCTCGCCCGTGCCAGATCCGGCCCGTTTCCGTTCAGAGCATGGATGCGAGTCGTTGACTACCGGTATACCAATCACCCTTTGTCAGTCGTCGGGAGCGTCAAGTCGATAGCGGGTGGCCGGTTCAACATCGGCGACCTCGATCCGATCAAGTTTGCGCCGTTCCCCGCGCTTTATCTGGCATCGGACCATGCGACGGTCTTGGCGGAGACACTTGGGCAACCTGGCGACTCCGACGGGCTCACTCAAAACGAACTGGCGCTACGAAGCAAGCGGTCCTATTCGTGCGTGGCCGTGAACGGGCTGATGGAGACGGTGATCGACCTCTCGAAGATGGACCGACTTCGCCAATTCGTGGACGTCATTGGGAAGTTCAAGCTGTCGGTCTCCATCCGCGAGGATGCGAAACGCCTCGGGATTCCGGGTGCAATTGTCTCGTCCATTGCTGGCCTGGAGACGGCTCTATTTGCGTTGCACTGGCGGGCTATGCCGATGCAGATGGGCGTTCCCGCATCATCCCAAATATTCGGACAGCTTGTTGCCCGTGCTGGAATCGAGGGCATCGTCTTTCCGTCGGTAAGATCGGACTCGGGTGGAACGTCGCTGGCCGTGTTCCCCCAAAACCTTCAGGGCGATTCTTTCGTCGAGCTTGCCGATCCTGCGGCGCCCGCGACCAAGCACGCTCGTTTGGATGCCAAGACTTGGCGCACCTTTTTGTGCTGACGGACTAGTCTAGTCAGCCATCGGCCAGTTCTCGCCTGAGCGAGCTCATGTCCACCGCGAAGGCATCCACATCCTCGCGGGCCAGGGCCAGGATGAAATCCGTGCGGCCAAGCCCAGCCAGCTGCGCGGCGCGCTCTTGCGAGATGAGGCCGCGCGAATACCAGTGGACGGCGGCGGCGAGACGCAGATCGCCGGCCATTTCGTCGGGAGACCGACGAAGCGCGGAGAAGGTTTCCTCGGGCAGTTGCACTTGAACCGTGACCATGAGCTTGCGACAAGCCTACCACGACAACGCGTCTGGCGTTTCGGCGCGGGCATCGGGGTGGTAGCGGACCTTCACCGGCCAGCCCGTGCGCGAAGACGTCTGGCGGCCTCGGCGTGGACTTCATCAGCATCGACCAAGGCCACCTTGCCATCCGCCACATCGCGCGCGCGGCGATCAATCTCGGCCGCCCAAAGGGCGTCCGCGTTGGGATCGGCGTCTTCGGCGTCCAGGCTGGCGATGAGATCATCCGCCGCTGGCCTGGTCTTGGTCGACCGCGCGCCCGGCATCATGGCAACTCTTCGTCGGCCAAACGAAGCACGGCCGCGCGTGTTTGCGCGTCCAGCCTGAATCGAAGAGCCGCGAGGCGATCGAGAACTGGGGCGACCGCGTCCAGAAAACCTTGCTGTTTGGCTTTCACCAAAACACCGGCTGTGCCGGTGAAGCGAACACCCAGATGGCCAGCGTAGCGGCGGGCGAGGCCGTCGTCGATGATCAGGATCGCGCCTGGCGTTTCTGCTGCCAGCGCAAGGGCTTCACGTTCTCCTGGCCCAAGGTCGCTCACTGCGGGCAAGATGGCCATGCTCTGTGGGCGCACGATGCGCACCCAGGGAAAAGCGGTCGGGTCCGGAAGATCGAATCCCAGCGCGCGGCCAGCTGCCAGTTCCTGGACCACGGCCGGTGGCACCAGGATCTCCTCGTACAGCTTCACCAGCAGATCGGTCAGGCCACACTGATGAAGGTACTGGAGCGGCGACGTGTTCGCGATCGTGACCGGACGCGGGTCAGGCATTCCGGACGTCTCGGGCAATTTCTTCGTCGGACAGCTTGAACACGGGAACGTCGTAGTCGGCCAGCTTGGTCATGAAGACTGGCTTGGGCAGGCCCGCTAGTTGAGCGGCGGCGCCAGCCGCGAGGCGCCCCATCTCGTATAGCTTCACAGCCGCGACCAACACGACCTCGCGCTCGGCGGCGTCCGCGCTCAGCTTCAACGCCAGCAGCGTTTCATCTGGGATGTTCAGGTGCCCGACCATGAAATGAACCTTACCACAGGGCTGATCCCTGAGCCGAGGAGGATGCCATCGCGTCCCAAACACACCCCATCGGGTCGTTTGCCACGGCCGAAATTTTTGCCACGCTTTTGCCATGAAGTCCGACTTTGTGGTGGTCTTCTGCGGATAGACGCGGCTCGAAACGGAACGACCCCACCGAGCTGAACACCTGAAAACCACTCAGAAAACCAGCGCAAGGCCGCGTCGCGCCTGGGTCTTTTCTAAATGGCTTGCAGGTGTTTCAAGTCCCGATGGGTCACAAGGATTCGTCGGCCAGCTCTCGCCTGAGCGAACCTTCACCGGCTAGCCCGCGCGCGAAGACGTCTAGCGGCCTCGGCGTGGACTTCGTCAGCATCGACGCTGCCACGGCGCCGTTCAGGTCACGGATCAAGGGGGCCCAGTCCTTGGCGCTGTGCCGGGGACGCCCACCGAATCGCTAGAAACAAGGCGAAATACGCAGCGTTTCCGCGTCCTGGTCCCCGAAGTTACCCCCAAAGTTACCCCCAGAGGCGCGGCCCTAGAGTGGTTCGATTCCCGTTCTTCACTCGTCGCCGCGACCGCGCTTGGGCACGAGGGTAGCAAGGTCGAAGCGCAAAGTTCTGCCGACACGCTGGCAAGGAATCGAGCCGTCCTTCACTCGGCGCCACAGCGTCGCGCGCGAGATGCCGAGGATCCTCATTGCATCTTCCGGCCTTCCAAGCGCCGACGGCGCAGCGGCGCGAAGCTGCTCGACGGCGATGATCAGCCGGTCCACCCGTACAGCCAGCGCGGCGACAGCTCGCCTTGTGGCGCGGACCTCGGCAAGCGTGGCCGTGGGACGGCTCACGGAAAGAGGACACCCCGGTGGACATCGCGGACCCATTCGGCGGCCGCTCTAGGTGCTTCGTCGCGAAACTCGCGTGTTCCAAGCCCCCAGAGCAAGTCGATGCTCCGAAGGTAGGTCAAAACGCGTTCGTCCTCGTCGCTGCTACCAAGTATGCACTGGTGTTCGCCACCGATGTGCCTGTCAAAGCTGCCCAACTCGACCGGCCAAGAATCGCCGTCGATGGACTTGCTGAATTCCCCAAGACGTCGTTGGTAGTCAACGATATCGGATGCGAAGTAGAACCTTGCCGCGACCCTAACGGTCAATGTGCCTTTGTGTTCACCGATGAACTGAACCGGCGAAAGCAAGCCCGCCATGTACAGCTTCTCGATTACTTCGAACACTCGGACGTCGTGGTCCGAGTCCCACAAGACCGCGAGCGTGTGCACATGGGGAAGTTCCAGCCTCTCCCGCATCACGTCCAGCCATTCGGCACAGCGAACGATGCTGTAGTGGGTGTCCCACCCCAGGCCGACCGCCTCGGGCTGGTCGTAGATTGTCGAAAGGAGCGTGGAATACTGACGTGTTTCGCGCATTGGTTTCCTCCGGTTTCGTAGGAAGTCGTGGGTTCCCCCACTGCGCCGACGCTTTCGGCATCGACGCGACTTGGAGCAGGATAGCATCGTGTCCGGTCGCCCGTCGAATGTATCGGCGAGCTCGGCCGGGGTTGCGCGGTCCAACCATCGGCCAACCACGCCGAAACGGGGTGGCCCACGGTTCGTCATGATCTGCGGGTGACGCCAGCGGATGGCAGCGGGGTCACTGATCACGTTTTGGAGATTGGGGAGATCGTGGATCTACTCGGGCCGGAGAACGCTCACCGCGAGATCAGAGCTTGGGTTCTTGCCTTTTCTGCGCGCTCTTTGCGTCGGCTTGAAGTGCCGGTGATGAATGTTATGACTATTCCCGCAACGCCCGTGCCGCCTATCGCTGCACCCGCCGCATCATGCCCATTTAGGACCGCATACGTTCCACAGGCGATCATGGCCAAGGTGAGTACGAATCCGCAGACAACGCCAGCGGTTGCGCGAAAGTTCTCACCGCCGAGCGCAGTCGTCTCCATGGCCATCCTGTGCTCACCCTGCCTATTCGCCATGTCGACAATTTTTGCCGCGAGGCCTGGAACTACCTTGTCATATCCAGCAAGGACGTCTGGATGGGGGATAGGGCCGGAGAAGCTCGTTTGCGTGTGCGAAAGTGATACTGCCGCAGCGGCGGCGTTCCCGTTGCCTTGCAGAGCGATTGGGGATTGCCTAGCGATCTGATGGTGACGGCCCATGGGTAGCCGACGGCGCTTTCTGCTTTTCCTCTTCCCCATGCACCGCATCTATCGCATTACACAAGTCTTGTCCAACTGCGCACCAGTCCGACGCCAACGCACGAGCGTCCGCTGTAGGGCCATCCGGCGAACGATTAAATTCGGTGAGCGTTCCACCCAAATCAAGAATCCTGGCCATTCCTTCAAAGAAGGATGGCCGCGCAAAGAGAAGGTCACTCATCTGAGTCATTCGTACAGATCCCATTTTACACTATGATCACCAGGATCAACTCTTCCGATTGGATGGCTCAAAACGTCTCTCGGTTCACGTGTGAATGCACTTCCTAGCACATCATCGCTGGAATCAAGAGAACCTTGAACATTAGCTGCAAAGCGCGTCATCCACCTTACCACCCCTGCACCGTCCCTTTCGCCACTTTGGCCACGCCCCGCCACGCCCTTCACCCCTTCGTCCGGCTCGGCGACGTTGCCCACGGTTGATCAACGATTTCGGCCGCCGGCTCTCGAGCAGTCTTCAGGGCCTCCGCTGTACATTGGAACGTCCTACGTACGAAAGCCCGATCGCCGCCTGCACAACCGGCAACGGCGCGCCGCCGGGAAACTGATCGGCGATATCCAGGGCGCAGCTCTTGTCCGCGGGCACTTCGGCCGGTTCGCGGTCGGGAAAGTTCAGCTTGATCGATCCTCGCGGGCTCACGTCGAGGTAGTTGTTGAATCGACAAGAAACCCACGGGCACGGCCTGGGGCCGTCTATGCAGTCACCGCGGGTCTTGGGCCGCTCCACGTCGCTGGGGTATTCCACCACCTCGCCAAACCATCGGTCGCGCAAGGCCCGCTGGGAATCCGGCGCTGCGGGGTGTTGCTGGTGGTAGGCAGCCATCCCGGCTTGACCATGCCGCGTGACCACGCCGATTCCATCGCGCCACGATTCGAGCTGCCGAAGGTTTATCGATTTCCGCACGAGGCCTCACGCGGTCGGCGCTTCGAGTAGTGCCACCAACCTGGGTGGGAGCCACGCGGGCACGCAGTCGAGATGGTCCAGGACAGATCGCAGCCGATTGAGCACGCGATTGACTTGCACGTGCGATGGCTTCCCGGCTGCCACAAAAGCGGCTAGGTTTGCATCGAGTGAGCCTTGTGTGCGTCCAAGCGTCTCGATTGCCCAACAGTCGAACGCCAGCACGGCCAGCGTGAGGTTGCCCCGCACGTCCAGCAGCACGGGGGATTCCTCGCCGCGAAGGTCTTGCTCGGCCGCGGTCACGTTCCAGCCTCGGTTGAGATCAGCTTGACCGCGGACACCACGGCGCGGGCAAACGTCCGGGCATCCTTCCCGCCCAAAGACCAGCAGATGTCGGTGCTACTGCGGACTGGCCACCATCGACCGGCCGTGTCCTGATGCCACCGACGAATCAGAATCCTAGCTGGCCGCCCAGCGGTAGGTGGTTGGCTGGTGATTCGCAACTCGCTGCCGTTCTTGATTGCGATCGCTCCGTGGAGCCGGTGGGCCGCCTCCGGGCCGCGGTCGGTTGCTGGGCGCGGGCGTGCCGGCGTGGGCGCTGGCGTCTCGGCTTCGCCAAAGCCATGAAAGGCGAGGCGGGCGGATGTGTTGGGCGAGTTCATAGGCCCTTCGCCTCGCGGGCCAAGGACGCCTGCGCCTCCTCCCCGTAGATCGAGCCCAGTTCCGGATCCCCGAGAAGCAGGTGCAGCGCATCGTCGATGAAGCCTTCGATGTGATTCACGTCGAGATCGGATAGGTCGCGTTTGCGGGCGATGACTTTTGCCCAAACGAGTGACTCCCGCGCCGAGCGCAACCAGCGCCCGAAACTCTCAAGCTCTGCGTTCAGCCGGCGGGATTTCTTGGCTCTGGCGATGTCGCCCAGCACCTCGCGATGCCAGGCTAGACACTTGTTGGCCTCGGCGATGAGCGATGCCCGATCCGTGCGGCTGAGTTCGCCGAGTTCGGCCGCTACCGCCGCCGAATGCCGCTCGTATTCCGTCTCGGGCGCCGGCGCGCCCCCATCTGGCGGACACCATTTTCCCGACGGGATCCACGAACGCATCGCGAGGTCAGGATTGATGATGGTGATGTGGCTGCGCTTGCCGGGTTTCCCGGTGATGCGCACCGCTGCCGCGGGAATCAGGCCGTCGCGGACCGCGCGCGCAACGGTTCTCCGGGAGCATCCGCGTAGCTTCGCAAATTCCTCTGTTGTCATAGTGTGTTTCTCCTTACGTGAGACAAGATGGGACATTCTTTTTCGGTGTTGTGCAGACACGTGGCGGGGCTCCTAGGCGCCGCGTCGTCCAAAACGGCCCAAAGGAGGTACCCCCGTCCGGGCCCGTCATTGCCGCTTGCCGAGCCTTCGATCGATGCTCCAGCAGAGCCACGCCGACCTCACCACCTCCACGCCACACTTGGCACTCAGCCCCACGCCAACCAGGGCAAGCGCCGCCAACCTTGCGGCGGCGGACGCCATCGCCCACAGTGCCACCGCCAGGCGCTTCAGCGCAGCCACCAGACCGCCGCGCTTCCCCTTGGCGACAGGGGCGGGCGCCTCACTACTCATCCCTGGCCTTCGCTGTGCACGCGTGCGCTTCCGCCAACGCCTGTTCATCGAAGGCCTGCATCCTCGCGATGAAGGCATCCTCCTCGCTCCTGTTGTCGATGGGAGTGGGCCGGGCCTTGGCCATGACCGCTCGAAACTCGGCGTCGGGCCCGACCGCCGCCGCCGCCTTCGACGTGCCGGCAAGCAGCTCGGCCGCGCTCTCGATGGTCATGCCCGGCATGGCCGCCAGCCTGATGGCCAAGGGTCGCCGTCCCACTGCCTCCGCGTGCCCAACGATGCCTAGGATGCGTTCGCGCTCGACGGTGGCGGCCTCGGCTCGCGCCTTCGCCTTCGCGCTTTCCCGCGCCTCTGTGAGAGCCTCAGCCCTTGCCTCTGCCTGGATCTGCGCGACCACGTCGGGATACTCGGCCCGCAACTGTTCGAGCGTCACAATGCCACCTCCGTGGCCGTCGTGGTAAGCAGCTCGGCCGCAACCTCGACGGTCATTTCCGGCATGGCAGCGAGTCGGATAGCGGCTGCGCGCCACCCCTTGGCTGCGGGATGCGAGACGATCGCGAGGATGCGTTCACGCTCGGCCGTCGCCGCTCTCTCGTAGTTGCGCTCGAAGATCATTTGCCGCAGAGACGGGGTCACGACGCCACCACGCTGTCGTAGGACTTCATCCGCCGCAAAAAGGCCTCGGTTTCGGGATCGTCATCCTGGGCCGTGCCGGTCGGCGTTTCGCCTGCATCGAGTCTGCGCATGCGTTCGAGAAAAGCCGACTCCTCGGCCGCCTCGCTGGTTGCCGGCATCGCACGCGCGACAGGTGCGCTCGGCGTGGTGATGCGTGCGCTTGCCGTGGGCGTGGACACCGTTGTGGGCGCGGTGGCCGCGCATTCAGCGCTGCAAAAGCCCGACGTCCGCACTCCGAATCGGCCGCACGTGCATCGCGTTTGCGCGCGTTCCACGACGGCGGCCAGGGTCTCTTCGCCTTGCGTGTTCATCACGCACCCGCCTTGCGCGAGGACTTCGCCGGCTGCTGTGCTGCCAGCGCCGCTTCGAGAGCGGCCACTCGCTCGGCCAGCTTCGCCGGGTTCAGCTCGGCGGGGAGGCATTCAACACAGCACAACTCGCCCCGCGCGTTGAATCCCACAGCCGGGCGCCCAGCTTTGTAGACAGTGTCCGGATGCCTGACGCAAAACATCGGATCGATAGGAAGCTCGGCTTCCCGCTCGTGCCGGTCGCGTATCTTTGCCAGCTCCGCGTCGATTTCTGGCCGCCTTCGCGCGGACTCCGCTCGGCGCAAATCTTCCTCCGCTCGCCGAACGCACATCGTGCACCGCCGCTCCCCCACCGTTCCGTCGGCGGCGGTCACTTGGTGGGTTACGTCGCTCGGCAGATGACAGCGATCGCAGGTGTTCGGCATCTTTTCGAGGGGTATCGGAGGGCCATCGGTTGGCCCGGCCTCGGATGCCCCCCTTTCGGTGATCGGTGGTTGCAGATAGTTGGATTGCATGTCGGTTCCTTTCGGTTTGTTGGTTCGGTCGAAAATCCCCACCGCCTAGCCTGTGCATCCGCCTGAAAGCAGAAGAGCGGTTGCATCCGGGCGACGATTCCCGACCGGGCGCATGGTCCCGGCAAGCGAAGTGGTGGGGTAAACCTTGAGCGGGAGATCATCGGGCTGGCTCCCCTTGCGGCTGCACCAACTCGTGCTGGCGGGGCGTTTCCTGCGTCGATGGCGTGCTGGTGCGAGCAATCGCGCGCCAACAGCGTGAGCACAGCAGTTTTCGAGCAACCGCTACGAAGTGCATCTCGGGCGTGGTCAGGTGGCACACGTCGCATGCATCGCGAGTCGCGGTCATGGTGTGGCCTCACGCAGGCACTTGCGACAAACCCTGCCGGAGGTCAGGCCAGGAAGAACGGTTTCGGCTTTGGCGTCGGTGCCTCCGCAGTCGAGGCACAGCCGTTCGCTTTTCGCGTGGTCCGCCGCGGCCAGTGCCTTGAGCACCGCGAGTTCCCAGGCTCGCAACCGGATCTCGAGTTCGGCCAGGTCGCCCACACCACGCTGGCAGCGACTAGCCTCTCGACCACACGCAGCCATCGCGCGGGCCACGGCGGGGAGGCGCTCTACCGTAGGCCACCGATCGTCAAGATCGGGATGCTCCCCGGCTAGGCGGGCCCATGATTCCGCCCAGAGCGCCGCGACGACGTCAGGGGTGCCGGTGCCCAGGGCGTGAGTGGTGACCAAAGTGCAGGCGGCGGTCATTGCAACCCCGCTGGCTTGGGCACCATGAAGATCGGCGGGCGGCCATCTTCGCCAGGACGAAGCCCACGAAGGTCAACGAGTCGCCCGCGCCAGTCGTAGCCCCAACCGATGGGCGCCATGGGCGTGGCCGTGGTGTCGGTCGTGGGCGCGGCCGCGGTGAACAGCGGGGTCGTCATCGATCAGACTCCGGATCAGTGCCATCCGTTGCCGACAACCACGTGGTCAGCTCGGGGGCCCATCTGCACCTCGCCGCCCCTGTCCGTCCCTCGCGGTTTTTCGCCACGATGATCCGATCCCCATCGGCGCCATGGGTAAGAAACAACACAATGTCGGACTCCTGCTCGAAGGATCCCGTCTCGCGTAAGTCGGACAGCATCGGGTCACCACCGCGCTTTTCAATCTCGCGCGAGAGCATCGCCACAAGGAGCACCACACACCCAAGCTCCTTGGCCAAGGTCTTCATGGCGACGGGCACCTTTGCCGCCTCTTGCTCGCGGGTGTCGCCCCTCTCGCGTCCCACTTGCACCCGTTGTGCGTAGTCGAGCACGATGAGCGCGCGCTTGTCGTCTTCCTTGCCACTGCGGAGAAATCGCGGGGCCACATGGCGGGCGTGCCACCGCCGGGCCTCGCCGGTGATCTGACCGAGCCGCACGGCCCGGTCGTTCACCCACAGCAACGACGAATCGAACCGACCGGATGAGGCTCCAATCTTGCCCCATTCCGCTTTGTCCACACTCCCGACCTTGAGCTTGTGCGAGTTGATACCGGCGTCGCCGGAAAGCCAGCGCCGACCAAGTCGCTTGAGCATCATTTCAACCGAGAAAAACGCGGTCGGTACTCCGTGCATCCCACAGTACGCAGCGACGTTGCCCACGAATGCCGACTTGCCGACACCGGGACGAGCGGAGACGGTCACAAGATCGCCGGGCTCGAATCCTTCTGCGACATGGTCAAGCGTCGGAATGCCGGCGAAGACCCGCGGAACCAACTCGCCCCGCTGCTGTTTCTCGACATCGTCAGCAGCCTCGCGGATTGCCGTAGATACGTGGACCATGCCGCAGTCGCGCGAGAGATTTTCAAGCTCGGCCGTGCCGTCGCGCATGGCCTGGATCTGCTCTTCCCAGGGTTGGCCACCGTAGGCGAGCGCCAGCGTGTTGGTGCAGGTCTCGATCAGTTTTCTACTGGCCGCCAGCTCCCGGACAATCTGCGCGTGGTGGCGCACCTGCTGCGGGATGGCCGCATCGCTCGCGCAAGCCATCGCCCACTCGTGCCAGCTCGGCGCGAAGTGCGGCTCGGCACCGGCCGCCTTGATGGCGCTGCTGAGTGAGATGGGATCGGTCGGAAGACCCTTGGAAACGGCGGCACTGGCGGCAGCCCAGGCCTCGCGATGGCACGGCACAAAGAACTCGTCCGGGCGTAGGCCGTCCGATTCCACGATCGCCGCATCGCCGTAGACCAGCTCGGATCCGATGACGGCCCGCTCGGCCTCGACGTTGTGTGGTGGCGTCCGGTCGGTCATGTGCCTACCTCGCCGAGTCCGGGCAGGTCTGGCCACGTGTATGGCGCCGGCTGGCCGGGCCTGGCTTGCGGGCGCGCAGCGGCCGTGCGCTCGTCTGTCCATCGCTGCTGATGCAGGTAGCTCGCCAGGTAGGGCACGTGCGCGGGATATTCGCGATCCGTCGCCTGCCAGTGCGGAACCTGCCAGGCTAGGGCCGAGGTCACGGCATCGGCTAGTGCTGCCTCGCCGCCGGCATAGTCGCGCGCCTGTCGCGTCCAGCTCACGGCGGCTTTGGCTTTCGCGTCTCGCCGGGGATAGATAGCCCAGATGCGGGCAAATGCCTCTGACACCTCAGCTCGACGAGCGCGCGCACGCCCAGGAGCGGCAGCGGATGGGCATGTATCCTGATTTGGGGAAGGGGATCCGGATCGGGAAGGGGAACGGGAACGGGACGCTGCCACTGTCGCGCTATTCGACTGTCCATTAGACGCGCTACTAGCGCCGCTATTGGACGCTGCCCATTCTCGCTTGCGCTTCCGCTCGGCCTCGATGTGGGCCCGGCTCGGCTGGTACTCGAGGTAGTCGTGGATCTGGTAGCCGCCCTCGACCATCTCCCACAAGCCGATGCGCACCAGCTCGGCCGCAGTGCCGGAGGCGTCGACTGTCCGCGCGTAGGCCGCGACCACCGGCAGATCGGCAGTGACGATGACGCCATCCGATTCGGCTTGCGCGGCGTAGGCCAGGCCCGCGAAGTACATCAGGCGGGCGGCATCGCTGCACCGGAACTTGCGATGCAGGAAGATCCTGTCGTCGATTTTGACCCAGCTCACGGCCCGATTACCTCGTCGGCCAGGCGCGCGGCCTCGAGCACGTCGGCGTCGGTGACGGCGGGTCGCGCCCCCCTCGCTGCGTCGGCGATGCGCTCGCGGATCCAGTTTTCGATCTGGTCGCTCGGCCACGCCACACACCTGGCACCCAGCTTGATCGGGGCCGGGAACGTGCCAGCCTGGATCGCGGCGTAGATGGCAGTCCTGCGCAGTCCCACGCGTGCGATCACGCCTGGCAATCTCAGCAGGCAGATCGGAGCGGGCGGTGCGGCGGTCATCGCTGCACCGGAGCGAGGTCTGCGAGCTTTTGCGCCGCGAGCGCCAGGGTGCCCGCTCGCACGCCGAGCGACCCCCGGATCCTGGTGAGTGACGCCTCGGACACCCCGAGTAGTTTGGCGGTGCGGACAGTCCCTTCTCGCTCGACGAGCTCGCGCACCGCCCGGACAAATAGCGGGCCAGGTTGGACGAGGCCGCCCGAAAGAAAATGCTCATGCATACAGAAAACTCTGGCATGGCACCTCAGCGGCCGACGCGACAATTGGACCACCTGTCGGCGTCTATTGTCGCTGGCCCGTCGCTGTGACTACTTGCCGGGCTTGCGCTGGCGTCGCTTCTTTTTGCTGGTCTTGCGCTGCCTGGTCTCTTCGGCGGCCTTGCGCTCGCGTTTCTTGGCCAGCGTCTTTTGGAGCGTGACGCTTGTGTAATCGTCGCCCACCAGGTCTAGGTTCTTGAGGGCCTTGACGACGTTGTCGTTATCCTTCTCGCCGCGCTTCTTCAACTCGGCCGCAACAAGCGTCGACACTGCATCGTGCGCGCCACGCTTCGGTGGCGAGGGGAATTTGAGCGATAGCCCTTCATCCGTCCATGTGCTCGCGAAGCCGAGAAACTGGACGATCTCTTGAGACGGAAGCGTGCCCCATTGGAACGGGTGCAGATCGTCGATGGCTCGCGCGGCTTTGAGCGCATCTGTGAGGGCCGCCCTAAGTTTGCCGAGTTCGGCCTTGATCTTCAGTGAGTCCTGACCGTGCTTGAGGTTCGCATTGACCGAGTCGAGCGCCAGGGGAGCGCGCGCGGCTTTCGGATTCTTCAGGTACGAAGGATTGCACCCCGCATACGCCTGTTCGAGCTGGGGGAAGGTCCTTTTCTTGCCATCCTTGTCCTTGCCATTGAACCACTGATGGATTCGTTGACATAGTTCGAGCCCCTTCGATCTCTGGTCCGGTGCCTTGCTCGTCGGTGCCTTGCTCGGCTCCGGCAACGCAGGCAGTCCTTGCTTGGCCCGCATCTCCCGGATCACGTCCTCGGCCGACGGCTTCGGCTTTGCCGGCGTCGTGGCCTTCTTCCTGGCCAACGCCGCTTCGACCACCGCCCTACGCTGGGCCGGGTTCTTGGGCTGACCGACCTCCGGTGCCGTCGGCGCCGAGTTCGCCTCGCCTTGAGGCGCGCGCTTCGGTTGGCGGGGCTTCGGTTGGGTTGTCTTCGTCACGTGCATTTCCGTCTGCACTTCCTTCAAAAAAAGACCGTGGGCTGGGCCAGGGGAAATGCGGCCTGGCCCTCGACCGGGGGATCAGTCCCAATCGCTGCCCACGGTGGAAAACTAGATCGTCAACACTGCCCCCTCGGTCTGCTTGGGAGATTCACCGGCGGCGAGCTCGCCCAAGTAGTCCGCCCATCGTTGCATCATCGCCTTGCGCTCGGGAAGGAAGGCGGTGCGGTTGTAGGCGCGGCCGTTGGGATCGCGGACTGCGTGCGCAAGCTGCGCTTCGATCAGGTCCACGCGTTCGCCGAGGACCTCGTCAAGCAGGGTTCGGGCGGTCGCGCGGAACCCGTGGCCGCTCGCCGTGGCCTTGGCGATATCCAGGCGGCGAAGGGCGGCGTTGACCGCGGCGTCGGACATCGGCCGATCCCTGCTTCTCTGCGATGGGAACACGTAGGGGCACAAGCCAGTCAGTGGGTGCAGCTCGCGCAAGATGGCGACCGCCTGCTTGGCCAGGGGCACGATGTGCGGCGTCCCGGTCTTGCTGGCGGTGAAGCGCCACTCGGCCTTGGGAAGGTCGATGTCAGCCCACTTGGCCGCACGCAGTTCGCCGGGGCGGACGAAGAGCAGGGGGGCCAGCTTCAGCGCAGCGGCCACGATGGGCGTGCCCTCGTCGTACTTCCAGATCATGCGCAACAGGTCTGCCAGCTTCGCGGGCTCGGTTACCGCGGCCATGTGCTTGGCCTTCACCGGCGGCAAGGCGCCACGTAGGTCTGCCGTCGGGTCGCGTTCGGCGCGGGCGGTGGCGATGGCGTACCGGAAGATCTGCGAAAGGGCAATGCGCGTGCGGTGCGCGCTTTCTAGTCGCCCTCTGGCCTCGATACGTCGGAGCACGGCCAGCACTTCGGGGGGCGCGATCTGGCCGATGGGCCGCGACCCTATCCACGGGAATGCATCGTTCGTGAGCCTCGCGCGAACGCCGCGCGCATGGGACGGCACCCACGTACCTTCAAACCGCTTCAGCCACTCCTCGCCGACGGTTTGAAGGGTGTTGGCGCCTGCCTCCGCCGACGCAACCTTCGCTGCCTTCCGGTGCGCGCTGGGGTCGATACCGTCGCGAACCTGCTTGCGGGTTGCTTCCCGCTTCTCCCTGGCCTCGGCCAGCGTCGTCTCGGGATACGTGCCGAGCGATAGCAGCTTCTCTTTGCCGTCGAAGCGGTACTTGAGGCGCCACCACTTGCCGCCAGCCGGTGCAACCTCCAGATACAACCCGCCGGTGTCGTAGAGGCGTGTCCTCTTTTCTGCCGGCTTGGCTTTCTTGCAGGCGGTGTCGGTCAGCATCTGGGGATCCTTTCGGCCCGGGAATCGAACCCGCTAAGTTGGGGCTTTGGGGGTAACTGGTTTTGGAGTCGGCGAGTTACCCCCAAGGTTACCCCCACACGTTCACGGCTGTCAACAGACGCAGCCGGACTCTAGCGGAGCCAAAGCGGCACTAAATAGCTGATTTCGCTAGATGCCGTGGACTCTCGCGGACAGTGACGGATTACCGCAGAGTGCCGGGGACGGGACTCGAACCCGTACGCCGCTTTCGCGACAGCGGATTTTAAGTCCGCGGCGTCTACCATTTCGCCACCCCGGCGGGAAGGCGATTGTACACCGGCTAGAGGCTGCGCAAACGGGCGTCGGCAAGCCCCGCTGGCGGAGCGACGTGCACCTGCCGCCCCTCCACCCTGACCTGGCCGCTGGCCATGGCACGGACCACGGCGGGGAGCAGCCGGTGCTCTTCGCCGAGGATGCGCTTGCCAAGGGACTCCTCATCGTCCCCGGGCAGCACCGGGACCGCGGCCTGGGCGATGATGGGGCCGGTGTCGGTGCCTTTGTCCACGAAGTGCACGGTGCAGCCGGCGAGCTTGACCCCGCCATCGAGTGCCTGTTTCTGCGCGTGCACGCCGGGAAAGGCGGGAAGGAGGGCAGGGTGGATGTTGATGACACGTTGGGGAAAGGCGTCGAGAAACGCGCCGGTCAGGACGCGCATGAATCCGGCCAGCACGACGAGCTCGACGTCGCGACTGCGCAGCTCGGCGGCCAGCGCGCGGTCGAAATCCTCGCGCGCGGCAAAGGCCTTGTGCGAGAGCACGAAGGCTTGGATGCCGGCTTTCTGCGCGCGTTCGAGCGCGAGGCAGCCGGGAACGTTGGCCCCGACCACGACCAGCTCGGCGGGACTCAGTGCCCCGTTTTGCCAGGCGTCGACCAGCGCCTGCAGATTGGTCCCACTGCCCGAGGCGAGGACGCCTGTTCTCACGCGATGAACTCCACCGGCGCATCCGCTTCGTCCGAGCGTTCGACCGAGCCGATGGTGAAGACCTTCTCACCTTCGAGCTCGAGGATGGACTGGGCGGCGTCGGCGGCACCGGCCGGCACCGCGACGATCATGCCGATGCCCATGTTGAAGGTGCGGCGCATCTCCTCGGGTGCGACGCGGCCGAGGCGCGCCAGCATGGCGAACACGGGCGGCGGCTGCCACGTGCGCAGATCGATCTGCAGTTTCAGCTTGGCCCCGGCGGCGAACATGCGCGTGGGATTGTCGACCAGACCTCCCCCGGTGATGTGGGCCGCCCCCTTCATCAGGCCCGAGGCGGCCAGGCGGCGCAAGGCCCTGACGTAGATGCGGGTCGGGCACAGCAGCGCCTCGCCCAACGTGACTTTCAGATCGGCCGGCTTGCTGCCGAGGTCCAGGCCGGCATGGTCGAGAAACACCCGGCGCACCAGCGAATAGCCGTTGGAGTGAAAGCCGCTCGAGCCCAGGCCGAGCAGGACGTCGCCGGGTTCGAGGGTGCTGCCGCCTATGACCTTGTCCTTGTCGACCACGCCCACGCAGAAACCGGCAAGGTCGTATTCGCCTGCGGCGTAGAAGCCGGGGAACTCGGCAGTCTCTCCGCCGATGAGCGCGCAGCCGGCCTGCTTGCAGCCGTCGGCGATGCCCGAGATGACCTGCTCGGCGACCCCGACTTCCAGGTGTCCGGCCGCGAAGTAGTCGAGGAAGAGCAGGGGCTCGGCGCCGCACACGACCAGGTCGTTGGCGTTCATCGCCACCAGGTCGATGCCCACGGTGTCGTGCTTGTTCAGCATGAATGCCAACTTGAGCTTGGTGCCCACGCCATCGGTGCACGCCACCAGAAGCGGGTTCTTGTAGCCCTTGGGCAGTCCACACAGGCCGGCGAAGCCGCCCAGGTTGCTCAGGACCTCGGGTCGCATGGTGCGCTTGACGTGGCCCTTGATGCGCTCGACCAGGGCGTCGCCCGCGTCGATGTCGACACCCGCTTCGCGGTAGGTGAGACCCTGCTTTGGCTTGTCAGACTCGCTCGACATGGCTTACTCCTTGCCCATCAACGTGGCCACGACGGTTCGGCTACCGCCGTCGTCGCGATGCTCGCCTAGATAAACGCCCTGCCACGTGCCGAGAAGCAGGCGCCCGTCTTTGACCGGAATGGTCAGGGACGTACCATAGATGCCGGACTTGAGGTGGGCGGGCATATCGTCCGCTCCCTCCACGGTGTGCACGAAGTAACTGGCACCATCGGGGATTGCCCGGTCGCTCCAGTGTTCGAAGTCCCGCCGCACATCGGGGTCGGCGTTCTCGTTCAGGAAGAGCGAGGCCGAGGTGTGCTGCAGAAACAGGTTCAGGATGCCCGTGCCCGCCTTCGCGATCTCGGGTAGTGCCGCAAGGATCTCGCTCGTCACGAGGTGAAACCCGCGCGGGCGCGACTTGAGTCTGACGATGGCTTGATGGAAGATCACGTTCGCTCGACTTTTCGCGCGTCCATGGTCACTTTGTAAAGAGAGGAGTTGGCGGGAAGAATTCGGGCCGCTCACGGGTTTTACGCATAGGATCACTCGGCCGTGCCGCCAGCGTGGCGCGGCAACAAGGGATAACCTGAAGAAGGACGACCATGCGCAAGACGAGAGTGCTTTATTCCACGGGATTGGGAATCATCGTGCTGGCCGCGGGCTTGGGAATCGGCCTGCGGGCCACCTCGGGAACGGAGGCTCAGACCCAGGGAGCCATCACGCCCAAGACCCAGGTGCCGCAGGAAGCCCGCTCGCTGTCGCAGGCGTTCGCCAGCACGGCGCGGGCTCTGCGGCCCAGCGTGGTGCGGCTCGACATCGTGATGGAGGCCCCGAAGGTAAGCGGCGGCCGGCGTTTTCGCAGCGACGATGTCCCGCCCGAGATGGAGCACTTCTTCGAGCACTTCTTCGGCGGCGGCGGAGGAGAAGGGTTTCCCATGCCTTCGACGCCGGGCCGAGGCACCGGCTCCGGCGTGGTGCTCGACAGCAAGGGGGACATCATCACCAACAGCCACGTGGCGGAGCACGCGGCCAAGGTCACCGTGACTTTCGCCGATGGGCGTGAGTTCCAGGCCAAGGTCGTGGGCACCGATCCCAAGACCGATATCGCCGTGGTACGCATCGAGAACCCGCCCAAGGGATTGGTGGCGGCTCGCCTCGGCGATTCGAGCAAGCTCGAAGTCGGCGAATGGGTGCTCGCCATCGGCAGCCCGCTCGGTCTCGATCAAAGCGTCACGGCCGGCATCATCAGCGGCATGGGGAAGGTCACGCGCAACGTCCATATGTCCGGCGAGCGCGTGCGCAAGTACATTCAGACCGACGCCAAGATCAATCCCGGCAACTCGGGTGGTCCGCTGGTCAATCTGCAAGGGGAGGTCATCGGCATCAACACGCTGATCAATGTCGGTCCGGGCGGCGCCTATGGCTTCGCCATTCCCATCGATCAGGCGCGCGAGATGGCCATGGATATCATCGCCGATGGTCGGGTTCACCATGCGTGGATGGGCGTGGCCATCGGCGATATCAAGGATGGGGTCCGGCTTAGTGACGACGGCGAGCCGGAACAGCAGGCGAAGCCCGGCAAGGGGATGCCTGCCAAGGCGGCCTGGGTTAGCCGCGTGATGCCGAACAGCCCGGCCGACAAGGCCGGTATCCGCGTGGGCGACGTGATCACGCAGATCGACGGGCAGAAGGTCGAGAGCGCGACCGATGTGGTCGACTACGTGGCCGGCAAGAAGGTCGGCGCGAAGTTGACGGTTTCCCTGCTCCGCGACGGCAAATCGTCCAAGGCGCAGGCTGACCTTGGGCGAGCTTCCGGCCAACCCGTACGCGCTCGAGGAGCCCCGGGTTACCAAGGAGAAGATCGGCGCTCAACTGCAGACCTTGACCCCCGAGATGGCAAGCGCGCTTGGACTCGCGCCCGATGCCAAGGGCGCGGTCGTGACCGATGTGGAGCCGAATAGCGTCGCGGCCAAGGCGGGACTGCAGCCCGAGGATCTCATCGTCGAGGTCGACCGCAAGCCGGTCGCCGGGGCCGATGAGGCCGCAGCAGCGCTGCACGCGAGCGGCAAGACCACACACCTGCTCAAGATTCATCGTGGCGGAGCCTATCTCTTCGTGACGGTGGGCAAGCCGTAGCCGCCGGCACCGAAGGGCCACCCGTCAGCGTGGAACGCTACCGGATGGGCCGCCGTCGCTCGGCTGCAGGGAGGCCGGCGGCGATTTGGGCAGATCGAGCGTGAAGATCACGCGGGCGTCGGCCCAAGTCGAAATGCCCAACGTTCCTCCCATCATGCGCACGATCTCGCGGGCCGGCCAAAGTTGGACCGCCAACCGCTCGTAATCGGACTCGCCCGACGGCCCGTAGGCCAGCGTGCGCACGCGCTCGCCGCTGTCGGACAGCGAGGGCGCATGGGGCAGGGTGAATTCGAGGCGAACACGCGCGAATTGTCGCAAATCGTCGAGGCGTAAACGGACGCGGGCATCGTAGCCTTGCTCGCGCGCGGTTCGAATCAACGAATAGAACAGCCGGGTGAGGCGTAAACGGTCCCAGGTGCCGACGATGCGCGCGGCGCCTTCCAGGGTCACCTCGACTTGGTCGCCTGCTTGGTCTTCGCATAGCTCGCCGATGGCGACGCGTGCCACCTCGACGAGGTTGAGGTCCTCGGGGCGCAGGACGACTTGCATCTGAAGAAAGGCGGCGATTTCGTCCAGGCCGCGCGAAAGCCTGGATACGGCGGCAAGATGTTCGTCGCAAGTTTCCAGCTCGGCATGGCATGGCTCGAAGCGCGGGTCCTTGGCCAGCTCGTCGAGCCGGGAGCACATGGCGGGGATGGGGCGGGCGAGCCAACGCGCCGCGGTGATGACGAGGCGATCACGTGCCTCGACGGCGCGGCTGAGCATCGCGATCTGTTGCCGTTGCTCGGCATCGCGCCTGCTTGCGCGCGAGCTTTCCAGGATCAAGGCCGCGCTCTCGGCCTCGAGAAGGTCGTGGGCGGTGGCGGACTCGAGAATCGTGGTGGCCATCCAGGCCGCTCGCTTGCCCGCGTGCTTGAAGTAGGGGTTCGCGCAGAGACGTCCGGCGATGATGGCGACCTCGTGGGTGGCCAGCGCAACCTCCAACAAGGCCGGGTCGTCCGCGTTCTGCTCGAAAGTGCACAAGCAGGTTGCGTGAAGGTCTTCGCAGACTCGGGTCAACACATTCTCGATCGCCTCGAGTTGCCCACGCTCAACCGTCGATCGGACCTTGGTGCCGGGGTCGCTGGCGATGCGCAGCCCTACGTAGCCGTCCGTGCGCGCCGAAGCGACAGCGGCTTGCATCGCGGCAGTGTAGGCGCCTTCGCTCGATTGGGGCGGTGGAACCTGCGCGACATCGACCAGGACCAGCGAGCCGCGCTCGCGCAGCACCGACACGGGAACGCCTCTGCGCTCGAGATGCGGCGCCAGCGTTGCGAAACCCGCGTCCTGTCCCCAGTAAATGCAGCGCTCGCCGCGCACAAGCCCATCGTGGATGAACCCCGCAACGATCCCGTGCCTCTCTTCCTCGAGCGCGTAGGGCAAGCAGACG
Organism: uncultured delta proteobacterium; assembly: GCA_963796685.1. Taxonomy (GTDB): domain Bacteria; phylum Myxococcota_A; class Polyangia; order Fen-1088; family Fen-1088; genus Fen-1118. Next base: position 215,345 of record CAWCMR010000013.1, read on the forward strand.
TGACCACCTGACTTCAATGACAGGAAGTCATTTGGCGCTCCACTCATCCTCTCTCCCAAATTCCGCGCATGGCGCAAACACCCAAGCCGCTGAAAGTCAGCAGGGCAATGACCCCACCAATCAGAGGATTATCACTGAATGCTCGGACCCCGGTCAATAGAGGACTGAGGAGGTTCCTATGTGTGGACTTGATCGACCGGCGGCGAACGGCGTGTGTCGCCGATGGCCTTGAAGGCGGATGGTACGTCGATGAGGGTCAGGCGTTCAAGCCATGCGCCGCCCGGCTGTTCGCTCTTTTCGAGGGCGTCCAAGAAGCATCGTACGGCGCGGTCGGGCCGAATGAGGTCGACGTCGCGGCCGGGAAGGGCCATGGCCACGCTGCTGGCTCCGATGCCACGCAGGGCTTGCAAGCTGCAATCGACGGTGGCGCGGAATGCGTCTTCGTCAAACGCGGTGCTCAGTCCAGCACCGACGGCGAGCACGCGGCGCCAAGGAACTCGACTGGTGACGAGGAGCAGCTTTTCGCAGGGAGCTCCCGACACGCGGCCATCGCGGATCATCTGCGAGAGTCGCCCACAAAGTCGCCAGTCCAGGAGTCCCGCCGCTCCGCGCAGAGGACGAACGTCGCTCCACACAGGTACCACCAGGGCATCGCCGCCCGGACCGCGATCCCAGCGGGACAGGTCGACTGGCAGAAAAGCGATGGGGGGCGTCGAACCCGGCATGAGCGCGTTCCTTGCCACAGACTAGGGATGTTGGCCCAGGAGCTCCAGCGCGGAATCGAGCAGACCGTTGACGAAGGCGGGGGCCTCTTCGGCGCCGAAGCGCTTGGCCAGCTCGATGGCTTCGCTCAAGGCGACGCGGGCCGGGGTTTCCTTGCGGTGGCCGAGCTCGTAGATCCCCATGCGAAGGATGGTGCGATCCACGCGGGCCAGGCGCTCGACGCGCCACTTGCGCGACAGCTTGGCCAGCATCTCGTCGATCTCGGTCCGATGCGCACACACGCCACGAATGAGATCGATGGTCAGCTCTTCATCGAAGGGCGCGACGGGGGCGGCGTCGTGCCCGATGGCGGCGTAGCTCGAAACCGGCTCGGGCGTGAGGTCGGTTTCTTCCTCCGGCACGCCGAACTGGTGCAGGTGCGAGGCCAGCGCTGCGGCCGGATCGAGCACGTCGGTGCCGTCCAGGGCATACAGCACCTGCAGGGCGACGCATCGGGCGCGGCGGCGTGGGGTCATTTCCCTTTGGACTTTTTCGCGTTGGTCGCGGCTGGCGCTTCGCCCTTGCTGTCGCCATCGAGCGCGGAATAGAGGTTTGCCATCTCGATGGCCGCCATGGTCGCGTCAGAGCCGCGATTGCCGCCCTTGCTGCCCGATCGCTCGATGGCTTGCTCGATGCTGTCGCAGGTGAGCACGCCAAAGCCGATCGCCAGCTTCGCCTCGGACGCGATGCCGGCGATGCCGCGCGTGACCTGGTTGACGATGACGTCGAAGTGCGGAGTCGCGCCACGGATGACCACCCCCAGGCATACCAAGGCATCGAATTTGCCCGAGTCGGCGACCTTGCGGGCGAGCCCGGTCAGCTCGAACGCCCCGGGGCAGCGGAAGACCTCGATGGCGTCGTCCTCGGCTCCGGTCTTGGCCAGGGCATCCAGCGCGCCTTCGATGAGCTTGTCCGCGATGAACTCGTTCCAGCGTGAAGCGATGATGGCGAACCGCTTGCCCTTGGCGCTCCAGGTACCTTGATGGATGTGCGGCATTACTTGGCCTCTCTTTCATGGAGCGAAACCACCCCGGAGGGTGGGCCGCTTGGGACGCATTCCACAACGTGTATACCGTAACCCTCGATCCCCGCCAGTCTTCGCGGGTTGTTGGTGAGCAAACGGATTGATCGGATGCCCATTTGCACCAGGACCTGCGATCCCAGTCCGATGTCGCGCAGGGGGGCGTCGGTCGGTCCCGCCGCGACGGACACTTCGCCAAGCTCGGAGGCGAACGAATGGCCGCCCCGAGGCAGAATGTAGAGCATCACCCCTCGACCCTCGCGCTCGATGCGCTTCAGCCAGTCGGTGGCCGGCACCGTGTCCCCAGGATGGGTAAAGGAAAAGAGATCGCGCAGCAGGCTTGCAACCTGCACGCGTACGAGAACCGCGTCGCCCGTCGTCGCATCGCCCAGCGAGAGCGCCAGGTACTCGGCATCGTCGACCTCGCTGGCGAAAAGGGTGGCCTTGTACGTGCCTTGAAGTCCATGCCCATGCGGCTTGATCTCGGTTTCGGCCACGCGGCGCACGAGCACCTCTTGCGCCAACCGGTACTGGATGAGATCCGCGATTTGCACGATGCCGAGCCCATGGCGAACGGCAAACGCCTCGAGATCCGCCACGCGTGCCATCTCGCCATCCTCGCGCATGATCTCGCAGATGACTCCGGCCGCGGTTCGGCCCGCCAGACGGGCCAGATCCACGGCGCCCTCGGTGTGTCCCGAGCGCACGAGAACGCCGCCGCGCTTGGCCCGCAACGGGAAGATGTGTCCGGGCGTGACCAGATCTTCCGATTTGGTCTCGGGCGAGACGGCGACGCGGACGGTGTGCGCGCGCTCGCGGGCCGAGATGCCGGTGCTGATGCCCGTCTTGGCGTCGATGCTGACCGTGAAGGCGGTCCCGTGGGGCGAGCGATTGTCGTGGGTCATCATGGGCAGGCGCAGCTCCTCGACCCGCTCTTCGGTGAGCGCCAAGCAGATGAGCCCACGGCCCTGGCCGGCCATGAAGTTGATGGCCTCGGGGGTGACCAGATCCGCGGCCATGGTGAGGTCGCCTTCGTTCTCCCGATCCTGGTCGTCGACGACGATGACCAACTTGCCGGCGCGGATGTGTTCGATGGCCTGGGGCACGGAGATGTGGGGACTAGCGGGCATGGATCCTTTCGACGAAGCGGGCGACTTGCTTGGCGATCATGTCGGCTTCGAGATTGACACGGCTGCCGGCGCGAAGCTCGCCGAGGAGTGTGACTGCAAGGGTGTGGGGAATGAGGAGAACCTCGAACGAGGAACCCTGGACCTGGTTCAGGGTCAGACTCACGCCATCGATGGCGATGGAGCCCTTCTTGAAAAGATAGGTCGCGAGCTCGTCGGGCGCGGCCACGCGCAGGGCGAGGGTGTCGGCTTGCTTGCGCGCGCTCTCGACGCGGCCGGTGCCGTCGACGTGGCCGCTGACCATGTGGCCACCCACGGAATCGCCCAGGCGTAACGCCGGTTCGAGGTGCACGCGGCTGCCGGGGCCAAGAGCGCCCAAGGTTGTACAGGCGAGGGTTTCGGGGCCGAGGTCGGCCTGGAACGTCGACGGGCGTCCCGCTCGACGGGCCACGATGGTCAGGCACGCGCCGTTGACCGCGATGCTGGCGCCGAGGGGCAGCTTGCCGACTTCCAAGGCGGTCTTCACCGTCAATCGGCGCGTCCCGCCCGCGCTTGCACGCAACGACTCGACCTTGCCCAATCCTTCGACGATGCCGGTAAACACGTTGTAAAGCCTGATTCAATTCGCTGCGGTTGCTATGGACGACGACGCCTGCCACGGGTGATGACGTCCGCAGTGAGCAGGACGTCCTCGCCCAGCGCACGAACCGAGATGGGACCGAGCGCGGCTGGCTTGCGCCAGTCGAGGCCCCGGCCTTCTACGATGGGGACGCCGGATCCCACAAGGCGCGGCGCGAGAAACAGGGCCACCGAATCCACCAGGCCGTCGGCGATGAAAGCACCGTGGACTTGGCTGCCACCTTCGACCAAGAGGGATTGAACTTCGCGCGTCGCCAACTGCCGCAGCAGCGCGGACAGCAGCACCCGACCGTCGCGCGCGGCGGGGGCAAACCAGACCTCGGCGCCGGCCGCTTCGAGCTTCCGTTGACGGGCAAGCAAGCCGCGATCGGCCTTGCGTGGTTTGGCCGCCCTGGCCGCGACCACGAGCGGGGCCTTGGTTCTCGCCTCGCCGAACAATTCCGCCGTCGGGGGCGTGCGTAGGTGGCTGTCGAGGACGATGCGCAGGGGCTTCCTGCCTTTCGTTGGACCGGCCAGACGAACCGTGAGGCGCGGGTCGTCGGCAAGGATGGTCCCCACGCCGACGAGGACGGCGTCGTGTTGCGCTCGCAGCGCATGGGCCATCGCGCGCGCCGCGCGGCCCGTGATCCATCGCTCGCTTCCGGTGCGCTGCTTTTCCCGTCCGTCGCCGATGCATCCGTCGAGGGTGGACGCAACCTTCAGGGTGACCCACGGTCGCCGATTGCGGATCCAGGAGAAGAAGGCGCGGTTTTGTTGCCGGCACTGCTCCTTGAGGCAGCCGGCATCGACCCGCAGGCCCGCCCGGCGCAGGAGCGCGATGCCACGCCCGCTGACGAGCGGGTTCTCGTCGCAGCAGCCGACCACCACCCGATGGACTCCGGAGCGCAAGATGGTCTCGGTGCACGGAGGCGTGCGGCCGCGGTGGCAGCACGGTTCCAGGGTCACGTACAGGGTGGCTCCCGGCGCTCGCATGCCGAGCTGGGCGAGGGCTTCGATCTCCGCATGCGGCAGGCCGGCCTTGCGATGAAAGCCCCGCGCCAGCACCTTGCCGCCTTGGACGACAAGGGCACCCACCACCGGGTTCGGCTTGGTCGCGCCTCGTCCGAGCTCGGCCAGGCGCATGGCCTGCCCCATGAAGCGCCGATCGGCCTCGCTGAATCGCTCTTTCACGAGCCCTCCGTCTTGGACCGAATGAGTCGCTGCACCTCGTGCATGATCTCGCCCGCGTCCTTGAAGGGAAGGTAGACCGAGGCGAAGCGCAGGTACGCGACGTCGTCGATATCGCGCAGGCGCGACAGCACCGCATCGCCGATCTGCGACGAGGGAATTTCCTTGTCGCCGAGCTCGCGCAGGCTGCGCTCGATCTCGTCCGCGACTTGGTCGATGCGTGCCGCGGAGACCGGGCGCTTGTCGCAGGCTTTGTGCAGGCCGCTCAGGACCTTCCCCCGATCGTAGGGTTCGCGCCGCGAATCCTTCTTTACGATCATGGGCAGGGCTTCTTCCACGCGCTCGTAGGTCGTGAACCGCCGACCGCAGCCGATGCACTCGCGGCGACGGCGAATCATTTGCTCGTCTTCGGACGGTCGTGTGTCGACGACTTTGTCTTCGGTTGCTGAGCAGAAGGGACAGCGCATGGCGATGCTTCCGTGGCTTTCTATCACCAAGCTTCGCGAACCGCGCGCCACTCATTCAGTGCGATGTGTCAATCAACGTGGATCGGCAATTGTCAACTGTGCCGATTGTTTTCGTTTTCACTATTACAATCGAGACAATCATTGATGTGTGATCTCCGTCGCACATGAGGCAGTTGCAATGAAGTTATGCGTTATATATCTTGTTTGTGCCGAATATTCCTTCAGTTGCTGCAATGCTCGCGATGCTTGACAGAGACCTGAAGAAACGTACTCTGACCTCGCGGGCGCCTCAGACAATTCCGTTGGGGCGCGGCGTAATCAGGACAGACAGACAGTTCGTAGCAGGAGGTAGTGCATGGCAACTGGCAAGGTGAAGTGGTTCAGTGACGCCAAGGGGTATGGCTTCATTGCACGGGATGGGGAAGACGATGTCTTCGTCCATTACTCGGCAATCGAGGCCGAAGGGTACCGGTCTCTGAGCCAGGGGCAGACAGTGGAGTTCGAGATCACCAAGGGTCCCAAGGGACTTCAGGCAACCAGCGTGAAGAGGCAAGAGGCTCAGAGCTGAGTTTGAAGAGCCAAATCAGCGGCACTTGAAACGCGCTGGCACCGGTGGGCATGTCCCGTCGGTTGCCCGGCGCCGAGACCCCGAGGACCTTCATCGGGTCCTTCAGATGAAACGGCCGGTGCCCTCTGGGTGTCCGGCCGTTTTTACTTCTTATGGGAACCCTAAGAGGGTTCCCAAACCCTCCCGCGCTCTGGCTCCGCCGGGCCAAGCCCGGCTCCGCCAACGCGATCATGGGAACCTGATCATGGGAACCCTGACCTGAAACCGCCTCGCCCCGCGAAGCGAAGCGAAGCGGGCGAGGGCGCGGCGAAGCCGCGGGGGCAGGGGTAGGGTGTGCAGGTCCCGAAGCGCCCAAGGGGCGGAGAGGTCGCCGAGCGCAGCGAGGCGGGTGAGGGGCTGTCACGTTTCACGCTTGAAGGATCCGGGCCATCGGCCCGGTGGCGTTACTGGGAGGGTTCTATCTGGAGGGTTCTATCTGTCCTCGGTTTGCCAGGACATCCGGATGTCCGCGCCTAGCTCGGCGAGCACCTTCTCGCGAAACCGTGTTTTCAGCTTCTCCGCGATCTGTCCCATGCGCTGTTTGGATACGCCAAAGCGCTGACCGAGAGCGGCCAGGGCCACCGGTTCCGAGGCGAAGGTGGCGAGGTGCTCGCGCCAAATGGCGCGCTCGCGTTCATCCGACAGCCCGTTTTCGAAATCTGTCATCAGACCACGAACCGCCTCGGCCAGCTCGCTGCGCGCGGCCTGATCCTCGGGGGAAGCCTCGTGGCGCGAGATGCGCTCGGCCAGGGGGACGCCCTCGTCGTCGGGGCGGGGATCGAGCGATACCTCGCGCGAGGCCAGGTGGCTCGACACCTCGATGATGTCGGCTTCGTCCACGTCCAATTTGGCGGCCAGCAGCTTGGGCGTTGGATCGAATCCGGCGGAAAGCAACTTCTGGCGCTCCCTCTCGAGCCGGAAGAAGAGCTTGCGGCCGGCGCGTGTGTTGCCGACGTGAATGAGGCGCGCGTTGGTCATGAGGAAGCGCAGGACATAGGCGCGAATCCAGTACGCGGCGTACGAGCCGAAGCGCGTGCCGACCTCGGGATCCCAGCGCCGGACGGCCTCCATCAACCCGACCGAGCCCTCTTGAAACAGGTCCAGCACGTTCAACCAGGCCTGCCGGTATTGGTAGGCGATGGCGACCACCAGCCGCAGGTTGTGCACGACCAGCCGTCGGGCAGCGTCGAGATCCCCACGGTCCCGCGCCGCGTGTCCAAGCTCGCGCTCCTCGTTCTCGTCGAGGCGCGCGTGACGGCGGGCTTCCTCGACGAAGCGTCGAACGGGGTCGCGGAAGGTGACGAGATGCTTTTCCGGCTCGGGCAGAATGCGTTCGAGCGCGGCGTCCTCGACGGGCGCCGTTTCCGCCGCGGCGGACAGGATGTCCTCCGCGTCGCTCTCGTCGTCGCCGACCGGGCGAGCAGGATCCTCAGCGCTCGCGGACGGTGCGGGGGACACTGGTTTCTTGGCGCGCGGTCGCTTCATGGCTGTTAGCCGGGCAACGCCGCGAGCAAGGCGTCGTTTTGTTCCGCCGTCCCGATGGTGATACGCAGGTTGTCGTGGAGACCTGGCTTGTCGAAGAAGCGCACCAGGATGCCGCGAGCCTTGAGCGCGCGATAGACCGCGGCGGCGTTGCCGCCCGGGCAACGGGCGAACACGAAATTGGCCTGTGATGGAATGACGTCGTAGCCGCGCTTGCCGAGCTCTTGCGACAGCCGGGCACGCTCGGCGCGAACGGCCTGCCATGACCGGCGGGCATAGTCCTGATCCTCGAGCGCGGCGGTGGCGGCCAGGATGGAAATCGCATCGCAGTTGTAGCTATCCTTGACCTTCATCATTTCGGCCACCGTGGCCGGCGCGGCGATGGCGTAGCCGAAGCGCAGTCCTGCCAACGAATAGCCCTTGCTGAAGGTTCGGCACAACACGACGTTGGGGAAGCTCGCGCACCAGATCCAGGCAGGACTCGTCGGCGAAATCCACGTAGGCCTCGTCGACGAGCAGCAGGCCATCGAAGGCCAGGGCCAGGTCGCGCACGCGGGATTTCCTTACCAGGGTTCCGCTGGGCGCGTTGGGATTGGCGAAGAAGATGGCGCGCGCAGCGGTGGCCACCAGGGCGTCGATGGGCAGCTCCCAGCTCGCTTCCCAGGGGACGGTGCGGACGCGATTTTCCCCTTCCTCGGCGAGCACCGGATAGAGCGAGTAGGTCGGGTCCGGGTAGGCGATGGTGTCGCCCGGTCCGAGGTAGGTGCGCATGACGATGGCCAAGATCTCGTCGCTGCCGTTGCCGGCGAGGATCATGTCGTCCGAAACTCCGTGCACGCGCGCGGCCATGGAGCGAAAGGCGTCGGACTTGGGGCTCGGGTAGCGACGCAGTCTGCTCGGGGTCCACGGTGCGGATCGCTTCCAGCACGCGCGGGCTTGGTGGGAAGGGGTTCTCGTTGGTGTTGAGCTTGATGACCTTCTCCCCCGGGCCGGGCTGCTCGCCGGGCACGTAGGGGGCCATCTTGGCTACATTCGAACGGGGGCTTGGAAGTCTGGGCATGGAATAGGCAGTATTTCGCACATCGCCAGCCTCGCTGCCAGGCCTGCCAGGTGGGCGGGGGGAGAATCCGCCACTCGCCGTTCCGATTGGGTGCGAGCATCCATCGTGGAAAGGTGTCTCGTTCTGCCGCCTTCCGCGAGAGCACTGCACTTGTCGCGGGATCACGCGGCTTCTTCTGGCATTGACAGGCCAGGACAGTTCGGCGATACAGCCCACCAAGATGCGACTTCTGCCCAGGGAAGAATCCTTCTTCGACGACTTCGAGAAACACGCGCAAAAGACCGTCGATGGTTGCCGGGCATTCGTCGAGATGGCCCAGGGCAAGGTTCCCCCTGCGGAAGCCTGTCCGAAGATCAAGGTCATCGAGAACGAGTGCGACCACATCACGCACCACGTGGTGGAACGCCTGCACAAGGTCTTCATCACGCCCATCGACCGCAACGACATCTTTCGGCTGATTTCGAAGATGGACGACGTCATGGACTTCGTGGAGGCGGCGGCCCAGCGCGTGGCCCTCTACGAAGTGAACGGCAACAACAACGAGCTTTGGGCCCTGGCGCGCGTGCTGCAGTCGGGCTCCGAGCGCATCAGCGAGGCCGTGGCCGGGATGCGGAACTTGAAGCATCCCGAGTTGATTCTGGAGAAGTGCGTGGAGATCAACCGGCTGGAGAACGAAGCCGACGTTCTTCTTCGCGTGGCCATCGCGAAACTGTTCAAGGAAGAGAAGGATCCCATCCAGATCATCAAGTGGAAGGAGATCTACGAGCTGGTCGAGACTGCCACCGACCGTTGCGAGGATGTAGCCAATATCATCGAGGGCGTGGTCCTCGAGAATTCCTAGGAGCGCAGTGGACCACAAGCTCCTTCTCGTCATCGCGGTGGTGACCACCGCGTTCCTTTTCGACTACATCAACGGTTTCCACGACGCGGCCAATTCCATCGCCACCGTGGTGTCGACCCGCGTGCTCACGCCGTTCCAGGCCGTGCTGTGGGCGGCGTTCTTCAACTTCGTCGCCTTTGCCGTCTTCCAGCTTCACGTAGCCGGCACCATCGGCAAGGGCATCATCGATCCCCACATCGTCGACATGTCGGTGATCATCGGGGCGCTCAGCGGCGCCATCGTGTGGAACCTGCTGACCTGGTGGTGGGGCCTTCCCTCCAGCTCGTCGCACGCCCTGGTGGGTGGCCTCATCGGTGCCGGGGTTTCCAAGGCGGGCTTCGGCATCCTGGGATGGGAAAACATCAGCCTTACCGCGCTCTTCATCGTCGTTTCCCCGGTGGTCGGCTACATCGGTTCGGCGCTCATGACGATCGGCTGCTCCTGGCTCTTGCGCAGAATGAATCCCGGGCGGGTCGATCGTTGGTTCAGACGGTTGCAACTTCTGTCGGCCGCGGCCTTCAGTCTCAACCACGGCGGCAACGATGCCCAGAAGACCATGGGCATCATCGTGGTGCTCCTTTACTCCCAAGGCTATCTCGGCACCAAGTTCCCGGTGGGACACGAAATACCGAAATGGATCGTGCTCGGCTGTTACCTGGCCATGGGCCTCGGCACTATGTCGGGTGGCTGGCGCATCGTCAAGACCATGGGCATGCGCCTGACGAAACTGCGGCCCTTTGGCGGTTTCTGCGCCGAAACGGGCGGCTCCGTCGCCATCTTCTTGGCCACCATGCTGGGGATCCCCGTTTCGACGACCCATACCATCACCGGCGCCATCGTCGGCGTAGGCTCGACCTCCAGTCCGGGCAAGGTGCGCTGGGGCGTGGCCGGCAGGATCGTGTGGGCGTGGATCTTCACCATTCCGGCAGCGGCCGCCATCAGTGCCGTCGCCTATTTCATCGCGCGCGCCTTGGGGGCATGAGGAGCCCCGCTCGGCTGCTAGGATCGGGTGGTGCTCTCTCGCGTCCTAGCCACGATTCGCGAGTATGGCCTGGTGGCCAAGGGCGAGCGTCTGTTGGTTGCCGTGTCGGGCGGTCCCGACTCGACCGCGCTCGCGCACGGACTGGTCAAGATCGCCCCACGCCTCGGCATCACCCCCGTGGCGGCTTGTGTGGATCATGGCCTGCGGCCCGAGTCGGCAGCCGAGGCGAATGGGGTCCGGCAACGTTGCCAGGAGATGGGCATTGCGTGCGAAGTGCTGAGGGTCGATGTCGGCCGTGCTCGCAGGGCCCACGTCTCGGTGCAGGAGGCCGCGCGCAATGTGCGACTGGCAGCGCTCGAGAGTGCCGCCAGTCGGCTAGCGTGCACGAAGATCGCGCTCGGCCACACCGCCGACGACCAGGCCGAGACCGTGCTCTTCCGTATCGTGCGCGGAACCGGTCTGGCCGGGCTCGCCGGAATCCCCTATCGGCGTGGTCCGTTCATCCGGCCTTTGCTCGACGTGCGTCGAGCCGACATCCTGGCTTACCTGGCCAGGCGCAACCTGGCTTTCGTCGAGGATCCATCCAACGCCAACCGTCGCTATGCTCGGTCGCGCTTGCGCCACGACGTGCTGCCCATGCTGGCCCGCGAGAACCCTCGGGTCGTGGACGCCCTGCTGGCGTTGGCCCACGAAGCGCGGGACAAGGGCGCCGGGCTCTGGCGCCAGGCCTTGCCTGCCGGGCTCTACTTGCCAAGGTCGGCGGCTCAAACCGTGGATCGCTGGATGCGCGAAGGGCACGGGACGCGGACCATGACGGTCCGAAACGGCGAGCTCTCCGTAGGTTACGGGAAGGTTTCGTGGTTGCCGCGAGCGCTCGCACAGACGCTTTCAGACGAGGCACGAGCGGGGGAAGCAGGGGAAGCAGCGGAAGCAGCGAAAGATCGTCTCGTGCAAGGGCCAGGCCGGTACCGGATCTTCGAATCCCCGGCCCCCGGTCTGGAGATTTCGCCTGCGTGCGCGGGTGTCGCACCGGGGGGCAACGAGGCCTGTTTCGACGTCGCAAAGCTGGCGTGGCCGCTGCGTTTGCGCCTGCCATGCCCCGGCGATCGCATGGCGCCGCGGAGCGGTCGCGGCACGCGCAAGCTGTCAGACTTGCTCATCGACGCCAAGATTCCCAAGCCGGAGCGGTCGCTTCTACCCGTCCTCTGCGATGCCTCGGGTGTCATTCTGTACGTTCCCGGCCTGCGACCGTCGCAATTGGGACGCCCGGACGAGACGACCCGAGAGTGGATCCAGGTCCATGTGTTGCGTTGACGGTACCCCTTTTGGTGTCAATATCTTGAGTACAAACTCCCCATGAGGAACTCGGGTGCGCAACAGCCATAAAACCGTCCTGGTCTGGGTGATGATGATCTTTGCCTTCATCGTCGTCTGGCAGCTCATCAACCCACGGCAAGTCGAGCAACCCATGACGTTCTCGGAGTTCATCCAGAAGGTCGAGAAGTCGCCGGGGGACTTCAAGCCGTCGCCACCGCTCGAGATTCGCATGAACGGCAACAACGCCGAGTTCCGCGGGGTGTTGAAGAAGAACGACGAACCCTTCACGACCACGGGTTTCATCGGCGAACAGACCCTGGACAAGCTGGACAAAGCCGGCATCACCTACAAGATCTCGCGTGAGAGCGAAGGCGGATTTTGGCAGCAAATCCTGATCACCTGGCTGCCCATCCTGGTGGTCGCCGTCGTGTTCTTGCTCTTCATGCGCCAACTTCAGGTGGGCGGCGGCAAGGCCATGAGCTTCGGCAAATCGAAGGCCAAGCTCCTGTCCGAGAATCAAAAGAAGGTGACTTTCGCCGACGTGGCCGGGATCGAGGAGGCCAAGGACGAAGTCGAGGAGATTATCGCCTTCCTCAAGGACCCGAAGAAATTCACGCGCCTCGGCGGGCGTATCCCCAAGGGCGTGCTCATGATGGGCCCGCCGGGCACCGGGAAGACCCTTCTTGCACGCGCCATCGCGGGCGAGGCCGGGGTTCCGTTCTATTCGATTTCGGGTTCGGACTTCGTCGAGATGTTCGTGGGCGTGGGTGCCAGCCGCGTACGCGATTTGTTCGAGCAAGGGAAGAAGAACGCGCCTTGCATCATCTTCATCGACGAGATCGACGCCGTTGGTCGTCACCGCGGTGCCGGTCTTGGCGGCGGTCACGACGAGCGCGAGCAAACCCTGAATCAGCTGTTGGTCGAGATGGACGGCTTCGAATCCAACGATGGCGTCATCTTGATCGCGGCCACCAACCGGCCCGACGTCCTCGATCCGGCCCTGCTGCGCCCTGGTCGCTTCGACCGGCGCATCGTGGTGCCTCAGCCCGACGTGAAGGGTCGCACCGGAATCCTCAAGGTTCATACCAAGAAGACCCCCATGTCAGGCAACGTGGACCTGGAGGTCGTGGCGCGCGGGACGCCCGGTTTCTCCGGGGCCGATCTGGAAAACTTGGTCAACGAGGCCGCATTGCTGGCCGCGCGCAACGACAAGGATTCGCTCGATCGGCACGACTTCGAGCAAGCCAAGGACAAGGTTCTGATGGGGCCGGAGCGCCGCTCGCTCATCATCAGCGACAGGGACAAGCGGGTGACCGCCTACCACGAGGGCGGCCACGCTCTGGTGGGCAAGATGATGAAGGGGTCGGATCCGATTCACAAGGTCACGATCATTCCCCGCGGGCGAGCCTTGGGCCTGACCCAGCAGTTGCCGGCCGAGGATCGCCTGAACGTGTCGAAGGATCTGGCCAACGATCAGATCGCCGTGGCCATGGGCGGCCGGGTGGCCGAAGAGATCATCTTCGGACAGATCACCACCGGCGCCTCGAACGACATTCACACCGCGACCGATCTGGCACGCAAGATGGTGTGCGAGTGGGGCATGTCCGAAAAGCTGGGGCCGCTCCACTTCGGTCGCAACGACGAGATGGTCTTCCTGGGACGCGACTTCGTCGAGCACAAGGAGTACAGCGAGCAGACCGCCCGCGAAATCGACGGAGAAATTCGTCGTATTGTAATGGAGAACTACGACCGCGCGAAGAAGATCGTGATGTCCAACCTCGACAAGCTCAAGGTGCTGGCCGAGGCGCTGTTGGAACGCGAAACCCTGGACGCCGCCGATATCGACGTGCTCTTCGCGGGCGGAAAAATCGACAACACACCTCCGGTGGCCACTTTCCCAAGCCTGTCCAAGAGCTCGGAACAGCTCAAGGCACAGCGGCCCGAGGGCTCCGGCACGTCGTCGGCCAACTACCCGATTGTTCCACCCACGCCTGAAAAGGCATAACCGCGGTCGCGGCGCCATGCCGGTCTTGATCGCCGGGGTGCTCAATCTCACGCCGGATTCCTTCTCCGACGGGGGACGGTTTACCTCGGTCGAAAGCGCGGTCGCGGCCGGGCTAGCCATGGTCCATGCCGGAGCGCAATGGCTTGACGTGGGCGGCGAATCCACGCGCCCCAAGGCGGAGCCCGTGGCCGAGGGCGAGGAGATCCACCGCGTGGTCCCGGTCATCGAGCACTTGGTGGGCGAGCTAGGGGGGAGGACGCGTATTTCCATCGATACCTACAAGGCGGGGACGGCTCGCGCCGCGCTTGCAGCAGGGGCCAGCATCGTCAACGACGTCTCGGGCGGCCTGCTCGATCCCGTCATCCTCGAGGTGGCGGCCCATGCCAAGGCCGGCGTGGTCCTCGGGCATCTGCGCGGCCATCCCGCGACCATGACGGAGGGCGTGCATTTCGACGACGTGGTGGTCGAGGTGGCCGCCGAGCTGGGCCTGCGCATCGCGGCCGCGCGCGCGGCGGGCTGCGATGAGATTTGGGCCGATCCCGGCATCGGTTTCGGCAAGAGACTGGACCACAACCTTTCCTTGCTCGCCCATCTTCCCTTGCTGCGCGACCGCCTTGGCGTCCCACTCATGGTCGGGGTGTCGCGCAAGCGGTTCATCGGCGATCTCACGGGGCGGCCGGTGGCGGAACGGGCTTTCGGCACGGCCGCGGCCGTCGCGGCGTCCATACTCGGTGGCGCCGCCGTGGTCCGGGTTCACGACGTGCGGGAGATGGTCGACGTGGTCAAAGTGGCCGAGGCTATCGCAAGCGCACGCTCGGCCGGCTACAATGGCGATCCTCATGGCTGAGCCTAATTCCGAACGAAGACTATTCGGCACCGATGGAATCCGCGGTGTCGCCAACCAACACCCCATGACCGCCGAGATGGCGCTGGCGCTCGGCCGCTCCGTCGCCGAGCATTTTCGCCAGCGCGGCAAACGTTGCCGCATCGTCATCGGCAAGGACACGCGCCTGTCGGGCTACATGTTCGAAAGCGCCCTCGAGGCGGGCATCGTCTCGGCCGGCGCGGATGTCATGTTGGTGGGCCCCCTGCCGACCCCGGCCATCGCTTTCATCACCTCCAGCATGCGCGCCGACGCCGGCGTGGTCATCAGCGCGTCTCACAACCCGTTTCAGGACAACGGTATCAAGCTCTTCGGTCCGGACGGGTTCAAGCTGGCCGACGACATCGAGATGGAAATCGAACGTCGCATCGTCAACCCGGAGCCCCTGACCCCCGGGCCGGAACCGCGCATCGGCAAGGCGGTTCGTCTCGACGACGCCGAGGGGCGCTACGTGCAGTTCATCAAGCACACCTTCCCCAAGGATTGGATCCTGGACGGCATGCGCATCGTGGTGGATTGCGCGAACGGCGCCGCCTACCGGGCCGCGCCGCAAGTGTTCGAGGAGCTGGGTGCGGAAGTCAGCGCTCTGTCGATCGAGCCCGACGGGCGCAACATCAACGACGACTGCGGGGCGCTTCATCCCGAGAAGGCCGCGGCCGAAGTCCGGCGGACCAAGGCGGCCATCGGCATCGCGCTCGACGGCGACGCCGACCGCGTGATCCTGACCGACGAGCATGGCGAAATCGTCGATGGCGATGCTATCCTGGCCATCCTGGGCACCCGCTTCATCGCGCAGGGCAAGCTGGTTGGCAACACGGTGGTGTCGACGGTGATGTCCAACCTTGGCCTCGAACGCGCCTTGGCCACCAGGCAGGGCAGGCTGCTGCGCACGGCGGTCGGCGATCGCTACGTCGTCGAGGCCATGCGCGAAGGTGGCTATGTATTCGGCGGCGAGCAGTCGGGACACATCGTCTTTCTGGAGGAATCCACCACCGGGGACGGCTTGCTGGCGGCGCTGCAGGTGCTGTCCGTGATGGTGCAAGAGGGGCGTGGTCTTTCCGAGCTCGCCAAGCTCATGACCCGCTACCCCCAGGTCCTGCTCAATTTCCCCGTTGCGCGCAAGGTGCCCATCGATGGTCTGCCCCTCGTCCAGGCCGCCATTGCGAAGGTCGAAAAAGACCTGGGCCAGGAGGGCCGGGTGCTCGTGCGCTATTCGGGCACCGAGCCCAAGGCGCGGGTCATGATCGAAGGCACGGACGAACCCACCATCCGCGCCTACGCCGAGGACCTTGCGCAGTGTTTGCGCAAGGCCCTGGCGCAAGCCTAGCCGGGCTTCCCGGTGGGAAGACTCAAGCCGTTCTGGAGGAAGATCATATGGTTCGCCTTTTCATCAACGTCGACCACGTCGCGACCCTGCGCCAGCAACGCGATACCCTCTATCCCGACCCGGTCATCGCCGCCGGTATCTGCGACCTCTGCGGCGTGGACGGGATCACGGTTCACCTGCGCGAGGATCGCCGCCACATTCAGGAGCGCGATGTGCGCATCCTGCGCCAGACCGTGCGGGGTGGGCTGAATCTGGAAATGGCGGTGGTGCCCTCGATCCTCGACCTTGCGCTGCAGGTCGGTCCTGACATGTGCACGCTCGTGCCCGAGAAGCGCGAAGAGCGTACCACCGAGGGTGGACTGGACCTGCGCGGTCGCGCCAGCGAGATTGGCAAGGCCGTGCGCAGGTTGCGCGATGCCGGAATCGGCGTCAGCCTATTCATCGATCCCGAGGAGGATGTCGCCCGCGCTTGCGCCGACCTCGGAGCGACCCAGGCCGAATTGCACACCGGGGACTATTGCCATGCCAAGGTCGGAACCTCGGAGGCAAGCCGCGAGCTCGCCCGCCTGGAAAAGGCAGGTCGAATCGTGGTCGACTCCGGGTTGCGCCTGGCCGCCGGTCACGGCCTCGACTACGCGAATGTCGGGCCGGTGGCGAGTCTCGCCAACCTGGAGGAAATGAGCATCGGCCACGCCGTGGTCGCGCGTGCGGTCATGGTGGGCATGGAGCGCGCGGTGCTCGATATGCGCAAGGCCATCGACGAGGGTGCGAGCGGCGCTCATCGCGGGTAAGATCGCCGATCATGGCGCTTCTGCTCACGGCGGCCCAGATGCGGGCCATGGATAACGCGGCGATCGCGCGGCTGGGTCTGCCTGGTGTAGTGTTGATGGAGAACGCGGGCCGCGGCGTGGCGGAGCTCATCGCTCGTGAACGGACGCACCTTGCGGGAACGGAGGTTCGAATCGTGTGCGGCGCGGGGCAGAATGGCGGCGATGGATTCGTGGTGGCGCGACACCTCCTCGGCCGGGGAGCGAAGGTGCGGGTTTTGCTGGCCTTGCCGCGCGAAAAGGTAATGGGCGACGCCGCCATCTTCGCCAAGGTCCTGGGCGCGCTCGACGCGGATTGCATCCTGGATTTGTCATCGGAAACCGAGGCCAAGGTTTGGCAATCGCACCTGGCAGGCGCGTCTGTCGTGGTCGATGCTCTCTTCGGCACCGGGCTGCGTTCGCAAATCCAGGGCGCTCCTGCCGCCGCCATCGCTGGCATGAATGCCACGGATGCCTTGCGCGTGTCGGTGGACATTCCATCTGGGCTCGATGCAGACACGTCGGCGGTGCACGGCTGCATCGTGCGGGCCCACATCACCGCCACCATGGGGTGTAGAAAACTAGGGCTCGTTCTCGACGCCGATGTCCCGGTGGGCAGGGTCGACGTCGTGGACTTGGGGGTCGCAGTCGAGAGCACCGTCGCGGCAGCTCTCGAACAGGGGCCGCTTTGTCATTGGCTGGAGAGGGAAGACATCGCACGCGTGCTGCCGGTTCGCGCTCCCACCGGTCACAAGGGCACCGCCGGGCATTTGCTCGTGGTCGCGGGCTCGGCGGGAAAGACCGGAGCTGCTTTGCTCGCGGCACGCGCGGCCTTGCGCAGCGGCGTCGGGCTGGTCACCATCGCCACCAGCGGCTCGGCGCAAGCCGCGCTCGATGCCAAGGTGGCGTCCGAGATGACCTCCCGCTACACCGAGGGCGATGCCGCCGATGCAGGCAGTTTTGCCATGCTCGTGGCGCAGGCCGCGCGCATGAAGGCCATGGTCCTTGGTCCCGGCATTCCCACGGGACATGGCATGGCAGACCTGGTTCGCCGCTTGGTGACCGAGGTGAGCCTTCCGATGGTTCTCGACGCGGATGCGCTCAATCTCCTCGGTACCGAGGTCGCGGCGGTCTCGACGAAGGCCGCGGGACCGCGCATCCTCACGCCCCATCCAGGCGAGATGGCGCGACTTTGCGGCATCACGACGGCCGAGGTGGCCCAAGACCGCCTCGGGCTCGCCCGCCGATTGGCGACGGCCTCGGGCGCCGTGGTGGTGCTCAAGGGGGCGCGAACCATCGTCGCGGTCCCAGGCGGCGCGGCCTACATCAACCCGACGGCCAATGCCTCGCTCGGAACGGCCGGCAGCGGGGATGTGCTGTCCGGAACCATTGGCGCGTGGTTGGCGCAGGGACTTTCACCCAGCGACGCGGCGTGTGCCGGCGTCTTCCTGCATGGTGCGGCGGCCGACGAGGCGACGCGAGCGCTTGGGTCGCGAAACCTCGTCGCGACGGATTTGCCGGATGCGATCGCTCGCGCATGCGAAGCGCTGCGGCCGGTGTAGACTGCATCCCATCATGACGAAGGAAACACTTCTCTACGCCCTGGGAGCTGAAGGACTGAAGGTTGCGAGTGACAGCGTCGCCATCCCGGATGATCGGGACGCGTCGTTCCTCGTTTCGGGTCCAGGGGAAACGATTCAAGTGGGCAAGGTCATCAGGATCGAGCTGCGCGACGGTGCCCTCTGCCTCGAAACCACCAAGGCCGAGCGTTTTTGGTTTACCTACGATCTCCTGCTCGGCATGCGCATAAGAGCGGCGCAAGACACCAAAGACCACGGCGCCGGCTTCAGTAGATAGGCCTATGGATCGCGTAGGCGGAGGCTGGCTTTGCCAGCCGGAGCCAGAGCGCGGGAGGGATAGGGAACCCTCTCAGGGTTCCCTATGGATCGCGTAGGCGGAGGCTGGCTTTGCCAGCACCGACGCCGGGCCGAAGGCCCGGAGCCTTCAAGCGTGAAAAGGTGACAGCCCCTCACCCGCCTCGCTGCGCTCGGCGACCTCTCCCCGCTACGCGGGGCGAGGTGTCTTCAGGTCACGGTTCCCTATCTAAAGGACATCGACCAGTTTGCGATGGTGTTCTTTCCCTTGTACTGGGGGAAACCGAAGGTCTGCATCTGGTTCAAGATGCAAACCGGCATGGAACCCGAGCGCTGGCCGTTCACCTGTACCGCCTTCACCCGGCCGGTCGGCTGGACGACGAAGTCCACTTCCACGGTGCGGGCACCGCTCTGCATCGCGCAGGGAACGAGCTTGCGGTAGTTGGCGCGCATCACGCGGTCGATGGTGCCCTCGTCGAGAATGGCATCGCCGCCATCCTTGGTAACGTCGCCATAGTCCATGGCGTTGTTGAAGTCCTCGGCGCGGCCCGCGATGCCGCCGCCCGTGTGCCGCCTCCCGCCGCCGCCCGCACGTTTGGGCTGAGCGAATTCGACCTTGACGCCGTTGAGAAACTTGTCGACATCGGCTTCACTGACGCGCGAGGCGAGCACATCGCTTTCCGCCGCTTTGCGGTTCTTGAGATAGAAGGTCATGCCCCCCGCGATGACAAGGACGGCGAGACCGATGATGAGGATGGTCCAGCGGCTCTTGCGGCGCTCGGTGTGCTCGTGCGCCTGTTCAGCCCGCGTGCGGCGTTGCGCCTCGAGCTTGCGCTCGACGACACGCGCGAATTCGGCCAGCTGCGGGTGTTCTTTGATCTTCTGCCGGTCGCCTGAATCGGCATCGACGATGAAGTTGTCTCCCGAGAAGACACCCTTCTCCATCTGCGCCATGACCTGGGCCAGGGAGAACGGGCCGAAATCGAGGTTGTCCTTCTGGATGAGCCAGCGCTCGTACTCCTCGGAGATCCTGACCGCGTCGGACACGCTGAACGATTTACCCAGAGTCAGGCGTGGCGTCGCCAGGGCCGGATCCTTCTTGGGCGCGTTCTGGCTCGAAAGCAGCGTGCCCACCTCGGCGATGAGCTGCGAGGGCCGGGCATAGCGGGTCTCGGGCAACGAGGCCAAACCACGATCGATGATCTTGTCGATGCCCTTGGGGAGCTCGCTGTTGACTTGAGATGCCGGCCACGGTGGCGCGGTCGGCGCGTGGCCGGTAACGAGCTCATAAAGAACCGCGGTCAGGGAGAAGACGTCGGAGGCGGGCGATGGCGCGGCGCCGGCCGCCACTTCGGGGGCGAGGTAGGGACTGGCAGAGGCGCCTTCGGGCATGTCTAGATGCGCCAGTGCGGGCAGGGCGCGGGTGAGGCCGAGGTTGGCGACCTTGACCCTCCCGGAGTTGCCCAAGCGAATCGCGGCGGGATGGACGCCACCGTGACAGACCTGGGGGTAGGCAGCCTCGATCCCGTTGGCGGCGTGGCCGAGAAGGACGTGGGCGTGCGGCAGTCCCACGACTTGGTTCTGGGCTTTCCTTGAATTGACGATCTGCCTCAGCGTCGCGCCGTCCGCGGGCTCGGTTGCCAGATAGACACGAGTGCCTTCGTAGCCCCAGGCCAGCAGCGTGCACAGATTCTTGTGCGTAACGCCTGCGGCATGGGTGAGGTCGCTCTCGAGCACATGCCGGGCGGACGCCGGACACTGAAACATCCTCAACAAGGCCGGCGCGCTGTCACGCGTATCGAGGGCCTGGTAGAGCTCCATTCCGGCCTCTGCGTGAACAAAGGACTGGATCTGGAATCGGCCACCAACGATGGTCTCGAGCGGCAGCGGCTCGGCGACCCCTTTTGCATCGAGTGATACTGCGTCGTTCATCTGGAGCAGTCCGCATTATAGGCTGCGTCCCGGCAGCCTTGGCCAGTAAAAACCTACGAGAGCTTGAAACGACGAACCAATTCGCGCAAGCGGCGTGATCCTCCACCTTCGCGGAACATGAATTTGATCCCTGTTTGGCTGGGCCCGGCGTGATAGAGGACGCGCCCGGATATGGACATCGGTGCGACCCCGCCGGGCGGAACGATGTCGACAACCACGTCGGCGCCGATGTTCGGCTGACAGCGCGTGGCGAAAAGACAGCCGCTCACGCTGATCTCGCGTAACTCGGCGTCGACTGCGGTGGCATCGCTGCCGATGCGGACCCTGACCGCCAATCCAACGGGGATGCGCGTGTGCTTCCGCTTGCGCGAGACCAGGCGCGCGCCCATCAACGTTTGGACGACGAAGTCACGTTTCGCGGCTTCCTCGGCCACGAAACGGACGAGAGCCCCTGCGCGGATGCGCAGGCGGGGCAGCGCGGGACGCCACGAGATCACCACCCCACGAAGCAGAACCTTGTTGGGAAGTCCCTTGCACGCAAGCTCGACCACCACCGGCGCTTCCGCGGGGAGCTCGGTCGTAGTCGGGCAGAAGATGACTCCGTCGGGGTGATCGGTATTGTAGAGGCTGCGAAAGTCTTCCGCGCTTCGACAGCGAACTCGGAGAATATTCAAGGTCTCCCTCTCTCCCGACGTAACGGCACTGTGGCTTACCTGCCCTGTCTGTACTAGCTTCGTCCGACCCAAGTCCCATGTCAATTCGTGTCTACATTGGCGGTCAGCCGCGCGCACCGGAAACGGCCATGATTTCCGTGTTCGACCGAGGCTTTCTGTTCGGGGATAGCGTGTATGAAACCATCGCACTCGTGGACGGGAGGCCGCTTTTTCTATCCGAGCACCTGGATCGACTGGAGCGCTCGGCGGGACGCATCTATCTGACACCGCCGCCGCGCTCGCAGGTGGAGCGGGCCATTCGCGAAACGGTGACCGCGGCCGCCGAGAGGAGTGCGCGCATTCGAGTCATGGTCACGCGTGGCGCGGGGGGAATCGACCTCGATCCCGCCACCGCGGGCACGCCCGAGCTCATCGTGATTGTGCAACCGCTCGGAGGCCCGACCGCCGAAATGCTCGAAGCCGGCGTCGCGGTGGCGCTGGTGAAAGCCACGCGCACGGCACCTTCGGGCGTGGCACCCACCGTGAAATCCGGGAACTATCTCGGCAGCGTCCTGGCCATCGCGGAGGCCAGGCGGCGGTGGCCCGGTGTCAACGAAGCGATCCTCTGTTCGGCCAGCGGTAGCGTTGCGGAGGGCGCCACCAGCAATGTCTTCGTGGTCCGGGCTGGCGCGCTCGAGACCCCCGCCCTCGATGTCGGCATCTTGGATGGCGTCACCCGTGGCAAGGTTCTCGATCTTGCCCGGGGCGCGGGCATCGAAACCCGCGAAGTCCTCTTCTTGGATTCGCAAAGCCTACGGGATGCCGACGAGGTCTTCCTTACCAGCGCGGTTCGTGGGATCTTGCCGGTCACCAAGGTGGACGGGACCGCGGTCGGAAACGGCCGCCCAGGCACGGTCACGCGCCATCTGTGGACCCTTTACCAGCGCCTGGCGAGCGAGGCACGATGAACAATATAGCGGCGTACGGACACAAGTTCTTTCTCATCGGCGGGGCGATCCTGATAGCAACGGCGGTGCTGCAGTGGTCGATCAGGCCACGGGCGAAGGACGGCAAGCGTGCCGCGCGCCTGCTTGACGCGACCACGATGAAGGTGATCCTGTTCGTGTCCTTTGGGGTTTTGGCCATCCTGGTGGGGATTGGGGTCATCCCCATTGGCGGTGGACGCTGACACTCGCGCAAGGCATTGAATAGGGTCGGCACTTCCGCTAGAACCACGCCTTCCGTCTTTTGGCCTTCGCCGGGTAAACCGGAGCGCGGAGCCTGAAAACAGGATCGACGACATGATCGAGAGATACACGCGACCCATATTGGCCACGATTTGGTCCGATGGCCGCCGCTACGAAACCTGGTTGAAGGTCGAGTTGGCGGCGTGCGAGGCCATGGAGACGGCCGGGCTGGTTCCGGTTGGAACTGCGGCGGAGGTGAGGTCCAGGGCCGCCGGCAAGCTTGACGCGAAGCGCATCCTGGAACACGAGGAGCGCACGCGACACGACGTCATCGCCTTTCTGACCCACGTGGAAGAGTTGGCGGGCGCGGGTGCGCGCTGGCTGCACCTGGGCATGACATCCTCGGACATTCTGGACGCCGCCTTCGCCATCCTGTTGCGGGAAGCGGCGGACGAGATCCTCGCGGGCGTGGGCGAGCTGCTCGCGGCCCTGGCGCGCAAGGCCGACGAACACCGTGAAACCGTCATGATAGGCCGCTCGCATGGCATCCATGCCGAGCCCATCGTGGCAGGATTGGTGTTTGCCGGTTTTTTCGCGGAGGTGGGTCGCGCGAGGCGGGCCTTTATCTCGGCGCGTGACGAAGCTTCGGTAGGCAAGATCGCCGGCGCGGTCGGCACCTACGCTAACTTGAGCCCGGAGATCGAGGCCCGCGCCCTCGCGTCGCTTGGCCTGCGTCCCGAGGTGGTGCCGACCCAGATCGTGGCACGCGATCGGCACGCCGGATACTTTCAGGCCCTGGCACGGCTTGGAACTGCCGTCGAGCGCATCGCGCTGACGGTACGCCACTGGCAACGCACCGAGGTGGGCGAGGCGAGCGAGGCCTTCGGCAAGGGCCAAAAGGGCTCGTCGGCCATGCCCCACAAGAAGAATCCCATTCTCTCGGAAAATCTGTGCGGGCTGGCCCGCCTGCTGCGTTCGTACGGCGACTCGGCCCTGGAGAACGTCTCCCTGTGGCACGAGCGCGACATCTCGCACTCGTCGGTCGAGCGGGTCATCGGCCCGGATGCGACGGGCATCGCGGATTTCATGGTTCGGCGCGCGGCGGGGCTCGTGGAGGGCCTGGTGGTGAACGCCGAACGCATGCGCAAGAACCTCGACCTTACCGGAGGCCTCTATTTCAGCGAAGGCGTCATGCTGGCGCTGGTGCGCACCGGTCTGCCGCGCCAGACAGCCTACGAGATGGTGCAAAAGCACGCCCTGGCCGCTGCGGCCGAGCTGGGCACGGGCGCACCCCCGAGCTTTC
This sequence comes from uncultured delta proteobacterium, assembly GCA_963796685.1. Taxonomy (GTDB): domain Bacteria; phylum Myxococcota_A; class Polyangia; order Fen-1088; family Fen-1088; genus Fen-1118. The sequence continues at coordinate 238,826 of CAWCMR010000013.1, forward strand.
GTTCTCGCCTGGCCGCCGATCCGGAGATCGCCGGGCGATTGGCGCCGGGCGCTCTCGATCAGGCATTCGATTTGCGGCACCACCTGCGTTGGAGTGGCACGATTATCGATCGCGCGCTCCGCGACCAAGAACCGTGAGCACGAGGGAGTAGTAGCCCCATGATTTCAGACGATCTCATCAAAGCCCAGCTTGCAAAAACCCTGGAAACCACCGATTTTCCTGCCCTCGGCAAGAAGTACGCCGGCAAGGTCCGAGACTGCTACGTCAAGGACAACCGACGCATCATCGTGGTGACCGACCGAATCAGCGCGTTCGATGTCGTGCTGGGAACCATCCCGTTCAAGGGACAGGTCTTGAACCAGATCGCGGCATACTGGTTCGAGGTCACCAAGCAGCTTGCCTCGAACCACGTCATCGAGGTGCCCGATCCCACGGTGACGGTTGCCACGGAATGCGAAATCATTCCGGTCGAGTTCGTCATGCGCGCCTATGTGACCGGCGTGACCACCACGTCGATCTGGTACCACTACTCGCACGGCGAGCGCCGCTTCTGTGGACACGATTTGCCGGAAGGTATGCGCAAGAATCAGAAGCTGGACCGTCCGATCCTGACCCCGTCGACCAAGGCCGAAAAGGGCGGACACGACCGATCGGTTTCTCGCGACGAGATCCTGGCCATGGGCGCGTTGACCCCGGCCGATTTCGACCGCGCGGCCGAGATGTGCGCGCGGGTGTTCGCCTTCGGGCAGAGCCTGGCGTCGCAGCGCGGGCTGATCCTGGTCGACACCAAGTACGAGATCGGCCGTCGCCGCGACGGCAGCCTGTGCTTCGTCGACGAGGTCCACACGCCGGACAGCTCGCGCTACTGGTACGCCGACGACTACCAAGCCCGTTTCGAGCGCGGTGACGAGCCGCGCGGCCTGGACAAGGAATACGTGCGCCACGCGCTCGCCGCCCAAGGCTACACCGGCGACGGTGCACCCCCGCCGCTCACCGACGAGGTCCGTTGCGAGGCATCCCGCCGCTACGTCTCCCTCTTCGAGCTCGTCACCGGTCGCGAGTTCGTGCCCGATTTCGACGAGCCCTTGGCGCGCATTCGCAAGAATCTGAAGCTCTAGCCGCAGGCCACGTCGGCTCAGCTCCATCGCGGCATCCGGGAGAGTGGCGCTCGGCTTCTCTCTGTGCTTCGGACATTTCTGAGCCCCAAGCCCATGCAAGCTCGGCGTGCGGGCGGCCGGGGGTGCTTCGAGGCGGCGTCGGCGAGCGCCGCGAGCGTCCTCGCTCGCATGCCAGCGAGCCAGGATAGGGGCCCGCGACCGGTCATCGCGTGGGGCTTGGCGGGCTTTGCCCGACGAGCCCCTTCGCGCGGAGGGTTTGGGAACCCTCCCATGGTTCCCATCATACCGGTCGCGTAAGGCCCCGGCTGCCGAGCGTGCCATGGACGCGCGCGGCGCGGCCGCTGGCATGCGGCCGCCGAGGGGCATCCCCGGCGCAAGCCCGCAGAAGCCGAGCGCCGCTCTCCCGGAGGTTGTTGCCATTGCCGAGGAAAGCGACGCGCTTTTCCTGTGTGGTCGATTTATGGCGGAGCGGCTATTCTCGGGGCACCTTGCACGCACTCCCCAATGTTCGATTCCGCAGACTGCGGGCTGCGGCGATCTTGCCACGCTACATGACCGACGGCGCGGCGGGAATGGATCTGGCGTCGGCGGCCGACGGGCCGATCACCATCGCGCCCGGCCAGCGTCTCGGCGTGCCGACGGGGTGGTCGATGGAGCTGCCGCTCGGGTACGAGGCGCAGGTGCGGCCGCGCTCGGGAATGGCTCTGCGCCATGGCGTGACGGTGGTGAACGCTCCGGGCACCATCGACAGCGACTACCGTGGCGAGATCGTCGTTTTGCTGGTCAACCTCGGGCAAGAGTCACACACCATCTCGGCCGGCGACCGCGTGGCCCAGATGGTTATCGCACCGTTTGTCCAGGTCACCGTCGAAGAGGTGGCGGAGTTGTCACAAACCAACCGCGGCGAAGGCGGATTTGGCCACACGGGGTGATTGATCTTGCGGCTCCCTGTGTGACAAGTTCCGCGCATGAGTGACGTATCAAATCGCGTGGGAGGCCCGCCGGCTTCGCCAGCGGCGGACCAGCGCGGGCGGGAAGGGGAACCCTCCCAGGGTTCCCAGCGAAAATTGTCTGCAGGCATCGTCGGCGTCTCCGGCTATTCGGGGATGGAGCTGGCGCGCATCTTGGCCGTGCATCCCGCGTTCACGCTCTCCGTGGTCACCACGGACAAGTGGCAGGGCAAGCGCCTCGGCCAGTTCGTGGCGGTGAGCGGAGACGCGGCCGATCTGACCTGCATGCCGCATGCGGCGGGGCAGCAGATCTTCGACACGCTCGACGTGGTCTTCTTTTGCACGCCGGCGGAAGCGTCGGTCGCGCTGGCGCCCGTCGCACTCGCGGCGGGAACCCGGGTCGTCGATTTGTCGGGGGCTTTTCGTCTGGGTGCGGAGGACTATCCGGCGTGGTACGGCTTCGAGCACGGGCAACCAGACCTGCTAAGGCAAGCGCTCTATTCCATGCCCGAGGCCGCCGACATGTCCGCGCGACTGCGAGACGCCAGGTTGGTTTCCAGATCCCGGCTGCTATCCGACGGCGTCCGCGCTGTCCGTGTTGCCGCTCCTTCGCGCCGGTTTGATCGAGCCCGACCCGATCTTCATCGACGCCAAGAGTGGCACGACCGGTGCCGGCCGGAAAGGGGCCGAGGAGTGGTCGTTTTCCGAGCTTGCCGACGACTTTCGCGCCTATCGGGTCCTGCGCCATCAGCACCAACCCGAAATCGAACGGGTGCTCGCCCTGGGCGGCGCACCGGGTGCGAAGGTCACTTTCACGCCGCACCTTCTGCCTGTGCGGCGGGGAATCCTGGCCTCGGCTTATTGTCAGTTGAGACCGGGCGCGGGCGGGGCGGATCCGGCGCAGGCGGCGAAGTGCGCCATGGCGAGCTTCGCTGACGGCAAGCCCTTCATCCAGATCGTGACGCCGGACGAGGTTCGTCTGCGCGCCGTGGTGGGCACGAACCGCGTCTTGATGGGGGCGAGCGTCGAAGCGAAACGCGGCGTCGTCGTCTCCATCGCGGCCATCGACAACCTGGTCAAGGGGGCCGCCGGGCAGGCGGTGCAGAACGCCAACATGATGTTCGGGCTGCCCGAGACCACTGGACTTCTTGCTCTTGCGGGACACATGCCATGACCGAATCCTTGCCCCCGGAATCTCTCGCCCTTCGCCGCGATATGCTCGTCGAGGCGCTGAAGTACATCCAGAAGTTCTCGGGTACCCGCGCCGTCATCAAGTACGGCGGAGCGGCCATGGTCCAGCCCGAGCTCAAACGCAGCTTCGCTCTCGACGTGGTGCTGTTGCAGGCCGCCGGCCTGCGGCCGGTGATCGTCCACGGCGGCGGTCCGGAGATCACGCGCACGCTGGAACGCCTTGGGCAGAAGAGCGAATTCATCGACGGTCAACGTGTGACCGGCATGGCCGAGATGGGCGTGGTCGAGATGGTCCTCACGGGCAAGGTGAACACCGAGATCGTCGGACTCATCAACACCTTGGGCGGTTCGGCCATGGGCATGTCGGGCAAGGATGCGCACCTCATCCGGGCGCGCAAGCAGATCCCGCGGCCGGGCAAGCCCGACCTCGGCCTCGTGGGCGAGGTGGAATCCATCAACGCCGAGGTGGTCGAGATGCTGCTCGACAAGAAGTACATCCCGGTGATTTCGCCGGTGGGACTCGGGGCCGATGGCAGCAGCTACAACATCAACGCCGACCACGTGGCCGCCGAGATCGCCGTGGCGGCCAAGGCCCAGAAGCTCATCTTCCTGACCGACGTGGCCGGGATTCTCGACGAGAACGGCCAACTCTTGAGCGAGCTGACGACCGCGGATCTGCGCGGTCGACTGCAAGAAGGCAAGGCCGTGAAGGGTGGCATGGCGGTGAAATCGAAGGCCGTCCTGCGCGCCCTCGAAGGCGGTGTCGAGGCCGTGCACGTGGTCGACGGCCGCGAGCCCCACAGCGTGGTTGTCGAGCTCTTCACCGACAAGGGCGTCGGCACGCTGGTCAGACCGTAGGCTTCAATCCCTTGCGCCCGCGAATCCCGCGCGAAGGTTGTTGAGGGTGCCCCAACTCGCTTCGTGCCAGTGCGCGCGGTGGGCGAGGTAGATGCCGGCCAGGTCGCGGAAGTAGCGCAAGGCCAGCGGGCGCTTGGCGTTGATTTCGGATTTCTCCGACGGATCCACGGATGTGTCGTAGAGGGATTCCTTGCCCGAGTAATCGACCACGTAGTGCAAGAATCGAGAACGGAGCGAGTAGCTGCGTCCGTACTCCGACGGCTCCACGCGAGGTACCCACGGTCCTTGGCGCAGGATCATGGGCAAGAGGCTCTCGCCCTGCACGCGCGCATCGGGCGCGACCCCCAACACGTCCAGGATGGTCGGCACGACGTCGGTGTGACTGACCACGGTGGGGATCTTCTCACCGTGGCCCGTGCCGGGCAGGAAGAACACCAGAGGCACATTGGTCAGCTCGGCCCAGTTGCCGTAGGCGTGCCCCAGGCTCCCGTGTTCGAGGAACCCTTCGCCGTGATCTGCCAAGAGGACGATGTCGGTGTTGTCGGCGAGACCGCGCGCTTTCAAGCCAGCGCTGAGGGTCCCGAAGCATTCGTCGAGGTGCTCGACCTCGCCGTCGTAGAGGCCCTTGAGCTGCGCCCAGCGCTCGGGGGTCATCTTGAGCCGGCCGCCCACGATGGCGCCCAGAATAGTCCCGTCAGGGCTCTTGCCGATGGCGGGATCCATGGGGCCGTCGTAGTAATGCTCGGTCGTGCCCTGGTGATAGAGGTAGGGCGTGTGGGCCTCGAACGCCACGGCCGAGACGAAAAAGCGCTTGCCTGTTTGCTTGTCCGCAAAGGCCAGGATCTGTTTGACCACGGCCGAGCAGTCGCCACCCTTGCCCTCGGCGTTCGGCATGTGGAATTCGTTCCACGTCGAGACCGGCTTCAGCCGGTTCATGGCGAACGAAGCGTCGCCCACGAAATCGGTGGCGAAGCCGGCCTTGGCCAAGATCGCGCTCACCATGGGCGTGCCGGGATTGACCTTGCTCTTGTCGCCGAGGATGCCGCTTACCCGCGGCATGCAGCCGCTCTGGATGCTGGCGTGCGAGGGCGGCGATGAGGGCGACGCGGCCTGGGTCGACGTGAAGGTCACGCCCGACGCTTGCACGGCCTTGGCGATGTTGGGGGTGCGAACGCGCGAGTCGGCGTACATGGGTAGCTTGTCCGCGCGCAAGGCATCGGCCACCAGCATCACCAGATTGCGCGCGGGCCGCGGGCGCGGCTCGACGGCGGCCTTGGGCAGAAGGATGCGGGGCTCGCACCAGGCCGCGTCCGTTGGTCGTCCGTCGCGGATCGACAGCTCGAGCGCGACGAGCTTTCCCGAATATTCCGCCAAGCCCAGTCTTCGCTCGCGTGTGCTTGCAGGCTCCTGCTTCTCGTCGAGCAGAATCTTGGCTGGCCGATCCTCCGGAGTCACCGCGACCTGGAAGCGCGCCGCGCCCGTGGTGGTGGCAGTTCCGAACACCAACCATCCATCCTGCGGAACCTCGACGGGCATCCTCAGGCGCGCAAAGCCGGTGAGGCATTCGCGCTCTTGCCCTGCAATTCTCACCTTGGCCACGGGGGAGGCCGCGAGCCAGGTCTCCTCTTGCGCCTGCGGCGGCGTGCCCGCCACGATTTCGACGGAATGGAAGACCGCGCCCTTCTTTGCGGTCGCCAACGCCAGCGTGTTCTCGCCGCGGGTCAGCACGTGGGCGGGGACGGACAGAAACAGCTGCTGCCAACCGGATTCGAGGGTTGCGTTCTTGATAGGGCGGCCATTGAGTCGGACGGACAGCTTCTTGCCCGTGGATCCGCCATGCACCCGAACGAGGATGCTTGCCTCGCCCGAGTCCTCGCTCCATGGAAAGTGGAGAGTGGCCGCCATGGTGCCCAAGGTGCGCCCGGCGTGCCCGTCGAGCTCGACCGTGGCTCGCCACGGATTGTTGTATTCCTGGCTGTACTTGCGGAACCCCTCGCCTGCAAATGGAATGACCAGGCCTTGCTCGTACAGGTGCCAGAGCGCGCTCGACGTCAGCAGATTCAGCGCAGGTCCGGTCTCATCGAGGGCGGGCGAAGCCGGCACATTCACGGCGCGGGCAGATGGCGCGGTCGACGGCGCCGGGGCGCTTTCGGCGCTGTGCGCGCCCGTTCCGCCACAGGCAAAGAACGTGGCCGTCGCGACCAGGCCGTATGCACCCGCGTGGACAACAAGCTTCGACATGCGCGGGTTTTACCCTTTTCGTTCATCCGCCGCGAGCCTGGCCTCGATGAGCGGTTCCTGCACGGTCCCATCTCGACTATGATGAGGGCCCAGCAGGGGATTTCATGTTCTCCCGTTTCGCCCGCGCGCAGGACGCTTCTTCTCGAACCCTCCGGTCCGCCCTCATCGGCGGCACGATCCTCGTGGCGTGGACGCTGTGGTTCTTCCTCGCGCGCGTATCGCTCTACGAGACCAGCCGGCAGGCCAGGATCGAGGTCGAATCCGCTCCGCACGACGTGGATGCGCCGGTCGCAGGCCGCTTGCTGCGGACCAACCTCGTGCTCGAAAAGCAGGTGGCGGCGGGCGAGGTACTGGTCGAAATGGACAGCGAGGCGTGGCAGCTGGAACGGGAGGCCGAGGAGGGCAAGATGCTCGCAGTCGCGCCCCAGATCGCGGCCCTCGAGCGCGAGCTTTTGTCCGACGAGGAGGCGCTACGCGGCGAAGACCGCGCCCTTTTGGCGGAGGTCAGCGAGGCGCGGGCCCGTCAGCGTGCCAGCGATGCGGTCGCGCAGCTCAAGGCCTCGGAGCGCGAACAGGTCGAGACCCTGCACAAACAACACGTGGTGGCCGACGTCGAGCGCCAGCGCACGCAGGCCGACTATGAGAAGCAGACGGCCGAATCCCAGGCGGCACGCGCCCAGGTCGGCCGCCTGGGGACCGAAGGCGTGGTGCGAAAGAACGATCGACGGGCCAAGATCGCACGTCTCGAAGCCGAGATTGCCCGTTTGCAAAGCGTGCGGACCGATGCCGAGTCGCGCATGCGTATCCTCGATCAACGTATCGACTTATACACGGTGCGCGCGCCCATCTCGGGGCGCATCGGCTACACGGTCAATCTCCAGGCGGGGGCGGTGGTCACGGCGGGCACGCGCCTGTGCACCATCGTTCCCTCGGGCAACCTGCGTGCCGTGGCATTCTTCGATGCCGCGACCGCCGCCGGGCGGGTCAAGCCGGATCAGTCCGCGCGCATGCGGCTCTTCGGCTTTCCCTGGACCAAGTTCGGCGTGCTCACGGCCCACGTGGAGCGCGTGGGCACCGAGCCCAAAGATGGGTTGATCCGCGTCGAGCTGGAGCTCGATGCGACACAGAAATCGCGCATCCCGGTCGAGCACGGGTTGCAAGGCAGCGCCGAGGTCGAAGTGGAACAAGTTGCGCCCGTGGCACTGGTTCTCGACGCCGCCGGGCGCTACCTGATGAGCTCTGGAGGCGGTTCTGCTCAGGCCGCGCCCGTCTCGACGCCGGCCACACCCCGATGAGCGAACGTGGATCACGGCGAGAAGGCGAGGAAACGGCGCGCCGGTTTCTCGCGCCCGAGGCGATCCAGACCTCGAACATGGACTGCGGTCCGGCGACGCTCAAGTCGATGCTGTCGGGCTTCGGCATCAGGGCCAGCTATGGCCGTCTGCGCGAGGCCTGCCATACGAGCGTCGATGGCACCTCCATCGATACCCTGGAGGAGCTGACCAACGCACTTGGCCTCAGGGCGGATCAGGAGATGATGCCCGTGGAGCAGGTGCTTTCACCCAAGGCGGACTGCCTGCCCGCCTTGGTGGTTACCCGCCTGCCGTCAGGGCTCACGCATTTCGTGGTGGTGTGGCGAAGCGTGGGCACTTGGGTTCAAATCATGGATCCCGGACGCGGGCGACGCTGGGTCAAGCGCAAGGTGCTCGAGCGCGATCTCTACGTTCACGAGAGCGAGGTCTCGGCAAGCGACGTCGCCGAGTGGTTGGCCTCGCCCGCGTTCGTTGGGCCCTTGCGCCTGCGCATGCAAAAGACTCTTGGCCGGGGCGTGGAAGAAGAGACACTCGATCGCGCCGTCGCTGGGGGGTGGAAGGGGGTGGCGGCGATCGATGCTGCCTTGCGCGCCACGTCCCGCATGGTCGAGCACGGGGCCATGCGACCAGGCCGGGCGGCGGAAGTGTTCCGCCTTCTCCTCGACTCGACGGATGGGCCGGTGCCGAGTGCCTTGATTCCACCGGCGCTGTGGACGGTCCGCCGCAGCGAGGATGGCACGGGCGACAATCTCGTGGTTCGTGGAGCCGTCGTTCTCAAGGTCATGGGCAAGGGTGAGGTCGCGCCCGACTTGCCGCCGGAGCTCTCGGCGGCCATCCGGGCCGACGAGATCGGCCCTGGTCGCCGCTTGTTCCAACTCTTGCGCGAGGACGGCCTGTGGCGTGCGCTGCCCCTCTTGACCGGGCTTGCCATCGCCGGGATGGGCAGCGTGGTCGAGGTCCTGCTCTTCCGCGGCGCTTTCGACATTGGCCAGCGCCTGGCGGTCTTCGAGCAACGGCTTCTCGCCGCCCTGGCGCTTCTCCTGCTTCTGACGGCACTGTCGCTGGTCGAATGGCCGGTGGCGCGTGGCCTGTGGGACGCGGGCCGACGGCTCGAGATCCGTCTTCGCCGCGCCTTTCTGCACAAGCTGCCCCGACTCGGCGATCGCTATTTTCAAAGCCGTCCCATCTCCAACATGGCCGAAAGCTCGCACCTTCTGCACTGGGTGCGGCTGTTGCCGGGCCACGGGGGGCAGATCGTCCGCTGTCTGTGCGAGCTGGGAGCGACCACGACGGGCGTCATCTGGCTGCATCCGTCTTCGGCGCCGCTGGTGCTGTTGCTCGCCGCCTTGGTGGTGTTTCTGCCTCTTCTCGGTCAGCCCATCCTGCTCGAGAAGGATCTGCGCATGCGCGGCCACGCGGGCGGGCTGGCGCGATTCTATCTCGATGCCTTGTTGGGTTTGTCCGCGATCCGCGCCCATACCGCCGAGGGTGCGGTGGCGGCCGAGCACGGCAGCCGGTTGCGCGAGTGGGCTCGCGCCGCGCGCGACGTGGCGCGTACGCAGATTCTGGTCGAGACGTCGCTTGGATTGGTGGGCTTCGGGTTGGCGGCGTTCATCGTGTTCCACTACCTGATTTCGGCCGAGGGTTCGGGGTGGGCCATTCTGCTCGTCTACTGGGTCCTCATGATTCCCTCGTTGGGAATCGAGCTGGCGTTCCTCATCCAGCAATACCCGCAGCACCGCAACGTCACCTTGCGCTTGCTCGAGCCACTCGGGGCAGAGGAGGGGGCGTCCGACGAGAACACGGCCGACACGAAGCCGAGCGAGCAGAACGAGGCGCCCGTGCCCGCGCCAACCATCGTGTTCGAGAACGTCAGCGTGCAACAGGCCGGCAACCAGGTCCTGTCCGTGGCATCGCTGTCCATTCCCGCCGGCGCGCACGTCGCCATCGTCGGCGTGTCGGGCGCGGGGAAATCCAGCTTGGTCGGACTTCTGCTCGGTTGGTATCAGCCCAACACCGGCGCCGTGCTGGTCGACGGCAAGTCCCTGGCCAGCGGGGTTCTCGCGCGTCTGCGTCGGCGCACCATCTGGGTCGATCCGACGGTTCAGCTGTGGAATCGGTCGCTGCTGGAAAACCTGCGCTATGGCCAGGAAAGTGAAAGGCGTCCCGTGGGTGAGGCGGTAGAGGCGGCCGAGCTCGATGAAGTGTTGGCGCGCCTTCCCATGGGCCTGCAAACGTCCGTGGGCGCCGGCGGGGCCTTGTTGTCCGGTGGGGAGGGACAACGGGTACGTCTCGGGCGTGGCATCTGCCGGGGAGCGCCGAGCCTGGTGATTCTGGACGAGGCCTTCTGCGGACTGGAACGCACCCGGCGAAGCGCCATGCTGAAGGCCGCGCGCATACGCTGGAAGGATGCGACCCTGCTATGCATCACCCATGATATCGCCGAGACGCGAGGCTTCGAACGTGTTCTCGTGATCGAAGGTGGTCGCATTATCGAGGATGGCTCGCCGGCTGGACTGGCCGAGCACCGTGATTCGCGCTACGCGTGCCTTCTGGACGCCGAGCAGCGGGCCTTGGCGCGACTGGCTGGACCGGAATGGCGCCACCTGCGTGTCGATGGCGGCCATGTCTCCGAGAGGGCGAAATCCTCTCCCGAGGAGCGGACGTGAAGGCGGCCCGGGTGAATCATCCCTCCGGGCTCGAAGCCCTCGCCTGGCCGGCGGACACGCTCAGCCAGGCCATGGAGGCCATCGCGGAGCGCGTGTTGCCCAAGCAACGCCCGCGGCGTCTTTTCTCCGCGCCCCAAGGCATCGGCGAGGCCAGCGCCCTCGATCTAGCGCGCTGGCTGGAAGACGCGGGGGTTCGCCTCGGCGTCATCGTCGAGCCCAAGGAGCGGACGCTGCTGACCGCCGAGGCGCTGCTGGCCGAAGGCGGCCCCGTCTTGGTTGTCACGCCCACCGGACATGGGCGTCGTTTCTATGTTCTTCTCGGGCTCTGCGCGCGGGGTCGCCAGGTCGACCTGCTCGCGCCCAATCAGGGCGTGATTCGCGTCTTGACCACCGACGTGGATACCGTGCTTGCGGGGTCGCTGGATGTCCCCGTGCAGATCGCGGAGTTCTGCGCTCAGGCGGGCCTGTCCCAAGAGGGGGCACAAGCGGCGGAGCGCCTCTTGAACCCAGGAACCGGCACGAGCGAGCTTTGCTCGGGCTTCTCGTTCGCGCCGTCGGAGACGGGGTTTCCCGCAAGGTTCGCCGAGGCTGGCGGCGTGCGCGTCTTGGTGACGTCGATTGCGCTGTATGTGCTCACCTTCGGACTCTTCATCGCCTCGTGGTGGCTGATCGGGTCGGCGGCCATGGAGGGCCATCTGTCGCGTGGCTGGCTTTGGGCGTGGGCCATCATGCTGCTCACCTTCGTGCTTTGCCGGGGCGCCGCGCTTTGGGGGGCGGGGCGCCTCGCGGTTCACGTCGGTGGGCTCACGCGCGAGCGTTTGCTGGCCGGGATCTTGCGACTGCCCTCCGACACTGTGCGCGCGCGCGGCGTGGGCAGTCTGCTAGGCGTCGTCCTGGACGCGGATGCTCTCGATGCACTGGCTCGGACGGGCGGTCCCACGTTGCTTGCCGACGTGGCCCAATGTCTGTGTGGCGTGATGGTGCTCATGGCCGGTGCCGCCCCGATTGCGCACGCTCTGTTCTTGTTGGTCTGGCTGCTCATCACGGCCTTTCTGGTTCGCCGACTCTACCGCCGCGTGGTCGCCTGGGCCGATGCGCGTCTGATGCTGACGGATGACCTGGTCGAAACCATGGTTGGCTATCGAACCATGGTGGCGCAGGTCCTGCCCGAGAACCGCCACCTCGGGGAGGATCGCGTGGTCGATGACTACGCTCGGAAGGAGGCCGCCATGGATCGCGAGATGGCGAGGCTCGCGGTGCTGATTCCGCGCGGTTGGTTGATCGTGTCCATCGCGGCCCTGGCGCCCAGCTTCGCCGCCACGCGGGGCGGAACGCCCCTGGTGGCCGTCAGCCTGGGCGGAATTCTGCTCGTCTACCTCGCCCTCCGGCGCGTCGCGCTCGAAACCGGGCCTGGTCTGGCGTCCGCATTCGTGGCTTGGCGGGGCACGCAACCGATCACGGCCGCGGCGATCGTTCCAGAGCGGGCCGCCGAGCAGGTGGCGGTGCTGCCGACCGAGATCGACGACGCGACTCAGGGGCGGCGCGCCTTGCTGGTCGGCCGGGACGTCAGCTATCGCTATCCTGGGCGGCTCGAACCGGTTCTGCGCGGGGCCGACTTCGAGGTGAGACGCGGTGATCGCGTCCTCGTCGAAGGCGCCTCGGGCTCCGGCAAATCAACGCTCGGGGCGCTGCTTTGCGGGGTTCGCCAGCCTTCGGGCGGGTTGCTCTTGCTGGGCGGGTTCGATCATCACAGCCTGCGCCCCGAACGGTGGCGGCAACGGGTGGCCAGCGTGCCGCAATCCCACGAGAATCACATCCTGTCCGCGCCCTTGCTCTTCAACATCGCCATGGCCAGGCGCTGGCCGCCGAGCAGCGATGACGTGGAGGAATTCGAGCAGATCTGCCAGGAGCTTGGGCTGGCGGGACTTCTGGCGCGCATGCCGGCCGGCATTCAGCAGATGGTGGGTGACAGCGGCTGGCAGCTCTCGCAGGGCGAGCGGGCCCGTGTGTGCATCGCGCGCGCGCTGGCGCAGCAAGCGGATGTGCGCGTGCTGGATGAGAGCTTTGCCACGCTCGACCCCGAGACCCTGGACCTCGTTCTCGAATGCATCTTGCGTCGCAGCGAAACGCTTCTCGTGGTTTCGCATGCCTAAAATGGGCCAACCGCACCGATGGGTTGACTATGGATGCCGGATGTAGGACATTAAGGCCTCAAAAAAACGTTGAGAAAATCGATGGAAATGAGTGTGACCGAATGGGTCTAGCCGTTGTCAAGAAAGCAGAAGTCGTCAAGAAGTTCGCCCGGAGCGAGTCCGACACGGGATCGCCTGAGGTTCAGATTGCCCTCTTGTCGGAACGTATCTCCTACCTGACGGATCACTTCAGGGTTCATGCCAAGGATCATCACTCGCGTCGCGGTCTGCTGATGCTCGTCAGCCAGCGGCGGCGCCTGCTCGATTACCTGAAGAAGAAGGACGTCAAGCGCTACCGGACGTTGATCCAGACGCTTGGCATTCGCAAGTAGAGGCGTTTCAAGAAAGCGGGCGGCCCATGTGCCGCCCGTCGTTTACTGGCGGAGGCCCCGGTGCCTGCGTTCATCCTTTTTCCCGCCGATCCGGCCAGCGTGCACGCGCGCCCTCGGATCCGCGAGACAAGGGACGAAGCCACGGGGGCTGAGGCGAAAATGAAGGAGACAAGACATGTTCGTTCGTGAAGGTGTACCCCTTGGTGGCAAGGAACTGAGTATCGAATTTGGTCGTATGGCCAAGCAGGCCGATGGATCCGTCGTGGTCCGCTACGGCGATTCCATGGTGCTGGTGACGGCGGTCGCTTCGGCGGGCGTCCGACCTGGCATCGATTTCATGCCTCTTACCGTGGACTATCTCGAGAAGACGTCCGCGGCGGGCAAGATTCCGGGTGGCTATTTCAAGCGGGAAGGGCGCATGACCGAGGTCGAGGTGCTGACCTCGCGGCTCATCGACCGTCCGTGCCGGCCGCTTTTCCCCAAGGGCTGGCGCTTCGACACCCAGGTCATCGCCATGGTGCTGTCGACCGATCGTGAAAACCTGACCGACGTGCTGGCCATGACCGGAGCCTCGGCGGCGCTGCACCTGTCGGACATTCCCTGGGCCGGCCCGTTCGCGGGAGTGCGTGTGGGGCGCGTGAACGGCGAGTTCATCGTCAATCCCACCGTGTCCCAGCGCGATGCCTCCGAGCTCGATCTGATCGTCGGGGCCAGCCGCGACGCCATCGTCATGGTCGAGGGAGGCGCGCAGCAGGTGTCCGAGGAAGTGATCGTGGATGCCTTGATGTTCGCGCACAAGGCGGCGCAGCCGCTCATCGATCTGCAAGAGAAGTTGCGCGCGGCGGTGGGCAAGACCAAGCGCGAGTTTGTGCCCCCGACGGTCGACCCGGCGATCGAGGCGCGCGTGTCGGAGTACGCGAAGGGGAAGATCGAGGCCGCCATGGCCATTCGCGAGAAGCTCGAGCGCTACGCCGCACTCGACAAGGCGGAAGGCGAGACGCTCGAAGCGCTCAAGGCCGAGTTCCCCGAGCGCGACGCCGAGATCAAGGAAGTCTTCGGCAAGGCCAAGAAGAAGAACCTGCGCGAGCTCGTCCTGACCACCGGCCGCCGCATCGACGGCCGTGCCACCGATGAGATCCGTCCCATCACGTCCGAGGTCAGCCTGCTGCCACGCACGCACGGCTCGGCGCTGTTCACGCGCGGCGAAACCCAGTCGCTGGTGAGCGCCACGCTCGGAACGAAACAGGACGCCCAGCACATCGAAGGCCTCGGCGAGGAATTCGAGAAGACCTTCATGCTTCACTACAACTTCCCGCCGTTCTCGACCGGCGAGACCAAGCCGTTGCGTGGTGCCAGCCGTCGCGAAACCGGTCACGGCCACTTGGCCGAGCGTGCTTTGAAGGTGGTGCTGCCCGACGAGAAGACCTTCCCGTACACCATCCGCGTGGTGTCGGAAATTCTGGAGTCGAACGGGAGCTCGTCCATGGCTTCGGTGTGCGGCGGCGCGCTGGCCTTGATGGATGCCGGCGTTCCCATCAAGACGCCGGTCGGTGGCATCGCTATGGGGCTCATCAAGGAAGGCGACCGGGTGGCCGTGTTGTCCGACATCCTCGGCGACGAGGATCACCTGGGCGACATGGACTTCAAGATCTGCGGCACCAAGACCGGCGTGACCGCGGTGCAGATGGACATCAAGATCCAGGGCCTGACTCGCGCCATTCTCGAGCAGGCGCTGCAACAGGCGCAACGTGGCCGCTTCCACATCCTCGCCAAGATGGCCGAGGCGTTGGCCGCCCCACGCGAAGAGCTGAACAAGTACGCGCCGCGCATCTTCACCATCAACATCAAGCCGGACAAGATCCGCGACATCATCGGACCGGGGGGCAAAACCATCCGCGGCATCACCGCGCAGACCGGCGTGGCCATCGATGTCGAGGACGACGGCACCGTGCACATCGCCTCGCCCGACGGGCTGCTGGCTCAGAAGGCCATCGACATCATCAAGGGTCTCACCGCCGAGGCCGAGGTGGGCGAATTCTACATGGGGCAAGTCAAGCGTCTGGCGGAGTTCGGCTGCTTCGTCGAGATCCTGCCCGGCACCGACGGGTTGGTTCACATCAGCGAGCTCGACGAAAAGCGCGTGCGCCAGGTCGACGACATCTGCAAAGAGGGCGACGAGATGCTGGTGAAGGTCATCGGTGTCGACCGTGCCACGGGCAAGATTCGTCTGTCGCGCCGAGAAGCGCTCGGCAAGACCCCCGACATCGTACACAACTTCCGGACGTCTTCGGAGTAGAGAGAGCGCAGAGAAGCTGGAGAGCGCAGAGCGTCCGGGCTGATTCCGGCTCCGTGCTCTCCGTCTGTCTCCGTGGTGTCTGTCGTCACTTCATGCTGCCGCTGAGCGGGTCGTCGGAGGTCGTCTTCTTTCGTTTTGCCTCGAGCGTTCGCTGGTACGCGATGTTCGACTCGGACATCCGCGCTCGCCACCTTTGGACGTCCTTGTGATGGGGGAAGCGGTTGAGGAGTTCTCGGTATGCGGTAGCGGCAGCTCTCCAATCCTGGCTGGCGTAGAAGCGTTCGGCTTTGCGCAGGCTCTCCTCCAGTGATGGACCTGGCGTGTTGCTGCTCCTGGCGTTCTTGTCCTTTGCCTCGTTGACCTGCTTGGCCTCCTTGGCCAAGTCGTCATCGGTCCCCTCTGCGGAGCCCGGGGCTTCCTCGTTCGATTGTCTCCACGCCTTGCGTTTGACCGCCGGAGGCTCGGAGGGAGGGGGCGTGCTCGTCGTGGATTCGGCAGGAGAGGTGCGCGCGCGGAGTGGGGCAGGTGCGCCGAAGCGCGCACTGGGCGGGGCTGGGGCGGGTGCGAGGCCACCCGAGGAGGCACCCGCAGAATGCTGTGGTGAGACCATGCTGGGCTTTGCCATATCATGGGTTGGCGGGAGGCTCTCCGTTTCCTTGATGCCGCCGAGCAAGTCGTCGACATCCTTGCTCGCCTTTGCGGCCGTTGGTCGCGGTGGTGGTGGCTCGGCGAAGCGCATGGGGGCGCCTGCGCCGGACTTGCCTTGGTCCAATCTCAATCCACCCAGGCCTGTGGTCGCCTTGCCCTTGCCGGACGACGCCGTTGCGTGGCTCCAGGCGACGCCTCTCTTGGCAGAGGCCTTGTCTGCGCCGACCCGCGAGCCGATTGCTTTGGTCTCGGCGAGGTTGCTTGGGCGTTCTGTATGAGCCGTGGGCGCCATCATGTGCTGAGCAGCTGGTACTGTTTCGGGCGACGGCCCTTGCGGCAACGCCAGCGAACGCTCTTCAATCGAATGGGGGCGCTGCCCTGGCAACACTTCAGGGTTCTTGAGCACGCGAACCAGGAAGACGACGGTGGCAATCGAGGCCGCCCCGAAGGCCGGCAGGAACCAGGGCGTGCGCCACAGGCGAGCGAAAAAAGCAGGCTCATCGCGTGGCGCGGGCGACTTGGTCCTGGTCGCTGCCTTGGCTGCCTCGACAGCCGCGATGTGGATGCGCGCGGGCGGCCCCTCGTCGAGCGGTCCACCCAGGGCGACCCGGGCGCTGCCGAGGGTATGCTCGAAGCTCGCGACCTCGGCCTTGCACGCGGGGCAGCCGTCCAGGTGTGAAACGAACGACGCGTGCGCGTTCGGTGGCAGCTCGTCGTAGAGGAAATCGACCAGTTGCTCTTTGACCTGGGCGCAGTTCATGGCGCACTCCCCACGGCCGTGCTGCCGCTGTCATCGCGAAGCTCCTCCAGGGCGTCGCGCAGGCGTTCGAGGGCATAGCGCATGCGGCTTTTTACCGTGGGCTCGCTGGTCTTGGTGGCGGTCGCGATCTCTGCGAAAGACATGTCCATCACCTCGCGCATGAGGAACACCTCGCGCTGCTCGACTGGCAGGGTTGCGACCGCTTGGTCGACCAGGGATGCGATTTCGCGGTCCATGGCTGCCTTCTCCGCGTTGCCGTCGGGCGCCGCCACTTTGTCGATGCGATGGGGGCCGGACTCGTCGCGGGTGGCACCGGGCGTTCGATCCAGTGAATCGGCCCGGCGAAAGGCGCCGCGCCGGGCGTTGTCGGTGCAGAGGTTGCGCGCGATGGTGTAGAGCCAGGTCGTGACCTTGGCCGAGGGCTGCCATTCGGCCGCGCTCCTGACGACGCGCAAGAAGATCTCCTGCAGGAGATCCTCTGCCGTCGCCGAATCCGCCACGAATCGTCGCACGAAGCTCCACAAACGTCGCTCATGGCGTGCGACCAGCTCAGCGAATGCTGCGACGTCGCCTTGTTGATAGCGGGCCATGAGAGCCTCGTCCGTCATGGTTTGGCCGACAGTCTACAGGCGACTGTCGGCCGGGGACAATGAGTTGCCGGTGAAACGCGTGCGGAGCCTACGCTTCGCCGGCTCTGGCGGCAGCGGAGCATCGCGGGAGGGTTTGGGAACCCTCCCAGGGTTCCCAAGACAATAGCCGCGTGCGGAGCCTGCCGGCTCTGGCGGCAGCGGAGCATCGCGGGAGGGTTTGGGAACCCTCCGAGGGTTCCCAAGACAATAGCCGCGTGCGGAGCCTGCCGGCTCTGCCGGCAGCGGAGCATCGCGGGAGGGTTTGGGAACCCTCCCAGGGTTTCCAAGACAATAGCCGCGTGCGGAGCCTGCCGGCTCTGCCGGCAGCGGAGCATCGCGGGAGGGTTTGGGAACCCTCCCAGGGTTCCCATCATGTAGATTAGTAGCGCTGCCAGCCGGCCGGAGGCGCGGCGTAGCGACGCGGGGAAGACGGGAAGGGATCGGCGGTGCGGCGCAGCTCGGCGTCGGCCGGCCAGGGGTAGACGCCGTCGACGTTCACGCCCATGGCCACCAAGCCGTCGTGGTCGTTGTAGCGAACGCCTAGGACCGCCGCCGGCACGGACGGATTGGCACGCACGAACTCGACTTCTTGGATATGCGACGCAACCGCTTCGCCGAACTCGGTGCCCAGGCCCGGCCGTTCGCGACGGGTGGGGGCGTATCCGGCCGAGCCCGAGGCGGCGGCTTTGCCTTTCGCTGCGCCTGAGCCATGGCCGCCAATGCCGCTCTCGGCGAGGCCGTCGGTCGGCGCGGCCGCTGGTGCCGGCGCCTGGGCGCTGCGCTTGCTCTCGCTCGGCTCTCCCCGGTAGCCGAGCTCGCCGTCGCGGTAACCGTCGAAACAGCAGGGAGGAACCACGGGCAAGGGGCGTGGACGGTAGACGCGTTCGGGGAAGACCGCCAAACCAATCACGCCGACCTCCCGTGCGTTGCCCGTGCGCGCGGCATAGGAGTCTGCCACCGACGAGAAGCGGAAGGCCGCGGCTTGTGATTGCGACAGCCTCCACCCGTCGATGTCCACCTGGCCCCAGGCCGGAACAAGGTAGCCGCGCTTGTGCTGGAAATCGCCAGCCTTGCCGTCAATGGCGTCGCGTCCGTCGACCGTCACCACCGCCTCGATGCGGTGGCTGGAGTGGTTCTGCACCCGAATCACGTAGCGCTCGCCGGTGTGGCCCAGGACATAGCTCTCGCCGTCGTGCCAAAAGGTCGGGGCGGGCGCGCCGTCGACCAGAACCTGGATCTCGTACCCGGACATTCTTGCCCGCAGTGGACGGCTTTCGGCATTGCGTGCGGGCGTCGCGCAGGCAACCAACCCAGCGACGAGAATGGCGAAACGGGAAAGCCGCGGCAGCGCGATGGATGACCTGGTGATGTTCTTCTTCATGGCAACCTCCTGGATGGGTTGAACGCAGGGAGAAGAGAAAGGATCTGACGCGGGGGCGAGAATCGCCTGTGCTATACAAGCCCGCCAGTGTCAGACCCAACGCAGAAATCAGAAACGACCAAGCCAGGCGCCCTTCAGGTGGCCGGGACCGTCGCCATTTTGGGCCAGCCCAACGTGGGCAAGTCCACGCTGCTCAACGCCATCGTGGGCGAGAAGCTCGCCATCGTGACGCCGAAGCCACAGACGACGCGCAACCGCATCGTGGGCGTGTGGAATGGCACCGCGACGACCGCCCTCGACGATCCGCGTGGACCGGGCCGTGAGGCGGGCGGGCAGATCGTCTTCGTGGACACGCCGGGGGTGCACGTGGCGCGCTCCCAGCTCAACCGCTTCATGGTGCGCGAGGCGATGGGGACGATCGATGGCGTGGACGCGGTCCTGATGGTCGTGGAGGCGCGCGAGAACGCCTCCGCGCTGTCTCCCTCGGCCAAGCTGCCGGAGGCCGAATCGTGGATCCTCGAGCGGCTGGTCGCGACGGGAAAGCCGGCCGTGCTGTGCCTGAACAAGGTCGACAAGGTGAAGGACAAGGGGCAGATCCTGCCGCTCATCGAGTGGTGGGGCAGGGCGGGCAAGTTCTCGGCGGTGGTCCCCACCTGCGCGACCCGCAAGAAGGGCCTGGAAGGCGTGGTCAAGGAGCTGCTTCGCCTGCTTCCCGAAGGCGCGCCGCTCTACGGCCCGGACGTGCTCACCGATCGGACCGAGCGCTTTCTCGCCGGCGAGTTGGTGCGCGAGCAACTGTTTTTGCGCCTGAAGCAAGAGCTGCCCTATGCCACCGCCGTGATGGTCGAGAACTGGCAAGAACGGGAGAAGGGCGACGTGGTGATCGACGCCAGCATCGTCGTGGATCGCGAAAGCCAAAAGGCCATCGTGGTGGGCAAGGGTGGCTCGATGATTCGCGACGTGGGCATGGCCGCGCGCAAGGAGATTACGGAGCTCGTCGGCCGGCCTGTGCACCTGCGCCTGAACGTCCGGGTCGAGGAGGGCTGGACGACTTCGCCGCGGGGGTTGGCGGAGCTCGGCTACGGCGAGGAGAAGGGCTGATGCAACGGCGTGGCTCGCGCGAGGAGATGCTCGCAGAAGGACTGCCCGTGCTCTCCCTCGTGGGCCGGCCCAACGTGGGCAAGTCGTCTCTGTTCAATCGTCTGGTCGGCGGTCGGCCGGCCCTGGTCGAGGATATGCCCGGCGTGACACGAGATCGCCGCTATGGCTTGTGTACGTGGGGCGCGGCGCGCTTTCGCGTGGTCGATACCGGCGGTTTGGATCCCAATGCGGTGGGTATTTTGGCTGCCATGCGGTCGCAGACTCTGCGCGCGGTGGATGAAGCCACCGTGCTGGCGATGGTGCTCGACGCGGCAGAGGGCGTGACCGCGGTCGACGAGGCGGTCGCGCAGCTTCTGCGCCGCACGGGCAAGCCGGTTCTGGTCGTGGTCAACAAGGTGGATTCCTCGCTGCGCGACTCGGCGCTGGCCGACGGATACGCGCTCGGTTTCGAGCACGTTCTCGGCGTCTCGGCCAGCCACGGGCGCGGCATCCGCGAGTTGCTCGACGCGGCCGTGGCCGCGATGGGCGGCGAATCCGCGGCGGCGGCTTCGCCCGATACCGGCGCGGTGCCGGCGTCGACCGCCGAGGCGCCCATTCGGCTCGCCTTCGTGGGCAAGCCCAATGCGGGCAAGTCCTCGCTGGTCAATCGCCTTCTGGGCGAGGAGCGCGTTCTCGTGCACGACCAGCCCGGCACGACCCGCGACCCCATCGACACTCCCTTTCAGGTCGGTGGGCAGGAATTCGTTCTCGTCGACACCGCGGGCCTGCGCCGCCGTCGCGCCATCGACACCCAGACCGAGGCGGTGGCGGCCAAGATGGCGCGCGATCAACTGGCGCGCGCCGATGTGGTGGCCCTGGTCATCGACGCCGGCCTGGGAGCGACCGCTGAAGATGCCAAGCTGGCCAGCTTCATCGAGGAATCCGGCCGTGCGGCCATCGTGATTCTCAACAAGATGGATCTCGTTCGCCGCGCCGAAACCGACAAGCGCATCGAGGCCGCGCGCGAAGTCCTGGATTTCGTGGCCTATGCGCCATTCTTGACCATGTCGGCCTTCACCGGTCGCGGGGTCGGCGCAATTCCGGAAGTGGCGGCGCGCGTCTTCGCGGAATGGTCGAGAAGGGTTCCGACCTCCGCGCTGAACAAGAATTTCGAAGGGATCGTGGCTCGCCGTCTGCCGCCGTCGGGCCCTGCGGGCAAACACCTCAAGCTATACTTCATCACCCAGGCCGACATCCGGCCGCCCACCTTCTTCGTCAGCACCAACCTGCCCAAGGCGGTCGGTCATCCCTATCGCCGCTATCTCGTGAATCAGCTTCGCCAGATCTACGGATTCGAAGGTGCCCCGCTGCGACTGGCCCTGCGCGCAAACCGCAGCAAGCGCAAGTCGCAGCCCAAACCCAAGGAATAGTCCGCTAGATTTTTTGCCGGGATTCGGGCCACAATACCCCAGCCCAAGCCCGCCCGCGACGGCGCGCCGCCGGCCAAGCCGGCGGGCTCCCCAAGCGGCTCGCCAACTGCAGAACCTAGAGGAGACCGACATGCGCAAGTTCCTAGTGGCCGTCACCCTCAGCACCCTGTTTTTTGTCCCCGCCGCGGCGCGCGCGGGATTTCTCGCCGAAGCCTCGCTTGGCCAGGGTTACCAGACATCGCCCACCCCACGCGCGTGGGAGCGGCTCAATCTGGAGATCGCACCAGGGTACGCACCTTCGCTGCCCGTGCTGTCCATGTTCCGCCTCCAACTCGGCATCGTGACCGACTTTGGCAACAAGGCCGGCACCAAGACCGACCTGGAGCTGCGGCCCATGATTTCCGTCGTCCCACCCATCTTTCCGCTCTACGGGCGTGTGATCTTCGTGGTGAACAACCTCTTAGAGCGCGGGGGAACCAAGCGCGATATCCAGTATGGCGCCGCCCTGGGAGCGCGCATCGGCTTGCCCTCGATTGGCATCATTCCCTCCATGGGTGTCTTCGCCGAGGTGGCCGCCTTGCCAGGCAAGCGCGACTTCGTCGACAGCACCACCTTGGCCACCAGCTCGAAGACCGCGTGGATCGTCGAAGGACGCGTCGGCGCGTATCTGGATTTTTAGATAGCAGGATGGGGTACGAAACCAGGGTGCCCCCGCCCGCGACGGAGTTCATGATCCCCGCGCACGTGCCGCCGAGAAAGATCGCAAGCGAATCGAATTCAAGGAGGGTGTGCATTGATGCCCAATGTGGGTGGCGGGTGGCGGGTGGCGGGTGGCGGGTGGCCGGTAACCGGGCAGGACGGTAGCAAGAGGGCACCGGCAGCGCCATCGCGACTATGCGGCGCGATGGTGCTACGATTACCAGGCCATGAAGCGACTCACCCTCGGCGCAGCCATGTTGTTCGTTCCACTGGCCCTGGCAGCCCGGCCAGCTCAGGCCCAGATCACCATCACCCCTGGTCCCGACGCGGCGGCATTTGCGAGCAGCCTCGGGATGACCACGGACCAGCTGACCAGCCTCATCACCAGCAAAGTGGATGGTCTGTTTCAGGTGACCAACGTGAATTCGTTTCTTCGCGACTTCCAGAATGCCCAGAGTTTTTCGAGCAAAGGCCTGGGCGTCGACTATGCCTCCGAGGCCACGCTGGCCGAGGTCGGAGCGACCCTCAGTCTGGCGAGCAACATCGACAAGGCGTACAAGCCCACGGGCTCGTACACCGATCCGCCCATCCAAGGCGGCGGCGCGAACTTCTCGCTCATGGGCGGGCTTGGGCTCGGTCTCTTCGGCCTGGATCCCGTGATGATCTTCGCCAACTGGTTCAAGGGCAGCGCCACCCTGGGCCAGCTCGATGGCGACTACCAGAATTGGGGGCTCCACGGCCAGTTCCGCCTCCTCGGACCCACGCGCAGCATGTCGGCCACCAAGTTGCTCGTCCGATGGGGTGGCATCGCGATCACCAGCGGCGTCGACTACGCGCACGTCGGGCTGAGCACCAGCAGCAACATCTCGTCGAAGTTCGACGTCGCCCAGGGCGCACCCGTCACGGTCACCAGCGCCGGCAATCTCAAATTCACCCTGGATCAGACCACGTGGAGCGTTCCGCTCGAGATCACCACCAGTCTTCGCCTTCTGTCCCTCATCACCGTGTACGGTGGGCTCGGCTTCGACTGGCAACTGGGTGGCGGTTGCGATTTGCATATCCTCATGTCGCAGGCAAGTCTGAGCGGTCAGGTGCAGACCCCGTCGGGGACCGTGCCCTATAGCAACCTCGGCACCGTGGACGTCCGAGCCGATGGACACGTCAGTCCCAGCTCGGCCAGGGTGCGGGAGATCGCGGGGCTCCAACTCAGCATCCTGGATGTCATCCGCATCTTCGCCCAGGTCAATACCACCGCCAGCTCGCCTGTCCTGACCAGCCTGGCCATGGGCTTGCGTCTGGCGATCTGAGCGTTCGCGCGTGCCTCGGAGAGCCGCGCGCGGTTCAGGCGGGCGGTCGGCTCCCCTGCGCCACGGTGCCTCTGATGAGGTAACGCATGGTTCGAGAGTGGGTAGCGCGGATCTACGTCGGGGCCACAAGATCAGCGTCGGTAGACCGTTGACAGGGGAGGTGTGAGCCCCTACGCTTGGCGGCTGTTCTTCCATCGCTGACAAGGGCACAACGATGACTAAGGCCGAGCTTATCGACAAGGTAGCAAGTCGCAAGGATCTCCCCCGCAACTTGCCCAAGAAGGTCTACGCCCGAATCATCGACGCCGTGTTTACCGAGGTCGGAGACTACTTCATTCGCGCACGGCCCAGCTTGTCGAATCCGCCCCGGCTCAGCTATCCCGGCTTCGGCACCTTCACCAAGCGCCGCCGCAATTCCCGTACGGTTCGCAACCCCAGCACGGGCGAGCC
Organism: uncultured delta proteobacterium; assembly: GCA_963796685.1. Lineage (GTDB taxonomy): Bacteria > Myxococcota_A > Polyangia > Fen-1088 > Fen-1088 > Fen-1118. Next base: position 262,370 of record CAWCMR010000013.1, read on the forward strand.
CATCGCCATCCCGGCCCAGTGCACGGTGGTGTTCACGCCTGGCCAGGAACTGAAGAACCTCATCAACCGGGTGCCGTCCAAGAACGCGTCGTCGGCGGCGTAGCGTCGGTTTTGAAGGTTTTGAAAGCCGCCCCCTACAGGCGGTGTTCCTCGAACGCGAGGAGCTTGGCCTTGAGAGCGTCGAGCACGGCCTTTTGCCCAGGATCGTCCGCCAGGTTCTTCATCTGCTTGGGGTCGGAGGCGAGGTCGAAGAGCTCGAAACGGCGTTCCGAGACCTTGTGAACGAGCTTTCGCCCGCGATCCACCATGACGACCTGGTTGTCCGGCGTGGCGGTGGACGGCAACAGCTCGGCGAAAATGGGACGCGGGGGCAGGGTGCCGCCCTCTATAATGGGTAGCAAGCTGCGTCCGTGCAGGTACGCGGGCGGTGTCACGCCGATGAGGTCGAGCAAGGTTGGCCCCACATCGATAAGCCCGACTTCTTCGTCGGAGGTGACCGGAGGCTTGCCCGGGACCGCGATGATGAGGGGAATGCGCAGCTCTTCCTCGGTGAGGTTCTGGCCGTGGAAGTAGACCTTGTGCTCGCCCCAGGCCTCGCCGTGATCGCCGAACACCACGATGGCCGTGTTGTCGGCCAACTTGGTCTCGTCCAGGACCCTCAGGATCTTGCCGATCCACAGATCGTCGAACGCGATCTCGTAGTCGTACTTCTCTTCCAGCCCCCGAATGCCCGACAACGTCGTGGGGAACTCGGCGTGGGGCATGTAGCTCGAATGGGGCTCGAACAGGTGTGTCCACAGCACGAACCGCTCACCGGACTTGGCCGCCTTGCGCAGGCGGTCGATCACGCGCGGAACGATGCGCGGGGCGGCGATGTCCTTGTTCGAATCGGCGATGGTCTTGGCGCCGTCGTCGGACCATTCGGCGAAGCCCTTCGAGATGCCTCGATCGGCGGTGAAGTAGAAGTGCGAAAAGATGCCGATGGGGCGCAAGCCTGCGCTGGCCATGGGCTCGAAGATGGTGTGATTCGACGGCAGAAGCGGCGAGTAGTTGAGCGAGCGTTTTTGCCAGGCTATTTCGGACGGGTAGCGCGACGTCACGAACGAGGGGAAAGAGCGCGGCGTGTTGGGCGCCTGCGACCAGACCCGGCGAAAGTACGCGCCCCTGCGGGCGAGCGCATCGAGGTTGGGCGTCAGCGAATGGCCCGGCGGTCGACCATAGCCCGCCACGCCCAGGCGATCGGCACGCGTGGCATCGATGGCGATAATCAGGATGTTGCCCGTGAATTTCCCGGACTTGATGCGGGGCGGTTTCGTGGCGGCGGCCGAGTGGGAATCCTCTTGGTCCGGGCTGCTTTCGGCGACGAGCGGAGCGTCTCCGCCTTCGCAATTCTGGTCGATGCCGTCGCCGGGAATGTCTTCGGCGCCCGGGTAGACGTCGGCGCGATGGTCGTCGCAATCGCCACCGCCGAACAGGGCGGAATAGCCGTCGCCATCGTGGTCGGTTGCCCTGCGCGCGATCCGGAGCGCGAGCTTCAGCCCGAGCCCACCGTCGTCGATGGCCGCATAGGTGGGCGAGGTTTCGCGGATGCGGCTCCCGGCTACCAGCATTCCAATCACCACCAAGGCAATGGCCGGCCGGATGATTCGGGTGGGTGATTTTTGCAGCAACCGCCTTCCTAGCGCTGAGGCGTGCCAGAAGAGCCCGTGCGCCACGCCCAGCACCAGCGCGACGGCGGCGGCGCCGAACGGTCCCAGGTCGAGCACGCGCCAGTCGGCGCGGGAAAGCGCGGCGACGAACGCCAACAATCCCGCCACGGACAGCAGGAGAGCGAGGAGGCCGGTCCGGCCGAGCTTCCGTGGCCGCGGCAGGGTCCGCCGGGCAAGGCGAGCGGCCAGCCGCCAGGTGGACAGGAACACGAGGGCCGCAGGCACGACGAAGACCAAGGCCAACCCGGCGCTGGCGATGGTGGCGAGCGTGCGGCTGTTCATGCCCGAGACGAAGCTGCCATAGCCGAGGCCTGCACCCGCCGCCAAGACTCCGCCAGCGGCAACGCCACCCAGAACCAGCCCGCAGGCACGCGCGTCGAGATCCTCGTCTTCGCGCAGGGCACCCCAGCCGCCAGGGATTGCCCTCAGAAACGTGGCTGTCGCCCAACCAAGCAGCGCGGCACCCAGCAGCCCGGCGCTTCCGTAAAGACCGGTCGACAGCGCCAGCGCCTCGAACGGACGTGCATGGTGGCCGCGCACGAGCACCAGGATGGCGTCGAACACCCCTGCGCCAAGGAAACCGGCGAAGGTGGAAACGGCAACGGGGACGTGGAATCGGGGAGTGTGGATCTCGCTCATCGAATTGGGACAGGAGACTAGCTCGCGAGATGGGCTGGACGCCAAGAAAAGCGAGGCCCACTCTTGACCGCCGCGGGCTGACCGAGCAACCTCCGCTTCGTGCGGTCAACCAAAACTCGAGAAGCCCTGGTCTCTCCCCTCAGCAGCTCTTCCACTCGCCCTGCTATGCTTCGCTTTATCCTGCCAAAAGCCGCAGGGCAGGGCCTTGTCCCCGGGATCGAGCAGCGTGATCTCGACGGCGCAGGCCGCGTCCGCATCGCCAAGCAAGATCGACCTCTCGGGCCATCGGGTGGCCTACGATCTGGTTCTCAACCGTGTACACGCGATTCTGCACCTGGGCGGCAGGATGATCCTTCCCGCTGGCGGGGTCGACTTCTACAAGTTCGTCGACGGTGGCTGGAAGGGCTCGTGGATCCTGGGCCAGAAGGACGGCGACAGACGCGTAGCCTACGTTTCCGGAGTTTCGGCGTCGTTCGGTTTTCCGCTCGACGCGGACGGCGACGGCGCGGCAGGCAAGTCGCTTTCCGATATGCAAATGACCCTTCTCATGCGCTCGGTGGCGGCCAACCAGAAGCTCTCGGTCTTCGCCAACGAGAAGCCTGTCACCACCATCGATGTCGCCAAGGATCGCGCGACCTACGACGTCACCCTGCCCGCGTCGGCGCTGACCCTGGGGGAAAATCGGGTGCGCCTGACCTTCCGCAACGCCGCGGCCATCGCGGGCGGCAAACGTGCCGCGGCGGCCATCGAGAGCATCGAGATTGGTCCGGCGAAAGCCGCCGCAGCCGGAGGCGCGCCCGGCTCCGCTCGCGTCCTGGCCAATCCGATCACGATCGATCTCGGCGGCGTCAAGAAGGTCGGGCTGTCGATTCCCGAGGCATCGCGCCTTTCGTACTACTTGCAGGTCCCGGCCAAGGCCACGCTGGCGCTCGCCTACGGGTCCGCCCAACCCGGCGTGACGGCGCAGATCCGAGTCGCCCGTGATGGCGCGGCGCCGACAGAGCTTTTCGAAGGCCCCGCGCTGGCGCGATTCAGCGAGGGCGCTTGGGATCTGTCCGCGTTTGCCGGGCAGGCCGTGCGGCTCGATCTCCTATCCCACGGCGGCGGGATCGCCTGGGGGGAGCCGCGCCTGCTCGTTCCTGGCGCAGTGCCCGCGCTGGCCGCCAAGCACACCTTCGACCATGTCTACGTGTGGATGTGCGACACGCTCCGCGCCGACAAGGTCCACGTCTACAACCCCAAGACCAACGTGCTGACGCCGAACTACGACGCGTTTGCCACGGACGCCACCCGTTTCGCGTGGGCGCAGGTGCAAGGCACGTGGTCGTTGCCGTCGCAGGCGTCCATGCTGACCGGGGTCTATCCGAACGTGCATCGGGCCACCGAGCAGACGTCCAAAATCAACGCTCAGCTCCCCATCGCGCCCGAAATTTTCAAGAAGGCCGGCTTTCGCACCGGGCTCTTCTCGTCGAATGGCTACATCTCGTCCAAGTGGGGCTTCGGCCGCGGCTTCGACGAGAACCGCAACTTCGTGCGCGAGAACCTGCCCAACGGTGCGGACAACCTGTGGGCCACGGCCAAGAAATGGATCATGCCGGCCAAAGCGAAGCCGCAGTTCGTCTACCTGGCGGTCATCGAGCCGCACGTCATCTACAACCCCAAGAAGGAATTTCTGAAGATGTATTGGGACAAGCCGTACGGCGGCCCCATCAAGCCCGTGCTCACGGGAATTCAACTTGGCAAAATCAAGAAGGGCACGCTCAAGGTCAACGACACCGACAAGGCCTACCTCGAAGCCTTGCACAATGCCGAAATCACCCAGAGCGATACGGCCTTCGGTGTCTTTCTCGCCGATCTCAAGGCCGCGGGCCTGTACGACACGTCCGTGGTCATCGTCATCTCCGATCACGGCGATGAGTTCTGGGATCACGGGGACGTGGGGCATGCGCAGGGACCCCATCAGGAATTGGTGCACGTGCCCTTCATGATCCACGCCCCCGGCGTCTTGCCCGCCGGCCGCGTGATCCAAACCGACGTGGAGGCCATGGACATGGCGCCGACCGTGCTGGACCTGGCCGGGATTCCCGTGCCGGATTCGATGCAGGGACAGTCGCTCTTGCCCGTGGCTCTCGACGAGGTCGCGTACTCGCCCGCCTCCGGCATGACCCAGAACGGTTCCATGGCCCGCGGGATCAAGTCCGGACGCTACCGACTGATCCACTCGGGCGTGGGCCGCATCGAGCTCTACGATGAGATTGCGGATCCGCGCGAACAAACCGAGATCGTCGGCAAGCGCCCCATCGCGCTTCGGCAGATGCGCGATGTGCTGGCTTTGCAGGTCGGTTTCGAGAACGTGTGGAAGAAGCGCTTGTGGGGCTCGCCCGCCAGTCCTACCGAGGCGTTCTACGCGGCGAACGCGAAGTAGGGCCGTCGAGGAGGCGGGGAATTTGGCTATTCGCAGAAGCCGTAGATGAGTTGGGTCGAGCCTTCGAAGGCATGACAGGTCGTGCCCGTGGGGCAAACCCGCGTGGCCAAGCTGCAAATCGGCCGACAGGCACCGCTTGTGCCCGCCGCAGAGCCGGTCGGCACCACGCAACTGAGCCCGGCCCGACAGCCGGCGCAGCCGGATTCGCCGTTGCAGCCGGAATTCTGGGTACAGGACGTGCCCAAGTCGCCTTGGCCGGCGCAAGCGCAGTCGGTGGTCTCACCGGTGTAGACGAAGCACGACAGCCCCGTCGCGCAGCCGGCGGTGCCGGTTCCCGTCGGGTCGCACGGCCTGGAGCACGCCGCGAAGCGTGGGGTGTTGCCGCACTGGATGGGGACGTTGCAGTAGGCGGCTTGCTCGTCGCACATCGCATCGCTGGCGCAGAAGCGCAGGCAGGTCATGACCGAACAGCCGGCGGCGCTGAAGGTAAAACACTGCGAGCCTGGCGCGCAGTCGTTGTTGCTGGCGCAGACGTCGCCCGGCTTGCCTGGTCCGGCCGCGTAGCACATCCCGATGGCTGGTTGATCCGCGGCGCACAGAAGGCCACAGGTCTGATCCGCCCCGCAGGCCGATGCGGGCGCGTAGGGATCGCAGGAAAGTTGGCTGGTGCCTCCATCGACGCTGGTGCCGCCGTCGAGAACGTGCTCGGGTCTGAGCGCGCCCAGGACGACCCGCACCGAAACTTCGACCACCTTGTTCTTGGCGATCGCGATCGCGGACTTGCCATAGCCCAAGGCAGCGCCATGCCCGTCGAGAGGCTCGACCTCGAAGGTCGCTTGTCCGACATGGGAGGCGCTGAATTCGACCGAGAATGTGATGGGATGGCTGGTATCGAGGTGGAGAGCCTCTGAAGGTTGGTTCGGGTAAAGGAGCGTGTCTTGCGCGGAGCCGCTTTCCACGTGCACGCGGAACTGGGCCACACCGTCGACGCTGCCCGAATATGTCAGCACGGAGACGACGGCGTAGGCGTCGTCGGTGCAGGAAGCCACCCAAGGCAAGAGCGCAAGCACGAGCTGAATGCGGGAGCGGCTTGTCACGGTTTGAACTCCTGGTTGCCGAGATCGGTCGCCGGCGGCGCGTGGCCGCGGCTCGAAACGACGATGATGGCCACGGTCGCCGCGGCCGCCGCGCCCACAGCGGTCCAGAACCACCAACGCCGGAACATGGATGGGTGCTCGGGCTCGGGCACGCTCAAGTCGAGCGCGGGATTTGCAGGCGGTAGCTGAGTGGGAGCCGGCAGAAGGGTGGGGAGGGGCGCCGAAGGCTCCGACGCGGGAGCCGGCATCGGCCCGCTCGGTTGAGCAGGCGGTGGAAGATCGCCACCGCGAGCCGAAGCTGCCGAGACGAGCATAGACAGGGACACCAGCGCGGCGACCACGGTCGGGATTCGTTGTCTTGCCTGTCGTTGTCGCGATGCCATCGTGGAGTCCTTCACGGCAGTCTGACCTACCTCGGCATGGAGGGTCGGGTCAACCCGTGCGACCGAAGGTCACTACAACTGCTTTGACGCGATGTACCCGGTGAGCTGCTCGATGATGCCTTCCTTCTCGGCGATGAGCGAGCGCAGGACGTCACCGATGGAAACCAGGCCCACGAACTTGCCTTGGTCGAGGACCGGCAGATGTCGAATCTGCTTCGCGGTCATGAGGACCATGCATTCGTCGACGGAGTTCGAGGGCTGAACGAAGAACACGCGTTCAGCGGGGGTCATGACTTCAGCCACCGCGGTCTCCTTGGCGGCCTTGCCACTGAGCGTGATCCTGAACGCACAATCCCATTCGGTGAACAGGCCGGACAGCTTGCCCGGCTCATCGACGACCGCCAGCGCGCTGACCTGGGTCTCACTCATCAACTGCAGAGCGTCGAAGACGGTTGACTTGGAACGTACGGAGATCGGAGTCTTTTGCCGCTTTGCTGCCAAGAGCTCCGTCACGGTGATCATCGTCGACTCCCCATCCTGGTGAATTGGGTCATGGCTAGGTTAGAACACGAGGATAAGATCAGCGAAGGAAATCTTGACGGCCAAGCGTAACCATCACACCATCTTTCGCCACGGATTGTCGCCTTTTTCCAATCGCGCCGTCGTCAATCCGATTTGATGGAACACCGCCCGCGCTGACCCTAATCGTTTGCCGGGTCTCAAAGAGGTATTGGATGCGAAGAAGCTCTCCGTGTATCTACCTGTCATTCTTCATCTTGCTCGGATGCGCGCCGACCCGGTCGAGCGACGATTCCGGAAGTCAGCCATCCGCGGGTGGCCAGAGCAGCGCAAATGGCGGTCAGGGAGGGAGCGGAGGAGCGGGGAGCACGGGAGGATCAGGGGGAAGCAGCGCTGCCGGCGGATCGAGCGGTTCCGGAGGAACCAGCGCCGTGGGCGGTTCGAGCGGCGGCAGCGGTGGCGCGGCCAGCTCCGCAGATGCGGCGCAAGACGCGACCTTGGCACGCGGCGGTTCGGACGCGGCCAGCGGTGGAGCGAGCGGTGGTGGAGGCACGTCGAGCGGCGGCGGTGGCATGCTGCAAACCGGCGGCGCGGCAGGATCGGGCGGAAAGACTGGCATGGGCGGCGCCAGCGGCATGGGCGGCAAGACCGGCAGCGGGGGAACCAGCGGTACTGGTGGAGCCATCGGCACGGGTGGTAGCACGGCCCCAACGCCTTGTTCGTTTCCCTCGGACTGGGCGCCCAGCAGCCCCACCTACACCACGTATGACCTTCCCAACCCGGCCACTGCTTGTGGTTACACGGGCAGCACCAACAACATCACCAACATCGCAGTCGGGTCGAACTACGCGGCCATACCAGGCCAGAGCCCAAGCAACTTCGACACCAGCAGCCGGTGCGGAGCCTGCGTGCAGATCGGCAGCGCCATCATCACCATCGTCGACGAATGCCCCTACGATGCAGCCAGCAACAATCAACCGTGCGCGAACAATCCCAAGGGTCACCTGGATCTGAGCTCGGCCGCCGCTGGCGCGGCTGGCGTCAAGGGCGACCCCTCACTCAAGAACCAGGCTGCATGGAAGTTCGTCCCCTGTCCGGTCAAAGGCAATGTCGTGGTTCGCCTCAAGCCCGGCAACAACAACGAGATGTACATCGAGAACGTGATCCTGCCCATTCAGGCCGTGACGTGTGGCGGCCAGACTGGCTCGCGCACGAGCTACGGCGCCTGGCACTTTGGTGGAAATATCCCCGGCGCGAGCTGCGATTTGACCGACATTGCGGGGCGCAAGATCACGGTGACCGCGGGCAGCACGCAGGGGCAGAACGTCGATACGGGGACGCAGTTTCTCAAGTGCCAGTAGCGCCGGCGCGCTTAGCCTTGATTCTCCCGGAATTGGCAGGCGTAGGCAGGCGGGCTTGCATGCTTGTCAGTCGACGGACGACGTGCAAGCGGGTACTATGGTCGCGTTGATCGCCGCGAACGCCGACATCGCCGAGGAAGTCGAACTGGGGCGGACTCTCCTCGTACAGGGGCACCTGGACACCGCGCAGCGGGTCCTTCTCAAGATCTGCCAGGCGCAGCCCGAGTGCGCGGAGGCATTTCGGGTTTTGGCGCTGGTGCTGAGCAAACGAGGCGATGAGCGCCGTGCGCGCCCGCTTCTCGACTATGCAGAAGAGCTCGACGCCCAACGGACGCGGGAGATTCCGACAGCCCTCGACGATGTTCCGTCCGATGCCGAGACCAAGCAGAACCGGTTGGCCATGCAGACCACGGCTCAAGTCAAGCCGCCCGCAAAGCCAGCTGGCGCGCATGCTCCCGTCGTATCCGAACCGGTGGGACACCTCTTGGCGCCGAAGGCACCGCTTTCCCTACCGGCGAGCTTACCCGTGCAAGCGGTTTCTGCTCCGGCGTCGGCGAATCCAGTGCCGAGGTCGCGCGCAGGGTGGGCGATCTTTGCGCTGCTGTTGTGCGCGGCCCTGGCTGCAGGCGCGGCGGCGGCCTACAAGCAATACGGCCGGACCACGCCTGCGCGTCCGAGCCCTCGCGAAGAGCTGGACCGTTCTCTCGCCTCGGGAACGGTCGAACACCTCCTGCGGGCTCGCGATGTGGCACGGATGGCACTCGAGAGCGGCGTGGCCGATGCCGACTCCCTGGCGCGCCTGGGTCTTCTCAATGCTTTCCTGATGGACGACTACGGGATCGAGGCCAAGAAAGACGCCGAAGACGCCCTTCGCCGCGCCGAGATGTCCCCCGAGACGAACAAGGATAGAGCCGCTCTCATCGCCAGCGCTCGTTCACTGCTTGCGCTTGCGGCGGGTGATCGTGCGGCCGCGGGGAAGCTTGCCGATACGGCGGTCGCGCTTACGGCACCGGACCCTGGCGCCTTTGCACTGCTGGCTTCGGCTCGCGTTCGCACGTTGGCCGGAGATGTCGAGGGCACCGCGCGGGATCTGGACCGGGCCATGGGGCTCGCCCCCGAGTTGGCCCCGGTGGTCGTGGATTGGGCGACCTCTCGGCTCGATGGTGGCGATCCCGTGGCCGCCCGTCGAGCGATGGTGACCTTGCTCGAGCGGAACCAGGACAATTCGAAGGCACTGCTCTTGCTCGCGGAGGCCCAGTGCGCCTTGGGCGAACCCGACTGGGTGAAGAGCTTGGAAAAGGCCTGCCGAAGCGACGCGAAGATTTCGCGCAGCATTCGCTCGGCCTGCGCGGTCGAATCAGCCTTGCAGGCACGCATCGAAGGCGATCGTGCCGGGGCCCTCCGCAAAGCCAAGGCGATAGCGCAGACCTCCGAGGATGCCCAGGTGCTCGGCACGGCTTCCCTCCTGCTTTCGCTGCTCGGCGAGACCGACCTGGCCGAAGAGGTCCTCGATCGGGCGCGCAAAGTCGCCGCCCCCGCCAATGTGCCCCTGCAATGGGCGGACTTGTCCATTCGACTGAGCCGGGGCGAAGCACCGCAGCTCTCGCGTGTCCTGGAACGTCCGGCAGGGCCCGAGCGCGATGTGGTGGCGCTGAGGGCCGCCTATGCGCGGGCCGGAGCTGCCGGATTGGCCACCGCGCTCAAGGCGCTTCCTCCGGGAATCCAGGACATCGACGGGGATGTGCGCGCCTATGCCGTCCTGGCTCGAGAGGGCGAACCTTCCAAACCAGAGCTGACGGCGATGGAGAAACGCGTGGAAAAGGGCAGCCCTGTGTTTTCCTACGTGCTGGGCCTCTTGGCCGCGCGTGACAAAGACTTCAAATTGGCGGTGCGGAGGCTGGACAAGGCATTGTCCTGGCACGGTGCCGCTTGTCAGGCCGCGCTGGCGTACTTGGATGCGGTCAAGCATGCGGGGCGTGGGGTGCAACCCAACAAGGCCGGACTGCGCAATGTGCATGCGCACAACGCCAAATGCCCCTTGCCCGAGATGTAGACGACGCATGATTCGCTGCCGTCATGCCGCAGTGAAGTGTCGGGATGACGGGTGGTCGTGGATGTAGACGGTTTACCGTGGCTGTAAGGCGTCTTCGCCGTCGTGGCCAACGGCAGTTACAACCGGCCACGGCCACGGCCACGGCCACGACCTTCTGCGGCTATCGCGGGATTAGGGTTTGAGGGTTCCCATTGCTCGCGTAGGCGTAGCCGGGCTTTGCCCGGCGACGCCATAGCGCGGGAGGGTTTGGGAACCCTTTGAGGGGTTCCCATTGCTCGCGTAGGCGTAGCCGGGCTTTGCCCGGCGACGCCATAGCGCGGGAGGGTTTGGGAACCCTTTGAGGGGTTCCCATTGCTCGCGTAGGCGTAGCCGGGCTTTGCCCGGCGACGCCATAGCGCGGGAGGGTTTGGGAACCCTTTGAGGGTTCCCATTGCTCGCGTAGGCGTAGCCGGGCTTTGCCCGGCGACGCCATAGCGCGGGAGGGTTTGGGAACCCTTTGAGGGTTCCCATTGCAATAGGGTTGACCTGTGAGCCTGGGCAGGCTAAATCCGCCCATCCAATGGCTTCGTACGACACATCCGACATCCGCAAGGGGCTCAAGGTCATGCTGGACGGCAATCCGTTCACGGTGGTCGAGTTCCAATTCATCAAGCCTGGCAAGGGCGCGGCCTTCACGCGCACCAAGCTCAAGAACCTGCTCACGGGCGGCGTGATCGAACGCAACCTGCGGTCGGGTGAGAAGCTCGAGCCGGCCAATGTCGAGACCAAGTCGATGCAGTATCTGTACAAGGAAGGCGACTCGTTCGTGTTCATGGACACAAGCACCTACGACCAGGTTCACATCCCCGACGAGACCATTGGCGACGACGCGCGCTTCATGCCCGAACAGATCGTCGTCGAGGTGTTGTTCTTCAACGAGCGCGCCGTCGGCGTGACGTTGCCCAACTTCATCGAGCAGAAGGTGCTGGCGACCGAGCCCGGGTTCCGCGGCGACACGGCCACGGGGGTCACCAAGCCCGCGAAGATCAGCACGGGTGCTTCGATCAATGTGCCGTTGTTCATCAACGAGGGCGACACCATCAAGATCGACACGCGCTCGGGCGAGTACCTCAAGCGCGTCGGACGTGCCTAGAGAGCGCCGAAGGGTTCGTGTAGGGGCGGGTTTCAAACCCGCCCGTCCAGGCATGGGGGAGGTGGAACGTGGATGAACGCGATCGACTTGCGACGCGGAGGCCGGCGCTCGTCGCGCGGGCCGCGATCATGCGGGCGGTGCGGGGCTACTTCGAGGCGCAGGGTTTCCTGGAGGTGGAGACGCCGGCGCGTGTGCTGTCGCCGGGGCAGGAGCTGCACCTGGAGGCGATTCCGGCGGGTGGCGGACGGCATCTCATCACGTCGCCCGAATACCACATGAAACGGTTGGTGGCGGGCGGGCTTGGGCGCATCGTGCAGTTCTGCCGCTGCTTTCGTGCCGAGGAAGTCGGGCCTTTTCACCAGCCGGAGTTCACCATGATCGAGTGGTACCGTGCTGGTGGCACCATGGTCGAGCTGATGCGCGACTGCGAAGCCATCGTCGAAGTCGCCGCTCACGCGGTGGGCACGTGGCCGAGGGCCTCCGTGCCGGACAACCGCCGAAGCCCGTACGGCGCCGAGGTCCTGGCGCTGGATGGAATGTTCGAGCGGACCACGGTTCGAGAGTTGTTTCGGCGCCATGCTGGCGTGGACCTTCGCGGCGACGAAAGCGAGGCCGACATGCGCGCTGTCGCCACGCGCGCTGGCTGCAAGGTCGGGCCGGCCGCTGCCTGGGACGACGCGTTCTATCAAATATTCCTGGACCGAATCGAAGCGCGTCTGGGATGTCTGCGGCCGACCTTCGTCCTCGACTGGCCCGTGCCGCTCGGTGCGCTGGCGCGGCGCAAACCCGACGATCCTCTCACGGTCGAGCGTTTCGAGCTCTACGCTGGCGGGGTGGAGTTGGCCAACGCGTTCGGCGAATTGACGGATGCGGTCGAGCAGCGTTCCCGGTTCGTCGAGGAAGCCGAGCTGCGGCGCCAGCGGGGCAGGGGCGTCTACCCCATCGACGAGAAACTGCTGACGGCGCTTGGTCACATGCCTTCCACCTGCGGAATCGCCCTTGGCTTCGATCGCTTGGTGATGTTGATACTTGGCGCGTCAAGGATTCGCGACGTCCTGGCCTTCGCCGATGACGAGGCGTAGCAGCATCCTTGCTTGACCCGAGATCCCCCCTCTGGTAAGCGTTTGCCCTCGTGACTCAATTTCTATGTTCAATGGCTCAGGCAGCATCCACGTCCCAGGGACAGCCGTCCGGGACGGGCGGGCTCTCACAGATGCTCGTTCCCATGCTGCTCATCTTCGGCGTTATGTACCTCCTGGTCATCCGGCCCCAGTCCAAGCGGGCCAAGGAGACGCAGAAGATGCTTGCCGAGCTGAAAAAAGGCGACGAGGTTGTCACCACCGGCGGCATGATCGGCCGTATCTCCGGAATCAAGGATACCGAGATCACGCTCCAGGTGCAGGAGGGCGTGCGCATCAGGATTCAGCGCAGTGCTGTGACCGGGCGGCTCAAGACCTCAACGGAGCCACCCAAGACTGAGGCCAAGGCCTCGTAGCCTTACAAGGAACACTCGATGGAACGATCGTGGTGGTGGAAGGCCGCGCTATATTTCGCGGCAATCGTGCTGGCAGTGCTTTATCTGGTGCCCACCGTGGTGCCCGAGGACAAGCAGCCCGCCTTCATTCAAAAGTACTTCAAGAAGAAGATCCAGCTGGGCTTGGACCTCAAGGGCGGTTTGCACCTCGTCTACGAGGTGAACATCGAGAAGGCGGTCGCGAGCAAGGTCGACCGCCTGGCCAACGAGGTGGACGACGCGCTCAAGAAGAAGGGCGCCGATTTCACCATCGTGCGCAGCGGGCGCGACGACATCACCGTCACCTTCAAGGTGCCGGGTGAAATGTCCAAGCTCGACGACGAGCTTCTCAAACCTTACCGCCGCGACTTGGATGTCGTGAGCCGCGACCCGGCCACGGGCACGGTGAAGCTGAAGTACGATTCGGACCGCGTGGCCGAAGTCGAGGAGATGGCGCTACGCCAGGCCATCGAGACCATCCGGGGTCGCGTGGATGCCTTCGGCGTGGCCGAGCCCACCATCATCAAGAAGGGCACCGACATCGTGGTCGAGTTGCCCGGTGCCAAGGCCCAGGACTTCGAGCGAATCAAGGGCATCATCGGTCGCACCGCCCAGCTCGAGTTCAAGATCGTGGACGACGGCTCCGAGTACATGAAGAAGGTCGCGGCGTCCGTGCCCAAGGACAGTCCGATCAAAGTCGTTCCCGAGTCCTGGACGGAGAAACACTCGGGTGCACAGCACGAGGATCTCTACCTGCGCGTGAAGGAAAAGGACAAAGACGTCCTGACGAAGTTCATCGCCGGCCTCTCGGGTGATCTGGCGATCCCGAACGATCGCGAAATCGCGCTCGAGCTGATGAGCCCGCGCGAGGTCAGCGAAGGGACGCCGGACAGATACTACCGCACCTATCTGCTCAAGAAGCGCGCTGGCGTCACGGGCGAGTACCTGGCCAACGCCGACGAGAGCTGGGACGAGATGGGGCGACCCGAGGTCGCCTTCACCATGAATCGTCAGGGCGCCAACTTGATGGAGAAGCTGACGGGCGAGAACGTGGGGCGCAAGATGGCCGTCGTTCTCGACGACAAGATCACGAGCGCGCCGGTCATCGAGTCGAAGATCGGCGAACGCGGCCGAATCACGATGGGGGGCTACGGCGATCCGGCCAAGCTCCAGCAAGAGGTCAAGGATCTGGTCGGGGTGCTGCGTTCGGGTGCGTTGCCGGCGCCGCTCAAGAAGGTCTTCGAGACCCAGGTCGGCGCGACCATGGGCCAGGACGCCATCGACAAGGCCGAGTTCTCCATGGGCATCGGCGCACTGGCCGTCGTCCTCTTCATGCTCATCTATTACCGGGTGGCCGGCCTCATCGCCAACCTCGCGATGACGCTCAACATGCTCTTCATGATGGCGATCTTGGCCGCCTTCGAGGCCTCGTTGACCCTACCCGGTATCGCGGGCTTGGTGCTCACGATTGGTATGGCGGTGGATTCCAACATCATCATCTACGAGCGCATACGAGAGGAGCTGCGTATGGGCAAATCGCCGCGCACAGCGGTGGACGCGGGCTTCCAGCGCGCCTTCTGGACCGTGTTCGACGCCCACGTCACCAACTTCGTGGCCGGCATCGTGCTCTACTCGTATGGTTCCGGGCCCATCCGCGGGTTCGCCGTGACCTTGCTCGTCGGCATCGTCACCAACCTGCTCACCTCGGTGTGGATCTCGCACTGGATGTTCCAGCTTCTGGTGAACCGCCGCGGGACGGTCAAGGCCACGCTTTCAATCTAGCAGGCAGGAGAGATACCGATGGCGGAGCAACAGAAATTCTTTGAAGTCATCAAGTCGGGCACCGACATCGACTTCATCGGCAACCAGAAATACTGGATTGGGACGTCGATCTTCCTTGTCCTCCTGACCTTCGTCATGTTGCCGGTCAACGCGTACCTCATCAAGGACCGCGGCCACATGCTGAACTGGGGTGTGGATTTCAAGGGCGGCACCGAGCTGGTGGTCGAGTTCAGCAAGCCCGTGGACGCATCGCAGGTGCGTGATGCCTTGAACGCGGCGGGGTTGGAAAACGCCGACGTGGTGAAGTACGGCGGCACCGCGACGACGGCCTTCATGATTCGACTTGGTGCCGTCTCGATCATGTCGGCGGAGCAGGCCAAGAAAATCGAGGTTGCCCTCGCCCATGTCGGCGATGCCAGCCTCCACAAGCTCGAATCCTCGGAGGGTGGAGACAAGATCTACCTGCGCTTCGACAAGAACGTCGAGCCCAACGCCATCACCGCAGCGCTAGGCGCAACGGGAACCGAATCGACCCAGATTCAGGCCTTCGGTCCACCCGAGGACCACACTTATGAGGTTACCCTCATCGGCATGGACCGGGTGGTACGCAAGGCCCTGGACGCCAAGCTGGGCGCGGGGACGGTGAAGGCCATCCCGCAGGTCTCGTCCGTCGGCGCCAAGGCCGGCAAGCAGCTTCAGGTCGACGGCGTGCGCGCCTTGCTCGGCGCCATCCTCCTCATCGTCATCTACGTGGCCTTTCGTTTCGACTTCCGCTACGGCCCAGGTACCATCGTGGCCTTGTTGCACGACGCGGTCATCACCGTGGGCGCTTTTGCCGTCACCTACAAGGAATTCTCGCTTACCACGCTGGCCGCGATCTTGACCATCATCGGCTTCTCGATGAACGACACCATCGTGGTTTTCGACCGTATTCGCGAGAACGCGGCCAAGTACCGCGACAGGAAGTTCGACAAGGTCGTGAACCATGCCATCAACGAGACCCTGTCGCGCACCATCCTGACCAGCGCCACGGTCTTTTTCGTAACCCTGGCCATGAACGTCTTCGGCACCGGCGTCATTCGCGACTTCGCCTTCGCCATGAACGTCGGCGTGATCGTCGGCACCTACTCGTCGATCTTCATCGCCAGCCCGATCCTCATCTGGCTCAACGAGAAGTACGTGGCCATGCAGAAACGACAGTCCTCACGCCCCGAGCGCAACGTGCGCAAGCCGGTCCGACGCGACGAAGAAGAACCCGTCGAGACGACCTAGACCGGGCCGGCCATGGCCGTTGCTTGGCGTCTCAGACCGGCCGACGAGGACAGCGCGAGAGGACTCGTGGTCGGCCTTGGGATGCGCGGGCTGACCGCCCGTATCCTCGCCGCGCGCGGATTCTCGACCAGCGAACGTGCCTCGCGCTTTCTGTCACCGCGGCTTGCGGAGCTGCGGCCCCCGCTTGGCATGGCGGATCTGGATCGCGCCCTGGATCGTATCGCGCGCGCTGTACGTGACAACGAAAAGGTCGCCGTGTTCGGCGACTACGATGTGGATGGCATCACCAGCGCGGCCATTCTCAACCAGTTGCTGTGCTCCCTCGGCCTGCAGGTGGCGACCCGAATGGCCAGGCGTGCCTCGGGTTATGGCTTCTCCCTGGGCGATGCCACGTCTTTCGTCGAGCGAGGTTGCACCCTGGTCCTGACCGGTGACTGTGGAACGAGCGACCACGATTCGCTGGCCTTCTGTCGCAGCCGCGGCGTCGACGTCATCGTCATCGACCACCATCACGTGCCGACCGGCGAGAGCGCTGCCTATGCGTTGCTCAATTCCCATCGACAGGACGACACCTTCGCCTTCAAGGGCCTCGCCTCTTGCGGCGTGGCATTCTACCTCGCGGCGGCGGTGCGGTCGCGACTGCGCGCCGAGGGGGACAGTCGGGGCGACAGCCTCGACCCGCGCGCTTGGCTGGACTTGGTCGCCCTGGGCACGATTGCCGATTTGGTTCCGCTCGTGGACGAGAATCGAATTCTGGTGTCGGCCGGCTTGCGCGAGCTTCTCGGCGCTGCGACGGCCGGGCATCGCCGCGCTCGCCGGCATCGCGGGTATTTCGTCCGCCGAGCTCGACACCGCCGACATCAGTTTCCGGCTGGCACCGCGGCTCAACGCCGCCGGCCGTCTCGGCGATTCGCAGCTCGCGCTCGACCTGCTTTTGGCCAGCGACAAGGCCGAGGCAACGCGACTGGCGACCAACCTCGACGACCTGAACCGCGAGCGCCAACGCATCCAGGAGCGAATCTGGGGGGAAGCGGTCGCGCAGGCCGAGCAGCGCGGCGGCGATGCAGCGTTGGTCCTGGGGGCGGAAGGATGGCACCAGGGCGTGGTAGGCGTCGTGGCGGCGAAGCTGGTCGAGAAGTATCGCAGGCCCGTCGTCATCATCGGATTCGACAAGGGGCAAGGCAGGGGGTCCGCGCGTACCCTGGGCGGCTTCGACCTGTACCAGGCGCTGTCCCAATGTCGGGAGCATCTTTCGGCTTTCGGCGGTCATTCCATGGCCGCCGGTGTCGGCTTGCCATGGGAGAACCTGGCCGATTTTCGTGCCGCATTCGTGACCGCCGCGTGCGCCCATTTTGCGTCGACGCCGACGGAAGACACCGTGGAGGTCGATGCCATCGCGACCTTGTCCGAGCTGGACACGATTCAAATCGAGGAGTTGGACCGGCTCGCGCCTTTCGGAAACGCGAACGGCGAGCCGCTCATCGTGGTCCCGGGCGTCGTCGCCCGAAGCACGCGGGTGGTTGGAACGTCACACCTTCAGCTCACCTTGACCCATGGCGCCTCGGTCAGCGAGGCCATCGCCTTCGGCATGGCCGACAAGGATCCGGGGCAGGGCGCCCGACTGGATGTCATCGGAACGGCGGAGCTTGACGAGTTTCGCGGCCAGCGCAAGATTCGATTGCGTCTGCGGCACTTGATGAGGAGCGTGTCTTGAACATGGTTCCCGATGATGATGACGACGATGGCGCCAACCGCAATGTCGAGAACGAAATCCCTCGTCGGGGGCTTCTTTCCACCCTTCCCAAACACACCTTCTCTCGGATCCTGCTGCTGCTTGCGGCATTGGCCGGTATCATCTACTTGAGGCAGCGAACCGGATCGATCGCGAGCTGCATGGCGAATGCGTTCAACCTTCCCCCGCCGGCGAAGCAAACCACGACTTCGGCGCCGATGAGAGCGCGTGTGGTCTTGCCGGCCGAGTCGGCGAGAGATCAGCGCTGATGAGCTCAGGCGGAACGCCTCTGGCTTGGGGAATCTTTGCGCTCGTCGTTGTGCTCGCACTGGCTTTGGACCTGGGGCTGTTCCACCGCCAGGCTCGCGAGCTTGGCATGCGCGAGGCCTGCGTTTGGGTCGGGATTTGGGGCCTGCTGGCGGGTGCCTTCGCTGCCTACGTCTTCCTGCGGTTCGGAACGGCGAAAGGGCTCGAATTCACCCAGGGCTATCTGCTCGAGCTGGCCCTCTCGACGGACAACCTCTTCGTCTTCATCCTGATCTTCTCCTACTTTCGCGTGCCTCGGGCCTACCAGCACAGGATTCTCTTCTGGGGCATCTTGGGCGCCGTGTTGACCCGGGGCGCATTCATCTCGGTGGGCGCCGCCGCGATCCATCGCTTTCGCTGGATTCTGTATCTCCTGGGGGCCTTCCTCTTGGTCGCGGCGTTCAAGCTCGTCTTTCAAAAGGAATCCGAGGTGGATCCGTCGCGCAACCCGGTGTTGCGTCTGTTTCGGCGTCTCGTCCCCGTGGCCGACGATGAAACCGGCCCACGCTTCACCGTGCGACGGCAAGGCAGGCTGCTGGCCACGCCGTTGCTGGCGGTGCTGATCGTGATCGAGGCCGTGGACGTCACCTTTGCCGTGGATTCCATCCCTGCCATTTTCGGGGTGACCACCGACGTGTTCATCGTGCTGACCTCGAACGTGTTCGCCATCCTCGGCTTGCGCTCGCTGTTCTTCCTGGTTTCGGGCCTGGCCCGGAAGCTCGCCTACCTGAACTATGGCATCGCCGCCGTGTTGGCCTTCATCGGCGCGAAGATCATTCTCGAGCCCTTCGTGACCGTCCCGGTCTTGCTTTCGCTGGCCATCGTGGTGGGCGTGCTGCTGCTGGCCACCGCGGCCTCTTTGCTTGGCCATCAGCGACTGAGCAAGTAGATCACGATCCCGACGACCACCACGATGGCGCCGATGGCGATGGCCATCCGCCGGAATTTGTTGCGCGTGGCCCGTGTGTCCATCGCGCCGAAGCTCTCGTCGATGTGCTGACGAAGCTCGTCGGTACCCGCATGGCGATCGTCGCGCGACTTGGCGCACATCTTCTGCACCAACTCGTCGACGACCAGCGGGATCTCCGCCTCCGGCTTGAGCGACGAGGGCGGCGGGGGCGGCGTCTGCAGGTGAAACTGGATGATTTCGGTCGTGCTCTTCGACTTCTTGAAGGGCAGCTCGCCGGTCAGCATTTCGTAGGCCACCATGCCCAGGGCATAGATATCCGAGCGTCCGTCGAGCGGCTTGCCGCGCAGTTGCTCGGGCGACATGAACTCGAGGGTTCCCACGGTCTGGCCGATGGCGGTCAGCGCGGGGGCGTCCTTGGCGCCATCGCCGGACTTGATCTTGGCGATGCCGAAATCGAGCACCTTGACGAAATCCTCGCCCTCGCGAATCTCGACCATGATGTTCTCGGGCTTCATGTCGCGGTGGACGATGCCCTTGGTGTGGGCTTCGCCCAGGGCTTCGGCGACCTGGTCGAGAATTCTCAGGCAGCGATCGACGGGGATGACGCCCGACGCACGTTGGATGTCCTGCAAGCTCTGGCCGCGCACCAGCTCCATGGCCAGGTAGAGCACCCCGTCTTCGGTCTGATCGAAGTCGTAGATGATGACCGTGTGCGGATTGCGTAGCTTGGAACAGGCCTCGGCCTCGCGGCGGAAGCGGGCCACCACGGTCGGATCGGACACGCTTTGCGGGTGGAGGATCTTCAGGGCGACCGGCCTTTCGGTGGCAACCTGCATGCCTTCGAACACCGCTCCGAAACCGCCTTCACCGATCTTGCGCTTGACGAAGTAGCGATTGTTCAGCGTGCGTCCCACCAGGCTGTCGAGGGAAACCGCGACGGGCTCGCGCGAAAGCGGAGACGGCGCGGGCCCGCTGACGGCTCCCGAGCGGGCGGAGGCCACTGCAATGGGTACCCCCATCGCCGGACTTGCATGCGGCACCGCTTTGGGCATTCCGGAAACCCGGTCCAAGAGCTCGTCGAGATGGCGCGGTTTTCCCGGCGGCGGCGCAGCTTCGGGCAGGGCGGTGCCACACACGCCGCAGAAGTGGGCCTCTGTGTCCGCGGTGGACTTGCATCTTGGACAGGTGAGGGGGGCTGCCATGGGTTAGCGCGGATTGGGGGACGAGTCTGAGCTTGGAATTCCTGGCGCGGGCACACGGTTCGCCGTCTCCCCCGCCGCGTGGGTGGGAACGGAGGGCAAGTCGGGTGGGCTCGATTGTTGGAAGGCCAAGAAGATGGCACCGCCGAGGGCGGCGAGAAGGGTCACCAGCACGAAGGTGAGAAGGGGACGCGAGCTGGACTCCTCGGCCGGCCGGACCTCGGTGTTGGTCGAGGGGGTCGACGCGGTGGGGCTGACAAGGGTCGTCGGCAGAGCGCCGGGGCTGGTGGCTTCGATGGCGTCGAGGTGGACCGGAACCTCCTCGGTAATCTTTTCTATCGGGTGGTGCGGGATGCGTTTGGGCGGCTCGGGGTCGTCCGGATCCTCACCCGGATCGAACATGGCAAACCCGAGCTCGGCGTTCGCATCCGGCTCGGGCAAGGCATCGCCTTCGACGCGGGCGATGACCACGCTGATGTTGTCGGGCCCTTCACGTTCCAGGGCTTTGCCGATGAGGACCTCACAGGCCTTCTTGGGATCGGGCTCGCCGAGGAGGATGTCTCGCATCTCTTCATCGGCGACCGGACCGTGCAACCCGTCCGAAGAGAGTAGAACCACGTCGCCGCGACAAAGCAGGACATGAGACAAGACCACATCGACCTTCTCCTGCACGCCCAGGGCTTGCAGGATGATGTTTGCATGCTCGAAGCTCTTGGCTTCCTCCACCGTCATCGCGCCAGCCTCGATCAGCTGCCAGGCCAGGGATTGGTCCTTGGTGACCTGAACAAGCTTCCCCGCGCGCAACACATAGCAGCGCGAGTCGCCGATCTGACCGATGAGAAGGGTTCGGTCCACCAGTCCCGCGGCGGTGCACGTGGTGCCCATGCCGCGCTCGTTTTGGTTGATGCGCGATTGGATGTGGATCTTTTCGTTCGCGTTCTCGATGGCCCGGCGCAGGCTGCGGGCATAGCGCTCGCGCGTCGTCGGGGCGCGAGCTTCCATCTCGCTCGTGATGGAATCGACGGCCATGGTCGAGGCCACTTCGCCAGCGGCGGCACCACCCATTCCGTCGCAAACCAGGAAGATCGCTCCCTTGCGGCCGAGCGTGAACTCGAGGACCTCGTCCGGGGCGGAGGTCCGCAGCCCCGTCTCGACGTTGGCCAGAAGAAAGTTGTCCTCGTTGTGTTCGCGGATGAGCCCCACATCGGTCTTGCCGAAAGCGGTAATCTTGATATCCGAGGAGCTTTCCATCCCGCTAGCCGTCATTCAGCCTGGTGCACCGTCGCAGCGCTATAGTAACACCAGCTTCGCTCTAACCTGGCTCGAAGCGCAAGAGCTCATCGCCTAGGCGGATCATTTGGCCTGGGTCGATCACGTGCTGTCCGGTCAGACGGACGTAGGTGCCATTCGAGCTTCCTTGATCCGAAATCATGGCGCGGTTGCCGCGGAACTGCAGCAGGGCGTGCCGACGGGACATGAATTCGTCGTCGGAAAACACGATGTCGCCTTGCTCGCGTCCGATGATGAGGTCGCTCCTCGTCAGGTGGTAGACGTCGCGGCTGGTCCCTGCGGCCGTGATCTGCCGCAGCCTGCCCCACGGCGACTTGAGAGGCGTGCCGAACAGGATCATGCCGTGCTCGACGGCAGGACGAAGGGTCTTCTCGGCATCGGGGACAGCCTCGAACCGCAGGACTTGCTTGCCCACCAGGATGTAGTGGCCATCCTCCAGCTCGGTGGGGGCCGTGATGCGGACGTAGACGCCGTTACGGTTCTCGAGCGGGGTGATGACGTATTGGCCGGCCCGGAAGGTGATGCGCGCGTGCCTTTCGGCCAGGTGCTTGTCGTCGAAGCGCAGATCGCCCTCGCTTCGACCGATGTCGATCTGCTCGCCCAGGATGGCATAGGATTCGCCGTCGGTACCGTCGCGCCGCACGGCCACCAGGCGCGCACCGCCGGCTCCGCCCGCCGTGGACAGGGAAGGGCGGGCGGCCACGGCGGCGGCAAGGGCGATCGACGCGTCGGCGCTCATGGGGGTGGTGTGGCCGAGCCTCCTGCCGCAGGCGAAGCAGAAATTGGTGTCGAGAGGGTTGCGGTTGCCACAGCCCGAGCAGATGAGCGCCGAACCCGCACCCGACGCATCGGCGATGGGTGCGCCGCAACGCTGGCAGAAGGCTGAACCGTCCGCGACCACGCTACCGCACTGAAAGCAGGTCAACATCTTGAATCAGGGTTGGAGGCTATCGCAAGTTTGCCTGGCCGGGGACGAGAAGGGGAAAGATTGGGCATAGACCCAAGAAGCATTGCAAGGCGGTCCATCCTCTACTAAAAGTCTGGCGGCAGCATCACCGTCTTTCCGGGATCGGTTGCCCGGTCATTCACAGTGTCTCTATACTTACCAGCGATTTCGGAGAGCGTCAATTTCGCGCGGCGGTCAGCGCCGAGGCGGGTTGCCGATGGACGCCGTACCCATGAATGGGTGATGGACGCTGCGTTCGCGCTGGTTGTGCTGGCGCTCGCGTCTTGTGGTCCCTTGGTGGAGAATGCACCGTTCACGGTTCGCCCGGACACGTTGCAGCCTGGCGATTCTGCTCGGACCCTTCGATGGCACCGTTGTCGACGCCGAGACCCTCCGTCCGATTGCGTCGGCGACGGTGACCGGCTCGTGGGCATTCGAGCGAGGCATCGGCATGGTCGGCCCGGCGGGTACGCGCGAGCGCAGTCTGGAGACCAGCGCGGACGGGCGCTACGAGATTCCGCGTCCCGATGATCTTCCCACGGGTGAAACGATGCGTTTGCGGCGGTTCACGCTTATCGTCTACCGACGCGGCTATGTCGCGTATCGCAGTGACTTCAAGTTCGGCAGCAACGAAGCTCGCCACGACTTCAGCCAGCACGCGAACAAGGTCCGGCTCGAAAGATGGCAACCCACCATGGAGCATCGCCGTCACCTCGCCTTCCTTGGCGGTGGGCAGGCCATTGCCAAGGCGGCGGGGTGGGAAGCCCAGCCCGCGAGTCTCGAATACGAGGGACTGGCCGCCCCCCACATCGCGGAACCCCAAGAGGCGAAGACAGTCGCCGCGGGCGAACAGATGCTCGACGCCTCGCCCCTGTTGTCGGTGGAGGAGGTTCGTGGCGTCACCGGGTTCGCGGGCGAGCTCGAAGTCGGAAGAATGACCGACCGCGTTCGCAGCGATGTCTATGACAGTCGGCACTTCAAGGCCAAGGGCAAGTCCGAGGCATTCGACGTCGGCCTGCGCGTGTGGGCCCTTGGACCCGCGGCAGCCGAAGCGCAGTTCACGAGGCTGGCAACGGAATTGCCTGCCGCGCACACCACTGAGGAGATCGGCGATCGGTCGCTTCGCGCGCGCGGCGGCGACGTTCTGGGCTTGGCCTTTCTCCTGCGGGAGAAGGGGCTGGTCGTCCAAATAAGCTGCGGCACGTCCCAGTGCACCGAGCCTGGCATGGTGCTCCGCCTGGCCAAATTGGTGGAAAGCCACGTGGGCGAATTGCGCCAAGCCAATCCGGCCCAGAAGAAGACGGACACCTCTCCTCAATCCAGGGAGACTCCGGCAGAGACAAAGGGCGAGCCATGAAGTTGCGATGCCTGCTCGCGCTGGTCGTGCTCGTCGCGGTCGGGGTTTTACCGTCGCAAGGAGCGCTGGCCTGGGATCCGGCGACCACGCACGCGGGATTGACCGAGCGGGCCCTGGAGGCGTCTAAGCTTCACGCCACGCTTGCGCATGAGCTTGGCCGGCCACTGGGCAGCCTGGAACCTTTGCGCCTGGACGCGAACACCCTCGACGCGGATGTGGCGCGGGAGTTGAAGAATCGGCTGCACGCTCTCGATTCCGCCGGCGGCTATCGCCCGAGCGCGGAAGGGGTCGCCACCGCTTCGGCGTGGGTCCGGGCCGGCGCTGTGCTCGCGAAAACCCCACCCGAACGCGGACGCCATCATTTCCTCGAGCCGCAGACGCGCACCGGACTGGACGATGGTCCCGGCCTCTCCGGCACGCTGTACGCGCTTCGGCTGACCCTCGATGACGGCGCGACCGTGCGCGAGTGCGCGACCGGCGAGGCCTTCGATCTCGAAGGCAGGTCTTCGCTCGAATGGCTGCGCTCGCCGCGCAACGACCTCGGTCTGAACGCGTTCTTCGACAATTGGGTTCTCGCCGTGAGCGCGCCGCGAGCCGGCCAGCGCGAAACCGCCCTTGCCCGCGCCCTGCTGGCTATGGGCGGGGTGTTGTCCCTCCTCGAGGATGCGGGCCAGCCCGCGTTCGTGCGCAACGACTTCCGCGGCGAGTTCCTGACGCATGATTCGGGGTCTGCTCTCGAACGCTTCGTGGCGGACCGCTACGGCTCGGTGGCGCTTCCACGCGCACAGGCGCCGGTTGCGCGGCCCGATTTGGACAGCTATTTCGTCGCCGCGGACGGCAACGGGCTGGCACAGGCAACCCAGCGTCGCTTCTTCTCCCCCGGGACCTTGCCGCAAGATTTTCGCTGCGACCCCGTGCAAACGCCGTCGGAGCTTGCCGTCGAGGCCAATCGATCCCTTCGCTTCTCCGAGCCCAAGGTGATGCCCCTTGATGTCCGTTACGCCGGGCGCACGCGCTACGTGGTTCGAGATGGCGCGCGCGTGCTGGCCTATCAGCGCAACGGGGATCGCCTGCACTTCTTCCTGGACCAGGCGGTGGAGGAGGATCTCGCGGCTCAGTGGCTGCCCAAGGTGGAAGGCTACGCGGCCGGCATGATCGACTACCTGCTGCGGGCCAAGGTTCAGATCGTGCTGGAGGGAGACAAGGCCGAGGCGACCCTGATCGGGGTGGTCGCACCATTCGAAACAGGGGCCTTGTGGCACCTCTACTCGGAGGACGAGTCGGGCGTCCGAACGGAGCTTCCCAACCCAGGTCGGCGGCAACGCAAAAGCGTCATTCGTGGTGCCCAAGGGCGCGCGCAAGGTCGCGGCCTACGTACGCGGGCACGATGGCGCGGGGACTTTCGTCGCCGTCGCCGAGGCGCGCATTCCGTAGCCCCGACGACACTCTGCCTGCCAGGGACCTCGCGTCGGGAGCGGGACATTCCACGCAAGACCGTCACCTGGCATACGGATGTTTTCAGGGGCGGCGAGCTCTCTGGAAAGCGATTGCACGCGATCGCGTTCGTTGTCGCTCGTACACAAGAATACCCATGCGAAAAATGCTCGAGATCGAGCCTCGTCACGCTTGAATTCATGTGCCAGACTTCCCTCTTTCTTTCGCTTCGGCAGTTAGGATTCTGATCGGCAGGTGTTGCGGCGGCGGCTTGCGTTCACTGGAATGAAACAGAGCTGTTTCGGAAACGCATCGGTGGTAGCAACTTCCGTTCATTATCTTTCAGCGTGGATGAATAGAGGGAGGGGAACATGACGGATCCATCTCTGACGACCGACGAGCAGAAGGCGAAGATGCCCAAGAACATCTGGCTCTTCCCTGATGAAGATGATGACGACGACGCCGACGACGAGGACGACGACGAGATACCCGAGGCCTGGCAGCGCGTGCGCTGGCTCTCGCGACCGGATTTTGGCTCACCCCAGTGGTGGTCCCGGACCTGATCCTTTCGACGAAGTGCTGCTAATCCCGCAACAAAAAGCGTGACGGCGCGGGCGGTCGTAGACGGCACGACCGCCGGCAGCCATCGCGGGGTTATCGAGGGCTCCGTCGTTTTGGCGGACGGCGCTCGCGCGCTACTGCCGGTTCAGGATCTCGGTGGGGACGGAGCTTCCTGCTGCTGAAAGCTTGGTCGCAAGCGCGGAGCGAGCACCGGTCACCGTGAAGGATCCCGCGTTGTCATCGCCCGGGATCCAGGTCAGGAGCGCGTGCGCCGAGAGCTGTCCATCGAGGCTGGCCTTGGGTTCGGCGATCTCGACGACCTTCAACGAGCCGTCCGACAAGGCCGAGGCCTGGACGACGATGTCGATACCCGCGGCGACGATGTCCGCGCCAATGGTGGCGGCCGAGCCCTGCGTGCTGCTCAGCAATTGCATGCGGTGAAGGGCATCGTTGGTCGATCGTGCGACGATGGCCAGGATAACCCCTTCCAGTCCCAAGTTGCACTCGCCCAGGACCTCTCCAGCTAGAGCGCTGTGGTTCGCGTCCACGATCAGGTACTCGGGCTGCATTGCGACGGCGGCCGTCACCAAGTCCGTGGCCTGAGCCTCGGGCTGAAGCCTAATCCACGAGGTTGCGCTCGCCGGTGGCACGATCGAGTCGGATAGCAAGGCGACCCTGGCCACCCGGTCCACGGACCAGAGGATGGCGCGCAGGAGGCTGTCGCACGCCGCGCGGTCGCCGGACACCAGGATGTTCTGCCGGGTCGCGACGCATGCGTCGAGCACCTGGCGCATTTCGGGGGAAATGACGTGCTCCTCGACCAGGTCATCAATGGTCTTTCCGCTGGCGACGGGGCGCCTGATGGCCACACACAAACGGTCGGCAACGGGCGGAAAGATGGCGGCGATACGCATGCCGTCTGGCAGCGCAGTGTTGACGGCCGACGCATCGGCGGCCGGCTTGGGCGAGCCCTTGTTGGCCAGCTTGCGAATCACGGTCGCCAGCGTGGCCAGGTCCGAGGCAGGCACGGAAGCCGCCTCGCGCCGGCCGTTGCGCTGGATTTCGGCCTGGTTCGTTCCCGTGAAGAAGGCCGCTGTGACGCCTTCGCTTTCGAGCAGGTGGGTCAGCCACTCGGGAACGTCTCGGTCGAGGAGCCGCGAACCATGTTTGCCCGCTGGCTGAGCTGCCGCCTTGCCCTTGGGGCGTGCCGTGGCCTTGGCCACCTCCGGCGCCTTGTGCGTCGAATGGGGACTCTCGGTTCCGGCGGACGAGAAGACATCCTCGGGCTCGGGGGGCAAATCAGGCTGGTCGTCGCCACTTTCGGCGGGAGCCGCCGATGGGGCCGGCGGCGGACTGTTCTCCATATCCAGCGTCGCGCCACCGTGGGCCCGTGCAGGCTCCGGCGTTTCGCTCCTCGGACTGAAGGGGGAATCGTCGTCGGCATGGGAAGTCGGCGGTTGCACGGCGGGTTTGAGGGGTGGAACCGTGAAATGAGGATGGGGCGTGCCGAGCGCATCGTCATCGTCGTCCAAATTGATGTCCGAAGGCCCAGAAGGGGGCGGAAACGGATCGGAGACGGCCGGGATGACTCGGCTCTCGCGCTTGGGCAGCGCTGGCGGCGGTGGTGGTGGCGGAAGCGGAGCGTGGGCCGAATGGGGCGGCGCCGGAGGCTTGGGGGCCGACCCCGGTGCGTCGTCGAAGATGCTGCTACCTCGGGCCGAGGGCGGCGGGGGAGGGGGACGGCGGGGGATCGCCGAGCCCAGCGAGCCGGCCTCGGGGGGACCTGGCGGCGACGCCGGCCGCATGGTCTCCATCGAGGACGTAAGCGAAGTGAGCCTGATGATGAAATCGCCGACGAAGATCTTGTCGCTCTGGACGACCGGCGTGGGCTCGGCGATCTTCCGCCCGTTGACGTACGTGCCGTTCGTGCTGCGTAGATCCTCCACGAGGATCTCTCCGTCGCGAACCAACAACCGACAGTGGTGTTTGGACACATTGCCCTTTGGCAAGACGATGTCATTGCCCCGAACTCGACCGACGGTCACTTCCTCTTTGTCGAAGCTGAGTTCGTTGGTGCTTCCACCTTTCTCGGTCAGCGACAGGTTCACCATGACCGAACGCTAAGCAAAAACCGGCCCCTTGTCCACTTGCTCGTCGAGGAATTGTCGAGGTGCATGGCCTGGGGAGCGTGTCGGCCCGATTGCCCACTTTCCCTGGTACCCTGTTCGTGGTGCAATATCCTATGTCCGAGAGTGGACCGCTCGGACCAGAATGACGAGAAGGAGACCGATGCCATATTTGCGAACCACCATCCTCGGAGCCACCGCGTTTGCCACGACGTTCATGGCGCTCTCGATGTCCGCGCTCGCCGCCAATTCAAAGCCAAAGTATTACTTTAAGATTTCCAACATACAGTCGCATGACGCAAAGGTTATTCCGATGGCCAAGGAGCTCCTGGAAAAGGAGGTCGCATCGCGACCTGAGCTCACCATGGACCTCGGCGGCGCGCAGAGCGAGGACGCCCAGATTGCCGAGATCCGCAGACAAGGCATGCAGGGCTTTCAGGTGTCGCTGCGAATCGACAGCCTGAAGAAGGACATCAAGCCGCCAGCGCCCGGGAAGCGCGACCAGCAGATGACCGTCGAGGTGAAGGTGGGGATCTTCGGCCACACCCTCCCGGGCAACAAGCTGCTCTTCACGGGCGACGGCAACGCCTCCTTGACGGGGGATTTCTCCGAACGACTCAAGGACAAGGAAGAAGAGCGTTTCACGCGAGCCGCGTTGGCGGGCGCCATCAAGCAAGCTGTCAGCACTGCGGTCGTCAAGCTGACCACGACCACCTTGGAGGACAGGAGCGCCGGCAGGCGCAAGTCGGGCAAGGCCGGCAAGACGGGCAAGTCCAAACGGTAGGAGAAGAGAGCAATGCATAGAACGGTCGCCCGGGTTTCTTGGCTGTCGCTCATCGTGCTCATCGGCGGGCTGGGACTCGGGTGCAAAAAGAGCATCCCACCCGTACCTGTGCCAGCGGCCCAGGACAACCTGCCCAAGCTGGAAGTCAGCAAGGATCGCCCGCTCCTCTACACCTACGTCGAGCCCAAAGGGACCTTCGCCACCACCGACAAGCCGGAGGACGTTCCCCCGAACGCGCGACGACTGGTGCGCGTGGTCGATCCCGCGAAGGCGACCGACAGGCGAGATGCGACTCGCGTGTACGTCGTCGACCTTGGTGAGATGCTTGGCGCGGGCAAGGCGACGGCGCACGTAATGTCGCGCGAGGCCTTCGAAACAGGTGCGTTGGCGCAATTGCCGCCGGGCGAATCGAGCTTGCTATCGGAGCCCCACGGGCCGCCGTTGCCCGATGTGCCCATCGCGGGCGTAGATGGCGGCGTGGGCGGAGGGCCGCTTGGCCCCCCTGTCGTCATTCTGTACGGTACGCCGTGGTGCGGGGCCTGCAAGGCGGCCAAGCAGTACCTGGCGGCCAAGCACATTCCGTACGCTTACAAGGACATCGAGAATGATCCGGCGGCCGCGCGCGAGCTGCAGGTCAAAGCCGCCAGGATGGGGATTCCGACCGACCGGGTGCCCATCCTCGACGTGCGTGGGCGCCTCCTTCTGGGATTCGACCGCGCCCGCCTCGACGCCATGCTCGGCGACGCAACTTAGGAATGGGAACCCTGAGCGGTTGAAACCGGCAGGGGCCCTCGGCACCTGCCAGCCGGCCCTGGCGTATCTTTGTCAGCCGTTCTGGCGCAGAGCAGCCCTGCCTCGAGCGAGAATCCTAGGCAGCGCGCGAAGAACGGGGCGCACAGCGGATCGCCACAGGCGCAGCTCATGCAGTGGCCCGTGCTCGAAATGGGCACGCACGCGCACTGCGTGGTGCCGAGCGCCGGGCTCGTCACCGTCAGAATTTGCAGATCCGAGGCACAGATCAGACCCTTGCAATCGGTCAGGGGCGAGCCTCCAGTTCCCGAGTCGACGACGCCACCACCGTCCATCCCACCCGCGCCGCCCGTGCCGCCTGTGCTGCTGGCGCCGCCGCTCCCGCGGCCGCCGGTTCCGCCTGTCTCGCCCACACCACCGATCCCGGTGGAGCCGCCTGCCCCCGAACCGCCGCCGCCGCGTCCTGCGTCACCTGCGCCCCCATCAGCGCCAGAACCGGCTGCGTCTTGTCCGCCTGTGCCAGTCGTGCCGCCGGTGGCGCCGGGGAAGCTCGAAACCATTCCGCCGTCTTTGGTTTGCGAGATGGAGCTCTTGGACGTGCAGGCCACCGTGGCCAGGAGCGCCGCAAGCAGCCCAAACCGGTTCATGCTTCTCATGCTTCCGTAAGTGTGAAGGTTTCGACGATCGGCTCACCTCCAGCGATGAATTCCCGGTCGACTGCCCTTCGACGAGAGCGTCCCAGCCACCTATTTGCGTTTCGGATCAGGGCCGCGCTTCTTACTACTTGCGGGAGGCGCCACGACGTGGCTAGCTTCGCCTGCCATGGAAATCGGTCCCCTCCGCGAACGTGCGAACAAGCTGTCTGGCCGCCTCGAGATCCTTCGGGGGCATCTTTGACATCGCCGGCAAGAAATCTCGCATAGGCGAGCTCGAGGTCGAGGCCAGCCAACCCGATTTCTGGCTCGCGAATGAAAAGGCCCAGGCCACGCTGCGCGAGCAGGCGAAGCTGAAGGCAGCCGTGGACGCTTTTGAAACGCAGCTCAAGGCGGTCGAGGACGCGCGCGTGCTCATCGATTTGGCGGACGAGGCCAAGGATGAGCCTACCGCGGTCGAGGTCAGCTCCATGCTGACGGGGGTCGAGGATGCCGTCAGCAAGATGGAGTTCGCGCGCATGCTGTCCGGTCCCTACGATCAGCAGGGCGCGCTGCTTTCCATCAACGCCGGTGCGGGTGGCACCGAATCGCAGGACTGGGCCGAGATGCTCCAGCGTATGTACATGCGCTGGTGCGTGCGCCGAGGCTACAAGTGCGAGATCCTCGACCTGCAGCCCGGCGACGAGGCCGGCATCAAGAGCGTCACCCTTGGCATCACCGGGGAATGGGCCTACGGCTACCTGCGCGCGGAGAACGGGGTGCACCGTTTGGTGCGCATTTCGCCCTTCGATTCGCAGGCGCGCCGCCACACGTCGTTCGCCAGCGTGTTCATCTATCCGGACATCGACGAGACCATCAAGCTCGACATCGACGAGAAGGACCTGCGCATCGACGTCATGCGCTCGGGAGGCGCTGGCGGGCAGCACGTGAACAAGACCGAGTCTGCCGTGCGCATCACCCACATCCCCACCGGCATCGCCGTGCACTGCCAGCAAGAGCGCTCGCAGCACAAGAACCGCGCGGTCGCCATGCGAATCCTGCGTTCCAAGCTGCTTGAAGTGGAAGAGAAGAAGCAGGAAGAGAAGATGGGCGGCCTTCACGCGCAGAAGAAATCCATCGAATGGGGAAATCAGATACGCTCCTATGTGCTTGCTCCCTATCGCCTGGTGTCGGACCATCGGACCGGGCTGAAGGTCGGCAAGGTCGACGATGTCTTGGACGGCGATCTGGATCAGTTCATGGTCGCCATGCTGCTTGTCCTGGCCGGCGATCCGTCAGCTACCCCACAATCCAGTCCCGACGATCTCGATGAAAAGGATCTGTGATTCCCTGTGGATAAGTTCGAGAAGGTTCTGTGTTTTCAACAGGTTGCCTGATGGCACTCTGTGGATGAATCGTGGAGAAAGACTAGCCCATGTCCGATGAACGAGAGCTGATCGCCGATCGCGAGCGCAAAGTCAACGAGCTCCGACAAGCCGGCCAGAACCCCTACGCCAACGGGTTTTCGCCCACCCACACCGCGCGCGACGTGCACGCCTGGTTCGCCGCGGGCAACGTGCCGGGCGCGAATCCCCTGACGGACGAGCCCAGAGCCGAGAGGTACTCCGTCGCCGGGCGCATCGTGGCCTTGCGCAGCTTTGGCAAGGCCGCCTTCGCCAAGGTGCGAGACCGCTCGGGCGAGATCCAGGTGTGGGTCAAGCAGGACGTGGTGGGGGAGAAGGCTTTCGGGCTGTGGCGGTCCATGGAGCGCGGCGACTTCATCGGCGCCACCGGCCCCGCGGTGATCACCAAGACCGGCGAGCACACCCTCTTGGCTGAACGACTTGCGATCCTGACCAAGGCTATTCGGCCTCTGCCCGAAAAATTCCACGGCCTGCAGGACATGGAGATCCGCTACCGCCAGCGCTACGTCGACCTGGTGGCCAACCCGGAGGTGCGCGAAGTCTTCCTGAAGCGCACCGCCATCATCAAGCTCTTGCGCCGGTTTCTCGACGCTCGGGATTTCGTCGAGGTCGAGACGCCCTCGATGCACACCATTCTCGGCGGCGCGGCGGCGCGGCCGTTCCGCACCCACCACAACGCGCTCGACATGGATCTGACCATGCGCATCGCGCCCGAGCTCCACCTCAAGCGCTTGGTGGTGGGCGGCTTCGATCGTGTCTACGAAATAGGCCGCAACTTTCGCAACGAGGGGCTATCGCGCCAGCACAACCCCGAGTTCACCATGCTGGAGTTCTACCAGGCCTACGCGACTTACGAAGACCTGATGGCGCTCACCCAGGAGCTGTTCGCCGAGCTGGCGCGCGAGATCTGCGGCAGCCCGGTCATCACCTACGGCGGGGTGCAGGTCGACCTCGGCGCCTTCGAGCGCATCCCCATGAAGGATGCCATCGTCATGGCGGTGGGGAAGGGGCTCCTGCCCGCGGGACTCGAACGCCCCATGCTCGACGACGAGGCAGCGCTTTTGAAGTGGATTGCCGAGTCGGGCACGCTCGAACGCAAGGACGAGCTCGCGGCGGTTCTGCGCAAGTGCGAATCGCACGGCCACCGCGTGGGGGCGCTCTTCGACTACGGCGGCGAGCTGGCCCTGCCTCCCGAAAAGCCGGTCTTCGTGGTCGAGTATCCGGCCGAGACCTCGCCGCTGTCCCGACGCAACGACGCCGATCCCGGCCAGGTCGATCGCTTCGAGCTCTTCATCGTCGGCCGCGAGCACGCCAACGCCTTCTCCGAGCTCAACGACCCGGCGGACCAGCGCGCGCGCTTCCAGCGGCAGGTCGAAGCCAAGGCCAAGGGTGCCGAGGAAACCATGGACTACGACGAGGACTACTGCCGTGCCCTGGAGTACGGCCTTCCTCCCACGGCCGGTGAGGGCATCGGCGTCGACCGACTGGTCATGCTCCTCACCGATCAAGCCTCCATCCGGGACGTCATTCTATTTCCGCTCATGAGGCCTGAATGAGCATCCCCTGCCACAGGCGCATTCGATGAACGGGCTCGGCTTCGAATGGTTCGTCGCCTGGCGCCACTTGCGCGATCCCGAGCGACGTTCGCGCCGAGCCATCGCGCTCAAAGTCGGCCTCGGCATCGTCGTGCTGGCAGTCGCGGATCTCATCTATCTCAAGGTCCACGGCACGCCCATGCACGATCCCAACGGGTTCTTCACTGCCCACCCCGATCCGCTCTATGAATGGCTGCACATTGGCGGAGTGATTGGCTTGATCGTGGGGGGGATCGTCACCTTCCTGGGCATGTTGCTCGCCAGCTTCACCGTGTTCACCGCCATCTCGGTCTTCGGTGTATTCCTCGGGACGTCGGCGCCCATCCTGGCCCTGTCGGTCATGTCGGGTTTCGAGGCCGACCTGAAAGGCAAGATCCGCGGCGCCAAGGCCGACGTGGTGGTGACCGTTCCCGACGATCGGCAGTTTCTAGACTGGCAAGTCGTACGCCGGAAGATCCTCTCCGTCCCCGGCGTGCGGGCCGCCACGCCCTTTCTCGAGGCCGAGGTCATGGTTCGCTCCGGGTCATCGCCAGCGGGCGTCGTCTTGCGCGGCATCGACCCGGCGTCGGCTGCCTCGGTCCTGGATCTGGCGCACACCACGCGCGATTGCAACATCGACGATCTGGCCCATCCCGAGCGGGTGGAACGCGATCCGCTGACGCCCGACAATGAGAAGGACGCGCCGGCCATCATCCTCGGGGAAGAGCTGTACATGCGTACCCTGCGTGTGTTTCCCGGCAGCCTGGTCGACGTCGTGTGCCCCCTGTGCAAGATGGGGCCGTCGGGACCCATGCCCGGCCTCAAGAGCTTTCGCGTGGCAGGGCATTTCTACAGCGGCATGTACGAGTTCGACTCCAAGCTGGCCTACGTCGCGCTCAAGGAGGCACAGGCCTTCCTGCGCATGCCTGGCGAGGTGACCGGCATCGACGTGCGCGCGACCGACCCCGACGACGCGCCTCGGGTCGCCACGGCAATCCAGTCCGCGCTCGGGAGCGGCTTCGAGGCCGAGTCCTGGGAGGACTTGAACAAGGGGTTGTTCATGGCCCTGCGCCTGGAGAAGATTGCCATGTTCGTGGTGCTCACCTTCATCGCCCTGGTGGCGTCCTTCTCCATCATCTCGACCCTCATCATGATGGCGACCGAGAAGGCGCGCGAAGTGGCCATTCTCAAGGCCATGGGGGCCGAGGACGGCGCTGTCCAGCGGGTCTTCGTGGCCGAAGGGATTTACATCGGGTTCATCGGACTGTTCGTCGGCGTCGCCACCGGAATCGCGGGGTGTCTGCTCATCAAACGCTACGGCCTACCTCTGCCCACGGACGTGTATTACATCACGCAGTTGCCCGTCGTGATGCGTACCGGCGAGATCCTCACCGTGGCCGCCTCGGCCCTGGTGCTGTGCTTTCTCGCCACCGTCTATCCCGCCTGGCTGGGCGCACGCATGCGGCCGGTCGACGGGTTGCGATACGAGTAGACATGCCATTCCCTGCGTTGACAGCGGAGGAGCCCATCGGTACGGTGCCAATCGCAATGACTTCATCCGAATCGCCAGCGCCAACCGAACCAACCGCCAAGAGCGGCGGAGCGCGGGTGGTGGTGCGCGATCTGTGGAAAGTCTTCAGCCATGGTGGCCGCCGCATCGAGGTTCTGCGGGGAATCGACCTCGACTTGCAGCCTGGCGCCCTGGTGTCCATCGTCGGGGCCTCGGGCGTGGGCAAGTCGACGCTGCTCCATCTGCTCGGCACCTTGGACGAGCCGAGCAAGGGCAGCATCGCCTTCGACGGCGTCGATGTCACCTCGCTGGCGCCGGGAAAGCTGGCCAACTTTCGCAATCAGTCCATCGGCTTCGTGTTCCAGTTTCATCATCTCTTGCCCGAGTTCACCGCGCTCGAGAACGTCATGATGCCCGGTCTCATCGCCCGTCTCCCACGGGCGGAGTCCGCCCAGCGGGCCGAGGCCATGCTGGCGCGGGTGGGGCTGGCCGAGCGTCTGTCGCATCGGCCGGGCGAGCTCTCGGGCGGTGAGCAGCAACGGGTTGCTCTGGCGCGCGCGCTTCTGCTTTCGCCCCGCCTCTTGCTCGGTGACGAGCCGACCGGAAACCTCGACACCAAGACAGGGCAAGCGATGCACGACCTGTTCTTCGAGCTCAACCGCGAGCTGGGCATGACGCTGCTTTTGGTGACCCACAACAACGAGCTGGCCGGCCGAGCCTATCGCAAGCTGCGCATGATCGACGGCCAGGTGGTGGAGGAAAAGTGAAGCGAAGGCTACCGGTTGTTTGCGCCCTTTGCCTCTTCGCTTTGTCGGCCGCGCCGCGTGCCGAGGACGACGAGCCCGCCGCGCCCACGCGCCTGCGCGCACCCGATCTCTCCACGACGGAAAAGGCCCCGGCGCGTATCGTCCTACCCAAGCTGAACGTCATTCGTATCCATTTCCGCGGCAATCGCAAGGTCGAGGACGATGCCCTGCGGGTCAATCTCAAGCTCAAGCCCGGCATGGTGCTCAGCAAGGAGATTCTCCAGGAGGACGTGCGCACCATTTGGCGCCTGGGCTACTTCGAAGATGTGCAGGTCGAAACCGCCGAGGCCGAGGGTGGTCTGGTGGTGACCTTCGTGCTCAAGGAAAAGCCGGCCATTCGCAAGATCTACATTTCGGGTCACGACGAGGTCGGTCTGACCAAGATCAACGAGGTGCTCGACCTCAAGAAGGAGCAGGTCCTCGACCTGGCCAAGGTCAAGAAGAACGTCGAGAAGATCCGCGAGTTGTACTTGCAGCGCGGGTTCTACATGGCCGAGGTGGACTACGAGCTGCACCGTGACAGCCCGGGCGAGGTTGACGTGTACTTCCGCGTGCACGAGAACAGCAAGGTCGAGATCCGGCGGGTCAACTTCACCGGCAACAAGGCCGTCACCGACGCCGAGCTGCGCGGCGTGATGTTGACCCAGCCGGGCGACATCTTCTCGGCGCTGACCTCGTCGGGGACCTATCGCGAGGATGTCTTCCAGCGCGACATCATGCTCATCCAGAGCTACTACTTCGATCGTGGCTACATCAACGTGAAGGTCGGCGATCCGCGCATGGAGCTGTCGGCGGATCGCCATTCCATGTACATCACCGTGGCCATCGAGGAGGGACAACAGTTCCGCATCGGCAAGCTCGACGTCAAAGGCGAGCTGCTCGACAGCCGCGAGGCCTATCTGCGGCGCTTGCAAGCCAAGCCCGGCGACATCTTCAATCGCACCGAGGTCGCGCAGGATGTGCAGAACATCGCCGATCTGTACAAGGACAAGGGCTACGCCTACGTCAACTCGACGCCCGAAACCCGCGTCGACGACAAGCAGCGCCTCGTCGACCTCACCTTCGACATCCAGAAGGGGCCGCTGGTTACCTTCGAGCGCATCAACATTCGCGGTAATACCAAGACGCGCGACAAGGTCATCCGGCGCGAGATGCGCATCTACGAGGGCGAGCAATACAGCCAGCACGGGCTCGACTATTCCAAGCGCCGGGTCAACGCCTTGGGATTCTTCGACAAGGTCGAGGTCACCACTAAGCGTGGCTCCAGCGACGACACCATGGACGTGAATGTCGAAGTGGGCGAGCGCCAGACCGGCGCCTTCCAAATCGGCGCCGGCTTTTCGTCCGTCGAGTCGTTCATCTTCCAGGCGCAGATCTCCCAGAACAACCTCCTGGGTCGCGGCACGTCGGCCACGATACAAGCGCAGGTGTCGGGGTTGCGGCAGCTCTACATGTTCCAGTACGAAGATCCCTATTTCTTCGACACCAACTGGACCTTCGGCTTCAACCTGTTCAACCAGCAGACCTATTACCTCAACTTCGACCGCAAGTCGACCGGCGGCAGCCTAACCTGGGGCTACATGCTGACCGACACCATTCGCACCTACCTGACCTACACCTTGCAGGACGTTGGAGTCGCCACGGGAGGCCGCAGCAACCTTTTCACCGGAGGCCAACGCAGCCCCCTGCCGTCCGGCTCGCTGGCCAACCTTCTTCACTCGGGCATCATTTCTTCGACGCGCGTTTCCCTGGCGCACGACACGCGCGACGATCGCATGTTTCCGCACAGCGGCTGGTACAACACGGCGTCCGCGGAATTCGCCGAGCCGGCCTTTCTTTCCCAAAGCCAGTTCACCCGCTACGAGGGGGCGCTTCGCTATTACTACCCCCTGCCGGCGGGGATGACCTTGCGCCTCAAGGCCGAGGCAGGGCTCATCACCAGTCGCGATCCCCAGGGCGTGCCCATCTTCGAGCGCTACTTCGTGGGAGGTATCTACGATATCCGCGGGTTTGCCCTGTACTCCCTTGGCCCCAAGATTCTCGTGCCCAACGCGCAAGATCCGGATTCTCCCCTCCAGATGTTCTCCATTGGCGGAAACCTGCGCACCCTCGCCAAGGCGGAGGTCGAGATACCGATTTTCGAGAAGATGGGGATCCGTGGCGTGGTTTTTACCGACCTCGGCAATGCCTACAACCTGGAAGCGCAATACTGCCGGCTCAAGCCCGCATGGGCGGACGTGTCGGTGGATCCGTGCGTGAAGCTGTTCCCGCTCACCAGCCTCCGCAGCAGCTGGGGCTTCGGCTTCCGCTGGTTCTCACCCATCGGTCCTCTGCGTTTCGAGTGGGGTTTGCCGTTCCACACCCTGCCGGGTGAGGACAGTATTGTCTTCGAGTTCACCATCGGCAACGAGCTGTAACCTGAAGGTGCCGGTGGGGCACGGAGGCGACGACGGCCGACGATTGACTGCGGAACCCTGAAGGGTTCCGCTCCTCCCGCGATGTGGGCTTCGGCGAGCAAAGCCCGCCTGCGCCCACGCGTATTGGGCCGCTGGCGGCGTCGGGCCTGCGCTTCCGGTCCTCAAGTACATGAGTACATTCCGGGCCGGTTCTCGGCCCTCCTTGCCAGCGGCCCGGCTTGTCGGCCGGATGCTAAGGGACGCCTGAGATTTCCGGCGCGGGGCTACGGTCCGGCGGCTCTCACTCTCAGGTCCATGGGTACATTCCGGTCCGGCGACGCGCGCGGCGTAGTCGCGGGGAGGGGGGCAGGGTGGGCAGGAGCTAGTCGGCCCTCGTTGCCAGCGGCTCGGCTTGTCGGCCGCATGCTAAGGGACATTCGGTGCCAGGTGGCGGATTTTCGGTGAGTTTGTCTTCGGCCGGGCAAGTGTTGGGACCTGGCGGCGTCGGGGCTGCGCATCCAGGCCACACCACGCGGTCTGCTGACCGCGTGGTGGCCCGGCGGTCCTCAAGTACATGGGTACATTCCGGTCCGGCGACGCGCGCGGCGCAGCCGCGGGTGGAGGAGGCAGGGTGGGCAGGCGCTAGGGGATGTCCCTGTTAGGGGTAAGCGACCGCGAGCCCCCTCGTGGAGAGATTGCTTCAACCTGTTTGGATGTCTCGATGGTGCGAGATGTCTAGCAGGCGAAGCCGGCGGGTCGCCGAGTCGAGCGACCTCAAAGGACAGCCCTACCCCCTAGTCTAGGGGCACGAGTGCCCGCTTGGCGAACGATGCACCCAACCCGCGAACGACGTTGCCTTTCGGCGCTTGTGCGTGATAGGGCGAAGGGCATGGCAGCCAAGATCATTGATGGCAAGGCGCTGGCGGCGCGGCTTCGCGGCGTCATGGCGGACGAGGTGAAACAGCTGGTGGCGCGTTCGGTGCGTCCAGGCCTGGCCGTGGTGCTGGTCGGCGAAGATCCGGCATCGCAAATCTACGTGCGCAACAAGACCAAGGCGCTGGCCGAGGCCGGGTTCGCCTGCTTCGACCACCATCTGCCGACGGACACCGCCGAGGACAAGCTCTTGGGACTGGTCCGCGATCTCAACGCGGATCGCGCGGTGGATGGCATCCTGGTCCAGCTACCCTTGCCCAAGCACATCGACAGCAAGCGCGTGCTGCTGGCCATCGACCCGGCCAAGGACGTGGACGGCTTTCACCCCGAGAATCTCGGCCGCTTGCTCATCGGTGAGCCACGCTTCATCGCGTGCACCCCGTACGGCATCATGAAGCTCATCGAGGAGGCGGGGACGCAGGTGCGCGGCGCCAGCGCGGTGGTCGTCGGCCGCTCGAACATCGTGGGCAAACCCGTGGCCGTGTTGCTGACCAGCGCGGACGCCACCGTGACCATCTGCCACTCGAAGACCAGGGATCTGCCCGCCGTGATCGGTGGCGCGGACATTCTGGTGGCTGCCATCGGCCGCCCCGAGATGATCCGCGGTTCGTGGATCAAACCCGGCGCCACGGTCATCGACGTGGGAACGAATCGTTTGCCGAACGGCAAGTTGGTGGGCGACGTGGAATTTTCCGGCGCGGTCGAGCGAGCGGCGGCAATCACGCCCGTTCCAGGAGGCGTGGGCCCCATGACCATCACCATGCTCCTCGCCAACACGCTCGAATCCGCGCGCCGCCGTGCCGGGGAATAGAAAGTACGGGGGATCACAGTCGCCGCAAGGCCGAGGCCGCTGCTTCGGCCACCTGCGGGTTTGCATCGTCCCGCAGGCGCTCGAGAAGCTCGCGCGATTCCCGGACTTGATGTCTGTTCATGGACAGGCATGCGTTCCTGCGCAAGCCGTGGTAGCCGATGCGCCGCATGGGCGTGCCCACCGCGAGCGCATCGTAGTCGGCCTCGGACAAGGCGGCGATCTGTGCGGCGGTCAGGTGGCCAAGTGGGCGAGGGGCCTGGCGTGGGTCTGCGGGCGGGAATTCTCCGCGGTTGAAAGGGCAAGCCTCTTGGCAGATATCGCAACCGAAAACGCGACCGTGTAGCCGATCGCGCACCTCCGTGGGCGGCATCGTGTGGTTTTCGACGGTGTGATAGGCAAGACAGCGGCGCGAATCCACGACGCCTGGAGAGGGAAAGGCCTTGGTTGGGCACGCATGCAAACACTTTTCGCAGGTTCCGCACAGGCGTGGATGGGGCTGGTCGTACACGTCCACGGCACGGGCTAGAATCATGAGACTCAGGGTGAACCACGAGCCGTATTCGCGGTTGATGACCAGCCCGTTCTTGCCGATGAATCCCACTCCCGCGCGCTCGGCCCATACCTTTTCCATGGCCGCTCCCGAGTCCACGCAGGCGTAGGTGCGTAGGCCGGGCGCGAGCACCAGCAGGCGATGGCGGAGGGCACGCATGCGATCCCGGTGGGCGTAGTGGTAGTCGCGTCCCCGGGCGTAGCGCGCGATGGTGTTAGGCTGGACGTCTTTCGATTCACCAGGTCCGTAGGGGATGCCGAGCACCAGCACGGTCTTCGCATGGGGCACGATGGCCCGCGGATCGAGCCGCTCTTCGCTTCGCTTGTACATGGACGCCTGATCGGCCGCGTAGCCGCGCGCGAGCCATTCTCGCAGCGGTCGTGGGTCCAGAGGCTCGGCTGGCGTCATGCCCACCAGGGGAAACTGGCACGCGTGCGCGGCCTCCCGAACCGCCTGGGCCGAGAGGATCGTGGTGGCGTCAGAAAGCGCCGGCAAGATCGAAAGCCTGTTCGGCGTCGGCCGGTGATGGCTCGGCCTCGTCGGGGGTGGCATCCTCCACGGCGTTTTCCGGGACGTCCTCGTCGCTGTCGAGGCCACCAGCGTCGAGCGTGTTTTCTCCGGCGCCGAGCGCGGCATCCACTGCGCCGCCATCCAGCCCTTGATTGGGCGGGGGCGGAAGCGAAATGGTTTGCACCGGTTGATCGAATACGACCTGGTGGTGAAGAGAAACCGCGCTCGACTTGGAACAGCAGCTTCCGTACGGACAGCAAGGTTGCTGAAACGTGCTGACCGTGACCGAAGTCGTCACGATGACCGTCTGGCCATCGAGCGATGTCAATTCGACGAGGCAAAGTGGCGGAACGTCGACCGAACCGTTGTAGGTTACCTGGACGGCGGTGTAGGCGGTGGCGGCGCCAGCTTCACCCGCTGA
This sequence comes from uncultured delta proteobacterium, assembly GCA_963796685.1. Classification (GTDB taxonomy): domain Bacteria; phylum Myxococcota_A; class Polyangia; order Fen-1088; family Fen-1088; genus Fen-1118. The sequence goes on from CAWCMR010000013.1 coordinate 303,217, forward strand.
ACCAACGAGAAGGCGAGAGCAGGGGCCGCTCACCACCTGGGCGCTTGCCACGACAGCCGTGCCGCCATCGCCTTGGTCGACTTCGATGGTCATAGTGGGGTGGATGCTGTCGAGCGGACAAGGCCCAGGGCAGTTGTTGCTGCTGCCGCTGCAACCGACCACGGCGAGGGGTCCCGCAAGCAAGGCGAATCTCCAGCGAAAAGGCATGTGGGAAAACTACCACGGGGTCTGCCTCGTGCGCGGGGATCCGAAGCCCAAGGGCAGGGGGCGACGGCTCGGCAACGCGGTAGGGAAAACCGAGGCGGAAAGGTTGTCATGCACCCCCGACAGGTGTGCTAGATTCCGTCGCGGCTTTCGGACAACAGACCAGGTGCCTCGCACCTCACATAGGAGCAAAAACAAGATGGCTACCAAGATCGCAATCAATGGTTTCGGACGCATCGGCAGGCTCGTGTTCCGCGCGCTGTGCGACTCGCCGAAGTACAGCAAGGAGCTCGAAGTCGTCGCCGTCGGCGATATCGTTCCGGCTGACAACCTCGCCTACCTGCTCAAGTACGATTCTACCCAGGGCAAGTTCAAGGGCACGGTCGAGTCGAAGAAGTCGGCTCCAGACAAGGATGCCGACATCCTGGTCGTGAACGGCAAGGAGATCAAAGTCGTCAGCGCCAAGACCCCGGCCGAGCTGCCGTGGAAGGCCCTGGGCGTCGAGATGGTCATCGAGTCGACAGGGCTCTTCACCGCCAAGGAGAAGGCCGAAGGACACATCGCAGCGGGCGCCAAGAAGGTCATCATCTCGGCCCCTGGCAAGAACGAGGACATCACCATCGTGCTCGGCGTGAACGAGGGCAAGTACGACCCGGCCAAGCACCACGTGATCTCGAACGCCAGCTGCACTACCAACTGCCTCGCACCCGTCGTGCACGTGCTGCTCAAGGAAGGATTCGGCCTCACCGAGGGCATCATGACCACCGTGCACTCGTACACCGCGACCCAGAAGACGGTCGATGGCCCCTCGAAGAAGGACTGGAAGGGCGGCCGCTCGGCAGCCATCAACATCATCCCGTCCTCGACGGGCGCCGCCAAGGCCGTGGGCCTGGTGTTGCCCGAGGTGAAGGGCAAGCTGACCGGCATGTCGTTGCGCGTGCCGACGCCGACGGTGTCCGTGGTGGATCTCACGGTCAGGACCGCCAAGGAGACAAGCCTGGTCGAGATCAACGCGGCCCTCAAGAGGGCCAGCGAAACCTACCTCAAGGGCATCCTCGGCTACACCACCGACGAGGTCGTCTCCAGCGACTTCATCCACGACGAGCGTTCCAGCATCTACGACGCCGGCAGCTCCATCGAGCTCAGCAAGAGCTTCTTCAAGCTGATCGCGTGGTACGACAACGAGTGGGGCTACAGCAACCGCACCGTCGAGCTAGCCTCGATGATCGCAGGCAAGCTGTAAGGAGAGAGAGCGCAGAGGGGAGGGAGGGCACGGAGAAAGCTCCTTGCCACGCACGACCCTCCTTCCTGTCGCGACTTTCAAAGAGGGCCTTGGAGAAATCCGGGGCCCTTTTTCGTTGCCATCGCCGCCAAGGGTGCGTCGCGTCTGTCGCGGGCGCCCGCTGCACCTGGCCCTTGATCCTCGACGGGGCTTAGCGCAATCTCATGCATCATGATGCGATTACTGAGGGTTGCAGCAACCCTGCTCGTGGGGGTAACCGGCTTTGCCGCAACAGCGACGAGGACGGCCTCCGCGCAAGAGCAGGCCGCAACCGATCCCGCGCTTCAAGAGGCCAAGGCAGCTTTCGAGGAAGCCCAGACGCTCTACACCAAGGAGCAATTCGAGGATGCCGCCAGCAAGTTCATGGTGGCTTTCGACAAGAAACCCTTCAGCTCGTTCCTTTTCAACGCCGCGGTGGCGTACGAGAAGGCCCTGCAATACCAGAAGGCTGTCGATGCCTTTCAAAGGTACCTAGAGCTCGATCCGCAGGCGCGCGACGCCGCCGACGTCAAGGCGCGGATTGAAAGCCTGAAGTCCATGCTGGCGACCCGCGCGGCGGGCGGCGAGGCTGTGCCTGAAAAGGCTGCGGCGGAGGTCCTGCCGGCGATCGCGACCAAGGGTCTGGTCATCATCGAGTCCAAGCCCCAGGGGGCAAGCATCTATTTGGGCGACAAATCCAAGGGCGTGTTCGCCACGACGCCGTGGCAGGGCTCGCTCGAGCCCAAACCGACCAAGGTGCTGATCGAAGCCAAGGGCTTCAAACCCGAGGAGCGCGAGATCAACCCGCGCACGGACAAGATCGTGGAGCTCTATATCTCCCTGTCCGAACAGCATTTCTTGGGCTGGATCGAGGTGATTTCCAACGTACCGGGCGCCGAGGTGTTCATCGATCGCCAGGATATCGGCGCCATCGGCAGGACTCCCTACACGGGCCATCTCAAGCCGGGCAAGCACAAGCTGTGGGTGGAGAAGACCGGGTACGAGGTTGCGACGAAGGACATCGATGTGGAGCCCGGCACGGCGACCACGCACACGGTGAATCTGGCTCTCGTGAGCTACGGCACCTTGAGGGCCGGCAGCAAGGGGACCGAGGGTGGCAAGCTCTTCGTCGACGGCGCGCAGGTCTGTGTGTTGCCCTGCGAGCAACAGCTCAAGCCCGGTGAGCACGTGCTCAAGGTGGAAAAGGAAGGGATGGAGAATTACGACGGAAGGCTCACCGTCAACCGCGCCGACGCGACCTACATGGATCTCAACTACTCGCCCAAGCCGTCGCGAGCGAAAGCCTGGACGGAGGCAGTCTTTTCCGCCGCCCTGTTCGGGGGTGGCATCTTCCTCGGCGTGAAGGGGAATCAGGTGAAGGACGAGATCAACAAGGACATCCAAGATACCTCGAAGCTCGTCAACACCAGCGATACGCGCAAGAACACCGGAAAATACTACTACATCGGCGCCGACGTCTGCCTGGGACTGGGTCTGGTCACCGCCGTGCTCGCCACCTGGAACTTCCTGGAATCGGGCCCTCCGAGCACCGCTACCATCAAGACCACGAACGTCGCCAGCCCGACGGGTGGCAAGTTCGGGTTCGCACCCATGGAGGTCCCCAATGGGGCGGGCCTGGCCGCGACGGGGAGCTTCTGACATGCGCTTCACCACGGTGATTCTCCTCGCCACCTTCGCGGGTGCCGATCTCACGGGATGCAATCCCAGCGACTTCAACACCGTCCTCGACAAGGCGCCGGTCTTGGACCTCGGCACGCCTGGCTCCAGTACCGGGTCGCTTTTCGTCCTGCCTATGCCGGCGCCGGCGCCGGCCACCATGGTCGCGGCGCGCATGTTGATCTCGCGCAGGGACGGCAACTACCTGGCTTTGGCGGATTACGACATGAAAGGCAAGGCCACGCTGGTCGAGGCCAAAGACGTCGAGGCTGCTCTTGGCTACCCGGTCAACAGCTCGGCCTTGGGTGCCGATGGACAGCATGTCATCTTGGGTACGCCAAAGTATGCCGGGGGAGCGTCCCCGACCGGCCGGGTGAGCATTCTGACCATCGGCAGCAAGCCTGATGGCACGCCAGCCTTCGGGCTCGCAAACGGCAACCCGGGCGATAGTCGGTTGGGGATTTCGGTCGCGACGGGCAACATCACGGGGCCGCTCTCGGAGGACTTCGTCGCCGTGAGCGACAACTCCGTCCAGCTGCTCGGTACCGACCCGGCGGCGCCAATCGCCACCTCGCCCCCCTCTTGTCTGGCCCTTCAACTGGGCAGCGCGACGGATTTCTATGCCTTCCGGCCCGTGGCGGTGGCGGATATGCTGTCTCCCACCCCCGGGGCGGCAGGTACCTACGACGAGATCGTGCTCGGCGGGCAGGGCCGGGTCCTGTTTATCCAGTTCGATGGAACGGCCGTTCTCCCGTGCCCGACCAAGGTGCTGGTGCCTTCGTTGGGGGCGGACAGCAATTTCGGCACCTCGTTGGCCGTCGGTGATTTCGACGGCGACGGGCACATGGACCTTGCAGTCGGGGATCCGCCGAGCAACGTCTACGTCTACTTCGGTCCACTCGATGCTCGCGTGGATCCGCTCGCCGCCCCGACCGGCTACGATGTGGACATCTTCACGTCGACGACCACGTCATTCGGGAAGAATATCGCCACCTACCACCTTCCGGGTCAAGCGAAGGCGCAACTGTTGGTGGCGGATCCGACCGCAGCTTCACCGGGAGGTGTCGGGCAGGTGATGCTCTTCGACGTCCTGCGAGGTGCGGCCCCATATTCCATTCCCAGCACGGCTGCGCTTGCGATGCTGTTCGATTCCAACAAGGACTCGGATCCCGGCCTGCTCGGTCTCAACCTGGGCGGCTTGGAGTTCAACACGAGCCTTTGCAGCCCCACCGGCACGACCCAGCTCGTGCCCTGGGCGTCGCTTGGTCCCGACATCCTGACCTTCTTCGCGTACAAGTACAGCGGCGTAGCCCCTCCGGCGGACCCACGCTGCTTCGCGAAGTAGTCGCAAGCTGCGGCTAATCGCCGTGAACAGCTCGCACCAGTGCCTCGACGCTCGCGATGGGCGTTTCGGGGTAGATGCCGTGTCCCAGGTTGAAGATGTGTCCCTTGCCACCGCCCTCGCCAAGAATCTTGGCGACCTGGCGGCGCAATCGCTCCTCGGGACCGAGCAGAAGCGCGGGGTCCAGATTTCCCTGCACGGCGAACGGCCCGGAGGCTCCCGCCTGCAGCCGTGCGCGCGCCTGGCCCAGGGGTAGACGCCAGTCGATGCTGTAGACATCGGCGCCGACCTGGGCGATGCGATCCAGAAGCGTCGTGGCCCCGTTGGGGAAGTAGATGACCGGAACCCCGGTGGCCTTGATGGCCGCGACCAGCGCCTGGGTGGGGCCGCACACGAACTCGTCCCACTCCTCGGGCGAAACCACCCCGATCCAGGAATCGAAGATCTGAATCGCCTGCGCGCCGGCCGCGACCTGGGCCAGCAGATACGAACGGGTGGCCGACTCGATGGTCGCCAGCAGGCGATGGGCCGTCTCGGGCTCGCGCTGAAAGAGCTTCTTGGTCTCGATGAAGTGCTTGCCGGTCTTGCCCTCGATGGCGTAGGTGGCCGTGGTGAACGGCGCTCCGGCAAAGCCGATGAGGGGGGTGTCGCCAAGCTTGTCCTTGAGCAAGCGGATGGTTTCGAACACGAAAGCGGTGCTCTCCCACGGATCGAATACCCGCACACGAGCCAGATCCGCGGCACCGCGAATCGGAGCGGGGAGGGTGGGACCGAGCTCGGTGAAGACGACTTCGAGCCCCATGGCTTCGAGGGGAACGAGCAGGTCCGAAAAGAGGATGGCAGCGTCGAACCCGAAGCGACGGATCGGTTGCAAGGTGACTTCCGTGGCCAGGTCCGGCGTCTTGCACAGTTCCAGGAAGGTCACATGGCTGCGAATGTCGCGGTACTCGGGCAGGTATCGACCGGCCTGGCGCATGAGCCAAAGCGGTGGTCGAGCAGTCGATTGGCCACGGCACGCTGCAAGGAAGAGCGATTCCATGCAGCTTTCTACCTCAGCCCGAACGCATGTCGACTTCCTTCCCCGGGGAAGGAAGAATAAGTTGAAGTGAAACTTGAGACAAGTGTGCCTTGGCCCCGAGTATTACGGGGCCGCCGGCTTGCCGCACACCGAGCAACGGTTGTCCTCGCCAATCACGCCAATACAGGCCTCGTCACCGCAGAGGCGTCGGTTCGGGTCGAATCCGGAGGCCGCATTCTCCTCGGCAGGGACTTCGTTGGCTTCGATAAGGGGTTCCTCGGACGTGTCGCCAGCGGGTGCGGTCGAGGATGTCGACGCGCTGGCGACGGCATCGCTCGTTCCGCAAATCGTGCACTTGCCGTCGTCACCGATGATGCCCACGCAACTGCCATCGGGACAGAGCCGGCGTCGCGGGTTGAAGGTCGAATTGTCGTCGTTTTCCGATGCCATGCTTTAGGGACCTCTTGAGGCCAAGGTTGGGTCGCTGTTCGTGTCCGTGCCCTCGAATCGTCATGATCGCATCGCGGGCCGAGTTAGCCAAGGGGTCCAACGCGAGTTCGGATGTCGGTGACCGTCCCGGGTGGAAGCAAGACGGCCATGCGCTGCAGAATCTCGCCGCGCAGGAGGGTGAGATGGTGAGCGATGGCGAAGCTCGAAACGCGCACGAACAGAGTCCCGTCGCGCAGGGCGTCGGGACGGGTGTGCTTGCGAAGGAAATCGCCACCGATATCTGCATACACGGCGAAGACCCGGTGTTCGCGTCCGCGCCAACTTCCTCCGATGTCGCCGACCACTGCGGAAACCAACGCCGAGGCCGGCTCGGGCTCGCTCTTGCGGCGGCGAGGTCGCGGATGGGAGGGCACGGCCGCAACGTATACCCCAGTGCCAACACGGAGGACACAGAGAACTCGGAGACTGTTCCCACGGGGACGCTAGGGTTGGCAAGCGCGGCGGTTGGGCGGTATCGTGGCTCCATGCCAGTCGAAATCGTCGCAACGGACGCCGCGCCCAAGGCCATTGGTCCCTATTCGCAGGCAGTGATCGCACCCGCTGGCCGGCTGCTCTTCTGTTCGGGCCAGCTTCCCATCGACCCTCGGACCGGGGAGTTGGCCGGCGCCGGAGACATCCACCTACAAACCCACCGCGTGATGAAGAATCTCGAAGCCGTCTTGCAAGCGGCGGGCGCCTCGTTCGCCGACATGGTCAAGAGCACCATCTACCTGGTGGACCTGGCCAACTTCGCTGCGGTGAATGAGATCTATGCAGCCTACTTTACTGGCGCGCCGCCGCCGGCGCGCGCGACGGTCCAGGTGGCCGCGCTTCCACGGGGCGCGCAGGTTGAAATCGACGCTATCGTGGTGCTCCAGCCAGCATGATTCACCACGATCGGATTGCCAACGAGCATGCTCGAACAGACCGCCGGAGACGGCGGGCTGGGTCGATGGTCGTTCGAGCCTTGGCCAGACGGGAGGTGGCCCTATGTCGCGAGTCGCCGGTCAGACGACCTTGGCGACCTTGCCGGAGCGCAGGCATCGCGTACAAACACGGATGTGCTTGCGCGATCCTCCGGCCTGGATATGCACCCGTTGCAGGTTGGGCCGCTGGATGCTCTTGGTCTTGATGTTCGAGTGGCTAACTCGGTTGGCCACTTGTCGCTGTTTGCCGCAAATTTCACACTGCGCTGGCATGGGTTCTCCGAAGGGGGCTAGCATTAGCACCTGTTGATGCTGTCCGCAAGCGCGCATTCAAGGCTATCGGTGGCGATCCTGGGATTGGTCGCCTGCCTCGCGTCGGGATGTCGGCACAAGGCGTCGCCGGCGCGGACGTCAGCGCCGTCCGCTGACGGCAACCGAGGTCTCCCGCGAGCGCGGGAATCGGCGCCGGTCAACCTCGCGGGCGTGGTGCGGGACAGGCGGGGGACACCTTTGCCCGATGTCCTGGTGATTGCCTGGCCCAAGGGAAGACGAGGCCAGTTGGTTGCGCAAGCGCGCACCGGTGACGATGGCCACTTTGTGCTTCCTGGTTTGCGGCCGGACCGCTGGAAGCTGCTCGTGGAAGCGGCTGGGCTCGGTACGCTCGAGACGGAGCGCCAGGTGCCCGAGGACGGAACCCCTGTGCTCATGCTGGAAGGTGAGAGCCGGACGCTCACGGGCGTGGTCACCGATGGGGCCAACCGACGGCAACTCGGCGCTCGAGTGACCTTGGGCGGTCCAGGCCTCCGCTGGACGCGAGTGGCCGACACCGATGCCAACGGAATCTTCAGCGTGAAGGGGCTGGGCAATGGACGATTCACTCTTCGCGCCACGCAGGGAACGCGGGCTTCGCCGCCTGAGGTCGTGGTCCTGGAGGAGGCGCTCGCGCGGCCGCCGCACGTTCGATTGTCGCTTCAGCCCGGCGCATTCGTGGAAGGCAGGGTCTTGGACGACACAGGAAGGGCGCTTGTCGGCGCGACGGTCGATGTGATGGCCATGCCGTCCGACGACTTGCCGGTGTCGGGCCAATCCGGTCGCGACGGACGCTACCGGCTTGGCCCCGTTGCCCCCGGCAAGTATCAGGTGCTGGCCAGGTTGGACGACTATGTGCTCTTGGATGCCCCCGAGCCGCAACTGGGCGCGCGGGAGAGGGCAGCGCTCGACCTGCACCTGGCGCGCACGGCCAGGGTTGCGGGTCGGGTGGTCGACGAGGGCGGTCGTCCCATGGTCGGCGTCCAGGTGTCTGCAATTTCCTTGATCGGCGGCCACGACAATCTGGTGGTGATTCCAGGCGCGCTTCCGCTGGCCGCCGAGGCGGCCGAGTTGCCGGTGGGCCGCTTGCTTCGTCCAGGGGGGCTTCGTTCCAGTCCGACGGACAAGGCCGGGCGATTCGATATCGCCGGGCTTTCGCCGGGCCGCGCGCGCATCGAGATCCTCGCCGCGAACGAGCTTCCCTTTCGCTATGAGCCCTTGCTGCTTGCCCCGGGCGACGTGCGCGACGTGGGCAATCTGACCCTGCTTGCCGGTGCCACCTTGGCGGGCAAGGTGCTCGACGACGTGGGCCAACCTGCCACCGGAGCCGTGGTCGAGGTCCGTCTCGCAGGAAGGCCGGCGCGACCTCCGATCCGGACGACCGCGGATAGCCGCGGCGAGTTCTTCATGCGGGTTCCCCCGGGCCACTACGCCCTCACCGCCCAGACCGAGAGCTTGGTCTCGGCGGCCCCGCTTTCGATCCAGGCCCGGACGGATGCGTCGACCGATTCCTGCTTGGTGAGGCTCGCGCCGCGACCGCCCAAGGCGCTAAGGCGATGAAACCCTGACGTCGTCGAAGACGGCGAGCGCGCCGCCGTAGACGCCCAGCGCGACGGTGCCTAGATCTCCATTGAGAGAATTGCTGGTATCGGTCGCTGCGGTCAGCAACTTGCCGTCCAAGTAGCCCTCGACCACGACATTGTCGGCGGCACCGGTCACCCTGATCTTCAGATCGTGCCACTCATTCTCGTTGACGGAAACGTTGGCCAAGGTTCCGAAGGCGGCAGCATTCCTGCGCAGCCCCAACTTGCCGTCGCCGCTCAAGGCCACGGCGTAGAAATGCGACAGATCCTGATAGCGGGCGTAGAGCACGACGCGATTCGTGCTGGTGTATTGGCCAAAGGAAGTCACCATCACCCTCGCTTCCGCGGTCATGTCCTGCCAAGCACCCGGTGAGAAACTGGCGATGCTGGAAATCGGGGTCGTTGGACCAAAGACCGCGTTCGTGTCGGCGTCGCCATTTTTCGAAGCGACCTCCCAGGACCCTCCGGTTACGGTCCACTGGGAGTCACCCTCGTCGAACCCGTCGCAGAGCTCGTAGTCGGCCCCCACGCACGGATCGGTCCCCTCGTCGCCACCGCCATCGACAGCCGGAACAAGGGGCACATCGACACTCGCCTGGTCCTTGCTCGCTTGGTCTTTGCTGTCCATTCCGTCGAGGCCGGCTACAGCGTCCATCGCCTCGGTGATCGTCGCGCCCTCACCGCCAGCGGGCGCATCCTTGGTCGCGCTCCGACCATCGCCGCCCGAAGCGTTGGTAGTGGGGGCATCCAGGACGATCGCGTCGATGCCAGGGCTCGCATCCATGCCACCTGAACCACCCGTGCCATTCACCACCGCGGGCGTGCGCCGAACGACGTCTGCCTCGCCGAGCTGACAGCCGAAAGCCGCGGCCAGAGCTCCAAGACCGGCCATGGCCAGCAAGTTGCGTGCGAACGAACTGGGGGGAAGGACCGTACTCATGGCAAAGACGCGTCGCTGTCCGCCCAACTATAGCTCCGGGTGGGAGCCTTATCCAACCTTCAGGCGTCCGCGCCGTCCGCGTAGGCAGGCCAGCGCGAGCGCCAGAAGACACCCCAATCCGCTCAGGATGGCCGTTGTCCGGGGGTGATCGTGCCTGGTGGTCGAGAGAACGCTGCAACCCCCATCCGACGGCACAGCCGGGCAGACGTCATACAAGTGGGGATAGATCTCGCAAATGCCTTGTTCGTCGTCGGTGGTGAGCGTACGCCTGAGTGTGTCGGTCAGCATGACGGAAGGATACATGGTCGCTTCGGCCACGGCGTCCGGGGGCGTGGGACTGTAGCAATCGACCTCGGGCGCACCGGTGTTGTCATTGAGCCGATCTTGCAGATCGCTGTTGGCGTAGCAATTGTGGTCGAGGCCAAGGACATGGCCAAGCTCGTGGGTCAAGGCATTCTGAAAGTCGGCGGTCGTCGAGGTGGCAAGCGCCGGTTGCCCCACGAGGTCTCCCCAGGAGTAGTCCACCGCATTGAGCTCGATGTCGGCGTCCAGGATTTCTCCGGTCTTCGAGTTCTTGAACAGCGAGGTGACCGCGAGCGCACTCGACGAGAAGCACTGAGGTTCGGGGATCCCTGCATCGTCGACCGGCGTGGGCTGGCGGCACCAGGTTTCTTTCCGGAAGACGATGACGTTCTTGTGGTCGTTGCCGACATCGGCGGAGGGCTCGGTTTCGGCCATCATGGCGAGTCGGATGTCCGTACATGCCAGGGCGGGATAGCTCCACGCGGCCGCCGCCTGCGTGCTTGCCGCGAAGAAGTCGTCCTCCGTCAGCACGGGCGGCGGCGAGCCCAGGTAGATGCGCATGGTTTGGCATGGGTAGCGCCAGGCCACCGGAACGCCCGAGCTCGTCACTTCCCGGACGTAGGCCCGCGCGGTCCCGGTCGCCAGGGTCGCGAAGCCGAAAAACAGGGCAAGTGCGCGCACCAGCATCGTCTCAGTTCCTGACCAATGCACGGACCCGTTCGCGCAGCCCATCCAGAGCTTCCGAGTGGTCGAGCCCGGAAACGTGCGGGCGTCCGTGCGCATCCACGTCGAGAACGCCAGCGCGATCGGGTGCATCGACCAGCCATCGTCGGTCCTGGGCATCCCAGCGCAAACCACGCTTGCCTTGGCTCATGCCCACGACGCGGGCTCCGTGCAGAAACAGCAAGGAGCGCTCGCCGGCGGTGAAGCGCGCCATTCCGTAGACCGTCATCTCGATTTCCCCCACGGACCCGCCAAGCTGGCGAATCGTGAGGATGCCATCATTCGGCGGCGCGCCTTTCCAGCTCTCTTGGACGCGGATATCGATGGTCGTATAGATATTGAGGTGCGCAGCGTCCCAGGCGCTCCGGGTGGAGAGCACCTCGCCGACCACGATCTGCTCGGCGGCGGCTGTCAGCTCCGCCAACCCCATCGTGCGCATCAACGTGGCCCTCGCCACGGGCAAGCCGGCCACCAAGCAGGTCGCCGCGGCCAGGGATGGAATCAGGCGGCAAGCACGTACCATTCCACCGCCAAGACTACCACTAGCGGGCGCCGCGCGTGCCGACATCCTGGCTCAGGTCGCGCAGGACGAGCTTACTCGCGCGTGCCGCGGCCAACTCCTCCGCCGACAATCGACCGCGACGTTTCATCATCCCGAGAAGATCGTACAGGCGCTGCTGCCAGCCCTCATCGACCTGCCCATCGCGAAAGCGCCTGGCCAGCACGTGCGGGTTCGGGGTCAGGGCTGCCAGATGGGCGGATTCCAGCGGCGTCAGCTCGGCTACATCCTTGCCAAAGTAGACGCGCGCGGCCTCCTTTACGCCACGGATTCCGGGGCCGAGCTCGATGATGTTGAGATAGAGCTCGAGCACGCGATCCTTGCTGAGCAGTTTTTGCAGCCTCCAGGTCAGCACGGCTTCTTCCAGCTTTCTGGCCAGGGTCCGCCGGTGGGTGAGGAAGAGATTCTTCGCCAGTTGCTGGGTGATGGTGCTGGCGCCTCGGTCGAAAGATCGGTTTTCCAGATCTTGAGCCAGTGCGTGCCTGATCATGTCCATGTCGAAACCATGGTGGTGGAAGAACTTGCCGTCCTCGGATGTCAGGAAGGCGGACGGCAAGTGCTTGGGCATCTGCGCCAGGGGAACGAAGTCGGGGTGGATCGAGCCGAGGGGCAAGGCGATTGGGGCCTGATCCTTTGCCTTGGGGCGCAGCAGACTGGGGAGAAGGGAGGCGAGCGCCGTGGCCTCGTGCTTGACTTGACACAGAGGCGTCACATCGACATCCAGGCCGAGGCTCTCCCATGCGCGGGCATCGAATTCCACGGCTACCCTGAAGCCCAGCTTGCCGTCCACCTCGAGACCGGACAGCGCTTGCTTTACCGGGGCTGGCTGCGCCGACAGAAGCGAGGCACAGGACAGCGGTGCGTGCAGGGGTGTGGAAAGAACCAGGGATCCACGCGGCGCATGCGAGGCTTCGATCCAACCCGAAAGGGACAAGGGAGCGGAGAACACCCGCAATTCACCGCTTTGGATGTCGACGCGGCCGGTGGCCAGATCGGCGTGTCCGCGTAAATGAAGCGCCCCGGCCTGGTTGCGCCAGGGCAGGACATCGACCGCGGGGTGCATGATGTCGACCCCGGCAACCTTTCCGTCAAGGTCGAAGTCGGACATCCCGTGGTCCACCGTGATGGATGCGTGCAAGGAGGCTTTGGCGTTGTCCAGGCCAACGGCGTGCCTTGCGCTCGCTACACCGAGCGCGCGCAGCGGCACGTCGTGCACGTCCATGGCGAGATCCAGCGTGCCTGGCTGCCAATGTCCGGCGAGCAGCACCTGCTTGGCGGGGAGAGCCCGGCGCTGGACTTGGAGGTCGGCCTTGCCCGCGCCTAGGGCTGCCGTAACGGCCAGGTTTTCGAGCAGCGTTCCTCCCCCTGGGATCTCGATGGACACGTCGCCACCGCTGGCAAGGTGTAACCCCTGTCGGTCGTATTCGCTGGAAAGCACCGGCACCCGCAACGAGCCCCAGCCCTCGGCATCGACAACCAAACGCTCGATCGTCGATGTAACGGTCCCATCGCAGCCTCGTTCGAATTTTGCTTGTGGAACCCGAAATTCGATGCGGGGAAGGTTGGCCAAGGCCACGCTGCCGCGCAGATGCACGTTGCCGGCGACGATCTTGGGGATGGCGCCAGCGCCAGTGCTACGGGCAGCGGTGGGTCCTCGTCGGATGGGCTGACCCGGGACACGCAGGTTGTCGCCGGTGGCGGTTCCCAGGTACTCGATGTCCAGACCGTCGATGACGATCTCCGCTGGACTGAAGAGCCCACCGGGGCCGTGCAAGCGCACCACGACCTGTTCGGCGCGGGCCAAGGTCTGCGAGTCGAACGGTGGTGTCCCGGCGATGCGAACGTCGCGCAGAACGATTTCGAGCCGATGGTTGAGCCCGACCCCACCGATGCTCGCGCCATGTCCGGTAAGCTGCTCCAGTCGTCGGCGGACGATGGCGGGTGCCTTCCACTGCCACAGCAGCGCGGCGGACGCGCACGCGAACACCAGGGCAAGAGAGCCGAGAACGAGAATGAGTCGACGCCGAACCGACAAGGCAACTCATCGTAGCACTACCACACCGAATTCGGACCGAGCCATCGCATCGCGAGAAGCCCCTTTCGCAACGACGCGGTTTCACCCGGCGAAGCGTGTTTAGCCGCCGCTCAAAGATAACTTTGGCAGGCCCGCGGCCGATTTATCCCGGCCGCACTCTTTGCACAAGTTATCTTTTCGCGGCTCCTTAGTGCGCTTCGGGCACGGCGGTGGCGCGCCGATCGGGGCCTTCGAACGGGGACTGGTACACGCGGCGGTTGCTGTGGCGTCCGTGCGCGCGCAGGCGGGCGCCGCGCAGGATTTCTTCGATGAAGTCGCCATACTCGAGGCCGGATTGGCTGGCGATGATGGGCAGCGGGCTGGTGGGCAGGAGAAGGGGGGAGGTGTCGATATCCACGATGGTCTCGTTGAGCCGCTCGCTGACCAGCATTTCCACACACGCCGGTCCCTCGCAGCCCAGGGCATCGTAGGCTTGCGTCGCCAGACGCAGCACCGAGTCGTGCCGCTCTCGCGAGAGCCGGATGGGCGCACACGACTCCTGTCCGCGCATCCCGACCGAGCGTAGGCCCGCCCAGGAGGCAATCCGCGGTACCTCGACGATACCCAGCGCAACGCCGTCGAGGATCCCCACCGAAACCGGGCGCCCCTGAATGAACCTTTCCACCAGCGCGCAGTCCTCCAAGCGAAAGACGTCGTCGAGGGCGCTTTCCAGCTCCATCTCGTCGCGCGCCAGGGTGCCTCCCCAAAGCAGCGAGGCGCTCACCGGGCGCACCACGGCGGGAAATCCGAACGAGCCGTGCCTGTCGGTCAGATCGCCCTCGTGCTCACTATGCAGAACGTAACCAGGGGCCACCGGCAGATTGAACAGGCGCAGGATGTCCTTGGTCTTGGCGCGATTCATGGCCAAGCCGCAGGCGAGCACCGCCGAGCCCGTGTAGGGGATGCCATGCAGTTCCAGCAGCCCTTGCAGGCAGCCGTCGGCGCTGTAGCGTCCGCGCACCGCCAGGAAGGCGACGTCGATCTTGGTTTGTCTCAGCGCCACGTCGATGTCGCGGTCGACGAACATGCAGCGGGTTTCGTGCCCCATCTGCCGCAAGGCCGTGGCCACGGCCTCCCCGGCGCGAATAGAAGCGTCCCGTTCAACCGACAGCCCGCCCAGGAGGACACCGATCTTCTTGCTGGAGCTGCATTCACCACCGGTACCTTTCATCCGGGTCGACGTCAAAAAAACGCTCCAAACCGGCTTCAGCGCCGCTCTTCTCCCATGAACGGGCGGTTTGTGGTAAAGAAACGGCTCCATGACATTCCTTGAAGCGGCGCTGGAGATTCTCAAGCGCGAGCGGAAGCCCCTGCACTACAAGGAGCTGACCGAAAAAGCCATGGAGCGCAAGCTCCTGACCTTCGTGGGGCGCACCCCGGAGGTCACCATGCAAACCCAGCTCACCAGCGCGGTGAAGAAGGCTCCAGGCGCCCCGTTCGTTCGGGTCAAGCCCGGCGTATTCGGACTTCTGCGCTACCCCGAGGCTGCTCCCGAACCCGAGCCCGTGGTGGTCGAGGAGGTGACGGCGGCGCCTGGCGAAGAGAAACCCGCGGAGACGGCCGAAGCTCGCGGACGGCGGCGACGACGAGGAGGTCGGGGCCGTCGCAGGGATCGCCAAGGTGGAGACGAGCCGCGTGCGGAGGGTGCGCCCGAAGGGACCAAGGCCGGGGCCGCCGAACACCGAGATGTCGACAGTGCGGGTGCCGCGACCGGCGACGAGCAAGACGGTGCCGAAGAACCGAATATCGGCACGCTTTCCGCCGAGGCGCGCGCCGCAGCTCTGGCCGAGACGGGTGTGCTCGAGGGCGATATCGAGGAGGAGGAGTCGGACCTCGATGCCGGCGACGCTGACGAGGACGAACCCGAGGGCCAACCGCGGCAAGCGGTGCCATCGGAGGACAATGCGGTGCGCGACGAGGCCGGCGCTGCTTCCGGTTCGACACCTTCCGACGACGTGGATTCGACCCCTGCGCCGATATCGGAGTCTGAGCCGACTCCAGGCTCGGTCAGCGCTTCCTCCGGGGCGCAAACACCAAGTGGCGCGTCGGAAAGTGGCGGTCAGGGCGGACGCAAAGTCATGTCGCCCGTGGATGCGGCCATCGAGATCCTCAAAGGGCAAAGTCCTGGACGTGGCGTGCACGTGCGGCAGATCGCGGACAGTGCGGTTCGGCGGCGGCTCATCCACGGCGAGCCTAACGAAGCGTGGCGGGTCATGCGGGCGGCCCTTGCCTCCGAGGCCAAGGAACGCCTGCGTGCAGGGCTCAGGCCGCGCATCAAGTCCGCCGGCAGCGGGCTCTTCGCCCTGTCCAGACGCAGCCCCGATGCCGACTTGGAGAAGGCGGAATACGTCTTCGGCGAAGCCAGACGTGCTTTGCGCGAACGGACGCTGGCCGCTCTCGAGCAGCGCCTGGGCGAGCTTACGCCGGCTTCCTTCGAAGCCATCGCACGCGTCTTGTTGCAGCGCGAAGGCTTTGGCCCCGCGACTTTCGTCAAGCGTGTCGAGGGAACCATCTACGTCGAGGCCCTGCGCGGACGAGGATTCAGGCCGTCCCGTTGCCTTGTCGCCTTGCGCCCCGGCGTGACGGCCGCTGGTCGGCGCGCGCTGGGCGAATTGCGCGCGGGGATTCGCGCGCGCAATCAAGACGAGGGGCTGCTTCTGCTCGCGGGACGACTGGCCGACGATGCCATCAGCGAATGGAAGCAACCTGGGCAGCCGATCGAAGTGGTGGACGGTCCGGCCATGGCTGAAACCTGCGTTCGTCACGGTATCGGTGTGATAGGCGCTACGGTCGCCGTCGACCTCATCGACGCCGACTTCTTCGCCGAGCTGTCGGAGGGGTAGTCTTCGCGTTCCGCGCGAATCCAGCGCTTGCACACGAGCCAGGGCCGGCGGAATGGGCATGGCTCGGACGCGTACCCTATGCCGAGGCGCTGCGTCTGCAAGAACAGGTTCGGGATCAGGTCGCCGCGGGGCGGGCAGCTGACACCCTGCTTCTGCAGGAGCACGAGCCCGTCATCACCCTGGGCCGAAGCGCGGATCCGGCGCACGTGCTCGCCTCTCCCGAGGAGTTGCGCGATAGATGCATTTCCGTGATCCGCACTTCGCGCGGTGGCGACGTCACCTTCCACGGGCCCGGTCAGATGGTCGGATACCCGATTTATCGCTTGCGGCGAGGCGTTCGCGCCCACGTGATGGCCATGGCAGAGGCGGTCGTCGCGGTCCTCGGCTACATGGGCATCGCGGCCGAGTGGCGCGCATCGCAGCCCGGGATCTGGGTAGGCCCCGACAAGATATGCGCCGTGGGCGTCCATGTTCGCCGCCGCGTGGCCATGCACGGATTTGCCCTCAACGTGAACAACGATCTCGCTTCCTTCCGGACCATCGTGCCCTGTGGACTTCGCCAGGCTGGCGTCACGTCCGTCGCGACTCTTCTTGGACACACGTGCGACCTGCCTGAATTGTCCGAACGTCTTTCGCATGCCTTTGAACGCTCCTTCGTTCAGCGCCTGGTCCGAATTTCTGCTTCCTCTTCGCGATTGCAAATCGCAAAGGGAAATCTGTAAGATAGACTCACCATCGTGAAGGTACGGAGCAGGCCGCGCATCGTAGTCATCTACAATCGCGACTTCGAGGGAGCCGAAGCGGACCCCGAGAACAAGGCGCGGGAGGACGTCAAGGACGTCGCGAAGGATGTGCTTCGCATTCTGGGAACGGGCGGATTCGATATCGCCGAGCTTGGAGTGACCAACGATATCCCCGTGGCGATTTCCACCTTGGTGGAGATGAAGCCGGACGCGGTCTTCAACCTGTGCGAATCGATCCACGGCGACAATCGTTTCGAGTCGCTCATGCCGCTGCTCATGGATCTGGAGAACATCGCCTATACTGGGTCGTGTTCTTTTGCGCTCTCCCTCGCCTTGCGCAAAGAGAAGGTCAAGGACATCTTGCGCGGCTGCGGCGTTCCGGTCGCTCGCGGAGGCATGGTCAATGCCGTGGAGGATTGCGTGCGGGTGGCCGTGGGGTTCCCCGCCATCGTCAAGCCTGCCCGCGAGGATGCCTCGGTCGGGATCTGCAGTGCCTCCGTCGTGCACGACCAGAAGGCGCTGGAACGGCGGGTTGCCCATGTCCTCGAGAACTACCGCCAGCCAGCCCTCATCGAGGAATTCATCGATGGACGGGAGATCTACGTTTCGATCCTCGAGCGCATGGACGCCGATCCCCTGGTGTTTCCCTTCTTCGAGATCGACTTCTCCGACATGCCCGGCGACCGTCCCAACATCGTGTCCTTCGAGGGCAAGTGGGTGGAGGACTCGATCGAGTACAAAGGCACGCGGCCGGTGCGGTGCGAAGGGTTGTCCGCCGAGTTGCGCTCCACCATCGCACAGACCGCGCTGAATGCCTTCCGGGCGGTCGGCCTGCGCGACTATGGGCGCATGGACTTCCGACTCTCGACGTCCGGCGTTCCCTATGTCATCGATGTAAACCCCAATTGCGATCTGTCGGATCTCGCAGGCGGATACTCGCGTGCGGCCAAGGCGGCTGGCCTTTCTTACAAGGAGCTGATTGTCAGCATCGCCGGGTTGGCCATGGCCAGGCAGGAACGCCTGAATACCATCGCAAGGTTCCCATCGGCCATGGGGCTGGCGGCGGAGGTCACCGGGATGGCCAGCATACCGACCAAGGTCCGGGCTCGATCGCCCCGAGGGGGTGCAGGCTCGGTCTGAAGCACCTTGCGGAGACCGGAGGATTCCGGCCTTTCGAACGGGCCAGTGCGCGCCGGCAAGGAGATTGGCGATGACCGAGAAGGGGCACGCGAAGATCCTTGTGGTTGCGGCACTTGCCTGCTGTGGCTTGTCTGCCGGCTGCAAGGGGTGTGGCAAAGAGAAGCCGATCGCCGCGCCCGAGCGACCCAGTCTCGCTGCGGTCGCCGTGAGACCGATCGCTCCGATTCAGTGGCGTGGGAAGACGATCCAGGTGGACGGTACGCTACTCGCCGCAAAGGCCAGGAAGATTCTGGAAGATGCGGAGGTCTTCGCCGTCCCTGGTGCGAATCGCCCGACCGCCAGGGTCGACCTGGAGGTCGAATTGGTCAGTGCCGCCGAATCCGGCGAACCCGAACCCGAGATTGGAGCGAGGGTCCGCTTGCGCGTCACGGTTCACCCCAGCATGGAGCCGGCAAGATTCGCCGAGGACGTGGTTGCCATGGGGCAGACGCCGCTAGCCCAAGGAGAGATGGACGACGTACAACCCGTATTCCAGCGCTTGGCCGAGCGTACGGTGGCAGACCTCCTGCATGCCTACTTGGCCAGGCAGAAGTTGTGGGACGGCAGCGAGCAGCAGGTCGCCGTGGCTCTGGGCTCGACCGAAAGCGACCTGCGCGTGGAGGCCATGCGCATCGTTGCCGCGCGAAACTTGCGCGGCGAGATTCCCACGGTCTTGAGCCTGCTGTCAGATGACGACGAGAACGTGAGGGACGCTGCCTTGGGAACGCTGGTCGCCTTGCGAGAACGCGGCGCCGTAAAGGCCCTGGCCAAGTCGCGCCCGATGCGCGACACGCGCGAGATGCGCAAGATTCTCGATGCCATCGCCACGCTGGGTGGACGAGAAGCGCGGGACTACCTGAGCTTCGTGGCAGAGACCCATGATGATGAAGAGGTTCGAGCCATGGCCAAGACCGCGCTGGAGCGACTCTTGAGGCACGACAATCTAAACCAGCCAACAAGATAGGCGAATTGCAAAAAATACAATAAAAACATATAATCATCCCATTGGTTTTGGTCAATCAAGTTGTCAGTACTGGACGCGGAGGCGCGCGGGATGAACCGTCCATCGGGCGCTACCGGCGGATTCGCCGACTCTCGGCCGGCGCCTTCGGAGAAGTCTACCTGGTCGAAGATCCTTCGAAGCGGTGTCGATACGCGCTGAAGCTGCTTCCCGCGCAGGCGACATCGCGCGGCCTGCACGGAGAGTTTGCCCGTCTCACCGAGCTTTCCCATCCCAACATCGTTCGCGTGGTCGATGCGGGCGTGCTGACGGTCGGCGAGCTTGCCGGTCGCGCTTTTCTGGTCATGGACTATGTCGCGGGGCGGACCCTCTCCGAGTCGTTCGCCTTGGCTTTGCCAGGAGAGCTGCTCGGGCGCTTCGCCAGG
The DNA here is from genome assembly GCA_963796685.1 of uncultured delta proteobacterium. Classification (GTDB taxonomy): domain Bacteria; phylum Myxococcota_A; class Polyangia; order Fen-1088; family Fen-1088; genus Fen-1118. The sequence continues at coordinate 322,776 of CAWCMR010000013.1, forward strand.
GTGGCGGAAGCGCTGGTCGATGCCCTCGCGTACTTGCATGGCCAAGGAATCGTCCACGGCGACATCAGTCCGGCCAACATCCGCTGCGATGAAACCGGACGACCGGTTCTCATCGACTTCGGCCTTGCCCGACACCTGTCCCCGTCGGGCGGGGCAGGTGCTTCGGGCGTTTCGGGCACGCTGGGTTTCCTTGCCCCCGAGGCCCTACTTGGCGAAAGCGGCCATCCCGGAGATCTCTTCGCTCTCGGGGCCACGCTCTATGATGCCTGGACCGGAACGCCGCCCTTCGGTCTGGGAGTGGAGTCGATCAAGCAGGTCTGGCAAGGCCCACCGATCGCCCCTTCGTCCCTGCATTCGGGCCTGCCACCGGCCTGGGACCGCCTGTTGCTCGGGCTGCTGGCCCCCGCCACGGAGGATCGTCCGGCGAGTGCGCGAGAGGTCTTGCGGGCGATTCGTCGGGAGCTGCCTGACAAGAAGATGCATGGGGTGGAGTCGGACCTGGGCGTTCCTTACCCCGCGGGCGATCCCTTGGCCGGCGTGGTGGTGGGAAGAGCGGATGAACAAGCCAAGCTGAGGCGTCACCTCGAAGAGCTTGCGGACGGCTCCAGTTTGGCGAGCATCCTGTGCATCGTCGGAGCGCCCGGTTCGGGACGGCGCACGCTCGTCCGGCGCGCTCTTCGCGAGGCTCGCCTTGCCATCCTCTCGCAGACCTTGGAGGCCTTCGATATCGAGGAAGGGGAGTGCACCGACATCCTCGGTCGAAGCGAAGCTGCATCCCTGTCGGGGGAGACGCCGCTGCAGGAATCGGCCAGCCAGGTGCGGGCAAGCTTGGCCCGCCTCGCGGGCGAGCTGGAAGCGCGTGCGCAGGTCCGGCCTCTGTGTCTGGCCCTTGCCGGCTCACCCGAGGACGAGGCGCTGGCCAGGTCCATTGCCGGCAACCTACCAAGCGGACGCTTGTTGGTCCTCCTGCCGTGCGAGCGAGAGATGGAATGGCCAGGGTGCGTCGCAGTCAGGTTGGCGCCCTTGTCGCGCGAGTCCATCGCCGAGCTCGCCCGCCGGGGCGCAGGCTGCGATTCGCCACCGGAAATCTTGGATGAGATCGCCGCAGCATCGGCTGGGTTGGCGGGCGCGAGCGCAATACTGGTTCGCAGCTGGATCGCCCGTCTGCGCGGAGGCAAGCCGCCGCTTGGCAGCTTGGTCGAGGGCGATCCCGACATGGCCCGCTTGCTCGACGCCAGTTTTGCATCCTTGGGCAGGGCCGCACGGGTCCGCGTGTTGACCGGCGCGCTTGCACCTGCGGGCGAAGGAGTGTCGGAAGGCACCGACGGCGAGGGGCGGGCCGAAGCCGAGGCGCAAGCCGCCGGCTGGATGCTTGCGGACTGCGCCCGCCTGCCGAGCACGGCGCACCTCTCGGCCGTTTGGCGCGCGCTCGCCCAGGACGCCGATCTGCAAAAGGTCGCACAAGAGCTTGCGGACGCGTTGCCGGAGGTCGACGAGCGGAAGGCCGAAGTGCTGCTGGTGCTCGGCGAAGAGGGGAGGGCTGCGGCTGGTTTCCGGCAAGCGATGCGTGCTGCGCTGGCGAAGATGGCCTGGAGCAAAGTCGCCGAGTACGGCCTTCGAGCGCGCGCCGCCGATGGCGCGAGTGGAACGCACGAGGATCGGCTGGGCTTGGCCAGCGCACTCGGCATCCTGGGGCGCTACGATGAAGCCCTCGATCTGCTCGCCTCGGGCGCGCGGCCCAGCGCGCCTGCCGACGTGGCGTTGCTCGCCGAGCGCAAGGCATGGCTGCTCGGCAGGCGCGGCGATCCCGAGGCCGCACGATGCATCCTCGAAGAGGCGCTGCCCGGCATCTCGGCCGACGAGGAAGCCACCTTGCTGCTGCGCTCGCGGCTGGCGCGCGTACTGGTGACGAGTGGGCGCTTTGCCGAGGCCCTCACCGTCGCGGAGCCGGCCATGGCGGTGCGATCGAGAACGGCCATGGCGGCGCGGGAATCGGCGGTGCTCGCGCTTGCCTATTCGGGCAGGTTGGAGGAGGCGCGTCGGATTCTCGATACGTTGACCTTGGAGGCGAACGAAATCCGGGATTCGTCGCTCCTGGCGCGCGTGGCCGCCTTGGATGGACTGGTGGCGCAGCTCTTCGGCCGCCCGCTGCAGGCCGCTGCGGCCTATGCGGTGGCGGTACGCCAATACGAACAGATCCGGGACCTCCACGGCGCCGCTGCCGCCGCCTTCAATCTGGGGTGTTCCTTGGCCGAGATAGGCGACTACGCCGGCAGCATCGAGGCCCTCGAACGCGCCGTGCGCGAGCTCGGACGCCTGGGCGCCGTGACCGATCACGCATTGGCAGTCTTCAACGTCGGGCAGTTGCTCTTGCAGCTAGGCGATCTGGAGGCGGCGGCGAGAGCGGCCGGCGAGCTGGAGGATGAGGCTCGCGCCTCGCATGTCGAGGCGTTCGAAGGTTATGCACGGCTGCTCGCCGCCCAGGTCCAGCGCAAGCAGGGGGGCCAGGTTGACGCCACGCGTGGCTACCAATCGGCGGCGGAGGTCTTTTCCAGGCTTGGAATGCAGGCCATGGCAGAGGTCGCTGACCTCGAGCGGGCCGAGGTGCTTGCGCAGCAAGCGGAGATTCCCCGTGCCCGGGAGATCCTGTTCCATGCCGAGGGATCCGGGCGGGGGGCGGCGCAAGCCGCCGGAAACACATCCGCGGTACCCAGGTCGGAAATGCTTGCCTGCGCCCGAGCTCGCGTCGACTTGGCCGATCCGGCGTCCACGGGGATCGAGCAGGGCGCCTTGGCCGAGTCCCTGTTTCGCGGTGCCGCCCATGCCAGGGATCTCGGGCGGCTGCCCATGGCCTGGCGTCTCGCCAGCCTGGCGTCGCAGCTCTTCGCGCGCGAGCGCGACGAGCGCCAGCAGCAGGCACTCGATATCGCGCGCACGTGCTTTCGGGAGGTGAAGATGAAAACGCCCGCCAAATACTGGCCCGGACTCGCGGCCGACAACGAGGCCAAGATCATCGAGTTGCAAGCCGACGAGAGCAAGCGTGCGGTGGGGCTGGTCGAACGTGCCGCCGTTCTCGAAAGCCGCCTGCGCCGCCTTCTGCGCATCAACAAGAGGCTCAACAGCGACCTCCGGCTCTCGCGCGTGCTCGAAACCATCATCGACACCGTCATCGAGCTGACCGATGCCGAACGGGGCTTCCTCTTGCTCAAGGACACGGACGGTGCGCTGGTGGTGAAGGTGGCGCGCAACATCGACCAGACCACCCTCGAAGGGCCGAGCTCGTCGTTGTCTCGATCCATCGCCAAGCAGGCCGCGGACAGTGGCGAGCCGGTCATCGCCGTCGATGCCGCGGGGGATAGCCGCTTCAGCGAATTGCTCTCGGTCAGCGATCTTCACCTGCGCTCCGTCCTGGCCGTGCCGCTGACCGTGAAGGGTCAGGTCGTAGGCACGATCTACGTCGATCACCGGCTGCGCAAGGGCGTGTTCGGGGACGACGAATTGGCCATGGTGCTCGATTTCGCCGAGCAGGGTGCCATCGCTATCGAGAACGCGCGGGTAGTCTCCGAGCTACGCCGCCGGGAGCAGCAGGTCCAGTCGCTCAATCGTCGACTGGAACGAGAGCTCAAGGTTCAGGAGGCGGCTCTGAGCGACGCGAGGGTCGAGCTCAAAGAGAGCCGCCAGGCCGCGGCCTTGCGCTACGACTATCGGCAAATTGTCGGACAGTCGCCGCCCATGCTGGATCTGTTTCGCCTGCTCGATCGGGTGACCGACACCGGCTTGCCGGTGATCATCGAGGGCGAGAGCGGTACGGGCAAGGAGTTGGTGGCCCGGGCCATTCATTTTCATGGTCCGCGCAAGGACCACGCCTTTGTCTCGGAGAATTGTGCGGCCATTCCCGAGACGCTGCTCGAATCGGCGCTGTTCGGCCACGTGCGTGGCGCCTTTACCGGTGCCGATCGGGAGGCGCGCGGCCTGTTCGCCATCGCCAACGGCGGCACCCTGTTTCTGGATGAAGTGGCGGAGATGTCGCCTGCCATGCAGGGCAAGCTCCTGCGCGTGCTTCAGGACGGCGAGTTCCGTCGCGTGGGCGGAGAGCGAGGGGAAAAGGCCGATGTTCGGGTCCTGGTGGCGACCAACAAGAACCTTTCCGACCTGGTGGAGAGCGGAAGTTTTCGCAAGGACCTGTTCTACCGTCTGAGCGTTGTGCGCTTGCATCTACCGCCCTTGCGCGAGCGGCGCGAGGACATCCCGCTCCTTTTGCGCCACTTTTTGGAGAAGGCCGCGCAACAAACCGGCAGTGCCGTGAAGAGCATCGAGCCCACCGCGCTTACCAAGCTGTGCCGCCACGGCTGGCCGGGCAATGTGCGCGAGCTAGAAAACGAGATTGCCAGGGCAGGGGCCTTCGCTGGAGCGAGCATCGGGGTTTCCGACCTTTCACCCCACATTCAAACCGGACAGGACCCGAGCGAGACCCTGCGCAACGAGCCTGACAGCCTGCGCATAAAGCAGCGCGTCGAACGCGTCGAGAGGCAGCTCATTCGAGAGGCTATGGGGCGTTCGCAGGGAAATCAGACCAAGGCCGCGGCCCTACTCGGGCTTTCCCGGTTCGGCCTGCAAAAGAAGCTGCGTCGCTATAACCTGAGCCTCTAGACAACCCGGTTGGCGTTGGAAGCATCCGATGTTGGCAATTCGGCGAGCACGTTGAAGGGATTCCGTGGCAAGATCTCGGCCCGATATTCGCATAGGCACAGCATGAGGGTTTCCATGAACTGCGGACCAAGAGGCAACCGGCTGATGCGCAACCGGCTGGCGAGCAACCGGCTGATGAGATGGTTGGCTGGCGTCATCGCTGGCGCGTCCTACCTGCTCATCTTTGCCTGTAATTCACCCTTCATCCCCATTCCACCGCCGAATCCTTCCTTCACCGAGAGCGCCAGCACGCCTGGCGAGTGGGAGGTCTCGACGCCGGCCGACGCGCGTGCCGGCGGTGCGCGTTTCTATATTTACAACGGGTCGACCGGCAGTGGTCTCATTCAGCTCGCTGCACCGGATGGGTCGATGTATGCCTTTCCCCTGCAAGGGCAGGCTGGCGATCATATCCAGCTGCACTGGGAGCGCTCTGTCGCCGATGGTAGCTCGACAATATGCAGGCCACTCGGCGCCGGGCTAGTGCAGCAGAACTGCTTCTGAAGTGGCCTAACTGGCCGACGCAAGACGCGCTCTGGCTATGACTAGGCCTGCGACCGGGTATCCGAGCGGGCTGGCAACACCAGATGGGCCTCAGCCGCCACCTCGGCATTGGCGGCGATGGCGAGCCCCGAGGTGGGCATGCGCTTGACCTCATCCCGTGCGATTCGCCAGGCGGCCTGGATGATCCACGACACGGACCTGTCCTGCCGAATGGCCTCTTTCTGCGTTTCCGCCAACATGGCGGAATTGAAGTAGAGCGTGACCTTGCGTTTCTGAGACACGTCGCTGTTCCGATGAAAGCGCAGGGGCCGGAAAGTCCGGCTTGGGCCTAGCGGCTGACCTTGGCCTTGAAGGGGACGAAGAATTGGAAATTGAGACTGAAGATCCAGTTGTTCGTCCATTCCAGATCGCGGGTGTCGGTGACCGTGTCTCCGTTAACGTCCCGACCGGAGGCATTGTTCTTGTAGAGGAGATCGCGAAATTCCAGGTTCAGGGCAAGCCAGTGGGTAAGAAAGGCGTGTGCCCCCACGCCGAAATTCCCGGTCACCTCGGTCGTGGTGAACGCCTGGCATAGCGGAGGAGAGCCGGCACAGCTCGCTGGGGTCGGATCCTTGGCAGCCAGGTTGACGATTCCACCGCCGGCGAGAACGTAGAAATCGAAGTAGCTGAAGAGACTGCTGAGCAGGGCGATCTTGCCCGAGAGTGGAATGAACTCGACTTGCCCGAGCAGCACGTACCCGATGTGGTTCATCGTGGCCTCTCCGTCGGCCTGGTACGGCGTCTTGATGCTCGTCTGACCGGGAGGCGTAAGGGCGCCGTAGACGTCGTTGTTGAACGAGCTCTTCCAACCTGGCGTCACATTGAATCCGCCAACCCCGGCCAGCGAGATCCAGTCGGTGAAATGGTAGGAGAGCTTGGGCATGAGCATCAGGGCATTGTAGAAGTCCTGCCCGATGCTCACGCCCGCGCCGACGCCGAACTCGAAGCGCTTGTCGCGCAGCTCGAGGCGCTTGCGAATGACCGGAGCGTCCGTGAGGGGGCTCTTACGTTCCTTCTCGGCGCGGGCTATGGTTGGCAGGCAGACCAGACCGCCCACGAGCAGCGCGATAACCTTCCGCATGACTTGTGTCCTTTTCATCATGACGTCAACTCGCTAGCGGGGCGTTCGATAGGTGAAGGAGGGAGGAAGATAGAACCCGATTGAGAAGAACATCATGATGTTCTGCACGAACTGGCTCTGCGAATTCTGCGATTCCTGTTTGACCGTGGCGATATCCTCCCCGGGTTGACGGTTCTTGTACTCGAACACGTCCTTGTACATGTAGTCGCGGAACGTGAGGCTTAGGGTCAACCAGTCGAGGACGAAGAGTCTGACACCCAGGCCAACGTGTCCGACGATATCGTCGTTGGTGAAGGACTTGTCGCCGAAGGCGCGTGGGATGATCTCGGTTCTGATCATGCCGATGCCGAGGGCGAAGGTCAGATCCCAGTGCACGATCCACTTGTTGAAGAGGCCGAACTTGCCGTAGCCGGGGACGTACCCGAAAGCGAGCGCGTAGTGGTACTTCAGCTTGTTGAGCGTGGGGACCAGGTAGTATTGCAAGCCTACCAGCGACTCACGCTCGGACAGCTCCTTGATGAAGTACTGCCCCTCGAGTCCCACAGAGAGGACGTCGGTGATGTAGTAGTTGAGATCGGCGCCGAAGGAGTAGTGGCGGATGAGCGGGTCGTTGAGGGTGATCCCCGAGAATGGAGCGAGCTCCAAACGGTGCTTCTTGAGGAAGGCTTTGCGTGGCACCACGACGATGTCCTCCCAGGACTTTCGTGGAGCCCCGGCCGCCTCGGTCGGCTTCTTGGCCTCCGGCGATTCCGCCCCGGTGACATCGCTGAAGTCCAGATCGAGTCCGGCTGTCGGATTCGTCTCTGCTGGTGCCGTGGTGTCCGCTGGAGCCGTGGTGTCCGCCGGAGCTGTTTTGTCGCCGCCAGCCTTATCAGGCGCCGCTGCCTCTGGATCTTGGGCCAGAGACACTTTTGCGACGCCTAGGTTGGCAAGAATTACGAAGAGGCCAAGGGCAAGTCGTTTCATGCGTTTCCTTGCTTGGGGGCCGCCTTCACCCCATGACAAAAATCGCTTTGATTTCAGAGGCTTGGCTATGAAGGCAGAGCTGCGGGCAATGTAACACAGGGAATTTCTGCAAATCAACAAAATTTCAGTCGCTGTCGAATGTTTCGCTCGTCGAGAAGCTAGGGAGCCCCCTTCTACCCTTCTTCGACGTGATCGAACAGAGCTTCTACGAATTCTTCGGCATCGAACGCGCGCAAGTCCTCCACGCGCTCGCCGATCCCGATGTATCGAACCGGGATCCCGAGCTGGTCGGCGATGCCCAGGATCACGCCGCCTTTGGCAGTTCCGTCCAGCTTGGTCAGCACGATCCCGGTGACAGCCATGGCCTGGGTGAAGATCTGCGCCTGGGCGATGGCGTTTTGTCCGCTGGTCGCATCGATGACCAGCCAGGTCTCGTGGGGGGCGCCCTCGAGCGCTTTGCCAGCGACCCGACGGACCTTCTGCAATTCCTCCATGAGGTTGGCCTTGGTGTGTAGTCGGCCGGCCGTATCGGCGATGACCACATCCACACCTTCACTGGTGGCGCGCTTGATGCCCTCGAAGATCACGGACGATGGGTCGCTCGCTTCCTTGCCGCGAACCACGGGGGCGCCGACCCGAGCTCCCCAGACCTCGAGCTGCTCGGCGGCTGCGGCGCGGAAGGTGTCGCCCGCTGCGAGCATGACGGACTTTCCGTCGGCTTTCAGCTTGGAGGCCAGTTTTCCGATGGTCGTGGTCTTCCCGCTCCCATTCACGCCGATAGCGAGCAGCACAAAGGGCTTTGCTCGCGTGAAGTCGATGCTCGGGGCCTCGACGCGGAGGAATTCGGTGCTGCGCTTGCGCAGGTAATCCCAGACTGCATGAGGGTCCGCCAGCTCGCGCTTGTCGAGCGAAACCCGGATCTCCTCGAGCAGCTTCTGGCTGGTGCGGACGCCGATGTCCGCGGTGAGCAGCACCTTCTCGATCTCCTCGACCAGGGAGGGGTCGATTTCGCGCTTGCCCACGAAGAGCCGTCCCAGCCTTGAAACCCAACCCGCCCGGGTGCGGGCGAGGCCAGGCGAAAGTGCAGCGGCGTCGCGGGCCTTGGGGCGGGCCGCGGGCTGCGAGGCGCGTGGCTTTTCGGTTGGAAGCGGGTACTTGAGAAGAGCGGCCGGTGATCGTTGTTCCGACGGCTCGACGCGAGTTGGGGGAGGCGATTCGGGAGGGACGGAGGTCGGCTGCGGGGCTTCTTTGACGGTTTCGACCGGGGTTGGCTTGGCGGCCGCCGCCTCTGCTTGCTCGACGCGGGCCGAGAGAGGCGAAGAGGGGGCTTTTCCCTCCTCTGTGACCGCTGGCGCGGGCGAGGGCGAGGGGGCTTCCGGCTCGACGTCCTCGGCTCGAAGAGCGGCTCTCTTGGGCTTGGCGCTGACCTGTGGTCGATCCTCACCGGCCTCGTCGATCTGCCGTTGCCGGCTCTTGCGCGCTCGCCGAATCGCGTAGATGAGCAGCAGGATCGCCGCGACAAAACCGCCTGCAATGATAGCTGCCGTGAGTAGGTCCGGGCTCGATCCCCCTTCCATGGGTCGGGGACCTTAACAGGGTCGCGGCGAAACTTGCGATCTTTTTGATATTTCCGGGAATGGTGGCAGAGAATCAGTCCATGAGGTGACAAAGGCTTTACAAGTCTGGGTGCCCAATGGTACCAATCTGGGGTCACGAAGTGGCTAGTATGGTCACGTAATGTCACGCCACCAGGTGGTGCTCGATGCGGATAAAGCGGCTCGAAATCTGTGGGTTCAAGTCATTCGTCGATCGGACGGTCCTTACGTTCGACGATCCTATCACAGGCGTGGTGGGGCCGAATGGGTGCGGCAAGTCGAACATCGTCGATGCGATTCGATGGGTCATGGGCGAGCAGTCCGCCAAGCACCTGCGCGGGCGAGCCATGGAAGATGTCATCTTCAGTGGCTCCGAGTCGCGCGGCCCGGCGGGACTCGCCGAAGTGTCTATTACCTTTGATACGGCAGCGCTCCCGGGCGATGTCGCCCCCGGTGGCGTGCCTTGGGGAGCGGCGGGACCCGCGGACGTGGTGGTCACCCGTCGCCTCTACCGCGGCGGCGAGAGTGAGTACCTCCTCGGCGGCGTCCCCTGTCGCCTACGCGATATCGTCGAGTTCTTTCTGGGGACCGGGGTCGGCTCCAAGGCCTACGCCATCATCGAGCAGGGACGCATCGGATTCATCGTCTCGTCACGCCCCGAGGATCGGCGCACGCTTATTGATGAAGCCGCGGGCATCACCAAGTACAAGGCCAAGAAGAAGGTGGCCGAACGCCGCATGGAGGCCACCCGCCAGCACCTGCTGCGCGTGACGGACATCATCGGCGAGATCGAAACCAGACTGCGCTCTCTGAAGTTGCAAGCGCAGAAGGCCGAGCGCTACAAGCGCTACAAGGCCGAGCTCAAGGATCTCGAGCTCGGCCTGGCCACGCAAAAGCACCTCGGCCTCCTGGCCGAGCAGAAGTACCTCGTCGCGGCCCATGCGGCCTTGCAAACGCAGCACGCCGATGAAACCGGATCCTTGGTCGCCGAGGAGGCCAGCGTCGAAGCCGAACGTTTGGCGTTGGCGGAAGATCTCGCCGAGCTCTCCAAGGCCAAGGAAGAGCTCTTCGCGCTCGACAACAAGGCGCAATTGTCCGCCCAGCGCGCGGAGCACTACCAGGACGAGTCGGCGATGCTGGTCGTGCGCGCCGAGCACGCTCGCAAGGAAAGCGATGCGCTCGCCCAGCGCGCGGAACAGAACACGGAGACGCTCGCCAGCACCGAAGGCCAGGTGGCCATGCTGGACGCGGAGGCGGAGGCCCGCATTCACGCCTTGGAGGCGATGGAGCAAACCTGCGCGGAGGCCAAGAGCGAATTGGCCACGGCGCGAAGGCAGCTCGATCAGGCCGTGGCGGGCGCGGGTGCCGCGCGAACACGCATCGCTCGCTTGGAATCCGATGTCGAGTCGGCGCGCGTGCGTGCCGAGGATTTGGCCCGCCGGCTGGAAGAGCTCTTGCGCGACGAGGCCGCGTCCAGCGAGGCCCTCGTGCGCATGACCGGCGAGGCGGCCGAGGCGGGCGAGCGGGCGGGCGAGCTGCAGGCGCGCGCCGAGGTGCTTGTCGACAAGAAAGCGCAGTACGAGAACCAGGCCTCCACCTTGCGCGGCGAGGTTGCCCGGGGGGAGATTCGAGCTCGAAACCTTGCGCGAGGAAGCGCACCGGCGGCGCTCGCGGTTGCAGTCCCTGGCCGAGATCCAGGAGCGCTACGAGAGCTTCCAGCGGGGCGTTCGCGCCATCATGCAGAAGGTCCGCGAGTTCAGTGCCTTGCCCGCGAGCGAGCAGGACGGCGATGGGGTGGGCGGGAGCAGGACGTGGACGACGCAAGGGGTGCGCGGTCTGGTGGCCGATATCGTGCAGCCGCCGCCGGAGCTGGAAACCGCGCTCGAAGCCGTGCTGGGCGAGCGGCTTGGCAACATCATCGTCGAATCCCACGAGGTCGGCGTCGAGGCCATCGACTTTCTCAAGGCGCAAAGCGAGGGGCGATCCAGCTTCATCCCCCTGTCGCTGCGTGCGTCGGGGCCGACAGGCGCGGTCGTGTACGATGCCACGGGCGGCGAGGCGATCGAGGCCACCACCATGGTCCCGGTGCCCGTCGAGTGGCCGAGCGGCGCGGGCGTGCGCGGGCCGATGCTCGAGCTCATCGGGTTCGACCGGCACTACGATCGGATTGCCAGCTATCTGCTCGGCGATGTCATCGTGGTCGAGGATCTGCGCAAGGCCCTGGAGCTTTGGCGGCAGACCAAGACGCAGAAGACGCTGGTGACCCTGGATGGCGAAGTCATCGACCCCCACGGCGTCGTGACCGGCGGCTCGCGCGAGTCGGCGGTGGCCGGCGTGCTCTCGCAGAAGCGCGAGATGCGCGAGCTCGAAGAGATCGTGGCCCGTCTCGATCAGGACTACAAGGCGACCCTCGATCGCCATGTCGGCAACAAACAGGCACTGGCCGAGACCGTCACCGCGCTCGACGAAACCGTCGCTGCCATGCGCCGCGACGAGCTCGAGCTGGCTGCCCACAAGAAAGACGCCGATCGTCTGGCGCGCGAGCAGATCCAAGTGGAAGCCCGCCGGGTTCAGCTGGCGAACACCATCGAGAGCCTGCGAACCTCGACAAGCCAGAACCAGGCTCGCATCGAGGACGCCACCTCGCAACTCGCGACGGAACAAGAAGCGGCCCAGGAGCACGAGAGCCGAGGCGAAGGGCTGCGCGCGCAGGTCGACGCCCTTGCCGAGAAGGTCGACGGTTTGCTGGCCGAGCTTTCCACCGTGAATGTGGCCGCCGCGCAGGCCGGCGATCGCAAGCGCATGGCGCGCGAAAGCGTGGAACGGCTGCGCCGGGAGATCGCCGATTCGCAGACCAAGTGCGCACAGCTCGACGAGGACGCGTCGAGGGATCTGGCCCGCGCCGAATCGTTGCGCACCCAGGCGGAGGAGCTTCGCCAAGAGGCCTCGTTGCTCCAGTCCGAGCTTGCCGAGCGTTCGCGCGCCTACGGTGAACGCCAGGGCGCGAGCGAGGAACGCAGCGGCGCGCTCGCTCGGCGCGATGCCGATCTCAAGGCCGTTCGCTCGCACGTGGCCCGACTGGCTCAAGAGCTTCGGCTCCCTCGACTTGCGCTGCCAACAGGTTGCGATGCGCATCGACGGGCTGGACGAGCAGATCCGCGACCGCTACCCCGAGATCGCCAAGGTGGCCGATGTCGTGACCGACTTCCACTTGCGCCCGCTTTCCGGCGAGATCGAAGAGGGCCGCGTACGCGAGCTGCGCGGCTTGGTCGAGCGCATGGGGGACATCAATCTGACCGCCATCGAGGAGTCCGCCGAGCTGCAGCAGCGCTACGACTTCTTGACCACGCAGAAGGCGGATCTCGAATCCGCCATGAGCAGACTCGAGACCGCCATCGACAAGATCAACCGCGCATCGCGCAAACGCTTCCGCGACGTCTTCGACACCGTCAATGCCAAGTTCCAGGAGGTTTTTCCGCACCTCTTCGGCGGTGGCAAGGCCCACCTGGCGTTGACCGACGAGAGCGATCTCCTCGAGACGGGCGTGGAGATAGTGGCCAACCCGCCGGGCAAGAAGATGCTTCAGAACATCGAGCTGCTCTCGGGCGGCGAAAAGGCGCTGACCGCGGTCTCCCTGCTCTTCGCGATCTTCCTGGTCAAACCCTCGCCGTTCTGCGTGCTCGACGAAGTGGATGCTCCGCTCGATGAGGCCAACGTGGGCCGCTTCAACCACGCCGTTCGCGAGATGACGGACCAATCGCAATTCATCATCGTGACGCACAACCAACGCACCATGGAGATCGCGGATCGCCTGTGCGGCATCACCATGGAAGAGTCCGGCGTGTCCAAGCTGGTGGCCGTCAACCTGCGCGACAGAAGGCGGGCGCCAGCCCCTGCCGAACCTCCGCAATCCATGCTGCCGCCCGACGGCGCCTCTCTTGGACAACCCGCGTCGGCGTGATGGCAGGTCCGAGTCGCAGAGCCTTTTTCGATCGCCGAGCCCTCCAATCCATCACGCGGGGTTGACGGCCCCTGACTCTCTCAATACACTCACCAGGTTTTTGACGGGCTCCGCGTTCGCGGTCAAACCGTCGCTTTGAAAGGAGCAACATGGCTACCCACATTACCGACGAATGCATCAACTGCGGCGCTTGCGAGCCCGAGTGCCCCAACGACGCCATCAGCGAAGGCGACAGCCTCTACGTCATCGACGCCGCTCGATGCAGCGAGTGCGTCGGCTTCTTCGATCACGAGGCTTGCCAGTCCGTTTGTCCGGTCGAGTGCTGCGTGCCTGACCCGAACAACAAGGAAACCGAAGAGGCCTTGCTTGCCCGCGCCAAGCAACTTCACCCGGACAAGAGTCTGCCCGACTTGGCGGCCCTGCCGGCGAATCTATCTCGCTTTCGCAAGGCCTAACAGCCACCGTTCCATGGGGCTTTGAAACCGGTTATCGGTTCAGAGCCCTTGTTCGTTGCTCGGCAAGCGATCCGGATACGTTTCCACACGGTGGAGCCGCGCCAGCTTGCTCGTGTATTCCAGGAACTGCTGACGCGGCCAGTGCTCGAAGAATCCGGCTTCCAACTTGCCGCGGGCTTGCTCGAAGCTGATGTCTTCCGGCGGGCGCTCGCCTATGTAGCGCGCGATGAAGCCTCCGTCGGCGTCCACCACGAGCGGTGTCGTGTCTCCGGGAGCGTGCAACTTGGCGACCTCGGTGCCAACCGCCTTCGACAGTGGCGTGTCGGTACTCTGAAACATGTGCCTGAAGGTGACGTGTCGGCTGGACCACTTCGGATCGCGCGCCAAGGCAGAAAATTCATTCAGTGTCTTGGCGGGATGGTCCTTCAGGAACTGGGCCAGCTCCTTGGCTGTTTGCTCGCGCGGCTCCCTTAATTGCTCGGGCATCGTGGCGCCGGTGTAGACCGCCAGGACCCCGATCTCGACCAGCCTGGGATGAACGAAGGTGTCCCGGACGCGATTGTAAAGTGGCAGTAGGTCGCTGTCGGGGATGGCCTCGGGACGGAGGTTGGGTTCCAGGCTCTTCTCCAGCAAACGCTGAACCAGGGCACTTCGCACGTCCGGATCCGAGAAACCGGCAAGGCGGTATTCGCGCTTGCGTGCGGCTTCGGCGAGAAGATTGGAGTCGATCAGAGCTTCCAGGGCCGAGCGGACGGGAATGCCCATCTCGAGGGCCCGGGCCTCGACCTGCTTGGCGAAGATTGGAACCTCTCCGACCCGGGCCACCACCGCGCCCAGATCGGGCGACGGCGCAGGGGTCCATTCGCTTTCGGCAATTTGCCTCGGCGAGGAGCAATTCGCGAACGCGAGCGCGACGAGAAATGGGGTGCGGCGGCGCACGCACCGATGGTACCAGAATCAACGATTCGGCGGGCTGCCAAGCATGGATATCTCGCTGGTTCGCTGCTAGTGTCCGGCCCCCGATGAGCTCAAGAATGGCACCCTATTTCGTGGTCGCGATCGACGGTCCAGCAGGGGCTGGCAAGTCGACGGTGGCCCGAGCCTTGGCGAACCGCCTTGGCTACACCTTCCTCGACACGGGTGCGTTGTACCGAACCGTCGCGCTCGTGGCCAAACGCAGACAGATCTCGTGGGCTGACGGTCCGCAATTGGGTGCGCTGGCCAAGAACCTGGGAATCGTCTTCACGCAGGGTGTGGAGCGACCTCGCATCATGGCCGACTCGGAGGATGTCACCGACGAGATTCGCAGGCCCGAGATCTCCGAAGGCGCATCGCAGGTGTCCGCGCTACCCGAGGTGCGTGCGGGGCTGCTCGACATGCAGCGGCGGGTTGCGAGTCGGGCCAATGTCGTGGCCGAGGGGCGGGATGTTGGCACCGTGGTGTTCCCGGCGGCACAGGCCAAGTTCTTTCTCGTCGCCAATCCCGAAATCCGGGCGCGGCGGCGGACCATGGAATTGCAGGCTGCTGGCCGGGCGGCTGTTTTCGCCGATGTCCTGGCGGAGATGCAAACCCGGGACGCGCGCGACAGCGGCCGAGCCGTGGCTCCGCTGCGCCGTGCCGACGATGCGGTGGAAATCGATTCATCTCTGGCCACCCCCGATGAGGTTCTCGAACGCATGATTGCCATTATTCGTGCACGGGGCGGCTAATCCGAGCGCATCGCATTAATTGGGAACCGCAACGCCCATCGATAACGTCTAAGGAAGCCAGGAAAGCAGGAGAGAACAATCCGTGCTGCGGTGGTTCTCTCCGGGCCACCGGATGTGAGCACGGGCTGATCTTGAACTTCGCCAAGCCAACGCTCGAAATGGAGCGCGTCACTGTCCATTCCGCCCAATCCTGGCTTCCTGGTTTCCTGGCTTCCTCAGAGGCGTCTTCGCCGTCGTGGTCGACGGCAATTACAACCGGCCACGGCCACGGCCACGACCACGGCCACGACCTTCTGCGGCTATCGCGGGACTATGACCTCCCTTCATCCGTTGACATGCGGGATTTGCGGCGGTAGTTTTCGCCGCCCTTCGCTAATCCCGATGGTCGGGATGTGCGATGAGAAACAGTTGCCGGGTCGCGCGAGGGGCGCCGCTGCGATCCGGACCAGCCGACTCACGCGAGTCGCGTTGTTAGCGTTACAAAGGATACTCATGGTTGCTGTGCCGTCGTCTTCAGATACCACCTCGGACATGGAGGACAGTTTTGCCGCGCTTTTCGAGGAGTCGCTCAAGCGCGATGAGGTGAAAGAAGGCGAAATCGTCAAGGGCAAGGTTATTGCCATCGGCAAGGACAATGTCGTCGTCGACATTGGCTACAAGTCCGAAGGTACCATCGCCGCCTCGGAGTTCATCGTCGACGGGCAGATGACCATCAAGACCGGCGATATCATCGACGTCTTCTTGGAGAGCCGAGAGGACGAAAATGGTCTGTGCATCGTCTCGAAGGAGAAGGCCGACCGTCTCAAGGTGTGGGACGAGATCTCGGCGGCGTGCGAGCGCGACGAATTGATCGAGGGCACCATCAGCACACGGGTCAAGGGAGGCCTCTCGGTCACCATCCGCGGCGGTGTGAAGGCCTTCTTACCCGGTTCGCAGGTCGACCTGCGCCCGGTGCGCAACCTCGACAACCTGCTCGGCAAGAGCCACCGCTTCAAGGTCATCAAGTTCAACAAGAAGCGCGGCAACATCGTTCTCTCCCGTCGCGTGCTGCTCGAGAAGGAGCGCGCCGAGCTGAAGGGTCAGACCCTCGAGAAGCTCAAGGAAGGCCAGGTCGTCGAGGGTATCGTCAAGAACCTCACCGAGTACGGCGCCTTCATTGACCTCGGCGGCATCGACGGCCTCCTGCACATCACCGACATGTCGTGGGGCCGCGTGACCCACCCGTCCGAGCTGTTCCAGGTCGGCGACCATGTCCGGGTCAAGGTGCTCAAGTTCAATACCGAGACCGAGCGCGTGTCCTTGGGCCTCAAGCAGATGATGGAAGACCCGTGGACCCATGCCCAGGCCAAGTACCCGCCGGGAACCGTGGTGCGCGGCAAGGTTGTGTCCCTCAAGGACTACGGCGCCTTCATCGAGATCGAGCAGGGCATCGAGGGCCTCATTCACATCTCCGAGATGTCGTGGACCCGTCGGGTCAAGCACCCGTCGAAGATGTTGGCCATCGGCGACACCGTCGAGGCCGTGGTGCTGGACATCGATCCAACCCAAAACCGCATCAGCCTGGGTATGAAGCAGCTCGAGCCCAATCCGTTCGCGTCGCTCAAGGAGAAGTACCCGCCCGGAACCGTGGTCAAGGGTGTTGTGCGCAACATTGCCGACTTCGGCATCTTCGTGGAAATCGAGGAGGGCATCGACGGCTTGGTGCACGTGTCCGACCTTTCCTGGACCCAGCGGGTGAAGCACCCGTCCGAGCTCTACCAGAAGGGTGACGAGGTCGAGGCGGTCGTTCTCAACATCGAGTTCGACGGCGAGAAGCCCAAGGTGTCGCTCGGTATCAAGCAGCTCGTTCCCGATCCATGGGATCGCATTCCCTACGACTACCCGGCGGGCAAGATCGTCGAGTGCAAGGTGCTGAAGGTCCTCGACTTCGGAGCCTTCGTCGAGATCGAGCGCGGTATCGAGGGCCTCATCCACGTGTCCGAGTTCTCGGACGAGCGCGTGGAGGATCCCAAGCAGTTTGTCAAGATCGGCGACGTGCTCAAGGCCGAGATCATCTCCGTCGACGGGGCCGAGCGCAAGATTGGACTGTCCTTCCGCGGTGCCACGCGCGCCGAGGAAGTGGCAGACGCGCAGGGCTTCAGTGCTGGCGGCCCCACCGCGACCCTGGGCGATGTCATGCGCGAAAAGCTCGCGGGTCTGACACCCAAGAAGTAGTTCCGCACCTGCGGGAAGACGGCCTGGCCGGCGGTGATTCGGCTAGGCCGTTTCCTTGTCCTTATCCGACAAGTCCGCCGCGAGCCACGCCGAGATATCGGCCAGCACGGCGTCGGCTTCGGGTTCGAGGAACATCTCGTGGAACAGCGCGGGATAGTTGCGAATCTCGACGACGGCGCCAGCCTCGCGGGCAAAGGCGAGGTTGGTCTCGTTGGCGACGATGCGATCGCCACCCGCAACGAGCAACATGGTTGGCACGTCGAGCTTCTTCGCTTGCAGGCGGATGCGCGCTTGAGCGCGCAGGGTGGACATGAACCAACCAGTCTGTCGCCACGTGGTGGACCAGGGGATCTTTTTCGAAACCTGCCAACACCAGGGGATTGCGCGATAGGTTCTCGGCGCTGAGCCCATTCGGCATGGTGAGTGTCGGCATGAGCCGGGCGGCAACATTGGCCGCGGCTCGCTTGGGGACGGAGACGTTCATCTTCAGCTTCAACCAAGGCGCCGCAAGCACCAGCCGACCAGGTTTCTCTCTTCTGTTCCCATCCAGAACGAAAGCCAGGGCAATCGCGCCGCCCATGCTGTGTCCAAGCAAGGCCCAGGGCTTTTCAGTCGCTTGCCGGCGCGCCCAGTCGACGACCATGGCCAGGTCTTCGATGTAGTCGTCAAAATCCTCGATATGGCCTCGACGGCCACCGGAGCGTCCATGGCCACGGCAGTCGAACTGGGTGACGGCCATGCCGGCGGAGGCAAAGGCGGCGCCCACATGGCGATAGAGTCCGCAGTGCGAGGAGTAACCGTGGACCGTGACCATGGTCAGCCGCGCCTCACCCCGCGGGCGGTAGTGCTCGAGGTGAATCTCGCACCCATCGCGGTGCAGGGAGGTTTCGATGTCCGGAGGTGGTCCTTGCTCCATCGCGCGTGAATAGCATGGACTCCGCGCTGCAGGCGAATCATAGTCCCACGGCGAAAGCAATGCGCATTTCGGAGATCTACGCCAGCATCCACGGTGAGTCGCAGTACGCAGGCGTGCCATGTACGCTGGTTCGCACCACGGGGTGCGATCTTCGCTGCGTCTACTGCGACACCCCCTACGCTTTCGTTGGCGGCCAGGCCATGTCCGTCGACGAAATCGTGGCGGAAGTGAAACGCCTGGGCTTGCCCTTCGTGCTCCTGACCGGGGGCGAGCCCATGTTGCAAGCGGAGATTGCCGTTTTGGCCGAGCGCCTCTTGTCCGAAGGACATCGGGTGGCGATCGAGACCTCGGGTGCTCACTTGCTCGATAGCCTGCCGGCGGACGTGTTTCGCATCGTCGATGTCAAGACGCCGTCGTCGGGGGAATCGCAGCGCGTGCAGTGGAAGGTTCTCGAGGGACTGCGACCGTGCGATGCCGTCAAGTTCGTGCTTACGAACGAGAGCGACTACCGTTGGTCGGCCGACCATGTGGTTCGGCTTGCGCTCGCAGGGCGGACCGAGGTCCTATTCTCGCCTGTTCACGGCGAGCTCGATCCCAAGGACCTGGTGGCGTGGATCGTTCGCGATCGACTGCCGGTTCGTGTCAATCTCCAGCTGCACAAATATGTTTGGGGACCGACCACGAGGGGGGTGTAACCGAGCGCACCGAGGTGCTAGGGTGAACCCTACCTTTGCCGTCGACACCGATCCACCGCCTCACCACAACTCTTGGCGTCATTGCCTCTCTTGGGCGCGCGCATGCGGCTTACTTTCGGGTTGACTTGGCTCCGTCGATCCTGTTAGCGTCCGGCCGCGTCTCGTGGGCTAACCTATCGAGAATGCTTGGAAAAGGCAAAAGAACAAAAGTCGGTTTGAAGGGAATCCTCATCACAATGGGTACTTGCATCGCCGTGCTGTCGGCCCCCGGGTGCGCTACGCGCGCCAAGCGGGATCCCGATCAGTCCCAGGTGCGCTACCAACTTGCCGTCGGGAATTTTCAAAACCACCGCGACGAGGCCGCCATCGAAGAGTTGCAGAAAGCCATCGCAGCCGACCCGCAAAACGCGGATGCCTACAACATGCTGGGGCTCATTTCGCTCAAGCAGGCCTACGATTACGGTGCCCAAGCCGATACGGTTTCATGTCTCAAGGGCGCCGACGAGCAAGACGTGCGCGCCGAGGAGAACCAGAAGCTCCGTGATGCCGAGTCGCGCTTTCGCAAGGCTGTCGAGCTACGCTCCAACTTTCCCGAAGCCTGGAACAGTCTGTCCGCCGTAGCGCTTCTTCTCAGCGAATGGGACGAGGCCATTGCCGCTGCCGAAAGTGCGCTGAAAGATCCGACCTACGATTCGCCGGTTTTTGCCCGCGCCAACCTGGGGTGGGCCTACTTCCACAAGAAGGATCTGCAGAACGCGTGGAAAGAGCTCTACGAGGCTGTGTCGCGGGCTTCGGCGTTTTGCGTGGGGCGCTACAGGCTGGCCAAAGTCTACTTCGAGCGCGGCGAGCTCGATCAAGCCGTCGAAGTCATCGAACCGCTCATCGCCGATGTCAAGCATTGTCCCATCCAAGAGGCTTTCCTGTTGGGCGGGCTGTTGCACGAGCGGCTGAAGAATCCAGGAAAGGCGCGGGACTTATTCCGCACCTGTGCGGAGATGTCCCCCAGAAGCTGCGTAGCCGACGAGTGCAGGCGCTACGCACAGATGATCCAGTGAGGAAGGTTCTGGCGAATGGAAACAGTGAACTTCGGCACATTCCTCAAAGAAGAGCGCGAAAAACGGCAAGTCTCGCTGGCGGACCTTGCCAAGACGACCAAGCTGTCGGTTTCTGCGCTGAAACTGATGGAGGCGGGCAATCTCGACGACCTGCCCCCGGACGTTTTCGTTCGCGGGTTCATCCGCTCGTACGCCAAGACCCTGGGTATTTCCAGCAGCGAACCGCTCGGTCTTCTCGACCAGATTCTGTCCGAGCGGCGCCGTACCGATGAGCCTCCGTTGCTCGTTGCCAGCCGGCCTGTTCGAAGGCAAGGATTGCAGAAGGCCGCCGCCGAGATGCCTATCGAGGCCGTTGAACCCATCGAAGATGAAGGACAGATTGCGCGGCATGGCATTGGGCTCGCGGTGTTCGTGATCATCGTGCTGCTCATCGCGACCATCACGCTTTCCCTGTTCCTGCGCCAGCAACCCCAGTCCGGCGAGGGGCTGAGCCTCGATGACGGTGCTGCGTCTTCGCTCACGGCGCCCCGTCTCACCTAGCAGAAGCGGACGCCTCGTCTCGTGAGGCAAGCCATTGTCACGCTCGCCATCGTGCTTCGTCGCGTGGACTACGCGGAAGCGGACATCGTGGTCACCTTGCTCGGCAGCGAGACCGGACGTGTCTCCGCGTTGGCGCGCGGCGCGAGAAGAGCTCCCGCCGGTTCGCGGGCGGGCTCGGCATGGCTACCAAGGGGGAAGCCAGGCTTCGCGATCGCACCGGGGCGAATTTGATGGTTCTGGAGTCCTTTGACGCGCGCGACGACCGCGTTGGTCTAGCCTCGGACATCGCCAAGACGGCGCACGCCGCCTACGCCATCGAGCTGTGCGACCGCCTCTGTCCGCCGCGCCAGGCAGAGAAGGTGGTCTTCGCGTGGCTCGACGAGTTTCTCGCGCGGTTGAATGTGGAAATGGCGACGTCCGAGCGGCTGCGGATCTTCGAGCTGGGGCTTCTGCGCGGCCTCGGCCTTGGGCCGTCGCTGGATCGCTGCGTGGTGTGCGATCGTGGCGCCTTGGAGGATGAAGATGTGCGCTGGCACCCCGAGCGGGGCGGTGTGGTCTGTCGCAATTGTTCGGGCCGGGGCGACCTCATGAGCGGACGCATCCGTCGGACCCTGCAACGGATTGCGACCACCCCTCTGGCCGACGCCGAAGAGCTCGCGCTTGACCGCGACGTCGGGGCGGGGTGCCGCCGGGCCGTGCTTGCTTTGCTGCGGGAGCACGTGCATGGACCCCTGCGCTCTCTCGATTTCATCGAAAAGATGTCGGGACGCATGTCGGGTTCCCGTTGACTGCCGATGCCATCTCGCTAGATTGCCGCCTCACCATGCCAGCGACTTCTCTCGACACCATCGTCAGCCTATGCAAGCGCCGCGGATTCGTGTTCCCGTCTTCGTCGGTCTATGGCGGCCTCGGCAGCACCTGGGACTACGGGCCGCTGGGCGTCGAGCTGAAGAACAACGTCAAGCGTGCTTGGTGGCGGTCGGTGGTGCACGAGCGCGACGACATGGAAGGGCTCGATGCCGCGATTTTGATGAATCGCCTGGTGTGGAAGTATTCGGGCCACGAGGCGACGTTCTCCGATCCCATGACCGACTGCCGCGCGTGCAAGGCACGCCCACGCGCGGATCACGTGTTCGCGGCGCAGAAGGGCCGCGATCCCAAGGGACTGCCTGAGATCAACGCCGCCATCGAGGCCAAGGAGATCGTCTGCCCGAAGTGTGGCTCGAAGGATCTCACGCCCGCGCGCCCCTTCAATCTCATGTTCCGCACCAGCGTCGGGCCGGTGGATTCCGGCGACGATTCGGGGCTCGTCTACATGCGGCCCGAAACCGCGCAAGGGATATTCGTCAACTTCGGCAACGTGCTCGACACCATGCGCCGGAAACTGCCCTTCGGCATCGCCCAGATCGGCAAGGCCTTCCGCAACGAAATCACGCCGGGCAATTTCACTTTTCGCACGCGCGAGTTCGAACAGATGGAGATCGAGTACTTCGTGCGGCCGGGCGAAGACGAGGCCGCGCACGAGTCGTGGATCGCGGAACGCACCAACTGGTACCTGAAGCTGGGCATGCGGCAGGAGAACTTGCGCGTGCGCGAGCAAGAAAAGCACGAGCTCGCCCACTACGCCAAACGCTGCGTGGATCTGGAATACCGCTTTCCCATGGGTTGGAGCGAGCTAGAAGGCATCGCCAATCGTACCGATTTCGATCTGAAGGCGCACAGTCGATCGGCCGAGAACCCCGACGCAGTGGGGGAGCTCAAGTACTTCGACCAGGAGCTGAAGAAGCACCTCGTCCCTTACGTCATCGAGCCCTCGGCAGGCGCCGATCGGGCCACCCTTGCCTTCTTGTGTGACGCCTACGAGGACGCCTTGGTCAAGGAGCCGCCGGTCGAGGAAACCGCCAAGCTACGCGAGCTGGTCGAGAGCTTTGCCAAGTCGGTCGGACGCCGCGAAGGCATGGCTGCCGAGGTGAAGCTGCGCTTGGTGGGGGCCGCCGAATCCATCGCGGCGGGCCTGCCTGGCACGCTTCCACAGCTCATTGGCTTGATGGTGGACTCGGACGCCGCCGCCATCGAGGTCATGAAGAAGGTGCGCGGGGTAGGGGAGAAGATCGCCGAGGAGCACACCCGGACGGTTCTCCATCTCCACCCACGGCTCGCGCCACTTACCGTGGCGGTCTTCCCGCTCAAACGCAACGATGCTCGACTGGTCGACATGGCGCGTGGGCTCAAGCGCGATCTGCAACGCAGTGGCGTGCGTGCGGTCTACGACGATACTGGCGCGATCGGCAAACTGTACCGGAGGCAGGACGAGATCGGTACACCGTGGTGCGTTACCGTGGATTTTCAGAGCCTGGAAGACCAAACCGTCACCGTTCGCGACCGGGACAGCATGCAACAGGAGCGTCTCAAGGCGACCGAGCTTCCGCCCACCATCGCTGGCCGCCTGACCTGATTCTACAATCGACCACCTTCGCACGTCTGGCAGCATCGACGGGGCTTTCAATCCCCGTCGCTCCCTGATAGAAACCCCACCGATGCCAACCAAGAAGAAGACTGGAAGCAAAGCCATGAAACCGACCAAAGCGCGAGCCTCCAAGGCAACCAAGTCCAAAGCCAAACCACAAGCAGCCGGGAAGCGCATGAAGCGCGTCTATTTCTTCGGCGGCGGCAAGGCCGAGGGTAACAAGGACATGAAGAATCTGCTCGGCGGCAAGGGTGCCAACCTCGCCGAGATGACCAACATCGGCGTGCCGGTGCCTCCCGGCTTCACCATCACCACCGAGGTGTGCACCGAGTTCAACCAGGCCGGCGGCAAGCTGCCGAAGGATCTCGACGCCGACGTCAAGCTTGCCGTCGCCAAGATGGAGAAGCTGCTGGGCAAGAAGTTCGGCGATGCTTCGAACCCGCTCCTCGTCTCGGTCCGCTCGGGCGCGCGCGCCTCGATGCCGGGCATGATGGACACGATCTTGAACCTAGGCCTCAACGACGAGACCGCCGCGGGGTTGGCCCAGGCCTCGGGCAACGAACGCTTCGCCTACGATTCCTACCGCCGTTTCGTCGCCATGTATGGCGACGTCGTGCTCGAAATGAAGCCCGAGCGCAAGGAAGACCATGACCCGTTCGAGGTCATTCTGACGGCCAAGAAGAAGGCGGTCGGCGTGAAAGTCGACTCGGAGTTGCCGGCCTCGGCGCTCAAAGAGCTGGTGGGCGAATTCAAGGCCGCCATCAAGCAGCACAAGGGCATCGACTTCCCGACCAACCCTCTCGACCAGCTCGCCGGCGCCATCAAGGCCGTGTTTCGCAGCTGGGAGAACGACCGTGCCAAGGTCTACCGCAAGCTCAACAACATCCCCTCGGATTGGGGCACGGCGGTCAATGTGCAGGCCATGGTCTTCGGCAACAAGGGGAACGACTCGGCCACCGGCGTGTGCTTCACGCGCAATCCGTCGACCGGCGAAAACCTCTTCTACGGCGAGTTCCTGGTCAACGCCCAGGGCGAAGACGTGGTAGCCGGCATCCGCACGCCTCAGAAGATCGTCGACCTCGAGAAGGACTTCCCGGTTGCGTACAAGCAGCTCTACGAGATTCGCAAGAAGCTCGAAAAGCACTACAAGGACATGCAGGACATCGAGTTCACCGTCGAGAACAAGAAGCTGTTCATGCTTCAGTGCCGGAACGGCAAGCGCACCGGCTTTGCCGGCGTGCGCATCGCGGTCGAGATGGTGGACGAGAAGCTGATCGGCAAGGACGAGGCCCTTCGTCGCGTCGAGCCGGAAGCGCTCAACCAATTGCTCCGTCCGGTCTTCGACGGCGCTGCCAAGGCCGCGGCGGTCAAAGAAGGCCGCCTGCTCGCCAAGGGTCTGCCGGCGGGTCCTGGTGCCGCCACGGGACAGATTGTGTTCTTCGCGGAAGACGCCGAGACGTGGGCCGCGCAGGGCAAGACTGTCATCCTGTGCCGTCACGAGACCAGCCCCGAGGACATCCGCGGCATGAACGCGTCGCTGGGCTTCATCACCGCCTTTGGCGGGATGACCTCGCATGCGGCACTCGTTGCCCGTCAGATGGGCAAGGTGTGCATCGTCGGTTGCGATGCCCTCTCGTTCGATTATCACGCCCGCACCATGACCGTGCAGCTCGGCCAAGGGCACGGTGGTTCTCAAGGAAGGCGACTGGGTGTCGCTCGACGGATTCACCGGCGAGTTCATCAACGGCCGCATCGACACCACGCCGTCGGAAGTCATCCGCGTGCTCATCGAGAAGAACCTCGATCCGAAGCAGGCTCCAGTGTACCAACAGTACAACAAGCTGATGACCTGGGCCGACGCCGCACGCAAGTTGAAGGTGCGCGCCAACGCCGACCAGCCCGACCAGGCCGAGGCCGCCGTGGCCTTCGGCGCCGAGGGCATCGGTCTTTGCCGTACCGAGCACATGTTCTTCGGCGAGGGCAAGATCGGTCCGATGCGCGAAATGATCGTGGCCGAAAACGAGAAGGATCGTCGCGCAGCCTTGGAGAAGCTGTTGCCGCTGCAGCGGGACGACTTCGCCGGAATCTTCCGTGCCATGGGTAGCCGCCCGGTGACCATCCGGACCCTGGATCCACCGCTGCACGAGTTCTTGCCCCACGACGAGGCGGGTGTGCGCGAGCTGGCCCAGGCCACCGGCCGCAGCGTGGAGGCCATCAAGGCACGCATCGCCGACTTGCACGAGTCGAACCCGATGCTCGGCCACCGTGGCTGCCGCCTCGGTGTCACCTACCCGGAAATCACCGAGATGCAGGCCCGCGCCATTCTCGAGGCGGCCGTCATCGTCAACAAAGAGGGCATCAAGACCGAGCCCGAAATCATGATTCCGTTCATCGGGACCAAGAAGGAGCTCGACTTGCAGACCGCGGTGGTCCGTGAAACCGCCGCCAAGGTCATGGCCGAGAGCAAGACCAAGGTGAAGTACATGGTGGGCACCATGATCGAAATCCCGCGCGCCGCCATCACCGCCGACAAGGTCGCCGAGACCGCCGAGTTCTTCTCGTTCGGTACCAACGACCTGACCCAGACCACCTTCGGTCTGTCTCGTGACGACGTGCCGAAAGTGCTCGCGTCGTACCTCGACAAGGAGGTCTACAAGGTGGATCCCTTCGTGTCGATCGATCGCGAGGGCGTCGGCTACCTCATGAAACATGCCGTGACCGCCGGTCGCAAGACCCGCAAGGATCTCAAGTGCGGTATCTGCGGCGAGCACGGTGGCGACCCGTCGTCGGTCGAGTTCTGCCACGAAATCGGCCTCAACTACGTGTCCTGCTCGCCGTACCGCTTGCCGATTGCGCGTCTGGCCGCGGCCCAGGCCGTACTGAAGAAGTAGTGACCGGTCGTTCATCACAGGGAACGTGGAACCACCGGAACCGGACATCGGACAGGAAATCTTCATGAAAAGATCTCCTGTTCCGCCCGCTCCCACGGTTCTCGTTCTCTTTGTGATGGCGATTGGTGGAGGGTGCAATTTCGGTCAAAGTGGCATTGCGCCCCCCACCAATCGAGTTTTCTTGCCCGCGGGCATCGCCCCGGACCCCGACGGCAGTTTCCTCTACGTCGTCAACTCGAATTCGGACCTGCGCTTCAACGCCGGGACGGTGGTCGCGGTCGATTTGGCCCAAGCCGCCTTGGTACGAACCTGTGCCAGCGCGGCCATCGCCAGCGCTGGCCCTGGCGCCTCCTTGCCAGCGGTATGTCAGTCGGCGCCGGATCCATCTCTCTGGGCTCCACGGCCGGGGTGCGCCAAGACGCGCTTTTCGCGAACCGAGCCCGTATCGGACGACTACTGTTGCATCGATCTCGTCGACAGCAACATCCTCAACTGCAACGAACCGCAGTTCATCCAAAGCGATGCCACCATCGAGATCGGCAGCTTCGGCGGCGCGGTGGAGTTGCAGCGCTACCCGCGCGACGACGGGGAGATCGTTCGTCGACTTTTCGTCGCCGTTCGCGCCGAACCCTCCATTACCTTCGCCGACATCACGGTCGACAACGGTGTTGTGTCGATGCGCTGCAAGGGCCCACGGGTGAATGGCCCGGTGCAACCCGAGCGAGGATTTTGCGACGACAATTGGAGGGTTCGCCGCTCCGGTGGGGATACTCCAGGTGCGCTGGACCTGCCCGAAGAGCCACACGCGCTGGCCCTGGACAGCGCGCTCGGGGCCCTTTACATCGGACACCTGACGGTGGCCGCCAATGCGGCAATTCAAGGTGGAGGAGTTTCGACCTTGGATATTTGCAATCCCCAAAGTGCATCGTCGGTGCGTTTCGCCGGCCTGGCGAGCACGACCTTCGTTCCTTCGACCCTGTCGCAGGCCGTTGCGGCGCTGTCGCCGGGCGATCCCGCGTATCCGGCCACCCGTCTTTACGCCACGGCCAGGTACTCAACGGCCATCAGCGGCATGGTCTTGCGCGCGCCGGCGGACGCCACCTGTGATGAATCGTTGCCGGCGCCGATCGACCGCGATCTTACCCTGGTGGCGGCCGAGAGCTTCTACTCGTCGGCCTTCTACCCGCGCGGGGCGGATGTCCGAGGCATTCTTTTCTCTGCAGATCACACCCAGGCCTATGTTCTCCACCGCAACGATGCGGATTCTTCGGCCAATCCGGCTGCGCTGGTCGTGCTCGATCGTCACCCGCTTGCCGATGGCACGCCGGCTAATACCCCTGTTGACATCCTGGAAGTTTGTGGCGGGCCGACGGCGATGCAGATGCACGACGCCGGTCGGGGCAATCGCATCTACATCACCTGCTATGACGATGGACAGGTCTACGTCGTGGATCCGGAGGCGCTCGTGGTGACCTCCATCATCGACGTCGGGGCGGGACCTATCGGGTTGGTCTTCTCGCCACGGGACCCGGGCACCGGCTACATCGCCAGCTACGCCAACAGCCATCTCTCGGTCATCGATCTGGCACCGGGAAGCCCTACGGAGAACCACGTTGTCATGCGAATCGGTTTGCCACACGGATACGGCGAATGAGACCTTTTCTCGCTGTTCTGGTCTTTGCAGTGTTGGTCGCGACTTGCTCGTCGACCCCGTCGGTCATTCCAACCAGGAACCTCGAACACCCGTCCGACATGGCCTTCCTTTGCCTGGAACAGGCTGAGGTGGTCGTCGATGGCCAGGCCCAAACCCGGCTTTCGGGACAGCCCATGGCTGCCTGCCACCAGCGGGACCAAGTTGATCCCTCGTCGACGCAGAACGGGCAGCGAACCCTGGGGACCTTTGCCTTCATCGCCAACCCTGGGCGGAACGAGATCGCGGTGGCCGACATGGATCGCTCTCGCTTGCTCGATCTGGCGCCCTTCGCGCCTGGCTACGGCATGCTGCCGTCCGGCGGGGACCCCGAGTCCATTGCCGCAAGTCGAGATGGTTGTTGGGTCGCAACGGCCAATCGAACGAGCTGCGACTTCACGCTCATCGATCCCGCGCGCCTGCTGGAGTCGACCTTCTCCACCAGCTCGGCCACGGCTCAGCCCGCCACCGGGGCGGGCGATGCCTCCCGGCGCATTGCCGTCAAGACCGCCAGCGGCCGGACCCTTTTCGCTTCGACCGGCGAGATCGCCTTTCTTCCTCCGTCCTCCGTTCCCACGCCGAACCTTTGTCAGGCCGATGCGACGCCAAGGGCAGTCGCGACTTTTCCCGGCTGCGACATGGTGGCTCTCTTGGACTTCTCGTTCGAAAACCAAAGTGCCACCATTGCCGGCGCGTATTACATCCGGCCCGACCTACCCGGCGGGTTCGCGGACGCTGGCAACGAGCCTGTTTGCCCGACGGACTGCGGTGCCCCGGCCGATGCCACCGATAGCGCAGTGGACGTGGGCAACGAATCCGCCGATGGTGGTGCGGGGAGCGCCACGGGCGTGGATGGCGGGGACGGCTCGAGTGGCGATTCCTGGTACCTGCAACCCTTGGCCCTCGTACCGGACGGAACGCGGGTCTACGTAGCAAGTTTGCTCGACACGGCGATCACCTCGCTGGACATCAGCGCGACGGGCTTGGGGAATCCGGCGCGCTTCAGTCTGGCCGAGGATCCCGTCGGGGTGTCCCGCTTGCGTTTGGCGGTCGATCCCTACCGCGCCGCCAGCGCCCCGAACGCCGACGGCACCACGGGCGGGCCGTTCTTGCGAAACCGCGGAAAGTTCCTCTATGCGGTCGCGCGCGATGATTCGATTCGCGTCGTCGACCTGGACCAAGCGACGCCGGTCGAGTGCGACGCGAACATCATCACGACGGATCCGTCCGTGGCCAATCCTGCGACGGGTTGTTTTCCCGTGGGATCCAAGCCCCGCCGGCCTTTAGCCCAGGGACCTGGCATCCATATCCCGCCCAACGTCTTCAGTACGAATCCGGATAGTCCGCCACCACTTCCGCGCGACATCTCGTTCGCCGATCTGCAGCCGGCGTCCGCGGATGCCAACTATCAGGCCTTGAGTGGCCAGTTCGGATTCGTGGTCGCATCCAACGGTCAGGTCTACGTGCTCAACCTGGCTCCCCTCGGCGAGGGGGCAACGGCCACCCACTCTTTCCGCGAGATTCGCGACGTGGGCCAACCGGCGCGGACGTCACTGGCGATTTCCATCGCACCTCAGCGATCGGTCATCATCTCCGATCAGGCCTTTCCCACCACGGCGACCTATTCGGCCCTCGATGGGCCGCATATCAGGTCCTTTTCTCCGGACAACGGAAAGACAACGGATTGGCTCGACTATCCCGATCCCAACTTCGTCATCTCCAGATCCTGGAATGTGATCTGGGAGGGAGCTTTGCCTTACGCCACGCGCTCGAGCGGCCTCGTACAAGCCGCGCCGGACGGGCTTTCGGCCGGCCTGCTGCGCGACAGCGGTGCCAGCTTCTGCGACAGTGGTGCTCAACCGGGGGACGTGCTGATGTTTTCCGGATGTACGCAGAACCTGGATTGCCAGCCCGACGACAAATTTACTTGCCAGGTCGCGGTTTCCGGAGCGCGCGGCATGTGCTTGCCCATCGACGCCGCCTCCAGCTCCGATCTCATCACGAAGTGCAGCCGCTTCATGGGCAGCCGCATGCGCTACGAGATCGCGCAATCGACCCAGACGTCGCTTCGCCTGCAGCTCAAGCTCGACGAGGTGCCCACCACGGTCCTGAACCCGTGTACGAAGGATACCGAGACAACGGTGTGCCAGTTCGATGTGGACCACGGCAAGCTTGCGAGCACGCCCCCGGACGGCGGCATTATCCATGCCTTCGAGTGCTTGCAGGTTCGTGCTACGGATGCGAGCCCTCGCTGTGTGAAGAGGTGCAGTGACGACATCGACTGCAGGGCGGGCCACGTTTGCGAGACCGTGCCCGGTGCGGATCCTTTGCTGGGCAAGCTGTGCGTGGAAGCGCCGCCCATCGATCCACAGTGCTTCCCACAGCCGATGACCAGCTACAGCGTCCGCGCTGGCCATAGTTTCATGGTCTACGGCTCGTCCATACCGACCCTGTCGTCGGTTCGCGCCGATGCCGATGGAACCTGCCAACCCCAGGCCCCCTCGGATCCGTCGCTGGTGGCGCGCATTCCGCTGTCGGCGCCCAAGTGTCCGGACAGCTTCCTGGCTCGGGCTACCGGCACCGCCACCGTTCCGCCCGTGTTCGTGCAGAACCTGTCTGCCCAGCCCGGAAGCAATCCATGCCTGTACCAGGGCGCGGCCCCTGACGGAGAGGACTCCGGGGCGACGGCAGCCAGCGCGTCCGTCGACCACGTCCGTGCCTTCTTCCAAAACCCGCAGATTCGCTTCGTGCTCGCCAATCTCGACCAATACGCGGGCGATCTTCTCGCCATACACTTCGAGCTGCAATACGGGTACATCCCACTGACCGTGCAGATTCCGAGCTACGAGGTGCTCATGACCATGGGCACGCGGATCATCACGGGGCCGTTCGAGACGCCGGAAAGCCCGATCTTGCACGACTCGGCTCAACCTTTCAGCTATCCCTATCTGTATGTCGTGGACCAAGGCCGAACGGCGCTCACCCCTGGCAGTCGTGGCCAGGTCCTGCGAATCAACCCGCGCGCCGGAAGCAACGAGATCGCATCCTTCGACACCACCTTGTCGGGCAGCACGCCTTTCCAACTGCAGTGACCCGACTTCGGGCACCGAAGTTGACAAGTGGTAGGGTGTTAACCTACATTGTAGGCAAATGAGCGATAGCGTTCGCACCATTGCACGACAGTTGCTTCACCAGGCGGTCAGGGCTGCCCAGGTGGAAGGCCTCCTGGGCGAGGTTCCCGACCAGGTTCCGATCGAACGACCCAAGCGTCCGGAACACGGCGACTACGCCACGAACGTGGCTCTGGGTCTCGCCAAGGCCGCTGGCAAACCGCCGCGCGTGCTGGGCGAGGCCATCGCCAAGCATCTGCGACAGATCGGCGACGTGAATCTGGCGGAGGTCACGGTGGCGGGGCCCGGCTTCGTGAACCTGCGCTTCTCGGACGCGTTCTGGCAAGGGCGGCTCCTCGACATACGACAAGCTGGACGAAACTGGGGCAGGGGAGAGGCGAAGACCTCGCCCAAGCTTTGCGTCGAATATCTTTCCGCCAATCCCACCGGCCCACTGCATTTTGCCCACGGTCGGCACGCGGCCGTCGGCGATTCGCTGACCCGGCTTCTGCGTTTCGCCGGCTACGACGTGGTCCGCGAGTTCTACCTCAACGATGCCGGCAACCAGGTCGGCATGCTCGCGCTCTCGGTGTGGGCGCGCTACATGGAGGCGGCCCGCGCAGTCGACCCCGCCGTGCCCGAGGTGACTTTCCCAGAGAACGGCTATCGCGGCGAGTACATCCGTGGCATCGGCCAAAGACTTCGTGACCGCGACGGCAAACGGTGGATCGCCGCCGAGCCACCCGCGGACATCGAGCCGATCCGGCAGTTCGCCATCGACAGCTGCCTGGCGATGATTCGAGCCACGCTGGCGCGATTCGATGTGGATTTCGATGTCTGGCAGAGCGAGCGGGCTCTGCACGAGGCAGGTGACGTCAAGGCGACGCTCGCACAGCTCGACAAGGCCGGCTTCATCGAACAGCGAGACAACGCGGTTTGGCTGCGCACCACGGCCCTGTGGGGCGACGACAAGGATCGCGTGGTGGTCAAGTCCGACGGGCTGCCCACCTACTTGCTGGCGGACATCGCCTATCACAGGAAGAAGCTGGCGCGCGGATTCGATCAACTGTGCGACATCTGGGGCGCCGACCATCACGGACACATTCCGCGCATGCAAGCGGCGCTCAAGGCGCTGGGCGCCAATCCCGAACAGCTTTCGGTCATTCTCATCCAGATGGTCAGCCTCTTGCGCGACGGCAAGCCCGTGGCCATGGGCAAGCGCGAGGGCGAGTTCGTGACCCTGGATGCCGTGGTCGATGAGGTGGGGCGGGACGCAACCCGCTTTTTCTATCTCATGCGCCGCCACGACACGCCGTTGGAGTTCGATCTGGAGCTCGCCAAGCAGCAGTCGATGGACAACCCCGTGTACTACGCGCAGTACGCGCACGCGCGCTGCGCGTCCCTACTGCGGCGCGCGCGGGAGCTCGATGCTCCCACGCACCCGCCAACGCCCGACTTACTTGCCTCTCTCTCGTTACCCGAGGAGATCGCCGTCTTGCGTCGCCTGTCCGATTTCCCCGATTTCTTGGCCGACGCGGCAGCAGTGCGCGAACCCCACCGGCTGGTGCAATACATCCAAGAATTGGCGAGCGAATTCCAGAGCTACTACACCCGTCTACAGAAGGTACATGGGGACAGCATCCTGCCCCAAAAGCGGCAGCGCGTGGGGGATTGGCGCGCGACCTGGGACTGGCGGCGGACCGCCGCTCGCCTGGCCTGGGTCGAGGCCATTCGCCAGGTGCTGGAAACCGCGTTGTCGCTGCTGGGCGTTTCCGCCCCGCAGGAGATGAAGCGCGCCGAAATCGCCGAAGAGGCCGAGGAACCGTAAGAGGAAACCGTAACAGGGAACCCCCACTCAACTCATCGCCCGATTCGCCGAGGAGAATGCCATGGGATACACTTCAGGGACTGCGATGGAAGATCGAGGCCTGCGTGACATCGAACGTTGGCGCGACAAGATCGAGGTGCGCCTCGACAATCGCCAGGTCTTCTTCCTGTTCTTTGGCAGCGCCCTCGTGGCCTGCATGCTCTTCGTGCTGGGTGTCATCGTGGGCAAGCGGTTGGAATCGCGCGGACGCGCGGTCTCGCCCGTCGTCGAAGATCCTCTAGCCTTGCTGGACAAGGTGGCCACGAGCCCGCGTCCCGTTCAGTCCGGGGTGACCTTCCCGCAAGCGTTGTTCGGCTCCGCCAACAAGGCTGCGGCCGACAAGCACGCCAGGAAGAACGGCCTTCCCGCGGCCGGCCACGCCGAAGAAGATTTGGCCGCGCACAAGGCCCTCGCGTTGGCCAAGCCTGGCGAGGGAGCGATGGCCGCGCCTGTCCCGACCAAGGTGGCTGACAAGGTCAAGACCGCCGCCAAAGCGGAGGACAAGTCTGTCGAAGTGGTCGCGCAGGAGAGGGCCGCCCAGCCTGCGCCGAGCAAGGCCAAGACGGTCGAGACCAAGGAATCCAAGTCTGCAATCATCCCGACCGTGGCGGCGGCAGGCGACAGCAAGAGCAAGGGCCGCTATGCCTTGCAACTGAGCTCGTTTCAAGACAAGAGCGAGGCCGAAGCCTTTGCGAAGAAATTCGAGGGCGAGCACCCCTACATGGTGGTGTCGGAGATCCCTGGGAAGGGCACCTGGTACCGGGTGCGCGTGGGTGACTACGCCACGGCCAAAGACGCGCTGGTTGCCAAGCAGTCCTTCGAGAAGAAGCACAGCGTGATTGCCTACGTCGCGCAAAAGTAGGGCGATTCACGAATTGTCCGGGCGATTCGCCAATCGCTGCGGTCAGAACATCAAACCGACGTTGAAGTGCGTTCTCCAGGTATCGTCGCCAGGGTGGCGGTTGAGCGGGATGGCGAAGGAAAGACTCAGGTCGCCGACCGGCAACTTGATCACGAGAGGCGAGAAGCCGATGCCGTGGCGGAAGTCGGCGGCGGAAAGGTCGCCGAGCGAGTAGCCGACCACGCCGCTGTCCAAGAATACCGCACCATAAAGCGGCGCGGCGATGGGGAATTGCAGATCGATATTCTGGAGGATGCGGAGATTTCCCCCGACGGGGAGGTACTGAACATAGTTGAGCCCGCCCACGCCCGGGGCGCTGACGGTCTCGGTGAGCGCGTAGTCGAGCTGGTAGCCGCGAATGCTGGTGTCGCCGCCGGCGAAAAAACGCTCGACTTTGGGGAGCAGCGCCGCCCCGCCGAGCGGGAGGCCCTGGTCGTAGCGGATGGTGTAGCGCAGGCTGAGCCAGGGCAAGATCGGGACGACCGACAGTCCGCGGGCGTAGAGCTTGACGAAGGTGTCCTGTCCGACGCCGAACGACAGGGCGGGGAGGGCGACCTCGACGCCGGCCGCGACCTTGAATCCGCGCGAGGGAACCAGCAACTGGTCGAGGCGATGCCATTCCACACCCGTGCTCAAGCTGCTGACGAAGGTGCCAATGCGAACCGTGGTCTGATCTTGAAAGGGGCCGGGCTCGGCGCTGCGCATGAGCAACTCCGTCCGGGAGGTGTTGCGCAAGTTGTAGCGGACGTTGGCGTCGATGCCGGGGTACATCTCGCGCGAAAAGCCGAAGGAGCCGCTGCCGGAATGAACGTCGCCGAGTCGCAGGGTGGCCTGTCTGAGATAGCCGGCGAGGATCTCCATGCGAAAGAGCGTTCCCAGAAAGCGTGGATTGAGAAAGTCGGCAGTGGCGCTGGTCATGGACGAACCGTAGGCGGCCTGCGATGTGAGGGTCCAGCCGTGTCCAAAGAGGTTGCGGTGCTCGTAGCCGAGCGCTCCGTACACGCCGAGGGGGAACGAGGATCCGGGGGTGGCTTGGTCGGTCGAGGCGCCGGCGCCAACCCGGATGATGCCCCAGTGGTCGTGTCGCTCTTCCACTTCGACCATCATGGGGACGACGGGATCGCTCGTGCTCACGCCGGGGAAGCTCACCGGATTCGGGTTGTTGAAGAGCTGGATGAGGGCCAAGTTGCGCTGGGCCCGCTCGATGCCGCGTGTGGTGAGGATGTCACCCGTGCGGACTCCGCCCAGGTCAGGATGGTGTCGTCCGTGGTGAGGAAGTTACCGCGCATGAAGATGGGGCCGACCCGGACCTGGGGCCCCATCTTGATTTGCCACACGACCTGCATCTCATCGCCGTGGCGCTCGCTCTTGGCCTCGACGTGCGCGTACCGGTATCCGTCATCGCCCAGCGCTCGCTTGATGCGGTTCTCGTCGCGCTTGATGAAGGCCGGCTGGTACGGAGCGCCGACCACGGTGCGCAGCGAGTCGAGGTAGAAGGCGTCGTCGTGGGGCAACGTCTCGCCAGGGACCAGGCACTTGAAGGCTATGCCCGCCACCCACAGAAGCGGCGCCTCATCGATGAGAAAGCGAACGTACAGGCTGTCGGCATTGCGCCAGACGGCTTCCTCCGAGTGTTCGATGGTCTTTGGTAGCGGGCGCCACAGCCCAGGTCTCGGCGCAATCTCCGCGCTCACCTTGGTGTTGGGGTAGCCGACGGCGGCATAGTAATCGGTCAGGCT
The DNA here is from genome assembly GCA_963796685.1 of uncultured delta proteobacterium. GTDB lineage: Bacteria > Myxococcota_A > Polyangia > Fen-1088 > Fen-1088 > Fen-1118. The sequence goes on from CAWCMR010000013.1 coordinate 357,857, forward strand.
CTGCACGTCCAGATCGAGTTGGCGCAGGCTTGCAAAGCCGCCCTCGCCCAGACCCAGGATGCCCAGGAAGGGGTAGACGCGCGTGCGAATGCGGTCGGCCAGGACGTCCGAGCGAACGGCGCGATTGCCCTCGAAGGAGACACCGCGCACCTTGAGCAGCGGGCCCTCATCGATGACGAAGACGAGGCGGTCGGACTGCTCGGAAATGCGCTCGCGGCGCCAGGTCACCTTGACCAGCATGTGACCGCTCTCGTGGTAGGCGTTCTCGATGGCACCGGCGCTGGCCACGGCTTCCACATCGTCGTAGGCGCCATGAGCGGACAGGGTCAGGTAGTCGCGCAAGGCTCCGGCCGAGCGGGTTCGGTTGCCTTCAAACGCGATCTCGATGTGCTTCCGCTCGCGAATGTCGATGCCAAGCCGCACGTCCTTGGCTTCGTGGTCCAGGCTGGTGGTCGGGTCGAAATCGTCCCTGACGCGGACGCCGGGGAAACCAATGCGGTGATAGTGGTCGACAAGACTGGCGATGTCCTCGCGCAAAACCGAGCGCCGGAAGGGCTGAGGCAGTACCCAGGCCGTGTACCATCTCCCGTGGCGAAATCCGTCGGCAATGTCCTCGGTCGGGAGTGCGGTGGCACCCGTCACCGTGAGAGGGCCAAGCGGATAGGCAGGTCCCAGTTTGACTCGCACGAGCAAGCTGACCTCGGCAGGCAACTTGCCGTCGTCGTAGAGCTCGATGGCCGCCTGCGCTTCCCAATAGCCTTGCGCGTGCAGAAAGTCGCGCACATGGTCAGATTCCGTGGTGATGAAGGCGTCTCGCTCCGACCCCACGGGCGGAAGTTTCATTCCAGGGCGGATGCTGAGCTTGCCGATGATGTCTTCCTGGCGCACCCCTCCGAGAATATTCGGCTGGTTCCCCGACACGAAGATCCGGCGGACGCGGTCGAAGGCGTGCAGCCGAACCCGAAGGCGGATACCGTCGGGCTGTGCCAGTGGGGTGATTTCGGAGGCGTAGCCGATGACCTGCAGGATGTGTCGCAAACGCGGAATGGTGCCGATGGGCATGCCGATGCGGTCGGCGTCGCCGGATGCGACGAAGGGAGTGCCCACGCCGGCAAAATCCGACAGCAAGGCCTCCACTTCCCCGGGCGGATCGATGCTGCCCTCGACGATGAAGCCGCGAATGCTGGTTGCGGACGCCGTGTCGCTCGGCGCGACCGGCGCGGTCTCCCCGAACGCGGCGCGCGGCGATAACAGGACGATCAGTCCCGCAAGGAGGAGGGCCTGGTGTGAGAACCGAAACACGTGGGGAAGCTCAGGGTATCAGTCGGTCATGGATTGGGGAATCGCACCGGATATTCGAACGTCAGCTCCAACTTGAAGCTGTTGGTCTGGACGGGCAGGCCTTGTTGGAGGGAGTAGGTCAGGCGGTCGCCGATCACCCGCCCAGTGAGATAGTCGCGGAACCAGGCCACGCCCTGCGCCCGGTACCGCTGTTGACTTTGAAAGCCTCGCAGGTAGGACAATTCCAAATCGAACTCGCGGGTTCTGTGCGCCTGGAGCTTGAGCTCGGCTCCGTCGGCGCCCACGGTGGGACGCAGGTCCCATTTCCCCCCCGTGAGCATCTGCAAGGTGTCGTCGATATAGGGTTCGACCAGGTTCGACACGGTGTCGCGCGACACCTGGCCAAGCATGTCCAACCCGCTTTGCTGATTCATCCCGAACACCTGCCCACCGTTGCCGCTGAGATTGTCCGTGGTTCGGCCGGAGAGCAGAAGCAGCATGGTCTGGTTTCGATCCATGCCATCGGTGGTCGACAGGTCGATGGTGGCCATGTTGACCGGGCCATTGATCTTCATGAGCACCACGTGCTCGTTGCCCGATGCGTCGACCACGGTATTCTGCGCCTCCAGGTTGAGCTCGGGCGTGTCGCCGTTCGCGAGCGACTTGGTGGGGATGAAGGTCACGTGGTTGACATTGGGGACCAGCTCGAAGTCCCCACGCAAACCGATGATGTGAAACCGGCCGTCGGTGGGGCGGATTTCGCCCGAGAGGGTGGGCGACGACAGGGTCCCACCGATTCCAAGATCGACGGTGACGAGGATCTCGGGCGCGAGGTTGTTCTGCACCACGAAACCTTCACCGTCGGTGCGCACGCGCAAGGCGAGCGCCATGTTCTCCAGCAGAGGCTGCCCCTCCCAGAAGGGCTTCGCGTTGGAGGACTCGTTGATGCGCGAGGAGAGCACGAGATTGCGCACACTGAAGTCCTGCAAGTACCTGCCCGAGATGAGCCGCACGTCGCCCGAAAAGGTCAGACCGTCGGTGGGATTGCCCTTGAGCTCGGTGACGAGCGAAAGGTCGTCGATCTCGAGGCCCTGGTCGCGATACCCGAGGCGATTCCCAGCGAGGGGGAAGTCGATGGCGTCCCACTCGAACTTGGGCCACAGGCTGCGAAAGTGCACGCGGCCCGACCTGACGCCCTTGGCGCCGATGAGCAGCTCGCCTTCATCGTCGATGCGAACTTTCACGTCCGTCAACAGAAGCTCGTGGCTGGAGAGCTCGACGATGCCGCTTTGGACCGCGATGTGACGGCTGATGCCGCGTAGCCGCATCTGGATTTCCCCCAGATCGATGCGCGCGGAGATTTGTGGATCGTCGAGCTTGCCCGACACCTTGGCCGAAATCGCCGCCTTGCCCGAGACATCGGAGACGGCGCTTGGCGCGATGGATTCGAGCAAACTGGCGCTGACTTCTCCCTGCGCGCTGAGGGCCACGGACTCCGGCGTGAAGGCCGGACCGAGGTTCACCTTGCCAGCGAGCTTCATGGTGGCGTCGCCGATGGTGACAGCCAGGTCGCTCAGCTCGACCGAGGACGAGCTGAGTCGCACCATCCCCGAGGGAATCAAAAGGGATTGCTCGAAGCCGTGCGCCTCGGCCCGAACCGGCCGCAGGATGGAGATCCTGCCGTTCACATCGGGTTTCTTCACCGAGCCACCCGCATGAATCTCGAGACCAATGCCGCCGCCGAGGGTGGTGAACCTGCTGGCCAGGAGGGGCTGGAGGAATTCGAGATCGAACTTTCCACCCAGGTCCGCCGTCACGGCTCGGTCCACCAACTCACCCGTTCCGTCCTTGATGGGGGTCACCTTGGCGGACAGCGTAGCTCTCCGCCCCGAGTGATGAGGCGGGCGGGGTCCACTACCACCTTCTCGGTGTCGGTGACGATGTGCAGATCGTTGGCGTTCTTGAGCCGGATGGTCTCTTCGCCCGTGCTGCCGTCCTCGCGCTCGATGGCACGCGTAAGCGAGGCCTCGATCTGCGAGAGGCGGACATCGATGCTCGGTAGGCGGCCCGGCTGCAGCTCGAAGCCGATTTGGCCGGACAAGGCGGTGGTGATGCCTTGCTCTTCGAGCTCGGGCAGCAGTTCCTCGGCGTGCAGGTTGTGGAACGAAAGCATGGCCTTGGCACGGGCGCCTTGGGGGCTATAGCCTCCCGTTGCAATCAGGTCCATGCGCTTGAACAGATCTCCGCTCACGGCCAAGCTGCCATCCGGGGTGGGCGCCAGCGCCAAGGTCGCGTTGCCCAAATCGAGGTCGTAGGCGCGCACGTTGGCGAGCGTGATGCTGCCCTCGACGGCGGGCTTGTCCAGGTTGCCTGTCACGTGCAAGTCGATGGACAGCGTTCCCGAGACCGGTGCATCGACCTTCGCGGCGGCCAGGATGGCGGCGATGGGAAGGTCGACGATCTTGATGGTCCAATCGATGCCAAGTGGCTTGTGGGTCAGGCTGACGTGTCCCTCGATTCGGATGTCGCCACCGGTTTTCGCAGCCACGTGGCACAGCTTCACCACCAGCAAGTCCTTGTCGACCTCGATGTCGATGCCTTCGAGTAGCCAGGCCTGGCCGAGAACCTCGATGGTGGTTCCGGCTGGCACCTGGAAATGAACCTTGGGCTTCTTGGTCGAACCCGAAGCCGTCAGGTCGAACGAGACTTGCCCGGACACGACGCCCGAGACAACCAGCTCTTGCAAGGAGAGCTGCTTGCCGTCCAGGTGAAAATCCAGAATGGGCGCGGCCAGCATCTTACCCACGCTCTTTTCGAACAGCTTGGCGCTGCCGCCCCCCTCGACGGCGCCGCCCGCAATGCCCGCGCGCAGGGATTCCACGCGCAGTGTCCCGTCGTGCAGGCTGAAGCCGCTCGTCAGCTCGTCGATGACGGGGATGCCCGTCTTGTCGCCGCCGATGCCCTTGACGTCGACCCGGCCACTGGCGTTCGGGCGATCCATGCTGCCGGTCACGTCCACTGCCAGCGTCGCGCTCTTTGCCAAGGGGCCCACCTTCATCGTCGAAAGCACCTTGGGCAGATCGGAAACGCCGACGCGCAGGCCGATGTCGAGCAGCTTCTTGGCCAGCTCCACCTTGCCGCGGATCTCGGCCGTGGCGCCCGGGACGGCGATGCGCAGACCGGACGTGCTCGCCGACTCGGACGAGGCCTGGGCTCGTCCGGTGATGCGGACCGAGCTGGGAATCGCCTTCTGTCTGTACGAGCGGTCGTAGCGCAAGTCGAGGTCGGAAAGCCGCACTGCCTTCTTGTCCCCGATGTTGGCGGCGATGCCGAGGTGCCCCTGCACCTTGCCTGCGGCGAGCTTCTTGAGCCCTTGGGGAAGGTAAGCGTCGGTGCCGAAGTGGTCGAACGCGAGGCGGGCGGTGATGTCGTCTCCGGCCATGGTCAACTGGGTCGAGAATTTCCCGCCCGACGGCGATTGCAGCGACAGCTCCTCGACCTTCACGGTCATGGTGGGCGCGGTGGTGGCGAATTCCAGGCCGGCCTCGAGCGAAATTTGTCGTGCCTCGTAGGTCTGGAAGGCGGCATTCAAACCGCTGATGGCGGCCTTGATCTTCAAGGTGTCGTAGGGATCCCACAGATCGCCGACCACCTTGGCGTCGTCGCCCGACAGGCGCAAGCCCGCGAGGTTGTGCGGCCTGGCCACGGCGGTCAAGGCGTCGACGGCATGCTCGAACCCGGCGTGGATCTTGATGCCGCCCACGGAATTCGCGCCGTAAATGCCGGTGAAAAAGCCCTTGCCGACCAGCTCGCTGCGCCCGGTCTTGGCCAGACGCAGGTCGAGAAAGATGTCATCGGACCATTCTCGCGTGGTCGCCACGCGGTCGACGAACACCTGGTCGAAGGGCAGCACCTCGGAAATGACCTTCAAGTAGCCCCCTTCGCGCGCCTCCAGGTTCGTCACGTCGAATCCGACGAACCCTTCCCCGTCGACCAGCAGCGAGGCCGGCGCGTGGATATCGCGCAGATCGAGCCCCCACGACCCGGGAAAATCGAAGATCGCGCGGAAGCCGTCCAGGTTGGCGTTGACGATTTGAAATACGAAGCCCTTTTCCTTCTTGGCGCCGGGCGGGGGTGGGGGAGGAGGCGGCGCCGGGTGCTTGGGATCGAAGGCGGAAAGAAAGCCGATGCCCGGGAGCTTGGTCATCTTGGAGAAGCGCCACACCGACTTGTTCGGTCCCACGTGCAGGTCGGAGAGGATGATGCCGCCGCCGCCGATCAGCGTTCTCAATCGAACGCTCACCTCCAGATGGGGAACATCGAGCACCGTGGTGCCTTCAGGATCCTTGATGACCAGCCTTTCCACGACCATGGGCGTGGCCCTGTCCGTCACAAGGTCGTAGAGCAGGCGAGGCTTCCAGAAAATGGCCCCGAAGTGCAGCGAGCCCTTCATCTCGGGCAGCACGCCGTTCACGATCTTGGCCAGACGTTCCCCCTGGACGAAGAAGATCGCCACGAGCAAAACGACCCCCACGAGGGCGAGCAGGCCGGCCAGGACGTAGGCCACGGCCTTGGCTATCTTTCGTCGTAACTGCGCGGTCACACCAGTGCCAGAGTACCCCGAGCGCAAGCGCCTCGCCAAGCGCAGTCGGTAGTTGCCCATGCGCAACTTTTCGCGAGTGCGTCCGACAAGGAAGTGTGCTCCTGGACCACCTCCTGTCCATTCTCTGGCCCGCCCGCTGCGCCGGGTGCAACGCCCTTGTCGTGGAAGGGGCTGGCTTCTGCGACCCTTGCGGAATCACCCTTGTTCCCCTGGGCCCCAGACTGCCCAGGCTGCGCGATGCCCAGCGAGGATGGTTGCCTTTGCGGCGGCTGCCGTCGAAGGCCCTTTCCCTTTTCGCAGGCCTTCGCGGCGGTTGCCTACGGGGGCGCGCTGACCCAAGCTATCCTGCGTTTCAAACACGGCGGCCACCGCCATCTGGCCCGCTCGCTGGCCACCCTCCTGGCGCCGGTGCTGAGGTCGGCAGCGAGGCAAGGACTCGACGTGGTCTTGCCAGTGCCGCTCCATCCCAGGCGGTTGCGCCAGCGCGGTTACAACCAGGCCCTCGAGCTCGTGCGCGCGGCCAGCGTGGGCGTGCCCCCAGGCGTTCGCGTCCTTTGCGACGCGTTGTCGCGAACGCTCGAAACCCCGACGCTGGGACACCAGTCGGCGGCGCTACGCAGACGGATCGTGGCCGATGCCTTTGTTGCGCGTCCGCAGGCGGTAACTGGCAAGCGTATCCTGGTGGTGGACGACGTCATGACGACAGGCGCGACACTGGCCGAATGTGCCCGCACACTCTTGGCCGCCGGTGCGTCCAAGGTCATGGTCGCCGCCTTGGCTCGCGCGGTTTGAGGCGGTCTGCCTTTTGCCCGCGCGATTCGTGATTCCTCCCTTGACACACGATTTCGGATCGCTAAGGTAGCCGCCCTGGACAAGAACAAGGCACAGGCATGTAGCTCAGTGGGAGAGCACTACCTTGACACGGTAGGGGTCGGCGGTTCAATCCCGCCCATGCCTACAAGGAAAAGGACCCGCGAAGGGTCCTTTTTGACCCCAGCGGATGAGCGTTGTCGGGTAAGAACCGCCCGTGCTCGCGCGATCCGCTATCGACAGGAAAGCGGGGAAAGCCGAGCAATTCAAAGTGCGGAATGCTATCCTGCGCAGCCATTGCGTCCCCACCATCCAACTGCTGCGACCCTTTTGCGAAACACCGGACCCGTCGCTTGCGCGAGCGACGATGATGGATATTCGCGTTCGGAGACCATGAACCGTGAGTGAGCCTGTTCGCCCCCGTGACAAGGGGGATGTTCCCGATGAGCCTCTGTCCCGCTTGCGCCACTCGGCGTCACACGTCATGGCCGACGCCGTCCGCCGCCTTCGCCCAGGCGCCAAGGTAACCATCGGTCCCGCCATCGAAAATGGCTTCTACTACGATTTCGACACCGAGCCGTTCGCGCCCGAGGACATCGAGCGCATCGAGGCCGAGATGGCCAAGATCGTCGCGCAGGATCTGCCCTTTGTGCGCAAGGTCATTTCACGCCAAGAGGCCCTGGCGATGTTCGAGAGCAAGGGCGAGACCTACAAGGTCGAGATCATCCGGGGAATCCCGGAGGGCGAGGAGATTTCTCTTTTCCAGCACGGCGATTTCGTCGACCTGTGCGCCGGGCCGCACGTGCAGCGCACGGGCGAGATCAAGGCCTTCAAGGTGCTTTCGTTTGCCGGCGCGTACTGGCGCGGCGACGAGCACAACCAGCAGCTTCAACGCGTCTACGGAACGGCCTTCCCTTCCAAGGAAGAGCTGGCCGCGCACCTTGCCCGCCTGGAAGAGGCCAAGCGTCGCGATCATCGCCTATTGGGCAAGCAGCTCGATCTGTTTTCCTTCGACGAGCTGGTCGGCCCGGGCTTCGTGCTCTGGCATCCGAGGGGCGCCATCCTGCGCCAGGTGCTCGAGGACATGATTCGCAAAGAGGTCGTCCGGCGCGGCTACCAGGCCGTCTACACCCCCCACGTGGCACGCGAGCAGCTGCTCGAAAAGTCGGGCCACATGGCGCACTACAAGGACAATCTCTTCGGAGGCATGGAGCTGGAAGGGCAACGCTACCTGGTCAAGCCCATGAACTGCCCCTTCCATGTGGCTATTTACCGCTCGCAGCTACGCTCCTATCGCGAGTTGCCCATTCGCTACGCCGAGCTTGGCACGGTCTATCGCTACGAGCGCTCGGGCGTGCTACACGGCCTTCTGCGCGTGCGTGGATTCACCCAGGACGATGCGCACTTGTTCATCACCGAGGATCAGATCGAGGCCGAGCTGGCCGCCTGCGTCGGTTTCGGCATGGATCTGCTCCATCTCTTCGGTTTCGAGGACGTGAAGTTTTTCATGTCCACGCGCCCCCAAGACTTCATGGGCGAAATCGAGGCGTGGAACAAGGCCGAGGCCGCGATTCGCCGCGTCCTGGAGGCCAGCGGCCACCCGTTCGAGGTCGACGAGGGCGGCGGCGCTTTCTATGGTCCCAAGATCGACCTCAAGATTCGCGATGCTCTCGGCCGCGACTGGCAGTGTACGACCTTCCAGCTCGACTACCAGATGCCCGAGCGCTTCGCTCTGGAGTACGTGGCTTCGGATGGTTCGCGCAAGCGCCCCATCATGATCCATCGCGCCTTGCTGGGTTCCATCGAACGCTTCATCGCCGTGCTCATCGAACATTTCGCCGGCGCCTTCCCGATGTGGCTCGCGCCGGTGCAGGCGCGGGTGATCTCGGTCAGCGAGAAGGCAGAGGCCTATGCGCGCGAAGCCGAGGGCGTGTTGCTGGCTGCCGGCTTGCGCGTGGACGCCGACCTGTCGGCGGACAAGCTCAACGCCAAAATTCGCCGCGCGCAGCTGGAGAAGATTCCGTACATGTTGGTGGTGGGCGAACGCGACATGGCCGCGCGGGTGGTTTCGCCGCGTACGCGCGAAGGCAAGCAGTTGCCCGCGATGCCCCTCGATGACATGGCCAAGACCTTGGTTGCCGAAGCGGCGGTTCCGTCGCTGGGCAATGCGGGCGCCAAAGTAGCGTAGACGACAGCAGCAGGAGGAAAGACCATCCCAAGACCAGGTGGATATCAAGGATCGCGCGGCCCGGCCAGCGCAGCAGACAACTACCGCGTAGGGCGGCGTATTCGCGTGCCTGAGGTGCGTGTCATTGGCAGCGACGGCAGCCAGGTCGGCATTTTGCAAACCCACGAAGCGTTGAGGATGGCGGAGGAGGCGGGCCTCGATCTCGTCGAGGTCAGTCCTCGCGCCGTGCCGCCGGTATGCCGAATCATGGACTTCGGGCGGTTCAAGTACCAAGAGTCCAAGAAGGAAAAGGCCTCACGCAAACACCAGTCGACGGTGGTCATCAAGGAAATCAAGTTTCGGCCCAAGACCGACACCCACGACCTTGATTTCAAGCTCAAGCACATCCGCCGCTTCCTCGGCGAAGGCAACAAGGTTCGCCTGATGATCGTGTTTCGCGGGCGCGAGATCGTTCACCCGGAAACCGGCCACGCCATGCTGGACGTGGTGTCCAAGGAAGTCGCCGAGGTCTCCGTCATCGAGCAAAAGCCGTCGATGGAAGGACGGCGCATGGTCATGGTGCTCGGGCCGCGCTCCGGCGTCATTCGGCCGGCGGTTGTGCCGCAGGCGATCACCCCCGGCACTCCGGGTTTGCGCTCCGCGCCAGCGGCCGATGAGCCCGTAGTGTCCAACGCGACGGATGTCGCCGCTCCGAAAGCGTGAGCTTGCTGTAATTGCTTGCGTGGCCGTTCGCCCTGTATATACTGCGCGCCTCTCATGCCCAAGCTGAAGATGAAGACGAAGAGCGCGGTCAAGAAGCGCTTCAAGCTGACCGCAAATGGTCGTATAAAGCGTAAGCACGCTTACCAGAGGCACATCCTCACCAACAAGAAGCCAGGCAACAAGCGCAAGCTGCGCAAAGGCGCCTACATCGCCAAGAGTCAAGAGCACCAGATCAAGGCGATGATTCCCTACGGACTATAGAGATGGGAACCCTGGGAGGGTTCCCACCCTCCCACGATGGTTTGCCCTCGGTACAGCCGAAGGGTTCCCGACGCGAAAGAAGTTTAGGAGTTACACATGCCCCGCGCTAAAGGTGGATACAAGACAAAGCATCGACGCGACCGCATTCGCAAGGCAGCCAAGGGCTTCCGCGGCGGGCGCTCAAAACTCTGGAAGGCGGCCGTAGAAGCCGTCCACCACGCGTGGCGCTTCTCCTACTTCCACCGCCGCAAGCGGAAGGGCGATTTCCGCGGTCTGTGGATCGTGCGCATCAACGCCGCCTCCCGCGAGATCGGCGTTTCCTACTCCAAGCTCATCGCCGGCATGGCCAAGGCGAACATCGCCATCGATCGCAAGATCCTGGCCGATCTGGCCATCAGCGATCCGAACGCCTTCAAGAAGATCGTCGAAGCCGCGCAGGCGGCCTAACCTCTCGCCTGAGCCGCGATGGCCAGCGAAGGAGCAGGAACGGGCCAGGATCTCGTCCGTTCGTTCGAGAGCCTGAGCGCCGAGCTCGCCGCCGAGATAGCGGCCGTTGCCACCGAGCCGGAGATTCGCCTGGCGCAGGCGCGCTACCTCGGCAAGAAGGGCAGGGCAACCGAGCTCATGAAGTTGCTCGGCCGCATTCCGCCCGCGGATCGCCCGATGGTGGGCGCGGCAGCCAATCGCGCGCGCGAGGCTATCGAGAAGCTGGTGGATGCCAGGCTTGCGAGCTTGGCCGAGGCGTCGCTGGCGTCCGAGCTGTCGCGCAGTGTGGACGTGACCTTGCCCGGTCGCGGCCATCGCGCGGGGACCCTGCACCCGCTCACCCGCGTGCGCATGGAGATCGAGCACATCTTCCATGGCATGGGATTCGAGGTGCGCACGGGACCGCTCATCGAAACCGAGTGGAACAACTTCGACGCGCTGAACACCCCGACCGATCACCCCGCGCGCGATATGCAGGACACCTTCTTCGTCGAGGACGGTCGCATCCTGCGCTCGCACACCTCTCCGGTGCAGGTGCGGACCATGCTGGCGGGCCCGCCACCCGTGAAAATCATCGCGCCCGGCAACGTCTTTCGTCGCGACGACGATGCCACCCACACCCCCATGTTTCCCCAGTGCGAGGGCCTGCACGTCGACACGGACGTCAGCTTCGAGGATCTGAAGGCCACGCTCATCGTGTTCGTGCAGCGCTTCTTCGGGCCCGAGACCGACATTCGCCTACGCCCCAGCTTCTTCCCCTTCACTGAACCGTCGGCCGAGGTCGATGCCTCATGCTTCTTGTGCCAGGGCAGGGCGCCGGCGCGTTCGACTTGCCGCCTGTGCAAGGGAACCGGATGGCTCGAAATCGGAGGCTCGGGCATGGTTCACCCCAACGTCTTTCGGGCCGTGGGCTACGACAAGTACGACGTGACGGGATTCGCCTTTGGCATGGGCCTGTCGCGGATGGCGATGCTCAAATACGGGGTCACGGATCTGCGCCTATTCTATGAGAATGATCTTCGTTTTCTTCAGCAATTTCCAGCAGGATAGGCACAGCTCATGAAGATCTCCTTGAACTGGCTGCGAGAGCTCGTCGAGCTTCCCCCCGGCGTCGACGCCGAGCGGGTCGCCGACGCGCTGACCGGCCAAGGGCTGGAGGTGGAAGGCATCGAGCCCAAGGGCCGCGAGCTGTCGGGCGTGCTGGTGGCCGAGGTGCTGGACCTTCGCCCCCACCCCAAGGCCGACAAGCTGCGCATCGTCCGCGTGCGCGCGGGAGGCCGAGAGGAAGACATCGTCTGTGGCGCCCCCAACGTGCCGCCCCCCGGGAATCGGGTGTGCTGGGCGACGTCCGGCGCGCGCCTGCCCGGAGGAAAGACGCTGGAGGCGCGCGAGGTGCGCGGGGTGATGTCGCCGGGCATGCTGTGCAGCGAGCCCGAGATGGGCCTCGGCGAGCAAGGTGACGGAATCTTGATTCTGTCACCTTCGGCCAGACCGGGCGACGACCTGGCCACTTCCATCGGTGCCGTCGACGACATCCTGGAAGTGAACGTCACACCGAATCGCGGCGATGCGCTTTCGCACCTGGGCGTTGCGCGCGAGTTGGCCGCCCACTTCGGCACGCACGTTCGCCTGCCCGAGATCGGCCAGGTTCCGGAATCGGAGAGCGGCCCAACCATGGCTGTCGAGATCGCGGATGCCCAAGGTTGCCCACGGTACATGGCGCGATTCCTCGCCGGTCTGACCGTGGCGCCGAGCACTATCCCGGTGCGCCTGCGCCTCGCCTACTGCGGGATGCGGCCGATCTCGAACCTGGTCGATGTGACGAACTACGTGCTGCTGGAAACCGGACACCCCTTACACGCCTTCGATTTCGACAAGCTGCAAGGCCCCATCGTCGTGCGCCGCGCGGGCCAGGGCGAGGGCATGGAGACGCTCGACGGACAAAAGCGCGACCTCTTGACCGAAGATCTGTTGATCACCGACGCGCGTGGACCGGTGGCCATCGCGGGTGTCATGGGGGGCGCGATCAGCGAGGTCTCTCCCTCCACATGCCGGGTCCTGCTCGAGGCCGCCATCTTCGATCCGCGCAGCATTCGCCGCACGGCCAAGCGCCTGGGCATCCCTTCGGAAGCTTCGTACCGCTTCGAACGCGGAGTGGACGCGAACGGCATCCCCTTCGCTTCGCTGCGGGCAGTCGCGCTGATGGCCAAGCTCGGCGGCGGCAGCGTGGTGCGCGCGATGGTCGACCAGTTTTCCCGGCCACCGGCTATCAAGAAGGTCGTGCTGCCCCTGGCGCGGCTCCGGCGCGTGAGCGGAAACGACTACCCCATCGCCTTCGCGGCCGAGCAGCTTACTCGCCTGGGCATGGTCTGCGAGACGTCGGCGGACAGGGTTTCGGTGACCGTGCCGTCCTACCGACCCGACCTCGCCATCGCCGAGGATTTGATCGAGGAAATCCTGCGCATGGGCGAGCTCGGCAAGCCCGCGCACAAGGAGCGCGTGGCCACGAACGCCACCGAGCTGGCGAATCCGGAAGGTCCGGCCGATCGCGCTCGCCTGCTTCTGGCCGGGGCTGGGTTGTCGGAGATCGTCACCTGGGCCTTCGTGCCCAAGGCCGCGATCGCCGCCATCTCCGGCGACGGCAAGGATGCACAGCTCGGACACGGCATCGTCCTGCGCAACCCGATCTCGGCCGATTACGAGGTCATGCGCACGTCGCTGCTTCCGGGCTTGGCCGATGCGCTCAAACGCAACCTTTCCCGTGGCCTCGCGGGGGCGTGGCTTTACGAAGTCGGTTCCATCGTGCGGCGGACCTCCGACGACGATGCCACGCCGGTGGAAACCACGCACGCCGCCGGGCTCGTCGCGGGAAACCGGCCGGGGTGGCTCAAACCGGGCGAGCCGCTCGACTTCTACGATCTCAAGCACGTGGTCGAGAGGCTCCTGCGCGGCTTCGGTCTGCTCGAGGTCGATTTCGAGCCGCCGGCGCCGTTGCCGTTCGTTCATCCGGGCGTCTCGGCCCGGATTCGCACCCGGGAAGGCGCGCACCTTGGTGCCCTGGGCGAGCTGCATCCGGCGGTGGCGCGCAAGCTCGGCATCGAGGCCTCGGCTTTCTACTTCGAGATCGAGGTGGCGGCGCTCGCCTCCGCATCGCGTCCGCTGCGCACCTCGGCCCCGCCGCGCTTCCCGGCGGTCTCGCGTGACGTGTCGTTTTGGATCGATCTGGCGACGCCCGCGGCGGCTCTCCGCGCGGCCTTCCTGTCGGCGAAGGAGCCGCTGCTTTGCGATCTCGCCGTGCTCGAGGACTTCCGCGATCCCAGGTACGCCCCGCCGGGCAAGAAGGGCGTGCTGTGGTCCATGACCTACCGGGCCGCCGACCGAACCTTGACCGATGCCGAGGCCGACGAAGCGCACCAGCGGGTTGTCAAGACCCTTGCGTCGGCCTTCGCCATTCAGATCCGGTAGCACCGTTCAAGCCTTTGACAAGACTCGTGTTTGTGGGAACATAGCGCCATGACCAAGGCCGACATCGTCGAGACTGTCTACGAGAAGGTGGGTGGTTTTTCCAAGAAAGAGGCGGCCGAGATCGTCGAGACTGTCTTCGACACGATAAAGCTCACCCTCGAACGCGGTGAGAAGATCAAGATTTCCGGTTTCGGCAACTTCGTAGTGCGGGACAAGAATTCTCGCACCGGGCGCAATCCGCAGACGGGCCAGGAAATCACCATCACGGCACGCCGAGTGCTGACCTTCAAGCCCAGCCAGGTCTTGAAGAACTCTCTCAACGGCGAAGCCGTCTAGCCGCGGCCCCCCCGAGCGAACGCGAGGACGCTGTTGCCCAGACGCAAGGTCGCGCCAGTCGATCCGAACGTGATACCGGACAAGCCCTTCTTCAAGATCGGCGAGGCAGCGCGGCTGTGTGCGCTCAAGCCCTATGTCTTGCGCTACTGGGAGACCGAGTTTCATTCCATCAAGCCGCAGAAGACCCGTTCCGGTCAGCGGCTTTACCGCCGGCAGGACGTGGAGTTGCTCCTGCGCATCCGCAACCTACTCTACGACCAGCGCTTCACTATCGAAGGCGCAAGGACCCGGCTGCGCGAGCTCGGCCATGAGGAGCCCGCGCCGCCTACGCTGCCGCCCCCGGATGTGGACGTCGAAACCATGCGCAAGATCAAGCTGGCGGTCGTCGAGCTAATTGGGCTTGTGGAAGAGCCCTAGGTCCACTACATTTCGCATCCTCTTTCAAACATAGCGGGGCGTGGCGCAGCCTGGTTAGCGCACCTGACTGGGGGTCAGGGGGTCGCTGGTTCAAATCCAGTCGCCCCGACAAATGTTTTGCGTGGGGAGCGCCGAGCTAAGCTCGGCGCGAACCATCGCGGGAGGGTATGGGAACCCTCCCAGGGTTCCCATCGCAATTGACCTTGGTGAAGCCGCTCATTCTTCTCAGCAACGACGACGGCGTCCGCGCGCCTGGCATCCAGGCGCTGGCGGGCGCGCTGGCGGACGTCGGCGAGGTCATCCTGGCGGCCCCGGACCGCGAGCGCAGCGCCGCCGCGCATTCCATCAGCCTCGATCACCCGCTGCGCGTCGAGCGCGTGGAGCCGAACGTCTACGCCATCGATGGGACGCCGGTGGACTGTGTATACCTGGCGCTTCATCATTTGGTTCCGCGCAAACCGGATCTCTGCCTGTCCGGCATCAACAACGGCTTCAACCTCGGCTCGGACGTTTTCTACTCCGGCACGGTTGGCGCCGCGCTGGAAGGCGCCCTACGTGGCGTGCCGGCCATCGCGCTTTCCTTGCAGCGTCAGAAACCGCAGGACTTCACCCATGCCGCCGCGTTCTCGCGTGACCTGGTCCGCGACATCCTCGCACGCGGCCCGGTCGCCATCGAGCCCGGAACCCTGCTCAACGTGAACCTGCCTTCGGGGCCCGTGCGTGGGCTGCGGCCGACCAGCCTTGGCCGCCGCATTTATCGCGACCAGGTTTCGGTTCGCCTGGATCTGCGCGGGCGAAACTACTACTGGATCGGCGGACCCGAGGAAGAGGGCGAGGACGTCCCCGGCTCGGACTGCACCGCGGTCCGTGAAGGCCTGGTTTCGGTGACCGCCATAGGGCTCGACCTCACGCATAAGACCATGCTCGACCGGCTGACCTCCTGGTGGCCTGGCGAGCGCTTGGGCAACAGCCAGTAGACTGTCGCTCCAGGAGGTTGTAGGGGTTAGGGAGGCATGGTCTCCGGGCAAAAGCGTGTCTGCCACTCGTCCTGCTTTCTGGCGTATGTCCTGGCTGCGTTTGGCTGTGCTGCCACCGGTGGGGCCGGGCGCCCCATGCACCCGGACCATGTGCCGGGCACGTGGCACGTGGTGGCACCGGGAGAAACCGCGTGGTCGATCGCGCATCAAGCTGGGATTCCGCTCGAGGATCTGTTGGAGATCAACGGGCTCAAAAGGAGCGAGACGCTGGAGCCGGGGCGGACGCTGTTCATCCTGGGCAAGCCCGAGGCGCCAGCCAGCGCCTCCGCGGCGGCCTCGGCACCGGCCGTGTCCGCCGCCCCGCCGCCGGCTGCCGGCAAGTCGAACGCCCCCCTGCGCTGGCCGGTGAAGGCGCCCCGCCTGACCTCGCCTTTCGGCACGCGCTGGGGCAGAAACCATGAAGGCATCGACATGGCCGCGCCCATCGGCACGCCGGTGTACGCTGCTGCGGCTGGAGACGTGATCTACGCCGGGGATCAGGTGCGCGGCTATGGCAACATGGTGGTGGTCAAGCACGATGGCGACTTGGTGACCGTGTATGCGCACAACTCGCTCTTGCTGGTGCACACCGGGGATCGCGTGACGGTCGGACAGGAGATCGCTCGGGTAGGGGACACGGGCCGGGCCACCGCGCCGCACCTGCACTTCGAGGTCCGCCGCGGCGAGGTTCCGCAAGACCCCATGCCGTTTTTGCCTCCTTTGAAGTAGAACCCGGACATGTTTGCAAGCGATGTCTCCAAGGTCGATATTCGTTCCCTGATTCGCGACATTCCCGACTTTCCCAAGCCGGGCATCCTGTTTCGCGACGTGACTCCTCTACTCGGCAACGGGCCGGCCTTTCGTGCCTGCATCACGCAGCTGTGCGAGCGCCTGGCGCCGTACAAACCGCAGTCCATCGCGGGAATCGAGTCGCGCGGGTTCATCTTCGGCGCCAGCACGGCGGCGGAGCTGGGCATCGGTTTCGTGCCCATTCGCAAGCCGGGCAAGCTGCCGTGGAAGACGCGCAAGGAGCAGTACGCTCTCGAATACGGAACCGATGCCATCGAGGTGCACGAGGACGCGGTGGCGCCCGGCACGCGCGTAGCCCTGCTCGACGATCTCTTGGCCACCGGGGGCACCGCGGGGGCCGCCATCAAGCTGCTGCAAGGACTTGGCGGAAAGGTGGTCGTCGCCGAGTTCGTCATCGAGCTGGCGTTTCTCAAGGGACGGGCAGGGCTGGGCGGCGTGCCAGCCGAGGTGCTGATCACGTACGCGTAGGACTTGAGCAAAGAAGTCAGCAAGGTCGAAGGGCGAAGGCCTTTGCGTTGATACCTTATCGCGCGCGCCGTCCAGACGGGCGAGAGGTCGGGATGGGCTCGGCGAGTCTGGTCTGAGAGCGTGATTTCCACGAGGTCGTCGTGACGCCCCGGCCGGCGCAGGACGCGCAACTTGGTAGTCGATTTTGCGCGGGTGAGCCAATGTCGGTGGCGTCCGCTGCGTTCGAGCCGGGTCAGAGCGTAAGGTCGTCCCGTCGATACCGTGTAGGGACAGGCCACGCCAGGCATGACGGTCGGCACTCTCTGTGGCCCAACGATCGGCCGTCACGGCGAACAGGTAGGCCAAAGGGTCCTTGCCCAGCCGGGTCCTAGCCTGAGCAAGACTGCTCTTGGCGATGGGCTGACCGTCGGAAGATGGCAGAGCCAGGTCCAACATCTTGGCGACCCGATCGATGGACTCACGTCGCAGAAGCGCCATGCCCAAGGCCAGCCAAATCGCCTGCTCTGCGGGTAGCCTGCGACGGCGCAGGCATGCGACCTCCCGCGTCCATGCTCAGCCCACCCGTGGCTTTGGCAATTTTCTGCTTCTCCGCCCTCGCCGTCTCCCTACTGTGCCCCGATGCCCAGCTGGCGCAGGCGTGGCGGGTGGCTGCGAGGGAGGGGACCCGTCGTGCGCGGAGGTCGCGTGCCGCCTGTGCTGCAGGCGCACTCCGGAATCGTCGCTTTGTGCAATTTGCGAATTGAATCGACCGCAGCACACGACAGGGAGCAAACCCGAGCTGACAGGACCCGCCACGCCGAAGCCGGCGGGTCGCCTAATTGCACTTTCCTAGGCTTATCCGAACGGCATTGCGGCTAAGCGTTGGTAATGCGCGAGAGTGTCGCTATAGTGCGGCGCGAATCCAGCTCCGAGCGAGGCCAACGTGCAAATCCAACCCGACCAAGCCAACCCAAGCCCGAACAGAATCACCACCCGTCACAGCCGTCGAAAGGGACCCTTGCTGGCCCTGCACATCCTGCTGACCACGGCGATTGCGGCACAGACGCTCGGGCCGGCGAACCAGGCACAGGCGGCTGGCAAGAAGCGAGTGGACAAGCGCGAGGTCGAGGCGCGACAGGCCTTCGCGGCCGGGCAGTATCAGCAGGCGCTCGACCTCTATGCGCAGCTCTACGCGGACAAGGTTCACCCGACGTATTTGCGCAACATCGGACGGTGCTATCAGAACCTGCAAGAGCCCGACAAGGCCATCAACGCCTTTCGCGACTACCTTCGGCAGGCCAAGGATCTGTCGTCCGCTGAAAAGAGCGAGATCGATGGCTACATGGTCGAGATGGAAACCTTGAAGAAGCAGCAGGAGGAGGTCGCACAGGCCAGCGCTGCCAAGGCCGCCGCTGCGCAACAGCCGACTCCGCTTCCGGTCAACCCGACGGTCGCTCCGATCGCTTCCAACCCGTCGACGACGAGCCCGTTGCAGCTAACCAACCCTGCGCCTGAGCCCCTGGCGCAACCGACGCCCTTTTACAAGAAGGGATGGTTCTGGGGCGTGGTGGGGGTCGCCGTCGTGGGCGGCGTCGTGGGGGGCCTGTACGCGGCCGGTACCTTCTCCAAGTCCTCCATCGGCTGCTCGGCCCCGGCCGGCTGCTATTGACCCGAAAGGACAGGTCCTTCGCCATGCAACACTTCAGCTTCGCAAAGAGCGCGCTTCTTCTGGGAATCCTCGCGGCCGCCTGCTCCTCGAAGGATGAGCGCGCGCTGGTCGTGGTCGACGTGCAGGCTGGCCGCTGGCGTGACCGCTCCCGACTCGGTCCACCTGAGCGCAACGAGCGGAGGCGCCGAGGTCAAGGCCGCCGACGTGCCCTGGAGCAAGGCCACCAACGGCGTGCTGGAGGTCGGACTGTTCATCCCCAGCGGGGTGGCGGGACCGGTAACTATCACGGCGAAGGGGATGGTCGGCGGTGTGGCGGTGCTCGATGGATTGCTCCCTCAGCCGGTTTCGCTGTCAGCGGGCGGGAGCGTTGGTCCCTTCTCGCTCGTGCTCAACGCGATTGCCGTGCTGCCAGCGGGCATCGATGGCGGCATCGATGGTGGCGCTTCCGACAGTACCCCGGATACCGGCACTCTCGATGCCGTGGCGCCGGATGCAGGTCGCGAGATCGGTCCCGATGCGTCGATTTCGGAAACAGGTTCGGCGGATCTCGGCATTCCGCCGGATCAGACGGATGCGGGAAGCCCCGATGTGCCGCCGGCACTGGACCTAATGAATGATGCGCCTCCTATCCTGCCCGACGGTCCCCAAATCCTGACCGACGGTGGGGATGCTGACGACGCTGGCCACGTTCCCGGGTGGGAGCCCGCGCAGAACATCGAAAGCGACATCATCCATGCCTCGTACTATCCCTCCGTGGCCGTGGATCCCGTGAACGAGCACGTCTACGTGGCCTGGGAGGAGAGCACGGCCATCAAGGTCAGGCGTTGGAACAGGGGCACTGGCGCATGGGAGAAGACCATCGTGGTCGAAAGTCGCGGCGGTCCGCAGAGCCCGACCCTTGGCGCAGATGCCAAGGGAAATGTTCTGTTGTTGTGGGGCCAAAGCTCCAGCAGCGATGCGACCCTGGTAGGGCTTTGGGCATCCCGGACCACGGACGGGCTTGCCTGGAGCTCGCCGGTTCGCATCACCACCGACTACACCTGGAACATCCAGACTGGCGGTGGCTCGGAACGGAACAGCCCGCGCGGCCTATTCGAAACAACCTGCCGATGGCACGTGGCCGCTCTATTCGGCGTATTACGACGGAACGTCCTGGACGGAAAACCCCACCATGGTGGCCTCGAATACCAACTACATGGAACAGGAGCCACGCCTCGTCGTCGATGCCTCGGGCAACGGCATCCTGGTCTTCTACAAGGGCGACGACAACGGATACACAGGCGTCGCCGCAACCGTCCTCACCGGCCAAACCTTCACCACGCCCACCATCATGGACCCCAACTACGTGTCCGCCCAACCCGACAGTCGGGCCATCGCGATGAACCGAAAAGGCGAGGGCGTGCTCGTGTGGTCCGAGGCCAGCGGCTCTACCGTCGGCCTGTCCGCCAGGACCTACAGCCCGACCGTGGGTTGGAGTGCCGTCGCGCCTCCGATCCTGTCCTCCGACACCATCGGCGCGCTGGCCGTGGCCATGGACGAGCAAGACAATGTCACGATCCTCTTGCAGCAGCAGATTGCTTCCGGCGGCATGAACGTCATGGGAATTCACGGCACGGTGACGGGGACATGGAGCGACGTCACGCTGCTCGAAACGGACAACGTTGCGGGCTATCTGATCGACGAATACGCCATGCCGCAGCTGGCGATCGATGGGAGCGGAAATGTCCTCGCGGTCTGGCGCAAGGATCTGAGCACCTCGACCACGACGACCTACGGTGCCTACGCCAGTCGCTTTGCCGGTGGAAGCTGGCTGCCCCAGTTCCAACTGGGACAGAAGACGGGTCTCGATGTCCCGCTCGTGGGCTTGTCGGTCGCGGACTCAGGCTTTGGCGCCGCCACTTTCTACTTCCGCTCGGACAACACGACCACGGATCCGGACGCCTACAACACGATGGTGGCGTTCTACCGCTAGCTCGCCCAGGCAAGTTCCTGCAGATACGACCGTCCCTGGTTCGGCCGAGGCGGTCCAATGGTAGTCGGTCTCGAAAGACGGGCCATCGAGAAGGAACCCCCTCAAGATCCACGCAAGGAGCGCGCCGGCAAGGACAGTCCCCACGGCGACGGGCAGAAGGCGGCGGCGCAGCACCCACAGCACCCAGCCCGCCACGGTCATGAAGGCAAGAGCAACACCGACGACGAAGGCCCATGAAAGGAAGGTGAAGTCGATCTGGTGCGTGCCGTGGGAGACGAAGATGGCTGGAAAGAGGGCGTTGGCTTTGACCACGGGGACCCTGGTGCCGTCGACCTTGCAGGTGAATCCGGGCAGCCAGGGCAAACCAAGGACGAAGTATCCGTCCGCATCGCTGGCCACGCGAAAGACGAAACGGTTCGAGGTGTTGTAGACGAGATCGACCCGGTCATGATTCGCGGCGATGTCCCGGACGAACGGCTCGACCGGGCGGTCGATGAACAGCGGGAGGTCGGCTCCGCGCTCGTGCAATCGGCGAAGCACCTCGGCTTCGGACTGCCCGCGCTCGACACGGTGGCGAATCACGCCGAGCGCTTGACGCGGCTTGAGCCCGCGACGGAGGTACGCCGTGATGGATCCCATTTCCATGCCGGAGCCAGGGTCGGCCTGGGTGGCGACCGACGTCTTGTGGGCCGCCGCGATGTGCGCGAACGACGGGGTTGGGTGCTTGGGCTCGATCCAGGTTCCAAAACGCAGGCAAAGCCATGTGGTTGCCAGCATGGTCGTCGCCGAGAGCGCAAGGAGTGTGCGAAAGAGTCGCCGATGCACGGCCGCCCAGCCAAGAAGGATGGCAGTGGTCGCCAAGAGAATGAGCACGAGCAGGTCGAGAAAGGAGGGCAGGCCGTGCGCAGCAATGTTGTGCGGGGAGTACATCTCTTGCGCGGGTAGCCAGTCCTTCATCCAAAGTCCGTTGGACGTGCACAGGAGGACGCCCACAGCACAGGTGGCAGACAAAGCGGCGCGATTGGATTCGCGCAACAGCCAGGCCCAGATCGGAAAAGAGAACAACGGAATCCACAGCGTGAGACGTCCGGGAACTCGAAAGGCGCCGAAGAAGGGCAGTGCTCTCACGAGCAAGGGGTGAATCCACACGCTCTCTCCCACTGCGAAAAGGAAGGCCAGCAATCCTATGCCGTACGCGATCCACAGAGCTTTCGGAGGTCGCCTCACCAGGGCAGCCAGCGGAAAGAGTGCCGCCAAGGCGAAGAGCACGCATCCCCCGAATGCACCGTGCACGTCCGCGTGAAAGGGCAGCAGGAAGTTGCTCAGCTCGCCGAGGAGCGAGTCGGCATTTTGCAGTGTCCAGGTGTAGTGGTTCGCGAGGCGGCTTTGGTTGGTCTTGAAGTACTCGACATAGAACGTGAGAAGGTAGGGCGAGGCTACCAGCAGGCCGGTGGCGAATCCGAGGGTCAACCTCTGTGCGTAGTGGACAAGCAACACGCGCGAGGGCGCTGCGATGTCCGAATCCAAGGCCCGCGCGAGCCAGGGAAAGAGCAGCGCGAAGAGCCCGACGCCGAGCAGTCCGAAGAACGACCACTGCGGGTGACCGCTCACGGCGAGCAGGTACGTGCAAGCGCCGAGCAGGACGACGGGGCGTTTGCAATCGCGATCGAGAAACACGAATCCCGCGGCCGAGGCAGTCAGAACCATGCCCACGTAGGCATCCACGGATGCCCCGTAGCGGAAGCTGTCCAGCATGCGGAGGTTGTAGACCACCGGAAATGTCGGCAGAAACGACGACAGCGGCGGGATACGCAGGCGACGACAAAGTCTGTAGAGCACGCCATGGGCAAGCCCCAGCGAGAGCAGGCGAAAGAAGGTGTTCCATTCCAGAGCCAGTCCGTCCCCGTATC
This sequence comes from uncultured delta proteobacterium, assembly GCA_963796685.1. Taxonomy (GTDB): domain Bacteria; phylum Myxococcota_A; class Polyangia; order Fen-1088; family Fen-1088; genus Fen-1118. Next base: position 380,230 of record CAWCMR010000013.1, read on the forward strand.
GCGGCATGAGGCTCGAAATCCACGATAGTGGATGGTAAAGCTGCCCCAGCGTCATGGCTGCGGTCGAGTGGCCCCCGGCGAAGCCGGGCATGTAGAGCGGAAAGGTCCCTCTCCACACCGCCCACATGAGCTCGACCTGCTGGCCAGGACCGAAGATGGAATAGTCGTTCCCGAGCGTGACGTCGGCGACGAAGGGCAGCAGCCAGGCGAACATAACGAACGGGACGGCCAGAAACAGAAGCCAGATTGACCGGCCGATTATCCGCGAGTCCCGATGGTCCACCGATTCACTTCGCCCCCGATGCCTGGGGAGCGACGGGATTGTAGGGGGCGCCCGGCATGGGAAGCCAGCGAATTCACCCAGGGCCGAGCAACGGCGAAATGGGGCGGACGACCGGTCTTCTCCATGGCATGAATCGGGCACCCATCCCGGAGCAAGGAGCAACCTCATGACCCATCCTCGCAAGACGACCAAACTGGGACAGACCGGACCGGAGACTTTTCCCCTGGGCCTCGGGTGCATGGGCATGTCGGGCGTGTACGGCCCCGTGGATGAGGCAGAATCCATCGCCACCATCCGGGCCGCGGTGGACGCTGGCATCACCTTGATCGACACGGGCGACTTCTATGGCATGGGCCACAACGAAATGTTGGTCGGCCGAGCCATCGCCGGGCAGCGCGACCGCGTTCTGCTGTCGGTCAAGTTCGGCGCGCTGCGCGGTCCGGACGGCGCCTGGCTGGGCATCGACACCCGGCCGGTCGCCGTGAAGACCTTCGTTGCTTACAGCTTGAAACGCCTTGGCGTCGAGGTCATCGACATCTACCGCCCCTCGCGCCTGGATCCGACTGTGCCCATCGAGGACACCGTCGGCGCCGTGGCGGATCTGGTGAAGGCGGGCTACGTGCGGCACATAGGGCTCTCCGAAGTGGGGGCCGAGATCGTAGCGCGCGCCCAGCGTGTGCACCCCATCGTGGATCTGCAGATCGAATACTCCCTGGCCAGCCGTGGCCCCGAGCGGAGCATCTTCCCCGCCCTTGCGCGACTTGGCATCGGCGCCACGCTCTACGGGATCTTCTCGCGTGGTCTTCTCACCGGCAGCAAACCCAAGGGCAAGGGAGACTTTCGCGCCTACTTGCCACGCTTCGCCGCCGGCACCAGCGGGCAGAACGACGCCGTGGTCGCGTCCTTGCAGCGCTTTGCCGCCGACCGGGACATGAGCCCTGGGCAGCTCGCCATCGCCTGGGCGCTCGCGCGCCAGCCGGGATTCGTGCCGATTGTCGGCGTCAAGACACGCACCCAGCTCGCCGACGCCCTCGGCGCCTTGGACAAGTCCCTGTCGGCAGAGGACATCGCGACGCTGGAAGCCCTGGCTCCCGAAAGTGCCATCGCCGGAACCCGCTATGGCGCCGAGCAGATGGCGCATTTGGATAGTGAAAAGTAGATCGAGCGCCGAGCTATCCGACTTTCACCACCGCGGCCCCCTGCAGCGAGCCTGCACGCAGATCCCGGAGAGCGTCGTTGGTACGTTCGAGAGCGTAAACCGTGGTTTGCGCGCGAATGGAGATGCCGCGGGCCATGCCCAAGAATTCCTCGCCATCCTTGCGCGTGAGATTGGCGACCGAGCGCAGGACCCGCTCGCCCCAGAGAAGCACGTAGGGAAAGCTCGGGATGTCGCTCATATGGATGCCGGCGCAGACTACGGTTCCGCCTTTGCGGACGGCTGCGAGCGCGCGTGGCACCAGTTCCCCGACCGGCGCGAAGATGAGGGCAGCGTCGAGCGCGACGGGAGGCAAGTCTTCGGCCCCGCCGGTCCAGGTGGCTCCGAGTTGGCGAGCGAAATCCTGACTGGCCTGATCGCCCGCGCGCGTGAAGGCGTACACTTCGCGCCCCTGCTGGCGCACGATCTGAGTCAGCAGGTGGGCCGCGGCCCCGAATCCGTAGAATCCCAGTCGCCGGGCTTTGCCGGTCATGCGTAGGGCGCGGTATCCGATGAGTCCGGCGCACAGCCACGGTGCCACCGCGGTCGCCTCCTCGTTCTCGGGGATGAGCAGGCAAAATCGCGCATCGGCCACGCAGTGCTCGGCGAAGCCTCCGTCGAGCTGGTAGCCGGTGTAGAGCGCCCGATCGCAGAGATTTTCCTGCTCGCTCCGGCAGAATTCACATTCGCCGCAGGCGCCGCCCAGCCAGGGGACGCCCAGCCGCTGTCCGAGTCGGAGCCCTTCGACGTTCGTGCCCAGGCCATCGACCACTCCGACGATCTGATGTCCGGGCACGAGCGGCAGCTTCGGGCTTTTCAAATCGCCATCCACCACGTGCAGGTCCGTCCGGCAAAGCCCACATGCCTCCACGCGCAATCGCACCTGCATAGGCCCGGGATGCGGGGCTGGGATCTCCACCAGCTCGAGCGGCTGTCCCTGCTTCTCGAGAATCATGGCGCGCATGACCCCATCAGCCTACCGCGGACCCTGACCAACGACTACTCTTTGGCCTCCACCCCTGCCAGCGCCCCGCCGCGGGCTTGCAGGATGAACGTCACCGGACCGTCGTTGACCAACTCGACCTTCATGTCGGCAGCAAAACGCCCGGTGGCGATATCAACGCCCTCGGCCAGAATGCGCTCGGCCATGCGCAGGTAGAGCTTCTGGGCCAAAGCCGGGTTTTCCGCATGGTCGAAGCTCGGCCGGTTCCCCTTGCGGGTCGAGCCGGCAAGGGTGAATTGGCTGACGATCAAGCACGCGCCATGAACGTCCTTGATGGACAGATCCATAGGGGTGCGACCAGGAAAGATGCGCAGGGCGCACAGCTTACGCGAAAGCACGTCCACGTCCGCTTCGCGGTCGCCGCGCTCGACACCCACCAGAACCGTCAGGCCGATGCCGATCTTGCCCACGACCTCGCTCTCGACGCGAACCTCGGCGCGCGACACGCGCTGAACCACGACGATCATCGGTCGAGCCCCGACCTGGCACTCATCTCGTGACCCCGGCCTGATTCGAACAGGCGACCTACGGTTTAGGAAACCGTCGCTCTATCCACCTGAGCTACGGGGCCAAATGGTTTGGGTTCTAACTACTTAGGGCTACTTTTTCTTCTGCGTTATCTTGCTGCGTGGTGGCCATAGTGTGCCCATTTGGGCCGGCAACGTCGCGAAGAGATACCACGTTCCCCTTGGGAGTGGAAAGGTCCGCTGGCATGACTTCGTAGTCGGTTTGCCGGAAGAGATCCGCCCGAAGGTGGCTGTATCGCTCGGTGGTGGTGATGCTGGCGTGGCCCATGATCTTGGATAGCTTCTCAACGCTGCCACCGCCAAGAACAAACTGCGACGCGAACGTGTGTCGGGTGCATTGATACCAGGTCATGGGAGACAGCCCGCACTTCTTCAGGGCCGCGCGTAGGTGCTTGGCCAGGGTCTGGGGCCTGGTGTACTCCGCGGGCGTCTCTGGCGTGCCACCACGTAGGGGATGGACGGGCGGAAAGAGTAGGCCCGTGCCGCCCGTGGCGAGCTTCCATTGTGTCAGGACGGGCACCAGGGGGGTCAGCATGGGAACCGCGCGGGAATCGGTATCCTTCAGCGGCCCGATCCTGCCTCGGTTGACCTGTTGCCGGATGTGAAGGCGCCGGTTCTCGATGTCGCAGTCTCGCCAGTTCAACCCCAGCACCTCGCCCGTGCGAAGTCCCGCGAACGCGCCGACGGCGAAGGCTACGTTGACAGGCGAGGGCAGCAGCCGGAAGACGCGCTCGATGTCGCTCATCTTCTCGATGAACGCCGTTGTCCGTGAATCGTGGCCTGGACGGTAGAGGCGCCGAGTAGAACGGGGCAGGGCGCTTACCGGGTTCGCGGGGGCGTGCCCCTGTTCGATGATGTCGGCGAAGAAGGTCGACATCTGGCGGATCAGATTCCCGACTGTGTTCGCGGCCAAGCCCTTGGCGAGCTTGTCTTCGATGAATCTGCGAAGCTGGGCGGCGTCGATCTCGTGCGCCTTCATCTTGCCGAAGGCGGGGCCAAGGTGGGTATTCCACCGGGAACGGTCATCCCGGCATGACCTGTGCGTGGCCTTGCGCCGTTCGAGCCAAGCCTTTGCCAGCGTTTCGAGGTTCGGGGACTCGTCGTAGTCGCGGGGCAAACCAGCGTCACCGGCGGCGACGTCCCTCGTGATCTTGGCAAGAACTTGCTCAGCGAGATCCTTCGAGGCGAACGATTTGCAGCACCGCCGGCCATGCTCGCGCCAGCGAATCCACCACCGGCCGCTGCGCTCGAATAGCGAGCCAGTGCCCCACGTTCGGCGTCGAGGCTTACGAGGCATAGGCCACCTCGCGGTTGCCGTTGGCCGTCGCGACGAGCGCCCGCACGTGAAATGCCGCACGAATGGGCAGCGACTGCCGTAGGCGCGCGGCCAGACTCTCGCGGATCTCTTTGCATAGTCCACACTCGAAGTTCGTATCTGTGCGGGTGTTCTCGTTCACGTACAACGTGAGCGAGCCACAGACGCAACAGGGCCGCCAGGCCGCGAACCTGACGAGCACGGCGCACAGGTTGCCTTCGATGGGTGCTGGTGTTGGTGGCTTCATCCTGGCGGCCAGGCATCGCCGCCTGTCCTCTTCCAATTCCGCCGGGGTTGCGGTTCGTTCTCGAACGCGTGCTATCTTGGCCATGTCGGATCTCCTTTCACGGGGCGTGAAGACCACGGGGCAGGCTGTTACAGCAGCGCTGCCCCATTTTTGTTGGCGGGGTACTCGTGGCGCGGAGTTAGGGCGCGCGGGCAGCTACTGGCGCGGCTTCGAGTGCTCGGCGATCCAGCTATTCAGGATGATCTTGATAGCTTCGCTTCGGCTGACTCGGGCGCTTCCAGCGGGCTTTTCGTTGGACATGCGTGCGGCTTCCACGTCCAAGGCTTTGATAAGCGCGGCCGACGCCTTGAAACTCAAGGTCGTGTCCTCATCTGCCGGGCGAATCTTGGGCCGTCCCACGTCGAGGATTCTCGCTCTTTCCTGCCTGGTAGTCGATTTTTCTGCGTGCATGGTTACTATCTTTGCCTGTGGTAGTTATTTAGTCAATAAAGAAACGACACAGGTGTAGGCTCGCCTATTTTTCCGCCCCATTGGGCGCACTTTGGCCACGAAGCACTGCGCCTTTTCGTGCAATTCTCGCCGGTGAATGCGCTGGTAGAGCATCGGTTCGCGCATCCGAGGCGCGCCCTTTCGTGGCCAGATCGCCAGCGCACCACGGCTCACCAATGGCTTTGAGCAAGCTCGCCGGGAACCATTCTGGCACATGGCCGCCCTGCTCAAGGTATAGGGCAAGCTGGCTGCGCAGCTTCACGAGCGCTCGACCGATTCCCGGATCGTCGGGCCGCCCGGCGCAAAGCCAGCGGTCCACAGTGCCGTCCAGCAGCGAGGTTGCCCCGCCGTGAAACGCCGCCCAAGTCAGAAGCGCCATGATCGCCAAGGCGACTTCGCCGCGCAGATCGGACTCGGTCGCGGTCATGGCTCGTCCCTGGCCTTGGGCGGTTCGTTTCCTCGCAAGGTCCCAGCCGCTGGCTGTGTCTGGTCCGCAGATTCCTGCGCCGCCGCCGGGCCAGCCGTAATCGCTCGCGCTGGCGTCTCGCCGTCCAGCATCGCCTGTATCTCCTCGGGCGACTTGTTGGCCACGTTCTTGCCGAGGAGCTTGAGCACGAGAGCCACCTTCGCCTGGTCGATCGACAGCAACAGGCGCACCATCTCGCCGAATTCTGACTCGCGCATATCGCCGCTGACCAGTCGATGCCGATACACGTCGACCGTGATGTCAAGCAAGCTGCGCGTGGTGTCGATGCCCTCGGGAATGTTGACGGGCCGTTCTGCCTTGGCGGGAAGGCCGGCGTAGTATTCGAGCAGCGTGCGGATGGTCTGGTCGCTGCCCCTGTCCCCGCCGATGGCACGGTCGAATGCGGCTTCCATGATCCTGCGAAAACGCGTTTTGTCTCCGTCGAATGGTTCGTCGAGAAACCGGGCCACCTCGGTGGCCTTGTCCCTGCCGTTGATGCCGCGGGGGTTCCCTGTCTCACCCTTGCGGAAAGGCGGCCGGAGATTGGCGAGTCTCCGCGCCCTGGCGGTTGCCTTGGCGTCCATTTCCGCTTCGGTTCCTTGGCCGGTGGTAGGTAGCGAATCGTCCAAGGTGTTCATGGCTGGCCCCCTAATGCTTCACCGTTGCCGGGAATCGCGGCGTCTTGCCACCGTTCGCGCCGCGTTGGCGCTTCCCTGGTATCTCGCCGCCTTGGCACGGGCCTAAGCTCGAAAAGGGGGCAGGACGGCGTCGTGCAGGCTTCGACCTGTTGGCGCCAGGTCCCGCCACCTACAGGATCGAAGATGCAGCCCTTGCACGCGGCGTTGATTGCCCGGCGCATACTCGGCCGTGTGGATGCGGGCTTCATCGGTACAGCCCTTCGTGTTGCGCCGTCTTGCCAAGGCAAGGCCCTTGCTGCCTCGGTGGGCTCTTGCGCTTGTGGCGCTCAATCTCGCGCCAGCACCCGAGGCAGACGATTGCACCGGCGGTGAAGTGAGCTTCTCGCCACTCGCTCGCTCCGCAGACGCGGCATGCCTCGCGCTGCCCAAAGCTTCGTTCACTCATGAGCGCTCCTTTCTCTCGCCAGACGTTTCGTCGAATTCGTGCCGCCTAACGTGGTGCCATGAACGCCCAACGCGTGCGGGCGCGCGCTGAGCGTGAGGTAGGTTTTCGCCAACTGTGGCGATACCTCATCGCGCGCGTGCGCGCGTGAGGGTTCAACGTGCGTGTGCGCGCGCGTGAGCTTGAAGGCAGGCGACGATGCGTGCGCGTGAGCCTTCCCTGTTCGTTTCGCCGCGGTCATTGCAATCCCTGCGGCTTGGGCTCCCTGGCCAAGAACTCACCCACGGTCGGCGCGGGCGCAGACCGCCAGTAGGACCACAAGCGTTGGCCGGCCGCCTCTGCCGTGCCATTCAGCCCCCGGAAGTGCTCGGCTAGGGCGTCGCGGTCGCCATCGCTGGCCATGGTGCCGGGCTTGGCCCGGAGGCAGTGGGCAAGCTGGGCCAGCGGATCAGGCGCGTCCGCAGCGGTGGTCAGGTGGTCAGGTGGTGGGCAGCATTTCCCCCCTTCCTTCGTAGAACTATCTTCTCGCGGGAGGGATAGGGGGTTTTGCTGACCACTCCTGACCACCTGACCACCGTCCGTCAAGAGTCCGAGCCCATGCCAGCCCCGGACAGATTCCCCGGATACCTTCATTTTCGCGTCGACGATGCCGCGCCGCTTGAGGTGGTCGCCAAACTCGCGGGCGTGCATCGGGTGCTCGCCCTCGCGGGCGCACCATGCCTCGTAGCTGGTGCGGAGCGCAGAGCGCGACACGCGCGCGTCCGGTGCCAGTAGGCAGCACTCGCCGAGGTACGGGGCCAGCCGGTCGGACTCCTCGCGATACTCGGCCGTGGCCGCGACGATGGAAGCGCACGCCGATTCGAGGCACCGAGGATCGCGCTGCCAGGCCGCGCACCCTACAAGCGCCCAATTCAGGATGCCGGGTAGCTCCGCCCGGAGCTTCGCCGGCAAATCCAGATCCCGACGCTCTGGCGGAACCACACGATCAAACGGAATGAGCTTGAGACGTCGCCAGATGCCTTCGTCTTGCCCGCGCACGATCGGCTTGTGGTTGCCGGTGAGCACCACCTTGTGGGTCGGCTTCCAGGTGACTGGCCCCTCGAACAGGTTTCGGGCCGTCATGGTGTCTGCGCTCGCGAACGCCTTCACTCGTGGTTCGTCGAATTTGCCGGCGGGCAGCTCCGGAAACAGTGCCCAGCGTGCTCCGCGCAACGGCATGATCTCGCACGCATGCCCCTGGTACTCTTTGGCCATGAGCACCGAGGCGGGCAGCACGGTCGCGTAGTCACCCAGCAACGCCCCCACCGTTTCGCAGAGCACTGACTTGCCGTTGGCCCCCAGACCGTACAGGAACACCACGACATGATTTTTCGTCGAGGCAGTGAGGCAGAATCCGATGAATCGCTGGAGGAATGCGATTGTCTCGCTGTCGGGCAACACCTCGTCGAGAAACTGCGTCCACCTCGGACACGTGGCCGCCGCGTCGAATGCGACGGGCGCGAGCTTGGTAATTCTGTCCGCCGGGCTGTGCGGGCGCAGTGACCCGGTTTGCAGGTCGATTGCGCCATTCGCACAGTTGAGCAACGATGGGTCCGCATCGAATTGCCCGGCCATGGTGGTCAGTCCGAGGTTCGCGGCGGTGGCTCCCTCAATCAGCTTTCGCCGACCTGCAACGGTGTTGTAGCGTTTGGCGATCGCCAGACGGGCCTTGTATTGCTGGCCCAGCGGATCGTTGAGGGCATCGCGCAGATACGCCTTTGCAACTTCGATTGCCTCGCCAAGTAACCAGCACTCGCCCGAATCGCGCACCCACCGCGCGCCGTCGTATCGATACCAGGCGAGCGCATCTGTCGCATACAGGGCGCGACCACGAATCAAATCGGCAAACCGCTGCGTCGCCAGCGCGTCCTCAAGCACACCGTCGTAGGACCGGCCGACGCCGTCGGTTGCAATTGATGGATCGTCGGCCGTCACCGCCGGTTGCGACGCGGGCCGCGGTGCCGGCGTCCATTCTGGCGCCGCTGCAACCAGAGCGCGCAACTCCTCGACGGTGTGCCCGGCGGCCAACCAATCGCACACGTCACCTTTTGCAGGCAGGGCGGGCAGTTCGATCACCTTGAGCGAGGCAGCCACGCTGCGCAGCGATTGGGCCACGTGCGCGGCGTGCTTGGCTCCGGGCGGGTCGTTGTCGGGCAGGATGACAACGTGCCGGCCGGTGAAGGGTTCGCGGAAGCGCTTCGTGTCCCAGAGCTTGGTGCTGCCGGTGCCGCCGGGGTTCGTGGTCGCAACCAGGCCCAGTGCGGCCAGCGCATCGCAATCCTTCTCTCCTTCGCAGCCGAACACCGGAGCGTCCGCCGGGGCTGCCAGTAGCGCCGGCAGGCGGTAAGGGATTCGCTCGATGTCTTTCAGGTTCCAGATCCACCGATCGTCCGGTCCGCGCCTCCGCGGTCGAAAGTCTTTGGGGTTGAATCTGCAAATCTCGAAGCGAACCGCGCCGGCCGTCTCCTCGTAGGGATAGACGGCGACGATTCGTGGCTTGATCGCCGGGGTCTCTGCCCGTGGTGGAAGGACGTCAGGCCAGGTCAACCCCAGCGCCCTGAGAATCGCATCGCCTGAACCTTCGCCGTGCCCTTGATCGTAGAGTAAGACGATGTCGCCCTGGAATTCCAGGGATCCAGACGCGTTCTTCTCTTCACGCAGCGGCGATAAGAACTTCCACTTGTTGGCACCTGTTGACCGCAGCTTGTACGGCTGTAGCCTCTGAAGCAGGAGTGTTTGGCCAGTAGTCATCGCCGCGCCTCCGCGGCCAGCGCCGCCACCGTGGCCCGGTCAATGGGCCGGAGGCTGGCCAGGTCCACGCGGATAGAGCGCCCATGTCGGACACACGGGTAGGTGCCATCCGCAATTCTACGTCTCACCGTTGCGGGCGAGCCGTACCCTAGTCGCACGAGTTCGGCCACGGTCACGAGTCGGCTTGGGCTGGCCGCGCGGAGTGCATCCACTGTCGCGCGCAGCTCACGAATTTCGCCAACAAGAGGCGCGACGGCTGCGCCCACGACGTCGGCCAGGGCGGTGTCGAGGCTCATGGCCGCACCGTGGGGGTGATGGGCGCCAGCGCCTCGCGCACTATGAGGAACGTGCCGCGATGGATGGGCAGGGCGCCCCGGATGCGGTCGACCGTGTTCCGGGATATTCCGAGTAGCTTGCAGGTCCTCGCCAACCCTTCGCGGGCAAGCAGATGGCGAACCGCGGCGACTACCGCCGGGGGCGGTGTAACCAGGCCGAGTTGATTCTGAGGCATGCCATAATTAGGGCCACGCCCGCGGACCTAGAGACAGGGATACAAAATCCCAGCCGACCAACTCTATTTTGTATCTGGGATTGATCGTTTGAGTCGATTGCGGACAGCTTTTCGGAGGTTCTGCGGTGTGTGGGGGTCCGGGTCAAGACGCAGGTTCTTTCGGTCGAGGATCGTCGCCACTGCCCTCCAATCTTTCAAGCCACGGGCATTCAACGCAACAGCAGCGTCCACGGCTGGCTTTGGAGGCCTCTTCCTCGGCCGCCCGAGACTCTGGCACATGGCCCGCGCCTCGTTGGCCACCGCAGCGAGATCGCGCGCCGTGAGTGCGACTTCGTCGGCAGTACAGGGCTCACCCCTGGCGATGCAGTCCACAAGCCACGCCGCACGAGGGACGCCGTCAGCAGCCAATCGCGCACCCTCCAGAATGCGAAGGAGAGGCAGCAACACTTCATCTCTCACGGTCGCAGCGTTACCTGGCGTAACGAGAAGCGGGGGCAGGTCCTGGGCCGCCCGGTCAGCTAGATGCGCGATCTTGGGTGCCAGCATTCTCAATTCTTCGTTGCGCTCTTGAGTCTTGGCTGCAGCCTCAGCCGGCGCAACGGCATCGCAAGCCGCCGCCCACTTGCCTTGTCGGCGATACTCAGCCAAGGAGGCTTCGGCAGCTTCGACTGCCTTGGGAGTGTCGCCGTACTCCGAGATCGCATCCTGTAGGAGTTCCTTCCGCATCATGTCTTCGTCGCTGGGCCTTGGCTCCGCCGCAATCTCCCGCGCTTTGTCCTCCGGCAAGAAGGTGCGGAGGATGGCGACGGTTTGCTCTTCTGCCCACCTGGGATCAACCACTGGAGGGGGCGTAGGCAGGCGGTCCTGGAACGATTGCCCGTCCTCATAGATCTCGTGCATGAGCTTGGCCGCTGGACCGAACACACTGCCCAACGCGTTAAATATCTCGAAGAATTGGTCCTGCTCCACCTTCGGCAGATTCGCCCACCACTTCCGAATTGCTTGCTCGTCAGCGTCGGATAGTTCGGAGAGAAAGCTCGAAAGTTCTTCCTCAGGTTGCCCTTTTGGTTCTCGCGTCTTCTTGTAGGCGTCGGCGAGCTGGCTGAATTTCTCGACCGGATCAACTTCGCACTTGCGGTTGCCTTCACTCTTTCCCGTGGACGGCCTCGGGGCTCGCTTCTGGCGGGCCTTCACCGCTTCCCCGGCATCTTGCCCAACCTCGACCGTGCTCGTCGCACTAGTGCTCGCTGACTTCGCCTGGCACGGATTCTTGGGGGGGGTCGACACGGTTGCATTCCCTGCATTCCGTTTCGAGGAAGGAAGCCGGGCAGGGCCGTGCGGGAATGCGCGCCGGCCCACGGTTCGGGGATCAGTCCGATCCGCTGCCCGGATCTAGAGTAGCAGCTTAATGCAGAAATCGACGTTGCAGCTCTGGGATCGCCTACCGTGCCCATGGGCGGAACCATGCCTTCCGTATCGCGCCTGCCGGTGGTCAGACCGCGCGGGCGCTTCTGTTTCAAGCTGCCAAGGACGGCGGCGGATGACTAGACGGCCTAGGCCGGCAAGCGTGCCGGAGCAAGGCGCTACCCGCCCGTGACCCTGCGCCTCGGCTTGATCGGCCGGCCGACCGGCCGTCGGATTGGGGGCTCGGCAGACCGACGGAATAGGCGCGCCAGGGGTACACCAAAGGCCTCCGCCGCTGCCACAACGGTTCTGAGTGTAGGATTCAAGGCCCCATATTCGAGTTTTTGCAGGTGCTTGAGATCGATCCCCATGGCGTCGGCCGCCTGCTGCTGCGACCATCGACGGGCAGCACGTAGGTGCGCCAGATTCGCGGAAAGATTCCGCTTGGCGCTCTCGAAGGACGGCTGTGAGACCATGTCCCACCCGTAGCGGCAAACGGCTCCACCAAAAACCTCACCAATGGGGTAATATGTGCATTCTGGTGCCGACAGACCTTTCCACCCGGACCATGGAGAAGGCACCGAAACTAGGTTTTCTTCAAATGGAGGGATGACATGAAGTGGACGCTTGTGGTTCTCCTGGCAGCCGTGGCCGCGTCTGGCTGTGGAAGCGGGTCAAGCGACCCACTACAAGGAACTTGGGTCGACAACCCCGGCACGGCGGCGGCGGTCCAGGCGATCTTCAAGGGCGACGCATGGGAGATCGATACGATCAGCGTGCTGACAACTGGCTCGACCGGGTTGGAGTCAGATTCAGGCACGTACGTTCTTTCAGGCAGCACGATCATGTTTACGACGACAAAGTCGAGCTGCGAGGGCGTGGACACTGTTGCCAAAACGTTCACGGCGACATTCAGCACCCAAGGGCAAAGCCTGACCATGAACCTTGGAACGACTGTCCTCCTATTTCAAAAAGCGACTGCACCACCTCAAGGAATGGGAGGCGCGAGCGTGGGCTGCTTCGACTCCCAGGGCAACTTCACGGTCAACCCGATCAAGACCGTTCCCTAGTGCGCCGGGTTCGTTTCGACCGCCTTTTGGCCAAAAGGGCGAGACGGCGTGATAATAGCACCATGAAGAGGCTCGCCTTAGGAGGGATGGCTGCCCTGACAGCCCTGCTTTCGCATTGGGGGTGCGCGACTCTCACTCCAGAGCAAGCTGCCGAACGAAGGCGGGAGAGGGATGAGGAAAACCAGCGAAGGGTGATGCAGCGGGAACTCGCGACGTCACCGCCGCCAGTCGCCCCCTACACCGCCCGCCCACCGCTCTGCAACGAGACAAGATCGCCCGGCGTCATCAAAGTTACCTGCCGGGCCTACGACAATGTGCCATGGTACACAGGGGCAATTTTCGACCAAGTCCATCGGATGGCCGCCGAGTCCACGCTCGCCGCCGGCAAGTCCTACTTTCAAAGCCTAGGAATAGTGATTCTGGGTGTTCAGACTACCCAACCAATCTGCCGCGAAGAGGTTGATCGGACGTCCGCAGTGCTTGTTGGGATAGGCAATGCGCTAAGTGGGGCGGGCGAAACTAAGACCAGGTGCTCCACCACTGTGGGCAATGACGTTGAGTGCACCACAACGCCTGCCCCCCCGCCTGCACGGCCCAAGTCCAGGACTGTCTGCGAAGGTGGTGGGGAACTTCAATGGATCGACTCGGTGGAGTCCTTTGAGATGCTAGATGCGGATCAGGCTGCCGCTCGTAGTGATCCCTTGATTCCCTCTGCGAAGCGGCCTATCGAAGCACGCGCGGTTCTCGCGCCAAGAACCGCAATTCAGCCGGTTCCCGCCAGTCGGGTGGCGCCCATCAGCCAGCCGTCGCGGTCCCGTCAGAACGCGGAAACTGACCGAAAGTCCGACCCCTTCGAGAAATAGTGCCCAGTCCCGTGTGCGGCGCCTTCCGGCGATCTTGCACCAGCTAGAGAAGGTCATGAGTTTGGGCACCTCGCAGGCCAAGCTCCCCGGCGGCCCATCGGTTTGGTCTGTCAGGTGCGTCGGATGTTGTCCTGGCGCATGGTGGCCATAGTGTGCCCAATCGCCCCTAAGAGGTGCCCATTTCTGGCGGTCATACCTTTGCCACAACCGAGAGAAAACCACGCCGTGATTGGGGTGACGGTGCCCCTTGTTCACGGGCCGTAAAAACCAAGCTCTTAGGAAACCGCCGCTCTATCCACCTGAGCTACGGGGCCAAACGGTTGAACCATTAGATAGTCTGTTTCGCGGCGGAGATCCATCCTCGGATGCGGCGTTGTTCTCGCTCAGCCCTTGGGCTTGGCCGGGGATGGCGACGGGACGGGGCGCGCGAGGCCGGGGGCGGTTGGGGCATTGCCTTCCGGTGCGAGCGGGGTTCCGAGATCCACGGGGGGCTCGTCACCGATGGTCATGGGAAGGTCCAAGACACCCTCGCCCTGTGGGGTGGGGGGCACCGAGGCACCGCCTTGTTGTGGAGGCGGGGAGGGGGGCGCCAGGGAGGCGGGAAGGACGGTCTCGGAAAGCTCCGGCGATAGTGGCCTGAGGCTCATCGTCAGCCTGCCGGCCCGCGCGGATCCCGTCGTGGGGGCCACGGTTTGCGCGACGGCCGGGGAAGTCGGGGAAATCAGGTCCACGATGGGCGTGTCCTCGAGTGAGATCTCGATTCCAGCCGGTCCCTTGGGCTCGACGGGGGTCGCGGTTGCTGGACCACCGCCCGCGGCAGCGGGGGACTGGAAGACCGTGGCGGACGTCGCAAGCGCATGGGCGAGCGTTCCCGATGCGTCCGGGGCCTTGGTCATGTAAGAGGCGGCGTCGTCGACCTGCCGTTCGAGAGCGCGCGACACGAACTCCTGCCGCCGCTCCCACACCAGGTTGATGGTCATGTCGTGGACCTTCGCCTTCACCACGTGGTAGGGCCGATCGACGGTCATTTCACGCGCGCTCACGCGGATGACATGAAATCCCTTCTGCATCTTCAACGCGACCCTGCCGTCCTTGCCCGTGGCCACGGCCTTGGCGCGCTCGTCGTCGAGCCACACCCGCGCACCTTCGACCGGGCCGCGATCGTCGACGACGAGGATCTTGAACTCGGCTTCGGCGGCCTCAAGGACATGGGCGACGAAGGATGTCTTGCGCGCCTGCACTGCCACTTCCTGGGGCGGCTCTCGCAGCAGCATGGTTTGGCGGCCTCGGGTGTAGATGCCGTAAAGGTGAACGTACCACTTGCCGCGCGGGATCCCGCGGAAGGTCGTGTTCTGGTCGATGTTCCAGGCTTCGAAGCGCCGCTTGCGCTTCCCCAGCCACTCCAGCTTCTTGCGATAGGCGGTCAGGTTGGTGATGGACGGCGTGTGCGGCGAGCGGGAGATGAGAATCGAGAACAGCTCGTCCTTGGCATCCGAGTCCCACTGCACCCTGACCACGATGGTGCCCCGCAGCGAAAGCGCGATGGCCCAGGCGAGCGTGGCCAGGAAGGCCAGCGCGATGAGCCCGATGAGAAGCGGGTTCAGCACCATCAGACCGGTCGAGCGTCCCACGAGCGAGGTCTCGATGCGGTCGGCCCGCTGGTGTGCGACGTCGTACAGGACTAGCTCGAGCGTCACCCACGGCGCCAAACTGGCGGGCCGAATGCGATAGAGCAGGAGCGCACCGCAGCCCAGATCGTGGGCCATGGTGGCGATGCCCTCGTCGGTCAGACGCGCGGGCGGCAGGATCTCGGTTTCAATCTTGGCCCGGGTCGCTTGCAGCTCCCACGGCGCGCGTCGCAAGGCTTCCAGCAGGCCTTCGCTCATGTGCTCCTTGCGCACGAGAAAGGGCCAGTAGAAGGGCTGGCCGCTACCCGGCAGGGCAGCGATCTGGATGGTCGAGAGGGCGGGGTCGTAGAGGTTGTCGAAGCCTTGGAGGATCTGGCGCAGGTTGCTTGCGAGCGGGCTAGGGGGCCCGCTTGGCTTTTCTGGTCCAATGTCCGCCGCGATCGCCTTGGCCTCTTCCTGGCGCTTGACGAGCTTCTGCGACAGACCGGCCGAGGCCCTGTCCGCTTCCGCGCCGAGGCGCGCGCTGATGGCCTTGACTTGATCGGCGTTGAGCTCCTGGACCTGAACCAGCGAGGCCGCTTGCCCTGCCTGTTCGCCGGACGCGAGCGCTCTGGCGGCCAGGGTCGAGGCCAGTCCAGGTTCTTGGAACGCGAGCTTCTCGGCCGCCGCCAGCGCCGCAGCTTCCGTCTTGGGACCGAACGTGCCAGGGGCCGTGGCGGCGATGATGGGCAGAAGGGGGCGCCATTCCGATGCTGGTCTTCCCACCAGCGGCGCAAGGGCGGCGTCCCGATTGTCGATGGGGTCGCCGCGCGCGATGGCCAGGGACACCGCCCCCAGCGCGGTGGCCGACAAATTGTGCGACCCGCGCAGCAAGGTCAGCTCGGCTTCCGCCGCGGGGAAGCTCTTGAGGGCAGCCAGAGCGCGCACTTTGGTCGCGCGCAAGGCGGCGTTTTGGGGGTTCGTGGACAACCCGTCATCGGCCAGTTGGACGGCGACGGCCCAATCGCCAAGCAACAACCTTGCCTGGGCACGGGGGAGGGCAGGCAGGGCAGGATCCTCGGCCAGAGTGAGCAGGATGTTCCTGGCGCCCGCCAAACGGGACACGACTGCGGGCAGCGCGAGATCGACGGCACGCGACGCCGCCGCCGGATCGCTCGACACCATGGCCGACTCGGCCGCGAGGAAGGGGCGCACGTCGGCGAGTCCGGCCTCGGCCATGTCGCCCAGCGTGACACCGATGGCCGGAGCGATTCGCCTGGCCAGCCTTCGGGCGAGCTCGGCCACGTCGCCAGTCGCTGCCGAGGCGGAAATGCGCAGGAGTCGCCTGCCGCTCGGTCCGATCATGGTGCCGGCCACGGTCGTGCCCTTCTGACCTACCTGCAGCTCCCACAGAATCAAGGCATCGGCCGCCATGCGCTCGATGAGCCTGGTCCCGATGTCGCTGGACACGGTCAAGTCCTTTCCGGGAGCTTTCCCCGTCAGCGCCTCGATGGCCAAGGCCAATTCACGCCTGGGCGCGATGACGCGCTGGCCAGGCTGTCCGGTCGATAGGTAGGATCGCACGAGCAGTGAAACGGCTCCGGCCAATTCGGCCTGGTCGGGCACGGCCATGGGATCGGGAACGACGACCACCTCGGCGGATGCCTTTCCGGACAGGCCGAGCGCCCATGCGCAGGCCAGGCCCGCAGCCAGAAATCTTCCCCTGGCCGCACCAAACGGCGACGGAGGCGACAGGGACGGGCACGGACGCATCGTGGTATTCTCGCAGGATTCGGGTAACGCGGTCGTAACAGTTCAGGCTATCCCGCGCGACCTTAGAGCCCCTCTGAAGTCCGGGTGCAGCGATGGTAGAGTGCCCGGCCATGCGAGATGTCCCAGTGTTCTACATTTCACTGTTCGCGATTTCCACTGCGCTGTTTGCAGCCGGCTGCCATTCCGACCGGAATGGCGCGATCGCGCCGCCCGACTCCTACGTGCTCTTCGTTCCAAGCACACCAGTTTTGCCCGGCAGCCCCGTGACTGGGCCCCTGCGCGTGGAAAGGGCGGACCTCAAGACGCCCGCGGTACAGCCAATTCCCAGGCTGTTCGAGGATGGTTTTGCCTCGGAGATGTTGCGAACGGTCTATCTGGCGGGACAGTACCTGCGCGATGCCGTGGTGGACGGTCGACGTTTTTCGGACCTTGCACGGGCCAATGGCAGCTTGCCGGTTTGTCTCGTGGTCGGCGCGGATCGCCCGACCTATGCGCGTGGCTTGTCCATCGCAGGCGGCTTCTTCGGCGGTTCCGTGAATAGACCCGACTTGCCTTGGATTGGCGTTGCCGCCGATCCGGCCGGCGACAAAGCGCTGGTCCAGACCCTGACCGCGCGCCTGGCAGACTACGCGGCCCGGCTGGTCGCCACTGGCGGCCTGCTCGACGCCGCGCCCGCGCCACCCAAGGCACTCGTCGACGGCTACCGCATGGCCATGGAAGTGGTCGCCCGTGAATGGCGCTACACCCCTGGGCCGGCGGGCGTGATCCAGACCAGTGAAGGAACCCCGGAGCAACGCGCGCTGTTCGGCAACATTCGGGAGAACCGCTACATCCTCGCCGAGGGGAGCGCTGACCTTCGACCGGCGCGCCAGCTTCTCGATTCGCCTGGAGTGGCCGCGACCATTCTCTACCGGATGGCCCAGGATCGGGCGGTCGGGCCGCGGGTCGCGCCCGAGGCCTTTTACGCCCCTTACGCCGCCAACCGCATGCCCAAAGGCGTGAGCCCGGCGGCGATTCTCGGCACCTTCAGGAACTTCCAAGCCAAGCTGCTGGGAGTCTGGGCGGGCGCGGTGCTGCGCGGAAAAGCGCCCACGGATATCGCCGATCTGGTCGACCTATACGGTGCTCAATTTCCCGCCGAGCGTGCGGAGGTTATCCGCATCTTCGTGGTGACCACCTACGGCGGCACCATCAAGCCCGGCGGATGCTCCATGAAGCCACAAGACGCACGCCAAACGCTGGCCGAGCTGACCACCCTGGCGGCCGAGGTCGGCGCCGGTCGCAAGACCCTGCGCGACGCGCTCGGGGCCGGTGAGAAGTAAATGCAATCTAGCCGCCCCGACGCCTTCCGGGTTATGTAAGCCAGGTGAGCACGATCGATTTCTCCAAAAGCCGAATCCTGGTTACCGGCGGGGCCGGCTTTCTGGGCAGCTTTCTGGTCGAGGCGCTGCGGGTCCGCGGGGCGGCGGACATCGTCGTGCCGCGCAGCCGCGACTGGGATCTGGTCGACCGGCAGGCGTGCCGACGTCTGATCGCGGAGGCCCGGCCGGATTTGGTGTTCCATCTGGCGGCCCGCGTGGGTGGCATCGGCGCCAACCGCGACAACCCTGGCCGCTTCATGTTCGAGAACGCCATGATGGGCCTGCACGTGTTCGAAGAGTGCCGCCTGGCCGGGGTGAAGAAGCTGGTAGCCACCGGCACCATCTGCGCGTACCCCAAGTTTGCGCCTTTGCCGTTCCGCGAGGAAGATCTGTGGAACGGCTACCCCGAGGAAACCAACGCTCCGTATGGCATCGCGAAGAAGATGATGTTGGTGCTGTCACAGGGCTACCGCGAGCAGTACGGCATGAACAGCGTCGTCCTGTTCCCGGTCAACCTCTACGGGCCGCGCGACAACTTCGATCCGCGCTCGTCGCACGTCATTCCGGCGCTGGTGCGCAAGTGTGTCGAGGCGCGGGAAGTGGGCAGGGACGAGATCGTGCTGTGGGGTGACGGTTCGCCCACGCGCGAGTTCCTCTATGCCGGCGACGCCGCTTTGGGCCTGGTCATGGCGGCCGCCAGCTACGATTCCAGCGAGCCGGTGAACCTGGGTACCGGGCAGGAGATTTCGATCCTCGACCTGGCCACGCTCATCGCCGAGAAGACCGGATTCCGCGGGCGCCTGCGCTGGGACAAAAGCCAGCCCAACGGGCAGCCGCGCCGCCGCCTGGATGTCTCGCGGGCGCGCGAGCGCTTCGGCTTCGAGGCCAAGACTTCGTTCGCCGATGGCTTGCGCGCAACCATCGACTACTTCGAGGAAAACTACAAAAAGGGAGCTCTATGAAACGTGCGCTGATTACCGGGGTAACCGGCCAAGACGGATCGTATCTGGCCGAGTTGCTCCTCGAGAAGGGCTACGAGGTCATCGGCATGGTACGCCGGTCCAGCTCTTTCAACACCGATCGTATCGAGGGCATCTACCAGGATCCGCACAGCAGCGACTATCGCTTTCGCTTGGTTTACGGCGACCTCGACGACGCCAGCTCGCTCAACCACATCATCCGCACCAACGCGCCCGACGAGATCTACAACCTGGGCGCGCAAAGCCACGTGCGGGTCAGCTTCGACGTCCCCGAGTACACCGCGGACACGGTCGCACTTGGCACCTTGCGCTTGCTGGAAACCCTTCGCGAAACCGGCCACAAGTGCAAGCTGTACCAGGCGTCGTCGAGCGAGATGTTCGGCGGCTCGCCGCCGCCGCAGAGTGAAAGCACGCCGCTACGACCGCGCAGCCCCTATGCCTGCGCCAAGGTCTTCGCGCACCACCTGTGCGAGAACTACCGCGAGGCCTACGGCATGTTCATCTGCAGCGGGATCCTTTTCAACCATGAGTCGCCCAGGCGCGGCATTCCGTTCGTGACCCGCAAGATCACGCGGGCCGCGGCCCGCATCAGCCACGGCCTCGACAAGAAACTGTACATGGGGAACCTGGATGCCAAGCGCGATTGGGGCTTCGCTGGCGACTACGTGGAAGCCATGTGGCTGATGCTTCAGCAGGAGAAGCCCGACGACTACGTCATCGCGACCGGCGAGGCGCATTCCGTGCGCGACGCGCTGGAGGTGGCATTCGGTACCCTGGGCCTCGACTACCAGAAGTACGTCGAGATCGATCCGCGCTACTACCGGCCGACCGAGGTCGACCACCTGTGCGGCGATGCCAGCAAGGCGAAAGCCAAGCTCGGCTGGGCGCCGCGGGTGCGCTTCAAGGAGCTCATCGAGATGATGGTGAAGTCCGACGAAGCCGACGTACGCGCGACTCTGCAGGGCAGGGCACCGACAGTGTAGGCATTGCTGCTGACGCCGGTTGGCTGTTCGTAGTCTCGTCGCCGCGCGCCACCCTAGAAATCGTCGATAGGGTGCGGCGTACAGGCGCCGGGAGCAAACCGGCGATCGGGATGGCGGGCTCTGAGAGCGTTCAGCTCGGCGCGCGTGTAACCGTCAGGGGCCCCGCAGGGAAGACGGCGCTTGATGAACAAATCAATCATTTCGGCGGCACGCTGGCCTTCTGGCGTGCTGTCGGCCTGGGACCAAAGCTGGTAGATGATGTGGCGGCGCTCGCGCGGACTGTAGCGGGTGTCGGCCCAGAGCGCTTCCAGGCGCTGCGGGAAGAAGTCGAGCGTGTCCTTCATCGACTGCTTGCTTGCGTCGAGGGCGAGCTTCATGCGGAACTCGAAGGTCGCGGACAGGAAACGGGCTTTCTCGCGGGCGTAGGGGTCTTGGCCGAGACCGCGCATGAACTCATCCGTGAGATCGAAGCTTTCGGTCACGGCGATCAAGCTCCCGTTCATCGGAATCGGCGTTCCACAAGAAGAGCCGGGTGGGCAAAGATCGCCATGCTCCGGCGTACGCCGCGGGGGATGCGCCCGCTCGAAGGGCGGGATCCAGGGCGACTGCTGAACCGACGCCTCGCCAGCGCTTCGTTCGAGCAACTCCGGTTTACGCTGGACCCGAGGGATGACGATCCAGGCGAAGGGAACGAAGCTCGTCGAGACCTGCTTGTCCTTGAAGCTTACCGCTCCGTCGGGCGCTATTCGCGCATCGAATCGCGGACCTTGGTAGAGATAGCCTTGACCCCGGATACGCAAGCCGTACCCGCCTATGACGTTGGGGCTATAGGCGTTTTCGACCGCTCCAACCGGTTGAGGAGGAGGCGTGGCCAAGAGTGGAACCCCTGCGTCGGGCTTGGCGCCCGCGTCGTGCGACAATGCAGCCAGCATAGCCAGTCCAAGGGAAATGCTCATGCGGAACCTCCTGGCGCACCGCCAACCGAGAAGTCAGCGGCGGGCATCGCGAACCGACTGAATTTCGTGCATCGCCGGTGCCAGCTCGAAGGCAAGAAGCGGCAACAAGGAAGCTGCGAGTCGGGGCAAAGATCGTGGCATCTTGCCGCGTGTGGCAAGTTGTCACGTGGTTTCTTCGAGTCCAAAGGGGACATTTCTACTTGGGCCGAAGGGGACATTTGGACTTGGGCGCTACACACGAATGTCCGATAACAGATATTATGTCAACTTGACGCCAAGCCAGCGATTGGGACACCGCGCCCTCTCGTTCCCATCTTCCACCCGCTTAGCGGGCCTGGGCCTTCAGACTCTCTGACTTTTCGGCCAGCAACGACTTCAGGTCTTCGAGGGCGCTGTCCATGTCGCTCGATCGGCCGTTTTGGCTCTCGATGGCCGCGATGGCCTTTTCGAGTGTATCGGCGTCCTTGACGACGCGGCCGCGAATGGCGTCGTACATCTCGCGGAAGCCGGCATGGAAGGCCTGCAGCTCGTCGCCCTTGCGCAGATTGCCCATGTCCGAGGGCAGCTTGTTGTCGCGAACCCTGCCAAAGGCGGACCCGATGTTGTGCAGCGGTCCCGCGATTTTGTGGGTCATCCAAATACCGGCGGCAGTCACGGTGACCACCAAGAGCACGCCGAAGCAGATGATTCCCCATACGACCACCCGGTCGTTGGCTTCGAACTGCGCTCGCAGCTCTCGCTCGACGCTGGGCTCGACGGCCGCGGTCATGGTCACGATGCGGGTGGTCTCCCGGGTGGCCACATAGATGCGGTAGCCGAGGAAGGCCGTCAGGAAGACCGCCACGGCGATGATGAACACCGTGTAGCGGAGCTGCAACCCGACATCGAGAAGATAGTTGCGTAGCTTGCGCTTGTGCTGCGGTACGCGCTCTGATTTCGTCATGGATATGCTCCTATGCCTCGTGCCATCCGTGCCTACCCCCCCTGCGACCTGAAATACCCCACCAGGCTGTCGCCCAACTGACCCGCGGAAGCCTCGATGCAGTCCCGCCGGGCATTCTGTTTGTCCCTATCCCGTTTGCCTCCTTGAACTGCGGCGCCCGCGCTGGTCCAAAGAATCACGCTTCTGGACGGCCAGCGGGCTACCATCAGCTTGACCTCGCAGCTCGTCTCGAGCGACGACCCTGCATCGGTGTCCTGCAGCTTGAGCACGTTGCCATCCACGACGAACGCCGGTCTGCCACCCTTGCCCAGGTTCCTTTCCTCCGCACCCTCGACCACGACGACGTGCGGAAGCTTCTCGAGCGATTGCCGGAGCCCGCTTCGTAGCAGCCCAAGAAGGTTCGCATCTGCGGCTTTGCTTCCCCCGGTAAACGGACCAAACTTCAAGTAAACCTTTCGATCTCGGTTGTCCGTTTCGGCGGGCTTGGCCGACGCCCCGATGGTGGCCGCGGCCTTTTCGGCTTGGCTGCGCACGAAGGCATCCGATTCGCGCTGGAGCAACTTTTTGAGCGCGACCAAAGCGGTCTCGCCTCCCAGCTTGCCCAGCGATTGGGCGGCCATGGCGCGAACCGTCTTGCTTTCGTCCGATAAGGCCTTCACGAGCGGCTCGACACCGGTCTTGTCACCGAGCTTGCCAAGCAACAAAGCCGCTTGTGTTCGCACCTTGAAGCTGGAGTCGTTTTGCAGCGCACTCGCCAGGTCATCGACCTTGCTGCCCGCTTTTCCTGGGCTTGCGAGTAGGAAGGATACCGCCGCCAAGCCCACGGCCAGCGCGGGCGCAACCCGGCGAAACCTCATTCGGACGAGCGCTGCCCCCTGGACGACCAGTGCGATGGAAACTCGATCACGAAAGCGCTGCCTGTCGACGGCGTGTCCTCCACCCAGATGGTGCCATGGTGAACCTCGACGATGACCTTGGCAAGCGCAAGCCCCACCCGGTGCGCGGCTCGTGCGGGCTTGTCCTTGAGATGGCCCTCGTACGGATCGAAGATGCTGTCCCTGGCCGCGGCTGGAATCAGGTGTTTGTCGCCGAGAACGTGCAGCCGCCCTATCCCTCCCTCGGAGGTGGCACGCAGGATACACTTGTGGTTCTCCGCCTGGCGCAGGACGAAGGTGGCGAGGTTGGTGACCGCCTCCCTGAGGTAGTTCGCGTCGCCATGGACGGGCAACGAATAGGATGCGTTCTCGACCACGATCTCTTTGCTCGAGGCCGACGCCATCGGTTCCAGATTCGAGGCCACCGAATGGCAAACGTCGGAAAGCAGAACCTTTCCCTCCTTCAGCGCGACATCGCCAGCCTCGAAGCGCTCGAATTCGAGCACCGTGCGCAGGTTGCGAACCATCTCGCGGAAGGTGGCACGCGTGTCCCGCACGCACTCTTCGAGCTCTTCACGCGACTTCTTGTCGCGCGTGTCCGGTAGCTGCGCGATGTATTCGAAATTGGCCTGGATGGCGCCAAGGGAATTCTGGATGTCGTGAACCAGTCCGCGAACCCAGCGGCGCTTGTTGCAAATCGCGTTGCCCTGGGCTTCGCGCTTGCCGTCGAGCTTGCGGAAGATGGCTTGGGAACGAAGCAGCGCCCAGAGTCGCGCGCGACGCTCTTCCTTGCTCGTGGAGTGTGCAAACATGGCGTCCGCGCCAGCGGCCAGCGCATCCAATCTCAGGAGGTCGCTCTGCTTGCCGTGGGCACAAATGATCACGGGCAGAAAGTGCGTGCGGGTGTTGGCCTTGAGCCTCTCGCACAGATCCACCCCCCCGGCCTTGCTGATGCGCTCATCGATGAGGACGACATTGGGTCGGTGAAGCAACGCTTCTTCGAAGCCCAGATCGACAGCGTTGACCACTTGAACGTTGACACCTTCGGCGCGGAGAAAATCCACCAAAGGCCGCGCGCACTCTCGATCCGGTGCGACGATCAGGCCCTCGACAACTCCAGGTGCCGCAGCGACCACATCTCGGGTCGTCCGTTCATTGGGAAGCATTCGCCGCGCAAGTCCTCGCAAAGTCACCGTAACAGAGCTGCGGGAAGGATTCAATCGGGTTCGACTGCAAGCGCCACGACAATCGACGCGGCCGGATCGTCTGGCAAGCAACAGATGGAGGTAAATGTAGGTAATTTGACCTCATTGATTCACATGTATTACTTTGTAGGCATGTCAAAAAGCCTCTCGCAAGCCAGCGCGGTGATGTCCAGTCCCGAAAAACGCCAGCACCTCCGCTTTGACAAGGTCTTTCCCGTTCGAGTGGAATCGGTCCTGTTCGGCGAGCTACCAGGCGTGGCCAGAAACGTCTCGGCCGGTGGGATCTTCATCGAGATGCGCGATCCCCTGCCCTTGGGCGCGCGCGTTCGCATTTCCTTCCTCAATCCCGAAGAGACCGCCGAGATCGTGGCGCTCGGCGAGGTCAAGAACCACTACTTCGTGAACTACGTTCAAAGCGGCGCCACCCGGTCGATCTCGGGGATGGCCGTCCGGTTCGAAGGCTTCGAAAACGAAAGCCAGCAGATCTTGAGCGACTGCCTGAATCGCTTTCGCGTTCTCAACTGATCGCCCGGTCCTCATTCGAGAACGCGCGGACGAACCGTGATCGACTCCTTGAGCGGCACGGTGACATCGGCGTCGATGGGGATTTCAACCTCGCTCGGTCCCTTGACGATAGCCAGCGTTCTGGCTCCGTCGCGAATGCTGATTTCGTAGCGCCCGGGCAGAATCCCGGCAAGCGCGAACTTGCCATCCTTTTCGTCCAGAGCCGCCACCGCAGGCCTGGGAAAAGCCAAAGGCGAAGAACGGCTGATGAGCAGCACCCTGGCATCGGAAGAAATGTGAAAACCCGCCTCCGGCAAGACATTGCCCGTGACCCGCGATCCCTTCTTCTTCAGCGAAAGCTCGACCTCCACCTCTCCGCCTTCGCTGAGCTCGATCTTCTCCGGCGGATAGGCCAGCATGTCGCCCTTGCGCGCCCACAGGTAGTAGGTGCCTGGCACGAATCGGTCTTGCGCAAATGTCCCCGCGCTGTCGCTGGTCCAGAAGATGGGGGTCGTCGGCATGCCGGGAACGTCCGAGAGCAAGGCCGCCACGGTGGCATTGGCTTCCGGGTCTCCACTCTTGTCGCGCACGACCCCGCGAATGACCGTCGCGCGGTCCAGCTTGATGGAGGTGCGCGCGCCGGAGCCGGCCTGGACTGCCTTCATCACGATGGGGCGCCAGCCGAACTTGGTGACGCGCAGAAAATACCGACGCGCCTCCAGCCCTCCCAGGATGAAGGTGCCGTCCTCACCACTTCGGGCGCTGCTGCTCGCGATGCCGTCTTCCGCGGTGCGCAGCGCCGACACTTCGGCGCCGGCCACTGGCGTAGGCGTGGGCGAATTGGCGAGGATGCGGCCCTTGATGACCGACTCTGGCCCCAGCCGGAAAACCTTCGGTTGGCCGCCCGCCATGGGAGCCAGCTTCTCCGCAGGGAAGCGCTCGACGATCTCGCTGGCCAGGCCGGGACGGCTGAACCGCAGCGAATAGCTCCAGGGCCCGGGCCGTAGACGGACACGAAAGGTCCCATCCTTGGACGAAACTTCTTGATCGAGTGCGGTGAGCTGGGTGCCACGCGAAACCCACACGTCGATGTGGGCGCCCTCGATGCGGCGCCCGCTATCGTCGATCAGCCGGCCCGTCACGGGGATCTCCGGTCGATCAGCAGTGTCACGGTTGAATGCCGCGCGCTGGAATTCCAGCTCGGAACCGAACAGACAGCGAGGCTTGGACGACCAGGGCAGTGCGCATTCCGGCGCGAGCGTCGTGCAGAATTCGACGCAGTTGTCCTCGTTCTTGGGGTCGCAGATGATGGGGCGCGACTGGTCGGCATCGAGGAACGGCGCTGCCGAAACGTCCCTGCCCGTGCAGTAGACGCACCCCTCCTGCTGCTCGATGCAGAGCGCCTCGCGCAGCACGGGCGCGGCGTTGTTCGAAGGTTGGTTGCTCTTGGCTCCGGCGGAACGCTTGCAGGCTCCAGCCGCGACGAGGGGCAGGAGCGCAACAGCGAACCGAATGGCCAAGGATCGGAGCAAGTGGTTACCTCGGGGAGGAGTATAGGACAGGCATCGTGTGGCATGGGCCAAGATTGCGGCTGCCTTTGCGCTGAAAAGATCGGTTGCAAGCGCCATCCCCGACAAGCCATCCTGACCTGCGTGCGGGGAAAATTTCTGGTGCTCGAAGGTATCGACGGATCTGGGACCACCACCCAGCTGGACAGGGCGGTCGCCCACATCGTCAGCTTGGGCCATCCGGCCGTGGCTACGCGCGAGCCGAGCTCCGGCCCCGTCGGCCGGCTCTTGCGTGAAGCCCTACTCGGACAGCACCGGATGGCGGATGGCTCGGCGATGGATGGCCGAAGCATGGCCTTGCTCTTTGCGGCAGACCGAATCGACCATTTGAAACGCGAGATCGAACCCCACCTGGCCTCGGGCACAACGGTGATCTCGGATCGCTACCTGCTCTCTTCGCTGGCCTACCAGGCCGAAGAGGCCGACCGCGACTGGGTGATGCGTTTGGCCCGTGGAATCCTGCGCCCGGATTTGACCATCTTGCTCGACCTGCCTATCGAAGTCGCGGCCCGGCGGCGCGAGGCTGCCGGCCGACCGATCGAGCGCTACGACGCCGACTCCTACCTGGCCAGGGTCGCGGCCAACTATCGTGATCTCGCCCGTCAGGATCCCGCGGTCGTGACGCTTGACGCCACGGCAAGCAAGGACGATGTCACCGCGGCGCTGTGCAGGGCCATTGCGCCGCTTTTCGCGCCGTAGCTCGCCCTTGTTCGCGCCCACCCGCCGGGCATGAGACAATCCGTCCATGGAGCGTATTAGGCAGCGTCCCTGGACCACCCTTGCGGCAGCGAACCTTTCCCTGGTCTTTTGTGCTTGCGCCACCGGCGTGGCGCAAGCACCTGGCCTCGAGCCGGCGGCTCTCCCTGACGTGCCCGCAGCGCCGTCGGATTCTCCGCCTCCGCCGGCACCACCGCTAACGTCGCCCAAGGTCGACGCAGCACCGTCCCGGCCGTGTACCATGTTCGCAAAGCCCGGTGTGTTGCGGCGGGCGGCCCTGATCCATCTGGTCGACGCTGGCCTGCCTCGCTGGATGCAAGGGGTCGAGGGCGACCGCATGCTTGCCAACCATCGTTTCCAAGGTTGGCTCATCAAGAGCCTCTATCCCGGCGACCGCTGTTACCGGGAAATCGACCTGCACAGCGGCGATATCGTGCAAAAGGTGAACGGAAAATCCATCGAGAAGCCCGAGCAGGCCTTCGACGTTGCCGAATCCCTCCGCACTGCGCCGGCCATTGTGGTGGACTTCTTGCGGGCGGGGAAAGCCCAACGTATCACGCTCGCCATCAGCGACGAGTAGGGTTCCTAGTCTAGCTAGCGCTTGTGCTTGGCCGCCGGGTGTCTGACGGGCCCCTTCCTTTTCGCGACCACTCTCTTTGCCTGAGCGGGGGTGGGCTTGGTTTCGCCGGTCGCACCACCAAGTCCGGCTTTGGTGGCGCCGCCGGCAGTACCAAGCCCGGGAGCGGCCGTCTTTCCCGACGGCGGGGAAGTGGGAAGGACGGCTGGGCCGGGTGCGACGCTTGAATCGGGGGAACCCTGCCCCAACCCGCCCGCCAAGGGCTCGCGTGTTGGCGGGGGCTTTGTCGCCGCCATCTGACTGGTAGACGTCGAGGTGGGGCTGAACGACGTGTTCTTGCCCTTCCCCTTCACCATCATGACGATGACCACAACCAAAGCCAGGACCACAACCGCGGCGATGATCAGGATAAGCGTGCGCCGACCGCCGCTGATCTCCCCGACCATTTCACGCTCGTTGATCTTCTCGCCTGGAACCTCGGGACCCATTGCCGGGACCGAGGTGGACGTACCCCCCGTGCGCAAGGAGAACTTCTTGCGATCCTCGACGGTCACCGAGCCATCGTCGACGTACCGGTCTTCGAGCGGCCTTGCGTCCTCGGCCGCGATGGGGCCTTCCGCGACAGGTTTGCCGGTAGACTGCATCTTGGCCTTGGCCTCGGCCACCATCTGCTCGACATCGCCCTGTTTGAACCACAGGGTTTCACGGAAGGCCGCACCACTCTTGGGGGGTGCGCCTTTTCCTGCTTCGCCAGGTACGACGCCGACCGGCTGGGCTGGCGCCGGCTGGGCGGATCTGGCAAACGCCGGCTGGACAGGCGCCGGTGTGGCCGCGGGGACCATCGTTGCCTGCGCCGGGAGGTGTGCGCGCGGAAGCGGGGCCGGGGTGGGCGCATACGGCGCCGGGGTCGGAGCGGATGCCTTCCCGAATGTCTGCGCCTGGGGTCCCGGCATGGCGGCCTGGGCAGCGACGGTGGGCGCGACATGAGGCGCCGGGCGCGTGGCCAAGGGCTGCGCGTAGGGTGTCGCCTGAGGAGCCACGGCTCCGACGGTGATCGTCTGCCCAATTTCCATCGGCCGGGGCTGTGGGGCGCCGGGCGCGGTCGGCGCCGATGAGGGCATGGGCTCGCCGGCCAAGGCCTTGGCCGCTCTGGCTTCGGCCACCATCCTGGCGATGTCGGCCTGGTTTCCGCCGAACATCATGGTCTTGGCAAGACCGACTTCCCCGGCGGGCTTGGCCGCGCCCACAGCTTGCGCCTTGAGCGCTTCGAGCTCGTTCAGGAAAAGACGCAAGGTGAGGTGGCGCCGGCTGGAGCTCTTGTCGAGCGCTTTGAGCACGAGCTTGTCGGCGTCGGGTGGCAAGTTTGCGCCAGGCCGCCGCTGCGTGGGCGGCAAGACCGGCGTGGACACCTGCATATCGAGCACCGCCTGCACGCTGGCCCCCTGGAAGGGCGGCTCACCGGTAAGCAGGTGGTAGAAAATGGCAGCCAGGCTGTAGGTGTTCGAACGCTGATCGACCGGCTTGCCTTGCACCTGCTCGGGCGAGAGGTAGGCAGCGACGCCTGAAACCTTCTCGTTGATGGGTACGGCGAGGGGAAAGTTGATGACCTTCACCTCTCCCGACGCGGACACCAGAATGTTCTTCGGGGCCACATCGCGGTGGACCAAGCCCACTTTCTGGGCCTCCAGCAAGGCCTGTCCGACCTGCGCCACGATGGATTTCGCTTGCTGGAAGTCCACCGGCCCGGCCGCGAGGATGCGTTCGAGCGAATCGCCCTGGCAAAGCTCCGTCGCAATGGCGAGACCGCCGATGGGCGTCTTCTCGCAGTCGAGGACGGTGGCGACCTTGGGGCTGCTCACCCGCATGAGCTGTCTGAATTCTCGCTCCATCCTCGCCAGCGTGGCAGGCGTGGAAACGACCCCAGGCAGGACGCTTTTGTACGCAACTTCTTGGCCGGTCTGGCTGTCGAGCGCGCGCCACACCTCGCCTGTCCTTCCGCCACCGATCTTCTCGATGGGCTGGAAACGGCCCGCCGCGTGGGTGGCCATCGGTTGGAGACGTTGTGGTCCCTCGGCAGTCGCACAGGTCTCCTGCGGGCAGAAGTTTGCGTCCTCGGGGTACTGCGTTTTACAAATTGGGCAGAATTTCATCCGGTACCTGGAGGTGGTGTCACTCCGACCGCGCGGAATACCCGTTGCGGGAGCGAAGTCCGGCGATCTTAGGGCAGAGCCCCTCCCAAGATCAACATTCGTGCCGCCGAGAGGTGAGAAACATCTCAGTCAGAGCCGCAACGCGGCAGTGCCAGGGCTACTTGGTTGCGCTCTTGGGCGCCGCTTTTCCAGGTTCGCCAAGCCCGGCGAAGAGCTCCGTCTCGGACAACGTCGAGTGGCGGCTTTCCTTGCTCTTGCGCTTATGCCCGGCATTGCCGTGCCGGCGCGTACGCTTCTTCCAGGTCTGGCGAGAATTCGATGCCATGGTCGGGTTCAACTAGCAGAGGTGGGGGGCCAGGTCAAACCCTAATCCCGCGATAGCCGCCGAAGGTCGTGGTCGTGGCCGTGGTCGTGGCCGGTTGTAATTGCCGTCTCGGCCACGGCCACGGCCACGGTAAGCCGTCTACATCCACGACCGACCGTCATCGCTCCGATTGGGTGCGCGGATCCGTCGTGGAAAGGCGTCTCTTTCTGGCCCTTCCGCGCTGCCGCTCTTCTTGTCGCGGGATTACGGTCAAATGAGAACGCCGGCCTGGGTACGTTCTCGCTGATCTGGAAGCATCGCGAGACGCTCCGTCGATGAGCCAGAGGGATCTGGCGGCCAACGACATTTCCACCTCACAAGAGTGTATGCAAGAATAGGGCAACATGCTCCAACACCTGAAGATCGAGGGCTACAAATCGGTGGCCAGCCTGGATTTGGATCTCGGCCCCCTGAACGTGCTCGTCGGCGCGAACGGCACGGGGAAGTCCAATATCCTGTCAGTTTTCGGGCTGCTGAATCACCTCGAGGATGAGGAAGGGCTTGCCAACTACGTCCAAGTCCAAGGCGGCGCCAGCTCGCTCCTCCACCTCGGCCCCAAGAAGACGGTCCGAATGTCGTTCGAGATCATCTTCGAGACAGAAGACGAGTCCTCCGTCGAGGCGAAGCAAGGACGGAATTTTTACCATGCGGCCTTCACGTACGGTGCGCGGGATTTCTTGGTCTTTGGCGAGGAGAAGGTTGGGTACGAGCCCGCGGATCGGTCTCTCCCAGCCGAGTGGTTTCTTACCTCTGCCCGGAACAGGTCGCGGCTGGCTGACGTGGTTGCTCACGTCGGGCCAGGGGGACCGATCGAAGAATTCATCAAAGGCCATCTCCGCCGCTGCCGTCTCTACCATTTCCATGACACATCTCGCGAGGCAGCAGTCCGGCGACTCGCGGATCTACACGCCGAGCGCGACCTCGACGAGGATGCAGGCAACCTCGCTCCCTTCCTGCTCATGCTGCGCCAGAGTCATCCGCGGCGTTTTCAAGAGATCGTCGAAATCGTTCGCCTCGCGTTCCCGCCTTTCAGGGATCTCGTTCTCGATCCGTCCCGGTCGGATCCAGGAAAGATCATGCTGCGATGGCGCGAGCGGGCCAGCGACTACGAGTTCGGCCCCCATCAAATGTCGGACGGAACCCTACGCTTCCTGTGCCTGGCTACGCTGCTACTCCAGCCCTTCGAAGATGTCAACGCACCCAAGCTTGTCGCTTTGGATGAACCCGAGCTGGGTCTGCACCCCCATGCGATTCAGTTGCTTGCCTCGATGTTGGCACGAGCCGCGCGAACCGTTCAAATCATCGTTTCGACCCAGGCGGCTTCCCTGGTGTCGGCGCTGGCGGATCCGGCCGCCATCGTCGTGGTCGAGCGCGAAGATGCCGGCACCACGGCACGCCGGCTGACAGCCGAAGAGGTCGACCCCTGGCTCGACGAGTATTCCCTCGGCGACATCTGGGAGAAGGGTGTGTTTGGAGGAAGGCCGAGGCCGTGAGGCGCGTTCTGGTTCTGGTCGAAGGACAGACCGAAGAGACCTTCTTCAATGGCGTGATTCGCCCACACCTGACTGCTCTCGGGATCGACGCGAACTGCACCCGCATATGCACCCAGCGCGAGCAAGGCCGGCGCACGTTCCGTGGCGGCCACGGTCACAAGTGGGGTCACATCGAACGCGATATCCGGCTGCTGCTTGGTAGCAAGCCCGATCGTGTCAGCACCTTGATCGACCTTTACGCCTTTCCGCGCGACATGCCGGGCTTTCCCAGCCCGTGGCCCAACACAACCCAAGACCGGGTGGCCGTGCTTAGCGCGGCGTTCGCGGCGGCCATAGACGACGTGCGCTTCCTTCCCGGCCTGCTGGTACACGAATTCGAAGGTTTGCTCTTCTCCGATGTCGACAAGCTCGTCGACGTAGTCAGCCTGGTCGCGGGGGAAGCCGCCCAGGCGAAGCCCGCGCTGCAGGCCGTGCGCGATCGGTTCGGCACACCCGAGGACATCGATGATGGGGTCGACACCGCTCCTTCGAAAAGAATCCTGGAGATCGTCGGGACCTACGCCAAGGTCAGCCACGGGCCGAGGATCGCCCAGGCCATCGGCCTTCCGAGCCTGCGCCAAGCTTGCCCCCATTTTGACGGCTGGCTCCAGCGGCTGGAGAAGATCGGAACGTCGGAAGACTAGTCGGCTGGGCGAGCGTGGAGTTCGCGCGGGCAGCGGTCGAAAAGTGTGGGACGGCACGCATTCGATCCGCGATGTCACGACGAGACCTCGCAGATTCGAGTCCTGAAGGACCTATCGCTCTCCAGCCAGCGGGGATGTCTCAACGTGTTCTGGTTGTGCCTTGCGCCTTCCCGCCCAAAACATGGCCCATCCATCGGCTACAAAAAGCGCGGCCACGAGCATGGGCCCCATCTGGGACCACTCGATATTGAGTCCATGAGAAGTCGGCACAGAGTGAAAATGCGCGACCGCATCCCATGTCTGGCCAAGCCCGAAGAACATGGCGACGCCACCGTAGAATCGCTTCTCCGTCCTTCTCAGTCGCCCGACGAGGAGAGCCGCGCCGACCACGAGGAAAAACAGAGCGAACCTTCCACCGCCTACTTGGCCAAGTGTGTCTTTGATACTCCGGAGGATGTAGAACGCAAACAGACTGCCAATCACAACAACGATCAGGATCGTCGCGATTCGGTCACATTTCGACTTCGAAGACCAACCATTCGATTTCCCCATGTCATCACCTCTGTTGATCATATCATCCCCCCATGCCTACTTTGGCGTCAGCTTCATGACCGTACCATCTCCGTAATTCGTCCAGTAGACACTTGTCGCATCAGCGGCAATGTCGTGGGGCTGGTTCTGACCGGATGCAAGAGTTGTCGGAGTGCCACCATCGATGGAAACCTTCATCACCGTGCCGCTGGACGTGTAGATCGTCCAGTAGACACTGCTGGGGTCCAAGGCGATGCCCTGGACGCCGGATTGCCCCGTCGCGAGTGTAGTAGGAGTACCTCCGCTGGTCGCCACCTTCATCACCGTGCCGTCGCCGTTTATCCAGTAGACGCTGGTACTGTCTACGGCTAGCGCGACTGGCGTGTTCTGGCCCGATGCAAGAGTTGTCGGGGTGCCGCCGCCAATCGGCACCTTCATCACGGTGCCCGCTGAACCGGAGCTCGTGTTGTTCGCCCAATACACGTTCGCAGCATCAACGGCTACGCCCTGGGGGGCGGTTTGGCCCGAAGCGAGGGTAGTGGCTGTGCCACCGCCAATGGGCACTTTCATCACCGTGCCTTGCGATGGGACGCCTGTTTGAAAACCAGTCCAGTAGACGCTCTTTGCGTCAACGACAATGTAGTTGGGGGAGTACGAGGAAGCTATCTGCGTCGCGGATCCGCCGCCAACTGGCACCATTTGCACCTGACCAGATTCATACATCGTAAAGTAAACGTTTGAGGCATAAACGGCGATTCGATAGGGGGGGAAGCTCTGTCCACCTTTGAAGGATGTCCCCGTGAGGGCCGTCGAAGCGCCGCCAGCGATTGGCACCTCCATTACTGTGTCATTAGTGCAAGTCGTAGAAAGGTCCGCGTTCTTGGTACACGTCCCCTCGGTAGTCCAGTAGACATTCGCGCTGTCAACGGCAATGCCAAAGGGGCCGACTTGGCCTGAAGCCAGGGTCGTAAGGGTGCGCCCACCGCCAGTACCCGTCGCGCCACCCGACCCCACCATCCCGCCAGTGCTTGTGGTTCCGCCCATACCCACCACTGTTCCACCGGTGCCCGAGGCCCCACCCGTGCCCGGTGGACCATCTGGAACAACATCGGCGACGTAGAGTGCATCGGGTGTTGCCATATCCACTGCTGACTCAACCTGGGAGTCGGTGTCCCTGCCAGCTTCGAAGGCGGCCCTATCGATGAATGAATCGACAACATCAATAGCATCCACCCCCCTAAGGTCCGCCATCGTAGCGTCCGGAGCGCCCGCATCGACCTGTGGACCCTCAGCCTGGCAGAGGAAGTCGCAGCCATCGAAGGAGAACTCGTTGCCATCGTCGCAGCTCTCGCCTGGATCTATGCCGCCGTTCCCGCACACGGATGCCCCGGCAACCAGGCTGACCGAGGCGGTCGCGGTGCCTCCAACCACGATGACGGCCCGGGCGGTGCCATGTGACACGCTGGTTCCGGTGTAGTCGAGACCATCGAACGCCAAGTCGAGTCTTCCCGTGCGAGATCGCGGCACGACGATCACCAGGGACGAGGAGGCAGGAATCGGGCTCGATGAAGGCGTGGCTGAATAGGTCTTGGTGTCCTGCGCCTGCGCGGTGGACATGGCAACGCGGAGTGAATAGACCGATTGCACGTTCGAGTCGATGGATACGTTCACCAGCACCACCGAATCCGACTGTTTGCACGCGGAAAGACCCACCAGAAAAGCGGTGACGAGAAGCAGCCGCGTCTTCATGGTAAGGCCCTCTGCGAACCCAAGGTGGAGCCTGGGATCTTCGTGGGATCGCGCTCGGCCATGATGATGACCACCGTGGCGGTGCCCGCGGCCACAGCCCCCACGGCGGTCCAGAACCACCACCGCCTGTAGATGGGGCCGCTGGTCTCGGGTGCCGTTTCATCCTGCGCGCTGACATCGACGCCCGCCGCCGAAACAGAGGTCGCCGCAGTCTGAGCCGCCACCTTCTGCTGCGCCTCGGGCGAGACGGGTGATGGCTGAAGCTTGGTGGCGCTCGAGCTCGCGATGGATGCGCTCTCGGCGTCGCGGATGGCTTCGAGCTCCGAGATCCGCTTCTCGACTTCCTCACGGTTCTTGGCGTCGGGGGCGCGGCGCAGATAGGATTGATAGAAGGTGATGGCCTCATCAGCGTGCCCGAGCTTCCGATGGCACTGGGCGATGTTGTAGAGGAAGACCGGGTCGGGCTTGTTGCGGTAGGCTTCCTTGAACTCGGTTAGCGCGGGCTCGTACTCGGACAGGTCGAAGTGGCGAACTCCGGCCTCGTAGTGCATTTTTGCGGCTGGCGCGTCGTCCTCGGCGAAAGCCGTCGCGGGGAACGATGCGACCGACAGCGCAAGCGCCACGACAGCCGCCATGTGACTGTGCCACCAATGCCCATTCGACGTTTCCATTTGCCTCCAGGGATGGGGCAGCACCATCGACCGATGCGCCCGATCACGTCATGATTACAAGCCCATCTCTACCGAGCGTCAAGGCCTCCGTTGCCACCATGATCCGTGATAGCCGCAGAAGGTCGTGGTCGGTTGTAATTGCTGTCGGCCACGGCCACGGCCACGGTAAGCCGTCTACGTCTACGACCACCCGTCATCGCTCCGATTAGGTGCGTGCATCTGTTGTGGAAAGGTGTCTTCTTCTGGTACCTTCCCCGCTGTCACTCTTCTTGTCGCGGGATTGCGTTACCACCCCGACTTGATCACGTTCTCATAATCTCACCGCCGAGATGACGCCGTCGATGCCCTGGATGGCGCGCAGGACCTTCAGCAGCTGGTCGACGTGGCTGACCGTGACCTGGAAGGTGTTGAGACCACGATTGTCCTCGGTGGCGCGGCACTTGGCCTGCGCGATGTTCACCCCGTGCTCCATGAAGCACTTGGAAAGTGCCGCCAGGATGCCGGGTTTGTCCTCGGAGATGACCTCCACGGCAACGGGTCGTAGCAAGCGGGTCTCCTCGTCCCAGCTGACGTCGACGCTGCGAGCCGGGTCCAAGTTGAAGGCCTTCGGGCACTGACGGGTATGAACGATTACCCCTCTCCCCCGGCTGATGAAGGCCACGATGGCGTCGCCGGGAACCGGGCTGCAGCACTTGGCAAAGCGAACCACGATGTCGGCTTCGCCCTGTACACGCACGCCTCCGACGGATTGCTTGGGCTCGCGTCTCGGCTGCGCACGTGCTTCCTCTTCGATGAGGGGAAGGTTGTCCGAGGTTGCGTCGGGCGTCTGCAACTGGGGATAGATGGCCAGCGCGGCGGCCTCGGGCGCAAGCTTGCCGTAGCCGACGTGAACGAAGATCTCCTCGGCCGTGCCCAGATGCAAAGCCTCTGCCGCCTTGTCGAGCAGCTTGTCCTTCTCGGCCACCGCCAGAGAGCGCTGATGGTTGCGCAGGGCCTTGGTAAGCAGGTCGCGGCCGAGTCGGCGGCTGCGTTCGCGCTGCTCCCTGCGCAGGTGGTGGCGAATCTTGGTCTGCGCGCGGCTGGTGACGACGAACTTGATCCAGTCCTTCGACGGCCGCTGCGTGGGCGAGGTGATGATGTCGATGATGTCGCCGTTGCGCAGCAGATAGCGCAGCGGAACCATCATCCCGTTGACGCGCGCGCCGGAACAGTGGTCCCCGATCTTCGAGTGCACGGCGTAGGCGAAGTCGATGGGCGTGGCACCCTTGGGCAGGGCCTTGACGTCGCCCTTGGGTGTGAAGACGAAGACCTCTTCCTCGAAAAGATCGATTTTCACCGTCTGGATGAATTCGGCCGGGTCCTTGAGGTCGCGCTGCCATTCCATCAACTGGTGCAGCCAGGCGAAGGTCTTGCGATCCTCGGAGCCGACAGGCAACTTCTCCTTGTACTGCCAGTGCGCCGCGATGCCCTCCTCGGCTGTCCGGTGCATGGCGTGGGTGCGGATCTGGACCTCCATGCGTTCCGAGCCCGGTCCAATCACCGTCGTGTGCAGGGACTGGTAGAGGTTGGGCTTGGGCAGTGCGATGTAGTCCTTGAATCGACCAGGTACCGGTGTCCAGTTCGAGTGAATCGCGCCCAGGACCCCGTAGCAGTCGCGAACGCTGTCCGTGATGATGCGAAACGCGATGATGTCGTAGACCTGTTCGAGGTCGCGCCCGGTTCGCTTCATCTTCTGGTGGATGGACCAGTAGCCCTTGGCGCGCCCGCTGACCTGGCCTTTGATGTCGTTCTCGGCCAGCACCTCGGAAAGCTTGGAGCAAACTTCTTGAATGTAGGCGCCGCGTTCGGCTTCCGTCCCCTCCATCTGGGAACGCAAATTTTCCCATTCCTGCGGCTCGAGGTATTTGAAGGCCAGGTCTTCGAGCTCGACCTTCATCCACTGGATACCGAGCCGGTTGGCGATGGGAGCGTAGATTTCGCGCGTCTCGCGGGCGATGCGCTCCTGCTTGTCGCGCGACATGAACTGCAGGGTGCGCATGTTGTGCACCCGATCCGCGAGCTTGACCAGGATCACCCGGATGTCGCGTGCCATGGCCAGGAGCATCTTGCGGAAATTCTCGGCCTGCCTTTCCTCACGCGTGGTCCAGGGGATTTGGCCCAGCTTGGTCACGCCCTCGACGATGCGCTGAATCTCCTCGCCGAACTTGTCGCGGATGTCCTCGGGCGTGGCGGTGGTGTCCTCGACACAGTCGTGCAAGATGCCCGCACAGATCGACGGCACGTCGAGGTTGAGATCGGCGATGATCTTGGCCACGCTCATGGGGTGAACCAGATACGGTTCGCCCGATTTGCGAAACTGCCCGGCGTGGCTCTCGGCCGCGTAGGCGTAACTGCGGCGAAGCAAATCCAGATCGGCCTTGGGGTTTCGCTCCAGGATCGATTCGCAGAGGGTGTCGATGGTCCCCATCACGCGCCTGATGGCCTGCGGGCCGCCGCTTCGGCCAAGAGTGCCTGAGCCACGTTCTCTCGCCGGGCGCGCGTGGCGCGGGCGGCAACGAAGATGGAACGCAGCTGATCGTAGGCCCGCGAAAGGTCGTCGTTCACCACGAGGTAGTCGTACTCGCCGTAGTGTTCGAGCTCCTTGCAGGCCATGGCGAGACGGCGCTCGATGACGTCCGGCGCATCGGTGGCGCGCCGGCGCAGACGACTTTCCAGCTCTTCCATGGAGGGTGGCAGAATGAAGCACAGCACGCTGTCATCGGGCCACAGGCGGCGAATCTGTCTGCCCCCCTGGTAGTCCACATCGAACAGGCAGTCGATGCCACCCGCGATGCATTGCTGCACGGTCGCGATGCTGGTGCCGTAGCGGTTGCCATGTACCACCGCCCATTCCGCGAATTCCCGGTTCGCCACCATCTGGTCGAAGCATTCGCTGCTGACGAAGCAGTAGTCCTTGCCTTCGACCTCGCCGGTGCGTGGGCTGCGCGTGGTGTACGAAACCGAAAAACGGATGTCGAATTCGGCGGCCAGCCGACGCGCCAGCGTGGTTTTGCCGGCCCCTGACGGTGACGAGATCACCAGGAGCAGGCCGCGTGAGACTTCTTTGGACATTGCCGGGACTATACGCAGGTTCTACTCGATATTCTGCGCCTGCTCGCGCAGCTTCTCCAGCTCGGCTTTGCCGTCGATGACCAGGGCCGCGATGGCGGAGTCCTGGATCTTGCCGCCCAGGGTGTTGAGCTCCCGACCGATCT
Source organism: uncultured delta proteobacterium (assembly GCA_963796685.1). Lineage (GTDB taxonomy): Bacteria > Myxococcota_A > Polyangia > Fen-1088 > Fen-1088 > Fen-1118. The sequence goes on from CAWCMR010000013.1 coordinate 418,417, forward strand.
CCTGGGCCAGAAAGTCGATACGCCGTCCTGGTGCGTCCGCGCCCTTACCGCCGAGAAGCGTCGCAAGGTGATCGAAGTGGGCGCGCAAGCGCGCGATCTCCTCGCTCACATCGAGGCGGTCGGCGAGCAGCGCCACCTCCTGCGCCAGACGGGCGGGATCCAGGGCCGGATTTCCCGCGATCAGGGCGGCCAGGCGTTCCTCGAGTCGGCGAGCCGCGCGGCCGGGGACCAGCGCGGCGAGATCCGAGATCCTTTCGACGAGATTACCTAAGTTGGTCAGCCGCAGCCGGAGGTCGGCCGAGATGGCGGCGCCCTCGTGCTCGCGCATGGCACACAGGCTTTCGAGCGCGGTTGCGATGGCGGGCCGCAGAGACTGCCAGCTCGATGGCGGAATCTCGTTCGCCGGTCCGGTTCCGGACGCGCCCATGAACGTTCCCACGGTACCGAGATCGAGCGGCCCGGGCAGTCCCATGTCCTGGCGAAGGGTATCGAGGACCGCGTGAACCTGGCGCACGCGCGTGGTGTCGAGCACCCCACCCTGCCCGCTCGCGGTTTCGTCGCGAAGGCTGATGGACACCGAGCCGCGAGCGAGCGTTTCGCGAACCATGCGCAGGATCTCGGTTTCGATTTCGGGCGCGAGTTGCGCGTCGTACGCGCGCAGCTTGACATCCAGGCCACGGTGATTGAGCGAGCGAATCTCCACCCCCACCGTGCGTTGTCCAAGGACCGCGCGCGCCCGGCCGAATCCCGTCATGCTGACGACCTTGCGGCTCATGACTTCAACCTCTTGGCGGCGGCGATTCGGGGCATGGACTGGCGTCCTTCTAGCGTACTTTTTCGGACGATGTCATGGACTTCCTGGCGCTCTGCTTCGGTTCGGGTCGAGGTGGCGGCGCCTCGTCGGGAAACGGCAACCCGAAGAGCCCCGCGCCGTAGCGCGTATCCAGATAGAAGGGCTTGCCATGAGGGCGTGAAATGACGATATGCCAAACTCCGGCCGCGTCCTTTTGGGTGGCCAGCGCGATGTTGCACTTCGACCTCGTCACCCTGCGCTTGCCCGGCCTGACCCCGGCTCCCGAAACCTCGACCGAGTCGGCCCGCGCGCGAGCCGTCGACCAAGATGCGGGCTCCAGTCGGTCGTCGGACAAGGCAAGCACGCTGGTGGTCGAGGTCGCATCGGTCACCTGCAGGATCGGCCGCGCGAGAAACGACAATTGCACGCGCCGGACATCGCCGGGGATCGGCACTACCTTGCTCAGCGCCATGGTCGGGATGTCGAGGACGCGCAGGGAAAGCCCACGCAAGAGCGCCTCACGTCCCGGCAAGCGCACGAGCTTGCCGGCCAGCAGATAAGCCAGGCGCCGCCCGTCGGCGGAGACGGCGTAGGTCAGCACGCGGCCGTCCTCGGCGGTGACTTGCAGGTACCGCCCCGTCTCCGGAATCCAGACGAAGATCTCTTGGTTCAGCCCCAGCGCGAGAACCCCTGTTCCGGCGACGCTCAAGGGCGGCCTGGTCCTGGCCACGAAAAGGATGCCATCGCGCACGAGCTTGCCCCAGCTCGGCCCCGCCTCCGCCCGCGCGGCCTGCACCTTGGCGTAGACGCCCTGGTCCTGCAGGATGCCGAGGTCGGCTGCCTCCCCGACCTCCCGGCTCCACGGCACGAAGGCGCGACGAATGAGGTCGGCGGCTTCGTCGGCGGCCTCGGCGTAGCGCCCCTGGCGCGACAGGCTGCACGCGACGTTGAGCTGCGCGCTCAGAAAGTTGGAGTCGGCGGCGAGTGCGGCCCGATACTTCTTCCGTGCCTCGGCCCAGCGCTCCTGCCGGTAGAGCTGCTTGCCCTCGGCGTTGAGGCGCATGGCCTCCGCTGCGGGCAGCTTGGCCACGGCGGCAAGACCCGGCGTGTCCGGCACCGGCGCGTCGGTCGGGCAAGTCGCGGCGGAGAGGACGAACAGCAGCACGAGGCTCACGGCTCGACCCACACGGAGCGCAAGTCGAGCCGATCCCCGACGGCGGCCAGTCCGTGCACGCGCCTGGCCACCAGGGTGGCCACGTCGTGCCGGTACAAGAACAGAGCCGGCCGATCGGTAGCAAGAATGTCGGCGAGTTGCTGCAGAAGAGGCGCCCGCGCGGCCGGCGATGGCGCCGCCCGGATGCGCTCGATCGCCGCCACGAACTTTTCGGACCTGTAGCCCGTGTACTGGAAGTCGCCTTGACTCCCGAGCAGGAGGCGCGGATCTTCGTCTTTGCGACCGTCCCAGGTCAGGCCGCACAGATCGTAGTCGCCACGCTCCACCCGCGAAAACAGCGTCGAGCCATCCAGATTGTTGGTGTCGAGGAGGATCCCGACGCGGCGCAAATTCATGGCGAAGGCTCGAACCTCGGCGGACAGGGTGTGCGAGCCGGCCGGTACCAGGAAGGTAAGTCGAATGGGGATGCCCCCGACCTCGCGGACACCGTCGCCGTCGGTGTCCGTGAATCCAGCCTCTTCCATGAGGCGCCGCGCGAGTGGCAGATCGAATTTGTCCGCTGGCGCCGAACCGAAGGTGGGCGCGCCGATGGGCCGGACCAGACCGTGGTGAAGCTCGGACGCGAATCGCGCCCGATCCCACAGCAGGCTCAAGGCGTGGCGAAACGCGGGATCCGCCAGCGCGCCCCGACGCGTGTTCAAGGCGACGAAGGAATAGCGATGCGGCTGAAGTAGATAGAGATCCAGGGAGTCGCGCAAGGTGGCCGGGGAAACCTGCTCGGGAAAGTGGATCTCCGACACGCGTGGCAGGATGTCGATGTCGCCCCTGCGCGCACGGGTCAACGCGCGCGCGGGGTCGACGTCGATCTCGAAGTCGATGCCGTCCAGCATGGGACCGTCAGGTGAGGATTGTAGGCGCGCCCTGACCAGTTTGATGCGCTTGCCGCGTTCCCAGGCCGCGACGCGGAAGGGACCGGTACCCATGGGTGATCGCCCGAGTTGGGTCAGGCTGGCACCCCCGGTGCGCAAGGGCTCGGCGGGCAGAATGGGGATCTCGCACAGCGCGCGCAGGGTGAGGTCCGACGGCCGCATGAGGCGGAGGCGAACCATTCGATCCGGTAGGACATCCACACCTTCCAAATCCGCGATCATGGTGTGCAGCAGCGCCGAACGATTCGGCGACCGCATCAAGTGCTCCAGGGTGGCCTGTACATCCGGACCGGAAAAGACCTTGTCGTCCTGCCAACGCGTCCCTGCCTTGAGATGCATGGTTATGCGCAAACCGTCGCTGGACACATCCCAGGTGTCGGCCAGGCCCGGCCGGTAGCCGTCGCCGACGCAGTCGATCAGGGTCTCGTAGACCAGCCCACGCACGACGCGGTCGATCACCTGAACGGTGTCGAGCAAAGGATTGAGATGCGGGGGCTCGGCCTCCAGATGAACCTTCAGAACCCCGCCGCGTCGGGCGAGCTTTTCCGGTGAAGGCGCGATCTCGGGCAGCGATTTCATGACCGGGGTTGGCAGCGTCTCGGTGTGTGCCGGCTGTGCGGCGATCCCGCGCACCGGGGGTGCTCCGGCGCGCTTCGTGGTCCTTTCTCGTCCCTTGCGGTTGCAGGCGAGCCCCACGGCCAGGATTGCAAAGAGACAGAACCCCACGCGCAGGGCTTGTCGGCCGGAATTGAGCGTGTTATTGAGTGACAAGAGATGCGGGCCGCATGGTCGTCGTCCGCCATTCTTGGAAGAGGGGAAACACATGATCCGAATCTGTCTGCTCACGGTGTTCGCGCTGGCTTCCCTGCTGCCGGTGAGAGTATTCGCGCAGGGTCAGGAAGTCACCCCGATAAAAGTGAATCTTCCGCCCTCGCCTAGCTTCGCTGCCTCGAACATACCCACCCAGTATCCGACGGGCGAGCTGTCCGTGCTGGGCCTGCGTAAGAACAAAGACAAGTACATGGACAAGGACGTGCGGGTCAAAGCCTACCTGACCGAGATCTACGAATGTCCACCCGAGTTGCGCAAGTGCAATGACGAGCTGTCGGAAAAAACCAAGAAGGAAAAGAAGAAGGCGATGAAGAAGGGCGGCGATGCCCTGACCCAGAACGTCCAGGTCGATCGCGGCGGTTGCCGTCCGTGCGACCAGCCCCACTTCTTCATGGCCGATACGCCCAACGCCAAGAAGGAACGCTCGCTGCTCATCGCCGATTATCCCGTCAAGGACTGGGACACCGGGGATCCCAAGCCGCTCGAAGCCAAGGTCGGCGAACAGTACATCGTGACCGGCACCTTCTCCATCAACTCGATGACCGGCTTCGCGGCCTCGAACGGCCTCATCATCCACAAGAAGCTCGAAGACCTCTCGGGCAAGGTGTTGGCCGAAGGCAATGCGGTTCTTCCCCCCGAGGCGCAGACCATCAAGCTGGAGGGGCAAGCCCCGCAGCAGGTGGGATGGGCCGCACACCAGAAGGATGGCTTGGTCGCCGGCAAGAAGAAGGGCGACAAAGGCGTCCCCGGCGGCGCTCGGAAATAAGCCTTTCCTAGTGGGCGTCGCCCCAAGACGGCCCGGCGTGGACATCCACGACCAGCGGCACCCGTAGCTCGTAGGCCGACTCCATCTCGTGTTTGACCCAGGGATTGAATTCGTCGAGGTTCGACTCGGGCACCTCGAACACCAACTCGTCGTGCACCGTGAGTAGCAACCTGACGTCGGGAAAATGGGACAGGCCGCGGGCTACACGCAGCATGGCCAACTTGAGGATGTCGGCCGCCGAGCCTTGAATCGGCGTGTTGCGCGCGATGCGCTCGGCGTAATTGCGCTCCTGCGGCCGCTTGGAGCCGATTTCCGGCAAGGCTCGGGTGCGCCCGAGCAGCGTAGACACGGACTGGGTCCGCCGAGCGTCGGCGATCATGGCCTCCATGTGCTCGCGCACACGGGAGTAGCGCTTGAAGTAGCTGTCGATGTACTTGTGCGCCTCGGCGCGTGGGATGTGAAGGACCTGGGCCAGCCCGAAGTCGCCTTGCCCGAACACCAATCCGAAGTTGATGGCCTTCGCGATCCGCCGCTGCTCGTCGGTGACCGCCCCTTCGGGGATGCCGAACACCTCGGCGGCGGTTCGTCGGTGAATGTCCACTCCGGCTCGGAAGGCGTCGAGGAAGGCCGGATCCTGCGAAAAGTGCGCGAGCACGCGCAGCTCGATTTGCGAGTAGTCCGCCGAGACCATCTGAAAACCTGGATCGGCGACGAAGGCGTGGCGGATCTTCCTGCCGATCTCCGAGCGAATGGGGATGTTTTGCAGATTGGGCCCGCTCGACGAGATGCGCCCCGTGGCCGCGACAGCTTGATCGAAGTTGGTGTGCAATCGGCCGGTGCGGGGATTGACCAGCGCCGGCAACGCGTCGATGTAGGTTCCCTTCAGCTTGGTCAGCATCCTGTATTCGAGGATCTTGGCCGGCAACGGGTGCATGGCTGCCAGCGCTTCCAGCACGTCGGCGTCGGTGGACGCGCCGGTCTTGGTCTTCTTGATGACAGGCAACCCCAATTTTACGAAGAGGATCTCGGCCAGTTGCTTGGGCGAGGCGATGTTGAAGTCATAGCCAGCCAGCGCGTGGATCTCGATCTCGATGGCACGGGCGCTCGTGGCCACCTCGTTGCCCAGGTTGTTCAGGTAGCCGGTGTCGAGGCGGATACCCCAACATTCCATGCTCGCAAGCACGGGCACGAGCGCCAGCTCCACGTCGCGGTAGAGGCTTTCCTGGTTCGAGGTCGAAAGCCTCTCGTGCTGTTTGCGCGCCAGGGCCAAGATGGCCCAGGCCTCGGTGGTCAGGTGAGCCGCAACCTCGTCGACCGGCAGCCTCGCTGCGTCCGTGCCCCCGCGTCCGGTGCCGGGCCACGCGGTGCGCGGAATGACACCCTCGATTTGCGCCTTGGCCGCGAGCACCGAAAGCTCGTAGTCCGCACTCGCGCCATCGAGCACGTAACCGGCGAGCATGGTATCGCTGGCGACCCCAGCCAGTTTCGCGCCCCGCACGCGCAGAAGATCCTCCATCACCTTGGCGTCGTGAAGGTGTTTGGCGACCGTCTGCGAGGCCAGGATGTCGGCGAGCCCGGACACGACCTCGGCCTCGGCCAGGCTTCGCGTGGCCCCGAGGACCTGTTGTTTCACCGGCACGCAGGCCCGAAGCCCGCCTGGCAGCGCAAACGCCACAGCGACAATCCCCGCCTTCACCGGTGCCCCACCGTCGCACAGCACGGCGATGGCGCATTCCTCGGCGGCGCGGATCTCGGAAACGATCTCCGCCAGCGCCGGAGCATCGGTCACCACGCGGGCTTGGCCGATGGTCGAGGGTACCCCCGAGCCAACCGCTGCTGACGTCGGGATCGGTCCCGCATCCGGAGGTGCGCTCGACGCATCCTCCTGCCCGTACTGGGCCAGCAGGCGTCCGAATTCGAGTCGGCTGAAGAGGGCACGCAGCTTCTCGGTCGACGCGGGCACGCGATGCAGATCGTTCACGGTCAGGGGAAGCTCCACGTCGTCGCGCAGCCTGACCAACTCGCGCGACAGGGCCAGTTTGGGGCGTGCTTCGGCGATGGACTGGCCCTTCTTGCCCTTGATCTTATCGACATTTGCCAGCACCCCGTCGAGCGACCCATAGGTGGCAACGAGCTCCGCCGCGGTCTTGGGTCCCACGCCAGGAACCCCGGGCACGTTGTCGACCGTGTCACCCATGAGAGCGAGGACGTCGCCGAGCTTGTCGGGCGCAACGCCCCACTTCTCCTTCACTTCGGCCGGCCCCACCAGCCGATTCTTCACGGCGTCGAGGAGCTTCACGTCCTCGGTGCAGAGTTGCATGAGAATCCTTGTCGGACGACCCGATGACGACCGAAAAATCCTCGGTCTTGGCCTTGCGAACCAACGTGGCGATGACGTCATCGGCTTCGACCCCGGCGAGCGAGAGCACCCGGTACCCGAAGGCGTCGGCGACCTGGTGGGCCAGAGCGATTTGGGCGATGAGCTCAGGCGGGGTGGGCAAGCGATTGGCCTTGTACTCCTTGTAGAGCTCGTCGCGGAAGGTCGGCCCTGGTGCATCGAAGACCACGCACAAGTGCGAGGGTTGATGCTCACGCTCGATGCGCAGGAGCATCTGGCAAAATCCGTACACCGCCCCCGTGGGCTGCCCGGCTTTCGTGGTCAGGGAAGGCAGGGCATGAAAGGCCCGAAAGAGGTAGTTCAGGGCATCGACGATGAATAGGGTGCCGCTCATGATGACGAGACCTACCCTACCCTACGAATGGGGGGCCGCCTACCTGCCGTAGAGGCCGGCGATGGTCGACGCGAATTTGCTGGCCACCACATCGCGTTTGACTTTGAGGCTGGGGGTCAGCTCGCCAGTCGCCTCGCTGAAATCCGAGGGAAGAATGGCAAAGCCCTTCACGGTTTCGTAGCTGGCCAGGGTAGCGTTCACCTCCGCCACGGCCTTCTCGATGGCCGCGCGCAGCTCGGGCGAAGCAGCGGCCCTGGCGATGTCGCCGTCCCCGAACTGGCGAGCCGCGGGCTCGGAGGGGGTGATCAGGGCCACACAGTACGATCGCCTGTCTCCAAACACCACGACCTGGCTGACCAGCGGCGAGTGCGCCTTGAGGGCGTTCTCCAGCTTTTGCGGCGCCACGTTCTTACCGCCGGCAGTGATGATGATGTCCTTCTTCCGGTCGATGATACGCAAGAACCCGTCCTCGGACGCACCGATGTCGCCTGTCCGAAACCAACCCTCGGCATCGAACGCTTCGGCGGTCGCCTCGGGACAGCCGTGGTACGAAGCGAAGATCGATGGCCCGCGTAGCAGGATCTCCCCGTCCGCGGCCAACTTGAAGTCCATGATGTCGATGGGGGGGCCGACGGTGCCGAAACGGAAGTTGTTCCAGCGGTTGACGAAGGCCGCGGCCGTGGACTCGGTGAGCCCGTAGCCTTCGAGAATCAGCAGCCCGGTGCCATGGAAGAATTCGGCGATCTCGCTGGAGAGCGGCGCGCCACCAGAAATCAGGAAACGGCAGCGGTCGAGCCCCAGCCGCTTGCGCAGCTTGGCGAGCACCCATCGGTTCGCGCAGGCGTAGGCCAGACGCAGTCCGAGCGTGGCGGTCTTCTTTTCGCGGACCATGGCCGAGTAGCGAGCGGCCACGCCGAACGCCCACTGCACCAGTCCTCGCTTGGCTCTGCCGCCCTTCCCGACGCCCGCTTGGACCGCGGCATGGAGCTTCTCGAAAATGCGCGGCACGCCGGCCATGAAGGTGGGGCGAACCTCGGCGAGATCGTACTTGATGCGCGCCATGCTCTCGGCGAAGGCGACTTCGGAGCCCACGATGATGGGGGCCCATTCGATTTCGCGCCCGAGGACGTGCGCCAGGGGCAAAAAGAGGTATTGGACATCGTCAGGCCTGAGATCGAAGGCGCGAACCGCGCTCTCGCATGAGGCGACGAGATTGGCGTGGGTCAGCACCACGCCCTTGGGCTGCCCCGTCGTGCCGGAGGTGTAGATGATGGTGAAGGTACCGCTGGGCTTGACTGCATTGGCTCGCTTGTCGAGCTCGCCGACGTGGGTGGCCATCCACGCCGAGCCGGCTTGGCGAAGTTGCGCAAGGGAAAGCACCCCTGCTCGGTCGCCGTCGAGGGTGTCCGCCCCCGGCGCGGCCGCCGCGTTCTCTACCCGAACCACACGCAAGGGTGCGCGCAAGGCGGCCAGCTTGGCTACCTGCTCATCGTCCTCGACGATGACCGCGCGAGCGCCGCTGTCGCCCAGGATGAATGCACACTGCGCGGCCGTCGAGGAGGGATAGATGGGAACCGAAATCAGTCCAGCCATCGCGATCGCCACGTCGCAGAGCAGCCATTCGAGCCTGCTTTGGCAGAGAATCGCCACCCGATCGCCGCAGTCGAGGCCCAGCGCAAGCAGTCCCGACGCGATCTCGCGGGCGACCTGGTCGGCCTCCCGCCAGGTCTGACTTTGCCAGGCGTCCTTCCTGCGGTAGCGAAACGCCGGGCGATCTGCGAATTCGCGCACCCGGTTTTGCCAGATATCGTTCGCGCTGCGAGTTGTGGAAACGGAAATGCAGCTTTCGCGCGTCGGCGCCGACATGGAACCCACATAGTGATCGCCGCACAGGCGCAGATCAAGGCCGTGTGACGGCGCTGACTCACGCGCGCGTTGGTCCGCAACGGCAAGAGTCAATGGATCTGCCCCATCGCATGCGCGCAAGGCGTCTTGGGTTGTATCTCAAGAGTTACTCCCGTAGTATCCGGGCCGTAGCTTGGGATTTCGGTTCTTCCGCGCCAGGGACTTCAGGGACGATGCTTTCGAAACCCTTGCCAGCACGTTATCGCATCATTGAGGAGGTCGGCCAAGGAGGCATGGCCGTGGTTTACCGTGCCCACGACGAGAAGCTGCGGCGTGAAGTGGCGGTCAAGGTCCTGCACTCCCACCTCCTCGCGGAACCCGAGTCCAGGGCCCGGCTGGAGCGCGAGGCGCGCGCCGTCGCCAAGCTGAACCACGATGGCATCCTCCAGATTTTCGACTACTCGGGCGAAGAAGCGGCGTCGTCGTACATCGTCACCGAGTTCATCGATGGGCAGACGCTCAAACAGTTTCTGACCAACCGAAAGCTACCCGTGCCCGAGCTCGCCGCTCTCATCGTAATGGAGCTCGGCGAGGCGCTCGGCCATGCCCATTCGCTGGGAATCATCCATCGCGACCTCAAGCCCGAAAACGTCATGGTTCGCAAGGACGGCGTGCTCAAGTTGATGGACTTCGGGGTCGCCCAGGTCGTGGATCTCGAACGCATGACGGTGACCGGGCAGATCCTCGGCTCGCCCGCCTACATGGCGCCCGAGGTTCTCGACGGCCGCACCCTGGATTTCCGCAGCGACATCTTCTCCGTCGGCGTGATGCTGTACCAGATGGCCACGGGCGCCCTGCCCTTCCCGGGCAAGAACCCGCACGAAGTCCTGCGCAAGGTGTCCGAGGGCAAATTCGCCGATCCGCGCACCGTCAACCGGCTGGTCTCCGATCAGCTGGCCCGCGTGATCGCCAAGGCGCTGGCGCGCAAACCCGAAGATCGCTACGCAACCATCCAGGACATGGTGGACGAGCTACGCGCCTATGCGGCAGACGCCGGACTCGGCACTGCCAAAGACGAGCTGCGAACCTATCTGACCGAACCTGACGAATACGAAAAGACCATCGTCCCGCGCATGGTCTCGTCACTGGTCGAATCCGGCCTGCGCGAACAAGTGGCGCGGCACCGCGCACGCGCCCTCGAGCTTTGGAATCGCGCCCTCGCCTTCGAACCGGACAATCAGGCCGTGCTGACCGAGCTGCAACGTCTGGAACGTGGCGAGCGGCTGCGGCGCTGGGTCATCGGCGGGACCGTGCTCGGCATCCTGGTCGCCATGGCGACGGGTGCCTTGTTCCTCGCGCGCAAGGCCCTGGGCGAAAAGAAGCCCGGCGTCGCGGCGGTGAGCACCACCCTCGCGCCCAAACCAGGCGGCGCCCATCCCCCGGCGCAGGCTGGCGCCGGCAGCCGGCCCCCCCTTCCAACGAGGGCCTGCAGCCTCGCGCGCCCCAGGCCGCGCGGCGAGAGAGGCCCACCACCACGAGATCGTACTCGCCGAAAGGGCTCTCGCGCGCGAGGAGGAGGCGACCAGGAACGACGAGCCCATGGCCAAGCCGGGCGATGGCGACAGCCCGCAGATTCCGAGCATCACCTTGACTCTGGGCTTCACCCCGGCCCGGGTCGAAGTGTGGATGGACGGCAAGAAGGCCTTCGACTACGGGCCCGAGCGGAACCGCATCGAGATTCAGTGGGACAGGCCGCACAGGCTGGAATTCCGCAACGATAGTTGCTGCAATCGGAAAGAGGTGGTGGTCGGCCCACAGCTCTTCCGGCCCCCTGGCGATCACTTGTTCGTCAATCTCGACCCGAAGCCCGCCCGTCTGGCTGTGACTCTCGATCCGCCCGTGCCCGGCGCCACTTTGCTCATTCGCGAGGTCAACGAGAACAAGGCCAACCCCTGGCGCGCACGCGCCCTACCCGGCGAGAAATTCCCAGTACCCTTTGACGCGGGCGATGAGATGCGCAAGAGTCTGGAGGTGGTGGTATTCAAGGGCGACAAGACGACGATCAAACAGGTGACGATCACCGCGGGAGAAACTCGTCCAGTCACGATTCATGTGGACGAGTAGCCTTGGGCGCCAGCTTCCTTCTTGTGGCACTTCTTTTCCAGGCGACACCGACGGCGCCCAACGAGGATTTGCAGCGAGGCAAGAATGCCTATGACCGGGGCGAATTCGCTCGCGCGGTCGAAATCGTGCGCCCCCTGCTCTACCCGGAAATGCGCCTGCAAACCGAAGGACAAATCGTCCAAGCCCATCGGATCCTCGGGGTGTCGTACCTTTTCGAAAGACAGCAGGCCGACGCCGAACGCGAATTTCGCAAATTGCTCCAGCTTGTCCCCGACTACCATTTCGATCCGTTGCTCGATCCGCCCGAAGTGGTCGACTTCTTCAACAACGTGCGCAAGGGCTACGAGGCCGAGCTCGCGGATCTCGAGGCACGGCGCAAGGCCATGGAGCAAGCTCGCCTGCGCGACAAGGAAGAATGCGAAAAGGCCCGGGCGGGCCCCACGGTGATCGAAAAGCGCGTGGGGCGAAACTCTTTCGTGGTCAACTTCGTTCCCTTCGGCGCCGGGCAATTCCAGAACGGGCAACGCAAGAAAGGCTGGGCGTTCCTGGTCGGTGAAACCGTTCTGGGAGCCGTTTCGGTCGGGGCGTTTGCCACCAACTTGGCTGTCTTCGGCTTTCGGCCGCAGCGCTCTTGCCGCTACGACGTCGGCAGCACGGCTTGTCCGGCTGACGCCATCGATCACACCGATGAAAATCGTTCGCGCTGGCTTACGCGGGTCCAGGTCGCGAGCGGCGCGATGTTTTTCGGCGCCGTGGCCTGGGGTATCCTCGACGCCATCTACTTCTACAAGCCTGAAACCCAGCTTTCGCTCGCTGATCCGCCCCGTCACCCAACCGCGATCGGAACCTTGCGCCTTGCACCCGCTGTGATGGATCGCGCAATCGGGCCCGGTCTTTCCTTCCGTTTCTAGAAAGAACCAGCCAAACTCCCCGCCATGGCGACCCTTCGAATCCACGCGCCCGGTACCGGCGTGAAGGTCTACCACATCTACAAGAAGCTCACTTCGCTGGGCAAAGGCGAAGGGGTGGATGTGCTCTTGCAGGATCCGCTCCTCGCCGATACCCACGCGCACATCCATTTCGACGGTCGCGACTTCAACATTTCGGTGACCGATAGGGACGCGGACCTGCACGTGAACGGCAGGCGTCGCACCAAGCACCGGCTGTCCCAAGACGACCGCATGCGCATCGGCGGTGTCGAGCTGGAGTTCTCGCTCTACGACGAGCCGGTGACCGACGAGGTGGCGGCCAAGACCATGGCCGAGCTGAACTCGTACAAGCGGCTGTTCGAGTTCTCGCAGAAGCTGATGAACAACTACGAGATTCCGAGCCTGCTCGATGCGCTGCTCGACGTGGTCATCCAGGTCAGCAACGCCGACAAGGGGTTCATCGTGTTGCTCGAATCCGGCGAGCCGGTCGTCAAGGTCGCGCGCAACCTGCGCCGCGAGACCATCTCGGATGCGGTTCGCCACCTGTCCGACTCGATCATCAAGCGCGTGGTCGAAAGCCGCCAGCCGCTCATCATTTCGGACGCGCTCAACGACAGCAGCTTCAAGAACTCGCTATCGGTGATGAACCTGCGCCTGACCTCGGTCATGTGCGTGCCCCTCCTCGAGCGCGGAAACCTCATCGGGCTCATCTACGTGGGGAACGACAACGTGGCCCAGCTCTTCGACCAGGCCGCGCTGGAGATCCTGACCATCTTCGCGGCCCAGGCCTCGCTGGTCATTCGCAATGCACTCCTGGTCAACGAGCTTCAGCTCGACAACCAGTCTCTGCAAGAGCGCATCGAGCGTATCCGGTTCGGCGAAATCCTGGGCTCTTCGCCCGGGATCCAGGAGGTGTTCCGCAAGGTCCAGCGTGTCGCGGGGACCGACATCACGGTGCTGGTCACCGGCGAGACCGGTACCGGCAAGGAGCTCATCGCGCGCGAAATCCACAACCGCTCGCTGCGCGCCAAGGGGCCCTTCATCAGCGTGAACTGCGGCGCGATTCCCGAGAACCTGCTCGAGTCGGAAGCTCTTCGGTCACGTGCGCGGCGCCTTCACGGGCGCGATCGCCAACAAAGCCGGCCGCTTCCAGTCCGCCAACAAGGGGACCCTCTTCCTCGACGAGATCGGCGAGATGCCCCACGCGCTGCAAGTCAAGATCCTACGCGCCTTGCAGGAGCACATCGTGACCAAGGTGGGCGACACCTCGGCCGAATCGGTGGACATCCGGGTCATCGCCGCCACCAACCGCGACCTCGAGGTCGAGACGCGCAACGGCCGATTTCGTGAGGATCTCTACTATCGTCTCAACGTGGTCCACCTCCTTCTTCCGCCGCTGCGCGACCGCGGCGACGACATCGTGGTGCTCGCCCGCTACATGTTGGCGCGCTATGCCCCCGAATACAGCAGCAAGGTCCGCGGTTTTTCGCCGTCCGCCATCGTGGCCATCAAACGCTACCGCTGGCCAGGAAACATCCGCGAGCTGGAAAACCGCATCAAGAAGGCCGTCGTGCTGGCCGACAAGACCATGCTTGGGCCGGACGACCTGGGCATCAACCTCGACGAAATCCCGGCCATTTTGCCCTTGGCCGACGCCCGCGAGCGTTGGCAGCGATCGTACATCAACGAGGTCTTGGGACTGAACGGCGGCAACCGGACCAAGACCGCGCGCGACCTCGGCGTGGATCCGCGCACAATCTTCAGGCACCTCGAAAAGGAGGAAGGCGGCGAAGGCTCTGATGCTCCGCCGTCCTTGGACGAACCCTGATGCCCACGCGTCTGACCAGGAAGCTGCGTGTGGCCGCGCCTGCGCGAAGGAGCCATCTGCTTGCACTGTCGGCCTTGCTGTTTGTCTCTTCGGGTTGCGTGGTTCCCGTTGGCCCGGAGTGGTCCGACCCGCAAAGCAACTACCCGCCCACCATCCACTCCGCGAACCCGCCGATTGGATCGATGTTGGGCGGAACCGCGGATGCGGCAGTCGCCGCCATCGTCGAGGTCGTGCTTGCGGACCAGAACACCGCGGACACCCTCTACGTGCGCTGGATCATCGACTATCCGCCATTCGTCGAGAACGTCTCGCACGTTGCCTTTCCGCTCGAGCAACCGGGCGGAAAGGAAATCCTGCGGCCCTCCATTCGCTACGCGCCCAATTGCAGCGACGACGCCATCTCGCACGCCTCCCCGGACCATCGCCTGCTCCTGGCGGTGACGGATCGGCCCTTTGCCCCCGACGATCAGACGCGTCTCGATAACCCCAGCGGCGATTACCTGGTCGAGGGTTCCTGGGACTTCTTTCTGAATTGTCCATAGTCCCGACGCGGCAATTGACTTTCAGGCTCCTTGCTCGTAGTCTTCGTATACCTGCCGGCGCTCCGGCAGAACGCGCTCCTCGCTGGGAGCCATTTGCAGGTGGGTTCGTTAAGGGCTCGCCTCGTAGTCGCCCTTGTCATCGTCCAACATCCCACCCAATCAAGAGTTTCACCGCTATCGCAGGCTGGTTGCGTGGACATCCTCGACCCTCGTGGCCCTGGGCTGTCTCTACCTGCTCTTGTCGGTGACCGTGTCGTTGCAACGACGGCGCAACATCGTGCTCCAAGACCGAATTAGCGCCCAGCTTACGGCCAAGGAGATAAGTGGCTGCTTCGAAGAGCTGCGCGACGTGTCTGTGGGGCTGGAAAAACACCTCGAAAATGCCTACCACCTCTTGGGTGGTTACGATTCCGAGGAGGCACGCAGGTGGAGTGGCGAGGGCGAGGTGTGGCGCAACCGCTGGAGAGTCTTCGGTGAGCGCTGCCGCTTGGTCGAGGCGCGCGCAGTGCCTCCCAACAAAGATATGGAAGCGATGGCCGAGGCCTACGAGGAGCTGGGCAGCATCCAAACCACGTACTCGCGTGCACTATTGCGCTTTGGTAGCGAGCTGGCACCACGCCTCGATCGTATCAACAAGCGCGTCGATGAAATAGGCGAGCGACTGGCAACCCCAGGCTCGCTAGCAGGAGCAGACCATGAGTGATCAGGCTATGAGCAATTCCACGTCGGGCGAGCCCGCCGCGCCCGCGGGCGAGGGCTCTCCCAAAACGACTTTTGCCGACCTCGGCCTTGGTGAAGCGGTCCTCAAGGCCGTCACGGACATGGGCTTCGTCGAGCCCATGGAGGTCCAGCGCGCCACCATCCCGCTCGCCCGCGAGGGCCGCGACATCCTAGTGCAGTCGCGGACCGGATCGGGCAAGACCGCAGCCTTCGCCATTCCCTTCGCCGACTGGATCGCCGACCCCAAGGAAGGATTTCCACAAGCCTTGGTGCTGCTCCCCACCCGCGAGCTGGCCTTGCAGGTCGCGGCCGAGACGGCGCGCATCTGCGCCCACACGGGGCTTGCCGTGCTTCCCGTCTACGGTGGCTCGCCCATGGGCCGTCAGATCGAACAGCTGCGCGCGGGCGCCCAAGTCATTTGCGGCACGCCCGGCCGCATCTTGGACCACATCCGCCGCGGCACCCTGCAGCTCGACCGCATCAAGTGTGCAGTGCTCGACGAGTGCGACGAGATGTTGTCCATGGGCTTTCAGGAAGACATCGAGAACATCCTCAGCGAAACCCCGGCCACGCGGCAGACGCTGCTCTTTTCGGCCACCATTCCCGAAGGCATCCAGCGGCTTTCCCGGCGCTTCATGCACAATCCCGAGACGCTGAAGCTTTCGGCCGACTTCGTGGGCGTGCACGAGATCCGCCATACCTACTACTCGATTCCAGGTGGCCAGCGCGAGGCCGAGCTCTTGCGCGTGCTCGCTTTCGAGGAACCCGAGCGCGCGGTCATCTTCTGCAATACCCGCGATGAAACCGGCCGGGTCGCCGAGTTCTTGCGCAAGCAGGGCATGGTCGCAGAACCCATCTCGTCGGATCTTTCGCAATCCGAGCGTGAACAGGTCATGCAGCGCATGCGTGCGGGCAGTATTCGCTTCTTGGTCGCCACCGATGTCGCTGCCCGCGGCATCGACATCGAAAACCTGCCTTGTGTCATCAACTACACCTTCCCCGAGTCCCCCGAGATCTACATTCACCGCACCGGGCGAACCGGCCGCGCCGGCCGCAACGGACACGCCATTTCGCTCATCGGCCCGACCGAGGTTGGCTCCTTCTACTATTTGAAGCTGCTCTACAAGATCAAGCCCGAGGAACGCACCCTACCCTCGGAGGCCGAGGTTCGCTCGCACCGCGAGGGCGAGAGGCTCGTGCATCTGCGAGCGCAGCTGGCCGGCGATCCCGGCCCCGAGTGGCATTCCCTGGCCCGGCGACTCATGATCGCCATCGATGCCGAACGACTCATCGGTTCACTCCTGCGCGGCGCTCTGGCGGGCGTCAAGGCGGAGGCGGCAAGGCCGGTACCGGCAACGCAAGCCGGGCCCCTGACGAGTGTGCCGTTGCCTGTCCCCTCTTTGCGCGAGGCTGCCGCTCCTTCCCGCGATACGGATCGCCACGAACGCGGCATGCACGGCGAGCGCCGACCGCGAAGCTACGGTGAACGCGATCGGCCCGGGCGCGAACGTGGCCGCCGCGAGCGCGATGGGCGAGGAGACGGACGAAGCAACGACCGTCCAGCCCAGTCAGAGCAGGCCGCTGCGGGAAGGCCTCCCAAGGCCGATGACGGTCGCGAGTTCTGGGAGGTCTGGAGCGAGGAGGTCGGGCGCACACCGAACGGCGCCGGAACCGAGAGCCAGACCGCCGTCACCGTCGGTGCGCCGGCTGCGGGAGCCGACGCGCCCGTGGTCGCTCATGTGGCCGCCGTGGCCACGGGGCAGGTTCGACTATACGTGAACCTCGGTCGCAAGGACGGCGCCACCGCCGAGATGGTCGCCGACATGCTTTCCTCGAGTGGCACGGTCGTGCCGGCCGCGGACGTGGAGCTGATGAACACGCACTGCTACGTCAACGTCGCCAAGGAAGCCGCCGAGGCCTTGTGTGCGGGCATGAACGGCCGAAGCCATAATGGCCGCTCCATTCTTTGCGAGCCCGCCCGTCCTCCCAGGCGCCGCTGATGATTTTAATGGGAACCCTGGGAGGGTTCCCAAACCCTCCCGCGTTCTGGCTCCGCCGGGCAAAGCCCGGCTACGCCTACGCGATCATGGGAACCCTGGGAGGGGGCCTGAGGCCGCGCAGCGGCCATATCTCCTCGCCCCGCGGTCACGCGGGGAGAGGACGCCGCGCGAAGCGCGGCAGGTGAGGGGCCGACGCGTTCGCTCTTTCGCCCGCGCCTCTCCCGCCGGCGCGGACGTCGGCGGCCTCTCTCCGACGGGGAGAGGCCTGGGATCTTGACCCGCGCGAATACCTTGAAAGGGCAGCCCTGAGACGGTTCTCACCTTTGGCAGGGTATGCTTCGCCCTCGGCACCTGCCAGCCCGTCCTGCCACTCCCGCGCTACGCGCGGCCTCGCTCGGGAGGCTCGCCGATCACAGCTTGGGGAACGGTTTGAGCTCCTCGGGGGCGGCCGGCATTTGCGGTTTCGAGACGGGCGTTGGCGTTGGCGTCGAGGGTGGGCCGACTCCAGGCTTGATATGACCGGCCGATGCGGGCCTCGCCTTGTGGCCATGCGCCCCGCGCTTGGCAGGCTGCTCTTCTGCTGTTGGTTCTTCCGCGGCGGCGGCTGGCGCAACAATCGGCTCCTGGGGCGGCGCCACCGGCTGCGCGGTCGGACCTGGCGGCTGGGTTGGCGCGCGGACTGGAGCCGGCGGGAGAGGCATCGGTGCACTCGCGGCCGTCAGGGCCGGCGTCGTGCCCAGCTGTGCTTTGCCGTGCGAAAGCACAAGCCAGGCAGCCACCGCGCCGCCCAGGGCGATGCCGACGACGATCAAAAGAAGGGTCTTGCCGCGCGAGGCCGGCGCGGGAGCCGCCACCATCTCCGCACTGGAGGGCGCCGAATCGACGGACTTGTGAGAAACCCGAGAGGTCTCTGTCGCGGTTCTCTTGGCGCGCAAAATCTTCAGTGCCGCGGCTGCGTGGGCACCGCCCATTTCCACGGTTTGACCGCCGGGTGGCTTGGCAACGGCGGTCTCCGGACCCGGGCAGACCCCGACCGCCTCGAGCAACTCCGCCATGGATTGCCACCGTCGGTCGCGATCCTTCTCCAGCGACTTGAGTATCAGGGCATCCATCTCCGGCGTGATGACCAGGTCCGGCCGGCGCGCGCTGGGCGGAACGGGCTCTTCCATGAGGTGCTTGGTCAGCATGGTCATGAACGACTCGGCCACGAACGGCGTCTGCCCCGTGATCAGGTGATACATGATGCAGCCGACAGCGTAGATGTCGGCGCGATGGTCGGTGTCCTTGCCTTCGGCCTGCTCCGGCGCCATGTACTCGGGCGTGCCGAAGATCATGCCTGTTCTGGTCAGGCGCGGGCCGTTCGGATCCAGCCCCATGACCTTGGCGATGCCGAAATCGAGGATCTTCACGAAGTGGGGTTGGCCCTCACGCTGAATCAGAAAGATGTTCTCCGGCTTCATGTCGCGGTGAACGATCCCCTTGTCGTGCGCGGCCCGCAGCGCTCGGCAGATCTGCAGCACGATGCCGCGCGCGTCCCACCATTCCATGGCGCCCTTGGAACGCACGATCTCGCCCAGGTCCTTGCCGTCCAGAAACTCCATCGCGATGTAGACCAGACCGTCGGGCGACTGCCCGAAGTCCATGATGTCGATCACGTTTTCGTGGCCGATGCGCGAGGCGCTTCGGGCTTCTTGCAAAAAGCGCGCGACCAAGTCCGACCTGCGCGCGAGCTCGGGCGCCAGGACCTTGAGAGCGAATTTCTTCTCGATGACGACGTGCTCGGCCAGGTATACCGAACCCATTCCACCCTCACCCAGCTTGCGGATGACGCGATAGCGATCTGCGACAAGCTGCGAGATAAGGGGATCGGCGATTTCAGGCGGGCTGTCACCAACGCTCATTCTTCTGCACTTTACCACGGACGCCGGTACAATCACTTTCGTCTCGTATGGCCAGCATCGTTGCCTACATTGAGCTACGCGAAGGCGCCATCACCAGCCCCTCGCGCCACGTCGTGGCCGAGGCACGTCGAGTTGCGGACTCCGCCGGCGCGACGGTCTTCGCCCTTTTGACGGTGGGCCCGCTCGCGCAGGTGGAAATGGACCGCTTGGCGTCCGAAATCAGCGCGGCGGGTGCGGATCGCATCCTCTGTTCTTCGTCCGACAGCCTGGGCACGCCCGCGCTCGACGTGACCCATGGGGCTGTCTTGGCCCAGGTCGCCGAGCACCTGCGACCGGTGCTTTTCCTGTTTCCGGCGGGTGGAACGGGCCTGCAACTCGGACCACCTCTTGCGGTACGGATTGGCGCGGCCTACCTGGCCAACGCCAGCATCACCGTCCGCGGCGAAGGTAGAGAGCCGGCCCCCGCCTCGAAAAGGGTGATCTTGTCGCGGTGGCGGGCATCAAGGAATGGCCTGCGCAGGATCGATGTTGGCGATCTCGAGCGGCCCGTGGTCGCCAGCCTTGCTTCAGGGCCTTTCCCACCGCCCATGGGGGAGCCCTATGCCGAGGTCGAGATGTTTCCCTGCCCGGACGCGAACCTCCCCGAGGCGCACGTGATCGATTCTGAGCTGGAAACAGGCGCCGAGATCGAGGTGTGCGCAGCCCTCGTTTGCGCGGGAGCAGCCGACGAATCTGCCAAGGCGGCGCTGCGCGCCGAGTTGCCTACGGGTGTGTGCCTTCTTGCCGTGGACGACGCCGAATCGTCGATCCTTTCGCCCATCCTTTCCGTGGCTGCTCCCCAGGATTGCTTGGTTCTCCCGAGCGCCCATTCCAAGCTCGGCGCCCCTCTACCCGAGACTGCGCCGAACGCGGCGGTCATGTGGGTTGAACGTTCCGCATCCGGCCCCAAGTCGCAAGATGCCCGTGTCGCGTCCGAGACCTCCGACGCGGACTTGGAGGAGCTCGCTGCCGCACTTTGCCGCGTCCGAGCCCAGGGGGTAGCCTCTTGATTGTGCTTGTCTGTTTGGAATCGCCGTCGCCCAGCTTGGCCAGCCGCGCGGCCCTGGACCTCGCGTGTGGCCTGGGGAATCGGGCCAATGTGGTCGTTCTGTCCGTCGGTGCCGAATCCGACAGTCCGTCGTTCGAGTTGGCGCGTCGAAACCGAGCTGTCCGTCGCATCGTCCACCTGCAGAGCTCGCCGTTCAAAGAGGCGGGGTTCTTCACGCTGGGCATGATTCTGGCCGAGGCGGCACGGCACTTGGAGGCGCGCGTGATTCTGGCGGGCGGGCATTCCGACGAGGAGGGACAAGGCATGGTCCCGGCCGCTCTGGCGCATCACCTGAAGGCGCCACTGTTCGCACGGGTTCATGCCGTGCAGTTGCCGGCCGGCGACGACGAAGTGCTGCACGTGGGCCTCCGTTCCGGCGGGCGACGTTGCCGGGTCGTAAGTCCGCTGCCCGTCGTCCTGACCACCCAGCCTTCGCCGGCAAGCGAGACGTCCCGCGCGGCCCCCAACGCCAGTGCTCCGCTGTCCGTCGAGACGCTTTCATTGGCTCAACTTGGTATCGAGGCGAGTCGCATGGTGCCTCGTCCCGCTCTGCTGGGTGCTCTGGTGCCGGGGCCGACCACCGTCCAGCACAAGTCCTTCGACGAGGCGGCCTGTATTCTCTTGCGGGGGTCCTAGCCCAGACTGGGCGCCTCGCCGACGACTGCCGGAGCCTCCCGTGGCACCTGATCCAAGCACCCTGCAGCCTTCGCCGCCCGCGCTGTCGCTGCACGGCCTGCGCGCCCGCATGGCGCGGCCCTCGACGCTATCGGCGGTGGGGCTATCCGGCGTTCTGTCGCTCTATGCGCTGCTCAAGCTCTATTCGCTGAACTTCGTCAGCGGCGACGAGCACATGTACTTCTACATGAGCCTACTCGTGTCGAGAGGCGAGTGGCCCTACCGCGACTTCTTCTTCTCGCACCCGCCCTTGCAGCTCTACATCATGGGTGCCCTTTACAAGGTATTCGGCTACTCGCTGGCCCTGTCGAAGGCGGTGCCCAGCCTCGCCGCCATGGTGTCGGGCGTGCACGTGTACCTCATCGGCAGGCGACTCGTCGGCCGAGTGGAGGGTGTGCTGGCAGCGGCCTTGTTCTTGTTCACCTTCGATGTCTTGCGCGGGTCGTCCCATTTCACCGGTGCCAATTGCGCATTGGCCTTCGGTCTGATGGCCGCGTACCAGGCCCTGGTCGGTCGAAACCTCCTGGCCGGTGCCCTGTTCGCCATCGGGACCTTTATCGGCGTGTACGTGGCGCCTCTCGCGCTCATGTTGCTCGCGCTGCTCGCCCTGCGCTCGTGGAAGGAATCGCTGCGCCTCTTGGCCAGCTATGCTGCCGTGTGCGCCCTCATCTGTAGCCTCTTCGTCTCGGTGGCGGGCGTGCACGCGTTTTGGTACCAGATCTTCGGCTACAACCTGCACAAGGTTGCCTTTCACTACTCATGGTTCGCGAAACTCAGGAACGTCGCCTATCTCAATTCGCTGGCCATGATTGGTTTCGTGCCCGGCATCGTGTGGGCCGTCTCGATGTGGAGCCTGCGCGGGAGACCGTCCGCCGAGCGGGTTCTGCCGGGGAGACTTGGCCGGCTTGCCGCGCGGATCAACCTTTGGAATGGTGATCGCGTTGCGGCGCAGATGATCCTGGGCACCCTCATCTGCGGGTACTTCTATTTCTACTCGACCCGCGTCGACTACTACTCCTACTACTTCATGCTCATCATGCCCTGGATGGGGCTCATGACCGCGACCGTGGCAGTCGACATCGTCCGCTACCTTTCCCGGCGCAAGGTCTCCGCGCCTGCCGGACCTCCCCTGCCTCGCGCTGAACGGCGACGGCGCGAGCAGCGCTCGCGAAGACATGGAACGGTGGCCGCGAACGGACCGACGTGGAGGCTCTGGCCCCTGGTCCTTTGTGCCGCCGCGCTCGCGGCCGTGCTGCTCTATCGCCAGGGCATCGGCGGCGACAGGCAGGTCGAGATGGGTGACGAGTCCTCTCGCTACACCTGGTACGACAGCCCCTACCTCCCGCGCGCCGTCAATGCCCTCGTGCGTGACGTCTTCTGGTCGCCGACCAGCGACCCGATCCATCCGCCGAACGCCATCACCTACTATCTGCAGCACGAATCGATGCACGCACCGACCATCGACACCTTCGTGGCCGAGGTTCGCGGCGCGTGCCGTCCCGGCGAACGCATCTTCGGCGAATACTCGCTCGGCCCCTTTGCCGGGGCACTCGGTCCCTGCGTCCTCGCCGCCAATCTGGCCGACACCAACCCGCATCGGTTCAAAGTCCACGAGAGCACGCCCGAGGATTGGGTGCGCGCCCTCGAACAGGATCACCTGGACATCGCGATCGTCGTGCCCGGCATGACCATGCTGAGGGAGCGCGTCTTGCGCGAGTATCTGATCGGAACATTTCCGCGCATCATCGCGACCTGGGATGACCCCTACGCGGGCCACGTCGAGCTCCGCCGCCGCGCGAACTGAAGAACCTTCAACCCATGCCGCGCACGAGGGCTTCGAGGGTCTCTCGCGTGTTGCAGCTCGGGGTCGTCGAGGACCTTTTCCAGAAGTTGCTCCAACACTTCGCCCACGTGGCGGCTGGGTGGAATACCCAGGACGCGCATGACGTCCTTGCCGTCAATGGCCAGATCGGTCACGCGCAGAGCCGCGTCCTCGGCCGCCACCCTGGCGATTCTTTCGCGCAAGGCGCGCGTCTCGCACTGCGGATCTTCGCCTCGCCCTCGGCTGACCACGTCGGCTTCGCGCAGCGAGAACAGGGGCGGAACCAGCTCCGGCCCTATCCGCTTGACGAAGCGACGAACCGTTCCGTCGCTCCAGTCGGGCGTGTAGAAGAACATATGACCACCCACCAGGGCACAAATCGTCGTGCGCTCGGCCGCCGAGAGCTTGAGCCGGGTGCAGATCGCCTCCGCGAGGTCGACCCCCGCGTGCTCGTGGCGAAAGAAGGAATATTCGCCGGGCGCGTCCTCGCGCGGGGCCTGGGTCTGGGGTTTGCCGAGGTCGTGTAGCAGGGCGGCCATGCGCACGACGAAATCCGGCCCTGCCGCGTCCACGGTGGCCAGGGTGTGCTGATAGACGTCGTGCTTGTGGAAACGGTTCTGAGCGCAGCCGATGGTGGGCAACATCTCGGGTAGGACCTCGGCGAGTAGCCCGGTTGCGCGCATGAGCTCGATTCCCTGGGAGGGAGTGGGCGCCAGGAGCAACTTGCGCAGCTCGTCGCGAATACGCTCGGCCGAGACCTTGCGAAACGAGTCGAGGGTCAGCGGGATCGCGACCTGGGTGCTCGAATCCATGGCAAAGCCGAGTTGGGCGGCCTGGCGAACGGCGCGCATGGGGCGCAGGCCATCCTCGGTGAAGCGCAGGATCGGGTCGCCCACGGCGCGTACGATCTTACGCACGATGTCGCCTTGACCGTCGAAGGGATCGATGAGCGCGCCCGACGCAGGATCGAAGGCGATGGCGTTCATGGTGAAATCCCGGCGCGCCAGATCCTCGTCGAGAGTGGCCCCGAAGGTCACGCTCGACGGTCGTCGCCCGTCGAGGTAGGAGCCTTCGCCACGAAAGGTCGTCACCTCGACGTGCCGGTGCGCCTTGCCCGCCAGGACGGTCACGGTGCCGTGCTGGAGGCCCGTGGGAATCGCGTAGCGGGCCCCGAAAATGTCCATGGTCGCCTCGGGCAGGGCGCTGGTGGCCACGTCGAAGTCCCCGGGGTCGCGCCCGATGAGCAAATCGCGCACGCTGCCGCCGACGACGAATGCGGCGTGTCCCGCTTCCCGAAGCCGCCGGCATATGCCGAGGACGTCAGGCGGAATGCCCCCGGCGTCGAGCATGGGCTTGGCTAGGAGCCCTCCATGATGGCCAGGGCGTGCTCGGCGGCGTTTTGCTGCGCCTCCTTCTTCGAGCGGCCGAACGCCCGGCCGTACTCCTTGTCGCCGATGAGGATGGCGACCTCGAAGGTCTTGGCGTGGTCGGGGCCCTGCTCCGACAGTACCGTGTAAAGGGGTGCCATCTGCAGCCTGGCCTGGGCGATCTCCTGCAACCGCGACTTGAAGTCCTTGCTGGCAGCCGAGGGAACCTCGGCGATGATGGGCAAAAAGAGGCGCTGGGTCACCTCGAAGGCGGCCGAGAATCCGCCGTCGAGGTAGACGGCGCCGATCAGCGCCTCGAAGGCGTTGGCGAGCAGCGAGCGTTTTTGTCTCCCCCCGGCTTGTTCCTCACCGCGCCCGAGGAAGATCCACTGGCCGAGCGCAAGGGTGTCGGCCACGCGCGCGAGGCCCGCCTCGTTCACGATGGCGGCGCGAGCCTTGGAGAGGTCGCCTTCGGGCTGCTCGGGGAACCGTTGCATCAGAAGGTCGCTGGTCACCAGGGCGAGGACGGCGTCACCCAAGAATTCCAGCCGTTCGTTGTCGGTGCGGTCGGTTTCTTGGCTTTCGTTCATCCACGACTTGTGTGTCAGCGCGGCTTCGCAAAGCGAGGCATCGCGAAAAGTGTAGGCGAGCTTTCCTTCGAGAATGGCGTAAAGAGACGGCTGTGGTGTAGACGGCATGGAACGGTGATGAAACAATGATAGCCGAAGCCATGGACGGGGCCAGTTTGAGCACTTTTCGTCTTCTGCAAAGATCCCTGGTCATCGTTGCGCTCTTCCTTGGCCAGGGCGTGCGCTGGCTGGTGGGCTGGCTGTTTCTGCTGCTGACCTTTTCGGGACCGGCGCGTCGCAAGGAATGGTTTGGCCAGTGTCTGCTCGATCTCTTTCGCCATCTCGGCGCCACATTCATCAAGGTCGGACAGATCATGAGCACGCGGCCCGACCTCGTGCCCGAGCACATCACGCACGCCCTCGCCCACCTGCAGGACGACGTGGGGCCTTTCCCGTTCGAGGCCGTCGCGCGAACCATCGCAGAGGATCTGGGCCGCCCCATCGAACGGATCTTCGCCGAGTTCTCGCCCCACCCCATCGCCTCGGCCTCCGTGGCCCAGGTTCACAAGGCGCGCTTGCTCGATGGCCGCGTGGTGGCCGTCAAGGTGCGGAGACCCGACGTCTTGGAGCTCTGCTCTTTCGACCTGGCGGTCATGCGCAAGGTAGCCCGCCTGCTGGGCAAGATCCCCTCGCTGGCCTCGGTGGGGCCGGAATCGACGGTCGACCAGTTCGGGCGCGCCATCTACGCCCAGCTCGATTTTCGCGTGGAGGCCAGCAACAATCGCCGCTTTCGCCACAACTTCCGCAACGAGCCCGATGTGGTCTTTCCCGAGATCTTCGAGGAATACTGTTCCGAGCGCATCCTGTGTATGACCCACATCGAGGGCATCAAGATCCTGGACGCGCGCAAGGGCCCAAGCGACCCCAAGCGTATCGCTCGCCTCGGCCTGCGCGCCCTGATGAAGATGATCTTCGAGGACGGCTTCGTACACGCGGATCTGCACCCGGGCAATATCTTCGTTCTCGAGGGCAACCGTATCGCCATCGTCGACCTGGGGCTGGTCGGCGAGCTCGATCCGCCCCACCGTGCGATCTTTTCGCGCTTTTTCGCCGCGTGGGCCAAGCGCGACGCCGACACCATGGCGCACCTGCTCTACTCGGTGGCCGTCAACCCCATCGAGGGCGGCGAGGCGTTCGAGCGCTTTCGCGTCGCCGTGGTGGAATTCATGGCACGGACCTGGGGCCAGCGTATGTCCGAGGTTCACCCGGGCAAGCTCCTGCTCGACATGCTCGGCCTGCTCCGTCGCCATCGCATTCGCATGGCGCCCGCCTTCACCATCGTCAACATTGCCATCGCCGTGACCGAGGGCATCGGCCGCCAGCTCGATCCCGACCTCGACCTCATGGCCGAGGCCATCCCCTTTTTCATGGCCCACCCCGCCCTGTTCCAGGCCAGCTAGCGTAGGGTGAGGACCAGCTGGTAGCCGTCGCGGACGAAGACGAGCTGGCCGCCAGCGCCGCGGGCGAGTCGCTGTTCGAGGAGCTTGAGCTGGGTCGCGGTCGCCACCTTGGCCTGCGGTCCCGTCACCACGTGCGTGATGACGTCGCCGGGCTGCAAGGAGCCGCTGGCCGGGCTACGCCGGTCGATGCTCGTGACCTTCAATCCGGACACGCCAATCTCCTCGGCTTCGGATGGCGACAACGGCGCAAGCTGCAAGCCGAGCACGTGCACGCCCGACAGGGCCGGGTTCTCCTCGAGCTTGACCCTGGTGAGCACGCGCTTTCCCCCGCGCACATACGCCAGGTCGACCGTCTCTTTGGGAGCACGCGACCGAACGACTTGCTGCAGCCCGACGCTGTTCTCGATGCGCCGACCGGCCACATCCGTGATGATGTCGTTCGAGCGCAGGCCTGCCAGCGCGGCCGGCGAGCCGGGGTTCACCACGTTCACCAGGGCGCCGGCCTCGTAGGGGATGCCGAGGCGGGCGGCCTTCTGTGGGCTCATGTCCTCGGTCCCCACCCCGAGGTAGCCGCGCTCTACCTTGCCCGAATGCTCGATCTGCTCGGCGATCTGCCGTGCCAGATTGATGGGAATGGCGAAGCCGATATTCATGGCCACGGCAGGATTGAGGATGGCGGAGTTGATGCCGATGACCTCGCCCTTGAAATTGAAGAGCGGCCCGCCGGAATTGCCCTGGTTGATGGCGGCATCGGTCTGGATGAAATCCTCGTAGCGGGTGATGCGACCACCGAGCGTGCGGTTCTTGGCGCTGACGATGCCCATGGTCACGGTCTGGCCGAGGCCAAGCGGGTTGCCGATGGCCAGCACGAAGTCGCCAACACGTACCTGCTCCGAGTTGCCGATCTGCACGGGGTGAAGGTCGCTGGGAGGGTGCGTCAGCTTGACCACCGCCACGTCGGTCGACGGATCGCTGCCCACCACGCGCGCCTCGAAACGCCGCTCGTCGGAAAGCTGGACCCGCACATCGTCGGCACCCGCGACCACGTGGTTGTTGGTCAGGATCATGCCCGACTTGCTGACGATGAAGCCCGAGCCCAGGCTGTGCTGGGTTTCGTGCCGCACCGGCGCCTGGCCCAGCCCGAAGCGCTCGCGAAAGTACTGCATCATCGGGTCTTCGTTCACCACCCGCGGGATGATCTTCGTACTCTGGATGGTCACCACGGAGGCCTTGACCCGGTCTACGAGCGGGGCCACGGAGGTGCCCATTTCCACGGGCGTGGGCGCGGCCTGGGCCAACACTGCGACAAGGACGAGAGCTGCGGGGGGCGACAAGATCATAGTTCTAAAGAAAGCCCGGACCGGCCGGCGTCAAGGGTCTAGCCTCGGTAGACGACGATTCCGCGCGTCGGATCGTAAGGCGTCAAGGCCACCGTGACCTTGTCGCCGAGAACGATGCGAATGCGGTGCTTACGTAGCTTGCCCCCGAGGTGCGCCAGCACTTGATGACCGTTTTCGAGCTCGATGCGAAAGTTGCCTGCGGGCAACACTTCGATCACGCGGCCTTGAAACTCTATGTGTTCTTCACGACCCATCGGGGAGGCCAGAGGCTACTCGCTCACCCGTCGCTGGTCAAATCGAGAATTCAGTCTTTTGGGCTGCTGATACACTGGATTGTACCTTGTCCCGCCCGACCCCCATAGGCCTGCCAGCACAGGCCCTGCGCTACATCGAGGAGCCGGAAACCCTTTTGTGCAACAACACGGTCCGGCTCCTGTGCAATGGCAGCGAGGCGTTTCCGGCCTGGTTGGCGGCCATCGATGCTGCCCAGATTAGGGTCTCGCTGGAGATGTACATCTTCAACGACGACAGGATAGGCCGGCGCTTCGCGGACGCCCTTGCCCAGACCGCACGGCGCGGGGTCGAGGTTCGCCTTCTCTACGACTCCGTTGGCTGCCGCCACGCCGCGACCGCCTTTTTCGAGAGCATGCGCGAGGCCGGGGTGCTGGCCGTGCCCTATCATCCCTACCGCTTCTGGCGTCCCCATTTCTGGACCCTCATCCGCCGCAACCATCGCAAGACCCTGGTCTGTGATGGAGCCGTGGCATTCACCGGGGGCATCAACATCTCGGACATGTGGTTGTCCAAGGAGGAGGGAGGAGGCGGATGGCACGACGCCGCGGTCGAAGTGCGCGGACCCGCCGTGGCGACCATCGAGGCGGTCTTCCTGCGCACCTGGAACTGGCGCGCCAAACGCCGCTTGCGGTTGTCCGCGAGGCGCCTTGGCCGGCCAGCCCCGGCCGGCCAGGTGCCTCTTGCGATCATCTCGAATCGGGAGGTCGTCGACCGTTTCGCCATCCGGCGCGCCGCCCTGCATGCGATCCGCGCCAGCCTCAGCCGGGTCTACCTCGCCAGCCCGTACTTCGTGCCAGACCTCGGGTTCCTGCGCGGCCTGGCCCACGCAGCCAGACGGGGCATCGACGTGCGCATCCTGGTGCCCAAGCACAGCGACACCCAATCCGTGGATCTCGCCTCCCGGGCAACCTTCAGCCGCCTCTTGCCGGCCGGGGTGCGCATCTTCGAGCACCATCCCATGGTGCACACCAAGGCCCTGCTGGTGGACGATGGATTCGTCTCGCTCGGCAGCTACAACATCGACCATCGCTCGCTGGTCTACAACCTCGAGCTGGTCGTGAACGCGCTCGGACGCGAGCACAACGCCCAGGTCGCGGCCATGCTGGAGGCGGACATGGCCTCGAGCCAGGAAATCCACTGGGCCTCTTTTCGCAAGCGCTCGCTGCTCTCGCGCATTCTCCAACGCCTGGCCTACTGCTTTCGCCACTGGTTCTAGGCGGCGCTCCAGCGCTCGGTCTTAGACTTCAAGTGTTACTTGAACTCGGCGATGACAGGTGCATGATCAGACGGATCCTTTCCTTTGCGGGCATTTCGGTCGATCGCCACGTGGACAAGGCGGGTTGCCAACGCGGGCGTGCATAGAATCATGTCGATGCGAAGCCCGCAGTTCCTGGGAAAACTGAGCTGGCGATAGTCCCACCAGCTGTAGACGCCCGCCTCGGGATGGTGCAGGCGGAACGCGTCTACCAAGCCGAAACGGCACACTTCGGACAACGCAGCTCGTTCGTCGGGGTGACACAGCACCTGATCCTTCCAGCCTTCCGGATCGTAGACGTCCCGGTCTTCGGGCGCCACATTCAAGTCCCCGCAGAGCGCCATTTCGGCGCCCCGATCGGCGTGCTCGTCGAGCCACTTGCGCCAGCGCGCAAGCCAATCGAGCTTGTAACGAAACTTTTCCGATCCGACCGCCTGGCCATTGGGCACATACACGGAACCGACCCTGACATGGCCAACGTCTGCCACGAGAAAGCGCGCCTGCGGATCCTGCGCGGCGTCCCCGAACCCTCGCACCGGGTCGCGGGCCGGCTCGCGCGTCAGAAGCGCCACGCCATTGTAGGTTTTCTGCCCGTGGCAAAGAACCTGGTATCCGGCGGCTTCAATCTCGGTTCGCGGGAATGCTTCGTCCTCCACCTTGGTTTCCTGCATGCACAGGACATCGGGACGATGCTCGGCGAGCCACGGAATAAGGCGATCGAGACGCTTGCGAATGGAGTTGACGTTCCAGGTGGCTATCTTCATGCTGGCACAGGGAGGGAGAGCAGGACGCCGTGAGAGTCTACGTGGGGAGCGATCATGCGGGTTTCAGTCTACGCAAGAGATTGCTCGAACGCTTGCGCTCGCAGGGGCGCGAGGTCGTAGACCTCGGAACCGATTCGGAGGCCGCGTGCGACTACCCCGAGTTCGCGTACTCGGTCGCCAACGCCGTGCGCGGCGTCACGGGATCGCTCGGGATTCTGGTGTGCGCCACGGGTCAGGGCATGGCCACCGCCGCGGGCAAGGTTCGGGGCATTCGCGCCGTCGTGCCCGCCACCGTGGAGGCGGCTCGGCTGTCGCGCTTCGACAACGATGCCAACGTGCTCTGCCTGGGGGGCCGGTTCCTCTCCGAGAGCGAGGCCTACGACATCGTGGACACCTGGCTTAGCACTGGCTTCGCGGGGGGACGTCACGCTCGCCGCATCGCCAAGGTGGCGGCCATCGAAACCGCGTCCGCGGTTGCGTTCATGACCGAGGGAGAGCGCTTGGCGCTGGCGTCCCTGGGTGTGCCCGCGCGTATCTTCCACCGGGATCCTGCGCTGTTTTCGAGCGAACCCAAGGACCAGCCAGCCATCGAGTCCGCGCTGGCTTGGGTATCGTTGCCCGCCGAAATGACGGAAAGGTTACCCGAGCTGACGTGCTTCGCCTCGGAGATCCGACAGGCACGTTTCCGCGATCTCGTCTTGATGGTCGAGGATGCGGAGGCCTCGCCTGTCGCCGAGGTCGCTCGATTCTGGGGGGCGAGCTCGGGTGCGTTGCGTCTGCACGTGCTGGGCGCCACCGAACCCGCGGCGTTGGCCGCGCTGGAAGACTCCATCCTGCTCGACGCCGCGCTGATCGTCGCAATCGCCGGACCAGGCACGGGCAAGGTCTTCGAGGTCCCGGAGGAGCGACTGTGGACGACCATGCTCGATATCTGCGCCGGCGACGTCAAGCGCGCAGGTGCCCACTTCGCCGCCATCACCTGCGCAGGGTCGCCTCTGGTACAGGTCGCCGAGGCGCACCACTATCGCAAGGTGTTCCAGGGCGCACCGGAAATCGGGGAAGTCTTCTCCGTGCTTGGGTTCGAGGGCTTGGTGCCCGCGGTCCTGCTCGGACTCGACCCAGGGCGTCTGCTGACGCGAACCAGGGCCATGGTCGAAGCTTGTCGCGGCGATCGGATCGAAGACAACCCGGGCGCCAGCTTGGGCGTTCTTCTTGGCTCCTTGGCCAAGCATGGCCGGAACAAGCTGGCCCTGCTGCCTTCCGCGTCCCTGCGCCCGCTTGGTCCGTGGATCGCCCGGGTGCTGTCGCTTGCGAGTGCCGGTCGGATCGTTGCCACGTGGTCCGAGCCCCTGCTGCCAAGCTATCCGCCGGATCGCGTCTTCGTGCACCTGCAGGCCGACGACGATGGCCCCGCCATTCCCTCCGAGAAGATGGAGGCCATGCACTTGGCGGGACAGCCTTACATTCAGATTGCCGTGCGCGATCGCTACGAGATGGGCGCCGAGCTTTTTCGCTGGGAGATTGCCGCGACAGTCGCCGCACTGGTTCTCGGGACGAATCCCTTTTGCCCCGCACGAATCGCCGTTCCGCCGGACGTGCCCGAGCAACGGAGCGCGACCACCTGACGGTAGGTCGGCCGCGGACCGGACGAGCGTCCGAAATCAGGCCGGGTCGTCCGGGGTACAGACGAGCCCCATCGGAAGATCGCGGATTTGCGCAGGCACGCAGGTTGCTCCTGATCGGCGTATGCGTCCATCCATGACCGCGACCTTCTGTCTTCTCAGTCTCCCCTTCTCGGCGAGGGCGGACTTCATTCCGGTGCTGCCTGGTCCGATCGACCGCGTGGTCGCCGCTGGCGAGCACATCGCCGTGATTCGCAAAGGCACGGTGTTCATTCTGCGCGAAGATGGCAGCCTGATCGGGCGCATGGCCGGGGCCGAGCCCAACGCCCACCGCGGGCTCGCCGGCTCGCGCTCTGCCAAGGAGGAAGCCGAGCACATGTTGGATCTGCTCGATGTCGCGGAGATCGATCGCGACACCGACTTCGCCGACGAATTGCTCTACGACGAACAGAGACTCTCGCAACGGCGCCCGTCCGGTCTCGCCGCGCGATCGCCCGAGCTTCCCGTTTCGCCGCCGGCTCTGGCCGCGAGCGCCAGCAAGATCTGGATGGCCGGCGCGTTCGGGCTCTTTCAGGTGGGCGCGGATGGCAGGTCCGTGCGCGAATCGGGCCACGAGGGCTGGGGAGCGCCGTGGGCCGCCGCGGGCGAGAGCCTGCTTGCATCCCGTGGAAGCAACCTAGCCCTGCTTGCGACGCCGGCCAGTCCCAGTCGTTTCATCGAGCTTCCCTCGCCGGTGAGCAAAGTCGCCTTATCCAAAGATGGACGGCGATTGGCCTGGGTCACCTCGTCGGGAATCTGGGGGGCCATCGATTCGGACAGCCCGCGCAACCTGGCCCCCGCGAACGCCGTCGCCGACCTTTCCTTTTGCGGTGAAGACCTGGTCGCCCTGCTGGCCGATTCGGTGTTGGTGTTTTCGTCCGACGGCCGAGCGGAAACGCGTGCCCACGGAATCCCGGCGCAGCGCCTGTACTGCCCGGAAGGACGGGCCATGCCATGGCTGGCGCTGGGCCCCAAGCTTCTGGCATCGACGGACCAAGGCCGGCACTGGGAAGCCATCGCCGTCCCCGCGGACATGGCACCGACTGATGTGGCTGCCTCCGCCCACCATTTGTGGCTGGCCACGCCTGACGGCCTCTACGCCTCGGCTGATGGCGTCGCGCCTTTGCCAACCAAGCGCCCAGGCGACCGGCGGGCGCGCATGGGTCGTGAATCCGGCTCGCGGCCATCCTCGTGGCTTACTTGGATGCCGATGCCCAAGGTGTCGGTGCGCACGGCCGCGACCTTCGCCCCGGGCGGTCGTCAGTTGGAGGCGTTGGCCTCCGCGGCTTTCCCCTTGGGTGGCCGCTCCGTTCCCATCTTGTCCGCGGCGCTACCCGAGGTTGCCGAATCCGAGCCCGAGGAGCCGCCCGCCCGTCCACGCCGCGCAGAGCGCGTTGTGGACCTGCGCGATCCGGACGAGAGTTGTCTGACGCTGGCTAGGCGCAAAGCCGTGGAGCTCGTCATGTCGGAACCCGAACGGGCGCGTTCCTACGTGACGCGTGCAGGCCACGCCGCGTGGTTGCCCGAGCTGCGCGTGCTCGTTTCGCGGCGCTATGGCCGCAGCGAGTCGATCGATGTCAACAGCTCGTCGACCGCGCTCACTTCCCCGCTTGGGATCGACACTGTAAATGACATACGATATGAGGCGCGAGCCACCTGGGACCTGGGAAGACTGGTGTTTTCACCCGAGGAGCTCGCGGCGCAGAACCAAGCAATCCACATGGCCGACCTGAGACGGGATATCGAAACGACCATGAACCGGCTCTACTTCGAGCGGCGGGGTCTGGTACTCGACATGTCCGATGGACGCGGTGACAACGTCCGTCATCACCTGCGCGCAACCGAGATCGAGGCCGAGCTCAATGCAATGTCGGGGGGAGCCTTTGCCAGCTGCGTGTCCGGCAAGTAGGAGCAAAATCGGAGCAAGATAGGAGCAAGATAGTAGACCGATGCACGACCCCAACGAGAATCTTCGCCGCCACCCGCGCTTCACCGTCGACGTTCAAGCCAACGTCACCACCGTGAACGGCCGAAGGCTGGTTGCGCGAACGCGAGATCTGTCCCGTTCGGGCATCTGCCTGGTTACCGGCGAGGACTTGGGATTCGGCGCGAGCCTCGGCATCGAGCTCGTGCTCCTGCTGGGGCCGAGCTCCTCCTCCGAGCCCCTACCCTTGCGCGCGCGGGTGGTGTGGTGCACGGCCATCGCCGGCGCCTACCAGATCGGAGCGATGTTCGACGGCCTGTCCGAAAAGGAGGCCTCGTTCCTCGACATGTTCTTGCGCTACCTCGATGGTTCGATCTTGCCCGCCGGCGCAGAGATGGAAGCGATGGAAGAGGGCGAGGATGCAGGCGCAGACCGAGAGGAAGGCACACCCTCTCCCGACATCAAGGACGACCCTTTCCGACCGTAGCGCTGCCCTACTTCGCGCGCGCCAGGATGGCCTGCGCCACCCGCGTGCCGTCGATGGCGGCGCTGACGATACCGCCGGCATAGCCCGCACCTTCGCCCGTGGGGTAGAGCCCGGACAACGACGGCGACTGAAGCGTGACGGGGTCGCGCACGATCCGAACCGGTGCGCTGGTTCGTGTCTCCGCGGCCACGAGCACGGCGTCGCCGTGCAGAAATCCGCGCAGCCGTCGGGTCATGCCCTCCAATCCCGCGCGCAGCGAATCCGTCACGAAGGCGGGGAAGATTTCATCCATGCGGCCGGAAACCGCGCCAGGGTGGTAGCTCGTCGCAGGCAATGACGAGCTCGATCTGTGCGAGAGAAAATCCGTGAGACGCTGGGCCGGTGCCCGGAAGGCCCCGCCACCCGCGGCAAAGGCCGCGCGCTCGATGCGACGCTGGAATTCGATACCTGCCAGCGGTCCGAGCGACGCCTCGCCGTAGTCCTCCGGGTGCAACGAAACGACGATGGCCGCGTTGGCGTAGGGCGAATCCCGACGCGAAAGGCTCATACCATTGACCACCACGCCGTCGGCTTCGGTGGCCGCCGGCACAATGAACCCACCGGGGCACATGCAGAAGCTATAGACCCCCCGATCCGCAGCGGTGGCGCTGACCTCGTAGAAGGCAGGCGGCAAGCGCTCGTCGTCCGCAGCCTTGCCGTATTGGATGCGATTGATCACAGCCTGGGGGTGTTCGAGTCGCACGCCGACCGCGCTGCCCTTGCGTTCGAGCGCGATGCCGGCACCGGCTGCCCAGCGATACACGTCGCGCGCCGAATGCCCGCAAGCGAGAACGATGATGTCCGCAGGCAGTTCCTCGCCGTCGCTGGTACGTACGGCGCGGATTTTCCCCTCGGAGACGGCGACATCCAGCAACGCGGACGAGAACCTGTAATGCACGCCTCGGCTCTCCAAGAATTCTCGCAGTGCCGAAAGCACCTTCGGCAGTTTGTTCGATCCCACGTGCGGGCGCGATTCCACGGCGATGTCGGGATTCGCGCCGAAACGAACGAGATCGGCGAGCACGCGATCCACCGAGTGGCGATCCTTGGTGCGCGTGTAGAGCTTTCCATCCGAGTAGGTGCCGGCGCCGCCTTCGCCAAAACAATAGTTCGAATTGGTATCGAGTCGACCGCGCTGCACGCCCGCGAGATCATGGCGTCGCGGCTGCACGGGCTTGCCGCGTTCGAGAATCGTCGACGGAAGACCGGCTTCCGCGAGACGAAGCGAGGCCCACGCGCCTGCAGGCCCCGAGCCCACGATGACGATGTTCGGACGCGGTACCGAGGCCGGCCACCGAGGCGATGCCGGGGCCGGCGCACGATTCGATGGTTCATTCTCGTCGAGAATTTCCACGCGCAGACGATGGCCGAGTGCATGTGCCTTGCGCGCATCGAGCGATCGACGAAGCAGGCGCACGCCATGCAATTGTTCGCGCGGAATTCCGAGTGTGCGCGAAATCAGCGCCGCGAGAGATTCATCGCTGGCGTCGAGTGGAACAAATACATCGACGATTCTCTTCATGGATCTGCTCGTAATCTGCTCGCGATCGACTGTCGCTTGGCGAATGACCATAGGAGAATCGATCTCGGCATGCCACGCGGAAAACACTTTTGTGGTTGACTGAAGGCCGATGGCAAAGTAAAGATATTTTTCCGACCGAATCAAATTCCCTCCGGGCCTCGCCGTTGGCGGACCGGTGTAGAGATACCGGCGGCCCCGCCGACGCAGCCACTGTTACCTGGTTCTTCAAGGATTCTGAGTGCTTCAAGCCTTCGGTCAGACTTCGGTTACGCATGCCATCGCCGCGTTCGCAGGCTTGATGGCGATTCCGTTCGCCATCCCTTCCCATGACGCGGAGCCAGGCGCCGCAGCGGGAAGCAAGACCGGCGCCACAACCGCGACCGTTTCGGCTAGCGACAGCCCCAGCGCGTCCTGCCTCGCGACCACGATCTGCGAAGTGAAGGATCGCGTGCGCTGGCGAACGCCGGCGTGGAGGCCGGAGTATTGCAGCCAGATCGCGAACGCGGTTCTCGATTCATCGAAGCGGTACGCGCTTTCTCCGTCGCTGATTCTCGCCGTGATGATCAACGAGAGCGATATGAACGAGAAAGCCTTTCGCATCACACTGAAGTCGGGCCGCCTGTATGCGAAAGATGGCGGGCTCATGGGGATCCGCTGCATCGTCGACAAGCACGGCCACTGCACGAATGGAAACGTGCGCGGAATGGCCTGGTCGGAAGTCATGGATCCGGTGACCAACATCGACATCGGCGCGCGCGAGCTCGCGCATTGGCGCGACGGCGGCGGTATTACCGACGTGACGATTCGATTGCGCGATAGCCACGGCGTGCTGCGGACCAAGCTGAAGCACGTGCCCTGTACGCACAAGACGCATGCCTATTGGGCCCACTACAATCACGGTCCGCGCTACATCGATCGCGGGCCGGCTCGCCACTATCCCCATCGCATCGCGGTTCTGTACTACGCGCTTTCGCGCCTCATGAACATGGACACCAGCGAGCTGACATCGATGCGCTTGACGGTCATCGATCCCGGAAAGCGCCCGCGCACCGCCGATCGGCCGGTCGAAGCACGCTACATCAAGCTGTGTCAGGCGATTCGTGGAGTCGGTCCGGTCTGCACCGAGCGATCGACCGCGCAGCTTCATCACGATCACGAAAAGTAGACTCGTGCTGTCCCTATTCGAACGGTGAGGATACTTCTAGGGCCTTGCGCGAGCAGCAGGGCTGCTCGCGGGCACGGGTCCTGCTCCGCTGGCAAGCGAGCGCAGCCGCTCGGTATTCTCATCGCCCCGCGCGCCGCGGAGAGATCGGTAGCTCCAAATCTAGGTCTTCGGCGTGAGCGTGAGCTTCTGTGTAACCACCACGGACTCGCCGGCAAAGGGCGGGAACTTCCACCGCGCCACCGTGGTACGAACGCATTCGGTCAGCTCGTTGTCCACGTGGGGAGACAGGGTCATCGCCTGTACGATTCCGGTGGGCTTCACCGTGATCTCGAGCATCACGCCGAGGCCGGACTGCGTCTGCAGCGCCGAATTCTTCTTGAGTGCACGCTCGTAGCACTTCTGCAACGCCTGTGCGCCTTGCCTGACCACGCGGCTGGCGTCCTTCGGATTGAGATCCCCTTTCCCCAGCACGATGTCGCCATCGGCGCCGCCCTGCTTCCCTTTGATTTCGGCGATGAGATTGAGGATATCCGGATCCGTGAGCTGCACCCGCGCCGGGTTGGCCATGGCTTGCGCGAGCTTCTGCTTGAGCTCGGCGTTCTGGGCCTTGAGGTCGTTCAGGTCATTCTTGCATGCCACGACTTTGTCGTTGGCCTCATTGAGTCGACTGGTGAGCTCTGGCCATCTCCGCCTTTGCACCCGAGCAGGGAAAGCATGCCCAAGAAGGCGATCGTCAGGGTTCGTTTGGGGGTTTCCACGTGTTCCTCTTTCCGATCCGGACTCCTGTGTTCCGGCTCCGACGATCGTACATCGCAAATGGACCTTGACACACAGTTTTCTTACCATCTATCCAGCCAGCACAGGCCAGCACAGCCTTCAGGCGCCATCGACGGGCGCCATCGCGGCGGTCCGGGCTTGAACCTCGAGCGTGGCGCTGGAAGGCCGTCGTCGTCGGGCTCCGGCGCTGCTTCTGCTTGCGCTACTTCTGCTTGGCTTCTTCGTCGCTGAATTCGACCTTACCGGTGTACTTCGGGCCCTTTCCGCGCAACCAGAATTTGGTCTGCGCCAGGACCCGCGTGCCGGACTCGATGGTCATGAGGTACTGTTTGTTGGTGTCGAATTCCGGCTTGGCCACGGTGATGCTGGCCGAGAAAATGCGACTCCCGCGCTCGCGCGTGTACTGCTCGTCGCCAGCCACGTACTTCTGCGATCCGCCACCGACCTCCCAGAACTTGACCGTGATTTCGTTGTCGTTTAGCGGCCGCGCAAAGAAGGCGATGTATTCGAATTTCCACACCGCGACGTCGTTGCCCTTCTCTTCCTTGGGCCACACCTTGTCGATCGAGGCACGGTGGATGGCCTGGACGAACGCGCCCTCGGAAGAGAAATGCGTCGGCAGACGGTTTTCGGTGATGATGATTCTGCCCTTGAAGACATCCTCCGGTTTTGCCGCCAGCGCTACCGAAGAGACCAGCATCGTTCCAAGGATGACCGCCGAAACACGATTGAACTTCAACATCGATACCCTCGTGTGATTGGTTGTTGTGGGATCAAATCTAGCCGCTTTTTGGGCAGGAAGAACAGGGCTTTTTTGACGGCTGGCCCTGCCCTGCTAGCTTGTTCTTTGATGTCGCGCGCTTTGAAGGCCAAGGACGCACCGCCGGCCGCGCTTGCGGATGGATCGGTTTGCCCTGGCAGCGCCGATTTCCAGGCGGCGGTGGGCGAAGCGCGAAGATTGGCCGGGGTGGCCGGGCGTGGGTTCACGAGCGTCGATGTCCTACTCGGCATGCTTCACGCGGGCGGCGCGGCGGCTCGCCTGCTTGCCGAGCGTGGCGTCACCCCGACGGCGATCGCGCTCCTGGCCGCCAAGGTCCGTCCCGATCACGGCGTGGATCCGGTGGCCATCGCGGAGGCCAGCCAGGAGATCGCCCTCGGGCTCGCGGCGGAGCAAACGACCTCGCTCCACTTGCTCCTCGCGCTCTTACGCGGGGGCGGTGCTGCGGCCGAGACTTTGCGCTTGGCGGGTGTCGATCCCGCCAAATTGCGCGGGGTGGTCATGCGCATGCTGACCGGGCCGAGCGGCTTGCACGAGCGCAGACTGGTGCGCGAACCGGAAGAGATCTCACCGAGTCAAGCCCCGCTACCCGCGCTCGACGTGGTGCCAACCGCGGAGGCGCAACCGTCCGGGCAGGGTCAGTCGGTCGCCAGCTCCGATTCGAGCGCGCAATGGGCTCTCCTGCCGCTCGATCCTCCGCGCGTCCCGGTTCTATATCGCGAGCGCGAGCTGGGCCGGCTGCTCGATCTCTTACAGGCGAAGACCTCCCGCGTGCTCGCCATCGTGGGAGATCCAGGGTCGGGGCGGTCGGCCCTTCTCTCGGCCCTGGCGGCCTCCAGCCTCCAGCCTCCCGTGTTCCCCTCCGGCGACCTTGGGGCGCCACCTTCCGCGGGCGCTCTGCTGCAAAGCCTTCATCGCCGCGCTCCAGGCGATGTGCCCGTCGTCCTGGAAGGCGCGTCCTGGCTTGGCCCAGAAGGTGGCGATGGTGTGTTGCAGTTGCTGGCATGCGCAGCCGCGGGCAGGCGCTGGCTCCTCTGTCTGACGCCCGCCGACCTGCGCCGCATCGATCTTGGCAGCCCCGATCTGGGTCATGCGCTGGAAACCGTCGTGCTTGCCACCCCCGATCCCACCATGCTGCGCGAAATGATCGAGACCGGGCTCGACGCCCTGGCGGGCGAAAGTGGCGTCGCATTTGCCCCCGATGTGGCGCTGACGCTACTGCGCCTTTCTCCTCGCTATCCTTGCGAGCGCGCGCAGCCAGGGCGAGCCCTTGCCATCGCCGAGGTCGCGCTGGCACGCGCCCAGCGCCTGTCCGAGGTCGAAGTGTCGGCGCGCGCCATCGCCGCCGTGGTGGCGGACGCATCGGGCGTGCCCGCCGGCCAACTTTTGCGCGATGACGACGACCGCTTTCGCACGCTGGAAGAGCGTCTCGCCGACCGCGTGGTGGGGCACATCGAGGCGCGGACCAAGATTGCCTCGGTCTTGCGCCGTAGTTACGCCGGATTTCGCGGGCGCAAGCCGTTGGCGTCCTTGCTCCTTCTGGGACCGACCGGGGTGGGCAAGACCGAGACGGCGCGGGCGATTGCCGACGCGCTTTTCGACGGCGAATCGGCCTTGGTGCGCATCGACCTGTCCGAGTACAGCGAAGCCCATTCCATCGCGCGACTCATCGGGTCCCCCCCCGGCTACGTCGCCCACGAGGACGGCGGCCAGCTGACCGAGGCAATCCGGCGGCGTCCGGCCGCCGTGGTGTTGCTCGACGAGCTGGAGAAGGCCAACCGGGAGGTCCTGCTCTTGCTCTTGCAGATTCTCGAGGACGGCAGGCTTACCGACGGGCGTGGGCGCACGGTCGACTTTTCCTCCGCGGCGGTGGTCATGACCTCCAACCTCGGCAGCGAGTGCTACCGCCGCGCCCGTACCCCCGCGGCCAATACCATCCTGGCCTTGGCTCGCAGTCGGTTGCCCCCCGAGCTGTGGAATCGCATCGACGAAGTGCTGTGCTATGGCCCGCTTTCCGAAGGCGAGCTGACCGCCGTCGTGGCACGCATCGCCCGCGATTCGAGCCAGCGTCTGCAGGCCGAGCGTGGCATCAGCTTCGCCATCGACGACAGCGTGATCGCGCAGGTCTTGCGCCTGGAAACCGACCGTAGCCTTGGCGCCCGTCCGCTTCGGCGCGCCTTCGAGCGGCTGGTGGAGGGCCCCTTGGCCAGCGAGATCGTCGCGGGACGCCTGCACCGGGGCGATCGCTTGCGGGTCGTTTGCAACGCGGCAGGCACGCTGGGAATCAGCAGCCTGGGTTGAGCTAGGTCCAGGCCTTCTTGAGCAGCCAGGTCTTCACCGCCTGGGTCAGCGCCACGTAGCAGATGACGGTGACGAAGAGGAACGGCCAGTACAATCCCGGCAGCGGCGTGAACCCCAACGCCCCGGCGATGGGCGAGAACGGCAGGTAGAGACCGGTGGCCATCACGAGCAGCGTGGTCAGGCTCATGGGCCAACTGGCGCGGCTTTGTAGGAGCGGAAGCTTGTTGGTGCGGATCACGTGGATGATGAGCGTCTGCGTGATCAAGGACTCGACGAACCACCCGGTCTGGAACAGCGATGCATGCGCGGGACTGTTGGCTCCGAACACGAAATACATGAGTAGATACGTGGTGTAATCGAACACCGAGCTGCACGGCCCGATAAGCAGAATGAATTTGGTGATGTCGTTCATCGACCACGGCCGCGGCCGCGTGGTCTGTTCGGGATCGACGTTGTCGGCGGGAATCGGCACCTGCGAGAAGTCGTAGAGCAGGTTGTTGGTCAGGATCTGGATGGGCGCCATGGGCACGAAGGGCAAAAAGGCGCTGGCGCCCACGACCGAAAGCATGTTGCCGAAGCTGGAGCTGGCGCCCATGCGGATGTACTTGAGGATGTTGGTGAAGACCTTGCGGCCCTCCAGCACGCCGTCGCCGAGCACGAGCAGGCTCTTTTCCAAGAGCACGAGGTCGGCGGATTCCTTGGCGATGTCGACCGCCGAATCGACGGAGATTCCCACGTCTGCGGCGCGCAGACCGGGGGCATCGTTGATGCCGTCGCCCAGGAACCCCACCACGTGCCCCTTGCTTTGCAGGGCCAGGATGATGCGGTGTTTGTGGGCGGGCGCCAGGCGCGCGAACAGGGTGGTGCGCTCGACCACGCCGGCCAGGTCGGCGTCGGACATGCCCTCGATCTGATTGCCCAAGAGCACGTGTTCGGTGGGGATGTCGACCTCGTGGCAGATCTTCTTGCTGACCAGCTCGTTGTCGCCGGTCAGCACCTTGACCGTGACACCATGTTCGCGCAAGGCCGCGATCGCCGGCGACGTGGTGTCCTTGGGCGGATCGAAGAAGGCGATGTAGCCGCGCAAAACCAGGTCGCATTCGTCCGATTTCGCGTAGGCCGACTTGCGGTCCAGATCGCGATAGGCGATGGCCAACACGCGAAAGCCATCGGCCGACAAGCGTCGGTACTCTTCGCGCAGATCCTCGATGAGGACGGCCTCCATGGGCAGGATTTCGCCGTCGTACTCGAAATCCGTGCAGCGCGTGAAGACCTCCTCCGGCGCGCCCTTGCAGATGAGACGGGTCTTGCCCTCGGGCGTCTCGACGATGACCGACATGAGGCGCCGGGCGAAATCGAAAGGGATCTCGTCGACCTTGTTGTGGCCCGGGACCTTGAACTGATCGTGGATCTCCTTCTTGTGGGCCAGCACGGCGCGATCGAGGACGTTCTTGAGACCGGTCTGGAAGTGGCTGTTGAGATAGGCCAGCATGAGGACATCGTCGTCCTCGTCGAGTTGGACGTCGCAGTGTTTTTCCAGCACCACCCGGTCCATGGTCAAAGTGCCGGTCTTGTCCGTGCACAGGACGTCCATGGCACCCAGGTTCTGGATGGAGTTGAGACGTTTGACGATGACCTTCTTTTTCGCCATCGCGATGGCGCCCTTGGACAGACACACCGTCACGATCATGGGCAGCATCTCCGGCGTCATGCCCACGGCCACGGCCAGCGCGAAGAAGAAGGCCTCGTGCCAGTTGTGCCGCGAGAACCCGTTGATGAGGAACACCAGCGGGACCATCACGACCATGAACCGGATCATGAGCCAAGTGAAACGGCTGACGCCCTTGTCGAAGCTGGTTTGCACGCGCTGGCCGGAGATGGCCTTGGCGATGCTGCCGAGGTAGGTGTTGGCGCCGGTGCCGACCACCACCGCGGTCGCGGTTCCGCTCTCGACGCTGGTGCCGAGGAAGCAGATGTTCTTGAGCTCCAGCGGCGAGCCGGCGGCGGTGGCCTCCTTGGCGTCGAACTTCTCCACCGGCATGGATTCGCCGGTCAGGCTGGCCTGGATGATGAACAAGTCCTTGCAGGAAAGCAGGCGCACGTCGGCCGGGATCATGTCTCCCGCCGCCAGCTTGACGATGTCGCCCGGGACCAGCTCGGCCAGCGCGATCTCTCGCGCCACGCCGTCGCGGACCACGGTCGCGGTGACCCGAATCATGGCTTTGAGCTTGGCCGCCGCAGTATCCGCGCGCGCCTCCTGGACGAACCGCAAGGCCACGCCCAAGACGACCATCAGCAACATGACGATGGCAGCGCGCAGATCGCCGGTGGCAGCCGAGAGTATGGCAAGGAGCGACAGCAAGATGACCAGCGGGTTGAGCACTGCCATGAAGAGCAGGTCGCGCCAGCTGTGGCCTTCCTCTTGCGCGACCGCATTCTGGCCGTGCTGCTCCAGCCGCTGCTCCGCCTCCTCGGCGGAAAGCCCGCTCGCCGAGGTGGCATGCGTCGTGAAAAGGGCCTCGTTGTCCGCCGCCGAAGCCTCGATCAGCCGCGCGGCGATCCCAGCCGCCACGGCGGCACGGCCCGGCTGTACCAGACGCTTGGGAAGAATGGATGGTAGCGAGAAGGGATTTCGCATAAGCCACTCGGTAACCTGGATTCACGCCTCGCGAGCTCACAGAATCGTGACAATCTGGACCCCTACCCGCCTCTACCCGCACCGAGGTCAGTATATCCATCGCGCCCATCGCGCAACCATTTTCGACCCGGAAAACGCCATCGGGAATGTCGGCTCCATGCGGTATAGTCGCCCCGGACTCTCGATGCTCGACCAGAATCACGGCTCGCACGACCATTTCGCCCATCGGGGTAGCGCTGGCGCCGAGAAAAGCCGCGTGGCTCTCGTCTCGGTGCTGGCCGCGTTGCTCCTGACCGGGACCAAGGTCGTCGTGGGTTTCTGGACGGGAAGCCTGGGCATCCTTGCCGAGGCGCTCCACTCGGGGCTCGACTTGGTGGCGGCGCTCGTCACCCTGTGGGCGGTGCGGGCCAGCAGCCGCCCTGCGGACAAGGAGCATGCTTACGGGCACGGCAAGATCGAGAACCTGTCCGCGCTGTTCGAAACCTTGCTGCTGCTGGCGACCAGCGCATGGATCATCAAAGAGGGGATCGCACGCCTGTTCTTTCGCGCCCAGGTCCACGTGGACGCCAACCTGTGGTCTTTCCTGGTGGTCGTTCTCTCCATCGCCGTGGACTATTCTCGCTCGCGAGCGCTCTTGCGCGTGGCCAAGAAACACGACAGCCAGGCCCTGGAA
Source organism: uncultured delta proteobacterium (assembly GCA_963796685.1). Classification (GTDB taxonomy): domain Bacteria; phylum Myxococcota_A; class Polyangia; order Fen-1088; family Fen-1088; genus Fen-1118. The sequence continues at coordinate 462,129 of CAWCMR010000013.1, forward strand.
GCGGACGCCCTGCACTTTGCGACGGATATCTGGTCGTCCCTGGTGGTCTTGCTCGGTCTCGGCGGCGTCCTGGTGGCGCACGCGTTCGAGATTCCATGGCTGGCCAAGGCGGATGCTGTGGCCGCCCTCGGCGTGGCCCTGGTCGTGGTGCTCGTGAGCGCGAAGCTCGGGAAGAAATCCGTCAACGACCTCCTCGACACCGTACCATCGGACCTGGCCGCGCGGATCGCAGGCTTGGCCCATGTCGTCGGCGTACGCGAAGTCAGGCAGGTTCGCGTGCGGCGCAGCGGTCCCGAGGTCTTCGTCGACTTGACCTTGGTGGTGGACCGGGGCGAGTCCCTGCAACGTAGCCACGAGAATCGCGTGTGGCGCCGAGGCGGCCATCAAGCGCGAGCTGCCCAAGGCCGATATCGTCGTGCATGTCGAGCCCGCGGAAGGCTCGGGCGAAGACTTGCTCACAGCCGCCCGCCGTGTCGCGGCCTCACACGACGCCGCCGCCCACAATCTTCTCGTCTACGAAGAGGACGCCCAGCTCGTGCTCGAAATGCACCTGGAGATGCACGCCGAGTTGCCCTTGTCGCAGGCCCATCGGCGGACGGTGGAGATCGAGGAAGAGCTGCGCAGAACCACCCCGCGCCTGGCGCGAGTCGTCACCCATGTCGAGCCCGCGGGCGGGGTGCGCGCCACGACCCTGGCCACGCCAGAGGAGGCCGCGCAGCTTCGCCAAGCGCTGGCCTGCATCCCCGAGCTCTCCGCACGAGGCATCACGCATCAAAATATCGAAATAAGGCGTTCGGGGTCTGAATTTGCACTTTCCTTCCGCTGCGCCCTGCCCGGGTCGACCTCGATCAGGGACGCCCACGATTTCACCGAGAAGATCGAACGCGCGCTACGCAGCCAGGTGCCGAATCTGGGCCGCGTTATGGTGCGAACCGAGCCCATGGAGTAGAGCTCGCCGCGGGCCGGTCGATAAACTTCTGCATCATCCGCTTGCATCCAACGGCTTCATTGTGGAAACTATTCGCCGTCTTCCGGGCATCGGCCGTAGAAAAAGGAGCTTTCATGTTACGTTTTGGATTCGTCGTCATGGTTGGATCGTTCGTTGCCTTCTCGATGGTCGCTTGTGGCGACAAATTGAACCCCAAGGGAAATGCCCCGACCTCGAGCGGCGGAGCGCCGGCCGGCGGGGCTACCGGCGAAGGCGGAGCCACCGGCGAGGGCGGGACCATCGAAACCATCGACGCCGGCAGCATCGACAGCGGTGAATCCGAAGCAGGGATAGCCATCGACGGCGGCGCGGGTGCCGGCGGCACGGGTGCCGGAGGCACGGCGGGCGGTACTGGTGGAGCGGGCGGAAGCACGACCGCGACGGTCAGCTATTCGAAGACCATCGCGCCCATCATGGCCGCCAGCTGTGCCACGTCCTCCAGTTGTCATGCCGCCGGAAATCCGTGGGGTGTCGACCTCGACACCTATGCCGGCGTGAAGTCCAATGCCGCTGCCTCCATCAGCGCGATCAAGGACGGAACGATGCCTCCCAGCGGGACGGTATCCGCTGCCAATTTGAAGAGTTTGCAGGACTGGGTCAACGCGGGCTCGCCCAACAACTAGGTCAACCAGGTCAAAAAATGACAAACATCGCTCTCCTCTTTCTATCCCTGACCCTTGGCGCGCAGCCCTCGACCGAGGGCTCCACCGAAAAGACTCAGCCTGCCGCCACGGCCCCTGCGTCCGCCGAGGTACCTGCGGGCACGCCCAAGTCCGGCGAAGCCCCAGCGCCAACCCCTGCCGCCCCCGCACCGGCACCCGCGGCGACACCGGCGCCCGTGGCGGCACCCGCTCCCGCGCCGCCTCCGATGGCCAAGCCCCCGGAAGATGAGATCGAGGTCTTGAACGAAGTCGTGGATCTGAACGAAGCCCAGGATCCCGCGGCTGGCTGGTACGGCCAGTCGTTCCCCGAACCGATCCGAATCCTGGCCCTGCCGACAGCGCGCGTGGTGCGCAAGGGCGGATTTGACTTCGTCATCGATCACCGGTCCGGGGTACCCATTTACAACAAGGACAGCAATCAGCCGTTCACGGACATGTGGAACAACTTTCTGGGCTTTGATGGTCCCATGCAAGTAGGACTGGGCCTGCGCTACGGAGTGATCGACAACCTGGATGTCGGCGTGTATCGCGCGGGCACGCCGGCTCGCACCGACACCTACGAGTTCGATGCGCGTTACCAGGTCCTTCACCAGGCGGACATGGGCATCGACCTTGCCGGACGAGCAGGCGTGACGTGGTTCTCGCAGCCCAACGCCGATGACGCCTCCGGCTTCTTCGGCCAGATCTTCGCCACCCGCCTCCTCATCAACCGCATCCTGATTTCGGCCGGGGCGCTCTACCACTCGAACTCGACCAACGATACCAAATACAACCAGGACACGAAGTGGTCCGCCGCGGGCGCCATCGCCGTCGAGGCACGCCTCGCCGCCCCGGTCGCGCTCGACGGCGAGCTGGTTTCCTGCGTCGCGGGCTACTGCTCGAAGAACCCGGCCTTCTCGGCGGGCGTGAAGTTCTTCACCTATCGCCACACCTTCGCCCTGGTGGTAGGCAATACCCAATACATCACCGCCGATGGCTACGTGACCAACACCGATCGTCAGTGGAACAAGATGGTCATCGGCTTCAACATCACGAGGGAGTACTAGTCATGTCGAATTGTCGCTGTTCGCACAGGCCAGCATCGTCGGCGAAGCAGGACGCCCCGACGCAGCCTTCGCGCCGAGGTTTCTTCGGAACCATGACCGCTGTCGCCGTCGCCCTGCTGGCCTGGCCCAGGGCGGCGTTTTCCGCGGGCAAGAGCTGGGTTGCGGTACCGCTTTCCAAGGCCCCCAAGCTGGAAAAGGTGGGCGGCTCGATGGTCACCAACATTCGAGGCAAAGAGCTCCTGCTCGTTCGCGACGGCGAGAACAGCGCCCATGCCTTCGAGGCCAAGTGCCCGCACGAGGGGTGCGACCTGAACTACGATCCCGACACCATCAAGATCGACTGCCCCTGCCACGCCGCCGTCTTCGACATGACGGGCAAGGTTCTCGAAGGTCCACCACCGCGCCCGCTCAAGACCTATCCGGCCATCGTCGACGGAGACCGAATCCTCTTCAATGTCCCGGTCTAGGCCAAGCGCCTAGCGACCGAAGAGAGCCGCCTCGGCGCGGGGATCGGCCAGGTTCTCGAAGGCGGCCGTCGGGTCGCACTGCTTGAGCTCGGCGAGGTCGTGCATGCCCGTGGCGACCGCGATGGACTCGGCGCCGATGGCCTTGGCCCCGGCAATATCTTTGGGGGTATCTCCGATGACGACGATGCGGCAGTCCTCGATGGGAAAACCCAGCTTGTCCGCGCCCCGGTGCGCGCCCGCCATGAGCAGCGTCGGTCGATCGATGGAATCGTCGCCGAAGCCGCCGAAGCTGAAACGGTGATAGATGCCGACGCAGCCGAGCTTGATCTCGGCCCCCTTGCGAATGTTCCCCGTGCCCAGGCCAAGCGCGACGTTCTTGCACCCGTCGGCCAGGTCCAGCGCACGCTCCATTCCGTCGTGAATGCGGATGCGTGTGCGTGCGACTTCCTCGGCGAGCACACCGATGTAGAAGCGCAACATGTCCTCCATCTCGCGCTCCAACTCGCTTTCGGGCACGGATGGCCGGCCGAGCGCCAGGAGGGCACTGCGCACGATGGCCTTGTCGGTCATGCCCCCGAAGGAAAAGCTCAGGATCTCCTTCGTTCCATGGCGCATCTCGAAGGCGCGCTCGATCGCGCGTCGACCGGCGCCGCACGTCGTGACCAAAGTGCCGTCGACATCGAACAACAGGACGGTTGGTTTCACGGCCGGTAAGCTGCCCCCCACCAGCGGAGAATGCAAGAAACAATGATGGCCTTGGGCGACGGTTAGCGCCGAAACACCAAGCCGACCACAACCAGCGCGGCCACGGCCAAAACCGCGGCAACGGCGATCGAATAGAGCACGAGGCGCAAGCGCCGCGGACCTGTCCCGCGCGTCGACAAGGAGCGGCGGCGACGCTTACCCGCACCTGCCGAGGTGTGCGTCGTGCGCTGTTGCCAGGTGGGGACAGGTTCTTGCGGCAAGGGTTGGGTCGCCGCGGCACGCGCATCGGCGCCCGTGCGTTGGACGCGCCAGCCTGGGCTTTCCGGCCACTTCGCCGCGGATTCGGTGTGATGGTAGTAGCCGTCGAACTCCTGTCGGACGGCCTCGGACGCCAAGGGAAACAAGGCTCGGCCGAGGTCGTGCACCGAGGGGAATCGATCCTTGGGCCGCACGCTCATGGCGCGCTCGATGATGGATTCCAGGGCGGGTGGCAAGTCCGCGCGCAGCTCGCGCGGCGGCTGGTGGCGCCCCTCGGTCACGTTGCGGAGCAGGCTGTAGATGGGCTCGCCCCGCTGGGGCGTCTGCTGGGTCACGCATTCGTACATCACCACGCCGAGGGAATACTGGTCACTGTGCTCGGTGACGTGACGAAGCCCGGCCGCCTGCTCGGGCGAAAGGTACTGCGACGTTCCCACGATGTCCCCGGTTTGGGTGAGCCCGCTGCTGGAAATGCCCCCCACCTTCGAGATGCCGAAATCGAGCACACGGGCGGTCGCGTGCCCCATCCAATTCCCACACAGGTAGATGTTGCTGGGCTTGAGGTCGCGATGAACGATGCCCGCCTGGTGGGCGGCGTGTACGCCCGCGCACACCGCCAGCATGATGTCCGCCAGGCAATCGAACGCCAGAGGTCCACGCTCGATGGCCGAAGCCAGGGTCTCGCCCTGCAGGAACTCCATGGCCATGTACGGGATCGCGCACTCCACATCGAAGTCGAAGATCCGGACCACGTTGGGATGCTCCAGCCGCGCCGCCGCCTGCGCCTCGATGGTAAAGCGCTTGGCCGCCTTGCGCTTGCTCTTGAGCGCGCTCGACAGGATCTTGAGTGCGACCTTGCGGTTGAGACGCGCGTCCAGTGCCTCGTAAACCGTGCCCATCCCACCTTCGCCGATCAACCGGATGACCTCGTAGCGTCCGACCTTCGTACCCGGCGCCAGGACCTCTCTCGGCGGCGGGGCCTCCGCGGCGGCTTCGGTCTTCGCGACCTTGTCGTCGTCCACGCCGCCCTCCGCCGCCGACCGATAGGCCGAGGTTACACGCCCCCCGCGCCTCTCCTGCTTGGTAATGCCCGTGGAAACGGCCGCACTTCCCCGCTCCACTTGTTGGTCCTCGGCCATGATGAGCCTCCGGCAAGTGCGGTCGGATACTATCCACGAGTCTTGGCTCACGCCAGCGCAAAGATAGACGCATCGCACGTGACACATCGTATGTCTCCGACTCAACATCGCGCCTGATGGGCGAACAAGCTTTCCGCGAAGCAGCTCGACAGCAGCGGGAAGGACCGGTCACCGACTGGATCGGATCCAGGTTTGATCGTATTCTCCCCTCGGAATAGTGAGGATATGGCGTTGCAGATCGGACAGCTCTTCGGCAACTACCGCGTCGTGCGCCTGATAGGGGAAGGAGCCTTCGGCGAGGTCTACCTTGTCCAAAACCCGCTCATCGATCGCCGGGCCGCCGTCAAGGTCTTGCGGCCGATGCTCGCGCTGGACTCGGAGCTGGTCCGACGCTTTTTCAACGAAGCGCGCGCGGCAAGTGCGATCCGTCATCCCAACATCATCGATGTCTATGACGCCGGTGGAACACCCGAGGGAGCTCCCCTATATCCTCATGGAGTTTCTCGAGGGGAAATCGCTGAAGAAACACTTGGCGGAGACCGGCAGGTACTCCGTGTCACAAATGCTGGAGGTCGCCAGCCAAGCGGGCTCGGCGTTGGCGGCTGCTCACGCCGTCGGGATCGTTCACCGCGATCTGAAACCAGAAAATCTGTTTCTGGTACCCGACGTGACCGAGCCGGGCAGCGTGCGGGTGAAGATCCTGGATTTTGGCATCGCGAAAGTGAAGGGTCGCAGTGGCGGAGGCAAGGAAAGCGTCCGGACGGAAAGTGGCCTGATCATGGGTAGCCCGACGTATATGTCGCCTGAACAGTGCAAGGACAGTGCAGACGTCGATCACCGGGCGGACATCTACTCTTTCGCGACGATTCTCTACGAAATGCTGGCAGGTAGACCTCCCTACATGGCGCCGACGGGAGTGGAATTGCTGCTCTTGCATTTGTCCGAGCCGGCGCGACCGTTGCACGAGCTCGTCCCCGGTGTGCCAGACCATGTGGAAGACGCCATCATGCGTGCCCTGCGCCAGGAGCGGAACGATCGTTTTGATGGCGTTCCGTCCCTTCTCAGGGCGTTGCGGGGACCGGCAAGCGGCGACCTGACCAGCTCGCAGCCGCGTGAGCAGCTGCGTGAAAAGGTGCAGTCGGACACGCCGGCCCCTGCGTCGGACTTCGACCGAACCCTGGTAGGCCCAGCTCTCAGCACGTTTTCGCAAGCCAATGCGCAAGTCGTTTCGCAATCGGGGATCAAAACCCACGTTGTCACGAGATCCTTCGGGCGCTGGTTGGGACTTGCCCTCGGTGGATTGGTCGGGCTTGCACTACTGAGCTTCTCGCAGCTCCGGCGCGGCCAGGACACGCTGCCGCCGGGCGTGATCGCAGGTGCGGCCGTGCCCGTTCGACATTCGGCCCTAGTGAACACCGCCCCCGCGGCTCCACCTCGGGCGGCGGGAAGCGAGGTGCGGCCATTGGCCGTAGCTGCGGCAGCCGATGCACCGGACGCAGGCAAGAGCACGAGCACGAGCGCGGGGATCGCGGTGGCGAAAGGAACGGCAGGGCAGCACCGAGCCGCCACGCGAGCCAAGACCACCATGGTCAAGCCTTATGTCCCGCCGATGCTTGGGCGCAGATCCGCTGCTGCGCGCCCTTCCCTTCAGCCTCAGCCGGATCCGGAAGATGTCGCCGGTTTCTAGACCTCAAGTGACTGACCCAGAGCTCGCCATGTGGCAGCCATGAAGTGCAAACCTGTTTACGCGGTATGGGCGCTGGCCTTTGTTGCGGCATGGCCGGGCGTGGCTCGTGCAACCGACGATCGTGCCAAAGCGGATGCGCGCAACCTGGCCAAGGCGGCCAAGCGTGACTTCGACGCCGGTCACCTCGAGGACGCGCAGCTCAAGTTTCAAGAAGCATACGCCATCGCCAAGGTGCCAACGCTGGCCCTCTGGACGGCACGCGTGATGGTGAAGCGGGGCCAATTCATCGCAGGGGCCGAGCTCTACCGACTGGCCACACAGCTTGCGCCCAACGATCTTTGGATTGGCAACGCACAGGAGCGAGCCCAGGCGGATGCGACGCGGGAGCTGGCGGCATTGCAACCTCGAATTCCAAGACTGCGCATCCATGTGCAAGGCGCCGCACCCGGGGAAGTCGAGCTCACGGTGGACGATGTCAGAATAGCGGGCACCTCGCTCGATGCCGATTTGCCGGCCAATCCTGGCCAGCATCGCGTGGTGGGCAAGAAGGACGCGCAGACCGTGGAATTGGTCATCGACCTCGTGGAAGGCGAGAGCAAGGATGCGCTTCTGAGCTTCCGCAGAAGCATATCCGCAGCCGCACCGGCTGCCATCGCCACATTGGCCGATCCGGCCGCGGGGGCCTCGATGGCTGCCGCTCCGGCGGGCGTGGCGAAGATGGCCGCCAATCCCGCGCCGACAGAGGCGGCGGGAAGTAGCCGACCGGTCTACGCGAAATGGTGGTTTTGGACCGGCGTTGGTGCAGCCGTCGTTGCCGGGACCGTGACGGCCTTTGTGCTCACCCGCCATCCGGACGGAGCTTGCGGTGGGGCGAGCGTCCCCTGCGTGGAGGTGAAATAGCGATGCGGCGTGGCCCTTGGAGGTTGGTCCTGGCTTGGGCGCTGCTCGGTGCCTGTTCGAACGACAGCAGCAGCACCAAAATCATGGTCGTGGTCTGGAGCAATCTCACGGTCCCGACGGAGATGGACACCATTCGCGTCGACGTCGTCGGCTCGACTTCAGCTCCATCGGTCACCTTTCCACTGACGGCCGGTAACGACAGCGGAAAGTCCAAGCTTCCCGTTGTCATGGAGCTGGTGTCGCCGGATAACCAGGGCAGGTCATTCGAAGTCGTTGCCACCGGGCTCTCGAACAGCGCCACCGTTGTCACCCAAGCAGCGACATTGTCGTTTGCTCCCGGGCACAACCGAGTGCTCACGCTGCTTCTCGATCGTGCTTGCCGTTATGCGACAAGCGGCCCGTGTGTGCAAACCGCCAGCGTGGATGTGAACACACTTCCGGAATACGATCCGTCGAAGCCCTTTCTCGCCCCTGATGCAGGGATGGTTACCCCAAGCCAGTCCGACGGCAGCGTCGAGACCGGCAGCGATGCTCTCGCTGTGGGTGCGTTGCCGGGGAACGATGCGCTCCCTGGTACGCCGGCCACCGATGCCCGGCAGCCTGGCGACGCCGCTCCTGACAACGTCCCGGCTGTTCCAGACGCCGCACTGGAAGCGCCCCTTGAAGCTCCGGTAGACACCCATGACACCGCCGATACGCCGTCGTATCCAAGCGAGTCGGGGAAGCGCCGAAGGATGCAGCCGTGGTGCAGGACGGCCCTCCGGCGTGCGGCCTTCCGGAGAACCCATGCATGCAAAATGGCGACGGCGCCGCGGATGAGGCTTCGACCTCGTTCGCCAGCGATGTGCGCGACGAGCCGCCTGAGAGCGGCGATACTCTCTCGGATACACTGCCGGATTCTGCCGGCTTCGGCCGACTCGAGCCGCGACCTCCCGCTTGAAGTCGAAGCGGGGCAGGACCAGGCGGATGGGACCACGTGCGTTCTTCCCATGGCCACTTGCTCGGGTGTCTGCATCAATCCAGAGACCAATCCAGACGACTGCGGCGGATGTGGTCGGGCCTGCGGAACGCAGAACGGTACCCCGAGCTGCACGACAGGCACATGTTCGATGTCGTCCTGCCTACCGGGCTTCCTCGATTGCAGTGCCGATGAGAACGTGAGCCGGGACGGGTGTGAGACCAACGGGAACACGGATAGCGCCAATTGTGGCCGCTGTGGAAACGCATGTTCGTCCAAGGTTTGCCGAAGTCAGACCTGCCTCGCGACCGCACGCTACGGCAACACCGGACCAGGCACGGGCGCCTCGCCCTTCTCGGGCAATTTTCTGGCAGGAATCCAGGTCTACATTCCGAGCCCGAGCGTGGTCACCGGGTTCGGCGCCGTCCTCTACAACTCGACAGCGAGTTGCAACATGGTCCTCGGCCTATACAAGGACATGGCCGGTGCCCCCGGCGACCTCGTAGCCACCGTGACCGCCCCTGCCTTGGTCGCTCCAGGTGGCAAAGAGCTATCCGTGTCGCCACCCGTCGACATCCTTGCGGGCACCTACTGGATCCTCGGGGTTTGGGATGGTTTAGCCACATTCTCGAGCAACTCCGCGACGCCGGTCACCTGGCGCTACGCCTCTTATCCATTTGGTGCCCTGCCCCCGACCGCTCCATCGAGCATGACCGCGGGCAGCTTTCCGCCTCCCAATGTTTACGTGATTGTCGCCCAGTAAGACAGGTCGCCTAGCCTAGCGTTACTGCGAAAACCTTCTGCCAAGGAGATCCCCGATGCCCTCTACCATCAGCTTCGATCATTCCAACCTGTATTCCAATACCGGCCTCGTTCCCTCGCCCGGGTGCAGAGTCGACACCGCGACCAACATCACCATTTCTCTTTTCAACACCGGCTCGGCCGCATCTGTTGTGGTCCACTTGTGGTGGATTGGTCCAACGCTTTCGGCTTCTGCCGGGCCCATGGTCGATCTGGTGAACTGCAACAAGCTGGCGCCACCTTACGGCCCCGCGCAACCGGTGGTGTTGACCGTGGAACCCTCTGTCGGTCACAACCCCGGAGGACACATCACAGTCTCGTGGATTCCAAGCAGCACGGACTTCCCCCGCGCACTGGGCTTGCATGTCCCCGGTTGCCTCTTCGCGCAAGTCGAGGTTCTGCCCGTCCCGCCAATCTCCCCGGGGGACACCTCGGCCTTGAACAACTGGAGTCCGGCGTACGCCCTTTGCGCTCAGCACAACATCCAGATCTCCACGTAGAAGCGAGTGTGCTCGAGTCGGCGCCGCGTTGTCGCACTGGACGCCCCTCGCGTCATCGAGTGCTGCCCGGAAAGCTGGAAGGCCCTTCCGTGAACGTGGGTGACGCAGGCAAAGGGATCGATCAACAGCGGAGAAAGCGCGGAAAATACGACGATGGTGCGCATCCGCGCCAGCAGGAGCGGCCATGGCCGCGTGGGTACCTTGTGCCAGCCCAGGCGTTTCTCGGCCAGGACCAGCCCGGCGTGGAGCAAGAAGAAGCCCATGACCGAGACGCAGGGCAAGGCGATCAGGTCCGGGGGACCGGCGCCTACGACCGCCATCACGTGCAGAACACCGGAGGCCGTGAAGGCCGCCAGCAATCCCAGCTGGGGGCGCGAGCGAGCGTGGGGCTGGTAAAAGCCCCGCCTGAGATTGCCCTGTACCATTCGGTTCCAGCGTCGCGCCCAAAATTCGGCAAGCGATGCCGACAGCAGCGGGTGGTCCTGAAGGCCCTCCACCGAGCGCCCGCACAGCCCCGCAATACCGACGATCAGATGATGCACACCCGCGGCGCCGACGGCGACCTCCAACATGACCAGCTGGTCGTCCAAGACTCGAAACGGCAGGGACTTCTGCCACAGGCGCCAATGGTTTCCCCAGACCAGCAACAAGACGCATCCGGCGAGCCCCGCAGCTCCCAGCCCGATGGCCAGCAGCGGCCGGCTTCTCGGCGCGGAGTTGGGGGCAAAGAGATCTTCCGGGACGATCAGGTCCAACACAAGACGCGCAGCGCTCGCTGCTTGCTCCTGATCGGGGCGCCGATTTCGGTGAGCGAGGGCCACCATGCGAATGCCCAGATAGCCGGCCACCAGGCCAAGAATGAGCTGCGCCGGACCAGGACCTCGGGTCAGCGCCGGGGCCACACATGTGGCCAGCAGGATGCCAAGGCGGAGACCGGCTCGCAGACGCGAATCGCGCACCTGCCCTGCCCTGGCGTAGACGACACCCAGCATGACAATGCCGGGCACCAGAAATAGCGAAGCGGGGAAGAGCAGCATGCAGAACGGCGGCCGCGCGCCAGGCGCAACCTTAGCAGGCGCTGGCGCGTTTTCTCCACCCCGGCCTGCGCGAGCAGATCCGCCGCGGTGAATTCAGATCATCACGGCTTCTGCCATCATCCTTGACGCGGATGGGTCAAAGACTAGAGTAACCATCCAGCCATGGCGCTTCTCGGACGCGATACCTCGGTGACGGGGCCTTTCCCTGCTGGGGTCTTGTTGCTCGAAACCCTGCATGGCCACGAAGCGCTGGGGCGGACGTACCGGTTCGAGCTCAGCCTGCTCTCGAAGGAGCCGAACCTCGATCCAGACGACGTGCTCGGCAAGCCGCTTGCGGTGGGCATCCAACTGAACACCGGCAAGGAGCGCTTCTTTCACGGCATCGTGACCGGTTTCCAAAAAGGTGGGGCCACGCAACTACACACGCGCTACGCGGCCGAGCTGCGGCCGGTGTTGAGCCTGTTCGACCACACCTTCGACTGCCGCGTCTTCAACGATCCCGCGCAGGACGCGCTGTCCATCGTGAAATCGGTGCTGGCCAAGCGCGGGCTCGGCGACGTCGAATCGGGGTCGATCCAGGACCACGTCTACCGCGCGCGCGAATTCTGCGTGCAGTACCGCGAGAGCGATCTGAATTTCGTGCAGAGGCTGCTGGAGGAAGAAGGCATCTACTATTTCTTCAAGCACGAGGAGAGCAAGCACACCTTGGTGCTGGCCGATGCCATCACTGCGCACCAGGCCGTCGACGGCTACGAATCGATTCTGTACACCGCGAAGGAGCGACGGGTTGCAGGCGCCGAAGAGCACTTCTGGGGCATGAAGGTGCGCCGAGCGCTCTATCCCGGCCGCCACACGGTGCTCGGCGGCTACGACCCGACGGCGCCGCGGCCGAGACAGCCTCAATTCGGGCGGGGCACGTCTGAGGATCTGGTGACGGGCTACCCGTTCGAGCACTACGACTATCCGGGCGGGCTCTTCGATCCTCGAGAAGCGCAGCAGGAAGCGGCCGTGCGCGCGCAAGCGGGTCGCGCGGACAACACCGTTATCGAGGTGGAAGGCAACACCGTGGGCCTGGGACTTGGCCATCTGGTGTCCCTGCGCCCGGGACCGGATGGGGCCGACGGGCCGTTCTGGAGCGAAGAGGATTTCGGCAAGCAGTACCTGGTGGTCGGCGCGAGCTATCACCTGAGCGTCGATCAATACGAGACCGGGGATGTGGCCTTCAGCGACGAGCCGTTCAAGGCGACGTACCAGCTGCTCGACAGTCACGTGCAGTTCCGACCCGCCCGTGTCACGCGCAAGCCGCACATGCCGGGCCGCCAAACGGCGCTGGTGGTGGGCCCGGCGGGCGAGGAGATTTGGACCGACAAGCACGGCCGCGTGATGGTGCAATTCGACTGGGATCGCCTCGGCGAGCGCAACGAGAAGTCGTCGTGTTGGGTGCGCGTGGCGCAGGCGTGGTCGGGGGCCAGGTTCGGCGCGCAATACCTACCGCGCGTCGGTCAAGAAGTGATCGTGGCGTTTCTCGACGGCGATCCCGACCGGCCCATCATCACGGGCAGCCTGTTCAACAAGGACAACATGCCGCCCTACGATCTGCCGGCCAACCAAACCCAAAGCGGCATCAAGAGTCGCAGCACGAAGGGCGGCACGGCCAGCAACTTCAACGAGCTCCGATTCGAGGACAAGAAGGGTCAGGAAGAGCTGCACTTCCAGGCCGAGAAGGACATGTCGACGCTGGTCAAGCACGACCATACCCTGCACGTGGGGGTGAACCGCGGCATCGTCGTGGGCAACGACGAAACCAATCTGGTGAAGAACGAGCGCCAGCTCACCGTCGACGCGAACGACAGCGTGGTCATCGGCGGCACGCACGACAAGACGGTGACCGGCGCGGTCACGCAGCTCTGCGGCGGCGACCACAGCCGCAAGGTGGACGGTAATCAAGAAGCTCTTCGCGGAGAAGAACAAGGATGAGCACGTCAAGCGCGCCCACAAGCTGACCACCGACAAGAAGTTCCAGCTCAACCAGGGCGCAACCAGCATGACGTTCAAGGGCACCAACGTGACCGTGGACTCGGCTGGCACGATCACCCTGACCGCGGGCGGCGCCACGGTGTGCCTGGACAAGACCGGCAAGGCGACGTTCGACTCGCCAACGGGGATCAAGTTCGTGTGCGGCGCCAGCTCGCTGGCCATCCTGCCCGGCGGCGTCGCCATCGCCAGCCCCGCCGTGACCGCCGCCGCCGGCGCTGGCAGCGTGGTGGCCATGGGCGAAGAGACCGTCGCCATGAAGAGCAAGACCGTCACCCTCGAAGCCGACGGCGTGTGCACCATCAAAGGCAAGAGCGCGCTGAAGTTGCAGGAGGCGGACCCGGTCCAGGCGAAGAAGAACAAAGGGTCATCACCGGCTACGGGCGAGAGCCAGGAAGCGCCTGGCGCGGGCAGAAAACCCAGCAAGAGGCCGCAGAAGGAAGCGCAGCCTGAAAGCGCCAAGCTGGAGATCCACGTCATGGACCTGGACGGGAAGCCACAGGAAGGGTTGGGGTTCGAGATCAAGATGCCAGACGGCGGAACCACTTCCGGCAAGCTCGATAAGGAAGGCCGCGGGTTGGCGAGGAGCTCTTCGCCGGGCGTCTTCAAGGTGACCTTTCCAGACCTCGACGGTGGTGATTGGGACGGCGATGGCGTGCTGGAGGTGCCCGAGGCAAAACGAAGCGAGGCAAGCGGCGTCAAGGCCACCTCGGAGGACCGTGTACCCGAGGTCGCGGCAGCCAAGGGCTTCGTCAGGTGGCGGACCGTGTGGGAATTCGCCGGCAACGTAGAATTAAGAGCCTTGCGCGAGAACCCCAACGTACTGCGCGACGGGGACATGGTGGCGATTCCAAACAAGGTCCCGCGCATCGCAGAGGTTCTGGGAGGAGGGGCCGAGTACGTGGTCAGGCGCGAGACCGAGAGGATCGTGACGTTCCGCCTGCTGGACTGGGAGCACCAACCGTTGGCAGGTTTGCGATATCAAGCAAAGACAGGCGACGAGGACATCAACCGTGGCGTCGTTCCCCAAGACGGCTGGGTGACCTTGGCGATTCCAGTCGACGCGCAGACGATTTGCGTCGCGGTGTACCTCTCGGACAATGAAGACGATGCACCACTCGACCTGACATTCGAGGTTCGCGAGGAAGCGCTAGGCGATTCGCCCGAGCACAAGAACCAGCGTCTGCTCAACCTGGGTTTCGCCGGCGAGCTGCCCGAGGGCGAGCCAGGCGGCGATGACGACGAGGTTGTTCGCCTGGCCCTGGCCCGGTACCGCAGCTTGGCCGGCAATCACGAAGATGAAGATGGCGATGTGCTCGACAAGGCCGCGACCGTGCACGACGCCGAAGACGGCAAAGGACAGGCATGACCCAAATTACGCAGTTTGCGCTCGTCGTCATCGGGGTGGGCATCGCTTCCGTGATCGCCTCGCTCAAAGGCAGTGCGAAATGGCTTCTGCTGATCGTGGGCGCTTTCGTGGCCTGGATCGTGCTGCCGACGGTGATTCTGAACGGCAAGTGGGGCTACTACCAGGAAGATGGAGCGGCGATGGCAGGGGGATCCGTCCCCACCTTCCACGAGAGCAAGGAGGCCAACAGCAAATGGGCCGTGGATCTTGCCACGGAGGTTTGCGGCGACGCGGAGGGCTTCGATACACGGGACCACTCTCTGCAGGCGGTAGCGATGCCCGAACGGGCAATGGTTGAGCACTTGTTCTATTACAGCAGCTACAGCAATGTGATCTGGCGCGGGTTGGGCTGGAAAGATCGATACTGTTTGGCCCGCTATCTGGTGGTGGACAGACGAGATGCGTACCTTGTACTGGCTTCCAACACAGCTCTTTCCGTACCCTTTCGTTCCACTGGTGCCCGACACAAAGAGGCTGGAAGAGCGTCTTCTCGACCGCCTGCCGCCTCCGCCCAAGGCGCCGGACGGCGTGCGTTCGCTGCTCCCGGGCCAATGCGTAACCGGCGAGCTCGCAAAGGGTGAGACTGCTCGTTTTCAGGTGCAGATGCCCTATTTCGGTCAGAAGATCAGACTCGACGTTAGCTTGGAGTGTGTCTACAAGGAGGACTACGCAGGACTCGTCGAGTGGACGAAGAACGGCAATCCCATCACGGGATTGACGGACGCGAGCGACGGTGGTGGGCTGTATCAGATCACGCTTCGAGCACCTGTCACCGGAGCGAAACCGTACATAGTTGGCATCTTCTGGGGAGTCCACGATCACACATGCGACCGGCCCAGAGACTGGTGGTGGAAAAGATGTCGGCGCAGGTCGGATCCTGACGCAACTGGCGCGACACCGAATTGAGTAAGCAAGCGTGGGGCAAGTACAAGAGCATCGGAGAACGGGAAATGGCAGATAGAGATGGTTTTGACCCGAGCTTCCTGAGCGCCGCCGCATCCTGTGCTCTTCGCGACGCAAGCGCCGATGCCGCCACGCTAAAAACCTACTTCCAGACCAACCTGCGCTACGTCGATCCACTGTTCTATACCAACCTGTTTAATAGACTGGTCCGAGAAGTCCCCTCGGATCCCAGGGTCGTGACCGTGGCAAAGGAGACCAGTCAGGCTCTGCCCGTGATTGACTTCGTCTATATGGATGTCGGCTGCTGGGCAGGAGCCGGCAACAACCAGGAGACAAAAGCCAAGGGGTGGACCAAGCACCGGGAATTCGGTGTGATTTGTGGCTACATGATCTTGCTCTGTGCCTTCGTCCCGGAGGAGAAGCCGAACTACTACGACCGCTACTCCAACCCGCAGGCATGGGACACGGACACGAGACAGCTTGCGCCCAGCGTGCTCATCGACGCCACGCTCACCCGTCACCCCGACTGGCCGAGGATTGCGGACGCTGCTGGACACGCTGGTAAACTGTGTTCCCAATTCCAAGCTCTCCGTGCTCGGCGCCACGGCACTCACCTCCATCTACGTTCCCGTGCCCGCGCGCAAGAAGACGACGCCCATCACGATTTTCCTAGGCGACATGCACGCGCCGGTCGCGACCAGTTCAGCGAACGCGCACATCGTGCAAGATGACCGTGAGATGCTGCGCGGCCGGCTGGAGGTCAGCGACTCCGACTTGCACTGGCTCCGATCCGTCGCCATCGATCCGTGGCCCGTGCTAGCGGGCAAGGTGGGTAAGCGCATCCTCGACAACCAGAAGGATTTGCAGTGGGAGCAGACCACCTCGCGCGAGTCGGTCGACAACTGGCTTCGTCTCTACCACGTCGAGGGGCAACGAACTGCGGACATCTTCCAAGATGCCGGCAAGGATCTGCGCGCGTTCGTCGACGCCCTGGCAGACTTTCACCAAAACACCTGGCCGCTCGAGCTCGTGCAACTGGGCGATCTCTTCGACCTCTGGCTGGGTTTTCAGCGTGCGTTTGGCGAGAAGCTCGGAAAGACCCCGGCCCTGGACAACCTGCACGGCAAGGCGCTCGACTTCGCCCGCTTTTGGGTCGAGCGCAGCCTGTTCGAGACCGACCAGGGGCCGCACCTGGTCCACCTGCTGACGCTCGGCGAGCGTGCCGGAAAGAATCGACAAACCGGTGCGCCTCTGCGGACGACCTTCATCCACGGCAATCACGACAACTATCTGAAGCACGGCGGTGGAAAGCCTATCGAGGTGCCTTCTGACCACGAGCACGCGGGCCTGAAGATCAACGCCTTTCACCTGCCGTCATTCGAAGAAAAGACCGGCCTGTGGGCCGAACACGGCCACCAGCCCGACAGCTTCAATCGCGACGAGAACCCCAGCTCCGGACACCAGTTGACCCAGGCCGCGTTCTTTCAGCCGGACGTGCGCAGATTCGAGGGGCCAGCGGGCTGGGCGACCTCGATGGGAGACGGCAAGGGAATCCAGCGCGTGAAGAGCATCGATCATGCCCTGCATCGCTGCCTGCTCGACCACGTCGATCATGGCCAGCCCTGCCGTGGCGCGTACGTCATGGGCCATACCCACGAGGCCATGCTCAAGCGGGTCGAGTTGTGGCCATGTCCGCCGCACAAGTACCGCTAGCCTGAACTACCGTTGGGAAGCGGGGCGCGGCACCAGAAAACAGCGCGCGGTGACAAGATCGAGATTGTCCTTCGGTCGCGTAGGAAGTTAGATCGTGGTTCGGAGACGATGATGGGGAAGATGTCGAACAGGATGATCACGGCGAGAGCGATTGCGACCGCACTGGTGGTGGCCACGCTGGTCGCCGCGCCGGCGCGCGCGGCCGACAAGCTCGAGGCCAAGGAGCGCAAGGCGCGGGTGGAGTGCGCGGCGGGCGACTATGCCGAAGGGGTGCGACTGCTGGCCGAGCTTTGGGTGGCCACGGGCGATGCCACGTTCTTGTACAACCAGGGGCGCTGCTACGAGCAGAGCGGCCAGAACGATCTGGCTGTCAGCCGGTTCCGTGAATACCTGCGCAAGGCCCCGGCCTTGCCGGCGGAAGATGTCGAAGCGGTGAACCGGCGCATCGACGAGCTCCAGCGCCAGGCGGCGAGTCGCGCGGCCCCTGCCCCGACGGTCATCAACCTGGTCTCGCCGACGGCCCCGCCTCTCCCTGCACCTGCACCCTCGCCTGCGGCGAGCGTCGACCGCTCGGCCGAGCTGGTGTCCTCGCCTCAGCCCGCGCCTGCTTCCGATTCTCCGGTGTACGCCCGCTGGTGGTTTTGGACCGGCGTCGGCGCCGTCGTGGTGGGAGGCGTGGTCACCGCGGTTCTGCTCGCCGGTCATTCCGGTCAAAAGTCGCCCTCTTGCGACCAGGGGGTGCCATGCGTTCATTGAGACTTGGCCTTGCGTCTCTCCTTTGCCTGGCTGCGGCCTGCAGCGGCCAAGACACCGGGCTTCTCGACCTGACGCTGAATGCGGATGCTACCAATCCTCCACCGCATGGGGCGGCAGTCGACCTGATGGCCGCCGGAGGAATTCACCGCAGTTTCGCCATCGCGTTTCCACCCGACGGAGCGAGCTCGCTTCGACTGGAGTATCCCGACCTGCCCACCGGCACCATCACCCTCACCGTTCAGACCCTGGACAACAGGGGCTGCGTGCTCGGTGAATCCCCTGCCCCGTTCGCGGTCGCCATCAAGGCCGGCGCGAAGGTGGCCGCGGCGGTCACCATCCAGAAGTCGACCAAGCCCTGCGGGGACGGCGGAAACGCGAGCCCTGGGCTCGACGCGGGCGTCGATGCGGGCCACGCGGACGAAGCTGGAGAACCGGACACGGGGACTGGGCCGGTCGACACGGCTGTCGACCTGGCGACAGATGTTGCGGAGCGCGACACTCCCGCGATCGACGCTGGGCCGGTCGACCTACCAGTGTCTGATAGTCCACCGGACATGCCATTGGCGGACGTTTCGCCAAGCATCGATAGCCCGCCGGACGGCGCCGACGCCCCCTTCGCTTCTGGTCCCACCATCCTCAGCTTCACCGCCAGCCCCGCCACCATCAGCGCCGGCTCCAGTACCACTCTGACTGCGATATTCACGAGTGCGAACTGGTCGAGCATCGACCACGGCATTGGTACCGTCACCAGCGGCACGAGCATAGGAACCGGCCGCCTATCCGCGACCACGACGTATCAACTGACCGTCATCGACTCGACGGGCAATTCGGTCACGAGACAAGTGACGGTGATGGTCGTGCCCTTGCCGAGCATCAGCAGCTTCAGCGCCCTCATGCCCACCGTCGCCAGCGGAACGCTGACCGCGTTGGCGCCGGTCTTCACCGGCGGGACTGGGAGTGTTGACACTGGCATCGGTCCCGTCACCAGCGATACACCCGTGCCTACTGGCGTCCTTTTTGCCAACTCCACCTTCACGTTGACGGTTACCAATGCCGCTGGAGATAGTGCGACAAGTCAAGTAACTGTCATGGCAAGCGCGGCCGTAGGAACAGGCGTGTTTACGGCCACAGGGTCCCTATCGCTTGAGAGGGGCGCTCATACTGCAACGCTGCTCCCGAACGGGAAGGTGCTGGTTGCCGGCGGGGACCATACCCCGACGGGTGCGACGGACATTCCCCCAAATGGGGAACTGTACGACTCCAGCGCTGGAAATTTCACCCTGACGGGGGCGATGTCCACCCACAGGGATGGTCACACGGCCACCCTTCTTCCGAATGGCAAAGTCCTTGTCGCGGGTGGTTGGGGAAATGGCATCGCTCAAACGAGCGCAGATCTGTACGACACGGAGACCGGAAGCTTCGTGCCTACTGGAAGCTTAGGTACAGGCAGAACCGGGCATACAGCCACGCTCTTGCCAGGAGGCAAGGTGCTCGTTGCCGGAGGGCAAGGGAATTCCGGCAGTTTGTCGAGCGCTGAGCTCTATGACGCAAGTACAGGAACTTTCATCCCTACCGGTGGAATGACGGCCATTCGGCAGTATCTTGCCGCGTCGATCTTACCCAACGGCCAAGTTATGGTCTGCGGCGGCGAGGATCTCGTTGGCGTGAACAATCCAATCCTAGCCAGCGCAGACGCCTTCGATCCGGGCAGTGCCGTATTCGCGGGAACTGGCGCGATGAACATTGCCAGAATCTGGCATACCGCAACCCTGCTACTGAGCGGTGAGGTCCTCATCATTGGCGGCGCCAACAACACCGCGACCGTAGCTGCTGCGGAGCTTTACGATCAAAGCAGCGGCACTTTCAGCCTCACCGGAGCAACCACGGATCCAAGATCCTTTCACTCGGCAACGTTGCTGCCGAATGGGAAGGTTCTGGTGGCG
Organism: uncultured delta proteobacterium; assembly: GCA_963796685.1. GTDB lineage: Bacteria > Myxococcota_A > Polyangia > Fen-1088 > Fen-1088 > Fen-1118. Next base: position 482,034 of record CAWCMR010000013.1, read on the forward strand.
GGCGGATCGTACTTTCTGCCAGGCCCGTCTGCGAACACAGTCGTATCGAGTGCGGAATTGTATGATCCAAACAGCCGCCAATTCACGGCAACTGGATCGATGACTGGTCCACGAGAAGGCCACACCGCAACCCTACTGCAGAATGGAAAGGTTCTAATCACAAGCGGCTCAAGTGCAGAACTGTACTGGTGACCCAGCCACCAGTTGAGCGGCCAAGCCCCATCGTTTGCACCAAGACATTACTGGCCCGGCAGATAGTACTCGTCGGCACCACAGTCCAGCCTCGTCTCGTTTGGACGAAGCTGGCCATCCATATCGTCAAAGGGATGCGCGACAGTTGAGACGATGAAATTCCTGCAGGGCTTGGGATATTTCGGCGAGGAGGATGTCAGGTGGTAGGTGGAGTCGAGAGCTGGGTCGAGGGTGAAGCTTGTCGGCCCATCTGGTAATGGCTTCCCAGACTCCCATGCACTGGTGCCATCTATCAGGCAGTTGAAGAAGTCTTGTGAGTTGCCATGCATCAACATGCCGGTCAAGATCTGCGTCGTGTCGTAGCACACAACCGCGGGCGACGTGGAAGCGGTCGAGCCGACGTTGTTCACAACCGTGCTGAACCAGAACTTGTGCGGACCTGACGATGTTCCAACCCCTCCGAAGTAAGCCGCAGAAAACTGTGTCGTAACCATCGCCACCCCGCCGGAGTTGCCATCGAAAACCGAATTCGAGATGTCGAAATTCGCGCCGGACTGGACGATCATGCCTCCACGAGTGTTGCCCTTGATTATGCAACGATCCATGCGAAGCGTTCCGCCGGATTCCACCACAATTCCCGTGTTGCTTCCGCCCGCAATAGTCACACCTCTGAGGTAGAGGTCACCGACCGTCACGTGGATGCCAACGAAAGCACCGGCTGCGGTGGTAGCGCCGTTCTGACCGATGACCGTGATCTGACCCGTGGATGACGTGGATGTTGAAGTCACCGGGTAGAGGTTGGACCCTTTCATGACGATGAGCCGCTTGGTGGAGGTGACCGCGTCGATGCCGGCTTGCGAGTCGCAGTAAGGGGATGCGGACGTGCCCGCGCCTCCGCTGCAGCCCGCGGCGTTCTGCACGTAGATTGTCTCTGCATCGGTCGCGCAGCGACCGTTGTCGTGGAACATGCATACGCCGGGGCCGACTCCCTTGTCGGCGCACTGGGTGTCGCTGGTGCAGGCGGCACAGGTGTAGGCGGGAACGGTGGTCGTGGCCGTAAGGTTGCAGATCGGCGTGGCGGTGTTGGTGCAATCTGCGCTACTCGCGCAGCCGACGCACTGACCTGCGACGGACAGGGTGCTCGTGCTGGGCACGCACACCGGGGTCGCGCCGGTGCACGGGCCGGCCGAGGTCGAACCGCCGTCTGGGGCTCCGGCATCGGCGGCACCGGCGGACGGACCGCCAGCCGTGGCGCCGGGCACGTCACAGCCCACGCACTGGTTCTGCACGCAGAACGACTTGCCCGCGGTCGGGCAATCGCTGTTGCCCACGCACTCGACGCAGCTACCGGATGCGGCGCACATGGGAGCGCTCGCCGGGCACGCGCTGCCGCCGTCGGGGCCGCCGGCACTGGAGCAAGAGACGCAGGTGTTCTGCGCTGAGCAGAACGGCACGCCCGCGTCGTTGTTGCACTGGCTGCTGGTCCTGCAGGCGACACACCTTGTGTTCACGCAGTAGGCGCCGGCCCCCACGCCCACGCAGTCGTTGTCGACCGAGCAGGTCCCAGCGGCATCGGGAATGCGCGTGTCGGGGCTGGTCACATCCATGATCGGTGCGTCGATGATGCTCGTGTCCAACGCCTGGGTATCAAGCGATGTCCCGTCGGTGACGATGGGGGCGTCTTTGGCGTCCCCTTCGCTGGCGTCGATGGGTGACGTATCCACGGGAGGGGGACCATCGACGGCGTTTGTATCCGCGATGCCCGCGTCGGTCTCCGGCACGCACAGGCCAGTCGTGAAGTTGCAGGTGTAACCGAAGTTGCAGGTGCTGTAAGTTGTGTCGCAATAGGTAAAGTCGCGGCGCGTGGAATCGCAGCCGCCAACCAGCACCAGCAGCAAGGGGAAGACAACGAGTAGTTTGCGCATGGCTTTCATCTCCTAGAACTTCCCTTGCAAGCCCAAAGAACGCGGTCCGACTGCAACCGACACGCTGGTGCCGTCGTCCCTGCCCCAGATCACCATGGCCGAGCCCGCGGCCATCGAAACCACGCCCACGCTTAGCAGGCTCCAGCCCCATTTGCCGGTGTCACGGACAATGATCGGCTTGCCGCTCGGGGTCCTCTCGACGACATTGCCGTCGACGGCGATGTAGTAGACGCCGAACCCGACGGCCAGCAAGCCCACCGCGCCGAACCCGATTCCCATCATGGGCGTGGGCTGGCGCCACCACGGCGGCGTCGTCGAGACTTCCAAGCCCGGAGGACGTTCCGTATCGCGAACTGGAACCATGGCGTGAGCTGGTGGCGGCGGCGGTGCGGTTTCCGCGGCCGGAGATGGCGCTTGCTCCTGCATGACGCGGGTCCAGAGCTTGCCGACCTTCTCCTGAACCGTCGGCACGAACTGGTCCTCGGCGCACAGCTCGCAGTCCTTGCTGTCGCTGCCCAGCGTCCGTCCCGTTTCCCCATCGCGAACATCGAGCGTCAGCCGATAGCCGGCGGGATTGGCCACCCCTTGCACGACCAGGACATGCGTGGCTTCGACACGCTTCGCGATGGCCGCGAAACAGGCTGCATCGGTACACGCGGCGTCTTCTGCGGTCAGGTCTTCGAACGGGACCATGGCCACCGAAAGGTCGTCGAGGGCGGTGGCGACGGCCTGGCGGATGCCGAGCTTCAGCCTCAGGCTCGCCTGCACGGTGTCCACGACCGCCACCTTCGGACCTTCGGCAAAGGCGACCGCGGGCAGCAAAACCATCCCAACCAGGACCAAGGGTCCAAACAAGGTTCTTCGGGTGCTAAGCATGGGGGAACGATTGGGGATCATTCACTTCTAGTCAAGAGTCTGGTGCGTCTTGACTAGAAATGTTGCGCTACCTGTGCGCACGGAACGACCCGGCGACTCCGAGGAGGACCAGGCCCGCGCCGGCCAGCGAGGTGCCCACGATGCGCTCGCCCAGCACCAGCCAGCCGAGGAAAGCGGCGATCACGGGATTGACGTAGCCATAGGTGAACACCAGGCGCGTGGGCAGGAGGTGCAGCGCCTTCAAGAAGGACGTGAAGGAGATGAGGGAACCGAACACGAGCAGGAAGGCGAAAGCCAGCCACGCGCTGCCGGTCGGCTTGGGCACGGGCTCGCCAAAGCTGACAGACAAAATTGCGACGGCCAGGCCGCCGAACAGCATCTGGTAGGCCGCGCTGACGATGGCGTCGAGGCCCACCGGGCGACGGCGTTGCAGAAGCGAGCCTCCGCCCCAGCTAAGGGCCGCGATGAGCAGCACCACGACGGCAATGGTGTCGGCGCGCACGCCACTGCGCAGGGCCGGATAGCCGATGAGGCCGACCCCGAGAAACCCGACGAACAGGGCCACGGCCACCAGCTTCGACGGCAACCGCCTGTCGATGGCGCTCTCGAGAAGGGCTACCCAGATGGGGGTGGAGGCGATGAGAAGGGCCGCCAGGGCACTGCTCACGCGCTGTTCGGCCACCACCACGAAGGCATTGCCGAACGTCCACAGCAGAACGCCCGAGGTTGCCAGCAGCGGGAGCTCGCGGCGGGTGGGCCGCACGCGCAGGCCGCGCGTTCTCGCCCACACGATGAGCAGCGGAAATGCCAGCAGGCAGCGCATGGCCGCGAGCGCGAAGGGCGGAAAGCCGGCGCCCGGACGAACCGCCACCCGGATGGCCAGGTAGGTGCTGCTCCAGACGAGATAGACGACGAAGAGGTGCATGAGCCCGCGCCAGGAGACTGCGGGTTGGGATTGCGGGGACATGGAGGCGCGGAAGTTAGCAGATTGGTAGCCTATGGAGGGCGGGTTTGAAACCCGCCCCTACAACCCGCATGGCTAGCGGTACCCCTCGGCTTGCAACGCGAATAGGCGGGCGTAGCGGGCACCGGCGGCCAGCAGCTCGGCGTGGGTCCCTTGCTCGATGACGGTGCCGTTTTCGAGCACGACGATTCGGTCGGCCATGCGCACGGTGGGGAACCGGTGGGAGATGAGAATCGTGGTGCGTCCCTCGGCCAGGGCGCGAAAGCGCTGGAAGACCGCGTGCTCGGCTTCGGCGTCGAGTGCGGCGGTGGGCTCGTCGAGGATCAGGATGTCGGCCTCGTCGCGCATGAAGGCGCGTGCCAGTGCCACCTTCTGCCACTGCCCGCCCGACAGATCGACGCCCTCCTTGAACCAGCGGCCGAGCTGGGTTTCAAGCCCGGTGGAAAGGCCAGCCACCAGCGCGCGCGCGCCGCCGTGGTCGATGGCGCGGGCCAGTCGCAGGTCGTCCTGCAAGTGCTCGACGCTGCCGAAGGCGATGTTCTCGCGCAGCAGAAGCTGGTACTGGTTGAAATCCTGGAAGATGACGCCGATGCGGCGGCGCAGGGCCTGCTCGTCCCAGTCGTCGAGGTTGAGGCCGTCGAGCAGCACGCGGCCCTCGCTGGGACGATACAACCCCGAAAGCAGCTTGATGAAGGTAGTCTTGCCGGCGCCGTTTTCTCCGACGAGAGCCAGGCTTTGTCCCTTGGGCACGAAGAGGTCGACGTTGCGCAAGGCCCAGAGCTCGGAGCCGGGATAGCGAAAGCCGACCCCCTCGAAGCGGATGCCTTCTTCGGGCTGGACCACGGCCGGCGCGCTCGATCGAATCCGCTCGGTCGGGATGGCCAGGTACTCGAACAGGTTCGACATGTAGAGCGTGTCCTCGTACATGCTGCCCACGGCGGTCAAAATGGCTTGAAAGCTCTGCTGTCCCTGCCGGAAGGCCACAAGGTAGAGGGTCATGTCGCCCAGCGAAAGGCCACCGCGTACCGTGGTGGCCACGATGAAGGCGTAGCAGCCGTAGAACACGGCCGTGCTGACGAGTGATAGGCCATAGCCCCAGCCCGCGCGGCGCACGGCGAGCTGCCGATCTTCGGCGTAGAAACGCTCGGACAGGCTGCGATAGCGACCGAGCAACAGCGGTCCCAGCCCGAGCAGCTTCACCTCCTTGGCGTGCTCGTCGTTGGCCAGCACGTACTCGAGATAGAGCAGCCGGCGCGTGTCGGGCGAGCGCCAGTTGCGCAAACGGAACGCGGCGCCCGAATACTTGGCCTCGGCGATGAAGGCGGGAATCGTGGCGGCCAGCAGCGCGAAAACCATCAGGTTCGAGAAGCGCACGAGCAGCACGACGTAGCCGGCCAAGGTGAGAATGCTGCGCAAGACCTGGAAGTTGCTTTCGATGAGCGAGAGCGGGCGCAACGAGGCCTCGCGGCGGGCGCGCGAGAGCTTGTCGTAGAATTCGGAGTCCTCGAAGTGCCGCAGCTCGAGGGTTTCGGCCTTCTTCAAGATGGCGAGGTTGACGTCGATGCCCAGCCGCGCACCAACCAGTTGCCTGACCAGCCCGAGGGAGCGTTCGAGCAGCGCCATGGCGGCGACCACGGCCAGCTCGAACAACACCATGCGCACGGCGCGGTCGCTGTCGCGGGCAACCACGGCGTCGACGATCAGCTTACCCACGTAGGCCACGAGGGGCGGCAAGGACGCCGCCAGGATGGTCAGTACGCCGAGACTCGCGGTTCCAAGTCGCGACGAACGCCAAACCAGGCCCAGGGTCTGGCGCGAGCGCAGAGCGCTGGCCGAGAGGCGCTGCCCGAGACCGACGGGCGTAGAAGGTTGAGGCGGCGGCGACGTAACCACGACCCACCAACTCTAGCGCAAAGATCTCGAGCCGCCCCGACGTAGGCGACGATCGACCGGCCAGCGGCCAACTATTGACACTGATAGCTAGCCTGCACGTGGCAGGCGTCTTCACCAATCGCCTTGCGACAACTCATCTCGAACAGGCATTGCCAGCTCGCCGCGGTCATCTTGGCCTGCACGGCGGCCTCCGTGCAGGTCGAGGTGCACTGATCGAGGAGAACAGTATTGAACAGGTCGATATAGGCGGGATTTCCCTTGTCCTCGGCGCACAGGTGGCCGCCGCAGTCGACCAGCCGAGCGCACAAGGTCGCGCAGCTCATCTGGCTGGGTGGCGTTTCATTGGCCCCATAACCGGTGTCGGGGTGGCCGCTGCTGCCATCACACCCTGCAAGCCCATACCCAAAAGCGACGACCGCAAGCAACCCCACCGAGGAGCACATGCGCACAATCCATTCACGCATGTCCGCGAGGGTAACACGGCTTGGGGGGTCGTGTCACTCCAGCGCGTGAGACAGTGCTACAAGGAGACCAGGCGCAACTGGCGCGCGCGGATGGGGGCCGGCAAGGGGATCGGGTAATTGTTCGAGAAGCAGGCGTCGCACAGCCCGCGGTGTTCCTGCTTGGTCAGCACCTTGGACACGGCGGCGTGCAGCCCCTCGAGCGAGAGGTAGCCGAGGGTGTCCGCGCCCACGAACCGGCGCACCTCGTCCACCGAGTGCGAGCTGGCGATGAGCTTGTTGCGATCCGGGGTGTCGATGCCGTAGTAGCAGGGACCGATGGTGGGCGGCGAGCTGATGCGCAGGTGAACTTCCTTGGCGCCGGCCGAGCGAATCATGCCGATGATTTTGCCCGACGTGGTCCCGCGCACGATGGAGTCGTCGACCACCACCACGCGCTTGCCCGTAAGCACGTCGCGCACCGGAGACAGCTTGAGCTTCACCCCGAAGTGGCGGATGGACTCGGAGGGCTCGATGAAGGTGCGTCCGATGTAGTGCGAACGGATGAGGCCCTGGTCGAAGGGAATACCGCTTTCGCGTGCGTACCCGATGGCCGCGGCCGTGCCTGAGTCGGGCACGGGGATCACGATGTCCGCCTCCACCGGATGCTCGACGGCCAGCCGGCGGCCCATGCTCTCGCGTGCGCCGTACACCGACTGCCCCGCGATGGTCGAGTCGGGCCGGGCGAAGTAGATCCACTCGAAGACGCAGCGGCGTGGCTCTTCGGGCATGAACGGCCGCAGGCTGCGCGCGCCGTCGTTGTCCACGACCAGCATCTCGCCCGGTTCGATGTCGCGGATGAACTCGGCCTCGATGAGCTCGAAGGCACAGGTCTCGGACGACACGACCCAGCCGTTCTTCTTGTGCCGGCCCAGCGACAGCGGGCGGAAGCCCATCGGATCGCGCACGGCGATCATGGAGGATTCCGACAGGAAGGCGAGCGAGTACGCCCCGTGCACCGAGCGCAGGGCGTCGGCCACCCGCGCGGGCAAATCTCCTTCGCGGGAGCGCGCGAGGAGGTGAAGGATGATCTCGCTGTCGTTGGTGCTCTGAAAGATCGAGCCCTCGTCTTCCAGGCGCGCCCGAACCTCGGCTGCGTCGACGAGATTTCCGTTGTGGGCCACGGCGATGGAGCCGTGGGAATAGTTCACGGCCAAGGGTTGCGCGTTCTTCAGCACGGAATCGCCCGTCGTCGAGTAACGCACATGGCCTATGGCCGAGGAGCCGGGGAGCTGGGCCAGACGATCTTCCGTGAAAATCTCGCCCACGTGACCCATCTCGCGGACCCAGCGCAACTGCTCGCCATCGCTGGAAACGATGCCCGCCGATTCCTGGCCCCGGTGCTGCAGGGCGTGCAATCCCAGATAGGCGAGCTTCGACGCCTCGGGGTGGCCAAAAATTCCGATTACGCCACACATGGGCGTGTGAACCGTATCACATTTGTCACGAGTTGCACGACGCGGACGCGACTACCGCCGTCGAATCTTCTTCTTCGCCCAGGCCGGGGCAGAACCACCGACGGCGCCCGACACGCGTGGAAACGCGGGAGGAACCGCCGCCGCCGATTCCGCCGGTCGATGGCTGGAGGCATTGGCTGCTGGCGCCGTGAGCTTGGGCGCCACCTTGCCCGCGAACGACGCGGTCCTGGGCGTCGGCGCCACACGTGGCGGTGCCGGGCGATCCTTGGCCGTGCTGGTGGCGCTCGCCACGGGCTTGGCCGATGCGCGCGAGGCCACGGCCGCGCGTGCAGCTTCGATATCACCCATGTCCACCCGACCGCGGTAGGCCGCGCCGGCGTCCATGATCACGCGGGGTGCTGCGAGATCGCCAACCACGCGCGCTGTCGCGAGCAGGCGAACGCTTTCCGAGGCCACGATGTTGCCCACCAGGGTTCCCGAAATCACCAGGTTGCGCACGTCCACATCGGCCTGCACGATGGCGCCCTTCTCGACGGTGAGCGCCTGCGACAAATGAATCTTGCCGTCGACCCTGCCCTTGACGACAAGATCTTCCTCACCGCGGATTTCGCCCGAGATGCGTATCTCGGCGCCAATGACAGTTTCCTTGTCAGCCATGGCGACGCCTTACACGTCCATGTCGACGTTGCCCTTGAACGTCGCGCCGTCTGCGACCACGATGCGCGGGGCCTTGGCGTTGCCGACCATCTTCGATTCCGGACGCAGCTCCAGCTTCTCGCGCGCGGTCACGTTGCCGGTCACTTTGCCGCTGACCGTGACCGTCTGGCCTTCGATGTCGGCCTCGACGGTGGCCCCGGCTTCGACGACCACGCCCTGCGCGACCGCGATCTTTCCCTTGACCGTGCCGAGGATCGTGATGGTCTCCTCGCCGCTGATCTCGCCGTCGACGACGATGCTGCTTCCAATGACCGTGTTCCCCATGGGTTTCGTTTCCTTTTCCTTTGCCATGATGAGTTCCGTCCTAGGCTAGGCGCTTCCGGGAGCCACGCCCGCCGGCAGATCGACGTCCATTTCGATTTCGCCCGAAAAGCGTGCGCCGTCCGCGATGGTGATGGAGGGTGCGCTGATCTTGCCAGCCACCCGCGCCGTCGCCTCGAGGACGGCCGAACGGGTCGCCGTCACCGGGCCGCGCACCTCGCCCTTGAGCGTCGCGATGGTTGCCTCGACATCGGCCTCGACCGACGCGGATTCCTCGACCGTCAGGTGGCTTTCCAGGCGGATGTGGCCTTCGATGCGGCCCTCGACCACGAGATCCTGCTTGCCGGAGACCTGGCCCCGGACCGTGGTTTTGCTGCCGATGAAACAAGGATCTTCGCTAGCCATCAAGTCCTCCTCTGCGCAGGCGCACGGCGGAAGTTATCGTTGCCGATCCCAGGTGTCAATCATCATGGGAACCCTGGGAGGGTTCCCAAACCCTCCCGCGTTCTGGCGAAGCCGGGCAAAGCCCGGCTTCGCCTACGCGATCATGGGAACCTATGGTGCGTGCCCTAACGCGATCATGGGAAGCGAACGCCGTTTTGTAGGGGCCGCGTGGCGGCCCTATCGCCTCGCCCCGCGCAGCGGGCGAGGGCGCGGCGAAGCCGCGGGGGCAGGTGTAGGGCGTGTAGGACCCGAAGTGCCCGCAGGGCTGAGAGGCCGACGCACGAAGCGAGACGGTGAGGGACGACGCGGCTCGCTCTTTCGCCTGATCCTCACCGATGCGGACGTTGGCGACCTCGCCCTGACGGGGTTCCGACGGGGGGGGCTGGGCTCTTGGCCCGCGCGAGCACCTTGAAAGGGCTGCGCTGAGACGGTTCCCACCTGGGAGGCTTCGCTTCGCCCTCGGTACCCGCCAGCCCGCCCAGCCACCCTGCTCCCCCGGGCTGCGCGCGGACTTTGGGCTTTAGCATTTAGCGCAGGCCCATGTGGCTGAGCATGGCCATGACCTGCTTGAGATCGGCCCAGGCTTCGCCCTTGCGGCTCTCGTCGCGCAACAGGAAGGCCGGGTGGTAGGTCGGCATGACCGGGATCTCGTGGTAGGTGCGCAGGTTGCCGCGCAGGCGGGTGATGGGAGTGCTTTCGCCGCACAGGTATTGGGCGGCAAACTTGCCCAAGGCCACGATCACGCGCGGCTGCACGATGGCGATCTGTTTGCGCAGGAACTGCTCGCAGGCCTCGATCTCGTCGGGTTCGGGGTTGCGATTCTGGGGCGGGCGACACTTGATGATGTTGCAGATGTAGACCTCGGACCGTTCGTAGCCCATGGCCTTGATCATCTTGGTCAGAAGCTGTCCGGCCGCGCCCACGAAGGGCTCGCCCCGGGCATCCTCTTCGGCCCCCGGCGCCTCGCCGACGAACATCAGGTTGGCGTCGGGGTTGCCCACGCCGAACACGATGTGCCTGCGCCCCTTGGCCAGCTTGCAGCGCTGGCAATCGCCGATCTCGCCGTGCAGGGCATTGAGGCCACGCCCGCTGTGTAGCACCTGGCCTTCGTCATAGAGGACCGGCGGCGGCGTCGGGTACGGCATGAGCGGCTCGGAATCGACCCCGGACGATGCCGTCTCGGGTGCCGTGCCAGGCGCAGCGGGCGATGGTCGTCGCGAAACCCCGAGCAGGCCGGAGCGCCCGCGCGCCTCGAGGTGGGTCCGGAACGCGGCGGCAAGCTCGCGCAGCTCTTGTCGCGGGTCGGACAAGTCAGATCTTTCCGAGAATCGAAGCGGTGGCCATCGCGTAGTAGAACGTGGCGGAGGTCTCGGCCGAAAAACCCGGCATGCGGCCGAGCACGCCCTTGTCGGCGCGCTCGTCGAGCTCGTCCATGATCGCCTTGTAGGAATCGAAGAAGGTCGCGTCGGTCGAGATGGAAAAGGCGTACCCCAGCGTTGCGGCCGCGCACGAGTTCCAGGTGTTCTCGTCCATGGGCCGCGCGACGAAGGCTTGCGGAAGAGCAGGCGCCACGCGTTCGCGCAGCCACGCCCCGACGAAAGGAATCGGGCCCTCGGCGCCGATTACGGCCAAAACCCGCGTGGCGGTGGTGCACGAGAAATCGAACAGCCCATCGCGTGTCGCCAGCTCGGCGGCGAACGGCGGTGGGCTCTTCATGCCGAAGGCGGCATCGACGAAGCGGCGCGCGGTGGCGCTCAGGCCCCGGTCGCCGGTGGCGCGGGCGTATTCGCCGAGCGTCCACGCCAAAAAGCCCGGATCCTTGAATTCGCGGCCGGTGAGGTTTTCCAGATCGGTCACGTAGGCGCCGAGCAGACGCGCGGCCGTGGCGACGCGCTCGCGGCGAGCGCTCTCATCGTCGACGGCCTTGTGTCCATCGCCGGCCAGCCAGGCGCGCAGAACCATGGCACAGTCGTAGGCCGCCTCGTCGCTGGCGTGCGCGGCCAGCGAGCGTGGAATGAAGTCGCCCCAGCTCGATTCCACGAAGCTCCACGCCGAGGCGATGTTGAGCGAATAGCGGTCGTCGCCGAGCACCTCTTGTCCTCGCGACCACACCCAAATGGCCGACAGTGTACCGTGAAAATCGCCGTCCCCGGAGCCGGGCCAGGGCGGCACATTGCCGCGCGTGTGCCCGCCCATCTCCTGACGGGACGCCAACGTGTCGCCTGCGTATTGCAGTCGCTCGACGACCCTCGGGCGATAGGAGCCGATCTTTTCTTCCACCAGGGCACTAGGCATGCTTTTCCTTTGCGCGCTTATAGGCTGTCTTGCGTTCTGTCTTGGGACTGGTTTGGTCGGAAAGCTTTCGCACCGACGCGACGAATTCTTGAGCGATCTTATCCCAGATCGCTCGTGCCAGAAGATCCTTCCGCGCCGGAGGCAGCTCGATGGCGCGACTACCGCCAAAAACCAGCGTCACCGCGTTTTCATCAGCCCCGAAGCCTACACCCGGACGACCGACCTCGTTGGCGACAACCACGTCACAACCCTTCTCGGCAAGCTTGACGCGGGCACGGTCGATGAGCGCCTGGCCCGACACGCCGACCTCGGCGGCGAAGCCAATCAAATAGGGACGGCTCCCCTTGCGCGCGCGGCCGAGCTCGGCCAGAAGATCGGGATTGGCGACCAAGGGAATCGCCTTGGCGACCTTGGGGCTCGCCTGCTTGCCATCCCGTCGCGAGAGCTTGCCCAGCACGCGCACGCCGGGACGAAAATCGGCCACTGCTGCGGCCATGACCACGACGTCGGCACGGGCCGCGCTCTTCTGCAAGGCCTGGCGCATCTCCAGCGCGGACTCGACATCGATGCGTCTGGCGACCATGTCGGGCGTGGCCAGCGCGACGGGCCCGGCGATGAGGGTGACCCGCGCGCCCATCCGGCCCGCGGCCTCGGCCAGGGCAAAACCCATCTTCCCCGACGAGCGATTACCCAGGAAACGCACGTCGTCCACCGCTTCCCAAGTCGGCCCGGCAGTGACCACGATATGCTGACCGGAGAGGGTGCCCATGGCACTGACATCCGCCGGGCCGAGCCCGTCTCCGCCTTCGCGATTGACATGGGCACCCTGGGAGGGTTCCCATTCCCTCCCGCGTTTCGGCTCCGCCGGGCCGAGCCCGTCTTCGCCTTCGCGACTCGTCAACTCAGGCCCCAGCCGGGCGAGCGTGGCCGCGAGAATGTCCTCTGGATTCACCATGCGCCCTGCCCCCACCCAACCGCATGCCAGGTCGCCCGCGTCCGGCCCGACATAGGTCACGCGCCCGTGCCCCACGGTGCACAGGCGCGTGAGGTTGTCCTGCGTGATGGGGTTTTCCCACATGTTGGTGTTCATGGCCGGAGCCAGCAGGACGGGCGCCTTGGTGGCCAGCACGACGGCCGCCAGCAGATCGTCGGCCATGCCCGCGGCAAAGCGCGCGATGGCGTCGGCAGTGGCGGGCGCGATGATGATGATGTCCGCGCGGCTGGCCAGCTCGATATGGCCGATGCCACCCTCGGGAACGGTTGCGAAAAGGTCGCGCGCCACCTCGTGCCCGGACAGCGCCTGCATGGTGAGCGGCGTGATGAACTCGCATGCCGCGTCGGTCATCACCACCCGCACCTGCGCCCCTGCCCTCACCAACAACCGGCACAGCTCCGCGGCCTTGTACGCCGCGATGCCACCCGTCACGCCGAGAACGACGGTCTTGCCAGCCAAATCCGGGGTCATGATGCTCGGGATTTTAGCATCGAATTCGCGCCCCCGTGCGAACCGGACGAGGCGCCGCGCAATTTTCGTTACTAGGGTGAGCCTCGGGTTTCGCCGGACAGCCAGAGCATCGCCCTTGCCACTGCGAGCGGGATCTACGTCAAGAGCTTGGCTCCGTGAAGGCTCGCTTGCGCTGTGGCCGGCTCTCACCGGGGAGACGCGCAGGCAGCGCCAAGCTTCCGGCCCAGCTCCTCGACCAGGGCCTTGCGCGACGGAGACGAGTCGTCCACTGCGCCCCATAGCCAGCGGCCGTTCCAGGCGAGCAGAATCTCGCCGTTGAGAGGGTCCTCGAGGGTCGCGACACCTTCGGCCGGGATGTCCGCCTTGGGCGACTTCGCCACGGCATGGAAAGCGGCGACCATGGCGCGCGCGTCGGTCGCGTCCTTGCCCTCGACGGCGAACAGGCGAAAACGCGCGCCGCCGACCTCATAGGGCACGGTGGCGGCGTCGTGCAGAAACTTATGCCCCAGGAAATCGCGCGCGGTCAGCTTCTCCGCGCGAGGCCGCTTGCCCTGGTCGGGAAAACAGGCGAGCAGCGCGGGCAGCTTGCGCGGGCCGGGCAGTTTCGCCGCGATCTTCTCCGCGAACATGGGCAGGACGGCCGGGTCGCCGCCGCCAGGCAGTGCCAACTTCACGTAGTAGGCGCCGGCGACGAGCTCCAAGTGGTCGGCCCCGGCGATGCCTTCGAGCTTGCCCGGCATCTTGGTGCTGCCGGGCCGCCGCTCTTGCGAGTAGATGCCGAAGGCGCGGGCCGCGTCGCGCAGATGGTAAAGGTCGGCCGTGACCTCGACCTTCTTGGCATTCACGTAGGTGACCGAGGTCAAGATCCTGGAAGTCATACTGCAGGAACGCGTCCGCACCGCCGTCGATGTATTCGTAGAGATTGTCCGGGGTGTACGTCGTCGGCGGCGCGGCCAGCTTCCATCCGTCGATACGCGGGAGCAGCTTGGCGGCGCCCGGATCCGGAGCGGCGAACAGCAAGGCCAGCAGCGGAAGCACGGTCATCAGATGAGGAACTCCCGCGGCACGTCGCGCAGCCTCGCGATGTCGCGAATACGGTCGCGCACGTCGAAGCCCTTGGCGCACACCACGGGGCAGGTGTCGCAGTCGCCGCACGGCGCGCGCGGCAGGTCGAGGGCAAGCAGGAGCGACTGTGCGGCCTCGCGATTCTTGTAGCCGTGACCGTACATGTAGCTGCGCATCAGCTCGGGGATGGGCAAGCTCTGGCGGCAGGATTCCAGACACTGCTCGCAACCCTGGCAGAAGAGGCCGGCCAGCTTCCCATCGCCCAGCTTCTCGCTGTCGGCGGGGGTGAGCACCGGGTCGTTCATCACCGCCAGATCGTCCTGCAGCTGCTCCAGGGTGGTGAAACCGGGGATGGCCGTGGCCACGTTGGGATCGCGCAGCGCCCATTTCAGCGCGGCCTTCGGGTCGATGGGCTTGGTCTTCTCCTTGTCCCAATACACGCCGGCCTGGGTCTTCATGGCCACGATGCCGAGCCCCGCTGCCGCCGCTTCGCCGATCGCCTTCTGGACCTCCAGATGGTGGTCCTGCTTGAAGTTGTAGGAAGTCAGCACCACGTCGTAGAGCTTGGCCTCCACGGCTGCGCGCAGCACGTCCGGCTCGTTCTTGTGGGTCGACACGCCGAGAAAGCGCGTCTTGCCGTCCCGCTTCGCCTTCGCGAGCGCCCCCATCAACGCCTCGTACAGCACCCCCTCGCGGGCGCTCTGGCAGTGCAGGTAGAGAACGTCGACGTGATCGAGGCCCAGCCGCTTCAGGCTGAGGTCGAGCTTCTCGGTGATCTCCTCACCGCGCGTGCCCGGCCCGAAGAGTCCCGTGTTGCGGTCCAGCGTCTTGACGAAGATCTTGGTGCAAATCACGAACGAGTCGCGCTTGCGGCCGGGCAAGACCGTGCCGAGCATCTCCTCGTTGCGCCCGTCCTGGTAGACGTGCGCGGTGTCGAGCAAGACCATGCCGCCGTGGAGCGCGGCCTTGACCAGATTGGGATTGTCCGCGTTCATCACCCCCATGCTGACCACCGGCACCTGGATGCCCGTGCGGCCGAGAGTGCGGCGCTGGGGGCCCGCGGGCTTGGCCGGAGCCTCGACCTTCGGTGCCTGAGGTGCCGCGGCGACTGGCGGCGGTGATGGTGATGGTGACGGTGACGGTGCCTTCTGCTGCACCACCGTCGCACACCCGGCGGCCACGGCCGACGCCGCGAACCCCGTGGCACCGAGCCTCAAGAAATCCCGTCGTTCGAGTGCGGACTTGCTCATGCGATCACCCGGGAAGAGTATAGAGGGAGAACGGGATCGATCGCTCCCGGATTCGTCCAGCGAGAAGCCTGACCCCGGTGAGCGTGATTCCTCACCCCGCCGCCTTCAGCGCCGGTGCCGTCGCCTCGCGCACCACCTCGCCGTGGCAGAGGGTGCGGTTGCGGCCGGCGTGCTTGGCGGCGTACAGGGCCTTGTCGGAGCACGCGATGATGTCCTGCTTGGCCTTGCCGTCGTCGGGATAGACCGCCACGCCGATGGACAGGGTGGCCTTGAAGGGACCCTTGGCCGATTCGAAGGCTTGCGCCGAGACCTCTTCGCGGATGCGCTCGGCGAGCTGGCGTGCCCCGGCCCTGTCCGTGCCTTCCAGGACCAGAGCGAATTCCTCGCCGCCGTAGCGGGCCACGATGTCGATCTTGCGCGCGCTGGCCTTCAAGATGGCGGCCACGCGCTTGAGCACGGCGTCGCCGACAGGGTGGCCGTAGGTGTCGTTGACCTTCTTGAAGTGGTCGATGTCGGTGAGCAGCATGGCCACGCGAAACTTGTGTCGGTCGGCGCGGCCGAGCATGGCCGAGAAGCGCTCTTGGAAGGTGCGGTGGTTGACCAGGCCGGTCAGGCCGTCGGTGGTCGCCTGCTCTTCCAGCGATTGCACCATGCGGCCGTTTTGCAGCGAGATGGCCACCTGGTTCGCCACCACGCCCAGCATCTCGCGCCGATCGCTGGCGAACGCGCCCGGCCGCCGTGCCGCTACCGCGAAGGTACCCAGGACCTCGTCCTTGACTAGCAGAGGCAGCACGTAGAGCGACTCGAAACCCTTGAGGCGCTCGCCAGCGTCGAAGATGTGCGTCTCGTGGTGGTCGCGCCATTCGCCGCTCGCGGGCAGGGCCAGCTTGTTCTTCACCACCATGCTGGCGATGGACGTGGCGTCGCGATGTCGCGTGCCCGCCAGGTCATCGCCGCCCTCGCCCACCGCCACGTTGATGACATGGCCGCCATCACGCTTGTCGAATTCCGAAATGGCGACGAAGTCGAAATCGCACACGCCGCGCACGCCTTCGATGGCCGCGGCGTAGATCTCGTCGAGGGTCAGGGCGCGGTTGAGCGCGGTGGAGGCCTTGTAGAAGCGTTCGTGCTCGTGCTTGGAGCGCTCCACGGCCTGGAACACGCGCTCGGACTGCACGATGCGCATGATCTGCGCCGCCGCCGCCACGAACAGCTCGACCTCGGCCGCGGTGAAGGCCGGGCCGGTGGCGCGATCGCTGACCAGGAGACCGCGCAAGGTCTTGCCCTCGAAGATGGGCACGCCGACGAAGGCAGAGACTTCCTCCGGACCTTGGTAGTAAGGCAAGAGCGCCACCCTGGGCGACTCGATGGCGCACGGCCGGCCTTCCTTGAGCACGGCCGCGAACACCCCTGCGCGCGCCGACAGGGAGCCCTCGGCCAGGTTTTGCGCCGAGGTCGACAGCTCCTTGAGCTTGAGCTTCTCGCCGCTGCTGTCGAGCCACAACAGGGCGCACGTCTTGAGACCCAGGGTTCGGCGCAGCAGCTCCACATTGTGAAAGAGCTGCTGGTGGATGGTCTCGATGGAGCCCTGCGAGAGCTTCTCTTCTTCCTCGGCCCGGGTGCGCAGGCGGCTCTCGGGGCCAAGACCGGGCGAGATGAGACGGAAATCGCGCGCCTCTTCGCGCATGGACAGGACCTCGTCTTCCAGGCGCTTGCGGTGCTCGCGGCGCTGGCGGGCCACCTCGGCGTGCAAGAACGACACGTTCAAGACGGCGAAGACCGCGATGAACCCGGCGTGCCCGGGGAACGCGGCGGCGGCACCGGGCGAGGCGCCGGCGCCGAAGGCCAAGACAGCCTCGAAGCCCAGCGCGGCCACGGCCAGCAGGGTGCCCGTCTTCAGGGGATGGAAGGTCACCAGGAAGCTGACCAGGGCATAGACCAGGGGGTAGATAGGCGACAGACTTCCGCCCAGCACGGACAGAAAGACATAGGTCGCGGACAAAAGCAGCAAGCCAAGCTCGACGTCCGAGAGCATCTCGCGCCGTGGGCTGCGCCGGCGCTCGCCCATGGACACACGCGCCGCCACCTTGATGGCCAGGGCGCCCGCGAGCAGCGCCGCCACCAGGGCGCGCGCGTAATCCGCGGAGGGTTGGCGCAAGTCCGGAAACCAGCCCTTCCACAAGAGCGCCACCACGCCGAACACCAAGGCGATGCCCCACAGGGTGCGGAATGCACGCCGGAGCTCGAAGACCGCCCGCGCGCAGTGCTTTCGCACCTTCATGGATTACGCCCCAGCTCGAAGATCACCTCGCCCGGCTTGACCCACCCGAGGTCGGCGCGGGCCACGTTCTCCACCGCGCGCATGTCGGAACGTAGGGCCTCGGCCTCGCGGGCAAGGCGTTCATTTTCGGCCTGCAGACGCGCGTTTCGTGCTTCGGTCGTGACCAGATCGCGGCGCAGCCTGCAGGTAGCGGGCGACCCCCGACTGCGCGTAGTAGAGGTAGTAAGGCCCATAGCCGAAGGTCGCGGCCAGCACCGCCGCTGCCAGTCCTCGCAAAATCCATGCGTTTCGGATGCGACTCTTGCGACTCATGGGGGGGCTCGGCTTCCCAGTATCCGGGCGGCGCCCCTGGCCCGCAATTTTCTTGCTCGCGCGCCAGGACGCGGACGATGTAGGTCAAAACAGGAACGGCACCACGGCGCGTCGCGCGGGCGGGTAGTCGGCGAACTCTGCGCGGTACCAACGGTGGTGGTGAAGCGCGCGCGGCGCCAGGTTGGCCGCGGTCCACAGCGCGAAGAGCAAACCGCCTGGCGACCAGGTGGCCAGCGCGAAGCCCGTCCATTCGACCATCTCGCCGAGGTAGTTCGGGCAAGACACGAAACGAAAGAGCGGACCGCTCGGCAGGGCGTGCCCGCCGCCTGACGCGTGTCGCAGGCGGCGCAGGTCGCGATCGGCGAGGACGTGAACGCAGAAGCCGAATAGGAACAACAGGGCACCCACCCCGAACCGGGGGGAATCCAACCAGTCCACGGGGCGAGGATCGGCGAGATAGAACAACCACCGACCGTTGAGATACGCGTTCACGACGTTGAACAGCGCCCCCGACGTTATCACCAGCAACGGCATCGATCGCGACGTGGCGGGCAAGAGCAGCGGGAACAGGAAAGCACGGTAGAGGTAATGGAAGAGCCAGAGTCCCAGAAAGACCTCGGCCGTCGTGCCGAAGGGGCGCCGACCGAGCAAGAAATACACGACCATCAGAAGCGGTGACGGCGCTTCCATGAGCAGCCATGCCAGGCGCGCAGAGACGAGCGGTCCGAAGCCCGTGCGGCTGTGCCGGCCATAGGGCGCCGGTCGCCACAGCAAATACGGCACCATCGCGATGGCCAGGACGGCCCACGCCCACCCGAGGACGGTGTAGAAGCGCAGCTCGAAATTCATATCCAGCCCTGGGTTTTCATCCAGGCGCAGGTGTCGCGCAAGGTCTCATCGATGGCCCGCGGCCGGTAACCGAGCTCGACGTTGGCCTTGTGGCAACTGGCCGGAGGCTGGGTGCGCAAAACGCGAAGAGATTCGGAGGTGAACAAGGGCCGCTGCCCGCGCCAGCGCGCCCAAAGCGGTGCGAAAGGAGCGGCCAGTCTTGCAAGGCCCATGGACACCACCCAGCGCGGCTCCGGGCGGCCCGTGACGCTCGCCCATCGTCGCGCCAGCTCCACCAGGGACAGCCGCGTGCCCGACAAGATGTAGCGCTCGCCGCAGCGCCCGTCGTGCTCGGCCGCCAGCGCGCCCGCCACCACGTCGCGGACATCCACGAAGTCGCAGTAGCTGCCAGCCACGAGGGCGGGCAACTTGCCTCGCCCGAGAGCCGCCAGGACCTCACCCATGGGCGAGCGTTGAAAATCCAACGGACCGATGACCGCGGTGGGATTGACGACGACCGCGTTCAGCCCGCGGCCAGCCGCGCCCAGGACAAGACGCTCTGCCTCGGCTTTGGCATGGTCATAGGCGCCCCGCGACCCGTCCTCTGGCGTGACGAGGTCGCAGCTTTCGTCGATCGAATCTTTGCCCGAAAGCGCTTGTATCGAGCTGAAATGGACCAACCGCTTCACCCCCCCGGCAAGACATGCCTCCACGACGTTGCCAGTTCCGGTCACGTTGACGGTCCTCACCTCTGCGTCCTGCTCCCACCCTGCCGAGACCTTGCCAGCCAGATGAAAGACCGTGCCCGCGCCACGGCAGACCCGCAGCACAGCTTCGCGATCGAGCAGATCCGCGCGCTCGACGTCGAACGACAGACCATCGATCGAGGTGGTGTTCTTGTGGACCAGAACCCGCACCTTTCGCCCACGGTCGAGCAGCGCCCGCACTAGATTCGCCCCGATGTGTCCCGAAGCGCCCGTCACCACCGCGGGAAGGTCTTCGCTCAAGAGCTGGCCTCCGTGTCCTCAGTTTACTTTTTGCTCTCAGCTTTTCTTGAGCAGCGCAAGGACCGCGTCCTTGGCGCACTTGTCGCAGTAGCCGAAACGCTGCTTGAGGTTGTCGAGCGTGGTGCGTACGGCGGTCACCGCGTCGGGCAGCATCTGGTCGGGTCCGTCCACGAGGTAGATCAGCAAATCCTGATTGATGCGGGTGACCTGCCGCTTGCGCTCGGAGAAGAAGGACTCGCGCAGATCGGAGATCGGGCGGGGGAAGATGCGTTCGTAGTCGGGCCGCTTACCGGGATTGTCGAGCGACCACGCCCCGATCTTGCTGATGACCTCACCGCGAAAATCGGCAGGCGCCACCCCGCTCGACCGCACGCCCAGCAAACGCTCGACATCGGCCATGAATTCCTGGTCGGGATCCTCATCGACGCCGGTGAGTGGATTGGGAACCTTCTCGTGCTTCACCCAATACGACACGTGGGTGACGTAGCGCTCGAAGTGTTCGATGTAGCGGCGTTCTTCCACCAAGCCCATGGAGATGCGGACCTCATCCGCGATCTTGGCCAGCATGCGATCCCGCACCTTTTCGACGAAGGCGGCGTTCTCGTGGTAGCCACCTGGGGCGGCCGGCTGGCGCAGAAACTCGTAGACCGTGGTGGCGCGCACCAGCTCCTCCAGCTCTTCCAACACGGCGAAGGGCGAGGTGCAGGCGTATTGGGAGTTCTGGGCCGCGTTCATGAGCACCAGCTTCATCTCGCGTGGCGAGGCGCCACCGCGGCCCTCGTAGTTCATCTCGCTGTCCGTCTCGCGCGCGATGGTCTCGACCGCCGCCATCAGCTCCCGGTGCTCTTCGTGCGAGAAGGTGTCGCTGCCTTCCCCGCAGTAGAGCAGCGCCTTCTCCATCGGGCCCAGGCGCGCGATGAGGTTGGACAGCCGGCCGCTGTACTTGTCGAGCTGCGGGCGGCGCAGGCGGGTGAGCACGGCCCACATGGCGGCCACCCAGGTGACGTGCGGGGCGATGTGCCGGTCGCCTCCCATCGCGATTCCGCGCGCGACATGTTCGTCGTAGATCTGTTTCTCGACGCGCACGTCGAGCAGGTAAGGCGCACGCACGAGCCCATCCGGCCCTTGAACGACTGGAACTCGGGGACTTCCTTGAAGGCAGCCAGAAAGCTTTCGTTCGAGGTTGCGAAGAAGACCGTGTCGACCTCGAGGGTGCCGAAATCGAGCGAGGTGGTTCCGTTCTCGACCACGCCCAGCAGATACTTCCAGGATTCGAAGGGCCGCTTGAGCAGATCCTCGAAATCCAGCATGCCCCGGTTGGCGTCCACGAGCTCGCCCTGCATCTCGAACAGGGACACGGTCTGCAGAACCGACGGCAGGGCGGACAGCGAGCGATCCATGGAAAGCTGGCGCGTGCGTACGTCCACCGCCATCTGCGGCTCGACGGTGGCCAGGGACTGCCGGTAACGACGGGAAATGAAGAATCGTTCGACCTGCACGTGACGCAACACCCGGCCGAGATCGCCATGGTTGGCGGTCAGCAAGGCCTCGAAGATCTGGCGGTTGCGGTGCGACAGGTCGCCGTCGATGAGCGTGCGCGCGGGACGAAAGCCACCGGCGATTTCTTCGGCCAGATGGGTGCCCACGAGCTCTCGTCGCTTGTCGCGCGGCAGAAGCAGCAGAGGGTGGTCGCGCAGCTCGTCGCTGATCTTGGCCTCGATGAGATCCTCGTCGAGGTAGGCGTAGGTCTCGGCATCGGCGACGACGCCCTGCCCACCCCCGAATCCAATGCCACCTTTGCTGACGTTCTGGACGGGAAAGATCCAGTTGAAGCGGTAAAGCGCGCCTTCTTCCAGATGGGAATAGTGCTCCAAGGCGCGTTCGATGCACGCGACGACCGTCGATTTGGCGCTGCCGTTCGGGCCATGAAGCAGGGTCAGACGATTGGTTCGCCCTTCGCGCGCGAAATTGGAGATCAGACGATAGATTGCCCCCTGCACTTCCTCTTGCCCACGCAGGGAATCCTTGCCGTCATCCCACGGGCAATCGAACAGGCAGAAGCGTGTGGTCTCGCCACGCGGCCCGCGCACCTGGACGGTGCCAAAGTGGTCGAAGACGTCGCGAAGGTAGTGCGCCGCCGAACGAGCTTGCCTGGCCATGTCCTTGTGGAGCAGGCCGATGTACTCGGCGTAGGACATGACGCGCCGAGTGCGCGCGAATCCGTCGCGCATCTCGGCCGAAAGTTGACCGAGCCAACCCTTGGCATCGAATTCTGGCATCATCCGCCAAGGGATCGTAGCACGAGCCGAGACCGTCGAGTGTATTCCCAGGGGAGGCAAGGCACGGTATAGAAGCAGAACCATGCAGTTAGCTTCACATCCGGTTTGGCGCCGCCGGCTCTTGGTTGGCGCCTGTCTTTCCGCTTCTTTGGCGATGGCGCTTGTCGCCGACGCCGTGCGTGCCAACCCGGCGAAGAAGGCCGCCACCAAGGCAGGCTCGGCCGCAGCCCGAGAAGGCGCCGAGCCTTCATCCCCCGCGCCATCTCGGCCACCGCCGGGATCGAGCCCCATGGCCGACCTCAAGAAGTCGAACGCGGCCCTGAAGAAGCTCTTCCAGAAGTGGGCACCCTCCTGGTCGCCCGAGCAGGACGCCAGGCGCTCCGAGATGCACAAGATCGTGAACGGCTTCCTCGATTTCGAGGAGTTGGCGCATCGCGCCCTGGCGCACCATTGGGATGAGATTACTCCCAAACAGAGAACCGAGTTCGTCGGTGTTCTGCGCGACCTCATCGAGCGCAACTACATCAGACAGGTGCATGGCCAGCCCAACTACGACCTTCGTTTCCGCAAGGAGACCATCACCGACGGCGAAGCGACCGTGAACGCGACCTTGGACTCTTCCTCCGATGGCAAGAAGGTCACCGTCGAGATGGAGTACAAGCTCCTCTACAAGAACGGAAAGTGGCTCGTCTACGACGTGGTCACCGACGAGCAGAGCATGCTCGAGAACTACCGGGCGGAATTCAACAAGATCATCACCAAGGAATCCTTCGATGCCCTTCTCAAGCGTATGAAGAAACGCCTGGAGAAGACCGACTAGTCTGGTTCATGGTGTGAGAGAATCCCGGCCAACGTGAACGTGAAACGGATCTTCCCCGCACCCGCCATCGCAACTGCGGTCGCGCTTGCGATCTTCGCAGGGGGTGGAATCTCGCTGGCCCAGCCCAGGGCGCAGGCAGAGCCCTCGGCGGCGCAGGCTCAACCGGTCGCTGCCCCCCCGCCGGCCGCGCCGGTTCCGCTCGCGCCGGCATCACCCCTGCCGACCGCCGCGCCCACGACCATCCCGGCGCCGCCGGTGGCACCCGTGCCACCGCCCTCGGCACACGGTGGTGTGATGGCGGCGCGCGTGGCCATCAGCGAATTCAAGGTCGAGGGCGACGGCGCGTCGCCCGCCCTGGCCATGCAACTGCAGGACGGGTTCGTGGTGGGCGTGACCCGCACCGCCCCCATCTACGTCCTCGACTCGGTGGACGTGGCCCGTTACATGGACACCTTCCCCGAGCTGCAGAAGTGCGACGGCTCGATCTGCATCAAACGCTTCGGGCAGCTGCTCGACGTGAGCCACCTCATCCGGGTATCGGTCAAGGTGACGGGCAACACCTACGCCATGACCGCCCGCCTGCTCAGCACCGAGGATCCGACCCCGGCCATCGTTCCGGTGGACACGGAGACGCGCTTCTGCAACGTGTGCACCGTGGATGAAGCACGGCAGAAGATGATTCAGCTCGGCGACGAGGTGAAGAAGCCGGTCGAGAGCTGGCTCGCCACCTGGCGGCCCCCGCCGCCGCCGCCCCCGCCGCCGAAATCCTGGCGACGCCCCATCGCCGCCGTAGGTCTTGCCCTCGGCTTCGCCACCGCGGTGACGGGTGGAGCCATCTTTGCGAATGCCAACAGCACCGGGCACCGCTGGCAGCCGGGTGTGGGCGGCCTGCTCCTCGGACTTGGCGTCAGTGCCACGGTACTCGGCTGCTATGTGCTCGTCGCCTTGCCAGCCGAGCCGGGCAAGACGCCCGCCAGCCTCGCCGTGGGCGCCAAGTTCTAGGTCTTTCACACAGTCCACCGGAGCCTTCCGGCGTAAGGCCTCCGCGCGCGGTTACTTCAAGTTGGCGCCCAGGGCCTGCAGGATTTCCGCGAAGGTCGGGAAGGAGGTGGCGATGTCTTCGCTTGGGACCGTGGTTTCCTCGTCGGAGAGCAGGCCAAGCACGGCCCCGGCCATGGCGATACGGTGGTCGCGCTCGGGCAGGACGCGCCCACCCTTGGGGGCGGCCAGCCCGCCAGTCCCCGTCACGCAGAACCCCGTGCTCGTCTGCTCGACTTCGATCCCCGCCCGCAGAAGCTCGCGCGAGATGGAGGCTATGCGGTCCGATTCCTTCACGCGCAGCTCGCCCACGTCGGCAAACTCGGAGCGCCCCTGAGCGAGCGCGCAAGCCACGGCCAAGGCGGGGATTTCATCGATCGAGCGCAGGGCCAGCTCTCCCGCGATGCGCACCGCGCGCAGCGGGCCGGCCCAGCGCAGGCGCACGCGTCCCACCGGTTCGCCCATGGCCTCCGAGGACTGCGCCACTTCGATGTTCGCGCCCATCTCGCGCAAGACGTCCAACACGCCGGTGCGGGTCGGGTTGAGGCCGACGTGGTCCACGGTGACGTCGCTGCTGGGGACGATGGCGGCGGCCACCAGCAGGAAGGCCGCGGAGGAAAGATCGCCGGGTACCTCCATGGCCGAGGCCGACAGGTCCCCATTCCACCCCGTGGGATCCACGACAATCCGGTGGCTTGTCGGCTCGGCGGTGATGGGTGCGCCGAGAAACCGCAACATCCGTTCGGTGTGGTCGCGCGAGAGTCCGGGCTCCTCGATGCACGTCCTCCCTGTTGCTTGTAGCCCGGCCAGCACGAGCGCGCTCTTGAGTTGGGCGCTGGCAACGGGCAAGGCGTAGTCGATTCCGCGCAGGTTTCCACCCGCGATCGACAAGGGAGGAAGCAAGCGCTCGGGTCGTTCGGGGTCGGACTGTCCGTCGACACGCGCCCCCATGAGGCGCAGCGGTTTGGCCACGCGCCCCATCGGGCGCCGCGACAGAGAGGGATCGCCGGTGAGCGTGGTCTCGAACGGCCGCCCGGCCAGAAGCCCGCAGAACAGCCGCATGGTGGTGCCCGAGTTGCCGCAGTCGAGCGCGGCCTTCGCTTCGTGCAGACCCGAAAAACCTCTCCCGTCGACCAAGGCGCTGGAACCGGACACGTGCACCGCGACCCCGAGAGCCCGCAAGGCCGAGGCCGTCGAGGCATTGTCGCCGCCCAAGCCCATGCCGCGAATCTCGACTGGCCCTCGGCAGAGCGCTCCGAAAAGCAGGGCACGGTGGGAGATGGACTTGTCGCCAGGTACGCTGCACACTCCGCGCAAAGCCGGGCTGTGCCCGACGCGCAGGATGCCTTGGGCCGTGCTGTCGGTCATGGCTTCTTCTTCTCCTGGGCCTGGTTCTTGCGCATGGACGCCATGGTCGCTGCCACGATGGCCATCCTGTCCGAAATCTCCTCACGCTCTCGCTCGGAAATATGCAACGTCGCCTCCACGCCGGTCTCCTTGGCGGAAAAGCGCATCGAGTCGAGCACGCCGGCGAACCCGAACGCGGCCACGATGGGCCGGGTGCGGGCATCGCGGATGCGCTCGGTCATGCGTTCGGCCAAGTCCCGTGCCTGCAGCTCGGTGCGCACATTCCCGATGGCGGTTACGTCGAGATCGTTGCCCAGATCGATGCGGGCGCCAAGCTCTTCCAGATTTTCGCCTTCGCCCATCTCGCGTTTCAGTTCCTCGCGGGTGGCCGGCTGCAAACGCACATAAAGCGCGGCCACCGGCGGGGCGGATCCCTTGTCGCGCGCGATCCGGGCGCGCAAGTGCAGGAACCAAGACTCGGAATCGATGGCCCGTGCGACGCCGATGTTGCAGTCGATGGCTGCGCGCACGGCGACGGTCAGACCCGAGATGACCGTGCGCTTGCTGAGGAAAGCCAGCGCCTCGTCACCGCGAATCAGCATGTCGGCTCCGCGGTACTCCGCTCTCTGCACGGGACCTCTGTCTCGGGCAAAGTCCTTGCCGATGCGTTCGCGGTCGAGCTTGCCCTGAGCCACGAGCACACTGGCGCCATCGCGCAGGAAGGGGACCTTGGCGAAGACCAAGCGATCGATGTCGCGGAACTCCCCGAGCGAAGCCTCGTTCGTCCCCGGATCCGAGGTCGCGACCTTGGCAAAGCTATCTCTCGTCCACGGCGAAGAACGCAGCTTGGCCAGATCCGCCCACAGCACGAGATCCGCCTCGGCCGGAACCATGCCCCAAAGGTCGTCGTCATCGGGGGCCGGGCGGGGAATGTCCTGACCGCCCGAGGACGCCATCGTGGTTTCCCCGCACCCGATGAGGAGAAACAAGAGCGGCAAGGCCCCGACCAGCGACAATTGCTTCATTCCTTGACCAGCTGCTTTCGGCACGCCTGGGCGGCGGCGAGGATTCGTTCGAGCGCTTCGCCATCGCCTGTGGCCACCGCGGATTCGATCTCCGCCACGCGCGTCTTCAGTTCCCGGATCAAGGGCAACACATGGGCGGCGTTGGCGAGCAAGATGTCTCGCCACACCGCGGGTCCCGAAGCGGCGATGCGCGTGGTGTCGCGTAGACTGGTCGTCGGGCTGGCTGCGGTGGTCGTGGCCTCGAGAAAGGACATGGCCGGCGCGAGAGCACCCGCCAGCGCATAGGCGGCGACGTGGGGCAAATGGCTCTGCGCCGCCATCAGGCGGTCGTGCGTCTCCGGCTCGATCGTCGCGGTCTGACAGCCAAGGCCGCGCCAGAAAGCGTTCGCGGCGGCGACCGCCGAGGCCTGGGCGTTGCCGCTCGGACAGACGAAGCAGACGCGGCCGGCAAAGATGTCGGCATCGGCGGCCTCTACCCCGGAAAACTCGGCCCCGGCCATGGGATGGCAACCGACGAAACGACCGGCGGGCAGGTCGGCCTCGGCCGCGGCAACGATGCCGACCTTGACGCTGCCCACATCGATGACCGTGGCATCAGGCAAGAGCGCCGGAGCCAGGCCCCGCATCAACTCGTGCATGCTGCGTACGGGCGCGGCCAGCAGCACGAGGGCGGCCCCGGCCACGGCCTCCGCTGGGGTCGCCGCGGACGCGTCGAGGATGCCCATTGCCTTCGCGGTCTTGCCTACCTCGGGAGACGAATCGTAGCCGACAATCTCGCCTACCAGGCCCGCTCGACGCGCGGCCAGCCCGGCCGAGCCACCGATGTAGCCGACCCCGATCAGCGCGAGACGAGGAAAGCGAGCGAGCGTTTGCAAGACCGACCAAGACTATCAGGTTGCCCCCGCTGCCAACAACGCGGGCTTGCGGATTTCTTGCTACTCTACGTACAGACGGTGTTCGCGGATGTAGTCGCGAACCGACTTGGGCAAGAGGCCGTCAACCGATCGGCCGGCAACCAGTCGCCGCCGCACCTCGGTGGAGCTGAGCGAAGGCATGGCGACGTCGGAGCCACCGACGAAGCCGCCTCGACCGACCACGATGCGCGGCACGGTGCGCACGAGCTCCTCGGCGCCGAACCAGGCGGGAAGCTCGGGTTCGATATCCGCGCCCACGACCAGGTGGAATTCGCAGTCGGGGCGTTCGCTGCGCAAGGCCTTGATGGTCACGAGGGTTCGGCTTTCGCCACCCAGGCGGCCCTCGATGTCGCTGGCACGGGCGCGTGGTCCCAGGGCGGCGGCGGCGAGCTCGCACATGCGCAGGCGATCGACGAACGGAGCAAGCGCCTTGTCGAACGGGTGCTTCCAGCACGGCACGAGCCACAGCTCGTCCACGGGCTCGGTTTCGAGCACATACAGCGCCACCAGCTGGTGAGCGACGTGCGGCGGGTTGAAGCTGCCGCCGAAAAAGGCCACACGCATGCATCGACCATACAACAGGATCCGCCATCGATCGCTGGGGTATTGATTACACGTGAGTCAGGCCGAAAGTCGGGTTCTTCTTCTAATACGCCAGGGCCGCGCGGCGGCGCTGTGCGAAGGCCTCCTCGGCGGGTAGCCAGGTGGACCGCAGATCACCAAGACTGGCGCCGGCCTCGATGCCGTTGCGAATGGCGTCTCCCCCGGTGAGCAAATCGATGGCGAGACGATCGGAAACGAACTCGTATCTCTCCGTGCGCCAACGAAATGCCTCCCCCGCCAGAGCGTGCAGAGCGCGCAGGATCGCGACTCCGGTCAGGTAGGGTCGGAAGGTCATGCGGTCGTGGACGTGAAGCTGCACGCCGCCGCAAACCTGGCCGGCAAACTTATGAAAGGTGGGGCGAAACGACAGGGGGCGAAAGCGAACGCCGGGCAGATTGTCGGCCGCGAGAAGATCGGCCAGGCGATAGCCGTCGACGAACGGGGCGCCGAGGATCTCGAAGGGACGTGTCGTGCCCCGGCCCTCCGAGATGTTGGTTCCCTCCAGCAAGCAGAGTCCGGGATAGACCAGCGCCGTGTCCAGCGTGGGCATATTCGGGGAGGGGAGCACCCAGGGCAAGCCCGTCGCATCAAAGAGATCCTCGCGCTTCCATCCGCGCATCGCGACGACCTGCAGGTCGCAGTCGAGAGGTTTGGCAAAGCGCTCACCGCCCCAGGGAATTCCCGCTCGAACCAGGCGGGCGACCTCGCCGATGGTCAGGCCATGGCGGGCCGGCAGCGACCCCAGACCGACGAAGGATTCGGCCCAGGGCGAGACCTCGCCGCCCTCGATGGCCACGCCGCCGATGGGGTTGGGCCGATCGAGCACCATGACGGAGACGCCCGCGCGCACGGCGCTTTGCAGGCACAGCGCCATGGTCCAGATGAAGGTGTAGTAGCGACTGCCGATGTCCTGCAGGTCGACGAGCAAGACATCGACACCCGCCAGCTCGGCCGCGCTCGGCGACAGGGACGCGAAGGAATCGCCGTAAAGGCTGGTCACCGGGATCCCGGTGCGCGGATCCCGATTTCCCTCTACGCCGATCATGTCCTGCGCCTCGCCACGAATCCCGTGCTCGGGGCCGAAAAGATGGACCGGTTGGACCTTCGCCGCGACCAGCGCATCGACGAGGTGAACCAGGCAGCGGCTCACGCTGGCCGGGTGGCAAAGCACGGCCACGCGGCGTCCGCGCAGGCCGACCATTCCTTCTTCCAGCAGCACCTCCAGGCCGGTTTGGACCATCGCTCACCAAGCCTAGACGAACGGGCGGCCGGGGTCGAATCAGGAGATCTTGACCGGCCGGAACGTGATCTGATTGTCCTGCTCGGTCAGCAAGAAGCGTACGATCTTGCACTCCCACTTCTCGCGCAGGCCGGCCTCGGTCAGACTGAGCTTGGCCATGAAGGCCAGCACGCTCATACCCTCGGTAGGCTGTCCAAGCTTTTGCAAGGTAGAGAGGTACTCGCCGAACAAGCGCGGGTAGTAGGCGGCTTCGCTCTCTTCGGCGAGCGCCTCCACCGTGGCGGCCGGGGCGCTGCCGTCGGTCTCGGCGATGACCATGGCCTCGGCCTTCCACTTCTGTTTGCCGCCGTCTTCCTCTTCCTCGACGGCTTCTTCGTTCGGCTCTTCGCGGCCGAGCAGGCGCGCGAGCATGACGTTCAGACTGTTGGACAGGCCTTCGAAATCCTGTCCCACGGGTTTGAAGGTGTAGTCGATGTTGCCGTTGATGACTTCGGCGACACCGAGCTCGATCTCATCGAGAGGTGCCATGAATCGGCGCGCGGTCAGGCCCGCGGCGATGATGGCGATGACGATGGCCAGCAGGCCCAACCACACGATCTTCATGCCGGCGGCGTTGATGTCGGCCATGCCCTCGGAGAGCGCGGCCAGCACCACGAATCCACTGGTCTTGTCGGCGAAATTTCCCGGCATCGGCGCGGCCACGGCGGCGAACTCGCGCCCCTCGATATCCCAGGTCATCATTCTCGTGGGCGTCCCCTTTTGCAGCGCGGTGTCGGCCGCCTTCTCGCCCGTGAAGAGCAGGTTGCTGAGCGTCTGCGACTTGGCGATATCTTCCCTCGACTTGTCCACGGTGGACACGAAGCTGGACGCATAGACCTTGCCGGCGTGGAAGAATCCGATCTCGGTGTCGAGTAGATCGCGGGCGGCTTGGGCGGTCGTCGCGCTGACCACCCACCCGAACAGCAGCGCACCTACCACCGTGTTGTCCGCCTTGACGATGGGCGCGACCGCGATTTCGTGCACGCGGTCCTGCCAGGTCCAGACGTCCTTGACCGCAGCCCCCTGCAAGGCATGTCCGACGGCAGGGTATTTGGCCTTCAGGTCCATCCCGACATCCGCGTTGGGATTGAGATCCCGTCCGACGATCTTTCCGTTGGAGTCGAGAATGGCGACGATGTCGGCCTTGCGTCCATCGTACTTGAGGTGCTGATTGAGCTTCTCGCTGACTTCGTAGGCTGCGGCCTGCCGCGCGGCCGCATCGGCCTTGTCGAACACCGCCAACACATCGGCCGAGCGAGCGCGCTCGGCGGCCAGGTTCGCCAGCTTGAGCCCGCTCAGTTGGCTGATGTCCCGGTAGACTCGCTGCGCGCGTGATACGCGGTATTCCACGTTCTGTCGGTTGGACTTCTTGAGCCTGGCCGTAATCGACACGTGGAAGAAGGCAGTCAGCCCGGCCAGGGCAACTGCGGCGATGAGACCGATCTTCATACGGTGCATTTGATTCCTCGCACTCTTGGGAATGAACACGCTGGCGATGGCTTCCCACAAACCGCGCCGGGCTCGCAAACGCCGCGCGAATTATCAACGTCATGGGCCGGGCACGTCAAGCTGCCTTCGTGCCTTGGGGAGCGGAGGGGAGAGAACGCTCGCAGAAAATTGACAGCAAAAGGACAATGACCTACATGTAGGAGTATGCATACACCATCGTCTTCTGAAACAGGAAAGAGGCCGAGCACCAAAGACCGCCGCGCCGCCCCCCGGCGCGAGGTCGACCTGCTGATGAACAGATTCCTCGATGGCTACCCCTATCTATGCAGGGCTTCGGACATCAGCCGAACCGGTATGCGGATTCACCCGATCAGCGGTGCAAGGGGCGCGACACGTTTCGTCGGGCTGCAATTCCAGTTGCCCGGATCCGGAGACGTCATCACGGCCTCCGGCGAAGTCGTGTCGTCGACCCCAACGGGCGGGCCGCTCGGGGTGCGCTTCACCCGCATGCCGACCGTTTCGTCGGATCGCATCGGCAAATTCTTGGCCGCGCGCTGACCGGGCCTGCGCCGCGCCACCGTTCCTCACGAGCGTGCCGCCTGGCCATGCCCGAGGGCGCGGTCGTGCGATGGCGCCGTGCAATCCCGTTGGACTGACTCGAAGTCATGCTAGAAATGTCGTTACCTCGCTTTTTCGCCAAAGTATTTCGCAATAGTTGACTTCGGGCCTTGACAGGAATGCCCTGTCCTCGCTCATATCTTCATCCGTCCCCGCGGAGAGCACCCGGGAGAAATTCGACCCCTCACGCACGGAGATACGCCTTGGAGCAACCGAAGAAGCCCGGTCCTGGAAGAGACATTGCCGACCTGAAAGCCCGACTCGGCTTGGCCAGAGGTGGACCTGCCCCTGGCGTCGCACCGATGCCGGGCTCGCCCATGCCAAGCCCACCCATGCCGGGTGCGCCGATGCCTGGTCACTTCATGCCGGGGATCCCGGCGGTGCCCCCGCCAAGCGCGGTGCCGAATCCGCTGGCACCTTTTCCCAGCCCTGTCGCGGCCCCGGCTCCCCAGGCAGCGCCCCTGCCGGTCGCGGCGCCGGCTTTCAACGACCCATTCGCTTCCATGCGTCCGCCCGAGGGCAAGCACTTCGATCTGCGAGCCCCCACCGATGACGGACGTCCCCCGGTCAGCGTGCAAAAGGGCGGCGGATTGGCCGCCAGGGTCATCTTGGTCATTGCGGTCCTCGTCGCCGCCGCGGTCGGCTTCGGCTTCGGGGCCTCGGCCGTGGGCCGGCGCATGTTCAATGCAGCGAACTTCGGCGCCAAGCGGGTCAAGGCCGAGCTCGACGATATGCAAAAGACGGTGAGCCAAATCGGTAGCGCCGTGGCCATGAGCCAGCAACGCCTGGCCGCCGAAAAGAAGGATCCTCTTTCCTACGACCCCAGGCTCATCAGCGATCTGGAAATGGTGAAGCTGGATCCGCGTCCGGACACTTCCCGCATCTTCAAGGTGAACTACTACCTGCTCGAGGATCTCGCGGTCGACCGCTTGATGAACTACTACTACGACACGATCAATCTCTATGGCGAGGTCGAGCGTCACATCAAGCGCACGCATGCCGACAAGGCCACATTGGAGGCCTTCGCGGCCAAGAGCGGCGGCGATGCCGGAAAGCCACCGGTCAACTACGGTGTCGTGTTCTCGTCGAGCGGCAAGCTGGCCATCGGCAACCTGGTCGAGATCGGCAAGCCCGTTTGCAAGGGTGGCGCCGAGACTTGCTCCGCGGATCAGTACGAAGGCTTCCAGATTCGGTCGAACACGGGCGCACCGTGGAGCCCGCGCAAGATCGGCCCCAAGCCGGAGGGCGACAAGGTGGTCCCCATCGAGCGGACACCGCTTTTCGATGCGGTCATGAATGGTTCTCCGGATCAGGTGCGCATGGAGCAGTACAAGCAGCGCTACAACAACATCCGCCAGATCCTCGCGCGCCTTGGTTCGACGAAGAAGGAGCTCGGCGACGCCATCGACAAGGCGGCTGCCCGGCCCGATTTGTTCACGTTCTAGACCACGGCATCGGCCAAACCAAAACGACGACGAGAGCAATCTCGCCGCCGTTTTTTGTTTTCCTAGTCCAGCCCGACGTCGGCCAAATCCTGCTCGGACATGCCGAAGAAGTGGCCGGTCTCGTGCAGCAGGGTGATGCGAATCTGCTCGCGCAAGTCTTCCGAGTCGATGGCCATGCGCTCCAGGTTCTTGCGGAAGAGCAGAATCCGCGTGACCTGCGGCGGGCCGCTCATCGTTCCCCCGTCAGAATGCGCCGTTCCCTCGAACATGCCGAGAAGTCGAGGATCCATCCCCTGCTCGATTTCCGCTCGATCGGGCAGGTCGACGATCAGGATGGGCACATTGGCGATGAGCTTGTGGGCCGCCTCGGGGGAGCTCACGCAACGCCTGCTCGGCCACCTCGGCCATCTCGGGCTCGCTCATATGGGGATCCTGCAAGGGCGCCGTTGCATCCAGATCGAGCACGCGCAGCCACGCCTCGCGCTTGCCGGCTTCGTCCCCCTTGCTTTCGGCACATAGGCCGATGCCATACCAGGCCTCGACGTCGACAGGGTCGGCGCTCGCCAGCGCGCGAAATCTCTGTTCCGCCTCCGGCGTGACGTCCGCTTCCAGAAAGAGATAGGCCAGGTCCAGCGAGAGATCCGCGGGAAGCTGGACCTCGGTGGCCGGCGGCAGCTCGGACAGCGTGGCTTGGGCGGCCTTCACCTTGCCGAGCTGGATTTCGAGCCCGGCCTTGAGGACGATGGCGTCCAGAAATTCGCTCTCCTCGTCGGCGCGATCGAGCGCCACTTTGGCATATTCGAGCGCATCGGCGGGGCGTCCAAGATCCTCGGTCAGGATTTCCGCCATCCACTGCGCCGGCGCGGACCAGTCCTCGGCAACGGCGGACGCCTGTTCGAGCAGGACGAGGGCTTTCTCCGAGTCGCCCTCCCCTCGCGAGCAAACCGCCAGCAGCAGCAGAGCCTCGGGGTTTTCGGGGTCTTCGCGCAGCTCGCGCTCGGCCGACCTGCGCGCCCCGGCGAAGTCGCCTTCGTCCAAGCACCGCCAGGCCTTTTCGAGACTCGGGCTCGCTTCGCTCACGCTTTGCTCCGGGCCAGGGCGACGGCGTCGGCGATGATCCTGTCGTGCTCTTCAGGCTTGGCCCAACGTGCCTGTCCCTCGGCCGGCAGCAGGTGGATGGGATCGAAGTAGCAAAAGTAATCGCCGGGATGGACCACGGGCGACACGTACACGCTGACCCCGCTGATCGGGTCGTAGTGCTCGTAGGAATGGACGCCGCGCTTGCCTCCCCCGGGTGTGTCCACGACAAAGGTCGGCATGTTGAATCCCCCGACCAGGCCGCGAATCTGCTTCTCGATGTGCGCGCCGGTGGCGACGGTGGTGCGCAGATCCTCGACCCCCTTCACCATGTCGTGCACATAGACGTAGTAGGGATGGATGTTGAGATAGGACAGGCGCTTGATGAGGGTGCCCATGGTGGCCACCGAATCGTTCACGTCGCGCATGAGCACGGTCTGGTTGCGCACCATGATCCCGCGTTCGTGGAGCTTGTTGGCGGCGGCTTGCGTGATCCAGGTGATCTCGCTGGGATGGTTGAAGTGGGTGTGAATCATCACGTCGACGTGCGACTTCCGCCCCTTTTCGACGATACGGGTCACGGCATCGATCCAGGCATGATCGCTGAGGATTTTTTGCGGCATGACCGCCGGGCCCTTGGTCGCGAAACGGATCCGCCGCACGTGTTCTATGGCCAGGAAGGCCTCGCCCAAGAACGTGATCTGGTCGGCACGAAGTTGCGAGGCATCGCCACCCGAGATGAGCACGTCCTCGACCTCGGGCCGCGACTCGACATAGGCGATGGCGGCGCGCCAGCGGTCGATATCGACGCCGAACTGAAGCTTGTGGACTTCCTCGGTGTCGAGACCGACGGCGTAGCTGCGCGTGCAGAAGCGGCAGTACACCGGGCAGGTGGCGATTGGCAAAAACAGAACCTTATCCGGGTAGCGGTGGGAAAGTCCCGGCAGCGGCATGTCCTGGCGCTCGTGCAAGGGATCCAGATCCACCTTGGGGTGGTCGGGCATCCGACGCGATAGCAGCGGGATGAACTGGATGCGGATGGGATCCTCGTAGGGATTCGACCAGTCGATGAGCGAGAGCAGATACGGCGATACGCGCACGGGCATGGGCGCGTGATGAAAGCCTTCTTCCGCGTCGCGAACAAAGTCGGGCGAAACCAAGCCCTCCAGCGCCGCCAGCAACTTGGGGATGTTGGTGATGGAATGCTTGGCTTGCCACTGGTGGTCGAGGAACTCGGCTTCGGTCACGTTGGCATAAGCGTGGATGCGTTGCCAGAAGGGGCCGCTGCGCAGCTCGCGGTGGGAAAGAGCTTCCGGCGCAACCGGTGGCTTGTGCGCGGGGGCGAGAATCGGTGCGTGGGACTGGTTGGTGACCTCAACCAAGGATTCGGCATTCATGGATCCCTCATGCATGGGTTGCCTTGTTCTGGCACAAGAACCAAACCCTGTCGCCCCATTTTCGATGGAGAGCGCGCTGATGACCTGTCCATAAATTGGACAGGTCATCAGAAGCCGAGCCGACGGCTCGGCCGCAGGTGGGGTGAAGTCCGCGAATTCACTTCGCGGACGAGGGGCGGGCCGCGGCCCGCCCCTTAAAATGTTCAAGACGGGTCCATTTATGGACACGTCTTGAGACGATGGAGGGCGCCGAGACGATCCGCCTTAGCGGTGCGGGCGCGGCGCGGGCGGGGTCGCGGTGGCACCGTCTTCGGGCCAGGAATGCCGGGGATAGCGCCGGCCGAGCTCTCGGCGGATGGCGGGGTAGTGCTTCTTCCAGAAGCCGGCCAGGTCGCTCGTGACCTGCACCGCGCGATGGTTCGGCGCCAACAAGTGAAGGGTCAGGGGCACGCGGCCGCGACAAATGGTCGGGCCGACGCTCATGCCGAAGAAGTCCTGCAAGCGTGATTCGATCCAGGGCGGTTTCCCAGCCTCGTAATTCACGGTCGCCTGTCGTCCACCCGGCAAACGCACGCGATCCGGCGTTTCCTCGCGCAGCATGCCCACCACGGCGGGCGGCAACGCCAGGCGCAGCCTCTCCTCGACCGGCACCGCCGAGAACTCGGCCAGGCTGGTCAAGCCCTGGCAAGCAGCGGTCACCATGGCGCGAATCTGTTCGCCGCCCAAGGCCGGTGTCTCGCGCTCCGGGAAGGCCGCGCGCAAGAGCTCAAGCTTTACTTGAAGTGAGGCGCTGGAAGCGTCGAGGATACCTTCCGTCGCCGAGCTGCCCGCCAGGACCGCTTCGGCCAACATGCGACTTGCCTCGGGCGAGACGGATGCGGGCCGCCGGGTCTCGTCCAGCACCACGGCGCCGTAACCAAGACGGGCGACGACCTCGACGCGTCCGGTGTCGGGATTCCATAAGGTCGACTGCGATTCCGAAAGCCCGGCCGGAACAAGGTCGAGCAGCCAATCCGGCGCGATGGCCACCGCGAGGCGGACGACCACGCTTCGCCCGACCTTCTGCCCGGCCGTCCCCGACCGCTCTTCCGCGTCCACCGCCACGAGCAGATCGCCGGGTGGCAAGGGGCCAATCTCGGCCGCTCCGCCGGTGGCGAGAATGGCCTGGCCGGCGCCCGGCGACCTGCGCCGCATGACCCGATCCGGGAATGCGGTCAACGTGGCCATGGCCAGGGCCGCATCCACGGCCTCCGGATTGCTCGGCCTCGGCGCCCCAGGGTGGCCGAGCATGTTCGCCAGTTGCCGCCGCGCCTTGTCCGCCGATTCGGCCGCTCGCGCGTTCACGCCCAGGCCGCGCAAGCGGTTGCGGTCGAAGCGTGCGGCGCGCGCTTGCCCGAAGCGGTCCAGGCGTTCGAGCAGATCCGCGCCTTCCGCCGAACCCTGGCGATTCCGCGACTCGCCGAAGCGCGCGCGGGCCTCATCGCTGATGTCGCCCTCGGAGAGCAGAGCGGCCAAGGCGGCGGCGTCCTCCCCCACCCCGCGCCGCTCGCCCTCGACCAGCAGGCGCGCCAGCCGAGGATGTGCCGGAAAACGCAGCATGCACCGTCCGATGTCGGTCAAACCGCCCTTCTTGTCGATAGCATCGAGCCTGCGCAGAAGCTCGCTTCCCGCCTCCAACGATGCCGTATCGGGCGTCTCGAACCACGCGAAGCGGCTGGTGTCGCCCACCTCGAGCGCGGCCAGGGTAAGCAGCGCCTCGGAGAGGTCCAGGCGCCGAACCTCGGGGATCTCGTAGGGTCGTCGCGATTCGAAGTCGTGGCGCGGATAGAGGCGCAAGGCCCGGCCCGGCGCCGTGCGCCCCGCGCGCCCCGCCCGCTGGACTGCCGAGGCCTGGCTGATCTTGCCCACCGACAGACGCGAAAGGCCACTCCACGGCGAATGGGAGGCCATGCGGGCCAAGCCGGAGTCCACGACCCCGACAACACCCGGGATGGTCACCGAGGTTTCGGCAACGTTGGTGGAGAGGATAATCTTGGGGCGCTCGGCCGGCCGCACGGCCCGCTGCTGCTCGGCGGGCGGCAGATCGCCGTGCAGGGGCAACACGAGCAGATTCCTTGCCTGGGCGAATGGCCCGAGTGCTTCCCAGACGCGCCGAATCTCGCCCGCGCCTGGCAGAAACACCAGCAGATCGCCCTGGCATCCGTCCTGATGGACGCGGCGGACCACCGAGGCGATCCGATCTGCCAGTGGGCGGTCGTCGGGCGCCTCGGGATACTCGACGGCGACGGGGAAGGCACGCCCTTCGCTGCGGATACCAGGACAGCCCCCCAGAAACTCGCGCACCGGATCGCTTTCGAGGGTGGCGGACATCACCACCAGACGCAAGTCCGGTCGCCCTCCTCGTTGCAATCGGGCGAGCAGGGCCAGGGCCAGATCCGTGGCCAGGTGCCGCTCGTGGAACTCGTCCAGGATGACCGTGGACACGCCGTGCAAGGTCGGATCCGCGAGCAGCCGGCGCAGCAGAATGCCTTCGGTCATGAAGCGAATGCGCGTGCGAGCGCCCCCCACGTCCTCGAAACGCACCGAATACCCGACGGTCCGCCCAACCTCTTCGCCCAGCTCCTCGGCGACCCGCAAGGCCGCCAGGCGAGCGGGCAAGCGTCGTGGTTGAAGCACGAGGATTTCACCCTGACCAAGCCTGGCCAGCAGCGCGGGCGGTACGCGCGTGGTTTTCCCAGCGCCGGGCGGCGCCTCGATGACCAGGCTGGGTGAATCGCCGAGCGCGCCGACGATATCCGCCAGCAGCGGGTCGATCGGTAGGGTGATACGAGTCAAGGCGTGAGTGCTTCGGACTAGGGGAAGAACTGCGCGCCTTGGCCGCGCTCGAGGTCGAAATCGAATCGGCCCGTGGATGGGTCCCCGCCAAGGGTACCGCCGATGCTCGATGCGGGCCTCGGCAGGTTGTTGATGGCGGCATTCACGACCTGTTCGTCGACCAGCGTGAGCTTGAACGCCGTGGCGTAGATACGGTCGCCGAGCTGGACGTGGAACTTGCCTTCGATGGCGCTCCAATCGACGGGCGCCAGGTCCCTTTGGGCCGCCGAGCCGAATTCCTGGAATTCCACCCACGAGTCCCAATTGCCGTCCGTCACCACCGGGTTCGGAGTCGCAACGTAGTCCAGGGGAACGGGCGTGTAGGAGACGGCACTTGCCACGAGATTGGCCGAGCACGTCGCCATGAGCGTGAGGCCGGCGTGAACCGGGCTGTCGAACTGCACGCGCATGCGTCCCGGCCCCGTGTCGTTGGCGGGATCGCGGTAGCAGTTGGCCTCGTCCCAGTCGTTCGCGCCCGTGTCTTTATCGACCCGTCCGCGCACGCAGCGCGCGACCTCGTACGACGAGGTGACGTCGAAGGTGAGCACGTCGTTGAGCTCGATCTGCTTGCCCGAGCGCTGCAACCGAATGGTCAACCGGTTGTTCATGATGGCCGAGCCCGAGTTGTGCTCGCGCAGGTCGTCGATGGGCTCGCCTGCGAAGAAGGTGGGTCGCAGATCATAGGCCACGGGGGCTGCCTCGGTGCCGCATTCACCCGAGGAGTCGCAATAGTCCCCGTTTTTCGAGCAGCCGTATTCATAGAGCAGTCCACTGGCGGCGCCGACGCCCTTGCCCACCGAGCACCCGCCCACGCTCAAGGCTCCCACGATGGCGACCAGCCAGGCGACCGAATGCCTACGATCGCCCACACAGCGCCGCCGCGGAGGGGTGTCGGCCTTGGGGTTCACGCGGATGCTCGAGGGCGCGGCTGCCATGGGTGGTTGGAGTCTACCTTAGCAGCTTCTTTGCCCCGAAAAAGTCGAACGGCGCGCCTTGTTAAGCGCAAAAACGCAAACGGTCAAGTTGCGCAAAGATCCGCCGATGAGAAATTGAGCGAACAGCCGAGTCGGTCTACCCTCGGGGAGGCGCCTCTCGGCCCAGAAGATCACGGTGGAGAGCCATGACAAAGTCGGACCTGATAGAGCATGTTGCTGAGCTGAACAAAGTGTCCAAGGGGCGGGCCGAGGCGTTGGTCGACGCGGTTTTCGAGTGCCTCGGAGACGCTCTTCGTCGCGACGAGCGCGTGGAGATCCGTGGCCTCGGTAGTTTCGAGACTCGGCGCTATGGTGCCTACAAGGGGCGCAACCCGCGCACCGGCGATTCGGTGGCCGTGCGACCCAAACGCCTGCCCTTCTTCAAGGCCGGCAAGGATCTCAAGGATCTCATCAACGCGAAGCTGCGCCGAACCCAGGAGATGCCCATCGTCAAGATGGGCGAGACGCCCGCGCGCGCGGAGAGCACCGCCGACCCGCGAGCCGCTTCGTCGCGAGCGCGGTGAAGTCCGACCCGAGGTCGATGCCGCGATGGGGGCGCCCCGGCTGACCACGGGTGGCAAACTGCACGTAACGCCCAATGCCCTGGGACGGGTAACGGCTGAGGAAGCCAGGAAAGCAGGAAAAAAACAGCAGCGCCGATGACACTGCCGCGGTTAGGTTCTCATGCTCGAGTCCCATCGGCTTTTCCTGGGTGCACAAGGCATTTGGGCCTGGATTCCTGGAGTCGGTCTATGAGAACGCCCTCACCTTCGAGCTTGCGGCGCGGGAAGTTCACGTCGAGCGGCAGCTAGGCTAGCCGTGCCGATCCTGTGTCGCGGCAGTGGGGTACGGCCATCCCACCCATTCCTGGCTTCCTGGCTTCCTGGCTTCCTCAGAGGCCTCCTTTTCTGTTGAGCACCCGCCCATAGGCAAACGCGCGTGGTCAGGGGTATCGTGGCCCCATGTCCTCCATCGGCGACCGGTCTTGAGGCTCCCGTGATCGAGCAGATCGGCTCCTCGTTTCTCGTCGCCGTCGGCGCCGCGGTCTCGTCCCCGCTCGCCGACGTCGCGCTGATGATTGGCATCGCGGCACTCCTGGCCATCATCTTTCAGCGACTTGGTCTGCCCATCGTGCTCGGATATCTGTCGGCCGGGCTGCTGGTGGGGCCCCATCTGCCAACGGGATTCACCGTCGACCCCGGCCTGGCCCACCCCCTGTCGGACGCCGGGGTCATCCTGCTCATGTTCTCGCTCGGGCTGGAGTTCAGCCTTCGCCGATTGATTCGCATCGCGCCCAGCGGAGGACTGGTGGCGCTGATCGAGTGCAGCCTGGTTGCTTGGCTGGGCTACTTCTGCGGCAGGCTGCTCGGTTGGAGCACGACCGAGAGCATCTTCGCCGGCGCTTTGTGCGCCATCTCCAGCACCACCATCATCGCCAAGACCTTCGCCGAAAAGAACATCCACGGTCGCCTGAGCGAGATCGTCTTCTCGGTGCTGGTGGCCGAGGATCTGATCGCCATCCTGCTCCTGGCCGTGCTGACCGCGGTGACCGGCGGCGGCAGCGTGTCGGCAGGGTTCCTCGGCCGGACCACCTTGCGCCTGGGCGGGTTCCTGGCGGTCATGCTCGCCGGGGGCATGCTGGCGGTGCCCAGGCTGGTTCGGCTGGTTGCACGGTTGGGTCGCGCCGAGATCCTGGTCATGACCTGCCTCGGGCTTGCCTTCGGGTTCGCCTTCCTGGCGCAACAAGCGGGCTATTCGGTGGCCTTCGGCGCGTTTCTGGCGGGCGCCTTGGTGGCCGAATCGGGCGAAGCGAGAGTGGCCGAGCGTCTGGTGCGGCCAATTCGCGACATCTTCGCCGGCGTCTTCTTCGTTTCCATCGGCATGCTGATCGATCCGGGTGCCATTCGCGATCATGCCGGGGCGGTCGCCGTCTTGACGGCGGTGGTGGTGACGGGCAAGGTTCTGGGTGTCAGCCTTGGCTCGTTCGTGGCGGGACATGGCGTACGCCTTTCCATCCAATCGGGCATGAGCCTGGCCCAGATCGGCGAGCTCTCTTTCGTCATCGCCGGGCTGGGCGCGACCTCGGGCGCGCTGCGCAGCTTCTTGTTTCCCGTCGCCATCGCGGTCTCGGCCATCACCACGTTGCTGACGCCAACCTTGATTCGAAGATCGGCCGGCGTCGCGGCCTACGTCGATCGCCGACTTCCGCACGCGGTGCAAACCTACGCCGCGCTCTATGGATCCTGGGTACAGGCCCTGGGCGAGGCGCGCAGCCGGCGCACGGAGTGGACGCGTATTCGTCGTCTGGCCGGCTTTCTCGTCCTGGACGTGGTCATCATCGCCGCGCTGGTCATCGCATCGTCGCTCGGACGGGTGCGTTTGGCCGGGCTTCTGACCGGGCGGATTCACCCGCTGGTCGCGAGTGCCCTCTTGACCCTGGCGACGCTCGCGCTCGCCCTGCCCTTCTTCTGGAGCGCCTTGCGCTCGGCCCGACGGCTTGGGCTCTTGCTTGCGAACGGGGCCTTTCCGCGCAAGGGCCAAGACGCGGATCTGGCCGAAGCTCCCAGGCGTGCCCTGCGCGCCACGCTCGAAGTGGCGATGCTGTTCGCCGCGGGCGCGCCCTTGGTGGCGCTGACCCAACCCTTTCTGCCGACGTCTTTTCCCTTCGGCCTCGCGCTCGTCGTCGGGGTTGCCCTGCTTGCCTTGCCCTTCTGGCGCAGCACCACCAATCTGCAAGGTCACGTGCGCGCCGGCACGCAGGCCATTTTGGAAACCCTGGTCGCGCAGAGTCGCAGCGGCAAGCCCGCGTCGACCAGCCTGGAGGAGCTGCGCGCGCTGCTCCCCGGCATCGGCGAGCCCACCATCGTTCCACTGGCGAAGGGCGCGGTTTGCGTGGGGCGCAGCCTCAAGGACATGAACCTGCGCGGTCTCACCGGCGCCACCGTGCTGGCTGTCGAGCGGGGTCCCGGCGAGGTCGTCTTCCCCGCCGCCGACGAAGTCCTGCGCGAGCACGACCTGCTCGTCCTCACCGGCACGCACGAAGCCGTGGCTGCCGCCCGCGAGCTGTTGGCGCAGACGAGCCAACCCGCGCTCGTCGTTTCCGACGGCGACCTGATCGGGTAGCGCAGGTCTCCAAACTAGGAGCCTGTTGCGCATAGCCGGACCGAGCGGGACGGAGCGCGGCGAGGCCGGATGCAAGGAGCAGCGAAGCGCCGAATACTGGCGGTATTCAAGCGAGCGGCGACGCCGCAGACGGCCCCGCCCCGCCCGTCCCGCGACGCTTGGAGGCTATGTGCAACAGGCTCCTAGCCGTCGCGCGGCTTGGCTTCGCCGTGGGGTACCGCTTCGGCGGCTTTCTGCTCGAAGTACGCGGCGGGTTTGGCCTTGGACACATCGAGCTCGAAATCCGGAACGCCGGCGCGAGCGAGGATGGCGAGCATTTCGTCGATCTCTCGCCCCGACAGGCCCTTGGCCTCCAGATCGGCGCGCGACAGCTTCGCCGACTCTGCTGCCACACCTCCGTCAGCGCCGCGCACCATCGCGCGCAGCACGTCCAGCTCCATGCGAGACAGGTGCGCCCCGCACACGTCGTAGTCGATCCACGCTTCGTAGGACAGTGGGGCGACGCGCTTGAGCATGCCCGCCATCACGCGGCCGAATTCCTGGATCTCCCACTGCGCGTGCGCGTCCACGCGCAAGGTCAGGAAGTGAAGCAGGTTGTGCAAGTCGATCTTCCAATACCACTGCGTGTACGTGGACAACGGCAGATCGATGCGGGCGATTTCGCGCGCCACCTCCTGCCCGTTCAGCCACTCGTAGGTGGCGACGGCGTCCGCGCGCAACCCGCGCCAGCGCCTGAAAGCCTCGGCGCGCAGAGTCGCGTCGAGCGGCGCCCCGGAACGGCCCTGGTGGTTGTGCGCGCTCTGCGCCAGCAGTTGCTCCTCGGGCGGCTGGTAGAAGAGCATGGGCATCAGGCTGTAGCGCCCCGACATCTCGTTCACGTTGGCGGTGCGATGGCGGATCCACTGGCGCGCCACGAAGATGGGCATCGAGCAGTGGAACTTCAGCTCGACCATCTCGCTGGGCGTGGTGTGCTTGTGTCGGCGCAGGTAGCGGAGCAGCCCGCGCGTCTGGCTCTTCTTGCGCGTGCCGAAGCCGTAGCTCACGCGCGCCGCGCGCTCGATGTCCTCGTCGCTGCCCATGTAGT
The DNA here is from genome assembly GCA_963796685.1 of uncultured delta proteobacterium. Classification (GTDB taxonomy): domain Bacteria; phylum Myxococcota_A; class Polyangia; order Fen-1088; family Fen-1088; genus Fen-1118. Next base: position 525,073 of record CAWCMR010000013.1, read on the forward strand.
CGACCAGGGCCACGAAGCCGTGGTCGAGCACGGGGAAATAGCGTCCCAGAATCTCCTCGGCGCCGGGGCTGACGCTTCTTCGCGTTGGCTTCTCTTGTGCTTCGTCTGCCACGGGCCGACCCTAGCACGAAGCCATTTCGATGGCGTCAGCGAAGGGCTGCTAATCCGCGTGGGCCGAACCACCGTCGAGCACCTGACGAACCTTTCTGGTCAGGTCGGTGGCCCCGAACGGCTTGGCGATGAAGTGCGATCCCGGGGCAAGGGTGCCGTGGTGGGCAATGGCGTCGTCGGTGTAGCCGGACATGTAGAGCACCCTGATGCCCGGGCGAAGCGCCGACATGCGTTCCGCGAGGACCCTGCCGCCCATCTGCGGCATCACGACGTCGGTCAGCAGCAGGTGGATTGCTCCTTGGTGCGATTCACCCATCCGCAGTGCCTCGTCGGCCGCCCCGGCGGTGAGCACCGCATAGCCGGCCACACCAAGAATCCGGCTGGTGATGTTTCGAATGGCTTCATCATCCTCGACCACCAGGACGGTTTCGGACCCCGTCCTGGCCACGGCCGCGCCGGCCGGCGGCACGGCCGCGACGGTCGCTGTCGCGCGCGCCACCCGCGGCAGATAGATCCTGAACGTGGTGCCATGCCCGGGTTCGCTGTAGACCCAGATGTTGCCACCGCTTTGTTTGACGATCCCGTACACCGTGGAAAGTCCGAGGCCCGTTCCCTTGCCCAGCCCTTTGGTGGTGAAGAACGGCTCGAAGATTCGCGCCTTCGTCTTGTCGTCCATGCCACAACCGGTATCCGAGACTGCGAGTCTGATGTAGGACCCCGGCTCCACCGATGCGTGGCCCGCGGCATATCCCGCGTCGAGCTCCACGTTGGAGGTCTCGATGGTGAGCTTGCCCCCCGCGGGCATGGCGTCGCGGGCGTTGACGACCAGGTTCATCATCACCTGCTCGACCTGGCCCGGGTCGGCCAGCACGACACCAAGATCCGGGGCCAGCACCTGGAAATAGTCGATGTCCTCACCGAGGATCCGGCGCAGCATCTTTTCGACCCCGGCAACGATCCGATTGAGGTTCAGCTCCACGGGCTGAAGGACCTGCTTGCGGCTGAAGGCGAGAAGTTGTCGCGTGAGCGCCGCCGCCCGTTCGGCGGCCTTCTCCACCTCGCGAAGCTCGTCCTTGATGCCATCGCCGTCCTTGGACGCCTCCAGGGCGAAGCCGGTGGAGCATAGGATCACCGACAGCAAGTTGTTGAAGTCGTGCGCGATGCCCCCGGCAAGGCGACCGATGGCTTCCATCCTCTGCGCCTCGCGAAGTTGCTGCTCGAGCTTCTCCCGCTCGCTCTCGATTCGCTTGCGCTCGGCAAGCTCGGCCCGTAGCTGCTCGCCGATGCGGTCAAGCCGATCGTGGGCGATGGCGCGCTCCAGGGTGTATTGGAGTTGGTCGAGATACCCTTCGCGTTTGGTGACGTAGTCGGCAGCCCCGAGCTTCAAGCTGGCGATGGCGGCGGCCTCGTCGCCCCTGCCGGAGAGAATGATGAACGGCGGCAGGGGAAGACCTCGATGCTTGGCCTCGCGTGCGAAGTCGAGGCCGCTCTGGTCGGGCATGCGCAGATCGATCAGGGCCACGTCATACGCCGGAGGCTGCGCGAGCTTTGCCATGGCGTCGCGGCAGGTACTCACGACATCGATCTTGAATTGCGGCGCCGCCTCGGCAAAGTGCCGCAGGGTCAACTCGATGTCCATCGCGTAGTGCTCGACGTAGAGCATCCGGCGCGCCACGCCCTCAAGGAGCCCTTGGCTCTTCTTGCGACGGTGCTCTTCGATCACGCGGCGCAGCAGGCTCGGCAACGATGCAAGATAGTTCCCTTGCTTGGGCACGTAGCAGGCCGCGCCCAGTCGAAGCGCCTTGACCACCAGATTCTCGTCGCCAACGCCGGTCACCATAACCGTCGGCACCTGCACCCCCCTATGGGCAAGCGCGGCCAGGACCTCCACCCCCTCCATGTCGGGCAGGTGGTGGTCTAGGAGCAGCAGATCGCACTCGCCCTCGGTCACGCGATCCAGACAGTCCTGCCCGGTCTGGACGACCTCGATGACGAAGTCGACCGCGTGGTCGAGAAAATGGGTTCGCGTCAGAATCCGCATCGAGCGCATTGTCCTCGGCGTACAGGATACGGAAGGCAGGACTCACGGAAGCCTCGTCATGGCGTCGGGAACGGCGGCTCGTTGGTCAAGAGCCAGTAGAACTTGATCCGCTTCACCACATCGGCGAAAGCCGGAAAATCCACGGGCTTCACGATGTAGGAGTTGACACCCAACTCATAGGCCCTGGAGATGTCGGTATCCTCTCGCGACGTGGTCACGACGACAAAGGGGATTCGCTTCCACACCGGGTGCTTGCGAGCCTGGCCCAAGACTTCGATGCCGTCCACTTTGGGCAGACGCAGATCCAGCAGCACGAGAAGCGGCAGGCTTGGGTCGTCGGGACCCGTGTGGGCGGCCATGAACAGCAGCGCCTCCTCGCCATCGCGACAGACGAGCACGGGATTGAGCACGCCGTGCTCATCGAAGGCTTGCAGCAGAAAGTCGAGGTCCATGGGGTTGTCTTCCACCACCAAGATGGGCCGCGCGCGTGGTCGCGCTGGTTTGGACTCGGCGTTGCTGGGCTCCGATGCCATGGTGAAATTCCCTTCCTCCTACGTCGTTCCGGGCGGCTTGGGCAGGTCCACGATGAAGGTGGCACCCGCGCCGGGCGACGATTCGGCCCGCACCTTACCGCCCACCTTGTCCAAGACCTTCTTGACGATGGCCAGACCGGCGCCGGTTCCCTCGAAGTCCTCCATGCGCACCAGCCGGTTGAACAGCCCAAAAATGCGCTCGTGGTACTTCATGTCGAAGCCGATGCCGTTGTCGGCGACGGACAGCCGCCAAACGCCGGCCAGGGATTCGGCCGTGATGCGCAGCCTGGCTGGACGTGCTTGGCGGCTGTACTTGATGGCGTTGTCGATCAGATTGGTCATGACCTGGACCAATCCCCGTTCCCAAGCGCGCAGCGTGGTGAAGCGGAGATCCGTCGTCACCTCGATGTGCTGCTCGGTCATGACCAGGTTCCGGTCTGACAGGATGGCGCCGACGAGGCTTCGCAGATCGATCTCGGTGAGCGAAGGCGTCTCGGCATCCAGCCGCGAATACTGAAGCAGGTCTTCGATGAGGCGGTCCAAGTTGGACGTGGCGGTGAGAATCTGTGACAAACAGAAGCGGGCACGATCGCTCATGCCAGCGCAGTGCTTGCGTTCGATCTCGTTGGCGTAGCCGGCGATCCCGCGAAGAGGCGCCTTGAGATCGTGCGATACGGTGTAGGCGAACCCCTTGAGCTCGCTGTTCTTCTCACGTAGCTGCTCGTTGCTTGCATTCAGCTCGGCCGTGCGCTGTTGCACGCGCTGCTCCAGCTCGAGGTTGAGCTGTTGCAACTTCGTCTCGGCGTTCTTGCGCGCGGTGATGTCGGCGCCGATGCTCAGGATCTCCTTCACCTGCCCGTCCGGGTCGAGCACGACCTTGTTGGTCCAGGCGACCCAAACCCGCTCGCCGCCACGTCGCATGTTCTCGTTGACGTTTTGCTCGAATGCCGCCGGATCCTTGCAGATCTCGTCCATGAGCGGGCGCAGATCCCGACCGCCGCTTTCACTCTCGGGAACGATGGTGCCCATCACGTGACGACCTCGGATCTCGGCCTCGGAGTAGCCGAAGAAGCGCTGGCCGAACTCGTTGAGAAAGATGATCCGCCCGCCACGCGTCCAGTGCAGGATGATGCTGTTGGCGTGCTCGACCAACTCGCGATACTTCCGTTCGCTTTCGCGCAGGGCTTGCTCCACGCGCTTCTGTTCGGTCACGTCGCGAATGACTTCGATGGCACCACTTCGCCGTCCCTCCTGGTCGAATAGGGCGGCCGCCTCGCCCCACAGATGGGCACCCTCACCGCTTCTCAGGCGGGGGGCGAACGACTCGGCGTAGATGACGTCCCCCTTGCGCCGGACGTACTTGTAGCGAGCCTCCACTTCCGGTGAAGGCATGTCGAGCAGGTCGACGAGAATGGGCCGGCGTTCACCGAAGAACGGCTCGGCGTAGGCGAAGTCGCCTTGGCCCAGCAGCTCCTCCTTTTTCACGCCCGTCATGAGCTCGCAAGCACGATTCCAGGCAACCACCCGCTTGTCCCGGTCGACTACGAAGGTGGCATCCGGGAGAAACTCGAAGGATATTCGCAAGCCACTCTCTCGCATCGGGTGACACCGGCGTGTTGGCCGCCAAGCAAACCTCGCCCGACGTTTCATGCACCCCTTTCGTCCCGTCACTCATCGCTCTGTACCCGATTGCAAGGGCAGGATTGTCCCACGCGACGCAGAAATTTGCACGCGGCTATTCCCCGACGAATCCCACCATGATTCCTCGGGTCTTCGCCGAGACTTCGCCGTCTTCGCGTCTACACGGCGGCTTGGCCCCGGGGCTACGAGAGTCTGTCCAGGCCGCCGGATTCGACGAACGCACCCATGCGCCGGTACTTGTCGTAGCGCTGATCCTTCAAGATCTTGGGCGACAGCGGCATCAGCTCGGCCAGGTGATGGCGGATCGCGGCCGCCAGGTTTTGCGCCGTCAAATCGAAATCGCGATGGGCGCCGCCGGGAGCCTCGGGAATGATGGCGTCGATCACGCCCAGCCGAAGAATCTCCGGCGCGGTGATCTTCATGGCCGCGGCCGCATCGGCCTTGCGATCGTCGCTGCGGAAGAGAATCGAGGCGCAGCCCTCGGGCGAGATGACGGAATAGACAGCGTTTTCCAACATGAGCACGCGATCCGCAACGCCGATGGCCAGAGCGCCACCCGAGCCGCCCTCGCCGATGACCACCGAGATGATGGGCACGGGCAAGCTGGCCATGACCTCCAGGCTCTTGGCCACGGCCTCGGCCTGTCCGCGCTCTTCGGCATCGATGCCGGGGAAGGCGCCGGGGGTATCGAGAAGGCACAGCACCGGATGACCGAAGCGGGCCGCCAGATCCATCAGGCGCATCGACTTGCGATAGCCCTCGGGCTTGACCATGCCCATGTTGCGCGCCAACTTCTCCTTGGTCTTGCGCCCCTTCTGCTGGCCAAGAACGATGACCGGGGTTCCTTCGAAGAAGCCGAGCCCGCCGATCATGGCGCCGTCATCGGCGAAACGACGGTCGCCATGCAACTCGCGAAAATCCGTGATGATGCGCGCGAGATAGTCGAGGGTATAGGGACGCGCGGGATGGCGCGCCAGCTGTACCTTTTGCCAAGGCGTGAGCTCGGAAAAGATCCGTTTCTGCAATTCAGCGGCGCGAAGCTCGAGGACGCGAACCTCGCGGGCGAAGTCGTTGGGGCCTTTCGACCGGCTCTTGAGGGCCGCGATCTTGCGTTGGAGCTCGACGACCGGACGCTCGAAGTCGAGGACGGGGATCTCGGGGCTCTTCTCTTTCCTGCTTGGCATAGGGGCCGCCCATCCTCTTTCGGCCTAAGTCAACAGTCAACAGATACGCGAACGTCATCATCCCGCGATAGCCGCACGTGTCTCTTTCTGGGCACCAATGCTTTGAATGGATGCAGCCCAGGATGCGTCCGTAAACTGACCACTATCAAAGGAGTACGCCATGAAGACCATCGCTGGAATCACCTCCATGCTTCTATGCGTCGGAACAGGTGTTTCGGTGCGCGCCCAGCCGGGCCCCGACGAGCACCGCCGCGAACGTCAGGAAGAGCGGCGTGAGGTGAAGGAACAGCGTCGCGAGGATCATGCGCAGCAGCGGGAAGTTCGGCGAGACCAGCGCGAGATACGCCGGGACGAGCACGAACAGCGGCACGACGTGGTGAGCGAACGCCACGAGATGCAGCGCGAACAACTCCACGAAAACCATCCCGGACGGATGTATCGCGTCCGGATGGCGCCGCCGCCGATGCGGCGCGAGATTCGACCGCTGGCACCCTCGCCAAGACACGTTTGGGTAGGCGGCTACTGGGGCTTCGAAGGAGGCCGGCACGTCTGGATCGGCGGCCGCTGGGAATTGCCACCGCAGCCCGGGCGTGTCTGGGTTGATGGTCGCTGGGCAAACGAAGGTGGGGAATGGGTATTCACTCCCGGCTATTGGTCGACCCCCGCCGCTCCCCCCGCACCGGTCTACGCACCGCCACCCGAGGTGTCCGTGTCCATCGCACCGCCACCTCCGCGCTCCGAGGTGGCGCCCCCGCAACCAGGACCAGGATACTTCTGGATCGCCGGAAGTTGGCAATGGGACGGCCGCCAGCAGGTGTGGGCACCGGGACACTGGGAAGCGCAGAGGGCCGGCTGGTTTTGGGTTCCCGCGCACTGGGAACGCGGGCCACGCCATTGGCGCTTCCGTCCAGGCCACTGGCGCCCCCAGTAGGCGCCTGGGCTACGGCAAGGTGATGCGTCCCGGGGCGCTGTTGGCACCGTTTTGGGTGTGGCAGGTGTTGCAGTCGCCGGTGCTTGCGGTGCCGGACATCGCCCGCTCGAGACCGGTGGAGCTCACGACCTTGGCCTGGTAGGGCGGCGGCAGCGTGGTCGAAGAATAGAAGTTGCCGGCCGAGTTAGGCGTCAAGGTCAGAGCGGTGCCGTTGCTGCCGGTGACGACCACCTTGGCGCCGGTGCTCCCGTTGACCCCGTTGCAGTTGTCGGGTTCATGTCCCGTCGGATAGAGCGTCCCAGCGATGACGAACTTGGGCGCCTCGCCACCCGTACTACCGTGGCAACTGATGCAGGCTTGCCCCGGCTCCATGGATGAAGATCCGTTCGTGCCTCGGGTCCAGGTGGTGTTGCTGGTACAGGTAGGCGGAGCATTGAGCGGGTCCGATGGAGGCGGGCCGGCGTCGCCGCCGCACGACCCCGACGGGTAGCCACTGTTGATCCAGTTCTGCATGGTCGTGATTTCTGCCGACGTGGCCGGTGATGCCGGAGATGGCGGCATGGGCGAGGTGGTGCTCTGCATTCGTTGCAGGGCGGTTTGGGCCTCCGTCATGGCGGTGTTGGCCGGATCCGGTTTGGTCAAATCGGAGTAGGTCATGAGCGACCGGGGCGCCCCGCCTGAAGGCGTCGTGCCATGGCAGCTGTCACAGCGATTTACCAGCAGCGTCTGCACGTCGCAGGGCAAGGTGCCGCCGGGTACGCCGGCGTCCGCGACGCCTCCCGAACCGCCCGAGCCAGGTTGGCTGGTTCCGCCGGAGGCGCCTGAGCCCCCGCTGCCGCCGACGCTGCTTCCGCCACCGCCGCCATTGCCACCGACGCCGCACGAGCCGTAGGGGTAGCCGCTGCCGATCCAGTCCTGCATCATGGTGATTTGTGCCGACGTCGCCGGCGATGCCGGAGATGGCGGCATGGGCGAGGTGGTGCTCTGCATCCGTTGCAAGGCGACCTGGGCCTCGGTCATGGCGGGGTTCGCCAGATCCTGCCTGGTCAGATCGGAGTAGGTCACCAGCGAGCGCGGCGCACCGCCCGACGGGGTCGTGCCATGGCAGCCGGCGCACGTGCTGGCCAGGAAATTCTGGAGGTCGCAGGGCAAGCCCCCACTTGTGCTGCCGCCTGTGCCGGCCTGGCCGGAGCCGCCCGCGCCGCCACTCGAGCCAGAGGGGTTCGATCCACCGCCTCCACCTGCCCCGCTTCCGCTGCTGCCGCCGCTCCCTGCCTGCGTCGAGCCTCCCGTACCCGCTGCACCGCAGGTCCCCGTGGGATAATGGTTATCGATCCAGGTTTGCAGCGTTGTGACTTCCGTCGCCGTGGGGGCGGTCAGCGGCGACGGCGGCATGGGCGAGGTCTTGTTTTGAATTCGCTGCATGGCGGCCTGCGCCTCGGTCATGGAGTTGTTCGTCATGTCTGGTCGGGTCAAGTCGGCGTAGGTCATGAGCGAACGCGGCGCCCCACCTGTGGGAGGCGCGCCGTGGCAGCTGGAGCAATACTTGACTACAATAGTCTGGATGTCGCAGGGCAACCCCTGGCTGGCGCTCCCACCCTGCCCGCTCGACCCGCTTTGGCTCGATCCCCCATTGCCCGAGCCGCCCGCGATGCCGCCCAACCCGCTGATCGATGGGCGGCGATCGACAAGACTGATCTTGTCGCACCCGCCGAGCACCAGTACCGTCATCAAGACAAAAGCGGTCCAGAATACTTTCATGTCGGGAACCTCCAGGAGGGCTCGGCAAATCTCGTCCACGCGTCTCATGCTTACGGTACCGCCAGCCTCCGAAATTCAGGCGGGCACGGCCCGCGCGTGGCTCGCTGCCGAAATGTCTGGATTTTTGCCCCCAGCGCGACCGGCAACTAACCTTCGAGCCATGGACAAGCAATTCCTGGTCGATCAGCTCGCCGAGCGTTTGCGCGAATCCGCGACCGTGGCTCGGCGGGCCGGGCAAGTGGCGGCAGAAGTCGCGCGCGAAGGCGCCACGCCGGCCGAGAAACGCGAGGACGCCCGCGTGGCCCTGGAATTCTCCGGCCTGGCCAAGGGGCAGGCGGCGCGAGCCGCCCGCGTGGCGGCAAAGCTGCAGCACCCTGGAGATCTTTCGCCCCGCCGAGCTTGCCCCGCGCGGCCCGATCACCTTGGGCGCCGTCGTCGAGGTCGAGGACGAGGCCCAAGGGCGCACCTTCTTCCTCGCCCCCGTCGGGGCCGGCATCGAATTGACCGGTCCGGGCGGCGACGGTTTTCTCTCGGTGGTGACGCCGGTCTCGCCCATCGGCAAGGCCGTGATGGGCAAACGCGTCGGCGAGACCGTCGAAGTGATGGTGCAGGACGAGGCCCGCGAGTGGACCATCACCTACGTGGGCTAGCTAGGCTTGGGCTAGGCTGGCAGAACGTCTTCCTGTGCGACTTCGACGGGCCACGCAGCCGCCGCACGGTGATGGTGACGATTCACGGGGAATAGGTCTGGGGCCGGCGTGGTGGTCGCCGAGAATCGAACAGGGCATCCCGGCATCCTAGCAAGGGCCGGGCCGCGATCTCGGCGGTGCTCGGGACGCCAGTTTTTCCACGGAGGACATCATGGACTGTCCGCGAACAAATCGCGAATTCCGCTCGGATAGGTCGGGCGTGGCCGGAGTGATGGCCGTTCCTGGGCCAGGGCCGGTTTTGGCAATTCGTCTGCACCCGATGAGCTAGACTGGTCGCGATGCCGGAGCGAACCCACCCCAGCGGAAATCCACGGAGGTGCCTTTCGGTTCTCCCGAAATGGTCCGTGTGCTCGCTTGCGACCGTTCTCTTCATTCCCCTTGCCTGCGGTGGCCTGGCTGAAAAGCCCGGCACCTCGGGGGCCGGAGGAAGCGAGGGTGGAGTGCTTGGTAGCGGTGGCGCGTCTGACAGCTCTGGAGGAGCGACTGGCAAGGGCATGGATAGTGGCTACGGCGATGCCAGCGATGGCAGCGGAGAGTCGGATGTGGCCGAAGATGCCGGTCCACTCGACAGCGACGAAGGTGAATCCGGGCTCGAAGGTGAAGCCGGACCTACGGTTTTCGAGTTGCGCGGCGCACCGCTGTCGTTTGCGCCGACCTCGCACGGGTTTGGGCTTAATGCGGTGCTCGACCAAGGAGATCCCTCGCTGCTTCGCGCGCACGTCCGCGCCGAAGGCTCGACAACTTGGACCGCCGTGACGGCCCCAGTCGTTCGCGCCAGCGATGTCGCCGAGTGGCACCTCGATGGACTGGCCCCTGGCGTTCGCTACCAGTACGAAATCCTGGCCCCTGCCGAGGGCGTGGATAGCCCGCTCTATTCGGGCCACGTCGTGACCCAGCGACCGGCAGGTGATTCGTTCACGTTCGCGCTCATCACGGACAGCCACATCGGCGCGGATCTGAGCTTCTCCAACCAGGGCAACCCGCAGACTCTCGAACAGGTCAGCGCCGAGGCCGGCGCAGCCCAGCCGGACTTCATGATGAACCTGGGCGACATGCTCGACTTTCACGAATACGGCTTCAACGATCCCCCTCCCAGCGGCTCCGTCACCCGGCTCGCCTACCTCAACTACCGCACGCTGCTGGGCGATACCTTGGGCAGAACCTCGCACTATGCCGTGATCGGGAATTGGGAAGGAGAGAACGGTTCTTACACCGCGGAGGAGATCGCGCGCTCCCAACAAGAACGACTTCTCTACTTGCCGGGCCCTGCGCCGACCACCTATTCGGAAGGCGGCAGCCCCAACCAGGACTACTACGCCTTCACCTGGGGCGACGCCCTGTTCATCGTCCTCAACGTGATGTCCTACACCCCCACGGTGCACCTCCTGAGCTCCGACCCGGGGCTTCCGAATGATTGGACCCTGGGCGACCAGCAGCTCAACTGGTTTTCGGATACCCTGGCCGGCGCCACCGCCAAGTGGCGATTCGTCTTCATCCACCACGCCGACGGGGGCGCCGCCGGCGACGCCGCGGACTCGGCCTACGGTCGCGGCGGGGGGCAAGCCGCCCACGTCGGGGAGCAGGCCACCCTCCACCAGCTCATGCTCCAGTACGGCGTTCAGATCTTCTTCTACGGCCATGACCACGTGTTCACCGACATGCAAGTCGACGGCATCCACTACACGCTGCCCGGCAGCGCAGGCGCGATCTGGATGTTTCCCCAGAGCCAGACCGGCTACGCCCAATCCTGGCTCGAATCCGGCTGGGGGCGGGTCACCGTCAGCCCGGACTCCGTCGATGTCCAACTGGTCAAGATGGGTGGCGGCGTTCTTTACGAATACACGCTCCCGTGACGCCTACAGCGGCGGCGAGGCGTTGCGCACCAGATCGAGGAAATACGGTTCGAACCACTTGCCTGCTTGGGGAGCACCGGGGGCGGCGTCGCGGTTGGCGCACATTCCGTCGTAGCGCGGCTGCGTCGGATCCGATACGCCGTCGGATTCGCCCGGCGGTTTGATCCAGAAGTAGGCATCGATGCCGCGAATGGGCTCGGCCACGGGCCGTGCGCCGAGGCCCGCCCCCTTGACGTTGCACCAGCTTCCCCAACTGTGGCGGATGCCGCCCTTGCCATTGCGGGAGGTGTCGATGATGAAGCCCTTGCCCGGCATGCCGTACATGCTCAGGGTTTCGGCGAGCATCTTGACGTAGGTGAGCTCGTTCGGGCAGGGATTGGTCAGGGCCAGGGCGGCGCCGTCGCGGTTGGACAGGTGCGTGTAGTTCGAGACGTTGGTGGCAAAGCCGCGGATCATGCCCGGCCCACCCGCCTCTTCCAGCACGCTGCGGAACACCTTCGCCATCTTCTCGCGATTCGTATCCCAGCCGAGCCAGCCCGCGTGCGCCGCGTCGAGGTAGACGCTCACATTGGGCAGGGCAAATCGCTTGATCGCATACACGATGGAGTTACGGTAGGCGGCGGTCGAGGCGGCGCATTTCGGTACGAACTGGTTGGTGGTCATGTTGGCCAGCGAGTCGGGCTCGACGATGACCGCGATGGGTTGATCGGGGTGGCTGGCGAACTGCGCGGCGATGGGATCCACGAACTCGGCGCGGTAGCGGGCCTCACCGTTCTGCTCGACCGACAGCTCGCCGGCCGAGGCGTTGGCTGCGCAATCGCGGTTGGGCAAATCGCAGAGCACGACCACCGCAAGCGTGGGCTTGCCGCTCGCATCCTGCTGCTGCTTGGCCTCGTCGAGCCAACGTTTCAGGCTGGGCACGCGGGCGATCTCGTCGAGCCAGACCGCCGTCGGATACTGCTCGACCTTGCGGATGGTGCTGGCCATCTCGGGAAACTTGACCGCCGTGCTTTCGACCTGTTTGACGTAGTCCGGGTTGATGAAAAAATCCACGTCCTTGAAGGGATTCTTGCCCGAGGTCTCGCTGACGAAGGTCACTTTCGCCGGTTCGTTCTCGCCCTTGTTCAGCTTGCCCCCGCAGGCCGCGCAACCAAGGACCGGGAACAGAGACCAGAGAACGAGTTTGTGGGACATGGACAGGCTCCTTCTATGTGTCAAGAGTCGGTGATTTCGCGCCAAGGGTCAGAAATCTCGCACCGCCGTCTCGCCTATGGATTGATGCGGCCGATGTTGTTGCCAACTTGTTCGGTGAACCACAGGTTGCCATCCGGGCCGACCGCGATGCCGGCCGGGCCGCTGCCCGGCGTGGGAATGGGAAATTCGCTGATTTCCCCCGCGGGCGTGATGCGGCCGATATTGTTGCCCGCGTCCTCGGTGAACCAAAGATTGCCGTCGGGACCGACCACGATATCGACGGGATAGCTGCTTGGGGTCGGGATGGGGAACTCGCTGATCGCGCCGCCGAGTGTGATGCGGCCGATCCGGCTGCCAGCGTATTCGGCGAACCACATGGCGCCGTCGGGACCGACGGTGATGCCCCAGGGTTGGCTGTCGGGATCGGGCAACGCGAACAGGGTGGCGCGTCCGTCGAGGCAGAGCTTGCAGATGTTGCCGGTGGCGTTGCCCGACAGCCAAAGACACCCATCCGGCCCTGACGTGATACCGACCCATACGGCGTCGAGGCCGCAGGAAAGCACCGTGGTGATTCCAACCGTGGTGACGCGGGCGATGTAGTCGCCAAGATAGCCCGTGAACCAGGGAGCGCCATCCGCCCCTACGGCCACCCCCTTGGGCAGACTGGAGTCACCGAAGAGCGCGAGCTCGGTGACGACGCCCTTGGTGGTGATATAGCCAACCCGGTGTGCGAGCACCTCGGCGAACCAGAGGTTGCCGTCCAAGCCCGCGGCGATGCCGAAGAGACCGGCGTTGTTCGTCGGCACGGCAAACTCGCTGATCGCGCCCGCGGTCGTGATGCGACCGATCCTGTCGGCGTTGTACTCGGTGAACCACAGGTTGCCGTCGGGGCCGGCGACGATGACGCGCGGCTGGCTGACGATGCTGGGAATGGCGAATTCGCTTATGACGTGAGCCACGGTGCCGACGCTCCCCGCGGTGCCGCCTGCCGCACCTCCGTCGGGGTTGCCTCCAATCGTGCCCCCTCCAGCGCCGCCTGCAGCGCCCCCGCCTGTGCCAGTGCCCGTCTGGAGTCCCTCATCGCCGGCCGGTGCACGCAGCATGGCCGAACGGCCGCAAGCGGTGGTCGCCGCCAGCAAGGCTGCCAAGGTCGCGAATCGTCCCCCCATCGTTCGTCTCGGTTTTGCCCACCATACAAGGCCTACGGTTCCGGGCAAGCGGGCCGAGCATCTTCATCCCTGGTGGGGAAAGAGCGGCCTCCACCTCGAATCTAGCGCCGGCCGCCGATGTGCCCGCCGCCGAAGCCGTGACCACCGCCGCCGAAGCTGTGCCCGCCACCGCCGAAGCCGGCGCCCGTGCCTCCACGATAGCCGCCCGCGCTACCGGCCGGAGCGCTGTGGTACATGCCACCGCGTGGCCCGGCTGCCCCACGCCCGACATAGGAGCCGGCGCGACCACCGAAACGCGGTCCCCCGTAACCTCCTCCGCCGCCGCGGTAGCCGCCCCAACCATAGCCGCCACGAACGAGCCCATGGTACCAGCCGTAGTGCCAAGGCCCACCAAGGCCGAAGTACGGATACGGCCCCCAGCCCCAGAGCCAGGGCGAAGCCAGCCACATCCATCCGTACGAGGGATAGTAAACATAGGAATAGGGATACGGGTCGTAGGCCGTGCCTTCGTAGGCGTACTGGTCGCCATAGGGCATGTAGACCCAGCCGTATTGACTCGTGTACACCCATTGCCCGCTGGTGGCCTGCGCCTGCACCTCCGGCGCCTGGGGCTGCTGCATCTGCTGATCCTGGGCTTCTACCGGCGGGGCTGGTGGCTGCGCTGGCGGGGCAGGCGGAAGGTCGGTTGGTGCCGCGCTTGGCGGCTGCACCGGCTCGGGCATCTGCGCCGCCTGTGCATTGTCATAGCCTGGAGCCTCTCCGCCCTGCTGGGCGCGAGCGACCGTGGCAACGACCAACGAGAAGCTCAGCGAGAAACAAGTGATGATGAACAGACGTTTCATGATGCCACCTCCGGCTTGTAGGTTGGACGGCCGGAACCTGAAAACAATTCTACGCCCTGCGGACGCGGGAGCCCACTGCAAGGATCGAGAGATGCGAGAGTTGCCGCCCGTGGGCGTCGCTTGGCGCTATAACGAGCCACGCGATGGCTCTCCGCCCGCCCGTGGCCCTCCCCATTCTGTCCCCCGATGTGCGCCTCCTGTTTGCGACGCGCATCGTTCGCCTTTTCGCCTATGGGCTGGTCTCGGTCGTGCTGGTTCTGCATCTGACGGCAGCAGGCCTGTCCGAAGGTCAGATCGGTCTCCTGCTGACCTTGACGCTGCTCGGGGACGCCGGAATCTCGCTCTGGATCACGACCCGCGCCGACCGGGCCGGACGCCGTCGCATGTTACTACTCGGCGCGGCACTCATGGTCGTGGCCGGCGCCCTGTTCGCCAGCACGCGATCCTTCTTTCTGCTCCTGCTCGCCGCCACCTTCGGAGTCATCAGTCCGAGCGGCAACGAGGTCGGACCCTTCCTCGCCGTCGAGCAGGCCGCGCTCGCCCAGGCCATACCAGCCGAGCGGCGCACCGGCGTCTTTGCCTGGTACAACCTGGTCGGCTCGCTGGCCACCGCGGTCGGCAGCCTGTGCGGCGGGACGCTGGCCGACGGCCTGCAAAGAGACGGGGTCAGCCAGCTCGGCAGTTATCGCACCATCGCCACCGGCTACGCTGTTTTGGGCCTGGGTCTGGCCGTGCTGTTCATGCGGCTCTCCCCCTGCGCCGAGGTGCCCAAACCGGCCCGCAGCGAACCACCCGCCACACGCCCGAGATTTCACCTTGGCCTCAAAACCTCACGCAACAAGGTCTTCAAGCTCTCGGGGCTATTCACCATCGACTCGTTCGCCGGGGGCTTCGTGGTCCAGGCCTTCGTCGCTTACTGGTTCCAGCAACGCTTCGGTGTCTCGCCTGCCCTACTCGGCGCCATCTTCTTTGGCGCCAATCTGCTTGCCGGGCTGTCCGCCCTCATGGCCTCGCGGGTTGCGCGCCGGATCGGCCTGCTGGCCACCATGGTGGCCACGCACCTTCCGTCGAACGTGCTGCTGTTTCTGGTTCCTCTCATGCCCAGCCTGCCGCTGGCCATCGCGGTCCTGCTTCTACGCTTCAGCATCTCCCAGATGGACGTGCCCACCCGGCAGGCCTACACCATGGCGCTGGTGCCGGCGGACGAACGCTCCGCCGCTGCCGGCGTGACAGGTATCGCCCGCACCATCGGGGCCTCGCTTTCACCGCTCCTGGCGGGACCTCTCTACGCCTCCGTTGCCTTGGCCGGCCTGCCCTTCTTGTTTGCCGGCGGGCTGAAGATCCTCTACGACCTGCTGATTTGGCGGACGTTCAGAAAAGTCAAGATCGAGTAGAGCGGCTCTCACGCCGAAAACACGACGTGAGAACCGTTCGAGTCATCTATTATCAGTGCAAGCTTGGGTTGGCGTTTTGGGCCAGCTGGAGCGCCTGGGCCGCGAACCAATCCCCGGCCGCCGGGTCCACCATGCCCCACAGCGGATCGAAGTGGTTCTCCGCGTCGCCGCTCAGCGCCCAAGGATTGTACGCAGTGAAGTCCCAAGCCCGAGCACCCCCGGCGATATCACAGCTGCCGTCGGATTCCCCAGGGACCTTCACCCAGAGATAGGCATCGAGAAGCGCAACGCCGGTGTTGGCCGAAGGCGGCAGCCCAGCGCCTGCACCGAATGCATTGCACCAATTGCCGGAATCGAGCCCGCTGATGACGGATGCAGACTGGTTGTAGGGTGCGAGAGCGTAAGGTGCCGCGTCGAGCGGTCCTTGCCCGTTACGACCGGTATCGATGACGAAATGGGTCGTCGCCACTGCGCTTCCCATGAACGACTGGATTCCCGCCGTCACCGTCGCTGCATAATCCGGCCTGTAGTTGACCTGGGTGTAGTTCGTCGCCGGATCGTATTGACTCGGCAGCCAGTCGAAATGGAAATTGCCAGCGGCATCGAAGGCCCAGGAGGGCGCCCCCGAAGGCGCCGCGATGGCGTCCGACACCCAGGTGCCGAACTGAATGTTGTCGCTGGTCAGTTGGTAATTCGAGACATTGAGGAAGAAACCTTGCGCACGCGCCACACCTGCCTTGGTCAGACGGTAGGCGGCCTCTCCTACCCCCAGCCAGGCACTGTGCCCCGAATCAAGATAGACCGCCGCCTGGGGCGCGTGCTTCTCGATGCTGTCGACCGCATAGTTGATCTGCGCGTAGCGTTCCGCGGGGCTTGCCCCGGGTGCGGGGACGATGTTGCCGGAAGAATCCGTCACGGTGGGTTGGCACCAATCCGCGGCTCCGTTGATCGTCGTGTTGTAGGGAATGATACCGAGGCCATCCGGCTCGATAATGACCACCGCCTTGTCCTTGCCGATGCCTTTCGCAAAGCCGTCGATCCAGGCTTCGTACGCGGCCGTATCCACGGCACCCCCTGCCGAATATTGCGAACAATCACGGTAAGGCACGTTGTAGGCGACCAACACAGGAACACGATGCCCGCAGTCGGCCGCGTCCATGGTTTTGCGAACGGCCTTGGTCACTTCGGCCGGTGTACCGTCTGTGAACCAGACCGCGTGGGGAGTGTCGATCAGCGCCGTCAACTTGCGCGCATCGTTGCGATCCCTGGCCTTGAGCAGCGCCCGCGCCTGCGCCAGCGCCGCATCATCCGGATCAGGTGCGTAGAACTCCGTGCGTGGGCTGAGGCTTCGGCTCATCGAGGCTTGATGCAATACCTGACTCTGCCTCTGCACGGTCCCGGGATCGTCGGCCGCCTGCATTTCACTGTCGCATCCGAGCACCCCGAGCGAGATGCCGAGGACCATCATTCCTGTCGTCGCTTGTATTCTCATTGCTATGTCCTTTCTATCCTTCTATTTGAAAGACGAGCTCCCGTGCGACGTGAATGAATCACGATTGAGGGGAGCGCAGACGCTGACGAAACAGCTGAATCTTCATCTGGCTTCCCTGCGATCCCAGCCACGGAGCATTGGGAGTTCGTCCGTCCTGACTACTGCCTGGGTCCAGCAATCGCTGGGCCAGGATGGGGATTGAACTTTCAAGAAAACTCCGGGGAACCGCCCGGGTGATCCGTCGTAATAGCGTAGTTCCTCGAGCCGCGAACTCGTCGTGGACGTCCGGCCGATCTCCAGCGGCAGGAACGCTAGCACGAATGCCTCAGAATCTGCCAACGGTCGGCATGTAAACTCTTTGTAACAACTTCGCCCTTGTCGCCCCGGCAGCACTTCTTCAATAGAAGGCGACATTGCTGACCGTGAAGTCAGCCGAGCACCCTGGACCGCCACTTTGCGCGTTCAGCTGCCATTGCACGGTCAGAATCGTCGACGGGTCGACCTCGGTTGCCGGGCTACCACTCGCCATGGTTGCGAAAGGAACCTTGAACGTCGTGGTAGCGGATCCGGCATCCAGGACCGAAGGTGGCGTCACCGCTGCCATCGGCGGGTAGCAATTCGAGTCGCTGGCGAAAGGACAACTGCCGCGGCCCGGCACGTCCGTCGAGGTCGAGTCGCCGCTAAAGTTCGCGCCGACCGCCAGGGCACATCCGCCGAGGTCGCCCGAGAAGTCGAACTGCACGCCAGCGAAGGACGATCCATCAATGCAGGCCGTGCCATTGAAAAAGAGCCCGGCGCCCATCCAGTTTTGGCTGACCGGCGGAACGAAGGTGCCAGCGATCGTGAGACCGTTTCCGTCGGACGTTACCGTGACGGTCGGCGTGGTCTGTCCGTTCGAGCCGTACGTGTACGATTGCCACTGGTACGGCGGGGTGCCGAACAACAAGACGTTCCCAGAGGCGGCGCCCATCGTCGTAATCGCCGGGCTTGGAAGCGTAACCTTCGGGCAGATGAAGGAAGCATCGGCCGAGCAAGCGTTGGTCAACTGGGGAAGGCCAGCGTCCGTCGCTACGTTCGCGCCTGGTGCGAGCGGCATCGGCCCCTGACCGGCCTGATGCTGCTGCTCGCTGAAAGTCCACGCCAGGGTGGCGCCGATGTCCGGGATCTCCACCGCCGAGATCGACAGCCCAGGCACGGTGTAGGTGGCCGGTGATGGTGCCGTCGTCAGTCCCGTTACCTGAAGCGACAGTGGCGCAGAGAGTGTGCTCCAGTTGACGACGATGACGTCGGTCCCGTCGTCGGTCAGGTTGCGGCTGGCGTAGGCACGGATGTTCGGCGGTGACTGCGCGATATCCAGGAGCGTTGGGCCGAAGTGATCGGCATAGAGCTGATAGGCGTAGTATTCCGGACTGGGGGTGTGCAGAGGGGGCGGCCCAACCAACCCGAATGCCCAAAGGTCGTTGTCGCCGATATCCCAAATTGCCGAGGTCCAAAGATCATTTTGGACCGCCGTTCCCACCCCATCCGCCAGCCACAGCGCCGAGCCGATGGTGCGCGGCGATGCGCCGAGCTGGCAGGCTGTCGCGTCGTAGACGATGTTCATTTCCGTGAGCGCGAGCGGCTTGTCACCGTACCCCACTGCCTGCATAAGCGCCCGCACCGATGCGAGGGTATTGGCGAATCTCGTCGCATCGCCCGTTGCGGCCTCGAGTGTCGCTTGCTTGGCGTTGAACGGATAGCGGTGGATGGAGACGATGTCGAAGAGATCGCCGCAGCCCTGGAGAATCGGAGTTAGCCAATCATTGCCGAGGATGTAGTGCCAGGACAGATCGGGTCCGACGATCTCGATCGTCCCATCGACTGCCTTCATGGCCGTCACGTAGGCCCGCACCGAGGCGCAGTAATCGGTGGGCCGGTAGCCAGGGATAGCGGGCTTCGCCGAGTCGGTCAGCGAGCCCTGCGTCGCGTACAGGTCGGGCTCATTGCCGATGGAGAAATACTTGATGCCGTAGCCCTTCGTGACGTTGGCATAGCTGACCATGGCGGCGGCGGTCGACGGTGTCGGAGGGTTGCCGTCGATGTCCGCCAGCAGCGGCACCTGGATGAGGGGCTCCGCGCCGATGGCGCGCGCATACGCCACGGCCTTGTCGAATTGGGCATCGTCGAAGGGATCGGCCATGTTCGCGTCGTTGTTGTACCCGCCGACGCGCATGATGGCCGGCCGAAGCGGGGCGATGGCGGCCTCGGTCCCGCTGACGTCGTCCTCGTAGCTCGGCATCCAATTCCAGTAATTCACCGACAGGGTCGTCGTGCGTGGTTTGCGGGTGGCGGCCGACACGACGATGGTGCCGGTGGCAGGCTGGACAGCGCTGTCGGGGATTCCACCATCGCTGCTCGCGAGTGGCTGGCTCGAGCAGGCCGCGACTTCGGCGAGAAGCAAGAGTCGGCAGGCGTAAGGCAGTCTCCGTTTGTGAGTGTTCGGTGTTCCCGTTCCATTTACATCAAAGGCAAGCTTGGTCATGATCACTATCTCTCCTTGTTCTTTCGTGCAGACGGAATCGCCTTAGCACCGCCTCGGCCACCATGGATACGAGCAACGTCAACAGCAATAGCCATGCCAATAGGAGGATTCTGCTGTCACCGGCGAGTGCCCCGCTCTGCCGAATTACTTGTTGACGAGGTACAGATCGTCGATCCAGAAGTCGAAGGTGAGCGATGGTGCTCCACCGGCACATTTGAAGTTTGGATTTGTCGCGCAGAACGGCAGATCGACCTCGAAAAGGATGCCGTAAACGTGCTTCGAATCGAGCACGCTAGGATCGGGTCGGTAACCCCAGGTCGGGTTCTGTTGAAGGCTTGGGAAATCTATCGTGTACCGCGTAAGCGTGTCCGTCAAAGCGACTGCGATGCCGAACCCATTGTAGCAGGCGCCATCTGTGCTTGGATCCGCGGCGTTGCAGATGCCGCCTCGTGGATCGGTATTGATGTCCCTGAGCTGAACAAGGATGGTCTTGGCACCGGCGCTATCGGCCATCCCCCAGAACGTTATGCCCGAGTACGCGCTGAGGTCTACCGGAACACTCGGAAAATCGAGGCTACTGCTCTGTGTGCACGGTTGCCCACCGATCGAAACACCGGCGTCCAGCCTGCCAGAGAGATCTGCCTGGCCGCCGTCGCCACTCGGCAGCTGGGTAAAATCGATCCCCATCAACGCCCCCCAGATACCGACCAGCGGCGAAGTGGTGCGCAGGCGAGCGGCGTGGGAGCTGGTGATGCCCGGAAAGGTTTCGTTGGGAGTGGAATAGGCTGCATAGAACCAACCATGTGGATCGACAGAATGCGGAACTGGGGAGATGCGCTCACCCTCGGTGCAATCGGTGTTGGTCCACCAGGTTCCGGGAGGCACGCCGGGGAGTGCCACCCACTGAATCGATCCACTCTCTCCCTCCATGTCATCGATCTTCGTGTAGCCGGCCTGCGCACTGTCGTTGCTCGCCTTTTCGCTCGAACAAGACCCGGCGCACACAAGCAGGGAGACCACCAGGATCGCCCGTTCGGTGAGCATCTGGACGATCATCATCGCCATCCTACTGCAGGCTGATGGTGTCGACGTGCAGGACGAACTTCCCCGATTGACCGTCGGGCAATTGTGCGTCGACCGTGAACCGAATGCTGTCGACTCGTCCCAGACACGCCACCGGTCCCCCCTTGATGTGCGTCGCTAGCCAAGGGGGCGAATTGAAGCCGTTCAGCTCCAGCGTGAACGACTGCCAATAGCTCTTGTAGTCCACGCCCTGATTGACATACAGGTCACCTGGCAAAGAGCCATCCTCGGTACGCGCAGTGGTGCAGCCGATTTCTACGTACATCAGTGCGTTGCTTGGGATAGGAGGGTTGCCCGATTCGAGCTTGGCGCTGAACTGGATCCTACTAAAGCGTGTGAAGTCCTCGGACGCGCCCGTGTAGGTCGACGTAGCTATGCTGGCACCGCCGTGTTGCTGCGTTCCATCTGGCGGGTCCACAATGTTGGCCTGCAAGAACAGCGAAAAACTACTCTGATCACCGGCGTCGTGATCGCAGTTGCATTGGTTCGTGTTCGGGTTGTACGCGTCGCACCACCAGGCTTGAAAGTTCGGGTCGGCGGGTCGCAAGTCGCCGTCGTCGAAATCGTCGATGATGTAGGGTCCCGGGTCGACGGTATGAACGTCGAAACAGCCGCCAGCACCGAGCACGGCCAGCAGGAGCGGGAGGTTCAGGGCGGCCCGGCTCACCATGTGCTGCTCCATGCGACGTTGGCCGATGCGCCTCCGCCCCACCCGAAGGAGATCTCGCTTGCTTGACGTCCGTGCGTGTGATGGAGGTAGAGCAACGCGGCGCCTGCGGCCACGAGCGTCCCGCTGGCGATGGACAAACCCAAGATGACATGGTTGGTGCGAGTGAGCGATGCCGCAAGCGAGTTATTGGCGTCGGCGCGCTCGCGGTACGCGGCGGTCCCGATGGTGTCGTTCTTGAGCGCGGCGTCTCCGGCCTGCCAGTCCTGGTACCGTCCGCGATTCCACAGGTAGACCCCAAGCGCCGCACCACCGAGCGCCACGCCCAAGCCAGCGGCGGAATAGCCCACGATGGCCATCGTGCGTCGTCGATCTTGGGTGTTGGGCTCGGGTCGTTGCTCAAGTATTGCAACCGACGGTGCCTTGGCATTTGCCGGGGGCACAGATTGTGCGGGCAGGGCAGCAGGAGGCACCTGGGCCGACGGAGGCTCAGCCTTCGCGACTTTCGCTGCCGCTGCGGGCGCGGTGGGCATCTCCAGGCTCAACACCTGATAGTCGCCCGGCGCGAGGGTCACGGTTCGATTGATTGCGGCCATTCCTTCCATGGCCGCGGAGACCTTGTGCGTTCCGGCTGCAAGTCTAACCGGCTGGTAGAGCGGCGTACGCCCAACCTCGGTTCCATCGACCCCAATTAGAGCTCCGGGTTGGTCAGTGGTGATGGTCAGCTCGGCAAAAAGCGACTCGAGCAGCGCAATTTGAGCCTGCACCGCCTGGCGCCGATCCGGCGGAACCTGCTCCTGACCATCGCGCAGGTACTTGGAGAGGCTTTGGACCGCTTCCGCGGGACGGCCCAGCGCGAACTCGGCCTGACCTATATTGTAGAGGACGGCAAAATTCGGGCTGACCTGGTAGGCCTCGGTGAACTCTTGCAACGCACCTTCGTAGTCGGCCTGGCCTGCCAGCTCGAGTCCCCGGGCGAAGTGTAGTCTTGCAGCCTCGCGCGCATCCCCAGATGACTGCCCGGCGGTTGACTCCTCGGTCGCTCTTGCTGAAGTCGACCAGCCCAACACGGTCAGCAGGATCACCGGAATCCGCGACATAAACACCTGTTGGAAGTAGTCAGCACGTCCCATGCCACCTCAGTTTCCATACGGATTCTGCGTGTCGAACGTGACTCGCGCCGCGCGCGCATCGGTGGCACCCGGGGGCGGAACGGCAAGCGAGGGTGCGGGCGCCGGGTCCAGAGATCTTCTCGGACGTCCGGCTGGACGTCCAAACGGACGTCCGCCGTGGCTCCGTGCGAGCCTCGGACGAACATCCGCCTCTGATGCTCGATCAGCGACTGCCGTTGACGCCTGACCGCTCGCATTGCGTTCCTTGCCTTCTCTGTTTTCCCGCGGCATCGATGGCGCTGGCAAATCCAAGGAACGAGCTGGTGGAGGAACTGCAAGTTGGGCTTCTTTGGGCTGGACGCGATGGCTCGCGGATTCGGCGGTAGCTGCCGTCACGTTAGAGTGTTGGGACCTTCGCGCTGCCATCGTCATCGCGATGGCGGCAACCGCGACCAGTCCGGCACTGACCGCGAGGATGATCCGCGGACGTCGGGGCTTTCGCGGTGGCTGTGCCGATGCGGGAATGGTGGCGGCGTCGAAATCGGTCGACCGCCAGCCTGGCGTTGGGGACGCCGCGCGCACAGCCGATACAGTGTCCATGCTCTTCGCCGAGGGCCACACCTCCCGCTTCGCGAACGGTGCCAGCTCGAGCTCCAACGCCTCCACGGAGGCGTGACGTTGATTACGATCGCACGACAGCGCGCGCTCGACCGCATCCACGAGCACCCCGGGCAGATCCGGTTGCACAGCATGCAGGGACAGTGCCGGTTGCGTGGCGATATGGTGCAAGACCGCGTTGTGCGAATCGCCCGGATGGGGCGGCTTGCCCGAGAGCATCTCGAACAAGATCGCCGCCAGTCCGTAGACGTCGGTCCTGTGATCGATGCTCTTGTCGCCGCGCGCCTGCTCGGGTGACATGTACGCCGGGGTTCCGAGGATGGTTCCGGTGCGCGTGGCCGCGCTATTGAGCTCGACCTGTTCCAGCTTGGCAATGCCGAAGTCGAGCACCTTGACCAGATCGGTCCCGTCCTCGCGCCGACACAGAAACAGATTCTCTGGCTTGAGATCGCGGTGGACGATGCCAGCGGCATGGGCCGCCATCATTCCGCGACAAGCCTGCAGGCAAATGTCGACGGCCCGCCAAACCGAAAGGCACCCTTCGCGCGCCAGCAAGGATCCCAGGCTTTCACCCACCAGGTGCTCCATGACGAGGTACGGCGTGCCGTCGGCAAGAATGCCGAAGTCGATGGCTGCCGCGATGTTTTCGCTTTCGAGCGCTCCAGCGGCCTGGGCCTCGCGATGAAACCTGGTCAGGAGATCGCGGCGGTCGGCGAGATCGGGGCGAAGGAACTTGACGGCAAAACGTCGCTTGACCACGGCGTGCTGGGCCTCATAGACCACCCCCATTCCCCCTTCCGCGATCAGACGAAGGATGCGGTACTTGTCCCCGACGAGCTCGCCCACCCGGGTGGTCTGCGACTTGGTGCTCACCGCCCAGCCTCCTTGCGCGCTTGCTCTTGCTCGCGCAACCCCTCGAGATCGACAGCTTGGCCCTCCATCAAGCGGTAGGCACGCTGGCGCGAGATCCCCAGCATCGCCGCCGCGCGAGCGACGTTGCCACCCGAGGCGCGCAAGGCGGAGACCAGCGCCGGAAGCTCCACGGGTTCGAGCGGCTCCGCCTTGATGGCCGCCTTTGGCGGGCCTGGAAGGGGCCGAGCCGTTTCGGCCGTCACCGTTTGGGTTGGCGACGGGGTGCCGATTCGCCCCGGCAGGTGGGATGCCTTCCAGGTCGATTCGCCACCGTGCAAAACCATGAGCCGGCGAACGAGCAGCAGGAGCTCGCGGACATTGAACGGCCAGTCGTGGAGACACAGCCGCTCGACGAGATCGGCTTCGACCGACGGCACCGCCCCCTCTCCCAGCTCGGTCAAGAAATGGGAAAACAGCGGCGACACATCCTCGCGCCGGCTACGCAGCGGCGGCAAGTGGACGGTCACCCCGTCGAGCCGCGCCAGCAGATCGGGTCGGAAGCGACCCTGGCGCGAAGCCTCCAGCAGCGACTGCTGCCCCGCGACCACGACGCGGACATCGATCGGGATCGGACGGATCTCTCCCAGCGGTTGGACCTCGTGCTCTTCGAGCACGCGCAGCAGCTTGGCCTGCAACGGAAGGGGAAGATCCGTCACCTCGTCGAGCAACAAGGTTCCGCCCTCGGCGCTGCGGAAGAATCCCGGATTCGGCTTGTCCGCGCCGGTGAAGGCACCGCGCCGATACCCGAACAATTCACCCTCGGCCAGCGCCTCGGGCAACGCCGCGCAATTGACGGCCACGAGCGGGCCCGAGCGCCCGCTCCACTTGTGTAAACTGCGGGTAACAACCTCTTTTCCGGTTCCAGTCTCGCCTTCGAGGATGACGGGCAGATCGCTCGAAGCAGCTCGCTGCAACGGCGCCAACACCGACTGCAGCGTCGCGCCTCCGTACAGACCGGGGGCGATCTCCCTCCATGCACCACGCCCCGCGGTTACCACGCCCAACCAGCCGCCGAGACGAACCACGTCCCCTCGACGAAGAGGGGACGCGGATACTCGCTGCCCGTTGACCCAAACTCCGTTGCGGCTGCCTAGATCGACCACCTCGACGCCAAGACCAGCGGTGTCTTGGCGCAGAGAAGCGTGGCGGCGTGAAACGTCGTTCCCCAGCAGATGAATGGGACATCCTTCCTCGCGCCCGACAATCAGCTCTCCCGCATTCGCCCATCCCAAACCAACCGCTGGTTGGGACGGTTGTGGGAACATCCAGGTGAGCACCATGTCCAACGAGTTGACCTCGCTCCGCGAGCTTGCGCTGGTCGTCGCCACCGTCGTATTGCCCGCACCCGATCCCATACCGGTCCCTAATTGGGCTCAAGGGAATGAAGAAACACACCCATCCGCGCAATGCTGACATTCCGCACGCCACCGTGCCAGCCGGAACCAACACCCGTTGGCAGGTCACGTTGGCCGGAAGGGGCCGCGGGCGGGCATCCGGGCTACGCGACAGGCGTCCTACGCTTCGGTAAGCGCTTCGTCCTACGATTCCTCCTACGATT
This sequence comes from uncultured delta proteobacterium, assembly GCA_963796685.1. Classification (GTDB taxonomy): domain Bacteria; phylum Myxococcota_A; class Polyangia; order Fen-1088; family Fen-1088; genus Fen-1118. Next base: position 550,400 of record CAWCMR010000013.1, read on the forward strand.
CGTCGAGCGCTTCGTCGAGCACCTCGCGCACCTTGCACCGCAGGTCGTTCAGAGTGAACGGCTTGGTGATGAGGTGTGTTCCGGGATCGAGGGCTCCGTGGTTGTCGATGGCCTCGCCGGTGTAGCCCGACATGTACAGGATCCTGACATCCGGCCGTGCCTTTGCCAGTTGCTCCGCGAACACCCTGCCGCCCATCTCGGGCATCACCACGTCGGTCAGGACAAGATGAATCTTTTCCGACCTCTGTTCGCACATGCGGAGCGCCTCGATGCCATTCGAGGCCGCCAGCACGGTGTAGCCGGCGCGGGCCAACACTTGTTTCGCCAGATCGCGGACCGCAGGTTCGTCCTCGACGATGAGGATGGTTTCGTCGCCGGTCGTACGCACGGCGATCTGCGAGATGGCGGGCGACGCCTGCTGGATGGCCGACTCGATGCGGGGCAAGAAGATCTTGAACGTCGTCCCCTTGCCGAGCTCGCTGCGGACAAGGACTTCCCCGCCGCTTTGCCGGACGATGCCGTAGACGGTCGACAAGCCGAGCCCCGTTCCCTTGCCGCGCTCCTTCGTAGTGAAGAACGGCTCGAAAATGCGCTCGCAGGTCCTGGCATCCATGCCACAGCCCGTGTCCGAGACCGCCACCATGACGTAAGGGCCTGGCTTGACCGTCGAGCCACCGAGGATGAAAGCATCGTCGAGCTCGACGTTGGCGGTCTCGATGGTCAACCTGCCGCCGGTGGGCATGGCGTCGCGGGCATTCACCACCAGGTTCATGAGTACCTGTTCGATTTGGCTTGGGTCCGCCATCACGAAACCGAGATCGGGCGCAAGCGAAGGCACGATGGCGATGTCTTCGCCAAGAATGCGGTGGAGCATCTTCTCCAATTCGGTGGCCACGCGATTCAAATCGAGCGCCACGGGCTGCAGGATCTGCTTGCGACTGAATGCCAGGAGCTGCCGAATCAAGGTCGCGGCGCGGTCGGAGGCCTTCTTTACCTCGGCCAGTTGATGCCAGCGCGGATCCCCTTCGTCGGTGGCATCGAGCACGAGATCGGTGAAGGTCCCGATCACGTACAGCATGTTGTTGAAGTCGTGGGCGATGCCTCCAGCCAGGCTACCGATGGCTTCCATCTTCTGCGATGTGCGCAATTGATCCTTCAGCCGTTCGCGCTCCGTTTCCGCTTGCCTGTCCTGCGTGACATCCCTGACGACTTGGGCCAGGGAGACGACCTCGCCGTGCTCGTCCATGGTGGGCCATGCGACCAGGCTGTAGTACCTGCCGTTCTCTTCGTACTCGCCCATGCACGGTCTGCGTTCGGCGATGGATTGCAGGCACGGACAGCCCGCAATGGGGAAGCTCCTGCCATGCATCAGCTCGAAGCACTTCTTCCCCAGGATCTCCTCCCTCGGCCGAGCGAGCGCCAGGCAGCCGGCATGGTTGACTTCGAGGATGTCGTGCTCGCGTGAAAGCACGAACACCATGTCCGTGATGGCATTGAAGGTATTGCCCCAATTTTCATTCGAGCGACGCAGGGCCGCCTCGACGCGCGTGCGCCCGGCCAGCTCCTTCTCGAGCTCGCGGGTGCGGAGCGCGACCTGCTCTTCCAGGTGTTCCTTTACCAGGCGCTGCATGCGATTGGCGGCCTTGAGCTTGACCATGGCCCGCAGCTGCGCCACCAGCTCCTGGTCGTTCCACGGCTTGCTCAAGAAGCCCTCGGCGCCAAGCTCAAGGGCCATCACCCGGCTTTCTTGATTGGTCCCGAGCGCGGTCAGGAAGATCACCGGAATATCCTTCATTCTTTCGTCCGCCTTGAGCCTGCGGCACACCTCGAAGCCGTCGATGTCCGGCATCACGATTTCGAGCAAGATCGCGTCCGGATCCTCGGCCCTGGCAATCTCGACGCCCGTGGCGCCTTCGAATGCGATCAACAATCGATAGCTGGGCAGGGCCTGGCCAAGCACGGCCTCCAGGGCGATGAGGTTGTCGCGGCGGTCGTCGATGGCGAGAATCTTGGGTCCCTTGGCATCCATGCGCATCTCCCTGCTCGGCGGCTCAGACTAGCCCATCGTCCTCACCCTATCGGACGATCCGCCACCGATCCGAAGCGCAATTCGTACGAGTTTCGACACGTGACTACGTCAAGAGCCAGCCCCTAACAAGGCGCGCCATGGCCGAAGGCACGAGGGGCTGATAGGAGCGAAGGTTGATCTCCTCGCGGCGAAACCAGGTGCGCTGCCGGCGAGCATAGGCCGCGGTGGCCGATTTGATGTCGGCCACGGCCGCCTCCAAGGTCGAGGCGCCGTCGAGATACGAGCCGAGCTGCTTGTAGCCGAGCGCCTGCATCGAGCGCGCGGCGGCAAAACCGGCCGTGCGCAAGGCACGGACCTCGTCGAGAAACCCGGCGGACATCATGTGGTCCACACGTGCGGCGATGCGCACACGCAAGGTATCCATGTCGAATTCGAGGAGCACGGAAAAGAGCCGCACCGGCGCAGGCGGAACCGCCTTCTTGCGCCGCTGTTCGCTGATGGTGACACCGGTTTGCTCGTACACCTCCAGCGCGCGGCTGATACGCACGAGATCGCCGGGGAGGATTTTCGCGGCGGCCTCCGGATCGATGACGCGCAGTCGCTCGTGCAAGGCCGGGACGCCTTGTCTTCCGGCTTCCTCCTGATGGCGAGCGCGAATCGCCGGGTCGGGTCGTGGCGCCTCGAAGAGACCCCGCACGAGCGCCCGATAGTAGAGCCCCGTGCCTCCCACGACGATGGGCAGGCGTTCGCGCGCCTCGGCGTCTTGGATGAGCGTGCTTGCGGCCTTGGCCCACGCCGCGGCGTGAAATTGTTCGTCGGGCGCAACCAGATCGAGAAGGTGATGGGGAACCGCCGCGCGCTCCGTGGGCGTGGCCTTGGCCGTGCCGATGTCCATCCCGCGATAGACCTGCATCGAATCGCAGCACAGGATTTCGCCGCCCAGCCGTTCGGCCAGATCGAGAGCCAGCGCGCTCTTGCCCGAGGCCGTCGGGCCGAGAATCGCGACCGCGGGGGGAAGGCGGTGCGACCTGCCGGCCGACATCAGGTTCGCCCCAGACGCTGCTCGATCTCGGCCACGGGCATGCGCAGAAGCACCGGACGCCCGTGCGGACAATGCGAGCGCAAATCCACGCCGTCGAGCTGGACGAGCAGCGCCAGCGCCTGTTCGCGGCTAATCACGTCGCCGGCGCGCAAGGCGCCGTGGCAGGCCATGGTCGCGAAGACCTTGTCGAAGCCGGCTTGAGCAAGCGTGTCCTGCGCGTCGCCGGTCAGCCCGGAAATCACGTCGAGCAGGAGAGGCTTGGGATCGACCTTCTTGAGCAGGTCTGGCACCGCGCGAAGGAGCAAGGTCTTGGGCCCGAAGTCCTCGACTTCGAAGCCAAGCTGACCGAGTGCCATCAGCGCACCGCCTTCGCGCACCGCCGCCATGGCCAGCTCGTCGATCTCGATGGGAATGGGAAAGAGCAGACGCTGGCGCGCGACCTGGCGCTGCCGATGAGACTGGCGCAGCCGCTCGAAGGTCACGCGTTCGTGGGCCGCGTGCTGGTCCACGATGACGAGCTCGTCCGCGGTTTCGCAGATGAGATAGGTGCGATGGATCTGCCCGATGTACTCCAGGCTACCGAAGAAGCCACCCGCGGCAGAGGGCGACTCGGGCGCCTCCCCGGATGCGCCACCTGCCGTCTCTCGCGGTGGCATTTCCCGCGGCAGATCCAGCCCCTCCACGGTGTGGGCGAGCCCCCGCGCTCGGGCTTGCGACAACGAACGCAAAGGCTCTTGCCAACCGCGGCTCTCCGTTTTGACTTGTGCCGGGACTGTCGCCTCGCCTGCGCCATCCACGCCAAGGTCCAGCCTTTCGGGCGGCAAGGTGTACGCCCGCAGCGGGGCCGGTGGTAGCCACGGGGCGCGTGCCACCGCCGCGCCGACCACATGGCGAACGGCGCCGTACACTTCCTGCGGCCGGGCGAAACGCACCTCCAGCTTCTGCGGGTGGACGTTCACGTCGAGCTCCTGCCCCGGCACATCGACGAAGAGCGCGGCCAGGGGGTAGCGCCCCTTCTCCAGAAGCTCGCCATATCCCATGCCGAGCGCATGGAGCAGCGAGCGGTCGCGCACGAAGCGCTTGGCGACGAACAAGAAGGTCGAGCGCGGCGTGGCTGACGCTTCTTCCGGGGCGGCCAGAAATGCTCGCACGACCACACCGGCTTCCTGGCCTTGGGCCTCGTGCAGCAGGCTTGCCCCGCGGCGGGCCAGGGCCGCGCGCACCCGTTCGCCCATGTCGCGATGGGGAGGCAGATCCAGCACCACCCGGCCGTTGCCGCGCAATCGGAAATGGATCTCGGGGTGGGCGATGGCCAGGCGAAGGACGGCCTCGGCCACATTGGCCGCCTCGGTGGCCTCGGACTTCATGAACTTGAGGCGAGCCGGGGTGTTCCAGAACAGATCGCGCACCTCGATCTGGGTACCGTCGGGCATGCCCACGTCGCCGCTGCTGGTCTCGATCCCCGCCTCATAGCCCAAGCTGAAGCCGGCCGTGCTGCCCGGGCGCTTGGTGCGCAAGGTGAGCCTCGACACCGCCGCGATGGATGGCAAGGCCTCGCCGCGAAAGCCGAACGTGGTCAGCCCCCACAAGTCGTCCGGGGATAGGATCTTCGAGGTGGCGTGCCGCAGCAGCGCCAAGCGTGTTTCCTCGGCGGTCATGCCGCCGCCGTCGTCCACCACGCGAATGAGGCGCCGGCCGCCGGCATCGATTTCGATGTCGATGCGGCGGGCCCCCGCATCGATGGAATTTTCGGCCAGCTCCTTCACCACCGAGGCTGGACGCTCGACCACCTCGCCCGCCGCGATCTGGTCCGCCAGCGTGCGCGGCAAGACGTGAACGCGCGGCGCGGGCGACGACGATGAAGTCTCCATGCCGGCCAAGGATATCACCACAGAGGACACAGAGGACACAGAGGCCGGAGAAGAAGGGGTTTCCGGATCCGAATCCGAACTATCCCCACTTCGTCCGAGCTCTGTGTCCTCTGTGGTTAAACTCCGGATCCCGCGAACGCTATCGCTTCGCTGGGCCGAAGTTCTTGCCCACGAGGTAGAGCTCGCTGCTCGTCTGGCGCGAGGCTTCGGGTTTGAGCAGGCGCACGTCGGAAAAGTGGTCAGCCATGCGCTTGCGCAGCCTATCGACCTCCGGGCTTTGGAAGACCTTGGCCACGAACGCCCCCAGCGGTGCGAGCAGTCGCTCGGCGCGCAGCAGCGCTTCCTCGACCAGACCGGCCGAGCGCGCCTGGTCAGTGGCGCGAATGCCGGTGGTGTCCGGCGCCATGTCCGACAGCACCACATCGTACGCCGCCAACCCGCAAAGCAATTCCTCGTCCGACAGGGTGTAGATGTCGGCCTCGATCACGTGGGCGCCGGGCACAGGAGAGGGCAAGGGCAGACGGTCCACGCCCACGACCTTGCCGTATGGGCCCACGGCCTTGCACGCGTACTGCATCCACGAGCCCGGCCGGCAACCGAGGTCGAGCACGCGCGCGCCAGGGTGAAACAGGCGCACGCGGCGGTCGATGTCCTCGAGCTTGTACACGGCACGCGCCGCGAAGCCCTCGTTCCGCGCCTTGCGGAAAAAGGCGTCGTGGCGGTGCTTGCGGTCGCGGAGCTGGCCCACCCGAAGAGGCGGCTACTTCTTCTGAGCCGCGGTCTGGCCCTTCTTGGAGGCCTTCATCGGGTTCTTGGACTCGACCTCTTTGATAGCCTGAGGAACGATGTACTTCTTCACGTTCTTCGTGCTGCCCTTGAGGACGACGACGCCGTTGATGGGGCCGGGAACCGAGCCCTTCACGATGACGACGTTCTTGTCTTCGAGAACCTTCACCACCACGAGATCCGAGGAGGTGTAGTTGTTGGTGCCCATGCGCGCGGACATGCGCTTGCCCTTGTGCACGCGGCCCGGGGTCAAACGGCAGCCGATGGAGCCACCGTGACGGAAGAACTCGTGCGTACCGTGGGTGTCGGTGTCGCCAGCCATCTTGTGCAGCTTCATGACGCCCTGGTAGCCCTTGCCCTTGGTCACGCCAACCACATCGACCACATCGCCGGCCTTGAAAATCTGGCCCGCGGTCAAGACATCGCCGACGTTGCGGGCGGCGACATCCTTGGCCTGGTCGAGGCGAATCTCGCGCAAGATGGCGGGCATCTTCTCGAGACCCGCCTTCTTGAAGTAACCCGATTCGGGACGGGTGATCTTGCGCGTCAGCTGCTCTTCGAATCCGAGCTGCAGGGCCGCATAGCCGTGCTTTTCGACCGTTCGTTGCCCGGTGACCACGCAGGGGCCGATCGAAAGAACGGTGCAGCCCAGCGACGATCCGTCGTCGTGGAAATAGCGGGTCATCCCCAACTTGCGGCCGATTAGGCCCATCTTTTGTGACATGGTGTGCGAACCTCTTGAAAGACGTGGGTTTATAGTCGGCGGCCACCGGAAGGTCAAGTTGCACAACTCATCGGGCCGGCGATTTATCGGGCGGCTTGCTCTCGATGAGATCCGTGAAGTCCTTCGTGAAGGTCAGCGGGCCCAAAATCAACTCGATCTCGCGGTCCATGGGCGAGGCGTCGAGCGGGGTTTCCTCGGGCGTGTGGGGCTTGAAAACCAGGTTCACGTTGGCCGTGGTCAGAGCATCGCGGTGCTCGGGCCTGGGGTAGTCGACTGCCCACGCGGCATCGCGCACGCAATCCTCGATGTCGCGATTGCCGAGCGTGGAGCTGAGCACAACCACGTTGTCCAGCTCTCCTCGCTCGAGGGTGAGCTCCAGTTTCATCCGACCGCGGAGATAGAGGTCACCGGCCTTGGCCACCCTGCGGGACAGGTAGCAGGCGCGCGCCCGGGGCATGAACCCCAGCGAAAGTGCGTTGCGCAGCACCGTGGGATCCATGCGACCGTGGACCACCGCCTCGCCGGTCGTGTTGGCCCGTACCGGCGGCGGCAGGATGTTGATGACCAAGTTGGCGTTTGCCCCGGACCAGGCCCGCCGCGCGCTCGCAGGTCCTGCCAGCAAGGGATCCAGCCATTCGCGCTTCGCCGGCGCCGGCGTCGTTTCCGCGTGCACCTCGGCATCGAGGCCCCGTGCGCTGAAGCGCACCCGTCGCTCCTTGGGCAGCCTCGCCGGATCGTCGAAGGCCAGGCTGGCGCCCTGGCCAGGGGACAATACCTCGGCCAGCTTGGCACCATCCAGGCGCACATCGAGCAGATCCCCACCCCTGGCCATCGTGGCGAGAATTCCACCCGCCGTCTCCGCCGCGTTGCCGGTCGGGATCGCGCGAACCATCCCGCCGAATTTTCGAGCAAAGCGTACATACTCCGCGACGTCAGCCCCTGGCACCGGATCGTCGCCCGCTTGCCGAACCAACAACACCAATACCTTGAGCTTGCCCGCCTGGGCGCCGGCCAGCGCCTTTTGCATCCCCTCGGCGTTCTGATTGGCCGGCAGCGCGCCGTCCGTGAGCAGCACCAACCACGTGTTTCCGGCCGTCTCGTCGCCGCTCGCATCGAGGATGGCCCGCGCACGGGCGAGAGCCTTGGCCACGTCGGTTCCGTTCTCCAGCCGGTTGGGGTCGGCGGCGCCGTCGAACGCCTCCAGCGCCTCGCGCGTCGGCATGCGCGGCAGCGGAAAGACGGGCGTGGCCTCGATGCCGAAGGGGATGGCATCGAACGGCACCGAGGGTGGCAAGGCCTCGATGAGCGCTCGGCCGAGCGCACGCTCCGTCGAGATCCCACCCTGCCCCGCGCTGCGCGAACGGTCGACGAGCAGGAGCACGCGTGCCGGAGGCTGGGTCTTGACAGGGGTGTCGTCCCGGCACAAAAGCCCCAATAGCTCGTATTGCTGAACCGTCTTCGGCCTGCGGCCGGTGGTGTCGATGCGCGGGACCCGCGCAGCCGCGGCCAGGGATTGCCCCGCGAGACCTTCGAGCGCGTGCGTGTAACGCCAGGCAATTTCCCAGGCTGCGCGCGCCGGAGCCGTCCCGCGCATGACCAGCGGGCGCCGGCCCGGCCGGAGGTCCGCCGCGTGCCCGGCCAGGCTGGCCTCGGCGAGCAGCAGTCCATCCGGCGAGGGGGCAAGGGTAACCGTCACCTCGGCCGGAAGCGGGTTCTCTTCAAGACTCTCGGGCATGCGCAAGACCAGCTGGCCGGACTTGCACCCGACGGCGGCCGAATACCGGTAGTGCAAGACGGCCTTCTCCCCGTCGACGATGGGCGTGACGTGAACCCGGTAGGCCGTCCCCTCCTCCACCGGCGCAGCGGGCATGGCCAGTTGGCGCATCTTGAGCGCGACCGCCAGTCCCGCGCTGACACGCACCTCGGATTCCGGCGCAAGACGCGTTCGCCCGGCGCGGTCGATCAGCTCCCAATCGAGCAGCGCGGAGCCCTCGGGCAAGGCGGAGATCCAGGAAGGTGCCGTTGCGCCGATTTCCCACGACACGGGTATTTGCCTCGACCGTGCGCCACACTTCGACCATGGCCAGCGGCCCCTCGATGCGCACCTCGACCTTGTGAACCGAAGGCTCACGCCCCTGAGGCGAAACAAAGAGAAGCACAAGCGGCAACCAGACGTGCATCGGAATGGCTTCCGAGTGTAGATCAAATGGCCACCATCCAATGCGAAACCGCATGCGAAAAACCGACGCCGATCCGCTGCGCTGTCCGCGCTGCCGCCTGCACACCGATCTGTGCGCCTGCGCGTTGTTGGCACCGATCGCTATCGCAACCCAAGTCGTCCTGGTCACGCACAAGCTCGAGCACCGCAAGGCCACCAACACGGGCCACTTGGCCGTTTCGTGCCTGAACGGGGCGCACCTGTGTTTGCGCGGCCGCGAGGATGTGCCCGACGATCCCGTGGTGTGGGAGGCGGGCCGCACGCCGCTCTTCCTGTTTCCCAGCCGGGACTCGCTGCCCCTCGATGACTGGCTGTCGGCGCAGGCAAGGAAGCCGAGCGCGATTGCCTTGATCGTCCCCGACGGGACCTGGCGCCAGGCGAACCGGGTGCGCCGGCGTGTGCCCGGCTTGGCTGATATCCAGGCCGTCAGCCTGCCTGCCAGCGAAAAGTCCTACTACCGGTTGCGCCACACCCATCTCGGAAATCGCCTGGCCACCTTCGAGGCCATCGCCTTGGCCCTCGGCATCTTGGAAGGCCCGGTCATCCAGGAGCGCCTTTCCCTAGTCTTCCGTACCGTCGTCGACCGGGCGCTTTGGAGCAATGGACGGGTCAGCGGTCAGGAGGTTACAGGGGGGATCCCGGAAGGTGCGCGCCAGGACGGCCCGGCCAACGGCGGCTCACCATGACTTGATTCTTGGGCCAGGCCGCGCTACGCGTATGTCGCATAACCTATGACATCGACCACACGATCCAAACCATCTGCGTCATCTGCGCCACCCGCACCACCCGCGCCCGCACCATCGGCGCCTATCGTATCCGTCGCGCCTTCCCAGCCCGAGGAGGAAGTCCTGGCCAAGACCCTGGAGGTCCTCAAAGGCGGTGGGGTCATCGCGCTTCCAACCGACACGCTGTACGGCATCGCCTGCCTTTTCGGCGACAGCGCCGGCATCAAGCGTATTCAAACCATGCGTGGCTTCGATGTTGCCGCGCGTCCGCTGACCTTCCTCCTGCCCGATCTCGGGGAGTTGCCCCGCTATGCCGTGGTCAGTGAGTCGGCTTTAGGCGTGCTGAGGAAGATTTTTCCCGGACCCTACTGCGCGGAGCTGGTGGCCAGCGCCAACGTGCCAGTGCCCTTCGTCCACGAAGATCGCCGCACCATCGGCGTGCGCATCCCCGGCACCGCGCTGTGCGAGAAATTGCTGTGGTCCCTGGGCAAGCCCCTGCTCACCGCCACGGCGAAGTCGCGCTCGGGGGACATCCTGACCAGCGCCGTGGAGATCAAGCGCGAGTATGGCAAGAGCCTCGACCTCATCCTGGACGCGGGCACGCTCTCCGGTCCACCCTCCACGGTGGTGAGTCTGGCCGGCGACTGGGTTACTGTCCTGCGCGAAGGGCGTGGACCGTCCAACAAGCTCATCGGCTGATCTTCCGGAACCGGATCGAATTCCCGAATCGATCGGGAAAGAATCCCGAAACCGAACCAGGCCCGGCCGTGACCTGTCTGGCGACGCGGCTCTCGCGGGCTGGCACACGGCATGCCTTCTCGGAGGGCAACGGACCCTCGAGTCCGGAGATCACCATGCGCCTGACGTTGACCACCGTGTCGATCGCCGCACTTTCCGCGTGCGCAACGGTGCCCCCTGGCAGTACGGGGGTTCTGCTGAGAACCAGCGGGGTCGACGTCGAGGCGCTGACCGAAGGGGTGAGTCTCATCGGGCCGCTGTCGGTGGTCGGTGTCTACGATCTGCGCGGGCAAGAACGCAGCGAGGATCTGGAGGCGCTTTCCGCCGACGGCGCCGTTCTGAAAGCGAACGCCTCAGTCCTGACATTCCACCCCGTGCGCTCGGAGGTGGTGGCCTTGGCACGGGAGGTTGGGCCGAGCTACTACGAGACCATCCTCAGACCGATAGTTCGTTCCTCCTTGCGCAAGGTGCTGGCAGGCTTTCGCGCCGACCAGCTCGACACGCCCGGCATTGGCAAAGCCCAACGCGAGGTCACGGAAGATGTGGCGCGAAGGGTGCGCCCTTACCACATCACATTTGACGGCATCGACCTGCGCACCCTGGGCATCGACCAATCCTCGGAAGCCTATCGGAGCATCGTCGACACCAGCGTCGAAGAACAAAATGCGCTTACCGCGAGGGAGTTGCCGGTCTTGGCGCGAAAACACGCCGAGGAAATGAGAGCCGAGGCGCGCGGGATCTCCGGGGCGCATGCGCTCATTGCCCCAACTCTCACCCCAGAGCTCCTGAGCGATGCCGCATACCACGCGTGGTCCAAGTTGCTCACGGCGCCTTCGACCCAGGTCGAGGTCCGCCCGAACGCACAACCGTATGTTTTGGAGGTCAAACCATGAATTCACACCGACTGTCGACGATGACGAGGGCTTTGCTCGCGCTTGGCATGGGCAGCGCCGTAGGGGGGTGCGCCACGGCCGTGGGCCCGGGCCGTGTGGGCGTGCTATGGCGAGCATCGGACGGCACCCAACCCAACGCCTACGGCGAAGGCCTGCACTACATCGCGCCGTGGAACGATATGTACGTCTATGACCTGCGGTCGATGAGTCACGACGAGGTGCTCGACGTCATCGCGGTAAACGGCCTCGGCATCAAGCTGGACGCGTCGGTCAGGTATCACCTCGTGCCCAATGAAGTCGTGGCCCTGCAGAAGGAGATCGGCCCGGACTACTACAAGACGATTCTCGAGCCCGTTCTGCGCTCGGAAGCCCGCCGTGTCTTCGGGCGCTACACACCCGAGGAGATATACTCGACCAAGCGCGATCTCATCGAACGCGAGATCCGGGAGGGGCTACGTTCGAAGATCGAAGGCAAGCACATCGCCCTCGAGGCCGTCCTGATTCGCAACGTGGAGCTTCCGGACGCCATTCGCCACGCCATCGACGAGAAGCTGGCCGCCGCGCAGGAAGTGCTGAAGATGAAATACGTGATCGCGGTGGCCAAGTCCGTGGCCGAGCAGCACCGGATCGAGGCGCAAGGGATCGCCGACTACAACCAGATCGTGGCCGCCAGCCTGACCTCCCCGATGCTGGAATTCGACCGCATCCAAGAGCTCAACCGCCTGGCAGCGTCGAGCAACGCCAAGACCGTCGTGATGGGGCCAGGCGCGGGCGGCACCCCCGTGCTACTTTCGACGCCCACCGCGGCGGCCCGCTAGGAGCTAGGCTCACGTCCCTGCCCCGTTCAAGGACACCAGTGCAAAAAGCAGATCCGCGCGGTCCAGGACGCCGACCAAGCGCTTCTGGGCGTCGACCACCGCCACGATCTTGTGCTTGCCTCCCAGCATGGCGGCGATGGCCTCGCGCAACGGCGCGCTTTCGTCAACCACAGCCGTCTCGACCAGCAGGTCGGCCGCGGTCCTCGCCTTCGCGTGCTGCTCGGCCAACTGCATCTCGGGTTTGGGGTGCACGAACGGCAGACGATGGACGAGCGAGCGCAGGGCACTCGGCCGCAGGGCCGGGGTCACGCGCTCCAGGATTTCGGCATCGGTGATTTTGCCGAGCACGCGCCGTTCGCGATCCACGACCAGGCAACGATTGAGCCGGGTCGAGGTCACTGCCTGCAGGACTTCCGGCAGGTGGGTGTCGGGAAATACCGTCGGGACTTCCGTGCGCATGGCGCGCGCGACAGGAGCAGCGACGGCCAGATCGAGGATGGGCGGCGTCCTCTCCGACGCCTCGCCGATGCGGACCGCGGTGCGCAGGACGTCGAGCCTGCTCACCATTCCGACCAAGGCGCCGCGCTCGTCCACGACGGGCAGACGCTTGAGGCGCCTGGCGGTCATGCAGCTCGGCAACTTGCGTGAGCGGTGTGGACGCGCGCACCGTGACCGGTCCCGGCGTCATGACCTCGGCCGCGCTCTTCGCTCCGCGCACCAACCGTTCGAGCTCGGCGTGCAGCTCCGGGGTGTCGAGTGCCTGCAAGAGCTCCATGCGCATGGTAAGGCCGCCCCGCTTGAGGAGATCCGAATTGGTGATGATTCCGACCGGGATCCCGGACTCCACCACGGGGACCGCGCGGTAGGGCTTGCCCATCATCAGAGCGACAATCTCCCGAATGGCGGCACTGCGCGCAAAGGAGACGACATCGCGAGACATCACGTCCGAAGCGCACAAAGTAGACGAGACGTCACGCACCGGATAGGCGCTGCACAGCGCGACCTCGGTGTCCTCGACCGTGATGAGGCCGTGCCTGACCATCTCCTTGATGCGCGGGAGCAGTCGGTTCACCTGCTCCGTCCTCTCAATCCATTCGATCACGATGGGGAGGCGCTCGACGAGGTCGACCCAGCGCAAGGTGTGAATCTTTCCCGACGAGCCGAATCCCTCGATCGCCCGCATCACCGTGGCCCCTGCGGCGCCCTCCTTGCGCAGAAAGGCCACCAAGGCCGCGTCGATGGGCTGATGACCGTGCAGCTCCCCCTCGTGGACATAGATGCGAACCCGTTTTGCCTTGCCCAAGAGTCCAGTGTTCGCCATGGGGTCCTCCTGAAGTGTGAGAGGGCGAGCCAGGGGCAGCCGAACGAGCCCCGGCTACCGCCTAGTCTATTCCTGAAATTTCAAACCGGCGATTGGCGTCCGAGCTCTGTCCATCCGTTACCGTTTCAGGATGGTCGCGTCGGACTTGTTACGGTTTGGAAGCATCCAACCGGGCGATGAAGGCAGCATTTGGGCACCGAAAGCCGCGAAGTTGCCACGTGACAGTTTGGTCACGAAATTGCAACGCGCACGGCCAGGAGTGAACCGTGAAGAAAGCGACGAACCAAGAAAAACGCCAGAGGATCGCACAGTCGGCCGTGCGTGAGTCGCCAAACCCGGCATTGACGAGCGAGCTTGGCGGAGAGTGGAACTTCACCGCGTTCGAGGCGTGGGTCGGCGGTTGCGAAGACAAGGCCTTTCGGCTCGCCATGCATTTCCTGCGCGACGAGCGGGCCGCGCAAAAAATCTTGCAAGAGACGTTCTTGGCGGCCTGGGAAAACATCCAAGCATTTCCTAACCGGAGACGATTCAACGCCTGGATTTATCGAACCACGGTCAAGTCTGCCCTGGAGCGCCTGCAATCGACCCGGAGCCGTGGACAGCTTTCCGAGGATCGTACCTTGCTGTTCCTGTTCACCACCCGGGAGTTCTGGAGTCGACTGACCGTGGATGAAGATCCGGATTGGTCCATGCGTGCGCCCCACCAATTCGTGTCGGAGGAGTTGTTGCGACACATTCGCAAGGCCGTCGACTCGCTGCCCCTGGAGCTGCGCGCGGCATTCGTCCTGGGCGCTTTGGAGGAAATGTCCGCCGAGGAGAGCGCCGATATCCTCGACCTCCCGGCCATGACGGTAAAGTCGCAACTTGAAGCCGCCACCCTGGCCATCCGCCACGCCATCGGCAGCTACTTTGCCCGCCGCATCGGCAAAGGCGTCCTTTCGCACCCCACCGCGAACAATCTCGGTGTCGCGGATAGCACGCCGGTTGCGAGGAATTAGCGAGCAATCTTCGAGGCTAAGGCGGAGCCTCGCCCGCCACGTCGGAGGCGGCAGATCAGCGCGGCATGTCGGCCAGGCCGCCGGCGTTGATGACGTCGGCGTAGCCGGCTTGCTTCATGGCGCGGGCGGCGGACGAGCTGCGCGCACCGGAGGCGCAGTAGAGGACCACGGGCTTGTCCTTGGGGATCTCGCCGAGCCGACGGCCGAGTTCCGAGAGCGGGATGTTCTTGGCGCCGGGATAGGCGCCGTCGCGGAATTCCTCGGGCGTGCGCACGTCGACGATGACGGCGCCCGAGTCCAGTTTTTGCTTCACGATGCTAGATGCCACTTTTCCACCTCCAAGAAAGCGTTTGAGGATGATGACGGTGATGACTGCGATGGCGATGTAGGTCAGGGTTTGCGTGCTCAAGGTGTCTCCCAATTGAAGCCGCCCTCGGCGAGCATGCTCAGGTGCCCGCCGGTGACGTTGGCCACGTCGGCGAAGCCCTGCTGCTTGAGCACGCGCACGGCCAGGTGCGCGCGAAAGCCCGAGCGGCAGTGCACGAGGATGCGCCGGTTCTTGGGCAGGCGTTCGCTCTCGAAGCGCAGGTCGTCCACCGGGATGTGCACGGCGCCGGCCAGGTGCGAGGTCTCGTATTCGCCCAACGTGCGCACGTCGAGCACGACGGGCGGTTCAGGCTTGGCCAGCTCGGCCTTGAGCTCGGCCGCGGACACGAGCGGGCTGAATCCGGAGAGGTCGTTGAGCCCGATGAAGGCCGCCAGGTTGATGGGATCGTTGGCCGTCGAGTACGGCGGCGCGTAGGCGGAGATCCAGCTCGGCCAGATCGTGCAGGGTCAGCTTGCCGGCCAGGGCGGTGGCGAGCACGTCGATGCGCTTGTCCACGCCGGCCGGGCCGAAGGCCTGGGCGCCAAGCAGACGCGCGGTCTTCTTGTCGTAGACCAGCTTGAGCGACAGCTCTTCGGCGCCCGGGTAGTAGCCGGCGTGGTGGCCTTTGTAGATCACCGCAACCCCGACCGCGAAGCCGGCTTCGCGCGCCGCACGTTCGGTCAGTCCCGTGGAAGCGGCCGTGGATTCGAAGATCTTGACCGCGCTGGTGCCGAGCGCGCCGCGAAAGCTCATGTCCATGCCGAGCGCGTTCGAGGCCGCGATGCGCCCTTGGCGATTGGCCGGCCCCGCCAGCGGTACGCGCACGCGCCGACCCGAAACTTTATGGAGAATCTCCAGCATGTCCCCTGCCCCGTAGATGTCCGGGTCGGTGGTGCGCAAGCGATCGTCGACCAGAAGTCCGCCGGTGGGCCCGATCTCCAAGCCCGCCTTGCGCGCAAGCGTCAGCTCGGGGCGCACGCCGACCGAGAACAACACCAGATCCGCGGGCAGCTTTCGCCCGTCGCCAAGCACCACGGTTCGATCGGCAACCGACTCGACCTTTACGCCGGTCAGCACCTTTACCCCGTTTTGTTCCAGCGTCGAGGCGATCTGATGGCCGAACTCGGGATCCATGGTGGCCATCACGCTGGGCAAGAGCTCGACCACCGTGGTGTCGAGACCGCGTTTCGAGAGCGCCTCGGCCATTTCCAGGCCGATGAATCCTCCCCCGACCACCACGGCGGTGCGCGGCTTGTCCTTTTCGATGTAGCTGTGCATGCGGTCCATGTCCGGCACGGTCCACAATTTGAAGACGTGGGTCTGGTCGGCCCCCGGCATAGGCGGTGTGATGGGATTACCGCCCTGGGCGAGGATGAGCTTGTCGTAGGCGAGCCACGATTCGCCGTCCTTGCCGCGCACGAGAACCCTCTTGCCTGACCGGTCGAGGTCGATGGCCTCGGTTTCGAGCAGGACGCGCACGGCGTAGCGGGCATCGAAGCCTTCGGGCGTTTGCAGCAGCAGCTCCGAGCGTTTCTGGATATCGCGCGAAATGAAGTAGGGCAGCCCGCAGTTGGCGTACGAGACGTAGGGACCGCGCTCGACCACGGTGATCTCGGCCTCCTCGCTGATTCGGCGTGCCCTAGCCGCGGCCGTGGCGCCGCCCGCGACACCTCCGACGATGACAATCTTGGTTTTCATGGTTCCCCGTTTGGAGCCAACCATGGCCAGAAGGATTCGTCAGCGCAAAGAAGATCGGCGTGGAAGCCCGCACCGCCGGCCCGGCCGCAGGATCAAGGGATGATGATCTTGCACGTGGCACTGCAGTTGCCACCGCTGTCGCACTCTTCGCCGTACTGCGACTGAATCCGGCCGTCGCCGCAGTAGGGCGCCCAGGTACAGAACGACGTGCATATACCCGGGCCGTAGGCGGTCGCCAGCGTCACGTTGGCGGCGCCAAAATCGCACTGCTCGGGGCCGTTCTTGATGCCGTCGCCGCAGTAGCCGGGCAGCGTGCAGTCGGGCGAGCAGGTCCCGTAGCTGCCGTTGTTCACGCCGTTGTCGCATTGCTCGCCGGGATCCTTGACGCCGTTGCCGCACTTGAACCTGCAGTTGACATCGCAGGCGCTGGCCGGGGTGCCGTTGCTGGCACCGTCGTCGCATTGTTCGGGTGGATCCACGACGTTGTTCCCGCAAGATGGCAGCGGCACGAAGCCCTTGCAATCGGGCGAGCAGGAGCCGGGCAGGCCGCTGTTGACACCGTCGTCGCACACCTCGCCGAACTGCCCCTGCACCTCTTTGTCGCCGCAGTACGGGGCGGGTTCGCACTGGTTCGTACACAGGGACCGACCGTAGGCCGTGGCGCTGTTCATCGCGCCCAGGTCGCAAGCCTCGGTTCCGTTGACCACGCCATCGCCACAGTAGGGCGCCCAAACACAACCGGGAGCGCACGTACCGTAGGTGCCATCGTTCTTGCCGTCATCGCACTGCTCGGGACCATTCTTGACGCCGTCGCCGCAGTACGGACCGGAGGTGCACTGCGGGGTGCACATGCCGTAACCGCCGGTGTTCAGCGCCACGCCGTTGTCGCAGTCCTCCCCAGGATCGAGGAGGCCATTGCCGCACTTGAAGGTGCAGGTGCTCGTGCACTTGCTTCCGCTGGTGCCGTTCTTGGCGCCGTCGTCGCACTGCTCGGCGCCGTTGATGACCCCATCGCCGCAGCGCTCGCCCAGCGTACAGGCGGCCGTGCAGTGTCCGTAGCCGGCACCGTTCAGGGCGCCCTCGTCGCACTCCTCACCGTTCGACACGACCGCGTCGCCGCAGTACGGAGCCCACCGACAGCTCGGCCCGCATTGGGTCGAGGTCCCCCCATAAGTCGCGAGATTCACGCCGTCGTCGCATTGCTCGGGCGGGTTCTGAACGACCTTGTCACCGCAGCGGGGCGGCAGGGTGCAGTCCGGATTGCAGGTCCCGTAGGCGCCGGTGTTGTTGGCGGCGCCAAGGTCGCAAGCCTCTCCACGGGTGACGATACCGTCGCCGCACACGCTGTGGCACACGCTCTTCGGGGCATTGAACCCGCTGAGCGTCAGCTTGTAGTTCGAGGCGATGACGTGCCGCTCGGCCTGGAAGACGACAATCTCGTAGATGTTGCCTGGCACCATACCGAAGCCGCCCACGAAGGTCGTGCAATTCGCCGGTGCCGGGGTATCGCACACGGACTGCCCGGCACACGCCGGCGGAGTGTCGTCGGCGCAAGCCTGCGTGCTCGTCCCATTGAGAGTGACGATGCCGCGCAACTCGTTGTGGATACCGCCGAGATCGACCGCGAGCTGGCCGTTGACGAAGACCCAGACGTCGTCGTCACCACGGAACTCAAGCTGTTCGCCACCGCCGTACTGAAACCAGTAGTGCGCCTCGCTGGTGAAGTTGTAATTGTGAACCAAGGTGGGGTTGGTCGCAGGGTAGTTGATGTTTCCGAACCCCAGACCGTCCAGAGGGAAAAACGCCGAGCTGTAGTACTGATAGGTTCCGGTGCCGATCTGATTCAAGGTCAGGGTGCTTTGGATCGTGACTCGGGTGACGGCGGGGTTGGCCGCATCTACCGATGGGTTGCCCGTGGCATTGGGATCGTCGGTGTACCACTGGGCATAGTTGGACGCGACTTGCGCGGCACTCAGGGATGCCGTGTTGCTGGAGGGCTTGGTGCGGAAGGTGGCACCGGTGGCGTCGCTCATGAGCGTGTCGCTGGTGCTCGTGCTCATGGCCGGCCCATCCATGGTCCAAGGCCGCCCGAGCGATGTGCCGGCATTGTTTCCGATGTAGGCCGCGTTGAAGGCCGGCTTGCCATCCACGCCGATCGCGCTCTCGGCGATGCCCACCTGTCGCTGATCGTAGACAGGACTGACCTCGAACTGCGGGTGGTGCCAGTTGAAATCGCGATACAGGATGGGCACGGTCAGCGTGGTGCCCAGGGCAGGCGCCGAGGCGGTGCAGGTGTAGCCCGGCTCGATGGTGCACGTCGAGGAGCAGCCGTCACCGTTTTGCAGGTTGCCGTCGTCGCACTGTTCGCCGGGCATCTTGATGCCGTCGCCGCAGACCGAGAAACACTGGTAGGGCTGAGCCGTGTCGTTGTTCGGGTAGCCGCACTTGGGCTCGTTGGTGCACGTGGGCGAGCAACCGTCGAACGGGCGGACATTGCCATCATCACACTGCTCGGTGCCTTCCTTGTGCCCATCGCCGCAAACCGTCTGGTAGCACGCCGTCGACAAGGCCGCGGGATGCCACGTGTCGGGCCCGCAAGCGTACCCGAGCTCAATCTGACACGTCGAGCTGCAGCCGTCGTTCGAGGCCGTGTTGCCATCGTCGCATTGTTCGGTCCCGGCGAGGATGCCGTCGCCGCAGGCCTTGGCCGTACACGCCGCCGCCACCACCGGGCAGGTCCAGCCAGGCTCGAGCTGGCAGGTTGCGCCGCAGCCATCGCCCGCGACCGAGTTGCCGTCGTCGCATTGCTCGGTCCCGCTGATCTTCCCGTCGCCGCATCGAACGGTGGAGACGCAGGGTTGGTTTGCGACGGGGCACGCGTAGTCGGGCTCGATGGTGCATTGTGGGCTGCACCCATCGCCACCTTTCGTGTTTCCGTCATCGCATTGCTCGCCGGTGGTCAGATTCACTACGCCGTCGCCACAGAATTCGACGAGCGTGCACGGCTTTCCTTGCGTGGGGCAATCCCAGCCCGGCTCGGTGAGACAGGTCGACGAGCATCCGTCGTTCGAGAGGGTATTGCCATCGTCGCAGCTTTCGCCAGGCCCCAAGATACCGTCGCCGCAGACGCCCGCCGACGGCTTGGTGCATGGACCGCCTGTGTTATTCGTGCCCCTGGGACATGTCCAGCCGGACTCGACCGTCGCACAGGTCGCCGAACAGCCATCCCCGCCCACGGTGTTGCCATCGTCGCACGCCTCGCCGGGATCGATGATGCCATTGCCGCAAACCCAAAGGTGGATACATGCCGCGCCGGCCGTCGGACAGGCATAACCAGCCTCCAGCGTGCAGATGCCCGAGCAGCCATCGCCGGGAATGGCGTTTCCGTCGTCGCATTGCTCGCCATGGCCAGTCTGGACCACCCCGTCGCCACAGTACTCCACCGATGTGCACGGCTGACCGGGCTGCGGACAAGCCCAGTGCGGCTCGACCTTGCAGGTGGCGCTGCATCCGTCGCCGCTGGTGGTGTTTCCGTCGTCGCACTGCTCTCCGGCCTCGACCATACCGTTCCCGCAAACGCTGGGAGCCACGATGGGGGTGCAGGGCAGGCCCGGGGTGGTGCAGGCCCAACCCACCTCGACCGAGCAAATCGACGAGCAGCCATCGCCACCCAGGGAGTTGCCGTCGTCGCACGCCTCGCCGCCCTCGATCTTTCCATCGCCGCAGACCTGCGTCACGGTGTTGATGCACGGTCTGCCGGGGGTCGGGCACGCGTGACCAGGCTCCAGGGTACAAACGCCCGAGCAACCGTCACCCGGAACGAGATTGCCGTCATCGCACTGCTCGCCGGTCTGCAAAATGCCATCACCGCAAATCGCCAGCTCGGGTGCGTCGGTGCAGTTGTCGCACCCATCCTGGCCGGGCGATGGCCCGCCGTCATGACTTCCACCTGGAAAGACGATGATGACGCCGTCCACTGCCGTCGGAGAACCGTCGTGGGCCGCTTGCCCGCCGCCTCCGACCGAACCCGTCCCGCCACAACCGGCTCCCAGGGAAAGCACCCCCCCATACACGACCATAGCGGCCCTGGAGGCCAGTAAACGATACGATAAGTGATGTCTCATGTTCTGAATATTAGTACCGCCGACCACTCAAAAGTTGAACACAAATGAGATTTCTTGCCGACCATGGTTGAAGGTGCGGGTACCGCCTTGGCGTTGTAGGTTTGGGGCCCGATGTCTTTCCAAGACCTCTGTGCGACCCGCGATCATCCGGACCCGATCTACGCCACCCAGGCGTGTCTCAATCGGGTCCACGCCAGGGAGCACCCGATGTGCGTCGTGTGCACCTCGCAAAACCCGAGGAGCCTACGGCTGAAGTTCAAGGTCCAGCCCGACGGCTCGGTGACCTCCGTGTTCGATTGCCTGCCCGTGCTGCAAAGCTATCCGCAAGTGCTGCACGGCGGGGTCATCTCGGCGATTCTGGACTCGGCGATGGTGAACGTGTTGTTTGCCGCCGACATCGTGGCCGTCACCGCCACGATGGAGCTGCGCTACCTGGCGCCCACCGCGACCGGCCGCTTCGCCATGGCCCGAGCGTGGACCGAGAAGCTCCGCCGCGCATCCGCTGTACCTGCAGCGGGCAGAGCTGATCCAGGACGGAAGAACCATGGTCGAAGCCAGGGCCAAGTTCCTGGTTCGCGGCGCCTACTGAAGCTTGGCGGCGGCCCTGCGCGCGTTCTCGATGAACGCGACCAGCTTGCTCACGTTTTTGATGCCGGGCTTGGATTCGACGCCGCTGGCCACGTCCACGCCGTCCGGGCGCACGGTCTCGATGGCCGTGGCCACCTCCATCGGTCCCAACCCACCCGCGAGCAGGAACGGTCGGCGCGCCCCCGCGGCCACGATCTGCCAGGGCGGGCGCTTGCCCGACCCGCCGTAGCCTTCCGCAAAGGCATCGTAAAGAAAATAGCGCGGGTTCCAGCCCGTCGCCGCCGACAGCGAGGATTCGTCGAACACGCGGATGGCGCGGATGATTTTGTTGCCCGCCAGGCTCGACCAGACTTGCGCCTTCTCGTCGCCGTGAAACTGCACCAGGTCCAGCCCGAGATCGCTCAGGCTCTCATCGACCAAGAGCGGGTGCGGGTTGACGAAGACGCCGATCTTGAGCACGCCAGGGCTCACGGCGGCCAGGATCTCGCGCGCTTGCCCGTCCTCGACGTAGCGCTTGGACCCGCGCCAAAGGTTGATGCCGATGGCGCCCGCGCCTTCGCGGCAGGCAATCTCGGCGTCCTCGGGCCGGGTGATGCCGCAGATCTTGATGAGGAAGCCCATCAGGCGCCCACAAGCTCGCGCAAGGCCGCGCCGGCATCGGGTGCCGCCATCAGGGTCTCCCCGACCAGGACGGCGTCGATGCCGGCCGCGCGCAGTCTGCGCACGTCGGCCGCGTTGCGAATGCCCGATTCGGCGACCACCAGGCGGTCGGCGGGAATGCGCGGGCGCATGTCCACCGCCAGATCCATATTCAGCTCGAAGGTGCGCAGGTCGCGGTGGTTGACCCCGACGATGCGCGCCCCCGCGGCCACCGCGCGCTCGACCTCGCCCTGGTCGTGGGTCTCGACCAAGGCTTCCATGCCGAAGTGGTGGACCTCGGCCAGCAGCTCGCGCAGGTCCTGGTCGCGCAGGGCCGCCACGATGAGCAACACCGCGTCCGCGCCCGCGGCACGCGCCTCGGCCACCTGGTACGGGTCGATGATGAAGTCCTTGCGCAGAAGGGGCAGCTGGCTGACCGCGCGCGCCTGCCGCAGGTCCGCGAGGCTGCCCCCGAAGAACGGGGTGTCGGTCAGCACGGACGCGGCCGCGGCACCGGCGGCTTCGTAGACCGGCAGCACCACGGAGACCTCGGCGTCGCGCTGGATGAAGCCCTTCGACGGCGAGCGGCGCTTGAATTCGGCGATGCAGGCCATGCCCTTGGCAGAGCGAAGCGCCTTCCCGAGGCTGCGCGGCGCGGGGCTGGCGACGGCCTGCTTTTCCAGATCGGCCAAAGGCAGGCGAAAACGGCAATAGCCGACCGTACGCTTGGTTTCGTCCAGGATCTCGTCGAGAATCATGGCTTGCCCGGCAAGGGGGTGAGCACGCGCAGCCGTTCGAGCACTGCCATGGCCTTGCCGCCGTCGAGCGCCGCGGCGGCCTGGGCGGCTCCTTCGCGCAGGTTGGCAGCCCCGCCCGTCACCACCAAGCCGGCCGCCGCGGTCATCAATGCGGCAACTCGGCTGGCCCCACCCTTGCCCTGCAAGGCGGCCAGGAGCATGTCCGCGTTTTGGGCCGGCTCGCCGCCCTTGAGCCCCTCGACGCTCACCTCGACGAGACCGAAATCCGCCGGCCTGACCTCGTAGGCGCGCACCTTGCCCTCGTCGAGCTCGGCCACCAAGGTCGGCCCTTTGGGCGAAAATTCGTCCAGGCCACCGCTGCCATGAACCACCATGGCCCGTCGCGAGCCGAGTTGTCCGTGGGCGCGCGCCAAGAACTCGCAGCGCTCGGGCGCGAACACGCCGTTGACGTGGTAGCGCGTGGAGGCCGGATTGGTCATGGGGCCAAGCAGGTTGAAGATGGTGCGAAAGCCGACCTCGCGCCGCGGACCCGCCACGTTCTTGGTGGCCGCGTGGTACACGGGCGCGAACATGAACCCGACGCCGACCTCGACCAGGCAGCGCCGCACCAGATCCGGTCCGGGCGCGGGGTCGACGCCGAGAGCCTCGAGCACGTCGTGCGAGCCCGAACGCGAGGACAGCGCCCGGTTGCCGTGCTTGGCGACCTTCACCCCGCAGGCGGCGAGGATCAGGGCCGCCAGGGTCGAGACGTTCACCGAGCCCGAGCCGTCGCCGCCGGTGCCGCAGTTGTCGAGCAGCACCGGGATGTCGGTTTGCACGCGCACCATGCGCTGGCGCATGGCCTGGGCCGCGCCGACCACCTCGTCGACCGTCTCGCCCTTCATGCGCAGAGCCGCGAGCAAGGCGCCCACCTGCGCGGGCGTGGCCGCGCCGTCCATGATCTGCCCGACCACGCCCGTCACGTCGCTGGCCGAGAGGCCCTTGCCAGCGACCAACGTGGCCAAGGCATCGCGAACCGAGAGCCCCCCCTCGCCGCTCATCACCGGACCTTCATGGCAATGAAGTTACGCAGGATGTCCTTGCCCACCGTGGTGAGAAAGGATTCGGGGTGGAACTGCACGCCTTCGACCGGCAGGGTCTTGTGGCGCACACCCATGATTTCCTCGTCCCAGGTCTTGGCCGTGATCTCGAGGCAGTCGGGCATGCTCTTCCGTTCGATCACCAGCGAGTGGTAGCGCGTGGCCTCGAACGGGTTGGGCAGCCCGGTGAAGAGGCCATGCTCGTCGTGGAACACGCGCGAGGTCTTGCCGTGTACGACCTGCGCTGCGCGAACGACCTTGCCGCCGAAGGCCTGACCGATGGCCTGGTGGCCCAGGCACACGCCCAGGATGGGCATCTTGCCCGCCAACTTGGCCAGCACCTCGAGCGAGATTCCGGCTTCGTTTGGCGTACACGGTCCAGGTGAAATGACGATACGTTCCGGTGACATGCGAGCAACTTCGTCAACCGTTACTTCATCGTTGCGAACGACCTTCACCTGCTGCCCGAGCTCGCCCAGATACTGGACCAGGTTGTAGGTGAAGGAATCGTAGTTGTCGATGACCAGCAGCATGGCTACTTCTCCCCGCGTGTGGCCGACTGACGGACCAGCTCGACGGCCCTGACCACGGCGCGGGCCTTGTTCACGCATTCCTGGTGCTCGGTCTCGGGCTGACTGTCGGCCACGATGCCGGCGCCGGCCTGGACGTGGATGGTGTCGCCCGCCGTGACCAAGGTACGAATGGCGATGGCCAGATCCATGTTGCCGGTATACGACAGGTACCCGACCGCCCCGCCGTAGACCCCGCGCCGCGCGGGCTCCAGCTCTTCGATGATCTCCAGGGCGCGAATCTTGGGCGCGCCCGAGAGCGTGCCGGCCGGGAACGCGGCCTTGACCACGTCCTTGGCCGAAAGGCCCTCGGCCAGGGTGCCGCTGACGTTGGACACCAGGTGCATGACGTGCGAGTAGCGTTCGACCACCATGGTCTCGTCCAGGCGGACCGAGCCCGGCTCGGACACCCGGCCCACGTCGTTGCGGCCCAGGTCGATGAGCATCACGTGCTCGGCCCGCTCCTTGGGATCGGCCAGCAGCTCGTGGCCGAGCGCCGCATCTTCCGCAGGCGTGGCACCTCGCGGTCTGGTCCCCGCCAGGGGCCGGACCTCGACCTTGCGCCCATCCAGGCGAACCAGCACCTCGGGCGAGGCGCCGGTCACCACCGCCTCGGGGAATTCCAGGTGGAACATGTACGGCGAGGGGTTGGTCACGCGCAGCACGCGGTAGACGTCGAAGGGATCGACCTTGTCGCGGGGAACGTCGAAGCGCTGCGAATACACCACCTGAAAGGCATCCCCGGCCCGGATGTATTCCTTGATCTTGTCCACCCCGGCCAGGTAGTCGGCCTTGGAGGTGCGCGAGGTCGGCGACAGGACGGTTTCGGTCCCGAGGTTGAGGTCGAGTGGCGCCAGGGCCTTGGCCGGCGCGGTCAGGCGGTCGCAGAGCTCGTCCACCTTGGCGCAGGCCTCGTCGTAGGCCTTGCCCGGATCCTTCCCCGCCACGTCGACCGAGGCCACGACCTTGAGCGTGCCGCGCAGGTTGTCGAACACCACGACGGTGTCGGTCAGGGCGAAGCACATGTCCGGCAGGCCAAGCTCGTCGGGCGCGCGCTCGGGCAGGCGCTCGAAGTGGCGAACCATGTCGTAGCCCAGGAAGCCCACTGCGCCGCCGAAGAAGCGCGGCAGGCCGGGCGGCACCGCGGCCGGCAGCGCGGCCAGCGCGCTGGCCACGTAGTCGAGCGGGTTGTCGGCGGTCAGGCATTCGTCCACGCGAAAGCCCGCGCCGTCGGGCTTCAGCACCTCGACCCGCTTGCCCTTGGCGCGAATCACCGCCCGCGGACGCACGCCGGCGAAGCTGTAGGCAGCCCATTTTTCGCCGCCGACCACGCTTTCGAGGAGAAACGAATACGGGCCACGGCCCAGCTTGGCGAACACGGACACGGGCGTATCGGCGTCGGCCAACCACTCGCGGTACACGAAGCAAAGGCGGCCTCGGCGGGCGAGGTCCAAGAACTTGGCTCGGTCGGGAATGAAATTGGCCATGATGACGTCGTGCAGACTAGCGCGCCTCGCCCTGGCTAGCCAGGGGGTCGATGTCGGTCATCGGGTCGATGGTAGAGTCGACGGCCGGCGGGTCCAAGGTCGCACATGCACCATTGCGTCGACGGCGCCCTGTTGCATACTCCAGACGGTTGCCGACCATGCGTAAGAAGCACCTCTCCCTGCACGTCTTGCTCCCGCTCGCAGCGCTGGCCCTGGCCGGCTGTCTCGGGTACCGCACGCCCATGCTCGATCCCAACGCGGGCGAGTCGGCCAACCCCGGCCCGACTGGCGATGCAGGTCCGGACCTTGGAACCGATCTGCCACCTGCCGATGCCGTGCCGGCCTCCATCTGCCAGGTTGAGAAAAGGTACGTCTTGCTCTTGGACATCGATGGCCGCCTCTACCGCTTCGAGACAGACTCGCTCTCGCTGTCCCGCCTTGCCACCGTCGGTTGCGGCGACAACACCCTGAATTCGATGACCGCGTCGCCCATCGGGCCGGCCTACATTTCCAGTCAATCCGGCGACCTGTGCTCGGTCGACACGCGCACCTTTGCGGTGACTCGCACGCCGTTCAGCCCGCTCTTGGTCCTCTCGAGCTCCTACGGCATGGCGCTCTTGCCCGACACGAGCGCCGCCGGCCAGACCCTTTACATCGCCGTAGCCGGAGGCACCAACGTCAATCACCTGAAGCGCATCGACCTGTCCACGTTCGCGCTCACCGGCATCGGGGACATCTCGCCCGCAGTGCCCTGGGCCGAGCTCACCGCCGGGCCGAATGGCGAGCTCTATGGCTTTGCCGTGGGCCAGACCGAGTCCCTGCTGCTCAACATCGACCCCAAGACGGCGTCCGCCATCGACGTTACGAGGGTTCCGGCCGGCTTTGCCGACGGCGCCGCGTTCGCGCTGGTCTCCTGGCAAGACGCCTTCTACCTGTTCCTGGGGGACGGTTTTTCGAGCAGCTCGACCGTCTACCGCTACCGCAAGGGCGACGCTCAAGTGACGACCCTCGGCACCGTGGGCGCCAGCATCATCGGCGCCGGCGTCGCCTGCGCGTACAACTGACCTGCTTGTCCCGTCCCATGCCTACGGCACGGCGGGTGCGCTGAGGATGAGGCGCACGAGCTCGTCGTGGAAGAGCGTGAACGGGACGCGCTTGGGCTCGACCTGCCCCGCGGTCTCCGGGCGGCTCGGGTCGCGTACCAGCATGGGCACGAAGCGATCGTAGCCATAGGGGCTGCCGTGGCTGCTACCGGCGCCCTTGACGAGATCCGGATCCACGAAGCATCCCGGCTTGAGCACGATATAGAAATCGCCGCCGCGGTCGTGGTGCGGGCTCACGGAATGGCACACCAGCGCGGCCAGCAGATCCGTGCACTCGTCGGGGCAGGTGGCGGATTCCTGGAAGGGCGCGACGTCCAGGATGGCATGCACGCCCTTGAACCTCTTGCGAAGCTCTGCGTCCAGCCTTCGCGCCAATTGCGCCCGAATGCGGGGATTGCCGAGGGCAAGCGAGCGCGCCGGCTCGGTGAGATAGATGTAGGGATAGACGACGCCGGCGATGACTTTCTCGATTTGGCTCCGCCCGCGTCTTTCATGGGAACCTTGGCTGCCGCGAGCTCGGCTTCTCTGCTCATCTCATCGAGGAACACGCGAGCCCCGCCGGCCCGCGAGCCGGTGCACGGCTTGCCGGAATCGAGCGCGCTGTGCACGCTGTCGCCACACCTCGGGCGCCTTCCGTCGTCCTCGACGGGAACGGCGCCATGGTCCGCCGACAACACGACGGACCAGGCCTGCGGCCCGAAAGCATCCAGCTCTTTGAAGAACCAAGCCAGGTTGGCATCGAGCCTGCGCAATTCGTCCCACGCCTCCCACGAGTCCGGGCCGAACAGGTGCCCGATGTAGTCGTTGGCCGAAAGCGAAAGCGCGATGAACGCCGGCGCTTGCTTGGGATCGTGCTTGAGAAGGTGCAGCGCCATCTCGAGGAGCAACCGATCGCTGCCGGGCAAGGCACGAAACGCCGCGCCCGGCTTGGGGGCCAGGCTGGCCAGGTGCGCGGACAAGAACCCGGAATAGTCGCTGTCGCCGGGAACGAGGGCGTTTTCGCCCAACCACGCGTGATCGAGCCCCTGCCAGGCCTGGTCTTCGAGACGCTCGACGCCGTCGCGCTTGTCATCCGGCGCGGCCTCGAGGTAGGTACGCACGAAATCGCCGAGGCCGCTCGCGCGCATCGCCGCCTCGTAGCGCCTCGTGGTGACGAAGCTACCGAGCTCGCGCTTGGGTTGGCCCGCGACGCCGGACTTGGCATCGAACCAGATGGCGTAGTCGGCCATGTCCCCGGCGGCGAATAGCGCCCCGCGATCCTTGAGCGAGAGCGCCGCAAGAAGGCCCTGTCCCTTGGGATAGCGACTGCGGAAGACCTCCGCGACCAGATCCGCCTTGGCCTCGAGCTTGTCGAGCGAGCTTCCCATGCCGATCCCGGGCGCGCCATCGAGGGTGACGAGACTGCTCGCGTCGCGCGGGTCCGAGATGGTGGCCTGTTTCCTCCCGTCGGGGCCGAGCACGTCGTTGGCGATGATCCCGTGCTCGCGCGGCAGCTTGCCCGTGAAGAGCGACGCATGCCCGGGCGCGGTTTCGGTGATGGCATGGGAATAGGCCATTTCCTGGAAGAGCTTGCCTTCCCGGCGCAGGCGCGCAAAGCCGCCGTCGGCGGGAAGCTTGTCGATGCGCTCGCGCAACACCCAGGCGGCAAGCTGATCGACGACGATGGCCACCACGATGGGCGCGTGCCCGGCGCGCGGCGCGGCCAGCACCTCGTCGATCGCGTCGCCCGTGTCGCCCGAGGACGAAGCCGGGGCCGGTTGCGCGAACACCATCGGGGCCACGATCAAGAACCATGACAAGACGCCGTATCGAACCTTCATGCCTGCGCCCATGTAACCCACTTTGCTGACGAAATGGGCAACGAATCGGTATAACCTGTCGTTCCAATGCCGACGATTGGCCCCTACACGCACGGTCCATACTCGCCACTTGTCGGAGCCCTGCTTCCGGTGGTGGTCGTGGCATTGCTGGTCGCTCGGCGGCTCGTGCACAGGCACGCGCCCCTCGCCTCGCCACTTTGGTACAAGATCTCGCTGGCCGGGTGCTTGGCGCTGGCGCTCGGCAACTACGCCTCATTCGGGGAATTTCGCTACGACAGCTACATGAACGAGTGGGACGTAACCCACTACTACACCGGCGCGAAATATGCGGCGGAGCTCGGTTACGATCACCAATACGAGGCCATCTGGCTCGCGGACCACGACACCGGATTGCGGAGCACGGCAACCATGGTGCGCAGCCTGCGCACCTACGAAATGATTCCCACTGCCGCGCTGATGGCGCACGCCGACGAGATACGGGGACGATTCTCGCCCGCGAGATGGCGAGAGTTTTGCGGCGACATCGCCTGGCTCAAGATGCAACTTCCGGCACCGCGCTGGACGTTGTTGACAGAAGACCACGGGTACAACGCCCCTCCCACGTGGACCGCGGCCATCGAGCTCATCGCCAACGGGCTGTCGATCCGATCCCCCGTCGGGCGTTGGCTCATGCTCCTCATCGATCCCGTGCTGCTGCTGCTTGCCCTGGCGGCCCTGGCATGGGCCTACGGGTTCGAAGCCGCGGCCCTGACGGCCGTGCTGCTGGGCACGCACTACTTCTTCTCTTGGGGACACCTGAAGGGAACCGTGGTCCGAACGGATTTCGTTGCGTTCGCCCTGTTCGCCATGTGCCTGTTGAAGAAGGATCGTCCCATTCTTGCCGGCATCTGTGCTGCTGTCGCCGCGTGCTCGAGGGCATTTCCGGTGTTCTTTCTCCTTGGACCGCTCGTGGTCCTGGTGTCCCGCCTTGCGCGAGATCGCAAGCTCGATCCCGCGCTTGCGCGGTTCTTTCTCGCGTGCGGCGCCACCGCGGCCGTGGCCGTGTCCTACGCGGCGATTCATTTCCACGGTGCCGGAATCTTCTCGGCTTGGGGCTCGAAGATGGCCCTGCACGTGACCTCGCACGAAAGCTGGACCGTCGGATTCCGTACCATCTTCAACACCCTCACCGAGCTGAAGCTCCCGAACCATCCCGGGATGGCGGTGGCCAGGTGGGTCGATACGCGCCTTGCCTCCGACGAAGTCATTCTGCTTTGGACGACGCGCCTTCTGGTTCTGTTCCCCGCGCTCTTCTTCATGCGATTCATGACCCCGTCCTCCGCCTACGGCTTTTCCTATGTGGTCATGTTCTTCATGGTCGCACCGGTCCACTACTACGCCATGGTCCTGTGCCTGCCCCTGGTCTATTTCGTAGCGGAACCGGTCGGGTGGTCGCGCACGCTCGGCATCGCCTGGCTCTTGCTCACCGGCTCCGCGGGCTATCTGCTTTACTATGGCTGGCGGCCCTTGGCACCGTTCTGGCTGTTCAAAGGCTACGGGCTGGGCTTCATGAACACCTTCTACATGACCTGCTTCATCACGGTGACAACGCTTCACCTGGTTGCACACGCGTCCCGTGCGGCGCTGATCCAGCAGCGACGCGAACCCAACGGGACACATCGAGCCCTGCCTGTCCCGGCCCCTTCAGCACCGGCCAGTTGAGGTGAAAATCCACCGGTGGCTTGACCATCCATGCCTCCGTGTTCCCGCCAGACCGAAGGCCTACTTCGCCGGCACGGCGATCCGGATCTCTCCCTGCTCGACGGGATCGACCGTGCGCAACTTGGCGGCCACGCCCTGATAATCGCCGGGTAGCACGCGCGCAATGGGGAGGCGTGTTTGGCGGTGCAAGGAGATGCTGCGCGAGCCGTCCCGCGCGTCGTTCACCTGCCGCTTCTCGAAGAAGCGCGCGCCGCCCGCGCTCACATCGGTGCCCTGCCCCAGATCGATCACCTTCGCGCCGGCGGGAAGCTCGATCTCGGCATCGAGGTCGAGAGGGATGTCGTAACCCAGCATGAGCGTGGTCTTGCGCCGAGGTTCCGTGCCGAAACGCCGGCCGGGCTGGGCCTCGAAGAACTCCGGACGCAAGCGCAACACCCCGTCCTGCCGCGATGCCATGCGCGCCGAGCGAAAGGTGTAGCTGACCCGCGTCCCGGAGCCGCCCTCGCCCGGCTGGATCGAGAGACTGTCGAGCTGGGCGCCGGGAAATTGGTGGCCGAGCCATTGCTGCTCGAAATCCTGGCGCAGCTTGCTTCGATCCTTGCCTGCACGATCGAGCAGCTCGTTCCATTCTACCGCCGGCCACCCCGAAAGTTGCTCGGTCACCGCGACCCTGGCGCCGCCGTCCGATTCGAGCCGCGCGCGCAGGGTCACGCTGCGACTGTCCTTGACCGCGGAGACGACCTTCACCAGGCGCCGTGTCCCGACCACCACGGCCGGCGCGCCGTCGATGCCAGGCAAGAGGTAGGCAAAGGGTGCCCGGCGAATCTGTGGATCGACGAAACGCTCTCCAGTCGGATCGGAAAAGCGCACGAGCAGCTCGCGAAAGTCGTCCTGCTCCATGGTGGTCATGGGCGCGCTCGCATCGGCCCTGAGCAGCGACCGGGCCAGGACCAGATCGGCGTGAAGACCAAGGCTGCGCGCCAGCGCCAGCATCAACCAGGCGCGGTTGCCGCGATGGCGGGCCAGGGTCGTGGTGGCAGACGCGCCGAAATCGTTTTCGGGCTCGATGTTCTCTCGCACCCAGGCCACGAGGGCCTCCGCCAGATGACCGCGATCGTGGCCGACCCGCGCCGAGATGGCCGCCGCCACCAGGCGAATCTCGGGCGATCCGCGGGAAAGGTCGATGGCACGACTGGCGACGAAGCGCGACCAGCCGTCCTTGGGGACGGCGCTGGACACGCGCACCGAGGGAATCCATTCCGTCGCCGGAACCGCCGAGCGTTCGGGGAAGACCTGCGGCTTGCCGCGCACGAGAAACGAGAGCACGCGCGTTCCGTCGGCCGGCAGGGTCGTGGTGGGAACCGGTGCGTCGGCGCGGCAATCGACATCGAGCGGCATGGTCGCGGGCGCGACGAACAGGTACTCGCTGCGGTCGAGCGGCGCATCGAAGGACTGAAAGTAGAAGCGCTCGCCCACCAGACCGGGCGCGAAGGCCACGGAGGGCTCCTTGACCTCCAGGGTTTCCGATTCGACGAAGTCGCCCACTTCGAGCTCGGGCACGGAGACGCTGGACTTGCCGGAAATTTCCTCCGCCTCGCGCGAGCTGCCGTCGGCCTTGCGCGTGCGCAGGACGAGGACCTCCGCGCCTTCGGGAATGTTCACCTCGCCCACCGACTCGATGGCGTCCTTGCTGAGCACCTGGGTAATGGAATGGGTCAGGACCAAGCGGGTGCCATCGGGGTAGACGCGCTCGACCGCGCGATCCAGGACGACGACGGCCGGTGCCTGGTACGTTCTCTTGGACGCCAGGTAATCGCGAATGACCTGTTCGCCGTCGAGCCGGTAGTCATCGAGTGGCAAGGGAAGCCCGGCCAAGCGAGCCGCTCGGCGCACGTCGCTTCGCCCGGGGAATCGCTGCAGGGCTTGCGCGAGGGTCGCGTGCGCGAGCTCGCGCTCGCCCGTCGCCGCTTGAACGTCGGCCAGGCGAATCGCGACGTGCGTATCGCGCGGCGCCCATTGTGCAAGGGCCGTCAATTCGTCGCGCGCCGCCCGAAGGTGCCCCTGGGCGATCAAGGTGTCGGCAATCTCCGAACGCAACCACAGCGGATCCGCGCTCGTGGGCAGGCTGCGGCGGAGCATGGACATCACCTTGTCCAGGTCGCCGCGCTGCTGGGCAAAGAGGCGTTGATTGCTGTCTTGGGCATCGCAACGACCCAGCCGCCCCACCAAACGCTCGGCCGCTCGGACATCGTCGCGCGCTTCGGCGCGCTGAGTGGCCTCTTCCAGCATCTCGCATGCGCCCACGCCACCCTCGACCAGCGCCAGCCCCTTTGCCAACGCGGCGTCGGCGGGCTGCTCGAAACCCTGCCCGCGCAAGGCCGTCGCTGCCGCGAGCTGCGCGGGCCACCACATCGGCGCCACGTGCCGAGCGTGCTCGGCCTTGTCGGTGGCCTCGCGCGCCCTGTCGTTCTGCAGGTCCAACTTCGCGAGATCGATCCACACCCGGGCCATGCCCGGGTCGCTGGCCAGCGCCTGCTGCCACAGGGCACGAGCCCGGTCGCGCATGATGTCCGCGGGTCTGGTCGGATCCATTTCCCCGAGACGCCCGGCTGCCGCCAGCCCCAGCGCGAAATGCGCCTGGGCCGACAGCCGATCGACGAGGGTGAGCATCAAGTCGACCTGCCCCGTCAGGTTCGCCGCAAGCGCGGTGGCGAAATCCATCATGGCCGAATCGGTGGTCGAGGGCGGTTCTCGGCCAACGGAGAACGGGCTTTCCGATCCCGCGGGAATGGCCAAGAGCGAGAGGTCGGCGGTCGAGCCGTAGACACCGATGCGAATCTCGACGGTGTGCTTGCCCGCGGCCAGCTCCATGCGTTCGGCCGACCAGCGCGGCCCGTACACGTCCGGCGCTCCGCCGTGCTGCCACCAAGGCCCGTTGTCGACACGCAGGCGGGCCGGTCCGCCGTAGTCGAGCACGAGGTCGTACCGCCCGCCCGGAAGCGCAAGCTCCGAACGGAGCACCCGCACGCCGCTACGATTGTCGGCGGCATTGAGCTGGAGCTCGCAGCCGGCCGGCAAGAGCGTCCGCGGTTTGGCCTCGGGCGTGTAGGCTTCCCCGGCCAGATCGAGCAAGGGAAGACGACCCCACGAGCCCACCATCTGCATGGACGGTGCACAGCCCGCCCGGGCCGAGGCCTCGGCCAGCAGGGGTTCGTCCGCCCGCTTGCGCGCGATGTCGATCACGGTCAAGGCGAGCAGGTATTGGGCCTGCCAGGGCAGGTGCTCGGGCGCCAGCGCGATGAGCCGCTCCTCCGCGGGCTGGCGATCGGGAACTTCCGACAAGAGGCGCGAGATGCGCGACAGGGTCGCGGTCGAGAGCGCCGTGGCAAGCGGGTCTTGCCCCTTGCTTGCGGATTCCATCAACGTGAGCGCGTACCCCAGTGCCGCGTCGGGGTCGCCGTGCTCGAAGGCCAGGTTGGCCGCGCCAAAGAGAGCGCGCGCGTCGGACGGGTCGAGGGCGAGAGCGCGCGAAAAGCTCGCCGACGCCGCGTCCGCCTTGCCATCGAGCAGGGCCCGCCAGCCGAGGACGCTCTCGGAGTCCGGCCGGCCATCCCGCCGCGCCTGGCCCAGCGTCTGGGCACACCCCGTGGCCGCAACCAGCAGCACGGCAAGGAATGGACGGAATCGTTGCGGCGCGGTCATGATGTCTTCTCCACCTCGACCACCACCCGTTCGGCCAGCGCAGCGTCGACGTCGCGCAAAAACGCACGGAAGGCGGGATAGCTCGCCGGCTCGATGCGACTCTTGGCCACCAAGAGCACCGAGGTGACGCCAACCGAGCGGCCATCCGGCGAGCTCGTGACCGCGATGGTGAGCTCGCCGAACGGCGACGCGATCCTGCGCGTGCTCGGAGCGTGAACGACGCGAGCCCCGGCCGGCAGGTTGTACGTGACCTGCTCTTCATGGCGCCAGGGATAGCCGAGCACGAGCGGCCAGCGGCGCGTGCCCAGGCGGGCATAGGTGCTGGTGAAATCGGCGTCGCGCGAGCTCAAGGGCAGGCGAAGCTCGCCGCCGCGCATTCGTTCGCCCATCTGCGGAACCGTTACCGTGGAGAGCACGGACACGGGCCGATTGCGATCCGAGACCTCCATGTCGAGCTTCCCCAGCGTCGCCCCCGCGAAGCGC
Source organism: uncultured delta proteobacterium (assembly GCA_963796685.1). Lineage (GTDB taxonomy): Bacteria > Myxococcota_A > Polyangia > Fen-1088 > Fen-1088 > Fen-1118. The sequence continues at coordinate 584,681 of CAWCMR010000013.1, forward strand.
CCGCTCCACACCTTGGCATAGCGCTCGCGCCGCTCGCCGGGGGTCTGGTAGTGCGCGCGCCACTCGTGCGCGGCCTGCCCTGTGATAGTGAGCGTCTCCACGATGTCCGCGGAGCCGTCTGCGTTCAAATCGACCTGCCATTTGCGCAGGGCCTGGTTGCTTTCCGGGGCAAGCAGGGGCGTACGCACCAGCTTGGCACCATGGGCGGACACGCGCAGGGCCATGGTGTCCTGATCCTCGGCGGGCAACTCGGCCAGGCCGGAAAACTCGGCCGTGCCATCGAGGTAGAGATTGAGGGCCGGGACGTAGGCGATGGCGTGGTCGAACACGGCGAGCGACGCCGGTGCCTCGTCGATGCGACCACCGCGACGGGTGCGCAGCAGGACGAGCTCGCACTCCACGCCCACGCTGTGAAGCAGCGCCATCATCAGCGTGGCCTTGTCCTTGCAATCGCCGAAGCGGCGCTGGAACACCTGGGTCGACGGGTACGGCTTGTAACCGTGGATGCCGAACTCGAGACCGACGTAACGGGTGTTCTCGACCACCAGGCGATGAATGGCCTTGACCTTGTCGAGCACGGTGGTCGCCCCCGCGGTGGCCTTTGCCGCGGCCTTGGCCAGGGTGCCGTCGTCCTGCATCTGATCCGCGACGAGATTCCAGTACCAGCGTCCCACGTCTTGCCACGTGCGATAGGTGCTGACGTGCAGGTAGGGCGCGACTTCGGCGAAACCCGGCATGGCCGGTTCGCTCTCGATGGCGGGCAGGCCGCGAACCTCGAAGTGGTAGCGGACCTCGGCGCCGAGGGTTTCGCGGGTAGAGCGCAGGCTGGCCAGGCGCGGTTGGTTGAAGTAGAAGACGCGCGTCGGGGGCGCAATCAACGTGTATTCCCAGCGACGGACCGGCAGGGTGTCGGCGATCACCTGAAAATCGCCGAAGTAGTCGGCGAGATCGTTGCTGGTGCCCACGTCGGCCACGGTGTACTGGATCTCGACCACGTCGCCGGCGCGCAGGTTTTCGAAGGTCACGACCTCGGCGCGCGTGTCGTAGTAGAGCCCATACCAAGGCTCGGACAGGTCGCGTTCGTCCCGCCCGGTGGCCTCCGAAATCTCGATGCCTTGGTTCGCGCCTTTGCGCAACACGCGGGCCTTGCGAACCTCGACCTCCTGCCGGCCGGGCTCGAAGCGAATCCAGGTTTCCTGATTGTCACGTGCGGCGCGCTCGGTGCGCACGTGAATCAAGCGCTGAACGAAACGTTCGCCAAGCCCGTTGCCGTGCACGCGAACCGCCGTCCGGTCGAGCACGATCTCGGCCGAGGCGTCGTCGGCAGGACTCGGGCCGAAAAGAACCTCGCGCGCAAGCGACTCGCCGTCCGCCGCATTTTCGCTGACCAGGTCGTCGAGGGAACGGGTTTCGCCTTTCGCCTTCTGGGCGGCCAGGAGGGCATCCGCGTAGCGACGCAAGCCGGGATTCTGCGGCCGCAACTCCAGCGAGCGCCGCATGGCCGCGATGGCGGCCGCGAAGTGTCCGGCCCGGGCCTCCAGCCTGCCAAGCTCGTCGGGCAAGCCGGGGTCGTCGGGCAGGCGCGAGACGGCCTTGCTCAGCACCGACCGGGCGCCCGCGATGTCGCCGCAGGCTTCGAGCGCGCTCGCTTGCGCGAAGACCGGAGACGTCAAATCCGGACGCCAGCGCAGTGCCTCGCCTTGCCAGCGTGCCGACTCGGCCAAATCGCCGCGTCGACGTTCGGCGGTGGCCAATTCGCGCAAGACGCCGACATCGGAACGGCGCACATCATGAATGGCTCGGAGCGCAGCTTCGGCATCCGCGGGCCGGCCGAGCGTCCTGAAGATGTCGGACAGGGCGTCCTGCACCGCCGGCAGCCGACGGATGCTATCGGGCAAAGCGGACACCCGTGCCAGCGCGGAGGCGGCCAACCCCGTGTCCTGTTCCTCGCCGGCCAGCGCGACCTGCGCCTGGACACAGCCCGGGTCGAGGGCGACAGCCTGCCGCCATCGCGACACGGCTGCATCGTCGCGGTGTTGGCTGTGCCAAAGCTGGCCGATCTCGGCCAGCGCCCGAGCCCGATCCTCGGCGCGCGCCAGCGTGGGCAGCACACGCTCCAGGGCCGCGCGACGGTCGTCATCCTCACGTGCCACGTTGCCAAGCAAGAACAAGGCCTCGGTCGCGACAGGCGTCATGTGGCCGCTCGGCGCCGGAAGCGCCTTGTTGGCGGCCTTTTCGGCGGCGCCGAGATCGCTGTCCTCGGGCATCACCAGCGAAAGATAGAGCGCCTCGTCCAGCCACGCTTCCGCCGAGGTCGCGGCCCCTGCCCGTTCGGCCCGCTCACGCAACAACATTCCGAGCGCGCGCACCTTGGGCTGCCGTCCCGGCAGTGCCGCGCGAACCGTCGCGTGTGGAGGCACGTCCGCGCCGGTCGTCACGCCGGCCAGACGAGCACCCTCGAGATCGGTCACGCGCACGAACAGCCTCCACGCGCCGCGCGTGACAACGGTCTTGATCAAGAGCGGATTCGCGCCCCGTCGCAGATGCACGGGGGCCGCGTCCTGGTCGAGCCACGCGGGGCGGACCACGTCGTTCGCGTAGACCTCGTTTCCATCCACCCAAACCTTCACCGGGCCGGGGCTGCCCATGCGCAGGCCCACCCACCGATCCCGATCGCTGTTCACATAGGCCAGGAGGTAGGCGACGGCATCGCTGTCCGGCCGCAAGGCGGCGTCGACGAGGACCGCCCCTTGCACGAAAGCCTCGGCGGGCATCCGCCGCCATGCCACCTCGCGCTCTTTGCCCGCGTAGTGTCTACCTGCTGAGGGCTCGAGGGTCTTGATTTCCTCCTCGACGGGAAAGGCCCGTCCAAGCCCGCTGCGTCCTTGGGCATCGAAGGGACCCAGCACCCAGAAGTCGCGGAGCAGTCCAAGCGTCGCCCGCCGCCCGGTCGCCTGGGCGAAATCGCCTTGGCGGTCTTCTTCCAACGACAGCAAGTACGCGGCCTGGGACGCCACCAGTGGGTCGGCGGGTCCACCCAGCTTGCCGTCGAGGGTCTCGCGTAGCACCCGAGCCATCTGGCCGGGGGGCAGAGACTCCTCGGTTTGCACCAGGGCGGCCACGGCGGCGATCGCCTCCGGCCGGCCGTGGTTGACCCGAAGCTGTTCCCGTGCGTGTTCCGCCGCGCGGCCGAGGATCTCGCCCGAGGCCCACGACGGGCGCGCAGCGAGCGCGAGCACAACTAGCAGCGCCGCCCGAAGGCGGCCCCGCGGGCAAAACCGCCAGACGAGCATGCGCCAAGTATAGCCGGCAATCCGGCGAATGCGGGCGGCCGTCAGCGCACGAAGTAGCGACCGATGGCTTCGCGAAGCGCCAGACGCGCCCGGTGCAAACGCGTCTTGACCGCGGGCACCGACAAGCCGAGCATCTCGGCGGTGTCTTCGGTCGAGAGCTCTTCGACGTCGCGCAGAAGGAAGACCGTGCGCAGGCCGTCCGGCAGGGCATCGACCGAGCTCTGGATGTGTTTGCGCATCTCCGCCGACTGCAGTTGGTCGTCGGGTCGCTGCGACCAGTCGGCGTTGGCGCGCATGGTCTGGCCGCTCTCGGCCACGGCATCGTTCAGGACGGTAGGCTCGACATCGTCGACGGTGACTTCGGGGTGTCGGTTGCGGCTACGCAGCAACATGAGCGCGGCATTGACGGTGACCCGATACATCCAGCTTCCGAACTGCGCCCTGCCTTCGAAGCTTGGCAGATTGCGCCAGGCCGAGAGAAAGGCGTCTTGTAGGATTTCCTGGGCGTCCGTCTCGTTGCGCACGAAACGCATGGCCAACCGATAGAGCTTGTTCTCGTAGCGGTTGACGAGCTCTTCGAAGGCGGTCTCGTCCTTGGCGCGCGCGCGTTCGACCAGGACCTCGTCGGCGATTTCACCGACGCTTCCTTCCGTCCGTTCGACCGGCGCATCCTTGCCGTCCTGCTCGTTCATGGAACTACCTGCGAATACCATAAGATTGAAGCGGCGTCTCTATCTTGATGGGAACCCTGGGAGGGTTCCCAAACCCTCCCGCGCTCTGGCGAAGCCGGGCAAAGCCCGCCTTCGCCTACGCGTCTGATGGGAACGCTGGAAGGGAACCCTTTCAGGGTGTTGAGAAGCCAGCGACTGAAATCGGGATCGGCCTTCTGGTGGCCGCGTAGCGGCCATATCTCCTCGCCCCGCGCTCGCGCGGGGAGAGGACGCCGCGCGAAGCGCGGCAGGTGAGGGGCCGCCCCGCTTCCTCCTTCGCGCCCCACTCGCCCCGTCGGGCAGAGGCTGGCATCTTGGCCCGCGCGACTGAAACCAAGACTGGTGTCCTGGCGGCCGCGTAGCGGCCATATCTCCTCGCCCCGCGCTCGCGCGGGGAGAGGATGCACTGGCAGTGCCCGCCGGCAACTGGGTCGCCTCGCCCCGCGCTCGCGCGGGGAGAGGACGCCGCGCGAAGCGCGGCAGGTGAGGGGCCGCCCCGCTCCCTCTTTCGCCCCTCTCTCGCCCAGTCGGCCAGATGCTGGCATCTTGGCCCGCGCGACTGAAACCAAGACTGGTGTCCTGGCGGCCGCGTAGCGGCCATATCTCCTCGCCCCGCGCTCGCGCGGGGAGAGGACGCCGCGCGAAGCGCGGCAGGTGAGGGGCCGCCCCGCTTCCTCCTTCGCCCCTCTCTCGCCCAGTCGGCCAGATGCTGGGATCTTGAAACCAAGACTGGTGTCCTGGTGGCCGCGTAGCGGCCATATCTCCTCGCCCCGCGCTCGCGCGGGGAGAGGACGCCGCGCGAAGCGCGGCAGGTGAGGGGCCGCCCCGCTTCCTCCTTCGCGCCCCACTCGCCCCGTCGGGCAGAGGCTGGCATCTTGGCCCGCGCGACTGAAACCAAGACTGGTGTCCTGGCGGCCGCGTAGCGGCCATATCTCCTCGCCCCGCGCTCGCGCGGGGAGAGGATGCACTGGCAGTGCCCGCCGGCAACTGGGTCGCCTCGCCCCGCGCTCGCGCGGGGAGAGGACGCCGCGCGAAGCGCGGCAGGTGAGGGGCCGCCCCGCTCCCTCTTTCGCCCCTCTCTCGCCCAGTCGGCCAGATGCTGGCATCTTGAAACCAAGACTGGTGTCCTGGTGGCCGCGTAGCGGCCATATCTCCTCGCCCCGCGCTCGCGCGGGGAGAGGACGCCGCGCGAAGCGCGGCAGGTGAGGGGCCGCCCCGCTTCCTCCTTCGCCCCTCTCTCGCCCAGTCGGCCAGATGCTGGCATCTTGAAACCAAGACTGGTGTCCTGGTGGCCGCGTAGCGGCCATATCTCCTCGCCCCGCGCTCGCGCGGGGAGAGGACGCCGCGCGAAGCGCGGCAGGTGAGGGGCCGCCCCGCTCCCTCTTTCGCCCCCCACTCGCCCCGTCGGGCAGAGGCTGGCATCTTGGCCCGCGCGACTGAAACCAAGACTGGTGTCCTGGCGGCCGCGTAGCGGCCATATCTCCTCGCCCCGCGCTCACGCGGGGAGAGGACGCCGCGCGAAGCGCGGCAGGTGAGGGGCCGCCCCGCTCCCTCTTTCGCCCCTCTCTCGCCCAGTCGGCCAGATGCTGGGATCTTGGCCCTCACGAACACCTTGAAAGGGTGTACTGGGACGGTTCCCAAACCCTCCGCGCCATGGGCGGATGCGGGCCAAACCCGACTACGCCTACGCGGCTGATGGGAACCCGCACCCACAGGGAGATCTAGCGGCAGTAGCCGTAGTTCTGCGATCCGTAGAGGGCGTTGCAGCCGCCCCCGTTCGGGCACGCCGAGCCCGAGGCTTTCAGGCTGCACACCGTATGACAGGTGGCATTCACGCACGCGGAGCCTGGCGCGCAATTGTCGGGACTGGTGGTGCATGGCTGACCTACCGCCACGTAGTGCAACGAGTAGCAGTCGCACACCGTGCTGTCGGTATTGCCAACCCCTGTGAGCCCGGCCAGGAAAACGCAGTTGAAGTTGCTTTGTGCCTTCGCGCAAGTCGCACTTCCCGTGGGATTGCACGCTTCGATGGGAGGCGAGCAGAAGAAGAGACCCTTCACCGCCTGGTTCGTAGCATCCACGATGGTGCTTGCCGTGCAGCTGCTGTTGCTGCCGCAATCCGAGTCGGTGCGGCAGGTCTTGTAGCAGAGGTTCTGGCAAAGATCGTCGTAGATGCACACCGAGCCGGGTGCACAGAGTGTCGTATTGGGGCTGTTGCACGCACCCAGCGGTTGCACGAAGGTCGTGTTCGCTGGCACTGCGGTGGCCTCGCAGATGAATGAGGTGTTGGTCTGGTCGTCAAGAACGCAGCGGTGGTTGCACGGACAGCCGGCCTGACAAACTGGATCGCATGTGCTGTTCGGAATCGGTTGGTTCGCGCTGCAGTTGGTGAATGGTCCGAACCCCGAAGCGGGGGCGACCGCACAGACGGAGCCAGGCTCGGCGTCTGCCTTGGCAGCGGCGGTGTCGGGACTTTCGCTGGCTCCGGCGTCAGCCGGTGTTCCGTTCCTCCAGCAGTGTCCAGCCGACCCTACCTGACCGTCGATTCTGCACGTGAACCCGGATGGACAGGTGCCCCCCGTTCCACAGACCAGACCACCGTTCTTGATGTTGTCGGTCTTGTAGCAGCCGGCCATTGCAAGCAAGGCAGAGAGCCCGAGCACGCGAACGATAGTCTTGTTCATGGGCCGCTCCATCCTAGAAGGTCAACAAGGCCGAGCCACCGGCGAAGGTCGGCGCGGCGACTGGCGCGAGCGAGACGGAGGGCGCAGACGTATCTCGCCATCTCCACAGCAGGTATCCGCCGGTACCGGCGCTGGCAATTCCAAGGACGGCCGTGACACCGGCGATGACATTGGCTTCCTTGCCGCTCGATTCCACCGAAGGATCGAAGGGCTGCCGATTCAGCGAAGCGTCTTGCAGCGTCTTCGCTTTGCTTGCCCCCACGGCCGCCGCGATGACCGCGGTCAAAAGGCACGCACCACCCACGCCGAGCAACGAGTAGGCGATCCATTTCGGCCTCGGCGGAGCGGGCTCGGACGGAGGTGGTTGCTGGAACGCCACGCCGCTCGGCGGCTGTTCGGGCACGGGAGCAGCGGCCGGTGGCAAGGACGCGGGTGCCATGGGCACGGGCGCCGGCCACTCGGCCGCAGGGGGCACAGCCGGGACCGGCGGAGGCGGCGCCGGTTGAGCTTGCGCGGGCGGCGGCTCGGCGGGCAGGCCACGCCGACGGTCCTCGACGGTCTTCTCCAAATCGGCGATCTTCTTCTCGACATCGGCGCGGTTGCTCGCGTCAGGACGGCGGCGCAGAAAGTTCTTGTAGGCGCGAATGGCATCTTCCGGCCAATCCCACAGCCGATACGCCTGCCCGATGTTGAACAGCAGGGCGGCGTCTTCGACGAGAAGATAGGCCTGCTCGTACTCGGCGATGGCCTCGCCATACTTGCCCACGTCGTAAAGGCGTGTCGCCCGCTCGTAGTGCTCCTTGGCCTGCTGCTTCTTCGCCGCCTCGTTCTCGGCGCGCGCGGCGCCGGGAAGGGCAAGGCAAAAGGCCAGGGTTGCGAGCACGAGAGCTATCTTGCCTGGATTCATCGGCATTCCATTCTTGGCTGGTCTTGGCTGGTCTTGGCTGGGAGGGATCCGCCGACCCGGCGGCACAGGGTAGACTACAGCACGGTTTCCGCCGCAATCAAAGGCCGCCGCGCCCCGTCCCGTGCTCAGCCGCGGACGCAGTTGCGACCGGCAGACTTCGCTTCGTAGAGCCGCTCGTCGGCGCGCCTGATGAGGGCAGCCGCGGTGGGCTCTTCCAGATCAAGGGTCGCCACGCCCATCGAAATGGTCACCGGAATCTTGGTTGCTTCGAAACGGAACTCGGTGCTTTCGACGATGCGGCGAACCTTTTCCGCGAACTGGTGCGCGTTGTGGCCGTCGATTTCGGGCAAGATGATGGCGAACTCCTCGCCCCCGTAACGCGCGAAGATGTCCTCGGTGCGAATCTTGGCCTTCACGGTGAGCGCGAGGGTCTTAAGCACGGCGTCACCGGCGAGATGGCCATGGGTGTCGTTGACGTCCTTGAAGTGATCGAGATCGAACATCACGAGGGACAGCTCGCGACGATACCGGCTTGCGCGCGCGATCTCGCGCGCAAGCGCCTCGGAGAAATAGCGTTTGTTGAAGACCTGCGTGAGGCCGTCGACAGTGGTCAGGCGGTAAATTTCTTCGTGGTAGGCGCGTTCGATGTTCCCGCCCGACAGGAACTTGAAGATGGTGCGGCCGATCTTGATGAAATCACCGTCGACCAGGGTGCGTTCCTCGACCAGCTCGTCGTTGACGTAGGTTCCATTGGTCGATCCCAGATCGCGAATGCGCACCGAGCGGCCGGCGTTGACGATTTTGGAATGGGCGCGCGAGACCGACTCTTGATCGATCTGGATATCGCACTTGTTCGAACGACCGAGAGTCATGGATGGACTCTCGAGGCCGTACTTGCGTCCCAGCTCCGGACCGTAGATGACGACCAAGCACGCCTCCTTGGCGGGCGGGTGCTCGGTGATGCGATTGATGCTGGTGACCACCGTCTTGGACCGAATGCGATCCAGATCAGGCGTGGTGTCATCGCGTTTGGAAGGGGGTCGGGCCAAGGCTGCCAGTCCAGGGTAGGTCAGGAATGCTGCGCGGTAAAGAAGAAGGGTTATTTGACACACATACCTACATGTATGACCTTGTAACCATGGCACCCATTCGCAGCACTTCTGGGACCTCCTGCAAAGCTCTCGCGACGCTGCTGACCCTGGCAATGGGGGAAACGGGGACAAGCAAAGCGGCGGCCGAGGAGAGTCGCTCGGGTGGGGCCTGGGGTTCCCCTGTCAATGCTCCGGAGGAATACCCCAATCCTTCGCGACCCGTGGTGGTGCTGGATACGAAAACCCTGCATGGCTCGCATTTTGTCGCCGATCTGGAAGGCGGCGGACTGGCGCAGCTGACACTGCATCCGGCGCTGCAGGAGTCCATCGAAGAAGCACTGGCCTCGCACCACCTTCCCTTTGCCGCGGCGGCCGTGATTTCCATCCCGGACGGCAGAGTGCTGGCCCTCGCCGGCTATTCCAAGGCCGATCCGTCCCTCGATGCCGCCGCCCTGGCCTTGCGGCCGTGGGCACCGGCCGCGTCGGTATTCAAGGTCGTGTCCGCCTCGGCGCTGCTGCAAGAGGGACACGTCGATCCTGAATCGCGCGTTTGCTACCACGCCGGGGTCTCCTCCGTGCTGCGCGACAACCTCGTCGACATGCCGGCCATCGACCATAGCTGCGCCAGCCTGGGCTACGGCATCGGCAAGTCCCAGAACGCCATCATCGCCAAGCTGGCCGCGCGCAATCTGCGCCCGGAACAATTGGAGCGCATGGCGGCGGCATTCGGGTTCGGCCAAGACATCAGTTTCGATGTCCCCATGGAGCCGTCCGAGGTCGAGATCCCGCGCGAGCCCCTCGAATTCGCCCGCGCGGCTGCCGGCTTTTGGCACAGCTCGCTTTCGCCGCTCCACGGAGCACTGCTCGCCGCCACCATCGCCAACAACGGCGAGATGCCGGCGCCCCGCCTCATCGAGAAGGCCGTCGATGCACAGGGCGTCCCGGTGGCGCTGACCAAGGCAGCCTCCCACCGCGTGCTCGACCGAGCGGTTGCCGCGCAGGTTGGCCGGATGATGCGGCTCACGACCAGTATGGGAACCGCGCGACACAGCTTCCGCGACCGCAAAGGCCGCCCCACCCTGCCCATCGAGGTTGCGGGCAAGACCGGCACGCTCTTCTACCGCGGGCGCGCCCACGATCCCATCCTGCCCGGCTCCGCCACCACACTCGAGGCCGGAGGGCTCGGCTACAGCTGGTTCATCGGCTTCGCGCCGGTCGACCATCCCAAGATCGCCTTTGCCGTGCTGCTGGGCAATCCGGTTGCCTCCCAGCTCAGGGCACATTCCGTGGCCCGCAATCTGGTCGCCGACTACCTGGCCGCGGAAGGTGCGAGCTCGAGTCCGGGGAGCGCGGGCAAGCACGGTCACCTTCTCGCCCACCGCTAGTTGTGTCGCTTTCGCATCCAGACTGATACAATGCTTCACCCGAGTCGTGGGTGAAGGATCCCATGTCGCTGCTGTTCGAGTGGCTGGAACATACCGTACAAAGCCGAACCGCCGCTGGCGGCTCGGGGCACGCGATCATCTACCATGACACCTACCTCTCCTGGCGCGGGCTCCTCCATCGCGTCGAGCGGCGGGCGCGCGAAATCTCGGCGATGGGCATCCAAGCGCGGGATTGGGTGGGCCTCATGCTCGGCAACGATCCCGAGCTCGTCGTGCTGGCGCTGGCCCTATCCAAGCTTGACGCCGTGGTCGTGCCCATCGACCCGACGACGGGCGGGCGCGACCTGGACATGATCCTCGATGCGACCCCGCTGCGGGCCATCGTCACCCGACCGAACGCCATCGATCCCTTGGCCGCTCCCTCGGGGACCCTGCGCCTGGGCAGCTTGCCCCATGCGCCTCGCTTGGCCGCGGAGAGCCGCCATCGCATTTCGGGCACCTTGCTGACCTGCGCGTTTTACCCCTGGACCCGGCCTCGGCTCGATGCCGCCGAAGCGCCGGAGGTGGTGCTCTTCACCCTGGACGCCGGCGGGGATCCCAAAGCCGTCGTGCGGGGCAAAACCCAGCTTCACGGCATCGCCAGCAGCCTCGGCGCTGCCTTCTCGCTGTCGCCCGAGACCAGAGTCCTCGGGGCGGCGCCGCTCTTCGACTGCCAAGGTTTCGATTTCGGACTGCTGGCCGCGCTTCCTCACGGCGCGACCCTGTACCTAGACGACGGAGCCGCCGGACCGCGCTTGGCCAAGACCCTCAGCGACCAGGCCATCAATCTCTACGCGGCCACTCCGCGCGACTTCGCCCTGCTCGCCCGGGTGGCCAACGCCAAGCCCCTGCACGAACGCGCCACCCGCCTGGTCTGCTCCGGTGTCCCCCTGCCCCTTTCCGTGGCACGGGCCTGCCACGAACGCTATGACGTGCCCGTTCTTTCTTGCTACCACGGCTGCGAAACCGGTCCCGCGGCCGTCGATGTGGACGGAAAGGCACCCGAGAGCGTGGGCACACCCCTACCCGGCGTCGAGATCCGCATCGCGAGCAGCGACGGCGCGGCGCTGGCGGCGGGAACGATTGGCCCCATCTGGGTGCGTGGCGCGGGCGTGGCCACGATCTTCCTGCCGACCCTGCCAGTGCGTGGCAACAGAATCGCGGTCGGACGCGGCCTGCTGGGGGGGTGGTTGCGCACCGGCGACGTGGGCCATTTCGACCGAGCGAATCGCCTGTGCCTCAGCCATCGCGAGGACGACATCGTCAAGGTCGACCGCAAGTCGGTGGCGCTGGGTGAGATCGAAAGCTGCCTGGAAAGCCTGGTACACGTGAAAGCGGCCCAAGCCCACGTCGAATACGACGACACCGGCTCGACGCACATTGTGGTGCGCATCACGCCGGGGGGGCGTTGCAAGACCGCGGCGATGCTCGACCACTGCGCGAAGCGGCTGGCACCGCACAAGGTTCCGCGACGAATCGTGATCGTCGACTAGCACTAGCCCCTGGCGCAAGCGCCAATTCGGGCTAACGTGCAGGGCGATCATGCCACCCATCGTGGATTCGCACTGCCACCTCGATTTCGAGGATTTTCGCGAGGATCTTCCCTCCGTGCTCGAGCACGCCCGTGGCGCCGGCATCGTGGCCATGGTGTGCGTGGGCTCGGGCGGCGACCTGGCCACTGCCGAACGCGCCGCCGACCTCGCGACCAAGGAGCGCGACGTCTTCGCCGCCATCGGCATTCACCCCCACGACGCGGCCAAGATCCTGCACGGATTCTGGCCGGTCCTGGAAGAGCTGGCAAAGGCGGCGCGCGTGGTGGGGATCGGCGAGACCGGCCTCGACTACTTCTACGACCACTCGCCCAGGCAGGTTCAGCGCGAGGTGTTCACGCGCTTTCTCGTCCTGGCGGCGTCCGTCGACAAGCCGGTCATCTGTCACGTGCGCGACGCCCACGACGATGCCGCCGAGATTCTGCGCGCGGGTCCCATCCCCGCCGCGGGTGGCGTCCTGCACTGTTTCTCGGGCAACGTCGAGCAGGCACGTAACTACCTCGACCTGGGGCTCTACCTCTCGTTTTCGGGCGTGATTACCTTCAAGAAGGCCGAGGACGTGCGCGCCGCCGCGGCTTTTGCCCCGGCCGACCGAATTCTGGTCGAAACCGACGCCCCGTATCTGGCGCCCGTTCCCCATCGCGGTCGCCGCAACGAACCGGCCTTCGTGGTGCAGACCCTCGAGGCGCTGGCCCGCATCCGCGGCATCTCGCCATCCCTCGCCGCCGAAGCAACCACCGCCAACGCCTTTCGGCTGTTCAATCTGAATCTTGGCCAGCCTGCGGGTTGACCCTCGCCCCCAGGCATTCGATACTTGCACTCGTGTCGACCCAAGAAGTTCCCATCGTTCGTATCCAACTTCGCTATCCCGACGAGGGCGTCTTCATCCAGAGGTTCGCGCCCAACGTGACCCGAGGAGGAATTTTTCTCGCCAGTCGCGCCCCCCATCCGGTGGGCACGGTCATCGCATTCGAAGTCGCCCTTACACAAGGGCCAGCGCTGCTGCACGGCACCGGCAGGGTGACGTGGGTTCGCGAGTACGATCCGCAAGAGCCCCAGCGCGCCCACGGAATGGGCGTGCAGTTCCTGCAAGTGGCCCCCGCGTGCAAGCCCCTGCTCGATCGACTCCTCGACTACAAGGCCCTTCCGCCGCACTTCACGCCCATCAGCGGCGTCCCCATCACGGCCACGAGCCCCGCGTCTGAACGCCCCACGCAGGCTTTTCCGTCGCTGGAGGGAGATCCGAGCACCTGGATCGACGACGAGGGCGTGCGCATGGCCACGGACCGGGCCCGCTTGCTTGCCAGCCGAATCGAAGACGTGGAGGCCCTGCGCACGCGCGAGCGGGATGAATCCGGGAACCTCGAAGAGGCCCTGGCCGGCCTGCCTCGCCTGCTCGGTCCCCGGCGTTGAACGAGGTGGCCAATCGGCAACGGCAAATCGGTTGTGGACAGATGCGCCAGCCCATCTTGTTAAACCGGAGATTGTCGGTATGATTTAGCCGCCGCGCCAAGGCCACCCGCGGACACGACCATGAAGAAGCGAAAGATTTCCACCCGCAGCGTCGAGCGACTGAGCATCTATCGCCGCGCCCTCTTGCAGGGGCGGCACGAGTTCGGGCCCAGCGTGTACTCGCACCAGCTCGCCCACGCCTGCCAGCTCACGGCCGCGCAAGTCCGCCGCGACCTCATGGCCATCGGCTACAGCGGCAATCCCAACAGCGGGTACGACGTCAAGCGCTTGCTCACGTCCTTGGCGGCTTTCCTGGATTCGCAAGAGGTCCGTGCGGTCGCCATCGTGGGCATGGGCTACCTGGGACGGGCCATCGCGGCTTTTCTCACCAACCGGTCGCACAAGATCCGCCTCGCCGCCGCGTTCGACGTGGATCTGGACAAGATCGGTCTCACTTTCAGCGATGTCCACTGCTACTCGGTCCGCCAAATGGCCGAGGTCCTGGCAGAGAAGCACATCGACATCGGCATCATCACGGTGCCCGCGGAGCAGGCGCAACACGCGGCCGAACAGCTGGTGGCGGCGGGGGTCACCGGCATCCTGAACTTCGCTCCCACCGTCCTGCGTTTGCACGAGCGCATCTACGTGGAGAACATCGACATGACGGTTTCCCTCGAGAAGGTCGCCTTCTTCGCCCGCGCCGGCGGTCGACCGAAGCGCAAGTAAGATTTCACCACAGAGAGCACAGAGAGCACAGAGAGCACAGAGAGCACAGAGAGGGAACAGAGGGGAGAAGGGTTCGGATTCTGAAGAGGTGTCCAGAAATCGAAGCGGACCGAGGCGAGGAGGAGGGGTGCCGTCCATCCGCGAGCTCGCGACAGTCAATGCCACGGAGGAGAAGAATCGCCCTCTCCCTGTGGTCCCTCTCCCGAAGTGCCCAAAGGGAGAGGGTGGTCTACCAAGGCCGCTACCGCTTAACGCCTATGGGGGCCGGGGTGAGGAACAGTTTCTCCTCCGTGGCACTGGCCATCGTCTCGCGAGCCGCGGGCCGTCACCCGTTCAATCCTGAGCCATGGATCCAATTCATGGACACGTCTTGGGCTCCGGAAACCCTATTCTTCTTCTCCGACTCCGCGCTCTCTGCGTCTCTGTGGTGAAATCTTTCTATGGCGTCGGACGAGGTCGCAGGCGGCGAAGCACCTTGTGTGGGAGCTCCCACAGCTCTTCGGCGCCGCGCAAGCGGAACAGTCGAAGAACGCCGACGTAGGTCATGAAGCCGATGGCGATGGTGGCCAGCAGCGAGACGCCGTGGACAAGGCGAAAGAGCCCCCTCGGCCAGGCGATGGGCACCACATCGAGCGCGCGCGTGATCTCGAACCACAGGCCCAGGACCACGCCGGCCAGCACGGCGTTGGCCAAGATCAGAAGCAGGATGTCGCGCAACCAGCCGGGCCTGTGCGGCTTGCCCAGAACGAGGCCGAACCACAAGCGTAGGATCCCGAGATTCACCAATGCCGCCACGGTCGTGCCCAGGGCCAATCCGGGCGCCCCCAGCCGGCGGTAGGTCAGGCTATTGAAGAGAAGATTCGCGCCCACCGAGACCATCGAGGCGAACATGGGCACGCGGGGGCGGTCCACCGTGAAGAAGGCAGGCGCGAAGACCTTGACCAGGCTGTAGGGCAAGACGCCGAGCATATAGGCCTGCACGATGGGCACCGTCGCTGCCGTGTCGACGGGCAGGAATTTCCCCCCCTGAAAGAGCAGCTGCACCACCGGCTTGGCCAGCACCACCAGCCCGACCGCCGACGGCAGCGCCAACAACCACACCCCGCGGGCACCGTCGGCCACGCGTTCGATCAAGGCGGCCTTGTCCCCGCGGGCCGCTTCGTGCGAGGCCCGCGCGGTGGTGACGGTGGCGAGCGCGACACCGAACAACCCCACCGGCAAGTAGAACAAACGAAAGGCGTTCTGCAGGTAGGTGAGCGGCCCGCTGCCGAGAGTCGCCGCGTACTGCGTGTTGACGAAGACGTTGATTTGAATGGCCGCCAAACCGACGGTCGCCGGCCCCATCAGACGCAGGATGCGCCGAACGTCCATATCGCGCAGGACCCCGGCCAGGGCCGGACGAACGCGATAGCCGAGCCGATAGAGACTGGGCAGTTGCACCACAGACTGAACCAGGCCCGCCGTGGCGGTTCCGATGCTCCACACCACCATGCCTGTGCGGTCCGAGAAGTGAACCACCATGAGCATCACCCCACACCCGATGCTGGTAACGTTGAACATGGCCGGCGCATAGGCCGGCGCGAGGTAGCGCTGCTGGGCGTTGAGCATCCCCATCCACACTGCGCTGACACTCACCAAGGTGAGAATCGGCATCATGATGCGGGCGAGCAGACCGCCGGTGGCGACCTGGGCCGCGTTGCCCCCGAAGCCACGCGTGATGAGGGAAATGAGCTGCTCCGACCACAGCACGCCCGCCAGAGTGAGCGTGCCGGTCACGAGCAGAAGGCCGCCCAGAACCAGATTTCCCAGGCGGTAGGCGCGCTCTCGGCCGCCCTTGACCATGGCATCGCTGAAGGTCGGGACGAAGGCGCTCGACAGCGCGCCTTCGGCGAAGAGATCGCGCAAGAGATTCGGAATGCGAAACGCCGCGACATAGGCGTCGGTAAGCGCGCTGACTCCGAAGATGCGCGCGAAGAGCGAATCGCGCGCTACGCCAAGAATGCGCGAGGTGAGGATCGCCAGGCTCACGTTGGCGGAGGAACGAATGGTGTTGGCCACTTGTCCCCGACGTTAACGGCCGCTCCCCCCTACGTCTATTTTTATGAAGGCCCCTCCGTGCC
The DNA here is from genome assembly GCA_963796685.1 of uncultured delta proteobacterium. Taxonomy (GTDB): domain Bacteria; phylum Myxococcota_A; class Polyangia; order Fen-1088; family Fen-1088; genus Fen-1118. The sequence continues at coordinate 600,638 of CAWCMR010000013.1, forward strand.
CTCGGTGCGTTCTTGCGCCCTCTCCGCCCCTAGGAGACTGGTGTTAAACGGCGGACCGAGTCCTGGCGGAGCGAGGAGCCCCGGCCGCGAGGCGCGAGGAGGGCGAATACTGGACGTATTCAACCGACGAGCAACGAAGCGGGCGGGGCCCGCAGCCCGCCAAGAGACGGGAGCCGTTTGACACCAGCCTCCTAGGTCGGGCGGTACGGTCGGCGCGGGAAGGGCTCGGGCTTCTTCACGGCGGGCGCCTGGGCGACCTCGGACGCCAACCCGAGTTGCTCGCGCAGATCGAGGTAATCGCCGGTCACGCTCCAGCGAATCAGGTTCTTGACCGCGGTTTCCGCGTCTCCGCTTTGGGCATCGGCCGAGCGCAGGACCTCGCGAACCGCGGACACGGTGTCGCCGCACAAAAGCAAGCCCGCTCGATCCGCGCTCTGGTTGGCCCCGGCGGCCCAGGCGTCCAGATCGACGCGGCCCGGATCGGCCACGATCTGCTCGATGGCAGCCGTCGCCGAAGCCAGGGTCAAGGGCTGGACGGTTCGCTGCAGGAAGGTGGAGTACTGGCGCACCGAAGCCGCGTCCGTTCCCGCCAGCTCGAACTCGGGGTGGACCAGCTTCACCGCCGCAGCCACGATCACGCGCAGTTCCCCGAGGGAGGGAACCGCTTCCGGCGAAAGCAAGAATTGATCGGCGCGCAAGCGGGCAAGCTTGCGTGCGAAGAAGAAAGCCAGCTCCTTCTCCGAGCGGCCTGAAAGCAGGCTCTTGCCCAGCAGGAAAGACGGCACGACCTGCTGCCCCTCGAGCACGATGCGCAGCTCGAGCTCGCCCTCGCTTTCCGGAGACACGTACACCGGCGGCAACGCGACACCGAGCACGCGGCAGGCGTAGCCAATCATCTGCCCCACCGAGGAATGGTCGATCGACAAGTCGACCTTTTGCGCGGGATTGAGGCCCAGCGAGGTGACGTCCTTCGCGCGCGCCATGGCCACACCGGCGCTGACCACGGCCAGCACGTGGGAAACGCACCATTCCTGGCGTGGGCTGCGCACATAACGCTGCCACATGGATTCGGTCAGCGCGCCACGGGCGCGTGGAATCTCGGGCGACATGGTGCGCTCGTAGAAAGCCTGCTCCTGCGGAATGGCTTGCCCCATCGCCACCAGGGCGGCGCTGGTGCAGTGGAGCCGGTCATACATCTGGTGCTTGCCGAACAGCCGCGCCAGCGCGCGGATGTTCTTCGCCATGTCCTCGAAGTCCTGCGAATCCTCGAGAACGGCCTCGCGCGCCTGGACCGCCTGGCCCAGCTTGCCCGCCCCCAGCACCTCGTAGGTTTCGGCCAAAACCTCACGGTGACGCCGATCCTCCGGTGCCAGTTGCACACACACCTCGTAGGCCGCGATGGCGGCCTCGCGTTCGTGCAGACGGCGACGGCAGACGTCACCCAATTTACGCCAAACCGACAGCAGCTGGGCACGCTTCTCGGGGGGTGGCGTGCTGCCCATGCGCTTGATCATGCGCCGGTAGTTGCGCGCCAGCTCTCGCCACCCGTTCTGTGCGGTCAAGATGCGCTCGATACGGCCGAAGGTGCGTTCGTCGTCGGGGTCCTCGTCGAGCACGAGGTTGTACACCTCGACCGCGCGCTCGGTAATCTTCAACTGGTAGTTGAGAATGTTGCCCATGGCGACCAGCAGCCGCGCCCGGGTCTTGCCGCTTTCCACCTTCACCAGCCGTTCCAGGATTTCCACCGCCTGCGCCCAGTCATGGGCCTGGGTGTAGATCTCGAACACCTCGTGCAGGGTCACCGGATCGTCGGGCCGCAGCGCCAGCATCTCGAAGTAGGTCTTGAGCGCGGCGTGCAGATCGCCCAGTTGCTCGCGCTCGCTCTGGGCGATGCCGGCGAGGGTTTCGAACTTCTCGTCGGGCGAGGCCGAGCCCTGCAAGAGCATGCGCTGCTGCTCGATGATGGCGCGCGCGGTCTCCGGGCCCTTGCCCGACAGCCGTCCGTGGGCCTGGGCCAGGGCCTCGCGGCACGCCTGGTTGTCGGGCGCGATCTCCAGGGCCTGCGTGAAGGCGGCGGCGGCGGCCTCTGCCTCGCCAAGTGCCAGCCTGGCGTGCCCGAGCCCTTCCAGAAGCTCGACCTGTTCATCCCGGGTGAGGCCGGCCTCGGCGCGGGCCAGGACTGCGGGGACGGCGATGATCACGTCTTGCCACCACTTCTCGGACAAGGCCAGCGATGACCAGCGCAGCAGGGCCGGCAAATACGTGGGATCGTCTCCGTGGGCGTTGCGGTAGTTGACCCGGGCGCGGTCGTTGTCGCCGAGCATCTGGGCGGCCCAACCCGCCTTCTGGAACAAGCGCGCGGCCTGCGCCCCGCCCTCTTCCGTCTTGGTTGCCAGCATCTCGAAGAGCGGCAGGACCGTGCCCCAGTCCTTGGCCTCCCAACCCAGATCGGCCAAGGCCTCGGCGGCCGTCCGGTTGGCCGGCTCCGCCTCGAGAACGCGACGGTAAAGCTCGCTGGCCGCGTCACGATCGCCGAGCCGCGAGCGATAGAGGTCCGCTGCATCCAACCCGTATCCGACGCGCAGCTGGACATCGCGCACGGCAGCCGCCGCGCCCGACAGGTAGGCCGCCGCGCGCGTGAAGTCGCCGCGCAGCTTGTGAATGTCGACCAGCGCGCGCAGGGCCGTGGGATTGGTGGGATCCGCCGCCAGCGCCGCCTCGAGCGCGTTTTCCGACGAGACCGCGTCCCCCGCCTGCTCCTGGAACCAGGTCGAGATGGCGACATACATGGCGGCTTGTTTGTCGGGCGGCGCGATCTGTGCGGCCACCGACATGCATTCCTCCAAGAGCTCGGGGAAGCGTCCCAGCGAGGTGGTCACCCGCGCCAGCTCCGAGACCGCCTCCTCGTTCGCCGGATCGTCCTGAAACGCCGCCAGCAAGGTGATGTACGCCCGATCGGCGTCGCCGAGGTTCTTCTCGAAGACCTCGGCCGCGTGCACCAAGTGGCGGGCGCGGTTGCTGGCGCTGGTCGCGGTCTCGGCCCGCTCGACGTAGAGCGCGGCCAAATCCTCCCAACGCCCTTCGCGCGTGAGCACCTTGGCGACTTGCCGATATTCCTCGGCCGTCATCTGCTCGTCGCCCGACTCTGCGGCTTGGTTCTCCGGATCTTCGCTGGTCATCATCTCCTCCTGAGTAGGAACCCTCGGAGGGTTCTTACCATCTCCCGCGGTGGGCGACCTCGGGCATGGCCCGCAGTTCCTCACGCGACTTCGTGCGGGAAGGTGCTAAGCAAACACGAAAGGCCACGGCGCCGCCACGGAATCCACTGTACGCGCCTGACAATAGGTGCGCCGATGACGCCCGTCAACCGCCACCGAAAGGCAGGCGTGTCGTTCCTCGGTAGTTTCACTTGTGCCCGGCCAAGGTTTTCCGCATGATCGCCTTCGCCCATGGAGCCCCACAGCCAACCCCGGAAGACCCCCCTCACCGGTGCGCACCAGCGACTCGGTGCGAAGCTCATCGACTTTGGCGGCTGGCTGATGCCGGTCAACTATCCGGAAGGGATCATCGAGGAGCACAAGGCCACGCGCGGCGCGGTGGGCGTCTTCGACGTCTGCCACATGGGGGAAATCCACTTCCGCGGGCCGCGGGCCGCCGAAGCGGTCCAGCGCCTGGTAACCAACAACGTGGGTGCCATGACCGACGGCCGGGCCATGTACGCGGTGGCGTGCCATCCGAACGGCGGCATCGTCGACGACCTCATTGTGTACCGCGTCGCGCACGATCACTACCTCATCGTGGTCAACGCCTCGAACATCGACAAGGATCGCCAACACTTCGTCGCGAATGCTGGCGCCCTCTGTCAGATCGACGACGAATCCGACGCCACCGCGCTGATCGCATTCCAGGGGCCGAAGGCCGAGACCGCTTTGGCCGGGCTTACCGATGCGGATCTCGCCTCGCTGCGGTCGTTCAACTTTCTCCCGAACCGCCAGGTCGCCGGCCGGCCGGCGTGGATCGCGCGCACCGGCTACACCGGCGAGGATGGTTTCGAGATCTTCTGCTCGCCGGACCACGCGCCGACCGTGTGGGACGCCTTGATCGAGGCCGCGGCCAAGGTCGGCGGCAAGCCAGTCGGTCTGGGGGCGCGCGACACCTTGCGACTGGAGGCGCGTCTCAGTCTCTATGGCAACGATCTCTCCGACACCACCACGCCGCTCGAAGCCGGGCTTGGCTGGGTGGTCAGGTTCGATGCCGGGGACTTCATCGGCAAGAAGGCGCTCTTGCTCCAGCGCGAGGCGGGCCTGGCGCGCAAGCTGGTGGGGTTCGAAATGCGCGAGCGGGGCATCGCCCGCCATGGCTATCTCATCTCCGACGTGGCGAACGGCGCGCACCTCGGAGAAGTCACCTCGGGCACGGTCGGCCCATCGATCGGCAAGAACATCGGCATGGGCTACGTCCCCGTCAGCCACGCCCGGCCAGGGACTCGCATCGTCATCGACTGCCGGGGCAAGCCCGCGCAGGCAGAAGTCGTCAATGGGCCGTTCTATCGCCGGCAAGGCGCGTAGGATGCCAACCCCTTCAAGGAGCCAGCAGAAACATGAGTGACACGTATCCCAACGATCTTCTCTACACCGAGGACCACGAGTGGGCGCGCCCCGAAAACAATCTGGTGACCGTGGGCATTTCCCAGTTCGCGGTGGAGCAACTCGGCGACGTGACCCAGGTCGATCTGCCACGCGAGGGCGAGATGCTCAAACAAAACGAGCCCTTCGGCTCGGTCGAATCGGTGAAGGCCGTGTCCGACCTGCTCGCGCCCGTCTCGGGCAAGGTGGTCAAGGTGAACACCACCCTGCAGGACTCACCCGAGTACGTGAATGAAGACCCCTACGACGGCGGTTGGATGATCCAAATCGAGGTGGCGAACCCCGAGGAGCTGAAGAAGCTGATGGACCCCGCCGCCTACGAGACCTTCTTGAAAGAGAACGAGGACTAGTAGCCGCAAGATGGCCGCCACACCACAGGATGAGTTTCTGCTTCGCCACATCGGCCCGCGACCAGCGGATCTGGTCGAGATGTTGCGCGTCGTGCGCGCGGCCTCGCTCGACGAGCTGATCGCGCAGACGGTCCCCGCGGCCATCCGCACCGACCGGCCACTTGAGCTCGCGCCGCCGCTGACCGAGCACGAGGCCCTGACCGAGCTGCGCCGGCTGGGCAACCGCAACCGCCGCGTGCGGGCCTACATCGGCATGGGCTACGCCGAGGCCATCCTGCCTGCGGTCATCCAGCGCAACATCCTGGAGAATCCCGGCTGGTACACTGCCTACACGCCCTACCAGGCCGAGATCTCGCAAGGCCGCCTGGAGGCCCTGCTCAATTTCCAGACCATGACCATGGATCTGTGTGGGCTCGACGTGGCAGGGGCCTCGCTGCTCGATGAGGCCACCGCGGCGGCCGAGGCCATGCACATGTTCGCCGGGCTTTGCGAGCGCGACGACGCCAAGGTCTTTTTCGTGTCGGAGCTTTGCCATCCCCAAACCATCGCCGTGGTGCGCACCCGCGCGGCGGCCTTGGGCCTCGAAGTCGTGCTCGGCGACCACATGGATTTCAGCTTCGATGCGCGCGTCTTCGGCGCCCTTCTGCAATACCCGGCCACCGACGGCAAGGTATTCGACTACCGCGCCTTCTGCGAGCGCGCCCACGCCGCTGGCGCGCGCGTGGCGGTGGCGGCCGATCTGCTCGCCCTTGCGATGCTGACCCCACCCGGAGAGTTCGGGGCCGACGTGGCCCTGGGCAGCGTGCAGCGATTCGGCCTGCCGCTCGGCTACGGCGGACCGCACGCGGCGTTCTTTGCCACGCGCAAGGAATACACGCGCAAGATGCCCGGACGCCTGGTGGGCGTGTCGAAGGACGCGCACGGCCGCGTGGCACTGCGCCTGGCCCTGCAAACCCGCGAGCAGCACATCCGGCGCGAGAAGGCGACCAGCAACATCTGCACCGCGCAGGTTCTGCCCGCGGTCATGGCGAGCATGTTCGCGGTCTATCACGGCGCCGACGGCGTTCGCGCCATCGCGACCCGCGTGGCCCGACTCACCGCCACCCTGGCGCAAGGCCTCATCAGCGCGGGCGTGCGCGTCGCCTCGACCGCCATCTTCGATACGGTTCGCGTGGATGCCACCGCGCCCGCCATCGCCGCGTGCCATGCCCGCGCCGAGGCCTCGGGGCTCTGCCTGCGCCAGCTCTCCGCCACCTCGCTCACCGTGACCCTGGACGAGACCACCACGGCGGCGGACGTGGCAGCCATCGTCCGCGTAATCGCGCCCAACACCGCGGCGTCGGCCAACCTGGACGAGACCGCCCCGGTCATTCCGTCGTCGCTGGTGCGCACCAGTCCCTTCCTGCAGCACCCGGTGTTCTCGGCTTACCGTTCGGAGACCGAGATGCTGCGCTACCTACGCCGCCTGCAGAACAAGGATCTTCTCGCTGGCGGATTCCATGATTCCGCTCGGCTCGTGCACCATGAAGCTGAACGCGGCGGCCGAGATGCTGCCGCTGACCTGGCCCGAGTGGACCAACATCCATCCTTTCGTGCCGTGCAAGTACGCCGAAGGCTACGTGGCCATCGTGACCGACATGGAGATGATGCTGGCCGAGGTGACCGGGTTCGACGGCGTGTCGCTGCAACCCAACGCCGGCTCGCAAGGCGAATACGCGGGTCTGCTGGCCATCCGCAAGTACCACAGGAGCCGCGGCCAAGAGCAGCGCGACGTGTGCCTGATCCCGTCGTCGGCCCACGGCACCAATCCCGCCTCGGCGGTGATGGCCGGCTGCCGCGTGGTGGTGGTGGCCTGCGACGCCGGTGGCAACGTCGATCTGGCCGACCTCACGGCCAAGGCCGAGGAGCACAAGGACGTTCTCGCGGCGCTGATGTTGACCTATCCGTCCACCCACGGCGTCTTCGAAGAGGATGTGCAGAAGCTGTGCGCGGTCGTGCACGAGCACGGCGGCCAGGTCTACATGGACGGCGCCAACATGAACGGCCAGGTCGGCCTGTGCCGTCCCGCCGAGCTGGGCGCCGACGTCTGTCACATCAACCTGCACAAGACCTTCGCCATCCCGCACGGCGGTGGCGGTCCGGGTGCGGGGCCCATCGCCTTGGCGTCGCACCTCGTGCCCTTCTTGCCGGGACACCCGGTCATCCAGGTCGGCTCGGAGCAATCCATCGGAACCATCTCGGCCGCACCCTGGGGCAGCGCCAACATCCTGCTCGTGGCCTGGGCCTACGCCCGCATGATGGGCGGAGCCGGACTGACCCACGCCACCAAGCTCGCCATCCTCAACGCCAATTACATCGCCGAGCGCCTGCAAGAGCACTTCCCGGTCGTCTACCGAGGCAAGCAGGGCCGGGTCGCCCACGAGTGCATCGTCGATCTACGACCGCTCAAGAAATCCGCGGGGGTCGAGGCCGAGGACGTGGCCAAGCGCCTCATGGACTACGGGTTCCACGCCCCGACCATGTCCTTCCCGATCCCCGGCACGCTGATGATCGAGCCCACGGAAAGCGAATCCAAGGCCGAGCTCGACCGCTTCTGCGACGCCATGATCGCCATCCGCCAGGAGATCCGCGAGATCGAAACCGAGATGCAACCGCGCGAGGACAACCTGCTCAAGAACGCCCCGCACACGGCCGAGGCGCTGCTGGCCGCGGATTGGTCCCACCCCTACCCGCGCGAGCGCGCGGCCTATCCCCTGCCCTACCTGCGCGGCCACAAGTACTGGCCACCCGTGGGCCGGCTCGACAACGTGCACGGCGACCGCCAGTTCGTTTGCTCGTGCCCTCCGCTTTCCAGCTATTAGGCTTGGCGCCATGGCAAGCACCACCCTGACCTTCGCCTCGCGCGAGGCGCACCGGACCTGGCTGTCCACCCAAGCCATCTTGCCAACCGGGTTCCGCGTTGGCACCACGCGCCTCGCCTTCGTTCCCGCCGAAGTCCCCAAACCGGCGGCCATGAACCTGACCCTCATCGCGCTCGACAAGCCGACCCCGGACTTCGCCGCGGTCTTTACCCGCAACGCCCTTCCGGGGGCGCCGGTCATCATCGGCCGCCGCCGCCTGGACGAGCCGTCGCTGGGTGCCATCGTGGTCAACAACAAGATCTCGAACGTGTGCGCGCCCGACGGCGTGGCCACGGCCGAGCTCCTGTGCGCGAGCGTAGCCGACGCGCTCGGCATGGCGGGAAATCAGATTCTGCCCAGCTCCACCGGCGTCATCGGCTGGCGCCTTCCCATCGATAGCATGCTGGCCGCAGTTCCCGCCGCGGCCGCGTCCGTCGGCCAGCGCGGCCTTCTCGACGCCGCCCTTTCCATCATGACCACCGATCTGTACCCCAAGGTTCGGCGCGCCGGCGTCGGCAAGGGGAGCATCGTCGGTATCGCCAAGGGCGCGGGCATGATCGAGCCCAACCTGGCGACCATGCTGGTCTACCTGCTCACCGACCTGGCCGTTCCGCGCGCCAGCCTGCGCCGGTTGCTGCCGCTGGCCGTCGGGCCGAGCTTCAACTGCATCAGCATCGACACCGACACCAGCACCTCGGACACCGTGGTGCTGCTCTCCTCGGGTGCCGTGCCCTGCAGCGACGAGGACGCGTTCGCGCGCGCCCTGGCCACGGTGTGCGCCGATCTCGCCGAGGACGTGGTCCGCAACGGCGAAGGCGTCCGTCACGTGGTGCGCGTTGCCGTGCGTGGAGCGCCCTCGGAGGGCCTGGCACGCGCCCTGGGCAAGGCGGTCATCAACGCGCCGCTGGTCAAGTGCGCGCTGGCCGGCAACGATCCCAACGTGGGGCGCCTCATCATGGCCATCGGCAAACACGTCGGCATCCACGCGCCCGAGGTGAATCTGGACCACCTTCGCATCGCGCTCGGGGCCAAGACCATCTTCGCGGGAGGCAGCTTCCAGCTCGACCCCGCCACGGAAAAGCAGCTGGTCGAGCACCTTCAGGGCGCCGAGCTTTATCGCAGCAAGGCGCCCACGGATGGCGTCTTCCATCCTGCGGTGGATTTCCCGCCGCACGAGCGTTGCGTGGAGCTGGACATCGACCTCGGTTGCGGAGCGGCCGGAGCCACGGTGCTTGGCGCCGACCTGACCCACGAGTACGTCAGCGAGAACGCCGACTACCGGAGCTGAACCGGCCGCGCCGAAGCTCCAGATTTTTTTGCAGCGCAGGCGACCGCCGCATAGGCTCACGCCATGCTCCGGATCCTTGCAAGCAGCTGGTCGAAACGCGCGCTCACGGGCAGCGTGCTCGTTCTGGGCGCGCTCGGCTCCTGCGCCGGAACCCAGATACCCAAGGATCGCATCTCCGACCCTGGGCAGGCGCTGTTCAACGGCCAAACCGTCTCCGGCATCGACTGCTACCGGTGCCACAACGGCGACGGCACGGGGACCTGGCGCGGGCCCAATCTCGCCAAGCGCGTGCCCAAGTTGAGCGACAAAGCCATCGCCATGGCGATCCACGAAGGGCCGGGAATGATGCCTTCCTACGAGGGCAAGATCGGCGACCAGCAGATTGCGGCCATCACCGCGTGGTTGCGCGGACGATTCCCCGCAGCCAAGCCCTGACTACTGCCCCGGCACGAGCTGACCGCCGGCGACCAGGAGGTACAGCCTGCGCAGGGTGCCCTGGAAGTAGGGTGTGTCGTCCATACCGGTCGCGTTCATCCATGCGCTGACATAGCTGTCGATCTTGGCCTGGCTGATGGCGACTCCGACGTCGGCAAAGGCGCCGACGAAGGCGCTGTTGTTGGCGTAGCCGGTCTTGGTCACGCCGCCCTTGCCATCGACAAAGGTGCCGACCTTCTCCAGGAAAGTCTTCGCCTCGGGCGTGCAGAACCACATGTAGTCCATGGCCACGCGCCAGGGCGTGCGACAGGCGTTGTAGTCGTACGTGCTGGACTCGACGCGCCCGTCGTTGAAGCCCCACTCGGGCACCAGCCCATTCATCGTCGCCTGATACTGGGCCAGCAAGGTGTAGGAGTCCGCGGCCAGCTGCTTCCAGAAGGCGGCGTTGGCGGTGTCGATGTCGGCGAAGAAACGGTAGTAGCCGGGCGAGAAGTACGACGGGTTGACCTTGCCCTTGTTGTTCTGGTCGCTGCACCCGCCCCAGTTGTCACCGGGCCTGAGCACGACAAGACCATTCGAGCACGAGTCGGTCTCGAACTTCTTGATCTTGCCGATGAGCTCCAGCGCCTTGCTGGTGTAGCCCCCCCACTTCTTATCCGCCAGCACGAGCCCCATGGCCGAGTCCAAATCGCCGTCGCTGGCCGCGTTGGCGTTGTTGTTGCCCGGGGCCGCACAGGCGTCCATCGACCAGTTCATGAGGCCGTTCGTGTCATAGTGGTCGGTGTAGAATTTCCACAGCTCGTCGAGGAGTGCCTGGTCGTCGTTGCTCGCGGCCAGTAGCCACCGGGAATTTGGCCGAGACCAACGAGCGCGTGGTGGTCAGCTTCGGGCCCGAGCACGGGGCGCTGGAGCAGCGCCAGGTCGAGATGGCCATGCGCGAGGCGGGCGAGCTGTTCCCGCGGCCCAAGATGATCGTCTTCACCGCGTTCGTGTTCGATCCCGAGGCGGCCAAGGACATCGACCAGACCAAGGGCATCGTGGCCTTGAAGGCGCAGATGAACACGGATCTGTTGACCGAGGACTTGAAGAAGGCGCGGTCGAGCAACCAGAGCTTCTGGCTGATGGGCCAGCCCGACGTGGAGGTGCGCCAGCGCAAGGACGGCCTTTACGAGGTCGAGGTGCACGGGTTCGATTACTTCGACACGGCCAAGGGCGATCTGGTGTCCGGCGGCAAGAGCAAGATCGCGCTGTGGCTGCTGGATACGGACTACGACGAGCGCTCGCTGTTTCCGCGCCAGGTGTTTTTCCCCATGGCGGGCGCGAAGGACGGGTGGTTCAAGTTGCGCAAGGACATCCGCGCCGAGCTGGATGAATCGCGTTTGGGCGAATTCCACGGCACGGTGTCGCTGCCTTTTGCGGCGGGCGAGAATCGCAAGGTGGCGGTCAAGGTGGTGGACGACCGGGGCATCGAATCCCTGAAGATCCTGCGGCTCGGTTGACCATGGCGAATTCGCTGATCCTGAATTCACCCTACGATCCGCCCACCCTGCACTGGCGCGAGGAGCGGGGCACGCTTTCCTTGGCGCATGGCCGGCGGCCGGCGGGGTATGAAATCTTCGACACGCGCCAGAACACGAGGCGGACCCAAACCCTGGATCTGGTGAACCGGATCCGCGAACGAGTAGACGCCTGGCGGCTGGCGGAGTTTCCGGGCGTGACCTCGGTGACGCGCGGGCTGCTCGACCACTGGCGGGATCGCAGCACGCGCGACTTCCCCTTCTACTTCTGCCAGCACGAGGCCATCGAGACGCTGATCTGGTGGGTCGAGGCGCCGGCGGATTTCAAGCAAGGGATTCATGTGCCGGGCGATGGCGGGGCCTGGCAGCGGCTGTGCTCGAAGATGGCCACGGGCACAGGCAAGACCCTGGTCATGGGCATGATCGTGGCCTGGCAGACGCTGAATGCCGTCACCTATCCCAAGGAGCGCGGGCGGTTCTCGAAGGACATCTTCGTGGTGGCGCCCGGGCTGACGGTGAAAGAGCGCTTGCAGGTGCTCTATCCGGGCAATCCCGGAAACGTCTACGACGAGTTCAACCTGTGTCCGTCCGAGGCCACGCGCCAGAAGCTGAACCGGGTGGAGCTGCTAGTCGAGAACTGGCACACGCTGATGCCGCTGAAGGAAGCGGATCGCAGCGTGGTCAAAAAGGGCGTCGAGAGCGACCACGCCTTCGTGCGCCGGGTGCTGGGCAAGCTGGCAACGGCCAAGGATCTGGTGATCATCAACGACGAGGCCCACCACGCCTACCGCGTGCCGGCCGACGTGAAGGTCAGCAAGAAGCAGGCGGAAGAACAGGGCCTGGATCTGGAAGAAGCCACGCGCTGGATCGAAGGACTGGATCGCATCCACAAGGAAATGCGCATCACCCGCTGCTTCGATCTGTCGGCCACGCCCTTCGCACCCACGGGACGGACCAACACCGAGGAAGGCTTGTTCGACTGGATCGTGTCGGACTTCGGCCTGAACGACGCCATCGAGGCCGGGCTGGTGAAGACACCACGGGTCGTCGTGCGCGACGGGATCATTCCCGATACCAAGACCCTGCGGCCCAAGCTCTATCACCTGTACCGCGATCCCGAGGTCTCCGAAGACATCAACCGGCGCGGCGCCGAGCCGCACGAACCCTTGCCGGGTCTGGTCCAGCAGGCGTACACCCTGCTGGGCGCGGACTGGCGCGAGACGGCCAAGCAGTGGCGCGAGGCGGGCCATGAATCGCCGCCGGTGATCCTAACGGTGTGCAACCGGACCGAGACCGCTGCGCGCATCGAGCACTATTTCGTGAAGGGCAATGCCCACTGGCCCGAGCTACAGGCCCCGAACCAGACCCTGCGGGTGGATTCCAAGGTGCTGGAAAAGGCCGAGCTGGGCGAGACGGCGGGCACCGACAAGGACTACGAGAAGCGGTTGCAGGGGATCGTGGAGGCCGTCCGCATTCCCGAGGAGCGCAAGCAAGAGCTGCGGACCATGAAGAAGGAAGAGCTTCTGCGCGCCATCGTGGACAACGTGGGTAAGCGCGGCCGGCCCGGCCAGGATCTACAGAACGTTATCTCGGTGGCCATGCTGTCCGAGGGCTGGGACGCCAAGAACGTCACGCACATCCTGGGCCTGCGCGCCTTCACCAGCCAGCTGCTGTGCGAGCAGGTCATCGGCCGCGGTCTGCGGCGGGTGGGCCACGACACCGAGCAGGTAGTTGGGCCCGACGGCGTGGAGCGCGAGCTGTTCCGGCCCGAGTTCGTCAACGTGTTCGGGGTGCCGCTTTCGATCTTCCAGGACGTGGGCGAAGGCGGCGACGCACCACCGCCGCCGCGCCCGAGCACGCAGATCGAATCGTTGGTCTCGCGCAACCCGCTGGAGATCCGCTGGCCGAACGTAGTGCGCATCGAGACGGTGGTGCGGCCGACGTTGGTCGTGGATTGGGACCAGGTCGAGCCGTTGCAGCTCGATCCCGCGCGCATCCCCATCGCGGCCGAGCTGGCGCCAGCCTTGGGTGGGGCGGCGGATCTGTCCAAGGCCGAGAAGATCGATCTGGAGAAGATCCCCGAGTCCTTCCGGCTGCAAAGGCTGACCTTCATGGCGGCCCAGAAGGCCTTCGAGTCGCTGGGCAATCGCTTCAAGGGCCGCCGGGAGTACCTGGTGTTCCAGATGATTCGCCTGTCCGAGGAGTTCTTCGCCTCGGACAAGGTTGTCATCCCCAGCACCTTCCACCGCGATCCCTTGCGCCGCCGCATTCTCATCGCCCTGAGCGTCGACCGTATCGTGCAGCATCTGGTGCGCTTCATGACCGAGCAAAACCGCGAGCTGGTCGAGCCGGTGTTCGACGAGGAGAACCCCATCGGCAGCACGCGCAACATGCGGACCTGGTACACCACCAAGGTGTGCCACCCGGCCGTGCGCTCGCAGGTAAGCCACATGGTGGCGGACAGCGCGTGGGAGCAGTTCGCGGCCAACTTGCTGGAAACGAGCCCGCTGGTGGATGCCTACGCCAAGAACGATCACCTCGGCTTCCAGATTCACTACCTGTGGAACGGTGCCAAACGCCGCTACATCCCCGACTTCCTGATTCGCCTGACCAACGGCAAGACCCTGGTGCTGGAGATCAAGGGCGAGGACAGCGAACAGAACCGCGCCAAGCTGGCGGCCATGCGCGCGTGGGTGGAGGCGGTCAACGGCAAGGGCGGCTTCGGGCGGTGGGGCTGCGATGTCGTGTATGAAATGGCGAAGATGCAGGATGTGATCACCGCGCACGGGGAATAGGTGCCGCCCCGAGCTCACATCGCCTGGGCAAAGGCCACCACAACCCCCTCTGGACGAAAGACGGCAAGCTGGGTCGTGCCACGATTGAAAAACTCCGCTATCGATTTCACGTTCCTGCGTGCGGCAAGCAAGGGCCGATAGTCGAACCTGCCATCACCGGAGGACGGCACAGCATCCTGCAGCCACGTCGAAAGATCTGCCGGCGCGACGCGAACCGCTGCGAAGATCGCCCAATCGGAGGGCGCGAATCCATTGTCGTGATAGACGACATGGAACTCGCAATCGAGAACGTGGGTCCGAAATTTGAGATACCGACCAAGAAAGCGAATTCTCTCCTCGGGCGAAGGGAGATCGCGACTCCACGTGTCTGTAGTCAATCTACCACCCATGAATTTCTCCGATGAGATCTCCCGAATTACCCACACGGCAGCCAAGGCGACTAAAGCCAAGATGCCGGCGCTGATCGCGATAAGCAAGTGCCTATGGAGGGTACGCGACCGCGCGCCATTAGTTGGGCTTTGGATCACTGCGCCTCCCGCCCATCGCAACGGTGCTGCCAGCGCCAGCAGTGGCAGCGTGGCTGGCCAGGGCCACGCCAGCCCTCGGATGGGAGTGTGCCTGGCAGTTCAGGCGCGCGTCGCGGATCATCTTCTCAGATACTCCCGATCGACCTCGTCTAGCTTCCCCGACCGTCGAGCCGCAGCGATAGCTTTGGCCAGCTCTGGACTAGGCCTCTTCAAGAGTGCCTTGGCCGCTTTCGATCCCCGCTCTGCCGCATCGAGGAGCGGTCGCAGGGCAGCGGCAGGACGGTGCAGCGCAAGCTGCGCTTGATACGCGATCTCAGCCTGCTGACGAAACAGACGACCCATCCGCCCATCGGCCTCATGGCCGGCGTCGGCCTCCTCTGGATACGAGTACCAGAGCCGCTTGTTTGCCAGAGTCTTCAGCGCCCCGGCGGGGGTTCCCTTGGCCAATTGGATGGCTGCCAAAGTTTCCCCCGCCCCGTACACCAACTTGAGGTCTTTGATGGTCGCGATGGTCTCCGCGGCTGCGTCCGCATCGCCAGATCCCAACTGGGCGTTGGCCAGCGCCACTCGCAGCGGGCCAAATTCAGGAAAGCGCGCCACCAGGGCGACCACGTGCCCAGGCTCGGGACGAGCGCGGGCATCCACCAGTGCGATTCGAGGCGAGTCAGGAAACCGGTGGACAGCCTCGCCAGTCATCTTGGCCTGAGACTGCAGGGATCCCTCATCCGTGCTCGCGAAATAGTCCAACAGCATCTCCTCCGCTCGAATCAGCTCATACTGAGCTTCTTCATCGTCGGGGCACCGCTTGAGCCTCTGCTCGGCTTCGTCCTCAATTTGCTTCAGATTACCATCAGGCTCTTTGACCGCGTCCACCTGGTTCAACTCATTCGAAGCCTGGGTCTGCTGGGCCAGTCCAGCAACCGGGCATCTACCAGCCGGAAGGCGGAGGGCGTTTGCCTCGCGATGGATGGACATCGCCGCAAGCACCAGACAGGCGATCATGAGGCTGTGCCGGGAATGACAGGTCATGGCGGGCCCTTCTCCCCGTAACCCTTCACCTCGAAGTAGGCTCCCTGCTTGAGGTAGCCCTTCCTCATCATCTCATCCCGGTCCTTGGGATGAAGGTGGATGCACCCATGCGAGTTCACGAGTGGGATATCCTTGCTCCCGAAATGCCAAGCGAGTTCGTCGTCCGGAGTCGTATGAATGTAACAAGCCTTCCATGCCCACCCACCGAATTCGAATCAGAAGATACGGTGCTGCTGCTCCTTCTTCGAAACGATTTCAGCTTGCATGATCTGCGAGCCTCGCGCATCCATCAGAGGTGTGTCAAGTACCAGCCAGACATCGTATTTGCCCTTGGGTAGAACCAAGGCAGCCACGAACTTGAACGTGAGATCCCGATGCGGCGCGATTGCAATGATTGGAGATGGGACGAGCGATGGACTCGTGCCAACGAGCTGAGTCTTGGTGAGATCCACGAACTGTTGATGTTCGTTCCGGAGGCTCCGAGAGTGCGACGTCGTTCCTCCTGGCGATGACCTGGATGGACACCGAGCCGTCTGCCCAGAAATCCGGATGGGGAATGGTGACAGTATCGAGACCAACGTTGACAACCTTCAGGGCAACCTCGACGTGGCCTGTTCCATCCAGGCGAAGGGTCGTTTGAGCTGAAAGTGCTGCCTTGGGATGCTGTCGCAGTGCCCTCGCCACCGCGATAGCAGCCGCCTCGGCAGCCAAGAAAGGTTGATCGGGCGGAGAGCTCTCGGTCGCAAGACGTGTCTCTTGTGGGCCTGAATCGAGTGCGATGGTCAGTTTGCGAATCTCTTCGCCCGGGATGGCTGGCCCGATCGCCGGGTTTGGGCTGTGAACCAGCCGCCGAGCCGCTTGCATGAGCGCATCGGCCTCGGCAGCCGGTGGCATAGCCAGGAATGTACCCACCGGCTCAGGTCCCGGATTGTCCGCATTGCTTCCGACCGCCAACCTTGCAGGGTCTGCAAGAGAGACGGTCAGCAGCGTTGGATGAGCATCGCTGGCGCGATTTGACCAATATTCAATGTTGTACCCCATCATATTTCCTTTCGGTGTACTGCGGTTTCCGCAGCGGCAGGCGGGTACGCAGAGCACGACTACAAGGAGTCTGAAAAACGCGCGCGCCCTGTTCGTTGGCATGTGATCTCGTGGTTTCCAGGTCTTTTGGTCCGCACGGGTCTATGGCAACAGTTCGGCCCACTCCTCGCCCTGGCATCTTGTCTTGAGCCAATCGCGGAAGTCCCAGTAGTACTCGCCTGGAACGGCAAGGCCAGTGGACATGATTACACCGGGCTGAACTTTCCATCGCGGTGGCTTCCCCACTGCGCCACCGGCGTATTCGTCATAGAACCCTAGCAGATGGCCCGTCTCATGCGCGTAGCTATTCTCGCGGGTCTTGACCCTGGTCCAGTTCGTCGCATTCGCCCGTCCGGCACCCTGGAACAAGTTCACTTCGTGGTGATGTCCTGACTCCACGAACTCCACGACAATCTTGACCGGTATCTTGCAGCAACCTCGGTTCTTGGGGCAAACACAGCCACCTCCATTCTTGCAGTGGGCTCGATGAAATAGCCACTTGCCACCCAACTTTCCTTCGATATCAGTCTTCATCGTCGCCTTCTCGGCGGGGCTCAGCGGGGGACCAATTGGTGGAAGTGGAGCGGTGCCAGTCGTTGGCTTGGCGCCTTGTCGATTCACAAGCTTGATCTTTACCCCAATTTCGAGTTCGCCCATCTTCAACAGGATATCGAATTTGCCCGTCCACGCGAAAGCCCCACTGGAGCAAGCGAAAGAATTCGTGTCACGTTCAATGTCTGGATATTTCGCGTGATCGCAATGATCCGCGAGCGTCCGATCAGGCTCGGACTTCGCCTCAGACATAGTGGCAGCCTGTGTAGAGTACTCCTCCGCTGGAGCCTCCTCAGCGGGGCCCGTCATCTGCGCGCTTCCTTCCGCGTTGTGTGACGACGATCGAGCCGAAGTATCCTGCCCCTTCCCCACTTTAGAAGACGCCCTGGCCTTCTTCCCCTTCACCCCCTCCGCCTCCTGCAACTTCGACGCGCTCTTGCCTTTGATGGTGCACACGCCGTCGGCCGCGATGGTGACAGTCTTGCTCTTCATGGCGACGGACTCTTCGCCCATGGCCACCACGCTGCTGGCGCCGGCGGCGGCGGTCACGGCGGGGCTGGCGATGGCGACGCCGCCGGGCAGGATGGCCAGCGAGCCGGCGCCGCACACGAATTTGATCCCCGTCGGCGAGTCGAACGTCGCCTTGCCGGTCTTGTCCAGGCAAACCGTGGCGCCCCCGGCTTGCAGCGTGATCGTGCCAGCCGAGTCCACGGTCACGTTGGTGCCCTTGAACGTCATGCTGGTCGCGCCCTGGTTGAGCTGGAACTTCTTGTCGGTGGTCAGCTTGTGGGCGAGCTTCACATGCTCGTCCTTGTTCTTCTCGGCGAAGAGCTCTTGATTGCCGTCCACCGTGCGACTGTGGTCGCCGCTGTAGAGCTGCGTGACCGCGCCGGTCACCGTCTTGTCGTGCGTGCCGCCGATGACCACGCTGTCGTTCGCGTCGACGGTGAGCTGGCGCTCGTTCTTCACCAGATTGGTTTCGTCGTTGCCCACGACGAGGCCGCGGTTCACTCCCACGTGCAGGGTCTGGTCGTGCTTGACCAGGGTCGACATGTCCTTCTCGGCCTGGAAGTGCAGCACTTCCTGACCTTTCTTATCTTCGAAGCGCAGCTCGTTGAAGTTGCTGGAGGTACCCCCTTTCGTGCTGCGGCTCTTGATGCCGCTCTGGGTTTGATTGGCCGGCAAATCGTACGGCGGCATGTTGTCTTTGTTGTACAGGCTGCCCGTGATCATGGGCCGATCGGGATCCCCGTCGAGGAACGCCACGATCACTTCCTGCCCGACGCGCGGCAGGTATTGCGCCCCGAACCTGGCCCCCGACCACGGTTGCGCCACGCGTATCCAGCACGACGACTTCTCGTTGCGCTCGCCCAGCCGATCCCAATCGAACTGCACCATCACGCGCCCGTGCTTATCGGTCCAGATCTCCTCGTTCGCCGGGCCCACCACCAGGGCCGTCTGCCGGCCCGGCATGTGCGGCTTGCGCGTGACCCGGACGGGGCGAAACTGCGTGTGGCCGTCGAGCAACTGGTAGGTCGCCTTGAACGGCTCGTCGCTGAAGGCCACCTCCCCGGTCTCGTACTGATCGACGCTCAGGCGGTAGCTCGCGCCGACCACGAGGTACTGCTTGCCGAAATCCTCTTCGCTCCAGAACGGCTCGCCGTCGGCCCCATCCGGTCCCGGGCACAGGGACACCAGGTTGCCGAGCCCCAGCCCCATGGTGTTGCCTTCTACCTCGATGACGGTGTTGTCCACCCGCCCCACCTGCGAGCGCACCGTCGCCTCCTGCTGTGCCTCTTCGGAGTCGTAGAGCCCGCCCGGATAGTCGTAGTGCTCGGACGGGTAGCCCGTCACCAAGTCCTCCGACGTTCCGCGACCGAACCGAAGCTGTCTCGACCGCAGCGCCGTCGGGTCGTAGCCACTCAGCACCGTGTGGCGGCCGGGGTGGAGCGCCCGGCGCATCTTCATGCCCCAGAAGTGCTCTTCGGCGCCTGCGACCCGTCGCTCTTTCGCGGTGTAGAGAATCGATTCGTAGCCGTCGGCGGCCTCGTGCCCGGTGATGGCATCGGCCAGCACCAAGGTGTGCTTGCTCTCCTCGTGCTTGAAGAAATAGTAGATCCCTTCTTCTTCCAGCAAGCGCTGCACGAAGTTCAGATCGCTCTCGCGGTACTGCACGCAGAATTCGCGCGCGCGGTAGACGTGGTCCTGGATCGACCCCGATTCGACGTCGCCGAGCCCGCGCTTGGCCAGCACCGATTTCACGATGGACAACGCGTCCTGCGCGGGATCGTTGAAGACGCGGCAGTCGAAGGTGTGGTCGAAGAGGCTCAACACCGGCCGCAGCTCGGCCGCGTAGCGCGTGTGCAGCTGCGTGGCCCCGCCTTTGTGGAACCCGGTCACGATTCCGTGAAAGAAGCGCTCCCTACCGGTGTTCAGTTGGATGCCCACCGCGAGTGGCTGGCCGAGCACGTCGTCTGGATCGAGGTTCGGCTCTTTTGACAGCAGGCCGAGCTCGAACCGATACGGCCGCCCCAGCGCCTCGTGCCCACGCAGGGTCTCGAGAAGCAAGACGCCCCTCGGGAAAGGCCCCGTTACCGAGGTATCGCGACCCAGCAGTGCCATGGATATCCGTGAACTCTAGTCTTTGGCGTTGCCGCGTCAAGAGTGAGCCCCTCGGCTGGGGCGCCATCGCCTCCCATTTCTAGCGTGAGTTTACCGGACGAGGGGAGAAGGGACGTCCAACTACACAGAATTGCAGACAATTCTGTGTAGTTGGACGTATATACTAATTTTAGAGGGCAACCCCGAGCTGGTCCACGAGGCTCTGGAGATCAGGTTGAATGTCCTCGAGTTGGGTGGTCGTGCGTAGTGATTTCTTGGAGGTCGTGCGGATGACGGTGGCCTTTCTGATCTGTGCGAGGCCGTCGAGCAAGGCCTCTTGGCAGTGGCGGTAGCCTGCACGCTGAGCGCGGAGATGAAGAAGTCGGGCGAGCAGATAGGCGACAACGCACATGAAGACGTGGACATGGAGTTTCTGGTCGGTCCAGTGGTACTGAGGCCGAAGCATCACGTGCATAGGATCCTTGAGATGAGCGAAGACGGCCTCGACGTGGGCCTGACCGCGGTAAGCGCGGATGATGTCCTCGGTGGACCAAGTGTCCCTATCGGTCATGAGGATGAGGTGACCGAGCACGTCGCGTGACAGAGCCTCAATCGCTTGGGCATCGACCTCGTGCTTGAGCGAGAGCTGCTTGTCTCCAGTCAGCTCCCATCGGATGACCTGTTGCAGGTGCTGGCGTCCCATTAGTCGGGTCTGGATGTCGCGCTCAATGGCCTCGCGCGAACGTCGTTGCCTGCCCCGCGCCAACGTGTTGGCCAGATGGTCGAGCCACTTCTGCGCGGAGGCTATGTGCTGGAGGACCCCTCGCAGCTGCCCCGCACGAAACGATTCGGAGACCACGACTACGACGGTGCGTTCAGCGCCCCAGACCTTTCGTCGGGTGCGGTAGGCCTGGACGGATTCCTTCTCGCTGAGCTTGACGGACTCAAGGTGCGAATTCGCTTCCGTGATAAGGGGACGCTGATTCGAGACAGCAAGAGAGGCAACGTAATGAATCCTCGACGCATCCACGCGCTCCTGGTTCGCCCGCGAGACGTTGCCCTTGTCGTACACCATGGTCATGGACTGCAAATCTCGGCCAATCTCGACGAGGCGTTCCTGAATCGTCGGGATGAGGTCGGCAAACGATCGCGCATCGTGGACTTCACCGCCATAAGTCCGGTGGAAAAGCGGCACCCCTTCATCGCGGGTGCACAAGAGTGCAACGCCAAGCTGGCGCAAGTCATGTCGCTTCTGTTTGTTGTGGCCGCGTGCGGGGAGCTTGGGGCGGGTATTCGTGGAATCGATGAAGGTGAAAAAATTGGTGGCGTCGTAGAGGACTGTGTCGAGCTTGAGATCGAAGCGCTCCAAAGCACGGCCTACGATTTCGCGTTCTACGGATGCAAGGATCTCAACCGGCAATTGGTCCATCTGATCCCAGAAGTGCTGACTGGAAAGCAGGTCGACGTCTATCTTGGCGAGCTCGCCCAGAGTCGTCGAGCGTGCCCACTCGGCAAAAGCTCGCTTACTCGTAGCATGACAAGCCCTGCCGACACAGCCCAACTCGAAGGTCTGACCAGCGCTGAGACCATCATGGCGTTCGGGGCGGCGCCGTGGGTCAGGGACATGGCGCGAGGCATGTCGGTCTCGACGCCCGCCGGTGGCCAGGTGACGGTCGATCGTGCCGGCAACGTCGAGCTCGCGAGCCACTGCGAGAATAGCCGCGACGGCGCCATGGGAGAGGGACTTGATGCGAAGGGAATCGGCGGCCTTGAGCCTGAGGAGCAAATCATCGGCCTTGCCGAGGTGGGCAACCACGGAGAGACGGGGCTTTCCGCCAACACGGTGGGACTCGACGATGCGCCAGTAGGTGTGGCCGCGAACGTGGACTCGCTGCAGGCTTGCCATTGTTAGTATATACACCAGCAAAACATATCAAGGCAAGCAAATATGCGCGACCAACCTCTCCCGCGTCACCGTCGACATGTTGTGTCTGCGGGTGGACAAACGCCGAGAAGCTGACCAACATTAGTTAGTATATACGCTGCGCGGGCGTGGACACACACCATGGTCACCGACGGAAAACAGTGGCCCTGGCGCGGTGGCTCAGAGCTCAAACCAGCGCTCGTCCGGTAAACTCACGCTAGCCAGGTGGTGGATTGCTTCGTGGTCTTCCCCGCGTCACACGCTACTATGTTTTTGTACCTAATTGGTACAAAATACAATAGTCTTATGGACATGGAGAGAAGCGCGAAGGACATCCTGGCCGTTTGGGCGACCCAGAAGAACCGCAAGCCCTTGGTGCTACGGGGGGCACGGCAGACGGGCAAGACATGGCTGGTCCAGGAATTCGGCCGACGATTCCAGGGCGCGCTGGCCAGCGTGAATCTGGAGCGCGAACCTGATCTCGCAGCCTGTTTCGTGCCAAACGATCCGAAGGCGATCCTTGGGCTCCTGGAGGCGCGACTACGGCGAACCATCACGACAGGCAAGACCCTGCTGTTCCTCGACGAGATTCAGGCGGCACCGGAAATCCTCGCCAAGTTGCGCTGGTTTGCCGAGGAACTACCAAGCCAGCACGTGATTGCGGCCGGCTCGCTACTGGACTTTGCCCCGGCTGACCATGCGTTCTCGATGCCCGTGGGGCGCATCACCTACGGTCATCTGGAGCCAATGACGTTCGCCGAATTCCTCGTTGCCACTGGCGAAGATCGGCTGCTCACGGTCATCCGCGATTGCACGCCCAGCGTCGGTGTGCCAGAGGCGCTACATCCGCGCTTGCTCGAGCTGGTGCGCAACTACGTGCTGGTCGGGGGCATGCCCGCCGCGGTCGCCGACTGGGTGGAACATCGCTCCTTTGCCCGCACCGCCGAGATTCACCGCGACCTCTTACAGACCATCCGAGACGACTTTGCCAAGTACAAGCGTGGCGTGCACACAACGCGTGTGGCGAAGGTCTTCGCGGCCCTGCCTCGACTGGTGGGGCGGAAGTTCCAGCCCAGCCAGGTCGATGCCGACGAGAAGACACTCCCCATCAAGGACGCCTTCCACATGCTGGCGCTTGCCCGCGTGGTGACGCCAGTGCAACGCAGCACCGCCAATGGAATTCCGCTCGCCGCCGAAGTAGACCAGCGGTATCAAAAGGTGTGCCTGCTCGACACCGGACTCTACGCGACCCAGACCGGGATCGACGCCGCGGTCGTCGCAAGCCAGCCTGACCTGACGCTGGTCAACCAGGGCCAGCTCGCCGAGCAGTTGGTCGGGCAGGAATTGCGCGCATGTCGCCCATTCAACGAAGAGCCCGCGCTCTTCACCTGGGTCCGCCAGGCCAAGAGCAGCAATGCAGAGGTCGACTACGTGATCCAGGTCGGCACCCGGATCGTTCCTGTTGAAGTGAAGGCCGGAGCCGCGGGAACCCTGCGCAGCCTGCACATGATGGTGGCCGAGAAGAAGCTCGAAATCGCCGTACGAGTCAGCTCGGCGCCGCTACAGCGGCGGAAAGTGCGGACTTCCCTGCCCATCGGCACCCCACGATCTTTCACCCTGCTGTCGGTCCCGTTCTATCTGGTCAGCGAGATCCCGCGTCTCGTCGGAGCGATACGGGGGCCGACTACATGAGCACCCGCCGCTGCTCCGAGCGGCGGTCTACCACGCCAATGGCGCAGCGAACCATCGGCTGGGGTTCGGAGACCGATGTCTTTGAGAAATATTAACTTATAGTTTATATTACTCATACATGAAGAACATCCCAAGAGTCCTCCAAGCCGAGCTCGTGCGGGCGGCGCGTGCGTTCTCGGTCGTCCTGCTCACAGGACCGCGCCGCTCGGGCAAGACGACGCTGCTCCACCGCGCCTTCCCGAAAGCAACCTACCGCCTGCTCGAGGATCCAGACGAGTTGTCGCGCATTCGGCGCGATCCGCGAGACTTCGTCGCCTCGCTGCCCACCCCGGTGATCCTCGACGAGATCCAGAACGCCCCGGAGCTGCTCAGCTACCTGCGCACGATCGTCGATACCAAGCCCCAGGCCAAGGGCCGGTTTCTGCTGACAGGCTCGCAAGAGGCGCCTCTCATGCAGGGCGTGACGGAATCCATGGCAGGCCGAGCCGCGGTCTTCCAGCTCTTGCCGTTCTCCATGGAGGAGAGCCCCAAGGTGTCCACGCTCCTGGGCGGCTTTCCCGAGGTCCTGGCCCACCCATCCCATGCCAACAACTGGTTTCGCTCGTATCTCCAGACCTATCTCGAACGCGACGTCCGGGCGGTGAGCGCCATCCGCGATCTGCTGACCTTCCGTCGCTTTCTTTCCCTGCTCGCCACGCGGCACGGACAGATCTTGAACAAGACCGAGCTGGCGGCGCCGCTCGGGCTGTCCGTGCCCGCCATCGGACAGTGGCTCGGCATCCTCGAGGTCACCGGCCAGATCCTGCTTCTGCCCCCCTACTTCGAGAACCTGGGCAAGCGGCTCATCAAGAGCCCGAAGGTCTACTTCGTGGATCCGGGCATGGCCTGCCACCTTCTCGGCATCGACGACGCGGCCTCGCTCCGCCGCTCGGCCTTTCTGGGTCCGCTTTTCGAGGGCCTGGTGGCGAGCGAGAATCGTCAAGGCCCAGATCAACCACGGCAAGCGCCGCGAGATCTACTATTTCCGCGATCAGCAGGGCCTGGAGGTCGACTTCATCGTGCCGAGCGGGCCAGGCCGCCTGGCCTTCATCGAGGCCAAGGCATCGCAGACCCTTCGCCCTGAAATGGCAGCGCCAATGTTGCGTCTACGCGCATCCGCCACGAAGCGACAGGTGGATTGCTTCGTGGTCTGCCCCGGCGCCGGTCCAACCGGACATGCCGGCTTGGGCAACGGCGTGCGAGGAGTGGGCATCCAGGCTCTCGCCAGCCAGGTACTCGGGCTACCTCGAAAACCCATTTGAGCTCGCCGTCCTTGGACCAATCGATTGCTGGGCCGTAGTCTTTCGCATTCGTCATGACGCCCTTCCGTTACAACCTCCTCGGCCCCTGCTGGGGCTCGCGGCCGCGCTCGCCGCATGCAAGAGCAGGCCCCTCCCCCATGCGACGCAAGCCTTGGATCCTGGCTGGGGCACCCGACAACTGATGAGGCTGCCCAGGGCTGCTTACTGGCACTCGACAGTGGTGTTGATCAGATCTCCGATCTGGGCCATGGCGTTGCTGAAGTCGTCCTGGCAGATGCTCATGATCTGGCCGGCCGCCCCGAAGGCGTCCACGAATTGCTTCATGCGAAGCTCCACCACCGCCTTGCCGTTGGCAGATTGGCAGATGGGCATGGACGTAAGCACATCGGAGTACACCGCCGAGCTGGTGTCGTATCCGATGGCGTAGTCGGCGCTCGAGACATCGGTCGGCCAGCCACCGATGACCGATACGCTCACGCTCTGCGTATGGAGTTGTTTCATTTCGTCGATGAAGGTCGAAACGGGAATCAACTTCCCGCCGCCGTCGGGAGCCGCGCTGCAATTGACGAGCGGGGTCGAGAAGACCTGGGCCGGCGGCGCCTTGCCGTTGCAAAGGTGTCCGGCCAGCGAGCACCGCAAGCTGCTGTCCTGGCTACGATCGGAAAAATCCTCGAAGAGGGTGCTGTTGGCCGGTGCGGAGCAGTCGTCCTCGTCGGTGATGTAGACCACCGCCAAGTGGGCATCGCTGCGCAGAAAGCCGGCGTTGTCGTTCACGAACCCGGACAAGGCCATGCGTACGGACTGGAGTTGGTGCTCGAACCCGCACCCATTCGTTCCCAGCTTGGCGAGACAGGCGAACACGTCCGCGATGTCTCCCTCGAAATTGTTCTGCGCGCCGCCGTTCTGGGAAATCAGGTACCGACCGTTGCTCGGGTCCAGGCCGCAGCCGTCGCGGACCTGCAACACACCGCGATCCCCGAGCGAGTTGCCGCAAGCACCGGCGAGGGTCGCCGCCCCAGCCCCCATGTCCGAAGACACCACGCCCAGGTGAAGATCCGGAAAGCCGGTGGGAAGCTTCTTGAGCGCCTCGATCAGCCGTGGAAAATTGCGAGCAAGGTTGGCCTGTTCTTCCGACATGGATGGCGAGTCATCGATCATGAACAGCAGGTCGAGCTTGACAGGCGTGTCCGTGGGGACCACCCGCGGGCTCGTGCCCTCCGGACACTGGGCGGCGTTTGCTGCAACAACTTGGCCCGAATCGTTGTTGCTCTCGACCGGGCCTCCGTCGCGCGAGATACGCATGGAGGTCCTGCCCTCACACGCCCCCCAGAGAAGGACGCAAATGGTGGAAGCAACGGCTGCATTGCGCGACAACATTTGACCATGAAGATACCGCAAAATCCCCGCGAGCGTGCTATTCCATGGCTTGTCGCGTGACATGAGACACAGGTTTTTCATCCCAGCGTTCGCCCTCGTTCTTGCAGCACAAGCCTGCGCCGCATCCAAGCCCATTGCAAGAGGTGCCCCCGTGACCGCCCAAGCCAAGGCCTTTCCCTTTCCGACCACCGAGAAGACGCTGCCGAACGGGCTGCGCGTGTTCGTCGTCGAATACGACTCTCCGGGATTGGTCGCCTATTATTCCGTGGTGCGAACCGGCAGTCGTAACGAAGTCG
This sequence comes from uncultured delta proteobacterium, assembly GCA_963796685.1. Taxonomy (GTDB): domain Bacteria; phylum Myxococcota_A; class Polyangia; order Fen-1088; family Fen-1088; genus Fen-1118. Next base: position 626,948 of record CAWCMR010000013.1, read on the forward strand.
AGCCGGGCAAGTCGGGATTCGCCCATTTCTTCGAGCACATGATGTTCCGCGGAACGGCCCAGTTCCCGACCGAGAAGTACAACGCCACGATCAAGGCCATGGGGGCGGACTCGAACGCCTTCACCTCGGACGACATGACCGTGTACCACATCCTGGCCGGCGCCACGGCGCTGCCCACCATCGTCACCATCGAGGCGGATCGCTTTCAACACCTGCAGTACAGCGAGGCCGAATTCCAGAAGGAAGCCCGCGCCGTGCTGGGGGAATACAACAAGGGCGCATCCGATCCTTTGCAACCGATGGTCGAGGCCCTGTACGATCACGCGTTCACCTCGCACACCTACAAGCACACCACCATCGGCTTTTTGCGCGACATCGAGGATATGCCGAACCAGTTTGCCTATTCGCGTCAGTTCTTCGACCGCTACTACCGACCCGACAACGTCATCCTACTGGTGGTCGGCGACGTGACGGCCGACAAGGTGCTGCCGCTCATCGAGCAGCACTACGGCGCCTGGAGCACGGGGCCGGCCAGGCCTCCGATCCCCAGCGAGCCTCCGCAGACCCACGAGCAACGTGTGACGGTTCCGTGGAAGGGCGCCAGCCTGCCCATGCTGCTCATCGGCTTTCACACGCCCGCCTTCTCCACGACGAACATCGACAGCGCGGCGCTCGAAGTGCTCGCCGAGCTGGTCTTCGCCGAGCGCTCTCCGCTTTTTCGCCGCCTCGTGCTCGAAGAGCAGAAGGTCGAGCACGTCGACGGCTCGGAGGAGCGTCACGTGGATCCCAACCTCTTTACCATCCTGGCTCGGGTCAAGGACGGCAAGGACCTCCCCTACGTGGAGAGCGCCATCTACGACGAAATCGCCCGCGTCGCCGCGCAAGGGACGGACGACAAGACCCTGGCCGAAGTGGTTTCGCACACGCGCTATGCCTTTGCCGGCAGTCTCTCCACCGCCGACCGGGTCGCCCTGGTCGGTTCCGAGTTCCTCGCCCTCACCGGCAAGCTGTCTACCATCGACGACACCTTTGCCTTGCTCAGCCGAGTGACGGTGGCCGACGTGAAGCGGGTCGCCGCCAAGTATTTCACCCCTGAAAACCGAACCGTCGTCGTCCTGAAGCCCGGGGAGCCATGAGCCCCCGACGCCACTCTTCCCAATCGGCTGCCCAATCGCCCGCGACCCTTCGGAGGTCCTTGCCCATGCTGCTGTCCATCGCCATCGCCGCCACCTCGCCCTCGGCTCGCGCCGAGCAAGGCCACGGTGTATCCCCGATCCGAGTCGTCCGTCTGCCGTCGCCGTCGAGCCCCCTGGTCACGATTCGGCTGGTCTTCCAGGTCGGCGCGGCCGACGATGACCCGGGCAAGGAAGGTCTGGCCAACCTGACCGCCGCCATGCTGGGTGAAGGCGGGACGCTCAAGCGAACATGGTCCGAGGTCCTGGATGCTCTCTATCCCATGGCCGCCGATATCCAGTACTACGGGGACAAGGACGCCTTCGTGTTCATGGGCACCGTTCACCGCGACAACCTGGAGGCGTTCGCGTCGATGCTGGCCGAACAAATCCTGACGCCGCGTTTTTCTGCCGAGGACTTCACGCGTCTCAAGCACGACGCCCTGGACGCCATCACCAAAACCCTGCGCGGCAACGACGACGAGGACCTGGGCAAGCAGACCCTGGCAACGGTTCTCTTCCGTGGGCATCCCTACGGCTACCCCACGTACGGCACGGTCGCCGGATTGGCGAACATCACCCTCGACGACGTGAAACGCTTCTACGCCGAACATTTCACGTGCGAGCACCTCATCCTGGGCGTCGCGGGTGGCTACCCCGCGTCCTTCCCCGAAACCTACGCGGCCCGGCTCTCCGCCCTGCCCGCCAAGGGCAAAACGCGCGCCCCTCTCCCGCCACCGCCTTCACGCGACGGCTTGGACTTTCTGTTCGTGGAAAAGCCATCGCACGGCAACGCCATTTCCATGGGCCGTGCCATCGACGTGACCCGCGCCGACGACGACTTCTATCCGCTCGCCGTGGCGGCCTCGTACCTCGGCGAGCATCGGACCTTCAATGGCGTCTTGATGATCAACATGCGCCAGAAGCGTGGGCTGAACTACGGCGACTATGCCTACGTCGAGAATTTCATCCAGGACGGCTGGTCGACCTTCCCGCGCCCGAACAACCCGCGCCGCCAGCAGAGCTTCGAGATCTGGCTGCGCCCGGTCCCTCCGGCCAGCGCGGGCTTCGCCGTGCGCGAGGCGATCTACGAAACCGACAAGCTCCTTCGCGACGGCATCCCGGCCGCGGGTTTCGAGGCCACGCGGGCCTTCTTGCTCAACTACGTCAACCTGTGGGCGCAGGACGGCTCGCGCCGGCTCGGCTACGCCACCGACGCCGCCATCTACGGGAAAGACGTCATCGCCGAGCTCAAGGCCCGCCTGCCGTCAATGACCAAGGAGGATGTGGACCGGGCCGTGCGCAAGCACCTTGCGACCGCGAACCTGGCGGTGGTAGTGGTGGGCGACAATGTCAGGGAGCTGGCCGCAGCGTTCGAGGCCGGCAAGCCCACCCCCATGGTCTACGACACCAAGGACACACCCGCAGAGGTCGTCAAGGAAGACAAGATCATCGAGGCCTATCCCCTGCCCGTTTCGCCCTCTCGCCTCAAGATCGTTTCCGCAAGCAGCCTGTTCGAGAAGTAAGATAGCACCCGCATGCCGAAGGCCGGCAAATACCATATCGCGCGCAAGATTGCCGACGGTGGCATGGCCGAGATCTTCGTCGGCACCCAGCACGGCATGGAGGGCTTCGAGCGTCCGGTGGTGCTCAAGCGCATCCTGGCGCCGCTCGTCGCCGATCCCCAGTTCCGCAACATGCTCATCGACGAGGCCCACGTCGCCATGGGCCTCAACCACAGCAACATCGTCCAGGTGCTCGACCTCGGACACGTGCGCGGTCGGTACTTCTTGGTTATGGAGCTGGTGGATGGCTGGGACCTGAGCCAGATTCTGGCACGCGCCGCGAACGCCAAATTTCCACTGCCCCCGGAGATCGTTCTCTACATCACGGCCGAAGTCTGCCGGGCTCTGGCCTACGCCCATGCACGGACGCGGGATGGCCAGCCGCTGGCCATCGTCCACCGCGATGTGAGCCCGCAGAACGTGCTGGTCAGCGAGCAAGGCGAGGTCAAGCTGACCGACTTCGGCATCGCCAAGGCCATGGGCCGCCGCGAACGCACCAACCAGGGCGTCATCAAGGGCAAGCTCGCCTTCATGTCGCCCGAGCAGGCCTCGGGCTGGGTGCTCGACAATCGCTCGGATCTCTTCGCCCTCGGCACCATGCTGTATCTGTTCTTCACCGATCGGCGTCCCTTCGAGGCGCCGACGGATCTCGAATCCATCATGCGCGTGCGCGAGTGCAAATTCACGCCGCCCGAGGTGGTCAAGCCCGGTCTCAACCGCGAGCTGGTGAAGATCATCCACCGCGCCATGCAAGCCTTGCCCGCCAATCGCTACCAGAGCGCGGACGAGATGCTGCTCGACGTCGAAAACGTACAGCGAACGGTCTACAAACCGGCGGGCCAAACCGAGCTCAAGCGCTGGCTGGCCGAGCTTCAGCAGCGCGATCACTGCCTGACCATCTCGCACTCCTCCGTGCCCCAGGCAAGCTCGGGCCAGAACGAAGGGCTCGATATCGGGGAAGGCGCGGATGTCGTCTTCGACGAGTCGAACGTCATCGACATCGAAGATGTCCTGCGCGGCATGCAACCCACCATTGCCGCCTCTGCCGAACGCTTGTCGTCCGCCAGTCACAACCCGGAAGAGAAAACCAGGGCCGAGCTTCCCGCCGTGTCGAAACCAAGCCGCATCCCCATGCGCATCGTCGTTTTCGCCTTGATGGTCGCGGCCCTCGCCCTGGGTGCCTGGTTGGCCATCCCGGGCAGCAGTCGCGCCCCCGCGAAGCGCGGTCACGAGTCTCCCGTCAAGCATCCTGCAGCGGCGAACAAGCCGGACGCACGGAACGAGGTCAGTCACGCGCCGACTTTGGCCATCGACGCTGGCGTGAGTGCCAACGCCGAGCTGCCCAAGCCGGTTCAGCCGGTCGGTGCGGCCGCGGCGCAAACCGACGACGAGGAAGAGGAAAACTTGCTCAAGAACGCCGAGCCCGACGATCGCGAGCGGGTCATCGACGAAGACGAAGGGGTCAAGGGCACCGGCAAGGGTACCGGCAAGGGTACCGGTAAGACGACCGCAAAGATTGCCAACGGTCCAGGCGCGGCCCCGGTTTCCGTGCACCTGGTGTCGACCCCGGAGGGCGCGGTGGTGAGCTTGGGCAGACGCGTGTTCGGCCGCGCACCGATGAACCTGCGTTTCCGCCCTGGCATCACCTATGAGCTGACCTTCGTGAAGAAGGGCTATCAGCCCGCGATCAAGCGCTTCAATGCGACGGGCAGAAGAAACCAAACCGTAAGGGTCGCGCTGAAGAAGAAAGCGCCGCCCCCGAGGAAGTCTCTGTTTCGTCGCATCTTCGGAAGATAGTCGGGTACCGCACAAACCGGCGCCCCGGCTCAATCCCCGCCGGGATTGTAGACGCCTGGAAGCCTTGGCCCGCGATCGCGATTGACCTCGTTCGACTCACCCCGGTGCTGTCCACGGCGACGGCGACGCTTGCGCTTGCGGTTGCCTTCGGCGGCGTGCTGCCCGCCCTGTGGTTGGGGCTGAGCGTGGTGGTGGTTGCCACCTTGATTGAACCGCGGTTGACCGCCACCGTTGCGGCTCACCTGCATCACCGGCAACGACACCGGTGGCGGTACGATCCATTCCACGAAGGGACGAATGTTGGCATCACGCACCGTCGCCCAGCCGGAAAGGAAGGCATCCGGGGCGGCTCCCTCCTCGACAGGGTGTGACAGGTTCCCGGTCCAGGCTTCGTTTTCGCCAGGCTCGAGAACGACCTCGCCTGCGGCTGGCGTGCCTCGAGCGGGCTCGCCTTCCCAAACGGTCGGATCGAGAACGGCATCGCTCTCGGGCGGCGCGACCCAGGGCGGCGGCACCGTGGCCGGCATGACCTCGGGTATCGCGGTGGCGAAGATCGAACGCTGCCGCACCACCGGCGTGGGGGCCACCTTGTCCCCGCCACGGCGCCTGCGACGGCGAGCGCGGCCGTGAAAGTCCGTGGCCGCGTGCAGGCCATGGCGGGCATCCGCATCCCCGGGATCGAAGACCTCGCTGTCGAGACCGGCACAGGAATCGCACAGCCCGCACTTGGGCCCAGGATCCTCGCCGAAGTAGCTGCGCAGCATCTGCACGCGGCAGCTCTGCAGATTCATGTACTTGAGCAGCTCGGCCAAGCGTCGCCGATCCGAGATCCGCCGCGCCTCGAATACGGAAGACGCCTTGTCGATTGCCTGACGCGTCGGGCGAGGCTCGACCCCTGCCCAGCGCGCCGCTCGCACTTCCTTGGCCACGCCCATGGCCTCGAGCACGGATAGAACCACGCGCACGCGGCGCTCGGGCAAGGCCATCGAGAGCGCGAGGTCGCGCACCGAGACTTCCTTGCCCTCGTCGCTCCAAGCGTAGAGCCCTTCCGCGACCGCGCGCGCCTGCGTCTTGGTCGGGTGTGCTTCCTTGAGGAAGTGCTCTTGAATCGCGATGTCGTCGGGTTGGAACAGCAGCACGCAGCGCGCCGGCTTGCCGTCGCGACCGGCCCGGCCGGCCTCCTGCACGTAGGACTCGGGCGAGCCCGGCATCTGGTAGTGGATGATGTAGCGAATGTCGGGCTTGTCGACGCCCAGCCCAAACGCGTTGGTCGCGATCATGACCACCTTGCGCCCGGAGGACATGAACGAGGCCTGCGACTTCTCGCGCTCGTCGCCGGTCATCTTGCCGTTGTAGCGTTCGACCGGGATCTTGCCGTGGCGCAAGGCCACATACAGGTCGTCCACCGCGCGAACCGTCGCGCAGTACACGATGCCGGGGCGGCGTAGGCGCTGGATGAGCTTGCCGAGAACACGCAGCTTGTCGGCCTCGCCCGCGACCTTGCGCACGTCAAAGGCCAGGTTCGGTCGGTGGAAGGACACGCGGCAAACGTGGGAATCCTTCATGCCGAGCTGGACCAGCACGTCCTCGGCGATGGCCGGCGTCGCGGTGGCGGTCAGACCCAGGATGGGCGGTCGTCCCAGCACCTCGGCCGCGCGGCGCAAGCCGAGGTAGGATGGTCGGAAATCGTGTCCCCACTGCGACACGCAATGCGCTTCGTCGACGCAGAAGAGCGAGAACTTCACCCCGGCCAGCGACTCCTGCACGGCAGGCGAGCAGACCGACTCGGGCGTGATGAGGACGAGCTTGATCTTACCCTCGCGTACGGCCTCCAGGTCGGCTGCGCGCTCCTTGGCCGTGCGGGTGGAATCGATGCGCGCCACCGGTACCGAGGCAGCCTTCATCTTTCCGACCTGATCCTCGATGAGCGCCAGCAGCGGCGAAACCACCAACGTCGGACCGGGGAGCCACAGCGAAGGTAGCTGGTAAGTCAGCGATTTTCCGCTGCCTGTGGGCATGACCGCCAAAGTATCGCGTCCCGCCAAGACCGATTCGATGACCTCGGCCTGACCAGGCCGCAGATCGCGGATGTGCAGAATCGCCCGCGCCCGGGCAAGCGCCTCGCGCAGTGCGGGCGAATACTCGCGCACGGGTTCGGCCGTGGCAGGAGCCACCACCGACGTGTAGACCGGCGGCCCAGCGACTGGCCGGGTGGGAAGATTGGGGGCAACTCCGTCGTCGGAAAGGTGAATCACGAGCGTGGGCTCGGAATCTCCGTTTTCCGTCTCGGGCTCCCGGCCACCTTGGTCAGCGTCCGCGCGCGAAGACTCTTCGGCAGCGGCTTCTTCAGCCTGCTCGCCATCTGATGGGGTACTCAGTCTCGACTCCTCTCCAGACTCTCTCAGCGTGAATTGATCACGTTTTGCTCCCGGCCTTCGCTTGCCCGAACCGAACCCTATGCCGCAGCTACCTGGGGGCCGGCCATTGTGGCCATCGACCCAACCGCGCTCGGGCAAGCACCAAGCTCGCCTGGCGAAAACGCACTTCTAACGTAGCACGCCCTTTGTGAAAAACACAAGGATTCAAGAGTGTGAGAGTGGCACGTCGCGTGCTTTGGGTAGGTGTATGCCTGCCTTGCTCTCCCTGGCCCCGGAAGATCGCCCCCGCGAACGCCTCCTTTCCAAAGGTCCCACCAGCCTTTCCGACGCGGAGCTCCTGGCCATTCTCCTAGGCTCCGGTCGGCAGGGGCAGAATGTCGTGGAAATTGCTCATGATTTACTGGCCCATGCCGGCGATTTGCGCGGCCTCGCCGAAAGCGCGGAAGCCGAGCTGTGTGCCTTGCCCGGGGTCGGTCCGGCACGCGCGGCTGTCATCCAGGCCGCCATCGAGCTTGGCCGACGGGTGACCGGCACTCGGCCGGAACGTGGCCGGTTTCTCGGCAACGCAGCCGACGTCTGGACACACTACCGGGCCCGCTTGGGTACTTCGCCGGTCGAGGAATTCTGGATGTTGGCCCTCGATGTGCGGCATCGTGTCTTGCTCGAAGCCTGCGTCGCCCGAGGCTCGCTGACGGGGGTCGAGGTCCATCCGCGCGACGTGTTCCGTACCCTGATCCGCGGCGCTGCCGCATCGGTCATTTTCTGTCACAACCACCCTTCCGGGGATCCCACGCCGTCGCGCCAGGATCTGGAATTGACCACCCGGCTGCGGCAAGTGGGGGAGCTTTGCGGCATCACCGTGCTCGACCATGTCGTGGTGGCCAGCGATGGTTTCGTCAGTCTTGCCAGCCGCGGTTGGTGCTGATTCCCCATGCGTCCGTCGCGACGACGTGAAAGCTTTTGGGCTTGCCATCCTCTCCACCCTATTATCAGCCCATGGTTTCGAGAATTTTAGCCTGTCTAGTCCTGGGCGCGTTTTGCATGCTGGCCTCGGCCAAGCCGGCGACCGCGGATGGAATCTCGTTTCCCACTCCCCGTCCTCTGGGCACGGGCGGCGCCATGCGCGCCCTCGCCACGGGTGACGCGGGACCCCAGCTCAATCCCTCCGGGATCTCGCTCCTGCGCGCCTATCTCCTCGAAGGCAGCTACCAGTATGGCAGCGCTGCCAACTCGCACGACGCGCGTATCTCCGCCGTGGATTCCACCTCGGGCTTCAACCTCGGCGGCGCTCTCTACTACACCTACCATCACGCGTCGCCCAGCGATGGCGTGAGCGAAACTGGACACCTTTTCGGCGGGTCGCTTTCCTTCCCCCTGCTGGACAAGATCTTTCTCGGCGGCAGCGCCAAGTACATCGACTTCAGCGACGAGATGGGCGCAACCCACAAAGGCTTCACCTTCGACGTTGGCCTGACGATCCGGCCGATCCCGCAGGTGTCCATCGGAGCCGTCGGCTACAACCTCGTGGAACGCCATACGTCCTGGGTGCCCAAGGCCGCAGGTGGCGGCATCGCGGTGTTACCCATGCCCTCTCTGATCCTGGTATTCGACTCGGTCTTGGAGAAGGTCTACGGCGATAGCACGCGCGATCGGGCCATGTACTACATGGGCGGCGCCGAGCTCTCCTTTGCTTCGTCGGCGGCGTTTCGCGCTGGCGGCGGACACGACGGGCTCACCAGGAACGGCTATGTGTCGGGCGGGGTCTCCGTCCTGTCGGCAGACATCGGCGCCCTCGATATCGGACTACGCCAGGACGTGTCAGGCGCGCACAAGACCACCGTTATCGGCGTCAGCGCGCGCATCTTCGTTCCCAGCATGTAAGGACCCGTTCGAGCGGGTTCCAATCGGGCTAAACTCTTCTCAGCTTGTCATTCCTCAGGAACTATTTGGCCGCCGCGGTGTCAGTAGATGCGTGGAGGCTTCCCTGCCGAAAGCAGTCGGAGCGGGCATCGTCGAAGAGCCCGACCGACCCCTTTCGTCGCGCGGATTTCGAGAGCGGCAGGGCTTTCAAATGAGCATCGGCGAGCGCCTTCTGCTCGGCCGCCTGGTCCGACGCGACGAAGAAGCCTTCAACGAGGTCGTTCGCAGTCACAGCAACCGCGTTTACAACTTGATTCTGCGCCTGGTGGGCTCGCCGAGCGAGGCCGAGGACATCGCCCAGGAAGTCTTCGTCACCGTGTTCAAGAACATCGAGAGCTATCGCGGCGAGGCCAAGCTCTCGACCTGGATCCTGCGCATCGCCACGAACCATTCCAAGAATCGCATCAAGTACCTCGCGCGCAGGCGAACCAGCGGACAGGAGCTGCACGACGGCACCGATGCCACGGAAATGGCCGACGAGGGCAAGGCGCCCGTGCAGGCACACTTCGACGCCCCGGACGTGGTCCTGGAAGCCGCTGAAACCGAACGCATCATGCAAGCGGCCATCGCCAACCTGGATGAGGAACAGAGACTGCTCGTCGTCCTACGTGACGTCGAGGAGCTGTCCTACGACGAGATCGTCGAGATCACGGGACTGCCTGAAGGAACCGTGAAATCGCGCCTGCACCGGGCGCGCATGGCGCTCAAGGATCTGCTCGAAGGGAAACTCAAGTGACCGCGCCCGACAGCCACCAACGAGCCACCGCAGCTTTCTCCGCCTACGTGGAGGGCGATCTCGCCCCCGCGGAGCGTGCCCATCTCGAGGAACACCTGGCCACGTGCATGCAGTGTCGCGTATCGCTCGAGCGTTTTCGTCGCACCGTGGGGCGCCTGGGCGCCCTCAAACGGACCGCCCCGGTCAGCTTCCTCGAAAACGTGCAAGCCCAAATCAATCGCCGCTCCCGCGGCCGCTTCTTCGGCAAGCGCGCCCTGCTCTTCGGTCGTATTCCTTGGGAGTGGGTCTCGCTGGCCATGATCGTCGCCATGCTGGTCTACTACATCGTGGTCCTGCAAACCTCGCCCACCGGCGTCGTGCCGGGAAAGTAGGGGCGGGTTTCAAACCCGCGCACCCGTAGGGGCGGGTTTGAAAACCGCCCCTACGGGTGCGCGCCTAACCTCTACGCCACATACGCCAACAGGACCTTGAGGTACTGACCCTCGCCGAAGCCCGGCGGGAGAGGATGGTCGGGTCCGGGGCCGAGGCGCTCGATGATGCTCACCTCGCGGCTGGCCTGCCTGGCACCCGCGGCCAGGATGCGTTCGAACTCGACCATGCCCACGTTCTGCGAGCACGAGCAGGTGACGAGGATTGCGCCAGGCGCGCACGCCGTCAGGGCGAGCGAGCTCAAGCGCTCGTAGCCCTTGATGGCAGCCTCCAGGTCCTTTCGCGCGCGGGCGAACTTCGGTGGATCGACGACCACCACGTCATAGGAACGAGGCGTGGCAGTCTCGAGAAAGCGAAAGGTATCCGACTCGACGGCGCGAATGTCGGCTCCGTTGCTCTTGGCGTGGGCCTCGATGCGCGCCACCGCCCGGGCCGAGCTGTCCACCGCCGTGACCTCCCCTGCCCCGGCGCGCGCGGCCTGCAGGCCGAAACCGCCGGCATAGGCGTAGCAATCCAGCACGCGGGCGAGCTTCTTGGGCATGCCCTTCACGATCTGCCCGACCCGCACCCGGCTCGGCCGCTGGTCGAGGAAAAGGCCGGTCTTCTGCCCCTGCAAGGGCTCCGCTTCCAGTCGAATACCGTCTTCCAGGCACGGCACCTGCGCGCGCGACTCGCCCTGCACCACCCGCGTTTCGGCCAGAAAGCCCTCGACCTCGGCGAAGCTGCCCGCCGCAACCTCGTAGATCGTCTTCGGCGCAAGCATCTCTTGGATGGCCGCGACGATCTCCTCGCGCCACAGGGACAGGCCTAGCGTGCTCACCTGGAAGGCGGCGGCGTCGCCGAACACGTCGACGACCAGACCAGGCAGGTGGTCGCCTTCGCTGTTCACCATGCGGTAGGCAGTGGTTTCAGCGCTCGGAAGCGCGAGGGCCGTACGCAAGGTCTGGGCGGCGCGAAGCCTGCGGACGAAGAAGGCGGCGTCGATGGGTTCATCGGCGCGCGTGAGCAATCGCACCGGGATCTGCGAGCGCGAGTTGTAGATGCCACGGCCGATGAAGCGGCCGTCGTGATCGAGCAGCGAGACGACACGACCGGGCTCGGCCAGGCCCTCGATACGGTCGACGGCGTTGGCGTACACCCAGGGATGGCCGAACCACAGCGGTCGGGCACGCCCACGCCGCAGCACGATCTTGGCCGCCGAGTCTCGCGCCACGCGGGCGCCTAGATCAGAATCGGACGTGGCGCTGCTCGTGGACGTTGCTCGTTGGCGGGACATCGACGCATTATAGACCCCGTCCCCGATGTTGCTCACAAGTGGCTTTGCGACTTTTCTCCGTCGGATCGTGTGGTCGGCATGAACCACCTGCTCGACCGACGATTCCTCGTGCTCGCGGGCAAGGGCGGCGTGGGCCGCACCACCGTGGCCGCCGCGCTCGCCCGGGTCGCCACCCGGCTCGGCAAGCGGGTCCTGCTGGCGCAAACCAACGCACCCGAACGCCTTGGCCGCCTGCTGGGATGCAAGACCGTCATCGGCCCCGTGGTCACGCGCGTCGACGAGCTTCTTTCGGCGGTCAATATGACCCCCAAGCAGTCGCTGCACGAATACGGAGTCATGCTGCTCAAGTACGAGCCCCTGTATCGGGCGGTGTTCGAGAACAAACCCATGCGCAGCTTTCTCGGCGCGTTTCCTGGACTCGACTATTGGACCATGCTTGGCAAGGCGTGGTGGCACACGACCGAGCGAGAGAACGGACGACCGAAGTACGACCTCGTCCTGCTCGACGGGCCGGCCTCGGGGCACGCCGCGGCAATGCTGCACATACCCGACGCGGTCAAGAGCGCCATGCCCAAGGGACCGTTGGCACGCGACGCTGTCCTGGCCCGCGAGCTGCTTTCCGACGACAGGCAAACATCGGTCCTCCTCGTGACCTTGCCGGAAGAGCTTCCGGCGCGGGAAACCTCCACGCTCGCACGCGACATCCGCGACCTGCACATGCCGCTCGGTCCTTTGGTGGTCAACGCCATGCCGCCCGCCGAAGCGACCGAATCCCGTTCTGGACAAGGTGCTGTCCGAAAATACCGACAGCGCCCCGCCCTCGGGAGCTCGCGGGAATCCTGGCTGGCGTAAGCGTCCTTGCGGCTCGCCGACGAGACGCCGACCGCGTCGTCGCCGGCCTGGCCAGCGACCCAGGTCTGCCCATGATCAGCCTGCCCCGCCTGCCAAGCAACGACCTCGGCCCCGAGGAGGTCGCCCACCTGGCCAACCTCTTGGCAGCGGCACTATCGGCTTGAGGAGTCTGCGCGGAACAAGAATTCACCACAGAGACGCAGAGAGCGCGGAGGTCAGAAAGGATAGGGTCTCTCGGATCCTGGCTCCGAACCCGTTCCTCCTCCGCAACCTCTGTGTTCTCTGTGCTCTCTGTGGTGAATTCCGGCTCGCCACGCGGCTAGCTTTCCATGAAGCTCTTGAGGCGCTTGCTGCGTGACGGGTGACGCAGCTTGCGCAAGGCCTTGGCTTCGATCTGTCGTATACGCTCGCGCGTGACCTCGAAGTCTTGCCCCACCTCTTCCAGGGTGTGGTCCGACTTCTCGCCGATGCCGAAACGCATGCGCAGGACCTTTTCCTCGCGCGGGGTCAGGGTCGCCAGGACCTTGCGCGTCTGTTCGGCGAGGTTCATGGAGATCACCGCATCAGCGGGCGAGACGATGCTCTTGTCCTCGATGAAATCGCCGAGGTGCGAATCTTCCTCCTCGCCAATCGGAGTTTCGAGCGAGATGGGCTCCTTGGCGATCTTGAGGACCTTGCGGACCTTGTCGAGCGGCAGTTCCATCTTCTCGGCGATCTCTTCCGGCGTTGCCTCGCGTCCCAGCTCCTGTACCAGGTAGCGGCTGGTGCGGATGAGCTTGTTGATGGTCTCAATCATGTGAACCGGAATTCTGATCGTCCGCGCCTGATCGGCGATGGCCCGCGTGATGGCCTGACGGATCCACCAGGTCGCGTACGTCGAGAACTTGTAGCCACGACGGTACTCGAACTTGTCGACCGCCTTCATGAGACCGATGTTGCCCTCCTGAATGAGGTCCAGGAACTGCAACCCGCGGTTGGTGTACTTCTTGGCGATGGAAACCACCAGACGCAGGTTTGCCTCGACGAGCTCGGCCTTGGCCTGCTCGGCCTGGCGTTCGCCGTCCTGAATCTCACGCACCGTATCGCGCAGACTGGACTCGTCCAGCCCTGCCTCCTCTTCGATCTTCTTCACCTTCTTGCGCGCGTTGGCGATGCTCTCGGAGGTCTCTTCGAGAATCCTCCACGCGCAGTCCCAAGCGCTTGGTGACCGTTCTTTGCCGCAACGTCGACCCGCGCGCTTCCCGTAGGGTCTTCTTCAGCTCGCGCTCGCTCATGCCGACCCGGCCTTCGACCTCGCCAATCTCGCGCCGGGCGGATTCGATGCGCGAGACCAGGCCCTTGAGGCGGGCCACGATGCGATCGATTTGCTTCTTGTTCAGCCGCAGCTCCTGCAGGGTATCCAGCAGATCCTGCTTGAGACCGGCAATCTGCGTCTTCGCCTTGCGCTTGCTGCTCTCGGACTGGCCACGCTTGGCGGTCTTGTCGTCGAACTTCTCCAGATCCTTGTAGACCTTGCGGACCTTGTCGATGATCTTGCACACGCGCTCGACGTGGAAAGCCTCGTCGAATTCCTCGTCGTCATCGTCGGCATCCTTGACGACCTCCTTCACGCGTACCTTCTGCTTGCGCAGCTTGTCGCCAAGATCGAGGATCTCTTCGATGGCCACCGGCGAATCGAGCACGACTTGCAGCACGCGCCGTTCGCCATCCTCGATGCGTTTCGCGATCTCGACCTCGCCTTCGCGGGTGAGCAGCGAGACCGACCCCATCTTGCGCAAGTACATGCGCACCGGATCATTGGTCTTCGAGTAGCCGTCGTCTTCCTCTTCCTCCTCGGCTTCCGCCGGCCGAGGCGCCGGCTCGACTTCCGCCTCTTCCTCCGCCTCGGCGGGGGGCGTCTTGTCCTCGACCTTGACCTGCGTCGAGGCGTCGACGATTTCGATGCCCTCGCCCCCCAAGGTCGACAACCAGTCGTCGAATCTGATCCGACGAGACGATGCTCTCCGGCATGTGATCGTTGACCTCGTCGTAGGTCAGAAAGCCCTTGGCCTTGCCCATCGTGATGAGCTCGCGCTTCTTGCGCTCACTCTCCTTGTTGGCCGAGCCCTTCTTGGCCGCGAGCTGCTTGCTCACCTCTTCAAGCTCGTCATCATCCTGGTTGTCGTCGTTCAAACGGTCCTCGGCATCCTCGATCATGTCGTCATGCCTTTGCTCTGGTTGGCTAACCCCAACTTGGTCCTTATCAATTCCATCTCCCGTATGGAAATGGCCCGTGCCTCTTCCTCGTTCCCGCTCGCCAGCGCCTCGCGGTGCTGGCGTTGCGCCAGCGCCAGCTCTTCATCAACGCGCGAGCGTTCCAATTTGAGAATCAGGGCGCGCATGGCACGCATGGCGTCATCAACGGCCTCGACCGCGGTCCATCGCCCGTCCATCAGGGCGGCGCTCACGTGGTCGCGGATGTCGGCCGGCCCGCTGTCGAGCCAAGCCGGCACATCCGCCCGGCCGCCAGCGCGAAGCGTTTCGAGCGCCGCGCCATAGATCTCGCGAATGCCCGGATCCCGCAGAAGGTCGTAGATCTGCTGCGCCTCCCCTAGGGTCGCAAGCTTCGGCTGCGCCACCAGGAGAGCCAAGGCATCCACTTCGTCCGCCTGGGGCACGCGGTTCCCCGGGCGGCCCTCTGCGGCGCCCGTCGTTGTCGCAGCCTCGGGCCTGGGCGAGTGCGAAGCGGCCTCGCGCACCATGCGCATGATCTGCGCCACGGGGACGGCCAGCTTGGCAGCCAGGTCACGGACATACAGGTCGCGCACGAGGGGGTTTCTGACCTTGGCCAGCACGTCGGCCACACGCTTGGCCGTATTGGCCTTACCCGGAATGGTGGCATCGTCGGCCGCGCGCTGGATGAGGTGGTCGAGCATGGGCCGCGCTTGGGCCACCAAGGTCCGGAAAGCATCGGCGCCGTGCGCGCGCACGAATTCGTCGGGGTCGACCCCGGCGGGCATCTCGGCCACGCGCCCGTCCGAATCGGCCTCGGCAAAGAACAAGCCGGCGTCCACGGCCAAGGGCACGGCCTTTTCGGCCGCGCGCGATCCGGCGCTGTCGCCATCGAAGACCACGACGATGCGTTTCGCCATTCTGGCCAGCAACTTGATCTGTTCGACCGTCAGGGCGGTGCCCATGGGCGCCACGGCCTCCTCGATCCCAGCCTCGTGCAAGGTCAACACGTCGAAGTTGCCCTCCACGAGGATGGCTGTTCCACCGCGGCGGATGGCGTCCACGGCCCTGTGCAGACCGTACAAATTCTCTTTTTTGTGGAAGAGTGGCGAATCCGGCGAGTTGACGTATTTGCGATCCTTGGCATCGGGATCGAGCAAGCGCGAGGAGTAGCCGATGGGGCGTTTCTGCCGGTCGAGCACGGGAAGCATGACACGATCCCGGAAGAAGTCGTAGCGACCACGCTCGTTGCTACCCACCAAGCCAAGACGCTCGGACAATTGGGCATCCACCTGACAAGAGGCAAGATACTTCTGCATGGCATCCCAACCGGGAGGTGCGTAGCCAAGGCGAAACCGCTCGACGGTGGTCTTCGAGATACCGCGTTTCTCCAGGTAGGCACGCGCGACCGCCCCGGCCGGAGCGGCAAGCTGCGCCTCGAAGAAACGTGTCGCCTCTTCCATGGCTCGCAGCATGCGCTCGCGCTCCGACTCGTTTTCCTCGGCGGCCTTGCGTTCGGCCGGGGTGAGCGTTTGCTCGGGTAGGTCCACCCCGGCCTGATGGGCCAGCTCGCGCAGCACTTCCATGAACGAGCGCTGCTCGATCTTGACGAGGAAGGAGAAGACATCCCCCTTTTCGCCGCACCCGAAACAATGAAAAAACTGGCGCTGCTCATGGACGTGAAACGACGGAGTTTTCTCCGCGTGAAATGGGCAAAGTCCTTTGAAGCTTCCGGTGCCAGCGCGCTTGAGTTCAACGTATCGCCTTACGACATCGACGATATTCGTACGATCGCGGACGTCGTCAATTTTCTCGCGTGGCAACAAAGGCAAATGAAACCCGCGCCCAACTAGAATGGGTGGTTGTTAATAACCCACATGGAGGCCGAGTCAAGAAGAACCTTCGTACTCGGGCTGGTTTCGGGCATGAAGCTCCTTCCTGGGCGATTACAGCCGCTTTGGCGCGCCAGGCGGAGCCGAAGCGCGGGAGGGCATGGCAACCCGCCTTCGGCCAAACCCGTGGATTTGAGGCTTCCTACTGCCCAGCGTCATCCTGCAGAGTAGGTTCGTCGACACGCTTGAGAATGATGAACTCGACACGTCGGTTCTTGCTCCAGCATTCCTCGTTGTGCTGCGTGCAGATGGGCTTGGTTTCGCCATAGCCTCGCGCCCTGAGGCGGCCAGGCTCGACGCCGCGATCTTCGAGGGCACGCATCACGGAGTGCGCACGCCGATCGGTCAGATCCAGGTTGTGCTCGTCATCACCGCGTTCGTCGGCGTGACCCTGGATTTCGATGAGCGCGATCTCGGGATGACCCTTGATGGTCGCGGCGATGGCGTCGAGGAGCGGGAAGGACTGCGACATGATGGTGTCCTTGTCGGTCTCGAAGTAGATCTTGTCGAGGATCTCCAGCTTGCTGCGCGTGACGATGACCTGCCCCTTGTCGGGGCAACCATCCTCGTCCTCGAACCCGTTGTAGGTTTCGGGCTCGTTCGGGCACTTGTCGTTCACGTCCGGGATGCGGTCGTGGTCGTTGTCCGGATCGGGGCAGCCATCCTCGTCCTCGAACCCGTCCTTGTCCTCTGGATCGTTCGGGCACAGGTCGAGCTTGTCGGGGATGCCGTCCTGGTCGTTGTCGAGATCCGGACAGCCGTCCTCGTCCTGGAACCCGTCGAAGTCCTCCGGCTCGTCCGGGCACTTGTCGACATCGTCGGGGATGCCGTCGCCGTCGCGGTCGTTGACCTTGTGGAACGGACAGCCGTCGTTCTCACGCGGCCCTGGCTCATTCGGGCACTTGTCGAGCGTGTCGGGAATGCCGTCCTGGTCGTTGTCCGGGTCGGGACAACCGTCTTCGTCCTGGAACCCGTCGAAGTCCTCCGGCTCGTCGGGACACTTGTCCACGTCGTCCTTGTAGCCGTCGCCGTCGCGGTCGCCGGCGCCGGGCTCGAACACGATGCCGGCGAAGAATCGGCCACGCGTGGTGCCGTAGGTCGTGGGAATGACGCCGTAGCCTCCGCCGAACTCGAAGAACGAGTTGGGCGCGAGGTAGGCCTTGAAGCCGAGAACAGCCTCTCCGCCGGGGCCCATGTTCGACTCGGTGCCGTCGGCGTTGATCTTCTTCGAGTCGAGCCCGGTGAAGGTATAGAGCTCGCCCACCATGTCGAACACGAAGGGCACGATGCCCCACGAGGCGCCGAAGCTGGCGAGCAGCTCGTTGCCGACCTTGAGCCCCATGTTGGTGTTCTCGTTGCCAATCGAGGTGTTGTTGATGGGGATGCCGTTGGAATCGACCGTCCTGACCGGGCGGGGAAAGTTGGCGGCATCGTCCCTGAACTCGGAAGTGCCGCTGCGAATGCGCGCGCCGACGTTGAGCGCGGTTCGGAACACGCCGTAGCGGCCCCAGTTCACCTCGACGATAGCCTGCGGCTCGAAGATGGTCTTTCCCTCGCCGAGGAACTTGGCCTTGTCGCCGGTCGGCAGAATCAGGCCGGGGATGATGGCGATGCCCACGGGCAACCGGCTGGGATTGAGAATGCGCACCTTGGGCAGGAGGGCCAGATCGCCGATGCCCTGGTAGTTGGTCTGAAAGTGGACGTCGTCGTTCGTACCGTTCAGCGTACGGTTGTTGTAGAGAACGCCGTTGGGCGCACCGGGGTCGTACGGGGTCGCCTCGCCGCTGGTGACGCCGATGGGAAGGGAGATACCGAACTGGAGACCGAGGTGGTCGGTAGACACGAGCCCGATGGCTCCCTGCAACGTCGTCGTGAGCAGGAAGTTCATGCGGTAGAGAGATTGTTGCGTGATCGTCCCGGTAGCGACGGTTCTTCCAGGATCCAGGTTGAGGGGGCGCCAGCCGCCTGTCGCCACCATGCCGAAGGACACATCGAGTGGCGCGAGGATCTGCGCACCGTTCACGGTGATGTAGCCTTTGGTGTCGGCGGCGGGCCGGAAGACCTGGAGATCGATGGGTGCGCTCACGATTTGCGCTTGCGCCGGCGCGCCAGCCGCGGTCGTGAGAGCCAGCAGGGTCAGGCCAATCGCGGATTGTCGGGCATTCATGGTTTGCTCCGTCGGGTAAGGGGCGGCAGAAGCCTGCGCTCGCGCCACGTATAGGGCGAGCGAGTGCCTTTATATCAGCGCGCAGATCGAGGGTAAAGCGTCCTCGCGCCCATCGTACGAGGCGGGCGCGGAATTAGGACAGGATATCGGCCAGCTGCTTGGCGATTCCGGCCCGGATCGTGCCGGCGAAAGGCCGCATGAAAAGGCCGATTTCCATATCGACGTGTACCCGGTCGTCGGCGATGTCCAGGTACGCCTGCAACCCCTTGCGCTTGACGACCAAGCGGCTTCCCCCATCCCAGTTGCACTCGGCGCTGTAGTCGCGCGCCAGCTTCTCCGTGACGCGATCGATGCGCGAACGGGCCTCGTCGCGGCTCAGACGATGGGCAATATCGACTTCCAGCTTGTTCATCGTCAAGCAGTCTAGCACGGAGTTTCAGAAAGACAGGGGGCGGTGACTCCAGAAATCGGCGATCGCCTGGGGGTACCCTTGCTTGCCAGATCGTCGTTGTCGGCCTACGACTCCTCGGTCTATAAGGTTGTCCCATGCCACTCGTTTTCGAAGAAGCGCACGCCGCCCCGGACAAGAAGAAGGTCAACGAAGAGTATTTCGTCCTGGCCAACCAGGGCGCCTCCGCGGTCAGCACCGCGGGGCTGCAAGTCATCGTCAGCCGGCCCGGCAAGCGTGGCTCGGTCATGGGCCAAATCGATCCGGGCTTCGTGCTCCAGCCAGGTGAAAAAATCCTCATCCTGAGCGGCATTCCCGGCAAACAAGCGCAGGGCGAGCCGCCGGTCCGCGAAGGGATGCGAACCTACTACCTGTTCCAGCGCGAGGGCCTGCTCAAGGGGCGGGGCACGACCATTCGATTCGCCATCAACCAGGTCGACGTGGCGCGCGTCACCTACGACGGCAGCACACCGAACGGCATCGCGCCGTAGGGAACAAAACACAGAGGGAACAGAGGACGCAGAGAACGGATGAGGAAGAAGTAGTAGTTCCGGTCGATCCGAGAATATATCCCCCTCCGGCCTCCGTGTTCTCTGTGTCTGCTTCTGGTCTCAAACCTCGAGGATCTCTTTTTCCTTCTTGGCGACGATGTCGTCGACCTTGACCACGGCGGCGTCGGTGGCGTCTTGGACCTTCTTGAGGCCCTGTTTCTCCTCGTCCTCGGTGATGTCCTTGCCCTTCTGGAATTCCTTGAGCATCTCGTTGGCGTCGCGGCGGGCGCTGCGCAGGGCGACCTTGGCTTCCTCGGCCATCTTCTTGACCATCTTCACGCAGCTCCTTGCGGCGCTCTTCGGTGAGTGGCGGCATGGGCAGGCGGACAATCTCGCCGTCCGAGGAGGGATTGAGGCCGAGCTGGGCTGAGCGAATGGTCTTCTCGATCTCGGGGATGAGGGACTTCTCCCACGGCTTGATGGTGATGAGGCGCGGGTCGGGCACGTTGAGCGAAGCCACCTGATGAAGCGGCGTCGGCGTGCCGTAGTAGTCCACGCGGATTCCGTCGAGAATCGACACGCTGGCGCGGCCGGTCCGCACCTTGCCCAGATCCTTCTTGAGCGCCTCGATGCCCTTGTCCAGGCCCGCCTGCAGTTCCTTGATCACGTCATTCACCATGGTTCTGCTCCTCGGTTGTGGGGACGACCTCGCCGGCCTCGCGCGGCTCGCGACGCTCGTCTACGACCAATGTTCCCAAAGGCTCACCCAGCACGACGCGCCGGATGTTCCCTGGCTTGGTCATGTTGAAAACCAGAATTGGCAGCTTGTTGTCGTGGCAAAGCGAGATGGCCGTCGAATCCATCACCGCCAGGTGGCGATTGAGCACGTCCATGTAGGACAGGCGCCGGAACATCCGCGCGTCCTTGAACTTCTTGGGATCCTTGTCGTAGACGCCATCCACGCGCGTCGCCTTCATGACGATGTCGGCGCCGATCTCCATGGCGCGCAAGGAGGCCGCGGTATCGGTGGTGAAGAAGGGATTGCCCGTGCCGGCGCCGAAGATGACCAGCCGCCCCTTTTCCAGGTGGCGAATGGCGCGGCGACGAATGTAGGGCTCGGCCAGGCGGGCGATTTCGATGGCCGACATCACGCGCGTCTTGGCCCCGCGCGCTTCAAGGGCATCCTGCAACGCCAGCGAGTTGATCACCGTGGCCAGCATGCCCATGTAGTCGGCGCTGGCCCGATCCATGCCCGTGGTGGTGCCGGCGACACCGCGAAAGATGTTTCCCCCGCCGATGACCAGCGCGATTTCCACGCCCAGGCTGTGAACGTCGATGACTTCGTCGGCGATCTCGGCCAGCACCGCCTGGTCGATGCCGAAACCCTTGTTGCCCATCAGGGCTTCGCCGGACAACTTGAGCAGGATGCGCCGGTATTTCACGCCCGGCGCCAGAGGCGCCCGGGGATACGGCGGCAATCCCGGAAGCACGCGGGCCGCCACAGAGCGGACACCGACGTCGAGCAATGCCTCGGTGGCCGGCACGGAATCGGCAAGGGGCTCGCTGTCCTCGGGTGAGGACGCGGGGGAAGGACGTTCCGATCCGCCGTCGGGCAAAGCCCGCCGAGCCCCATTCGATCCCTTGCGCTTGCCGGTCGTCACGGTCGTCGCGCTCGCGGACTAGTCCTGGCCGGCCTGGCGCTTCACTTCCTCGACGAAATCGTCAGCGCGCTTGGCCAAGCCCTCCCCCACTTCGTAGCGAACGAACCGGCGAACCTTGATGTTCTCGCCAATCTTGCCGATGAGGTCGGTGAGCAAGCCCTTGATGTCCTTCTTGCCGTCGGGATCCTTGATCCAGGTCTGCTCCATCAGGCAAACCTCCTTGAACCACTTGGCCATCTGACCGTCGACGATCTTCTGCAGCACCGGCTCGGGCTTCTTCTGCAGCCGTGCCTGTTCCAGGCGGATGGACTTCTCCTGTTCGATGACGGCGGCCGGGATCTCCTCCTGCGACAGGTACTGCGGGCTCATGGCCGCCACCTGCATGGACACCTCGCGCGCGAAGACCTGGAAATCCGGGTTGCGCGAGACGAAGTCGGTCTCGCAGTTCACCTCGACCATGACGCCGATGCGCGAGCCGTGCATGTAGTTGGCGATGATGCCTTCCGAGGCGATGCGCGTGGCCTTCTTGGCGGCCTGGGCGATGCCCTTCTTGCGCAGGTACTCGATGGCCTTCTCCATGTCGGCGTCACACTCGGTGAGCGCCTTCTTGCAGTCGGACATGCCGGCCTGCGTGCGTTCGCGCAGATCCTTGATCATTTGTGTCGTAACTTCGGCCATGGCTAACGTCTCCTGAAAATCCGTAGAAAGGGCTATTCGCTCGCGTCTTCCGGCGTAGCAGCCGCCTCGGGCGCCGGCATTTCGCCGCGCCGACGAGAAACCACTTCGACCTTGGGGCCTTCGCCACCGGAAGAAACCCGAATGGTCTGCACGGCGCCCTCGCCCTCGGCGTCGGCCGAGGCACGCGCCGTGGCCGCGCGCTCGCGCGAGACCTTCTGCCCGATGACACAGGCATCGGCGACCTTGTTGGCGAACAGACGAATGGCGCGAATGGCGTCGTCGTTGCCCGGTACGGCGTAGTTGATCAGATCGGGATCGCAGTTGGTGTCCACGATGGCGACGATGGGGATCTCCAGCTTGCGTGCCTCGCTGACCGCGATGTGCTCTTTGACGACGTCGACGATGAAGACCGCGCCAGGCAGCTCGCCCATGGCCTTGATGCCGCCGAGGGCCTTCTCGAGCTTCTCCTGCTCGCGCGTGATGCGGATGACCTCCTTCTTGGTCAGGCGCTCGAAGGTGCCGTCGCTGGACATCTTCTCGATGGATTGCAAGCGCTCGATAGAGAGCTTGACGGTGTGAAAATTGGTGAGCGTGCCGCCGAGCCAACGGTTGGTGACGTAGAACTGTCCGCAGCGTGTCGACTCCTCGCGAACCACGTCCTGGGCCTGCTTCTTCGTGCCCACGAAGAGCACCGGTTTGCCCTCGGCCACGGTGCGCACCAGGAAGTCGAAGGCGCGCTTGAACGCCTTGACCGAGTGCTGAAGGTCGATGATGTGAATGCCGTTGCGGGCGCCGAAGATGAAGGGTTTCATCTTCGGGTTCCAGCGTGTCGTCTGGTGGCCGAAGTGAACGCCTGCCTCCATCATGTCGCGCATGGTGAGGGGCGTGTCGATTGCCGCCATCGGGTTTGCCGCCACAGGATTCTCGGTCGGGGTTGCGGCAGGGGCTGGGGTGGCCGGGAGGCCGGTCTCGTTCGTTTCCATGTTTTCCTTTCGCGTTTTGTTCCTCCGCTGCCGTCTGCAAGAGCCGAAACCGGTCGATGATTCGCCCGGCACGCGCGGCCCTCTCGGTCAGCGTGTGGTGTTGAAGAGAGTTAGGTTCTTACCACATTTCACCAACTGCGACAGCACAATCGGGCGACTTCATTAGGCATGGACCCGCGGCCCGCGACTTGCTATTCGATGGCTCCGAAAAGGAAGGAGCCGAACGATGCCACTTACGAAGCCCGTCGAAATCAAGCCCGCCACTGGTAGACTTGGAATCCTTACGCCAGGAATGGGGGCGGTCGCCACCACCTTCATGGCCGGCGTTGACGCCATCAGGAGAGGACTTGCCAAGCCTATCGGCTCGCTGACCCAGATGGGCACCATCCGGCTCGGTAAGCGCACCGAAAACCGGTCGCCGCTCATCAAGGATTTCATTCCCCTGGCCAAGCTCGACGACATCGTCTTCGGCGGCTGGGACCTGTTCCCCGACGACGCCTATCAGGCTGCCAGCAAGGCCGGCGTGCTCAACAAAGAGCACTTGGCGCAAAGCAAGGAATTCCTGTCCGGCATCAAGCCCATGACCTCGGTGTTCGAGCAGTCCTACGTCAAGCGGCTGACCGCCACCCACGCCAAGAAGGGCAAGTCGAAGATGGATCTGGCCGAGCAGGTCATCGCCGACATCGAGAGCTTCCGCACCACCCAGAAAGTGGACCGCTTGGTCATGGTGTGGTGTGGCTCGACCGAGGCCTACCGCGAGGTCGCCCCCGTGCACGCCACCCTGGAGAGCTTCGAGAAGGGCTTGCGCGAAAGCGACCCGGAAATCGCGCCGTCGCAGGTCTACGCCTACGCCGCGCTCAAATGCCGCGTGCCTTACGCCAACGGCGCCCCCAATCTGACCGTGGACACGCCGGCCCTGCTGGAGCTCGCGAAGAAGAACGAGGTCCCCGTCGCCGGCAAGGACTTCAAGACCGGCCAGACCTTCATGAAGACCATCATCTCGCCAGGCCTCAAGGCGCGTCTGCTCGGCATCGATGGCTGGTACTCGACCAACATCCTGGGCAACCGCGACGGTGAGGTCCTCGACGATCCCGAGTCGCACAAGACCAAGGAGATGTCCAAGCTCGGCGCCCTCGAGCACATCATGCAGCCATCGCTCTACCCCGACCTGTACGGCAAGATGTGCCACGTGGTGCGCATCAACTACTACCCTCCCCGAGGCGACAACAAGGAAGGCTGGGACAACATCGACATCTTCGGGTGGATGGGCTACCCGATGCAGATCAAGATCAATTTCCTGTGCCGCGATTCCATTCTGGCCGCGCCCGTGGTGCTCGATCTGGCCATCTTCATGGATCTCGCACAACGCTCGGGCCTCTCGGGGGTGCAGGAATGGCTCTCCTTCTACTGGAAGAGCCCCATGACCCCGCCCAGCGTGTACCCGGAGCACGACACCTTCATCCAGCTCATGAAGCTCAAGAACACCCTGCGCTACCTGCACGGCGAGGAGCTCATCACCCACCTCGGCGCCGAGTACTACGATTGAGGAGAGGGCGCAGAGAATGCAGCGCTGAAACGCGCTGATCGCAACGAATAGGGGGCGGATTTAGCGATCCGCCCCCTCCTTCTTTCCGGCCTCTGTGCCCTCGTCTTCCTCTGTGCTCCCCACGGCCCTGCGTCCACGCAGGGCCGCCAGGTATTCGCCGATGTCGCGCTCGCGGCCCGACCTCGACGGTTCGTAGTAGCGCCGACCGCGCAGCGCTTCGGGCAGGTAGTCCTCGACCACGTAGTGCCCCTCGACGTTGTGCGGGTACTGATACCCCTGGCCGAACCCGAGCGACTTGCCCAGCGCCGAGCTGGCGTTGCGCAGGTGCATCGGCACCGGCAAGGCGCCGTGCTGTTCCACGTCGCGCTTGGCTGCAGCGTAGGTCGTGAGCGCGCTGTTGCTCTTGGGCGCCACCGCGAGATAGATGGCCGCCTGGCTCATGGGTAGGTACCCTTCCGGCAAGCCGACGAAGCGGACGGCGTCCGTCGCTGCCATGGCCACGCGCAAGGCATTGGGATCGGCGTTGCCGATGTCCTCCGCGGCAAAGATGACCATCCGGCGCAAGATGAACAGCGGCTCTTCGCCCGCCTCGAGCATGCGCGCCATCCAGTACACCGCGGCGTCCGGGTCGCTGCCCCGCATGCTCTTGATGAAGGCGCTGACCACCATGAAGTGCTCGTCGCCGGCCTTGTCGTACATCAAGGTCTTGCGTTGCAGGGCCTCCTCCAGGGTCTTGTCGTCGATGAGCCGCCGGCCGTCCTCGCCCGGCAGCGCGATGTCGGCTGCCGATTCCAGGGCGGACAGGGCGCGCCGGGCGTCCCCCCTCGCCTCGCGGGCCAGCTGGTCGCGGATGCGGTCCGGGCAATCGATGGGCAGAAGGCCGAGCCCGCGCTGCGGATTGGCGAGCGCACGGTCGATGATGGCGCGCAAGCTGTCTTCGTCGAGCGGCTTGAGCACCAGGACCTTGGCGCGCGAGAGCAGCGGCGCATTCACCTCGAAAGATGGGTTCTCGGTGGTCGCCCCGACGAGGATGACCGTACCCGCCTCGACGTGGGGCAGAAGCGCATCCTGCTGGGCCTTGTTGAAACGGTGAATCTCGTCGATGAAGAGCAGGGTCCGCTCGCCGCGCAGGTTGCGCCGCTGCGCCGCCTCGGCCACCGCTTCACGAACCTCCTTCACGCCCGACATCACCGCCGAGAGCGCGACGAAGCCGGCCTTGGTTTCCGCGGCCAGAAGCCGACCCAGGGTGGTCTTCCCCGTGCCCGGCGGTCCCCAGAGGATGAGCGAGGTCATGGCCTGGCCTTCGATCGCGCGTCGCAGCCAGCGCCCAGGGCCAAGCAGGTGCTCCTGTCCGACGTACTCGGCCAGGCTGGTCGGGCGCATGCGCTCTGCCAAAGGCTGCCCTCGCCTGTCCTTGTCGGCCGCGCGCGCGAAGAGATCCACGGCGCCATTATGGACTAGAGAGGGCGCAGAGGAGGGGAGAGTTCACAGAGGATATGTTTTACGTATTTGACGTCCGGCCCTGTCCGATGGACGCTTCCTCGACATGCGTTTTCGCCATCTTCCCTGGGCCATGCTGTGGCTCTTTCTCACCCCGCAATCGGGGAGTACCCAATCGATCGACGGCGGAGCGACGATCGCCACGCCAGTCCCCGCACCGCCGAAAGACCTCGATGCTCGGCGCGCGTGGCTCAAGGCTCGCATCGACGAGATCCTAAGTGCCCCGACCCTGGCGCACGCCAAGGTGTCCATCGCGGTGATGGATCCCGAAAGTGGCAAGCTCCTCTACGCCAAGAACGAAAAGACCGGGCTGAACGCCGCCTCCAACGTGAAAATCGTCACCGAGGCCGCCAGCCTGGCCCTGCTCGGACCGGAGTTCCGCTGGAAGACCACGGTGCTTGGCGCCGCTGCGACTGAGGGCGGGAAGGCGATTTCCGCTGGCGAGCTGCGCGGTGACCTCTACGTCAAGACCTCGGGCGACCCGACGCTGTCGACCCAAGATTTGAATGAGCTGGCGGCTGGCCTCGCCGCATCCGGGTTACGTAAGGTGCGCGGCGCCCTGGTCGTCGACACCAGCGCCTTCGACGGAGCCACCGTGCCCCCTGCCTTCGAGCAGAAGAACGACTCCGCCGCCTTTCGCGCGCCCTCTTCCGCAGCCTCGTTGAATGAAAACGCGATCACCGTCATCGTCACTCCCGCGGCCGCAGCCGGCGCGCCCGCCCGAGTCGTTCTCGACCCGGCATCAGCGGCTGTGGCGCTGAGTGGAACCGTGACCACGGCGACCAAGGGACCCGCGGTGCTCAAGGTCGAAACCGCCGACGCTGGCGGCGGGCTGACCCGTGTCACCGTCGCGGGCCGCGTTCTTCTTGGTTCCGAACCGCGCGTGCTTCAACGCCGCGTGGTCTCGCCCGAGACCTATTTCGCCCAGACCTTCAAACAGGTCCTTGCCAAGCGCGGTATCGTCATCGACAAAGCGCCGCGCATGGACCACGCGCCCAAGGACGGGCTGCGCGTGTTGGCCTCGCACGAATCGCCGCCCCTGGCGGTCGTGGTGCAGGACATGGGCAAGCGCTCCATCAATTTTGCGGCCGAGCAGCTTCTGCGCACGCTCGGGGCGGAGACGCTCGGACGGCCAGGTACCTGGCAAAAGGGGTTGGAGTCCGTCGCGCACTACCTCGAAGGCATCGGCATTCCGCGGGCAACCTACGTGATGAAGAACGGGTCCGGCCTCTACGATTCCAACCGTTTCTCCTCCGACCAGATGGTTTTGGTTCTGCGCGCGGCCATGCGTGACTTCCGCATGGCCAGCGAATTTCTGGCCTCCTTGGCCGTGGGCGGCGCCGACGGCACGCTGGCCCACCGCATGACAGGCTCTGCTTCGGAACGCTAC
The DNA here is from genome assembly GCA_963796685.1 of uncultured delta proteobacterium. Classification (GTDB taxonomy): domain Bacteria; phylum Myxococcota_A; class Polyangia; order Fen-1088; family Fen-1088; genus Fen-1118. The sequence goes on from CAWCMR010000013.1 coordinate 654,040, forward strand.
GTGCGCGCCAAGACCGGCACGCTGACCAACGTGAGCTGCCTGTCCGGCATCGCGGGTGCGCCGGGCAACAAACCGCTCATCTTCTCTATTCTGATGAACGACGTGCCATCCCCGGTCGCAGCGCGCGCGGCCCAGGATCGCATCACCTCGGTCTTGGTCGCCTTCCTCGATCCCGCGCTCGCCAAGTAGCGAGCGAACCGCTGCTCGGGCCGTGGCATAGTGAGGCCGTGACCGAGCCCAGCAAGAACGAATCCAAGGAGAATCTCGTCGCCCTCTCGCAGTACCGCGCTCGTCTGGCGCGGGGACAGCGCGCGCGCCGGGCCGACGAGCTCTGGGACGCACCGGATCCGCAAGCCGCCATCCGGGCCTTACCGCCGGACGAGTTCTACTACGTCATCCACGAGATGGGCTTTCCGGACGCGCTGGAGGTGCTGGTCCATGGGACGGCCGAGCAGATCCAGACCGTCCTCGACTTTTCGGTCTGGGATCGCGATCGCCTGGCACTGGAGAAGTCCGACGAGTGGCTGGCTGCCTTGGTCGAGGCCCCGCCCGAGACCCTGGGCAAGTGGGCCCAGGGTATCGATGTCGAGCTTCTCGCCCTGCTCCTGCGCAAGCGTGCGCGCATCTACGACCTGTCGCTGGAAGAGGCGCCGGACAACCCCGAGGGCGTGCTGTGGGACTCGCCCGACCGCCTGTTCACCCTAGAATTCGTCGGGGAGCCCGATCATGTCCGGGTTACGCAGCGCCTGGTCGACAGCCTGTATCGCTATTCGCCGGTCATGATGCGGCGGCTGCTGGTGGGCATGCGTGCCGAGGACGACGCCGAGATGGAGGAAACGGCCTACCGCTGGCGCTCGGGCCGCATGGCAGACCTGGGCTTCGTCGACTTCTACGAGGCCCTGGTCGCATACCAGGAGCTGGATCCCGCCACCGTGCGCATCGAGGCAAGCCCGGCCCCCAGCCTGCGACCACGCGGCGAGCCCATCGACGACGTCCATCTGCGCCTGCCGGTGGTCGTGACGGAGCGACTGTCGGGCAAGACGCCCTTCGCGCGAGCCGTGGGCGGCCTGCAGAGCCGCGAAGAGACAGCCGACCTGCACTTCGCCCTGGTCGCCTTGTGCAACCGCGTCCTGGCCGCCGATCGCGTCGAGCCCAGCGATGAAGAGGGAATTCGAACCGCGCTGGAACGGTTGTCCGCCACCCTGGACCTCGCGGTCGAATTCCTGGCCCACGGTGCCGGAGATCGCGAAACCGCCGCCGTACGCACGGTGCCGTTGCTCAAGCTGCACCGGCTGGGGGTGAGCCTCATCGGAAAGCTGCGCCGATTGGCGACCTCGCTCGTAGGCAAGAACCCCTTCGCCGTGCTCCGGCCGGCCATCGACATCTTCGAGCCCGAGGATGGCGACGTTCTGGCTTGCCTGTCGCGCACGCGGCCCGTGTATCCGAGAGCCTTGGACACGCCGCCTGCCCCAGGCGAGCGGCCCTTCGGCGGCCTGGCGGATCTCGCCACCGCCGCCCAGGCCGTCTCGCGGGCTGCGGCCACAGTGGAGCTGCTCACCAGGCTCGGCGTTCGGCCGGAGCAGCTCGTGCCGGAGGCGCTCGATGCTCTGGCCAAGGCCAGCCTCGGAGATGCCGAATTCAGCATCGACCCGGCCGGTATCGACGCGGGTGTATTGGCGCGCACCGTGCTGGTGGCGAGGCTCCTCGGAGACAAAAGCGCGCCCCTGGCCGTGCTTCCGGCAGCCTCCATTCGAAAGTTCAAGAAAGACTTTAACTCAGGGAACCAACTGCCCGAAAGCGTGACATTCCAAGTATCCGCAATGCTTCGACCATCGGGCGCCTCCTCGCCCCTGGACGAGCCCGCCCACGCGATCGCGGCCCGCTGGCTCGGCAGCCTCTGTCCGCTTGGCCCGCTTCTCGGGCACCCCAGGCCGTAGTCCTCTAACAGAAGAGGAGGCCTCTATGGCCTCTAAGGAAGCCAGGAAGCCAGGAATTGGTGGTGGGTCCCGGCCGATGAAGCCCAACCTCACTGCCGCGATACAGGATCGGCACGGCTAGACTAGCTGTCGCTCAGAGCACTGAGTGTTCTCTTTCTTCCTGCTTTCCTGGCTTCCTTAGACACTATCGGCCCCGTGCCTTGGGCGTTGCGTGGGCTGACCCCCCCAAATCAGTTTGGCACCCACGCCACTTCGATGCCTTGACATTTCCTGGCATATCGCTGTACGTGAGAACCTCTCAACAAACCGCAACCCTTCGGGAATAAGCCGGCGAGCCCAGATGTTAATGCGCCGGCTAATCGAGCGAGGTAGCAATGGCAGACGTGATGATCAAGGTCGAGAATTTGACCAAGGAATACGGCGAGAACCGCGCCGTGGACCAAGTGTCCTTCAACGTGCACAAGGGCGAGGTGCTCGGATTTCTTGGCCCGAACGGTGCCGGCAAGTCCACCACCATGAAGATCCTGACCTGCTTTCTGGCCCCCACTTCGGGCAGCGCACAGGTTGCGGGCTTCGACGTCTTCGACCAGTCGCTGGAGGTCCGGCAGCACGTCGGATACCTTCCGGAGGACACACCCCTTTACCGGGACATGACCGTGCTCGAGCATCTCGAGTTCGCCGCCAACATGCACGGCATGGGCGGCGACCGGGTGCACGCGCGTATCAAGGAGATCGGCGGCCGCTGCGGCCTTGCCGAGGTGGCTGGCAAGCTGGTGGGCGAGCTGTCCAAGGGCTACCGGCAACGCGTCGGCCTGGCCCAGGCCATGTTGCACGATCCCGACATCCTCATCCTCGACGAGCCTACGAGCGGCCTCGATCCCAACCAGATCGCCGAGATCCGTGCCCTCATCAAGGAGGTCGGCAAGGAGAAGACGGTCATCCTGTCGACCCACATCCTGCCCGAGGTACAGGCCACCTGCAGCCGCATGCTCATCATCAGCGGCGGCAAGCTGGTCGCCGATGGCACGCCGGACGAGTTGCGCGCCCGCGAGAAAGCGACGCGCTACCGGCTGGTCGTCGAGGCCAACGGCGCCACCCCGGAAGCGATCAAGAACAAGGTCACCGGGATCTCCGGCGTGGTCCATTGCCTGGGCGTCCCGGGCGAGGCCGGCACGCATACCTTCGATATCGATGGCGAGGCGAAGAACGACCTGCGCAAGCAGCTCTTCCGCGCCGCCGTGGAACAGAAATGGACATTGCTCGAGCTGACACGTCAGGCGGCCAGCCTGGAAGATGTATTCCGCAACCTCACCACCGGCGAGGAGCACCGATCATGAGTACCGCCGTTACCGTCGCCAAGCGCGAGATCAAGACCTACTTCAATTCGCCCGTGGCCTACATCGTGGTCACGGTGTTCATGCTCATCGCGGGCTACCTGTACTGGAGCCAGCTCTTCCTCGAGAAGCAGGCTGAGCTACGCTACTACTTCACCCTGACCCCGCTTATCTTCACCTTCATCATCCCGGCCATCACCATGCGCCTGCTCGCCGAAGAGAAAGGCAGCGGCACGCTGGAGATGCTCATCACCATGCCGGTGCGGGACTGGGAGGTGGTGCTGGGCAAGTTCCTGGCCGGCATGGCCATGCTGGCGGCCATCGTGGGCATGACCTGCTTCTATGCCGTCAGCCTGCTTATGCTCGGTCCGGTGGACAGGGGTCCCCTCATCACCGGGTACGTGGGGCTCTTGCTCATGGGCGGCTCCTACGTCGCCATCGGAGTCATGGCCTCGGCGCTCACGCGCAACCAGATCGTGGCCTTCATCCTGGCCTTCGCCATCTCGTTTGCGCTCTTCATCTTCGGTCAGGTCACGCAATACGCGCCGGACTGGATCGCACCGGTGCTGGCCTTCCTCAGCATGGGTAACCATTTCGAGTCGCTCTCCCGCGGGGTCATCGACTCCCGCGACGTCGTCTATTATGTGTCCGTGATGGTGGTCGCCCTGGTCATCGCCACGGCTTCGCTGCAATCCCGCAAGTGGAAGTAAGGGAGAGGCAACGTCATGTCGATATCCAGCAAGAAAAAGAGTTTCGCCTCCAACGTCATTCTCTATGCGACCTTCGTCGCGGGCACGGTGGTCCTCGTCAACCTCATCGGCACACGCGTCTTCGGCAGGCTCGACCTGACCGAGAAGCACATCTACACGCTGTCGCAGGCCTCGAAAGACCTGGTCAAGAACCTGCCCGACTATCTTTCGGTCAAGGCCTACATCTCGAAGGATCTGCCACCCGAGATCAAGCGCCTGTCGCGCGACGTGCGCGACAAGCTCGACGACTACCGATCGAGCTCGAATGGCAAGTTCCGCTGGGAGGCCGTCGACCCGACCTCGGACAAGAAGCTCGAGGAAGAGGCCTCTCGCTGCAAGGTCCAGAAGGTCGAGATCCAGAAGGTCAGCAACTCGAAGTTCGAGCTCGGCGCCTATTACCTCGGGCTGTGCCTGCAGTACGGCGACAAGACCGAAGCCATCCCGCAGATCGTGAACGATGCCGGGCTCGAATACCAGCTCTCGTCGCTCATCAAGAAGATGACGGTGAAGAAGAAGAAGATTGCCTTCACCACCGGGCACGGCGAGAGCGATCTCAACCAGGGCTTGCAGGCGCTCAAGCAAGACATCGAGCAGGAATACGATGTCACTACGGTCAACCCATCGACGACCGAGATCGGCGCCGATGTCGACGCCTTGGTGGTGGCTGGTCCGCACCAAGCCATCGACGACAAGGGCCTACGCGAGATCGACCGCTTCCTCATGACCGGCCGAGGCGCCGTCCTTCTTGCGCCCGGCATGGCAGCAGGATCGGCCGGCGCGCGCGGCATGGAGAGCATGAAGATGTTGCAGGGCAACGACGACGGCCTGGGCAAGATTCTTGGGGACCTACGGCTTCAAGGTGGGTCAGGATATCGTCATCGACCCGCAGGGCGCGGCGCCCGGGGTGATGGACGTGGGCGGCGGGCGGCGAGCCCTGGTGACCATGCCGGCTTTCGTGGCCGCCGCGGCGGACAAGGCGCCGGGACTCTCGGTGCTCGAAGGCATACGCGGCGTGATCTTCCCCTACGCCAGCCCCGTCGAGCTGACCGGCCCCCTGGCGGGCGGGAACGTGCCGGCGGGCGGAAAGCTTTGGCGCCTGGCCGCCTCGTCGCCTTCCAGCTACACCCACTCCGGTTTCGCCCTCATCGGCCCCGACATGAAGTTCGAGCCCGGCAAGGAGTTCGGCTCCTACGCCTTCGGCTATGCTTACCAGGGTCCGCTCAAGAGTGCCTTCGTGACCGCTCCACCAGAGTCGGTCTCCGCGACCAGCAAGCAACCCCTTGCCGAATCCCAGAAGCCGGTACGGCTGGTGGTCATCGGCAACGCTGCCTTCGCCAACGACGAATGGACGCAACTCGCGCGCTTCCTGCCGGTGTACGGGGCGGGCGCCCAGCTGCTGTACAACGCCATCGGCTGGACCGTGGAGGACGAGGCTCTCATCCCCTTGCGCTCCAAGACCATGGACAGCCGGCAACTCCCGGCCATCTCCGAGGCCAAGGCCAGCGCCGTGGAGTGGGTGAACATCCTCGGCCTGCCCATGGTGTTCTGTCTCTACGGTGTCGGCCGCTGGCGGCTACGCAAGTCCAACCGCATGAACCAACGACTCTAACTTCGAGGTAGACGATGAATCGCAAGACCCTGATTGCCGGCCTTGTCTTCGCTGGCCTCATCCTGGCCACCGTGCTCTTGTTGCGCTCGCCCGAGAAAGGAAACCGGCCCGCCGGAGGCTCGCCGCGGCCTATCGCCAAGCTCGTCGACGGCAGTTTCGACACCCTGGAGATCACCAAGGGCAAGGACACCACCGTCATCAAGAAAGAGGGCGACGCGTACAAAATCGTGAAGCCCATAGCCTTCCCTGCCGAAAAGGACGCGGCCAAGCTGGCCTTCGAGTCGCTCGCCAAGATGGAGTTCGGCAACATCGTCTCGGACCAGAAGAGCCGCCAAGGCGAGTTCGAGCTGGGCGCCGACAGTCTGCGTGTCACGGTCAAGAAGGGCGACACCGTCCTGGCCGACCTGCGCATCGGCAAGACCACGAATCAAATGACCATGGTCCGCCTCGAAGGCAAGGATGAGGTGTGGTCGGTCTCCGGCATCTTCAAGTACCAGTTCGACAAAGACACGACCGCCTGGCGCGACAAGACCATCACCAGCTTCGACGAGAAAGACGCCGAGAAGCTGCAGGTCACCACCAAGGACGGGGCGAAGATCGTGCTCTCCAAGCCCGCTCCGCGCGACGCCGGACCGGCTCCGGAATGGCAGGTGGTGGAATCCTCGGTGAAAGTCGAGCCCTTCGACAAGACCGTGGCCAGCGGTGTGGTGTCCCAGCTCGCCAACTGGAAAGCCAACGACTTTGCCGACGGCGCCAAGCTCGAGGAGACGGGCCTCGATGCACCCGAGCTCACCATCACGGTGGGTCTCAAGAACGGCAAGCAAGTGACCGCCCTCGTGGGCAAGAAGAAGGGCGCCGACGAATGGTACGTCAAGTCGGCCGATAATCCTCAGGTCTTCCTGGTCAAGAAGTACAACCTGGACCGCCTGGACAAGCGGCCCATCGAGTTCCGCGACAAGACCATGTGCAACCTCAAGAGCGACGAGCTGACCGAGGTGGCGGTGAGCCACGACAAGGACTCCTTCACCCTGGTCAAGCAAGGCGGCTCCTGGAAAGCGACCAAGCCGGCCAACTTCACCGCGGACGACTCCAAGGTTTCGACCATCACCGGTGCTTTCGCCGATTGGAAGGGCCAGGGCTTCGCCGAGGACAACTCGCCCAAGGCCACCGGGCTGAGCAAGCCGTCGGCGATCATCGCCACGAAATCGAATGTCAAAGGGCACGCCTGCGTGCTCAAGGTCGGCAGCGAGACCAGTGAAAAGGGCGCCTTCTACGTCCAGGCCAACGGCCAGCCGGACATCTTCACGGTGCCCAAGTGGTCGCTGGACCGCATCCTGGTGAAGCTCGACGATCTGAAGAAGAAATAGGTTCTACTGCAGGAGTACGGCTTCGCTCGCAACCATGATGTCGCGCTCGGGCGTGTGCAGACCGGCGTCGCGACGGATGGAGAAGGCGCGATCGCGAAGCTTTTCGGCGGCCTCCTGGCGACCGATCTTCTCCTCGAAGTCGGCGTAGGCGAGGAAGGTTCGTCCGAGCTCCAGCTCCGCGCCTGACGAGCCCAGCAATTCGATGGCGCGGTCGAAGACCTCGCGTGGACCCCCGCGATCGCAATCGCCAGGCGCCCCGGCGGACAACGCCGCCCCAAGCACGCGTAGCGCGGTCCCGACCAGGGGAGCGGCGCCCATCTTCTCTGCCTCGCCCACGGCCGAGGTTGCGTGATCCCGCGCGGCCAGGTTGTCTCCCAGCGCCAGGTGAATCTCGGCCAGGCCGCGGTCGGATTCGGCAACCAGACGGCGCGCGCCGAATTTTTGCGCGATCTCCTTGGCCGCCCGCATCTCCTTCTCGGCCGCCGCCAGCTCGCCCTGGGCCAGCAAGCAGTCTCCGATCTGCAGGGCAAGATGGCACTCGGTCAAGCGGTCGCCCATGGTGCTTGAAATTCCCCTCGCCTGCGCCAGCAGCTTTTGCGCCAACTTGGGGTGGCCGGCCTCGCGGGTCAAGGCGCCGAGGTCGAGCAAGGTGAAGACGATCCCGTGCGGATCGCGCGTGGCCTGGCTGATAGCCAAGGCGCTCTCGAAGCTCTGCTGCGCCAGTCCCAGATGCCCAAGCTGCGCCTCGACCAACCCGATCCACGCCAGGGTCAGGGCCTTGCCCCGCTCGTCCTTGAGCGCGACCCGAATGGCCAGCGCGGCCTTGTGGCAGCGCAAAGCCTCGTCGGGTTTACCGACCAGGTGGTAGACCCTGCCGATATCGTCGAGGCTGGCCGCCACGCCGGGCCGATCGCCCCCCAAGTCGAAGAGCAGGTGCGCCATGTCGAGGTGCTGAACCGCCATGCGGTAGTCGCCGAGCGCCCGGTAGACGCGGCCGATGCGGGCATGGGCCGCTCCGCCCTTGCCGGGCATGTCCAGGCGCCACGCGGCCGTCAACATGTCGCCGAAATGGGCGAGCGCCTCGTGGCTGTGCCCGAGGCGCGCCGTGATATCGCCGAGCTTGTGCAGGGCTTCGATCGCTAGCAACGCGTCGTCACTGTCGAGCAAGGCAAGACCGCGGGCATAGAGCGATCGTGCACGCTCGTAGTCGCGGCTCCGGCAAGCCTCGTCTGCTGCAGCGAGAAAGCAGAGGCTGGCCCTGCGCGCTGCCCCACCCTCCTGGTAGAGGACAGCGATGTTCTCGAGCTGGTCGCAAGACATGGATCTGCCAGCCCGAGCTTCGATCCACTGCGCTGCAAAGCGCTTGCGCCGCCGCGTGACCTCGGGATCGACGGTGGCCTCGACCAGCATGCGTTCGTCCGCGTTCACAAAGCACCAAGCCGTCTCGTCGCCCATGTAGCTGGATTCCGCCTTTTTGAGATAGCCGCGCTCGGCGAGCGCGCCCACCATGCGCTTGATCTCCTCGATGGACGGATCCGGCGCGAAGACCAGGGTCGGATCCCACGGCTCGGCCCCGAGCCTCCCGAGGGCGATCAGCCCGCCGGTCCAGAAGATGGTCCCCATGGCCGCCGCCCGCGCAAGCAGCTCGCGCTCGCTGGAGCTGAGCTTGGAGACGCGCGCGCAGGCCTCGACCTCGGTAGAGAGCAGCGGGCTCTCTCGTTCGGCCCGATCCCCATCGAAGAGCCATGCGTCCTGGGTATTGCAGGCCAGGATGCCGTGCTCGTGATAAGCGCAGAGCAATTCGCTCAGGAGGGACGGGTTGCCGCCCGACTCGACAGCGGCGCGCTCGGCCAAACCAGGCGCGAGCTCTTCGGCCCCGAGCGCGCTCTTGATGAACACGTCCATCTCCAGCGGAGCAAGACCACCGAGATCCATGCGTGCATGGCTGCCCTCCACCCGACTCCAGTTCGGGCGACGAACCAGCAATTCCGGCCGCGCCGCCACGACGACGACCAGGGTGGTTTCTCCGAGATCGGCCCGCAAGCGCGTCAGCAGCTCCAGCGATGCATCGTCCGCGAGGTGTCCGTCGTCGATGGCGTAGAGCATGGGATGCTGGCGAGCATCCTCTTCGAGGAATCGACACAGCACCGCGCGCGACAGGTCCGCCTGTTGCTCCGGCCGCATGGCCAGGGACTGCACGAGCGGGCTGCCCACGGGGGACAGGCCAAGGAATGCCCCAAGCAACCCCGCGATTTCGGACACCCGTCGATCCCCGAACACGGCCTGCAGCTCCTCGCGAAATAGGGACTGGATGGACTCCTTGTCCATGTCATCGGTGATACCGATGCGGGCGCGCAAGAGGTGGCCGATGACCCCGCCGGGAGCCGAGCACGCGTTGCCCCCCATGGCGGACACGAAGACGCAGCGAAAGTCCTTGCGTTCGCAAACGTCCTTGAGCCACTCGGCAAGCAAGCGGGACTTGCCGATCCCCGAGCTGCCGATGATAGTCACGAACTGAGGAGCTTCGAACCGCAGCGTGCGGTCGAGCGCGGCATTCAAATCACGCCGTTCCGATTCTCGCCCGATCAGCCTGTCGACCCGAAAGCTCCGTTTCTCACCCAATCGCTCCAGCGTCATACCTCCTTGATAAGGTGGTTTTCGCCGGAGAGCCAAAAACTCGATCAGTATCTGACTCAATGCGCCTCAGCGCCGCAGGGTGCGCCGCAATGCGTTGCTAACGGACTACATGCCGATGATGACGACCCCACGCTCGGGGGCGCGGTCACCGTGCCGGTCGTCCTGAGTATCGCCGAGGTCGCCGTCTTCCTGCCAATCGCGCTCGGGCAAAGGAAGCTCGAGCTGCGGACGCTCGCCCCGCCGCCGCTCTTCTTCGCGACGCCGGATTTCATCGATGATCCATGGCTCCAACATGGGAAGACCTCGGCCTACACTTATGGCTTGCAACATCGCGGCCCCGCAGTCAAGACGCGCTCGCAAGTTAGGATCGAACTTTGCTTCTTTCCATGTTTGGGCGCACTTCCCGGCCGCTTTGCTCATCGATTGTTCGCCGGCAGGCCCGAAGAATTCGCGACAGAAGTGTCGTGGTGTCACCACAAAGCCCCGCAAAGTTTTCCGAGGGGTCCTCGTCGCAGATGATTGTCTCTTGGCCACCATGACCGTCTGACCTTTGGATGCCCGAGCCCCGCATGCGTTGCCAAGAGCCTCCACTCGATCAATCGGCCCTTTTCTATTCCGGGTTTAGGGTGGATGGCGAATTTGTGGCACTGTTTTTCTGAATAGGCATTGGCGTGCTGTCGATGCGGAGCGAATAGGGTTCGTTGGGATTGCCGTCCCCCTTGTCTTGGGAAAGACGCACGAGCAGCGGCTCGCCCAGGCTCGCAATGTTGGCCAGCACCACGGTCTGCCGGGATTTCTTGGCCGCGGCCTCTGCGAGCACCTGGCCATCGCTTGCCCGCAAGATCTCCACCTTGCCACGCACCCGTGCCGGATAAGAGACCGTGATGCTGACCTCGCGCTGGCCATTGCCCGTGTAGCGGAAATAGTCGACGTCGCCCACCGGCAGGAAGCCGGTGATGGTGCCATCGTGAACGGCGGTCGCCCGGGTCGGACTGTCGTTGGGCTCGATCTCCTGGTCTTGCTTGAGCATGCCCATGGTGAGGTGCAGGATGTAGCGCTGGGCGAGATTGTGGCCAGACTCGGCCTGAACGACCACGTAGAGAAACCGGGCCGCCGCCCCCGCATCGGCTGCGGCGGCCGGTACCGTGACATTGTGCAGCGCCAAGCGTTCGCCCCGTCGTCCCTTAGCGGATGCGATTCTCGCACCGCCACCGTCCAGAACCTGGAGGCCGGCAGTCACCCCCCCCACGGCGTCGAGCTCGATGTCCAAGGCCGACGCGACCTCAGGTGCAGGAATTCGATAGAAATCCTGATCGTGCCGCCAGCCAAAGAACCCCGCATAATCCGCCGCCCCTGTCATGTCCACGGGCTGCGCCGAGTCCAGGGCGTCGTCGGGTTCGCGCTCCTCCGCGACCTCGAAGTTTCCAAGCTGAATGGTCAGCTTGTAACTGCTGCCGGTCGGCGTGGAATCCGCCCCTTTGCCGGTCTTGGCAAGGGCCTTCACACGAAAGTAGTAGGTGCGACCCGGCAGCGCGGCCATGTTGGGCATGCCGGCCACCTCCCCTGAATCGGCGGAGATCGTTTCCAAGGACTTGAGGTCGTCGTCGAGAAGTTGCAGCACGACGCCCGGGCCAGCGCTCGCCGCGATTTCACATGAAAGCTTGCGCGCCACGAGGCGTGCGTCGTCCGACTGGGCAGAGTCCGGCGCCGTGGGCGCCAGCGGGTCGGTGCGGTGCTGTGGCACCAGCAGCTTGAAGATGTCGACGTCCTTGCCCTTGCCTTGGCCCGGCGCCGAAAGTGTCCCCTCGACGGTAAGCACGGGCCAATCCGGATTGAGGGCCAGCAATTGCGCCTGCTCGGGGCTATCGTTGGGCTCCTGCTCCAGCACCCGCGGCGGCCCGGCGGCATCGTTGCGCGGGACGACGACCACGACCGCGGCAGCGTCCCCGCGCGAAGCAAAATGCCGGTGTCGGCACGAACCCGTGCAGAGCACCATGGCCGATAGCAGCAACGGCTGACCCCACCCCGTGCCAAACCGCATCTGTCGTCCCATCGGATCCGGAACACTCTTCATGGCGCCTGGCGCTCCCTCCCTAGTCAACGGAGATGTCTTTGATGACAGCCACGAACTCGGCCTCGGCCACGACGGCATCTCCTACCCTCGCCTCGCCTCGCATCTTCCACACCGAGCCGCCCTTGCGAAGTGGAATCACCTCCAAGAGCAGGGTGTCGCCGGGAAACACGGGCTTGCGGAATTTGACCTTGTCGATGGCCATGAAATAGAGGGCCTGCCGGGCGGGATCGAACCCCACCTGCGGCGCCGCCAGGAGCGCCCCTGCCTGCGCCATCGCCTCGACAATGAGCACGCCCGGCATCACCGGATGGCCGGGGAAGTGCCCCTGGAAGAAGGGCTCGTTGACGCTGACCATCTTGCGCGCGACGATTCGGTCCGGGCCGACCTCGTCCACGCGATCTACGAGAAGGAATGGATAGCGATGGGGGAGCGCAGCCTGGATGGCGATGATGTCCATGGTGGCCATGGCGATCCCCGGCCCACGCTATTTCTTCTTGGAATCGGCCGTCTTCTTGGCCGGCGCGCTGCCGGTCCCCTTCTCTTCCCCGGCGTTGAACCGGCGGATGACCTCGTTGGTCAGGTCGAGGTGCGGTTTGGCGTAGACCACACCGGCGCTCTTGTCGAGCACCATGGTGAAGTTTTCGGCCGTCGCGATCTTGCCAATGATCCGCTGCAGGCGCTCGACGATGGGCTGGGTGGCCTCCTCTTCCTTCGCCGCCAGATCCTGCTGGTGCCGCATGTACGTCTGCTGAACCTTGCCGACCCGCTCCTGCAGCTCCGCCTCTTTCTGGCGAACCGTTTCGGCAGGTAGCAAGGTGCGTTTCTTGTTCAGATCCTCGATGGCCTTCTTGACCTCTTCTTGCTGTTCGTCGAGCTCCTTCTGCTTCTTGTCGAAATCCTTCTTGAGGCTCGCGCGGGCCTTGCGGCCATCCTCGGTTTCATAGAGCGCTCGCCGCAAGTCCACGTAGCCGAGCTTGACTTCCTCGGCGTGCAAGGGCCGAACGAACAGGGAAAGAAGAACAGTGCCGATCAGTGCGGTGCGAATCATGAAGGTCATCTCCGATTGAAACCAAAAGACCGCACATCGATACCACAAAAGTCCCGGCAAATCTCGCGCGGAGAACGACCATCCCCCCGCGATAGCCCCGGAAGGCGTGATCGTAGCCGTGGCCGGCCGTGATTACCGCCCGGATCTACGCTACGAGAGCCCCTAGTCGCAGCCGATGAGCTCCACGTCATCGACCCAGATATCGAAGTCGGCCCCGGGCTGGCGCGCCTGCCATTGCAAGCCGTAGAGCTTGTTCGGCTTGATGGCGTGCGGCCGGGGCGAGCCCCAATCAGGCAGTTGCTTCAGCTTTCGCCACGGAAACACGAAATGTTGCCACCCTTCGGCAAGCTCGATGTCCGCGCCGAAATCGTTGAAGCACTCCCTGCAGATCCCTCCGGCCGGGTCGGTGCCGACGTCGGGGACGTTGAACCTGACTTTGCCTTCGCTGTCTGGTCCCCTTTTGGCCCAGAACGCGATCCCCTTGTACCGAGAGGCGTCGTAGAGATCCTTGGGATCGGTGAAGTTCATGCCCAAGGCACCAAACACGGTCTGTCCCTCGGCGACACGGCCGCGCGCGTGCGCCGCGTATTTCGACCCATTCGCGCCCCCAGGGCTCATGGCGAAATTGCCACCCACCGCTCCCGCTTCGGGCACGATGGTCGTGCCGCGCCCCTCGGTGAACGTGTACCAGTACCCGCCGCGACCCGCCACGACCTTGGTTTGGCTGTTGCCGTCCTCGCAGTCGTCGACGAGGCCCTGGGCGCCACATGAGGCAAGGTTGTCCCCCTGGTTCCCGATGGCCTGAGTCTGGCCCAGAGGGATGCAGGCAGGTAGCAGGCCGAAAAGCAGAAACCGGATCGCGACGAGGGGCGGCGTACCCCACCCCCAGCGGACGGATCTCGCGATGTGTTTCGACCCCATGGCCATTCAACACGTAGCACCGTGCGGGTGTGAATGTCCACCTCGTGCGCTCGGCCTAATCCCACGATAGCCGCAAAAGGTCGTGGCCGTGGCCGTGGCCGTGGCCGGAGTGATCTTCGTCGGCCACGGCCACGGCCACGGGGACGACTACGACTACGACCACCACTCGCCGTTCCGATTGGGTGCGAGCATCCATCGTGGAAAGGTGTCTCTTTCTGCCGCCTTCCGCGAGAGCACTGCGCTTGTCGCGGGATTAGGGGCTCAGCGCGCTTCCCGGTTGCATTCCAGGGCTGGAAGCGCAACTCTTCACGGCAACTTCAAGATGACCATGCTCGTACTTCGTGGCGCGCCTGCATTCACCCCTGCGCGGCTGGCCAAGCGGCTGCGGAGGATTCAAGGACAGAATCCGGCCATTCGCGACACGGTCGCCGAGTTCGTCCATTTCGCCGAGATCAGCGAGCCGCTCTCGAGCGAGGAGAGGCACGTCCTCGATCGGCTGCTCCGCTACGGCCCGCGCGTCGAGGCAAACAAGCTGGACGGTCTGCGACTGCTGGTGGTGCCGCGCCTCGGGACCATTTCCCCTTGGTCCTCCAAGGCCACGGACGTCGCCCACAACTGCGGCCTGCACAAGGTCAAGCGCATCGAGCGCGGCATCTGGTACACCCTGGCCGGCGAGATCACGGACGACATCGCTCTGCGCGCCGCCATCCACGATCGCATGACCGAATCGGTCTTGCAGCGCGAGGAAGAGGCTACGCAAATCTTCCGCCACGCCGAGCCACAACCGCTCGCGACCGTGGATGTGCTCGGCAAGGGCCGGGCCGCCATCGAAGCGGCCAATGCCTCCATGGGGTTGGCTTTGGCGGCGGACGAGATCGACTATCTGGTCGAGAGCTTTCGCGCCCTCGGCAGAAACCCGACGGACGTCGAGCTGATGATGTTCGCCCAGGCCAACAGCGAGCACTGCCGACACAAGATCTTCAATGCCGATTTCATCATCGACGGCGAGAGACAGGAGAAGTCGCTGTTCAAGATGATCCGGCGCAGCACGGAAGCCAGTCCGGCAGGCGTCCTATCCGCCTACAGCGACAACGCCGCGGTGATGGAAGGGCCGGAGGCCGGGCTGTTCTTTCCGGATCCCAAGACCGGCGTCTACGATTTCCATCGCGAGCCCGTGGGCATCCTGATGAAGGTCGAGACCCACAACCACCCCACCGCCATCTCGCCCTACCCCGGCGCCGCGACCGGCTCGGGCGGCGAGATCCGCGACGAGGGCGCGACCGGCCGCGGCTCCAAGCCCAAGGCCGGGCTGGCCGGATTCTCGGTTTCCAACCTGCGCCTGCCCGACGCCGTTCGCCCGTGGGAGAAGGATTTCGGCAAGCCGACGCGCATCGCCTCGGCGCTCGACATCATGCTGGAAGGCCCCATCGGCGGCGCCGCCTTCAACAACGAATTCGGCCGGCCCAACATCGCGGGCTACTTCCGGACCTTCGAGATGGAAGTTCCCGGGCCGCATGGGCGCGAGATGCGCGGCTACCACAAGCCCATCATGATCGCGGGCGGCTTCGGCAACATCCGCAGGTCCCTGGTCAACAAGGGCGAAGTCCCGGCAGGCGCGGCCATCATCGTGCTCGGCGGCCCGGCCATGCTCATCGGGCTCGGCGGTGGCGCGGCCTCGTCCATGGCCTCGGGCGCGTCCGAAGAAGAGCTCGATTTCGCGTCCGTTCAACGCGACAACGCCGAAATGCAGCGGCGCTGCCAGGAAGTCATCGACCGCTGCTGCGCCCTCGGCGAGCAGAGCCCCATCGTGTCCATCCACGACGTCGGCGCGGGCGGGCTGTCCAACGCCTTGCCCGAGCTCGTGAACGACAGCAAGCGCGGAGCCCGCTTCGAGCTGCGCAAGATCCCGAGCGACGAGCCCGGCATGTCGCCGCTGGAGATCTGGTGCAACGAAGCGCAAGAGCGCTACGTCCTGGCCGTGGCCGAAGACAAGCTCGCGGCCTTCGAGGCGCTGTGCCGGCGCGAGCGCTGCCCCTTTGCTGTGCTCGGGAATGCCACCGCCGAAGGGAGGCTGCAGGTCACCGATACACACTTCGGCAATCAACCCATCGACATGCCGCTGTCGGTGCTGCTCGGCAAGCCGCCCAAGATGGTTCGCGACGTCAAGCGCGCGAAGGTCGCGCAGCAGGCGTTTGCCACCGCCGGCATCGACCTGCGCGAGGCCATCACGCGCGTCCTGCGCCTGCCCGCGGTGGCGGACAAGACCTTCCTCATCACCATCGGCGACCGCACGGTCACCGGGCTCATCGCGCGCGACCAGATGGTCGGGCCGTGGCAGGTGCCGGTCGCCGACGCCGCCGTGACTGCGACCAGCTACGACACCTTCACCGGCGAGGCCATGGCCATGGGCGAACGCACGCCGGTCGCGTTGCTCGATGCCGCGGCCTCGGTGCGCCTGGCCGTCGGCGAGGCCATCACCAATATCGCCAGCGCGCCCATCGGCGACCTCGGCAAGATCAAGCTCTCGGCCAACTGGATGGCGCCGGCCGGACATCCCGGCGAGGACGCGCGCTTGGTCGATGCCGTCCGCACCGTGGGTGAAGAGCTGGCCCCGGCCCTCGGCATCGCCATTCCCGTGGGCAAGGACTCCATGTCCATGAGCACGGTGTGGCACGAAGGCGGCAAGGAGAAGCGCGTGACCGCCCCGCTCTCCCTCATCGTCAGCGCGTTCGCGCCCGCCACCGACATTCGCCGCGCGCTCACGCCGCAACTACGCACCGATGCCGGCGAGACCGAGCTGCTGCTGATCGATCTGGGCGCAAGCAAGAATCGCCTGGGTGGTTCGGCCCTGGCCCAGGTCTTTGGCCAGCTCGGCGAGGTGCCGCCGGATCTCGACGACCCTTCGCTGCTCAAGGGCTTCTTTGCGGCGATTCAGGAGTTGGCCGCTGCCCAGAAGATCCTCGCCTACCACGATCGCTCGGATGGCGGTCTCTTCGTCGCCGTGCTGGAAATGGCGTTTGCCGGTGGTACAGGCGTATGCATCGACCTGCCATCCGGCAGTGACGATGTTCTGGCGTCGCTCTTTTGCGAAGAGCTGGGCGCGGTGGTGCAAGTCCGCACATCCGACGCCCAGGAAGCTCGTGCCTGTCTCGCCCGGCATGGCCTGGGCGAGCTTGTTCGCGCTTGCGGCCGGCCGGCCGGCGCAAACGAGATCGCGATCCGCAGAGATGGCCGCGTCCTTTACGCCGAGAGGCGATCGGTTCTGCGCGGCATCTGGTCCGAGACCACCTTCGCCATGCAAGCCCTGCGCGACGACCCGACCTGCGCAGCCGAAGAACAGGTCAGTCGCTGCGACGCCGCCGATCCGGGCCTGGTCCTGCGCCCGAGCTTCGATGCCCAGGCCGACGTGGCCCTGCCCTTCATCGTGGGCGGCGCGAAACCGCGCGTGGCCATCCTGCGCGAGCAAGGGGTGAACGGGCAGATCGAGATGGCGGCGGCCTTCCACCGCGCCGGGTTCGAGCCCGTCGACGTCCATATGAGCGACATCCTGGCGGGCCACATCGAGCTGGCGGGATTCCGTGGCCTCGCGGCCTGCGGCGGTTTCTCCTACGGCGACGTCCTCGGGGCCGGCGAAGGCTGGGCCAAATCCATCTTGTACAGTCTGCGCGCCCGCACCGAGTTCGAGCGCTTCTTCGCCCGACCCGACACCTTCACGCTCGGCGTTTGCAACGGCTGCCAGATGGTCTCCAACTTGAAAGAGATCATTCCCGGTGCCGAACACTGGCCGCGCTTCGTGCGCAACCGCAGCGAGCAATTCGAGGCCCGCCTGGCCCAAGTGCGAATCGAGCAGAGCCCATCGGTGCTGCTGGCCGGCATGGCAGGATCGCTGCTTCCCATCGCCGTCGCCCATGGCGAAGGTCGCGCCGAATTTGCCTCGGCGGACGCGCATGCCGCCCTGGATCGCTCCGGCCTGGTGGCCGCCCGCTTCGTCGACCATCACGGCAACCCGACCGAGCACTATCCCGAAAATCCCAACGGCTCGCCGCGAGGGATCACCGCCATCACCACGCGAGACGGCCGTGCCTCCATCGTCATGCCCCACCCCGAGCGCGTGTTTCGCAGCGTGCAGCTGTCGTGGCACCCCGACGACGCCGGCCATGACTCGCCCTGGATGCGCTTGTTTCGCAACGCCAGGGTCTTCGTGGGCTGAGCAGGTTTCGATCCCCCGTCCCTTGATCCTGCTGGCCGGCGAGGTATAGCCTTGCCGTTACGTGCTAAAGACTCACGCCACTTTCCCCGTCAGTCACGGGCTCTATGCATTCTTGAAGGTCCTCTCCTCCCCTGGAGACGGGCCGGTTTACCTTGCGGCCTTGAGCGGCGGGACGAAGCCCTGGGTCATCAAGGCCCTGCCCCTGCAAGGGCCAGGCGCTGTGAATCTCGGCGTGCTCAAGGCGGAAACCAAGAAGCTCGCCCGAGCACACTCCACCCATTTGGCGGCCCTGCGCGCCACCCCTGAAGTCGAGAGCGACGGCGGGTTCGTCATGGAGTACCTCCGTGGCAAGTCGCTGGCGGCGATTCGCGAGCGGACCGAGGAGTATACGGTGTTGCTCCCGACCGAGCTTGGTTTGGTCGTGGCCCACGACGCTTTCGCGGCGGCGGAGGCCTTCCACGCCTTCGACGGGGCCGGCAGGGTCCACGGCAACATTACCCCGCGCACGATCCTGGTTGGCTACTCGGGTGACGTGAAGGTCGCCGGCTATCGTCCGGGCTCTCACGTCTCGGCAGGAGTCGAGGAACACGTGGCAAGAGATCTGAGACCTCTGGCCAGCATCTTGTGCGACCTGCCCTTCGAGATGTTTCCGAAGGAGCTGACCAAGGTCGTGCCGCGCCTTCTCGAGGACCATGTCTCGGCGGTGGAGGCCATGGCGGCGGTGAGAGCCTTTCTGCACGAGCACGTGCCTTCAGCCCAGCACCGGCGAAGAGTCGCAGAGTGGCTGAAGGACATCTTCCTCGACCAATTCGACCACGAAGCCAAAGAAGAAGCACGGCTGCTGGCCAGCGCGTCGACCATGCTTTCGCCCCGGCCAGCGCTGCCCATGGCCAAGCGGGCGACCGTGCTAGGGGGAACGACGGCGATGCTGGCCCTTGTCGGCGGGGGCATCATGCTGATGTCGCATCGACGCCCCCTCCCGGCCCACTCGGAAGCCATGCGCGTCGAGAGCATACCGGCGGTGCAACAGAGTCAAGTCCTTCCGCCTGCAAGCCCGCCAAGCGTGCCTCCCATCCCAGCCATGCCGGTGCCGATGCCAGCGCCAGTCGCCCCAAACGATCCAGCGAGCGCCTCGGCGAGCCTCTCCAAGGCACAGCCGCCATCCGACACCCCGGACAGTCGCCCGGCAAGACGCGAGAGCGAGGAGTCGACCACCGAGCGTCTGCTAAGAGAGGCCGAGGCCGCCTTCGATGCCGGCAAGCGCATCGAAGCCATCAATCTCGCGCTCCAGGCCGCCAACGCGGGCGGCGGCGTCCACGCTCATCTCGCCCTGGGCGAGTACTACCACAGCGTGCACCGCTACCAAGACGCCCTCAATCACTATCGCGCCGCCCTCGAGATCGAGCCTGGCAACAAGCTCGCCCTGACAGGCATCAGGCTGCTCGAGAAGAAGATATCGCCCTGCCAGTAGTGGTGCCGTAGAAGAAGGATGAGGGTCGCTACTGCGCCCCGCAACCATTGGAAGCGGATGTGCAGGAGTTGAAGCCGCATGAGTTGGCGATTTGCGCACTGGTGTTTCCCGTTACCAGAACACCGGTTCCTGTGATGCTTCCGGAACAAGATACGCCGACGGGGTTGTTGGTCTCGACGGTCGCCAGGTTGAGAATCGTTGAACCGCTGGTGGGTAGGCTGTCCACCCGAATACCGCCCCAGAAAGTACCACCCGTGGTCTGACCCGGGCCGTTGCCCGTGATGACGGTGTTCTCGATGTCGAAGGCCGCGCCGTTGAGCAGAATGCCGCCACCGGGATTATCGATCACCGAGCAGGTGTCCATGTGGAGGAATGCTCCCGTGGCAGCGGCGATACCTGGATTCGACGGTGAGCCCGTCGACACGCTGCCATTCACGGTGAGGCTCCGCAGATAGACTTCGCCGGAGGCTACATCAATACCATCCGTGAATGCTGCTGGCGTGATGATGGCACCCTTTCCAACAATGGTCAGTACGCCTGGCGTGGACACGCTGAATCCATCCGCCAAGGCTCCGGACAATACGACCAATGGTTTGGTGTTGGCCACTGCTGAATTGACTCCGGTTCGAGCAAGGCAGAACGGAGCAGATGCCGTGCCGCCACTGGTGCTACTCGAGCACCCTGTCTTGTTCACCACGTACACCGTCTCGGCATCGGTCGCGCAGTGACCGTCGAGGTTGGCCATGCACACGCCCGGGTACCCGGTCGTGCCCAGCTTCGCGACACACTCTGCATCCGCCGTGCAAGGCACGCAGGTATTCGCCGCGCCACAAATGGGAAGGGTCGCTGCCGCGCAATCGCTGCTCGCGGCACACTGGACGCACTGCCCGCTGAGGGTTCCGCTGGTCGCGCACGCCGGCTTGCTCGCCGATCGCGCCGCGCACGCCGTGGCCGCGGCGGTCTGGCAGCCGCCGCAGGCGTTGGCTACGCAGAAGCTCTTCGCCGCATCCCCGCAGTCCGCATCGGCGGCACACTCGACGCACGTGCCGGACGCGGTCCCGCTGGTCGCGCACACCGGCTTGCTGGCCGAACGGTCGGAGCATGCCGTGGCCGCGGCGGTCTGGCAGCCGCCGCAGACGTTGGCCACACAGAAGCTCTTCGTCGCATCCGTGCAGTCCGCGTCGGCGGAGCACTCGACGCACGTGCCGGACGCCGTTCCGCTGGTCGCGCACACGGGCTTGCTGGCCAGCCTCGTGGAACATGCCGTGGCCGCGGCGGTCTGGCAGCCGCCGCAGACGTTGGCCACGCAGAAGCTCTTCGTCGGATCCTTACAGTCCGCGTCGGCGGAGCACTCGACACACGTGCCGGACGCCGTTCCGCTGGTCGCGCACACGGACTTGCTGGCCAGCCGCGTGGAACACGCGGTGGTCTCGGCGGTCTGGCAGCCGCCGCAGACGTTGGCCACGCAGAAGCTCTTTCCCGCGTCCTTGCAGTCGGTATCGGCCGCACATTCCACGCACTGGCCGGCGGCTGCCCCGCTGGTCGCGCAGGTGGTCTTGCCGTCGCCGCGCGCGGCGCAGCCGGTGGCGCCCGGGGTCGCGCAGCCCGTGCAGGCGTTGGCCACGCAGAACCCCTTTGCCGCGTCCTTCGTACATTGGCTGTCCGCCGTACACTCCACACATCGTCCCGAAACGGCGTCGCAGACCAGCGCTCCACACGCGGCTGCGGCGGCTGCCTGGCACCCGACACACACGTTTCCAATACAGAACGGCAGGGTCGGATTGGGACAGTCGCTGTTCGCGCCACATGTCCCCGCGCCATCCGGAACGTAGACATCGGGAACCACAGCGTCGACGATGCCCGAGTCCTCGGGAAGTCCCGCGTCGTCCGGCGCGGGCGCGTCGACGGTAACACCAGCCTCGCCTCCGGGGGCATCGACGGCGTCGCTCGCGGCATCGTACGCACCTGCACCGTCCATCGGCCCGGCGGCGCCATCGGGCGAGACACAGACAGCTCGCGCGACGTCGCAGATCCACCCGGCTGGGCAGTCGGCCGACTTCTGGCAATAGTCCGGAGTGGCCTCCGTGCAACCGAAGACAGCAAGGCCACCCAAGAGAAACACACACGCCAACCTTGTCACTCGCGACGACATCAGAAGCCTCCAGATAAAGATAGTGAAGATGCGGTGATATTCAGAGCCACGTGCGAACCTCCCGAGCCGGGCGAAAATGCGATCAGTCCCACGAGCCCGGCGAGGGTAGCCAATCCGCCCCCGGCCACGAGGCCGATACCGGCAGCCGCGGTCTTGTATCGTCGTGCGCAGAGATCCTTGGGTGCCGCCAGGTCGCACGTTCCCTCGCCATCGAGGTGGACCAGGTAGATCCCGGAGCCAATCAACACCACTCCACCCGCGATGGCGGTCAGCGAAAGGTACCGCGGCACGTACCACGACGGTTCGGGCCCGGGTGCGGGTGCGGGCTCGGCCAGGGAGGCCCGGCGCTCGAGAGCGGGGGGCGGCGGCGCGGGCGGGGTGAGGATCGTCGGCGGCGTGGGCTCGGCCGCGGCGACGGGCGCAGGTGGGGTCTTGATGAACTTGATGCGCTCGGCGATCGTCGACGCCAGCAAGGAGGCGGTATGCTTGATCTCGCTCGGGTCGCAGCCCTTGCAATCGGTCTTCTCGCTCCACGCTTCGCGCCGGGGCACCGAACGCACGACGATCATCGAGATGAGATAGTCCGGCTTCGAGCGCCGCGCGGGCCTCCTCGCGCTCTGCCTCACGCGGACGCGAACCTGCACCACCAAGTCGATCTTGGCGGTCTCCGCCAGATCCTGCAGACACTCGATGCTTTCGCACTCCAAGACCTGCTCCACCTCTATGGGGTCGGTGATTGGCGTGAGGGTAATATCGGTTGCGGCAAGCGTGGAGATCACTTGGGAAAGGCCGGTCAAGACATGGGTGACGGCTCCGTCCTGCACGACATCGGCCAACTTGGGGGCCAGGCCGCTGGTGTCGATCGCGACGGCCACCGTGCTCGGGTTTCCGGCAAAGGCGAGCTGGCTGGCCAGGGCGAGAACAAGGGCAAAAAGCAAGGCGGCTGTCGTCGGCATTCGCATGGTCTTTGGCCTACTGGGAAGTTCCTGGTTTCCGGTCCACAGCTTCTGGCGACGCAGGCTACCACTCTTCGGCGAGACCGCGAGCTTCACCCACCGCAAAACGATCAGTTGCCCACCCCCTGTCCTTGCGCTTGGCCGCCGAAATCGAGCTATCATCCGCCCATGCTGGCGACACTCGTTTGGACCTTGCTCGTTGCAGGTAGCCCCCCGGCCAAGCTCGAAGCCTCGGTCGGAAAGGAAATGACCGAGGCCATCGTCGCGGTCAACAAGGCCCTCGGCCTGGAGACATGGACCGCGCACGGCGGCGAAAAACCCTGCATCGACCGCGGCGGTCTCGAAGCCCTGGCCAAGGACGTCGGGCCCGACGAGACGCGGCAGTGCGCCTCCACGGCCATCGCCAAGGGATTCCCCAATCTCGGACAAGAGTACGTGCTCGGCATCCCCATGGCGGACATCGGCCCCGTGACGGTCTTCGCCATCGGCATCGCAGACTCGGATGGCTGGGGGGCCTACTCGTGCGATCCGTCCCGCAGGTGCGCCCCCACCAAGCTCGGGTCGAGCTCCAAGCAGGCGAAGCGCTTGGTCGAACGCTACCATCGCGCGTGCCAGGAGCCCAAGACGGTGTGGTTTCCGAATCGCGAGCGCGTCTGCGCCGGAACTCCGATGAACGCAACCCCCAATCCCATCCCGCCACCGAAGGCGGCCAAGGCTCCCCCTGCCGGACGGAAGCCCGCGCCCAGCGAACCGCCCGCGCACGAGCCCTGGCCGGTCAAGGAATAACGCATCCATCGGGGCGGGCGCTCTTTCATCCCACTTTTCCTACCGGCACGCCCTACCGGTACGCCGACGCTGCCATGCGCTGAATTCCGCGCGAAGGGTATCCGCGGTCACGAAATTTGCAGTAGTCAACCAGGTTGGGCACGACTATTGTTCCCGCCCGAACGGTTCCGAGGAATTCATTCAGACGGAGATAAAGACCCATGTCTAAATTGACCGGCAAAGCTCTTGTCGCGCAGGGCGGTGGCCCGACCGCGGTCATCAACCAAAGCGTCGTAGGCGTCGTCCTCGAAGCACGCAGGTTCCCGCAAATCACCCACGTCTACGGCGCTCGCCACGGCGTGAGCGGCGTGCTCAAGGAAGACTTCCTCGACCTCTCCGAGGCCACCTTGCAGAACCTGGAAGACGTGGCCGTCACCCCCGCTTCCGGTCTCGGCTCGACCCGCGACAAGCCCGACGTCGAGTACTGCAAAAAGATGTTCAAGGTCATGCAGGCGCACGACATCCGCTACTTCTTCTACTGCGGCGGCAACGACTCGTCCGACACCTGCCGCATCGTCAACGAGCAGGCCAAGGCCACCGGCTACGACCTCGTTTGCGTGCACGTGCCCAAGACCATCGACAACGACCTGGCCGGCGGCACCAATCACTGCCCCGGCTTCGGCTCGGCGGCCAAGTTCGTGGGCCAGGCCTTCGCCGGCGCCAACATGGACAACCGCGCCCTGCCCGGCGTGTACATCGGCGTGGTCATGGGCCGCCACGCCGGCTTCCTCACCGCCGCCTCGGCGCTCGGCCGCAAGTTCGAGGACGACGGCCCGCACCTCATTTACCTGCCCGAGCGCGTGTTCGACGCCGACAAGTTCGTGGTCGACGTGCAGAAGGTCTACGACCAGTACGGCCGCTGCATCATCGCCGTTTCCGAGGGCGTCAGCGACAAGTCAGGCGCGCCCATCATCACCACGCTCAAGGGCTCGGAAAAGGACTCGCACGGCAACGTGCAGCTCTCGGGCACGGGCGCCCTCGGCGATCTGCTGGCCGACCTCATCAAAGCCAAGACCAAGATCAAGCGCGTTCGTGCCGACACCTTGGGCTACCTGCAGCGCTCGTTCCTCGGCTGCATCAGCAAGAGCGACGCCGAGGAAGCTCGCGCAGTCGGACAACGCGCGGTGCAGTTTGCCGCGATCCACGGCACAGCTGGTTCCGTGGCCATCAAGAGAATCGGCGATTATGCCGTTACCTATGACTTGATCCCGCTCGAAGCCGTAGCCGCCAAGACCCGCCACATGGACGAGGCCTTCATCAACGCCGAAGGCAACAATGTCACCGAGGCCTTCCTCAAGTACTGCCGCCCGCTCGCGGGCGAGATGCCGACCCAGGACCGCTTCCAGGCTCCTCCGGTCGCCAAGATCCTGAACAAGTAACCACTGGACCAAGGAGCGAAGCGATATGTCTGAGAATGCTCTCTATAAGGAAATCGGGCTCGTTAATACCAAATCCATGTTCAAGGCAGCCATGGCGGGCAAGTTCGCCGTGCCGGCCTACAACTTCAACAACATGGAGCAGCTGCAGGCCATCGTGCTCGGCTGCGTGGCCTCCGACTCGCCCTTCATCCTGCAAGTCAGCTCGGGCGCGCGCAAGTACGCCGACCAGACCCTCTTGCGCTACATGGCCCAGGGCGCGGTCGAGATGATCAAGGCGGCCAAAAGCCCGCTCAAGTTCGCTTTGCACCTCGACCATGGCGACACCTTCGAGCTTTGCAAGTCGTGCATCGAGACCGGCTTCTCGTCGGTCATGATCGACGGCTCGCACCACCCGTACGAGAAGAACATCGAGGAGACGCGCAAGGTCGTCGAGTACGCCCACAAGTACGACGTCACGGTCGAGGGCGAGCTGGGCGTGCTGGCCGGCATCGAGGACGACGTGGTGGCCGCCAAGTCGGTCTACACGCACCCCGATCAGGTCGAGGATTTCGTGAAGAAGACTGGCGTGGATTCGCTGGCCATCTCCATCGGGACCTCGCACGGCGCCTACAAGTTCAAGCCCGCGCAGTGCACGCGCAACAAGGAAGGCATCCTCGAGCCCCCGCCCCTCCGCTTCGACATTCTGGAAGAGATCGAGAAGCGCATCCCCGGCTTCCCCATCGTGCTCCACGGCGCCTCC
The DNA here is from genome assembly GCA_963796685.1 of uncultured delta proteobacterium. Classification (GTDB taxonomy): domain Bacteria; phylum Myxococcota_A; class Polyangia; order Fen-1088; family Fen-1088; genus Fen-1118. The sequence continues at coordinate 679,448 of CAWCMR010000013.1, forward strand.
TCGGTGGTGCTCAAGTACGTCGACATGATCAACCAGTATGGCGGCAAGCTCGACAACGCCGTCGGCATCCCGGAGAACCAGCTACGCAAGGCCGCTACTTCGGCGGTGTGCAAGATCAACATCGACTCCGACGGCCGTCTGGCCATGACCGCCGCCATCCGCAAGGCCTTCGCCGAGAACCCGAAGGAGTTCGACCCCCGCAAGTACCTCGGCCCCGCTCGTGACGAGCTCAAGACCCTCATCATCGAGAAGAACAAGAATGTTCTAGGGTCTGCTGGTCACGGGAAAGAGATTTACGGCTAGGAGAGAGCGCAGAGGCGGGATGATCGTGATGGGAACCCTAGGAGGGTTCCCAAACCCTCCCGCGCTCTGGCTTCGGCGGTCAAAGCCCGCCTCCGCCAACGCGATCCGCTCCGAGCAATCGCATTCATTCTAGGGGCACGGCAGGGCAACCTGACCGTGCCTTTTGTGTATTATGCGGGGCCAGCGACCGGTCAATCGCATGGGGCTTGGCGGGCTTTGCTCGACGAGCCCCTTCGCGGAAGGGTTTGGGAACCCTCGCAGTACCGCCGCCGGGCCGATGGCCCGGATCCTTCAGGCATGAAACGTGACTGCCACCCGCCTCGCTGCGCTCGGCGACCTGTCGAGTAGCCAGGGGAGGTTACCCTCCCCCAGCTCTCACAGAACCGGACTTGTGGGCCTCACATCCGGCTCTTCGGGACGCTGGCGTTCGGGAGCGACCCGTAGTCCAGCGCCGGCATTGCTGCCCGCAGCTATCCTGGCTCCAGGGCCGGGTCCATGAAGTCCAAGGCGTGATGGTCCTTCCACCGCTCGGCCAGGCTGACAAGCCCGCGTTCGGCAAAATATGCGTTGCGCAGTCCTCGTTCAACTACCGATGTGTGGCTCAGCGCCCACCAGGAGCGATGCCCCTTGTAGACCCCTTGCCACGCGGTTTTCGGTCTCACCCCCAGGCTGATGAGGTGTCGTGCGATGAAGCGTCTGCGTTTCCAGTGCCGTAGCACTATCGCTCGCAGCCGCCGCCTGATGTGTGCGTCGAGTGCCTGCAGCGTCCGCTCTTCCGCGGCCGTGCAGATACAGAAGAAGCCGATCCATCCGAGCAAATACGCGTTGACCTGTTTGATGCAGCCCTTGAGGGACTGCCCAAGGTTTCGCGGCGTCAGCTCTCGGACCTTCTCGTCAATGCGGCTTTTGCTCCGCGCCGACAGCAGCACCTCCGCTTCCCCCGTCAGCGGCTCGCGCCGCAGCCGGAATCCCAGAAAGTGCCGCTCTTCCGGTCGGGCCACCGCGCTCTTGGCCAAGTTCACCTTCAACCGCATCCGGCCTTCGATGAACTTGACCACGCTGGCCATCACACGCTGACCCGAGCGCTCGCTTCCGACGTAGATGTTGCAGTCGTCCGCATAGCGCACGAAGCGGTGACCGCGTTGGGCAAGCTCGCGGTCGAGCTCGTCCAGCACGATATTGCTCAGTAACGGCGAAAGCGGACCACCTTGTGGCACTCCTTCTTCCGTCGCCACCACCACTCCGTCGGGCATCACCACCTTGGCTTTCAGCATCTGCCAGATGAGCTCGATGAGCCGCCGGTCCTTAACCCTCTGTTCTAGCCGCGCCACCAGCCGTTGCCAGTGGACCCAGTCAAAGAACTTTTCCAGGTCGAGGTCGACCACCCATTCGTACCCTTCCTCCAGATACTGCTTGGCCTCGGCGATGGCCGTGTGACAGCCTGCGCCCAGGTCGGAAACCGTGGCTCGACGGGTGAAACGTCGGCTCATAATGCGGACCGAGCACTTGGTGCACGGCCTGCTGAACCACGCGGTCCACCACGTTCGGTATGCCAAGGCCCCGCCGCCCGCCACCGCTCTTCGGTATCCATACCCGCCGGATGTCTCCGACTCGGTATGTCCCGTCGAGCAGCGACCGCGACAGCGCCGGTATCAGCGTCCCCAACCCCTTCGCCACTTCCCCCACGCTTTGCCGGTCCGGTCCAGGTGCGCCTTTGTTGGCCTTCACTTGCTCGAACGCTCTTTTCAGGTTTCCTTCGCTCGCTACCTCCTCCATCGTCATGGGCGGCAAGGTCCTCTCTTCCTCGTTCCCCGACTTCGGCACCTCGCTCCGCGCAGGCACGGGTTGGCCCGGATCCGCTTGGGCGGTGGTCCCTTTCGGGTTGTCGGCTGTCTCGGGAAACAGTCCGAGCTGCCTTGCCTCTTTGCTGGCCGTGGTCGCCTTCCCTCCCCGCCTTCTGGCGGTTGGAACCGGCTTTCGCCGGCCTTCCGGTATTACGCGACCATCCGACTCCTCTTGTCCCTTCTTCATCTCGTCCTTTCGTTCTCGATGAATTCCGCTTGCGATTCCTCGCCGCGGAGGCCAAGAGGTCTCTCCGGGTAAGAACGCAGAACTTCGCACCGACTCCGTCGCCACTACGCGGGCCGCCCGACGAATATTGGGCTTTGCCGCCGAAGGCCAGCTTGCCCAGCGGTACCCACGCCTTACGGCGCTTCACTTTCGTTCGGTTCGGCGCTGCACCATAGACTTCCACCAGACACCTCCTCGCGGGAGACGGGCCTTGCGGCCCGTCTGGCCTGGTGCTCCAGACCGGCGCCCTTGTCTCGTAGGTGGGAGGTTCCCTCCGTCAGGGTCCCCAGAGGACTTGGCTATTTCATGGCTTCACCTCTTGTTCTGCGTCCATGCCGGACGCACCTCCCCGCTTCGCTTCGCTACGCGGGGCGAGGTGTTTCAGGTCAGGGTTCCCATCACACCGGTCGCGTAAGGACCCGGCTGCCGAGCGTGCCATGGACGCGCGGAGCGCGGCCGTTGGCATGCGGCCGCCGAGGGGGCGTCCCCGGCGATAGCCCGCTGAGGCCGAGCGAAGCGAGCGGGGCGGAGGGTGGCGGGGAGGGGCCGAACCCGAGCGGCCGCTCTCCCCGATTGCCTACATCCCCCCGTAATTCGGCCCTGAAACGCTTGATAGCCGCCTCCCCTCGGCACTACCATATTGCCCATGCAGCCCTCCTACTCCCACGGGATTACCTCCGTGCCCCTGCTGGGCGATACCATCGGCGGGAACTTGCGGCGCACGGTCCAAAAGTTCGGCGATCGCGAGGCGCTGGTTTCGTGCCACCAGAACTACCGCGCCACCTACCGCGAATTCTGGGACCAGACCGGCGTGATCGGTCGCGCCCTCATGGCCCGAGGGGTGAAGAAGGGAGAACGCGTTGGGCTGTGGTCGCCCAACCGCTTCGAGTGGGCCGTCACCCAGTATGCCACCTCGCGCATCGGCGCCATCATGGTCAACATCAACCCGGCCTACCGCAGCCACGAGCTCGAGCACGTGCTCAAGCAATCGGGCTGCTCGCTGCTCATCCTGGCGCGCGGGTTCCGCCACACCGACTACGTGTCCATGTTCCGCGACGTGGAGGGGCGCTTGCCCGAACACATCAAGGCCATCGTCATCGACGACGAATGGGGCGAGCTCAAGGAGGACGCCAAGCACGTCTCCGAGGAGGACCTTCATCTGCGCGAGCAAACCCTGGATCCCGACGATCCCATCGACATCCAGTACACCAGCGGCACCACGGGGTTCCCCAAGGGCGCGACCCTGTCCCACCACAACATCCTGAACAACGGCTACTTCGTCGGCCGCATCCTGAAATACAGCGAGAAGGATCGCATCTGCATCCCCGTGCCTCTGTACCACTGCTTTGGCCAAGTCATGGGCAACCTGGCGGCCACCAGCCACGGCGCGTGCATGATCTATCCCGGCGAGGCCTTCGACCCGGCCGCGGTGCTGGCCACCGTCGAGAAAGAGCACTGCACTTCGCTCTACGGCGTGCCCACCATGTTCATCGCCGAGACCGAGCACGCGAGCTTCGCCAAGACCGACTTCGCCAGCCTGCGCACCGGCATCATGGCCGGCTCGCCCTGCCCCATCGAAGTCATGAAGCGGGTACAGAAAGACATGCACATGCCGGAGATCACCATCTGCTACGGCATGACCGAGACCTCGCCCGTGTCCACGCAAAGCAAGGTCGACGATCCTCTGGAGAAGCGCGTGGCCACCGTGGGCTGCGTCCACCCGAACCAGGAAATCAAGCTCGTGGATCCATCCACCGGTCACGTCGTCCCCCGCGGCACCGTGGGCGAGCTCTGCACCCGCGGCTATTCCGTCATGCTGGGCTACTGGGACGACCTGCACTCGACCCGACAAGCCATCGACAGCGCGCGCTGGATGCACTCGGGCGACCTGGCCACGATGGACGACGACGGCTACGTGAACATCGTGGGGCGGATCAAGGACATGGTCATGCGCGGTGGCGAAAACATCTACCCCCGCGAAGTCGAGGAGTTCCTGTACACCAAGCCCGAGGTCGCCGACGTTCAAGTGATCGGCGTACCCGACGCCAAGTACGGTGAAGAGGTCATGGCATGGATCAAGCTGCGTCCGGGGGCGAGTCTCTCCGGCGAAGATCTGCGCGCATTCTGTAAGGGCAAGATCGCCACCTACAAGATCCCGCGCTACTGGAAGTTCGTCGAGGCCTTCCCCATGACCGTCACGGGCAAGATCCAGAAGTACAAGATGCGTGAGATGGCCGTGGAAGAGCTGAAGCTGGAGACCGCGGCCAGCATCAAGACCGCGTAGGGTTCATTGGATGCGCTGGAAGAACCGGTTCCAGCGAATGGACTCGAACCAGTCGACGATGCCCGAGGGTGAGAGTCCACCGCGCGAGGGATCGCGCGACCACCAGATGATGAGCGCGCGCCCCTTGATGAGATCGAAGGGTACGAAGCCCCACACCCGGGAATCCTTCGAGTTGTCGCGGTTGTCGCCCATGGCGAAGTAGCTCCCCGGGGGAATCGTCACCGGTCCGAAATCGGACGACATCGATCGCATCGGCTCTTGATGGACTTGGTGCGTTTTGTTCCCGAGGTGCTCCAGCCACACCTCGCAAGGGTGGCGCTCCTCGTCGCTCTCGAAGTCCCGGCTATCGTTGGTCAAGCAGGGCACGTTCAATCGTTCGCGCGCCAAGGGGCGTCCGTTGATGAAGACCTCGTCGTGGCGAACCTGCAAGGTCTCGCCCGGCAACCCCATCACCCGCTTGATGTAGTCGATGCTTTGGTCGGGCGGGTACTTGAACACGATGACGTCGCCACGCTTGGGCTTGCCCAGCTTGACGATCTTGGTGTTGGTGAACGGAATACCGATGGAGTAGGCGAACTTGGAGACGAAGATGTGATCGCCGACATCCAAGGTCGGGATCATCGAGCCTGACGGAATCTGAAAGGCCTCGACCACGAAGGCGCGCAGAAACAACGCCACACCCAGCGCCAGACCGATGGACTCTGCGTATTGCCGCGTCGCCGACTTGCGCGCGAAGGCCACGTGCTCGTCCATCTTGCTGTCGATGTCCGTGATGGCCTGGCGAAGCCGATCGAGCTCCTTGCCCTTGCGAGCCGCCTCGACCTCGTCCACGGCCGCCGTCATGGTGGACACGACCGACTCGGGAATGCGGTAGCGCTTCTTCCTCAAAATCCGCTTGGCCTCGCCCACCAACTGTTTGGCTTCGGCGCTGGCGTGACGCCACTGCCGGTGCGCGCGCCAAGATCCCCAAATGCCGAGCAACATGATCAGTCCACCTTCAGAATGGCGAGGAAAGCTTCTTGCGGAATTTCCACATTGCCAACCTGTTTCATGCGCTTCTTGCCTTCCTTCTGACGCTCGAGAAGTTTTCGTTTGCGGGAGATATCGCCACCATAGCACTTCGCGGTCACGTTCTTGCGCAGGGCCTTGACCACCGTTTTGGCGATCACGCGCGATCCGATGGAGGCCTGGATGGCGACCTCGAACTGCTGCATGGGGATGAGCTCCTTCATCTTGATGCACAGGTCGCGGCCCTTGATGTACGAGGTGTCGCGATGGACGATGGCCGACAGCGAGTCGACGCGGTCGCCGTTGACCAGCAGGTCCAGGCGGCAAAGATCGGCGGCGCGATAGCCCTTGGGCTCGTAGTCCAGCGATGCGTAGCCGCGCGAGATGGACTTCATGCGGTCGTAGAAGCCGAAGACCACCTCGGTCAGCGGCACGTCGTAGCGGATGATCACCCGGCGTTCGCCGGCGTAGCTGAGACCGGTCTGCGTTCCGCGCCGCTCCTCGCACAACTTGATGAGGCCGCCCACGAATTCGGGCGGCGTGTGGATGGTCGCGCCGATGATGGGCTCTTCGATGCGTTCGATGTCTCCCTCGGAGGGAAACTTGGCCGGGTTGTCGAGCTCGAGGATGCTGCCATCGCGACGCACGACCTGAAAGCGCACCGTGGGTGCCGTGGTGATGAGATCGAGATCGTATTCCCGTTCCAGTCGCTCCTGCACGATCTCCATGTGCAGCAGGCCGAGGAACCCACAGCGAAAGCCGAATCCGAGCGCGGCCGACACCTCGGGCTCGCGGCTGAACGAGGCGTCGTTGAGGCGAAGCTTGTCGAGGGCGTCGCGCAGATCCTCGTAGCGTGCCGGATCGGTCGGGAAGATGCCCGCGAACACCATGGGCTTGGCGGGCTGAAAGCCGGGCAGCGCCTTCTCGCAGGGCCTGCTCGCCTCGGTGATGGTGTCGCCCACGCGCGCGTCCGCCACTTCCTTGATGGCCGCCGTGATGAAGCCCACCTCGCCCGGCCCCAGCTCGTCGATCTCCTTGGGGAAGGGCGCGAAAGCCCCCAGCCCGACGATCTCGTAATCGCGCCCGGCGGCGAGCAGGCGGATCTTCTGCTTCGCGCGCAAGCCGCCGTCGACCACGCGCACCAGCAGCACCACGCCACGATAGCTGTCGTACCAGCTGTCGAGTAGCAGCACCTTGAGCGGTCTTTGCGCGTCCCCGACCGGCGGCGGGATGCGCGCCACCACGGCCTCCAAAATCTCTTCGATGCCGCGGCCATCCTTGGCCGACGCCAGGATGGCGCCTGACGCGTCGATGCCGATGACCTCCTCGATCTGGCGCTTGGCATTTTCCGGATCCGCGGACGGCAGATCGATCTTGTTGATGACGGGAACGATGGCGAGGTTGTTCTCCGTGGCCATGTACACGTTGGCCAGGGTTTGCGCCTCCACACCCTGCGAAGCGTCCACCACCAAGAGCGCGCCCTCGCACGCGGCCAGCGAGCGCGACACCTCGTAGTGAAAGTCCACATGCCCCGGCGTATCGATGAGGTTGAGCTCGTAGGTCTTTCCGTCCTGCGCCTGGTAGGAAAGCCTGACCGTGGCCGCCTTGATGGTGATGCCGCGCTCGCGCTCGAGGTCCATGCTGTCGAGGAACTGATCCTTCTGCTCGCGCTGGGTAAGCGCGCCGGTGAATTCGATCAGGCGGTCGGCCAGGGTCGATTTGCCGTGGTCGATGTGGGCGATGACGGAAAAATTGCGAATCAGGTGGGTCGGGGTCGGCACTTCACTAAACCTTCATAGGCTCTGGCTTGCCTGCTTGCGTGGCTGCTTCCGGTGGCTACTTGCGAATGACGTCGAGAGTGAGTTGCCCGGGAAGATGCCCCTTTTCCCTCTCCAACACCAAATCGATTCCTTGACGAATATATTCCGCGACCGGCACCTTGGTTTTGTGGTGCAGGAGCTTGAGCTGCTCATTCTGTTCCGGAGTGATGTACACGGTCGTCGAAATTTTGTTCCGTGCCATGGCAGGACCATGCATGACCATATGTCGATAGTCAATGTGGGATCGGCCTGACGCACCCGCCGACGTGGGAAGGCCCGCGTCGACGCGATCGAATCATCAAGGATGACAAGTGACTGGCACTTGCCGCAAATGCTCACTTGGCCTAGCCTACCGGTCATGGATCCTCTGCCACCTTCTCCCGGCCGCGCCAGCGCGAGCTTCGGGCGTTTTTTGTGCTTCGACCTCTGTATTCTTGCCCTCGTCCCTGCCTGCGGCGGACAGCAAAGACCGGCCGATTCGGGCCTGGACATGAAGGTTTCTCCGACCGACTTCGGGGCCAAGTTCGATCGTTCACGCTGCGACGACAAGGGTAAACAGGTGGTGTCCTTGGACGCGAACGGGGACGGCAAGCCCGACGTGATCAAGCTCTTCCAGTCGGTGACCCAAGACGGGCACACGGTGCAAGAGCTGGTGTGCAAGCAGACCGACCTCGACTTCGACGGCAAGATCGACCTTGTCCAGTACTACGGTCCTGACGGCCAGCTGTTCATGGACGAGTACTCCATGGACTACAGTGGAAAGTTCAACGGCCGGACGTTTTACCAAGATGGCAAGAAGGTCCGGGCCGAAAAGGACATGAACTTCGACGGAAAACCGGACTACTTCGAGTTCTACGAGGGTGGCAAGCTGGTGCGCGTGGAACGCGACCGCACCGGCAACGGCAAGATCGACGAGTGGCAATACTACGAAAACGGGCGTTTGGATCGCGTCGGCTACGACACCACCGGTTCCGGCCGTGTGGACAAATGGGAACGCAATCCCGAAGGCGGCCCTGACCTTCCCGTTGCGCAAGAGAGCGGAAGCTCGGCGGCGGTGCCCGCCCTGCCCGCGAACGCGGACACGGCGGCGGCGGCGGCGGCGGCAGATGCGGCATCGCGGGGTGGCGCCAAACCTGCGGAAAGCTCCCCAAAGCAGTAGCGGCCGAGCTACCGGAGAAGCCTTCCTGACTGAGATCGACCGACGCTGGGATGGACCGCGGATGGCGCTTGATGCCACCGCGCTCATTCGTTTGGACATGCATGGTCCAGGAATGCATTCGCGCATCGTCAACGCCAGCGGTCGTGGCATGCTCCTGGTCATGCCCGACGCTCGACCGGTTGGAACCCGGATCCACGTCACGGTTCAGCTCGACGACCCGCCCGAGGAGATCAAGGTTTCGGGCATCATCGTCCACTGCAGCACCGCCGAGAACGTCGATCCCCGCTTCACGGCGCGTGCGGGTATCCTGGTGACCTCGGCCGGCCCGGACTGGGACGAGCTCTGCAGCAGGCTCGCGACCAAGTAGGGGTGGGTGGCGGATCTCGCCATCGAACTGAAGCCGCAACGAACTGAAACAACTCGCATTTCCATCGATGCGCCTGGTTAGTGGCCCCCATAGTTGCCCCCAGACCTTTGCCCCTTGGCCCCGCCTACGGGTGCCACACACTACCCTTCGTCCGCCAAAGCCAGGACGTGATCGAGAAGGTCCGCAGACACCCGAAACTTCAGTTCTTGCAGGCGATCTAGCAGCGGGCGCACTGCTGGCACGAGGCCGCGCTGTTTGGCGACCACGATCACGTGCAGGGTACCCGTGACATTCACGCCGAGGCTCTTCGCCACCCTTCTGGCGGGCAAATCGTCGATGATGGCCACCGAGCCAGGCATCGCCAGCGCCAAAGTCAGCACCGCGCGCTCACCTGCATCGAGACGGCCGAACGACTCCAACTCGGGCGACAGAGGCAACACCGTTCGCACGTCTGCCCAGGGCAGGAAGAGCGGTTCAGGAAGATCGTGGCCGTGCTCACGGCCGGCGCTCAGCTCGGCCACCACCTGGCCGGGAACGATCACACGGCCGAAGATGGCGGGCAGCACGTGCAGAATGCCCGCGCGGTGCAGGTAGCACAGAGGCGAGGTGTCGACGATGTGGTCAGCCAAGCGACCGGCGCAGTGTAACCAAGTCTCGGTCGAATTCCTCGGGCGTCATGCGGAACGCATCGACACCGAACTCCCCCATCCTGTACAGGAACTCGACCCTGGTAATGCCCGCCAGCTCAGCCGCGGCGCCGGACGACAAGTGCCCCAGCTCGTGTAGCTTCATGGCCAGCGCAAGGCGCATCGTGCCCGCTGCCTCGGAAAGAGAAGGCCCCAGCGCCCGAAGGGTCGCCTCTGGTATCTCGATGGAAAGGTTCACGGCCTCAAGTGTACCATGTTGCACGCTATACTGTGCAGCTAGGTTACGGCTAGCCGCGCTGGTTGACAGACTGCACCGCTCGGGTCGACAATCGTTCGGGGATCTGATTCTCGATTCGGCTGCCCACATGGAGGGACGTAATGAGCGAGAAAAAGGGATTCTGGGAGAGCGTGAAGGACGAATTGAACAAGCTGGCGGGGGTGTCTAAAAACCCCACACTTGTTTGCCCGCATTGCCAGACCAAAGGCCAGGTGAGCACGCAGCACGTCGAGCGGAAGGCGGGAATCAGCGGGGCTAAGGCGACGGGTGCTCTGTTGACAGGTGGGCTTTCCCTCCTGGCTACGGGGCTCTCGCGCAAGCAAGGGTGCACGCAGGCCCACTGCGGCAACTGCGGATCAACCTGGGATTTCTGACTATCCGGAACAACCTCGCGGTAATAGCCTTCACCTGTCTCGCTGGCTACGGCCCGCGCGCGCTGTCTGTTGCAGCGTCCATCTCCTGCATGTTCACCCACGCGGCGGCCACGGCCTGGTCATTGTCGAATCCGTGCCTGATGCGCAGCAGTTGGAGCTTGTCCGGCGGGATCGAGGCGATGACCTTGGCCGCGCTGCCGTGCATGCCCCACGCTACGCGGGGAGCACCCTTCTTGGGCTTTGGCCAGTCTACGCCATCCCACCACGTCACCCGTGGGAACGGCAGGGGGCCGGCGAGCGCGGCTTTGACGGTGGCGCGAATTCCGGAGGCGACCTTGGGCGCGTGACCTTCGATGGCCACCGCCAGGGCAAGCAGCACCCTGTGATCGTCGGACAGCTTCTGTTCCCAATCGTCCGCACGAAAGGCCGTGCGCTCTTTGGCCAGGGCCTCGGCTTGCTCTTGCGCAGCCTTGGCGACCTTCGTCGCTTCCTCGCGCTTGCGCCGCTCTTCCTCGGCGTGCTTCGCGCAGAGCTGCGCTCGTCGCTCGATTTCAAGCTCCGGGTTGTGCGGGCTGGCCAGAAGCTCCACGCCGTCGGCGAGTGGAAAAACGAGCTGCACGGTCTCGGACGTGCGCGGGTTCGTCCAGGGGCTCATGTGGTCCCCGGCGAATTCGCTGGTTACGATGGCTGGCGCATTCACCACGAGGAGCGGCGTTTGCCCGTCGCTGGTGAAAATCGCTAGGCGCCTCTGCCAGCTCGCCAGCTTGCTCTCGCGCCCAATCAACTTGGCGAGCTGATCGACAAGTGCCGGCAGCTCACTGTCCGTAGGGTAGCGCCAGTAGCCTGCGCGGATCGCAAGCGACTCTCGCGCCAAGGTCGGGTCTCGCCAGCGATCTGGCTTCGTTACTGAGGTCATGATCCCACTCTCCAGTTGTAGGGGTTCGTCCGTTGTTTGGTTGGTTACTTGCCCGAGTTTGAGTTGATACGCGCGATCATCCCCTCACACCCACCGGGCAGAGGCGCGGCGTGAGCGGCGTGAGCGGCGGGATCATTCACCTTGGCAATCATCGCATCACGACCGACGTACTTGGTGCCGTTGACGACGACCGGACCGTCTTGCACGTCGACAACAGGCGCGGGCTCGTCTGCCAATTCCCCGCGGCAGAGCCGGCCAATGAATTGATCGCGCGCGCTCAAGGGGTTTTGAATGCCGGCGCCGGGTGGCGCGACGATGCTCTCAAGCCCGTCGTCCACAAGGGCGTCCTCCAGCGGTTCCAGCGCGTCGACAGAGGAATTGGCGGCGGCGCCCGCGTTCCGGACAGCGGCGAGCGCTTCACCGAGTGAGGGGGTGACGATGTCGTGAACGAATACGGTTGGGTTGGTCATGGGTCTTTCCTTTGTTCGAGGTTTCGGGTTTCGGGTTTCGGTTTCGGTTTCGGTGTCGGTGTCGGTGGTTCAAGCGTCGATTGGTGTCGAGGCGTCGGCCGCCTGCATGCGATCAAACTCAGCGAGCACGGATGCGATCATCTCGGGCGGGAAGCCGATGTCGTGTAGCTGCTCCATGACCTGGAGGTCTGGCGCCAAAGCATCGGGCCCAATGAGAATCTTGAGCCTGACGACAGTGCCGACAAGGCCAAGCTCGTCGCTGTCGGGGTCCTGTATGGTTCCAGGCACCACACCAGGGCGGGCCAACCCCGTCCGCAGCTCGGCGATTCGGAACACGGGCCTAATAGGGTCGCTCATGGGGCAAAGGTCCTTTCGCTTGGTGGAAGAGATCACCCCCGGCGCGCGCTTGGTCCGCTGGCGAATGGCAGCACCGCGCGACGAAGTACGCGGCAACACGACGCCGGGAGTGAAAATAGAAATTCCCCCGCGACACGCAGATCGCTGGCAGGCCATGGTCAGACCGGCGGCGGCACGCAGGAAACCCAAAACCTGCGCCTGTACGTCGCGGGGGAACTTGGAAATTCATCATGATGCGTCCTCGTCTGTCGCCGGGGCCGACTCGATCTTCGAGCCGTAGGAGCTGGCCGTGGAAGCATCGACCAGAATGATTCTGATCTCGCGGAGCTGGCGCTGGCCTACGGGCCGTTGACCTCGTCCGCGCGGAGCGAAGATGGGCGGCCTCACGGATTGCGGCTCGGCTTGCGGAAGCCAGTCAGGTAATCGCACTGGCTTGCGGCCACCGAGCGCTTCCCAGACCGTCAACAGCACAGGGCGAACCTTGCCCAGTGCCGGGACCTTGGCCTTGAGGTCGAGGAGCCGCCGGCGCAAGGATTGGAGACTCATGGTTGAACGCCATCCTGTGTGAGGGTCGCGAGCGTGGCTTCAAGGTCCGCAACCTTCGCCTGTAGTTCATCAATTTCGACTGTCTTGATCGCGTTGTCGACCACCGCTTTCGAGGCGGCCACTCGAACCGCGGTTCCCTTACCATCAGTCATGCGTACCAGGCTTCGAGCTGCGCGCGCCGCACCACTCGCAAGCACGGCCTTGCACTGGCCTACCTGTTCTTGCAGGGCTTCGCGCAAGGCCGTTGCAACTCGTGGAGTGCTTCGCCACCTCCGGCCAGAGCGTGGGGAGATGCCGACCGCCTGCGACGCTTGCGCCAGTGTCTTGCCGGAAGCCAGCGCTTGCACGAAGCGTAGTTCACGGGGGGAAAGCGGCTTGGCCTCGTTCGCCGCCGATCCTTCATCGTCGCCAGAACGGCCAGAATCGGACAAGTTCTTGGTCATGGTCGCAACCTCGCTTTCGCTCGCACGTAACAGTCGAACGCGCAGCTACAAGCAGCGGCGAGCAGGTTGTACGCTTCCCACTCCATCGCGCTGGCCACGATCGGCGCTTCACCTCGAAGATCAGCCTCAAGACGAAGCTGGACGCGACCACGTGTTTCGCCACGGGCAAAACCGGGAAGTCTCGGAAGGCCGCGAACCCACCGGGCCATGAACTCGTTCACGAAGCGCCGCTGCGCGCGCGCGGCTGCCCAAGGGGAGCCACGGTGGGTCAGGTCTGGTTGGCCAGAGTGGCCAGAGTGGCCAGAGGTTTCATAAAGTCCCTTACACGACTTCTCGCGAGAGGAGTTTATGGAAGTGCTGGCCACTCTGGCCATCGTGGCCACGCGACTTTTCGTGTGGTGCATTAGAACTTCTTCCTTTTCAACCGTGGGGCGCCGACTGTGGGGCGCCGACCAAGGGGCTTCAACCGTCGACCTTCGACCACTGCCTGACGAAATCGGATACCGAGCCAGGTCCTGTCCCGCACGTTGTCCACGACCTGGCGCGGGCCCTCGACCACGCCCCGATCCTGCAACTTCGCCGAAAAAGCCTGCGGCCCGAGGGGGTATGCGAAGCCCTCGCTACGCGTCCAAGATTCGTACCGCGCACGTAGCGCTTGGCGAGTCACTGTGAACTTGGGGCCGAATTCGCAATGCTCCTCGAAGAAGGGGCCGATCACGTCGTTCGCATCAACATAGGCATCCGACGCGGCCCGGATCTCGACTGGCACGTTCAAACCTTGTTTGCGCCACGCGCGGAAGCCTTCGATGAAGTAGTTTGTGATGCCGGGTAGCTCGGCCTTCAGCTTCTCGAACAAGTTCGGGTCGCACTGCCCGTCCAAGAATGTTTGGGTGTACTCGAACATGACGATGCGCCTTCGGATCGCGGTGCCCGTCTCCCGCAAACGAAGTTTGTGGTTGCCAGAAATGGTGACTTTGGCTGTGTTGGGGAATGTCTCGTGCTCGCAGTAGAGGCGCCGATCCTTGATCGCATCCTCACCCGTTAGGAGCTTCACGAGAGTGGTGTCCATGAACTTGTCTTGCGGGGTTTCCGTTGCAGCCAGCAGGCGCTTCCCTTGGGCATCGATCAAGCCGGTAAAGGTCTTCGAGTGCTGAGACTCCACAAATTGATCGCTCGTCGCCGAAAGCGCGTAGGGGCCCAGGACGGCGAGATCGATCTGGTTGTCGACAGATTTGCCGTTGGCCCCTTGGCCGACCTTGTTGATCATCTTCTGTTCGGTTGTGACGCCCGAAAGGGTGTAGCCCTTCCACCGATGCATGCAGGCTCGTGTGGCCGCGTTGGGCAATACCTCCGTCTGAAAAACCTGGTACCCAGGACATTTCGCGGCGGGGTCGTAGTCGCGATCTCAGGATCATGGTCAGCAGATCCGACTTGCGGTGCTCGCGGAACACGTCAGCGTCGAGATCGAACGTGCCGTTCTGGAAATTCAGGAGATAGACGTGCTTGTCGAGCACGTCCGCTGAAACAGCAATGCCAGGCTCGGCGCGTGCGCCTGAAAGAACAGACTCGCGAAAATGGAGCCGCTGAGCTGCCATGGCGAACTTGGTCAGTTCCTGCGCGCGTGGGTCGTTGGCCTGCACCGCTGCTTGTGCAGCCACAAGATACGCGCCCGCCACCTCTTTGGTACGAGCGAGCATCCGCAGACCGCGCGAATCGCGTTCCCACACCTTGCCGGTCCATACGATCCAGCATCCCCACTGAGTGACGTAGCACGCAGATCCGCGAACCAGGTCAGCGAAGAATTCAGAGGCGCCCTGTTCTGTGCGCATGTAGTCGGCCGCGCCCCGTGGTGCCTTCAGGCCCGCGCCCCACGCGCTTGCGATGGTCTTTTGCGTTTCGCTTTTGGGCAGGCCGCACGCGATGGCCGCAGAGAGGAGTTCTGGCCGTGCGTCGGGTAGCTCGCCGGTCGCATGTCGCTGTGCCAGGCGATAGGTCTCATCGTTCAACGTTTGGTTACGCGCGCCCTCGGGCGTCTGCCGTATCCTATCGACGGCTGCGACGATGGCGGCATGTGCGCCATGAGTGGAGGACTGTGCCGGCGGCATCACGGGCGGGGTGGGCAGGCTGGTGGTCGACGGCGAGCGTCCTTTGGCCATCGCGGCTTGCCACTTTGGCGGCAAGTCGGCTAGCGCATGATCGAGCGGACTCCGGACCCACTGATAGATACCACCTGACGGATGGATCGACGGCGCGACCAGGACGTAGGCGTGATGACGGATGTCCAGACCAGGGCCGAGCTGGCCACAGAACTCTGCGCCGGGCGGCGCGCGGAACACTAGATGTCGACCGCCGTCGGGGCCGCCAGTCCGCGCCTCGACTGTTTCGGGCAGCAGTCCCAGCTCGGCGACGAGTGCCTTCAGTGTCTCATTGCCGCCGTGCCGTGGGTCTACGTCGATGGCGACCAGCGCAGACGCAGCCATGGCGATGCCGACGTTCGCGGCGGGTGTGGCTGTCCACCACCGGACGATCGTCGCTGCGTCCGTGGTCGCGTCACGCAGGCCGTGCGCCGTCAGCGGCAGTTTCTCGCGCGGGCGACAGGCCAGGACATGGAGTCCTCGCGCCGCTAGTTCCAAGGCGGCATCAACCATGCGGGGCGGCCGGAGCGCTGCCCTCGCGGCGCCTTCGGGGATCGATGGCAGTTCCCCCTTGTGCCGTGGCTCGTGCGAGTCACTCCTTTTTCGAGGACTCCATATCCCAGCGATTTGCGCCCGCGTATGTGCCGCGGCGATTGCGAACTCGGCGTCGAACCGGCTCACCGTCCACCTCGCGACGCGACGATGCGCGCCGCGATCCATTCGTCGATGGCGTCGCTCGGCCAGGCAACGCAGCGTCGCCCGAGATGAATCGGCGCCGGGAACGTGCCTCTCTGGACGGCATCGTAGATCGCAGTCCGGCGCAGTCCCACGCGCGCGATCACGTCGGGCAGCCGCAGCAGGCGCAGAGGCTCGGCCGTGGTGGCGCTGCCGGTCATAGCCGCCCTGCTTCGAGCGTGGCCAGCAGTGACATGTACTGACGAGCGCGCCATGTGGACAGCGCGAGTTCGAGGCACATGCGGCTAGCGGGGCGTAGCGGTTCCCCGCGCATGGCGCGCGCCAGGGTGCCGCGATTCAGGCCGATTAGGCGGGCAGCAGTGCGACTGCCCACTTGGGCAGAGAACGCCCGAAGGTCGACGAGTTCGTGGCCGAGCAGGACCGCGGTTCCGCTGGTGGTTTGTTTTTGGACCATGCTCAAGCGTGGGCGGTGCCCAGCGCCCGGCAGAAAATTGGAGTGGACGGCTAACTGGGCTTCGGGACGCGAAGGGCGATGCCGTATAGCCGCGCCTTGTTTGCCGCGCCCTTGCTACTCGTGATCCCAGCCCCGTCGCAGAGGTGCTCGGACATCTTCGCATCGTCGAACGGTCCGCAGGGGTCGCAGATGCCCTCCTTCCCTTTGCCCCGTTCGCCCGAGCACGGCTTCGCCTTGTGCGCCTGGTGCCATTCGAGATAGGCGGCGTGGAGGTCGCTGACCCTGACCTTCGCGTCCGAAGCCCGAAGGCAGCACTCGTCCACGAACAAACCCAGGTGAAAGAGTCGCTTGTCCGGGTCGGTACTCTCCTGACGGTCCCGCTCGTGCCACGGCTTCATGCGATCGTGCGCCTTCCCCGATTGCATGCCCAACGCTTGCAGCGCACAGAGAAGCCTCACCGCCGCCGGCTCGTTATGGTTTCTGGACCGTGCCAGCGCACGTTGCAGTCGACGCTCGTAGTCCTGGACGATTGAATGGTCATCCCCGGCATCTATGCGCGCCACCACGTCAGAAGGAAGCTCGTCGCGAAACTCTTCGGCGACGGCAGCGACGAACGTACTGGACTCGTTCTCTACGCCAGCGGGCGGCGCGTGCTCGAATAGGCCGGCGACGGCGGCTAATAGCTCGTTCTGGTCTGTCTCGCCCTGGGCCGCTTTTCCGGTGAGCGAACGGGACTTCCACGGGTAGTGCCGAAACTGCTCCAGCCTCGCGCGAGCCCCCTTGGTCACTTGCCCCCCGCGCCTGGCATCGGTTGCACGACGGGCAGGGTGAAGTCCCCGGCGGCGAGCGTGCCGAGGTAGTCCGCCCACCGCTGCATCATGGCCTTGCGCTCGGGCAGGAACGCCGTGCGGTTGTAGGCGCGTCCGTTCGGGTCGCGGACCGCGTGAGCAAGCTGCGCTTCGATCAGGTCGACGCGATAGCCAAGGATCTCGTCGAGCAAAGTTCGGGCGGTCGCGCGGAACCCATGGCCGCTCGCCACCGTCTTGTCGATACCCATGCGACGCAGTGCTGCGTTAATGGCGGCATCAGACATCGGCCGGGTCCGGCTCCGTTGGCTCGGGAATACATATGGGCAGAGGCCAGTCAACGGGCGCAGCTCGCGCAAGATGGCGACGGCCTGCTTGGCCAGGGGTACGATGTGGGGCTGCCCGGTCTTGCTGGCGGTGAAGCGCCACTCTGCCTTGGCCAGGTCGATGTCGGCCCACTTGGCCGCGCGTAGCTCGCCAGGGCGCACGAAGAGCAAGGGAGCCAGCTTGAGCGCAGCCGAGACGATAGGCGTGCCCTCGTCGTAGGCCCATATCACGCGCAGCAGGTCTGCCAGCTTCGCGGGCTCGGTCACAGCGGCCATGTGCTTGGCCTTCGAGGCCGGCAGGGCACCGCGCAGGTCTGCCGTAGGGTCGCGTTCCGCGCGCCCGGTGGCGATGGCGAATCTGAATACCATGGACAGGTGGATCCGCACCCGGTGGGCAGTTTCAAGGCGCCCTCGCCCTTCTATGCGCCGGAGCACGGCCAGGACCTCGGGCGGGGTGATCTCCGCAATGGGTCGCGAACCAATCCAAGGATAGACGTCTTTCTCAAGTCGCCGTTTCACACCCCTGGTGTGCGATGGTGCCCAAGTGGGCTCGAACCGCGCCAACCATTCCTCCGCGAGGTTCTTGATGGTGTTTGTCGCCGAGGTGGCTCGGGAGGCTTTGAGCACCTTCCGGTGCGCGCTTGGGTCGATGCCGTCGCGAAGCAGCTTGCGTGCCTCGTCTCGCTTCTCGCGTGCCTCGGCGAGGGGCACCTCGGGATACGTTCCGAGGGATAGCCGCTTCTCATTGCCAGCGAAGCGGTACTTGAGGCGCCACCACTTACCACCGGACGGCGCGAGTTCCAGATACATCCCGCCGGTGTCGTAGAGGCGCGTCCGCTTCCCTCTCGGCTTGGCTTTCTTGCAAGCGGTGTCGGTCAGCATTTCAAGCATCTCCTTTGGGGGCAACTCGAATTCGAGCCGGCGAGTTGCCCCCAAGGATGCCCCCACATGCTAGCGGCTGTCAACGAACGCAAGTGGACGTTGGCGGGGTCAAAACGCCGCTAAGATGCTGATTTTGCTGGGCGCCGTGGACCGATGCGGACTGCGGCGGAACACGTGATGGTGGCGGATCTCGGACTCGAACCGAGGACCCGGCGCGTATGAAACGCCTGCTCTAACCAGCTGAGCTAACCCGCCAAGGGTACGCCATCGATCGATCCCGGAAGAACCGCCGAAAGCGCCGGGCGATTTTGCTTGCCGCGCGCCTCCTGTCAAGGGCCGTTCGCGACAAAGCGACAAAGACGATGTTGCTCTGTCGTCCTTGACTGACCGCCTGCCCTCCGATAGAAGCCGCGGAGAGAATGCGCTTATACACGGGCAAGATCCCAGTCATTGCGGCCGAAATCGTGAAGGCCCTCATGGATGGCGACGAGCTGTCGGTGCTCGACCGCGGCGAGGCCGAGCTCGATGTCCAGGCGGTGCTCAAGGAGTACTTGCGCCTCGAACGGGAGTGCACGGAAAAGGCCAAGGATCTCCTACAGAAGCGCAATCTTCCCTACGAGCACTTCGGCAAGATCAAGCGTCAGATCGCGACCGAAAAGGGCTTCGGGCTGGGCGACGAAGGACTCGACTGGATGACCACCCAGATGATCGAGTCGTTCATGCAGTCGCCACACGTCGAGGAAGTCTTTGCGGACGACGCGACCCTGCGCAAGCGGATGACCGACATTCTCCGGAAGCACATGCAGATCGACGACGAGATTGACGCCGAGGTGCGCCGCCGCATCAAGAACCTGGAAGAGGGAACGGCGACGTGGGAGGTCGAGTACCAGAAGGCGCTCGACCAGATCAAGAAGAACCGCCGTCTAGATGAGTAGCGGCTAGGCCGGGCGCCTGCCGCCTCGATTCCCGGGGCGGCGAACCACGACCCCGCCCCCGGGTGCCCGAGCGGGTGTCGCGGCTTTGGGGTCCCCAGCCTGGCCAGGCCCCTGCTGAGGCCTCGGCTGGCGATCCCGGGCCAAGGCCATGACCTGGCGGACCAGGCGCTCGATGGACAGGCCCACGTCCGACAGGCGGGCATCGTCGTACATATAGGCCGGCGTGGACACTACGCGGTTCTTCTGGTCGACCAAGATCTCGCGCTCGGGACAGGGCCGCACGTCAGCGCCCATCACCGCCGCGTGCTTGGCCTCCTCGCACGCCTTGGACCCGAAGGTGATACGCACCCCTGCCGCAGGGCCCAGCACGCGCGCCGCCAGGATGGGCGCCACGCAGATGAATCCCATGGGCCGACGCCGCAGGAGCATGGCCTTGAGCAACCGGGTGACCTCGGGGTGCACCTCGCAAATGACGCCCTTCTCCGCGTAGTTCGACAGCACCGTGACCACGCCGTTGCCCCCGGGAAAGATGAGCGCGTCGAGCTCGTTGTCCTGGACGCTGACGATATCGAGCACCTTGCCGCGCGCGATGCGGGCCGCCTCGGACATCACCCGGCGCGCGCCCCCCGTGTCCGGCGACCGGGTCAGGTGGTCGACCACGCTCGTCTGGGTGGCATCGGGCGCCATGTAGATGGCCCGTCCCCCGGCTCGCTCGATCCAGTACGACGTGAGAACGGCCTCGTTGATTTCGGAGCCGTCCGCATTGCCGCAGCCTGAAAGAACCACTCCCACTCGGGTTGCCATGCAGACACCGCTACCAGAAAGGCCGGTCACTGCCAACCACGGACTTGAACCATGATCCCGCGACAAGCTCAGCGACGTCGCGAGGCACCGGGCTAAAGGCCCCATTCCAAGGCTAAGCCGTCTACGTGCACGACCACCCGTCATCGCTCCGATTGGGTGCGGGTCGGCGCGCGAAGGACACGGTCACCCGCGGGTTCCGTCCGATTCCATGCTGCCGAGTCGATCAGCGACAAAGGCGCCTAGACGCCCTTCGATGATAGCCCGTCTGGCGCCCCGAACTAGATTCAAGTAATACTGTAGGTTATGCAGTGTAGCTAGCCGGTAATAAAGGATTTCCTTCGATCTGAACAGGTGCGAAAGATAGCCCAAGCTGTAGCGCCTGCATGCCTCGCACGGACACGATTCATCGATGGGCTTTGGGTCGTCCCGGTGGCTGGTGTTGGCGATGTTGAGGTGCCCCATCGGCACGAAGAGGTGCCCGTTGCGGGCGTTGCGGGTGGGCATCACGCAATCGAACATGTCGATGCCAGAGGCGATGCCGACCAGCAAATCCTGTGGCCGCCCCACCCCCATGAGATAGCGAGGCCGTTCGACCGGCATCCTCGGCGCCACCTCTCCCACCACCGCGTGCATCACCTCGGGCGGCTCGCCCACGGATAGCCCGCCCAGGGCCAGGCCATCGAAGGGCATGGCGCCAATCTCGGCCAGGTGCCCCAGGCGAAGCTCCACGCTCGTCCCCCCTTGCACGATGCCGAAGCGCAATTGGCCGGACAGGGGTGGCGCATCCAGGCACCGCCGCGCCCAGCGCGTGGTCCGTTCCATGGCGCTGCAAACCACCGCTCCCTCCGCGTCCGAGGGCGGGCACTCGTCGAAGGCCATGGCCACGTCGCTACCCAGGGCGACCTGGATGGCCATGGCGGACTCCGGCGTGAGGCGCTGCGCGCTGCCATCGACGTGCGACTGGAAAGTCACGCCATCCTCATCGATAGTGCGTCGGCCGCTCTGGCTGAAGACCTGGAAGCCGCCCGAATCGGTCAGGATGGCGCGTGGCCAAGCCATGAATTCATGCAGGCCACCC